>NZ_CP119083.1:0-2400000 GCF_029028125.1 Pseudoduganella chitinolytica
GGCCCACTGCGGCACCCCGCCCACGCTGTTCAGCGCCGTGGCGGTGGCCGCGACGCGGCCCATCGCATCGTAGTTGTAGACCGTGACGGCGTCGTACGAGTTGGCTGGCGCGGCGGCGTTGAATTTCTCGATCTCGTCGGCCGTCGGGCTGGCCGAGCGCAGGGTGGCTGCGAACTGGGTGCGCCGTAACACGTTGCCGAGGCTGTCGTAGGCCACGCGGCTGACGGTCCAGTCGCGCTGGCCGTCGACGACGCGTTGGGCGGTGGCGGTGCCGGTCACGCGGCCGCTGTCGTCGTAGGCGTAGCGCACGATGCTGTCGCCGGCACTGTCGGCGGCGCTGGCCGCGGTACGGGCGGTGATCCAGTCATTGATGCCGGCTACGGCCGGCTTCAGGTCGGCGCTGGCAAATGCGGTCGCGAAGGCGGTGCGCTGGGTCACGCGGCCTGCGTTGTCGTACGATTGCGCGACCACGTTCCAGGTGCCGGCGGCGCTGGACGGATCGGCAGCGTTCGTGCGGGTGCCGTCATGCTGCAACGTCAGCGTGGCGGCCAGGCGGCCGTTGACGTCGTAGACGAAGCGCTGGCGCCGGTCGCGGGCCGGATCGCTCAGGCTTTGGTTCGAGATCGCCGTCAGGATCGCGCTTTCGGTGCTGCTGGTGGCGATCAGCTTGGCGAACGTGGTCTGTTCAGTGATACGGCCGTCGCTGTCGTAGGCAAAGGTGGTGACGATGCCGGTGCCATCGACGGTGGCCTTGACGCGACCGTTCTGGTCGTACAGTGTCTGCGTGACGACGTCCAGTACGGAGCTGGCAATGCTGTTGGCCACACCGTAGCGGGTGGCGCGGTCGAGCTGGCCAAAGGCATTGAAATGGCTGGCGGTGTGGAAGCCGGCGGCATCGGTGGCGTCCAGCACCAGGCCGCGCGCATCGTAAGTGAAGGTTTGCGTGCGGTCGCGGCCCGCCTTGGCCAGTGCGGCCAGCGTGGCCAGGTCGGCGCCGCTGCCGGCCAGCGTGCCGGCCGCGGTGTCGAAGCGCGTGATGCTCTTGACGTTGCCCTGGGCATCGTAGGTGCGGCCGGTGACGGCGTTGGTCGCGTCGACCGTGTAGATCAGGTGGCCGGTGGCATCGTAGTAGGCCCGGCCGGAGTTGCTGCCCGCGGTACCTTTCAGGGCGACCGCCAGGTCGCTCGCGGCCGCGGCGAAGTGGCCACGATTGCCGATGGCGGCAGTGACCTGCGACAGGCGGGTGCGGTATTGCAAGGTCTGCGTGACCTGGTCGAAGGCGTCATAGACGCTCTTGCGCACGGCGCCGTCGGCGTCGGCCACGTAGGCCTGGCGCCCTTCGTTGTCGTAGTAGTACTTGGTGTACAGCGCAGCGCCGGCGGTCGGCAGGTCGGCCAGGCGGCCGGATGCGGCGACGGTCGCCATCTGCGTGGCGTTCAGGGGCGTCGTGTAGCGCGCCACTTGAATCAGGTCGCCGAACGCGTCGTAGCTGCGGCTCTCCCAATCGCCGACAGCGTTGACGGTGGCCGCCAGGCGGCCCTCGTTGTAGATGTACAGCGTGCGGTTGCCCAGCGCGTCGGTCATGCTGGTGCGGTTGCCGTCCAGGTCGTAGGTATAGCCGATGGCGTACGTGGCCCAGATCGCGGCCACGGCCACCGCGTTGGGTGTGGCGCCCAGCGCCGCCAGTTTGGCCGCACCTTCCTCGCTCAACTCGGCCGTCAGCTGGCCGGCGCCGTCGTAGCGGCGCAGCGCGGTGCGCTCGGCCACGCCGGCCGTGCCCCGCGTGACGGTAGTCTGCTTGCCGTTGGCGTCATACGCGTAGCGCACGAAGTCGCCGCCCAGCGTGGTCTCGCTTTCGACCTGGTTGCGCGTCGTGTACGTGTACGTGGTCATGCGGTCGGCCGCATCGTTCTTCTTGCCGACCGTGGCCAGCGTGCCCGCATCGGGCGTCGTGACGGCGATGGCGTACTGGCGCCGCGTCGCGACGTTGCCGGCCGCGTCGTAGGCGATCTCGGTCAGGTAGCCGGCCGCGTCGATCGACCCGACCAGCTGGCCACGGCCGTCGTAGATGAAGCGCTGGGTGGCATTGGTGGCGCCAGCGGATGTCTGCAGTTGCGCCAGCGTGCCGCTCTGGCGCAGCGTCTCTGCCACGACACCCAGGCGCGTCACCGTCTTCACCAGGTCGCCGGACGGGTTGTAGACGTTCTCGGTCAGGTAGCCGCTGGCGTCCAGGCGCGCGCTGACGTTACCGTCGCGGTCATAGAACATGCGCGTGACGCGGTCGTCGGTCGAGGCCTCGCCCGTGAACGCGGCCGGGATGACGTTGTTGACGATGAGCGCGACGTCGACACCCTTGGCGCGCGCGGTAGTGCGCACGAGGCGTCCGGCGCCGTCGTATTCCATGCGCGTCAGGTAGCCCATCGCATCGACGCTGGCCACCAGGCGGCCGGCGTTGTCATAGGTGTTCCAGCTCTTGCGGTCGGCGGCGTTGGCCGTCGTCGGACGGAGCGCGTCGATCGAGACGGCCAGTGGCTTGCCGGTGGCGTCGACCAGCTTGGCCGGATCGATGTCGGTCGCATAGCGGATCGTGTTGACCAGCAGGCCGTCGCGGTTGTAGACGTATTCGACCAGCGATTTGTTGAGGACGTCGGCCACCTTGCGGCCGGCGCCGTCGTACAGCGCGTGCACCAGCAAGCCCAGCGGGTCGCGGCTCATGCGCAGGCGGCCGCTGGCGTCGTAGTAGTGCTGGGTGGTGCCGGCGACGCCGTCGTGCGACTGCTTCACGCTGGTCAGCTGGCCGGCCCTGTCGAACGTGTGGATCGCCGACACGGTGGCATTGGCCGTCGTGGTGACGGTCATCGTGCCGCGCACGTCGTCGTAGACGTTGGTGCGCACGGTGCCGTTGGCATCGGTCTGCGTCAGGCGGCGGCCCAGTTCGTCGTAGGTGTAGCGGGTCGGATTGGTCTTGCCGTCGGTGGACAGCAGCAGCTGCCCGGCCTCGTCATAGACGTACGTCAGCACCGTCTGGGTGCCGTTGGCCACGCCGGCGCTGGTATAGCTCGTGTTGCTGGTCGCCGTCCTGAGCTGGCCGCGGCCATCGTAGGTGTAGTCGACACGCGAGGCCAGCTGGGCGAGGGCGGTGGACGTGGCCCAGGTCTTCAGCGTCGCTTCCGACGTGCTCTCGGCCGCCGTGGGGACGCGATTGTACTGCAGCTCGGATGCCAGCTGGCTCAACGCGTTGTAGCGGTATTCGGTGACGCGGCCTTCAGCCGAGACGGCAAAGCGCAGCAGCTTGCCGGCATCGTAGAAGAAGCGCCGGATCATCGGATCCGACGGTTGCAGGGCGCCCGCGCCATCCGGATCGGCGACCGTGTAGGTCGTTTCGCTGGTCAGGAGGTTGGTGGCGAGGTCGTACACGCGCGTGACGGTCTTGCCGGCCGCATCGCGCTCCAGGATGCGGTTGCCATTGGCGTCGTAACCGTACACGGTTTCCAGCCCGGACGGGCTGACGGTGCGGATCAGGTTGCCGGAGGTGTCGTAGTACAGCGCCGTGGTGGCGCCGCCGCCGACGACGCCCGGCACCGTGACACTCGTCAGCTGACCTTTGGCATCGTAGGCGTAGATCGACACGGCGCCGGCCGGATCGGTCACGCTGGTCTGGCCCGGGGTATCGTAGTTGAAGCGGGTGACGCGACCCAGCGCGTCGGTGACCGTCTCGACCTTGCCGGCGGCCGTGTAGGTGAAGTTCTGCTCGGTGCCGTCGGATTGCTTCAATTGCTTGAGCTGGCTGCCGGTGCCGTGGTATTCGTAGGTGGTGCGGTAGACGTTGCCGTCCGTGATGCTGCCGTCTTCCGGCGTCATGTCGATCGTCGCGGCCTTCAGGCGGCCCAGGTCGTCGTATTCATACCAGGTGCGCACTTGCGAACCGACGCCGGCGACCTGGGAGCTGATGCGCGCGAGCTTGCCGTTGGCGTACTCGTAGCGGGTGACGTCGCCGCTTGCGTCCGTCACCGTGTCCAGTTGGCCGGACGTGTTGTAGGCGTAGGTGATGCGGTTCGTGCCATGGTCGCCGGCGCCGATCAGGCGCCCAGCGGCATCGTAGGTCTCGAACACGCCGCTCTTGTCGAAGCTCTTGCCTTGCCAGGTCCAGCCGGCGGCGGTGCCTACCAGCACGTCGTAGGCGCCGTCGCCATCGGTGCTGCGGTAGGCGCCCTTGGCGCTGTCATAGGTGTACAGCTGGGTGCTGCCGTCGGCATCGGTGCGGGTGACAGTGCTGCCGGTCGTGTTCAGCGCGCCCGTCAGGCCGGAGATCAGCTTGGCGGGGCCGGTGCGCCAGTTCAGGCCATTGCCGGTACTGAGATTGCCGAGGGAGTTGTAGGTGCGGGTCAGCGCCAGGTTGATGCCGATCGAGGCGAGCCACTCATCCCGGTCGTTGACGACCAGATTGCCGGTGGCGGCGTTGACGTACGCTGCTTCGCCTGACGAGCCATACGTGGACTTGCCGAAAAGACCAGACTGGCCGAGCACGCCGGCCGAACTATTCGTAACACCCAGACCATTGCCGCTGACAATCGCTACCATTTATATCTTCCCAAAGTGTCGTTTTGACAGAATTTGCGTATGCATGGGGCAACTTGCGCCCCTTCTCTGGGAATGTATCTACGGTTTTTGGACTTTGTTTAGGGAATTTGATGTTTTCGAAGAAGTTTTTTTTGAGGTGGCGCTGCGTGGCGCTGACGGACGACTAGGCGGATCAGCCGGTCACCTTCGCCGGCGTCACGTTCGACGTCAAGGGCGACTTGGCCGATCTGGACAAGTTACCCTGGAGCCCAGCAAGAGCCAACCCGCAGGCAACCCGCACGTGACAGGAATTTGCGGCCGCCATTAGTCGAGAGCGCAAAGACCGGCGCGGGCGCCGGCGTCGGCTGGCAACGTGCGACCACGCGGCTCAAGCAGCCTTGGCAAGAACTTCCGCGGCCGACGCCTTGCGCCGCTTCTCCCAGCGCCGCAGCGCGTCCAGCAGAGGCTCTTCGATCAGTTTGAAGGCAATTACGCCAGCGACGATACAACCCAGCATGGCGAGGACGTAACAAAAGGAGGCGCCGAGCGTCTGGTAGATGCCCAGCTTCAAGCACGCCTTCAGCACCAGCCCCTGCACCTGTTCATGGATCAGGTAAAGCGAATACGAGGCATTCCCGATCAGGACGAGCCATTTGGGGATCGTGACGCTGCCGTTTCGCTCCAGCTTGCCCAGCCCTGCGATCAGCAGCGCGAATCCCGAAACCAGCAGCAGCAGCCCGTCTTCGTGCAGCACGCGCACGGCAATGCCCCCCGCTATCGACATGACCGCACCCAGGATCGTCTCGATCCAGCCATTGCCGCCGCGCTTATACAGCCAATAACCGCCCATGCCAACGAGGAAGTACAGATTGTGGGCGGACGTGTACACATGCCAGGCGTCGCGCTCGCTGATCCGGGGGTACTGATACAGTGCCAGGCACACCATGCCAAGGATGGCAAAGCATGCCACGCCGGTTCGCCGGTTCAGCAGCAATACCGAGAACAGCAGGTAAAAGGCGATTTCATGAAACAGGCTCCAGGCCACTGTCAGCGGTGGCGCAGTGGCGCTGAATCGAATCAGGGTCACGGAACTCAGCCAGCCGAGAAAATCCTGTGGAATTTTCGCGTCCGTGCCGAATCCCAGGGCTACCAGCACGACGAATGGCAGCGTATAGAGCCAGTAAATCGGGTAGACGCGCACAAATCTGCGGTAAATATAATGTTTCCATAAACCGAGCCGGCTGCGAACGGTGGCGCCCGCGGGTGCAATATCGCGTGCATGGACCAGCAGCAGGATAAACCCGGAGAGTACAAAAAAGAACCTGGCGCCACCAAGGTAGCGGGTGTAATCGGAAAATGCCGCCTGGCCGCCGTAACGCGTCAGGCTCATCGTGATCGACAGGTGGAAGGCAGCCACACTGATGGCTGCGAACGCGCGCGAGGCTTGCAGGGTCTGGAGCACGGGATGGAGATAGTAAATGAAAGCCGCCGGGCTGCGCGGAATAAATAATTGCCAATTTCTTATTATGGCACAACCCCAGCAGGAAGTTTCAAGAAAGACAAAAACTCCGGGAACGCGTTGGGGATGCGCCACCTTATATTCCGCGATGAAGCTTGCCGGTCCGGGCAAAGTACGTGCCGCCTGCATAGTCATAGCGATGCATGGCAAGTACAGCGAAGATATGGGTCACTATCGGATCAGCCTGATCGGGAACGCGCTGCGCCATTCTTACCGAATGGCTGACCTAGGCCGTGGCGTGGCGGGACAGGAAATCGCCCGCTTTACCGTCCAGTGCCGGGCGCCCGCTGCGCCCCCGGCGCCGCAGGTAAATCGCCCTTGCCGGCAAATGCCCGCGGCAGGTGCCGGGCCTTCTCGGTCCCTTGTCCCAGCAGATTCATCAGCGGCGTGGCCAGGTACGGCAGGGAGATCATCAGCACGAGGAAACCGCCGCCCAGCGTGATGGGGAAGCCGATGCCGAACAGGTTCAGCTGGGGGGCGGCGCGGGTCAGGATGCCCAGCGCGACGTTGATGATGAGGAGGGCGGCCACCAGCGGCATCGCCAGTTGCAGGCCGGCGCTGAAGATCTTCGCGCCCCAGGTGGCCAGGTCCCAGAAGCCGCCGCCATGGAACAGCGTGCTGGCGATCGGCAGCGTGAAGAAGCTTTCCGCCAGCGCTTCCAGCAGCAGCAGGTGCACGTTCGCGACCAGCATCGACATCGTGGCGATCCACGTCAGGAACTGGGCGATGCCGGAGCTGCGCCCCTGCGACATCGGGTCGAAGAAGCTGGCGAAGCCCAGGCCCATCGTCAGGCTGCTGATTTCGCCCGCCATCTCGACCGCCGCGAACACGACGCGCATCGCGAAACCCATGGCGACGCCGGTGATCAGTTCCTTTGCCAGGATCAGCAAGCCGGCCCACGAGGCGGGATCGGCTGCCGGCACCGCGGGAACCAGGGGGCGATGGCGATGGTCATCAGCACGCCCAGGCTGAGCTGGACGGTCTGCGGAATGCGGGCGTTGCCGAACAGGGGGGAGGCCGTGATCAGGCCCAGGATGCGCGTCAGCGGCCAGATCAGGCTGGCGATCCACGTATTGATTTCAGCGGCGGTCAGGACCAGCATGGGATGGCCGTCAGCCGACCATGCCGGGGATGCCGCTGAAGATCTCGCGCATGTAGTCCGTCATCACGGAAATCATCCACGGTCCCGCCACGACCAGTGCGACAAACACGCCGACCAGCTTCGGGATGAACGACAAGGTCGACTCGTTGATCTGCGTGGCGGCCTGGAAGATCGACACGATCAGGCCGATCACCAGCGCCACCAGCAGCAGCGGCGCCGCGACCATCAACGTGATCTCCATCGCATGGCGGCCCATCGACATCACGGTTTCCGGTGTCATCGCGCTCTCCCCTAGTAGAAGCTCTGGGACAAGGAACCCAGCAGCAGCTGCCAGCCGTCGACCAGCACGAACAACATCATCTTGAATGGCAATGAGATGACGGCGGGCGACATCATCATCATACCCATCGACATCAGCACGGAGGCCACCACCATGTCGATGATCAGGAACGGGATGAAGATGGCGAAGCCGATCTGGAACGCCGTCTTCAGTTCGCTCGTGATGAATGCGGGAATCAGGATGCGCAGCGGCACGTCCTCCGGGCCCTGCAGCGCGGGGCTGCGCGAAATCTTGACGAACAGGGCCAGGTCGGCCTGGCGCGTCTGCTTCAGCATGAACTGCTTCAACGGCGCGGAACCTCGTTCCATCGCCTGCTGCATCGTGATCTGGTTGGCCTGCAGCGGCTGGTAGGCCTCCGTGTAGATGCGGTCGAACGTGGGTCCCATGACGAAGAACGTCAGGAACAGCGCCAGCCCGATCATCACCTGGTTCGGCGGTGCCGTCTGCGTGCCCAGCGCCTGGCGCAGCAGCGACAGCACGATGACGATGCGCGTGAAGCCCGTCATCATGAGGAGCACCGCCGGCAGGAACGTCAGCGACGTCATCAGGATGAGCGTCTGCAAAGTCAGGCCGTACTGCGTGCCGCCGCCCGGTGCCGGGCCGCTGGTGAACGCGGGAATGGTCGGCTCGGCGGCCGCGAGCAGCGGCAGCATCAGCACACCCAGCACGGCAGGGCGCAGCAGGCGGCGTGGCAGATGTCGGGGCAGATGAGCGCGGTTACTTGCCATTGCGCTTTTCAATCGTCTGTTTGAACCACTCGGAAAAATTGGTGGCGGGCAGGTTCGGGTGCGGCGACAGCATGGCCGGGTCGGCTGCTTGGCGCGGCAGCGTGGCCAGCGCGTTCATGCGTCCCGGCGAAGCGCCCACGACGATCCATTGGTCGCCCACTTCCACGACCAGGATGCGCTCGCGCGCGCCCACCGACAGGGCGCCCACCAGCTTGACGGTCGAGCCGCCCGTGATGTGCTTCGGCCCGAAGCGCTTGAGCAGCCAGGCCAGGCCCATGACGATGGCCAGCACGGCGCCCAGCGCGGCCACCGTCTGCAGCAGGCTGCCGGCGGCGGATGGGGCGGCCGGCATCGCCGTCGGCGTCACGGGACGGGCGCCGGCCAGCGCCGCCTGCTGTTCCGGCGTGACGGCGCGCGGGGCCGGCGGCGTGGCCGGGTCCGGGGTTTCGCTGACGGGTGTCGTGGCCGGCACGCCCGCGACGGCGGCATCGACAGGCACGGTGGCCGGTTCGCCCGCCTTCACGGGCGCCACGGTGCGGTTGGCGGGTGCCGTCACGACGGTTTGCGCAGAAACGACAAAGCTGCTGGACAGCAAAAGGCCGGCCAGCAGCGTCGTCGACAGCGCCTTGGAGGACGCGCGCCTCATTTATTCAGTTTTCGGATACGTTCCGACGGCGTGATGATGTCCGTCAGGCGGATACCGAACTTGTCGTTCACCACCACCACCTCGCCCTGGGCGATCAGGCAGCCGTTCACCAGCACGTCCATCGGCTCGCCGGCCAGGCCGTCCAGCTCGACCACGGAACCCTGCGCCAGTTGCAGCAGGTTCTTGATGGCGATCTTGGTGCGGCCCAGCTCGACGGTCAGCTGGACGGGAATATCGAGGATGAAGTCGATATCGTTGTGCGTTTCCGTCTTCGGTGCCGTGTTCGAGAAATCCTTGAACACGGCGGCGGTGGCGGCCTGCTTTTCAAGGGCTTCCGCTTCGGCCTTGGCCTGCTCGGCGATCGCGGCACCCCACAGATCGTCGTCCGCCGTTTGATCGTCCTGGTTGTCAGACATGATTTGCTCCTGCGTTGCCGGCACCTTGCCGGCCTAATTCATCGGATTATTATTTGCTCAGCGTGTCGCTGTTGGCCAAGAGCTTCTCGACCTTCAGCGCGTATTGTCCGTTCATGACGCCATACGTGCAATCGAGCACCGGTACGCCGTCCACGGTGGCCTCGATCGTTTCCGGGATGTTCAGCGGAATGATGTCGCCCACGCGCATGTTCAGGATCTCGTCGAAGCTGACCTTGGCCGTGCCCAGCCGTGCCACCAGTTCCACCTCGGCGATCTGGATCTGCTGCGTCATCAGGCGGATCCAGCGTTTGTCCACCTCGAGCGCCTCGCCCTGCAGCGACGACGTCAGCGCATCGCGGATCGGCTCGATCATCGAGTAGGGCATGCAGAAGTGGATCTGGCCCGACACGGAACCCAGCTCGACCGTGAACGTCGAGGCCACCACGACCTCGTTTGGCGTCGCGATGTTGGCGAACTGCGTGTTCATTTCGGAACGAATGTACTCGAATTCGACGGGAAACACCGGTTCCCATGACTTCGTGTACGCCTCGAACACGATATCGAGGATGCGCAGGATGATGCGCTGCTCCGTGGCCGTGAAGTCGCGGCCCTCGACCCGGGTGTGGAAGCGGCCGTCGCCGCCGAACAGGTTGTCCACCAGCAGGAACACGAGGCCCGGATCGAACACCATCAGCGCCGTGCCGCGCAGCGGCTTCATGTGCACCAGGTTCAGGTTGGTCGGCACGACCAGGTTACGGATGAACTCGCTATATTTCGACACGCGCACGGAGCCCACCGACACCTCGGCGCTGCGGCGCAGGAAGTTGAACAGGCCAACGCGGAGCAGTCGGGCGAAACGCTCGTTGATAATCTCCAACGTCGGCATCCGGCCGCGCACGATGCGCTCCTGGGTTGCCAGGTTGTAGGTTCTGACTCCCGCGACTTCCTCGGGCGCGGCGACGTCGTCCTGATCGCCATTAACGCCTTTCAGGAGGGCATCGACTTCTTCCTGGGAGAGAAAATTATCGGCCATGACTGTGGTTGACTACGATTTCTGCTGGTTGGTTATTGGATAATAAACGAGGTAAACAATACTTCCGTCACTTCCTGCTCGTCGCCGTGCTCCTCGAACGGCTGGTTGACCTGTTCCAGGATCTCCTTGCTGAGCGCCTGCTTGCCTTCGGGCGTATTGATCTCGGACGCTTTTTTCGAGGATAGCAGGAGCAGGATGCGGCTGCGCACCTTCGGCATATTGTTCTTGATGACCTCGGATTGCTCCGCGTCGCCCACCTGCAGCGTGAACGCCAGCTGCAGGTACTGCTCGCCTTCCTCGGGCTGCAGGTTGACCGTGAACGGCTCGACCGGCACGTAGACGGGCGGGCCCACTTCCTTCTTTTTCTTCTTCGATTTCTTCTTGACGGGCTCTTCCTCGTGCTCGGCGCTGGCGTCCTGGCCCTTCAGCATGAAGAACGCGCCGGCGCCGCCGCCGATCGCCAGGACCAGCACGGCCACGATGATGATGATCAGTTTTTTCTTGGACCCGCCACCGGCCGGTGCCGCTTCAGCTTTTGCCTCAGCCTTCATGTGTGATTCGCTTTCAGTCGTTGCGCCCCGCAGCCAGTTGGGCAGCGGGGCAGGGTGCCGTACATGACGGCTCGATTATGGCATTATCGGTTCAAAGCCCGGTCCCGCATCGCCGGAACAGAGAGCGGAACCGCCGCTATTTTGATGTTTCCAGCGCGCATTATGCAAACGTGTCCACGGCGCCCAGCACGGTACGCCGGACCACCGGCTCCGGCGTGGCCGGCTCGGCGTTGCCGCCCGCCTCGTTGCCGGAGCGGCGCATGCCCGCCGCGGCGCGGGCCTCGGCCTGTCCCGCAAACGCCTGGCGCTGGTCCTGCGTGCCGGTCGACACGGTCGCGCTGCCAAGCTCGATGCCGGCTTCGCTCATCGTCTCGCGCAGCTTGGGCATGGCGTCTTCCAGTGCCTGCCGGGTCTCGGCCTCGGCGGCCATGAAGCTGACGGTGGCCTGGTCGTTCGACACGTTCAGCACGATCTGCAGCGGGCCCAGGTCGGGCGGATTCAACGTCAGCGACGCGCTCTGGTCGCCACCGGCCACCATCCACACGACCTTCTGGCCCAGTTGCTGCTCCCACGCATTGGTGCCGACGCGGGCCTGCAGCTGGTTCGACGCGGCCGCTTCGGCGGCCTGCGCCGTGGCCAGCACCGCCTGCGTGGCCTGCGGCAGCACGGGCTGCGCCGCCGTCGTCGCGTCCGCCAGCTTGGCGGCAAACGCCTCGGCCTTCAACTCCGTTTTCGCGGCACCGGCCGCCAGCTCCAGCTTGCCCGCATTGAACGTTTCGCCGTCGCCCTCCGGCAGGGCTACGGCGCCCGCCTTGCCCGCGGCTGTTGGATTGTCCCCCAGCTTGGCGCCGGCCTTGCCGCCGTCGCCCTGCAGGGCGGCCAGCACGTCGTCGCCGTCGGCCTGGCCGGCAGCGGCGCCGCCGCCGGTAGCGATCTCTTCGGCCGGACCCGGTGCGGACCTGGTCTGCTGGTTGTACGCGGCAATCATGGCCAGCATGTTCGCCATCGGATCGACGGCGGCCGCGTCGGCTGCCGCGGCCGCTTGCGCCGCGGCTTCAGCCGCCGCCGCGTCCGCCGGCACTGCGGTCTCGGCCACGGCGGTGTCCGCGGTTGCGCTGTCGGTGGCCTCGGCCGCCTTGGCGGTGCCGGCGGCCTGGTCCGTTGCGTCGGCTGCGTTGGCGTGATCGGCGGCTTGGGCCGGCTTCGCAGCCGGGGCCGGCTGTTTTGGCGGCGGCGCGGCGGTCTTGTTCTGCGGGCCAGGCGCGGGCGCGTGCTGCGGCGGGGGGGCCTTGACCGGGGCGGCCGATTTATTGACGGGCGCCTGCGGCAGCGGTTGCTTGATCGGTTGCTGGAGCGGCTGGCGCTCCACCTGGCGCGCCAGCGCCTGCTTGAAGTCCAGGTCGCCGGACGGCGCATTCTTCGGCGCCGCCGGTGGCGTGGTGTTCAACAAGGTGTTCTGGATGGACTGGGTCTGCATGAGGCGGGGCCTTGCTCCGTTGATTCGTTGGCGCCGGGATCAGCGCTTGTAAAATGCCTGCCGTGCGGCGTGCTCGTCCATGGCCTTCTGGTCGCGCTTGGCTTCGATCTTCTGCAGCCTGGCCGCTTCACGGTCGCGCAGCGTGGAATACGACATGCGCTTGCGTTCCGCTTCCTGCCACTTTGCCTTTTCGTTCTCGCTGCGCTTCTGCGCGTGCCGGACCATCTCTTCCTGGCCGCGCACGGCCGTGTCCAGCTTTTCCATGAAGGCCTGGAAATTGCGGTACGCCATCGGCGTGATGCCGGCCTGCTGGGAGGCGTCGAAGCGGCGGCCGTACTCGTCGCGGTAGCCCACCAGCATCTTGAGCTTTTCCTCCGCGTCGCCGACGGCTTTCAGCGCGGCGCCCAGCCGCTTGGCGCTGTCGTCGGTTTCGCGACGCGCCATGTCGATCAGGGTTTCAAGTTGGGATGTCGAGGCCATAATCGTGATTATAGGCAACGAGACGGGAGTTCAATCAGTCGAACAGCGTGGATAATTGCCCCAAACTCTCCAGCATGTCGACCCGTTCCGTGATCTTTTGCTGCAGGAAGTGCTCGATGCGGTCGTGCAGCTTGATGGCCTGGTCCAGGGTCGGGTCGGTGCCGGGCGTGTAGGCGCCGACGGCGATCAGGTCGCGGCTGCGCTCGTAACGCGAGAACAGCTGCTTCAGGCGGCGCGCCTGGGTCTGGTGTTCCTGCGTGGTGATCGAGTGCGCCGCGCGCGAGATCGACTGCTCGATGTCGATGGCGGGGTAGTGGCCCGCCTCGGCCAGGCGCCGGTTCAGCACGATGTGGCCGTCCAGGATCGCGCGCGCCGAGTCGGCGATGGGGTCCTGCTGGTCGTCGCCCTCCGTCAGCACCGTATAGAACGCCGTGATCGAGCCGCCGCCTTCCTCGCCGTTGCCGGCCCGTTCCACCAGCACCGGCAGCTTGGCAAAGACCGACGGCGGGTAGCCTTTCGTGGCCGGCGGTTCGCCGATCGCCAGGGCGATCTCCCGTTGCGCCATCGCATAGCGGGTCAGCGAGTCCACGATCAGCAGCACGTTCTGGCCCTTGTCGCGGAAGTGCTCGGCAATGGCGGTCGAATAGGCGGTGGCCTGCATCCGCATCAGCGGCGGCGTATCGGCCGGCGCGGCGATGACGACCGAGCGGGCCCGGCCTTCCTCGCCCAGGATGTGATCGATGAATTCCTTGACCTCGCGTCCCCGTTCGCCGATGAGCCCGACAACGATGATGTCGGCCGCCGTGTAGCGCGCCATCATGCCCAGCAGCACCGATTTGCCGACGCCGGAGCCGGCAAACAGGCCCATGCGCTGGCCGCGGCCCACCGTCAGCATGGCATTGATGCAGCGCACGCCCACGTCCAGGGTTTCGACAATGGGGGCCCGCCCCAGCGGGTTGGCGGGGCGCACGTTGATGGGGGCGCTGTCGGACGTCTCGATGGGACCGAGCCCGTCGAGGGGGCGGCCGGCGCCGTCGATGACGCGGCCCAGCAGTTCAGGGCCGACAGGCAACTGGCGCGCGCGGTCGCTCGTGCGCCGCCGCGGCGTGGCGCTGGAGACGGAACCGGGTTTCGGGATCAGCGGGTCGGCGGGAAACACGCGCGTGCCGGGCACGATGCCTTCCACGTCGCTCTGCGGCATCAGGAACAGCCGGTCGCCCTCGAAGCCGACCACTTCCGCCTCCACGCGCCCGCCGGCCGGCAGCGGCACGGTACAGGCCGCACCCACGGCCAGGCGCAGCCCGACCGCTTCCATGACGAGGCCGGCCACGCGGGTGACGCGGCCGGACACCTGCACCGGCTCGACGAAGTCGAGCACGGCCGCGCAGTCGTTCAGCCAGGAACGCCAGCGGCCGGCGTGCAGGTCGGCACCGGCTTGTTCCGTCACTTTCGCGTCCATCGTGCCTCCCTCAGTCCAGCCACTCCACGTTCCTGCCCAATGCCTGCGTCAGGCGCGCCCAGCGGCCTTCCACCTGCGCATCGACCTGGTTGCTGGCCGTGTCCAGCCGGCAGCCGCCCCGTTCGATCGTGGGGTCTTCCGCGATGCGCCAGCCTTCCTTGGCGAGATCGGCGCCGATGGCCGTGCGCACGACGGCCGCATCGTCGGGATGCAACATCAGCACGGCCGGCTGCTGCACGCTGGGCAGCACGTCGATGGCATCGCGCACGATCGGCACGATCAGCTCGGGCTTCACGGCCAGTGCCTGCTTGAGCATGTTTTTCGCCAGGTGCATGGCCAGTTCCATGACGTCGTTGGCGACCAGCTGGTCGGCCTGGCGCAATGCCTGGGCAAACCCTTCGGCCAGGCCGGCCAGGGGCGCCAGCGCCGCCGCCGTCGCTTCCTGGCCTTCGCGGATGGCTTCGTCCTCGCCGGCCCGGTGGCCTTCCGCGTAACCGTCCTGGTAGCCCTGCAGCCGCGCTTCCTCGCGGATGGCGGCCAGCTCCTCGTCGCTGGGGTATGCCGGCGCGGGCGGGGCGTTCAGGTACGCTTCATACTCGGCCTGGCGTGCCGCCGCCTCGGCCGCTGCTGCCGCCTCGGCGGCGGCACGCGCGGCCGCTTCCTCCCGCTCGCGCTGGGCCAGCGTGCTGGGCCGTGCGTCGCCGAAGGACTGGAACTCCCAGCGCTGGAACGCCGTCTGCTGCTCTTTCGGAATGTGCGCCAAACTCTGCCTCTGTCAGTACCTTGTAGCCGTAGTTTAAACGAAGGAGTCCTCTCCCTTGCCACCCAACACGATCTGGCCTTCGTCGGCCAGGCGGCGCACGATCTGCAGGATCTGCTTCTGCTGCGTTTCCACCTCCGACAGGCGCACCGGGCCCTTCGATTCCAGGTCTTCCCGCATCATCTCGCTGGCGCGGGCCGACATGTTCTTGAAGATCTTCTCGCGCAGTTCCTGCGACGCGCCCTTCAGGGCGACGATCAGCATTTCCGACTGCACTTCGCGCAGCAGCAGCTGGATGCCGCGGTCGTCGATGTCGATCAGGTTGTCGAACACGAACATCTCGTCCATGATCTGCTGCGCCATGTCGTTGTCGTAGTTCTTGATGTTGTCCATCACCGAGTTTTCCTGCTCGCCGCTCATGAAGTTCAGGATCTCGGCCGCCGCGCGGACACCGCCCAGCGTGGACTTCTTGATGTTCTCGTTACCCGACAGCAGCTTCGTCAGCACGTCGTTCAGCTCGCGCAGCGCGGCCGGCTGCACGCCGTCCAGGGTGGCGATACGCAGCACCACGTCGTTGCGCAGGCGGTCTGTGAAGTGTCCCAGAATTTCGCAAGCCTGGTCGCGCTCCAGGTGGACGAGGATCGTCGCGATGATCTGCGGGTGCTCATTGCGGATCAGTTCGGCAACCGACGGCGAGTCCATCCACTTCAGGCTTTCGATACCGGAAGCGTCCTTGCCGCCCAGGATGCGCGACAGCAGCACGGAAGCCTTGTCGTCGCCCAGCGCCTTGGTCAGCACCTGGCGGATGTACTCGTCCGAATCCAGGCCCACGGTGGAGGCCGCGGCCACTTCGTCGCGAAAGTCGTCCAGCACGTCGACGACCTGCTCGTGCGGCACGCCCTTCATCGTGGCCATGGCGGCGCCCAGCTTCAGCACTTCGCGGGGGCCGAGGAACTTCATCACTTCCGCGGCCTCGGATTCACCCATTGCCAGCATCAGAATTGCTGCCTTTTGCAGTCCGGTACTATCAGTCATTTGCGCCTATCCATGCCTTGATTACGTTTGCGACGATACGCGGGTCTTCGGCCGCCAGCTTTTTCGCCAGAGTCAGGTTGTCGCGGTAGGTCCGCGCCGTGTTTTCTTCCATTTCCGCCATCTGCTGCGCGAAGATTTCCTCTTCGGTCGGACCAGTCGGCTCTTCGACGATTTCCGGTTCCGGTTCCGGCTCCGGTGCGTTGATCTCGTCGATCTTCTTGAACACAGGGCGCATCATCGGGCGCACCACGCGCATCAGGATGTACAGCAGGATCAGCGCGGTGATCAGGAACTTCGCCAGCTCCTTGGCCATCGGCAGGTTGGCCGGGTCGCGCCACCAGTCCAGCGGTGGCTCGGCGGCCTTGTCGACACCGTCGAACGGGGCGTTGGCCACGCTGACGGAGTCGCCGCGGTCCTGGTTGTAGCCCATCGCTTCGCGCACCAGGCTGTTGATCTTGGCCAGCTCGTCGGCCGTCAACGGACGCACCGTGACCTTGCCGTCGGCGCCGACGATGCGGCGGTAGTTCACCACCACACCCACCGTCATGCGCTTCAGGCCGGCAATCGCCTTCTGCTCGTAGCGCACGGTCTTGTCGACTTCATAGTTGGTCGTCGATTCCTTGTGCATCGGCGCCGTGCCGTTTGCCGCCGTGCCACCCGGCACGGTGCCCGGGGCAGGGGCTTCGCCCGGCGGCGTGGTCGTCAGCGGTGCGGTCGCCACGCCTGGGGGCTGGTTCGACAGCGCGCCCGGCACGCCGTTCGGGTTGGCATTGGTGTTGCCGTTGGTCTCGCTGCTCTGCTGGCTGCGGATGGCGGACGGTGCCGGCGACGAGTTCGGCTTGTACGATTCGGCGGCCTGCTCGACGGCGGAGAAGTCCACGTCGGCCACGGCTTCGGCCCGCACATTGCCTTCGCCGACGATCGGCTTGACGATGTTCTCGACCTGCTTGATGACCTGGTTCTGCAGTTCCTGCACGTACTTCAGCTGGGTGGCGTCCAGGTTCTTGACGGCCGTGTTGCTGTTCTTGCTCTGGTCCGACAGCAGGTTGCCCTGCTGGTCGACGACGGTGACGTTGGCCGGCTGCAATTCGGGCACGGACGACGCCACCAGGTGGACGACGGCGCTGACCTGGCCCGGATCGATCGAACGGTTCGGGTGCAGCGTCAGGATGACGGACGCGGTCGGCTTCTGCTGCTCGCGCACGAACACGGAAGGCTTCGGCATGGCCAGGTGCACGCGGGCGGACTGCACGGCGCCCAGCGATTCGATGGATTTCGCCATCTCGCCTTCCAGCGCACGCTGGTAGTTGACCTGTTCCAGGAACTGCGACACACCCAGCTTCTGGTTTTCCATCAGTTCGAAGCCGACATTGCCGCCCTTCGGCAGGCCTTGCGACGCCAGGCGCAGGCGCGTGTCATGCACCTTCTCGGAAGGAATCATGATGGCGTTGCCGCCTTCGCTGAATTTATAGGGCACCTGCATCTGGTCGAGCGCGGCCGTGATGGCGCCGCCGTCGCGGTCCGAGAAGTTGCTGAACAGGACCTTGTACTCCGGTTCCTTGTTCCACAGCCAGACCATCAGGATCGCGATGAGAACGGCCGCGACGGCACCGCCGCGGATGAGGTTCTTGCCCATCGGGGTCTTGTAGAACGGTACCCGCTCTTCGGTGTCGGCGGGGGCGTCGATATCCAGTGCTTCGGCGGCTGCTGCCATGTGTGGTTCCAAGGGCGTTAAGGTCGTCTGTTGATCGGGGCCTCGCGTCCATGGGACCGGGCCTGATGCACATTATCGGCTGCTGTACGGCAATTTAATCCCGGGAAAAGAGGCTGGTTTCCCGGCTTGCTCGATGCAGTGGCTTGCCTTGGCGCTGCTATTCTGGAAGCCTGACAGTGCGAGGGAACATCGTTCCCGAAGGTGAGCACCTATTGTAGCAAGGCAAGACAGGGCGTCCGATAGGAGCCTGCTCAGCCGGTTGTTGTACAGCAACAGCGCAGCAATAGCGCAGCAACAGAATTCTTTGGAGAGTAAAAATGAAGACAGGCGGTATCGACAGCAGCCAGATCCAATCGATGATCGCGCAGCTGAAGGCGGCGGCAACGCGGCCCCAGGCAACGCCGCCCGTCATCCAGACGGAGCAGCCGGCGGCCAAGGTCGACTTCTCGGCCGCGCTGAAGGGTGCGCTGGACACGGTGGCCGTCAGCCAGAACAAGGCGGAAGACCTGACCAAGCGCTTCCAGATGGGCGACGACTCCGTCAACCTGTCGGACGTGATGATCTCGATGCAGAAAGCCAGCATCAACATGCAGGCCACGATCCAGGTGCGCAACAAGCTGGTGTCGGCCTACCAGGACATCATGAACATGCAGGTGTAACGAACCCGGAACCAAAGAGTAGGGTCAAAGAGAAACCGGTGGCTGTCACCGATTTTTCACCCAACGGCAACGACCGGGGTCAGACCCGGCGGGTCTGACCCCAGCCTCTGCTTTTGGGTGCAACAAGGCCTGCGGCGCGCGGGCGATTCCTTACTTCAGCCCCGCCATGCGAGCGTTGCGCTCGCGCTCCAGCTTGGTGATGTAGCGCTGCACGGCGCTCATCGCGCCCGGGCTGATGTCGATGAACTGGCAGCCCAGCCGGCGGTTGGCCTTGTTGTTCATCAGCGTCATCTCTTGCGAATTGCGGATCTGCAGGCCCGTCACGATCGGGCCGATCTCCGGCAGGTCGATGCGGCAGCCGCCGTACTCGTGGCCGATCGAATCCCCCAGCACGAAACGGTTGTCCAGGATGGCGATGCCGCCGCAGCTGATGTCGGCCAGCTGGAACGCCGCCTCCTCGCCGCCTTGCTCTTCCGGCATCGGAATCACGACCTTGACGGGATTGCCGACGGGCGTCGCCATGCGGTAGAACTCGCGCCGCTGCAGCCGGATCAGGCTGGCGGGCAGGGGGATCTTCAGTGCCGGCACGGCGTCATGCATGCCCAGTTGCATGACTTCGGTGCCGAAGATGATGCGGATATTGTCCAGCGTCGTCTCGAACGACACAGGCCGGCCGGACATCAGCCGCGCCGTTTCCTCCGGATCGGAGGGGCGGTCCAGCAGGACGGACTCGTTGTCGCCATCGACGTGCAGGATCGTCGTCACGCACATGTCCGTGTCGCCGACCGGCAACATGCGGATCATCTGCTTTTTTTCGGAAATGCCCCGCAGCAGGGCCAGGATTTCCCGACGCGATCCCACCTCGAAATCGTGCCAGTTGTCCATGTCCGCGTCGATAAGAAAAGGGTACATCAGGTTTCGTCTTCAGAGGTGGTGGGGGGAACGCTCAACGCCGGTGCCGCGGGCGGTGGCAGGCCGGACTTTTGCGCGGATTCAATATGATAAAGCCAGGCCAATAGTTCCGCAATCACGCGGTACAGCGTGGGCGGGATCTGCCGGTCGAGGTCGATGTCCATCAGCAGCGACACCAGTTCCTTCGATTCGTGCACGAACACACCGGCCTCTGCGGCCACGGCGATGATCTGTTCGGCCACCAGGCCGCGGCCCTTGGCGACGACCTTCGGCGCGCCTTGGCCGTCGCGGTAGGCCAGCGCCACGGCGCTCTGCAGCGGCCGGCGCGGCAGTTGATCAGATTGCACCGTCGCCTCCCGCCGCGGCCTGTTCGGTGCCGATGCTGAGCGAGGCCAGCGGCGCCCCGGCCGCGTCCAGCGCACCTTGCAATACGCTGGCCCACGCGCGCAAGGTGTCGGCCGTGTCGTCGCTGTCGGACTGCACGGTGACGTGGACCTGGTCGCCCACCATCGTGACGCTGGCCGCCACCTTGCCCAGCAGCGGAAAGCGGAACTTGACGCCGCTGCGCCAGACCGGCGCTTCCTCGTCGCCATCGCGCCCGTGTCCGCGCGAGCGGCCTTCGCCCTCGTCGCGCTGCACTTCCCATTCCATCGGCTGGCCGGGCCACGCTTCGCCATGCCACTGCACCTTGCCCTGTTCCTGCGTATGCAATTGCTGGTTGATCATCTGCGCGGCCGACAGGTCCGGGCCGGCCAGCGCCCGCGCGGCCGCTTCCGACGGCGACTGCTGCGCCTGTGCCTGCGCGCGCACCATCTGCGGCTCGCGCTGCAAGTCCTGCAGCGGGCGCTTGCCTTCGGCCCAGTCGGCCACGTGCGATTCGTAGAACAGGCCGGATTCGCCCAGCGCATTCTGCAATTGCCGGCTCATGGCTTCCGGTTGCGGACCGCCGGCGCCGGCCAGCGGCGTCTTGCCATGGATGATGACGGGGGAACCGGGCGTCGCTGCGCCCGGTGCTGTATAGGCCTGCGTCAGCGCGCTGGCGATGGCGCGCGCGGCCGGGCTCAGCGTGGCCTGGCCGGTATTGCGGTCGAGTTCGGGGAGGTGTTCGGCGGGTGTCAGCGGGGCCTTGCCCAGGAGCGCGGCGGCGGCGCTGAGCGGCCTGCCGCCAGCGGCCTGGCCCGGCAGGGCGCCCGCTTGCGTGTGCACGATCGGCGTCTGTGTCGCTTCGTTGCCGACTTGCAGCAGCGCGCGGGGCTGGGCGGCGACGACCGTCATGGGCACGTCCGCGCCCACGTCCACCCCGGCCGGCAGCATCATGCGTGCATTGGTGTCGGCGACGCGGACGAGGAAACTGCCGTCCGTCATCTTCGCCAGCACCTGCCCCTGCACCGCCTGGCCGACCAGCGGCGCCAGCGCACGCTGGAACGCGGCCTGGCGCGGGTCGGCGGCGCCTTGCGTGGCGCCGGCCGGAGTCAGGGGCCGCAGCCCGGGAGAGTCGAGCCGCTGCACGACGTGCCGTTCAGTCAGCCGTGTTAGACGGCGCCGTACGCGTTGACGACGCGGCGTTCGGTACCGGTGCTGTTGATCAGCTTGGACAGATGGGCCATCCACGGCTCGATCATGTCGCGCACCTTGCGGTCGTCGGCCAGCATCTGCTTGATCAGGGACACCTTGCGCTGGCGCTGTTCGCCTTCCAGCTTGACGCTGCCTTCGCTGGTCTTCAGCAGGGCAACATGGGCCGACATGCGCTGTTCCAGCGCCTCCAGGCGATCCCAGTCCGATTCGTTGGCAGCCGTCACCATCTGGCTGGTCAGTTCGCCCATGGCCGCATACACGGTCAGCACGTCTTGATTCGTCATCATTGTCCTTTCAGCTTAACCGTGGGCCATCGCGGGGGCGCGCACCGGCGTGGAACCGGCGGGTTCGTCGCCGATCTGCTTCCACGTGTCGCGCAGGTCGGCCAGCAGGCCGCGCACTTCTTCCAGCATGGCCGGGTCGTTCTGCAAGTTGGCCGTCAGCAGGCGGCCGCTCATGTATTCGTACAGCGCGTCCAGGTTGCGGGCGATCTCGCCGCCCACTTCACGGTCGAGGCTGGCGCGCAGGCCGTTGTCGATGATCTGGATGGCTTTCGAGATGGCCTTGCCTTTTTCCTCGATATTGCCGGCCTTCATCTGCGTGATGCCGTTCAGGATGGCGACGATGGCACCGTCGTACAGCATCACGATCAGCTTGTGCGGCGAAGCGGCCGCGATACCGGTCTCGAGACCGACTTTGGCGTAGGCGTTGACGCCGCGTTGTGGGCTTCCGAACATGGGGTTCTCCTGATTTCGTATTGCTTAGCGGTTGGCGGCAAGGGCCGCCAGCTGCTGGGTAAGGTAGCTGGACGTGGCTTGCATATTGGTCAGCATCACGTCCAGCGCGCTGTACTGTTTGCGGTAACGGGCCTCGACCGACGTCAGCTTGTCGGAGAAGGCGTCGCGCTGCTTGGCGACGTCCTTGATCGACTGGTTGATGCCATCGGTGCGGCTGGTGATCTGGCCCGTCTTGCCGAGCATCGTCGTGGCCAGGTTGTTCAACTGGTAGGCGTAGCCCTGCGAGAAGCTGACGGTACCGCGGTCGCCGATGGCGCCGCCCGTCACTTCGACCTTCAGGCCTTCCACGTCGGTACCGGCCAGGCCCGTCAGCGTCTGGCCGCTGCCCGTGACGGCATGGCCGCCCAGCGTGCCGGCCACGTCCAGGCCGGCGGCCGGCGTGGCGCCGCCGAACAGGCTGTCCACCGTGTTGCCGCTGACGTCGGCCAGCTTGACGTTCGATGCCGAGCCGTACTTCGACGACGACAGCACCAGCTTGCCATCCGCATCGATCGAGGCCGTGACGGCGCTGCCGGCGGACGAGAACGCGGAGGCGCCGTTGATCGACGACTGCAGCACCTTGGCCAGTTCGGCCGGGGTGTAGGTGCCGGCGGGGATCGTCACGTTGGTCGTGTTCTTCGCGCTGCTGGGCGTGCCGTCGTTCAGCGTGACGGCCCACGTGGTGTTGGCGGCGATGGTCGTGCTGGCATCGACGGCGGCCGCGCCCGTCAGGGCGCCCTGAGTGGCCAGCTGCGTGACGGTCAGGTCGTACGAGCCCGGCTTCGTCGCCGACGTCGAGCTGGTGAACGACACCAGCGAATCGGTCGAGCGGCCGACGGCACCGAACAGCGCGCCGATATCGTCGAACGACTTGTCCATGGCTTTCTGGAACTTGGCCGAATCGAGCGACAGCGTGCCATCCTTGTCGAAGCTGATGCCGACCTGGCCCAGGGTCGTCAGGTCGCCCGTCAGGCCGCTGATGCTCGTCGTCATCATGCGGCGGATCTGCGACTGCACCGATTGCGCCGTCGAATCGCCCTGCAGGGCGCCGCCCGTCTTGGTGTCGGCGTTGTAGCCCGTCAGTTTCTTCAGCGTGCCGTTCAGGTCGTTGTACGCCTTGACGAACGCTTCCACGTTGCTCTTCACGGTGCCCGTGTTCTTGCTGACGTTCAGCGTGCTGGAACCCGTCTGCGTCACGGTCAGGGTGACGCCCTGGATGGCTTCGCCCACGTTGTTCGAATGGCTCGTCACGGCGATGCCGTTGACGGACAGCTTGGTGTCCTGCGCGGCCGACGTCTGCGTCATCTTCTGCGTGCCGGCCGGATCGTAGGTCAGCATGTCGACCAGGGCGCTGTCGGCCGGATCGGGATCGTCGCCGGTCAACGTCATCTTCATCGACGCGTTGGCGCCCGTGGCGTTGGACGTGAACACCAGGTGGTAAGGATTGGCGCTGCCGTCCGACACGATGGTGGCGGTCACGCCCAGGCCGGCCTTGTTGACGGCGTCGCGGATGCCTTCCAGCGTGTTGTTGGTCGAGTCGATCGTGACGATGCCCGATGCGATGTTGGCGTCCTGCGTGAACGTGCCGCCCAGGTAGCTGCCCCCCGTGCCGGCCGTCAGGCCCGCCGCCGCCGGGTTGCTGCCGGCGATCGTGATCGGGCTCGCATCGGTCGAGCTCAGCGAAATGCCGCTGACGGCCGTGTTGGTCGAGCCGCCGTTCACTTCGCCGCCGCCGTTGCCGATGCCGCCCGTCACGGCCGCCGGGCTGCCGGTAACGGCTTCCTCGACCACCAGGTTGGCGCCGTCGGCGCGGGTAAATTTCAGGTCGCCGCCGGCGGCCGTGCCGCTGACGGTGATGCCGGCATTGGTCAGCGCCGTCAGCACGGTGGACGGTTCCGTCAGTGCCGTGTCGATGGAGGCGGCCGTGATGCCGGCGCCCGCCGCCACGTCGGCCCCTTGCGCGGCCAGTTGCACGCCGCCGACCGACAGCGTGTAGCCGCCGTCGGCGCCCGTCGCCACGTCGCCGAAGCCGGCAAACAGCGTGGCGGAAGACGAGGCCGGCGTGGCCGTCGCGGTGACGCCCGTCGTGGTGCTCTTGGCATTGATGGCTTCGGCCAGCGTGCGCGCGCTGTTGGTCGTGCTGTCGGTGGCAATGGCCGTGCCGTTGATGGTCAGCGAACCGTTGCTGATGCCGTCGCGGGCGATGCCCGACGCCAAGGTCGTGCCGGCCAGGCCGAAGCCACCGGACACGCTGCCGAACTGGAAGGAAATGGTGGTCTTGGCGCCGGTGCCGATCGTCGACTTGCTGCTGGCGACGCCGGGCGTCGTCAAGGTCTGGCTCTGGGCCAGTTGCGAGACATTGATCTTGTAGTTGCCGGCCACGGCCTTGGCGCTGGCGGAGGCGGACAGCACGTCCGCGTTGCTGGCAGTGGCGGACAGGGCCTTGAAGTCGGCCGCCTTCGTCAGGCCGCCGAGCGAGGACTGGAACACGCCCACGGCGCCGCTGAGCGAGCCATAGGCGCTCAGCTTGGCCTGGTACGAGGCCGTCCTCTGGTCATACTTCGCCAGCGGTGCGGCTTCCACCTGCATCAGCTGGGACACGATGGTATTGACGTCCAACATGCCGCCGGACGCTGAGACTCCTGAAGTTGCCACGGCTTGCTCCTGAGAAAGCGATAATATAAGTCTTTATCGGCAGAATCAAACGCAACTTGAGAGGGGAAAACAGGTGTCAGTTTCGGCGAATGCCAGGCTGGCAAGAAAGAGGGGCGCCGCCCCGGGGCAGGGCGGCGCGAGCAGCGGGCAGACTGCGTACGTCAGACGGCGTGGCGAACCAGCAAACCTTTGAAGCCGTCCAGTGATTTGGAGATGCGCAGCGCTTCCTCGGAAGGATATTGCCGCACGACTTCCTTGGTCGTGAGATCGACCAGTTTGACGACAGTGCGCTTGCTGTCCTCGTCGATGGAAAACTCGAGGCTTTGCGAACTGCCCTGGATGGACGCGTTCAGCTTGCCGACCGCGTCCTGCAGCTCGTCCATGGACGCCGGGGCATCCTTGGCCGTGACGGGATTGACGGTCGCCGTCGGCGTGGCCGGCGGCCGCGTGGCCGTTGCCGGCGCGGTTGTCGGGCCATTGTCGCTGGCCAGCAAATTGCCCCTGACGCCGGCCAGCGAACCTAGCGAATCGATAGTCATGGTGGGCTCCTATAAACGGAAAAAGTTCCCCGTCTGGAAAACCAGGCGGGGAACCGTTTTACTGCCTTAATTGCCGGGCGATTAGCCGCGCAGCAGGCTCAGCACGCCGTTCGGCAGCGAGTTCGCCTGGGCCAGCATCGCGGTACCGGCCTGCTGCAGGATCTGGCCGCGGGTCATGCTTGCGGTTTCTGCGGCGAAGTCGGTGTCGACGATACGGCTCTTCGATGCGGACAGGTTCTCGGTCGTTGCCGACAGGTTCGAGATGGCCGACGAGAAGCGCGACTGCAGAGCACCGTAGGCGGCGCGCTGGGTGTTCACGCTGGCCAGGGCGGCATCGGCGATCTTGATGGCCTTCTGGGCGTTCTCGAAGTTCGTCACGTCCAGTTCGGCAACCGAGTTCAGTTTCGACGACTGGGCCGTGGTGGCGCCAGCTGCGGCACCAACGCCCAGGCCGGTACCGGCGTCGGTCACGGAGAAGCTGTTTTCGGAGTCGAACGTCACGCTGCCATTGGCGACAGCAGGACCACCGCCCGCAACTGCCGTGGCAGCGCTCAGCGTCTTGTCGGTTTTGTACGCGGCTACGTCGAACGTCGTTGCGGCCGTGTTCTTGTTGTCGACTTCGATGGTTTCACCCGAAGCGTGCGACAGCTTGATACCGCCGTTCTTCTGGTCGTATTCAGCCGTGATGCCGGTCTTGGCGGACTGCGAATTGATGGCGTTGATGCCCGACGCGTAGTCGCTGGCATTCGAACCGGTACCGCCGACCGTGAAGTTAATCGCCACGGCGTTGGTCTTGTTGTCACCCTTCAGCTCGAAGCTGACCGCTTCGCCGCCGGTCATCTTCAGGTTGACTTCGGTCTTGGCCGAGGCGGTGACGCCCGTGTCGGCGGTCTGCTTGTTGATGTTGGCAGCGATGGTCTTGGCCGAATCGCCCGCCTGGGTCGTGATTTTCTTCGTGCCACGGCCACCGGAAATCGTTACATCGGCGCTGACCGAGGTGTTTGTCGCGGCGGTGACTGCCTGGTCGTTTTCCACACGGTTGTTACCGTACGTGCTGGTCAGGAAGTTCGCGCCGTTGGCGGAGATCAGCTGGTTGGCGTCGGCGCCAACCTGGAAATTCGCCGTACCCATCGAGCCGTCCAGCAGCGCCTGGCCGTTGAACGTGGTGGTTTGTGCGATACGGTTCAGTTCCGAGCCCAGCTGGGTAACTTCGGTCTGCAGGGCCTGGCGGTCGGAAGACGAGTTCGATGCGTTCGACGACTGCACGGCCAGTTCACGGATACGCTGCAGGATGTCGCCGGACGAGGACAGTGCGCCTTCGGCCGTTTGTGCCATCGACACGCCGTCGTTGGCGTTACGGGTGGCTTGCGTCATGCCGCGGATCTGCGAGTTCATACGATCGGAGATCGCCAGGCCAGCCGCGTCGTCCTTGGCGCTGTTGATACGCAGACCGGAGGACAGACGCTGCAGCGAGGTGGACAGGGCGGATGCGGACGAGCTCAGGTTGCGCTGCGAGTTCAGGGATGCGACGTTGGTGTTGATTACGGATGCCATGGTATTTCTCCAAAACTTGTACTGCTGTAGGTGGCGATTTGCTCTTTCACTTTGGCCCGTCTCGCTGTTCCGTGACGTTCAAGCCGCTGTTGTAACTGGTAACGGTTGCCCCACGGGAAGCTTTAGGGGTTTTTTGAGAGAAATTTTGAGGGTTGCCACTCGGGCATGAGGGCGGGGTGCGCCTTGGCGGCAGTGTTGGCGGGAACTTGAGGGCGAAATAAATTATTTTTTCACAGAAATTATTGAAAATTGCGGCTGCGGGGGACGAGTAACAAGGCTCCGTGCACCCAAAAGCGCAGGGCTGGGGTCGGACCCGCCGGGTCCGACCCCGGGTTCTGGTCTGAGTTGAAAGTTCGCCAATGGCTCGCTGACCTGTACGGATCGGTCTGCCGCAGGCGCAAAAAAGCCCGCACTTGGCGGGCTTGTCTGTGATGCATGGGCAGGCTGTTTATTCCGCGACCACCACACGGTTCTTGCCGGTCTTCTTCGCTGTATACATGGCCTGGTCGGCACGCTTGACGAGTTCCGTCTGGTCCTCGTGTGGCCGGCGCAGGGCGACGCCGGCCGAGAACGTGATCAGTACCTTCTCGTTCTCGTGCATGAAGAAATGGCGCGTCAGTTCGCGCTGCAGGCGCGTCATCGTTGCCACGGCCGCGTCCACCGTCGTTTCCGGCAGCATGATCAGGAATTCCTCGCCGCCGAAGCGGGCGATCACGTCCATCGAGCGCAGGGTTTCCTTGACGATCTTGACGAGGTGCTTCAGCGCGCCGTCGCCAGCGATGTGGCCGTAGGTGTCGTTCAGCTTCTTGAAGTCGTCCAGGTCCAGCACGGCAATGCACAGCGGGGTGCCGCGGCGGTCGGCCCGGGCTGTCTCGCGCTCGAAGACGTCGTCCAGGCCGCGGCGGTTCAGGCTGCCCGTCAGCTGGTCTTCGCGCACCAGTTCGCTCATATGCTGCAGCTGCGTTTCCAGCGCGTGGATGCGCGCTTCGGCGTCCTGCACTTCCTGGCGCGCCGTCACCATATTGTCGCGTGCCTTCAGCGCCTCGCCCTGGACGATGCGGGTTTCCTGCAGCACTTCGTCCAGGATGGAGTTCAGCTCGCCGATGTCCTGCGCCTGGCTGATCTTGGCCGAGTAGTTGCCGATCTTTTCGTGGAAATCGCCCGTCGAGGCGGCGACCTGGCCCAGGCGGTCGATAAAGGTCATCATCATGTTTTTGACGGTGACCTTGACGTCGGCCATGCTGTGCTTCAGCTGGCTCTGCTTGTAGATGACGTCCTTCAGGCTGCGGGTGGCCGCCTCCAGCGCGCGCGCATCCAGCGGGCCTTCGATCAGCGCCTGCACGGCATCGACCTGGCCGCGCAGCCACGAGTCGTCGTCCAGCAATTCGCTGACGTTTTCCAGCAGCAGGCGGAACAGGCGCAGCAGCAGTTCCTGCTGTTCGGCCGTGTCGCCGCTCTTCAGTTCGATCTGGTAGCACAGCTGCTTCAGCCGGACGGCGATTTCCGACAGGTCCGCTTCCGTGTGCGCTTCCTTGGTGGCGGCGCCCAGCGATTCGGCCTCGGCGGCCAGCGCCGGCGTCCCCGTCAGCAGGGACGCGACCGCCAGCGTCAAGGTGCGGCTCAGCAGGTCGCGCAGCAGGCGCGTCTGTTCGCCCTCCGGCATTGGCGCCAGCTCGATCCCGCCTGCCTTGCGCAGCGGCCGTTCGGCCAGTTGCGACAGCGTTGCCGCGTAGGCTTCCCAGTCGCGTGCCTTGACGGCGCGGTTGAAGCGGCGGCCGAAGTCGGCCAGCTCGCCGGGCTGTTCCGTCATGCGCGCGGCAAAGCGCGTCAGTACGTTTTCCGGGCCGTTGTCGACGGCCGGGGCGGCAGTGGGGCCGAGCGGTGGCGGCGTCGGAATGCCGGCGATTTCGTTGTAGATGTCGCGGTAGGCTTCCGGCGTGGGCGCAATCCGGCGGATCGCCAGGCGCCGGAACGCTTCGCGTGCAATGTCCGCGGGATTCTGCTCCGCGCTGGCCTGGGTGGTGGATTTGCTGGACATCTTCGCCTGCCGCCTTTACATGTGATAACTGATTGCTTGATTCATACTTGTTGACTGAATCATAGGTTACTGCTGAGCTACCTGAAGCACCGAGGAAAGGGCGGAAGGTGGCTTACTTCTGAGCATTAAGGCTTGCTCAGACATTACTGGTCGAGCAGGCCGTTCTTGATGGCATAGTGCGTCAGCTCGGCGCTGTTCTTCAGCTTCATCTTGACGAGCAGGCGAGCCCGGTACTCGCTGACGGTCTTGACCGACAGCGACAGCTCCTCGGCGATCGCGCCCACGGTCTTGCCGGAGGCGATCATCGTCAGCGTCTGGTATTCGCGATCCGACAAGGTTTCATGGGGGGCAACCTGGTGCTCATCGCCCACGTGGTTGGCCAATTCTTGCGCCAAAGCAGGGCTGATATATTTTAACCCGCTTGCGACTTGCCGTATGGCATTTACCAACTCTTTTGGTGCACTTTGTTTCGTCAGATACCCGGCCGCGCCTGCCTTCAGGGAGCGGATGGCATACTGGTCCTCGCGGTGCATCGACAACATCAGCACGGCCAGGTCGGGCTTTTCCTTCTTGATCTGCTTGAGCACTTCGATACCGCTGCGGTCGGGCATCGAGATGTCCAGCAGTACGACGTGGCAGCCGGACTTGCGGAACAGGCGCAGCGCATCGCTGCCGTTTTCGGCCTCGCCGGAGACGACGATATCCTTGGTATCGGCCAGGATCATTTTCAGGCCTTCGCGCACGATCGCATGGTCGTCCGCGATGAACACCTTGATCACACCTTTCTGGTTCATGCTGGCCTCGGGCTGTTTCGATCTTGCAACATCATGGGGCGCTATTGTAGCCTTGGCGACGTATCTTGATGGCGACAACCGTGCCGCCGCCCTCGGCAGGCGTGACGTGCAGGGTGCCGCCCAGCGCATTGGCGCGTTCGGCCATGCCGCGCAGGCCGAACGACGCCGGCTTGCTGCGGTCGGCAGGGGCGATGCCGCGGCCATTGTCGCTGATCTTCACGCCCAGGTGCTCGCGGCCGCACTGCAGCCGCACCGTCACCTTGCTGGCGCCGGCGTGCTTGGCGATATTGGTCAGCGCTTCCTGCACGATGCGGAACAGGGCGGAGGCCTGGTCCGGATCGAGCTCGATTTCCCTGGCACTGGTGTGGAACTCGCACGCAATCCCGGCCTGCGTGGCAAACTCCTTGACCTGCCAGTCCAGCGCGGCGACGAGGCCGAAGTCCAGGATCGACGGCCGCAGGTCGAGCGTGATGCGGTGGACGGCGTCGATGGTGCGGTCGGCCAGCTGGTCGACATAGGCGGCCTTGTCGTGCAGGGCCCGGTCGTCTTCGGGCAGGCGTGCGGCCAGCATCGCCAGCGCCATCTTGATGGCGGTCAGGTTGCCGCCCAGGTCGTCGTGGATCTCGCGCGCGATGCGGGTGCGTTCCTGCTCCTTGACCTTCTCGATATGCGCGGTCAGCTCCGCCAGGCGGGCGCGGCTGGCGCGTACCTCCAGCTGCTCCTGCTTGCTTTCCGTGATGTTGGTCATGATGCCTTCCCACTGCACGGCGCCGTCCGGCAGGCTGTGGGGCGTGGCGCGCAGGTTGATCCATTTGACATCCTTCCACGCGTCGACCCAGATGCGGCCCTCCCAGTTCCAGCCCCACAGCGTGCCGGCCGAGGACAGCATGGCGTCGAGGTAGGACTGGCGATCGTCCGGCAGCACCAGTTCGAGGAAACGCTCGGGCTGCGCCATCAACTCGGCGGCGGAGAGACCCAGCAGGGCCTGGCAGCCGTCGCTGACGTAAGGGAAGCTGGCATTGCCGTCGGCGTCCAGGTGGAACTGGTAGACCAGCCCTGGCGTGTTCGACACCATTGCCTCGAAGCGGGCCTGGGCGCGCTGCAGGGCGTGGGTGGCGCTGTCGTCGTCGGCGATGGCGAGGAGGGCAGGGGCGTCATCGTGGCGGATCGGCGTCACGTGCAGCGTGACGGGATAGCGCTGGCCGTCCGCGCGGACGAAGTGGGTGTGGATGGCGGCGCTGGTGTCGAGTTCGCTCCGGCCCAGCTGCGGCGCCAGGTCGGGCAGGGTCAGCGTCGTGATATGCGGAGTGGCGTACTGGGTGTTGCGGCAGGCGGCGGGGTTGGCGTCGCGGATGCGCAGGGTGGCGGGATCGAATACGTACAGCTCGGAGCGGGTGGTTTGCCAGACCGCGTCGTGGCAGGAAGGGGCTGTGCTCATAAATGTGTACAATCGTTCCGCATTAGCAGGATGATACGTGAAACGCACTTCCCATGAACAAAGCATTTGTGAAAGAAACCGACCAGGACGACGATGACGACGTCGCCCAGGCCCCGGCGATTCCGGCGGGCTCGAAGAACTACATGACGCCGGCCGGCTACCGGCGCATCAAGGACGAGCTGCTGCAGCTGATCGATGTCGAGCGCCCGGAGGTGGTGAAGGTGGTGCACTGGGCCGCGTCGAACGGCGACCGGTCGGAGAACGGCGACTACATCTACGGCAAGCGGCGCCTGCGCGAAATCGACCGGCGCATCCGCTTCCTGACGAAGCGGCTGGACCTGGCCGAGGTGGTGGACCCGAGCGTCCACCACGGCAGCGACCAGATCTACTTCGGCGCCACCGTCACGTACGCCAACCAGCACGGCGAGGAGAACACGATCACGATCGTCGGCATCGACGAATTCGACCCGCTCAAGGGCAAGGTCAGTTGGATCTCCCCGATCGCCCGCACCATCACGAAGGCCCGCGAGGGCGACACGGTCACCCTGCATACGCCGACCGGCGTGGAGGAGTTGGAGATTCTTGAGGTGAAGTATCCTCAGCCAGAAGGTTGAGACTCATCAGTCATTGGATCTGACGAAGTGGCATGCTGGGCTGCTCCGATCGAGGGAGCGTACGATGCCGCGAAACGCCAGAGTATTCATCGACGACGTGCCTCTACACGTTATTCAACGCGGAAATAACCGTAACGCGTGTTTTTTGGGCACCGAAGACTATGCCCATTACCTGGAATGCTTGCGTACAGCCGCGCGTCGTTGCAAATGCGCGGTCCATGCGTACGTGCTGATGACCAATCACGTACACCTCCTCCTTAGCCCAGCGCGTGCTGCCGACGTACCGGTAATGATGAGCTCTGTGGCGCAGAAGCACGCGCAGTACATCAACTGGCGCTATCGTCGCACGGGGACTGTTTGGGAAGGTCGCTACCGGCCGCGCTTATTCAGAGCGATACGCATCTGCTGATATGCCAGCGCTACGTCGAGCTCAATCCAATGCGGGCCGGAATGGTGACTTACCCGGGCCAATACCCTTGGTCAAGTTATCGCTGCAATGCAGAGGGCCGGCCCAATGACATTATCGAAGGCCATGCACTTTATATGGCACTTGGAGCGGACTTGGCCTCCCGTCAGGCGGCCTACCGACGACTCTTTGATGAACCACTGGCTGAAAGTCAGCTGCAGGATCTACGGCTCGCTACCAACAACAACTTTGCGGTGGGCGACCAAGGCTTCCTGCGTTCGGTGTCAAAGGGCCGCTAACGTGGTTTAACCCGACACCAGAGGCCGGGGTCAGACCCGTCGGGTCTGACCCCAGGGTTTGCTTTCGGGTTGCAACAAGGCCTCCAGTTCGCAGGCCGTCAAAGTCTAAGCCCGCTCGCGGGCGACGCGGTTGACGCCGGCGACCTTGCGCACGTTGCGCAAGAGGCCCGCCAGGTGGACGCGGTCCTTGACCTGGATCGTGAAGCGCAGCTGGTGCAGGACGTGTTCCTTGTCCTCGTCCATGCCGACAAACGTGATGTTGCCGTCGGATTCGCCGATCTCGGCGGCCACGCGGGCGAGGATGCCTTTTTCGTTGTTGATCAACAGGCGGATGCGGCTGTCGAAGCGGCGGTTCAGCTCCGTGCCCCATTTCACTGCGATCCAGCGGTCCGGTTCCTTCTGGCGCTGGCGCTTGGCCACCGTGCAGTCGTTCGTGTGCACCTGCAGGCCCTGGTCGCGCCGCAACTGGCCGACGATCTGGTCGCCCGGAATCGGCAGGCAGCAAGCGGCCAGCTGGACGGACACGCCTTCGCTGCCGTAGATCGTCACCGGGTCGAGGTCCGACGCGCTGTTGTGGTCGACCGGCACGCTGGCCGATTCGCCGCCCAGGAGGCCGAAGATATGACGCGCCACCAGCGCGGCCATGCGCTTGCCGATGCCGATGTCGGCGTACAGCTCGTCCAGCGACTTGGCCGACGATTCGTTCAGCAGGCGCTCGATCAACGGTTCCGGCAGGTCCGGCGACAGGCTGATCGCGCCCAGCGCCTGGCGCAGCAACTGGCGGCCCAGATTGATCGACTCGGGCAGGTTGATCGTGCGCAGGTGGTGGCGGATGGCCGAGCGCGCCTTGCCCGTGCGGACAAAGCTCAGCCAGCTCGGGCTCGGGCGCGAATCGGGGTCGGTCACCACCTCGACGATGTCGCCATTGCGCAGCTCCGTGCGCAGCGGTGCCGGCTCGCCGTTGATCGTGACGGAGACCGTGTGGTCGCCGATACCCGTGTGGATCGCGTAGGCGAAATCGATCGGCGTGGCGCCGCGCGGCATCGCGATGATCTTCGACTTCGGCGTGAAGACATAGACGGAGTCAGGGAACAGGTCGACCTTGACGTGTTCCAGGAACTCGGCCGAGTCGCCCGTCTGCTGCTGGATGTCCAGCAGCGACTGCAGCCATGCATGGGTGCGCTGCTGCATGTCCGTCATGTTGGCGTCGCTGTTCTTGTACAGCCAGTGCGCCGCCACGCCCGATTCGGCGGTGCGGTGCATTTCCTGCGTGCGGATCTGGAACTCCACCGGCGTGCCATACGGGCCAATCAGCGTGGTGTGCAGCGACTGGTAGCCATTCAGTTTGCGGATGGCGATGTAGTCCTTGAACTTGCCCGGCATCGGCTTGTACAGCGAGTGCAGGGTGCCCAGCGCGACATAACAGTTGGGGAAGCTGTCGACGACGACACGGAAACCGTACACGTCCAGCACCTGCGAGAACGTCAGGTGCTTCGAGCGCATCTTCTTGTAGATGCCGTACAGCGTCTTTTCGCGGCCGTACACCTCGGCCTCGATGCCCGCCATCGACAGGGTGTTCTTGACGGAGTCGAGGATCTTGCCGACGACCTCGCGCCGGTTGCCGCGCGCCGCCCGCACGGCTTTCGCCAGCACGGTATAGCGCATCGGATACAGGTGCGAGAACGCCAGGTCCTGCAACTCGCGGTAGATGTTGTTCAGGCCGAGGCGGTGCGCGATCGGCACATACACTTCCATCGTCTCGCCGGCGATGCGCTGCTTCTTGGCGGGCGCCATCACGTCCAGCGTGCGCATATTGTGCAGCCGGTCGGCCAGCTTGATCAGGATGACGCGCACGTCGGAGGCCATCGCCAGCAGCATCTTGCGGAAGTTCTCCGCCTGCGCCTCGATCTGGCTCTGGAACTCGATTTTTTCCAGCTTGGACAGCCCGTCGACGAGCTGCGCGACAGGCGAGCCGAAGCGCTCGATCAGTTCTTCCTTCTTGACGTCCTGGTCTTCCATGACGTCGTGCAGCAGCGCGGCCATGATGGCCTGCGCATCGAGCTTCCAGTCGGCGCAGATCTCGGCCACGGCGATCGGGTGCGAGATGTACGGTTCGCCGGACTTGCGCACCTGGCCCAGGTGCATCTCGTCGGAAAAGCGGTAGGCTTCCTTGACCTTCTTCAGGTCGGCTTCCGTCATGTACTCGGCCAGCTTTTCCGTCAGGTGGCTGATCGTCGCCACGCCGGCCGGCACGGTGGGGGCGGCAAGGGGAGACGTGGAGATGACGGGAGGCTGGTCGCCGTCCGGCCGCGAGCGGGCCGGACGCCGGGCCCGCGTGGCGGGCCGTTCCGAGGCGGTGCTGGTGCCGGATTCGGCGGAAGTCAGGTTCATAGGTGTTCGACGTGAGGTCAATTCAACTGGGAGAACCTGGGTAGTACGGAAGGAACGCAGGTTCCAAAATTACATTGGGACCTTTTTCAGCATTTCCAGGCCGACCTTGCCGGCGGCGATTTCACGCAGGGCCAGCACCGTCGGCTTGTCCTTGGCTTCGACCTTCGGGGTATGGCCCTGCAGCAGCTGGCGGGCGCGGTACGTGGCTGCCAGGGTCAGCTGGAAGCGGTTCGGCACATTCTGCAGGCAATCTTCGATGGTGATACGGGCCATGGTGTAACTCCTAAACGTAACTTGAACTGATGACGGATATTAGATGGTGCAGCGCGTGATGCAGCGCGGATGAGGCGAGCCGCCAGTGCGGACCGCCTACTCAGCGTGCTCGGCGTGGATACCCAGTTGGGCAAACAACGATGCGTTGCGGGCCGCCTGTTGCGCAAACCGGCAACGGGCCGACCGGACGATCGCGCTCAACTCCGACAACGCGACCGGAAACTCTTCATTGATAATAGCATACTCGAACTCCGGGGCGTGCGCGATTTCGCCCCCGGCCGCCAGCAGGCGCCGCGTGATGACGTGGGGTTCGTCCTGGCCGCGCTTGTGCAGCCGCTCTTCCAGCGCCGCGATCGACGGCGGCAGGATGAAGATGCCGGCCGCCTGCGGGAACTGCTTCTTGACCTGGCGCGCGCCCTGCCAGTCGATCTCCAGCAGGATATCGGTGCCGGCTTTCATTTGTTCCTCGACGAAGAAACGCGATGTGCCGTAGTAATTGCCGTGCACTTCGGCCCACTCCAGGAATTCGCCCGCGGCGGCGCGCTTGACGAAGTCCTCGGCGGTGGTGAAGAAGTACTCGCGGCCGTGCTCTTCGCCCGGACGGGGTGGTCGCGTGGTCGTCGAAATCGACAGCTTGATGGTAGGTTCCTGCGCCAGCAAGGCATTGACCAGGGTGGACTTGCCCGCGCCGGACGGCGCCGCAACCATGAACAGGCTGCCGGAGAAGTGTTGGTTCATTTGCATTCTCGAATCAGGTGGGCCGCGCCCAAAGATCTATTTTACCAAGAGCAACCGAATTTGCGGCCAACTTCTTGCAAGCCATTGGCCAGCGCTGGCGAGGTGGCTTGGCGATCCGCCGCCGATACGCCCCGCGGCAACAAAAAACCCGGGACAGACCCGGGTTTCGAGGAAACATTGCCGTAGAAACGGTGACTGTCACCGTTTTTCGGCAATTATTCGAGGTTCTGGACCTGCTCGCGCATCTGCTCGATCAGGAGCTTCAGCTCCATCGATGCATCCGCCAGCTCCTTGACGGAGGCCTTGGCGCCCAAGGTGTTGGCTTCGCGGTTCAGTTCCTGCATCATGAAGTCCAGGCGCTTGCCGACCTGGCCGCCTTTCTTGAGGATGTGGCGCGTCTCGGACAGGTGCGCCGACAGCCGGCCCAGCTCTTCGGCCACGTCGATGCGGATGCCGTACAGGATGACTTCCTGGCGGATGCGCTCCATCGCGTCCTGGCGCGACAGGCTGCTGTTCGAGCCCTGCGACGCCAGGCCCAGCGCTTCCTGCATGCGTTCGATCGCTTTCTGCTGGAACGCTGCCACCACTTGCGGGATCAACGGGGTGATGCGCTTGACGATGCCTTCCATCGCCTCGATACGGGAAATCAGCATGGCTTCCAGCGCCGCGCCTTCGCGCTGGCGGCTGGTGACGAACGCCTGCACGGTACGCTGCATCAGCGCGGCGACGTCGGCCTGCAGCGACTCCTGGCCGATCTGTGCTTCCTCGACGACACCGGGCCAGCGCAGCAGCTCGGCCACCGACATCGCCTGGGCACCGGCAAAGTGCTTGCCGACCTCGCCCTGCAGGCGCGCCAGTTCGTTCAACAGGGGGACATTCAGGGCCTGGGTGCCAGCACCGGCAGCCTTGCGGCCGAAGCTGAGACGGATCTCGACCTTGCCACGGGTGATGGCCGCCATGATGGCGGTTCGCAAGTCGGGTTCGAGTGCTCGCAGGTCGTCGTTGATGCGGAACTGGAGGTCAAGAAAACGGGAATTGACGCTCTTGATCTCGATTGTCAGAGTTCCCGCCGCGCTTTCGCTGGTGGCAACCGCGTAGCCCGTCATGCTGGAAATGCTCAATGGATATCCCCGATTTTAGCTTTACATTAGTTGGTTTTGTCCACACAATCCGGGTGTTGAGGCGAGGAAACCTATGGCTGCACAAAACAACGCCCCATTGCCGGATGGGATGGCTTTAGCTGGATACCGCATTGTAAAGAAAATTGCGTCTGGCGGGTTCAGTATTGTTTATCTCGCCTATGACGGGGACGGCAATGCGGTCGCCATCAAGGAGTATTTGCCAAGCTCCCTCGCGCTGCGTCAAGAGGGCGAACTGGCGCCAACCGTGTCGAAATCGAACCTCCCGGTGTTTCGTATCGGCCTGAAATGCTTCTTCGAAGAGGGCCGGGCATTGGCCCGTATCGCCCATCCGAATGTTGTAAGAGTGTTGAATTTCTTTCGCGCCAACGACACGGTTTACATGGTCATGGCCTACGAATCGGGCCAATCGTTGCAGGAACACATCGGTCGCCAGCGCGCCAAGGGACGTCCCATCGGCGAAACCTTCATCCGACAGATCTTCACGCAGGTGCTGAAGGGCCTGCGTGAAGTGCATGCCAACCAGTTGCTGCACCTGGACCTGAAACCGGCCAACATCTACTTGCGCACGGACGGCACGCCGATGCTGCTCGATTTCGGCGCCGCGCGCCAGACCGTCAACACGGACGTGCCGACCCTGCAGCCCATGTACACGCCGGGCTTCGCGGCACCGGAGCTGTACGTGCGCACCGAGACACTGGGGCCCTGGACCGACATCTACAGCATCGGCGCGTCGATGTTCGCCTGCATGGCCGGCGCGCCGCCGCAGCCGGCCGACCAGCGCAGGAACAGTGGAGACGACCGCATGGAAGCGCATTTCGCCCGCCTCGACGAGCGCTACTCGCCGCAGCTCGTGCAGCTGGTGCGCTGGGCGCTGCAGGTCGATCCGCTGGCCCGGCCGCAAAGCGTGTTCGCGCTGCAGAAGGCGCTGCAGCAAGCGATGCCGGCGCCGGCGCCCGCCGCCCCACCGGCCGGCGGCCTGGCCGGGTTTGCGCGGCGGCTGGCGGCACGCTTTCGCCGCGCGGCGTCCGCGCCCGACACGTTGCAATCGTAGGAGGCAGCATGCAGTTCTCCGTTTATCAGGAAAGCCACGTCGGCTCGCGCAAGGTCAACCAGGACCGCATGGGCTACAGCTTCACGCGCGACGCGCTGCTGCTGGTGCTGGCGGATGGCATGGGCGGCCACCTGCGCGGCGAGGCCGCGGCCACCGTCGCATTGCAGACCATTTCCGCCGTATTCCAGCAGCAGGCCACGCCCTACATCAAGGGGCCGGAACGCTTCCTGGAGGAGGCGTGCATGGCCGCGCACCGCGAGATCCACCGCTACGCCGCGCTGCACCGGATGCCCGAGACGCCGCGCACGACGGTGGTGGTCTGCCTGATCCAGCACAACACCGCCACGTGGGCGCACTGCGGCGATTCGCGCTTGTACTGGCTGCGCGACGGCCATGTGCTGGCGCGCACGCGCGACCACTCGCACATCGAGAACCTGATCGAGAAGGGCAAGGTGCCGCCGTCCGCGCGTGCCACGCACCCGGACCGCAACAAGCTGTACAACTGCCTGGGCGCGGGCACCGCCCCGAAGGTGGAGCTGTCGCGCCGCGCCAGCCTGCAGGCCGGCGACACGATGCTATTATGTTCGGACGGCCTGTGGGCCGTGCTGGAGGAGACGGAGCTGGTCGACACGCTGTCCACCCGCCCCGTCGTGCGCGCCGTGCCGGAACTGCTGCAGTCCGCGCTGCGCCACGGCGGTACCGGCAGCGACAACGTGACGGGCCTGGCCATCACGTGGCAGGGCGGCGCCGGCCCGGACGACGTGCCGACGGAAGTGATGTCGACGACGATCACCACCGAGGCGTTGCCGCAGGACCTGCACGGCTCCACGATCGCCGGCCGCCAGCTCGACCCCGGCTTCGATCCGTTCGACGAGGAGCAGATCGAGAAGGCCATCGCGGAGATCCGCGGGGCCATCGAGAAATCGTCCCAGCTGCTGAAATAAAACCAACACTACAGGAACCACATGACTTTTGAGACCCGCCCCAGCGGCCGCGCCGTCGATGAGCTGCGCGCGCTGCGCCTGACCCGTCACTACACCAAGCACGCGGAAGGCTCCGTGCTGATCGAATGCGGCGACACCAAGGTGATCTGCACCGCCAGCATCGAGGAGAAGGTGCCGGGCTTCCTGAAGGGGAAGGGGCAGGGCTGGATGACGGCCGAATACGGCATGCTGCCCCGTTCGACCCATTCGCGCATGGACCGCGAGGCGGCCAAGGGCAAGCAGAGCGGCCGCACGCAGGAGATCCAGCGCCTGATCGGCCGCTCGCTGCGGGCCGCCTTCGACCTGCAGGCGTTCGGCGAGCGCACGCTGCACCTGGACTGCGACGTCATCCAGGCCGACGGCGGCACCCGTACCGCCTCGATCACCGGCGCCATGGTGGCGGCCTACGACGCCTTCTCGAAACTGGTCGAGCGCGGGCTGCTGCCGGCCGTGCCAGTGCGTCACTTCGTCGCCGCGATCTCCGTCGGCGTCTACCAGGGCATGCCCGTGCTGGACCTGGACTATCCGGAAGACTCGGCCTGCGACACGGACATGAATGTCATCATGACCGAAGCGGGCCACTTCGTCGAAGTGCAGGGTACGGCCGAAGGCGCCGCGTTCGACCGCGCCGCGATGAACCGCCTGCTGGACCTGGCCGAGGGCGGCATCCGCGACCTGATCGCCCTGCAGAAGCAGGCCCTGGGCCTGGCGGGGTAAAATACGGGCCTTCCCATAAAACGTGGGGACAGCTGCCTGTCCCCGATGCATCGCCCCGACTGTCATGACCCAGAAACTGATCCTCGCCTCCAACAACGCGGGCAAACTGAAGGAATTCAACGAACTGCTGGCCACCGTCGGCTTCGAGGTGCACGCCCAGGGCGAGTACGGCGTACCGGAGGCGGAGGAACCGTTCCACACGTTCGTCGAGAACGCGCTGGCCAAGGCGCGCCATGCGTCGCGCCTGACCGGCCTGCCGGCGCTGGCGGACGACTCCGGCGTCTGCGTCAACGCGCTGGGCGGCGCGCCCGGCGTGTTCTCGGCGCGCTACGCGGGGGAGCCGAAGTCCGATGCCCGCAACAGCGAGAAGCTGATCGCCGACCTGGCCGCGCATGACGACAAGTCCGCGTACTACTACTGCGTGCTGGTGTTCGTGCGCCATGCGGACGACCCGCAACCGGTGATCGCGGACGGCGTCTGGCGCGGTGTCATCGTGCCGGAAGCGCGTGGCGCTGGCGGCTTCGGCTACGACCCGCACTTCTACATTCCCGAGCTGGGCAAGTGCACGGCCGAACTGGCACCGGCAGAGAAGAACCGCCTGTCCCACCGCGGCCAGGCATTGCGCGCCCTGATTGAAAAGCTGAAATGATCCCCATCAAACCGGTCGGCGCGAAGACGGCGCCGGCCCGCACCATCGACGCCGCCGCCGGCGTCGCCGCGCAATACCTGCAGCCGGGCGCGCTGAACCTGGCCGCGCTGCCGCCGCTGTCGCTGTACATCCACTGGCCATGGTGCGTGCGCAAGTGCCCCTACTGCGATTTCAATTCGCACGAGGCGAAGGGCGAGGTGCCGGAGCAGCAGTACCTGGACGCCCTGCGCGCCGACCTGGAGATGGCACTGCCCCTGATCTGGGGCAGGAAGATATATACCGTGTTTGTCGGCGGTGGCACGCCCAGCCTGATGTCGGCGGCGGCGCTGGACCGGCTGATGTCGGACCTGCGCACCCTGCTGCCGCTGGACGGCGCGGCCGAGATCACGATGGAGGCCAATCCCGGCACGTTCGAGGCAGAGAAGTTCCGCAGCTACCGGGCCAGCGGCATCAACCGGCTCTCGATCGGCATCCAGAGTTTCAACCCGCACCACCTGCAGGCGCTGGGCCGCATCCATGACGCCGGCGAGGCACGCCGCGCCGTCGAGATCGCGCAGGCCAATTTCGACAACTTCAACCTCGACCTGATGTACGCCCTGCCGGGGCAGACGCTGGCCGAGGCGCGCGCCGACCTGGAGACGGCGCTGTCGTACCAGCCGCCGCACCTGTCGCTGTACCACCTGACGATGGAGCCGAACACGGTCTTCGCCAAGTACCCGCCGCAACTGCCGGACGACGACACCAGCGCCGACATGCAGGACCTGATCGCGCAGATGACGGCGGACGCGGGCTACGGCCACTACGAAGTCTCCGCCTACGCGAAGCCGGGCCACCGCGCCCGCCACAACCTGAACTACTGGCAGTTCGGCGACTACCTGGGCATCGGCGCGGGCGCCCACTCCAAACTGTCGTTCCCGCACCGCGTCTTGCGCCAGGCCCGCTACAAGCAGCCGAAGTCGTACATGGAGCAGGTCGCGGCCGGCATGCCGGTGCAGGAGGAGCGCGAGATCGGCCGCGACGAAATGGGCTTCGAATTCATGCTGAATACGCTGCGCCTGCAGGAAGGCTTCGCGCCGAACCTGTACGCCGAGCGCACCGGGCTGGCGCTGAACGGCATCGAGAAGCAGCTCAACGCCGCCGAGGCCAAGGGCCTGCTGTACCGCGACCATACCGTCATCCGGCCCACCGCACTGGGCCAGCGCTTCCTCAACGACTTGCAGGAGATGTTCCTGCTGTGACTCCTTCACAGCCCAGCTCGTGTCCACCTTGGGGTCACACCCCGACAAAGACACGGGCTGATCGGTGTCAGCAGCTCAGTTCGTGTCCATGTCAGGGTGTGACCCCATGGTGGACACGGCCTCGGCCTTAGAAGGCCTGGGCCAGCTTCAGGTCCGGCTTTTCCACCCACTTTGCCAGCGCTTCGGCCAGCCGTTCGCTTTCGCCGATGGCAAACGTCCAGTCGCGGATGCGGGCGGCGTGGTCCTGGCCGTAGTGCTTGAAGTCGGCGCGGTCCGGCATCCTGCGGTTCGGCAGCCGGGCCAGGAACGACGGCGACGGCGAGACCAGCACCACGTTGTCCAGCGCCTCGTCGCGGGCGCGGCGCCAGGGCATCGACTTGTCCAGCCAGCCCGGCACGATGTGGTCCGTGAAGTGCGGATACAGCACCAGGCCCTCGTCGCGCCGGTAGGGCAGGTGCAGGTGGTAGTCGATCAGGCCACCGTCCCAGTAGGTGCCCGGCGGTGCGCCGGCGATGTCCGTTACCGCTTCCAGCACCAGCGGGATCGAGCCGGAGGCCAGCAAGGCTGAACGCAGGTTCGCATCCGACAGCGTGGCGAAGCGGGTGTCGAACGCATCGAAGCGCTCGCGCAGCCAGGCGCCTTCGTCGCGCACGTCGTGGAACAGCACCCGCTCCATGGCCCGCGCCAGGCGCGCACGCGAGACGGCATTGCCGGCCGCCGCCAGCACGAAGCCGGCCATCTCGCGCCAGCGGACACCACGGGTTTGCGCCAGCGGCCCGATGCCGCGTGCCGTGATGATCGACAGCCGGTACAAGGGATGGCGCAACGCTTCGCCGCCATGCCCGTCCAGCACCTCGTCCAGCAGCGTGCGCACGGTGCGGGTGACGTAGGCCGCGGTCACCTTGTCCGGATAGGTCTGGTGGGTGTAGTGGTGCGCCAGGCGTTTGTGCGCCGCGACGGGATCGGCCAACGCGCTGGCGGCCATGCGCCAGGCGCCGATCGACGCGCCGATCAGCCGGCGCTCGCGCGGCGCATTGGCCAGCCATTCGCCGAACAGCCATGTGTCGATGCCGTGCAGGATCAGGCCCTTCGGCCCGCCCGCGGCGGCGGGCACGATGGCGACGTCGGCCGCCTGCAGGCCTTCCTGTGCGATGCGCTGGCGCGCGCGCCGGCCCAGCGTGATACGGATGGGTGCTTCCATTACTGCAGGCCGCCCCCCAGTGCCCGGTACAGGTCGATCGCGCTGGTCGTGCGCAGCAGGCGCGCCTGCACCAGCTGCTGCTGGGCGTCGAACAGCTCGCGTTGCGCATCGAGCACGTCGAGGGTGCTGGCCACGCCGTTCTCGAAGCGCAGCTGCAAGAGGCGCAGCCGCTCGGCCTGCGCTTCCTGGATCGCCCGCTGCGCCGCCACCTGGTCGGCCAGGTAGTTGCGCGCGGCCAGGGCGTCGGCTACCTCGCGGAACGCCACCTGGATCGTCTTCTCGTAGTCCGCCACGGCGATGTCCTTGCGTACTTCCGCCAGGTTCAGGTTGGCGCGGTTGCGGCCGGCGTCGAAGATCGGCACCGTCAGCTGCGGCACGAACGACCACGTTTTCGTGCCGCCGTCGAACAGCCCCGAGAACTCCGGACTGCTGCTGCCCAGCGCCGCCGTCAGCGAAATACGGGGGAAGAACGCCGCACGCGCCGCACCGATATTGGCGTTGGCCGCGCGCAGGCGCTGTTCGGCCGCGCGGATGTCGGGCCGGCGTGTCAGCAGGTCCGACGGCAGGCCGGCCGGCACGGCGCTCATCGCATCGACCTGGCGGTCGTCCGCCATCGCGCCGCTGGCCGCCTGCGCCGGTGGGGCGCCGACCAGCAAGGTCAGTGCGTTTTCGGCCTGGGCGCGCTGGCGCGCCGTGGCCAGCGCCTGGGCGCGCGCCGTCTCCATCAGCGTCTCGTTCAGGCGCAGGTCCAGCAGCGACGACGCGCCCACGTCCATGCGCTGGCGTGTCAGGTCATAGGTGCGGCGCCGCGCCTCGTAGGTACTCTGGGCCAGCGCCAGCTGCTCGGCGTAGGCCCGTTCCGTGAAGTAGGCCTTGGCCACTTCCGCGACAAGGCTGATCTGCGCCGCGCGCCGCGCTTCGTCGGTGGCGAGGTAGGAAGCCAGCGCGGCATCGGACAGGCTGCGCACGCGCCCGAAGAAGTCCAGCTCGAACGCGCTGGAGATGCCGGCGTCGTAGCGTTCGCCCACGCCCGCGGTGCCGGTCGCGCTTTGCCACGCCGGCGTGCGTGCCCGCGTGCCCGACAGCGCACCGTTCAGGTTCGGCAGCCGGTCGGCGCGCGTGATGTTGTAGGCAGCGCGCGCCTCCTCGATGCGCAGCGCGGCCGTGCGCAGGTCGCGGTTGTTGTCCAGGGCCGCGGCGATCAGCTGGCGCAGCCGCTCGTCCGCGAAGAAGTCACGCCAGCCGGTGTCCACGGCGGCCTTGCCTTCCGCGTTCGGGGCGACCGCGGCGCCGGCGCCGGGCGCATTGTCCGGGAAGGCCGGGGCGACCGGCGCGGCGGGGCGCTCGTAGGTGGGCGCAAGGGAGCAGGCCGACAGCAGCGTGGCGGCGAGCACGGTCAGTAGAGGTGTCTTCATGCTTTGGTCTCCGGCATGTCCAGTTCATGTGCGGCCAGGCGGCGCTGGCGTTCGCTGCCCTTGAAGATCCTGCGGATCACGACAAAGAACACAGGCACCATGAACACGGCCAGCACGGTGGCCGTGATCATCCCGCCCATCACGCCCGTGCCGATCGCGCGCTGGCTGGCCGAGCCCGCGCCGCTGGCAAGCACCAGCGGCAGCACGCCCAGGATGAACGCCAGCGACGTCATGATGATGGGGCGGAAGCGCAGGTGCACCGCTTCCAGGGTCGCTTCGATCAGGCCCATGCCCTGGGCCTGCAGGTCCTTGGCGAACTCGATGATCAGGATCGCGTTCTTGGCCGACAGCCCGATGATGGCAATCAGGCCCACCTTGAAGTAGACGTCGTTCGGCAGGTCGCGCAGGTGCGCACCCAGCAGCGCGCCCAGCACCCCCAGCGGCACCACCAGCAGCACGGCGATCGGGATCGATTCGCTCTCGTACAGTGCCGCCAGCACGAGGAATGCCGCCAGCAGCGACAGTGCGAACAGGGCCGGGGCCTGCGAGCCGGACGTGCGCTCTTCCAGCGACTGGCCCGTCCATTCGATGCCGAAGCCCGGCGGCAGCTGCGCGGCCAGCCGTTCCAGTTCCTCCATCGCCTCGCCCGTGCTGCGGCCCGGCGCCGCATCGCCCGTCAGCTTGATGGCGGGGTAGCCGTTGTAGCGCACCAGCTGCACGGGACCGTTGATCCACTTGGTCGTCGCGAACGACGCGAACGGCACCATGCCGCCGCCACTGCTGCGTACGTGCAGGCGCAAAATGTCGTCCGGCTGCATGCGGCTCTTCTGGTCGGCCTGCACGATCACACGCTGCTGCCGGTTGGCCGCGTTGAAATCGTTGACGTAGGATGAACCCAGGCCGGCCGACAGCGTGCTGTTGATGTCGGCAAACGTGACACCCAGCGCATTGGCCTTCTCGCGGTCGATGTCCACCTGCAGCTGGGGCGCATCTTCCATGCCTTCCGGCCGCAGGCCGCGCAGCACGTCACTTTTCGCGGCCATGCCCAGCAGCTGGTTGCGCGCGGCGACCAGCGCATCGTGGCCCTGCGCGCTGCGGTCCTGCAGGCGCGCCGTGATGCCGGTGGCGTTGCCCAGCTCGCGGATCGGTGGTGGCGACAGCGGGAACACCACCGCATCGGGGATGCCGGACAGGGCGCCCATCGCCCGCTGCGCCAGGTCGTCGGCCGAGTGGCCCTTGCCCCGCTCGTCCCAGTCCTTCAACGGCACGAACACGAGGCCCGCGTTCTGGCCGTTGCCGGAGAACGAGAAGCCCGCCACCGCGATGGTGCGCGCCACTTCCGGCTGCTGGCGGAAGTAGGCGTCCACCTTGGCCAGCACGGCTTCGGCGCGCGGGCGCGAGGCCCCCGGCGGCAACTGCACGTTGGTGATGATGTAGCCCTGGTCCTCGTTCGGCAGGAATGACGACGGCAGTTTCACGTACAGCCACGCCACGATCGCCAGCAACGCGACGAAGATCAGCATGAAGCGTCCCGTGCGCGTCAGGATGCGGGCGATCATGCCCTGGTAGCCCGTCGCGGTCCTGGCGAAGCCGCGGTTGAACCAGCCGAAGAAGCCGCGTTTTTCGATATGGTGGCCCGCCTCGACGGGTTTGAGCATCGTCGCGCACAGGGCCGGCGTCAGGGTCAGCGCCATCAGCGCCGAGAAGGCCATCGCGGCCACCATCGACAGCGAGAACTGGCGGTAGATCGCCCCCACGGCGCCGCCGAAGAACGCCATCGGCACGAACACGGCGATCAGCACCAGCGTGATGCCGACGATGGCGCCGGTGATCTGCGACATCGCCTTCTTCGTCGCATCGCGCGGCGACAGGCCTTCCTCGCTCATGATGCGCTCGACGTTTTCCACCACCACGATGGCGTCGTCGACCAGGATGCCGATCGCCAGCACCATGCCGAACATCGTCAGCACGTTGATCGAGAAGCCGGCCAGCTGCATGACGGCGAAGGTGCCCATCAGCGCGATCGGCACGACGATCGTCGGGATGATCGTGTAGCGCAGGTTCTGCAGGAACACGTACATGACGATGAACACCAGCAGGACCGCTTCCAGCAGCGTCTTGACCACTTCCTCGATGGAGATCTTGACGAAGGTGGACGTATCGTACGGCACCGTGTACTTCAGGCCGGGCGGGAAGAACTTCGACAGCTCCTCCATCTTGGCTTTCACCAGGGTGGCCGTGGCCAGCGCGTTGCCCGTCAGCGACTGCTGCACGGCGATCGCCACGAAGGGCTGGCCGGACAGGCGCGCGCTGATGTTGTAGCTGGCGCCGCCCATCTCCAGGCGCGCCACGTCGCCCAGGCGCACCGTGGAGCCATCCGGGTTGGCGCGCAGCACGACCTTGCGGAACTGCTCGACGGACGTCAGCTGGCCCGTCACCACGACCGGGGCCGCATACGCCTGCGAGGCGGGATTGGGCAGGTCGCCGATCGTGCCGGAGGTGACCTGCGCGTTCTGCGCGCGGATCGCGGCGGTGACGTCGCTCATGTTCAGCTTCAGGCCCGTCAGCTTGTCCGGATCGACCCACACCCGCAGCGCGCGCTCGGTGCCGAACAGCTGCGCCTGGCCCACGCCGGGAATGCGCTTGATCTCGTTGACGACGTTGCGCGCCATGTAGTCGCCGATCGCGGTCGGGTCCATGCGGCCGTCGGTGGAATACAGGCCGACGAACATCAGGATGTTGGAGCGCGCCTTGTTGACCTGCACGCCCTGCTGCGTGACGGCCTGCGGCAGGCGCGATTCGACCCGCTTGATGCGGTTCTGCACGTCCACGGCGGCCAGGTCCGGGTTGGTCCCGGGCTGGAAGGTGACGGTGATCGTCACGCCACCGCTGGCGTCGCTCTGCGACTCCACGTACTGCAGGCCGTCCGCGCCATTCATTTCCTGCTCGATGACGCTGGTGACGGCGTCGTCCAGCACCTGCGCGGTGGCGCCGGGGTAGTTGGCCGTGACGACGATCGACGGCGGAGCGATGGTCGGGTACTGCGCCACCGGCAGCACGGTGATCGCCAGCGCCCCACCCAGCAGGATGAAGAGGGCGATCACCCACGCGAACACGGGGCGGTCGATGAAGAATTTTGGCATCGCGGCTCCCGCTTATTTCGCGGCCGGTGCGGCGTTGGGCGCGCTGCCGCCGTTCGCAGGCGCCGCGGGTTGCCACGGCTGCGGTGTCACGGCCGCCCCCGGCTTGGCTTTCTGGAAGCCTTCGACGATGATGCGCTCGCCGCCTTTCAGGCCGTCGCTGACGATCCACTTGTCGCCCGTCGACGCTTCGGCCTTGACGGGGCGCGCCACGACCTTGTTGTCGCTGCCGACGATCATGACGGAGGAACCTTCGGCGCCGCGCACGACGGCCTGCTGCGGCACCGCGATGGCCGCCTCGTTGACGCCTTGTTCCAGGCGCGCGCGCACGTACATTCCGGGCAGCAGGGTGCGTTTCGGATTCGGGAACTCAGCCCGCATCGACACGGAGCCGGTGGTCTCGTCCACCGACACGTCGGCGAACAGCAGCTTGCCCGGCTGACCGTACTCCTCGCCGTTTTCCATCAGCAGCGTGACACGGGCCTGGTCGCGGCCCGCGCTTTTCAGGCGGCCGCTCGCCAGGGCCTGGCGCAATTGCGCCATCTCGGTGGAAGACTGCGTGATCGTCACGTAGATCGGGTCGAGCTGCTGCACGGTGGCCATCGGCGTCGCTTCGCCTTGGCCCACCAGCGCGCCTTCGGTGACGAGGGCGCGGCCCACGCGGCCGGAGATCGGCGCCGTGACGGTGGCATAGCCGAGTGTCAGGCCGGCCGTCTGGCGCGCGGCGCGCGCGGTAGCCAGGTCTGCGGCGGCCTGCTTCTGCGCCGTCACGGCGTCGTCGTATTCCTGCTGGCTGACGGCTTGCGCGGCCAGCAGCGGCTTGTAGCGTTTGACCTTCAGGTCGGCCTGCGCCAGGTTGGCCTCGGCCTTGGCCACGGCCGCCTGCGCGCTGGCGTAGTTGGCCTGGAACTCGGCCGGGTCGATGCGGAACAGGACGTCGCCCGCCTTGACGTCGCCGCCTTCCTGGAACACCCGTTTCAGCACGATGCCGGGCGTGCGTGCGCGCACCTGCGCGATGCGCGACGCTTCCACCCGGCCGGGCAGTTCGTCGGTGACGGCGACGGCAGCGGGGGCAACGGTGATGACTGAGACGGTCGGAGGCGGTGGAGCGGGAGGGGCGGTGTCTTCCTTGCCGCAAGCCGCCAGCAGGGAGAGGGACGTGGCGACAGCGAGGACGGGGATGCTGCGAACAGATCTCATGGATGTCTCGTGAAGGATGAACTTTGTCAGGGCGCGTCTTCCCTTGCGGCGTGGAAGGGAAGAGAAACATTGTATATCACTGTCAAATGTAACGTTTTGTACATGTTGCGGCAAAAACAAAGGGAGCCGCAGCTCCCTTGTGTCCATCCGATGAGACGCGCCAGCCGATCAGCGCATGCCGGAAATGATCTGTTTCAGCTTGCCCGAATCGGCGCAGAAGGCGCGGATGCCTTCGGCCAGCTTCTCGGTGGCCATCGCATCTTCGTTCAGCATGAAGCGGAACGTCTTCTCGTCCAGCGACATCTTGGCGGCGGCGCCGGTGGCCGTTTCGGCCGACAGCTTGCGCTCGACGGGGCCCTCGGTGTCGGCCAGCTTTTGCAGCAGGTCCGGGCTGATCGTCAGCAGGTCGCAGCCGGCCAGTTCCAGGATCTGGCTCGTGTTGCGGAAGCTGGCACCCATCACCTCGGTCTCGTAGCCGAACTTGCGGTAGTAGTTGTAGATGCGCTTGACCGACTGCACGCCCGGGTCTTCCGCGCCGTCGTACTCGAGGCCGGTCTGCTTCTTGTGCCAGTCGTAGATGCGGCCGACGAACGGGGAGATCAGCTGCACGCGCGCCTCGGCGCAGGCGATCGCCTGCGGCAGCGAGAACAGCAGCGTGAGGTTACAGTGGATCATTTCCTTCTCGAGGATCTCGGCGGCCTTGATGCCTTCCCAGGTCGAGGCGATCTTGATCAGCACGCGCTCGCGGTCGAAGCCGGCGCGCTCGTACAGGTCGATCAGCTCGCGGCCCTTGGCCACGTTGGCTTCCACGTCGAACGACAGGCGCGCATCGATCTCGGTCGAGACGCGGCCGGACACGACCTTCAGGATCTCGCCGCCGAACGCGATCAGGAGCTTGTCGATCACCTCGCCGGTGGAGGCGTGCGGATTGTCGCGCACGGCCTTTTCCAGCAGGGGCTTGTATTCATCCTTCTGCACCGCCTTCAGGATCAGCGACGGGTTGGTGGTGGCGTCGCGCGGCGTGTAGGCCTTGATCGACTGGAAATCGCCGGTGTCGGCGACGACCTTGGTGTACTTCTTGAGCTGTTCGAGTTGATTCATGACTGGGCCGAAAGTGGTAAGGGCAAAAGACTATTGTACCGAAACTCCCCCAGTGCGCGAGGTTTTCGCGGCAGTGCCGGACTGTTGTCTTTTTGCCCAGCCTCTTGCAAAGCCGCCCAGGTACGGTATCCTTGCTGCACTTGGTTAAAAGCCAACAGTTACGCGGTATCGGGAGAGTCTGGCCCCGCCAGCGCCGAAGGAGCAACTGCCCCGTCAATCTCTCAGGTACAAGGGACCGGTACCGCACGATCGCACTCTGAAGAGTTGCCGGCGCATGGCGCGCGCGGCGCACCGAAGGAGCAAGCGCCGGCAGGCCGATCGCACGCCGGCGTGAATCTCTCAGGTTCCGTACAGAGGGGGTGTGGCGGCGCGCGTGCGCCGTCTCCACCTCAATGGCGCTGACAGGATCACATGAAAACCATCGCAGTCATCGGCGGCGGCATCACCGGCGTCACCACCGCGTACGCGCTGGCACAGCGCGGCCTGGCCGTCACCCTGTTCGAACAGCATCGCTATCCGGCCATGGAAACCTCGTACGCCAACGGCGGCCAGCTGTCGGCGTCCAACGCGGAGGTATGGAACCACTGGGGCACCGTCAGGAAAGGCGTCGCCTGGATGCTGCGGCGCGATGCGCCCTTGCTGGTGCGCCCGCACCCCACGTGGCACAAGCTGTCATGGTTTGCCGAGTTCCTGGCCGCCGTGCCGCGCTACCGCGACAACACGGTGGCCACGGCGCGCATGGCCGTCGCCGCGCGCGAGCACCTGTTCGCCTGGGCGGCGCAGGAAGGCATCGCCTTCGACCAGCGCCGCCAGGGCATCCTGCACATCTACCGCGACAAGGCCGCCTTCGACCATGCCGCCCAGGTGACGAAGCTGCTGGCGCAAGGCGGCCTGCCGCGCCGCGGTGTCACGCCGCAGGAGATGCGCGCCATCGAACCCACGCTGGCGGGCGACTATTACGGCGGCTTCTATACGGAGAGCGACAGCAGCGGCGACATCCACAAGTTCACCACCGGCCTGGCGCGCGCTTGCCAGCGCCACGGCGTGGCGCTGCTGTGCCAGCGCGAGGTGCTGGCGCTGGCCGTCGACGACCATGGCGCCAGCGTCACGGTGCGCCATGGCGAGGTGCAGGACACGTGCAGCTTCGACGCGGCGGTCGTCTGCGCCGGCACCGCCAGCCGCGCGCTGGCGGCGATGGTGGGCGACCGCGTCAACGTCTACCCCGTCAAGGGCTACTCGATCACCGTGCACCTGGCGGACAGTGCCAGCCAGGCCGCCGCGCCGACGGTCAGCCTGCTCGACGACGCCACCAAGCTGGTGGCCAGCCGCTTCGGCCAGGACCGGCTGCGCGTGGCCGGCACGGCGGAATTCGCCGGCTACGACCGCGACATCCGCCAGGACCGCATCCGCCCGTTGGTGGAGTGGGTGGAACGCTGTTTCCCCGGCGTCTCGACGACCAGCGTGGTGCCCTGGGCCGGCCTGCGCCCGATGATGCCCGACACGATGCCGCGCGTGGGCCGGGGCCGCACGCCGTTCGTGTTCTACAACACGGGCCATGGGCACCTGGGCTGGACCCTGTCCGCCGCGACGGCGGAGACGGTGGCGCATGACGTGTATGCCGCCGTGGAGCCGGCGGCGGGCGGCGGCGGGCCCCGCTGGCGGCCTGAAGCCAAAGGGCAGGCGGCAGGTGCGGGCGCACATCGAGGTCGGCTACAGGAGAACAGGGTATGACTGAAGCGATTGGATCGCGCAAGATGGACGCATGCGAACCGACCGCTGCTGCGCTCGACGAGATTCCGTGTAAGATAGGCCAATAACAACGTTGCATCTTTGCACACCTTTCTGTCGTGCAGGCCATCCAGGTGCACGCCTCCAGATTCATATCGGTCGATGCCATGCCAATCAGCGTTTCGGGACCGGTGGCGATTGCCATCTTTTGTTTTATTACATCAGCGCATGCCGATGAGTGCGAAGACCCGGTCCTTGCGGCGACTTACAGTCGCATGTTGAGCGATGACCAGGCATTGCGTGGCCGTTATATCGAAATCCTGGAGCGCGAACACGCCAAGGTCAGCGTCGATGCAGCCGAGAAGGCGAACATCGAAGATTCGATCCTGGCTGGCGACGCGAAGAACCAGGAGGAGCTCGACCGCTTGGTCAAACGATGCGGCTGGCCGAAACGTATCGACAATGGCAAGGCTGCGCGCTCGGCATATTTCATTATTCAGCACGCGCCTCTTGCTTATCAGTTGAAGTATCTTCCCGTGGTTCGTGGGGCAAACAAGCGTGGCGAAATCTCGAACGAAAAACTTGCGTCCCTGGAGGATCGTATTCTCGTGAGGCAGGGCAAAGGCCAAAGATACGGCACCGAGTTCCAGCACGGCAGTAATAAGGTCTTTCCAATCCACGACAGTAAAAACGTCAACAGGAGACGAAAGGAGATCGGGCTGCCGCCGTTGACCGGTTTCCCGCTTTGATACAGGCCATGCGCTCGAGATCGGACGCGAAACGAAAGTTGGGGCTCCCTTCGCTTCCGGCCGTAGTCATCGGTGCGCATTGCCATGCGCCTTGCCCTGGCTGATGAAGCGGAAAGGGAGACTTGCGGCGAAGCGGCCGGCATTCATGCGTGAGCGGTGAAGGTTCGCAAAACGCCCTCGGCATAGGAGCGCTTGCTCCATGATTCATCATTCGTCCCCAGCGGGCAGCACCACGCGCACCAGCAGCCCCTTGCCTTGCGCCCCATCCAGCAACGCCAGCGTCGCCCCATGCAGCGCGGCGATATCGCTGACGATGGCCAGGCCCAGCCCGGCCCCGCCCGGATTGACCTGCATCGACGCGGCGGCCCGGTAGAACGGCGCGAACACCCGTTCCCGTTCCGCCGCCGGGATACCGGGGCCGCCGTCTTCCACCTCCAGCACGGCCATGCCGTCTTCCGCGCGCACGCGCAGCACGACCGCGCCGCCGGCCGGCGTGTAGCGCAGCGCGTTGTCGACCAGGTTGGCCACCAGTTCGTGCAGCAGCAGGCCTTGGCCCGTCACCGTCACTTCCTCCGGTGCCTCCAGTGCCAGGTCGATCTGCGCTCGCACGGCGTTCGGCGCCAGCTCCAGCGCGACCTGCTGCACCAGCGCGCGCAGCGCCACCGGCTCGGCCAGGCCGCCCTTGCTGTGCTCGATGCGGGCCAGCGTCAAGAGGCGGTTGGCCAGGTGGACGGCGGAGTCGGTGGTGGCGGCGATGCCGGCCAGGACGTCGGTCACCGCGGCCGGCGCGCCATGCCGGGCGATCTCGCGCTGCGCCATCTCCGCCTGCGTGCGCAGTACCGTCAGCGGCGTGCGCAGCTGGTGCGAGGCGTCGGCGATGAAGCGGCGCTGGCTGTTGATCAGGCCCGCCGTGCGCGACATCGATGCGTTCATCGCTTCCACCAGCGGCCGTACCTCACGGTGCACCAGCGCGGGATCGAGGTCGGACAGGTCGGACACGCTGCGCGACTCCACCTCGCGCTTGAGGCGCATCAGCGGCTGCAGCACCAGGCGCACGGCGAACCAGATCAACAGCGCTGCCGCCGCCACGAGGCCGGCCTGCCACAACACCGTGTCGAACAGGATCTTGTTGGTCAGGCCGCGCCGCGCATCCAGCGTCTCGCCCACCTGGATCAGCGCGATGCCGCGCATGGAGTCGTCGTACACGGGCTGCAGCAGGGCGGCGATGCGGATCGGCTGGCCGTTGTACTGGGCGTGGTAGAAGCGCACCAGCGCCGGATAGCTTTCCGAGCGGGGCACGTGCTTCGGCACCGGCGGCAGGTCGTCGTAGCCGGACACCGTCTCGCCCGCCAGCCCCGTCACCTTGTAGTAGATGCGGCCCAGCGTGTCGGTCTCGAAGCTGTCCAGCGCCACGTACGGCACGTCGGCCACTACCTTGCCGCCGCTGATCGACACCCGTTCGGCCAGCGCGCGCGTGGAAGCGAGCAGCGAGCGGTCGTAGGCGATATCGGCCGCGTCGAGCGCGTTGTGGTAGGCCGAGACCATATTGAGCACTTCCAGCACGACCAGCGGCAGCAGCAGCCAGCGCAGCAACTGGCCGCGCAGGCTGCCCACCGAGGCCGTCCCACGGGGCCGCTCGCCCGGCACCGCCATGTCAGGCCGGGTCGCGCGGCTGCAGCAGGTAGCCGATGCCGCGCAGCGTGGTGATGGCGGCGGCGCCCGGCTGGCCGCTCTCGAGCTTCTTGCGCACGCGGTGGATGTATAGTTCGATGGCGTCCAGGTTGGCGTCGTCCGCCAGCGCGAACACCTCGTCGAACAGTTTTTCCTTGGCGACCGCGCGGCCGCTCTTCGTGATCAGCGCTTCCAGCACGGCATGTTCGCGCGGCGTCAGGGCCAGGCCTTGCTCGTAGTACGTGAACATGCGCGTGACGGTGTCGAAGGCCAGCGCGCCGCAGCGGTACACCAGCGCCTCGTTGCCGAGGCCCCGCCGCAGCAGCGCCCTGACGCGCGCCTCCAGTTCGACCAGCTCGAACGGCTTGGCCAGGTAGTCGTCCGCGCCCAGGTTCAAGCCCTGCACGCGGTCTTCCAGGCCGCCGCGCGCCGTCAGGATCAGTACCGGCGTCTTGCCGCCCGCGCCGCCGCGGGCGCGCAGGCGCTTCAAGACCTCCAGGCCATCCATCTTCGGCAGCGTCAGGTCGAGGATGACCAGGGCATACTCCTGCGTGTGCAGCAGCGCATCCGCGTCGGCGCCATTGGTCGCGCACTCCACCGTCAGGTGTGCATCGCGCAGCGCCTTGGCGAGCCAGTGTTGCAGTTCGGTGTGGTCTTCGACCAGGAGTATGCGCATCGTCTGAAAGCAATTTGAAAGGTTGACGAATCTATAGTACGTCCATGCCCCGCCACGAGGGCAAGCAGCGACACTATAAACCCAGGAGACAATCCGTGAAAAGAAGCACCATCGCCAGCGGCACGCTGGCTGCCGTGGCCTGCCTGGCCGCCGTCCAGTCCCACGCCCAGTCCGCCGTCACCCTGTACGGCCTGCTCGACACGGGCATCGATTACGCCTCCAACGCCGCTCCCGGCGGCCACGCAGTCACCCGCGTCAGCTCGGGCGGCATGAACACGTCGCGCTGGGGGATCAAGGGCAGCGAGGACCTGGGCGACGGCCTCAAGGCGGTCTATCAACTCGAAGGCGGCATCCTGATGGACACCGGCGGCATCGACGGCCAGCTGTTCCGCCGCCAGGCCAACGTCGGCCTGGAGGGCAAGTATGGCCGTCTCGTGCTGGGCCGTTCGTTCACCAGCGTGTACGACACCGTGATCCGCTTCGACCCGATGGGCTTCGCGCCGTTCTACTCGTGGGCCACGACAGGCAACGCGACGGCTCCCAGCAAATACGGCATGACGACAGGCTTCGACAACCTCGTCAAGTATTCCGGCGGCACGGGCGACTTCAAGTACGGCCTGTCGTACGGCATGGGCGAGCAGGCCACCAATGGCGGCGACAGCGCCCGGTACGCGGCCGCCGTCAGCTACCAGAGCGACGACGTCGGCCTGATGGCGACGTGGGAGCGCGTCAATGGCAATACGGTGGCGCTGACGGGGCGGCGCGATGCCGCCCGCGTGTTCCACCTGGGCACCTACTACGCCATCGACAAGGTCAAGTTCTGGGCGGCCGGGCGCAATTACCGGCTCGAACCGGGATCCGTCGGTGCGGACATTAAGGCCAATACCTACTGGACCGGCGTGGCCTACAAGCCGGTGCCGAACGTCACGCTGACGGGCGCCGTCTACTACCTGGACGTCAAGAACACGGCCGCCGGCAAGGATGCCGACCCGCTGATGTTCGTCGCGCGCTACCGCTACGCGCTGTCCAAGCGCACCGACCTGTATGCCACCGTCGCCTATGCGAAGGCAAAGCACGACCAGCTGGTCGGGCTGTCGCGCGACGACCCCGGCTTCGGCGACACGCAGCGTGGCGCCATGGTCGGCATCCAGCACCGGTTCTGACATGCGTGCCGCCATCCTCGCGTTGCTCTGGGCCGGCACCGCGGCCAGCGCCGGCGCCGTCGAATGCATCGTGCCTTCCAAGCCGGGCGGCGCGATGGACCTGACGTGCAAGCTGGTGCGGGACGGCCTGCGCCAGTTGCCGGACACGGCCCGCACGCCGCTGCGCCTGAGCTATGCGCCGGGCGGCATCGGCGCGGTGGCATGGCATTCGCTGGTCTCCGGCCGGCGCGGCGACGGCGATACGCTGGTGGCGTTTTCCGGCGGCTCCCTGCTCAACCTCGCGCAGGGCAAGTTCGGCAAGGCCAAGCCGGGCGACGTGCGCTGGGTCGCGGCGCTGGGGGCCGACTACGGCATGATCGCCGTGCGTGGCGATTCGCCGTTCCACACCCTGGCGGACCTGGTCGCCGCGCTCAAGCGCGATCCCGCCAAGGTGCTGGTCGGCGTCTCCGGCACCATCGGCAGCCAGGACTGGCTCAAGATGGCACTGCTGGTGCGCACGGCCGGCATCGACCCGAAAGTGCTGCGCTTCGTGGCGCTCGAAGGCGGCGGCGAGGCCTTTACGGCCATGCAGGCCAACTACGTGCAGGTGGTGTCGGGCGACGCTTCCGAAGCGCGCCTGATGTCCGCCAACGGCAAGGTGCGCGTGCTGGCGGTGCTGTCCGAACAGCGCCTGCCCGGTGCGCTGGCCGCCGTTCCCACCGCGCGCGAGCAGGGCTATGACGTCGTCTGGCCCACCATCCGCGGCGTCTGGATGGGCCCCCAGGCTTCCGATGCGGACTACGCGCGCTGGGTGGGCACGTTCGACCGCATGATGGCCACCCCGAGTTTGCCCGGCTGCGCGCAGCGGCCGGCCTGTACCCGCTGACCCTGACGGGGCCGGCACTGACCGATTACGTCAACAAGGCCGTGGACGACTACGGCAAGCGTGCCAGCCAGCTTGGCCTGATGCGCTGAACTTCCACCACACGACAACCACGACATCAACGGAGACCATCATGATCATCAAGAATACTATCGCGGCAGCCATCATGACCCTGTGCGCCGGCGCGGCCTTTGCCCAGGTCCCGCCGGGCTATCCGGCCGACTACCAGAAACTGGTCGACGCGGCGAAGAAGGAGGGCAAGCTGGTGGTGTACGGCGCCACCGACAGCAAGGCCACCCAGCCGCTGATCCGTGACTTCTCCGCGCTGTACCCGGGGATCAGCGTCGAGTACAACGACATGAACTCGACCGAGGTGTACAACCGCTTCATATCCGAACGCGCGGCCGGCGGCAATACGGCCGACGTGATGTGGTCCTCCGCGATGGACCTGCAGATCAAGCTGGCCGCCGAAGGCAGCGCGCTGCAGTACAAGTCCGTCGAGGCGGCGCAGCTGCCGGCGTGGGCGGTGTGGGAGCACAAGGCCTACGGCACCACGTTCGAGCCGGCCGCCATCGTCTACAACAAGCGCCTGCTGGCGGCCAACGAGGTGCCTGCGACGCACGACGACTTCGCCCGCCTGATCCAGCAGCCGAAGTTCCGCGACAAGGTCACCACCTACGACATCGAGAAATCCGGCGTGGGCTTCATGTTCATGACGCACGACGCGGCCGCCTACCCGAAATTCGCCGAGCTGCGGAAGGCCTTCGGCGTGGCCAAGGTGCGGGTGCAGTCGTCCACCGGCACGATGATGGAACGGATCTCGTCCGGGGAGAACCTGATCGGCTACAACGTGCTGGGCTCCTACGCGCTGGTGCGCGCCAAGACCGATCCGTCGATCGGCGTCGTGCTGCCGAAGGACTACACGCAGATCATGTCGCGCGTGGTGTTCATCAACAAGGCGGCGAAGAACGTCAACGCGGCCAAGCTGTGGCTCGACTACATGCTGTCCAAGCGGGGCCAGGCGATCATCGCCAACGAGTCGAAGCTGTACGCGATCCGGGCCGACGTGACGGGCGAGACGACCAGCGCTGACCTGATCAAGACGATCGGCCAGGCCAACATCAAGCCCATCCCCGTCAACCCGAGCGTGCTGGAATACCTGGCGCCGGCCAAGCGGATGGCGTTCCTGAAGGGCTGGAAAGACACGGCCGGCAAGAAGTAAGGGGCAGATCATGCAGACCGCAACCATCGCCGGCACCACCGGCGCCACCATTCCCGCGCTGGCGGCGCGGCGCGGCCCCCGGGTCAACCTGCTGCGCGGCCTCGTTGTCGTGCTGACGGCGCTGGCGATCTTCATGCCGCTGTGCCTGATCTTCTACCAGAGCTTCCTGTCGGCGCCATTCTTCATGCCCGATGCCGTGGCCGGCCTGGACGCCTACCGCTTCATCGTCGACGATCCCGACTTCGGCATGGCGTTCAAGAACGGCTTGCTGCTGGCGACCGGCCTGGCCGCCATCGCCGTGCCGCTGGGCGGCATGCTGGCCTTCCTGATGGTGCGTACCGACCTGCCTGGCCGCAGCTGGATCGCGCCGCTGCTGCTGGTGCCGATCTTCGTCTCGCCGATGGTGATGGGCTTCGGCTACGTCGTCGCGATGGGCCCCGTCGGGTTCTACTCGACGTGGATCAAGGACCTGGTCGGCTTCATCCCGTGGAACGTGTATTCGTTCACCAGCATCGTCGTCATCGCCGGCCTGACGCACGTGCCGCACGTGTACCTGTATGCCTCGTCGGCGCTGCGCAGCCTGGGTTCGGACGTGGAGGAGGCGGCCCGCGTGGCCGGCGCCTCGCCGCTGCGCGTGATGCTGACGGTCTCGCTGCCGATGATCATGCCGGCCCTGGCCTACGCCGGCGTGCTGGTGTTCTTCCTAGGCTTCGAGGTGTTCGGGCTGGTGCTGGTGCTGGGTGACCCGGAAGGGCACCTGGTGCTGCCGACCTACCTGTACAAGCTGACGAATAAACTGGGCACGCCGTCGTACCACCTGATGGCCGCCGTCGCGGTCTGCCTCGTGATGGTGACGATGCCGCTGGTGATGCTGCAGCGCTGGCTGCTGCGCAGCGCGAACAAGTACGTCTCGATCAAGGGCAAGGGCGCGCGCAGCAAGGCGCTGCCGCTGGGGCGCTGGAAATGGCTGGCCTTCGCCCTGCTGGGGGCGTGGCTGCTGCTGACGATCGTCATGCCGCTGTCGGGCATCGCGCTGCGCTCGTTCGTGCAGTACTGGGGCGAGGGCGTCAGCCTGGCCGGCGTGCTGACCTTGCAGCACTTCCGCGACATCCTCGAGCAGCCGGCGCTGATGCGGGCCATCGTCAACACGGTGCTGATCGGCGTCGTCGGCGGCGGCCTGGCCGTGTTCTGCTACAGCTTCATCGCGCTGGCGATGCACCGCCGCCAGGACGGCATCGCCCGCTTCCTCGACTACAGCGTGCTGGTGCCCCGTGCCATCCCCGGCCTGCTGGCGGGGCTGGCGTTCCTGTGGGTGTTCCTGTTCGTGCCCAGCTGGCTGGACGGCTTGCTGAAGGGGGCCGACAACGCCGTTGCCGCCTGGCTGTCGGCCCACCTGGTGCCGGCGCTGCGCGAGCTGCGCACGACCATCTTCGCGGTCTGGCTGGCGTATTCCGTCGTGTGGATGGCCTACGGCATGCGCCTGATCTCCACCGCGCTGCTGCAGGTGGGGCCCGAGCTGGAAGAGGCGGCGCGCGCCGTCGGCGCGCGGCGCGGCCAGGTGGTCCGCCACGTCACGCTGCCGCTGGTGCGCTACGGCCTGCTGGGCAGCTGGCTGATGATCTTCCTGATCTTCGAGCGCGAGTATTCCACCGGCGTGTACCTGCTGTCGCCCGGCACGGAAGTGATCGGCGCCATGCTGGTCTCGCTGTGGGCGGGCGGGTCGACGGAACTGGTCGCCGCGCTGTCCTTCATCAATATCACGCTGGTGGCCATCGGCCTCGGCATCGCGCTGCGCTTCGGCGTCAAGCTGCACGACTAGGAGTTTCACATGAAACGGGACCTCAACATGAACGAACTGACCGTCGACGAACTGCACCTCGACTATGGCAGCGGTGCCCACGCCAACCCGATCCTGAAGGGCGTGTCGATGCACCTGCAAAAAGGCGAAGTGGTGGCGCTGCTGGGCCCATCGGGCAGCGGCAAGACCACGTTGCTGCGCGCCGTGGCGGGACTGGAAAGCGCGCGCCAGGGCACCATCGACATCGGCGCGCGTCGCGTCTTCGACGGCGCGAGGAAGTTCGAGATGCCGGCGGAAGAACGCAACCTGGGCCTGGTGTTCCAGTCGTATGCACTGTGGCCGCACAAGAACGTGTTCGACAACGTCGGCTATGGCCTGACCCTGCGCCGCATGGCCAAGCCGGACATCAAGGCACGCGTGATGGAGGTGCTGGGCCAGCTGGGCCTGGGCCACCTGGCCGAACGCTTCCCGCACCAGCTCTCGGGTGGCCAGCAGCAGCGGGTGGCCATCGCCCGCGCGCTGGTCTACAACCCGCCCGTGATCCTGCTGGACGAGCCGCTGTCCAACCTGGACGCCAAGCTGCGCGAGGAAGCGCGGGCGTTCCTGCGCGAGCTGATCGTGCGCCTGGGCCTGTCCGCGCTGATGGTGACGCACGACCAGGCCGAGGCGATGGCGATCTCCGACCGCATCCTGCTGCTCAATAACGGGCGCATCGAGCAGCAGGGTACGCCGCAGGCCATGTACGAAACGCCGGACACGCTGTTCACGGCCGAATTCATGGGCAGCAACAACCGGCTGCCAGGCGCGCTGGTGCAGCGCGACGGCGAGCGCGTCGTCATCGACGTCGCCGGCACGCGGCTGCAGGGGTCGCCCGGGGCAATCCGGGGCGGACATCACGCCGGTGGTGCGCGTGGAGGAAGTGCGCGTCAGCGCCAGTCCCGCCGAGAACGCGCTGGCGCTGCCGCTGTCCACCTGCATGTACCTGGGCGACCGGTGGGAGTGCCTGTTCAAGGCCGGGGACACCAGTGTGCGGGCATATGCGCGCACGCGGCTGGAGGAGGGCACCTACTGGCTGCAGATGCCGGCCGAGAAGCTGTGGGTGTTCTGAGTCGCCTCGACGAGCCGCCCGGCCAGTAGCCGGGCGTTGGCCGTTACTGGACCGGGACTGCGCCGCAGCGCAGCCGTCGTGCGGTGATTCGCATTGCTACGCCATGGCGACGGCGGCCGTGGCGACCGGACCGTGGGCCAGCAGGATGGCGAGGAGCGCGGGCGCCAGCAGCAGCACGGCGGCAGCGATGCGGAAGGCCCGGTCGATCAGGCGCTCCGTGTCGTCGTCAGGAACGTCCGCGCGATTGTCGTCGGCTGGCGTTACAGTGGTGCGATCGCAGGTGTTGCGGGTGATGGTCGTCATGATGGTCTCCCTGGCTGGTGGTGGCGTTCGGGGTGTGCAACGGCGCACCCGGTGAAGCCAGCATACGGCGCCCGCGAGGGGCCGACAATCCGGTCAATCGGCACAACACTGTGTCGAACAAGGAAACAGTCGCCGGATGCGGCAACAACCCCTACAATGACCCGATCCGCCCCAGCGGCGCCCGCCGGAGAACGCATGGATCGCCTTGCCGACAACCTGTCCGACCTGTTCGTGCTGGTCAAGGTCGTGGAACTGAAGAGTTTTTCAAAGGCGGCCCTGGCGACAGGCGCCACCAAGTCGACCGTGAGCAAGCAGGTGCGCCGGCTCGAGGAAACGCTGGGCGCGAAGCTGCTGTACCGTACCACGCGGCATGTGGCGTTGACCGAGGCCGGCGAGCTGGCGTACCGGCACGGCCTGCGCATCGTCGAGCAGGCCACGGCGCTGCGCGGCGCGGTCGACAGCCTGCAGGAAGCCCCGCGCGGCCATCTGCGCGTTACCACCTCCGTCGCCTTCGGCAACCTGCACCTCAGTGCCCTCGTCGCGCAGTTCCTCGCGCGCTACCCGGACATCACCGTCGTGCTGTCGTTGAGCGACCGCTACGTCGACGTGGTCGAGGAGGGCTTCGATGTCGCCATCCGCCTGACCAGCAATCCGGTCGACAGCCTCGTCGCGCGCCGCCTGGCCGCCCTGGATTACGTGGTGTGCGCCACGCCGGCCTACCTGGCCGCACGCGAGCGGATCGCCACGCCGGCCGGCCTGGCCGCGCACAATTGCATGGTAGCGGGCCAAGGCCTGGAAGACACGTGGCGTTTTACGCGCGGCGACGAGGGCAGCGAAGTGCGCGTAACGGGGCGCCTGGCCGTCAACAGCAGCGAATCGCTGCGCCAGGCCGTACTGCAGGGGATCGGCGTCGGCCTGTTGCCGACCTACGCCGTCGATGCCGACCTGCGCGCGGGTGCCCTGGACGTGGTGCTGCCCGGCTACCGCGCCGAAGGTCGCTTCGGCAACAGCGTCCACGCGATCTTCGCCCCGAGCCGGTTCAACACGCCGAAGATGCGGGTGTTCATCGATTTCTTGCTGGAGAAGTTCGGAGCGGGCGCGCTGTGGTCTGCGGCATCGCCGGGGTACGAGAGCAACAGCGCTCAGCCGCCCAGTGCCAGCGCCACCGCGGCTTCGCAGTGAATCCGCGTGGTATCGAAAACAGGGATGTCGACGTCGTCCTGGCGGACCAGCAGCGGAATCTCGGTGCAGCCCAGGATGCACCCTTGCGCGCCCTGCCGGGCCAGGCCGGCGATGATCTCGCAGAACACCTGGCGGCTGGCGGCATTCATCCGGTTGTGCACCAGCTCGTCGTAGATGATGGCGTGGATGCGCTCCTGGTCCGCTGCCGACGGCGTGACGGTGTCGATGCCGTGCGCCGCCAGCCGGTCATGATAGAAACGTCCCGCCATCGTTTGCTTCACGCCCAGCAGCGCGACCTTGCGCAGGCCGGACGCCTGCACCCGCGCTGCCGTCGCGTCGACGATGCTGAGGAAGGGCAGCTCGACGAGCGGCAGCAGGGCGGGCGCGAAGCGGTGCGCGCCGTTGGCACAGAACAGGAAGAAGTCCGCGCCGCCCGCCTGCAGTCGTGCCACCTGCTCGGCGAGGAAGGCCACGATGGCCGGTGGATCGTCGGCGCGCGATGTGAAGTCGAACTGGTCCATGCTTTGCAGGACGATGCGCGCACTGTGCGCATCGCCTTCACGCTGGACAACGAGTTCGCTGATGATGCGGTAGTACTCCGCGGTGGAGGCCCAGCCGATGCCGCCCAGCAGGCCGATGGTCTTCTGTTGCATGCCGGCCGTTCCCCGCTCAGCCGATGAACGAGTCGAACTGCACCTCGAACTCCTGCAGCGCCTTCTGCGCGTTCTGCATCTGGCGGCGGAACTCGGGGCCGCGCTGCAGCGCCAGGCCGACGGCCAGCACGTCGATGACGACGAGGTAGGCCAGGCGCGCCGAGATCGGCGTGTACGGGTCGGTGTTGAAGATCAGGTCGATCGGGATCAGCACGGTGGCCAGGTCCGCCAGCGGCGTGCCGGACGGGGCCAGCACGATCACGTCCGCGCCGCCGTCCCGCGCCAGGTGCACGGAGCGCACCAGCGCCGGGCTGTTGCCGCGCTGGGAGATCGCCACCACGCAGTCGCCCTTCTTCAAGAGCGCGGCGGCGATGCTGTGGATGGCCGGGTCGGAATAGGCCACCGTCGGCACGCCGGAGCGGAAGAACTTGTGCTGCGCATCCGCCGCCACGATGCCGGACGTGCCCTGGCCGTAGAACTCGATCTTCTTGGCGCGCGACAGGATGTCGAGCGCCGCCTGGACGGGTTCGTGGTGCAGGTTGTTGCGCAGGTCCAGCAAGGTGTTGATCGAGCGGCTGCAGATTTTATTGACGAGGTCCGACGCCAGGTCATCCTGCGACGGCGCCTCGTTCAGGCCGGGCAGGGCCAGGGCCAGGCCCTGCGCCAGCTTCAGCTTGAACTCGTGCCAGCCGTCGTAGCCCAGGGTACGGCAGAAGCGCACGACGGTCGGCTCGGACACCTGGGCGCTCTTGGCCAGCGCCGTGATGTTCGAGCTGACCGTGCGCGACGGGTTGTCGAGCACGGCCAGCGCGACCTTGCGTTCCGATTTGGACAGCGAGTCGAGCTGGGTGCGGATGGAGTCCAGTAGCATCAGGGGCGTCAGGTTCGGCGTGGATAAAGGCAGGGTGGTCAAGGTCGCTCAGTCCTCGGGCAGCGCTTCCTCGCGCCACTGCAGGCCGTCGCGCCCGATCAGCGCGCTGGCGGCGGCCGGGCCCCACGTGCCGGAGGTGTACGGCAGCGGTGCCGTGTCGTCCTGCTCCCAGTTGTTCAGGATCGGCTCGACCCATTCCCACGCCGCTTCCAGCTCGTCGCCGCGCATGAACAAGGTCAGCTGCCCGCGCAGCACGTCGAGGAGCAGGCGCTCGTAGGCATCCATGCGTGGCGTCTTGAACGTCTCGCGGAAGTCCAGCTCCAGCTCGGCCGGTTTCAGGCGCATGCCTTCGCCCGGCGTCTTCGCCATCAGGTTCATGCGCAGGCCTTCGTCCGGCTGCAGGCGGATGACGAGGGAGTTCGGCTGGAACGACGACGTCGGCTGGTTGAAGATCGAGTGCGGGATCTGCTTGAAGCGCACGACGATTTCCGCCAGGCCGTCGGCCATGCGCTTGCCGGTGCGCAGGTAGAACGGCACGCCGGCCCAGCGCCACGTGTCGATTTCCGCCTTCATCGCAACGAAGGTCTCGGTGCGCGAATTCTGCGGGGCTTCCGGCTCGTCGCGGTAGCTCGGCACCGGCTGGCCGTCCACGTGGCCGGCGCGGTACTGGCCGCGCACGATGTTCTGCGCCAGGGTCGTCGGCGTGAAGCGCTTCAGCGAGCGCAGCACCTGCAGCTTGGCGTCGCGCACGGCATCCGGCGCGGTCGACGCGGGCGGCTCCATCGCCACGATGCACAGCAGTTGCAGCAGGTGGTTCTGCAGCATGTCGCGCAGCGCGCCCGACGTATCGTAGTAGCCGATGCGGTTGCCCACGCCCAGCTTCTCGGCGATGGTGATCTGCACGTCCGAGATCCATTCGCGGCGCCACAGGGGCTCGAACAGGATGTTGCCGAAGCGCAGCGCCAGCAGGTTCTGTACGGTTTCCTTGCCCAGGTAGTGATCGATCCGGTAGATCTGCGATTCCTCGAATACCTCGCCCACTTCGCGGTTGATCTGCTTGGCCGACGCCAGGTCGCGGCCCAGCGGCTTTTCCAGCACCACGCGCGACTGCGGCGTGACCAGGCCGTTTTCCTTCAGGTTGTCGCAGATCTGCGCGAACAGCGCGGGCGGCGTGGCCAGGTAGTACACGCGGTTCAGGCCCGGCTCGTCGCGCAGCGCCTGCGCCAGGCCCTGGTACGAGCCGGCATCGGTCGCGTCGACGGACACGTAGACGATGCGGCTGGTGAAGCGCGCCCACGTCTCCGGCGTCACCTTCGGGTTCTTGATATGGGGCCGCGACGTCGAGTTGACCGTCTCGATAAATTCTTCCGTGGTGTTGTCGTGCCGGCCCACGCAGATGATGCGCGCGGTCGGCGGCAGGTCGCCGCACACGTCGCGCGAGAACATCGCTGGCAGCAGCTTGCGCATTGCAAGGTCGCCGCTGCCGCCAAACAGAACCAGGTCAAAATCGGTGAGAGCCATAGTATGTAGAGGTTGAATGCTGTGGAGGATTACTACCGAAAATCGGGCGTCCGGTGAAAATATACTACAGGATGCCGCCGTTTGCTAAGGCGCCGCGCGTGGCCCAACATACGCCGGTTGTTCGAGGCCGGCAACGGGCACACGGAGCGCCAGTACCGTGCCGGACAGCGGGTACTGGTCCAGCTCCGCCAGGGGCCGCTTGCCCGCGCTCGTGACGTACAGCGTGCGCAGGTCGGGGCCGCCGAACGCCACCATCGTGGGGCAGCGCACGGGCAGCGCGATGGCGTCGAGCTGCGTGCCGTCGGGCGCCAGCTTGACGATGCGGCCGCCCTCGAACATCGCCACCCAGTAGTTGCCCTCGCTGTCGACGGCGGCGCCATCCGGCCGGCCGCCATAGTTGCTGGCCTTGTCCTGCGAGAACTCGACGAGCGGGCGCAGGTTGGTGGCGCTGCCGGTCGTCGCATCGAAGTCGAGCCGGCGTACCGTGTGCGACGTGGTGTCGGCGTGGTACATCGTGGCGTTGTCCGGACTGAACGCCAGGCCATTGGAGTTGGTCATGCCGCCCGCCCAGGCCAGGCGCACCTGGCCCTTGTCCAGCACGTACATCTCGGCGGCGGGACGGTCGCGCGGCTCGTAGATCGTGCCGACCCAGAAGCGGCCGGCCGCATCGACCTTGCCGTCGTTGAAGCGGGCTTTCGACTGGTCGAACGGTGCCGGCGCGATCTCGGTGACGGTACTCGTGGCGGGATCGAGGTGGACGAAGCCGGCGCGGGTGGCGACGACGATGCCGCCGTCCGCATGCCGGGCCAGTGCCGACGGCTCGGCCGCCATCGGCCAGACGTCATGGCGGCCGGTTGCCGCGGCCAGGCGGTGCACCGCGAAGCCGTCGATGTCGACCCAGTACAGGGCCTGCTCGCGCGGTTCCCACAGCGGGCCTTCGCCCACCTGCATGCGGTCCTGCCACACTACGGTGATGTCGCTCATGGGACTTGCGCGCCTTTCGCCATGACGATCAGGCCGTTGGTGGAGCTGTCGTGCGCGGCCGGATCGACGTCGCCTTCCAGCTCGGCCTGGATCTTCTTCGCCAGCACCTTGCCCAGCTCCACGCCCCACTGGTCGAAGCTGGCGATGTCCCAGATGACGCCCTGCACGAAGGTCTTGTGTTCGTACAGCGCGATCAGCGCGCCCAGCGTGGCGGGCGTCAGCTGGTCCATCAGGATCGTGTTGGACGGGCGGTTGCCGGGGAAGGTCTTGTGCGGCACCAGTTCGTCGATCTTCGTCTCGGTCAGGCCCTGCGCCTGCAGTTCGGCGCGCACCTCGTCGGCCGACTTGCCCTTCATGAACGCTTCCGACTGCGCGAAGCAGTTGGCCAGCAGCGCATCGTGGTGCCCTTCCAGGTCATGCGTGGCGCGCAGCGCCGCGATGAAGTCGATCGGCACCACGTCCGTGCCCTGGTGCAGCAGCTGGAAGTAGGCGTGCTGCGCATTGGTGCCGCATTCGCCCCACACGATCGGGCAGGTCGGCGTATCGACGGGCTGGCCGTTACGCGTCACGCGCTTGCCGTTGCTCTCCATGTCGAGCTGCTGCAGGTAGGCCGGGAAGCGGTTCAGGTCCTGGTGATACGGCGCGATCGACAGCGACGTCGCCCCCAGGAACTGGCGGTTCCAGAAGCCGACCAGGGCCAGCAGCACCGGCATGTTCTGCGCCAGCGGGGCCGTGCGGAAGTGCTCGTCCATCGCATGGGCGCCTTCCAGCATCGTCTGGAAGTAGCCGAAGCCCACCGCCAGCGCGACCGACAGGCCGATGGCCGACCAGACGGAGTAACGGCCGCCGACCCAGTCCCAGAACGGGAACATGTTGTCCAGGTCGATGCCGAACTTGCTGACGGCTTCCTTGTTGGTGGAGACGGCGACGAAGTGGCGGGCCAGGTCTTCCTCGCGGCCTTCGCACAGGAACCAGCGCCGCGCCGTTTGCGCGTTCAGCATCGTCTCGGCCGTCGTGAACGTTTTCGACGCCACGATGAACAGCGTCGTCTCGTGGTTGACCTGGGCCAGCACGGCATCCATGTCGTGGCCGTCCACGTTGGAGACGAAGTGCATCTTCAGGCGTGGGTGGGCGTACGAGCGCAGCGCCAGCACGGCCATCTTCGGCCCCAGGTCGGAGCCGCCGATGCCGATATTGACGATGTCGGTGATGGGCTTGCCGCTGTAGCCCAGCCAGGTGCCGTTGCGCACCTTGTCGGTGAAGCCTTTTACGCGGTCGAGCACGGCATGCACGTCGACGTTGACGTCCTGGCCGTCGACGACCAGCGCCTTGCCGCGCGGCATACGCAGGGCCGTGTGCAGCACGCTGCGATGTTCGGTAAGATTAATTTTGTCGCCGGCAAACATGGCGTCGCGCTGCGCCTCGACGCCGCGTTCGCGCGCCAGGTCCACCAGCAGCTCGACGGTGCGCTGGTCGAGGCGGTTTTTCGAATAGTCCAGGAACAGGCCGGCCGCGTCGACGGTCAGCGCGGGAAAGCGCTGGGGATCGGCGGCAAACAGCTGGCGCATCTGCCAGTCGCGCGCTTCGGCGGCATGGGATTGCAGGGCTTGGTAGCTGACGGTGGTCGTGAGTGCAGGCTGGCGCATGAGATGATGAGTCAGTTGGGAATATTGGCTAACTATACAGGAAAAGCGGGTAACTTCACTACGCTGGTGACCGCAATGCAGCAAAAATATCTGCCATGATGCCCGGTTGCTCTAACAGTCGCGCTGTTCATGTCACTCGTGCGGCGGTGAAAAATGCACGCCGGCGCGCAATGTAGTAAAATTTCGGGAATTCATCGATAAGGAAGCATAATGGCCTTGCACCCAGTCCTCGAAAAAGTCACTGCGCGCATCGTGGCGCGCAGCCGTCCGTCGCGCGGCGCCTACCTGGCGCACCTCGAAGCGGCCCGCGTCAAGGGCCCGCAGCGCGGCACGCTGTCCTGCACCAACCTCGCGCACGGCTTTGCCGCATTCCCCGCCAACGACAAGCTGGTCCTGAAGGAAGTGAAGAAGCCTTCCGTCGCGATCGTATCGTCGTACAACGACATGCTGTCGGCGCACCAGCCGTTCGAGTACTTCCCGAAAATTATCAAGGACGCCGTGCGCGAAGTGGGCGCGGTGGCGCAGTTCGCCGGCGGCGTGCCGGCCATGTGCGACGGCGTCACGCAGGGCCAGCCGGGCATGGAGCTGTCGCTGTTCTCGCGCGACGCGATCGCCATGGGCACTGCGATCGCGCTGTCGCACAATATGTTCGACGCGGCCGTGTACCTGGGCATCTGCGACAAGATCGTGCCGGGCCTGTTGATCGGCGCGCTGCACTTCGGCCACCTGCCGGCCGTCTTCATCCCGGGCGGACCGATGACGTCGGGCCTGTCGAACAAGGAAAAGGCCGCGATCCGCCAGCGCTACGCGCAAGGCAAGGCCACCCGCGAGGAACTGCTCGAAGGCGAGGCCCAGTCGTACCACGGCGCCGGCACCTGCACTTTCTACGGCACGGCCAACAGCAACCAGATGTTGATGGAAGTGATGGGCCTGCACCTGCCCGGCGCCGCCTTCATCACGCCGGGCACGGAACTGCGCGACCAGCTGACGGCGGCCGCCGCCCAGCGCGCGGCGCGCATCTCCGAACAGGGCGACGAATACATCCCGGTCGGCCACATCGTCGACGAGAAATGCATCGTCAACGCCATCGTCGCGCTGCTGGCGACGGGTGGCTCGACCAACCACACGCTGCACCTGCCGGCGATCGCCAAGGCGGCCGGCATCGTGATCGACTGGGACGACTTCAACGACCTGTCCGCCGTCGTGCCGCTGCTGGCGCGCATCTACCCGAACGGCGACGCGGACGTGAACCACTTCCACGCGGCCGGCGGCACGGGCTTCGTCATCCGCGAACTGCTCGATGCGGGCCTGCTGCACGACGACGTCACGACGGTGCTGGGCAAGGGCCTGCGCAACCACTGCAAGGAGCCGTTCCTGGGCGAAGGCGGCAAGGGCGTCGTGTTCAAGGATTCGCCAGCCGTGTCGGGCGACACCAACGTGGTGCGCACCGCGGCCGAACCGTTCTCGAAGGACGGCGGCATGGTGCTGGTCGACGGTAACCTGGGCCGCGCCATCATGAAGGTCTCGGCCGTCAAGCCGGAGCACCGCGCAGTCGAGGCGCCGGCGCTGGTGTTCAATTCGCAGGAAGACTTCATGGCCGCGTACAAGGCCGGCCAGCTCGATCGCGACTTCGTCGCCGTGCTGCGCTTCCAGGGCCCGCGCGCCAACGGCATGCCGGAGCTGCATGCGCTGACCCCGGCGCTGGCCAATCTGCAGGATGCCGGCCGCAAGGTGGCACTGGTGACGGACGGCCGCATGTCGGGTGCTTCGGGCAAGGTGCCGGCGGCGATCCACGTGTCGCCCGAGATCCTGGCGGGCGGGCCGCTGGGCCTCGTGCGCGACGGCGACATCATCCACCTGGACGCCGCCACCGGCGTGCTGGAAGCCAAGGTCGACACCAAGGTCTGGCACTCGCGCGCGCAGGCGCAGGCCGACCTGACGCCCAGCCACGTCGGCATGGGCCGTGAGCTGTTCGGCATGTTCCGCCACAGCGTCTCGGCGGCGGAGCAGGGTGCGACGACGTTCGGCCTGCCGTCGGCCCGCGACACCACCGTGGAGCTGCACGGCGGCGACAACGTGGGCGATACGGTGCCCGGTTCCGATGAAGATTTCCTTGCCAAGAAAGCGTAAAACATGAACCTGCTCGACATTATGCGTACCTCGGCCGTGATCCCCGTGATCGCGATCGACGATCCCGACCACGCCGTACCGCTGGCCAAGGCCCTGGTCGCCGGCGGCATCCGCGTACTGGAAGTCACGTTGCGCACGCCGCACGGCCTGGGCGCGATCCGCGCCATGAGCGCGGTGGAAGGCGCCATCGTCGGCGTGGGCACGCTGACGCAGCCAGAGGAATTCGCCGCCGCGCGCGACGCCGGCGCCGTGTTCGGCGTGTCGCCGGGCCTGACGGATGCGCTGATCGCGGCGCAGAAGTCGTCCGGCCTGCCGCTGCTGCCGGGCGTGATGACGCCGTCGGAAGTGATGAAGGCGCGCGAGCAGGGCTTCAAGCAATTGAAGCTGTTCCCGGCCGTGCCGGCGGGTGGCGTGGGCATGCTGAGCGCGATCGCCGGGCCGCTGTCGGACATCACGTTCTGCCCGACGGGCGGCATTTCGCAAGAAACCGCACCTGCCTTCCTGGCACTGAAGAACGTGGCCTGCGTGGGCGGCTCGTGGCTGACCCCGAAGGATGCGCTGAAGGCGGGCGACTGGGACCACATCACGGCGCTGGCGAAGGCGGCGAGCGCATTGCGCGGCTGAGGTTTTCCGGCCTTGTCACGACGGCGCCTGCGGGCGCCGTTTTTCATGGTGCCGTGCATGGTGTGCCGTGCCCGCGGCGCCAGCCGGAATATATAATTGGCAACTCCAAACGATTCCGGGATGCGCATGACAACGCAGTACGACACCCATCCAGCCGGCGCGCCGGCAGGCCAGACCCCGCGCGGCGGCTGGCGCGCCACCGTCGCAGTGGTGCTGGGAGCGCTGGCCACGGCGGCGCTGCTGGCGCATGCGGCGCTGGCCTGGCGCCAGCATGACCGTCCGGCCTTCGATGCGGCCGCGCCGGGCCAGCGTTACGCCGTCCAGCTGGCGAACGGCCAGATGTTCTTCGGCGTGCTGCGCCAGGTGGGACCGGCGCACGTGCAACTGGAAGACGTCTATTACGTGCAGCCGTTCACGCGCCCGGATGGCGGCCAAGGCAACCGTCTCGTGAGCCGCCAGAAAAACGACTGGCACGGCCCGCAGACGCTGACGATCCCTGCCGACAAGGTCGTCACGATGGAGCTGGTCGGCGCCCAGTCGCAACTGGCCACGCTGATCGCCCAGGACAAGGCACAAACCCCTGCGGCGGCACCGGCGCCGCGCTGAGCGGGATCCGAGCCGTATCAGAAGCGGGGCCGGCTGCGCCGGTCCTGCAGGGCCTTGCGCAGCGCAATCTTGCTGTGCACGCCCAGCTTGCGATAGATGCGGGCCAGGTGGCACTGCACTGTCGATGTGGACACCCCCATCAGGCGGGCGACCTCCTTGACGGGGCGGCCGTCCGCATAGGCATGCGCGACCGCCAGCTCACGGCCCGTCAGAGGTTCCGTGGGCGCCGCCGGAGCCTCCAGCGTGGCCAGCGCACGTGCCGCCTTGGCGCGGCGTACCTGCTGGGCCGTCAGGACGGCCTGCGCTGCATGGCCCATCGCTTGTTGCTCACGCGCGCTGAACGGCTCGCCGTGCGCACGCAGCAGGCCCAGCCAGGCTGCCGCCTGGCCGCTGCCGTCCGGTTTGGCAAACGCCATCGCGTGACGGCCGTCGTAGCCCTGCCAGAACCTGAATGCGGGAGAGTGCGGAGGGCACAGGGCGGCCGCCGCGAGGACATGTACCCGCTCCGGCGCGGCGACAGCGCAAGCGGCGACGGGATCGACTGCGGCAATGGTCGAGTACTCGCTCGCCATTGCCGGGGGGCGACCGTGCACGCGCACGTCATCCCAACTACCCGGCGCGCCGGCGGCCCACAGCAGGCCGTCGAACGGGATGTCGCGCTGCAGCCAGGCCAGGGCGCGATCGAAGAATTCAGGCTCTGTGCCGAACAGTGCCGCCTCGAAAATTTCCAGTTGCATCCGCGCTTGCCCGTTCTCTTAAAGAGTTGAAACTTATGTCGTTTTGGAAAAACAACATATGAAAGTATCATAACTTTTAGATAAGATCAACCCTGCTTGTATGTGATATCACCGCTGTTGCGCCTCGGTCAAAATGACGGGCTGCGCGCTGGCTCGGCGCGTGTTCCGTCCAAACATCACAACAGGTAATCATGAAACGTTCTTGCATCGCACTTTCCCTGCTGGCCGCCTTTGCCAGCGCCTCGGCCGGCGCCGACCCACTGCTGACCGGTTTCGGTGGCGACCGCGGTTTCGGCGATCGCGTCATGGCGCCAAACGACGACAGCTATTCGTCGCAGCTGACGCTGCCGTTCCGCATCAACTTCTTCGGCAACGCCTACTCGAGCTACTGGGTCAACAACAACGGCAACATCTCGTTCTCGGGACCGCTGTCCACGTACTCGCCGTCGCTGTTCCCGATCTCGAGCGCGGCAATGATCGCGCCGTTCTGGGCCGACGTGGACACGCGTAACCAGACCAGCAACATGCCCAGCCCGTTCGCCAACAACGTCTACCTGGCCAATCCGGACAGCAAGACGCTGGTGGTGACGTGGGATACGGTCGGCTACTACAACCAGCACAACGACAAGCAGAACACCTTCCAGCTGGTGCTGAAGGACCAGTCGGCGACAACCGGCCACGCGGGAGACTTCGACATGGAGTTCCGCTACGGCCAGCTGCAATGGACGACGGGCGATGCCAGCGGCGGTGCGGGCGGCCTGGGCGGCCGTGCCGCCGTGGCCGGCTGGAACGCGGGTGCCGAGACCAATTCGTACTCGCTGGTGGGCTCGGGCACGCAAAACGTGCTGGGACTGGCAAGCGACAGCAATATCGGCAGCGATGGCGTGTGGCGCTTCCACGTGCGCAGCGAGGAACTGCCGGGCAGCGCACCCTATAACCCAGTGCTGCCGGGCAATATCGATGACGGCAGCGCAGGCTGGGTCTTCGAGAACATGCCAGTCGGTACGGGCACGCCGATCTGGATCGATCCCGAAGTGGCCACGGGCTACGACTACACGATCAGCAGCGGACCACTGGTCAACGGCGTGACGCTGCTGCCGGGCGTCGGCGACGGCCGCTACGATATCTGGCTGATGGAAGACGGCGAGTGGAAGCTGGTCGCGGGCGGCGTGGCCGGCGGCGAACACTTCGAGTTCGGCAAGTCCGTCGACAAGTTCCGCGTTACCGGCATCGAGGTGGAGGCAGGCGTCAACCCGGACAGCCCGATCGCCTTCTCGACGGGCCTGTGGTTCGACAGCGTCGGCAATGCCACCGTGACGCAGACGGCGCTGACGGTGTCGGCCGTTCCGGAGCCTGCCACCTACGGCATGCTGGCCGCCGGCCTGGCGATCCTGGGCTTCGCCGCCCGTCGCCGTCGCGGCTGATCCCTGTTTGTGTTGCCCCTTCAAAGCCGGCTCTTGCCGGCTTTTTTTGTTGACGCCCGTGGCGCAATCGGAGGCTGTCCCCAATTTGGTTCCGCTGCGCGAGGGGCGAATAATAAAATCGGGGACAGCCTCCAATTTATTTTTGATCGTGCATTAAAGCCATTCTTTTAAATCAAGGGTTACCCGTGCAGGCTTGATACGGACTTGCCGCAAATGAATGACTTTCCGGCAGCACGATGTCTAATTGCGTTTTCATTCCAATAAGCGCTGTCTGTTTTGCGCTACCTTCCTGCCGAAAAGCCGCGCCGATGCTTGCGTTGCGGCAATGTCCTCTGCAATCATTCCATACAGCACGCGCCATGCGACATCGCATCCGACCCGTGCCGCGACGTTATTGCCAGGGGCAGCTTTATGCTCCTGGCAGCCCGATAACCGTTCGCGATAATTATTCTTATACCGCCGTGGAGTTTCAGCTGTGCGTTCGATGCAATCCCGCAAATTGTCGATGTTTTATCCGGCCGCCATCGCGCTGGCCGGAGCGCTGGCTGTCGTCCCGCTGGCAAACGGCCAGTGGCATGGCTGGCTGATCGCCGTCGCGCTGCTGGCGGCCGGCATCGGCGCCAGCCCGCATGGCGGTGGCGCAGCCGCAGCGGATGAAAGTTCACTGGACACCTACCTGGCCAGTCGCCAGCGCTTCGGCGACGAGGTGGCCGGCGTCTGGGCATCGCATATCGGTGCCTCGCGCGACCAGATGGAAACGGCCATCGTGGCGCTCGTCGAACGCTTCTCCGGCATCGTCACCAAACTGGAACACGCGCTGTCCGCATCCGGCGAAGCGCGCAACCACGGCAATGGCCGTGGCATCGTCGAGGTCTTCGCCGACAGCGAACGGGAACTGCGCTCGCTGCTGGACATGTTGTCCAGCGCCGCATCGAGCAAATCGGCGATGCTGGAAAAGATCCAGGGCCTGCAGCAGATCACCGCGCAGTTGCAGAAGATGGCGGGCGACGTGGCCAGCATCGCATGGCAAACCAACCTGCTGGCGCTGAACGCTGCCATCGAGGCGGCCCGCGCCGGCGAGGCGGGGCGCGGCTTTGCCGTCGTCGCCAACGAGGTACGCATGCTGTCGAACCGGTCCGCCGAGGCGGGCAAGCACATCGCCCAGCAGGTCAGCCAGATCAGCAGCGCGATCGACAGCACGTGCCGCGCGGCTGGCGAATCGATGCGCGAGGAAGAACGTGCCGTGCAGGCTTCGGAACAGACCATCAACACGGTGTTGACGGACCTGCGCGGCGTGACGGATGCGCTGGTGCAGTCGTCCGAGCTGCTGGCGCGCGAAAGCGCGGACATCCAGGGCGAGGTGTCCGAGGCGCTCGTGCAGCTGCAGTTCCAGGACCGGGTCAGCCAGATTCTGGCGCACGTGCAGCAGAACATCGCGCGGCTGCCCGACCACCTGGCCGAACATCGCCAGCGCGTCTCGGGCGACGCAGTACCGGCGCTCAATGCGCGGGCGCTGCTGGCCGAACTGGAAAGTACCTACGCCATGGCCGAAGAGCGCGCCATGCACCAGGTCAAGGCGCAGCCTGCTCCCCAGCAGGCCGAAGAACTCACATTTTTCTAGGAACTCACATGGCAAAAACCATCATGGTCGTGGACGACTCGCTGTCGATCCGCCAGGTCGTCGGTATCGCATTGAAGCAGGCCGGCTATGACGTCATCGAAGGCGTCGACGGCGCCGATGCGCTGAAGAAGCTGACGGGGCAGAAGGTCAACCTGATCATCAGCGACGTCAACATGCCGAACATGGACGGCATCGCGTTCGTCAAGGAACTCAAGACGCGCGCGGCCTACAAGTTCACGCCGGTGCTGATGCTGACCACCGAGTCGCAGGAAGAGAAAAAGGCCCAGGGCCAGGCCGCCGGCGCGCGCGCCTGGATGGTCAAGCCGTTCAAGCCGGAGACCTTGCTGGCCGCGGTGCAGAAGCTGGTCATGCCGTAAGCGGCAGCCGGGCAACACAACTGATTACCGGCCACCGGCCGGGGAGTAAGCGATGACGACAGGCGATATTGGCGCGGCGAGCCAAGGGGCTCTTGCAGCCCTTTGCATCGAAGGCGAGATGACGATTTACCGGGCCGCAGAGCTGAAGGACGTACTGTTCGACGCGCTGCGCCAGGCCACGGCCGACGCACGCGCGCTGGCGCTGGACTTGTCCCAGGTGACGGAGTTCGACAGCGCCGGTGTGCAGTTGCTGCTGATGGCGCGCCGCGAAGCGCAGCGCCAGGGGCATCCGCTGCAACTGGTGGCCCACAGCCCGGCCGTGCGCGAGGTGCTGAACCTCACCGGCCTGAAGGCGCGCCTGCAAGGAGACGCAGCATGAATCTCGACCAACTGATCCAGACCTTCATCGCCGAGAGCCGCGACCTGCTCGAGGCGATGGAGCACGGCTTGCTGAACGTGGCGGAGGAGGGCGACGAAGCCGTCAACGCCATCTTCCGCGCGGCGCACACGATCAAGGGTTCGGCCGGCATGTTCGGCCTCGATGCCGTGGTCGACTTCACCCACGTGGCCGAAAGCGTGCTCGATAAGGTGCGCGCCGGCAGCGTGCCCGTCACCGACGACCTGGTCGCGCTGCTGCTGGCCTGCTGCGACCATATCGGCGCCCTGGTGGACGCGGTGGAAGCGGGCGCGCTGGCGGGCAACGACGAACTGACGCAGCAGGGCGCGCCCCTGTCCGCGCGCCTGCAGGCCTACCTGGGCGACAGCGCCAAGGCCGCACCGAAGACGTCGTCGGAAGCCGCTGCCGCGCTGCCGGCCGCTGCGGAACAGTGGCACATTTCGCTGCGTTTCGGCCGCGACGTGCTGCGCAACGGCATGGACCCGCTGTCGTTCCTGCGCTACCTGGGACAGATGGGCGAGATCACGGACATCGCATTGCTGGACGATGTCATGCCTACCGCCGAGGAATTCGATGCCGAGTCCTGCTACCTGGGCTTCGAGATCGGCCTGTTGACGGTGGCCGACAAGGCGGCCATCGACGAGGTCTTCGACTTCGTGCGCGACGACTGCCAGATCCGCATCCTGCCGCCGCGCACCAAGGTGTCGGAATACGTGCAACTGATCGACGACCTGCCGGAGCAGCGCAGCCTCCTGGGCGAGATGCTGGTGCGCAGCGGCAGCATCACGGCGCACGAGCTGGCACAGGCGTTGGCCGTACAAAGCGCCGGCGGCGCCCAGGCGGCACCGCTGGGCAAGATCCTGGTGGACCAGGGTGCCGTGCGCGCCCCGGTGCTGGAGGCGGCGCTGTCGAAGCAGAAGCAGGCCAACGAACCGCGCCAGGAAAGCCGTTCGGTGCGCGTCGATGCCGACAAGCTCGATCGCCTGATCAACCTGGTGGGCGAATTGATCATTGCCGGTGCCGGTGCCAACCTGATCGCGCGGCGCACGCAGATTCCGGAACTGCTGGAATGCACGTCCACGCTGTCGGGCCTCGTCGAGGAAGTACGCGACAGCGCCCTGCAATTGCGCATGGTGAAGATCGGCGCCACGTTCAACCGCTTCCAGCGCGTCGTGCACGACCTGTCGCGCGAGATCGGCAAGGACATCCGCCTCGAGCTGTCGGGCGAGGATGCGGAGCTGGACAAGACGGTCGTCGAGAAGATCGGCGATCCGCTCACGCACCTCGTGCGCAACGCGATGGACCACGGCATCGAGCCGGCGGACGTGCGCGCCGCGCGCGGCAAGCCGGCGCAGGGCTGCGTCGCGCTGAACGCCTACCACGACTCCGGCAGCATCGTCATCGAGGTCAGCGACGACGGCGGCGGTTTGAAGAAAGACCGGATCCTGGCCAAGGCCATCGAGCGCGGCCTGGTAGAACCGGGCCGCACCTTGTCGGACAAGGAGATCTTCGGCCTGATCTTCGAGCCGGGCTTCTCGACGGCGGAGCAGGTGACCAACCTGTCCGGGCGCGGCGTCGGCATGGACGTCGTCAAGCGCAACATCGTGGCGCTGCGCGGCAGCGTGGAAATCTCCAGCACGGAAGGCGTCGGCACCACGGTGGCCGTGCGCCTGCCGCTGACGCTGGCGATCATCAACGGTTTCCAGGTGGGCCTTGGCAAGTCCGTGTTCGTCATCCCGATGGACATGGTCGAGGAATGCGTGGAGTTCCGCGACGACCCGACGCGCGACTACATCGACCTGCGAGGCCAGGCGCTGCCGTTCGTACGGCTGCGCGAGCGCTTCGACGTCGAGGGCGCGCCAGCGCGGCGCCAGAGCATCGTGGTGGTGCGCTACGGCGGCCGCAAGGCAGGGCTGGTGGTGGACAGCCTGCTGGGCGAATTCCAGACGGTCATCAAGCCGCTGGGCAAAGTGTTTTCCGGCGTGCGCTTCCTGAGCGGCTCGTCGATCCTCGGCAACGGGGACGTGGCGCTGATTCTCGACATGGCGGCGCTGATGAGCGGCGTCGAACACGAGATCGCCGCCGTAACCGCATAGTCTGTTTTCAATCGTTGAATAGTTGGGAGCCATCGTGCTTAAAAATCTGAGAATCGGTATCCGCCTTGCCCTGGCGTTCGGTGCCATCGTCGCGCTGCTGGTCGCGCTGGTCGTGTTCGCCATGCAGCGCATGGGGGCCTTGAACGAAGCGACGCACCAGATCACGGGCAACGCGTATCCGAAGGTCGTGCTGGCCAAGGACATGATCCGCGCCAGCATCGACAACGGCCGCCAGATGCGCGCCATGCTGCTGTCGTCGAGCGACGAGGAAAGCGCGAAGTTCCGCAAGATCATCGAAAACAACCGCGCTGCCATCGTCACGCAGATGGCGCAGGTCGAGAAGATGCTCGTGACCGAGAAGGGCCGCGGGCTGTTCAAGGCCATTGCCGACAATCGTGTCGCGCTCGAGCCGAAGTACGAAAAATTCTTCCAGCTGGAACGCACCGACCGCAAGCTGGCCACGGAATACCTCAAGAGCGATTTCCTGGCGACCAATACGCAGTTCGGCGGAGCGCTCGAGACGCTGGGCGACTACCAGGATACGCTGATGCAGGCGCAATCGAAGCTGGCCGATGACACCTACCAGGAGACGCGTTCGCTGATGCTGATCGTGGCCGCGGTGGCGGCTCTGCTGGCAACGGTGGTGGCCGTGTCGATCACGCTGTCGATCACCCGGCCGCTGCGCCAGGCCGTGCAGGTGGCCGACAGCCTGGCTGCCGGCGACCTGACGGTGACGGTGACGGGCCAGTCGCGCGACGAAGCGGGCCAGCTGCTGGACGCGATGCGCAACATGATCGCCCGGCTGACGCAGGTCGTGCGGGAAGTGAACGGCAGCGCACAGTCGCTGGCCTCCGCCTCCGAGGAAGTCAGCGCCACGGCGCAGGCGTTGTCGCAGGCCGCTTCCGAGCAGGCCGCCGGCGTGGAAGAGACCAGCGCTTCGCTGGAACAGATGACGGCGTCGATCTCGCAGAACACGGAGAATGCCCGCGTCACCGACGGCATGGCCGGCAAGGCCGCCAACGAGGCGGCCGAGGGCGGCGAAGCCGTCAAGGCCACGGTCACGGCAATGAAGCAGATCGCCAAGCAGATCGGCATCATCGACGACATCGCCTACCAGACCAACCTGCTGGCGCTGAACGCGGCCATCGAGGCGGCGCGTGCCGGTGAACATGGCAAGGGCTTCGCCGTGGTCGCGGCCGAGGTGCGCAAGCTGGCCGAGCGCAGCCAGGTGGCGGCGCAGGAAATCGGCGAAGTGGCGACGTCCAGCGTGGAGCTGGCCGAACGGGCCGGCGCGCTGCTGGACGAGATGGTACCGAACATCCGCAAGACCTCCGACCTGGTGCAGGAAATCACGGCCGCGTCGGAAGAGCAGTCGGCCGGTGTCGGCCAGATCAACGCGGCCGTCGGCCAGATGAGCCAGACGACGCAGCAGAACGCGTCCAGCTCCGAAGAGCTGGCGGCGACGGCCGAAGAGATGAGCAGCCAGGCCGAGCAGTTGCAACAGATGATGGCGTTCTTCCGCATGAATGGCGACGGCACTGCGCCGCGCAAGAATGTACCGCCCGCAGCCGCGCGTAACGTGGCCGCAAAAAAACGCCCCGGCCTGGCGTTGACCAAGCCGGTGTTCGCCAGCCAAGGCGCACCCGACGAAGCCAGCTTCACCCGCTTCTGATCCGATTAAACCATTGGCGGCTGGAGCCGCCTGGAGAATGCAATGTTCCGTAACCTCAAACTCAGCGTGCGCCTGGCGATCGCTTTCGGCACGGTCAGCCTGCTGCTGATCGGGATGGTCCTGTTGGGACTGCGCAGTATCGGCAGCGTCAGCCAGAACGTCGAGGAGCTCGTCACCGACAAGTATCCGAAAGTGGTGCACAGCTACGCGCTGATCGGCAATATCCACACGATTGCGATCGCGATGCGCAACCTCGTCATCTTCGACGATGCCGAGAAAGCGCGCCGCGAGCTTGCCACCGTCGAGGCCAACCGCGTCGAACTGCGCGAGCACTTCAACAAGCTCGAACAACTGGTCGCATCGGCCAAGGGGCGCGAGACCTTGCGCGTGGCACAGGAACACCGTGAACGCTACAAGGTCGTGCAGGACCAGTTCCTGCGCCTGGTCGGCGAAGGCCGGCGCGACGAAGCGCGCGCGCTGCTCATCAGCCAGATGGAAGGCATCCAGGCCGCCTACATGGAGTCGATCGAGAAGATGATCGTGCACCAGGACGCGGCGATGGAAGCCTCCGGCAAGGAAGCCGAGGAAGCCTATGCGACCGCCCACACCCAGCAGATCACGCTGGGTACGATCGCGATCCTGATGGGCATCGCGATGGGGCTGTGGATCATGTACGCCGTCACGCGCCTGATCGGCGGCGAACCCGCCTATGCGGCCGAACTGGTCAAGCGCATCTCGGCGGGCGACCTGTCGGCCAGCGCGCACCTGCGCCGCGGCGATCGTTCCAGCATGCTGTACGCCGTCAACGAGATGGTGGCCAAGCTGCGCAAGGTCATCGAAGGCCAGCGCGCCGTCATCGACGCCGCCAACCATGGCAACTTCGATACCCGCGTCGATACGGACGGCATGCAGGGCTTCCAGAAGGAGATGGCCGATGGCCTGAACCAGCTGGTGGCCACGACGGGCGCCAGCATCGCCGACGTGGTGCGCGTGATGGCCGCACTGGCCGAGGGCGACCTGACCAAGCGCATCGACAAGCACTACGACGGCGCGTTCGGCCAGCTCAAGGACTACTCGAACAGCACGATGGACAAGCTGGCCGCCGTGGTCGGCGACGTCAGCGCCAGCGCGGTGTCGCTGGCCTCGGCCTCCGAGGAAGTCAGCGCGACGGCGCAGTCGCTGTCGCAGGCCGCTTCCGAGCAGGCCGCCAGCGTGGAAGAGACCAGCGCTTCGCTGGAACAGATGACGGCGTCGATCTCGCAGAACACCGAGAACGCCCGCGTCACCGACGGCATGGCGTCCAAGGCCGCCAAGGAAGCGGCCGAGGGCGGCGAAGCGGTCAAGGCGACCGTCTCGGCGATGAAGCAGATCGCCAAGCAGATCGGCATCATCGACGACATCGCCTACCAGACCAACCTGCTGGCGCTGAACGCGGCCATCGAAGCGGCACGTGCCGGCGAACACGGCAAGGGCTTCGCCGTGGTGGCGGCCGAGGTGCGCAAGCTGGCCGAGCGCAGCCAGGTGGCGGCGCAGGAAATCGGCGAAGTCGCCAGCAACAGCGTGCAACTGGCCGAGCGGGCTGGCGCGCTGCTGGACGAGATGGTGCCGAACATCCGCAGGACCTCGGACCTGGTGCAGGAAATCACGGCCGCGTCGGAAGAGCAGTCGGCCGGTGTCGGCCAGATCAATGCGGCCGTTGGCCAGATGAGCCAGGGCACCCAGCAGAACGCCTCCAGCTCCGAGGAACTGGCGGCGACGGCGGAGGAGATGAGCAGCCAGGCCGAGCAGTTGCAGCAGGCGATCGGCTTCTTCCACCTGGAAGGCCCCCGCACTGCGCTGGCAGTGGCGGCGCGCCGCATGCAGCCGGTGCGCGGCCCCGCACGCCGCAACACGCTGAAGCTGGCGGACGGCTTCGCGCTGCACGGCGACCCGGACGAAGCGAACTTCACGAAATTCTGAGCGGAATAACGCAAATGAAGCATATGCAAACGCAAGCCCCGGCCTCGGCATCGGGCGACAGCGCGCAGTACCTGACGTTCATGCTGGGCGGCGAGGCCTTCGCCATTCGCATCATGGCCGTCAAGGAAATCATCGAGTTTTCGGGTATCACGGAAGTGCCGATGATGCCGGACTGTATCCGCGGCGTCATCAACCTGCGCGGCGCCGTCGTCCCCGTGATGGACCTGGCGGCCCGCTTCGGCCGGCCGCTGGCCGTGCCGGGCAAGCGCACCTGCATCGTCATCGTCGAGACGGAAAGCGACGGTGAGCGGCAGGTGACGGGCGTCGTCGTCGACGCCGTCAGCGCGGTGCTGGACATCGCGGCCAGCGAGATCGAGCCGGCGCCGTCGTTCGGTACGCGCATCCGGGGCGACTTCATCGCCGGCATGGGCAAGTTGAACGGCAAGTTCGTCATCCTGCTCAACGTCGACCATGTGCTGGCGCTCGATGCGCTGGCGACGCTGCCCGAACTGGCGGCTGCCGACACGACGGCGGCCTGAGGGCGACGGCATGAGCGCGTATCCCATCAGCGAGCGCGAATTCGCGCAGTTCCAGCGCTTCATCTTCGACATCGCCGGCATCACGATGTCGGATGCGAAGAAGGCACTGGTCAGCGGTCGCCTCGCCAAGCGGCTCGCGCATCATGGCATGGCCAGCTACGAGGCCTACTTCGGCATGCTGTCGAGCGGCAGCCACAAGGAAGAGGTGCAGATCGCCGTCGACCTGTTGACGACGAACGAAACCTATTTCTTCCGCGAGGCGCGCCACTTCGAGCTGCTCAAGTCGGCCGCCGAGGCGGCCCGGCCGAACCTGCGTGCCGGTGCACCGTTCCGCGTGTGGAGCGCGGCCTGCTCGTCCGGCGAGGAACCGTACAGTATCGCGATGGTGCTGGCCGACGTGCTGGGCAACGCGGCTTGGGAAGTGCTGGGTTCGGACATCAGCACGCGCGTGCTGGAGCGCGCCCGCACGGGCCACTACCCGATGGAGCGTGCCGCGCACGTGCCGCCGGCGTACCTGCGCCGCTTCTGCCTGAAGGGCATCGCTGAGCAGCAGGGCACGATGCTGGTCGAGCGCGCGCTGCGCGGCCGCGTGCAGTACCGTCACGTCAACCTGAACACGGCCTTGCCGGACCTGGGCCAGTTCGACGTGATCTTCCTGCGCAACGTGATGATCTACTTTAATGGCGACACCAAGCGCCAGGTCGTCGCGCGCGTCACCTCGCAATTGAAGCCGGGCGGCCACTTCATCATCGGCCACTCGGAAACCCTGAACGAGATCAGCGATGCCGTGCGTCCCGTGATCCCGTCCGTGTACCGCAAGGCGGCATAAGGCCATGCAGAACAGTATCGGCGTGCTGGTGGTGGACGATTCGGCGGTGGTGCGCAAGGTGGTTGGCGCGCTGCTGCAGTCCGCCCCCGGCATCCACCTGCTGCATGCGGTCGCCGATCCGCTGCTGGCGATCGAACGCATGAAGCATCACTGGCCCGACGTGATCGTGCTGGACGTGGAGATGCCGCGCATGGACGGCATCACGTTCCTGCGCAAGATCATGGCCGAGCGGCCCACGCCCGTGGTGATCTGCTCGACGCAGACGGAGCGGGGCGCCGAGACGACCGTGGCGGCCATGGCCGCCGGTGCCGTGGCCGTCATCACCAAGCCGCGCCTGGGATTGAAGGAGTTCCTGACCGAGAGCGGCGACGAACTGATCGCCGCCGTGCGCGCGGCCGCGCAGGCCAACGTCAAACGGCTGGCCGCCCGCGCCGCCGTCGCCGCCGTGCCGCTGCAGGCGCCGGTCAAGCTGACGGCGGACGCGATCCTGCCGGCCGCCGGCGACGCGCGCCCGCCGCTGCAGACGACCGAGCGCATCGTTGCCATCGGCACGTCCACGGGTGGCACGCAGGCGCTCGAAGAGGTGCTGACGGCGCTGCCGGCAGTCACGCCGGGCATCGTCATCGTGCAGCACATGCCGGAAAAATTCACGGCGGCGTTCGCGGAGCGCCTCGACAAGGTGTGCCAGATCCGGGTGGCGGAGGCGCGCCACAACGACCGTGTGTCGCCTGGCCTCGCGCTGATCGCGCCAGGGGGGCGCCACATGCTGCTGCGCCGCGAAGGCGCGCAGTATTTCGTGGACGTGATCGACGGCCCGCTGGTGAACCGGCACCGGCCCTCGGTGGACGTGCTGTTCCGCTCCGTGGCCCGCAACGCGGGCGCCAACGCGCTGGGCGTGATCATGACGGGCATGGGCGACGATGGCGCGGCCGGCCTGCTGGAAATGCGCAAGGCGGGCGCCCGCACCGTGGCGCAGGACGAGGAAAGCTGCGTCGTGTATGGCATGCCGAAGGAGGCGGTCAAGCGCGGCGGCGTCGAGAAGACGGTGGCGCTGAAGGCGATCGACCGGGAGATTTTGGCCCAGCTGGTGCGCTGATGCATTGGGGTCTGTCCCTGCGGGACTGACCCCGAAGTTTGCCTGCAGGTCGCTGAAGCGGAACACAACTTCAGGGTCAGTCCCCTGCGGGGACAGACCCTTTACGACTTCAGGCCTGCACCGGCTTGTACTTGACCAGCCGCTTGATCGGCTTGCGCAGCGCCTGGACGCCGGCGGCGGAGCGGGCGGCGGCGTAGCCCCGGGCGAACGAGATGTGTTCGCGCGCGATGCCGTTGCGGCCAGGATGTTCGCCCAGCTGCGCCAGCAGCCCTTCGGCCACGGCCAGGTCGTTCAGTTCGCCCAGCCGGTCCTGCAGCGCCGACAGGCTGGCGATGTAGCGCTTCGTCTTCCGGCCCGGCAGCACCGACTGGAAGAACTCCGCCGCGTAGCGTGCCTTCTTGGCCGCGATGCGCACGCGGTGGCGCGCATGGGCGGCGTCGGCGCCAGCCGCCGGTACCTCGGCTGGCACGGTGCCCTCCGCCAGTGCTTCCGGCTGTGGCGCGGCGGGCGCGCCGCCTTCCAGATCGAGTCCCTTGGCGCGCTTGCGCAGCCGGCGCTGGGCATGCGCCAGCAATGGAATGGCGCCTCGTGCGGCCTTGCGTTCCAGCGCGCCGGCATCGAATGCGGGATCGTCGCGCCAGCGGCGCTGTTCGAACCAGTCTTCCATTTCCGCCAGCAGCTGGTCATGGACCGGCGCTTGCAGCGCGGCCGCCAGTGCCGTGTGGCTGCGCGCCGAGCGTTCGCGCGCGGCATCCTGCAGCGGCGCGATCTGCGCGGCGGCCGGGCCCGCGGCATCGAACCCGGCAAGCGTGCTGGTGGCCAGCACGTCCCAGTCGCGCGTGGTGCCCAGCTGCTGCGCCAGCGCGTCCAGGCCTTCGCGCAGCGGTGCGGGCAGCGCGACGAGGTTATCGAACAGGTCCAGCGCGGCGCGCAGCCGGCGCAGGCCCACGCGCATCTGGTGCAGGCTCTCGACGGAGCGGTGCTGCGCGCCGGCCTGGTTGGCCCGGACCTGGCGCAGGCAGTTCATGCCGATGCGACGGTAGGCGTCTTCGAGGGTCATGTCCCGTCGCAGGCGGACGGGTTCGGCTTTCACGGGCAGGTCGGTCCTGGTCAGCATGGTCGTTTCCTTTTCTGTATGCGGCGCGCGGCGGTCGGCGGGGACGCCGGCGCGCTCGTTGCATGGGATGGTGGACAGGGCCGCGCGGGGCGCGGCCGGGACAGCGCATGGCGCGCGTCTCGATGGTTACAGCCTAGCACGTACCGGAAAGTACCGGCGCCCAGCTGATCCCTGCAACGACGATTACAGCAATTCCGGCGGGGCCGCCACGATGCGGTTACGGCCTTGCCGCTTGGCGTCATACAGCGCGTGGTCGGCCGCGCCGATCAGCGCCGGCACCTCGGCATGGCGGTCCGTCGCCAGCGTGGCGACGCCGATGCTGACGGTGACCTGCTTGGCCGGCCCGCCCGCGTATTCGTGCGGCAGGGCCAGCGCCAGCACGCGCGCGTGCAAGGTGCGCGCCATCTGCATGGCCTGTTGCAGGTCGTTGTCGGGCAGGATCACGGCGAACTCCTCGCCGCCATAGCGGGCCAGCATGTCGACGGAGCGCTGCAGCAGCGCCTGCAGGGCGCTGGACACCTGGATCAGGCACTGGTCGCCCTGCTGGTGGCCGTAGTGGTCGTTGTAGGGCTTGAAGTAGTCGATGTCGATCATCAGGAGCGATACCTTGCCGCCGCCCCGCTTGGCGCGCCGCACCTCGCGATCGATGGCCACGTCGAACGCGCGCCGGTTGGCGATGCCGGTCAGGCCGTCCGAGAACGTCTGCATGCGCAGCAATTCGGTCTGCTCGCGCAGCAGCTTTTCGCGCCCGGCCGCGAGGCTGACATCGGACAGCTGGATCAGGCAATGGCGCGCGCCCGCCACCGTCAGCGGCGTGACGGCGACAGCCTGCTGCATCCGTTCGCCACGGGCCTGGGCCGCGGGATTGGAAAACAGGGGGAAGGGCGAACGGTTCAGGGTCTGCGACAGCAGCGACGAAAAATTGTTCTGCAGCGCCTGCGTGACGGCGGCGTGCACGCGCGTGCCGCGCAGCTCGGGCAACAGCTCGAACAAGTCGCTGCCCAGCGCCTCATGGGTGGCGCAGCCGGAATGGCGACTCATCCACTTGTTCCACAACACCACGCGGCCGGCGGCATCGAGCACGATCGTGCCGACGCTGACCGCTTCCAGCACGCTTTCCAGTAATTCCAGGCGAACGGTGTCCGTCATGCTGTCAATGCTGCCCCATCGCGCGGGCCAGGTAGTTCTCGATCTGCTGTTTCAGGTCGTGCAGCGCGGTCACGTCGAGGATGAACGCCACGTAGCCGTGGATCTGGTGCTTTTCCAGGATGAAGTCGATGTGCAGCATCATGACGACCGTCTCGGCGCGGCTGCCGGTGGCATCCAGGATCTCGTCGCCGCTGCCCACCTGGTAGACGGGCAGGGAGCCGTGCAGCTCGTGCTGGAACAGGTTGGCCAAGGTGCCGACGCAGGAATTGAGGATGATGTTGCCGATCTCGCTCATCGCCTCCTGTTCCATCTCCGTCAGCTCGGCCAGCGGTACGCTTTCGCCCACCATCAGCCGGACGATTTCCAGGCTTTTATCCTCCGGGAACATCAGGATGGCTTCCGTCTGGAACGCACCCTCGTAATGCTGGCTGACGCCGCAGATGCGCGCTTGCGGCCCGGCCGCGCCGGTCGCCGCGCCGTTCCTGCGGTGCGCCTGCTCCAGCAGCTGGGCCGCTTCGCTGCGCGACAGGAACGTGATCGACGGTACCGACATCGTCACTTCCTCGCCGACGATGCCGCTCATCGCGGCCGCGGCCTGGCCCACGCCGATATTGAAGATCTCGACGAGGGCATCGTGCTCCAGTTCGGACAGTTCGACCATGTCAGCCTTCCAGCGGCGCGATCAGGCGGGCGATGCGCTCTTCGGTGACAGGCTTCTCCATGAAGCCGATGCCCAGGTCCTGGGCGCGCTGGCGGGTCGCATCCTGCACGTTCGCCGTCAGCAGGGAGATGTGCGCGTCCGGCAGCAGCTTGCGCAGCTGTTCGGCCGCGGCGACGCCGCCCATGCCGGGCATGTTCACGTCCAGCAGCACCAGTTGCGGCTGCAGCGTGGGCGCCTGCGCCAGCGCATCCTCGCCGTTGGCCGCTTCGGCGATGGTCCAGTCGGCGTGGCGCGCCAGGATGTGCTGCCGCGTGACCAGGCGGGAAACGCGGCTGTCGTCGACGATCAGTACGGTGGTGTGCGCGGTGGTGTTCGCGGTTGTGTTCGACATTTGGCTTCTTCTTCGGGTGGCGGGTGGCTTGTCTGGCACCATTTTCGCACAACGGTCGCCGCCCCGTCGCCCCCGCGCACCGGGGAGGGGCAGGGGACGCTGGTAAAATGGCGTCCGATTCCGCTTCTTCCCACTTTTCTTGCCATTATGACCCAAGACGAACTGAAACAAGCCACCGCCCGCGCCGCCATCGACTACGTCGTCGACGGCGAAATCATCGGGGTCGGCACCGGCTCGACCGCCAACTTCTTCATCGACGAGCTGGCCAAGATCAAGCACCGCATCAAGGGCACCGTGGCGTCGTCGGAAGCGACCGCCGCGCGCCTGGCCGGCCACGGCATCCCCGTGTTCGACCTGAACGACGTCGAGTCGATCGCCGTCTACATCGACGGTGCCGACGAGATCAACGCCCAGGGCGCCATGATCAAGGGCGGCGGCGCGGCGCTGACGCGCGAGAAGATCGTCGCTTCCGTGTCGCGGCGGTTCGTCTGCATCGCCGACGGCTCCAAGCTGGTCGAGACGCTGGGCAAGTTCGCCCTGCCGGTCGAGGTGCTGCCGATGGCCCGCAATGCCGTCATGCGCCGCCTGGCAGCGCTGGGCGGCCAGCCGAAGGTGCGCACCAAGGCCAGCTCGGACGAAGCGTTCGTGACGGACAACGGCGGCAACCTGATCGACGTGGCCGGGCTGTCGATTACCGATCCGGTGGCGCTGGAGACGCAGATCAATGCGATCGTCGGCGTCGTCGCCGTCGGCCTGTTTGCCGCGCGCGGCGCTGATGTCTGCCTGCTGGGCACGGCGGACGGCGTGCGCAAGCTGGAGTATTGATCGTGCGGCGCCTGGCCTGGTCCGTGCTGGTCTTGCTGGCCGGCTGTGCCGCCAAGGCGCCGGCCCCGCTGGCGATGGCACCGGCCACGCCGGTCGTCACCGCGAGCGGCCCCATGCATGAAGGCACGCCGATCGAGACGGTGCCGTTCCGCTCGGGCGTGTCGTCCGCCACCGTCGAGCGCCTGGCCCGCCAGGCCGGCTGCACGAGCGGGCAGGGGCCGGCCTCGTCACCGAGCCGGGTCCCGTCGAGGTCTACCGCATGCGCTGCGACAACGGGCGCACGTTCGTCGCCCGCTGCGAATTGCGGCAGTGCGCGCCGGTGCCCCGTTAGCAGGGGGAGTGCAGCAGGGGTTTCGAGGAGCATGCTCGTCGCCTGCCTAGCGGTGCTGACATGCAGGCCAGCACCATGTCCCCGGTTTCACCCGCAGCCGAACCCCGCAATTTGATACCCCCCACCCGCGATTTTCGCAATTGCCGGCCCCCGCACGTCCTCCCAGAATAGCCGCAGCGCTTCCCCAACGCCCGAGCGCGGAGGAGACACCGTGCCGGGCCCTTCATGAAAGGCAAAACAAGATGAGTGCATTGCTATCGAGGACCCTGATCGCGCTGGCCGTCAGCGCCACGCCGCTGGCTTACGCCCAGAGTTGCGGCAGCGGCGGCGGCGCCACCGTCTGCCTGAGCGCCAGCGGCTCCGGCAGCGGCGTCCAGCTCAGCTGGACCACCAGCGGCACGGTCAGCGCCGTGCAGGTCTACCGCGACACCGACAGCGACGTGGCGGGCCGTACCCGCATCGCCCAGCTGGGTGGCACCACGGCCGGTTACACGGACAGCGGCGCCGTCGCGGGCCGCGTCTACTGGTACTGGATCAAGTTCACGACGGGTAGCGGCAGCTTCAATTCCGGCTCGGCGAAGGCGGTACGGGTGGGCGTCATGCGCAACCTGACCGGCACGCAACTGGCGGCGACGATGGCGCCGGGCTGGAACCTGGGCAATGCGCTGGAGTCGATCGGCGGCACCTACGTGTGGGGCAGCACCAACTTCAACGAAGGGGCCTGGGGCAACGCGCTGGCCACGCAGGCGCTGTTCAACGGCGTCAAGGCGGCGGGATTCAGGAGCGTGCGCATTCCCGTGTCGTGGAAACAATACGCCGACGCGAACGACAATATCAGCCCGCAGTGGATGGCGCGGGTGACGGAAGTCGTCAACTACGCCCACAACGCGGGCCTGGTCGCCATGATCAACGTGCACTGGGACGGCGGCTGGCTGCAGCCGACCTATGCCCGCCAGCAGGAAGCCAACGCGCGGCTGGCGAAGTTCTGGACCCAGATCGCCAACAACTTCCGCAACCACGACGACACGCTGCTGTTCGCCGGCACCAACGAGGTGATGGTGGACGGCGACTACAACGCGCCCACGGCCGAGTATTGCGAGGTGCAGCGCGGTTTCAACCAGGTGTTCGTCAACACGGTGCGCGCCACCGGCGGCAACAACGCCAAACGGCACCTCGTCGTACAGGGGTTCAACACCAATATCGACTACGCCAACAGCTGCAACGCCACGCTGCCCACCGACACCGTGGCCAGCCGGATGATGATGGAGGTGCATTACTACGACCCGTACGACTTCACGCTGGACGCCAACTCGGGCAGCTGGCAGTGGGGCCAGGCCGCGAATCCATCCGGCTGGGCCAACGAGCCGTATGCGGACGGCCAGTTCCAGAAGATGAAGCAGCGCTTCATCGACAAGGGCGTGCCCGTGATCCTGGGCGAGTACGCGGCGATCCAGCGCAGCGAATACGACGCCGCCGGCACCCAGCGCAAGTACTGGAACCAGTACATCACCCGCGCCGCCTACACCCGGGGCCTGGTGCCGATGTACTGGGACAACGGCTACCCGGACAACCACCAGTCCGGCCTGTTCAACCGCGCCACGGGCGCGCTGGCCTTCCCTGACGTCAGCAACGTCATCGTCAACGCCGCCAAATAAAAAACCCGGGACAGACCCCTGTTTTGAAGCAACAACGCTATCGGAGGCTGTCCCCAATTTCAAATCGGGGACAGCCTCCAATTCGCGGGCAACAAAAAAGCGGCGCCGCGGCGCCGTTTTCCGTTGCAGGATCGGAAAGCTCAGGCCGGTGGCGGCACGTAGCCCATCGCCTGGTCGGCGCCTTCGCCGAAGAAGTGTTTCTCCATCTGCGCCGCCAGGTACTTGCGGGCGCGCACGTCCGCCAGGTTCAGGCGGTTCTCGTTGACCAGCATCGTCTGGTGCTTGAGCCATGCGGCCCACGCTTCCTTCGACACGGATTCATAGATCTTCTTGCCCAGTTCACCCGGATAAGGTGGGAAGTCCAGGCCTTCGGCTTCCTTGTTCAGTTTGATGCAGTGGACGGTACGGGCCATCGCGGGTGCTCCTGTGATTTTTGCAAAAGAGAGATTATAAGGTCTTCACCAGCACCTGGGACTTGCGCTGCCAGTTGTACATGCGTTGCCGGTCCTTCGGCAGCGCATCCACCGTGGCCGGCACGAAGCCGCGCTTGATGAACCAGTGCGCCGTGCGCGTCGTCAGCACGAACAGCCTGGTGATGCCGGAGGCGCGCGCGCGGTTTTCCAGGTGCTTCAGGATGCGTTCGCCGTCACCCTGCGCCTGCACTTCCGGGTTGACGGTCAGGCAAGCCATTTCCGCCATTTTTTCTTCAGGGAACGGATACAGCGCGGCGCAGCCGAAGATCACGCCATCGTGCTCGATGACGGAAAAATAATTGATCTCGCGCTCGATCAGCTCGCGGCCCCGCTTGACCAGCGTGCCATCCGCTTCCAGCGGTTCGATCAGCTTGATAATCCCGCCGACGTCCTCAATTGTGGCAGGTCGCAGGCTTTCCAGGTTCTCGTGGCTGATCATCGTGCCCACGCCATCGTGGGTGAACAGTTCCAGCATGGCCGAACCGTCCATCGCGAACGGCACGATGTGCGAGCGCTCCACGCCGCTGTTGCAGGCCTTGACGGCATGCTGCAGGTAGAACGCCGTCTCGGGCGCCAGGAAGCCCGCCTGCAGCACGGCCTCGGCCTGGTGCGACGACAGCTCGCGGATGTCGGTGCCGGCCGCGTCGCGCATCATCTCCGTCTCCGTGATGAAGATGAGTTTATCCGCGTGCAGCGCCACGGCGGCGGAGACGGCCACGTCCTCCATCGTCAGGTTGAACGCCTCGCCGGTGGGGGAGAAGCCCAGCGGCGACAGCAGGATCAGGCCGCCGGTGCCGAGGATGGAGTGGATGGTCTCGGCATCGACTTTCCGGGTGACGCCGGTCAGTTCCAGGTCGACGCCGTCGATCACGCCCAGCGGGCGCGCCGTGACGAAATTGCCGGAGATGATGCGGATCGCCGCATTCGACATCGGCGTGTTCGGCAAGCCCTGGCTGAACGCGGCCTCGATGTCCAGGCGCAGTTCGCCGGCCGCTTCCTTCGCGCATTCCATCGCGGCGGTATCGGTGACGCGGATGCCGTTGTGGAAGCGGCCCGCGACGTTACGCAGGGCCAGTTGCTCGGCGACCTGCGGCCGCGAGCCGTACACGACGACGACCTTGATGCCCAGCGCGTGCAGCAGCGACAGGTCGTGCGCCAGCACGGGCAGGGCGCCGGCCGCCACCAGTTCGCCGGGGAAGGCGATCACGAAGGTCTTGCCGCGAAAGGCGTGGATATACGGCGCGACAGAGCGCAGCCAGTGGACGAATTCGGTAGGGTTTTCCATTGGCCGCATTATAATTCGCTGCGCGGTTTTCGCCGCAAATCTATGTAAAAAACAATGTCAGAAGCCAGCAAGCAGTCCCGTTCCCCCTCTTCCGCAACGCCCGCAGAGAAATCCCCCGGCGGCCAGGCACGCCGCCCGCGTGGCGACGGCCGCCGCGGCGAGCCCGCCCAGCGCCGCCCCGAGACGCCGGAGCAGGCGGCCGCCCGCGCGGCCCGCGAAGCCGAGCGCGCCGAACGCGAGGCGGCACGCGCGTTCCGTAACCCGCTGCCACCGATCCGCTTCCCGGAAGACCTGCCGGTATCGGGCCGGCGCGAGGAGATTGCCGAGGCCTTGCGCAAGCATCAAGTCGTGATCGTCTCCGGCGAGACGGGGTCGGGCAAGACGACGCAGCTGCCGAAGATCTGCCTGGAGCTGGGGCGTGGCCAGAATGGCCTGATCGGCCACACGCAGCCGCGCCGCATCGCCGCATCGTCGACCGCCAAGCGCATCGCCCAGGAACTGGGCACGCCGCTGGGCGAGCACGTGGGCTACAAGGTGCGCTTCAACGACACCCTGCACAAGGGCGCCTACGTCAAGCTGATGACGGACGGTATCCTGCTGGCCGAGACCCAGACCGATCCGCTCCTCAAGGGCTACGACACGATCATCATCGACGAAGCCCACGAGCGCAGCCTGAACATCGACTTCCTGCTGGGCTACCTGAAGCAGCTGCTGCCGCGCCGGCCGGACCTGAAGGTCATCATCACGTCCGCGACGATCGACGCGGAGCGCTTTGCCCGCCACTTCTCGCAGGAAGGCAAGCCGCCGGTGCCCGTCATCGAGGTGTCCGGCCGCCTGTACGCGGTGGAGATCCGCTACCGCCCCGTGGAACGGGAAGCGATCGCGCTGCCGCCGGGCGCCAACGCGGCCAAGCCGCAGCTGCGTACGTCCGCCGCCGCCAAGGACAAGCGCGACCTGATGGATGCCATCGTCGACGGCGTCGACGAGGTCTGCCGCATCGGGCAAGGCGACGTGCTGGTGTTCCTGCCGGGCGAACGGGAGATCCGCGATGCCGCCGAGGCGCTGCGCAAGCACCATCCACCGCACGTGGAGATCCTGCCCCTGTTCGCGCGCCTGTCGGTGGAGGAGCAGGACCGCGTGTTCCGCACGACGAACGCGCGCCGCATCGTGCTGGCGACGAACGTGGCGGAGACGTCGCTGACGGTGCCGGGCATCCGCTACGTCGTCGATGCCGGCACCGCGCGGGTGAAGCGCTACAGCTACCGCAACAAGGTGGAGCAGCTGCAGGTCGAGCCGGTCGCGCAGTCGGCCGCCAACCAGCGCGCCGGCCGTTGCGGCCGCGTGGCCGACGGCGTCTGCATCCGCCTGTACGACGAAGAGGACTTCAAGCAGCGGCCCAAGTTTACCGACCCGGAGATTCTGCGCTCGTCGCTGGCGGCCGTCATCCTGCGCATGAAGTCCCTGCACCTGACGGACGTCGAGACCTTCCCCTTCATCGAGCCGCCGCTGGCGCGCGCGATCGCGGACGGCTACCAGCTGCTGCAGGAACTGGGCGCCGTCGACGACGACAACCGCCTCACAAGCCTGGGCCGCAAGCTGGCCAAGCTGCCGCTGGACCCGCGCGTGGGCCGCATGATCCTGGCCGGGCAGGAGAGCGCCTGCCTGACGGAAGTGCTGATTGTCGCGTCCGCGCTGTCGGTGCAGGACCCGCGCGACCGCCCCATCGAACACCAGCAGGCGGCCGACCAGGCCCACGCCAAGTTCAACGACGACAAGTCCGAGTTCCTGTCCTACCTGAAGATCTGGCACTGGTTCGAGGACGCGATCGCGCACAAGAAGACCAACCGCCAGTTGATGGACAACTGCCGCGCCAGCTTCCTGTCGCAGGTGCGCCTGCGCGAATGGCGCGACGTCCACTCGCAGCTCCTGACGCTGGTGAAGGAGCAGGGCTGGCGCCTGAACGAGGCGGCGGCCACGTACGAGCAGCTGCACATGGCGCTCTTGACGGGCCTGCTGGGCAACGTCGGCTTCAAGATGGAAGACGACCCGGGCTACCTGGGCGCGCGCGGCATCAAGTTCCACATCTGGCCCGGCTCCGCGCTGGGCAAGAAGGCCGGCAAGTGGGTGATGGCGGCCGAACTGGTCGAGACGACCCGGCTGTACGCGCGCACGATCGCCAAGATCGAGCCGGAGTGGCTGGAGAAGGTGGGCGCGCACCTGCTGAGGAAATCGTGGGGCGAGCCGCGCTGGGAAAGGCGGCCCGCCCAAGTCACCGCCTCCGAGAAGGCGACGTTGTACGGCCTGACGGTGTACAGCCAGCGCCGCATCAACTACGCACTGCACAATCCGGAAGAGGCGCGCGAGATCTTCATCCGCGATGCGCTGGTGGCGGGCGACTACGACACGCGTGCGCCGTTCTTCATCCACAACCACAAGCTGGTGAAGGAGATCGAGACGCTGGAACACAAGTCGCGCCGCCAGGACGTGCTGGTGGACGAACAGCTGATCGAGGCGTTCTACGACAAGCTGATCCCGCACGACGTCGTCAACGGCGCCGGCTTCGAGGCCTGGCACAAGCAGGCCACGCAGGCCGATCCGAAGCTCCTCTACCTCGTCAAGGAAGACCTGATGCGGCACGAGGCCGCGGGCGTGACGACGGAGCTGTTCCCGAAGAAGATGCTGGCCGCCGGCATCGAGATGAGCCTGACGTACCACTTCGAGCCGGGCACGGTGCGCGACGGCGTTACCCTGCACGTGCCGCTGTATGCGTTGAACCAGCTGTCGCGCGAACGCTGCGAATGGCTGGTGCCGGGCATGCTGAAGGAGAAGGTGCACCTGCTGCTCAAATCCCTGCCGCAGAAGCAGCGCCGCCACATGGTGCCGCTGCCGGAATACGCGGCGAAGTTCTGCGAACGCATCGCCGCCAGGGAGGCGTTCGGCCGCGGCGACCTGATCGACGCGATCATCGCCGACATCCGCGAGCAGGTGACGATCAACGTGCTGACGTCCGACTTCAAGCCCGAACAGCTGCCCGCGCACCACTTCATGAACTTCAAGGTGATCGACGAGCACGGGCGCCAGCTGGACATGGGCCGCAACCTCGCCACCTTGCAGGCGGAGTACGGCGCGCAGGCACGCCAGAGCTTCCAGAAGATGGCGGAGAACGCGCCGCCGGCCTCCGCCAGTTCGCTGGCGCGGCTGGATGGCGGTGCGAAGTCCAGAGGCGCGGCGCACGGCGGTATCGCCGGCGAGGTCAAGGCCGGCGGCAAGCCGGGCAGCGCGCCGCCGCCCGCACCGGCGGCAGCACCGGCGGCGGCAGCCGCGCACACCAATATCACGGCATGGACCTTCGGCGAACTGCCGGAGCTGCTGGAGATCGTGCAGGGCAAGCTGACCCTGATCGGCTTCCCGGCCCTGGTCGACAAGGTCACCCATTGCGACCTGGAGGTGTTCGACGACCCGAACGTGGCGGCGCGCACGCACCGCATCGGCCTGCGGCGCCTGTTCGCGCTGCAGATGAAGGACCAGATCAAGTTCGTCGAGAAGAGCATCCCCAACCTGCAGCAGATGGGCATGCAGTTCATGAGCATGGGCACGCAGGAGGAACTGCGCGACCAGATTATCGCCAAGGCGATCGACATCGCCTGCCTGCAGGACCCGCTGCCGACGGACGCTGCGTCGTTCAACCGGCGCAAGGACGAGGGCAAGTCGCGCCTGGTGCTGCTGGTGAACGAGATCGCGCGGCTGGTGTCGCAGGTGCTGACGGAGTTCCACGGCCTGCCCAAGCGCCTGCAGGGCATCAACCCGCAGGCCGCCGCCGACATGCAGGAGCAGCTGAAGGGCCTCGTGCACAAGCGCTTCCTGCTCGACACGGAGTTCGCCCAGCTGGCGCATTTCCCGCGCTACCTGAAGGCGATGAACGTGCGGCTGGAGAAGCTGCGCGCCGATCCCGCGCGCGACGCCAAGGCGATGGCCGAGTGGCACCAGGCCGCGCAGCCGTACCTGCGCATGGCGCGCGACAAGTCGGCCGGCAAGAACACCGATCCGAAGCTGGTGGAATACCGCTGGCTGCTGGAGGAGTTGCGCGTGTCGCTGTATGCGCAGGAGCTGCGCACGCCGATGCCGGTGTCGGTCAAGCGGCTGTTCAAGGTGTGGGAGTCGATGCAGCGGTGATGGCGGGGCGGTTGGGCTGAACTTTACGGCATCAGCAACTTCGGGGTCAGTCCCTTGCAGGGACAGACCCTGAGCCTTCCCCACAAATTTCTGTTGTAAACGGAAGCGGAAGCTGCTAACTTTCAATCCCAAAAACGGCGCATGCATGGCTGTGTTAGCCCTTTTATTCGTAGCGACCAAACTGCGAATGAAAGGCACAGACCATGCATGCACAGCAAATCATACAGAAGTTTTTGGCCGATCAGTGCTCCGCGATGCACGCCAAACGGCGGAGATGTTTGGCCGATGCTGTCGAAGCGGCCCGCAGCGGCGGGCTGGCAATGATGGGAATGAGCAAGGCGCTAGAAAGTGAAGTAAGCCTACGCTATCGGATCAAGCGCATCGACCGCCTTCTAAGTAACGCTCACTTGGCCAAGGAGCGGGTAAGCATCTTCAAGGCCTTGGCGCACCACCTCCTGCCGCATCAGGAGCGCATTGCAGTGATCGTCGATTGGTCTGATTTGCTGCCGGATGTAAGTCAGCATTTGCTGCGCGCCGCCGTGGTGGTGGAGGGGCGTGCGATCACGATTTATGAGGAGCTGCATCCGACCAAGTCGTATGGCAGCAGACAAGTCCATCATCGTTTCCTGGAGACTCTACGGACGGTACTGCCTCCACACCGCAGTCCAGTGATCATCACCGACGCGGGCTTTCGGGGGACTTGGTTCCAGATGCTCGGCGAGCTCGGCTACGATTGGATCGGTAGAATTCGTAATCTCGACACCGTTCGCGTAGAAGGCACCACGAAGTGGCAGCCTTGCAAAGAGCTTTACCCTCACGCCACTAAGGTCCCACGCGATTTGGGACGGTTCGAACATACCCAATCGCGCTTGGTGAAATGCCGTCTGACTTTGGTGAAGAAGTCGCCCCAAGGACGAAAGAAATTGACCGTCTTCGGCAATGACGCCGGCAGCCATCACAGCAACAAACAGCGTAAGGGACAATCCGAACCCTGGCTGTTGTCCGTCTCACCAGGGCTATCGAAGCTGCGTGCAAAACAGATCGTCGCCTTATACAGCTGTCGCATGCAAATCGAACAGACTTTCCGCGACCTCAAAAACCCGCGGTGGGGGATGGGGATTCGCCACAGTCAAACACGCCAACCCAAGCGTCTCGCCGCATTACTTCTTATCGGCACCTTGCTCAGCTTCGCCCTATGGATCATCGGCATCGTTGCGCAAAGTCGGGGCTATCGTATGCGCTACGGCAGCAAACCCAAATCCGCGAAAACTGTGTCGATCGTTTCCTTAGCTCGCCAATGGCTCGCCGACGTCAGGTATCGAAGGCTGACGCACAGCCAGCTCCGCGAAGCTATGCAGGAGCTGGCTAGTCTAGTACTCATCTATTAAAAATGAGGGGAAGGCTCAGGGACAGACCCCATGAACAAACGACCGCCGCGGCGGTCGTTTGTTTTACAGCTGCCGGGCCGTTACGTCAGAATTTCTTGTTCGGGTCGAGGCTGCTGTTCTGGTTCGACAAGCCGCCCACCTGGTTGACGTTCTTGTCCGTCAGGTCGGACTGGTTGTCCAGGTCCAGGCTGCTGCTGCCCAGGCCGGAACCGCTGCCCAGGCTGCCGCTCTGGCTGGACAGGCCGCTGCCGCTGCCCAGGTTGCCGCTCTGGCTGCCGGACAGGCTGCCCGACGAGCCCGACATGCTGCCGCTCTGGCCATAGCTGCTGCCGCTCTGCATCGTGCCGGTGCCGCTGCCCATCACGCTGCCGGTGGACGTCATCTGGCCCGGCATGGCCTGCTGGGTGCCGTAGAAGCCGTGGATCTGGCTGCCAAACTCGGCGCTGGCCATGTCGGGCCAGCGGTCCTTGTCGAAGCCGGGCGCGCTTTCCAGGCGCTGCTTCGACACATCCAGGATGAAGCGCTTGTTGACGGTGTCGAGCTGCAGGGCCTGCCATGGCACGGCAAACAGCTTGTCGCCCATGCCCAGGATGCCACCGAACGACAGCACGGCGTAGGCGATCTGGCCGCTTTGCATGTCGATCATGATTTCCTTGATGTCGCCCAGGTCTTCTTCCTGGCGGTTGTAGACGTCCTCGCCCATCAGGGTGTCGGCGCCCATCAGGCGCGGGCCAGGGCCGTCGTTGGTACGGTCACGGTAAATGCCAAACGGGTCTCGGTCGAGATAGCTCATTATGGTCTCCTGTGAATCCATGGTGAAAAAGCCGCCGCGCATAGCCCGGCGGTGCGCATGCCAGAATAGCGCAAGCGGGTTTTTCGTGCCCTTACCGAAAGTCAATAGTGTGAGCCCACACAGGAGCGCGGCATGGCAAGACGAAGCGGCAAGACAGGCGGCGGGACGGCATTGTTGCGCAGCCTGGCCAAACTGGGCAGGACGCAGCGGAAAGCGGCCGGCAAGGTCGTGGCTGGGTTGCTGGCGTTACCGGCGGTTACTGCGCCGCCGCCCCGGAAGGTGGCGCGCCGGCCGGCGGCGGCACGGGTCCGCACGCCCGCGGTGGCGCCCGGCAAGTGGCTGGCCGGGCAGGAAATCGTCGCCGTGCCGGGGTTGCCGCCACGGCGCATGCGCTACTGGCTGTATCTGCCGCACACGGTGTCGGCGCAAGCGCTGGCCGGCGGCCTGCCGCTCGTGGTGATGCTGCACGGCTGCCACCAGAGCGCCACCGAATTTGCCGAGGGAACGCGGATGAACCTGCTGGCGGAAAAGCACGGGTACGCGGTCCTGTACCCGCAGCAGTCGGCCAGCGTGCATGCGCAGCGCTGCTGGCGCTGGTTCGACAGGGCCACCCAGCAGGGCGGTGGCGACGTCCAGCCCGTCGCCGCCGTGCTGGCACGAGTACTGGAGCGCTACCCGATCGACCGGCGCCGCATCTACGCGTGCGGCATCTCGGCCGGGGCCGGCATGGCGCACATCCTTGCCCTCAATTTCCCGCACCTGTTCGCGGCCGTGGGCCTGCATTCCGGTCCCGTCTTCGGGGCCGGCCATGGCGCCATCGGCGCACTGGGCGTGATGCGGCATGGCGCCGGCACGCGCGCCGATGCGGCGGTGGAGGAGATCCTGGCGCGCCGGCCCGATTTCCCCGGCATGCCCACGATCGTGATCCAGGGCGGAGGGGACACGGTGGTGTATCCCGTCAACCAGCAGCAGCTGATCAGGCAGGCCCTGCTGCTGAACGGCTTGCCGCCCGGCACGCCGGCGCGCATCAAGGTCGAGCCGGCGGGGCTGCGCGGCAACCGCAATGGCCACGAAGTACGCGATTACTATCGCGGCCGCCAGCTGGTGGTGCGCGCCGCCCATATCGACGTGCTGGAGCACGCCTGGAGCGGTGGCGACGAGCGCCTGGCCTTTCATGCCAAGGCGGGACCGGATGCGGGGCGGATGATGCTGGCGTTCTTCGGCAAGCAGCGCCGCTGAGGTATTGCTGTCGGCGTACGGCGGCGTCAGGGCCGGCATGCGGACCCGGTCGCAGCAGGCGGCCGGCCTTGGCTTGCGCACGATACCGTTGGGCAATTGTCTCATCTCGACGCAGGCTGTTTGGCCGCTTTAATCTTTAAAATTCAATGGGTTAAGCATTGCTTGTTAAAGCAATGGTTTAGACACTCTGACAAGAAAATCCTTGCCAAACCCCGGTTCAGCGATTACTGTATGCATATACAGTATTTGAACATTTATCCCATGGCCCGCTCCGATCCGCACCCTGCTGCGATGACCGCGCCGGAAGTCTTGCATCCCTCGTTGTGGCTTGCATCGCAACTGGCGCAATCGACCGACCGCTGTGTCGACACCGGCTACCCAGCCCTGTCGGCCCAGCTGCCGGGCGGCGGCTGGCCGACGGGAACGTTGTTTGAATTGCTGTTGCCGCAACCGGGCGTGGGCGAAATCCGCCTGCTGCGGCCGGCCCTGGCGGCGCTGGCGGCGGCGCGGCGGTCCATCGTGCTGTTGCAACCGCCCCATGCGCCGCAGGCGCTGGCATTGGCCGCGTTGGGCATTGCGCCGTCGCAGCTGATCTGGATCCGGAATACGGGCAAGAGCACGGACGCGCTGTGGGCGGCCGAGCAGATCCTGCGCAGCGGCTGCTGCGGCGCACTGCTGCTGTGGCAGCAGCATGTGCGAGGCGAGGCATTGCGACGGCTGCATCTGGCGGCGCAAAGCGGCGATACCTTGTTTTGCCTGCTGCGGCCGCTGGCGGCCGCGCAGGATGCGTCACCCGCGCCGTTGCGCCTGTCGCTGCGGCCGGCCGCGGGCGGCATGGACATCGGTTTTATCAAGCGGCGCGGGCCGCAACGGGAAGCGCCGCTGTTCTTGCCATTGACACCTTCTTTACTGCAACGACATGCGACTCTGGATCGGCCTGCACCTGCCCCGGCTCCCGCTCGAAGTGTTCAGCCCGCGCTGGTCGGCTGACGCCGGCACGGCCGTACTGGAACACGAGGTGGTGCTGGCCGTATCGGAGAGGGCGCACCGGGCCGGCGTGCGGCCCGGCATGCGCCGCGGCGGCGCGCTGATGCTGGCGCCGGAGATCGCGCTGCACGAACGTGCGCCCGCGCAGGAGGCCGAGGCCCTGCACGCGGTGGCGATGGCCCTGCTGCGCTACACGCCGCAGGTGACGGAAGGGGAGGAGGCGACGCTGCTGCTGGACGTGGGCGCCAGCCTGCGCCTGTTCGGCGGCATCCGGCGGCTGTGCGCGCTGGTGCGGGAAAGCCTGCAGGCGCTGGGTTTCACGGCGGTGCTGGGCGTGGCGCCGACGGCACGCGGCGCATGGTTGCTGGCCCGCAGCGGTGCGGGACGTTCTTTAACAATCGAGACGATGGAGCGCCGGCTGCAGGGCCTGCCGGTGAGCCTGTTGCCGCCGGCACGGCCCTACCTGGCGTGGCTGGAGGGGATCGGCTGCCTGACGGTGGGCGAGCTGATGCGCCTGCCGCGGCCCGGCCTGCAGCGGCGCTGCGGCCGCGCGCTGCTGGACGTGCTCGATGCGGCGCGCGGGCACACGGCCGAGATGTTCCGCTGGATCGAGGCGCCGCCCGGTTTCCGGGAGAAACTGGAACTGTTCGACCGCATCGACGATGCCGACCTGCTGCTGGCCGGTGCCCGCCGGCTGCTGCAGCAGCTGACGGGCTGGCTGTGCGTGCGCCAGTTCGCCGTCGAACGCATCAGCCTGCTGCTGGAACACGAACGGGGCAGGGTGGCGCGGCCGCCCACGGCCATCGACATCATGCTGGCCGAACCGGTGTGGCGCGACGATCACCTGGTGCGCCTGCTGAAGGAGAAGCTGGCCAAGCTGGTACTGGAGGCGCCCGTCATCGGCTTGTGCCTGGAGGCGCTGCAGGTCAAGCCGATGGCGCCGCTCAGCGACTCGCTGTTTCCCGAGCCGGGCGGCAGCAAGGAAGACCGCCTGCGCCTGTTCGAACTGCTGGTGGCCCGGCTGGGCGCCGACAACGTGCTGCAGGCGGCGCCCCGGGCCGACCACCGTCCCGAGCATGCCAACGGCTGGGCACCGGTGCAGGACAAACCGGCCAACGTGGCGGCCGCGCTGCCGCCCGGCAGCCTGCCCCGGCCCACATGGCTGCTGGCGAAACCGATCGCGCTGCTGGTGCGCGACCACCGGCCGTTCTACTGCTCGCCGCTGCGCATGGTGTCGTCGGCCGAACGGATCGAGGCGGGCTGGTGGGGGAGACGCAAACGCGCGACTATTTCATCGCCCAGGGCGAGGACAACGCGCATTACTGGGTCTACCGGGAACGGTTGACGGGGACCGACGAGGACGGGGAACCGCGCTGGTTCCTGCACGGCTTGTTCGGCTGACAGGGCAATGGGGCTTGCCGTCGCGCCTCATCCCGTGCACAGTACGCCCATCTCCACAAGAAGAGCCAACGATGCGAGCAGAACGACTCGATTTCCCCGACGCCAGCGGCGCCATGCTGGCGGCGCGGCTGGATGCGCCCGACGGACCCATCCGCGCGTACGCGCTGTTCGCGCACTGCTTCACGTGCGGCAAGGACGTGTTCGCGGCCAGCCGCATCGCCCAGGCGCTGACGGAGCACGGCATCGCCGTGCTGCGCTTCGACTTCACGGGACTGGGCGCCAGCGAAGGCGATTTCGCCAACACGAATTTTTCTTCCAATATCGCCGACCTGGCCGCCGCCGCCGACTACCTGCGTGCCACGCGCGCGGCGCCGCAACTGCTGATCGGCCACAGCCTGGGCGGGGCCGCCACGCTGGCCGTCGCGGGCAACATCCCGGAAGCGCGCGCCGTGGTGACGATCGCCGCGCCCAGCGATCCATCGCACGTGACGCACCTGTTCGACGCGCAGATCGACACCATCGTGGCGGACGGCGAAGCCCAGGTGCAACTGGCCGGGCGGCCGTTCCGCATCCGCAAGCAGTTCCTCGACGACGTGGCAGAGCATGCATTGCAGCCGAAGATCGCCGCCTTGCGCAAGGCCCTGCTGGTGATGCATGCGCCAGGCGACACGACGGTGGGCATCGACAATGCCCTGCACATCTTCGCCGCCGCCAAGCACCCGAAAAGCTACATCAGCCTGGACAGCGCCGACCACCTGCTGACGCAGCGTGCCGATGCCGTCTACGTGGCCGACCTGATTGCCGCGTGGAGCGCGCGCTACCTGCAAACGACGGCGGAGGGCGCATGACGGCAATGGCGCATCCCGCACCGCTGTACCGCCGGGCGACGGCAGCCGACATCCCGGCCATGTCCGCGATCCGCCTGGCGGTGACGGAAAACGTACTGTCCGACCCGAGCCGGGTGACGCTGGCGATGTACGAGGACTACCTGGACCGGGCCGGGCGCGGCTGGGTCGCCGAACTGGATGGCACGATCGCCGCCTTCTGTTATGCCGACCGCGCCGATGCGTCGATCTGGGCGCTGTTCGTCCAGCCGGGATACGAGGGGAGGGGGATGGCGAAACACCTGCTGGGCCTGGCAACGGACTGGCTGTTTGCACAGGGCCACGAGCGCATCCGCCTGGCGACCGGCGCCGGCACCCGTGCCGACCGCTTCTATGCCGCGCAGGGCTGGCGGGGCAGTCCGCGCGATGACGGTCGCAACCTGGACTACGTGTTGGAACGCGCGACCGGTGTCACATCGCGCTGCGCGTGATGCGTCGCGCCGGCGCGATCACCCGGCCGACCAGGCCATCGCCTTGCCCACGGCCGGCCGCTCACCCACCAGCTTGAGCCAGCGCTGCAGCGCAGCCTTGCCGGCCAAGGTTGCGCCCAGCTGGGGCCCGAGCCGCTCGGTGGCGGCGACGATCCACGGATAGACGGCGATGTCGGCAATCGAATACCCGGCGCCGGCAAGATAGGGGCCGGTCGACAGCTGCTTGTCCAGTACCCCCAGCAGCCGTTCGGCTTCCTTGACGAAGTGGTCGATGGCGAACGCATCGTCCTGTTTCGCGAAAAAGCCCAACTGGCCGAACATCGGCCCGACGCCGCCGATCTGCCAGTGCAGCCACGTCAGCACCCGGTAGCGTTCGGCGCCCGCCGCTGGCAGCAGCCGGCCATGCTTTTCGGCCAGGTAGGTCAGGATGGCGCCACTCTCGAACATCGTCAGCGGGGCGCCGGCCGCCTCGTCGTCCACCAGCGCGGGAATCTTGTTGTTGGGGGAGATGGCCAGGAAGGCCGGCTCGAACTGCTCGCGCTGGCCCAGGTCGACTGGCACGATGGTGTAGGGCACCGCCAGCTCCTCGAGCAGGATGATGGGTTTGCGCCCGTTCGGCGTGGTCCAGGTGTGCAGCGTGATCATGTCGTCTCCCATGGTTGCGTAACGGGACTGTACCGAACGGGACGCAACAAGGGCGCACGTGCCGGTAGCAACGTGCGCCCTCTCACTCGGCGGGCCCGCGCCTGCACCGGCGCGGCCTGCTGCCGCCTACCGCGGCTTACTACGGCTACCGCGGCTACCGCAGCTTACCGCAGCTCACCGCAGTTCACTTGATCGCTTGCAGGATGGCCTCCAGCCGGTCCGGCGTGCCCTCGATGCGCTCCAGGCGCGGATACTTGAGGCCGCCGTAATAGGCCAGCGGCACGGTGCGGTAGTCGTTGCCGCGCTTGACGAGCAGCTCGATCGGTTTCCTGTCCTTGGCGGCTGCCGTGACGGCCGCGCGCAACGCCTCGGCCTTGTAGGCCCGGCCGTTGACGGCCAGCAGCGTCGTATTGCCCGACAAGCCTGCCTGGAAGCCCAGGCCGTCCCAGACGATGCCCGTGATCTTGCCGTCGCTGGCCACGGAGAAGCCCAGCGAGAACTGGAAGTTGGCCGTCTTGCTCTGCTCCTCGACGCTCTTGAGGAATTCCGTCTGCGTGTCCGTGTAGACGAGTTTCCAGCCCGCGCGCGCCAGGCCGTCCAGCGGTGCCGGCCCCGTCTCCTCGACCTTCTTCTTCAGGAACGCCGCCCAGTCGTACGGCTGGACGCCGTGCAATGCCTTGACGACGTCGTCGAACGTGTAGTGCTTGGCCACGTTGACGCCGTTGTCGACGCCGAAGAAGGCACGGGCGAAATCGTCCAGCGAGCGCTTGTCGCCGGACAGTTCGCGGATGAGCGTGTCCACGCCCAGCCAGATCAGCGCGCCTTCCGAGTAATAGTCCTCGCTGCGCTGCCAGTTCGGCCATACCTGCGGCCGGCGCTGGCTGATGATGGGATCGTAGGTCGTGTCGACGACAGGGCGCCACGTGCGGCCCTGCACGTTGGCATACGTGGCGGCGGTGGCGGCGATGATGTCACGCACGCTGGACGCCTTGACGAGACCGGAACGGGCCGCCAGCACCTGGCCCCAGTACTGCGTCTGGCCTTCGTATACCCACAGCAGGCTGTTTTCCAGCGGCGTGTTGAAGTTGGGGACGTCCTGGCCCTTGGGGCGGCGGAACTTGCCGTTCCACGAGTGGGTGAATTCGTGCGGCAGCAGGGTGCGCACGGCTTCCGTCTTGCTCCACTCCGTGAAGTAGTTGCTCTTGACGCCGTTCTCGCTGGACTGGTGGTGCTCGCGGCCCACGCCGCCGAATTCTTCCGACAGCGCGAACAGGAAATCGTAGTGCGTGTAGTGCTGCGAGTTGAACAGTTTATAGGCCTGCTTCACGAGCGCCCGGTGCAACTCGATCTGTTCCGGCTTGGCGTCCAGCGCTTCGGCCGTGTCGGCCACGATATTCAGCCGGACGGGAACTTTCGCACCGGGGTCCAGGTCGAACCGTTTGAAGTGGCGTCCCGCGAACAGCGGCGAGTCGATGAAGGTCTCCAGGTCGGTGGTCTTGAACTGGATCTCGTCGCCCGCACGTTGCGCCGTCTCCAGGGCCGTGCCGTATTGCCAGCCGGCCGGCAAGGTCAGCGTGGTCTGGATCGGGATGCGGCGAGTGTGGTAGCCCGCCGGGTACATCGTCATCGACTGCCACTGGATGCCGAGGATGTCCGGCGTCACGGCTATGCGGCCCTGGCCGCTTTCGGTGGGCGACAGGTGCTGGTATTCCACATCCACTGCCTGGGCATCCTTCGGCACGTCGACCTGGAACGCAAACACGTTGAGGGGATCGCGCTTCCATGCCACGGGCTTGCCGTTGGCCGATACCTTCAGGCCCGCCAGTTGGTGCAGCGCACCCGTCGGGCCGTGCTGGGCCGTGACCCACTGCGGATAGAGCAGTGTCAGCTTGCCCGGCTTGGCAGGGATGGTCTGCTGGATGCGGAAGATGTTGCGAGCGGTGTCGGAGGCATCGATCTTCATCCGGACCGTGCCCGGGTAGGGTTGGTCCAGCGAAGGGGGCAGCGGGTCGGCCTTGGCGCAGAAAGCGGTGGCCAGCAGCAGCGGCAGGATCGCTGCACGCGGAACGGAAGACAGGGGCATGAGGCGGGGTTCCAGAGTGTCCAAGGCGGCGAGTGTAGCACGTGAGAAATCTGAAATGTTTCAAAAAGTAACAGCAAACTTTTCTGAAAAAAATCCCCTTGAAACGCGTTCCGGGTGTCCGTATATCGGATGCAGCGGTTGCCCAGCAGGGGACCGCGACTCAGAAGGTGGCCAGGCACGCAGCGATGCCGCTGCAGGACCCGAGCCCCTTCCGGTATCGCTTAACTTTGAAAGGATATCCATCATGCGTACTTTTGACCTGACTCCGCTGTACCGTACCGCTATCGGCTTCGACCGCCTGGCACAGATGCTGAACAATGCCGAGGCCCAGCCCAGCTACCCTCCGTATAACATCGAACTCGTGTCGGAAGACCAGTACCGCATCGTGATGGCACTGGCCGGCTTCGACCGTTCGGAAATCGACATCACCAGCGAACGCGACACCCTGCACATCGTCGGCCGCAAGCAGAAGGACGGCAACGAACGCACCTACCTGCACCGCGGTATCGCGGCCCGCGACTTCGAGCAGCGCTTCCAGCTGGCGAATCACGTCAAGGTAACGGGCGCCTCCTTCACCAACGGCATGCTCACCATCGACCTGGTGCGTGAAGTACCCGAAGCGCTCAAGCCGCGCAAGATCGCCATCGACGGCGTCACGAACTCGGACGTTCCCGCCATCGAAGAGCAGCGCGCGGCCTGATCGGGCGCCGGCCCGGGGCCGGCATGGCCCGGGCTGGCCCGACTGGCCCAGGCGGGGGCTTCCATCCGCAATTTCGGGATCGGGACACCCGCCAATCGGCAGACTGTTCAGCCGGCGCTACGGCCGACGTCCCGGCTGGCATCCCGGCTGGCATCCCGGCTGAGGCCACACCCGCGTTGATTCCTGGTTTTACCGTGTACCCGCGGTCGCCCGCATGGGGGCCGCACCCATATCGCTGAATGAAAGGATATTGAAAATGCGTACTTTTGACCTTGCTCCCCTGTACCGTACCGCCATCGGCTTCGATCGCCTGGCCCAGCTGCTGAACAACGATTCGCAGCCCAGCTATCCGCCGTACAACGTCGAACTGGTCAACGAGGACCAGTATCGCATCGTGATGGCGCTGGCCGGCTTCGACCGTGCCGAAATCGACATCACCAGCGAACGCGATTCGCTGGTCGTGACGGGCCGCAAGCAGAAGGAGGCCGTCGAGCGCACCTTCCTGCACCGTGGTATCGCGGCGCGCGATTTCGAGCAACGCTTCCAGCTGGCCAACCATGTCAAGGTGACGGGCGCCTCCTTCAACAACGGCATGCTGACCATCGACCTGGTGCGTGAAGTGCCGGAAGCGTTCAAGCCGCGCAAGATCGCCATCGACGGCGCCGGTGCGAACGTCACGGCGCTCGACGACAAGCGCGCCGCTGCTTGACGGGATGGCGGTTGCCGGCCAGGCAAGGCCGGCCCGCTGACATGAGGCGATCAGTGCAATACCAGGCCGGGGTGACCCGGCCTTTGTGCGTCTGGGCGCGGCCGTCGCGGCAGGGCGAGGGCTTCCGGGCAGGCCCGGCCGTTACTTGCCCTACCCGTTAAGGGGCCGCTAAGCTTGAAGCCTCATATTGTTGACATCGATAACCTGATTCAAGTGGAGTACAGCGATGAGCAAGAATACTGTTGTCTCGATGACGATGAAGCGCCTGGTGCTGACGCTGTGCGCGGTCGGCGTACTGGGTGCCGGCGCAGCGATAGCAGTACAGCGCAACAGCAACGCCGAGGCCACGCCTGCCGTGCCCGCGGCCGCCAGCGTGGCGACGCCAAGTGCCGCCGTGCCGGCCAATGCCGCCGCGGGCGCCCCGGCCCCCACGCCTGCGCCCATGATCGCCTTGCCCGACTTTAGCGTGATCGCCTCGCGCAACGGTCCTGCCGTCGTCAACATCAGCACGACGGGCCGGGTGCGCGCGGGCTACGAAAACCGCGCCGAGCCCTTCGCCGATGACCCGTTCTTCGAATTCTTCCGCCGCTTCCAAGGCCCGCAACGGGGCGGTGGAGGCCGCGAGGCGCCCAGCCATGGCGTGGGCTCCGGCTTCATCGTCAGTGCGGACGGCATCATCCTGACCAATGCCCACGTGGTGCGCGACGCCAGCGAGGTGTCCGTCAAGCTGGCCGACCGCCGCGAATTCCGCGCCAAGGTGCTGGGCTCCGATCCGAAGACGGACGTGGCGGTGCTGAAGATCGACGCGAAGAACCTCCCCGTCGTGCCGCTGGGGCGCTCGACGGAACTGAAGGTGGGCGAATGGGTGCTGGCGATCGGCTCACCCTTCGGCCTGGAAAGCACGGTCACGGCCGGCGTCGTCAGTGCCAAGGGGCGCTCGCTGGACGAAGGCAGCGTGCCATTCATCCAGACCGACGTGGCCGTCAACCCCGGCAACTCGGGCGGCCCGTTGTTCAACACGAAAGGCGAAGTGGTCGGCATCAACTCGCAGATCTACAGCCAGACGGGCGGCTACCAGGGCCTGTCGTTCGCGATCCCGATCGACCTGGCCAACCGCATCAAGGAGCAGATCGTCGCGACCGGCAAGGTGGTGCATGCGCGCCTGGGCGTGACGGTGCAGGAAGTGAACCAGGGCTTTGCCGACTCGTTCGGCCTGGCGACACCGGAAGGCGCGCTGGTGGCGAACGTCGAGCCGGGCAGCCCGGGCGACCAGGCCGGCCTGAAGCCGGGCGACGTGATCCGCACCGTCAACGGCCAGAAGATCGTCGCATCCGGCGACCTGCCCGCGCTGGTGGCGCTGGCCAAGCCGGGCGACAAGGTCACGCTCGACGTCTGGCGCCAGGGCAAGGCCGTCACCTTGACGGGCAAGCTGGGCAACGCCAATACGCGGGCCGTCGCCAGCACCGACGAGCGGGCCCCGGCCGACAAGCTGCGCCTGGGCCTGGCACTGCGTCCGCTCGATCCGCTGGAGCGGCGCCAGACCGGGCTGCCGGCCGGTCTGGTGATCGAGGACGCGGGCGGTGCCGCCGCCAGCGCCGGCGTGCAGCCGGGCGACGTGCTGCTGTCCGTGAACGGGCGCATGGTGACGTCGGTGGAACAGGTGCGCGACGTGGTGGCGCGCGCCGACCGCTCGGTGGCGTTGCTGATCCAGCGTGGCGAGGAACGCATATTCATCCCGGTCCGGCTGGGCTGACGGCGTTCGGCTACACTGCGGTGCAATGCCGCCGTCCGCACATGGGCGGCGGCCGATAAGAACAGAAAGGAATGGTATGCGGCTCTTGCTGGTGGAAGACGATGTAATGATCGGTGAAGTGGTACTGGACCTGCTCCGGGCCGAACATTACGCCGTCGATTGGGTCAAGGATGGCGCGATGGCCGATACGGCGCTGCAGACGCAGACGTACGACCTCGTGCTGCTGGACCTGGGCTTGCCCCGCAAGGACGGCCTGGAAGTGCTGCGCTCGATGCGCACGCGCAAGGAACTGACGCCGGTGCTGGTGGCGACCGCGCGCGATGCGGTCGAACAGCGCATCGCCGGCCTGGACGCGGGTGCCGACGACTACGTGTTGAAGCCCTACGACCTGGACGAGCTGCTGGCCCGCATCCGCGCACTGCTGCGCCGCTCGGCGGGCCGGGCCGAGCCCGTGTTCGAGCACAAGGGCGTGTCGATCAATCCGCAGACGCGCGAAGTGATCGCGGGCGGCCAGCCCGTCAGCCTGTCGGCGCGCGAATGGGCCGTGCTGGAAGCGCTGATCGCGCGCCCCGGGATCGTGCTGTCGCGCGCGCAGCTGGAGGAAAAGCTGTACAGCTGGAAGGATGAAGTGAACAGCAACGCCGTCGAAGTCTACATCCACGGGCTGCGCAAGAAGCTGGGCAGTGAACTGATCCAGAACGTGCGGGGCCTGGGCTACATGGTGCCGAAAGTATGATGCCCAAGGTCAGCGTCTCGCACTCGCTGCGTGGCCGGCTGCTGTGGTTCCTGCTGGCCGCCATCACGATGGCCGCGCTGGCGCAGGCGATGATCGCCTACCGCAGCGCGCTGCACGACGCCGACCAGATCTTCGATTACCACATGCAGCAGATGGCGCTGGCGCTGCGCTCCGGCGTGCCGCTGGCCAATTCCGTGCATGGCCCCAGCGTCGATCCCGGCAACGACGACATGGTGGTGCAGGTCTGGACGCCCGATGGCATCCAGGTGTTTCGCTCGATCTCGCGCGCCGAGCTGCCGCAGCGTGCCGTACTGGGCTTCTCCAACGTCAAGGCCAAGGGCACGACGTACCGCGTGTTTTCCGTCCAGACCAGCAACCAGACCGTGCAGATCGCCCAGGACATGGCCGTGCGCAAGCGCATGGCCGGCGCGCTGGCGCTGCGCACCGTGGGTCCCATCGCGATGATGGCACCGGTGCTGATGCTGGTGGTGTGGTGGGTCGTCAGCGGCTCGCTGGCCCCCGTGGCACGGGTGCGGCGCCAGGTGGCGTCGCGCCAGGCGGACGACCTGTCGCCCGTGTCGGAATCGGACCTGCCCGACGAGGTCAAGCCGCTGGTACATGAACTGAACCTGCTGTTCGGGCGCGTGCGCACGGCATTCGACGCCCAGCAGCACTTCGTGGCCGATGCCGCGCACGAGCTGCGCTCGCCGCTGGCCGCGCTCAAGCTGCAGGTGCTGAGCCTGGACCGTGCGGACGACGACGCGGCCCGCGCCGTCGCCATCGGCCGCCTCACGGCCGGCATCGAACGCGCCACCCGCCTGGTCGAGCAGTTGCTGGTGCTGGCCCGGCAGGAAGCGGCCGAGGCAAAGCTGGAGCCGGTCAGCCTGACCGACCTGGCGCGCCGCACGCTGGGCGACATGGCCAATGCGGCCGCCACCCGCTCGATCGACCTGGGCCTGCATCAGGCCGACGAGGCGGACGTGAAGGGGCAGGGCGACGCGCTGCTGGTCCTGCTGCGCAACCTGGTCGACAACGCGTTGAAATACACGCCGGCCGGTGGCACGGTGGACGTGTCGGTACGCGCCGGGACCAACGCTGCCCAAGGCGCGACGCTGGTGGTCGAGGACAGCGGCCCCGGCATCTCGCCGGAAGAACGCGAGCGTGTCTTCAACCGCTTTTACCGGGTGCCGGGCAGCACGGCCACGGGCAGCGGGCTGGGCCTGGCCATCATCAAGGCCATCGCCGAGCGCCACGGCGCCACCTTGACGCTGGACCAGTCGGCCCGGCTGGGCGGCCTCCTGGTGCAGGTGGCATTCCCGCCGACGCAGGCCCCGGCGTCCGGCAAGCCCGGGCCCGCCGCCAGGGCATCCTGACGCCCAGGTCGGCTAGAATGTCGTCATTGACATTCAGCCAACAGGGCAGCGCATGAAGAAAATCGGTTTCTCGGGCACTCTGGACCCGATCACGAACGGCCATATGTGGGTGATCGGCGAGGCCCGTTCGATCGCCGAGGAGGTGGTCGTCTTCCTTTCCGAGAACTCCACCAAGCAGCCGAAGTTCTCCGCCGAGGAGCGCCGCGCGATCGTGCTGGAGAGCTGTGCCGAACGTCAGTGGGACAATGTCCAGGTGGTCCTCGTCAAGAGCGACTACACGGCGCGCGTGGCACGCAAGCACGGCATCGACTACCTGATCCGGGGCATCCGCACGACGGCCGATTTCGACTACGAGAACCTGATCCAGCAGACCAACGTGGAAGTGATCGGCGGCGCCAAGACGCTGTTCGTGATGCCGCCGCGCGACCTGGGTTCCGTCAGCTCGAGCTTCGTCAAGGCGCTGGAAGGCCCTGTCGGCTGGAACTGGACGATGAAGAAATTCGTTCCCGGCCCCGCCTACCGTTCGTGGATCCTGGACTGGCTGCACAAGGAGTGGCTGTCGCTGTGGCCAGCCGGCGACGACGCGGCGGCCGCCAATGCCCAAGCGTGGTTTGCCCGCCTGACGGGCGCCGATGCCTACGGCGGCGCCGAGCGCCATTATCACAACCTGGACCACCTGGTGCACGGCCTGGCGGAAATCCGCGCGTGGAGCGCCAATACGCGGCCGGACAAGCGTGACATCGACATCGTGCGCGCCGCCTTCTGGTTCCACGACGTGGTGTACGCCCACGGCGCGGCGGACGGCGTCTCCAACGAGGAGGCGAGCGCCCGCCTGTGGCTGGAGAGCGCCCTGGCGGCCGACGCGGCGATGGCGGACGAAGTGGCGCAACTGATCCGCGCGACCGACCATTTCCAGGGCGGCGCGGTCAGCCATCCGCTCAAGGACATCATGCTGGGCGTGGACCTGGCCATCCTGGGCCAGGACGAGGAAGTGTACAGCCACTACGCGCGCGGCATCCGCGCCGAATACGGGCACGTGCCGGACGAGCACTACAACCGCCAGCGCGGCCAGGTGCTGGTCCACCTGCGCGGCAAGGCCGAGCAGCGCCAGTTGTTCGTCAACCGCTGGTTCGCCGACCAGTACAACGAACTGGCTATCGTCAACATGACGCGCGAACTGGCGATGTTGGGCTGAATCCCTGACGTCTCGAGGGATAGGGTCTGTCCCGGCACGGGACTGACCCTGAAGTTTGCACGTGCTTCGCTATAGCGGGCTATTAACTTCAGGGTCTGTCCCCATGCGGGGACAGACCCTGGGTTTATGCGTCCCTAAAACCGGTTCCAGTTATTGCGCCGGTGCTCGGTCGCCTCCTTCATCAGGTGCCCCGCCCGGGTGGGATCGCCGACCGTCAGCGCCAGCTCCTGCAATGCCGGTGGATATTCGTGCTCCGCCGCTTGCTCCAGCAGCGCCGCCGCCCTGGCCGGATCGGGTGCCACGCCGTCGCCTTCGCGGTAAGCGTACGACAGCAGGAACATCGCATGCGCATTCCCCAGGTCGCTGGCCAGTTGCAGCCAGCGCGCCGCGCCGGCCGGGTCGCGCGGCACGCCATCCCCATTCTTCGCCATCAATCCAAGGCGCAGCGCCGCTTTCGCCTGGCCGCCCTCGGCCGCCTGCCGGTACCACGGCCATGCGGCCGCGGCATCGGCGGTAATGCCCGGCGCGGGCAGGCGATACAGCTCGCCCAGGTGGAATGCGGCCTGCGCGTCGCCGGCCTGCGCGGCCTGGCGCAGCAGCCGTTCGGCATCGGCGCGTGCGGCGGGGCGGCCCCGGTACAGGATGCCCAGCTCGCGCTGCGCGACCGGCATGCCTTGCGTGGCGAGCCGCTGCAAGTGCTGTTCGGCCGTCGCGTCGGCACGCTGCGCCGCCGTCATCGCCAGCGCCTCGATCTGCGCGGACGAGGGCAGCGGCTCATGCCGGCAGCCCGCCAACAAGAGCGCCGCGACCAGCGCCGGCAGCACGTAGCGCATCCGCATCACTTCGACAGGTCGATGGTGTACTTGGCAAAGCCGCTGGCATCGAGTCCGCCTTCGGCCGTGACGGCGGCGATGCCGCTGGCGCGCGCCAGCGCCAGGTGGCCTGGTGCCGAGCGCAGGATCACGGGGCCGGCCGTCGCCACCTTGGCGAACGACCAGCTGCGCGCGTTGCCATTGGCGGCCAGCGTGACCTTGCCGGTCGCCTTGCCGACCTTCTGCAGGTAGTTGCTGACGACGGTCTGGTTGGCATCCGGCGACTTGATGATGGTCTTGCTGCCGTCGATGCCGGGCACGTTGCCGCCGCCACCGGCGCGATAGTCGTTGGTGGCGACGATGAAGTCGTCCGTGTCCCCCACCGGCTTGCCCTGGTAGACGAGGTTGACGATGCGGCTGCCGGCCGGCTTCGTCACGTCGATCTGGTACGTCAGCGCGTTGTTCTCGGCGTAGAACACGTCATAGTTGTAGATCGTGCCGTAGCTCGGCACCAGGTCCTGCTCCGCCGTCCTGGCCGGGTCGATCTGGCCGAACTGTTTGGCCGACGCTTCCAGCCAGGCCTTCAGGTCCGCACCCTTGATCTTCACGGCCTGCAGGTTGTTGTTGCTGTACAGGTAAAGGTCGCCCGGGTTGCGCACCTGCAGGCCGATCGGGGCGGCGGCGCTGGCGCCCGGCGCCACGTCGGTGAAGTCGGATGGCCCGTTGCGGCCGGCCTTGAACGGCGCGCTGCACGAGATGACCGGGATGGCCTTGTACGATGCCAGCACGGGATCGGTCGACGTGGCGATGAAGTTCTTCACGTAGTCGATCTGGGCCTGGTTTACCAGCTGGATTGCGGAGACGTCACCCACCAGCGAGAAATACGACGACATCTCGAAATCCGTCGTCACGCCCAGCGGCTGCTTGGCGTAGGCGATGGTGTCGGCATGTTCCTTTGCGACCAGCGCGGCGATGGCCGGATCGGCCTTGACGAGGGTGCTGCCGTCCGTGTACTTGAAGCCGCGCGATTCGACGTTTGTCTTCGCCGGCTGCGTGACCCACTTGCCGCCCTGGTAGACCATCGTCATGCGGATGATGCCGAGGCGCCGGCCCCAGCTCTGCGCCATCACGGTCGGGACGCCGTTGACGAAGCCGTTGACGGCATCGACCTTGGCGCTGGCCGGCAGCGCGGCCAGCGACGGGTCGAGCGCCGCCGCCCCCGGCTCCTTCCCCTTCGGGAAGATCAGGTGCGAGTGGCCGATCAGCAGCGCATCGATGCCGGTGCCGGCCAGGTGGTAGCTCTGGTTCTCCATCTTGGGGCTGTAGGGGCTGGGATCGAGGCCGCCGTGCGACAGCGCCACGATGACGTCCGCCCCTTTGGCGCGCAGTTCGGGAATGTACTGCTGCGCCGCTTCCTTCGCGCCGCTGACGGCGACCTTGCCGGCCAGGTTCTTCTGGTCCCACTCCAGGATCTGCGGCGGCACGAAGCTCATGATGCCGATATTGAGCTGCACGTTCACGCTGCTGCCGTCCGGCGCCCTGGCGGTAAACGCGCGCGGCAGCACCGCATACGGCTGGAAGATCGGCTTGCCGCTGGCGACACCGGTGACGTTGCTGAGGACCAGCGGGAACGCGGGCGCGCCGCAGGTGCCCGTCGGCTTCGTCACGCCGGGAATGTTGAAGTCCGTGTTGGTGACCTGCGACAGGAACGGCAGGCCGTAGTTGAATTCGTGGTTGCCCATGCCGCCGCCGTCGTACTTCAGCGCGTTCATGGCCTTGTGCACGGCCAGCGTGCCGGAGCAGGGCACGGGGCTTGTCACGGCCTGCAGGTCGCCCAGCAGGGTGCCCTGGATTACGTCGCCGTCGTCCAGCAGCACGTTGTTCGGGTTCTCCGCCCGTGCGGCCTGGATCAAGGTGGACGTGCGCTCCATGCCGAGGCTGGTGTCCTCGGCCAGCGAATAGTAGTTGTAACTGAGGACATTCGAATGCAGGTCGGTGGTTTCCATCAGCGCGAACGTGACGGTCGTGCCTTCCGGGACCTTGCCCGCCGCGGGCGGCTGCGTCGGCATGGCCGGCGGCGGATCGTCGCCGCCGCAACCGGCCAGGCCGACCAGCCCCGCCGCCATCCATGCCGCCACCATCACCTGATTCGTCTTCATTACTGTTCCTGTCGGGGGAGAAATTAAAATGGCGAATGTAACCGTGCGATATGACTGCGCAATGACAGAATGGCCGCGTTCGTGTCCACCTCGGGGTCACACCCCGACACAGACACGAACGCGGCCATTCCTGATATTGATGTGCTCGTGTCCATGTCGGGGTGTGACCCCATGGTGGACACGGGCTGAGCAGTTAGAACTTGACGTGCAGCCGTGCGAAGTACGAGGCGCCGTTCAGCCCGAACTGCACGCTGTCGTACTTGAAGCCGTTGTCCGTTTCGTCCGCGTTCTGCGACGTCGGCTTGACGTTGAAGATGTTGTTGCCGCCCACGGTGATCTTGGCGTTCTGGCTGATCGTGTAGGTGACCGACAGGTCGGCCGACGTCTTCGCTTCGTACTTCAGGTTCGGCACGCCGGCGGCCGTGCCGCTGAAGGTGCCCAGCGTCTGCGGGCCGAAGTGGATGATGCGGAAGTCTGTCTCGATCGGCCCCGTGATGTAGTCGAAGCCCAGGGTGGCCTTGCGGCGCGGGCCGCCCTGTTCGATGAACAGGCGCTCGCGCTCGGACAGCAGCACGTCCTCGTAGCCGGCCAGCGAAGCGGGAGCATGGATGCCGTCCACTTCCGTCTTGCTGAAGTTCGCCGCCAGGAACGTCGTCAGGCGGTTGCCGAGCACGGTGCTCTTGTGCGAAGCCGTCAGGTCCAGGCCCTGCGTCTTGGTGTCGACCGAGTTCACGAAGAACTGTGCCTGGCCGACGCCCAGCGTGGACAGGCGCGCCGCCAGTTCAGGATAGTTGTCCGCATCGAAGCGGCCGGACAGCACGATGCGGTCCTTGATCTTGATGTGGTACAGGTCGGCCGTGACGGACAGCGCGTCCGTCGGCGTCCACGTCGCGCCCAAGGTGAAGCTGCGCGACTTCTCTTCCTTCAGTTTCGGGATGCCGGCCAGGTTGGCGACGGCGCCGCCGTTCGGCGCCAGCACCACGTCGGTCGGCACGCCGCCGATGAAGTCCGTGAACGTCGACGAGAAGTAGGCCTGCTGCAGCGACGGCGCGCGGAAGCCCGTGCTGGCCGAGCCGCGCAGCAAGGTCGAAGGCGCCAGGCGATAGCTGCCGGCCAGCTTGCCGGTGACGGTGGAACCGAAGTCGCTGTATTTTTCCCAGCGCACGGCACCCTGCACCTTCGCGTCGGCATTCAGGTCCGCTTCCAGGTCCAGGTAGGCCGCCGTGCTGTGGCGGCGCGCATTGGTGATGTCGCCCGGCTGGAAGCCGGGGAAGCCCTGGCTGCCCGCGTTGCCGCCGGTGCCGACGCCGTCCGCGTCGATGTACGAGCCGGGCTCGCCGGCAAAGATCTTGTACTTCTCGACGCGGTACTCGGTACCGAACGCCACGTTCAGGCCATTGCCGACCAGGCCTTCGAAGTAGCGGTTGAAGTCCAGGTTGGTGGTGTACTGGGCGAACGAGAAGCCGCCCGCGTCGAACGTGTCCGGGCTGATGCCGCGCCCGCCCGCCAGCAGGTCGGCGTTGGCGATCGAGGCGTTCAGCGTGTTGGCGATGTCGTAGCGCAGGCGGTTGTAGCCGTAGGTCTGCGACAGGTCGCTGTTCCACTCGCCCAGCTTGGCGCGGTGGCCCACGATCACGTAGCGGTCGTCCAGGTCGCCGTTGATGAACGGGACGAAGCCGTCCGGGTACATCGCCGCGGAATTACGCGACGGGATGTCGTCCGTGCCGACGCCGCCGCGGCCGAAGGCGGCCGACGAGGCGTCGCGCGTCTGCACGCCGCCCGTGAAGTAGAAGCGGCCCGAGTTGCCGGAGACGCCGGTCGGGATGTCGCCGTTGACGTACAAGGTCTTGTTCTTGGTTTTCGAGTCGCCGATGATGCGCGGGTTGTCCGGCTCCGAACGGTCCGAGCGGCCGCGGTCCAGGTATTCGCCCGTCACGCCGACGACGCCGCCGGCCAGCGCGAAGCCGCAGTAGGCCGAGGCCAGGTAGTTCTTGCCGTCGCCGGCGGAGTACTGGCCGTAGCCGGCCACCGCTTCGCAGCCGATGCTGCGTTTCAGGCCGATATCCATGACGCCGGCAATGGCATCCGAGCCGTACTGGGCCGCGGCGCCGTCGCGCAGCACCTGCACGTCCTTGATCGCCAGCATCGGGATCGCGTTCATGTCGGTGCCCGTGTTGCCGCGGTTGCGCGCGCCGAACAGGTTGACCAGCGACGACGTATGGCGGCGCTTGCCGTTCACCAGCACCAGCGTCTGGTCGGAGCCCAGGCCGCGCAGCGCGGCCGAGTCGACCAGGTCGGCGCCGTCCGCGCCCGTCTGGCGGGTCGAGTTGAACGACGGCGAAATATTGGTCAGCGTCTGCGACAGGTCGAACTGGCCGCCCCGTTCGGCCGCGGCCGACAGCGGGATGACGTCGACGGGCGAGACGGTATCGGTGGCGGAGCTGGTGGCGCGGCGCGAGCCGACCACGTTGACGACCTGGATCGCGGACTGGGCCGGCTGGACCGCTGCCGGGGCGGTATCGGTGGTCTGCGCGTGCGCGCCGGAGGCCGCGAACAGGGCGCTGCCATACAAACTCAACAGGACTGCCTGGCAGACGGGGCGCAGGGCAGGACGGATCTTGGCGGTGGTCGAAAACACGAGGTCGCTCTCCGAGGGAAAAAAACGATTCTAATCGGCAGTCCCGTCGTTGCACTACGACCAATTTTCCAATTGTGACAATTTTGCACAAGGTACTTATTTACAACCGTGCAGGCCCCAGGCTAGTATAGATTGCCGCTGTTGTACGCTCAGCCTTGAGGCGGCATCCCAGGTGGAATCCGCCGCGCCGCCGACCGGCAGCCGGTCTCCATGCCATACCTTCCACAGCAGGCAGGGCTGGCCCACGTGGGCGCCCTGGTACACCTGCAGCGACCTCTTCAGCAACACCGTCAACGCGCCCGCCGCGCTGTGTTCCCTGCCGCCCGGCGGGTGATTGAAGTTGCGGCCTTCCAACGTGCCATCGATTCGTTCGCACCTCGCATGGACACCGTTGATGCCGTGGGCCTTGAGGTCGTTGTAGGGTCATCGCCACACGCATGCCGCCGGGCCGCCGTTCGTGCGCGACAGGGGCGGCCTGCGCGCTATAATACTGTATGCATGTACAGTAGTCGGAGAGAATTATGGCCACCTTCACCACCTTGCCCCCCTATGCGGAGCTGTTTTGCATGACGAATTTCTCGTTCCTGCACGGCGCCTCGCATGCCGAGGAACTGGTGGCGCGCGCCATCCAGCTGGACTATTCCGCGCTGGCGATCACGGACGAATGCTCGCTGGCGGGCGTGGTGCGGGCTTTCGGGGAGGCCAAGGCGGCCGGGTGGGACGAGCATCTCCTGATCGGCAGCTGGTTCCGGCTGACCCATCCGGACGGCAGCCATGCGCTGTCGCTGCTGGCGCTGGCGCAGAACCGCAACGGCTACGGCAACCTGTCGGAAATGATCACGCTGGGACGCACGCGGGCGGAGAAGGGCCACTACCGGCTGCATCCGGAGGATTTCGCGGCCCCGCCGCCGGAGCGGGCGCATCTGCAGGGCATGGCGGATTGCCTGTTGATCCTCCTGCCGGACTATCCCACATGGGACGTGGCGGACATCGACCGCTTGCATCGCCAGGCCGCATGGCTGGCGGCCACGTTTCCCGGGCGCGCGTGGCTGGGCCTCGTGCTGCTGCAGCGTGCGTTCGACGAAGGCCACCGCCAGAGCGTCGAGGAGGTGGCGCTGCAGCACGGCCTGCCCGTCGTGGCGGCCGGCCACGTCTGCATGCACGTGCGCTCGAGGAAGCCCTTGCACGACACGCTGACGGCCGTCCGCCTGGGCAAGCCCGTGTACGAATGCGGCTACGACCTGGCGCAGAACGCGGAGCAGCACCTGCGCTCGCGCCTGCGCCTGGCCAACGTCTATCCGCCGCAGGCGCTGGCCGAGACGGTGCGCATCGCCAGGCAATGCACGTTCTCGCTGAAGGAACTTCGCTACGAGTATCCGAACGAGCTGATTCCACCGGAGCACACGCCGTCGTCCTACCTGCGCCAGGAAACGTATGGCGGCGCGCACCTGCGTTATCCGCACGGCGTGCCGGGCAAGGTGCAGGCGCAGATCGAGAAGGAGCTGGAGCTGATCCAGGAGCTCAGGTACGAATTCTTCTTCCTGACGGTGTACGACATCGTGCGCTTCGCCCGCAGCCAGGACATCCTGTGCCAGGGCCGCGGCTCGGCCGCCAACTCCGCCGTCTGCTACTGCCTGGGCATCACGGAAGTCAATCCGGCCGAAAGCAACCTGCTGATGGGGCGCTTCATCTCGCGCGAGCGCGACGAGCCGCCCGACATCGACGTCGACTTCGAGCACCAGCGCCGCGAGGAAGTCATCCAGTACATCTACGCGAAATACGGCCGGCACCGGGCGGCGCTGGCCGCCACCGTGATCTGCTACCGCCCCAAGAGCGCGCTGCGCGACGCCGGCAAGGCGCTGGGCGTGGACCTGGCGATCGTCGAGAAGGTGGCCAAGTCGCACCATTGGTTCGACAGCAAGCACGAGCTCCTGAACCGCTTCGCCGAGTGCGGCCTCGATCCCACCACGCCGATGGCGCACCAGTGGGCCAGCCTGGCGCAACGCCTGCTGGGCTTCCCGCGCCACCTGTCGCAGCACGTGGGCGGCTTCGTCATCGCGCAGGACAAGCTGTCGCGCCTCGTGCCCATCGAGAACGCGACGATGAAGGACCGCAGCGTGATCCAGTGGGACAAGGACGACCTGGAGGAACTGGGCCTCCTAAAGGTGGACGTGCTGGCGCTGGGCATGCTGTCGGCGCTGCGGCGCGCGCTGCACCTGATCGGCCAGCGCCGCGGCGAGGAATTCGGCATGCAGGACATCCCGCGCGACGACGAGGCGACGTACGACATGATGTGCGAGGCCGACACCATCGGCGTGTTCCAGATCGAGTCGCGCGCGCAGATGACGATGCTGCCGCGCCTGCGGCCGCGCCGCTTCTACGATCTCGTCATCGAAGTGGCGCTGGTGCGGCCCGGCCCGATCCAGGGCGGCATGGTGCATCCCTACCTGCAGCGCCGGCTCGATCCCAGCCTGATCGACTATCCGGAAGGGCTGCACGAGGCGCTGGAGCGCACGCTCGGCGTGCCGATCTTCCAGGAGCAGGTGATGCAGGTGGCGATGATCGCGGCCGGTTTTTCGGAAGGCGAGGCTGACCAGCTGCGCCGCGCGATGGCGGCGTGGAAGCGCAAGGGCGGCATGGACAAGTACCGTGGCCGTATCATCAGCGGCATGACGGAGCGGGGCTACGACATCGAGTTCGCCGAGCGCATCTGCGAACAGATCCAGGGCTTCGGCGAGTATGGTTTCCCGGAGTCGCACGCGGCCAGCTTTGCGCTCCTGACGTACGTGAGCTCATGGATCAAGTGCCACGAGCCGGCCGCCTTCCTGTGCGCACTGCTGAACAGCCAGCCGATGGGCTTCTACGGTCCGTCGCAGCTGGTGCAGGATGCCAGGCGCCACGGCATCGAGGTGCGGCCGATCGACATTGCCGTCAGCGGCTGGGAGTCCACATTGGAAGAAAAAGAGCCAGGCACGCAGCCGGCCGTGCGCCTCGGCATGGCGCTGCTGCGCGGCATGCGCGCCGAGTCGGCCGAGCGGATCGAGCAGGCGCGCGCGCTGCGCCCGTTCGCGGACGTGGCCGACCTGGCCCGGCGTGCCCGGCTGGACCGGCACGACCTGCAGGTGCTGGCCGGCGGCAACGCGCTGCGCAGCCTGGCGGGCAACCGCCGCCAGGCGTTGTGGGAAGCGGTGGGCGCGGTGCCGGACAAGGACCTGCTGCGCCCCACCACGCCGGTGGAGGAAACGCCGCAACTGCGCGCGCCCAGCGAAGGCGACGACATCATCGGCGACTACCGCGCGCAAGGCCTGACCCTGGGGCGCCATCCGCTGGCGCTGCTGCGCCCCCAACTGCTGGCCAAGCGCTTCCTGCCGGCGGACGTGCTGAACACGTTCGCCGATGGCCAGTTGGCGCGCGGTGCCGGCATCGTCACCGTGCGCCAGCGTCCCGGCACCGCCAAGGGCGTGCTGTTCATCACGATCGAGGACGAGACGGGCAACGTCAACGTCATCGTCTGGCCCGATCTCGTCGACCAGTACCGGCGCGAGGTGCTGGGTGCCTCGCTGCTGGGCGTGTACGGCGTGTGGCAGCAGGAGGGCATCGTGCGCCACCTGGTGGCCAAGCGGCTCGTCGACCTGTCGCCGCTGCTGGGCAAGCTGCCCACGTCCAGCCGCGATTTCTGCTGAATTGGGGTAGCATTGCATGAACGACCACATCGAGGAGAATGCCATGAACGATCAATCGCCCGCCCTGGTATCGCTGCGTATCGAATTTTCGCCCGCCATGGACGAGGACAAGGAAGCACGGGTCACCCTGAACGGCAGCAGCACGACGATCGTGTCCGTCTCGGCCAGCCAGTTCGCCGACTTCGACGCGGGGCTGGCAGCCGTGGGCGCGCAGACCCAGCAATTGCCGGCCGGCGCGTCGCTGGGCGGCCGCGAAGGCGACCGGGTGGCGTTGGAGTTCCACGCCGACGGCACGATGGGCGCCACCATCGCCCGGCCCATGGGAGCCGAGACCTTCACGGCGCCGGTCAGCGCGGCAGCACTGGCCCGGCTGGCGGACAGCGTGCACCAGGTTGCCCAGGCGGGCGAGGGCACCGTCGACTGGACGGTGGCGGATTGACGGGCGTGACGGCGGTCCCGATCGCGATCCGTCCGGCCGCGCTGCCGGACGACCTGCCGCACGTGCGCGCGCTGTTCCGCGAATATGCGCAGGGACTGGGCGTCGACCTGTGCTTCCAGGATTTCGAAGCGGAGCTGGCGGGATTGCCCGGCAAGTATGCGGTACCGCGCGGGCGCCTGCTGCTGGCGTGGCAAGGGGACGACCCCGTCGGCTGTGTCGCGTTGCGGCCGGTCGATGCCACTCGCGCCGAGATGAAACGGCTGTACGTCCGGCCGGTCGCGCGGGCACGCGGCCTGGGCCGGCAACTCGCCGAGCGCATCTGCGCGGAGGCGAAGGAGGCGGGCTATCGTGGCATCTGCCTGGACACGCTGGTGACGATGACGCCGGCCGTGCAGCTGTACCGGGAGCTGGGGTTCGCGCCGATCGACCCGTATGTCTTCAACCCGCTGGAAGGCGTGCTGTTTCTCGGCCGCGAGCTGTAGTCGGCACCGTAGCTGGCCCGGTTGTCAGCCCGTGCCAAGTCCTTGCTCGGTCCGAGCTGCGCTCGTGCTCAGCCCGTACTCAGCCCGTACTCAGCCCGGCCCTCGGCGCCGTACTCAGCGCATCCTCAGCGTAACTCGTCGAAAGGATTGGACCGCACGCATTGCAGCAGGTCGGCACCGGCGCGCGGCGTGAGGATGCGCCGTTCCGGCGTACCGCAGACGGTGTCCAGCGTGGGCAGCGCATAGGTGCGGCGCTTGGTGCCGTCCAGCTTCAGCTCGTCCGCCGAGCCGCCGACCAGGCGGTCGAGGTGGCAGTCCTCGTCGTCGCAGTAGCGGGTGCAATCCGTGCAGGCGACGGCTTTGCCGTCATGGAACGCCTGGCACACGTCGTAGCGGGCCGGGACCACGATCGTGAACCGGTTGGCCTGGAAATACCCGCACTTGCCGTCCGGCGTGGCAAAACGGCCGACGCCACGCTCGGCGTCCGGATAGTCGAAGTCGCCCGTATGGTAGATGCCCGGCACCACCACCTTGCCCTGGCGGTTCACTGCCATCAGCTCGAAGGCGTCCGCGCGCGACACCAGCGCGTAGCCAAGCCGGTCCCATTTCAGCCGGCCCAGGTATTGGCGCTTGACGTGGCGCACGCCGTCCTGCTCCGTGAAGCAGGCAGCGGGCCACCCGTCGCCGTCTTGGGGACAGATGTCCGCGCCGGCGGCCGGGCCCCCCAGCAGGATGGCGGCGCAGGTCGCGCCGAGCACTGCGGCACGTATTCGGGCAATTCTTGGCATTATAAAATTGGCAATTTATCTTGACTCGACAGTATAATCGCGGCCGCCGGTTCGCGGCCATTGCTGAACGCAGAGTGGCCGCGACACCACTCCCTTCATTGCCATCGAGGATGCCATGCGCCTTGCCGCTTTCCATTTCCTGAAGTCCGCTCCACTGACTGCCCTGCTGTCGTCGTGCCTCCTGTCCGGCACGGCAGCCGCGGCCCAGCCCGACCTGACCAATACCGCCGCCTTCGACCGCACCTGCACGAGCGTGAAGCGCAGCGTGCGCATGACCGTGCAGGAACAGCAGGCCTTCGTCATCTGCAAGGACGTGGCGCTGGTGCAGCACATCTGGACATTCGTCGAGCAGGGGTCGCGCCGCATGAAGGAAGGCGATCCGCCCCATGCCGAGATCGCACTGGCGGTGCGCGCCGAGCTGACGCATGCCCGCGACCAGTTGCGCCAGAGCCGGCAGATGCTGGAGAAGATCCGCATCCGCTCCGCGGCGGACGGGCTGCTGCTGGTGCCCGCCACGTGGGTGCGCGACCTGGACGGCGATGGCGAAGTCAGCATCGCCGAGCGCCACTTCTTTGCCATCCCGGCGCGGCGCGACAGCCCGCTGACCGTACGGCCGCCCTCGAACGAGCGCGATTACTACGAGCGCGAGTACAACCTGAAGGCGGCGGTGCGCACCGACCAGTCCGATATCCTGTGGTCCCTCAGCTATCACTACTTCGCCGAGGCACTGGTCGAGATGGCGCTGTCGTACCAGTACCGCGACGGCGTCAAGTCGGATGAGGCGATCTTCCTGGCCCATCCGGACGGCATGCGCCGCGCCCACCAGCTGCTGGTGCGCGGCATCGAGACCTCGGAAAACATGCGCCGCGCCGTGCTGGCGGAGCGTGACGACAACCTGGAGTGGCTGGCCAATCCGCGCCAGGCGAACACGGCATTCCCGGTGCCGCTGGACGACGCCGATTTCCGCGTCTGGGGCGAACTGATGCGTCACCTGATTCCGCTGGTGAAGGGCCGCACCGTGCTGCCGCTGGGCGAAAAGATGGGCGGCTCGCTGGCTGCGCTGGCCCGCGTTTGTCCGGAAGGGCAGGGCTTCTCGGTGCCGGCGCTGTTTGCCGATGCACCCCGGTATCCGCTGGCATCGCTGAATCGCGCCACGTGGGCCCGGTACTGCCGCAAGATCGACACAGCCCATCCGGCCTCCGGGCTGAACGCCTTCATCCAGTCGTACGCCGACAAGCCGGACCAGGCCGACAGCGCCGCGATGCGCTACCTGCGCCGGCTGCTCTGGGTGAATTGACCGGCACGGCCAGTCAGGCACGGCCAGTCAGGCACGGCCGGTTCTGGCACAATGGACCGATGGACGACTTTCTCTTCCGCCCGGCCACCGTGGCCGATGCGCCCGCGCTGGGTGCATTGGTGCTGGACCTGCTGCCCTACCTGACGGTCGACCCGGCGGGAAAGGGTGCCGATGAATTCATCACGCACATCGATGGCGCGGCGCAGCTGCGCTACCTGCGCCAGCCGCGCTTCCGCTACCGGCTCGCCATGCGCTGGGGTGCGCTCGCCGGATTCGTCGCGTTGCGCGACGACAGCCACGTGTTCCACCTGTTCGTGGGCCGCCCGCTGCACGGCCAGGGACTCGGCCGGCGACTGTGGGAACTGGCGCGCGCCGAGGCGCTGGCGGCGGGCAATCCCGGCGTGTTTACCGTCAATGCTTCCGACCATGCGCTGCCGATGTACCGTCATTTCGGTTTCGAGCCGACCGGCCCGCGCGAGGCGCAGCGGGGGATTGCCTGGACGCCGATGCGGCTGGGGTCTGCCGGGTCGCCGTACCGCCCCGCAGGGGACTGACCCTCATGCCGCTAAGTTAAGAACCATAAGCAACCCCTACGGCGAAGGGCCGGGGTCAGACCCGGCGGGACTCGGCGTCCCCGTCTGACCCCAGTTCTTGGACTTGGGTTTCAGGAAAAGCCAGCGGCTCGCTGACCTATACGCCTTAACTTAGCGGCACCAGGCACGGCCGTCAAAAAAAACGCGCCCTCCGGAGAGGGCGCGCCGCGGCCGGGTTATGGCCGATATGGGACGGGAGAACCCGTCCGCCGGCGGCCCGCGCAGGACACAACCGGCATTCAGGGCGTCCCCCCGTTGCTGCCATGAGGGAACGCCGGACGTGGCGGCCAATGGCCGCCCACCGTCAGCGCAGGCCTTGACGCGCGGCCGATGCGCTGGTTCCGTAGTAGCTGTGGATCTCGTTGGTCCACGCGTCGTTGGCCATGTCAGGCCAGTGATCCTTGTCGAAGCCTGGCGCCGCCTCGATGCGTTCCTTGGCGATGTTCAGGCGCAGCTGGTGGTTGGCGGTGTCCAGCGCCAGCGCTTCCCAGGGAATCGCGAACAGCTTCTCGCCGATCGTCAGCACGCCGCCCGAGGCCATCACGACATAGGACACGCGGCCCGTCTGCATGTCGAGCATGATTTCCTTGACGGTGCCCAGGTGTTCGTTCTGCATATTGTGGATGTGGTCGCCGATCAGCGTGTCCGCGCCCATCAGGCGCGGGCCGGGGCCCTGGTGGCCCTGGTCGACGTAATTGCCGGCTGCATCGCGTTCATAGCTCATGTTGGCCTCCTGTTGAAATAATGGCCATTTTCCGCCCGGACAATGGCATGGGTCTGTTCGTTTGCGCACAATGGCGGGGCTTGCCGGAATGGAATTTTGCTGGCCTCGTGGTGAAGAAACGGGCCAATTAGGCTATAATTTCAATTTCCCGCATCGCGCCTCCCCGGCGCCCGATCTCGCAATGACCAAATTTGTCTTCGTCACTGGTGGCGTTGTGTCGTCCCTTGGAAAAGGGATTGCCGCCGCCTCCCTCGCCGCGATCCTCGAATCGCGCGGCCTCAAAGTCACCATGCTCAAGCTGGACCCGTACATCAACGTGGACCCGGGCACGATGAGCCCCATGCAGCACGGTGAAGTGTTCGTCACCGACGACGGCGCCGAGACCGACCTCGATCTCGGCCACTACGAGCGCTTCATCTCGACGCGCATGCGCAAGGTGAACAACTTCACCACGGGCCAGATCTACGAATCCGTGATCCGCAAGGAACGCCGTGGCGAATACCTGGGCAAGACCGTCCAGGTGATCCCGCACATCACGAACGAGATCCAGGACTACATCCGCCGTGGCGCGGAAGGCTACGACGTGGCGCTGTGCGAGATCGGCGGAACCGTGGGCGACATCGAATCGCTGCCGTTCCTGGAAGCGGCACGTCAGCTGAGCCTGCGCGCCGGCCGCAAGAACTCCGCGTTCGTGCACCTGACGCTGGTGCCGTTCATCGCCTCCGCGGGCGAACTGAAGACGAAGCCCACGCAGCACTCGGTGCAGAAGCTGCGCGAGATCGGCATCTCGCCGAATGCGCTGCTGTGCCGCGCCGACCGCGCGATTCCGGAAGACGAGCGCGCCAAGATCTCGCTGTTCTCGAACATCGAGGAACGCGCCGTGATCTCCGTGTGGGACGTGGACACGATCTACAAGGTGCCGCAGATGCTGCACGACCAGGGCCTGGACGCGATCATCTGCGAGGCGCTGGACATCGATCCGGCCCCGGCCGACCTGTCGGTCTGGTCGAAGCTGATCTACACGCTGGAGCATCCGAAGGCGGAAGTGTCGATCGGCATGGTCGGCAAGTACGTCGAGCTGACCGAGTCGTACAAGTCGCTGACCGAAGCGCTGCGCCACGCCGGCATCCATACGGAGAGCCGCGTCAACATCGAGTACATCGACTCGGAAGAGATCGAGGCGAAGGGCACGGCCGACCTGGCCAAGTACGACGCGATCCTGGTGCCGGGCGGCTTCGGCAAGCGCGGCGTGGAAGGCAAGATCAAGGCGGCCCAGTTCGCCCGCGAGAACAAGGTGCCGTACCTGGGCATCTGCCTGGGCATGCAGGTCGCGCTGATCGAGTACGCGCGCCACATGGCCGGCCTCGCGAAGGCCAACTCCACCGAGTTCGAACCGCAGACGGAACAGCCGGTCGTGGCCCTGATCGACGAGTGGCAGGGCCAGGACGGCAAGGTGGAGAAGCGCGATGCCAACTCCGACCTGGGCGGCACGATGCGCCTGGGCGCGCAGGCCTGCGCCGTCAAGCCGGGCACGCTGGCGCACGAGATCTACGGCAGCGTCGTGACCGAGCGTCACCGTCACCGCTACGAGGCCAACAACCATTACCTGTCGCGCGTCGAAGAGGCGGGCCTGGTGGTGGCGGCCCGCACGCCGACGGAAGACCTGTGCGAAATCATGGAACTGCCGCGCGAAGGCGCCAACGCGCACCCGTGGTACATGGGCGTGCAGTACCACCCTGAATTCAAGTCGACCCCGCGCGACGGCCACCCGCTGTTCACGTCGTTCATCCGCGCCGCCTTGGCGCACAAGGGCGTGTCCGGCGTGGCCGCCAACAACGGCGTGTCGGCATCCGAACAAGGAGCTGCAGCATGAAACTGTGTGGATTCGATGTCGGCCTGGACCAGCCGTTCTTCCTGATCGCCGGCACCTGCGTGATCGAGTCGCGCCAGATGGCGTTCGACGTCGCCGGTGCGATGAAGGAAATGACGGCCGAACTGGGCATCCCGTACATCTATAAATCGTCGTTCGACAAGGCCAACCGCTCGTCCGGCACGTCGTATCGCGGTCCCGGCATGGACAAGGGCCTGGAAATCCTGGGCGACGTCAAGCGCGAGCTGGGCGTGCCGGTGCTGACGGACGTGCACACGATCGAGGAGATCGAAGCCGTGGCGTCCGTCGTCGACGTCATCCAGACGCCGGCCTTCCTGTGCCGCCAGACCGACTTCATCACCGCGTGCGCGCAGTCCGGCCTGCCGGTGAACATCAAGAAGGGCCAGTTCCTGGCACCGCACGACATGAAGAACGTCATCGACAAGGCCCGTGCCGCCGCCCGCGCGAAGGGCCTGAACGAGGACAACTTCATGGCCTGCGAGCGGGGCGCCTCGTTCGGCTACAACAACCTGGTCTCCGACATGCGCTCGCTGGCGATCATGCGCGAGACGGGGGCACCGGTCGTGTTCGACGCGACGCACTCGGTGCAGCTGCCAGGCGGTAACGGCACTTCGTCGGGCGGCATGCGCGACATGGTGCCCGTGCTGTCGCGCGCGGCCGTGGCGGTCGGCGTCGCCGGCCTGTTCATGGAGACGCACCCGACGCCGGCCACGGCGCTGTCGGACGGTCCGAACGCCGTGCCGCTGGGCCGCATGAAGGAACTGCTGTCCACGCTGATCCAGCTGGACCGCATCACCAAGCAGGCCGGGTTCCTCGAGAACGGCTTCGAGTAAGCATGGAAAAGCCGGCGATTGCCGGCTTTTTTCGGTTTGAGGCAACTGGTTGCGGGCAGAATCCACGGTCACCAGAGGTCATCTACTGCCGCAGCACCAGCAACGCCCGGAAATCGTTGACGTTCGTCAGCGTCGGTCCCGTCACCACGCTGTCCCCCAGCGCCTGGAAGAAGCCGTGGCCGTCGTTGTCCGCCAGGCTGTCCTGCGCCTTGATGCCCGCGGCCCAGGCCCGCGCCAGCGTATCGGGGGCGATGACGGCGCCGGCAATCTCCTCCTGGCCATCCACGCCATCCGTATCGGCCGCCAGGCCGTGGACACCCGGCGTGCCGCGCAGTGCCAGCGCGCACGCCAGCAGGAATTCCACGTTGCGCCCGCCGCGCCCGTTGCCCCGTACCGTCACCGTCGTTTCGCCGCCGGACAGCAGCACGCAAGGCGTTGCGAACGGCTGGCCGCGCGCGGCCGCCTGCAGCGCGATACCGGCCATGACCTTGCCCACGTCGCGCGCCTCGCCCTCGATGCTGTCGCCCAGGATGTAGGGCGCGATCCCCGCGTCGCGCGCCACTTGCGCCGCCGCTTCCAGTGCCATCTGCGGCGTGGCGACCAGGTACGCCTCGGCGCGGGCCAGGCGTGGGTCGCCCGGCTTGACGGATTCGCCCCGGCCGCTCTCCAGCACCGCCAGCACGGCCGGCGGCAGCTCGATGCCGTAGCGGCGCACGATGTCCAATGCATCCGCGCAGGTCGTCGGATCGGCCACGGTGGGACCGGACGCGATGTCGATGGGATCGTCGCCCGGCACGTCGGAGATCAGCAAGGTGACGACGCGGGCCGGGTGGCAGGCCGCCGCCAGCCTGCCACCCTTGATGGCGGAGAGGTGGCGGCGCACGCAGTTCATCTCGCCGATCGTTGCGCCGGACTTCAGCAGCGCCGCGTTGACGTGCTGTTTGTCCGCCAGCGTGATGCCGTCGAGCGGCAGCGGCAGCAGCGCCGAGCCGCCGCCCGAGATCAGGCACAGCACGGTGTCGTCCGCCGTCAGGCCGCGCACCAGCGCCAGCATGCGCTGGGCCGCTTGCAGGCCGGCCGCATCGGGCACCGGGTGGGCCGCCTCGACGATCCCGATGCGCTCGCACGGCACCGCATAGCCGTAACGGGTGACGACCAAGCCCTCCAGCGGGCCAGGCCAATGGCGCTCGACGGCGCGCGCCATCTCGGCGGAGGCCTTGCCGGCCCCTATGACGAGCAGCCGCCCGCGCGGTACCGGTGGCAGCGCGGCGGGCACGCACAGTGCGGGCTGGGCGGCGGCGATGGCCGCGTCGAGCATGCGGCGCAGCAGGGCGCGCGCGTCGTGGTCGGGTGTGCTGTTCATGGTCGCGACGATAGCATCCATGGGCCCGCCAGGCCAGTGCCGGCGATTTTGTAGTAGCCCGTTCCGCTTCCCTACAAGGCCATCCTCTGTTACCCTTGCTGCAATTTTTGCATGCGCATCATGTTGCATGTCCGGCCATGCGCGTGCCCCACCGGTTTTTGTCTACCTTGGAGAAGTGTTATGAGTGCTATCGTTGATATTATCGGCCGCGAGGTGATCGACTCGCGCGGCAATCCGACCGTGGAATGCGACGTGCTGCTGGAATCGGGCGTGATGGGCCGTGCGGCCGTGCCGTCGGGCGCGTCGACCGGTTCGCGCGAAGCCATCGAGCTGCGCGACGGCGATCCGAAGCGCTACTTCGGCAAGGGCGTGCTGCAGGCCTGCGAGAACATCAACACCGAGATCTCCGAAGCGATCATGGGCCTGGACGCCAACGAGCAGGCCTTCCTGGACCGCACGCTGATCGACCTGGACGGCACCGAGAACAAGTCGCGCCTGGGCGCCAATGCGATGCTGGCCGTCTCGATGGCCGTTGCCAAGGCCGCCGCGGAAGAAGCTGGCCTGCCGCTGTACCGCTACTTCGGCGGTTCGGGCTCGATGCAGATGCCGGTGCCGATGATGAACGTCATCAACGGTGGCGCGCACGCCGACAACAACCTGGACATCCAGGAATTCATGATCATCCCGGTGGGCGCGCCCACGTTCAAGGAAGCGATCCGCTACGGCGCCGAAGTGTTCCACACGCTGAAGAAGATCCTGCACAAGAAGGGCCTGAGCACGGCCGTTGGCGACGAGGGCGGCTTCGCCCCGTCGCTGGCCAACCACGAAGACGCCATCAAGCTGATCATCCAGGCCATCGAGGAAGCCGGCTACGAGCCCGGCACGCAGATCGCCATCGGCCTGGACTGCGCCGCGTCCGAGTTCTACAAGAACGGCAAGTACGAGCTGGAAGGCGAAGGCCTGTCGCTGTCCGCACAGGACTTCACCAACCTGCTGTCGACCTGGTGCGACAAGTACCCGATCATCTCGATCGAGGACGCGATGCACGAAGGCGACTGGGAAGGCTGGGCCACGCTGACGGCCGCGCTGGGCAAGAAAGTCCAGCTGGTGGGCGACGACCTGTTCGTCACCAACACCAAGATCCTGAAGGAAGGCATCCAGAAGGGCATCGCCAATTCGATCCTGATCAAGATCAACCAGATCGGCACGCTGACGGAAACGTTCGCCGCCATCGAGATGGCCAAGCGCGCGGGCTACACGGCCGTGATCTCGCACCGCTCGGGCGAGACGGAAGACTCGACGATCGCCGACATCGCCGTCGGCCTGAACGCGCTGCAGATCAAGACGGGCTCGATGTCGCGCTCGGACCGCATGGCGAAATACAACCAATTGCTGCGTATCGAGGAAGATCTCGGCGATATCGCCAGCTACCCGGGACGCGAAGCGTTCTATAATCTGAAGTAATAGCAACTCTGTTTTCCGGCCGGTACAAAACTACCGGCCGGTTTTCCATTTTATGCGTCTGATTACCCTTGCCCTGGCAGTCCTCCTGCTGTTGATTCAATATCCATTGTGGCTGGGGAAGGGCGGATGGCTCCGGGTAGCGGACCTGGAACAGCAGGTCGATGCCGCGCACCAGAAGAACGACAGCCTGAAAAGCCGCAACGCCAAGCTCGATTCCGAAGTACGTGACCTGAAGGACGGCACCGGCGCCGTCGAGGAGCGGGCCCGTTTCGAACTGTCGATGATCAAGCAGAACGAAATCTACGTGCAGATCCTGCGCAAGGGCCAGGACATGCCGGGCGACGGCGCCACGCCGGCGCCGCCGCCACCGCCGGAGAAAACCAAGGGCGCGAAGTCGCACTGAGCCTGGAAAACGGTGACAGTCACGGATTCAAAAAATCCGTGACTGTCACCGTTTTTTTTTCTGCCAGGGGCTTTCTTTCTGGCGTCGGAAGGGCAGCCGTATCGAAGCACCCGCTGCCAGCGCAACGCGGATCGGGAAACGCTCGTTTCTTCTTGAAAATGAGAATCATTCGTATTAAGATGGCGATCTAGCGCCAGCAACTTGATCGTTCGGGCAGTTCATTCCGCCCCGGTACAGAGCCAGCATTGTCCTGACCTCTACCCTGGAACGTTATGGTTGCAACTCTCCCCAGCCGGCGCCGCATGGCGGCGCTGCTGTCCTGCGCGCTGGCGCCCCTGGCGCAAGCCGACACCCCTGCCGCCGAGGTGCTCGACACCCTTGTGGTGGACACCGTCGTCATCAGCGCCAAACGCCTTGAAGAACCCGGCACCGCCACGGTGCTGACGCCTGCCGACCTGGCGCGGCGCGGCGTCACCGACATGCAGAACATGGCGCGCTATGCGCCCCTGGTCAGCGTGCCCGGCGCCGCCAGCGGCAGCGGCAACGTGTGGGATGGCGCCGGCAATACGGGCTTCAACATACGCGGCGTCGAAGGCAACCGCGTCAGCCTGGACCTGGACGGCATCGCACTGCCGGACGCCGCGCCGAAGCCGGACGGCATGACGCTGAGCGGCTTCGGCGTCGGCCGCGACTACTTCGACCCCGAGACCTTCCGCAGCGTCGAGATCAGCTCCGGCACGACGACCACGCGCGGCGGCACGCCCGGCCTCGGTGGGGCAGTTGCCTTCGTCACCAAGGCGCCGGAGGATTACGTCAACGCCGACCGGCCCGTCTACGCCGACTACAAGTTCGGCTACGACGGCGCCAGCAACATGCGCATGCATGCGCTGACGGGGGGCCTGCAAAGCGGCGCGCTGCAGGCGCTGGCCGTACTGGTGCACCGCGACGGCAGCGCGCTGGAGGCGAACGGCAGCGTGTCCGTCAATCCGGACGACTGGGACTCGGATGCCCTGCTGGCCAAGCTGGCGTGGGCGCCGTGGCAGGGCCACCGCTTGGTCGCCACCCTCGACGCCTACCGCGCACAGCACCGGCGCGAGTTCGACAACAAGCAGGGCGCCTCCTACCCGGACGGTGCGGCGCAGGACTCGCGCACGCGCCGCAACCGGGCCAGCATCGAGCACCGCTTCGACGGCGCCACGCCGTGGATCGACACGCTGGAGAGCCGCCTCTACGTACAGCAGGCGGAAGTGGCCGATGCCACCCACGCCAGCTACGTGACGGGCAACCGGCCCTACGTGCGCGACATCGCCACCGGCTTCGAGAACGACAGCGCCGGTATCGCCAGCACGGCCGTCAAGGGCTTCGGCGCGCACCGGCTGACCTATGGCGTCAGCGCGGAGTCGGTCGACACGCGCCGGCCGTGGCGCGAGGACCGCACGGTCGTGGCCACCGGCGCGCACCAGGTCACGAACAAGAACCGCATGGCCGATACGGACACGCGCAAGCTTGCCGCCTTCGCACGCGGCGAGATCGTGCTGGGCGCCTTCACCGTCACGCCGGGCCTGCGCTGGGACTACCGGCAGATCGAGCCGAAGAACCTGTCGGCCTATGCCATCGCCGTGCCGGGCGCCGCCGGCGAACTGCGCAAGGAAAGCGACCGCTACGCCACGCCCAGCCTGGCGCTGGCGTACACGGTGCGGCCGGAGCTGACGGCCTACGCGCAGTACAGCCGCGGCACCCGGCTGCCGACGGCCGCCGAGCGCACCGGCACCTACGACTCGTTCAGCTATACGGGTGCCGGCAACGGCTACGCGGTGCTGGGCAACGCCAGCCTGCGCAAGGAAACCAGCAATGCGTTCGAGCTGGGGCTGAAGGGCCGCGCCACGCGCGCCGTCACGTTCAGCGCGGCGCTGTTCCACACCCGCTACGACAACCTGATCGAATACGCGGCGCAGCCGCCCGACCCCGTCAACTACCCGACCATCACGTTCGGCCTGTACCGGCCCGAGAACGTGGGCGACGCCCGCACCTGGGGCGCGGAAGCGTCGGCGCGGGCGGAGTTCGGCCAGCTTGCCCCGGCGCTGGCCGGCACCAGCCTCGCGCTGGCCACCGGTGTCCAGCACAGCAAGGCTCGCAACGATGCGACGGGCGAGGAGAGCGAGCTGGCCTCGACGCTGCCGCGCAAGACCAGCGCCACGCTGGCATGGGACGACCCGGCGAAGCGGGGCGGCGCGTCCGTGTCGCTGGTGCACGTGGCCGCCAAGCAGGCCAAGGCCGACGTGATCGGCGGCGTGAGCACGGCGCGCTTCGAGGTGCCGTCAGCCACCGTAGTCGACCTGGCGGCGTACTGGAACGTGGGCCGGAACGCCGAACTGACGGCAGGCGTCTACAACGTGGCCGACAAAAAATACTGGGACTACACGGCCGCGCGGGGGCTGGCGGCCGGCACCACGGCCGCGGCGCGGGCCGATATCGAGCGGATGGCCCGGCCGGGCCGCTACGCCGCCGTCACTTTCAAACTACTCTACTGAGGAACCGATATGCACTCTCAACGACGTCTCCTGCTGGCGCTGGCCGGCACCCTGGTCTTCGGCGCCGCGCAGGCCGCCACGCTGGCCGAACGCTGGGCCGCGCTGCGCCAGGAGCAGCCCACGCTGCAGCCGCGCGATGCGGCCCGCGCGCTGGGCACATCCGAGGCCGAGCTGCTGGCCACCAACCTCGGCAAGACGGTCACCCGGCTGCGCGACACGGAGCATGCGCCGCGCGAGATCATGCGCCGCGCGCTGGACCTTGGCCGCGTGATGGCACTGACGCGCAACGAGCACGCCGTCATCGAGACCACCGGCGTCGCCAGCCGCATCGCCCAGGCCAAGCAGGGCGACAGCGGCGCCAGGGACGCCGAGCGGGAAGCACGCGAACTCAATATCGCCGGCGGCTACCTGGGCGGACCGATCGACCTGCGTTTCCAGTTCCCGCAGTGGAAGTACGCGTTTGCTGTCGTGCAGCCGGGCCGCGACGGCGCGACCAGCCGCAGCCTGCAGTTCTTCGATGCGGCCGGCGCCGCCATCCACAAGGTCTACCTGAAGGACGACGCGACCATTCCCGTGTTCGACAAGCTGGTGGCCGAGTTCCGCCATCCGCGCCAGGACGAGCCGATGGCGATCGCGCCTGCCGCGCCGAAGCCGGCATCGAAGCCAGACAGCGCCGTCGACGTCAAGGAATTCCACCTGGCGTGGCAGGAAATGACGGACGTACACCAGTTCAACCGCATCGTTTCGGAGTTCGGCATGACGCGCGAGCAGGCATTGCGCCTGGCGCCCGCCGGTGCCGCGCGCCGCGTCGCGCCGCAGTCCGTGCGCTCCTTGGTGGAACAGGCGGCCCGCCAGCAGGTGGCCATCATGGCCTTTGTCGGCAACGGCGCCGTGACGCAGATCTACAGCGGCAAGATCGCCAAGGTGGCGGCCGGCGGCGGCTGGTTCAACGTGCTGGATCCGGACTTCAACCTGCACCTGCGCGACAGCGCGCTGCGCAGCGGCTACGTGCTGCAGCGGGCCGGCGTCACCTCCGTCGAGTTCTTCGACGAGCAGGGACAGCTGGTCGTCACGTTCTTCGGCGTGCGCGAGCGGGGCAAGCCGCAGCCGCAGGGCTGGACGGACCTGACGGCCGCCTTGCCGGGGGCTTGACGCCAGTCAATGCCGAGAAGAATCGTCGCGTACTCCTGTTGTATATTGCGCTCTTTTGGGTTAGCTTGATCGCTCAAAGGAGCCAATCATGGGTGCTGCAGACAATACCACGGCCGAGCGCCGCCGCCATCCCCGGCCTGGGCAACCGGAGTTCGTTCGCCTGTTCCAGGCCAGCGCGCAGTACCGCATCGAGCGGATACGCGAGGGCGTTGCCGCGCGCGAGGTGGGCGAACTGTGCGCCTTGCTCGATGTGTCGAAGGAAAGCCTGATCGATGCGTTGGGGATCGCGCGTGCCACGCTGAGCCGCAAGGTACGGGAAAACCGCCCGCTCGCGCCGGATGAGGCCGAGCGCGTGCTGGGCGTGCAGGCCCTGATCGGGCAGGTGCAGACGATGGTGGAGGAGGCGGGCGCGGCGGACGATTTCGATGTCCCGGCGTGGCTTGCCCGCTGGCTCAATACGCCGCTGGCCGCACTGGGCGGCGCGGCGCCAGTCAGCTATCTCGATACGGTGGAAGGCCAGAAGTACATCGCCAACCTGCTGGCGACGGCGCGGAGCGGAGCCTATGCATGACGCGCCAGCTGTGGCGCATCGCGGCGGTAACGCAGGACCATGCAGCGGACGACCTGTCCGGCCAGGGCGCCAAGGCCACCGGCGGGCGCTGGAACGCACGGGGCACAGCGGTCGTCTATACGTCCGCCAACATCGCGCTGGCGTCGCTCGAGACGTTGGCGCACCTCGAACTGCAAGGCCTGCCGCTGAACCGCTACCTGGTGCGCATCGACGTGCCGGACGACGTCGACGATGCCCGCACCATCCTCGCGGTGCCGCCCGGCTGGGATGCGCAGCCGTACGGCCTGCCCAGCGTGCAGGCCGGCACCGCATGGTGCCGCGCCAACGCGACGGCACTGCTGGAAGTGCCGTCCGTGCTGGTACCGGAAGAGGTCAACGTGTTGATCAACCCGCGCCATCCGGACAGCGCGCGCCTGCGCGCCACCGTGTTGCGCAAGTGGCTGGCCGATCCGCGGGTGCACGTCAGCCGGGGATGAGCTTTTCCCGCTTGAGCCGTTCGAACAGGTCGAAGAACGCGTCGGGCGTCGACTGGTAATCGAGGAAGCCCGCCTTGCGGCTCTTCGTCATGTCCGTGATGACTTCCATTGGCCGGCCCAGGTCCGCATCCGTGTGCCACCACGAGGCCAGCTTCGTCACGTCGTCCTGCGCCAGGCCGTGCTGCGCCGCGATCTCGCGCCACAGGCGCGGTGCGTCGTCCATGCGCGACTCCAGGGGGCTGACCTGCACGGGCAGCGGCGCCGCCTCGATGCCGAAGTAGGCCGCCAGTCGCGGCCACAGCCACTGCCAGCGGAACACGTCGCCGTTGACGACATTGAAGTCCTCGTTGCGGCCCGCTTCGCTCGTCGAGGCCCACTGCAGGTGCCTTGCCAGCAGGCGCGCATCCGTCACGTCCACCAGGCCTTCCCACTGCTGGCGGCTGCCGGGGAACACGAACGGCTGGCCCGTGTGCTTGCACAGCGTGGCGTAGACGGCCAGCGTCTGCCCCATGTTCATCGCATTGCCGATGGCGAAACCGACGATGGTGTGGGGCCGGTGCACGCTCCAGGTAAAGCCATGGCGCGCCGCCGCTTCGAACAGCCGGTCTTCCTGCTCGTAGTAAAAATTGGCGACGTCCTGCCGGCCCTGCTCCTCGCGGAACGGCGTGATGGGCACGGCGCCCTGCCCGTAGGCCTCGAACGGTCCCAGGTAGTGCTTCAGGCCCGTGACGAGGGCCACGTGGCGCACAGTGCCGGCCGGACCGACGGCGGCCAGGACGTTCGCCACCATGGCACCGTTGACCCGGATGTTTTCTTCCTCGTTGGCCTGGCGCGACCAGGCCGTGATGTAGACGTGGCTGGGATCGACGCCCGCCAGTGCCGCGTCGAGCGCCGCGCGCGACGTCAGGTCCGCGCTGATCTGCTGCACGCCGGGGACGGTCGCGCTGCGGCCGCGCGAGACGCCGGCCACGCTCCAGCCTTCGGCCAGCAGCCGTTCGGCCAGCGCGCTGCCGACCACGCCGCTGCTGCCGATGATGAGTGCCTTGTTCGCCATGCTTCCTCCGCTGTGATCAAAGCATGACTGTACAGGGCCGCGGCAAATCCTGCCGGACGCCGCGTCAGCCGTCCACCGCCTTGCGGCCCAGGGCCGGATCGTCCGTGAAGAAGCCGTCGAGGCCCAGCTGCACGTAGCGCCGCATCTCGGCCACGGAACCGGCCTCGTTGCGGGCATGCTGACCGGCGCCGTCGCGGAAGTCAGCCGCCAGGAAGCGGTTCTCCGGCCGGAACGTCCACGTCTCCAGCCGCAAGCCGGCCGCGCGGACGTCCCCTGCCAGCGCGCTGGGCGCATCCAGGCTGCCGTCCTTTTTCAACGGAATCAGCGCGCGCGTGGGCGGTGCGAAGGTGTCGGCATATGCCGCGACGTCGCGCAGCCCGCGCGGCGTCGCCATCTCGCCATACGTCAGCTTGCCGCCGGCGGCCGCCACGTCGCTGGGCTGCATGGCGCCCACGCCGACCAGCTGCATCAGGCGCAGGTTGGCGCGCCGGCCCAGCTTGTCGCGCAGCGTGCGCAGGTTGGCCACCTCGAACGACTGGATCTCGACGGGCGCCCGGCGCGTGTATTCGTGCGCCGCCAGCGTGGCGATGAAGCGGTCCTCCAGCGCCAGCCGGGCGGCGGCGAAGTACGTGGAGCTTTTCAGCTCCGGCACGAGGCCGATCAGGCGGCCCGTCGTGGCCGACTGCGCGGCAACGAAGTCGATCACTTCCTCGAACGTCACCAGCTGGAACATGCCGTCGTACCGGGCACTGCCCGGGCGCGACTGCGGGATGCGCTCCACCGCGCGCAAGGTCTTCAGTTCGGCCAGCGTGAAGTCGTCGACGAACCAGCCCGTGTGGGTTTCGCCGTCGAACGTCTTCCTGGTGCGGCGCGACGCGAACTCGGGCCGCTTCGCGACATCCGTGGTTTCCGTCAGGTCGGCCTCGTGGCGCGCCACCAGCACGCCATCCCTGGTGCAGACGAGGTCCGGCTCGACGTAGTCGGCGCCGTCCGCGATCGCCTTGGCGTAGGCCGCCAGCGTGTGCTCGGGACGCAGCGCCGAGGCGCCGCGGTGCGCGAAGACCAGCGGCTTGGCGCGGCCCTCAGCCGCCTGCACACCCGGCAACAGCAGGGCGCCAGCGGTGCCGGCCGCCGCGGCGATGAAGCCGCGCCGCGACAGGTGGCGGGTGAGCGGCGCCGTCATCAGAAGTCCGCCATCACGGTCAGGAAGGCCTGGCGCGGCGGGATCGGGAACGTGTTGTAGGTCTTGTCGGCCGCGCCGACCACCACGTTCAGGCTGCCCATGCGGTCGGCCAGGTTGGTGACCGTGGCGCGATAGCGGGCGTTCTTGACCCAGCCGTCCAGGAACGGCAGCTTGCCGCCCACCGCGAGGTTCATCAGGAAGTAGCTCGGCACGGCCAGGTCGTTGGTATAGGTTGCATGGCGCTTGCCCACGTATTCACCCTGCAGCGACACCTCGGTGCCGCCCAGGTTCAAGGTGGCGACGAACTTGTCCATCCATTCCGGGCTGCCCGGCACGTTCTTGCCGCTGGTGGGCACCGTCGTCGCGCCGTTCAGGTAGTTGTCGTCGTACTGCGAGCGATTGTACGACAGCGCATTGTAGAACGAGAAGCGGCGGCCGAAATGCAGGGTGCCGGACAGGTCGACGCCATCCGTCTTGACGCTGCCCACGTTGGCCAGCACCGGATTGCCGCCGATGATGGACGAGATCACGGGCGTCGGGCTGATCGTCAGCAGGCGGTTCTTGAAGTTGACGTGGTAGACGCTGACCTGGCCGTCGATGCCGGTAACGACGCCGCCGGCGAAGTTGCGGCTGCCGCGCAGGCCCGCCTCGAACGTGACGGACGTCTCGGGCTTGGCCTCCTTGGCGAACAGGTCGAAGGCCTGCTGGCTGGCCAGGCTCCACGGCGAAGCACCGCCGCCGCCGTACGTGACGAACTGGCGCATGTTCTTCTGCACGTTGACGAACACCTGGTCCTGCGCCGACAGGTCCCAGCGCGCGCCCAGCTGCGGCAGGAACCATTTCTTGGTGTCGATGTCGCCGACCGGCAGCGCCTTCGAGCCGCCGGCGATGGCACCCACCTTCGGCTGCACGGGGAAGTCGCCGTGGGCGAACTGCAGGCTCGATTTGAAGCCGGCCTGCAGCACCAGGTCCGGGCGCACCTGCCATTCGTCCTGCAGGTGCAGCTGCACGACCTTGTTCTCGATCTCGCTGCCGTACTGCGTGATCAGGGGATTGGATGGGCGGTCGTACGGCGAGCTGGGGTTGTTCACGTCCAGCGCATACCAGCGGCGGTAAGCCTGCGATTCATTGTGCTCGAACCACAGGCCGCCCTGCACCTTGTGGTTGCCCAGCTCCGCGCGCAGGATCGACTGCACGCCGGCGCGGTTGATCCGGTACTCCGTCGTGCGCGTCGCGTAGCCCGAGTTACCGAACACCTGCTTCAGGTTCTGGTTCGGGTAGTAGACGGCAAACAGCGCGGGCAGCCCGGCCACGCCGATCGGGCCGGCCACCACGCCCACACCGTCGTCGTAGTGGTAGTAGACCTGGTTCATCCACGTGACGTTGTCCGCCAGGTTCCACTCGTAGCGCGCGTAGCCCAGCCAGTCCTCGCGCTGCGCGTCGCTGTAGTAGTTGCGGTAGTTGTTGCCTTCCGCGGGCGGTGTCGCGCCGGTGGGCGACAGGTAGGCCAGCGCGGCCGCGAAGTCGGGGTAGGTGAACGGGCGGGTATACGGCGCACTGGTTTCGCCCGCCACGTGCACAGTGCTGTCCTCGTTCGGTTCGATCTTGTCGCTGTAGTTGAGGAAGAGGGTCAGCTTGCCGGCGGCGTTGTCGTTGACGAACTTGGCGTTGAGCTGGTTGCCGCCCTGGCGGCCCTCGAAGTCCCAGGCATGTGCTTCGTGGTGCAGCGCCGAGATGTAGGCGCGGCTGTCGCCGAACTGGCCCGCGAGCTTACCCGTATCGTAGCGCAGGAAGGTGCGCGACGTCCGGTGGCTGCCCACCGTCTGCTGCAGCGCCACGTTGCGGGTGGCCAGCGGGTCGCTGGAGAAGGTCTCGATGGTGCCGCCCAGGTTGCTGGTGGATGCCGTGGCCAGGTCGCCCGCGCCGGACGACAGCACGACGCCGCGCACGTTCTCCGAGATCACGGCGCGCTGGGGCGACAGGCCGTTGTAGTTGCCGTACTGCTGGTCGCCGAGCGGCACGCCATCCATCGTGTAGCCCAGTTGCTGGCCGGAGAAGCCGTGCACCGTCAGCGACAGGTTCTGTTCGTTGTTGCCCCACGGGTCGGCCGTCTGGAAGTTCACGCCGGGCAGCGTCTGCAGGGCCTTCAGCGGATTGATACCCGGCAGGATCTTCTGGATCTCGTCCTGCTTCAGCGCGACGGAGGAGCGGGTGCGGCGCGTGGCGATTTCCACCGTGGCGATGGGGCCGACGGCGGCCGCATCGGCGGCATCGGCCGCGCTGCCCGCCGCCGGTGCGCCCACCGCTTCAGCCACGGGTTCGGCCACGGGTTGGGCCATGCTGGCCACGGCTGCCGCCACGTTTTGCGCCATCGCCAGCGGGGCCAGCGCCAGGGCCGCGCAGGCCGCCGCCACCTTCAGGTTCTTGTTCATCTGTTCTGCCTGTCCATGCAAAGTAAAAACGCGCAGCGTAGCGGGCCGATATGACGGGATGATGACGATTTGCTATCCGCACGTTGCCGGGCCAGTGCGGCGAGTTGCCGGAAATATCGTCGCGTGACGCGTACGAAGCGCTACAAATGAGGGAAACAACACCTTAGTTTGCTCTATAAACGATCGATACGATGTGCGTCGTCGGTTGGTTTTCTCTCCGACCGGGCCGGGACGAAGGCGTATTCGTCCACCTCTCTCCAGCAGCATCTTCACAACAGGGAACGACATGCATACTGCAGTACTCGACAACGTAGTGAACATCCAATCCGCCAGCGCGCCCGGTGTCGCCACCGGACCTTCCCCCGCCGGGGGCCTCGCGTTCCAGCTTGAACTCGGCAATCGTTCCCTGGTCTTCAAGCTGGTCGGCCCCGACGAGCGCTACTACGGCGCCGCCGTCGAACTGGCGCGCGCCGTCTACCTGCGCGCCTACGGCGCCACCATCGCGCCGCGGCCGCACCGCTTCATCGTCTGTGTCGACCTGGCGACCGGTGCGGCCATCGCCTGCGCGGGGCTGTCGTTCGCGGGCCGGGCACCGCTGTTTTCCGAGCACTACCTGGACGCACCGCTGGAACAGATGCTGGCAGGCGTGTTCCAGCGCGACGTGGCGCGGCGCGACGTTGCCGAAGTGACGGCGCTGGCGACGATCGAACCGACGATCGGCACGGAGCTGATGCGCGCGCTGCCGCTGATCTGCTGGTACCTGGGCCTGCGCGGCGTCATCTGCACCGTCACCTCGAAGCTGCGGCGCTGCTTCGACAGCATGAAACTGGCTTTCCATCCGATCGCACAGGCCGATGCCGCGCGCCTGCCGCGCGTGCCGGGCGTGGACTGGGGTACCTATTACGACACCCGGCCCATGACGGGCGTGATCCGAGTCGATGCGCTGGGCGAGTTCTTCGACACGGTCAGCTGCCGCTACAACCGGCACCTGCTGGCCGGCGAGGCGGCCGAGGGAGCGCAGGCCGTGGCGGCCACGGCGTCGATGGCGGTGGCGGCATGAGCCACTTCATCGACACCATCCGCACGACGATGCGCGAACGTGCCGGCGCCGTCGCGATCGTCCAGTTGGGCGGCAGGGCGTCGCCCGAGCGGGTCGTCACCTACGGCACGCTGGCAGAGGAGTGCAACGCGCTGGCGGCCGCGTTGGCCTCCCACTGTACGCCGGGCGCCACCGTCGGCCTGGTGGCCGCGAATTCGGTCGCATGGATCGAGGCCGACCTGGCGCTGCTGCTGGGCGGCCATGTCGAGGTGCCGGTACCGCTGGCCTTCAGCGCGGAACAGGCCGCGCACCTGCTGGCCTCGTGCAGCGTCGTGCTGACCGACGACGCAGGCCAGCGTCGCTTCGAGCAATGGCGCGCCGCCGCGCCGCAGGCGTTCCAGGCGGTGCCGTGCTTCTCGATCGGTCAACTGATCGACGGCGGCGGCGTGGTCCCGGCCCTGGCCGTCGACACGGCAACAGACCGGGTCTGCAAGGTGATCCACACATCCGGCACCACCAGCTCGCCCAAGGGTGTGAGGATCCGCGCGCACGGCCTGGATGCGCTGCTCGCATCGCTGTGGCGGCACGCCACGCGGGAGGACTATGCGCGCTACCTGAACCTGGTGCCGTTCAGCCTCCTGATCGAGCAGGTGACGGCGCTGTACCTGCCGTTCATGGCCGGCGGCACCGTCGTGCTGCCACCGGTCGGCGAAGCGCCGCTGGGCGATCCGGGCGCGCTGGCGGCCGACAAGCTGGCGCTGTTGCAGCGTGCCTGTCCCACCGCGGTGACATTGCCCCCTTCGCTGGTGGAAGCGCTGGCCGGTGCGGCGGACCGCTGGCCGGACCTGGGCACCGAAGCGTTGTGCGAGGCACTGTTCGGCCGCGCCACGCCGCCTCTCATCGCGGCCGGCGGCGCACCGGTTGCCGCGGCCACCATCGCGCGGCTGGCGCAGCGCGGCATCGTCGTGCTGCAGGGGTATGGCCTGAGCGAGAACAGCTCAGTCGTCTCGTGGAACACGCGGGCCGCGAACCGCATCGGCAGCGTCGGCAAGCCGCTGCCGCACGTGGCCTGCAAGCTGGGGCCGGACGGTGAACTGGCCATCCGCAGCGCTTCGCTGTTTGCCGGCTACAGCGGCAGCGATCCCAGCGCCTGCCATACCGATGCGGAAGGCTGGCTGTGGACGGGCGACCTGGCCGAGATCGATGCCGACGGCTACATCACGATCATCGGCCGCAAGAAGAACCTGATCATCACGGCGCACGGCCGCAATGTGTCGCCGGAACCGGCCGAGGCGTCGTACCGCAGCGTGGCGGGCGTGGCGGACATCGTGCTGCTGGGCGAAGGGCAGGAGACGCTGTCGGCCTTCGTGCTGACGGCCGCCGGCGCCGATCCCGTCGCGCTGCGCCACGAACTGGAACGGCACGGCGAACGCTGGCTGTCCGGCGTGGAGCGCGCCAGCACCTTCGTGTTCGAAGCCGATGCGCCGGCGCTGCGCGCCAGCTTGTTTACCGTCACGGGTCGGCCGCGCCGCCCGGACGTGGAGCGCCACGTGCGCGCCCGGGTGGCCGCCACCAACATGCCTCATCAACTTTAATCTTCTGGAGACATACGTGCAAACTGCAGTTCATACCCGCCAGGCGGGTCTGGTGGTACAAGGCGAGGCCGGCGAAAGCCTGGCGTCGATCGACAAGGCACAACTGGCCGAGTGGCTGGGGCGCTACGGCTATGTCGTGCTGCGCGGCTTCCCGTGCGATGTGCAGGGCTTCTCCGACCTGGTGCGCGCCCACAGCAGCCGCATCAGCCTCGACCCGGCGCGCCAGTTCCACGACAGGGAAGGCAAGGTCCTGGCGCAGAAGGTCGATGCCGGCAATGACGCCATCGGCCTGCACTGCGAAAACGGCAACAGCCCGTTCTGGCCCGACCTGTGCTGGTTCTTCTGCACCCAGGCGCCGGCCGTCGGATCGCAGACCACCGTGTGCGACGGCGCCGCCGTATTCCGCGACCTGTCGCCGCAGATGCGCGCAGCGCTGCAGGCGCAGGACATCATCTACACCCGCAGCGTCGGCGCGGAACTGTGGAAGAACTACGTGCGGCACGCCGGTGAGGGTGGCACGCAGGCCAGCGACACGCGGGCCTGCTTCGAGCGCCTGCTGGCCCTCGTCAACGGCAATATGCATACGCAGATCGAACTGAACGCGGACGACTCGGTGACCTACAGCTTCCGCACGCCGGCGATCCTGCATCGCTCGCCGTTCAGCCCGGGCCTGCCCGCATTCGCCAACAGCATCTTCGGGCCATCGTTCAACTACGAACGTCCGCGCATCGCGTTCGCCGACGGCACGCCGTTGTCCGATGCAATGCGCGCCGCGCTGGACGACGTCTGCCAGCGCCACACGGTGGACGTGGGCTGGCAGGACAACGACATCGTCGTCATCGACAACGCCCGCGTGATGCACGGCCGCCGCCGCATCGAGGACACACGGCGCACGATCTACAACGCGCTGAGCTACCATTAAAAAACCCGGGACAGACCCTAATGCCGCTAAGTTGAGAGATTCTGATATCCGTACAATAGCCTCAAGGCTTGGGGTCTGTCCCGTTTTCGGGACTGACCCCGGTTTCTCTCGCGGAAGTTCATGCTTCTGCGATTAAAACCAGGGTCAGTCCCCTGCGTGGACAGACCCTAACCCGGCGACCGTGCGCTTAACTTAGCGGCATTAGGGACAGACCCGGGTTTTCAGGAAACTTTTCCTGGAAACAGGGGTCTGTCCCGGGTTGTATGCCGGGTGTGAAGGTGTCAGTGCTTCGCTTCGGTGGCGTGGATCAGCGCCTCGGCGGGCGCGTCGCTGGCGAACAGCTGGGCGCAGTCGACGGCGTCGTAGTCGTAGTGCTTGCCGCAGAAGTCGCAGTTGATACCCAGCTTGCCTTGTTCGGCCAGCGCTTCCTCGACTTCCTCGCGGCCCAGCATCTTCAGCATATTGCCCACCTTCTCGCGGTTGCAGGTGCAGTGGAACGACGGGTGGACCGGGTCGAACACGCGGATCGTCTCTTCCCAGAACAGGCGCTGCAGCAGGACGTCGATGGTCGTCGTCAGCATTTCCTCTTCCTTCAGCGTGGCACCCAGCATGCTGGCGCGGTTCCACGTCTCCAGCGCTTCCTCCTGCGTGACGGGATTGCTTTCGGCCTTGCCGCCATGCAGCGGCAGCTTTTGCAGCAGCAGGCCGCGCGCCGTGTTGTCGTCCGCCGCCAGCCACAGCTTCGTATCCAGCTGCTCCGAGCGCAGCATGTAGTGCTCGATGATGGTCGCCACGTCCTCGCCGTCCAGCGGCACGATGCCCTGGTACGGCTGCTGGCCCGGCACCTTCTCGGCCGGATCGAGCGTGATGATGAAGCGGCCCTTGCCATGCTGGTTCAGCAGGTCGATGACGTTCGCATCGTCCGATACCGGCGCGCCCTCGTTCAGCTTGGCGGTGGCGCGCATGCGCAGTTGCGAGTCGCATTCGACGACCAGCAGGCGCACGGGGCCGTCGCCATGGATCTGCATGACGATGGAGCCGTTGAACTTCAGGTTGGCCGACAGCAGGGCGGCGGCGGACACCATCTGTCCCAGCAGCCGCTTGACGGCAACGGGGTACGTGTGGCGGGCCTGGATTTCACGCCACGTGGCGGAAATGTCGACCAGCTCGCCACGTACGGCGGCGTTGTCGAAAATAAATTTTTGCAGCGTATCCTGGGTCATGCTTTATCCAATCTTTTTAAGTTGTGTCTTGAACAGCCGTGCCCGTTGCACGTAGCTGTCGGCGCTGGCCTGCAGCCGCGCCACGTCCTCGGCCGCCAGTTCGCGCACGGCCTTCGCAGGCGAACCGATGATCAGCATATTGTCCGGAAATTCTTTCCCCTCCGTGACGAGGGCCCCCGCGCCCACCAGGCAGCCGCGGCCGATTTTCGCGCCGTTCAGGATCACGGCCTGGATGCCGATCAGCGCGCCATCGCCCACCGTGCAACCGTGCAGCATGGCCTGGTGGCCGATCGTCACGTTGGCGCCAATGTCCAGCGGATAGCCGATATCGGTATGCATCACGGTACCTTCCTGGACGTTGCTGCCGGCACCGATCGTGATCCGTTCGTTGTCGCCCCGGATCGTCGCGCCGAACCAGACGGAGCTGTCCGGCTGCAACGTCACCTTGCCGATCACGGTGGCGCTGTCGGCCACGAAGGCGGAATCGTCGATCTCGGGCACGTGCTCGCCCAGCTGGTAGATGGCCATGGCTGTCCTTGCTTAACGGGAAATAATGCCCGTATTTTACGCCCTTGGGCGCCGGCGCCGGTCGTCGTACGAATTTAGAACGGTCGTGCTAATATGCTGTTTTGCTCCGGCCAAGGGGCGCATATTGCGCTGCCTGGCGTTTTTTCAAGATATCCCATGACACCCTCCCGCTCCGAATTCCTGACCGTTCGCGGCCTGCGCACCCACGTGCGGCACTGGGGCCGCATCGGCGCCCCCAAGATCTTCATGCTGCACGGCTGGATGGACGTCGGTGCCTCGTTCCAGTTCGTCGTCGACCACCTGCAGGGCGACTGGCACGTGATCGCGCCCGACTGGCGCGGCTTCGGCCTGACGGAGCGGCCCGGTACGGACACCTACTGGTTCCCCGACTACCTGGCCGACCTGGACGCCATCCTGCGCCATTACCAGCCCGAGGGCGCCGTCAACCTGCTGGGGCACAGCATGGGCGGCAATATCGTCGGCATCTATGCCGGCGTGCGTCCCGCGCGCATCCGCCGCCTGATCAACCTGGAGGGGTTCGGCCTGAAGGCGGCCGTGCCCGAGGACGCACCGCGCAAGTATGCCAAGTGGCTGGACGAGCTGCTGGAACCGCCCACGATGCGCGGCTATCCGGACGTGCAGGCCGTCGCGGCGCGGCTGCAGAAGACCAACCCGCGCCTGACGGACGAACGCGCGGCCTTCCTCGCCCAGCACTGGTCGGCCCCGAACGCGGCCGGCGAGTGGGAAATCCTGGGCGACCCGGTACACAAGCAGGGCAGCCCGCTGCCGTACCACGTGGAGGATATCCTGGCATGCTGGCGCCAGATCACCGCGCCCGTGCTGTGGGTGGAGGCCGAGCACACCAATATGTGGTTGTGGATGGGCGGCCCGGAGGAGGGCCGGCGCGAGGTGGACCGGCGCATGGCGCACATCGCCAATGTCACGCCGAAGAGGATGCCGGACGCGGGCCATATGCTGCACCACGACCAGCCGGCGCTGCTGGCGGAGATGATCGAAGCGTTCCTCGTGTAGCCGACGCGCACGCGGCAGGCAGCGTACAATGGCACTTCGTTGCCATCTTGCGTTTGCCCGAACAGAATTCCGATGAAAGTAGACCTGCACTGCCATTCCAATGTTTCCGATGGTGTACTGCCACCCGCGCAGGTGGCCGTCCACGCGCGCAAGGGGGGTGTCGACGTCTGGGCGCTGACGGACCATGACGAGGTCGGCGGCACTGCTGCCGCCCGCGCCGCCGCTGGCGAGCAGGGCATGCGTTTCGTCGCCGGCGTCGAGATCTCCATCACGTGGGGCGGCGAGACGGTGCACATCGTCGGCCTGCAGATCGACGAGAACGATCCGGCCCTCGTGCAGGGCTTGGCGGCGACCCGGTCGGGGCGCGACGCGCGTGGCCGCGAGATCGGCGCGCAGCTGGAGAAGGCCGGCATCTTCGGCGCCTACGAAGGCGCGATGAGCTACGTCGACAACCCGGCGCTGATGTCGCGCACCCACTTCGCCCGCTACCTGGTCCAGGAGGGGTATTGCGCCAACGTCTCCGAGGTGTTCCGTAAATACCTGTCCGAAGGCAAGCCGGGCTACGTGCCGCACCGCTGGGCCAGCCTGGAGGACGCGGTCGGCTGGATCCGTGGCGCCGGCGGCATCGCCGTCATTGCCCACCCAGGCCGCTACCGTTTCACGCCCTTGCAGCAGGGCGTGCTGTTCGATGAATTCAAACAACTGGGCGGCGCCGCCATCGAGGTCGTCACCGGCAGCCACACGCCCGACCAGTACCCCGTCTACGCGCAATTGGCCAATGCCTACGGTTTTCTGGCGTCGCGCGGCACCGATTTCCACGCGCCGGGTGAGGCCAGGGTCGACTTTGCCGCGCTGCCGCCACTGCCGGGCAACGTGACGCCCGTGTGGCGCGACTGGTTCTGATTTGCCCCTGTTGTAACCGACGCGCCACGCTGCCATTTGCGCGAACCGCGCTGTCTTACTGCGGTCAAACGGCGCGGGTATCGTTATGCCAAAGAGGATCCTGGAGGATTGCATGCCCGATTTTCGTGACCTGCCCGACGACCTGGCCCGCGACGTGGCCGACTACAGCCGCCTGGGCGCCGAATTGCTGGGCCTGGACCTGGACGACCGGCCCAAGGCCATCATCGAGGCCGTCACCGCGTTCATCCGCCAGCGCAAGGAAGAGGGCGGCACGCTGGAAGAGGAGCAGATCGTCGGCATCGGCGCGCTGATCGGCCAGCAGTATGTGCGCCGCTTCGGCTGGCATTGGGCGATGGTGAATTTCGACGAGGATGGCGACGACGACAATTATTTCGCCTGCGTGCTGCCGGCCGACAATTCGCTGTCGAACAACCCCATCCACTGGGTGCGGCAAACCTTGAAGAACCCGCACTCGACCAACATCTTATTGAACTTCAATATGGTCGAGTCCGGGGTACGGCCCACCGTGCCCAACCAGGCCATGGGCTTTTACTGAACCACGTATTCCAGCGGAGCGGAAATACCATGAAACGCATTGTCCTGTTTGTTGCCACCAATCTTGCCGTGATGTTGGTGCTGTCCATCGTGCTGTCGCTGCTCGGCATCGGCCGGCCCGGTGCGGGCGGCCAGCTGCAGCTGGGCAGCCTGCTGGCGTTCTCGCTCGTGGTGGGCTTCACCGGCTCCTTCATCTCGCTGTTGATGTCCAAGCCGATGGCGAAATGGTCGACGGGCGCGCGCGTGATCGATGCGCCGCAGAACTCCACCGAGCAGTGGCTGGTGTCCACCGTGCAGCGCCTGGCCCAGCGCGCCGGCATCGGCATACCGGAAGTGGCCGTGTATGACGGCGAGCCGAATGCGTTCGCCACGGGTGCCTTCAAGAACTCGGCGCTGGTCGCCGTTTCCACGGGCCTCCTGCAATCGATGAACCGCGAGGAGGTCGAGGCGGTGCTGGGGCACGAGGTGGCGCACATCGCCAATGGCGACATGGTCACGCTGACCCTGATCCAGGGCGTCGTCAACACGTTTGTCGTGTTCCTGGCACGCGTGGTCGGCTTCTTTGTCGACAAGGTGCTGCTGCGCGGGAACGAGGACCGCGGCCCCGGCATCGGCTACATGGTGACGGTGTTCGTGTGCGAGATCGTGTTCGGCATCCTGGCTTCCATCATCGTGGCCTGGTTCTCGCGCCAGCGCGAGTTCCGCGCGGACGCCGGCTCCGCCCGCCTGCTGGGCAATACGGTGCCGATGCAGCGCGCGCTGGCACGCCTGGGCGGCATGGAGCCCGGCGCACTGCCGCAGAACATCGCTGCCTCCGGTATCTCGAACGGCGCCGGCTGGTCCGCGCTGTTTTCCACCCATCCTCCGTTCGAGCAACGGATCGCGGCGCTGCAGGCGCTGCGCTGAACCTGTCAACACATGAGTCAATACTTCCAGGTCCATCCCCAGAATCCCCAGGCCCGCCTGATCAAGCAGGCGGCGCAGATCATCCACGGCGGCGGTGTCGTCGCCGTGCCCACGGACTCCTGCTATGCGCTGGTGTGCCACCTGGACGACAAGGGCGCCGTCGAGCGCCTGCGCCGCATCCGCGGCATCGACGAGAAGCATCACCTGGCGCTGCTGTGCCGCGACCTGTCTGAAATCGGCGTGTATGCGCGTGTCGACAACCGCCAGTTCCGCCTGCTCAAGCTGGGTACGCCGGGACCGTTCACGTTCATCCTGGAAGCGACGCGGATCGTGCCGCGCCGGCTGTCGCACCCCTCGCGCAAGACCATCGGCCTGCGGGTGCCGGAAACGCCCATCGTCGAAGCGCTGATGCGCGAGCTGGAACAGCCGCTGCTGTCCTCCACCCTGATCCTGCCGGGCGAGGACGAGCCGCTGAACGACCCGGAAGCCATCAACGAGCGCATCGGCAAGCAGCTCGACCTCGTCATCGACGGCGGCGCCTGCAGCATGGAGATGACGACTGTCGTCGACCTGACGGGCGACGAGCCCGAGCTGGTCCGCGTGGGCCGCGGCGATCCCGCCACCCTGGGACTGTAACCCTTCTTTTCCTGAATTTACCTCATCTAAGGCAGCCCGGCGGCAGGCAGCTGTTGCCAGTCTGGTAAAATTTTCCCCATGAATGAACTTGACCTGGTCATCCGCAACGTCGCGCTGTACGCGATTCCCGTATTGTTCGCGATCTCGCTGCACGAAGCGGCACACGGCTACGCGGCCCGCTACTTCGGCGATCCAACGGCCAGCCAGCAGGGCCGGCTGTCCGCCAACCCGATGCGCCATATCGACCCGTTCGGCACGATCGTGCTGCCGCTGTTGACCTATTACTTCCTGAAGATGCCGTTCGGCTACGCCAAGCCTGTACCGGTGGACTACAGCCGCCTGCGCAATCCGAAAAAGCAGATGGGTTTTGTCGCCGCCGCCGGACCAGCCGCCAATTTCGCGATGGCGCTGGGCTGGGCGGTGTGGAGCATCCTGCTGGCCGGGATGAACGTCACGGAACCGTTCCTGGTCGGGATGGCGCAGGGCGGTATCATCGTCAACGCCGTCATGTGCGTGTTCAACCTGATTCCCGTGCCGCCGCTCGATGGCGGGCGCATCGTCACGGCGATCCTGCCCAACGAGCTGGCGCGCAGCTATGCGCGGCTGGAGCAGTACACACCGTATATTTTCCTGGGCCTGATCGTGCTGATGTACCTGGGCCTGCTGCGTTCCGTGCTGACGACGCTCGTGGCGGGTACGATCGAACTGATCATGACGCTGGTGACGCCGCTGGCGCTGCTGTTGACCTGAGACCGCCATGTGCGCTGACTGAGCCGAAGCCATGTATCCCGACCGCGTCGTTTCCGGCATGCGTCCCACGGGAAGCATGCACCTGGGCCACTACCATGGGGCCTTGAAGAACTGGATCAGGCTGCAGGCCGAGCAGCCCTGCCTCTTTTTCGTGGCCGACTGGCACGCGCTCACTACCCATTACGACGACCCCGCGATCATCGAGAAGGCTACCTGGGACATGCTGGTGGATTGGCTGGCCGCCGGCGTCGACCCAACGCAGGCGACGCTGTTCATCCAGTCGCGCGTGCCGGAGCACGCCGAGCTGCACCTGTTGCTGTCGATGGCCACGCCGCTGGGCTGGCTGGAACGGGTACCGACCTACAAGGACCAGATCGACAACCAGGCCCACCGCGACCTGGCCACCTACGGCTTCCTCGGCTACCCGCTGCTGCAGGCGGCCGACGTGCTGATCTACCGCGCCAGCGAGGTGCCGGTCGGCGAGGACCAGGTGCCGCACGTGGAGATGATGCGCGAGATCGCGCGCCGTTTCAATCACCTGTACGGCAAGGAGCCGGGCTTCGAGCGGAAAGCGCAGGATGCGGTGAAGAAGCTGGGCAGCAAGCGGGCGCGGCTGTACGCGGAACTGCGCACGCTGTACCAGCAGGATGGCGACGACGACGCGCTGGAGCAGGCCAAGGCCATGCTGGACGAGGCCGGCAGCCTGTCGATGATCGACCGCGAGCGCCTGTTCGGCTACCTGGAGGGCAGCCGCAAGCTGATCCTGGTGGAGCCGCAGGCCCGGTTGACGGCGGCGTCGCGACTGCCCGGCCTGGACGGGCGCAAGATGAGCAAGAGCTACGGCAATGCCATCGGCCTGCGCGAGGACGGCAAGAGCGTCACCCAGAAGATCCGCACCATGCCCACCGATCCGGCGCGCGTGCGCCGCACCGATGCGGGCGAGCCGACGCGCTGCCCGGTCTGGCAACTGCATCAGGTCTATTCCGATGCCGCCACGCAGGAGTGGGCCCAGAAGGGCTGCCGCGCGGCTGGCATCGGCTGCCTGGAATGCAAGCAGCCCGTGATCGACGCCGTGCTGGCCGAGCAGGAGCCCATGCACGAACGAGCCCAGCCCTACCTGGACGATCCGTCGCTGCTGCGCGCCATCGTGGCCGACGGCAACGAGACGGCACGCAAGCTGGCGCAGGAAACGATGCGCGACGTGCGCGAGGCAATGGGCCTCAGCTATACCTGAAGCAGACGAGATGAGTGAAACGATGAACGATGCAGCAACCGGCCACATGGCCATCGATGTGATTTCTCCCTGGGTGCAACGGTTTGCGCCCCTGATCCCGGGCGGCGAGGTGCTGGACCTGGCTTGCGGCAGCGGCCGCCACGCGCGCTACTTGCAGGCGCTGGGCCATGCCGTCGTGGCCGTGGACCGCGACCCGGCCGCGCTGGCCGCGGCGAGCGGTTCCGGCATTGTCACCAGCGAGATCGACCTGGAGGAAGAGGGCGCCGCCTGGCCCTTCGGGCCGCAGCGCTTTGCCGGGATTGTCGTCACGAACTACCTGCACCGGCCGCTCTTCGCCGGCATGGTCGGCAGCCTGGCGCCCAATGGCGTGCTGGTCTATGAAACATTCGCGGACGGCAATGCCGCGTTCGGCAAGCCCTCCAACCCGGATTTCCTGCTGAAAGCGGGCGAGTTGCTGGAAATTGCACGGCAACATGGCTTGCGTGTCATCGCTTTCGAGGATGGGATCGTTAACCTGCCGAAACAGGCCATGGTCCAGCGCATCTGCGCCGTCAAGGCCGAGTTTCCCAGGGAGGCCGCGCTGCTGGCGGGTTGACGGGATGTTGGAGAAGTGATTCCAGCCCGAAAATCACCATTGGCACAGCCTATCGTCTACAATCGACGTTTCTATACTTTTAGCAATTGGTTTTCCTATGATTAAGGGCAGCATTGTAGCAATCGTTACCCCGATGCAGGCGGATGGCAGTCTCGACTACGCGGCACTGAACGGGCTGATCGACTGGCACATCGCCGAGGGTACCAACGGCATCGTCATCGTCGGCACGACGGGCGAGTCGGCCACGGTCACCGTGGAAGAGCACTGCGCGCTGATCAAGGCCTGCGTGGACCGCGTGGCCGGTCGCATTCCCGTGATCGCCGGCAGCGGCGGCAACTCGACGGCGGAAGCGATCAACCTGACCCGCTATGCCAAGGAAGCCGGCGCGGACGCGACGCTGCAAGTGGTGCCTTACTACAATCGTCCGACCCAGGAAGGCATGTACCGCCACTTCAAGGCGATCGCCGAAGCGGTCGACCTGCCCGTGATCCTGTACAACGTGCCGGGCCGTACCGTAGCCGACATGTCGAATGACACGATCCTGCGCCTGGCCGCGATCGACAACATCGTCGGCGTCAAGGACGCGACCGGCAACATCGGCCGCGGCATCGACCTGCTGCGCCTGGCGCCGAGCGACTTCGCTGTCTACTCCGGCGACGATCCTACCGCGATGGCGCTGATGCTGGCCGGTGGCAAGGGCAATATTTCCGTGACCGCCAACGTGGCGCCGCGCGACATGGCGGACATGTGCGCCGCCGCCATGGAAGGCGATATTGCCAAGGCCATCGAGATCAACAACCGCGTCTTCCCGCTGCACCAGAAGCTGTTCGTGGAGCCGAACCCGGTACCCGTCAAATGGGCGCTGGCGGAAATGGGCAAGATGCCGGCCGGTATCCGCCTGCCGCTCGTGCCGCTGGCCGACGAATTCCACGCAAGCGTGCGCGCTGCCCTGCAGGGCGCGGGCGTGCTGCAGTAAAGCCCGGACGGCAGGCCGCGAGGCCTGCAGCCGTCAGGAAGATTCCAGCTGGTTTTCAGCTTCTACCTTAGTAACCACATGACAAAGAAAGCTTCTCTTACCCCGCAACGCGGGCTCGTGCTCGGTGCGCTCATGCTCAGCCTGACCGGTTGCGGCATGGTCGAATCGGTCGTCGGCAAAAGCACGGTGGACTACAAATCGGCCAAGAAAGCCAGCACGCTGGACGTCCCGCCGGACCTGACCCAACTGCAGAAAGACAACCGCTACGCGCTGCCGGATACGAATAACGGCGTCGCCACCGCGTCGGGCTACGCGGCCCAGCACGGCGGCACGCCAGGCACGGCACCGGTCGCCGCCCAGGTCCCGGCCGGCAACGCCGTCGCCAGCACGGGCAACGATGCCGTGCGCGTCGTGCGTGCGGGCAACCAGCGCTGGCTGGTCGTCAAGCAGCCGGCCGATGCGCTGTGGCCGCAGCTCAAGACCTTCTGGGCAGACAACGGCTTCACGCTGGCGGTCGATAACGCGACGGCCGGGGTGATGGAAACGGAGTGGAACGAAAACCGCGCCAAGATCCCGCAGGACTTCATCCGCAGCACGATCGGCAAGGTGTTCGATTCGGCCTACTCCAGCGGCGAGCGCGACAAGTTCCGCACCCGCGTCGAGCGCAATGCCGACGGCACCACCGAAATCTACATCAGCCATCGCGGCGCCGAGGAAGTGCTGCAGGGCCCGCAGAAGGAAATCGCGACGTGGACGACCCGTCCGTCCGACCCGAACCTGGAGGCGCTGTTCCTGGCCCGCCTGATGACGAAGCTGGGCGGCACCGACGAGGCGGCATCGAAGACGGCGGTCGACAACGCCATCGTGCAGCCGCTGCACGCGTTCCTGAAGGGCGAGGGCACCAACCGCTACGTCGAGACGGACGAAGGCTTCGACCGCTCGTGGCGCCGCGTTGGCCTGGCCCTGGACCGTGCCGGCTTCACCGTGGAAGACCGCGACCGCGTGTCGGGCATCTACTTCGTGCGCTACGTGGCCGACCAGGTCGAGAAGAAGGGCTTCTTCAAGCGCCTGTTCAGCTGGGGCTCGTCGGAAGCGGACAAGGAAGCGCAGCGCTACCGCATCGTCGTCAAGGCGGCGGCCGATGGCAACACCAGCCAGGTCACCGTGCAGGACAACAAGGGCGTGGCGGATGCGTCGCCAACGGCCGAGAAGATCCTCGTGCTGCTGCAGGAACAGCTGAAGTAAGCGGCTGTCAGGCGTAAAAAAACCGGCTTCGGCCGGTTTTTTTACGCCTGCGTCACCGTTTTTGTGAGGCAGGTCCTGTTTTCGATGGAAGCTTGAGCACGATACCTCTGGCGGCGTTGATGAGTGTTTCCTTGTTCCCGTCCCACCCGGGCAACTTTCCCGGCGGCAGGGGGAGAACCTCGTCGAGGTTGGGGAAGCGCAGCTCACTACGTGATGCGGGCCGCCTTCCGCGATCGTGCAGTTGTCGAGTCCCTTGATAGGGCAGCTGCAGACATCGCCGACGCGTGCCACGGCGATGCCCTCCACCGTGATATGGGGCGCGCTGACACGGACGACCTTGCCGCCGTGGGACGTGGCGTCGCCCAGCCTGATCACATTACGCATTGTCGCCACTGCAGGCGAGAGACAAGGCAAATGCGCCGCCTGGCTCATGCGGATGGGAACTCACGATTGCGCCGCCGTGATTTCGCTGCCGCCCAAGCTCACGTATTCCAGGTCGCCGCGCAGTTCGTTGGCTTGGCCCAGCCATTGCCAAGTAACCTCATGAGCATTGATGGCGAGATGCTGCGCCTTGGGTTCCGGAAAATGATCGCCTCAAGCCACGTAGGCTTGCCGATGCCACTGGTTGAATACAGGGGCGGACGGGTGATCCTCTACTACGCTGGCACGCCAGATACCGGCCTCGGGGCAGGGGAAGTGGCCCTTGCAGTCGCGCGCCAGCAAGGGCGTATCGGCATAGCGGCCGACACCCCGAGGGACCAGCGGATGCTCGTTCTGCGCGACCGGTGCTGCCCGCTCGACGGGCTGGCCGAGATAGTGGAACTGGATGCGGCCGTCTTCATCGCGCAAGCCGGGGCGGGTGCGATCGAACAGTTCCCCCTCCTTATAAGCGAGCGGCAATTGCGCGGCATTCCATGCCTGCTGGCGCTCGGTAACAGGGTGCATCAGGCGGGCGATCCAGTAACCGGATAGCGGCGCCGCGGTGCTTTCGTACTGGGCCGTTACAGGAGTTTCTGGTTTGTCGGGAAGTGCCCAGCCCTCGGGAATATGGGCTCTGCCCGTTCGCAGCGGCACCGGTTGCGTAGCGGGCTTCGCTGGTGCTGCTGGCTTTGGTACGACAGCTTTGGCTGCATTGATGAGCGTATCCTTGTTCCCGTCCCACATTGGTAACTTGGCCGGCGGCAGCGGTAGTACTTTGTCGAGGTTGGGAAAGCGCAGGTCGGGATTTCTACGAAGTGCGTTCGCGAGAACCAAATATCGCTCGGACCGCGACTTATCGACTTCTCTGGCTACGCTCGACGTATCGGAAGGACCCAGGTCAAAGTCTGAAACTAGAGCACCTGCGGCCTCTCGGCTCCCCCATCTTACTCCTTGTTGAAAGTATTTTAGAGCCGGCAATTTCATTGCGCTGTCAGCTTGCCCGAGGGTGGCGTACTCCATGCCCAGCTCATATGCCGCGCGGCTGTATCCCTGAGCATATGCGCATTCGAGCATCTGCATGCCTACTCTTTTATTGGCCCACCAGTCCGGTGGTTGATCGTTTATACCTAGAAGTTTTGCTCCGATGTGGGTCTGCGCAGCCATACTCCCCAAGTCGGCGGCCTTCTGCCAGAATGCGTATGCCACAGTTGCGTCCTGTGCCAGTGGACCTACGCCGCCCATATGATAAGTGCCCATGTTGTCCCAGGCTGCCGGCATGCCTTTGTGCATTAAATCCTCAGTCAGCGAAATGGCCTTTTCGATATCTTGTGGAACGCCGATCCCTTTTAAGTGAAGCTCGGATAGATTAAATTGAGCTTTCCAATGGCTCAGTCTCATTGCCTTCTCATACAATGCGGCCATGCCCGCATAATCGCGCTGCGCGGGCCACAGATCATGATCGTCGCGTGCCAGCGCCTGCTGGAAGAGGGCTTCGGCCTGCGGCGAAATCGGCGGGCTCACGTCTGCCTCGTGCTTGCAGATAAAGTCGGCACGGTGAGGCTGGAACGCCTCGAGTTTGGTGAAGCGTGGCAGTCCCATAGCGCGCGGCTCGTCCTTCGTAGTGCACGCCGATAACAGGAATACCATTGCAAAGCTGGTCGCCTGCGATGTGGAGAATGGGAATCTTTTCATTGGGTCTCAGTCTTCCTCGGGCCAATGCGACGCCCGGTCTCCCATCAGGTTGCGCCCAGGTTTCCTGCTCGCAATCAGCACGGCACCGCAGGTGGTCTTGCATCCTGCATAGGCGACGGGAATGCCATCGACCACGTGATGTGGGTCGCCTTCCGCGATCGTGCAGTTGTCGTGCCCCTTGATAGGGCAGCTGCAGACATCGCCGACGCGTGCCACGGCGATACCCTCCACCGTGATATGGGGCGCGCTGACACGGACGACCTTGCCGCCGTGGGACGTGGCGTCGCCCAGCCTGATCACATTACGCATGCTCACTGCCCCAGGAAAGTGGCAACGCGAATGCGCCGCCAGGCTCATGCGGATGAGAACTCACGATTGCGCCGCCGTGATTTCGCTGCCGCCCAAGCTCACGTATTCCAGGTCGCCGCGCGATTCGTTGGCCTGGCCCAGCCATTGCCAAGTAACCTCATGAGCATTGATGGCGAGATGCTGCGCCCTGGGTTCCGGAAAATGATCGCCTCGAGCCACGTAGGCTTGCCGATGCCACTGGTTGAATACAGGGGCGGACGGGTGATCCTCTGCCACGCTGGCACGCCAGATACCGGCCTCGGGGCAGGGGAAGTGGCCCTTGCAGTCGCGCGGCAGCAAGGGCGAATCGGCGTAGCGGCCCACACCCCGGGCCACCAGCGGATGCTCGGTCAGCGCAACCGGCGCAGCCCGCTCCACGGGCTGCCCGAGATAGTGGAACTGGATGCGGCCGTCTTCATCGCGCAAGCCGGGGCGGGTGCGATCGAACAGTTCACCTTCCGCATAGGCGAGCGGCAACTGCGCGGCGTTCCATTCCTTATGGCGCTCGGTTACAGGATGCATCAGGCGCGCGATCCAGAAACCGGCCAGTGGCGCGGCAGTGCTTTCATACTGCGCGGTCACGGTAGTTTGTGGCTTATCGGGAAGCCCCAGCCTTCAGGAATGTAGGCTCTGCCCGTCCGCAGTGGTACCGCTTGCGCAGCGGGCTTAGCTGGTGCGGCAGGCTTCGGCATGACAGCTTTGGCTGCATTGATGAGCGTCTCCTTGTTCCCGTCCCACATCGGTAGCTTTGCTGGCGGCAGCGGTAACACCTTGTCGAGGTTAGGGAAGCGTAGGTCGGGATTCGTGTGCAGTGCACGTGCGAGAACTGCGTAGCGTTCTGAACGAACCTTGTCGATCTCTGGAACGATACTTGATGGATCAGATGGCCCACCGTCGAAATCGGAGGACAGAAAACCTGCGGCCTCTTCGCTTCCCAGCTTGACCGCTTGATGAAAGTACTGGAGCGCTTGTGGTTTTTTTGCCGCATCTGACTTGCCAAGCATCGTGTACTCTAGACCAAGTTCATAGCCCGCTTTTGCAAATCCCTGTGCATAAGAGCATTCCAGCATCTTTATGCCTACTTTCTTGTTTGCCCACCATTCCGGAGGCTGATCATTTGCTCCAAGCAGTTTTGCGCCAATATATGTCTGTGCAGCCATGCTGCCCATGTCGGCAGCCCTCTGCCAGAAGGCATATGCTATAGTTGCGTCCTGCTCGAGTGGTCCAATGCCACCCATGTAATATGCGCCCATATTATCCCAGGCGGCCGGGACTCCCTTTCGCATCAGATCTTCTGTGAGCACGATCGCCTTCTCTATGTCCTGTGGAACTCCTATACCCTTCAAGTACAGTCCGGCCAAGTTGAACTGCGCCTTCCAATGGCCCAGCTTTGTAGCGTGATCGTAAAGGTATGCAATCCTTCCATAGTCGCGTTGCGTAGGCCAAAGTTCATAATTGTCGAGCATAAGCGCCTGCTGGAAAGCGTTTTCAGCCTCTGCCGAGATAGGCGGTGAAGTGTCAACTTCGTGTTTGCACACGAAGTTCGCGCGGTGAGGATTAAATGCTTCCAGCTTTGTATAGCGTGGCAGCGAAGTATCTGGAGAATTGTCGTTCATCGAACATCCTGATAGTACAAGCGTAAGTGCAAAAATGGTCTTCATAGCTAACAAGCGGAAGTCATCCTTTAAGAACATCGCATTCATATCGAACATTTTATGCTAGCCTTATTGACGGCTCTCCTCGCGGATCTTCAAGCGGGTGGATAAAACTGTTATGCTCTGGAGGCGTATTGCCAGCACGATTTTTCCTATTCAAAGCCATTCGACGTAGCCAGTTGTTGCGGGTTGTTTCGATATCCTTTTGTGTAGCCTCGCCGCCATTAGCATCATCCCCTGCTAGATTGCTCCAGACTCGTCTGCGCGCTGCTCTTGTGAAAGCCCATTCCTCAGTGCAGATATTCAATTCACTGTCACCAGCCATGCTCCGGGCATTGAGATTCGCGCTACCCAGTGTCGTGAAGACATCATCCACGAACATCAATTTGCTGTGAATGTAGATTTCACGATAGCGGCGCGGCACGATATTGTATTCGCTGTAGTTCCCTGGATCCACGTCGTCGGCCTTGCCGCCATGAACCTTCATGCGCGCATTCTTCTCTTCCTCGATAGCCGCTTGTACCTTCTGGGCATCGTTGTCGCGACCCTTGACCAGTATATCCTTCGCTTCGTTGCCGGCGTCGTAGGACATCAGCATCGCGACCACGGTCTGGATGCCGAGCGCTTCGAGTTCCCCCTTCGGATTGGCCGGGGCGGCTTTCAGCGAGGCCTTGACAATGCCACCGCCCGAGTTGGGCTCGCCCTTGCGCTGGCCCTGCACAAGTTTGTCGTAGGCGCCCATCGACTGGCCATGACCCAGCTGATTGATGGTGTCGTAGGTAGCCGGCACCATCTGGCCTCGCTCGGCTTGCGGTATGACGACGAAAATAGTGAGCGGCGCAATGTCGGCCGACTTTGCGCCGGCCTGCATCATCGCCTCGCAGTATTGGCTGCGCATCTTCTTGATCAGGCGAGGCCAGTCGTCGAGCTGGAAGTACTGGTTCTCGACGTAGATGTAATTGACGGCATTGGCCGCTGCCAGGATATACGCCTTCAGGATGGTGGCGTCTTGTTTCTCGGGGAATGTGCGCAGCACCTGTGCCCGGCATCTGGCGCCTGGTGGAACGGGCAGATGTTCGGGCCGGACCGAGCGACGCTGCTTTTCCAGGCTCCTGCTGAAGACGGAAGCACCGTGCGCCATCCCGTAGCCGCTGGCGTTGTCCCATCCCTCGACGAAGTTCTTGTTCAGGCAGTACAGCGCCTCGCCCTCCACCCGGATGGCATAGTCGCGCAGGGGTTTCCGATGCCAGGCCTTGGTCCAAAACGCACCGTCCGGGCTGAGCTCGCGCTGGGGATCGTTAAAGCGGTGCTCCACAGTGTCCCAGTAGTCGGTGACACTGTTGAGGCCCATGACATAGCCGCACGGGTTCGCCTTGCCAGCGTTTTCCTTGTCCGGCGCATAATCGATCAGGATCGGTTTCTGATGGTGCGTACCGACGTGCGTTATACCTTTGGATTCGGCCATCGTCTTGACCGCGCCGGGAAGGTATTTCTTTATACTATGCGAAATCCACATGGGATGGGCTTTTCGCAGCCGGACCTCCACGTTGGGGAAACCGTCATGAAGCGCGGCATCCCACCACTTGTTACAGTATTCTTGGCGCAGTTTCATGACATCGGTGCGCGATTTCCCGGCGGTAGCGGGGGCCTTCAGGTCCGATAGCTGTTTCGGCCATGCGACACCGTTCAGCGAAACGCCGCTCAGCGTTCCGATATCAGGTACGTTGCCAACCTCTTTGGAAAGTGGCTGCAAGAACGGCACGAATCCCACCAGGGGCAAGTCGCCGCCGTACCAGACCAGGAGGCGAACTTTGACGCCCTCTTTCGCCTTGGCGGTAAGCAGGTCACCGTAGGTGGTGCCGCGCGGCCAGACCTTGCCGCTGCGTACCAGTTCCATGCCGGGATCGAAGCCCCACAGCACCAGGTCGATACTGCTGACCGCCGCCCGGATGTCTTTCTCGATCGCGGCAAAGCCTTCTTCTCCGCAAATGAAAAACTTCAGGTCGTTGTTATCATGGACAGGATGCGTCTTGCTGTCCTTCTCCAGAAACCATTGGAGGCTGCCCTTCGCACGTCGCTTGATGAGGTCGACGTGACTTTTTTCAGGATTCTGTATTTCCGACAGCAGTTTGATCAGGTCGGTTGGCTCGGAAGTGCTCATTCAGATTTGTGCCTGGTAGCGTATGCAGTTATTGAGAAGTGCCGCGGTCACGTTGTGCCAGCCGTTTGTCGTCGTCCAGGCCGTCGGATCGATAGCCCTTGTTGGACAGCTGCTGTTCGTTGTACCCGGGTTGGTCCGGATCGGATTGCAGTTGTTCTTGCGCGATCGGCATGTCGTGCAGTGTGCCGTTGTGAAGGCGGACCTGATAAGTGGCTCCCTTCTCGGCCTTGTCCACTGTCAGGCGCCCGTATTCATCGAACAAGCCCTTCTTGATTTCGGCCCCGTCCTTCAACAGCGTATAGGGCAGTCCGGCGAACAGTGCCGGCGACGGCCCCGGAATGTGCTGGACCGAAAACGCCACCTGGTGTTCAGGTGGGGTCTCTTTCAAGGCGACGTCGATCGGCTTCACGTCGGCAACCGGACCATTGGCCGGCCCGACCATGGCATGCTGCGTCGCATGCGAGCGCCACTTGCCATCCGTACCTTGCTCGATGCCCGATGCATTCCAGCGCGTATAGCTGCCTGCGCCGTTGATGACGACTTCTTCCTTGGCGCTGATGGAAATGCGATTGGCACTGTGCGTGATGTTCAGTTTGGCCAGGATGTTGACGCTTTCCTTCAGTGCCGTGATGTCGATATCGGCACTAGCAGCCACCAGCTTCATGCCCGCTTTGTAGGCAAACAGGCGCACGGCCTCCTTGACACTGACCAGCAGGCTCTTGCCCGCGCTGATACTGGCGTGTCCGCCGCTGGTCAGGACGTTATGCTGGGTGCTGCCCAGATGGGTCGAACCGTCCGTGCTGGACTGTATGCCCGCCGGGCTGGCCAGCGTCAGATGAGGTGCCTGGAACTCCGGGAAGCGGCCTTTGTCGGGCGCGCCATTACGACCCTTGATCGCATCGATCTGGTCGCGAACCGCCTGGACCACCTGGTCCTGATCGCCGCTCTGATGCGCCTGCGCCTGTTGTGCCGCTTGCGACAGGCTGTCATGCAAGTCATGGTCTTGCGTCATACGGTCCAGCGTCTCCGCCATATCCGTGATGTGTGCTTCTGCCGCGGGACGCGCCTGCGTGGTAATCAGCAGGCCCTGTTCCGCACGCATGGCACCGTGCCCATCCGTGCGCAATTCGAAGCCCTGGCCCCTCGGATCCTTGCGCCCGGCGTTGTCGTCGATACGGGTGATGTAGCCGAGGCTCAGCTGGCTGGCCTGATGGTCGCTCTTGAGCTGGACCTGGATCTGGTTGGCGGTGTCGTCGAGCACCAGGTGGTTGCTGCGGCCGCCAGGACGATTGCCGCTGTCGCCTGCCAACTCCCGGCTGCGCAGACCGGAGAGCGCCTGTTGTTCAGGCAGCTTCCACGGCGGCATCGTAGTCTCGTTGTGGACGCAACCGGTGACCAACGGGTGATCGACGTTACCGTCGAGCCATTGCACGACGACTTCCGAACCGACCCGCGGGTGGCTGGCGAGACCCTTTTCGCCGCCTGCCCAGTTGGTGGCGACCCGCACCCAGCAGCTGCTCGTCTCGTCGCGGTCCCAGTGGAAGCGCACCTGGATACGACCGTACTGGTCTACATTCAGGGCCCCTTTTCCTTCCGAACCGACTACCAATGCGGTTTGCAGGGCGAACAGTTTGGTGTCATGGCTGCCGAAACCACGACCCGGGCGCCATGGCAAGTGCCTTGGCTGGCAAGTGAAACGGTTACTGTAGTCTGCGACCGCGCCAGTGCCTTGCAGGTAATTATTCCTGGCTTCGTGATGCACCTCGACGATCAGGAATTCTCCGTCCTGCCCAGTGTAGTTGAAGTGATCGACCAGCCGGAACCATCGTCCCGGTGCGACGTTCTTGTTGTTGCCGTGTGCCTCGCAGTATGTGCCGCGCGCCTCGATTTCTTCCATGCGCTGACGGGCCAGACGATCCGCCCCCGCACGCTGGCTGAAGCCATAATGACCTTCATAGCTGTGCACTTCAAGGTCGGGAATGTCGCCTTGCTGGTTGATCGTTGCCGTGTCGACATGCATTGGATGCGGGTTCTTGAAGTCGAAGCCGCTGATCGCCCGACTGGGTCGATGCCACGCTTCTCACCACGCTCCATTGAGCGATTGCGTCTTCCTCCAGCGAGCCCCCCTTGCTGTGGAAGCGGATGTCCGGCGAATCTCCGTCGATGGCATCGACGCGTGACGTGTCGTCGCTGACCGTCAGCGTGTGGCCCTCGTCGGTATGGTCGTACCAGTATGCGTAGCCATCGGCCTCCCAGCGCCGGGACAGATAATTGTGGTCGGATTCGGACCATTGGGTGCACATGGTGTATTGCCGCTGTTCGCCCGCGACTTTCCATTGCCAGACTGGAAGCTGTCCGTAAGCCTGCAGGATTTCCTCCGCTTGCTGTTGCAGGGCTTGGTTGTGGAACAGCCGATTGTTTTGCCGGAATCGTGCATAGTGCAGCCAGGGAACCAGTGTCGCTTCGTAAAACGCGACGCCGCCGTCCGTCTTGACGAGCTTGAACTGGGCGACGTAGCCCGTGAAGTGTCGCAGCTTGCCGCGTGCCTGGACCAGCGAAATGCAGAGCAGCTTGCCCTGCATGGTTTCAAGGGCGATGCTCCCGTCGTCGCTGAGCAGTTCGACAGTGAACCGGAAGTCGCGTGACAGGGACTCCGTGCCACTGAAACGATTGACCATGAGCCGGCTCGGCGGTGCATCGTCGCGTGGGAACGATAAACGCAACAGGCGGTTGGTCTGGTGGACTTTGAGCAGATCTTGCAGGAGCGTCATTGAACGATGTCGGTTGTGTTAGGGATCCGTGCAGCAGTTCACCAGGAACGTGGGTTTCATCGAGCAAGCGTGGCCCTCTTTTCTGCCGGGCCGATATTATACTTGCAAAAAAGATTATTTTTTAGTCGCCTGGCTCGGTTCACTTCGGCAGCGTTTTCTGCTCCGACCCGAGCGAAGCCCGAGTGCGCAAGGGTAGCCCTATCGTTGAGTTCCCAAGTTGACTGGACTCAAGAGCAGAGCGCTCTTTACGACTGCGTCGCCGCCCACCCGCGCAGATGCTCCCGATAGAACGCGATAAAGGCCTGGGCATTGCGCGCCAGGTGACGGCCCGGCGGCACGACGGCCCAGGTGCCGCCGCGCGGGGCCGACCATTGCGGCAGTACGCGCACCAGCCGCCCCGTGCGCAAGTCGTCCTGCACGGCGTACTGGTGCAGGATGCTGATGCCGGCGCCGCCCAGTAGCAGTGCGCGCAGCGCGCCGGACGAGTCTGCCTTGAGGCGTGCGCGCGTCTGTACGGTGCGGGTCTCTCCGTCGGGGCCAGCCAACTGCCACGTCAGCGGCGTGGGCAGGCGCGTCATCGCGATCCAGTCCAGCGCGGCCAAGTCGTCCGGCACCTGCGGCATGCCGACGCGAGCCAGGTAGTCGGGCGACGCGACGATGTACTGCTCGAATTCCCCCAGCTTCACCGCGCGCAGGGAGGAGTCGCGCAGCCAGCCCATGCGGATGGCCACGTCGATGCCTTCCGCGACGAGGTCGGCGATGCCGTCCGCGCTGCGCAGGTCGATCGACAGCGCCGGGTGCGATTGCGCGAAGCGGCTCAGCGCGGGCGCCACCGAACCGCTGCTGAGGTCGATCGGCGCCGTCACGCGCAGGTTGCCCGTCAGCGCCGCCGTGGGCGCGTGCACCGTGTCGATGGCTGTTCGCAGCTCCTGCAGCAGCGGCGCACAGCGCGCATGCAGGGCCTCGCCGGCTTCGGTCGGGACCACGCGGCGCGTCGTGCGGGCAAACAGCGCCACGCCCAACCGGCTCTCCAGTCGCGCCACCTCCACGCTGACCTTGGCCGGCGCCACGCCCAAGCGCTGCGCTGCCGCGGAGAAACCGCCCGCCTCGACGACGGCGGCAAACACGACGAGGTCGTTGAGGTCGATCTGTCCGGGCAGGGCCATGGCGATTGTTAAGAAAGTCGGATGAATGAATTATGGACTCATCTGTTTATCGTATCAACGTCCCGGTGCATGATGCTCTGCATTACTCACCTGAAAGGACACACCATGAATATCGTACTGATCGGCGCTACCGGCTATGTGGGCGCGAAGCTGCTGGACGAAGCATTGGCGAGGGGCCACGCGGTCACGGCCATCGTGACGCGACCGGAAAAGCTGGCCGGGCGCGCAGGCGTCACGGCCGTGCAGGCGGACGTACAGGACCCAACGGCCCTGGCGGCGCAACTGCGCGGGCACGACGCCGTCATCAGTGCGTTCAGCGGCCATGCGCAGGCGGACGTCTATGACTACTATGTGCGCGGCATCACGGCCGTGATCGGCGCGACGAAGGCGGCGAATGTGCCACGCCTGCTGGTGGTCGGCGGCGCCGGCAGCCTGGAAGTGGCGCCTGGCGTGCAGTTGGTCGATACGCCGGCGTTCCCGGCGCAGTGGAAGGGTACGGCCGAGGGTGCACGGCAGGCGTTGAACCTGCTGCGTGCGGAGCCGGCGCTGGACTGGACGATGCTGAGCCCGGCCGCGCACCTGGAACCGGGCACGCGCACGGGGCAGTTCCGGCTGGGCGCGGACCAGTTGCTGGTGGATGCGGCCGGGGAGAGCCGGATTTCGCTGGAGGATTACGCGGTCGCGTTGGTCGATGAGCTGGAGCGGCCGGCGCATCGGCGGGCGCGGTTCTGCGTGGCGTATTGACGCTGCAGGCTCAGGGTCTGTCCCCGCAGGGGACTTCCCCTGGTTTTCTTCTGTGCCAGTCGGGTTGGAAGGGCATGATGGAAGTAAGCTCGAGCCACGGATAAAAACCAGGGGACAGTCCCCGTTGGGGACAGTCCCTCAGCCGCGTCAGGCGTCACCGCGGGTTTCCGCTGGCGAGACGTCCAGTCCGGTTGGGTGGCGATCAGTTGCTGGCCGATGCGGCCGGGGAGCGCCGGATCTCGCTGGAGGGCGTATTGACGCTGCAGGGTTAGGGTCTGTCCCCGCAGGGGACTGACCCTGGTTTTCTTCCGCGGCAGTCGGGTTGGAAGGGCATGGAAGTGAGCTCGAGCCACGGATAAAAACCAGGGACAGTCCCCGTTGGGGACAGTCCCCGTTGGGGACAGTCCCCGTTGGGGACAGTCCCTCAGCCATGCAGTGTCGGTCCGTGTTAGCAGACTTCGGGGACAGTCCCCTGCGGGGACAGTCCCCATAAAAAAAACCGCCCGAAGGCGGTTTTTTTTCCGTCAGCCATCCCGAAGGATGGCTCGTGCGGCCAATTACTTGGCAGCAGCAGCGGCAGCCGAAGCGGCTTCCGAAGCAGCCGAAGCGGCTTGCGAAGCAGCAGCAGCGGAGTCAGCAGCAGCCGAAGCAGCAGCGTCAGCAGCAGGAGCAGCTGGGGTAGCAGCAGCGTCAGCAGCAGGAGCGGCTGGGGTTGCAGCAGCGTCAGCAGCAGGAGCGGTTGCTTCTGGGGTAGCTACTGGAGCAGCTGGTGCTTCTTCTTTCTTGGAGCAAGCAGCCAGAGCAACAGCCAGCAGGGAGGCGATCAGCAGGGATTTTTTCATTTGTTTTCCTTAATTAATTCACAAAATAACAGTGTTGCGATGAATAATTACCGGTAATTATCGCTCGTTAGGGCGTTTCGTGGTCGTTCGGACCATATGGTGCCCCTGACAACGGAAACTTCCTAACCGAATATTATAGCGATTCTTGTAGCGTCGCAATAGCAGCACAGGACGAATTCATAACTTTTTTGCACAAAGGCAATAGCAAACTCGCAACTTCAGGCTACTTTGCGCAGCTTTACCGGCGCCACCGACTCGAACGCAGACGACGCTGTCGAACGGGCAGGATTGTACCGGTTTCCTGCTCACAATCCAGTAACGATTGCGTGCAGACCGGGCATTGTCTCGGCCCAGATACCCTCAAAACGCTCCAGGCTCGTTTGGGTTGACGAAGGCGCATCGAAATTTGCCTCGCCGCGAAAGAAATCGCTGTGGAAGCGGCGCACGATGTCCCGTTCGTCCGCCACGCAGAAGGAGTCCGTCAGGTGGCGCAGCGAACGGTTGGTCACGCGGCAGTCGATCAGGTGGCCATAGTCCTGCAACAGGCGCAGGAAGCGGGGCGCGTCGCGCTCCAGGCGCGCATTGCTGTGCGCTACCAATTGCAGCCGGCCACCGCCACGCAGGAAAGTGCGCAGCAGTGCGTCGCTGGCCGAGCTGCCCAGCTGCCAGTCCGCGTAATCAGGATCGAACATGCGCAGCGACACGCGGGCCCGGCCCAGCAGGGCCGTCAGCCGGGCCTGGAACCCGGCCCGGGTATCGAATGCCTGCGCCGCCATCGCTGCCTCCACCCGGTGATTACGTCAGTTCAGTTCCAGCCAGCCGTCCGTATACCACGCGTACAGGGCCTCCATGACGTCTTCCGACGCACCCGCCACGGCAGCGCCGTCGAGCCGGCGTTCGTTGGCCAGCGTTTCCAGCGTCACCTTGTCGGCCCGGCCGATCGCGAACGACTCGCCATTGATGAAGACGTGCTTGCCACGGTACAGCATCTGCGTCTTGCGCGACAGGGTCACGCCTTTCTTGCCCGCGGTCTGCGCGAAGCGGCCGGCCGGCAGCGGCTTGTCCGGGCCGGTGAAGAACACGTTGTGCTTCGGCTCGGACAGGTACTCGCCCAGGAAGATCGTGAAATCGTCTTCCGTGAACTGCATCTTGTTGAGCTCATCGGCAATCGTGCCCAGCATGTCCTTCGGGATCTCGGCCGGCTTGCCGGACGGTGCCAGGTCCGGATCGGCGTAGCGGCCCGGCAGGTCGATCGAGTCGGCCATGAACTGCAGGAACGCCTCGCCCAGCTCCTGGTACGACGGCGAGCGGAAGCCGATCGAATACGTCTGGCAGTCGCCGATGGCGACGCCGTCATGGGCGTAGTGGGGCGGCAGGTACAGCATGTCGCCCGGCTCCAGCACGAACTCCTCGGTCGGCTCGAAATTGCTGAGGATCTTCAACGGCAGGCCTTCCACCAGCGACAGGTCCTTCTGCGGGCCGATGCGCCAGCGCCGCTGGCCCTCGGCCTGCAGCAGGAATACATCGTAGGAATCGAAGTGGGGACCGACGCCGCCGCCGTCGGTGGCGAAACTCACCATCAGGTCGTCCAGCCGCGCATCCGGCACGAAGCGGAACTGGCGCAGCAGCGCGTCGGCCGCGTCGTCCTGCAGGTTGACGCCCTGCACCAGCATGGTCCACTCGCGCTGCGTGCGCGCCGGCAGGTCCCGCAGGGGGCCGTGCTGCATGTCCCATTGCCCGTCCGTCAGCGTGACGAGGCGCGATTCCACGTAGTCCTTCGTCGCCAGCTCGGCCAGTTGCGCGAACGGCAGCAGCGGCTTGAAGCCGGGGATGGCCTGGCGGATCAGCAGGGGTTTCTTGTGCCAGTAGTCGCGCATGAATTGCGCCGGCGTGATGTCGCCCAGGAGGCGGAGGGGAGCGTCTTTTTTCATGGACGGGATTATAGTTGATCCACCGGCCCGCCAGCGCCGCCAGCGCGGCGATGGGGGGATCGGCCTGCGGGTATAATGCGCGCTACCAGACCTGAAAGGATGTAAAAGATGAAGATCGCCAAGAACACCGTCGTGACTGTGCAGTACAAGCTGTCCGACGCTCAGAACAATCTGATCGAAGACGGTCGCCAGCCGATGGTGTACCTGCACGGCGGGTACGAGAACACGCTGCCGAAGATCGAGGAAGAACTGGAAGGCAAGGACGTGGGCTACGAGAACACGCTCCAGATCGAGCCGGAAGATGCCTTCGGCGACTACGACCCGAACCTGGTCAAGGTCGAGCCCCGCTCGCGCCTGCCGGAGCCGCTGGAAGTGGGCATGCAGTTCGAAGGCATGCCCGATGGCGACAGCGACGAGGAAGCGATGATCTTCACCGTGACCGACATCGCCGAAGACAAGGTCGTGCTGGACGGTAACCACCCGCTGGCGGGCATGGCGCTGCGCTTCGAACTGAAGGTGACGGACGTACGCGAAGCCACCGAAGAGGAAATCGCCCACGAACACGTGCACGGCGCCCACGGCCACCATCACGACGATGACGAGGACGAAGGCGACGCGGGCGACCAGTTCCGCTCGCAGCCGATCCACTAAGCATCGTTCCCCCTGTCGGGCCGCTGCGGCGGCCCGCTGTCGTTTCAGGGCGCGCGCTCGGCCTTGCCGGGCTTGTCCGCCTTCTCGGTTTTCTCCGCTTTTTTCGCTTCCCCCCTGCCGCCTTCCGCCGGATGGCTGTCGCGTATCAGCGTGAACAGGCCAGCGGTATCGGGTTCCACCCGCACGGCGTTCCATTCTCCCGTCAGCGTCACGTGGCCCAGGTTGCCGCGCCACGTCAGCGTCCCTGGCGGTTCCGCGCCTTTCGCGCCGGCCGGGTCGGCCGGGGGCCGCGCCGTGTCCACCAGCAGCACCTTGCCGGGGTATTTTTCCGCCAGCGTGCGCACCAGCTTGCGCGTGTCGGCAAAGCCGTCCTGTTTTGCCGAGAAGCCGGCCAGCAGCGAGAAGCCCTGCTCGACGTGGGCCCGCAGGTCGCCGTCCGAGAACAGCACGAGCCCCGCCAGCTTGCGCCGCTTGGCCATGCCGAACAGGCGCTGCAGCCACGCCCGGTTGGCCACGAAGCGGTCTTCGTATTCGCTGTTGCGGCCCGCCTCGGTGAGGTAGTGGTTGTTGTTGGCGGGCAGGTTGATGGTGGCGAACAGCACGCCACCCCGTTCCCAGTAGGCGTTCTCCGCATAGCTGCGGAACTTGGTGATGGTGGACTGCCGGTTCAGTTCCAGCTTGCGCTCGCCCAGCGATTCGCGGCTGTCGAAATACAGTTCGCGGATGCGGTTCAGCCGTTCCAGCGCATTGGAGCGGCCGGCGCTGTTGCGGCAGTCGGTCCAGTCGCCGGAGGCCAGTACCACCATCAAGGGCCGGTCCGACTTGTTCAGCAGGGTCCTGCGCTGCTGGTACAGCTTGTCGCTGCACGCCTCGCTGGCCGACTTGATGCCGGCGGCGATGACGAAGGCGGGCCGGGCCTTGTCGGCCCGGGCGATGGTGCGTTTCAGGTCGTCGTCGCCCGACTCGCCCGGGAACGTGTGGCCGATCACGACGAACTCGAAGGGATCGTCGCTGGACGGTCCGGCCGGGGCCGCGCGCGCGCCGGCCAGTGCGGCGCCCAGCAGGGCCGCGGCCAGCAGCATGCGCGTCCCCGCTTGCCTCATGCGGGCGTGGCCGCGAGGTGCTTGAGCTGGTACAGCCGGTCCAGCGCCTCGCGCGGCGTCAGGGCGTCCGGATCGAGCTCGTCCAGTGCGTCCATCAGCGCCTGCAAGGCAGGGTCGACTGCCGGCGGCGGAGCCGCAGCGTCCTCGTCGTCGCAATCGGGCACCGGGGCCGCGAACAGGTCCAGCTGCGGCGTGGCGTCCAGTGCCTGCGCTTCCAGGCGCGCCAGGTGCTTGCGCGCGGCCTTGATGACGGGCTGCGGCACGCCGGCCAGTTGCGCCACCTGCAGGCCGTAACTTTGCGAGGCGGGACCGTCCTGCACCGCGTGCAGGAACACGATGCTGTCCTTGTGCTCGACGGCCGACAGGTGCACGTTGGCCGCCGTCGGATGGCTTTCCGGCAGCTGCGTCAGCTCGAAGTAGTGGGTGGCGAACAGCGTGAAGCTGCGGCTCGTGTCGATCAGGTGGCGCGCGATGGCCCAGGCCAGCGCGAGGCCGTCGAAGGTCGAGGTGCCGCGCCCGATCTCGTCCATCAGTACCAGCGAATGCTCGGTGGCGCCGTTCAGGATCGTGGCCGCTTCCGTCATCTCCACCATGAAGGTGGAGCGCCCGCCCGCCAGGTCGTCGGTCGCGCCGATGCGGGTGAAGACGCGGTCGATCGGACCGATCGTCGCGCTGGCGGCCGGCACGTAGCTGCCGATGTAGGCCAACAGCGTGATCAGCGCGACCTGGCGCATGAACGTCGATTTACCGCCCATGTTCGGGCCCGTGATCAGCAGCAGGCGGCGCTCGTCGACGAGCTTGCAGTCGTTGGCGATGAAGCGCTCGATCTGGTTTTCCACGACGGGGTGGCGGCCCTCTACGATGTCGATGCACGCGTGCGGCACCAGCTTGGGCGCGCACCAGTTGTTGCGCAGCGCGTGATCCGTCAGCGCCGTCAGGGTGTCCAGCTGCGCGACGCCTTGCGCGATCGACTGCAGCGTGCCGATGAAGGGCGCCAGGTCGGCCAGCAGCTGGTCGTACAGGATTTTCTCGCGCGCCAGGGCCTTGTCCTGGGCCGACAGTGCCTTGTCCTCGAACGCCTTCAGTTCCGGCGTGATGTAGCGTTCGCAGTTCTTCAGTGTCTGGCGGCGGCGGTAGTCGTCCGGCACCTTGTCGGCCTGGCCGTTGGTGACCTCGATGTAGAAGCCGTGCACGCGGTTGTATTCCACGCGCAGGTTGGCGATGCCGGTACGGGCGCGCTCGCGCGCTTCCAGTTCGACCAGGTACTGGCCGGCGTTCTCGGACAGGCCGCGCAGCTCGTCCAGCTCAGCATCGAAGCCGCGCGCGATGACGCCGCCGTCGCGCACCATCGTCGCCGGCTCCGGCATCACGGCGCGCACCAGCAGGTCGACGCACGCCTCGGGCGTGGCCAGCGCGTCGTGGATGCGACGCAGCAAACTGGCGGCATTGTCCAGGGCCAGCACGCGCTCCACCGACTTCTGCAGCTTGGGCAGCTGCTGCAAGCCGTCGCGCAGGGCGGCGAGGTCGCGCGGACGCGCCGTCAGCAGCGCCACGCGCGTGGTGATGCGCTCGATGTCGGGCACGTGCTGCAGGTGGTACGACAGCGAGCCGGTGGCGTCGTCCTGCATCAGCGCCGCGATGGCATCGTGGCGGGCGCGCGCCACCGATTGGTCGCGCCGCGCGTGGTGCAGCCAGTGGCGCAGCAAACGCGAACCCATCGCCGTGCGGCAGCCGTCCAGCAGCGAGAACAACGTCGGCGACTCCTGCCCGCGGATGGTTTCCGTCAGCTCCAGGTTGCGCCGCGTGGCCGCATCCAGGCCGATGAATTCGTTCTCCGTCTCGCACGTCAGGCTCTTCACGTGCTGCAGGCCGCGCCCTTGCGTGGACTGGGCATAGCGCAGCAGCGCGCCGGCCGCGCCGAACGCGGCGCCCATGCCATCGGCGCCGAAGCCCGTCAGCGTGGCCACGCCCAGCTGGTCCAGCAGGGCCTTGTGGCCGTGCACGACGTCGAAGTGCCATTCCGGCACGTTGTTGACGTGGCAGATCGTGATCTCGTCGAACAGTTCGCCGCTGTCGGCGCGCAGGATCTCGGCCGGCACGATGCGTTCCAGTTCCTGCTGCAGGCGCGCCTGGACGGCGCGCGCCTCGCCCGAGAATTCCATCAGGCGCAGGTTGCCCGAAGCGAGCGACAGCCACGCCAGGCCGGCGGTGTGCTGCTTGCGCTGGCCCATGACGAACATGGCCAGCAGCGGGCGTTCCGACTTCTCCGGCAGCAGGTCCGAATCGGTCAGCGTGCCGGGGGTGACGATGCGCACCACCTTGCGTTCGACGGGGCCCTTGCTGGTGGCGGGATCGCCGATCTGCTCGCAGATGGCGCACGACTCGCCCAGCTTGACCAGCTTGGCCAGGTAGCCGTCCAGCGAGTGGAAGGGCACGCCCGCCATCTTGATCGGCACGCCGCCCTGCGAGCCGCGCGCCGTCAACGTGATCCCCAGCACCCGCGCGGCCTTCTCGGCATCGTCGAAGAACAGCTCGTAGAAGTCGCCCATGCGGTAGAACACCAGCATCGACGGGTGTTCCGCCTTGATGCGCAGGTATTGCTGCATCATGGGGGTGACTTTTTCGGCAGGGCTGTGCTTGACGGCGGCGGCGTTGATTTCGGCTGGAACGTTCATTTCTGGGAGTCGGTAAGGCTGGCGCGCCGGACGGCGCGGGGTTGTCAGGGGTGCATTTTACCTGCTTTGATGGTTGGGTTGGCGGTGCCGGCAACCGCCGCGCGGACCAGGCCGACATCGCGCGATCTCTTCGCACTGTTCTTGCCCGGACGGGGCAACAGCTGTGCCGTCAGCGGCTACCCCGCAGTAACTCGGCCGTCAGGCGCGCGACGGGGGGCTGAAGGTTGGGTAAGACAGAGCCACGGTCGGGCCGGGAGCTCTGGCCGGCTACTGAGCTGGCCTGGACCAGATTTCCACCCGGCGATTCTTGTCGAGGCATTTGATCAGCTCGGGCTCCGGCTTGCCCTTGCACGTTGCCTGGTCGACGATGGGAAAACGGTCGCCTACGCCTACCGCTATCAATGATGGGGACTCAACTTCCGCCAGCAGAAGCTGTCGGCGCACCGCGTTTGCCCGTTCCTGGCTTAGTCGCTGATTCATGGCGGCGTCACCGATGGAATCCGTATGGCCCACGACGATGATTTTGCTTGGCTGGCTTTTTTTCAGCTCCGTCGCAACTTCAGCCAACATTTTTTTGCTTGGCTCGGACAAGGTCGCCGACGCGAACGCGAACAACTGATCCGAGGGGATCGACTGCTTGTCATAGCCCTGCGTCGCGTTGTAAAGAAAGATGGTCTCATCCGCTGGACGGGAGCGCAGCGATTTCGTGCCGGCGACGACCAACCCGACGATTGTGACGGTTGCCAGCAATGGAAGAATTTTGCCGAAAATCAGGCCAAGCGCGTGTAGCGTCGAAGAGGCAATCTTGCGTGGCCAGGTCATGACGAGTAACCGTTACGGTTTTTCTTCCGGGGATCGACGTTGCTGCGCCACTTGCGAGCCAAAGTAGAAGCCGATCACGGAGGAAAGCAATGTCACCACCGGGCCCATGATGACGTCCAGGATGCCTTTGAGGCGCTCATATCGCTTTTCGAAAAGAGGAAGACTGTCGTCCATGAACAGCGCGATGAACGCCAGTGCAATGATCGCGCAGAGCAACCCCACCAGCCAGACGGTGATCGTCTCCCGCATCCCGAGCTGTGAGCGGTGTTCGCTGTCGTTGGGAATGTGCAGGTTGTCAACTGGCAAAATTTGGGCCAGGCCCTCGGGCGAATGGACCCCATCCGATATGCCCAGATCCTCGACCATCTGCTCCCGGGCCAGAGCACCCGACGCGGGCGAGGGTGAATCTTGCGCAATCGGATCGCTCATGAATCGCTCAGCGGCTCGGCCGCCTTGCCGGCAGGTGCGGCGTTGTAATCTGCACTACCGGCTTGCTGTCCGCCCCGGCGGCAACGATCGCCAGACCATCATCCGAACGGTCCAAGACCCATTTATACACCGCCAATGCTTCCCTGCCGATGTCGTTTGCCGACAGCCGGGTTCCAGCCGGGTATTGGTTGATTCGGTTGAGCTTGTCGTTGATCGCATCCAGGACCACTTGCGGCACGTCGAGACGAAGTTCAGGCATGATTACTCTCCGGTTATATTCCAATCGACATCCAACATTACTCCAAAATCTATCCATTAGCAACCGGAACCTCCGCCAGCATCGTGATTGGGACGTAATGTTGAGAGCGTCATTGGTACAGCTCAACCCGCTTTCCGGGACAGGGCCGCAGGCAGCGCCGGCCCCACCTCCACCACGATCAACCCCACCGGCGCCCCGGCCCGAAACGGCGCCGGCGGCCCTTCGCCCCGCCGCCGCCGCAAAGCGGCATGCAGTCGCGTCAGCTGCCACGCCGTCAGGGCCGCCAGCGGCGCCGGGTTCAGTTGGTCGGTCACCTGCCAGTGTGGGAACGTACGGCGCAGGCGGGCGGCGCCCGCGCGGCGGGTCGCGTCGTCGGCCAGCAGATGACTTTCCAGCCGTACCGTGGCGACCTGGCCGTTATCGTCCATGCGGTGCAGGATGCGGTAGATGTCCTCCGTGATGAAGGCCGGGTGCTGGCGTGCGTAATACCACGGCAGCAGCGAGACCGCCGGGCCCATGTGGATGGTCCAGCGGTTGCGGCCGTTGCCGTGGGCGATCATGTTCGTGCCGGGGTAGGACCAGCCGTAGCGCAGCAGTACCAGCAGCGCATAACCGGCTGCGGCGGCGATCTGCAGCGCCACGGCGATGCCACCCCAGCGGCCATGGTGGACGGCGGTAAGCCGCAGCGTCACCGTGACGATCGCCAGCACCAGGCCGGATGCAATGAAGTACCGGTGGCCGGGCATGCAGCGCAGCGGCGAAAAGTACAGGCGATCGAGCAGCGAGGGCGTTCGTACGGTCATCGTCAGCCTTGGTATCAAGAAATAAATTACAGAAAGCAATAATGTATACTTTTTCTTGGTAACAATCATCTACCGGACGGTGGTTGCGGCGGCCTCAGCTGCTGTTTTGCCGGCGTTTCGGCGCCGCACACTTCTTGAGAGATGGTATTCGCGGGTATAGTGGCGCCATGGAAAAGGAAAAATTGAAGGATTTCGCCGCCATCGTGGCCGAGGCGCAGCGGGGGGAACTGGTGTTTCCCACCAGCGTCAACGCGGCGCTGTCATTGCAGCTGTGCCTGGCCGACCCGGCCTGCCACGACGAGGACGTCATCCGCAAATTGCTGGCCGAGCCGGTATTGGCCGCGCGCGCGGTGGCGTTGGCCAACTCGGCCGTGTTCCGTTCGAACGGTGCCGCGCTGGCCACCAGCGTGCGCACGGCCGTCATGCGGCTCGGTTACCGCAACCTGTATTCGCTGGCGGCGGCCATGGTGGTGCGCCAGTTCGGTGCCCGTATTGCCGAGCCCGTGCTGCGCGGGCAGGCCGAGCAGTTGTGGCGCTATACGGCGCACGTGGCCGCGCTGGCCTACGTGATCGCGCAGCGCATCACCCACGTCGATGCCGATACCGCGCTGTTCGCGGGGATCATGCATGAAGTGGGCGGCTTTTACCTGCTGGGGCGGGCCGACGCGCTGCCCGGCCTGCTGGACGATCCGGAAGAGTGGATGGGCGCGGCGCAGGAGATCATCGCGCGCGAGATCATGAACAAGCTGCAGGTGCCCGAGCCGGTGGCGCTGGCCATCGTGTCGCTGCGCGGCGGCGCCATCGGCATTCCGCCGCAGGGCCTGCGCGACACGCTGCTGCTGGCGCGGCAGCTGTCGCCGGTCGCGTCGCCGCTGCCGTACACGGAAGACCTGGCGCTGACGCGCACGCCGGCCTTGACGCGCTACCTCAACGAGCCGGACGTGGCCACGCTGCTGGACGAGGCGGCCGACCAGGCCAAGTCGATGAGCGCAGCGCTGCTGGTGTAAAAAACCCGGGACGGACCCTAATGCCGCTAAGTTAAGCGAACGGTCGCCGGGTTAGGGTCTGCCGGGCCGCCGTATCGCCCCGCAGGGGACTGACCCTGGTTTTAATCGCAGAAGCATGAACTTGCGCGAGAGAAACCGGGGTCAGCCGGATCGCCGGACCGCCCGAAAAACGGGACAGACCCCAAGCCTTGAGGCTGTTGTACGGATATCAGAATCTCTTAACTTAGCGGCATTAGGGACGCGGCATTTGGGACGGACCCGGGTTTTGCAGCAACAGTCTAGTCTTCGAGCGTCTGCTCGAGAATCTTCACGAGCGAGCCGATTCCCTCCGCGTCCACCGCGTCGAAGCGGTTCGGCAACGGGCTGTCCAGGTCGAACACGCCGATGATCTCCCCCTTCGAGAACAGGGGCACGACCAGCTCCGAACGCGAGTTGACGTCGCATGCGATGTGGCCGGGGAACGCATGCACGTCCGCCACGACGATCGCCTCGCCTTTTTCCACCGTCGTCCCGCAGACGCCGCGCCCGCGCTTGATGCGGATGCAGGCGGGCTTGCCCTGGAACGGGCCCAGCACCAGTTCGTCCCGCGTCTTCAGGAAGTAGAAGCCGGCCCAGTTCAGGCCCGGCATCGTATTGAACACCAGGGAGCTGAAGTTGGCCGTGTTGGCGATCCAGTCGGTTTCGCCGTGCACGAGGCCCGTCAACTGCGAGCGCAGGTCGGCGTACATCGCTTGTTTGGCTTCCGGCGTATCGGTGCCGTAGGTGGTGTCGCTGAGATGGAAAGTCATGGCGTGTGCAGCAAAGATGGAAAGGCGCGATGTTACCCGGTTTTGCCGCGCCGCGCCGGCCCTGCCTCGGCCAGGTGCAGGCGGGCGATGCGCTGCAGCGTGGCCAGCGCCGGATGCGTGCCGCCCGCCAGCGCCAGGCCCAGCCCGACGGCCAGCTCGACACCTTCGCGCAGCGGCCGGTAGGCCACGCCGCGCAGGCGCAGCGCGGCAAACGACGCCGGCAGCAGCGCCACCCCCTGGCCGGCCGCGATCCCCGCCAGCAGCACGTGATGGTCCTGCGGCTCGCGCAGCAGGGGCGGTGCAAAGCCGTGGCGCGCGAACACGGCATGGCAATGGTCGAAGAACGCCGGCTGGCGCGCGCGCTCGAACCAGAACAGCTTGTCGTGCGCCAGGTCGGCCAGCGCGACCCGGCGGCGGCGCGCCAGCGCATGCTCGGCCGGCAGTGCCGCCAGCATCGGCTGCGGCCCGAGCGGCTGGACCGCCAGGTCGAACGTGCGCGTGGGCAGCGCGATGACGGCGGCGTCGAGCCGGCCGGCGCGCAGGGCCGCGACCAGCTTCGGCGAAGCATCCGCGTGCAACACCGGCGCCCGCGGCAGCGCCCGCGCCAGTGCCTCCGTCAACGGCTGGAACGAGCCCGCCTCCACCGACGTCGTCAACCCCAGGCGCAGGGGCGGCGCCGTGCCGTCGCCCTGCGCTCGCACAGCACCCAACGCATCGTCCAGCAGCGCCAGGATGCGCTGCGCGCGCGGCAGCAGTGCCGTGCCGGCCACCGTCAGCGCCACGTGCTGCGTGTTGCGCTCGAACAGGCGCTGGCCCAGCCGCTCTTCCAGCTGGCGGATCGCGCGGCTGAGGGGCGGCTGCGTCATGTGCAGCCGCTCCGCCGCCTGGCGAAAGTTCAGGCACGTGGCGACGGCCACGAACAGTTCCAATGCGCGTGTATCGATCGGTCTCATACCGAAAAGGTATCACGAAACCGGACATTCCCAAGGCCGGGGCGCGGACGCAGACTGGCCCCATCGACAACGGAGGGCACGATGAAGACACGCAAACTGGCGGACATGGAGGTAGCGGCCCTGGGCCTGGGCTGCATGGGCATGTCCGAGTTCTATGGTCCCAGCGACGATGCCGACTCGCTGCGCACCTTGGCGCGGGCGGCGGACGAAGGCGTCACGCTGTTCGACACGGCCGATACCTATGGCCTGGGCCACAACGAGGAGCTGCTGGGGCGCTTCCTCGAGGGGCGGCACGGCCAGGTCCGCATCGCCACCAAGTTCGGGCTGGTGCGCAAGCCGGGCAGCTACGAGCGCCGCATCGACAACAGCCCCGCCTACATCCGCGCCGCCTGCGAAGCATCGCTGCGCCGCCTGGACGTCGACACGATCGACCTGTACTACGCGCACCGGCTCGACCCGGCTGCGCCGCTGGAGGAGACGGTGGGCGCGCTGGCCCGGCTGGTAGAGGAGGGCAAGGTGCGCGCCATCGGGCTGTGCGAGGTGACGCCGGCCACGCTGCGCCGCGCCGCCGCCATCCATCCGATCGCCGCCGTGCAGAGCGAATACTCACTGTGGACACGCGACCCGGAGGATGGCGTACTGCAGGCTTGTCGGGAGCTGGGCGCCGTGTTCTGCGCCTACAGCCCGCTGGGGCGCGGCTTCCTCACGGGCACCGTCGACACGGCCAGCCTGGCACCCGGCGACTTCCGCAGCGCCAATGCGCGCTTTACCGGCGCGACCGGGCAGGCCAATGCCCGCCTGGCCGACACCGTGCGTGCCTTGGCCGCAGCCAAGGGCTGCACCCCGGCCCAGCTGGCGCTGGCGTGGCTGCTGGCACGGGGCGAACACGTGCTGCCGATTCCCGGTACGCGGCGCGTCGACCGGCTGCTGGAAAACCTGGGCGCCCTGGACGTGCGGCTGACAGACGCCGACGTGGGCACGATCGATGAAGCGTTCCCGCCCGGGATTGCCGCCGGCGAGCGCTACTCGCCAGAGGGCATGAAAGGCGTGAACGTTTGATAACACTGGCCGGTTCAACCATGCGCTGTCATTTTGACAAATGCTGGTACCATTCGTCCTTGCCGAAAATGGGCGCAGCGAGCCGCGGCCTGCGGGGTTACCGCCGGGCCGGCGGCTCGTCGCGTCCGGCCGAAACGAACCGTTACCAGAACAGACACGTTGTGACAGCCTTGATCAATATCCTCGTCGTGGACGACGTCCCGCAGAACCTCATTGCCATCGAGGCCTTGCTGGCCCGGCCCGGCATCGCCTTGCTGAAGGCGGCTTCCGGCGCCGAGGCGCTGGAGCTGCTGCTCGTGCACGAGGTGGCGCTGGCGCTGGTGGACGTGCAGATGCCGCACATGGACGGCTTCGAGCTGGCTGAACTGATCCGCGGCAGCGAGCGCACCCGTTCCATCCCCCTGATCTTCCTGACGGCCGCCTCGCGCGAGCCCAGCTACAGCTTCCGTGGCTACGAGGCGGGCGCCGTCGACTTCCTGTACAAGCCGATCGACGCCAAGGCCCTCGTCAGCAAGGTCAACGTCTTCGTCGAGCTGTACCAGCAGAAGAAGCAGCTGTCGCAGCAACTCGAAGAGCTGCGCCGCGCGCTGCACCTGAACGAGATGTTTACCGCCGTGCTGGGGCACGACTTGCGTACGCCGCTGTCGGTCGTGATGAACGGCGCCATGTTGCTGCCGATGATGACGGACCACCCGAAGGTCGCCGTGACGGCGCAGCGCATCCAGAGCAGCGCGAAACGGATGGCGTCGATGGTGGACCAACTGCTCGACCTGGCGCGCATCCGCACCGGCGACATGCAGCTGAAGACGGCCCCGCACGACCTGGAGCAGCTGTGCCGGGCGATTGCCGACGAGTTTGTCGTGCCTGAGCGGCCATCGCGCGTGCTGGTCGAGTGCAACGGCGATCCGGTGGCCCCGGTGGACGCGGGCATCTTCGCACAGGCACTGTCCAATTTGCTGGGCAACGCGCTGCAGCATGGCGCGGCCGACCACTCGGTGCTGGTGCGGGTGGACGGCAGCGCCGCGGAGCGCGTCGCCGTCGTCATCACCAATCGCGGCACCATCCCCGATGAACGGTTGGCGCACATCTTCGAGCCGTTCCAGCACCGCGGCGGCAGCCGCAAATCGGGCCAGGGCCTGGGCCTTGGCCTCTACACGGCCAATACGTTCGTGCGTGCCCATGGCGGCGAGCTGACGGTCGTATCGAGCGAAGGCGTCACCGTGTCGACGGTGACGTTGCCACGCGCGGCGGAGCGCGCCGTCGCGCACGGACTGGCGGCATGAACTGGCCCGGCAGCGCGGACCTGGCCGGCATCGCGGGGTACCTGCCGCGCGGCGGTGGCGCCACGGGCGACCTGGTGCGCGCGTTCGACTGGCGCACGACGGCGCTGGGGGCGCCGGCGGAGTGGACGCCGGCGCTGCGCACCGCCGTGGACATCGTGCTCAACTCGCCCATCGCGATGGTACTGATGTGGGGGCCGCAGCACGTCATGCTCTACAACGACGGCTACGCGGAGATCGCCGGGGCGCGCCACCCGGCGGCGCTCGGCGGCACAGTGCCGCAGGCATGGCCGGAACTGTGGGACTGGAACCGCGCCATCCTGGAAGCGGGGCTGCGCGGCGAAACGCGCCAGCACCTGGGGGCCGGCTTCACCGTGCTGCGCAATGGTGAACCGGAAGAAGTGTGGTTCGACCTGTTCTACACACCCGTCTACGACACTTGCGGCGCCGTCGGCGGCGTGCTGTGTACCGTGGTGGAAGTGACGGAGCGCGTGCGGCGCGAGCGCCTGGCCGCCGAGGACCGCGCGAAACTGGATCGGCAGAACCGCCGGCTGCGCGAGGAAACGACGCTGCTGCGCGACCTGTTCGAGCAGGCGCCCAGCTTCATGGCCGTGCTGCGCGGGCCGGAGCACGTGTTCGAGCTGGCCAACCGGCCCTACCAGCAGCTGGTCGGCGGGCGCGACATCATCGGCAAGCGCCTGGCCGAGGCGCTGCCGGAAGTGCGCTCGCAGGGCTTCGTCGAGCTGCTCAATCGTGTCTATGCCAGCGGCCAGCCGTATGTCGGGCGCCAGCAGAAGGTCGAGCTGCTGAAAGAGCCGGGCGGCACGCTGGAGCCGCGCTACCTGGACTTCGTCTACCAGCCGCTGCGCGCGCCGGACGGCAGCGTGACGGGCGTGTTCGTCGACGGCGTCGACGTCACCGACCGCATCCTCACGGAGGAGCGGCTGCGCATGGCGCAGCAGGCCGGCGGCATCGGCAGCTTCGAGTGGTTCCCCGCGACGGGGCGGATGGTAGTGTCGAACCAGTACCGCCGCGTGTGGGGCCTGCCGGATGACGTCGAGGTGACGGATGACCTGCTGGTGTCGCTCGTCGACGAGCGTGACCACGACCGGGTGGGGCCGAACCGGCTCCAGCATGGCGACAATCCGCTGACCTATACCGAGTACCGTATCCGCCGTGCCGATACGGGCGAGGTGCGCTGGGTGGCGCGCCAGGGCGAAGTGATCGAAGGCCCGACGGAAGCGCAGCGGCGCTATGTGGGCGTGGCGTTCGACATCACCCAGCGGCGCCAGATCGAGCAGGAGCTGCGCACCAGCCAGGACCGCCTCGCGGCCATCTTCGGCCAGGCCTCCGTCGGCCTGTCGGAACTGAGCCTGGCAGGGCGCTTCCAGCGCGTCAACGGCGCGCTGTGCCGCATGCTGGGGCGCAGCGAGGAGCAGATGCTGGGCCTGCACATGGACGACCTGATCCACCCGGACGACAAGGCCGGCAACACGGCGCTGGTAGCGCAGCTGCTGGCCACGGGCGAGCCGTTCACATTGGAGAAGCGCTACTTCCGTCCCGACGGCGAATGGGTGTGGATCTCGAGCAGCATGAGCCGGCTGGACGACGCGTCCGGCCAGCCCGTCGCGCTGATCGCCGTGAAGATCGACATCACGGAACGGCGCCGCATCGAGGCGGCGCTGCGCGACCTGAACGACACGCTGGAACAGCGCGTCACGCGCGAGATCGCGGAGCGCGACAAGGCCGAGGAGGCGCTGCGCCAGGCCCAGAAGATGGAGGCCGTAGGCCAGCTGACGGGTGGCGTGGCGCATGACTTCAACAACGTGTTGCAGATCATTTCGGGCAACCTGCACTTGCTGGCGCAGCACGTGCAGGAGGACCGGGTGGCGCGGCGCCGGCTGGAGATGGCGATCGGCGCGGTGGAACGGGGCGCCAAGCTGTCGTCGCAGTTGCTGGCGTTCGCGCGGCGCCAGCCGCTGCAGCCGGTGGTGGCCGACCTGGGCCGGCTGGTGTCGAACATGGACGAACTGCTGCGCCGCGCGCTGGGCGAGGCCGTGGAACTGGTCACCGTCGTCGGCAGCGGCCTGTGGAACACGCTCGTCGATCCGGGCCAGATCGAGAACGTCATCCTGAACCTGGCGATCAATGCGCGCGATGCCATGCAGGGCGCGGGGCGGCTGACGATCGAGCTGGGCAACGCGGTGCTGGACGAGTACTACGTCAACAACCTGGTGGACGTGCCGGCCGGCCAGTACGTGATGCTGTCCGTGACGGACACCGGCTGCGGCATGACGGCCGACGTGCTGCAGCGCGCCTTCGAGCCGTTCTTCACGACCAAGCCGGAAGGCGAGGGCACGGGCCTGGGGCTGTCGATGGCATATGGCTTCGTCAAGCAAAGCCGCGGCCACATCAAGATCTACAGCGAGCCGGGACAGGGCACCAGCGTCAAGATCTACCTGCCCCGCACGATGCTGGCGGAAGTGGACGACATCGCACCGCGCACGGGGCCCGAGACGGGCGGCAGCGAGACGATCCTGGTGGTCGAGGACGACGACGGCGTGCGCCACGTGGTGCTCGACATGCTGGCGGCGCTGGGCTACCGCGTGCTGCAGGCGGCAAATGGCGAACAGGCGCTGCGCATCATCGAGTCGGGCGAGCCGGTCGACCTGCTGTTCACGGACGTCGTCATGCCCGGGCCGTTGCGCAGCCCCGAACTGGCCCGCATCGCGCAGCAACTGCGGCCCGACCTGGCGGTGCTGTTCACGTCGGGCTACCCGCAGAACTCGATCGTGCACGGCGGCCGCCTGGACGAAGGCCTGGAGCTGCTCAGCAAACCGTACCGGCGCGAGGAACTGGCGCGCAAGCTGCGCCACGTGCTGAACAACCGCCAGCAGCAGGCGCTCGCGCAGGCGCGCCAGCGCAGCGTTCTGGAAGCGGGCGCCGGCGGCGCCAGCGAACTGCTGGAGCCGGCGCCGGCCATCGAACGCGATGCATCGCTGCGCGTGCTGGTCGTCGAGGACAACCTCGATTCGCAGCAGATGGTGTGCGAACTGGTGGGCATGCTGGGGCACACGGTGTCCGGCGTGTCGGACGGCGAGGCGGCGTGGGAACTGATGCAGGTGCAGGACTTCGACATCCTGTTCACCGACGTCAGCCTGCCCGGCATGTCCGGCATCGAGCTGGCGCGCCGCGTCGTGGCCGCGAAACCGTTGCGCGTGATCTTCTCCACCGGCTATGGCAAGGAAGCGCTCGAGCACCTGGGTTTCCCCGCCGCCTGCCTGCGCAAGCCGTACGACCTGATGGAACTGCAGGCCGCACTGGACGCGGCGCGTGCGGCGCCGTCTCCCTTCCACACTGGAGAAAGGGCATCATGAGCACCGAACTGTATCTGTTGGGCTGGACCCTGGTCCTGGCGATCGTCCAGATCCTGCTGCATTCGACGCTGCGCACACGGGAGACGGGGATCATGTACAACGCCGGCGCGCGCGACGGCGGCGCGCCGCCGCAGGGCCAGGTCACCGCGCGGCTGGAGCGGGCCAAGCTGAACCTGTTCGAAACGCTGCCGCTGTTCGCGGCCGCGGTGCTGGCGGCGCACGTGGCGGGTGCCGAGGGCACGCTGACATGGTGGGGCTGCTGGCTGTACCTGGGCGCGCGCGTCCTCTACGTGCCGTTGTACGCGCTGGGCGTGCCGGTCGTGCGGTCGCTGGTCTGGCTGGTGTCGCTGGCCGGCCTGGGCATGGTGCTGTACGCGCTGCTGAGCCATTCCTGACGGCCAGTCAGGGCTGTGCCGGACCCGGTTCCGGTGCCAGGATCAGTTCTCGCTACTCTCCTACGCATTTTGTAGGCTGCGTCCTATGGTATCCGGGCCCCGTGGCGCCTACATTGGTTGCTGTGATAGTCACCGGATGAATCCATGGTAACCCGAAATCTCTCCGCAGCCGAGAAGCGCGCCGCCGTGCGCATCGGCACCGCGCGTGCGCGCCTGATCCGCAACCTGCTGCACAACGTGTTCGGCGTGGACCAGCTGCGCGACGGCCAGCGCCGCGTCATCGACAGCGTGCTGGAAGGGAATGACACGCTGGCGATCATGCCCACCGGCAGCGGCAAGTCGCTCTGCTACCAGATTCCCGCGTCGATCTTCAAGGGCACGACGATCGTGGTCTCGCCGTTGATCTCGCTGATGAAGGACCAGCTGGAAAAACTGGAGGAGATCGGCATCGGCGCGGCGCAGCTCAACAGCAGCCTGTCGCGCGAGGAGGAGCTCGATGCGCTGGACAGCATCCGCAACAACCTCAGCAACATCGTGTTCTGCACGCCGGAGCGCCTGGCCACGCCGGAGTTCCTGGAAGTGCTGAAGGATACCGAGATCGCGCTGCTCGTCATCGACGAGGCCCACTGCATCTCGCAGTGGGGCCACGACTTCCGCCCGGCCTACCTGGAGATCGGCGCCGCCCGGCGGGCGCTGGACAATCCCCCCGTGCTGGCGCTGACGGCAACGGCCACGCCGGACGTCATCGACGACATCGGCCGCCAGCTGGGCGCGCGCATGCACGTCGTCAATACGGGCATCTACCGGCCCAACCTGCGCTACCGCGTCATCCAGATCACCAATCCCGCCGAGAAGACCGCCGAGGCCATGCGGCTCGTGCGCGAGACCGAGGGCGTGGGCATCATCTACGCCGCCACCGTCAAGGCGGCCGAGGAGATGTACGAAGCACTGGAGCAGGCCGCCGAAAGCGTGGCGCTGTATCACGGCAAGCTGCCGGCGCGCGAACGCAAGGAAAACCAGGACCTGTTCATGAACGGCGAGCGCCGCGTGATGGTGGCGACCAATGCGTTCGGCATGGGTATCGACAAGAGCGACACCCGCTTCGTCATCCACCTGCAGGTACCGGCCAACCTGGAAGCCTATTACCAGGAGTCCGGCCGTGCCGGGCGCGATGGCGCGGATGCCGAATGCACGCTCCTGTACTTCCAGGACGACAAGCGGCTGCAGCAGTTCTTCCTCGTCAAGCATTACCCGTCGGCGGACGAGCTGCGCGCGGTCTACGATACCGTGGTGCCGCTGGTGCCGTGCCAGGCCAGCGTCATTGCGGATGCGCTGCCGGACATGGCCGACAGCAAGCTGAAAGTCTGCCTGAAGCTGCTCAAGGACGGCAAGCTGCTGCGCCAGAACCGCAAGCTGGACTACCTGCTGACCAACAAGGACGCCAGCGCGGTCATTTTCGACCAGCTGTCGGCGATCTACCAGCACAAGCAGGAGCGCGACCGCGAGGCGCTGGAGCAGATGGTGGGGTATGCGCAGAGCGGCTACTGCCGCTGGAAGCTGATGCTGGACTATTTCAACGACGCTTCCGCCGAAGTCGAGCACTGCGGCTGTTGCGACAACTGCGTCTCGCCGCCATCGGTGCAGGTGGAGGAGGGCGAGGCCGTGCTGTTCGAGCCGCCGCCGGAACCGTCCGTCCCCCCTGGCCCCGTGATCGCGGTGGGCAGCCAGGTCAAGGTGCCGAAGTTCGACATCGGCACGGTGCTCTCCGTGGCCGGCGACCAGATCACCATCGAGTTCCCCGAGAATACGACGAAGACCTTCATGGCGGAGTTCGTGCAGCCGGTGTGAGCCGGGTTCTGTCCCCAAAGGGAACTGACCCCGAAGTGATGCACGCTCCACCCATACAGGCACCTCCCGCAGACTTCAGGGTCCGTCCCGGACGGACAGACCCCTGCTTGACCCGCGCACTGTACGCCAACGGACATACGCCCTGCCTCCCACTGGCTAGAATGAAAAAAAGCCAGGAGAGGAAACCCGTATGTCCGATATGGTCGTGGTGCGCAAGGAAGGCCTGTACTGTGTGCCGGGCCAGTTCTACATCGATCCGTGGCGGCCGGTGGACCGGGCCGTGATCACGCACGGCCACGGCGACCATGCGCGCATGGGCCACGGCCACTACCTGGCCGCGACGCCCGGCGTCGGCATCCTGCGCTCGCGCCTGGGCGACATCGCCGTGCAGGGCCTGGCGTACGGCGAAACGGTCGAACACAACGGCGTGCGCATCTCGCTGCATCCGGCCGGCCACGTGCTGGGTTCGGCCCAGGTGCGGCTTGAATGCGGCGGCGAGATCTGGGTCGCGTCGGGCGACTACAAGGTCGAGGGCGACGCGACCTGCACGCCGTTCGAACCGGTGCGCTGCCACACCTTCATCACGGAGTCCACGTTCGGCCTGCCGATCTACCGCTGGGAGCCGCAGCAGCAGACGTTCGACGACATCAATGCCTGGTGGCGCAAGAACGCCGCCGACGGGCGCGCCAGCCTGATGCTGTGCTACTCGTTCGGCAAGGCGCAGCGCATCCTGTCGGGCCTCGATGCCAGCATCGGTCCCATTATCTGCCACGGCTCGGTGGAACCGCTGAACCGGGTCTACCGAGCCGCCGGCGTGCCGCTGCCGGAAACCAGGATGGTCAGCGACGTCGACAAGGCCGACCTCAAACGTGCCATCATCATCGCACCGCCGTCGGCTGGCGGCTCGCCATGGGTGAAGCGCTTCGGCGACTTCAGCGACGCCTTCGCCAGCGGCTGGATGCTGCTGCGCGGCGCGCGCCGGCGCCGCGGCGTCGACCGGGGCTTCGTGCTGTCCGACCATGCCGACTGGCCCGGCCTGATGGGGGCGATCAAGGAAACGGAGGCCGAGCGTGTGATCGTCACGCACGGCTCGATTCCCACGATGGTGCGCTGGCTGTGCCAGAACGGCCTGGATGCCAAGGGCTTCGATACCGAGTATGGCGACGACGAGGCGGAGAACGCGGCGGCTGCCGGTGCCGCGGCGGACGGCGTTGCGCCGCCCGACCCGGAACCCGATCCGGTGGCGCAGCGCTGGGCCGTGAAGGACAAGGCCGACGCGGCCCGCGCCGCCGGCACGGCCGAGGCACGGCGCCAGGTCGACGCGGCGGGCGGGGCGGACATCCCAGGCGGGGAGGATGCCGATGCGTGAATTCGCCCGCCTGTACGCGGAACTGGACGAGACCACGGCGACCAACCGCAAGCTCGATGCGCTGCAGGCGTACTTTTCCAGCGCGGCGCCGGAGAACGCGGCGTGGGCGGTCTACTTCCTCGCGGGCGGCAAGCCGCGCCAGGCCGTGCCCGTCAAGCTGCTGCGCCAGTACGCCACCGAATACGCGGGACTGGACGACTGGCTGTTCGATGAGTGCTATGACGCCGTGGGCGACCTGGCCGAAACCATCGCGCACATCCTGCCGGAGCCGAAGACGCGCAGCGACGTGGGGCTGGCCGAGTGGATCGAACAGCGCATCGCGCCGCTGCGCGGCGCCGCGCCGGAAACGATCCGGCAGGCGCTGTTCGACTACTGGGACGAGCTGGAAACGCGCGAGCGCTTCCTGCTGATGAAGCTGATCGGCGGCGGCTTTCGTGTCGGTGTCTCGAAGCTCCTTGTCACGCGCGCGCTGTCCGCCATCGCGGCGGTGGATTCGAAGCTGATCGCACAGCGGCTGATGGGCTGGACGGACGGCAGCGTGCGGCCCACCGCGCAAGGCTTCCTGCAGCTGATCGCCGCGCAGTCCGACCAGGAGCATGCGATGCGGGGCGGCCAGCCGTATCCGTTCTTCCTGGCGCACCAGCTGCAGGCCGCGCCGGCCACGCTGGGCGAGCTGAAGGACTGGCAGGTGGAATGGAAGTACGACGGGATGCGCGCGCAGATCGTCGCGCGCGGCGGCGAAAACTGGGTGTGGTCGCGCGGGGAAGACCTGATCACGGAACGCTTCCCCGAGCTGGCCGCGATCCGGCTGCCGGAAGGCACGGTGGTCGATGGCGAGATCCTGGTCTGGCAGGCGGGCGAGAACGATACCGGCAACCCGTCGCCGTTTGCCGACCTGCAGAAGCGCATCGGCCGCAAGACGCTGTCGGCGAAACTGCTGGCCGAGCTGCCGGCCGCGCTGGTGGCCTATGACCTGCTGGAGCTGGACGGTGTCGACCTGCGCCAGTTGCCCCAGTGCGAGCGCCGCACCCTGCTGGAACAATTGGTCGAGCGGGTGGACAATCCGCGCCTGCGCATCTCGCCGCTGGTGCATGCCGACAGCTGGGACGACCTGGCGCGCATCCGCGACGAGTCACGCGCCCGCGGCGTCGAGGGCATGATGATCAAGGCGGCCAGCGCCCAGTATGGCGTGGGCCGCACCAAGGACGTGGGCACGTGGTGGAAGTGGAAGATCGACCCGTACAGCGTGGATGCGGTACTGATCTACGCCCAGGCCGGGCACGGCCGACGCGCTTCGCTGTACACCGACTACACGTTCGCGGTATGGGACAGCGACGGCAACGGCGGGCGCCAGCTGGTGCCGTTCGCGAAGGCCTACTCGGGCCTGACCGATGCCGAGATCGCCCAGGTGGACAATGCGGTGCGCCGCACGACGGTCGAGAAGTTCGGCCCGGTGCGCAGCGTGCGGCCGACGATGGTGTTCGAGATCGGCTTCGAGGGGATCGCCGCCTCGCACCGCCACAAGTCCGGCATCGCCGTGCGCTTTCCCCGCATCCTGCGCCGGCGCGAGGACAAGAGCGTGGAGGAAGCCGATACGCTGGACATGCTGAAAGGCCTGCTGGCGCAGGCCAGCCTGGCCGCATGAACCGGCGCGAGGCGGCACGCCAGGTCGGCACGTTCTACGCCAGGCGGGGCTGGCAGGTCTTTCCGTTCCAGCGCGCCGTCTGGCAGGCCGCGCTGGCGGGTGAATCGGGCCTGCTGCACGCCACCACGGGCTCGGGCAAGACATTCGCCGTCTGGTTCGCCGCGCTGCAGCGGGCCATGTGCGCGAAGTCGTCCAGGAAGCGCGGCCTGCGCGTGTTGTGGATCACGCCGATGCGGGCGCTGGCCGCCGACACGCTGCGCGCGCTGACCGAATCGGCGGCCGAGCTGATGCCCGGCTGGACGGTCGATGCGCGCACCGGCGACACGTCGTCGGCCGCCCGGGCGCGCCAGGCCAAGCATCTGCCCGATACGCTCATCACGACACCGGAAAGCCTGACCTTGATGCTGTCGAAGGCCGACGCCGCCACGCAGTTCGCGCTGCTGGACATGGTGATCGTCGACGAGTGGCATGAACTGATGGGGAACAAGCGGGGCGTGCAGACGCAGCTGGCGCTGGCCCGGCTGCGCCGCTGGGCGCACCAGTCGGGCAATGGCGACCTGGTGGTGTGGGGCCTGTCCGCCACGCTCGGCAACCTGCCGCGCGCGAAGGAGGTATTGCTGGGGCCCGGCGTGCCCGGCGCCACGGTCGAGGGCAGCATCCGCAAGGACATCCTCGTCGACACGCTGATCCCGGCCAACCCGTCGCGCTTCCCGTGGGCGGGCCACCTGGGCATCCAGATGCTGCCCGCCGTGATCGGCGAGATCGAGGGACACGCGACGACGCTGGTGTTCTGCAATACCCGCTCGCAGGCGGAGCTGTGGTACCAGAACATGCTGGAGGCCAGGCCCGACTGGGCCGGCATCATCGCGCTGCATCACGGCTCCTTGGACAAGGAAGTACGCGACTGGGTCGAACTGGGCCTGAAAAAAGGCGAACTGAAGGCGGTTGTCTGCACCTCCAGCCTGGACCTTGGCGTGGACTTCCTGCCCGTCGAACGCGTGCTGCAGATCGGCAGCGCCAAGGGCATCGCCCGGCTGCTGCAGCGCGCCGGCCGCTCGGGCCATGCGCCGGGCCGGGTGTCGCGCGTGACGCTGGTGCCCACGCACAGCCTGGAGCTGCTGGAGGCGGCCGGCGCCATCCAGGCCGTCAAGGACCGCGACATCGAGGCGCGCCACGTACCCGAGAAGCCGCTGGACGTGCTGGTGCAGCACCTCGTCACGATCGCGCTGGGCGGGGGCTTTCGCTCCGAGGCGCTGTTCGACGAGGTGCGCGGCGCGTGGTCGTACCGCCACCTGACGGAAGACGAGTGGCAGTGGGCGCTGGACTTCGTCGCGCGCGGCGGCCAGAGCCTGACGGTGTATCCCGAGTACCGCCGCGTATTGCCGGACGAGGAGGGCGTCTACCGCGTGCCGGATGTGGCGCTGGGCCGGCGCCACCGGATGGGCATCGGCACCATCGTGTCCGAGGCGATGATCCAGGTGAAGTACCAGAGCGGCGGCCGCATCGGCACGGTGGAGGAGGGCTTCATCGCGCGCCTGAACAAGGGCGACAACTTCCTGTTCGGCGGCCGCATCCTGGAATTCATCCGGGTGCACGAGATGACGGCCTATGTGAAGCGGGCCACCGGCGCCAAGGGCGCGGTGCCGCGCTGGCAGGGCGGCAAGATGCCGCTGTCGTCCGAGCTGGCGCATGCGGCGCTGGCGCAGATGCGGCTTGTCACGGAAGGCATCTACAGCGGCCCGGAGATGCTGGCGATCGCGCCGCTGCTGGCGATCCAGGCGCGCTGGTCGGCACTGCCGACACCGGAGCGCACCGTCATCGAAAGCGTGCACAGCCGCGAGGGCCATCACCTGTTCGTCTACCCGTTCGCGGGGCGCGCCGTGCATATCGGCCTGGCGTCGCTGTTCGCCTACCGGATCGGATGCATGCAGCCGATCACGTTCTCCATCGCCGTCAACGACTACGGCTTCGAGCTGCTGGCGGCCGACCCGGTCGACTGGCCAACGGTGTTCGCGCCCGCGCACGGCCGCGACGTGGGCCTGTTCGGCACGGACCGGCTGCTGGAGGACGTGCTGGCCAGCCTGAACGCGACGGAGCTGTCGCAGCGGCGCTTCCGCGAAATCGCGCGCATCGCCGGCCTCGTGTTCCAGGGCTACCCGGGCCAGCCGAAAAGCAACCGGCAGATCCAGGCCTCGTCGTCGCTGTTCTTCGAGGTGTTCCGCAAGCACGACGCGGGCAACCTGCTGCTGACGCAGGCGCAGCGCGAAGTGCTCGAACAGGAGCTGGAGCTGAACCGGCTGCGCGCCACGCTGGAAGCGCTGCAGGGCCGCACGGTCAGCTACCACGAAACCAGGCGCGCCACGCCGTTCGGCTTCGCGCTGATGGTGGAGCGCTTCCGCGAGAAGCTGTCGACGGAAAAGCTGTCCGACCGCGTCGCGCGGGTGCTGCGCGAACTCGAGAAGGCGGCCGGGCCATGAACGCGGCAGCGACCATACTTGCGGGCGAGGAAGTGCTGCTGCTGGCGCAGAAGGCGCTGTACTGGCCGCGCGAGCGCATGCTGGTCATTGCCGACATCCACTTCGGCAAGGCCGCGTCGTTCCGCGCACTGGGCATCCCTGTGCCGCGCGGCACCACAACCGAGAACCTGCAGGCGCTGGACGCGCTGCTGGCCGCGCGCGACGTGCGGCACATCCTGTTCCTGGGCGACTTCCTGCACGCCAAGGCGGCGCATGCGTCCGCCACCGTGCAGGCCATGCTGGCGTGGCGCGCGCGCCATCCCGACCTGGTATTGACCCTGGTGCGGGGCAACCACGACCGCCATGCCGGCGACCCTGCCGCACAACTGGCCGTGACGATGGTCGACGAACCGTACGTACTGGGGCCGTTCGCGTTCTGCCATCATCCCGACCTGCCGGCCGATGGCTATGTGCTGGCGGGCCATGTGCACCCCGTCTATCGCCTGCGGGCCGGCCGCGAGTCCATGCGCTTGCCCTGCTTCCTGGTGGGGGCGCACCGCGCCATCCTGCCCTCGTTCGGTTCCTTCACGGGTGGGCACGAAATCGAGCCGGGTGCGGGCGACCGGCTGTACCTGGCGGTCGAGGATACTATTTTCCCTCTGGAAAATAAGTAGGAAGTTGAGAAACGCCAGCTTCCGTAATGGCTGAGCTTGCGGTAGGTGCTGTCCTACAGGGACACCTGTACGTGTCCTATATTTCCTGCTCAGTGTTTGCACTACGATGAGTGCTCCTGTTGCCCGATCGTTATAACAATGATCGTCGCTGGTCGGTGAGAACGATCGGGCGCGGGTCCTCCCTCACTTCACCACGTCAAAATCCCCCCAATGCATCACTTCAGGAGAATTGATCATGGCATCATCGAACCAGGGTAATAATCGAGGTAACCGACAAGGCGAGGCCCAGGGCACCACGGGTAACAAGCAGAGCGCAACCCGCAATCGCGGCTTTGCGTCGATGGATCCGCAGCGTCAACGCGAGATCGCATCCGAAGGGGGACGCGCCGCGCATGCGAAAGGCACCGCGCACGAATTCACGTCGGAAGAGGCACGCCGGGCAGGGGCCATGAGCCACAAGAACGGCAATCGCCAGAGCGCACGCGGCGGCAATTCCGGTGGCGGCAACGACCAGGGCAACCAGGGCTGACCAGCGCAGGAAGATCGTCGAGGAGAACAGGCATGACTCCATCTGACAATTCCCGCAAGAACAAAAGCAGCGAAGAAAACTTCGTGCTAGTCGACACCGAGCACCCTGGCATCGGCAACATCGATTTCCCGGAGACGGAAGTCAGGCGAGTGGACCGGCCGATCCCGGGCAACCGCCAGAGCACGGACCAGGGCGCACGCCAGGGCGGCGAACCGCCCGGCACCGAAGGCGGGGCGCCCGGGCCGGAAAGCAGCTCCGGCGTCTGAGGTCACCAGGTCCGCTGCGGTTCGCGTGTGAGGGGCGAGCCGCCGTGGGGCTGATCCCAGGGACGTCAAAGAAAATCCGCCAGCTGGCGGATTTTTTTTTGGCACCGGGGGTTTCGATCAATGCCCCAGGTGCTTGTGCTCGCCGACATTGGTCGGCCGCTTGCCGGTGATGGCCGCCTTGGCCATCCCGAACAGGCTCACCATCTTGCTGTTGCCCGTGTCCCAGTACTCGGCCGACTGGATCTGCACCTCCAGCAGTGCCAGGTGCGGGTCGTCCAGTCCTTCCGGGAACCAGGCCTTGACGGACGGCTTCCACAACTGTTCCATCTTGGCGCGGTCCCGTACCAGGCTCGCCCGGCCAGCGATCGAGACATACAGGTGATCGTCGACATCGGCAAAGCTGACGTTGACGGACGGGTTGTTCAGCAGGTGCGTGGTGAACTCCTCCTCGTCCGATACGAAGAACCACATCGTGCCGGCCTCGTCGATCTGCTGCAAGGTCAGCGGACGGCTCGTCATGCGGTGCTCGTCGTCGCTGGTCGTAAACATGCCGAACTTGACGTCCTTGACGCGTTTCGTCAGGTCGTCCAGTTCGTCCTTGGTAAATATCGTCATCATGGCCTCCTGTGCTTGTCCAGAACAAAGCCCGACGATACGCGACACCCCGCCCAGCCTCTGTACGCTGGCGTACACCGGAATTGTATCCACGGCTGTTACATAATTGACTCCGCAAATGATAATCATTATCATCTGATGATTCACATAAATGCCGGCAGCCGGAAGCAGATCAAATTGAGCAATGACGTCAACCCAGCCCAGGCGGCCGCCAGCACCGCCCGCGCCAGCCGCGCCGTGTGGCTGAAGCAGCTGCATCAATGGCACTGGATCAGCTCCGCGCTGTGCCTGCTGGGCATGTTCCTGTTCAGTATCACCGGCATCACCCTGAACCATGCGTCGCAGATCGAGGCCAAGCCCACCATCGTGCGCAAGGAAGCCACGGCCCCTGCGGCACTGGTGGCGCAGCTGAAGACGTTCGCCGCACAACATGACGGCGCCAAGGCACCGCTGCCCGCCGCCGCCGAGGACTGGCTGCTGGCCACCTGGTCGGTCAAGGCGGGCGGGCGCGCGGCCGAATGGTCGGCGGACGAAGTCTACCTGCCAATGCCGAAGGCGGGCGGCGACGCCTGGGTGCGCGTCGGCCTGGAAGACGGCGCCGCCGAATTCGAGAACACGGATCGCGGCTGGATCTCCTGGCTCAACGACGTCCACAAGGGTCGCAATACCGGCACCGCGTGGAACTGGTTCATCGACATCTTCGCCGGCGCCTGCCTCGTGTTCTGCCTCACCGGTCTGTTGATCCTCAAGTTCCATGCCGCGAACCGGCCGTTCACGTGGCCGATGGTCGGCCTCGGGATACTGGTTCCCGCTGTTATCGCACTGCTGTTCATTCATTAATCACGTATTCGTCACGATAGGCACACCATGAAATTACGCTACTCCATCGCGCTCAGCATCCCGCTGTTCAGTGCATCGGCGATGGCGGCCGACCTGGCCATCAAGCTCGATATCCCGCAACTGAACGTGGCCGAGTACCACAAGCCGTATATCGCCGCGTGGATGGAAAACGCGGACCAGAAGGTCGTTGCCAACCTGGCCGTGCTGTACGACACGAAGAAGAAGGACAACGCGGGGACCAAGTGGGTCAAGGACATGCGCCAGTGGTGGCGCAAGACGGGGCGCGACCTGACCCTGCCGCTCGATGGCGTTTCCGGCGCCACGCGCGCCCCGGGCGAGCATACGCTGACGTTCCCCGTCGCCAAGGAAGCATTGAACAAGCTGCCGGCCGGCCAGTACCAACTGGTGGTGGAAGCCGCGCGCGAGGCGGGCGGCCGCGAACTGGTCAAGGTGCCGGTGGCATGGCCGCCGAAGTCGGCGCAGGAGTTCTCCGCCAAGGGCAAGGAAGAACTGGGTAACGTCGTCGTGCAGGTCAAACCTTAAGGACAGCCATGAAACTCACGAAAACACTGGTCGCGCTGGCACTGGCCGGCGCCACGTTCGGCGCGCATGCGCACAAGCCATGGCTGCTGCCATCGTCCACGCTGGTCGAGGCGAAGGAGCCGTGGGTGACCGTCGACGCGGCCATCTCGGAAGGCCTGTTCGACATCGACCACGTGCCGTTGAAGCTGGACGGCATCCAGATCACGGGCCCGGACGGCGCCGCCATCACGCCGCAGAACGCCACCACCGGCAAGCTGCGCAGCACCTTCGACGTGAAGATGCCGAAGAACGGCACCTACCGCATCGCCCTGGTGTCGCAAACCGCCTTCGCCAGCTGGAAGGCGAACGGCGAGACGAAGCGCTGGCGCGGCCTGGAGGCGAACCTGGCGAAGGAAGTGCCGGCCAACGCGGAAGAGCTGAAGGTCAGCCGTACCACCAGCCGCCTGGAGACGTTCGTCAGCGCCAACGAGCCGGATAACGCCGTCTTCAAGCCGACCGGCAAGGGCCTGGAACTGGTGCCCGTCACGCATCCGAACGACATGCGCGCCGGCGAGAAGGCCACGTGGCGCTTCCTGCTGGACGGCAAACCTGCCGCCAACCAGGCCTTCAGCCTGATTCCGGGCGGGGTGCGCTATCGCGGCACCCTGGGCGAGATCCGCCAGAGCACCGATGCCAAGGGCGAGATCACGTTTACGATCCCGGCCGCCGGCATGTACCTGGTCAGCAGCACCTGGCCGGCCGCCGCGCCTGCGCAACCGGGCCAGCCGCCGCAGATGCCGCCGCAGCGCGTGACCTACGCGGCCACCGTCGAAGTGCTGCCGCAGTAAGCATGCGCCGGGTCCTGCTGCCGCACGCGATCTCGTCCGCGCCGCTGCCCGCCGGCGGCGCCATCGCCGACTATCGCGGCACCAGCATGGGCACCAGCTGGTCGGCGCGGGTCGTGGGTGGGCCGGCCGGCCTGGACCTGCGGCAGGCGCTGCAGGCCGAACTCGATCTCGTCGTCGCGCAGATGAGCCACTGGGAGGCGGGCTCTGACCTGGGGCGCTTCAACCGCGCCCCGGCCGGCACCTGGCACGAACTTCCCGCTGAATTTTTCGAGGTGCTGGCGTTCGCGCTGGAGGTGTGCGAAGCGTCGGGCGGCGCCTGCGATCCGTGCGCGGGCGCGCTCGTCAACCTGTGGGGCTTCGGCCCTGCGAACCGCTACGACGAACCCGGCTTCGTGCCGCCCACGCCCGCACAGGTGCAGGCGGTGCTGGCGCGGCGTGCCCACGTGCGCCTCGATCCGCCCACGCGGCGCGCGTGGCAGCCGGGTGGCCTACAGCTCGACCTGTCGGCCATCGCCAAGGGCTACGCCGTCGACCGGCTGGCCCTGTGCCTGGAGCGCCACGGCAGCGCCGATTACCTCGTGGAGGTGGGCGGCGAACTGCGCGGCGGCGGCTTCAAGCCGGACGGCCAGCCGTGGTGGGTGGCGCTGGAGCAGCCTGCCGATCTCCCAGCCGGCGACGACGACATCGTCGTCGCCCTGCACGGCCTGGCCATCGCCACGTCGGGCGACTACCGCCGCTACTTCCACGATGCGGCCGGGCGCCGGCCGCACACCATCGATCCCCGCACCGGCATGCCGATCGACAGCGGCATCGCTTCCGTCACCGTCGTCGCCGCCAGCTGCATGGCGGCCGATGCGTGGTCGACGGCATTGACGGTGCTGGGCGTCGAGGCGGGCCTGCAACTGGCCGAACGGCGCGGCCTCGCCGCACGATTCCTCACGCGCCAGGGCGACGGCACGCTGCGCGAAGCCACCAGCAGCGCCTTTGCGGCGATGCTCGACTGACCAGGTCCATGCCGTGACCGATATCGTCACCCACGACACCACCCGGCTGGCGCTGACGGCGGCCGGCTTCGTCGCCTATGGCCTCACCTGCCTGGTGCCCTGGCTGCGTGCGCGCCGCAAGCGTGCCGGGCAAGCCGGCGCCGGGACGGAAGGCTGGATCGTCGCCCACGCCAGCCAGACGGGCAACGGCGCCGAGCTGGCCGAGCAGACCGCCGCCACGTTGCGGCTGGCCGGCATCGGCGTGCGCGTGTGCGAGTTGTCCGACCTGACGCAGCAGGTGCTGCAAGGGACCGAGCGCATCCTGTTCGTCGTCAGCACGTATGGCGAAGGTGACGCGCCCGATGCCGGTGCCGGCTTCGCGGGCCGCCTGATGACGCGCCGGCTGGCACTGCCGCACCTGCATTACGCCGTGCTGGCGCTGGGCGATCGCGCCTACACGCAGTTCTGCGGCTTCGGCCGCGCGCTCGATGCCTGGCTGCGCGAGCAGGGCGCGCAGCCGCTGTTCGATCGCATCGAGGTGGATCGCAGCTCGGCACAGGCCATCGGCCAGTGGCGCCAGCAACTGAGCCACCTGGCCGGTACCAGCGATGCGCCCGACTGGAGCGCGCCGGCCTTCGCGCCGTGGCGCCTGGCCGCGCGCCGCCAGCTCAATGCCGGCAGCGCGGGGGCACCCGTGTATCACGTCGAGCTGGTGCCGGTGGAGGGCGCGCTGCCGCCATGGCAGTCCGGCGACCTGGTGCAGGTGGCCGCGCCGGGCGACCCGGAGCGGCCGCGCGAATATTCGATCGCCTCGGTGCCCGCGGACGGCCGGGTGCACCTGCTGGTGCGGCTGCACCGCCATGGCGACGGCAGCACCGGCGTGGCATCGGGCTGGCTGTGCGAGCAGGCCAAGATCGGCGCGACCGTGGCGCTGCGGCTGCGCCAGCACCGCCGCTTCCGGCTGGAAGAGAATGCCGCCCGTCCCCTGGTCCTGGTCGGCAACGGCAGCGGCATCGCCGGCTTGCGTGGGCACCTGCGCGCCCGTATCCAGGCGGGGCAGGGCCGCAACTGGCTGCTGTTCGGCGAACGCAATGCGCTGCACGACCTGCACTACGGCCAGGAGCTGCATGCGTGGCACGAAGCGGGCATGCTGGAGCGGCTCGACCTGGCATTCTCGCGCGACCAGCCGGAGCGCGTTTACGTGCAGGATGTCCTGCGGCGCCAGGCCCCGGCGTTGGCAGAGTGGGTGCGGCAGGGCGCGGCGATCTATGTGTGCGGCAGCCTGGACGGGATGGCCGGCGGCGTCGACGCGGCACTGCGCGACATCTTCGGTGCGGACCAGGTCGAAGCGCTGGCCGCCCAGGGCCGCTATCGCCGCGATGTATATTAAATGTCTCGAAAAACCAACAAGATTGCGTCCGCGCGCCAAATATAGTTCAGTTTCCGATATGTCTTCCGAAGAATATCCGTTTCTGCGGGCATATTTGTACATTCCGATAATTTTCGTAACAAAACCGTAAAAGCCCCATTCGTTGCTCCTCCATAATATGTACAGATGAGCTGATGCCAAGCACGGCACATCGTGACTACATAAAACAGGAGCATTGAATGGTGTTGCAACAGAAAATTGGTGTCCGCTCCGTGCGGCTGGCGCTGGGCGTACTGGCGGGTTCCGCAATGCTGACGGGTTACGCAGGTGCGCAGGAACAGCAGATCCAGCGCGTCGAAATCACCGGTTCGGCAATCAAGCGGATTGCCGCCGAAACCGCGCTGCCGGTGCAGCGCCTGTCGGCCGAGACCATCGCGCGCACGGGTGCCACCAACGTCGCCGAACTGATCCAGACCTTGCCCGCAATGCAGGGCTTCACCGTCGACGCCATCGCCGCCGGTACCGATTCGGGCGGCCGCGTGTCGGCTTCGATCCACGGCATCGGTGAAGACTACACGCTGGTCCTCCTGAATGGCCGCCGCCTGGCGCCGCAGGGCTCCGGCAGCACCGTCAACCTGAACGCCATTCCACTGTCCGCCATCGAGCGCGTCGAGATCCTGACCGACGGCGCTTCCGCGCTGTACGGCTCGGACGCTATCGGCGGCGTGATGAACTTCATCCTGAAGGACAATGTCCAGAACTTCAGCGTCGAAGCCAGCTACAGCCAGCCGGGCGAAAGCCACGCCGGCCGCCAGCAGAACATCAGCATCACGGGTGGCTACGGCGACCTGGAAGCCGACCGCTTCAACATCATGGCGTCGTACCGCCATGACGAGCGCGTGCAGATGAAGGCGACCGACCGCGACTTCGCCAAGACGGCCTACGTCCCGTTCAGCCACAACGGCACCAACTACATCTACGACCGTACCAGCGCGGCGACCGTGCCGGCCAACGTGTCGCTCACGTTCAACGATGCCAAGATCGCGCCGATCGGCTTCTCGCCGTACCTGAAGAAGAACGGCGCCTGCCCGACGCTGAACTTCGAGAGCCTGGCCAACACGGCCACCACGCAGAACTGCGCCTTCGACTTCGTGTCGACGATCGAGATCGTCCCGCAAAGCAAGCGCGACGCGTTCTTCACGCGCGGTTCCTACCGCCTGACCGACAACGTGCGCCTGTTCGCCGAAGCGGCCCTGACGCGCCTGGACCTGACGGCCCGTATCGCGCCGAACACGGCACCGTTCACGATCGCGACGAACTCGGAAATGTACCGCACCAACGTGCTGCCGTACCTGACGCCGGCGCAGGCCGCCAGCGTCAAGTCCGTGTCGGGCAACTACCGCACGTACGACTGGGGTACGCGCGACAGCAACACCGTCACGGACTCGCAGCACTTCGTCGCCGGCGCCGAAGGCGACGTGGCAGGCTGGAGCTTCAACACGGGCCTGACCTGGTCGCGCAACAAGTTCGAGGAAAGCTACGTCGGCGGCTACGCGCTGAACAAGGAATTCCGCGCGATGCTGGCGAACCGTTCGTTCGACCCGTTCGCGCCGATCGGCGCGCAGAGCGCCGCCACCCAGGAACTGATCAAGAATTCGATCTTCCACGGCACGGTGCGCAGCGCCTCGACGACGCTGAAGGGCATCGATGGCCATGCATCGCGTGAACTGTTCGACCTGGCCGGCGGCAAGGCCCAGGTTGCCGTCGGCGCCGACTATCGCCAGTACCACTACGAGCAGTCGCCATCCGCCGAAGCGGCCGCCGGCCTGGTGTACAACCTGAACCCGGCACCGGCCTACGACCTGGCACGCGACAACTACGGCGCCTTCTTCGAACTGGCCGCCCCGGTCCTGAAGTCGCTGGAACTGACCGCCGCCGGCCGTTACGACGTCATCACGGCCGTCGACAACGGCATCACCGGCAAGAAGATGGGCAACAAGGAATCCGCGTCCACCTACAAGCTGAGCGCGCGCTGGACGCCGATCTCGACCGTGCTGGTGCGCGGTTCGTACGGCACCGGCTTCAAGGCCCCGAGCATGCTCGACATCGGCCAGCCGCTGGTCAATGCCGGCTTCACGTCGGGCAGCTACGCGTGCCCGATCCCGGACGCCAACCTGTGCCGCCCCGGCAGCTCGCAATACAACGTGGTCTCGGGCGGCAACGAGAACCTGAGCCCCGAGAAATCCAAGCAGTACACGGTGGGCGTGCGCTGGGAGCCGAACAAGACGTTCGTGATCGGCGCCGACCTGTGGGACGTGCGCATGCGCGACAAGGTGTCGAACATCAGCGAACAGCAGATCTTCGGCGACCCGGTCACGTTCCGCGACCTGTTCACCACGTACACGGAACCGGCAACGGGCAACACGTACTGGGCGCAGAAGCAGCTGTCGATCAACATCGGCCAGACGCACTACCGCGGCGTCGACTGGGATACGACGGTCACGAACCGCTTCGGCTTCGGCAAGCTGACGTCCACGCTGGGCGGCACCTACCTGCTGAAGGCCGACTACACCAAGGCCGGCACGAAGGATGACTGGACGAGCAACCTGAACATCTTCGGTACCGACAACAACGTCGCCTTCCGCCACATCGTGCGCCTGTCGACGACGCTGGAAACGGGTGCGTTCACCAACGGCCTGATCGTCAACTACCGCAACGGTTATACCGATGCGCTGGCTACCGTGCGTAACCTGACGACCAACAAGAACGAGTCGCTGCGCCTGGACGTGCCGTCGTTCCTGACGATCGACTGGCAAGGCCGCTGGGCCATCACGAAGCAGGCTTCGCTGCGCGCCGGCGTGAAGAACCTGGCCGACCGCACGCCGCCGTTCTCGCTGCGCAGCTCGTCGGGCCACCAGGTCGGCTTCGACCCGCGCTACGCGGACCCGATGGGCCGTACGTTCTACCTGACCGGCAACTACAACTTCTAAGCTGCCGTCCAGTAAAAATCCCCGCACGCCTTGGCGTTGCGGGGTTTTTTTTTTAACCCTTGGGGTCTCCTAAGCTTCGTGCAATTCCTGCAGCCCCCGTTGCAGGCTCGAGATGCTGGGGTTGTCGATGAAGACGCAGCGCTTGCCCGTGCGCTTGCAGAAATCCTTCACGCGCCAGTAGGCGCTGTGGCTGATGCAACCGGTCTGGCAGATCACCAGGTCGGCCGCGGCCAGGCTCGCTTCCAGCTTGCCGGCGTTGTCTTCCAGGCCGCCGTCGTGGTGCGCGAACTGCGCGCCCGCTTTTTCGATCATCGCCCGGTAGGTGGCCACGTTGCCGCTGCGCCCACCCACGCACAGCACGCTGCGTTCGGCCAGCCGGATCGGCAGGCGGATGATGTGTTCCACCACGGCGGGCACTGCCGCTGGCTCCTGCGCCGGTGCGGACGGCGTCGCGGCCTCCAGCTGGGCCTGGGCTTCCAGCAGTTGCTTGCGCAGGTCCGCGATCTGGCCGCGCAGCGCCCGTTCCCGCTCGTCCGTCTGGGCCAGCCGGTGCGCCAGCCGCTCGCGCGTTTCCAGGCCGGGGATGGCGTTGCGCAGTTGTTCCAGTTCCGTGCGCAGCGAGTCGACGATGCTGTCGCGTCCCACCAGCTGGGCCCGCAGTTGCATCAGGGCGGCCGCGTGCCTGTCCTGTTCCGCCGTGCGTTCCAGCTGCATGGCCGCGTTGCGCTGCTGCAGCTTCGCCAGCTCCCGCGCGAGGCTCGCGTTCTCGTCGACGATGGTGTTGAAGCGCTGCAGGTCCGCGCGCGTGCAGGCGCCAGCCTGGTGCTGGATCATGTGCAGGTCGCGGCACATCCTCTCTTCCAGTTCCGGCGCGCAGCGCGGGTGGCTGAGGCCGGCCCAGAACGCGCCGGCCACGTCGCCGCTCGCGACCGCGCCCTGCCACAGCTCGGCCAGCTGTTCGGTCGTGCGCGCTGTGCGGAACCTTGCGATGACGGGCGCAAAGCGACGTTCCAGTTCCTTTTGCACGGCTTCGGACAAGCGGTTGCGCGTGCCGCATTCGCTGACGGCTCCCACGTGCACCTCGTAGTCGTCGGCCAGCACCTTGCCGCCCGCGACCTTGCCGACCAGCTTGCGCAGCGCGCCCAGCGGGATGCAGACGCCGATCAGCGGGCAATGGCACGTATGCGACAGCTCCCAGATGCGGCGCCGGCGTGAGGTTTGCGTGGCTTCCGCCGGCAGGGCGATCGGATGTTTGTCGCACATGGTTTATGCCACCTGCGGCGCGGTACGGCCCCGTCCCATGATGCGGCTGAGGAAGCCTTCTTCCTTTGCCTGCACCGGCGGCAGCGAGCGCTCGACGATCCCGGCCCATTGTTCGGACAGTTGCTGGCACGTGGCGGCCAGCACCGGCGCCATGCCGGGCAGGCTGGACAGTGCCTTCAGGTGCCGTTCGATGACGGCCGCCAGCTTCACGCAGGCGGAGCCTTCGCTGGCCGTGTAGTGCGACATCAGGTGCAGCACGGCCGACAGCATCAGCTCGGGCTGGGCGCCGCCGGCGGCGGGGGCCAGGTAGATCGGATCAGTATGGTCGATAGCCATTCGGGACTCTCCTCGGGACGGTGGCTGGCTACCGGGACGGTTGGCTGGCTGCGGTGGGGTGTGGCGTGGGACGGATCAGGCGGTCAGGATCAGTTTGTTCAGCTGGGTGATGCGCAGGCGATAGATGCGGCCCGCGTGTTCGATCTCCACTTCGCGGCGGTCCTGCATCAGGCCGGCAGTGGTGAAGCGCTGGACCGGCTGGGGCTGGCGCGCGGCAGGTTGGGTGGCGGTGGCCGGAGCGGCGGGCAAGGTCGAAGTCTGCATGGTGGTTGGCCTTAAATAAGAATGATTCGCATTTGCATTATTGGATAGTGCTGCCGAAAATGCAAGCGGTTTTTGTGCATCCTGTGCGGGTCCGGAACGAACGGCGCGCCCCGGAAATCGGGGACAGCCTCCAAAGAATCGGGGACAGCCTCCGATATGTTCGGTGGACGGCACGGCCGTAATCGGAGGCTGTCCCCATTTGGGGCCGTAATCGGAGGCTGTCCCCATTTGGGAAAGCAGGGCAGCCCGGAATTTGTGCGGGTGGACGGCAGGGCCGTCATTGAAGGCTGTCCCCGATTCGGCAGTAAACACCGACCAGGCAAAAAAAGAGACCCGCCGAGGCGGGTCAAAGCTGGGTGAGGAACGAGGGCGCGGCGCTTCAGACGGCAGCCATCAGCTCGACCGACGGGCCGGTGGACGGTGCCGCCGGCTCCGTGGCGGCGGCGGCAGCAGCGGCTTTGCGATTGGCGCTGCTCTTTGCCCGCGAACGGGAGGGCGGCAGGCGGCGCAGCGTTTTCAGGGCATCGGGATCCTTGATGCCGATGGTGCGCTGGTCGACGGTGATCAGGCCGATTTCGTTGAACGCGGACAAAGTACGGCTGACGGTTTCCAGCGTCAGGCCCAGGTAGCTGCCGATCTCGTGGCGGGTCATGCGCAGGTTGAACAGTTTGCTGGAATAGCCCATCTGCGCAAAGCGGTCGGCCAGCGAAACGAGGAAGCGGGCCACGCGTGCTTCCGCGCTGAGGGCGCCCAGCATGCCGATCATGGCCTGTTCGCGTACCAGCTCGCGGCTCATCACGCCGTACATCATGTTTTCCAGTTCAAGGTGGACACGGCCCAGGGCCGTCAGCTTCTTGAATGGCAGCAGGATCAGGTCGCAGTCGGACAGCGCCACGGCTTCGGACGCATACTGGCGGCTGTGGATACCGTCCACGCCCAGCATGTCGCCCTTCATCGGGAAGCTCAGCACCTGTTCGTTGCCGAACTCGTCGATCAGGACGGTTTTCAGGAAGCCGGAGTTGACGATATACAGCGTGTCGAACGGCTGGCCGATGGTGTGGATCCGCTGGCCCGTCTTGAACTGCACGTGCTGGAACAGCAGCTCCTCCGACTGGATCGTGCACGCCGACGGGATATGCAGCAGGTCGCAGACCTCCTTGAGGTTCGACCATAGCCGGCCCTGGCGCTGGCGTCCCGCTTCCATGGCGGGCGAGTGGGCGGCCGAGGCGGCGGCACGATTTTCGGATATATGCGTTGGGAGCATGCGGATCTCCTGGTTTGGACAATGAATTTTGGCTATTCGGATAACAAACCAGAAAGGCATGAACGTTTTTCGGCTTGTCGGCTACCAGCGGTTCGCTTGTCGCACCACTTGTCGAGCTTGTCGGTGGATGCGAAGCAACTTCACTGGGATGGTTTCAGTATGCCAACAGGCCCGAGCGAAAAACATCGGTAATGCGCTGAATATGCCGTAGGACACGGCGGGGAGTTGTAGGAATACTCCTACCAGGAAGACCCGCTTCTCAGAGGAGAGCGGGCCATTGCGGACCGTCTGACACGGGCTGAAATAGTTCAGGCCTTGAATGGCGAAAGTAGCTTATGCGCAACTGCGTACTGCACCATCTCGGAAAGCGACGTCATTCCCATTTTCTGCATGATACGCGTTTTGTGCGTACTGACCGTTTTCACGGACAGATGCAGGTTGTTGGCGATTTCCGTGATCGACTTGCCGGAAACGAGCAGGGAGAACACCTCGAACTCGCGGTCGGACAACTGCTTGTGCAGCAGCGTCTCGTTCGGCATCATGATGTTCAAGGCCAGCTGCTCGGCCACCTCGGTACTGATATAAGGCCGGCCCGACGCGACCTTGCGGATCGCCCCTACCAGCTGGGTACCCGCGCTTTCCTTGGTCAGGTAGCCCTGGGCGCCGGCGCGGATGGCCCGCACGGCATACTGTTCCTCCTCGTGCATCGTCAGGATGAGGATCGCCAGCTTGGGCGCTTCGCTGCGGATCTGGCGGATCAGGTCGACGCCGCTGCGCCCCGGCATGGACAGGTCGAGCAGGAGCAGGTCGAACCCGCCCTGGCGCACATGCCGCAACACCTCGAAGCCGTCGACCGCCTCGCCCGTGATATCGATATCGGGGGCACCGTCGAGGATGCGCTTGAGTCCTTCGCGCATGATGGTGTGGTCGTCGGCGATGACTATTCTGATCATAGGTCTGGCTGTCGGTTTCTGGTGTTGCAACTATAACTGTGGAAAAAATGCCCGTATTGCGCAAACCCGTCGGCCGCACGCGCCGGCGGGTCAGTCGACCGGCTCCTGCAGCAAGCGGTGCACGAGCACGGGAATGCGCGAATGGGACAGCACCTTGTTCGTGACACTGCCCAGCAGCAGTTGGCCCCAGCCGCTGCGCCCATGCGAGCCGATGAAGATCAGGTCGCAGTGCTGCTGCTGCGCCACCTCGACGATTCTCAATGCCGCGCTTTCGGCGAATTCCGTCAGGCTGGTGCACGGCACGTTCTTGCGGGCACAGGCATCGACGATCGATTGCGTGTGCTCGCGGCCCGCGCGCAGCATCGCGGCACCGTACTCGGCTTCGCTTGGATAACTGGGCGGAATGATCTCCACATATATGGGATACTGGTATTCCGGCGCGACGAACAAGGCCAGCACTTCGGCCCCCATCTGCTGGGCAAACGACACGCCGGCACAAGCCGTCATGCGGGAAACTGCCGACCCGTCCGTCGTGATCAGGATTTTCCGGTACATCGTTGCCTCCGTGTTATCTACAGAGAGTCGGTCCAACGTGGCCATTGTAATCGGGTTTCACTCCCTTGTCTGGATGCAAAGATTTGATCTTTCTCAAGAGTAGATTAGACGGGGCGCAACGATGGAGTAAATGCCATCTTTGTTTATGACAAACGGCGTGCATAAATGCCAGCAGCCCAAATACAACACAAAGTCACCCTTTTGCTGCCGCCGCACATTTTTGCCCTGTCTTTGGCGAAACGGTGATTGAACAAGCAGGTTCGCCCCTGCTACACTCGCGGAAGTGCGTTAATATTGCCGAGCGTCATCATAAGTACCGCTACAGGCAGCGTTGACGGCAGCAATTTATTGATTATGGAGAAGCAGGGATATGACCGACGCCGCTGATGATTTCGACGCATTATTCGAGGAAGTGTCCGCGCAGCGCGCCAGCGCTCCCGCACCGGCCCCGGCCCCAGCGCCGGCTGCTGCAGCAGAAGACGACCTGGAAAGTCTGTTCGACGAGATCGCCTCGACGCGGCCTGCGGAAGCAGCGCCCGTCGGGGCCGCGGTAGTACCGGCTGCGCCGGCCTCTGCCGCACCCGCGCCCGCCGAAGGGGGCGACGGCCAGGCCAACGACGGCACGATGTTCGAGCGCCTGGGCGGCATCGTCCGCCTGTTGCACGACTCGCTGCGTGAACTGGGCTACGACAAGGCCCTGACGGAGGCCTCGAGCCAGATCATGGACGCGCAGGACCGCCTGGAATACGTGGCCACGCTGACGGAACAGGCCGCCAACAAGGTACTGAACACGCTGGACGACGGCATGCCGGCCCAGGACGTGCTGTCGAAGAAGTCAAAGGAAATGGAAGACCGCTGGGCCGCGCTGTTCGACGGCAAGCTCAGCATTGAAGAATTCAAGGTCCTGGCAGGCGACTCGCGCGCATTTGCCCAGGCAGTCTCCGAAGCCACCGAGGCCGAGAAGGCCCGCCTGCTGGAAATCATGATGGCCCAGGACTTCCAGGACATCACCGGCCAGCTGATCAAGAAGGTCGTGACGATCACCAAGACGGTGGAGCAGGAACTGGCGCAGCTGTTGAAGGACAATGCCCCGGCCGACAAGCGCGAGCGCATCGCGCAGAAGGAAGTGGAGAAAGTGGAATTGATGAGTGGCCCGTCGGCACCGACGGTAGCGCTGAGCCAGGACAGTGTGGACGATCTTCTTGCCGATCTGGGGTTCTAATGGACGATATGCTTAAAGAGTTCGTCGTCGAGGCGATGGACCTGGCGGTCAACGTCGAGGAGCACCTGCTGCGCCTCGAACGGGACCCCGACAACAAAGAAACGCTGAATGCGGTGTTCCGTTCGTTCCATACGATCAAGGGCGGCGCGGGCTTCATGAACCTGGGTGCGCTGGTCTCGGCCTGCCACCTGACGGAAAACCTGTTCGACGCCCTGCGGACCGGCGCCGCGCCGGTGACGCCGCTGTCGATCGAGGCGGCGCTGATGGCGTCCGGCTTCGTGGCCGACCAGCTGGCCGAACTGAACAACGGTGCCGCGCCGGAAAGCCTGCCGGCCATGCCGCCGGAGCTGGACAAGATCCTGACGGACGCGATCGAAGGCAAGGTGTCGTCGGCCAAGCCGGCCGCTGCCGCGCCGGCACCCGCCGCCGCGCCGGCACCCGCGCCAGCCCCTGTCGCTGTTGCCGCCACGCCGAAGGCCACGGCTTCCGCCGACGGCCTGGACTGGGAAGGCATGTATGAAGCCGTCATGCCGCCGGGTTCCGTAACCCGATCGGCAACGCCGGCCGTCGCAGCCCCGGCGCCTGCCGCCGCCGCGCCCGCCGCCGCCGCCGCAGCCCCGGCCGCCGCTGCGCCGGCCCCTGCCGCTGCCGTGCCGGCCGCGGAAGCCGCAGGCGGCAAGAAGTGGGATGGCGTCGAGCGCCGCGACGAAGCCAAGCCCGCGCATGCCGCGCCGGCCAAGGAAGAAAGCATCCGGATCGACGCGGTCAAGCTGGACGCGCTGCTGGAAGTGGCCGGCGAATCCGTGCAGGCCGCCAACCAGGCCGCCGTGCTGCTGGAACGCCTGCAGCAGTTCAAGTTCGAGGGCCAGGCCGCCACGTTGATGTCGGCACTGACGGAAACGCTGGAGCGCGCGTCGCGTTACTCGACCGAGCTGCAGCGCGCCACGCTGGCGACCCGCATGCAGCCGGTCGGCCGCCTGTTCCAGAAGTTCCCGCGCCTGGTGCGCGAGCTGGCGAAGGACCTGGGCAAGGAAGTCGAACTGGTCATCGAAGGTGCGGAAACGGAAGTGGACCGCGTCGTCGTCGACAGCCTGTACGATCCGCTCGTGCACATGCTGCGCAACGCGCTGGACCATGGCGTGGAAGGCCCGGATGCGCGCGTCGCCGCCGGCAAGAACCCGAAGGCGACCATCCTGCTCAAGGCATGGCAGGAAGCCAACAGCGTCATGATCGTGCTGCAGGACGACGGCAAGGGCATGGACCCGATCGCGCTGCGCAAGAAGGCGGCCGAGAAGGGCCTGATCTCGCCATCGGCCAACATGACGGACGACGAGTCGTACCAGCTGGTGTTCCTGCCGGGCTTCTCGACCAAGGAAGTGGCCTCGTCCGTGTCCGGCCGCGGCGTCGGCATGGACGTGGTGAAGACCGCCGTCGAGAAGAACCGCGGCGCGATCCACATCGAATCGATGCTGGGCAAGGGCACCAAGTTCGCCATCCGCCTGCCGATCGAGCTGTCGATCGTGCCGACGATGCTGGTGTCGACGTCGGGCGCGCTGCTGGCGCTGCCGATGGCGGTCGTCCAGCGCGTGGTCGAGCTGCCGGAGCAGTTCATGGAAGTGGGCGGCGCGCCCGTGCTGAAGGACCAGGGTCGTCCGCTGCCGGTGCGTTCGCTGGCCGGCGCGCTGGGTTACGAGCTGTCGCCGGAGCGCGTTGGCATCGTCATCAACTCGCCACAACCGTACATCCTGGCCGTCGGTGCCGTGGACGGCACCGCCGACCTCGTCATCAAGCCGATGACCGCCATCGCCGTCGAAGGCATCACGGGTACCGCCCGCTCCGCCGAAGGCGAGCTGGTGCTGGTCGTGGGTCTATCGTTCCTGATGGATGGTTGCAGGGGCGCGGTCCGCATGGCAGCATAAGCAAAGTTGCCAAGCAAGTAGCACAAGAAGCCTGCGACCACCATCGCAGGTTTTTTTTATTGCCAAAATTCGGCGACAGTCCCCGAATGTTGGAAATAATGCAGTAAAGTCATCGACTTTTGGCAGGACATTGCAAGAACGGGCGCCAGCGGCGCGCCGCACGGAATCAAGAGGCATCGGCCCACAAGGCCGGAAGTCGGCTTGTTTTGCAGCGCACAAACTGTGGCATAATCAAAATGGAACTTCTCACACACAGGCAGTAAGCAGCAATCATGAAGACGCTTTACGACAAACTCTGGGAATCCCACGTGGTGCGGACGGAGGAAGACGGTACCGCCATCCTCTACATCGACCGCCACCTCCTGCATGAAGTCACCAGCCCGCAGGCCTTCGACGGCCTGCGCGCGGCGCACCGCCAGCCATGGCGGCTGTCCGCCAACCTGGCCGTGGCCGACCACAACGTCCCCACGACCGACCGCTCGCACGGCATCGCCGATCCCATCTCGCGGCTGCAGGTCGAGACGCTGGACGGCAACGCCAAGGAATACGGCCTGACATACTTCAACATGAACGACAAGCGCCAGGGCATCGTGCATGTGATCGGGCCCGAGCAGGGCGCCACGCTGCCGGGCATGACGGTGGTCTGCGGCGACTCGCACACGTCCACCCACGGCGCGTTCGGCGCGCTGGCGCACGGCATCGGCACCTCCGAAGTCGAGCACGTGCTGGCCACGCAGACGCTGCTGGCGAAGAAATCGAAATCGATGCTGGTGCAGGTCGACGGCGTTCTGCCGCCCGGTGTCACCGCCAAGGACATCGTGCTGGCCGTGATCGGCGTGATCGGCACGGCCGGCGGTACCGGCTATGCGATCGAATTCGCCGGCTCGGCAATCCGCTCGCTGTCGATGGAAGGCCGCATGACGGTCTGTAACATGGCGATCGAAGCGGGCGCGCGCGCCGGCATGGTCGCCGTCGACGACACCACGATCGACTACGTCAAGGGCCGCCCGTTCGCCCCGGCCGGTCCGCACTGGGACCAGGCCGTCGCGTACTGGCGCACGCTGCACAGCGACCCGGGCGCGAAATTCGACATGGTCGTCACGCTCGATGCGGCGCAAATCAAGCCGCAGGTCACGTGGGGCACGTCGCCCGAGATGGTGACGTCGGTGGACGGCCGCGTGCCGGACCCGGACCACGAGAAGGACCCCGTCAAGCGCGACGCGATGGAAAAGGCGCTGACCTACATGGCCCTGAAACCGAACACGCCGATCGAGGACATCCGCATCGACAAGGTGTTCATCGGTTCCTGCACCAACTCGCGCATCGAGGACCTGCGCGCCGCAGCCGCCGTCGTGCGCGGCAAGCAGCGCGCGTCGAACGTGCGCCTGGCGATGGTGGTGCCGGGTTCGGGGCTGGTGAAGGAGCAGGCCGAGCGCGAGGGGCTGGACGTCATCTTCAAGGCGGCCGGCTTCGAGTGGCGCGAGCCGGGCTGCTCGATGTGCCTGGCGATGAACGCCGACCGGCTCGAGCCGGGCGAGCGCTGCGCCTCGACATCGAACCGGAATTTCGAAGGCCGCCAGGGCCAGGGCGGGCGTACCCACCTGGTGTCCCCAGCCATGGCCGCCGCCGCCGGTATCGCCGGTCATTTTGTCGACGTGCGCGCGATCCGCTGACGTCGACAACCCCAACGGCAAGGGCCGGGGTCAGACCCGACGGGTCTGACCCCAGGGTTTGCTGTGGGGTGCAAGCATGAACTACCTACACTTTACCGAAGTCCGACTCATGAAAACCATCTTCGCCATCGCCCTCACCACCATCATCCTGACCGGCTGCAACACGATCGCCGGCATCGGCAAGGACGTTCAGAAGGTCGGCCAGGTCGTCGAAGGCGCCGGCAGAAAATAACATCGCGGCCGGCGTGGATCGTCATGAACCCGCCGCCGCCCACCAGCAGAGCACCATGGAAAAATTCACGATCTATGAAGGCATCGTCGCTCCCCTCGACCGTCCCAACGTCGACACCGATGCCATCATTCCCAAGCAGTTCCTGAAGTCGATCCGCCGTACCGGCTTCGGTCCCAACCTGTTCGACGAATGGCGCTACCTGGACCACGGCGAGCCGGGCATGGACAACGAGCGCCGGCCCGTCAATCCCGATTTCGTGCTGAACCAGCCGCGCTACCAGGGCGCTTCGATCCTCCTGACGCGCAAGAACTTCGGCTGCGGCTCCTCGCGCGAGCACGCGCCGTGGGCGCTCGAGCAGTACGGCTTCCGGGCGATCCTGGCCCCCAGTTTCGCCGACATCTTTTTCAACAACTGCTTCAAGAACGGCCTGCTGCCCGTCGTGCTGTCCGAAGCGCAGATCGATCATCTGTTCGACGAAGTCAAGGCATTCCCGGGCTACCGCCTGGTGGTGGACCTTGAGCAGCAAGTCATCCGCTCCCAGGACGGCAAGATCTCCTACCCCTTCCAGGTCGACGCCTTCCGTAAATACTGCCTGATGAATGGCCTCGACGATATCGGCCTGACGCTGCGTCATGCCGACAGCATCCGCGCCTTCGAGGAGCGTCATCTGGCAAACCAGCCCTGGCTGGCCAACTCGATCTGAGAACAACAATGAAAATCGCAATCCTGCCGGGCGACGGCATCGGCCCCGAAATCGTCGCCCAGGCCGTGAAGGTCCTGAACGCACTGGACGAACAGTTCGAACTGGAGACCGCGCCGGTCGGCGGCGCCGGCTACGAGGCCGCCGGCCATCCGCTGCCGGAAGCCACGCTGGCGCTGGCCAAGGCGGCCGACGCCGTGCTGTTCGGCGCCGTGGGCGACTGGAAGTACGACACGCTCGACCGTCCGCTGCGTCCCGAACAGGCCATCCTCGGCCTGCGCAAGAACCTGGGCCTGTTCGCCAACCTGCGTCCCGCCATCCTGTATCCGGAGCTGGCCGGCGCCTCGACCCTGAAACCGGAAGTGGTGTCGGGCCTCGACATCCTGATCATCCGCGAACTGACCGGCGACATCTACTTCGGCCAGCCGCGTGGCGTGCGCGAATGCCCGGACGGCCCATTCAAGGGCCAGCGCGAAGGCTTCGACACGATGCGCTATGCCGAAGGCGAAATCCGTCGCATCGCCCACGTGGCGTTCCAGGCGGCGCAGAAGCGCGGCAAGCGCCTGACCTCCGTCGACAAGGCCAATGTGCTGGAAACCTTCCAGTTCTGGAAGGACATCGTCACCGATGTGCACAAGGAGTATCCGGACGTCGCGCTGGATCACATGTACGTCGACAACGCCGCCATGCAGCTGGTGCGGGCGCCGAAGAAATTCGACGTCATCGTGACCGGTAATATGTTTGGCGACATCCTGTCCGATGCGGCCGCGATGCTGACGGGCTCCATCGGCATGCTGCCCTCGGCTTCGCTGGACGCCAACAACAAGGGCCTGTACGAGCCGTCGCACGGGTCCGCGCCGGACATCGCCGGCAAGGGCATCGCCAATCCGCTGGCCACGATCCTGTCCGCTGCGATGATGCTGCGCTACTCCCTGGGCAAGGCCGAACAGGCCGACCGCATCGAGGCAGCCGTCAAGGCCGTTCTGGCACAGGGCCTGCGCACGCCGGATATCTTCGAGCAAGGCACCACCAAGGTAGGCACGGACCAGATGGGCGACGCGGTCGTCGCAACGCTGGCGCGATAATATTCTGTCCACCGCCGCGCGCCCCGGTGCGTTAGGTGGAAACCAAAACACAAGGAAACCAATATGAAACTCGTAGGTCTGGTAGGTTGGCGTGGCATGGTCGGTTCGGTCCTGATGCAGCGCATGCAGGAAGAGGGCGACTTCGAACACATCGAGCCGGTGTTCTTCTCGACGTCGAACACGGGCGGCAAGGCCCCGGCGATGGCAAAGAACGAAACCACGCTGAAGGACGCTACCGACATCGACGAACTGAAACGCTGCGAGATCATCATCTCGTGCCAGGGCGGCGACTACACCGGTGAGGTCTTCCCGAAACTGCGCGCAGCGGGCTGGCACGGCTACTGGATCGACGCGGCCTCCACGCTGCGCATGGACAAGGACGCCGTGATCGTGCTGGACCCCGTCAACCTGAACGTCATCAAGGACGCGATGACGAAGGGCGTGAAGAACTTCATCGGCGGTAACTGCACCGTGTCGTGCATGCTGATGGGCCTGGGCGGCCTGTTCAAGCAGGACCTGGTCGAGTGGATGACGTCGATGACGTACCAGGCCGCATCGGGTGGCGGCGCGCAGCACATGCGCGAGCTCCTGACGCAGTTCGGCACCATCAACGCGTCGGTCAAGTCGCTGCTGGACAACCCGGCCGCCGCGATCCTGGAGATCGACCGCCAGGTGCTGGCGACGCAGCACGGCCTGTCGTCTGATGAGACGAAGCAGTTCGGCGTGCCGCTGGCCGGCAACCTGATCCCGTGGATCGACAAGGACCTGAACAACGGCCAGTCGAAGGAAGAGTGGAAGGCCGGCGCCGAGACCAACAAGATCCTGGGCCGCGGCGCGGACTTCGGTTCGTCGGCGATTCCGGTGGACGGCCTGTGCGTGCGCATCGGCGCGATGCGCTGCCACTCGCAGGCGCTGACCATCAAGCTGAAGAAGGACGTGCCGCTGGACGAGATCAACGACATCATCGCGAACGACAACCAGTGGGTCAAGTTCGTGCCGAACACGCGCGAAGCGTCGGTGCGCGACCTGACGCCGGCCGCCGTCACGGGCAGCCTGACGATCCCGGTCGGCCGCGTGCGCAAGATGTCGATGGGCCCGGAATACCTGTCCGCGTTCACCGTCGGCGACCAGCTGCTGTGGGGCGCCGCCGAACCGCTGCGCCGCATGCTGCGCATCGTGCTGGACAAGTAATCCGCCAGCCGCCAGGAAAAGCCGGGTCCGCCCGGCTTTTTTTACGCCCGCACGGCCGCGCCCGTGTCCCACCACGGGGTCAGTCACCAATGTGGGACACGAGCTCGGCCGCATCTCGGCCATCGTGTGTTGCCGAGCCGTCCACAGAGGGGACGACAGGGCTCACGGCAGAGGTGCGGAGCTTGCGCGGCGAGGGGGCATGATGTTATGTTGAGACGTCTGGGAAAGTAACTTTTTTCCCGTTGCCAACTTTATACGATGAATATGCCCGCACAAAAACGCTCCAGGATCGCCTCGTTCGCGCTGCACACCATGACCTGCGCCGTGCTCGGCACCGCGCTGCTGAGCCCTGCCGCGTATGCCGCGGGCCTGGGCAAGCTGACGGTGCTGTCCGCGCTGGGCCAGCCGCTGCGCGCGGAGATCGAGCTGACCGCCGTCACGCCGGAAGAAGCGGACGACCTGACGGCGCGCCTGGCGCCGGTCGAGGCCTTCAAGGCCGCCAACATCGATTTCAACCCGGCGTTACTGAACCTGCGCTTCGAGATCGAGCAGCGCAACGGCCGGCAGTTCATCCGCGTGACGTCCAGCCAGCCCGTCAACGAGCCGTTCGTCGACATGCTGCTGGAGCTGACCTGGGCCAAGGGGCGCCTGGTGCGCGAGTACACGTTCCTGCTCGATCCGGCCGAGATGCGCGCGACGCAGGCGCCGCAGGTGGCCGCGCCCGTCGATGTGGCGCGCGGCGGCCAGGGCCGGCAGGGGACGACGACGCCGGCCACGCCGGCGGCGGCTGCCCCGGCCACCCCGCCGGCGGCTGCGGCGCCACCCACCGCGCAGCAGCGCCGCGAGGAACAGGGCCAGCCGGACGTGCGCGTCAAGCGCGGCGATACGCTGAGCGCGATCGCCAGCGACATCAAGCCTGCCGGCGTCTCGCTCGACATGATGCTGGTGGCGCTGTTCCGCGCCAATCCGGAAGCATTCAGCGGCAACAACATGAACCGGCTGAAGTCCGGCTCGATCCTGTCGGTGCCGGGCGCCGATGCCGTGCGCAGCACGGCGCGCGGCGAGGCGCGCCGCATCGTCGTCGCGCACGCGGCCGACTTCAATGCCTACCGTGAGCGCCTGGCGGGCCAGGTCGCGGCCAGCACGCCCACGAAGACGCCGGAAGCGGCGCAAAGCGCGACGGGCAAGATCACGACGAAAGTGCAGGAGCGCCCCACGGCCGTCAACGAGGCGCAGGACCAGCTCAAGCTGTCCAAGGCGGGGGAGGGCTCCGGCAAGACCGGCAACGCCGCCGCCGTCGAGGACAAGATCGCCAAGGACCAGCAGGTGGCGGATGCCGCCGCCCGCGTCAAGGAGCTGGAAAAGAACGTCAGCGACCTGGAAAAGCTGATGACGGTGAAGGACCAGCCGGCGGCGGATGCGCAGGACAAGGCTGCCGTCGCCCAGGCCGACAAGCCGCCCGTGCCCCCGCCTGTCGACCTGACGCCGACGGCACCGGTGAAGGCGCCTATCGCGCCACCCCCGGTACCCGCCAAGCCCGAGCCGGGCCTGATGGACAGCCTGACGGAGAACATGCCGCTGATCGGCGTTGCGCTGGCGACGCTGCTGGCGGCCGTCGGCCTGACGATGTCGCGCCGCCGCAAGGCGCAGGAAAAGAAGGTCGTCGTCGCCAAGCAGGACGTCGTCGCGCTGGCCGATCCGACCACGCCGGCGCAGCCGCTGCACGAGGAGGCGGGCGGGCAGAGCGTGGACACCAGCAACAGCGTGTTCAATTCGAACTTCGCGCCGTCGGCCAGCCAGCTCGATACCAACGAGGTGGACCCGGTGGCGGAAGCCGATGTCTACATTGCTTATGGGCGCGACCTGCAGGCCGAGGAGATCCTGAAGGAGGCCCTGCGCACGCATCCCGAGCGCCACCCCGTGCGCCTGAAGCTGCTGGAGATCTACGCGACCCGCAAGGACACCCGCGCGTTCGAGGCGCAGGCCAGCGAGATGTACGGCCTGACCAAGGGCCAAGGCGAGGACTGGGCGCAGGCCGCGGCGCTGGGCCGCTCGATCGATCCTCACAATCCGTTGTACGCGGGCGGTGATGCTGCCATCGGCGGCAGCTATGGGGTCGCCACCGGTGCCGCCGCCGTGGCCGCGGGTGCCGCGGCGTACGCGGCAAGCGAGTCGGACCGCATGGCCGACTTCGGCAGCATGCTGGACGAGCGCCGCGAGGCGCGCGACGTCCACGCAGCGGACGAAGGCCTGGACCTCGACCTGGCCAGCCCGCCGCCGGCGCGCACGGACGACGTGACGGCCGATCCGCTCGACTTCGACTTCGGCAACGACACGCCGGCGCCCCACGTGCAAGAGGAGTCCGCGGCCAACCTGATGGACTTCGACTTCGCCGACGACCGCACGGCCACGCCGGCGCCGGCACCGGCACCCACGGTGGCCGAGAGCGACGGCGACCACCTGCTCGACTTCGACCTGGGCGGGCTGGCGGACGAACGGCCGGCTGTGGATACGCCTGCAGCCGGTACGCCCGCCCCCGGTACGCCTGCTGCGCAAGCGGCCGAGGAAGCCGCGCCCGACCACCTGGACCTGGCGTTCGACGAGAACGACACCCCGCCCGCTGCTGCCGCCGAAACGTCGGCCCCGTCCAGCCTGGACGCGATGGGCATGGACTTCGACCTGGACCTGCCGGGCGCGGACAAGACCGCCGCGCCCGCGCCGGCCGATCCGCTGGCCGAACTGGACCTGATGGACTTCGACCTGCCGGGCGACGTGCCGCCGGGCCAGGCGGCCACGCGGCCGGCGCAGGAGCCGGCGCTGGGCCTGGACGAGCAGGACTTCGCGCTGCCGGACCTGCCGCAGGCGGAGGAGGCGGTAACGGCCGCGCCGCCGCCGGAGTTCGATCTGTCCGGCATCGACCTGGAGCTGGACGACGACAAGACGGCCGCGCCCGACCCGTACGCCACTTCCGCACAAGCGGCGACCGACGCGGACGGTGCTCCTGCTGCCGAACCCATGTCGGCGCTGCAGATGGAGATGGACACGAAGCTGGACCTGGCCATCGCCTACCAGGAAATCGGCGACAAGGAAGGCGCGCGCGAGCTGCTCGATGAAGTCATCCGTGGCGGCACGGACGACCAGGTGGCGCGCGCCAACCAGATGCTCTCGCAGCTGGGCTGAGCCGGCAACGGGCTTGGTCGCTGCGCGTATAATGCCGGCTCCGCACATCAGCTGAAAAGAGCAGGCATTGAAACGCATCGCATTGGGAGTCCAGTACAACGGCGCCGACTGGCAGGGCTATCAGGTGCAGCCGCATGGGTGCACGGTGCAGGACAAGCTGGAGCAGGCGATCGAGAAGTTCGCCTGCGTGCATATCGGCACCACCTGCGCCGGCCGCACCGATGCGGGCGTGCATGCGCTGGGCCAGGTCGTTCATTTCGATACAAGCCTGCAACGCGAGCCCCATGCATGGGTGCGGGGCATCAACGCCTTCCTGCCCGATTCGATCGGGGTGCGCTGGGCCAAGGAACTGCATGACGTCGTCGCCTATGGCGAGGCGGAGTTCGACCCCGCCGCCGACTTCCATGCCCGCTTTTCCGCCCGTTCGCGCACCTATCACTACCTGCTGTACAACCACGCCGTGCGTGCGCCCCTGCTGGCCGGGCGCGCCGGTTTCACGCACCGCCCGCTGGACGTGGAGCGCATGCGCGCGGCCGTCGTGCCGTTGATCGGCACGCACGACTTCTCCGCCTTTCGGGCATCCGGCTGCCAGGCGAAGACGCCCGTCAAGGACATGCAGGAGATCACGATCGAACGCCACGGCGACATGATCCTGTTCACCCTGCGCGCCAGCGCCTTCCTGCACCACATGGTGCGCAATCTCGTCGGCGCGCTGGTCTATGTCGGCCAGGGGCGCGAAGATGTGACCTGGCTGGGCGAATTGCTGGCGGGGCGCGACCGCACGGTGGCCGCGCCCACGTTCATGCCGGACGGCCTGTACCTGGCCGATATCGAATACGATGCCAAGTGGGGGCTGCCGCAGGAAAACCCGCGCATCCTGCCCGCTTTCTGAGAGGACCATCATGCAGCGCACCCGCATCAAGATCTGTGGCCTGACCCGTGAGGAAGACGTGCAGGCCGTCGTGGCGGCCGGCGCCGACGCCGTCGGCTTCGTGTTTTACCCGAAGAGCCCGCGCTACGTGACGCCGGCGCGCGCCGCCGAGCTGATCGCGTTGCTGCCGCCGTTCGTCACGGCGGTCGGGCTGTTCGTCAACGCCTCGACCGAAGAGGTGGCCGCGACGGTGGCCGTGGCGCCTGTCGGGCTGCTGCAGTTCCATGGCGACGAAACGGCCGCGCAGTGCGCGGCAGCTGCCGCGGCGGCGAACCGCCCGTTCCTGCGGGTGTTCCGCGTAAAAGGGGACACGGCCGGGAATGAGCTGCTAGAATACGAGACAGAATGCCGCGCATCGTCACGCCTGTTCGCGGGTGTGCTGCTCGATACGTTTGTCGATGCCTATGGCGGCGCAGGAAAGGTTTTTGATTGGTCTCTCATTCCAAAAGATCTCGCGCATCGGGCCGTTTTGAGTGGTGGCTTGAGCGTACACAACGCGACTGGCGCCGTAGCCAGCGTGCGCCCTTACGCGGTTGACGTCAGCAGTGGCGTCGAGGCCGCGAAGGGCATCAAAGATGCCCGCCTGATCGCGCAATTCGTTGCCGCGGTCCGGGCAGCCGACGATACCGCGACCTCCGCCTAGCCTTTTCCCATGCGCCGCGACGGCGCCCACATGGCAGGCAGGGGTCCCCGACCTGAGAGCTTGCTATGAAAACCCCGATCGACAACGGCGCCGCCGCCCTGTTCCACGCCACCGACTACCACCTGCCCGACCAGACTGGCCACTTCGGCCCGTATGGCGGTTCCTTCGTCGCCGAAACGCTGACCTATGCGCTGGCCGAGCTGAACGAAGCCTATGCCCGCTACAGCCGCGACCCCGAATTCCTGGAAGAGTTCCGCTACGAGCTGAAGCACTTTGTCGGCCGTCCTTCGCCGATCTATCACGCCCGCCGCTGGTCCGAGATGGCGGGCGGTGCGCAGATCTACTTCAAGCGCGAGGACCTGAACCACACGGGCGCGCACAAGATCAACAACGTCATCGGCCAGGCGCTGCTGGCGAAACGGATGGGTAAGCCGCGCATCATCGCCGAGACAGGCGCGGGCCAGCACGGCGTCGCCACCGCGACGATCTGCGCCCGCTTCGGTCTCGAGTGCGTGGTGTACATGGGCAGCGAGGACGTCAAGCGGCAGGCCCAGAACGTCTACCGGATGAAGCTGCTGGGCGCCACCGTCGTGCCGGTCGAGTCGGGCTCGAAAACCCTGAAGGACGCGCTCAACGAAGCGATGCGCGACTGGGTCACCAATATCGAAAACACGTTCTACATCATCGGCACGGTGGCGGGGCCGCACCCGTACCCGATGCTGGTGCGCGATTTTCAATCCGTGATCGGCGAGGAATGCCTCGTGCAGATGCCGGAAATGACGGGCCGCCAGCCCGACTACGTGCTCGCCTGCATCGGCGGCGGCTCGAACGCGATGGGCATCTTCTACCCGTACATCGACCAGAAGAACACGCAGCTGATCGGCGTCGAGGCCGCGGGCGAGGGGCTCGACTCGGGCAAGCACGCGGCATCGCTGACGAAGGGCTACCCGGGCGTCCTGCACGGCAACCGCACCTACCTGCTGCAGAGCGACGACGGCCAGATCATCGAGACGCATTCCGTCTCGGCCGGCCTCGACTATCCCGGTGTCGGGCCGGAGCATGCATGGCTGAAGGACTCGGGCCGCGCGCAGTACGTCTCCGTCACGGACGAGGAAGCGCTGCAGGCGTTCCACGACTGCTGCCACATCGAGGGCATCATCCCCGCGCTCGAATCGTCGCACGCGCTGGCGTACGCGGCCAAGCTGGCCGCCACGCTGCCGAAGGACAAGATCGTGCTGGCCAACCTGTCGGGCCGGGGCGACAAGGACATGCACACGGTGGCCGAGCGGATGGGGCTCAACTTCAGCTGACGTTTCCAGCTTCCGCCGAAAAACGGTGACAGTCACCGTTTTTCCACCGATTTGCCTCCGATCCAAGAACTCTTGCCGAGAACAACAATGTCCCGTATCGCCCAAACCTTTGCTGCCCTGAAAGAACAGAACAAGACCGGTCTCGTGACCTTCATTACCGCCGGCGACCCGTCCCCGGCGCTGACCGTGCCCCTGCTGCATGCGCTGGTGGCCGGCGGCGCGGACGTGCTGGAGCTGGGGGTGCCGTTTTCCGACCCGATGGCCGAAGGACCCGTCATCCAGCGCGCATGTGAGCGCGCACTGGCGCAGGGCGTCGGCATCCGCCACGTTTTCGAGCATGTGCGCGAATTCCGCCAGACCAACCAGACGACGCCTGTCGTGCTGATGGGCTACGCCAACCCGATCGAGCGGATCGGCGTCGACGCCTTTATCGGCGCCTCGAAGGAGGTAGGGGCGGATGGCGCGATCGTTGTCGACTACCCGCCGGAGGAGTGCGAGGAATTTGCCGGCAAGATGCGCGCGGCCGGCCTGGACGTCATCTTCCTGCTGGCGCCGACCTCCACCGACGCCCGCATCGCCCAGGTCGCCAAAGTCGGCAGCGGCTTTTCCTATTACGTGTCGCTGAAGGGCGTGACAGGTGCCGGCAATATCGACACGGCCCAGGTGGCCGAGCGCATCGCTGCCATCCGCCAGCACGTCAGCCTGCCGATCGGCGTCGGCTTCGGCATCCGCGATGCTGCCACGGCAAAGGCGGTGGCGAAGGTGGCGGACGCGGTCGTCATCGGCAGCCGCGTCATCCAGGAAATCGAAGCCAGCACGCCCGAAAATGCCCCCGCCGCCGTCCAGGCCTTCGTGGCCGGCATCCGCCGCGCGCTGGACGAATAAGCGCCACGACAGCCCAGCCCGTGTCCCACGTCGGTGCCTGACCCCGAGGTGGGACACGGGCTCGGCTGTCTCGGCCGTCTCGGTCGCGGCAGGGCCCGCCAGGCCGCATAAAATCACACGGTCGTGCGTAAAGTTGGCAAAGTTGAATGTTCGACAGGTGTGGCGGAACAGGCTACACTTCGCCCCTCAGTCAGAGCAACAGGAGAAAATATGAGCTGGTTGGAAAAATTGCTGCCACCGCGCATTCAGCGTTCGGAAGCTGCCGCTCGCAAGACGATGCCCGAAGGCCTGTGGGTCAAGTGCCCCTCCTGCGAGGCCGTCCTGTACCGTACCGATCTGGAATCGAACCTGCACGTCTGCCCCAAGTGCGACCACCATATGCGCATCCGCGCCCGCGAGCGCCTCGATGCGCTGCTCGACGCCGGCGGCCGCTATGAAATCGGCCAGGAAAGCCTGCCGGTCGACACCCTGAAATTCAAGGACAGCAAGAAATACCCCGACCGCCTGAAGCAGGCGATGGAAGCCACCGGCGAGACCGATGCGATGATCTGCATGGGCGGTTCGATCATGAGCCTGCCGGTTGTCGTCGCGTGCTTCGAATTCGAATTCATGGGCGGTTCGATGGGCTCCGTCGTCGGTGAACGCTTCGCCCGCGCGGCCCAGGTGGCCGTCGAGCAGAAGGTGCCGTTCATTTGCATTACCGCCACGGGCGGCGCGCGCATGCAGGAAGGCCTGCTGTCGCTGATGCAGATGGCCAAGACCACTGCGATGCTGACCAAGTTGTCGGAGAAGAAACTGCCGTTCATCAGTGTGCTGACCGACCCGACGATGGGCGGCGTGTCCGCGTCGTTCGCCTTCATGGGCGACGTCGTGATGGCCGAGCCGAAGGCGCTGATCGGCTTTGCCGGCCCACGCGTCATCGAGAACACCGTGCGCGAGAAGCTGCCGGAAGGCTTCCAGCGCTCCGAGTTCCTGCTGACGAAGGGCGCGATCGACATGATCGTCGACCGCCGCAAGATGCGCGAGGAGATCGCGCGCCTGCTGGCGCTGCTGCAGAACCAGGCGGCCGAAGTACTGGCGTAAGCGCCCAGCGCGGCTAGACCCGGGGGACAGGCACCTGCCGGCGAGTCGAAGGCTCGCCGGCAGGTGCCTGTCCCCGATTTTCGTCGGCGCTGCTAGAATTGCGCCTTTCCCAGCATTCCCCGGAAGTCATGTCCACTCCCACCACCCTCCCAGCCTGGCTGGCGCTGCTCGAGTCGCGCCACGCCGAAACCGTCATCAACATGGGCCTGGACCGCGTGCGCGCCGTCAAGGAGCGCCTGCAACTGCAGTTCGCCTGCCCCGTCATCATGGTGGCCGGCACGAATGGCAAGGGCTCCACGTGCGCAATGCTGGAGTCAATCCTGCTGCGCGCGGGCTACAAGGTGGGGCTGTACATCAAGCCTCACTTCCTCGACTTCAACGAGCGGGCCCGCCTGAACGGCGACCTGGCCAGCGATGCGCAGCTGGTCGCGGCCTTCGACGCCGTCGAGGCCGTGCGTGGCGACACGCCGCTGACGTACTTCGAGTTCACCACGCTGGCGATCATGCACCTGATGAGCAAGGCGCCGCTGGACGTCGTCATCCTCGAGGTGGGCCTGGGCGGCCGCCTCGATGCCGTCAACATCGTCGACGCCGACGTGGCCATCGTCACCAGCGTCGACATCGACCACGTGGACTACCTGGGTGGTACGCGCGAGCAGATCGGCTTTGAAAAGGCCGGTATCTTCCGCCCGGGCAAGGCGGCGATCTGCAGCGATCCGGTGCCGCCGCAGTCGCTGATCGAGCACGCCGCGGCGATTGGTGCCGACCTGTGGCTGATGGGCCGCGACTTCAACTACGCGGGCGACAAGCAGCAGTGGAACTATGGCGGCCGATCGCAGCGCCGTAACTCGCTGGCTTACCCCAGCCTGCGCGGCGCGAATCAGCTATTGAACGCGTCGGCCGCGCTGGCCGCGCTGGAAGTGCTGAAGAACGAGTTGCCGGTCGGCGCGCAGGAAGTGCGGCACGGTCTCGTCACGGTCGAGCTGCCGGGTCGCTTCCAGGTGCTGCCGGGCCGTCCCACCGTGATTCTCGACGTGGCGCACAATCCCCACGCCGCCGCCGCGCTGAACCAGAACCTGGGCAATATGGGCTATCACCCGTACACGTTCGCCGTGTTCGGCTCGATGCACGACAAGGATATCGACGGTGTCATCAAGGCGATGGCCCAGCACGTGGACCACTGGTGCCTGACGACCTTGCCGTCGCCGCGTGCGGCCAGTGCGTCGGAACTGGCCGCCAAGGTGCAGATGCTGGCCGGCGAGGGGCAGCAGGACCGTACCGTCACCGTGTTTGACGATCCCGCCACGGCTTTTGCAAATGCAATGAGTAGGGCTGGGGAGAATGATAGAATTGTGGTCTTTGGATCGTTCCTGACTGTTGCCGGCGTCATGGCCGCACGCAAATCCTCACTCCACTGAGAAATTCACGCATGGGCTTGTTCTCGAAATTTGGTAAAAACAAGCAGGAGTCTGTTGAAGACAGCGGCTACTACCGGGCGGCCGACGACCGCAATCTCGCCGAACGTGCCCGCGCCAAGCGCGCGGCGCATGCGGGCGCCGAGGCCGCTGCCGCCCGTGGCCGCGGCCGTACCGGGCGGGACGTTCCCGATCCCGTGTTGCCGGAAAAGAAACGTGCGCGCCGCCGCCTCGTCGGCGCCATCGCACTGGCATTGGCCGTTGCCATCGGCCTGCCGATGATCCTCGACTCGGAGCCGAAACCGCTGGCGAACGACATCGCCATCCAGATCCCCGCCAAGGACAAGGCAGCCGAGGACGCCGCCGTCGCCAGCGCCGAACCGGCCAAGCCGGTCGCACCGGCCGAGGCGCTCGACCAGAGCGAGGAAATCGTCGAGCCAGCCGAGCCCGCGCCGAAGGTCGCGGCGGTCACGCCGCCGCCGCGCGTGGAGCCGAAGGAACCCATCGGCTGGACGGAGCCGAAGGACATCGCGCCGGAGCAGAAGAAGCCCGAGCTGAAACCGGAGCACAAGCCCGAGACGAAGGTGGCCGACCACAAGCCGGACAATAAGCCGGAAGCGAAGGCCGAGCTTCGCCTGGCCGAGGCCGAGGCGAAAGCCAAGGTCGAAGCACGGGCCAAGGCGAAGGCCAAGGCCGAGGCCGAGGCCGAAGCCGAAGCCAGGGCAAAGCGCGAAGCCAAGGCCGAAACGAAACCGGAACCGAAACACGAACAGAAGCCGGACGACGCCGCGCGCGCGCTGGCGATCCTGGAAGGCAAGCAGGCCGCCAAGCCGGCCGAGGCCGAAGGGGCGTCCAGCCGCTACGTGATCCAGGTTGCGGCCCTGGCCGCCAAGGACAAGGTCGATGAGCTGCAGGGCAAGCTGCAGGCGGCCGGCATCAAGTCGTTCACGCAGAAGTCGCCGTCGGGCGAACTGACCCGCGTGAAAGTGGGCCCGTTCGGCAGCCGGGAAGAAGCCGAGAAGGCCAAGGCGCGGTTGCAGAAGATCGGCCTGTCCGGCAGCCTGGTGCCCGTCTGAACCCTGCCCAGCCTGACGCGGTAACGTGACGATTTTCGACTACCTCGTGCTGTTCGTGCTGGTCGCTTCCATCATCGTCAGCATGATGCGGGGGCTGGTCAAGGAAATGCTTTCGCTGCTGGGCTGGATCGTCGCCTTTGTTGTCGCGAATACCTACAGCGCGGCGCTGGCCGCGTTGCTGCCGGAAGCGATTCCCGGCGAGGTGGTGCGGCTGATCGTCGCCTTCATCGTCCTGTTCATCGGTGCGCGTATCCTGATGGGCTTGCTGTCGATGGCGATCGGCGCCCTGGTCGAGGCCAGCGGCCTGACGCTGGCGGACCGGGGCCTGGGCGGACTGTTCGGCCTGGGCCGGGGGCTTGTGATCGTGCTGGCCGCCGTCATATTGTGTGGCATGACGTCGATTCCCCAGCAGGACTTCTGGCGGCAGGCGTTGCTCAGCCCGTTGGCCGAGAGCGGCGCCCGCACCGTGAAACCCTTTCTGCCCGCTGCCGTCGCGCAGCACGTGCAATTTTAGATTTCTTAAATCCGTAGCACCCAATCCAGGAGCACAGTATGTGTGGCATCGTCGGCGTCGTCTCCCATCAACCCGTCAATCAGCTGCTGTATGACGCGCTGCTGCTGTTGCAGCATCGCGGCCAGGACGCGGCCGGTATCGCGACCAATCACAGCAGCATGTTCTCGATGCACAAGGCCAACGGCCTGGTGCGCGACGTCTTCCGTACCCGTAATATGCGCTCGCTGATGGGCAACACGGGCATTGGCCACTGCCGCTACCCGACCGCCGGCTCGTCGTCGGAAGAGGAAGCGCAGCCGTTCTACGTCAACGCGCCGTTCGGCATTACCCTGGCACACAACGGCAACCTGACCAACTGGGAACAGCTCAAGAAAGAGATGTTCGAGAACGACCGCCGCCACATCAACACCGACTCCGATTCGGAAGTCCTGCTGAACGTGCTGGCGCACGAGATCCAGAAGGCGACGACGGGCTACTCGATCGATCCGGACACGATCTTCCAGGCCGTCACCGTGCTGAACAGCCGCGTGCGCGGCGGCTACGCGGCCGTGGCGCAGATCGCCGGCGTCGGCATGCTGGGCTTCCGCGACCCGTTCGGCATCCGGCCGTTGTGCCTGGGCGTCAACGAGTCCGAGCAGGGTTCCGAGTACCTGATCGCTTCGGAATCCGTGGCCCTGGAAGGCATGGGCTTCCGCTTCGTGCGCGACATCGCGCCGGGCGAGGCCGTCTTCATCGACGCCCACCACAAGCTGCACAGCCGCATCTGCGCCGACAATCCGTCGCTGAACCCGTGCGTGTTCGAATACGTCTACCTGGCCCGGCCGGACTCCGTCATCGACGGCGCTTCCGTCTACAGCACGCGCCTGAAGATGGGCGAATACCTGGCCGAGAAGATCCGCCGCGAAGGCCTGGCCGACGACATCGACGTCGTCATGCCGATCCCCGACTCGTCGCGCCCCGCCGCGATCCAGCTGGCCCTGCGCCTCGGCAAGGAATACCGCGAAGGCTTCATCAAGAACCGTTATATCGGCCGCACGTTCATCATGCCGGGCCAGGGCCTGCGCAAGAAGTCCGTGCGCCAGAAGCTGAACGCGATCGGCGATGAGTTCAAGGGCAAGAACGTGCTGCTGGTCGACGACTCCATCGTGCGCGGCACGACGAGCCGCGAGATCGTCCAGATGGCGCGCGACTCCGGCGCCAAGAAGGTCATCTTCGCTTCCGCCGCGCCGCCGGTGCTGTACCCGAACGTGTACGGCATCGACATGCCGACCCGCGACGAGCTGATCGCCCACGGCCGCACCACGGAAGAGGTGTGCCGCGAGATCACGGCCGACGCGCTGGTCTACCAGGACCTGGACGACTTGAAAAAGGCGATTGCCGACGTCAACCCGGCGCTGCAGAACTTCGAGGCCTCGTGCTTCGACGGCATCTACGTGACGGGCGACGTGTCGCCGGAATACCTGGACCGCATCGAGCACGCGCGCCACAACCCGAAGGCGAAAGTAGTCGAGGACGCCGCGCGCACGCAGCTGAACCTGAACGCCGCGACGACTGAGGCGTAACGCAGCAGGGGCCGGCAACGGCCCCTTTTTTTCACCGGCAATATTTCCAAAAACCGGGGACAGTCCCGGATTTTTCCGACATGACCGATAAAAACAACTACGGCTTCACGACGACGATCCTGCACGGCGACCGCCAGAAGCCCGTCGAGCAGGGCTCGCTGCACAAACCCATCCATACCTCTGTCGCGTTCGGCTACACGGATGCGCGCCAGCTGGCTTCCGTGTTCCAGGGCCGCGAGCCGGGCTTCCGCTATGGACGCCAGGGCAACCCGACCGTGTCGGCGCTGGAAGAAAAGATCACCAAGATGGAGGGCGGCATCGCCACCTTGTGCTTCGCCACCGGCATGGCGGCGATCGGCGCCGTGTTCCAGGCGCTATTGCGCGCGGGCGACCACGTGGTGTCGTCGTCGTTCCTGTTCGGTAACACCAATTCGCTGTGGCAGACGGTGGCGGGGCAGGGCGTGGGCGTCGACTTCGTCGACGCGACCGACGTGGCCAACGTTGCCGGCGCACTGAAGGAGAACACGCGCATCGTCTTCGTCGAGACGATCGCCAACCCGCGTACCCAGATCGCCGACCTGGCGCGCATCGGCAAGCTGTGCGCCGAGCGCGGTATCCTCTACATCGTCGACAACACGATGACGACGCCTTACCTGTTCCAGCCGAAGGCCGTCGGGGCGGGCCTGGTCGTCAACTCGCTGACGAAATCGATCGGCGGCCACGGCAATGCGCTGGGAGGCGCGCTGACGGACACCGGCGTGTATGACTGGAGCCGCTTCCCCAACATCTTCGAGAACTACAAGAAGGCGGCGCAGCCGATGTGGGGCATCACGCAGGTACGCGCGAAGGGCTTGCGCGACTTCGGCGCTTCGCTGGGGCCGGAAGCGGCGCACCATATCGCCGTGGGTGCCGAAACGCTGGCGCTGCGCATGGAGCGCACGTGTGCGAATGCCAGGGCGCTGGCGGACATGCTGGCGGCCGATCCGCGCGTGGCGGCCGTGCATTACCCGGGCTTGCCGTCCCACCCGCAGCACGGCATTGCCAGCGAGTTGTTCAAGGCGTACGGTTCGCTGTTCAGCTTCGAGCTGAAGGACGGGATCGACTGCTTCGATTACCTCAACCGCCTGAAGATCGCCGTGCCGGCGTCCAACCTGGGCGATACGCGCACGCTGGTCATTCCGGTGGCGCACACGATCTTCTATGAGATGGGCGCCGAGCGGCGCGCGTCGATGGGGATTGCCGAGTCGCTGATCCGGGTGTCCGTGGGGATCGAGGATACCGTGGATCTGGTGGAGGACTTCCGCAGCGCATTGGCTGTATGAGGGATTGGGGTCTGTCCCCGCATGGGGACAGACCCCGAAGTTCGTTCGCGTTCAGCCAGCATCGAATGCAACTGACAGAACTTCGGGGTCAGTCCCTGGAGGGACAGACCCCGGTGCCTCGAGCGCTGGCGGCTTAGTGCCAGCTCAGTGCCAGCTCCGCAGCAAGCCGACCGCCAGCCCTTCCAGCGCGAACTCGTCGGTCTCGGGATCGACGGTAATCACCTTGAAGTCCGGGTTCTCCGGCAGCAGTTCGACCGTCGAACCCGTGCGGCGGTAGCGCTTGACGGTCACTTCGCTGCCGATGCGGGCCACGACGATCTGGCCGTTTTTTGCGCTGTCCACCTTTTTGACGGCCAGCAGGTCGCCATCCATGATGCCGATGTCGCGCATCGATTCGCCGCGCACCTTCAGCAGGAAGTCGGGCCTGGCCGAGAACAGCGCCGGGTCGACGCTGTAGCTCGTTTCCAGGTTTTCCTGCGCCAGGATCGGCGAGCCGGCGGCCACGCGGCCGATCAGCGGCAGCGACATCAGCATGCTGGCGGGCACTTGCGGCATCGGGCCCAGGTCCGCCGGCTTCGCTGCCGATGCCGGGGCAGGGCGCTCGCCCAGCAGGCGGATGCCGCGCGACGTGCCGGCGGTAATCTCGATCGCACCCTTGCGCGCGAGCGCCTTCAGGTGCTCTTCGGCCGCGTTGGCGGATTTGAAGCCCAGCTCGGCCGCGATTTCCGCGCGGGTCGGGGGGAAGCCGGTGTTTTCGATGGCATCCCTGATCAGATTGAGAATTTGTTCCTGTCTTGCGGTGAGCTTGATCATGGTGCGATGGGCTGTTTATATAGACAGTCTGTATTTTTGTACAGTGTTCGTCCGATTGCAAGGGAAATTGTTGTTTTGGGCGAAATATTTGGGGCTTCGGTCGCCATAGTGTGAAAACCGGGGACAGTCCCCGTGCGGGGACTGTCCCCGACGCATCACCCAATCGCAGCGCGCGGACAGCCCACATCGGGCGTTGGGCCATGCGGGGCCTCTGGATTTCCCGACAAAATGCTGATATAGTCGCGGGCTTACCTCTTCCCACACTCGTCTTGACGCCGGGGTGGGCTATCAACAGTCCTTAAGGGAGTTTGCATGCGTCACTATGAAATCGTATTTATCGTCCATCCGGACCAGAGCGAGCAAGTGCCCGCGATGATCGAACGTTACAAAGCCAGCGTGACCTCGCGCGGCGGTAACGTGCACCGCGTGGAAGATTGGGGCCGCCGTCAGATGGCGTACTCGATCCAGAAACTGGCCAAGGCACACTACATCTGCATGAACATCGAGTGCGACAACGAAACCCTGGTCGAACTGGAAACCGCGTTCAAATTCAATGATGCCGTGCTGCGTCACCTGACCGTCAAGATGAAGAAAGCGGAAACCGCTCCTTCGCCAATGATGAAGTCGGTCCAGCGTGAAGACGCGGCCAAGAGCCACCGCGCCGAAGCACCAGCAGCCGCTCCTGCAGCCGCTGCAGCTTGAGTTTGTCGGCGTAAGTATTGATCGGGAGTTTCGCTGAACCAGCTCCAGTTTGTCGGCCTCATCACCGAGCGGGAAGTGTTGCGATACACGCCAGCCGGTCTGCCAATGGTGAATGCAGTATTGCAGCACAGTTCGCAGCAGATGGAAGCCGGCATTGCCCGCCTGACCGAGTTCGAGATTGCCGCGGTAGCCGCGGGAGAGATCTCCAACCGCTTCAGCGCGGCGCCCCTGGGAGGCACGTACGAGTTCACGGGATTCCTGGCCAAGAAGAACCGCCACAGCAAGAGCCTGGTATTTCACATCATTGATTTCCGTGCTGTCACGACAGCACAACATTTAGATACAGGAGCCTAAAATGGCATTCGGTAAAAAGTTCGACAAAAACAAAGCAAAGCTGAAAGAGAAGCGCAAACAGCAAAATCCTCTGTTCAAGCGCAAGAAGTTCTGCCGCTTCACCGCCGCTGGCGTTGAGCAAGTGGACTACAAAGACGTAGACACGCTGAAAGATTTTATCCAGGAAAACGGCAAGATCATGCCAGCACGCCTGACCGGCACGAAGGCGCACTACCAGCGTCAAGTCGACACCGCGATCAAGCGCGCCCGCTACCTGGCCCTGCTGCCTTACACCGATCTGCACCACGCTTAATCGCGGCAGATAGATCCTGGAGAGAACTATGCAAATCATTCTGTTGGAAAAAGTCATCAACGTCGGCAACCTGGGCGACGTCGTCAAGGTCAAGGACGGTTACGCACGTAACTTCCTGATCCCGCAAAAACTGGCACGTCGTGCCACGACGGCTGCCGTGGCCGAGTTCGAAGCCAAGCGCGCCGAACTGGAAAAAGCCGCCGCTGAAAAGCTGGCTGCCGCACAAGCCCAGGGCGAAAAGCTGAACGGCATGACCGTGACCGTGTCGCAGAAGGCCGGCGTCGACGGCCGTCTGTTCGGCTCCGTGACCAACTACGACATCGCCGAAGCGCTGACGAAGGCTGGTTTCGCTGTCGAAAAAGCTGCCGTGCGCATGCCGACCGGCCCGCTGAAGACCGTGGGCGAGCACCCGGTCTCCGTGTCGCTGCACACCGACGTCGTGGTCGAAGTGACCGTGGCCGTCGTGGGCGAAGCTGCCTAAGTCCGGCCCGGGAATTTATTCCACGGTCAGACTGTCTTAGCTTTGAAGAAGCCGGGTTCGCCCGGCTTTTTTATTGCATTGTGAAGATGGCAGCATTGCCCGCAAAGCGTTGAAAACGCAACGTTTTGCGGCCCTTGAGGCCTTTCTTTGATGAACTTCGCAAACCCGAAGCAGGTATAATTCGCGCCATGAACGCCGCCCCATCCGACCCGCAAGTCGACTCCCTTCGCATCCCGCCGCACTCCATCGAGGCAGAACAGTCCGTCATCGGCGGCCTGCTGCGCGATAACGCCGCGTGGGACCGCATTGCCGACTTCATGAACGCGGAGGATTTCTATCGCTACGACCACCGCATCATCTTCGAACAGATGGTCCGGCTGATCAACAGCGGCAAGCCGGCCGACGTCATCACCGTCTTCGAGGCGTTGACGATGCTGGGCAAGGCCGACGAAGTGGGCGGCCTGCAGTACCTGAACGCGATGGCGCAGAACACGCCGTCGGCGGCCAACATCCGTCGCTATGCCGAGATCGTGCGCGACCGCGGCGTGCTGCGCAAGCTGATCACCGTGGCCGACGAAATCTCCGGCAACGCGTTCAGCCCACAGGGCAAGGAAGTCAAGCAGATGCTGGACGAGGCGGAATCGAAGATCTTCGCCATCGCCGAAGCGGGCTCGCGCGGCTCGTCCGGCTGGACCGCCGTGCAGCCGCTCCTGACGCAGGTGGTGGAGCGCATCGACGAGCTGTACAGCCGCGACAGCGGCAGCGAAATCACCGGCGTGCCGACGGGCTTCATCGACCTCGACCGCATGACGTCGGGCCTGCAGCCGGGCGACCTCGTCATCGTTGCCGGCCGTCCGTCGATGGGCAAGACGGCGTTCTCCGTCAACATCGGCGAGAACGTCGCCATCGAGGCGGGCCTGCCCGTCGCCGTGTTCTCGATGGAGATGGGCGGCGCCCAGCTGGCCATGCGTATGCTGGGCTCGGTGGGCCAGCTGGACCAGCACCGCCTCCGTACGGGCAAGCTGAACGACGAGGACTGGCCGCGCCTGACGCATGCCATCCAGAAGATGAACGAAGCGCAGCTGTATATCGACGAGACGCCCGCGCTGAACCCCATCGAGATGCGCGCACGGGCGCGCCGCCTGGCCCGCCAGTGTGGCAAGCTGGGTCTCATCATCGTCGACTACCTGCAGCTGATGCAGGGCTCGCAACCGGGCGACAACCGCGCCGCCGAGATCTCCGAGATCTCGCGTTCGCTGAAGGGCCTGGCGAAGGAGTTGCATTGCCCCGTGATCGCACTGTCCCAGCTGAACCGCTCGCTGGAACAGCGCCCGAACAAGCGTCCCGTGATGTCCGACTTGCGCGAATCCGGCGCTATCGAGCAGGATGCGGACGTGATCATCTTCCTGTACCGCGACGAGGTGTACAACCCCGATTCGCCGGACAAGGGAACCGCCGAGATCATCATCGGCAAGCAGCGTAACGGTCCCATCGGCGCGATCCGCCTCACGTGGATGGGTATGTACACGAAATTTGGCAACTACACCGGTAACCTGTCCGTCTACCAGGGCGACTGACGAAGTCCACCGACGACACGGGCTACCACCGGGCCTTCCTCGCGCGAGGGCCCCGCAGCACCACCGAATCAACCAACGGAGAACAAAATGTTTGGACGCTTGATGCCCACCGAGGGCAAATTCTTTGACCTGTTCAACCAGCATGCGGAGCTGTGCGTCAAAGGCGCGAAAGAAATGCTTGGCCTGATGACCAACTTCGACGACCTGGAAAATCGCGTGCACGCGATCGAGAGCATCGAGAAGCAGGCCGACAAGATCACCTACACCACCGTCGACCTGCTGCACAAGACGTTCATCACGCCGATCGACCGCGACGACATCCACAAGCTGATCACCAAGATGGACGACATCCTGGACATGATGGAAGACGCCGGCCAGACCGTGTCGCTGTACGACCTGCACGCCGTCACGCCGGAAGCCAAGCGCCTGGCCGAACTGGTGCTGGCCTGCTGCGAGAAGGTCAAGGATGCGGTGGCGCTGCTGTCGAACATGGACAACGCGCGCGACATCGTCGCCATCTGCGAAGAGATCGACCGCCTGGAATCGGATGCCGACCATGTCATGCGCGCCGCCATGTCGAAACTGTTCCGTGACGAGCCGGACGTGCGCAACCTGATCAAGATGAAGGCGATCTACGAGATCCTGGAAACCGTGACGGACCGCTGCGAGGACGTGGCCAATATCATCGAAGGCATCATCGTCGAGAACGCGTAAGCGCCAGCGATAGAAATCACAATAATATGCAGACCCTACAAATCAGCATCTACGCGCTGGCTGTACTGATCTTCCTGGCACTCGTCTTCGACTTCATGAACGGCTTCCACGACGCCGCCAACGCGATCGCGACGGTGGTGTCGACGGGCGTTCTGAAGCCTCAGTCGGCGGTGGCGATGGCCGCCTTCTTCAACTTCATCGCGATCTTCATCGTCGGCCTGAAAGTGGCCCAGACGATCGGCAAGGGCACCATCGATCCGCATGTGGTGGACCATTACGTCATCTTCGGCGCGCTGGTCGGGGCCATCGTCTGGAACCTGATCACGTGGTACTACGGCATTCCTTCGTCGTCTTCCCACGCTCTGATCGGCGGCCTGGTGGGCGCGGCGGTGGCCAAGTCCGGCACCGGCGCGCTGATCGCCGGCGGCCTGGTCAAGACCGTCATGTTCATCGTGCTGGCCCCGTTGCTGGGCTTCGTGCTGGGTTCGATCATCATGCTGATCGTCTCCTGGGTGTTCGTGAAATCGACACCGCGCAAGATCGACGGCTGGTTCCGCCGCCTGCAACTGGCTTCCGCGGCCGCCTACAGCCTGGGCCACGGCGGCAACGATGCGCAAAAAACCATGGGCATCATCTGGATGCTGCTGATCGCGTCGGGCCACGTCGCGGCCACCGATCCCGAGCCGCCGCTGTGGGTCGTCATTGCCTGCTATGCCACGATCTCCTTCGGCACGCTGTTCGGCGGCTGGCGCATCGTGAAAACCATGGGCCAGAAGATCACCAAGCTGAAACCCGTCGGCGGCTTCTGCGCCGAGACCGGCGGCGCGATGACCCTGATCATGGCGTCGTTCTGGGGCGTGCCCGTCTCGACGACGCACACGATCACGGGCGCCATCGTCGGCGTCGGCTCTTCGCAACGCCTGTCGGCCGTGCGCTGGGGCGTGGCCGGCAATATCGTGTGGGCGTGGGTCTTCACGATCCCCGCTTCCGCGTTCGTTGCGGCGATCGCCTGGTGGCTGGGCCGCCACATCATGTAAGAGAAACCCCTGGGGACAGGCACCGATCTTCGAGTCTCCGACTCGAAGATCGGTGCCTGTCCCCGGTGTCATTCAGCGCCGCCGGAGCGCTTGGGCTAAAATGGCCCGATGTCTTCCGCATCCGCCTTCCTTTCCCGCCTCAAGCCCGATAGTTTCACGCTTGCCCTGCTGGCCACCGTCGCCATCGCGTCGGTGCTGCCCTGTACCGGGCAGGCCGCCGTCGTATTCGGCGACATCACCACCGTCGCCATTGGCCTGTTGTTCTTCCTGCATGGCGCCAAGCTGTCGCGCGAGGCGATCGTGGCCGGCCTGACGCACTGGCGCCTGCACCTGCTGGTGCTGGCCTGCACCTTCGTGCTGTTCCCCATCCTGGGCCTGGCCCTGAAGCCGCTCGCCCTGTCCGTGCTGACGCCCGACCTGTACGTGGGCCTGCTGTTCCTGTGCATGTTGCCGTCCACCGTGCAGTCGTCGATCGCGATGACGGCGATGGGACGGGGCAACGTGCCGGCCGCGATCTGCAGCGCCTCCGCCTCGAACTTCCTCGGCATCTTCATCACGCCGCTGCTGGTGGGCGCGTTCATCGTGCAGGGCGGCGCGGGCCGCTCGTCGCTGGATGCCGTGCTGGCCATCGTGCTGCAGCTCCTGGTGCCGTTCATTGCCGGCCAGGTGTGCCGGCGCTGGATCGGCGCCTGGGTCGACCGCCACAAGCCGATGCTGAAATACGTCGACCAGGGCTCGATCCTGCTGGTGGTGTACACCGCGTTTTCCGAGGCCGTGGCGGAAGGGTTGTGGCACGAGCTGTCGCCGCAACTGCTCGTCACCCTGGGCCTGGTCTGCTGCGCGCTGCTGGCCATCGTGCTGGGGCTGTCGTTCTGGGCCAGCCGCCGCCTGGGCTTCACCCGCGCGGACGAGGTGACGATCGTGTTCTGCGGCTCGAAGAAAAGCCTGGCCTCCGGCGTGCCGATGGCGAAGGTGCTGTTCGCCACGTCGTCGCTGGGCATGATCATCCTGCCCGTGATGCTGTTCCACCAGATCCAGCTGATGGTGTGTGCCGTGCTGGCGCAACGCTTTGCCGAGCGGGCGGACTAAGGCTTGCGTTCGTCTCATAACTGAGATAATGTCTCAGTTATGAGAGAAGAAGACTTCGAAACCAAGCTGGTGCGGCGCCTGGCCGCGCTGCGCGAGCAGCGTGCGCTGTCGCTGGAAGAGCTGGCCGCCGCCAGCGGCATCAGCCGCGCCACGCTGTCGCGCCTGGAGCGGGGCGAGAGCAGCCCCACCGCGGCGCTGCTGGGCAAGCTGTGCACCGTCTACGGGCTGCCGATGTCGCGCCTGATCGCCGAGGTGGAAGAGCAGGGCGCGCAGCTGATCCGCGCCGCCGAGCAGCCGGTCTGGACGGATCCCGCCAGCGGCTTCACCCGGTGCATGGTATCGCCGCCCGTGCAGGGCCTGCGCGCGGAGCTGGTTGAAGGCCAGTTGCCCGCCGGCGCCGTCATCGACTACGAGCAGCCGGCCGTGCGCGGCATGGAGCAGCACCTGTGGATGCTGTCCGGGACGTTGCTGTACACGCTGGAGGGCGTCGAGTACCGGCTGGAAGCGGGCGACTGCCTGCGCTTCCGCCTGTTCGGCCCCACCCGCTTCGTCTGCCCCGGCCCGCAACCGGCCCGCTACCTGATCGCCGTGTGCGAACCATGACTCCCGTCTGCGCCATCGAGGAACTGCACGGCGACGGCGTGCGCGCCCACGCCGCCGCGTTGGCGGACGTGCTGCACGACTGCGTCGCGCACGGCGCCAGTGTCGGCTTCGTGCTGCCGTTCGACGTCAGTGCCGCGCGGCGCTGGTGGCTGACGGTCGCGCAGCAGGTGGATGCCGGCGCCCGCACCGTATTCGTCGCACGGGACGCGGACGGCATCTGCGGCACCGTGCAACTGGCCCTGGCGATGCCCGCCAACGGCGCCCACCGTGCGGAAGTCAACAAGATGCTGGTGCACACGCGCGCGCGCCGGCGCGGCATTGCGCTGCAACTGATGACCGCTGCCGAAGAGCGTGCGCGCGAGCTGGGGCGCAGCCTGCTCGTGCTGGACACGTGGACCGGCAGCGGCGCCGAGCACCTGTACCGGCAATTGGGCTTCGAGGTCAGCGGCACGATTCCCGCGTTCGCGCGCCTGGAGGACGGCAGCCTGGGCGCCACGACGGTCATGTACAAGCTGCTGGCGCCGCGCCTGGCCATCGCCGATGCCGATCCCTTCGATAGCAGCGCGGCCGCATTGCTGGGCGAATTGGCCACGGCATTGGCGGCGCTGACGGGCGACGACGGCAACGCGTCGTTCGACGCCGCCGACGTGCGCGACCCGCGCGCCTGCTTCGTGCTCGCCCGTGTCGGCAACGAAGCCGTCGGCTGCGGCGCAATGCGGCCGTTGTCGCCGCACGTCGCGGAAGTAAAGCGCATGTACGCCCGGCCCGGTCACGCCGGCGTCGGCGCCGCGCTGCTGGCGCACCTGGAAGCACGCGCGGCCGCGCTGGGCTATCGGGAGGTATGGCTGGAGACGCGCAAGGTCAACGTGCGTGCCGTGCGCTTCTACGAAAAGCACGGCTACCGGCGCATCGACAACTACGGCAAGTACGTGGGCATGGACAGCGCCATCTGCTTCGGCAAGCGCCTGTAACCGGTTCAATTCGGGGACAGCCTCCAATTTCACAAATCGGGGACAGCCTCTTGTTTCAAATCGGGGACAGCCTCCCAATTTCAGGATGTGCAATAAGGAGGCTGTCCCCAATTCGCGCAGGATGTGCAATAAGGAGGCTGTCCCCAATTCGCGCGTCGGCAGGCGCCTGTAACCGGTTCAAATCGGGGACAGCCTCGAATTTCGAAAATCGGGGACAGCCTCCTAATTTCGGGATGTGCAATAAGGAGGCTGTCCCCAATTCGCGCAATAAGGAGGCTGTCCCCAATTCGCGCAATAAGGAGGCTGTCCCCAATTCGTGGTTCCCGATTCGCGCGGGGTCAGGCCGGGTCGTGGCAGCATACGCACAGCTTGTTGCCGTCCGGGTCGCGGACGTAGGCGCCGTAGTAATGGGCGTGGTATTCGGGCCGCAGGCCCGGCGGGCCTTCGCAGGTGCCGCCGTGGGCCAGCGCGGTGGCGTGGGCCGCGTCGACGGTGGCGCGGTCGCGCGCCAGCAGCGCCGTCATGGCGCCGTTGCCGACAGTGGCCGGGGTGCCGTCCTGCGGTGCGCCGATCAGCAGCAGGGGACGCGGCGCGTCCGCTGGCATCCAGCCCGCCCAGGGACGGCTGTCGTCGCGAAAGCGCAGCGGCTGCCCGAGCGTCGCCATGAGCGGTGCGTAGAACGCAAAGGCACGCTCGAAATCGGTCACGCCGATAAAGACATGGGACAGCATCTCAGTCGCCGCAGCGGATCGCCACGCTGTCGCCGCGGAACAGGCGGCCCTCGAACGCGGGCGTGGCGGCTTCGCGGCGCAGGATGCGCTCGCGGCTCGTCGCGCTGGCCTGGATGCGTGCGCACTCCGGTTCCCAGTCCAGCGTCCACATGACGAGGCACTGGAACAGTTCGTCGGCCGGGCCGCTGCGCACCTCGCAGCCCTTGCCGTTGGACGTCGCCAGCGCGAACGAGAAACCGGGCCGCATGCGCGGGTGGCTACGCGCGGCCGCCACGTCCAGCGCGCCGTGCGGCACGAACGTGCGCCCCAGCGTGGCGACCGACTCGGGCGACAGGCCGTGGTGCGGTCCCGGCGGATCCTGTGCCGGCGTGACGGCCGCGCTGGCGTCGTCCATGCGGATCGTCACCACCTGGCCGGCGCGCAGCTGCAGCTCGCGCAGCCAGACGCGGTAGCCGTCCGCATGGCCCGCGGTCAGCGTGCCATCGCATGACAGCACGGCCGCATGGGGTTCCGTCACGCTGCCGCGCAGGTGCACGGACAGCATTGCCAGGTCGTCGTTGTCGACGGCCGCGACCACGTCGCCGTCCACCGCTATGCTGAAGATCGTCATCGTTTGTCCTCCCGTTCAGTCGCCGCAGCGGAAGGTGACGCTTTCGCCGACGGCCATGGTGCCGCGGTACAAGTCCGTGCCTTCCGTGCGGGCCAGCACGCTGTCGAGATTGGTGGTCCCGGCCCGCACCCGTGCCTTGCCGGGCGGGTCGTCCGCCCACACGACGGAGAAGCTGAACGAATCGTCGGCGGGGTCATTGCGTCCCGCCAGCGCTGCGCCGTCCGGCGTCGCGAGCGACCAGCAGAAGCCGTCGCGCAGGCGTGGCCGGCTCCGTATCTCGGCGACCTCAGCCGCCGTGGGCGTGAAGTCGGTACGCTCGCACGGCGGCTCGTCCGGGAACAGCTCGGCGATGGTCTTGCCCTGCGTGAGCGGGCCGGCCGGCGGCTGGTCGAGCAGCGCCACCGTGATCGTCCGTTGCGGGCCGTCCAGCTCCCGCTCCGCCCAGATGCGAAAGGTCGACTCGCCGTCGGGCGGATACGTCCCGCCATGGCAGGACAGGTTGGCCAACCCGGGCCGCGTCAGGTCGCCGCTGACGTGCACCGCCAGCATATTCACTTGCGCCAGGTCGACCGCGGCCGCCTGCACCCCATCCACCGTCACCACCATCACCGTCATTTGCGCTTCCCCTTTGTTTTACGTTTCCCCGCCGGTCGCAGCGCGAGGATCGACAGCACCACTTGCACCGAGCGCCACGCCATCAGCACGCCCGAGGCCAGCAGCGCCACCGTCAGCACCAGCGCGTAGCTGCCGCCCAGCAGCACGGCACCGAGCCAGATGCCGGCCGCCACCAGCAGCACCGTCAGCACCAGGCGCGTGGCCCAGCCCTCGTGGCCCTCGACCCGGCGCGTCACGTTGCGGTGCGCCAGCGCGATGAACAGGTTGTCGCTGCGCTGCGCGCCCGACAGGATCACCTCGTCGCCTTCCTCGATGGCGATCGGGTGGTTGGCGACGATCTTGCACTGCCGTTCCCCGACCTTGAACACGGCCGCGTGCAGCGTGCTGGTGCCGGTCTCCTTCTTGTACATGACGGTCTTGCCCAGCCTTAGGTCCGTGACGACGCCCTGGATGCGTTCCATGCCCGTCTCCATCTACAGCACGACCTCGAGCCCCTCGTAGGCGAGGAATACCTGCAGGCCGTTCAGCAGCGGCGCGTGGCGCGCCATGACCTCGGCGAACACCGCTTCCAGTTCGTCGTCGCTGCGGGTCGGCTCGTGGTGCGTGCAGTACAGCCGCTTCGCCCCGACCCGCAGCGCCATCGCCAGCGCGCTGTCGAACGTGCCGTGGCCCCAGCCCAGCTTGGACGGATACTCGGCAGCGGTGTACGAACAGTCGGCGACCAGCGCGTCCACGCCGCGCACCATCGCATCGATGGCGGCCGTGCGCTCGGCCACGTGCGCCGCGCACGCGCCGTGTTCGGGATGGCCTTCCGGGTACAGGTTGTACAGGGGCTCGTGGTCGCCTGTGAAGAACATCGACTTGCCGTTGCAGTCGATGCGGTAGCCCAGGTCCGTCACCGGATGGCCCATGACGACGTTCTGCACCACCGCATCGCCCACCGCAAAGGCCTCGCCCACCTGCAGCGTGACGTACTCGATGGTCGCGCCCATCTGCGTTTCGCTGACAGGGAAGTAGCTGTTCTGCAACTGCACACCCATCACGTGCTCGATGCCATTGCCCGTTTCCGGATCGGAAACGCCGTGCAGGCACACGCGGCTGCCGCGGATGAACAGCGGCGTGAAGAACGGCAGGCCGTGGATGTGGTCCCAATGGCTGTGCGTGATGAAGATGTTGGCATCGATGGGGCGCTGGCCGCTGGCGACCAGCGCCTGCGCCAGGCAGAACAGGCCGGTGCCGCCGTCCAGCACGATCAGCGTGCCGTCGTCGCTGCGCACTTCGATGCAGGTGGTGTTGCCGCCGTAGCGCACCGTGCGCGGGCCCGGCGACGGGATCGAGCCCCGCACCCCCCAGAATTTGAATTTCATTGTAACGAAGTCCCGATAGCTTTTTCTTGTCCGGCTGCGCGGCAGCGTTCCCAAACTCCAGCGTCGATGATAGCGGGTTTTGCCCCGGTTCTGGCCGCAAACTCGTCTTGACCGCCGCGCTGGCCGCTTAGCGTATACAGTATACCTGTGGCATCACCCGTATAATTCACGGGGAATTTCATCGGGGCAACATAGCACCATGCAAGAACTGAATCATGCACAGATCGCGCAACGGCTGGACCAGTTGACGGAACTGTCCGTCGCGCTGGGCGCAAGCCACGACACGGATCTGTTGCTCGAACGAATACTGTTGGTGGCGAAAAGCATCACCAACGCGGACGGCGGTACCCTGTACCGCCCCAGCGGCGACGGCCGCACGCTGTGCTTCTCCCTGTCGGTCAACGACACGCTGGGACTGCACCTGGGCGGCTCGTCCGGAAAGAGCGCGGACATCGCGCCCGTGCCGCTGGCGGACGAGCACGGCGCGCCGAACCTGTCGTCGGTGGCCGCCTATGCGGCCAATATGCGCCAGTCCGTCAACATCGCGGACGTGTACCATGCGGACGACTTCAACTTCTCCGGCATGCGCGCGTTCGACCAGCGCTTCGGCTACCGTTCGGAGTCGTTCCTGACGGTGCCCATGCACGACCATGCGGGCGAGCTGCTGGGCGTGCTGCAGCTGATCAACGCGCGCGATCCCGCCACGGGGGCCATCACGACGTTCTCGCCCACCGACCAGCGCTTCATCGAGGCGCTGGCCGCGCAGGCCGCCGTCGTGCTGACCAACCAGTCGCTGGTGCGCCAGCTGGAAGAGCTGCTGGAAGCGCTCGTCAACCTGATCAATATCGGCATCGACGAGAAGTCGCCGTACACGGGTCGCCATTGCCAGTTCGTGCCGGAGCTGACGATGATGCTGGCCGAAGCGGTGCACGAAACGAACCAGGGGCCGATGGCGCCGTTCCGGATGACGGATGCGGACCGCAAGGAACTGTGGCTGGCCGGCCTGCTGCACGACTGCGGCAAGATCACGACGCCCGTGCACGTGGTCGACAAGGCCACCAAGCTGCAGACGATCTACGACCGCATCGGCGTCATCGACACGCGCTTCGAGGTGCTGCTGCGCGATGCCGAGATCCGCGCGCTCAGGCAGCAACTGGCTGGCGGCGATCCGGCGGCCCTGCGCGAGCGCCTGCTGCAGGAGCAGGCCAGGCTGCGCGACGAGCGCGACTTCCTGCGCCGTGCCAACGTGGGCGGCGAGGGCATGGCGCTTGACGACGAGCAGCGCGTGCACCAGATCGCGGCGCGCCGCTGGACCGGTCCGGACGGCGTGGAGCAGCCCTTCCTCAGCGCCGACGAGGTGGCGAACCTGACGGTGCGCTACGGCACCCTGACGGCCGAGGAGCGCGCGATCATCAACAACCACATCGTCATGACGGTGCGCATGCTGGAATCGCTGCCGTGGCCGAAGCACCTGCGCCGCGTGCCGGAGTTCGCCGGCGGCCACCACGAACGGATGGACGGCAAGGGCTATCCGAAGGGCCTGCGCGGCGACGAGATGTCGGTGCCGGCGCGCGTGATGGCGATCGCCGATATCTTCGAGGCGTTGACGGCCAACGACCGCCCCTACAAGACCCCGAAGACGCTGACGGAAGCGCTGCAGATCCTGGGCCGCTTCAGCCTGAACGGCCATATCGACCCGGCCCTGTTCGACATCTTCGTGCGGCGCAAGGTCTACCTGGAATTCGCCCGGCGCCACCTGGACCCGGCCCAGATCGACGTGGTGGACGAGTCGGCGATCCCGGGCTATACGCCGTGAAGGCCCTGGCCGGCGCGGCCCGCAAGCATGGCCTGCGCTGGCTGTGCGGCCTGCTGCTGACCGCCGGCGCGGCGCTGCACGTGACGGGCCACCTGGGCCTCGATGCAATGGAGCGCTTCGACACCTTCATTGCCGGCCTGCGCATGCGGGTCGAGCCGGCGCAACTCGATCCCCGCATCGTCATCGTCGATATCGACGACCGCAGCCTGGCCGCCGTCGGCCGTTTCCCCTGGAGCCGCGACGTGATGGCGCGCCTGGTCACGCAGCTGACGCGCCGCTACCAGGTGGCGGCGGTCGGTTTCGACGTCTCCTTCCCGGAGCCGGACTACAGCTCCGGCTTCGGCGTGCTCGATGCGCTGGCGCGGCGCGAGCTGAAGGACGTGCCGGGCCTGCCGGCCCAGCTGGAACGGTTGCGCGAGCGGATGGACTATGATGGCTTGCTGGCCGCCGCGATGGCAGGGCAGCCCGTCGTGCTGGGCTACGCTACCGCGGGCAGCCAGGTCAAGGGCGTGCTGCCGCCGCCCGCATTCACGGAAGAAGCGCTGAACGGGCGCACGCTGGACGCCTGGCAGGCGCGCGGCTACGAGGCCAATATCGCGCGGCTGCAGCAGGCCGCGCAGGGCGCCGGCATCTTCAGCGTGCTGCCCGACCGCGACGGCGTGGTGCGCTCCACGCCGCTGCTGCAGAAGATCGGCACCGGCTACTATCCCACGCTGTCGCTGGCGACGGTGGCGGTGGCGCTGCGCGCGCGCGCCATCGCGCCCCTGTGGGAAGACACCGTCGACACGCTGACGGCCGCGCAGCGCGCCAGCGGCGGCCTCGATGCCATCGCGCTGTTCCATCCCGAAGGCGCGATCCGCATCCCGGTCGGGGAGGGCCTGAGCACGACGGTGCAGTTCCGCGGCAGCGGCGGACCGCAGGGCGGGGCGTTCCGCTACGTGTCGGCGCTGGACGTGCTGCGCGGGACGGTGCCGGCGCCGGTGCTCGATGGTGTCATCGTCCTGGTCGGCACCACGGCGGCGGGCCTGAACGACCTGCGCGCCACGCCCGTCAGCGCCGTCTATCCCGGGGTGGAGGTGCACGCCAACCTGATCAAGTCGATCCTAGACGACAGCTTCAAGGCACGCCCGGACTATGCCGTGGCGGTGGAACTGGCGCAGGTGCTGCTGGCCGGTGTCGTGCTGACGTTCGCGCTGGCCGTGCTGGCGCCGGCGTGGTCGATCCTGCTGTCCGTGGCCGCCCTGGCCACGGCCGCCTGGCTCAACTTCCACCTGTACAGCGCCTACGACGCTGTGCTGAACCTGGCACCGTTGCTGGTGCTGATCCTCGCGCTGTTCGTGTTCAACCTGGCCTGGGGCTACTTCTTCGAGGTGCGGCGCGGCCGCGCCCTGGTGTCGCGCTTCGGCGAATACGTGGCGCCCGAGCTGGTGGCCGAGATGGCCGAGAACCCGGAGCGCTACACGATGGAGGGCGAGAGCCGCGACCTCACCGTGTTGTTCGTCGACGTGCGCGGCTTCACGACGATCTCCGAAGGCTTGCCCCCGCGCGAGCTGCGCGAATACATCAACCGCTACCTGACGGCGATGTCGGAAGACATCCGCGACAGCCACCGGGGCACGCTGGACAAGTACATCGGCGATGCCGTCATGGCGTTCTGGGGCGCGCCCGTGCCGTTCCCCGACCACGCCAGCCGGGCGGTGGCGACGGCCCTGTTGATGCAGCGAAGCGCCACCCGGCTCGACGGGGAATTCCGCCGGCGCGGCTGGCCGCCGCTGGCCATCGGCATCGGCATCAACAGCGGGCCGATGCACGTGGGCGACATGGGCTCGTCGATCCGGCGCGCGTACACGGTGATGGGCGACGCGGTCAACCTGGCCGCGCGGCTGGAAGGCATCACCAAGGTGTACGACGTCGGCATCGTGGTCGGCGCGGCCACGCGCGCGGCCACGCCGGAATTCGCGTACCGCGAACTGGATCTCGTGCGGGTAAAAGGCAAGCGCGAGCCCGTCGCGATCTTCGAGCCGGTAGGGCCGGCCGCCGACGTGGACGCGGCGACACAAGACGAGCTGGCGCGCTGGCACGAGGCGCTGGCATACGTGCGTGCACAGCGCTGGGACGAGGCGGAGGCGGCATTGCGGACATTGGCTGCGGCGACCCCGCAGCGACGCCTGTACGCGCTGTACCTGGAGCGGATCGCGGTCTACCGCGCCGCGCCGCCGGGTCCAGGCTGGGACGGCGTGACGGCGTTCGAGACCAAATAACGTCTGTTGCCGGAAGATGTAGTTGTTTTGACAAGCACTGCAAAAAAATATTGACTTTCCGCCATCGGAATGATGGAAAAGCTGTGTTTTTTTTCGATTTTATTGCTTTAGGGCATCGTGAATCGAACGGCTGGGCTGGCCAAATAGGGGATAATTGCCTGTCGCCCCCCGCTGGCCGGGGCGTTTACCATTTTTGCAACTCCCGAGCCAACACGATGACCTACCGCCTTGCGCGCCTGTTTGCCGGCGCCGCCCTTGCCACTGCCTGTGCCATCGCGCACGCGACCGACGCCGCCACGGACGACATCGTCCGCTTCGACATCAGCCGCTTCGACGTGACCGGCAACACGCTGCTGGCGCCGGCGGTCGTCGACCAGGCGGTGGCACCGTTCACGGGCAAGGCGCGCGACTTCGGCGACGTGCAGCGCGCGCTGGAAGCGCTGGAAGAGGCGTACCGGGCGGCCGGCTACACGGTCGTCACCGTCGAACTGCCGGAGCAGGAACTCGAACGCGGCATCGTCCAGCTGCGCGTCGTGCAGACGAAGATGGGCCGCGTCACCGTGCGCGGCAACCGCCACTTCGACGAAGCCAATGTCCGGCGCAGCCTGCCGGGCCTGCAGGAGGGCCGCACGCCGAACGTGACGGCCATTTCCGACAGCCTGCAACTGGCCAACGACAATCCGGCCCGGAAGGTGGCGCTGAAGCTGCAGGGCAGTCCGGACCGCGAAGCCGAAGTCGATGCGACCCTGGAGGTGCAGGACGAGCGGCCCTGGAAGGCCATCGTCAACGTCGACAACACGGGCACGGCGCAGACCGGGCGCACCCGCACGGGGGTGGTGCTGCAGCACGCCAACCTGTGGAACCGCGACCACGTGATGACGCTGCAGTACACCACGACGGTCGAGCATCCCGGCAGCGTCAAGGTGTACGGCGCCGGCTATCACATTCCCCTGTATGCGCAAGGCGACGCGCTGGACTTCTATGCCAGCTATTCGAACGTGGATTCCGGCACGGTGGCGGCGGGCGTGCTCGACGTGGCGGTCAGCGGCAAGGGTGCCGTGTACGGCGCGCGCTACACGCAGAACCTGGCGCGGCGCGGCAACCTGCAGTCGAAGCTGCAGTACGGGGTCGACTACAAGGCCTACAAGAACAGCATCGTCGTGCTGGGCCAGGAGCTGGGCAACGACGTCACCGTGCATCCGGCCAGCCTGGCATGGGTCGGCACGGTGACGCGGCCGGGATCGGAGCTGGGGGCGTCGCTGGCGCTGGTGCGCAACGTCCCTGGCGGCCGGCGCGGCGGCCAGGACGACTTCGAGCGCGCCCGGGCCGGTGCGCGGGACGACTACACGCTGCTGCGCCTGGGCGCCAGCTGGAGCCGGGTGCTGCCGGGCGACTGGCAGGCCCGTGCCATCGTCAACGCGCAGTACACCCGCGACGCGCTGGTGCCGGGCGAGCAGTTCGGCGCGGGTGGTGCCGGGTCGGTACGGGGCTTCGCGGAACGCGAGATCGCCAACGACCGCGGTGCCGGGGCCAACCTGGAAGTGTACACGCCGGACTTGTGCGGCGTGGCGCGCAGCCAGTGCCGCCTGCTGGCGTTCTACGACGCCGCCTGGGTGCGGCGCAACGACGCGCTGCCGGGCGAACTGGCCAGCACGGCCATCGGCAGCGCGGGCGTGGGCCTGCGGCTGTTCGTCTCGACCTACGTGAACCTGCAGCTGGACTACGGCCACGTGGTGCGGGCCGGCGCCACCGGCCGCGCGGATGCGAACCGCCTGCATGCGCGGCTTGGCCTGTCCTTCTGAATTGCCGGGGTAATCATCATGACTTCATCGACCTCCTCCGCGCGCGGCCACCTGCAGCGCAAGCTGCTGCCGGCCCTGATCGCCGCCTGCTTCGGCGCCGCCGCCTCGGCCAATCCCGTCGCGCCGCAGGTCGTCGCGGGCCAGGCCGCGTTCAGCCAGCAGGGCCAGGTGTTCTCCATCACGAACGCGCCCAACACCGTCATCAACTGGCACAGCTTCTCGATCGGGCGCGACGAGATCACGCGCTTCATCCAGCAGGGGGCCGACAGCCGCGTGCTGAACCGCATCACGGGCCAGGACCCCAGCCGCATCCTGGGTACGTTGCAGTCGAACGGCAAGGTCTACCTCGTCAATCCGAACGGCGTGCTGTTCGGCCAGGATGCGCGCGTCGACGTGGCCGGCCTGGTGGCATCGTCGCTGGGCCTGTCCAACAGTGACTTCCTGGCCGGGCGCGACACCTTTGCGGCCGGCACGGCCGCGGGCGCCGTCGTCAACCAGGGCCGTATCACGACGCCGCAGGGCGGCCAGGTCTACCTGGTCGCACCGGACGTGCAGAACACGGGCATCATCCATGCGCCGGGCGGCGAGGTCCTGCTGGCGGCAGGGCACAGCGTGCAGCTGGTCGAGTCGGATAATCCGGCCGTGCAGGTCGTCGTGTCGGCGCCGGCCGACCGGGCCCTGAACCTGGGTGCCATCGTGGCGGCGGGTGGGCGCATCGGCATCTATGGCGCGCTGCTGAACCAGCGCGGCACCGTCAATGCCGACAGCGCCATGATCGGCGCGAATGGCAAGGTCGTGTTGAAGGCCAGCGGCAAGGCGCTGCTGGAAGCGGGCAGCGTGACGAGTGCCCGTGGCACCGCCAAGGGCGGCACGGGCGGCACGGTCCAGGTACTGGGCGCGCAGGTCGGCCTGACCGGCGACGCCCGCGTGGATGCCAGCGGCGCGGCCGGCGGCGGCACGGTGCTCGTGGGCGGCGGCTGGCAGGGCCAGGATGCGGCCGTGCCGAATGCGGCGCAGACGTTCGTCGGCAAGGATGCGACGATCGCGGCGGACGCGCTGGGCCAGGGTGACGGCGGCACCATCGTGGCATGGGGCGACGAGGTCGCGCGCGTGCATGGCACGCTGAGCGCACGGGGCGCTGCCGGCAAGGGCGGCAACGTCGAGACGTCGGGCCGCCAGCTGGACGTGGGCGGCATCCGCGTCGATGCGCGCGGCCCGGCCGGCAACGGCACCTGGCTGCTGGATCCTTACGACATCGACGTCAAGGCGAATCCCACGGCGGGGGCGGCACTGGGCGATGCGGCCGACTTCGCGTCGGGCCCGCAGGGCAGCGTGACGGAGATCGCCACGGCGCTGATCGACAACGCCGGCGCCAACGTGGTGCTGCAGGCAAGGCGCGACATCAATTTCCGCGACGCGGTCAACATCGCCGCGGCCGGCATCGGCCTGACGGCGCAGGCCGGGCGCGACGTCAACGTCAATGCGGCCATCGTCACGCAGGGCGGCGCGGTCACGCTGACGGCGGCCGATCCGGTGGCCGCCGCCGCCGCGGCACCGAATGCCTTCGAAGGCGGCGCCGTCAACCTCGCCGCGTCGATCGCCACCCATGGCGGCGACATCGCCTTGCAGGGCGCGGACCTCACCATCGGCAGCTCCATCGACGCGGGCATGGGCAACGTGGCCGCGACGGCCGCGCTGGCCAACGGCACCCTGCGCGTGCTGGGCGGCGTGCAGGTGACGGGCCAGCGGGTCGCACTGGCCGCCGACAACCTGGACCTCTTGCCGGCCGCGGCCATCGCCGGCAGCCGGGTCGCCCTCGACCCGTTCAGCGCGACCCGCAACATCACGCTGGGCGCGCCCGGCGCATGGCTGAGCGGTGCGGCACTGGCCACCGTCGATTCGCCCGATGTGGCGATCGGCACGCGCGACGGCTACAGCGGCAACGTCAGCGTGACGGGCACGCTGGACCTGACCGCCACGCGCGCCGGCGCCGGCATCGACGGCGGCACCGGCATGCTGACCCTGCAGGGCGGCAGCGTGGCCGTGACCAAGGCACTGTCCGCGCGCGAAGGGCTGACGCTGCGCGCCCAAGCCGGCACCGTGACGCAAGGCGAGGCCGTGCGGGCCGGCGTGTTGAACGCCAGCGGCCGCGCCGTGACCCTGGAGAATGCCAGCAACCGTGCGGGCGCCCTGGCCGGCGCCGCGACGGATGGCGACTTCCGCTACCGCGACGCCAACAGCGTGCTGGTGGTGGCGCAGGGCGGCCAGGACGGCGTCAGCGCCGCCGGCACGGTCAAGCTGACCGCGCCGCGCGGCATCGCCCAGGCCGGCGACAGCATCGTCGGCGCGCCGGCACTGGAACTGGTGACGGGCGGCAGCGACGTGTTCCTGGATGGCGCGGCCAATCGCATCGGCGCCGTGCGCGCGGATGGCGCCGGCAGCGTGGTGCTGGTCACGTCCACCGGGTTGACGGTGGACTCGATTACCGGTGCCACCAGCGTTGCGTTGACGGCGCCCACCCTCGACATCGACGGCACGATCCAGGCCGAAACGGTGGCGCTGAAAGGATATGGCGACCGGCGCATCGAAGTGGGCGGCAACGGCTGCGGCCAGGACTGCCTGGCGCTGACGCAGCTGGACAAGGTGCTCGCGCCCACCATCCATATCGGCGCCGCCGACGGCGGCGCGATCCACGTGGCCGGCATCAGTGCCGACCCGACCGGCGGCGCCCATGCGCGGCACCTGCGCACCACCCGGATCAACCTGTTCACGGGAGCAGGCGTGACGCAGGGCGACGAACCGGACAGCGCGATCGACGTGCAGGACCTGGGTGTGCAGGCGGGCGGCAACGTGCTGCTGGCCCATGCGGGCAACGAGGTGCGCAACCTGGCCGTGCAGGCGGGCGGCAACGTCCGCTTCGCGAGCCTGGGCGACGTCGCGGTGGCACGGCTGGCGGGCACGGACCATGACATCGCCGGCATCCGGGGCGACGCGATCGCGCTGGCTACCGGCGGCGCGCTGACGACGGCCGCGAACGGGCTGGCCGGCATGATCGCGGGCGATGCGTTGTCCATCACGGCCGGCGGCAGCATCGGCACGCAGGCGCGCGCACTGCGCACGGCCGTGGCGACGCTGGCGGCCGAGTCGACTGCCACCAGCGGGAATGCGCCGATCCATATCGAGAACTACGCAGCCGGGCAGCCCGGCGTGCTGGCGATCGATACGCTCAAGCTGGCGCTGGGCAACGGCGGGGCCATCACGTTGACCAACCATGGCGCCACGACGCTGGTGGAAGGCGGCCTGGTACAGACCAACCGCGGCGATATCGCGCTGACGGCGCACAGCCCGTTGACGATCCTGGGCGCGGTGCTGTCCGAACGCGGCGCCATCGCGCTGGAAGCCGGGGCCACCGGTTCCAGCACCGACCGGCTGACCGTGGGACCCAACGCGCGCGTCGAAACGGGCGCGCGCGTGCGGTTGACGGCGGGCGATGCCGTCGTGGTGGATCCGGCCGTGACCATCGTTGCCGGGCAGGGCGTGACGACGCGGCAGAACCTGAATGCGCCGACGCCAACCCCGACACCGACGCCAACGCCGACGCCGACACCGACACCGACACCAACTCCGACGCCAACCCCGACGCCGACGCCAACGCCAACGCCAACGCCAACGCCAACGCCAACGCCAACGCCAACGCCAACGCCTGAACCCACGCCAACGCCGGTCCCGACACCGGTGCCAACGCCGGTGCCAACGCCACCGCCAACGCCAACGCCAACGCCACCGCCAACGCCAACGCCAACGCCGGAGCCGACGCCGGAGCCAACGCCAGTGCCGCCGCCAACGCCGGCCCCGCCGGTCGCCAGCATCGACCAGTGCCAGGTGACGCCGGCATTGCCCGCGTGTGCCGTGATTGCCCCGCCGACGGTGGACGAACCCGTCAAGCCGGTCCAGCTGGCTGCCAACGAGCTGATCGCGGCCGTGCAGCGGCCGGCCCAGCAACTGGGCGGCGGTGCCACCGAGCAGGCACCGGCCGGCACGACCGGGCCGGCCGAAGCGGGCGCGCCGCCACCGGCCGAAGACAAGGACAACAAGGGCAGCGAGGAGAGCGCCGCCGCCACACCGGCAGCGCGCACCGACAAACCGACCGTCAAGAACTACTGCAACTGATATGAAAACCCTCTTCAAACCTCTGCAGTGCGTGGTGCTGGCGACAGCGCTCCTGGTGGCGGCCCCAGGGTGGGCCGCCGTTGCGGGCGTGGTTACGCAACTGAGCGGCCCGTTGCTGGCGAAGAAAGCCAACGGCGCCGTCAAGATCCTGTCGCTCAAGTCCGAAGTCGAAAACGGCGACACCTTGGTGACGGAGAAGAACACCTACGCGCAGGTGCGCTTCATCGACAACAGCGAGATCACCCTGCGCCCGGCGTCCACGCTGACCATCGAGAACTTCAGTTTCGACAGCGGCCGCCAGGACGGCGACCAGGCCCGCTTCAACCTCGTCAAGGGCGGGCTGCGTTCCGTCACGGGCCTGCTGGGCAAGCGCAGCAAGGAGAAGTTCGAACTGAAGACCCCGACCGCGACGATCGGCATCCGCGGTACCACGTTCATCGTCGAGCACGTGCCAACAGGCGCGCCGGCCGGCGGAGCACCGGCGGGTGGAGCGCGGCCGCCGGGACTGTACGTGCAGGTGCTGGACGGGATGATCTTCGTGGCGAACGGCGGCGGCGGCACCAGCTTCGCCGCCGGCCAGTTCGGCTTCACGCCTGCCATCACGGTGCCACCGGCCGTCGTGCCGGCCAATCCCGGCATGCAATTCTCGCCGCCGCCGGTGTTCAGCGCACCGGCCGGGCCGCAAGGCGCGGCGCCCGGCGCACCCGCGCCGCAGCGGGCCGTCGATTGCGAGGTGCGGTAGGAGAGTGCACGGGGCCCCCTGATCCGCCCAGGGTCTGTCCCCGCGGGGACCGACCCGGAAGTTCGACGTGAGCTGCCGCGACATAAAATCAACTTCGGGGTCGGTCCCCGTCGGGGACAGACCCCTGCGCAAAATTCCCTTGACCTTCCCATCGTGGGATACTTGACGATGACAGCAACCTGTCAAAGGAGTGTCCCATGACCGCAACCATTACCCCATCCACCGTCACGGCCAGCCAGGACCTGCGCATCGCCGGCATGAGCTGCGCATCCTGCGTCGGCCGCGTCGAAAAAGCGCTGCGGGCCGTGCCCGGCGTGACCGACGCCAGCGTCAACCTGGCCACGGAGACGGCGCGCGTTGCCGGTCCGGCGTCGGCCGAGGCGCTGCGCGCGGCCGTTGCAGCCGCCGGCTACGAAGCCGAACCGCTGCAGTTGGTACCGGCCGCCGCGCTGGACCTGGCCGTCGGCGGCATGACGTGCGCGTCGTGCGCCGGCCGCGTCGAGAAAGCCCTGCGGGCCGTGCCCGGCGTGACCGGCGCCACCGTCAACCTCGCCACCGAAACGGCCCGCGTCGAGTCGGCGGGACCGCTCGATCCCGCCATGCTGGTGGCCGCGGTGGAGCAGGCCGGCTACAACGCGTCGGTACGCGCGGCGGCACAGGCGGCCGTCCCGCCCGCGGCGCGACCGGGCATAGCGGCCTGGCTGCGCGGCGACAACGCCGGCATGCCCGTGCTGCTTTCCGCACTGCTGTCGCTGCCGTTGGTGCTGCCGATGGTGGCCGCACTGGCCGGCATGACCCATGCGGCAATGCTGCCCGGCTGGCTGCAATGGCTGCTGGCCACGCCCGTCCAGTTCCTGTTCGGCGCGCGTTTCTACCGCGCCGGCTGGCTGGCGCTGCGGGCCCGCGCCGGCAACATGGACCTGCTGGTAGCGCTGGGGACCAGTGCCGCCTACGGCCTGTCGGTCTACCTGCTGCTGACCCGGCCAGCCGGCCATGACCTGCACCTGTACTTCGAGGCGTCGGCAGTCGTCATCACGCTGGTCCTGCTGGGCAAATGGCTGGAGACCCGCGCCAAGCGCGAGACCACGGCCGCGATCCGCGCATTGCAGCAGCTGCGGCCGGAGTCCGCGCGCGTGCGCCGCACGGCGCCGGACGGCAGCGTCACCGATGCCGACGTGCCCATCGCGGCGGTGCAGCCGGGCGACGTGGTCGTGGTGCGTCCGGGCGAGCGCATCGCCGTCGATGGCGAGATCGTCGAAGGCGCCAGCCAGGTGGACGAAGCCCTGATCACGGGCGAAAGCCTGCCGGTGCCGCGCCATGCGGGCGAGCGCGTGACGGGCGGCGCCATCAACGGCGACGGGCTGCTGCTGGTGCGCACGACAGCGGTGGGCGCCGAAAGCACGCTGGCCCGCATCATCCGGCTGGTCGAGGATGCGCAGGCGGCCAAGGCGCCCGTGCAGCACCTGGTCGACCAGGTCAGTGCCGTGTTCGTGCCTGTCGTCGTGGTGCTGGCCGCGCTGACCCTGGCCGGCTGGCTGCTGGCCGGCGCGGGCGCCGAGGCGGCGGTCATCAACGCGGTGGCCGTGCTGGTCATCGCCTGCCCGTGCGCGCTGGGTTTGGCCACCCCCGCTGCAATCATGGCCGGCACCGGCGTGGCCGCCCGCCACGGCATCCTGATCAAGGACGCCCATGCGCTCGAGCTGGCACACCGGGTCACCACCGTCGTCTTCGACAAGACCGGCACGCTGACGCAGGGCCGGCCCGTGCTGGCCGCATTGCGCGCACCGGCGGGCGGCGACGAGACGACGCTGCTGGCGCTGGCCGCCGCGATCCAGCGCGGCAGCGAGCATGCGCTGGCGCGCGCCGTCACCGAGGCGGCGCAGGCGCGCAAGGTCGCGGTGCCGGTCGCGCAGGCCATCACGGCCCTGCCGGGACGGGGCCTGGCGGCCGTGGTCGAGGGGCGCGAACTCGTTCTCGGCAGCTCGCGCCTGCTGGCCGAGCGTGGCATCGCGCCGGGCGCCCTGGCCGACGCGGCCCGCATGCTGGAGGAGAGCGGCCATACGATCTCGTGGCTGGCCGATGCCGGCAGCCGCACACTGCTTGGCCTGCTGGCCTTTACCGATCCCCCCAAGCCCAGCGCGCGCCTGGCAGTCGAACGGCTGCACGCGGACGCCATCGCCACCGTCATGCTGACCGGCGACAATGCCGGCAGCGCACGGGCGGTGGGGCAGGCCGTGGGCATCGGCAGCGTGCAGGCCAACCTGCTCCCGGCCGACAAGACGGCGGCCATCGGCGCGCTGCGCGGCCAGGCCGGCATGGTGGCGATGGTGGGCGACGGCATCAACGATGCGCCCGCGCTGGCCGCGGCCGACGTCGGCATCGCGATGTCGACGGGCACGGACGTGGCGATGCACGCGGCCGGCATCACGCTGATGCGGGGCGATCCGGCATTGGTGGCCGACGCCATCGACATCTCCCGGCGCACGTTCGGCAAGATCCGCCAGAACCTGTTCTGGGCCTTCGTCTACAACCTGGCCGGCATTCCGCTGGCGGCGCTGGGCCTGCTCAACCCCGTCGTCGCCGGAGCGGCGATGGCGCTCAGTTCCGTGTCCGTGATCGGCAACGCGCTGCTGCTGCGGCGCTGGCGTCCGCGCGGCGCGCAGGGAGGGCAGCCATGAACATCGGCCAGGCCGCCGCCGCTTCGGGCATCACTGCCAAGATGATCCGCTATTACGAGAGCATCGGCCTGCTGCCGGCGGCTGCCCGCACCGACAGCGGCTACCGGGTCTACGGCGAGCGCGAACTGCACGTGCTGCGCTTCATCCGCCGCGCGCGCAAGCTGGGCTTCTCGCTCGAACGCATCGCCGAACTGCTGTCGTTGTGGCGCGACGACGGCCGCGCCAGTGCGGATGTCAAGCGCGTCGCGCTGGCGCACGTGACGGAGCTGGAGGAGCGCATCCGCGAACTGACGGAGATGCGCGACACGCTGGCGACGCTGGCCGACTGCTGCCATGGCGACGACCGGCCCGACTGCCCGATCTTGCAAACCCTCGGCAGCAACGTATAATCCGCCCCGTTTGGTGCCCGCGCGCGTGTCCACGTGCGCAGTTAAACGGGAAACACATGGCGTCATGCCAGGGTGTGCTGCCCCCGCAACGGTAAGCAAGCGTCGTCGAACGACGGCAGGACCTCCACGCAACCACTGTCTTCGGATGGGAAGGTAGGAGGGCCGGACTTGCCAGCCCGGATACCGGCCAGACAGGTGGAGCGCGGCTGGCCGCGCTCTGTTCAACCAGACCCACGGGGAGGTGGGCGCGGTTGCCATTCATCCGGGACATCCATGTTCATCCTGTCTGCCGACGCGCACATTGCGTGCCGTCGCAAGCCTGGCGCACTCGCGCGCCATATCGTCGCGGCCGCGCTGCCTGCCGCTTTCCTGTCACACGCCGCGGCCCAGGAGGCCGTTGCCGACACACCCGTCATCAAGGTACTGGGCCATTACGACAATGGCGTCGGGACGTCCGATGCCGCCAGCCAGGGCACGGTCACGGCCGACCTGATCGCCAGCCGGCCGGCGCTGCGCCCGGGCGAGCTGCTCGAATTCGTGCCAGGCGTGATCGTCACGCAGCACAGCGGCGACGGCAAGGCCAACCAGTACTTCCTGCGCGGTTTCAACCTCGACCACGGCACGGATTTCGCCACCTACGTGGACGGTATGCCCGTCAACATGCGCACGCACGCGCACGGCCAGGGCTACACGGACCTGAATTTCCTGATCCCCGAACTGGTGGGGCGCATCGGCTACAAGAAAGGGCCGTACTACGCCGAGGAAGGCGACTTCGCCTCGGCCGGGGCGGCGCGCATGGAACTGGCCGACCGGCTCGTCGGCATGGCCGGGCTGACCGTCGGTGCGCACCAGTACCGCCGCGCGCTGGTGGCCGGCACCGCGCCTCAGGCGGGCGGCAACCTGCTGTACGCGCTGGAACTGGCGCACAACGACGGACCGTGGCAGGTCCCGGAGGCGTTCCACAAATGGTCCGGCGTGCTGCGCTACAGTGCCGCCAGCGGCGCCGACCGGTTCAGCGTGACGGCGATGGGCTACCGCGCCGGCTGGCGCGCCACCAGCCAGATCCCGCTGCGCGCCGTGCAAGGGGGCCAGCTGGACGTATTCGGCACCCAGGACCCCAGCGACGCGGGCCACACGTCTCGCTACAGCCTGTCGGCACAATGGAAGCGGCGCGGCGCGGCCACGGCGTGGCAGGCCAATGCCTACGTCGTGCGCTCCGACCTGACCTTGTACAACAACTTCACGTGGTTCCTCGACGACCCGGCGCTGGGCGACCAGTTCCTGCAGCGGGAGCGTCGCACGATGACGGGGTTCGATGCCAGCCATACGTGGCATGGCCGCCTGGGCGAACGCGCCAGCAGTACCACCGTCGGCGTGCAGGGCCGCTTCGACCATATCGCGCCGCTGGTACTGGCCGCGACGGCAAACCAGCAACTGCTGCGCACCTACGCGCGCTCGCGCGTGGACCAAGCCAGCGCGGCGCTGTGGCTGCAGCATACGTTGCAGTGGACCCCATGGCTGCGCTCCATCGCCGGCCTGCGCTACGACCGCTACCGCTTCGACGTGGACAGCTCCCTCGCCGCCAACAGCGGCAAGGCCACCGACCATGTCGCGTCGCCCAAGTTGTCGCTGGTGCTGGGACCCTGGAACGCGACGGAATTCTTCGTCAACCACGGCGCGGGCTTCCACAGCAACGATGCGCGCGGCACGACGGCGCACGTGGCGCCGCGCGAGCTGACGGCTGTCGATCCCGTCACGCCGCTGGTCAAGACACGCGGGTCCGAGATCGGCATGCGCAGCGAGATCGTGAAGGGGCTGCAAAGTTCGCTGGCGCTGTGGCGCTTGCGCTCCGGTTCCGAGCTGGTGTTCTCGGGCGACGCCGGCGACACCTCGGCCAGCCGGGCCAGCAGGCGCCGCGGCATCGAATGGAACAACCACGTCATCGCCGCGCCCTGGCTGCTGTTCGACCTGGACCTGGCGTATTCGCGGGCGCGCTACCTGGGCGACGACCCGGCCGGCGCGTACGTGCCGGGAGCGGTGGAAAAGGTGGCATCGTTCGGTGCGACCGTCAACGACGTCGGCCCGGCCGGGCGCTGGTCCGGCGCGTTCCAGCTGCGCTACTTCGGCCCGCGCCCACTGGTGGAGGACGACAGCGTGCGCTCCTCGTCCACGGCGCTTGCCTACCTGCGGGCCGGCTACCGCATCGGCCGCGACTGGCACCTGGGGATCGACGTGTTCAACCTGTTCGACCGCCGGGTCAACGACATCGAGTATTACTATGCCTCGCGCCTGCCGGGCGAGACGGCCGGCGGCGTGCAGGACATCCACTTCCACCCGGGCGAGCCGCGCACGGCGCGGGTCACGCTGCGGCGCGCGTTCTGATCAGCGCACGAACATGTAGATCGTCAGCGCGATGCCCACGGCGACGACGAAGATGCGCATGATGCGGGGCGGCAGGCGGTGGATCAGCCAGGCGCCCAGCAGGCCGCCGCCGATGCCGCCGGCGCACAGTGCCAGCGCGGCGGGCCAGCTGATCAGGCTGGAGAACGCGAAAACCAGCGTGGCCGCCGCGTTCATCGCCATCGCCAGCATGTTCTTGGTGGCCGTCGCGGCGCGGATCTGCTGGCCGGCGATCGTCAGCGCGGCCAGCATCAGGAAGCCGATGCCGCCGCCGAAATAGCCGCCGTAGATCGAGATGGCAGCCTGGGTGAGGACCAGCGCCCAGCGCGGCATCGACGAAGCCGCATGCAGCGGCTGTTTGCGAAACGCGCCCCAGGCAAACATCGACGTGGCGAACAGCACCAGCCACGGCACCAGCCGCTCGAAGAACGTGGGCGGCGTGATGCGCAGCAGGATCGCGCCGAGCACGCCGCCGATCACGCTGATGACGAACATCTGACGGAACGTCAGCGGGCCCACGTCGTCGACCAGCTTGCGACCCGCGATCGCGGACGTGGCCTGGCTGGGGAACATGGCGATCGTCGATGTCATGTTGGCGGCCAGCGGGTTCAGCCCGGCCAGCAGCAGGGCGGGGAAGGTGATGAACGAGCCGCCCCCCGCCAGGGCGTTCTGGGTGCCGGCAAACAGGCCGGCGGCGGCGATCAGGACGATGGTGTGCAGTTCGAGCGGCGGGACGGGCGGCATGAAGGATCTCGTTGGGGGTGTCGGGCGATTATAGCGTCGCCCTGTCGTAGCTCGCGGCGCGGCGTGCGCGGCCGGGCTACAATCGGCGCTCCCTTCAATCGCAACCGGAGGTCGTGTGGAACCCGTATCGGAACGCTATATCCTGTATTACTGGCCGACGATCCAGGGCCGTGGCGAGTTCGTCCGGCTGGCGCTGGAAGAGGCGGGCGTGCCGTACGAGGACGTGGCGCGCGGCCGCGAGGGCATGGGACCCATCGAACGGGTGCTCGATCGCGAACTGGAGCTGCACGCCCCGTTCGCGCCACCCGTGCTGCGCGCGGGCGAGCTGCTGATCGGCCAGACCACCAACATCCTGCAGTTCCTGGGCGCGCGCCACGGCCTGGCGCCACGCTCCCTGACTGCGCGGCTGTGGTGCAACCAGCTGCAGCTGACGATCGCCGACATCGTCGCCGAGGCGCACGACGTGCACCACCCGATCTCCGTCAACAGCTACTACGAAGACCAGAAGAAGGAAGCCAGCGCGCGCGCGAAGGATTTCCGCTCCCAGCGCATCCCCAAGTTCCTCGGCTATTTCGAACGGGTGCTGGACAACAATGCGGGCAGCGGCGGCTACGCCGCCAGCACGAAGCTGACGTACGTGGACCTGTCGCTGTTCCAGCTCGTCGCCGGCCTGCGCTATGCGTTCCCGAACACGATGGCGCGCCTGCAGCCGCAATGGCCGCGCCTGATCGCGCTGCACGACATGGTGGCGGCGCGGCCGCGCATCGCGGCCTACCTGAAGTCGAAGCGGCGCATTCCGTTCAACGAGGACGGCATCTTCCGGCACTACATCGAGCTGGACGAACAGGTTTGAGGTTGAGGGTCTGTCCCCTGCGGGGACTGACCTTGAAGTTTGTGTCAGCTTTGCGAAACTTCGGGGTCAGTCCCAGGAGGGACAGACCCCAACCCATCGCAGTCCCTGGCTCAACGGGCCGCCGTCACCGGATACCCAGCCTCCGCAATGGCCGCCTTGACGGCATCCAGCGGGGCCGACGACGCCACCTTGACCTGCTTGCCCGCCAGGTCCACGTCCACCCGGGCGGCGCCGTCGACCGCCTGGACGGCCTTCGTCACGCTGGCCACGCAGTGGCCGCAGCTCATGTTTTCCACTTGCAGTTCGTACATGGGATACTCCTTTCGTTGTCGATGGGCGTACTGTAATCCTTCCCACCGGGGGAAGGTCAAGCGAACGGGAGACAGACGGTGAAACAGTCGATTGTGCATATCGCATTGGTCGTGCGGGACTACGACGAGGCGATCGATTTCTACGTCAACACGCTGGGGTTCGAGCTGCTGGACGACACCTACCAGCCGGCGCAGGACAAACGCTGGGTCGTCGTGGCGCCGCCCGGCGGCACTGGGACGACGATCCTGCTGGCGCGGGCATCGAAGCCGGAACAACTGGCGTTTGTCGGCAACCAGGCCGGCGGCCGGGTCTTCCTGTTCCTCAATACGGATGACTTCTGGCGCGACGTCGAACGCCTGCGTTCGCAGGGCGTGCGTTTCGTGCGCGAGCCGAAGGAAGAGGACTACGGCCACGTGGCCGTCTTTGCCGATCTGTATGGCAATCAGTGGGATCTGCTGCAGTTGCGCGACGGGCATCCTTTGGCCGCACGCTTCGGGCACACGCGATAGCTTGTGCGACAGGGCGCGGGGAGCGCGGTCCAAAAAAAACCCGCCGGGAGGCGGGTTTTCCATTCGATCGAACGAAGCGTTACAGCACGTCGCTCGCGTGATCGGCCAGGCGCGAGCGTTCGCCGCGTGCCAGCGTGACGTGGCCGCTGTGCGACCAGCCCTTGAAGCGGTCCACCACGTACGTCAGGCCGCTCGAGCCTTCCGTCAGGTAGGGCGTGTCGATCTGCGCGATATTGCCCAGGCAGAGGATCTTGGTGCCTGGACCGGCGCGCGTCACCAGCGTCTTGATCTGCTTCGGCGTCAGGTTCTGCGCCTCGTCGATGATCAGGAACTTGTTGACGAACGTGCGGCCGCGCATGAAGTTGAGCGACTTGATCTTGATGCGCGAACGGATCAGGTCCTGCGTCGCCGCGCGGCCCCATTCGCCGGCGTCGTTGTCGGACTTGTTCAGCACTTCCAGGTTGTCGTCGAAAGCGCCCATCCATGGGCTCATCTTCTCTTCCTCGGTACCCGGCAGGAAGCCGATGTCCTCGCCCACCGGCACCGTGACGCGGGTGACGATGATCTCGTTGTACAGCTTCGTCTCCAGCACCTGCGCCAGGCCGGAGGCCAGCGCCAGCAGCGTCTTGCCGGTACCTGCCTGGCCCAGCAGCGTGACGAAATCGCATTCCGGGTCCATCAGCAGGTTCAGCGCGAAGTTCTGCTCGCGGTTGCGCGCCGTGACGCCCCACACGTTGTTCTTGTTGTGGCTGTAGTCACGCAGCACCTTGATGACGGCCGTCTTGCCGTTCAACTGCTTGACCTGGCCGTAGAACGACGCCTCGCCGTTGTTCGGTTCCAGGTAGACGAACTGGTTCACCAGCAGCGAAGGCACGAACGGGCCGGTCACGCGGTAGTACGTGTAGCTGTAGCCGTTCTTGTTCTCCTGCCAGGACTCCATGTCCTTGCCGTGCTTGTTCCAGAAGTCGTCCGGCAGCTGCACGATGCCCGAGTACAGCAGGTCCGTGTCTTCCAGCACGTGGTCGTTGAAGTAGTCCTCGGCGGGCAGGCCGAGGGCGCGCGCCTTGATGCGCATGTTGATGTCCTTCGACACCAGCACGACGGCGCGGCCTGCCTGCTCCGCTTCGAGCGAACGGACGACGGCCAGGATCTGGTTGTCGGCCTTACCCTGCGGCAGGCCTTCCGGCAGGTCGGCGATCTGCAGGCGGGTCTGGAAGAACAGGCGGCCCTTGGCGTCCTTGTTGCCCAGCTTGGACAGCGGGATGCCCTGTTCAATGGCGTCGTCGTCCGTGTTGGCGACCAGTGCGTCCAGCGTGCGCGAGACCTGGCGCGCATTGCGGGCGACCTCGGACATGCCTTTCTTGTGGTTGTCCAGTTCCTCCAGCGTCATCATCGGCAGGAACACGTCGTGCTCCTCGAAGCGGAACAGGGACGTCGGATCGTGCATCAGCACGTTCGTGTCCAGCACGAACAGCTTGGTGCCGCCGATCTGGTCGGCATGGCGGCTGGTGGACGACTTGATGACGACTTCCTTGGCCTTGTGGTGGGCCGGATGGGGCGCCTCGGCCTTGACCGGCGTGACCTTGGCGCGCGGCGCCTTGGCCTTGACCTCGGTCTTGACCTCGGTCTCGACCTTGGCCTTTACGGCCTCTTCGACGACGGCCGGCGGCGTCGGCAGGGCAGGTGCGGCGGCCACCGGGGCCGCCTTGGCGGCGCCTTTGCGGGCGGTCTTCTTCGCGGCCGGCGCAGGCGTCGGGATGTCGGCCATCATGGGTGGCGCGACAGGTTCGAACAGCTCGACGGATTTGGCGCGCGTCGATTTCTTCGGCGCGGCGTCGGCTTCATGTTCGGGGAAAGGGACCGGATTCGCTCCGCTCGCCTTCGGGTAGTCTTTGGCCAGCAGCAGCGTGGCTGGCTTGGTAGGCAGTTTTGGCAGTGGCATCAGGATCTCATCTTAAAAAAGGTGCCGCCATGGGAGGACTGCGCCATGGCGGATATGGTCGGTCGGAATTGCGGATGCCGGGAAAAAAGCAGGAATACGGGACAGCAGGTAATAACGGAAACAGGACAGCAAACGGAGATAAGACTGCAGGGTTGCAGGGTTGGACAATGCAGGGGCAGGCACAGGTAACAGCGCGGGCCGGCGCTCTGCCGGACAGTTGGGGAGGGAAGTAGGCTGTCGACTCAAGTTCTGGCGGTATCCATGGTTCGCGAAGGTTCGCGGTCCCGCCGGCGCCAGGCGCCGCGGCGGGGACCGTACCCCCAGTGTACTCGCGCGCGGGGGCTCAGCGGCGCACGACAAATTCCAGCACTTCGTCCACGTGCCCGGGCACCTTTACGCCACGCCATTCTTTCACCAATCGGCCGTCAGCGTCAATGACAAACGTGCTGCGCTCCACGCCCCGCACTTCCTTGCCGTACATCTTCTTCATCTTCATGACGCCGAACGCCTGGCACACCGCTTCGTCCGGGTCGGAGATCAATTCGAACGGCAGCTCCAGCTTGGCCTTGAAGCCCTCGTGCGAGCGCAGCGAGTCGCGGCTGATGCCGTACACTTCGGCGCCGGCAGCACGGAACTGCTCGTGCAGGTCGCGAAAGGCCAGGCTTTCGGTCGTGCAGCCGGGCGTATTGTCCTTCGGGTAGAAGTACAGCACGGTATGCCTGGCGGGGCGGCCCGACAGCGTGAAGGTCTGGCCGCCGGTCATGGCGGCCGAAAAATCGGCCAGAGGGGAAGAGGTTGGGCTATCGGCCACTGAGGTTCTCCTGGAGAGCGGTATGGTGCGATGCCGGCGACGGCGCCTCCGCAGATGGCTGCGGACGGCGCCGTTTCAAGACCGGCATCATCTTGCGGATCATTTTTCGATAATCAGGGCGAGCAGTACCTTGCGGCCTTCGCCCATCAGGATATTGTAGGTACGGCAGGCGGCATTGGTGTCCATGCAGTCGACGCCGATATGGCGCGACGTCAATGGCGCCGACAGGCGCGGGTGGACGAAACGCTGGCGCTCGCCGGTGCCGAGGATCACGACGTCCGGCTGCTCGGCCAGCAACTGCTCGAAATGCTCGACGGTCAGCTGCTCGAAGGCCAAGACGGGCCACGGGCGCGGCGGCGTCTCCGGCAGCATCATCAGGCTGTAGTCGAAAGGCTGGGCATTGATCTCGACACCGCCCGGGAAATAGCCCGTCACCGTCTGGTACTGCTTGGTGTTGCTGGCGTGAAGCTTCATGAAAAGGCTCGCATCTGGTCTCAAACGGGCACTATTGTAACGCCTGTCGTCGGGTTTACCGGGCGGGGCCGGCTGAGAGGTTGCTTAAATCAGGCGACTTCGGCAGAATGGGTATTTTCGCAATGCAGCATAAACGATGGCAACGGCTCCGCCTGCCGCGCTGCACGCATGAAGGATTGATTTTGCGACCGATTCAGAAATCGAACAAGCTGGCCGAAGTTTGCTATGAAATCCGTGGTCCCGTGCCGGAAAAGGCACGCCAGATGGAGGAAGAGGGCCACAAGATCACCAAGCTCAATATCGGCAACCTGGCCGTCTTCGGCTTCGATCCGCCCGACGAGATCGTGCAGGACATGAAGATCCAGCTGCCCAACGCGGCCGGCTACACGGATTCGAAGGGCATGTTCGCGCCGCGCAAGGCGGTGATGCACTATACCCAGGAAAAGAACATCGCAGGCGTGACGATCGACGATATCTACCTGGGCAACGGCGCCTCCGAGCTGATCGTGATGGCGATGAACGCGCTCCTGAACAACGGCGACGAAGTGCTGGTGCCGGCGCCGGACTATCCGCTGTGGACCGCGGCCGTCAGCCTGTCCGGCGGGCGTCCCGTCCACTACATCTGCGACGAGCAGCAGGACTGGTACCCCGACATCGACGACATGCGCCGCAAGATCACGCCCAACACCAAGGCGATCGTCGTCATCAATCCGAACAATCCGACCGGCGCGCTGTATCCGGACGAGGTGCTGCTGCAGATTATCGGCCTGGCACGCGAATTCGGCCTGATCATCTATGCCGACGAGATCTACGACAAGGTGCTGTACGACGGTGTCGTGCACACGTCGATCGCCGCGCTGTGCGACGACCTGCTGGTCGTCACCTTCAACGGCCTGTCGAAGAACTACCGCGCCTGCGGCTATCGTGCCGGCTGGATGGTGCTGTCGGGCGAGAAGCGACACGCAAAGGACTACATCGAGGGGCTCAACATGCTGGCCTCGATGCGCCTGTGCGCCAATGCGCCGGGCCAGTTTGCCATCCAGACTGCGCTCGGCGGCTACCAGAGCATCCATGACCTGGTGAGCCCCGGCGGGCGTCTGCTCAAGCAGCGTGACCTCGCCTACCAGCTGCTGACGGACATCCCCGGCATCAGCGTGGTCAAACCGAAGGCGGCACTGTACATGTTCCCCCGCCTCGATCCGAAGATCTATCCGATCGCGGATGACCAGCAGTTCGCCTACGACCTGCTGGCCGAAACCAAGGTCCTGATCGTCCAGGGGACGGGCTTCAACTGGATCGCGCCGGATCACTTCCGTGTCGTGTTCCTGCCCAATACCGACGACATGACGGAAGCCTTCGGACGCATCGCACGCTTCCTCGAGGGCTACCGCCGCCGACACGGCCGGGGCTGACCGATCAACCGGGCGCCGGCAGCATATACCGGCGCCGCATCAGAAGCACAGACATGAAATCGATAAGAATAGGTTTGCTGGGCGTTGGCAACGTGGGCGGCGGCACTTTCGACGTCCTGAAACGTAACCAGGAAGAGATCCGCCGCCGCGCCGGCCGCGGCATCGAAGTGGTGGCCGTCTCGGCCCGCAACACGGAGCGGGCCAAGGCACGCACGGGCGGCGCCGTCACCGTCGTGAACGATCCGTTCGACATCGTCAACGACCCGTCGATCGACATCGTCGTCGAACTGATCGGCGGCTACGACACCGCACGCGAACTGGTGCTGCAGGCAATCGCCAACGGCAAGCACGTCGTCACCGCCAACAAGGCGCTGCTGGCGGTGCATGGCAACGAGATCTTCAAGGCCGCCCAGGAAAAAGGCGTGATGGTGGCGTTCGAGGCGGCGGTTGCCGGCGGCATCCCCATCATCAAGGCGCTGCGCGAAGGCCTGACGGCCAACCGCATCGAATGGCTGGCCGGGATCATCAACGGCACCACCAACTTCATCCTGTCCGAGATGCGCGACAAGGGACTCGATTTCGACACCGTACTGAAGCAGGCGCAGGCCCTGGGCTATGCCGAAGCCGATCCGACCTTCGACATCGAAGGGATCGACGCGGCGCACAAGGCCACCATCATGTCCGCCATCGCGTTCGGCATCCCCGTGCAGTTCTCGAAGGCGCACGTGGAAGGCATCACCAAACTGGAAGCGATCGATATCCGCTACGCCGAGCAGCTGGGCTACCGCATCAAGCTGCTGGGCATCGCCAAGCGCGCCAAGGTCAATGGCGCCGAGGGCATCGAGCTGCGCGTGCACCCGACGCTGATTCCGGCCAAGCGCCTGATCGCCAACGTCGAAGGCGCGATGAACGCCGTGCTGGTACAGGGCGACGCGATCGGCGCCACGCTGTACTACGGTAAAGGCGCGGGCGCGGAGCCGACGGCATCGGCGGTCATCGCCGACCTGGTCGACATCACGCGCCTGGCCACGGCCGATCCGGAGCACCGCGTGCCGCACCTCGCGTTCCAGCCGGGCGAACTGGCCGACATCGCGATCCTGCCGATGGCGGAGGTGACGACCAGCTATTACCTGCGCATGCGCGTGACGGACCAGCCGGGCGTGCTGGCGGACCTGACCCGCATCCTGGCCGACAGCGCCATCTCGATCGACGCGATGATGCAGAAGGAGCCAGCCGAAGGCGAGACCCAGGCCGACATCATCATGCTGACGCACCAGACGCAGGAGAAGAAGGTGCTGGACGCGATCGCGCGCATGGAAGGCCTGCCGACGGTACTGGGCAGCGTCACCAAGATCCGGCTCGAAAACCTGAGTTGAGCCACGCCGGGGACGGGCACCGGTCTGTCGGTCGCCGACCGGCTGATCGGTCCCGTCCCCTTTGGTTCCTGTCAGCGAGAGACGGCATGACCGATCCCCTCACCACGCTGCCGCCATCCTGGCGCGAGCAACTGCAAGGGCACGCCATCGTGCCCGAGCCGGATGGCTGCTCGGATGCCGCCGTGCTGCGCGTCACGCCCCCGGGCGGCGCGACCCCGATCCACTTCATCAAGACGGCACCTGCCGGGCCATTGGCCGAACTGCGGGACGAGGCGGCGCGCCTGCGCTGGCTGGCCCAGGCCGGCGTACCATGCGCGCCCGTGCTGGACACGGCCACGACCGCGGGCGCGGACTGGTTGCTGCTGGGGGCCGTCCCGGGCGCCAACCCGACGACCGTCGAGCCGGCCCAGGCCGTCGCCGTGATGGCGGATGCGCTGCGCCGGCTGCACGCGCTGGACCCGCGCGCCTGTCCGTTCGACCACCGTGCCGAGATCCGCGTGGAGCGCGCGCTGGCCCGCCTGGGCGCCGGCCTGGTGGACGAGGACGACTTCGATGACGACAACGCCGGCCGCGGCGCGTCGGAGCTGGCGGGATTGCTGCAGGCATGCCGGCCGGCGCACGAGGACCTCGTCGTCACCCACGGCGACGCCTGCCTGCCGAATGTGCTGGCGCAGGACGGCCAATTCACGGGCTTCATCGATTGCGGCCGGCTGGGCGTGGCCGACCGCCACCAGGACCTGGCGCTGGCCGTGCGCGACATCGCCGGGGAGCTGGGCGACACGTGGGTCGGGCCATTCCTGGCGCGCTACTTCGCACCCGGTCCGATCGCCTTCGATCCGACGCGGGCCGCGTTCTACCGGCTGCTGGACGAGTTCTTCTGAGGTGAGGCGAAGCAGGCTCAGCCGCCTGCCCGCCGGTACCGCCAGCACCACGCCCAGCTGGCCAGCGTATAACTTGCCATGCCCGTCGCGTGCATGGCAAGTCCCAGCAATACCGCTCCCAGCATTGCCGAATACAGGTCCGTGGTCAGCACGGCGATGGCGAACGTTATCGCCAGCCCGACCAGCAGGCCCGCCCAGAACGCGGCGGTACACGCATCGCGCCGGTAGCCGCCCAGTGCGGCCACGGCCGCGCAAGACAGCACACCGAGCAGGGGCGTGGCCGCCCCGGCGCCACAGAACGCGGCGGTTGCGACGATGCCCCATGCAAATGGCGGCGGTGCTGCGAGCAGGCGTGAAGACACGTGGGGGCGGTGCGATGAATGGTGACCTGCGAGTGTAGCAGGCAGGCCCCGCTACAGGGAAGTCACCGGCATGCACAGCTCCGCCTCGAACACGCCCGTCGCCGGGTCATACATCGCATCGGGCGGGTAGTGCTCGACGAAGGGGCGCGCGTCGAGCTGCAGGCCGCTGGCTGGCAGCCAGTCGCGCGTCAAGGCCAGCCAGGCACCGGGGACCTCTTCGACGGGACCGCGGAACTTGTGCACGGCATAGCGGCCGCCCGGAATCACGGTATGCATCGGATTCCCCGACAGCATCCGGTCGGGTGGAACTTCGACCGCCGCGTCATAGCGGCATTGTTCCGGCGCCGTGACGGTCGGGTCGTCCAGGCAGATGCCATAGCGCGGCAGACCCAGCAGGTTATTGGTCGCCATCCACGGGTACACGGTCTCGCCCCAGAAGCGGCCCAGTTCCGGGCCGTACGGGCCGGTCTTGCGCAGGTAAGCGACGGAGACGGGATTTCTTTCGACGATGCTTGCCTCGATCATGATGGACTCCTTGCTGTGGTTGGAAGGCTCATCGTGCCCGGAGGCGTCGTGGGATGCCTGACCGGGCTTGCGGTCCGCCTGACCGATCTTGCTGTCTTGCTGCGCGCGGCGCCAGGCCGTGGGCGCGACGCCGAACCGCAGCTTGAATGCCCGGGTGAATGCCTCGGCCGAACCGAAGCCGGCAGCCAGTGCCGCCTGCAGCACGCTCACGTCGGGCTGGCTCGCCAGGCGCGAGGCGGCCGTTTCCACGCGTCGTCGCCGCACGTAATCGGCGACCGTCTCCCCCATCCAGGCGGAAAACATGCGGTGGAAGTGGAAAGTGGAGAAGTGCGCGACGTCGGCCAGTTCCGCCAGGCCGATCTGACGGTCCAGGTGACGGTCGATATGCTCCAGCACGCGGTGCATGCGGCGGTCGAATTCGTGACGGTGCGGCTGGTGCATGGTTCCCCCGGTTGGCATGTCCGACAAGCTACCTTGGGATGCAGGCGATAGCAACCCCATGGGGTGTTTGCCCAAAAAAATGGCGCTGTGCCCCGATCACAATGAACTTTTGAGCGCACCAGCGGTCCTACCCATCAGTTAGCTGAACCAAACGGGAGGAGCGATGGACTCGCAGCAATTTCAGACATTGCAAGCGCAGGTAAGGCAATGGCTGGTGCAACTGACCGGCAAGCAAGTGCACGAACTGCGCGACACCTTCGACCGTTGTACGTCACTGGCCGACTGCCTGGCGATCATCGAGGCGCGCGGCACCAGGACGCGCTGCTGTCCGCACTGCCAAGGCGAACGCCTGTACCGCCATGGCGTCTTCTACGGCCTGCAACGCTATCGCTGCCGCCAGTGCGGCGCCAGCTTCAACGCGCTCACGGGCACGCCGCTGGCCTTCATCCGCCTGCGCGAGAAATGGCTGCCATTCCTGCAGTGCAGGCTGAACTCGATGACGGTGCGCGGCGCCGCCCAGGCCATCGGCATCCACCGCAACACCAGCTTTCGCTGGCGCCACCGCTTCCTGACGATGGCCAAGGACGCACGGGCGCTGCCGTTGGCAGGCATCGTCGAGGCGGACGAGACCTACCTGCTGGAATCGCAGAAGGGTTCGCGCAAGCTGACGCGGCCGGCGCGCCGACGGGGCGGCACGGCCAGCCACTGTGGTCCCGGCAAAGACCATGACTGCATCCTGGTCGCGTGCGACCGGAGCGGCAAAGCCAGCGACTTCGTCACGGGACGCGGGCCGGTAACGGCACAGCAGCTGCAGGAACGCCTGCCGCCCGTGCTGGCGCCCGGGATGTTGTTGGTCACCGATGGCGCGCTTGCCTACAAGACGTTTGCCAAGGCGGCCCGAGTCGAGCACCGCGCCGTGAACGTGGCGGCCGGGGTGCGCGTGGTGGACGACGTGCTGCACGTCCAGACCGTCAACAGCTACCACGGCCGCTTCAAGAGCTGGCTGCGGCGCTTCAATGGCGTGGCCAGCAAATACCTGCCCAATTACCTGGGTTGGCGCTATGCGCTCGATGCCGGCCGGGTGCCGACGCCGCAGCAGTTGCTGCGCGCGGCGCTGTTTCTCATCGTCATTTGATGGCAGGCAGGATGCCGGACAGCTACTTCATTGGGACCGGGGCACAGCGCCAAAAAAAAGCGCGGATGGCACTTGCGTGCCACCCGCGGGAAGGGGAGGTACTACTGCTACTCTCAGATGCTACTTCTACTGCGGTACTACGCTACTACGGGTACTACTACAGCAGTCTCGGCTCCCTGAGACTGCCGGGGGATCGTTACGTCAGCCTGCTTACTTCGCAGCGACGGTCAGTTCGCTCTTGACTTCCTTCACGCCTTCAACGGAAGAAGCCGCCTGGATGGCCTTCGTGCCTTCGTCGGTGCTGGCAACGGTGCCAGTCAGTACGACAACGCCTTGCTGGCTCGTCACGCCGATCTGTTTCTGGTCAGCCAACGCAGCCTTCACCTTGGCGGTCAGTGCGGTGTCGCCCGAAGCGGCGGCCGCACCTGCCATGGCTGCGTCCTGCTGCGGCTCGGCGGCGAAAGCTACGGAAGCTACGCTCAGCGATGCGGCGGTCAGCAGGGAAGCGATCAGTTTCGAATTCGTCATGGTTACTCTCCAATTTCAATTTAAAGGAACGCCGTGTGACGTTGACAGGGTATGAGCAATTGCCGTGCCAGGTCGTCAATACCCTTTGAAATCAAGGGCTTGGAAAATAAGACAAGATTTACTTGTGATCAAGCAATGAAAAAGGGCCGGATTTGTCGCCTGATGGCGACAGTATCCGACCCTGCATTGCTAAACTATTGATTTGTATATGTTTATTCTTGTCGTTCGACAGCGACAGGCGCCGGGTCGCCGCGGAACTGGCTGGCGTTGAGGTCGTACTTCTGCAGCAGCCGGTAGAACTCCGTACGGTTGCGCTCGGCCAGCCGGGCTGCGTCGGAAACGTTGCCATCAGTGAGTTTCAGCAATTGCACGAGGTAATTGCGCTCGAAACGCTGCTTCGCTTCCGTGTAGCTGAGCACCTCCAGCGTGGGCACGCGCAGGGCGCGTTGCACAAGCGACAGTGGTACCAGCGGGGCCGTCGCCAGCGCGCAGACGTGCTCGACGACGTTGTACAACTGGCGCACGTTGCCGGGCCAGGAAGCCCGCGTCAGGGCCTCCAGCGCATCGGGCGCAAAGCCGTTGACGGTCTTCTGGTACTTGGTCGCCAGCATCTGCAGGAATTGCGTGGCCAGCAGGCCAATGTCCTCGCGGCGCTGCGCCAGCGGCGGCAATGTCAGCGTGATGACGTTCAGGCGGTAATACAAGTCCTCGCGGAACTGGCCCTCCAGCATCGCGGCATCCAGGTCGCGGTGGGTGGCCGACAGGATGCGCACGTCCACCGGCCGGCCCGCATCCGAACCCAGCTGGCGCACGACGCGTTCCTGCAGCACGCGCAGCAGCTTGACCTGCAACAGCAACGGCATGTCGCCGATCTCGTCCAGGAAAAGGGTGCCGCCGTCCGCCGCCTGCACCAGGCCTTCGCGGCTGGCGACGGCACCCGTGAAGGCTCCCTTGACGTGGCCGAACAGCTCGGATTCGAGCAACTGCTCGGGAATCGCGCCGCAGTTGACGGCGATGAACGGCGCCTTGGCGCGGCGGCTGGCCCGGTGGATCGCGCGCGCCAGCAATTCCTTGCCGGTGCCGCTTTCTCCGCGGATCAGCACGCTCGCGTCGGACGCGGCCACCAGCCGCGCCTCGGCCAGCAGCTCGGCCATCGACTGGCTGCGGCTGATGATCTCGCTGCGCCAGATGTCGTCGCCCGTCGTGCGCACGGCCGACGGGGCCGTCAGCGACAGCGCCTGCTCGATGCGTTCGAGCAGTACCTTGGCGTCGAATGGCTTGGTCAGGTAGGCATAGGCGCCCAGCGACGTGGCCTCGACCGCATCGGGTATCGTGCCGTGCGCCGTCAGCAGGATCACGGGCAGGGCCGGGTACTGGCTGCGGATCTGCTGGAACAGCGCCATGCCGTCGCGTTCGGGCAGGCGGATGTCGCTGATGACGAGCGCGGGCAGCTCGATGGAGATGCGGGCCAGCGCGGCCTCGGCACTGCCGACGCCGGTCACGCGATAGCCGTTCGCCGTCAGGCGCATCGAGAGCAGGCGCAGCAGGTCAGGGTCGTCGTCGACCAGCAGCAGGTGGGCTCCGGTCGGCATCAGCGGCCTCCCGCGGACGCGCCGCTCGTGGGCCGCACCGGCAGGCCGCGTTCGATGGCCTTCAGCGCTTCCAGTGTATCGCTGAGCTGGTCGGACTTGCGCTGCGTCTCGCGCAGCTGGACAGTCAGGCGATCGACGCTGTCGGCCAGGCGGCGCGCCTCGGCACAGTGACTCGACAGCAATTGCGCCAAGGGCTTCAGGCCGCCGGCTTCCGGTTCCGAGGCGTTGGCCACGCTGTCGAAGATCGACTGGGCACGGACCAGGTCGCCGCCGCCGCGCGTCAGCATCAGGATCATGCCGGTCTGCAAGGTGATCTTGGGCGTACGCTGCTGCAGCGTGATGCCGGACAATTCCTTCAGCAGCTCGCCCTGCGTCATGCGACGCAGCGATTGGTGATAGGCCAGCAGCGGCGATACTTCATCGGGCGGCGCGACGGGCGCCACCGTCACCGGCAGCGGCGCGACCCGGGGTGTCAGCGGATAGTGCAGCGACGCGAGCGGCTTCTGCGCACAGCCTTGCAGCAGCAACGCCAGCGGCAGGCACGCCAGCAGGCGCGTAGTCAATTTAGTCATAGGGCAGTTCGATACGGAAATGAGCCCCCTGCGACGAGGGCATGAGTTGCAGGCTGCCGCCGTGCACGCTGACATACTCGCGCACGATCGACAGGCCGATACCGTTGCCGCGGCGGGCGCCCGGCGGTTGGCGTTCGCCCTGGTAGAAGGGCTCGAAGACGCGCTCGGCGTCCTGCGGGGCCACGCCAGGGCCCTGGTCGATACAGTCCAGCTGCAGCAGCTTGCCGCGCGAAGCCGGTGCCACGTTCAGCGTGAAGTGGATCGTGCCCCCTTCCGGACTGAAGCGCACGGCGTTGGACAGCAGGTTGCTGATCGCGATGCCCAGCTTGTCGGCATCGACGGCGATGGGCGGCGCCTTGCCGGCGACATCCACCGTCAGCCCGCGGGCCTGCCATTGCAGGCGCTGGCTGTCGACGATGCGTTCAAGCAATTCCACCATGTCGGTGGGATCGCGCCGCATGGTCTGGGCCTCGAAATTGGCAGCATTGTAACGCAGCAGGTCTTCGATTTGTGTCTGCAGCGAGCCGGTGTTTTGCCGCAATATGCGGGCGATTTCGCGCTGGTTGGGGCTGAGCGGGCCGGCCACTTCGTCTTCCAGCAGCGCCACGCCTTCCACCAGTGCAGCCAGCGGCGTCTTCAGCTCATGGGAGATATGGCGCAGGAAGCGCGACTTGTCCGCTTCCAGGTGCGCCAGGCGCTGGCGCAACCAGTCCAGGTGGCGGCCGAGCCGGCGCAGGTCGGCCGGACCGTACACGGCAATGGGCATGTCGTAGCGGTTGCCGCCCAGCCGCGAGATCGCCTTCTCGATCTGGCGCAAAGGGCGCGCCAGCCACAGGCCGAACGCCAGCGCCAGCACGGCGGCCAGGCCGATCGAGGCGGCCACCTGGCCTTTCAGGATGGTGCGACGCTCGTCCAGCTCGGCCAGGATGGCCGCGTTGCGGCGGTCCACTTCCTCCTTGACCCGCTCGGCCAGTTCGTCATTGATGGCCGGTAACTGGGCCAGCGCCGCGTCCAGGCGCAGCTGGCGGGCATTGCGGCGTTCGCGCGGCATCTCCAGCGCCTGCCATGCCGCCTGGCCGTTGCGGCGCCAGTCGGCAAACGCGGTCGGCTCGGCGCCGGGCAGGGCGCCGGCAATGACGTCCAGCGCCGCCAATGCATCGCGCCAGGCCTCGGCAAAGCGTTCCCGGAAAGCCGCATCGTCCAGCACGAGGAACTGGCGCGCGCTGCGCTCCATGGCCACGCTGCGCTCGGCCAGCTGCTGGGCGCTGGCCGTCAGCACGATGGCGTCGTTGCTGATCTCGCGGCTCTGCGCAGCGAGACGTTCCAGCGTCAGCAGTGCCTGCACCGAGGTGGCGCCCAGCAGCACGGCGATCAGCAGGAAGGCGCCCAGCAGCAGCTGGCGGAAGGAAAGCTTCAGGGACATACAATTCAGGGTGCGCGATTCGCAATATGTCAATAATGTTAACTATGGAATGATAGGGGAAAACGGCACTGTCGAGTGTGCAATTTATTGATTGCTGGAAATAAACTATTGTTGCCTCGGCCGGCGATCGACTACGGGGCCGATGCAGCGGGCGTGGTGGTGGGGACGACGGTCGCGCGTTATGGGGCAATGCCGCGCGCGGCCGGGACGGAGCGGCGGCCATGCCGATTAAGCCATCGATAAGCCGGCACTGATATTTTTCTCACATTGTCACGAACCGCGACCGCCATGTCCACGCTACCCATCAGAATGCCCGGCACCGCGGCATCGCGCTGTTCCGCCGACGATGGCGCCGGTGCTGGGCGACGTCACGCGGCGCTGGCGTACGCCCGGCCCTGGCCCCATCGCCGATGCCGCCCAGCGCCCCCTGTCGTACTTCATCGCGCACGAGCTGACGCATAGCGACGTGTCGCGCCGCTTCGGTCGCACCGTCATGTTGCGCTACCCCGAGTGGCTGCTGGAGGGGTACGCGGACTACGTGGGCAAGGCCGGCGACGTCGATTACGCGGCCAATCATGCCGCGTTCCTGGCCGGCGCCCCGGAACTGGACCGCCGCCGGAGCGGGCTGTATCGGGGGCATCACCTGAAGGTCGCGTACTTGCTGGACCGGCAGGGCTGGACCCTGGAGCGGCTGTTTGCCGATCCCCCGGCCGCGCAGGAACTGGAGCGTCGCTTGCGGTCCGGCCGATAAGCTGCGGCGCGGCGCTACTCGTCCAGGTTCCAAACATACTGCATCCGCGTCCACGATTGCTGCGGCACGCCATCCACGGTGCCCGGCTGGAAGCGGCACAGCGACAATCCGGCCTGCGCCGCCCGATCCAGCTCGCGCGAGCCGCTCGAGCCTTCCACCTTCGATTCCACCACCTTGCCGTCCGTGCCGATCAGCAGGGCCAGCGTGACGGTGCCCGTCTCGCCGTTGCGCAGCGCATTGCGCGGATAGTCGGGCCGCTTGCAGGCCCGGGCGTCCACCACCGCTGCGACCCGTACCGGAGCCGGGCGGGCGGCCGGCTCCGCGGCCGGGCCTGCCGTGCCGCCCGCCGCCGGCGTGACCGCCGGTGGCGCCGCGTCGTCGGTCGAGCGTGTCGTCAACTGCGGTGGCGGCAGCGTCGGTTCGAAGTGCTCGACCGGCGGCACGGCGATCGGCGGCGGGTTCGATGGCGCCGGCAGCGGCACGGACTCGGGCGGCGGGGGCGGCTCCACGGGTGGGGGTACCAGCACGTCGATGATGCCGGGTGGTACCACCTGGTTCAGCGAGATCGTGTTGTTATGCAGGGCGAACAATGCCGCTGCCCCGTGGACCAGCACGACGACGGCGATACCGGTGGGATTCCGTTTTGCTTCGTTGAAGTTCATTTTCGCTCTCCGGGAAGCCTGGATTGCCAGGCAGTGGAAGTATACTATTCCATCATGTAGCAATAATGGAAGGGATTTCTTTGCGCGTGGTTGCCATGCTATGCTGCCGCCGATCAGAAAAAAATTTGCCAGGGGGTGGAAAATGAAGCAGTCGACGGCGACGCGCATCCGCGTCATGCTCGCGGACGATCATCCGATCGTGATGGGTGGCTTTGCGATGTCGCTGGCGGGGCCGGACATCGACGTGGTGGCCCAGGCTCGTTCGCCGGAGGAAGCGCTGGCGCTGTACGCGGCCGAGCGCCCGGACGTGCTGGTACTGGATATCCGTTTCGGCACGCAGCTGACGGGCCTGGACGTGGCGCGGCGCCTGCTGGCCGACGAGCCGCAGGCTCGCATTGTTTTCCTGACCCAATTCGACCAGGACAGCCTGGTCAAGGAGTGCTACCGCATCGGCGGCCGGGCCTTCATTACCAAGGATTGCGATCCGGAGGAACTGGCGGCCGCCGTGCGTCGCGCATACCAGGGCGAGCTGTATTTCATGCCCGCCATCGCGGAGCGCCTGGCCAGCCTGTCGGTCAAGGGCGACGAATCGCCGCAGGCGCTGCTGGACGAGCGCGCGCTGGCGATCTTCGCGCTGATGGCCGAGGGGCTGACGAACGCGGAGATCGCCCAGCGGCTGGACGTGTCCAGCAAGACGATCAGCAATGCCAGCCAGGCCATCAAGGACCGGCTGGGCGTGCACCGGCCGGCCGATATCACCCGCCTGGCCGTGCGCCATGGCCTGATCCAGCCCTGACATGGCGCCCGCGTTGTCGCATCGCTGGCGGCCGTGGTCGGGCTGGAGCACGCGTACGCGCCTGCTCGTCATCACCGTCGCTCCCGTCGTGGCGATGTGCCTGGCCTTCGTCTGGTACAGCTACCAGTCGCGCCAGCAGGAAGCGCGCGCCGAACTGGCCGAACGGGGCCAGGTGCTGGCGCGCGTGCTGGCCGACAGCAGCGAGTACGCCATCGTCTCCGGCCGCTACGACGACCTGCGACGCACCGTCCGCGACGTCCTGCAATCGGATAAGGCGATCTGGCAGGTCGCCCTGTTCGACGGCCAGCGCCGTCCGTTGCTGCGGCTGCAGGGCCATGCGGCGGGTGCGCCGGAAGGGCGCTACTACGAAGCCCCGGTCGTCAAGCGCCTGATCTGGATCACGCCGCAGCCCGCGCCCGGCGGCCCGGCACCGGAAGGCAGCCGCCAGGGCATGACGGTTGAAACGGTCGGCTACCTGCAGGTGCGCATGGCGCCGGCGGCCCTGCTGGCGAAGCAGGCGCGTCGCTTCCACGTCGAACTGCTGGTGGCGTGCGCCGGGCTGCTGCTGTGCGCCGCGCTGGCGTTCCGGCTGTCGCAGGGTTTCGACACGTCGCTGCAGGCCTCGCTGCGGGCGCTGCGCGATGCCGATGCGGAAAAGCGCCAACTGCTGCGACGCGTGAACACCGCCGTGGAAGCGGAGCGCCAGAGCATCGCGCTGGAGATCCACGACGAACTCAATGCGGTGCTGGTCGCCGCGCGGCTGGAGTCGCAACGCATTGCCGCGCTGGCGCGCGACGTGCAGCCGCCGGCGCTGGGCGAGGACATCGCGACGCGTGCGCAGGCGATCGCCCGGCTCACGCTCGGCCTGTACAGCAGCGGCCGGGCGCTGGTGCGGCGCCTGCGCCCCGAAGTGCTGGACATGCTGGGCCTGCGCGGCGCGGTCGAGGAAATGGTGCGGCAGTACGAGGCGAGCCACCCGGACTGCCGCTTCGCGTGCGACGCCAGCGAGGACTTCGACGGCATCGCGCCGGAGGTGGCGATCACCGCCTACCGCGTGGTGCAGGAAGCGCTGTCGAACGTCGTCAAGCATGCGCGCGCGCGCCACGCCCGCGTGCACCTGGCCCGGCGCAACGGCATGCTGCACATCGACGTCGAGGACGACGGCAGCGGCTTCGATCCCTCCGCAAGCCAGGGCGGTATCGGCGTGGCCGGCATGCGCGAGCGGGTGCGGGCGCTGGACGGCAGCTTCACCGTTGCAAGCGACGACCGCGGTACCCGCATCGCGATCGCGTTGCCGTTGCAGCCGGCAGCGTAGCCGCGCCCCGGTAAACTCCCGGTAGCGCAAAGCGATACCGTGCGTTACAGCATTGTTCCTGCGCGGGTTGTCCTGTATGTTGTCGTTTCCCTCAACCTTGACCGTACCCACATGAGCCAGGCGAGCCAGTTTTCGCTGCTGACGCAGCGCCGTTTCGCACCCTTCTTCTGGACCCAGTTCCTCGGGGCCTTCAACGACAACCTGTTCAAGACGGCGCTGATCGTCGTGCTGACGTTCGACGCGGCCAGCTGGACGACGCTGTCGCCGTCGCTGGTGACGAACCTGATCCCGGGCTTGTTCATCCTGCCGTACGTGCTGTTTTCGGCCACCGCCGGCCAGGTCGCGGAAAAGTTCGAGAAGTCGTCGCTGGTACGCTTCGTCAAGTGGCTGGAGATCGCCATCATGGGCATCGCCGCGCTGGGCTGGATGACGCACAACCTGTGGCTCCTGATCTTCTCGGTCTTCGCCATGGGGACGCACTCCACGCTGTTCGGCCCCGTCAAGTACGCCTACCTGCCGCAGCAGCTGCGCCCGGAGGAGCTCACGGGCGGCAACGGGGTCGTCGAGATGGGCACCTTCGTCGGCATCCTGCTTGGCCAGGTGTGCGGCGACGTCATCGTCATGCACCAGGGCCTTGGCATCACGTTCGTGGCGGCGGGCACCGTGGGCTTCGCGGTGCTGGGACTCGTCGCCAGCTACCGCATTCCCGTCACGCCGGCGCCGGCGCCGGACCTCAAGGTCGCCTGGAATCCCGTCGCCGAAACCTTCCGCAACCTGCGCCACTCGGCGGGCAACCGCACCGTGTTCCTGTCGATGCTGGGCAACTCCTGGTTCTGGTTCTACGGCGCCATGGTGCTGGCCCAGTTCCCCGTTTACGCGATGACGTACCTGCATGGCGACCACAGCGTGTTCGTGCTGCTGCTGACCGTGTTCTCGCTGGGGATCGGCGTGGGCTCGCTGCTGTGCGAGCGCCTGTCCGGCCACAAGGTGGAGATCGGCCTCGTGCCGTTCGGCTCCATCGGCCTGTCGCTGTTCGGCATCGACCTGTATTTCGCCAGCCAGGGCTATACCAATACGGCCACGGTGGATGCCTTCGGCATGCTGGCGCAGCAGGGCAGCTGGCGCATCGTGTTCGACGTCGTCATGATCGGCGTCTTCGGCGGCTTCTTCATCGTGCCGTTGTTCGCCCTGATCCAGCTGCGCTGCGATCCGCGCCACCTGTCGCGCACCATCGCCGGCATGAACATCCTGAACGCGCTGTTCATGGTGGCCGCGGCCGGCGTCGCGATCGTGCTGCTGGGCCAGGGCCTGACCATCCCCGAGCTGTTCCTGGCGACGGCCATCCTGAACGCGCTGGTGGCCCTGTACATCTTCTCGCTGGTGCCGGAGTTCCTGATGCGTTTCCTGGCCTGGCTGCTGATCCACACGGTGCACAAGGTCAAGGTGATCGAGAAGGGCCGCATTCCGGAGCACGGCGCCGCGGTCCTCGTCTGCAACCACGTCAGCTACGTCGACGCCGTCGTCATCATGGCCGCCAGCCCGCGCCCGATCCGCTTCGTGATGGACCACCGCATCTTCAAGACGCCCCTGCTGGGCTGGATCTTCCGCACCGCCAAGGCGATCCCGATCGCGCCGGCCAAGGAAGACCCGTGGTTGCTGGAGAAGGCCTATGTCGATATCGCCCAGGCGCTGCACGAGGGGAGCTGGTCTGCATCTTCCCCGAAGGGCGGCTGACGACGACGGGCGAGATCAACGAATTCAAGGGCGGCATCGCCAAGATCGTCGAGCGCTCGCACGTACCCGTGATCCCGATGGCGTTGCGCGGCCTGTGGGGCCACCTGCTGAGCCGCAGCGACGACAACCTGCTGGAGCGCGCCTTCCGCAAGGGCCTGCGTTCGCGCCTTGCGCTGGCTGTCGGCACGCCGGTGGCGCCTACGGAAGCGACGCCGGAACTGCTGCAGCGCGAGGTGGCCGCGCTGCGCGGCAGCTGGAAATAACTTTTTTGAACAGGTGCGGATAATAGAAAGTTGGTTAATAATATGTGGACGATAAGTTCACCCGAGCGCTGGCTAACTTGTTAACATAGCCGCTTTTCCATCAGGCGCCCTGCGCCAACGACCGAAGGACGACCAACGATGAACCGACACTGGAAAACCGCACTCTCCGCTGCAATCCTTGCCCTGCTGGCCGCCTGTGGCGGCGACGACGACGACGATCCTGCCGGCACGCCGACCGGCGCGTCGAGCAACGCCTTCGCACGCCAGTTCACCACGGACTTCACGCGCGACGTCGATGGCTGGGCGTCCGAGTCGAGCGACTACACCACGGCAACGGCACCGTCCGGCGTCGTGGTCGAGCAGCGTGCGACCGACCAGTTGGGCCTGGGTTATCCGGCCGGCAGCAAGGCTTTGTTCGTCAGCGCCCGCAACAACAGCAGCGACACGTTTGTCTACCTGAAGAAGCAGCTGACGGGATTCGTGGCCAACACCAGCTACACAGTGACGTTTACCGTCAACCTGTTGAGCATCGCGCCGACGGGCTGCCTGGGCGCCGGGGCGACGCCAGGGGAATCCGTGTGGACCGTCGCCGGCGCGGCGCCGACGGAACCGAAAGCAGTCACGGAGAACGGCACCGTCAAGTTCAGCCTGGACAAGGGCAACAACGGCGCTGCCGGCGCGACTTCAGTCGTGCTGGGCAACATCGGCAACGGCGGCGGCTGCAGCCTGCCGCAGCAGTACGCGCCCAAGCTGTACCGCAACGTCGCAGGCCCGACCGTCAAGGCGGACGGCGAGGGCAAGATCTGGGTGTACCTGGGCATCGACTCTGCCTACGCCGACACCTCCAGCGTCTACCTGCAAAGCGTGACCAGCTACTTCGCACCGGTGCCTGCCACCTGAGCCAAGCGGCTCCCGCCAAAGCCTCCCGCGCCGCCTGGCCCGGGAGGCTTTTTTACGTGCGCGTCGCCAAAACCGCAATTGGGGACAGCCTCCGCGCAATTGGGGACAGCCTCCGAATTCTCCGGGGGGAAATCGGAGGCTGTCCCCGATTCGGCAATGGGAGGCTGTCCCCGATTCGCAGCAGCGGGTCGCCAATCAGGGACAGCCTCCGCTGATCCCGCACATCCGCACGCAAATCAGGGACAGCCTCCGAATTCTCCGAACCGTGCATCTCCCGGCGGGAGAAATTGGAGGCTGTCCCCAATTGTCACGGCGCGAGGAAATAGGAGGCTGTCCCCGATTCGCGATGCGCAGCCGACAGCGTCAGGCCATCAACGTTTCCCGAAAGCCATCTTAATAACCGCACGGTCAGTAAGTGCATAAGTTTCCGATTTGTATTAGAATGATCGTTCATTCTATCAAGCACGACCCTTCTCGAACGAAAGTGACCGTATGAAGAACACGCTCTCCAGCCCGCCGCTGCGGTCGGCCGGCATCCTTTTCCTCGCATGCGCGGCGGCGCTGACCGCCGGCTGCGACACCAACAAGCAGGCGGCCGGTCCCGGCGCCGGCGGCAAGATGCCGCCGCCCCAGGTCGGCGTGTACACGGTGACGCCGCAGGCGCTGCCCGTCGTGACGGAACTGCCGGGCCGCACGTCGGCCTACCAGGTTGCCGAAGTGCGCCCGCAGGTCGGCGGCATCGTGCAGAAGCGCCTGTTCACGGAAGGCGCCGACGTCAAGGCCGGTACGCCGCTGTACCAGATCGACCCCGCCACCTACCAGGCCACCTACAACCAGGCCAAGGCCACGCTGGCGCGTGCGAAAGCCAACCTGCTGACGTCCGGCCCGAAAGTGGCCCGCTACAAGGAGCTGGTCGAGATCGAAGGCGTCAGCCGCCAGGACTATGAAGACGCGGTCGCCGCCAACGCCCAGGCCAAGGCCGACGTGGAGTCGGCCCAGGCCGCGCTGGAGACGGCACGCATCAATGTCGAATACACCAAGGTGTCGGCGCCGATTTCCGGGCGCATCGGTCGCTCGACCGTGACCCCGGGCGCGCTGGTGACGGCCGGCCAGGCCGCGGCCATGACGACCGTGCAGCAGCTCGATCCGATCTACGTGGACGTGACGCAGTCGAGCGAAGAGTTGATGCGCCTGAAGCGCCAGCTGGAATCGGGCGGCGTCAAGAAGGCCGGCGAGCAGGCCAAGGTCACCTTGAAGCTGGCCGACGGCAGCACCTACGCCCAGCCGGGCAAGCTGCAGTTCGCCGACGCCAGCGTCGACCCGGCCACCGGCAACGTGACGTTGCGCGCGCTGTTCCCGAACCCGAAGCAGGACCTGTTGCCGGGTATGTTCGTGCGCGCCGTGGTGGAAAACGGCATCGACGAGAAGGCCATCGCCGTGCCGCAGCAGGGCGTGACGCGCAACCCGAAAGGCGAGGCGACCGCGCTGGTACTGAACGGCCAGGGCATCGTCGAACAGCGCGTGCTGCGCACGGCCGGCACCATGGGTGACAAGTGGCTGGTCACGGCCGGCCTGGCCGCCGGTGACCGCGTCATCGTCGAGGGCGTGCAGAAGGTCAAGCCAGGCGCCCCGGCGACCGTGGCTGCGGCCAACCCAGCCGCCACCGCGTCCGCCAAGCCGGCTGCCCAGCCAGCGGCGCACTAATCGGCACACTAAGCAGGAGCAGAATTCATGGCAAGATTTTTCATTGACCGGCCCATCTTCGCATGGGTGGTCGCGATCGTGATCATGCTCGGGGGATCCTCTCGATCATGGCACTGCCGATCGCGCAGTACCCCAGCATCGCCCCGCCGTCGATCTCGATTTCAGGCTCCTACCCGGGCGCCTCGGCCAAGACCGTCGAGGACGCGGTGACGCAGGTCATCGAACAGAAGATGAAGGGCATCGACGGGCTGCGCTACATGGCGTCGTCGTCCGACTCCACCGGCGGCATCAGCATCACGCTGACCTTCAAGAGCGGCACCAACCCGGACATCGCACAAGTGCAGGTGCAGAACAAGCTGCAGCTGGCCACGCCGCTGCTGCCGACCGCCGTCACGCAGCAGGGCCTCGTGGTGTCGAAAGCCACCAAGAACTTCCTGATGGTGCTGGGCTTCGTGTCGGAAGACGGCAGCATGAACAACGCCGACCTGGGCGACTACGTGGCGGCCAACGTGGTCGATCCGCTGTCGCGCGTACAGGGCGTCGGCGACGTCACGCTGTTCGGTTCCCAGTACGCGATGCGCATCTGGCTCGACCCGACCAAGCTGCAAAGCTTCCAGCTGACGCCGGCGGACGTGATCACGGCCGTGCAGGCGCAGAACGCCGAAGTCTCCGCCGGTGAGCTGGGCGGCGCGCCCGCCATCCCGGGCCAGCAACTGAACGCCACGGTGACGGCGCAGAGCCGCCTGCAGACCGCCGAGCAGTTCGGCGCGATCCTGCTGAAGACGATGGAGAGCGGCGCCACCGTGCACTTGCGCGACGTGGCGAAGATGGAACTGGGCCGCGAGAACTACAACACCGTCGCCCGCTTCAACGGCAAGCCGGCCGCCGGTATCGCCATCAAGCTGGCGACGGGCGCCAACGCGCTCGATACCGCCGAAGCGGTCAAGCAGCGCATCGACGAGATGGGCAAGCTGTTCCCGCAAGGGATGAAGGCCGTCGTCGCGTTCGACACGACGCCATTCGTCGAGCTGTCCATCGAGGAAGTGGTCAAGACGCTGGCCGAGGCCATCGTGCTGGTGTTCCTCGTCATGTACCTGTTCCTGCAGAACTTCCGCGCCACCCTGATCCCGACGATGGCCGTGCCGGTCGTGCTGCTGGGGACCTTCGCGATCCTGTCCACGCTGGGCTATTCGATCAACACGCTGACGATGTTCGCGATGGTGCTGGCCATCGGCCTGCTGGTCGACGATGCGATCGTCGTGGTGGAGAACGTCGAGCGCGTCATGACGGAAGAGGGCCTGTCGCCGAAGGAGGCGACCAAGAAATCGATGGGCCAGATCTCGGGCGCGCTGGTGGGTATCGCGCTGGTGCTGTCCGCCGTGTTCGTGCCGATGGCGTTCTTTGGCGGCTCTACGGGCGTCATCTACCGCCAGTTCTCGATCACGATCGTGTCGGCCATGGTGCTGTCCGTGCTGGTGGCGATGATCTTCACGCCGGCGCTGTGCGCCACGTTCCTGAAGCCGGTGGAGAAGGGCCACCACATGACGAACCGCGGCTTCTTCGGCTGGTTCAACCGCACCTTCGAGGCCGGTACCGACAAGTACCAGGGCTGGGTCGGCAACATGATCCGCCGCAGCGGCCGTTCGATGATCGTCTATGCCGTGCTGCTGGCCGTGCTGGCGCTGGTGTTCATGCGCCTGCCGACTTCCTTCCTGCCGGAAGAGGACCAGGGCGTGCTGTTCTCGCAGATCCAGCTGCCGACCGGCGCCACGCAGGAGCGTACGCTGAAGACCATCGAGAAGGTCGAGCAGCACTTCCTGCAGAACGAGAAGGCCAACGTGGCTTCCGTGTTTGCCGTCGCCGGCTTCTCGTTCGGCGGCAATGGCCAGAATACGGGTATCGCGTTCGTCAAGCTGAAGGACTGGTCCGAACGCGGCGGCAAGGAAAACCGCGTCGGTGCCATCGTCGGCCGCGCCATGGGTTCGTTCATGCAGCTGCGCGATGCGATGGTGTTCGCGTTCGCCCCGCCGGCCGTGCTGGAACTGGGTAACGCTTCCGGCTTCGACCTGCAGTTGCAGGACCAGGGCGGCGTGGGCCACGAGGCGCTGATGGCGGCTCGTAACCAGCTCCTGGGCATGGCCGCGCAGAACAAGGCGCTGGTGGGCGTGCGCCCGAACGGCCAGGAAGATACGCCGCAGTACAAGATCACCGTCGACCAGCAGAAGGCCACCGCATTGGGCTTGAGCGTGGCGGACGTGAACCGGGTGCTGTCGGTGGGCTGGGGCTCGGCCTACGTCAACGACTTCATCGACCGCGGCCGCGTGAAGAAGGTGTTCATGCAGGGCCAGGCCGACGCACGCATGGTGCCGGAAGACCTGAACAAGTGGTTCGTGCGCAATGCGTCCGGCGACATGGTGCCGTTCTCCGCGTTTGCCCATGGCGAGTGGATCTATGCTTCGCCGCGCCTGGAACGCTACAACGGCCTGTCGTCGGTCAACGTGCAGGGCAGCCCGGCACCGGGCGTGTCGTCCGGCGTGGCGATGGCCGAAGTGGAGAAGATGGTGGCGCAGCTGCCGCCTGGCATCGGCTACGAGTGGACCGGCCTGTCGGTGGAAGAGCGCGAGTCGGGTTCGCAGACGACGTCGCTGTACGCCATCTCGATCCTGATCGTGTTCCTGTGCCTGGCCGCGCTGTATGAAAGCTGGTCGGTGCCGTTCTCGGTGCTGCTGGTGGTGCCGCTGGGCGTCATCGGTACCGTGCTGGCGACGTGGGGCTTGCACCTGTCGAACGACGTCTACTTCCAGGTGGGCCTGTTGACGGTGGTCGGCCTGTCGGCCAAGAACGCGATCCTGATCGTGGAGTTCGCCAAGGAGCTGCAGGAAGCGGGCCGCGACCTGCGCGAAGCGACCCTGGAGGCGGTCAAGCTGCGCCTGCGGCCGATCCTGATGACGTCGATCGCGTTCGGCCTGGGCGTGCTGCCGCTGGCGGTGGCGAGCGGCGCCGGTTCCGGCAGCCAGAACGCCATCGGCGTGGGCGTGTTGGGCGGGATGCTGACGGCGACGTTCCTCGGCATCTTCTTCGTGCCCGTGTTCTTCGTGCTGGTGCGCAGCTGGTTCGCCAGCCGCGCCGCCAAGCCGGCGCCGGGCACGGATGCAATCGTTAAGGAAGCACACTGATATGAACAAGTCCCTCATTACCGCGGCAGTCGCCGCACTGCTGGCCGGCTGCAGCCTGGCGCCCGTGTACGAGCGCCCCCAGGCGCCCGTCACGCCGGTCTGGCCGCAAGGCGACGCCTACCAGCCGGCCGCGCGGCCGACGGAGGCGCGCGACGCTGCCGCCATCGGCTGGCGCGAATTCATCGGCGACGAGAAACTGCGCCAGCTGGTGCAGCTGGCGCTGGACAACAACCGCGACCTGCGCGTGTCGGTGCTGAACATCGAGCGGGCCCGCGCCCAGTATGGCGTGACGCGTGCGGCGCAACTGCCGCAGGTGAACGCGGCGGTGGGCCAGACGGCGCAACGCGTGCCGGACAACCTGAGCCCCAACGGCGATGGCTATATCACGCGCCAGTACAGCGCCAACCTGGGCATCTCCGCGTTCGAGCTGGACCTGTTCGGCCGCGTGAAGAACCTGTCGGAAGCGGGCCTGCAGCAGTACCTGGGCACGCAGGAAGCGCGCCGCGCCCAGCAGATCAGCCTCGTGGCCGAAGTGGCCAACGCCTGGCTGACGCTGGCGGCGGACCAGGAACGCCTGCGCCTGGCGCAGGACACGCTGAAGAACCAGCAGATCAGCTATGAGCTGAGCCGCCGGCGCTTCGCCGCGGGCGCCACGTCGGCCCTGGACATGTACGAGGCGCAGCAAAGCGTGGAATCGGCCCGCAACGACATGGCTGTCTATACGGCGCAGGTGGCGGCGGACCGCAACGCCCTGGCGCTGCTGGCCGGCGCATCCGTGCCGGCCGAACTGCTGCCGCAAGGCGGCCTGACGGCGGCGACGCAGCTGGCGGACCTGCCGGCGGGCGTGCCGTCGGACGTGTTGCAGCGCCGCCCGGACGTGCTGTCCGCCGAGCGCACCTTGCAGGCGGCGAACGCCAACATCGGTGCGGCCCGTGCCGCCTTCTTCCCCCGCATCTCGCTGACGGCATCGGCGGGCAGCGCCAGCAGCGCGCTGTCGGGCCTCTTCAAGGCCGGTTCGGGGGCGTGGAGCTTTATTCCGCAGGTGACGCTGCCGATCTTCACGGCCGGCGCCAACCAGGCCAACCTCGATATCGCCAAGGCCGACCGCGACATCGCGCTGGCTCAGTATGACAAGGCGATCCAGTCGGCATTCCGCGAAGTGGCCGATGCGCTGGCCCAGCGCGGCACGCTCGACGAACGCGTGGCATCGCAGACGGCGTTGGCCGAGGCTTCGGCCAGGAGCTACCGCATCTACGAGGCGCGTTACCAGAAGGGCGCCGATGCGTACCAGACGTCGCTGACGTCGCAGCGCAACCTGTACGCGGCGCAGCAGGGGCTCATCAGCGCGCGGCTGGCCAAGGCAACCAACCAGGTGACGCTGTACAAGGTGCTTGGGGGCGGGTGGCAGTAAGGGGTGGAAACACCGGCGAAACACCGGTGCCTGACACCAGGGGTGTTCAAGTAAGCAGCGGCGGCATCCACTCCAGGCTGTTGTGCATGCCGTTCGCCCCGCGCAGCACGAAGCCGCAGCGCTGGAACAGCCGGTAGGCCGGGCTGCTCAGCAGCAGGTCCAGCCGCACGGGCACGCGCATGCGCACGCCCTGGGCCTGCAGGCTGCGCAACAGGCCCAGCCCGATGCCGCGGTTGCGGTATTCGGGCAGCAGGCTCATGTCGAGAATCCGGATCTCGTCGGGACCGTAGTTGACGTACAGGCTGCCGATCGGGCGGTCGCGTTCGAGGATGACGGCGATGTCGCCGTATGGGTACACCGTGCGCAGTTGCGCCTGGCGGGCCCGGTACTGCAGCGCCACGAGGAGCGCCTCGGTGCGGGCGTCGCAACCGTCCATGCGCTGGTCCGTGCCGCGCGTGCTGGCGTACAGCTGCTCCAAGAAGCGCTGGTCGGCCTGTTCCACCGGCCGCATTTCGATGGTACGGGAAGGGGTGGTCCGGGTAGCCATGTACTTTCCTGAAAAAGACGACAGTTGGCGAAGGCGGGACTGCAGTAGAAATAATAGCATCAGCCGGACAGGCCGGTGCCGTCCGTTTGACAAACCGGGGCCGCGTGCCCACAGTTACGGCCGAGAGAATCGGAACCAGACAGTATGACCACACCAGAAAAGCGCCATCCCGACCCCGAACGCGCCCGCAACCGGCGCCGCCAGGTGCTGGACGCGGCCGCGGCATGTTTCAGCCGCAGCGGCTTCCACGGGGCCAGCATGGCCGAGATTTCCAAGGCCGCGGGCATGAGCGCGGGCCACATCTACAACTACTTCGACGGCAAGGACGCCATCATCGCCGCCTTTGTCGAGGAAAACGTCGAACGCGTGTCGGCGCTGCTGCGCGACCTGGAAGCGCGCGGCGACGTGCTGCAGGCGTTGCTGGACGACGTGCCGAAAAGCGTCGCCGAGCACATCGACCGCGACGTCTGGCGCCTGCCGCTGGAGATCACGGCGGAAGCGTCGCGCAACCCGACCGTCGCCGCCGTCGTGTACGACGCCGACCGCCGCACCCGGGCCATATTCAGGCCGCTGTTGAAGGCCGGGCGCGAGCGCCACGGCCTGCCGGTGGACGACGCCCTGCTCGAAGGCCGGATGGACGCTATCATCACGGTGTTCCAGGGCTTGAGCGCGCGTGCGCAGCACAACCCGGACATCGACCAGGCCGCGCTGACCGCCTCCGTGCAGGTGGCGATGAAGGCGCTGCTGTTTTCCTGATACCGATACCTGACGCCCTGCCACCACCATGACCGATTACGTCTTCCCGCCACACCGGGCCGCCGCGCTGTTCGTCGCCGGCACCGACGCCCGTTTCCCCGTCCGCCGCGTCTACTGCGTGGGCCGCAACTACGCGGGCCACGCCCGCGAAATGGGTTCGGACCCGCAGCGCGAACCGCCGTTCTTCTTCAGCAAACCGGGCGACGCCGACGGTGTCGTCGCGGTGGCGGCCGGCACCACGGCCGAGCTGCCGTTCCCGCCCCGCACGGCCAACTTCCACCACGAGTGCGAGCTGGTCGTCGCCATCGGCAAGGGCGGTGCCAATATCGCCGTTGACGATGCGCCCGGACATGTCTTCGGCTACGCGGTCGGCTTCGACATGACCCGGCGCGACCTGCAGGGCCAGATGAAGGACGCCGGCCGGCCATGGGAGATCGGCAAGGCCTTCGATCATTCGGCGCCCGTCGGCGTGCTGCATCCGGCCGCCCAGGTGGCAGGGATCGACCAGGCGGCAATCCGCCTGCAGGTGGACGGCGCGACGAAGCAGGAAGGGCGCACCGACGACATGATCTGGTCGATCGCCGAGACGATCGCCAACCTGTCCACCTTGTTCACACTGCAGCCGGGCGACCTGATTTTCACGGGGACGCCGGAAGGCGTGGGCGCCGTGCAACGCGGCCAGCTGCTGAGCGGCCATGTCGACGGCCTGACGGACCTGGCGGTGCGTTACGTCTGATCGCGCATGCGGGCCGCGATGGCCCGCAGCCCTGCCAGCGCACCCGCCGCCAGCCCGACATCGCGGCTGCCGGCGACTTCCCACTCGCGCGGATTGATCCGCACCAGCCGTCCGCCGCCATGCACGACCTGCTGGCTGAAGTACCGCACCGACGGTACGGCCGTCCCGGCACCCAGTTCGATGACGACGGGCCGCCGCACCTGCCGCAGCCACGCCTGCAGGCGCGCCGCCTGGCGCGCGCTGCGCTCCTGCACCCAGCCCCAGTCGCCGAACATCAGGATGTTCGGCCGCGCCCGGCCGCCGCAGTGCGGACATGCGGGCGGCTGGTTGCGCAGCCGGCACGCAGCGGCATCGACGTCCGGCACGAAGCCGTCCGCCGGCCAGATCGCGGGCGTGCAGGCTTCGAGGCACTGTAAATGATGAATCGAGCCGTGGCACTCGTGGACGCGCTGCGCATCGAAGCCGGCGCGCTGGAACTGGCCGTCGACATTGCTGGTGAAGACATGGCAGCCATGCGACATCCGTTCGCCCCACGCGCGCAGCAGCGCAAACCCCTCGTGCGGCACGGTGGCGCGGTACAGCGCCAGCCGGTGGCCGTAGAAGCCCCACGCCAGCGCAGGATCACGCTCGAACGTGGCGGGGGAGGCGACGCTGGTGAACGCCAGCCGCGCGCGCCCGAGGGCGGGATAGGCGCGCCAGAAGCCGGCGTCGCCGCGAAAGTCCGGCAGGCCCGAATCGACGCCCATGCCGGCGCCGGCCGCCACCACCAGGCCGTCGGCCTGGGCGATCAGGTCGGCCGCGCGGTCGAGCAGGGCAGGGGACAATGGTCGGTCGGTCGTCATCGGGCCATTCTAGCGCTTGCGCGGCGCGCCGCGTCAGCCCCTGCTTTTGTGCAAAAGACCATAGCAAAAACTCAAACCCCTCTGCTATAATCCGCAACTCGTCGGGGCGTAGCGCAGCCTGGTAGCGTACTTGCATGGGGTGCAAGGGGTCGGAGGTTCGAATCCTCTCGCCCCGACCAAAGAATCGACAAAAAAGCCAATCCTCGGATTGGCTTTTTTGTTTTCAGCCGCGCATCAAGCGCCGCTTCCGCTTTCCTGGGCCGCCAACCCCCGCGCCAGCACCTCGGCCACGGTGGCATTCATATCTCCGCCGTTCTCGGCAGCCAGCACCTGCAGTTGCTTTACAAGTTCGCTGTTGAGCTTGACGGCAAACGGCACGAGGCCGAGGGCCTGGTCGCGCTTGCGCTGCTCGCGCTTGTCGACGGCGGGTACAGCTGTACTGCCGAACGCCGTGCTGCCGGGCGCGGCCATTTTGCCCATGAGCTTCTTGGCGTCGTTCTTGGCGAGATCCGTCGTTTTCATTCTGCTGCCTCAAAACTCCCTATTCTACGCGCCGCCCCGATCGCCCGGCGTCGGCGTAGCCGCCATCGCGCGAAAAATTGTCCGATTGTTACGATCAGTGAGATTTGCGACGTTGTGGAACTGATATCGTTGCGCGGCAGGCGATAAGGTAATTTTTTTCTTAAAAAAGGGGAATTTCATGAAGCAACTCTTGATCGGACTGGTCACGGCTGGCGCGGTGTGCGCGGCAGGTGGCGTGCAGGCCGCGACCAGCGTGACGGCAACCAATCTGCAGATCGACATGCTGTATTCCGATGCCAGATTCGGCATGGAAGTCCTGTCGGACAACGGTGGCACCTTGACGCTGTCGATGACGAACCTCATGTCCCCGGGCTTGTGGCAAGTAACCAGCGAGCAATGGAGTGGCGAGTACGGCAACGGTGACGCCGCCTCGACGTCGCTGCAGTTCGACGTACGCGACGGTTACCGGATCACTGCGCTGACGATCAGCGGCAAGGCGTACGGCGTGCTCGACGCAACGTCCGCGCCGGCGGACGTGCCGGCCGAGTGGCAGCCCTACGCGCGCAACACTTTCGATTTCCGCTGGTACGTCAACGGCGCGACTGCCGGCTATAGGATCGGCGGCAGCGATATCGCCGGCCACCAGGAATTTAGCGATACGGTCGCGCAAGCCATCCAGGGACGCTCGGTTGTCCGTTTCGACACCTCCCTGAGCGTCTTGGCCCGCGGCTATATCGATACGCCATGCACCGATCACTGCTGGGGCGTCGAATACCCTGCCACGGCCGGGATCCAGGTCAGCGACGTCGTCATGACAGTCCAGATCGCACCGGTCCCCGAACCGGCCACGTACGCAATGCTGCTGAGCGGCCTGGCACTGGCCGGTGTCGTCGCACGGCGGCGCAAGGCCTGATCCGCCCGGCGCCGGGGCTGCCGCGGCAACTCGCGGTAGCGGCGCGGGGCGTCATCGTTTCCGGTACCCGGCGCGTTAGCTGGAAGAGCGCCCCAGACAACGTCCGGGCGCGCCCACAGGCATCGCAACCGTGCGCCCACTCGCGTGCGGTTTTGATAACGTGAGCGGTTCTGAAGCAGTAGAGGTTCGAATCATGGCGGAACGCGGCAAGACCAGGGCGCGCGCTGACGGTTTCACGGCGGCGCGCGTGGACGAGGCACTTCGGATTGCGAACACGGATGGGGTCCACCCGGCACTCGAGTACATGCAGCTGGCTGGCGTGCCGCGCCTGACGGCACTGCGTGTGCTGTGTTCGCCGCAGATGCACCGGCAGCGCGAGCGGCGCCGCAATCCCCGCTGAGCGCGTACGGTCCGCCGGCGGCCGCAGCAAGCGCTTTACGGAAGCGTAGTTCATTGTTGTGACGCGCCGGTGACATCACCGGCGCGCGTGCAGGCATTGCAGCAAACTTGCAGTCCCACCGCCGTCCCATTGCAGGGAGGTTCCATGCACCGTTCCACCGCATCCCTCAGCGCCACCGCGTTGCTCACCGCCGCGCTGGCGACTCCTGTTTCAGCCCACCACGGCTGGAGCGAATACGACGCCGCCAAACCCCTCAACCTGGCGGGCACCATCGTCGAAAGCGGTTATACGCAGCCGCACGGCTACGTGCTGCTGCAGTCGGCCGACAAGCGCTGGCACGTCGTGCTGGCGCCGCCCTCGCGCATGGAAGGCCGGGGCCTGTCGAAGGAGGCGCTTGTCGCCGGCGCCAAGGTCACCGTGTATGGCTATCCTCACCGCAGCAAGCTCGATGAGCTGCGTGCCGAGCGCATTACCGTCGGCGACAAGACCACCGAACTGCGTTGATGGACTGGACGGCCTGGCTGGCCGCGACGACCGTCGCGCAGGCGATGCGCGCCGACCCGTGGCTGTACCCGATTGTCGAGATCTGTCATATCGTCGGCTTTGCCGTGCTGGTCGGGGCGGTGGCGCTGTTCGACCTGCGCCTGCTGGGCTGCGGCCGTGCATTGCCCGTGCAGGCGCTGGCCGCGCACCTGTTGCCCTGGGCGGTGGGCAGCCTGCTGCTGATCGTGCCCGCCGGCTTTCTGATGTTCGCCACCCAGCCGCGCGACTTCCTGACCAATCCGGCCTTCCTGCTGAAGATGACGTTGCTGCTGGCGGCCGGCGCCAACGCGGCCATCTTTCACTTGGGGGTGTGGCGCCATGCCCCCGGCTGGACGACGAGCGTGCCCTGGCCGGCGCGGACGCATGCGCTGCTGTCGCTGCTCCTGTGGGTGGGCGTCATCGCCTGCGGGCGCCTGCTGGCCTACCTGTGACCGGCGTTATACTGCCACCATGCGAATCGCGGCGATCTCCGACATCCACGGCAACCTGGCGGCACTGGACGCCGTGCTGGCCGATATCGCCCGGCGCGGCGCCGACGTCGTCGTCAACCTGGGCGACCTGCTGTCCGGCCCCCTGCAGCCGTGCGCCACGGCCGAGCGGCTGATGGCGCTGGACCTGCCTACCGTGGCCGGCAACCACGAACGCCAGGTGCTGACGCACGCGCCCGCACGGATGGGCGCCTCCGACCGCTTCGCCAGCGAACGTGTGACGCCTGCGCAGCGCGCCTGGATGGCGACATTGCCGGCGACCTTGCGACTGGGCGACGACGTATTGCTGGTGCACGGCACGCCCACGTCCGACCTGACCGGCTGGCTGGAAACGGTGACGCCGGCCGGCATGCGCCCGGCCACGCATGCCGAAGTACTGGAGCGTGCCGGCGATGCGCGCGCCGGCCTGCTGCTGTGCGGGCACACGCACGTGCCGCGCGCACTGCGCCTCGACGACGGCCGCCTGGTCGTCAATCCCGGCAGCGTGGGCCTGCAGGCCTACGACGATCCCGAGCCGTGGCCGCACCGGATGGAAAACAGCACGCCGCATGCGCGTTATGCGCTGGTCGAGCGCAGCGGCACCGCGTGGAGCGTCTCGCACATCGCTGTCGTCTACGACTGGGACGGCGCCGCCGCGCTGGCCGAACGGCACGGCGCGCCCGATTGGGCGCATGCGCTGCGCACCGGCCGCATGCCGGACCGAGACACGCTGACGGCGGGCCGCTAGCCCAGCACCTCGCCGCAGACCTCCAGCCACGCCCGTGCGGCGTACGACAAGTAGCGGCCATTCCACACGTGCGCCACCTGCCACTCCAGCGCCGGTTCGACGATGCGCACGGCCTGGACCCGGTCTTCCGCCAGCCGGGTGACGAACGGCTCCGGCAGCAAGGCGACTCCGATGCCGGCCGACGCCATCTCCACCAGCCAGTCCCATTGCCCGCTTTGCGCCACCACGCGCGGCGCGATGCCGGCCGCGGCAAAGGCGCGGCGCAACGAGCGGGCCAGCGCGAAGTCGTCCGTCAGCAGTACCAGCGGCAGGTCCGCCAGCGCCGCCAGCTTGAGCGTGCGGCGCTGGGCCTGGAAGGTGCCAGTGGCGGCGAGCGCCCAGATCGGGCTGGCCGCCACGGGCAGGGTGCGCAGCGCCAGCCCGGAATCGGCCGGCAGCACCGTCATGCCCAGTTCCAGTTCGCCGGCCGCCACCAGTTTTTCCACCTGCTGGCCGGTTTCCTCGCGCAGTTGCAGCGCAATGTCCGGATGACGTTCCCGGAACGCCTTCAGCACGGGCGTGAACAGCAGGTTGATCATGGGCGGGATGCCGATCGTCAGCGTGCCGCGCCGGGTGGCCTGGATGTCGCGCACCTCGTCGGCCAGCGTGCGCATCGTCGCCAGCATTTCCTGGCCGCGCTGGTAGACGACGCGGCCCGTGTCGGTCAGCGTCAGGCGGCGGCCGTCGCGGTCAAGCAGCGGCGTGCCCAGTTCCTGCTCGAGCTGGTGCACCATCTTGCTGATCGTCGATTGAGTCACGTGCAACTGCTCGGCGGCCTGCGTGAAACTGGACAGGCGGGCCGTCTCGACGAAGTAGCGCAGCGATCGGATATCCATGAATTTTACGAATGGCTGGTGGGAAGATTAGTCATATTATCCATGAAGGGGCGATCCTATACTGTGCCGTCATCGAGCCAGGAGCACAGCATGAATCACGCCTTGTATGCCCACCGCATCCGCCGCCCCGAGCTGGTGGAGCGCGTGATGTCCGCCGCCGCCGCCGCGCGCCTCTTTGCACCGGCCATGACGGTCGGCATGAGCGGCTTCACCCGTGCCGGCGATGCCAAGGCGCTGCCGCGCGCGCTGGTCGAGCGCTCACGCAGCGAGCCGCTGGGCCTGACCCTGATCACGGGCGCCTCGCTGGGCAACGACAGCGACGGGCTGATGGCCAATACCGGCGTCGTCGCGCGGCGCCTGCCGTTCCAGGCCGACGCCACCTTGCGCCGCAAGATCAATGCGGGCGAGGTCCTGTTCATCGACCAGCACCTGTCCGAGACGGCCGAGCAGCTGCGCAGCGGCGCGCTGCCCGCCATCGACATCGCCGTCATCGAGGCGGTGGCCATCCGCGCCGACGGCGGCATCGTGCCGACGATGGCCGTCGGGAACAGTGCCAGCTTCGTGCAGGGCGCGAAGCAGGTCATCGTCGAGCTGAACCTGGCCGCGCCGCTGGCGCTGGAAGGGCTGCACGACATCTACCTGCCGCGTCCACGCCCCGATCGCACGCCGATCCCGCTGACGGCGCCGGGCGAGCGCATCGGCACCACCGCGATCCAGGTGGATCCGGCCCGCATCGCGGCCATCGTCATCACCGATAGTCCCGACAGCCCGTCCAACGTGCTGCCGCCCGATGGCGAGACGGATGCCATCGCCCGCCACGTGATCGCGTTCCTGGAAGGGGAGGTGGCGGCCGGGCGCATGACGCCACGCCTGCTGCCGCTGCAAGCCGGCATCGGCAGCATCGCCAACGCCGTGCTGCATGGTCTCGCGCAGTCGTCGTTCCGGGACCTGACGATGTATTCGGAGGTGCTGCAGGATTCGGCCATCGCGCTGCTCGACGGCGGCCAGCTGGCGCTGGCGTCGGCGTCGTCGATCACCTTGTCCGCACCCGTGCACGAGGCGTTCCTCGCCAACCTCGAACGCTACCGCGACCGCATCGTGCTGCGTCCGCAGGAGATCAGCAACCATCCGGAGCTCGTGCGCCGACTCGGCATCATCGGCCTGAACACGGCCCTGGAGTTCGACATCTACGGCAACGTCAACTCCACCCACGTGGGCGGCACGCACATGATGAACGGGATCGGTGGCTCGGGCGACTTCGCCCGCAACGGCGAGCTGGCCATCTTCGTCAGCAAGTCCGCAGCCAAGAATGGCGCCATCTCCAGCGTCGTGCCGATGGTCGCGCACGTGGACCACACGGAGCACGACGTCGACGTCCTCGTCACCGAATGGGGCCTGGCGGACCTGCGCGGCCTGGCCCCGCGCGAACGGGCGCCGCTGATCATCGAGCGCTGCGCCCACCCGGTCTTCCGCGCCGCGCTGCGCGATTACTACGAGCGCGCACTGCTGCGGGGCGGCCAGACCCCGCACGTGCTGGAGGAAGCGCTGGCGTGGCATGAGCGCTATCGCCAGGCTGGCTCGATGCGGCCGTAAACAGCAGGTCCTTGTGGAAATATTGCCAGACAGCCAGCGTAAATCATTGGCTTGGCATCATGTTGCCCGTAGAAAATTTGTCACGACGGTGCCGGCGAGCCGCCGTCGCGACAATCGCGCAACCCATCCACAGGACCCGCAATGCCCACCACCTTCGATTTTTCCAGCAACGTCGCCAGCGCTCCCGATCCCGACAACACGCTATCGAATATCGTCTATCAGGTCGTCGACCGCCATACGCTGCAGCTGACCGGCGACCAGGGCGGCTGGGGCGTAGCGGACGAGCACACCTATATCGGCATTGGATGTGGGGGTACTGCACGGCGCCGCGCTGTTCAAGGGTGGCAGCAATTTTGCGCTGAGCCTGACCTTGTCGCTTGCCGCGGGCAGGATCTTCGACCTGACATCGCTGAACCTGTGGGACCAGTGGGGCCAGGCGGGCGTGCAGTTCCGGCTGACGACCAGCAAGGGCAGCGTGGACACCGCGCCGGTCGACGGGCAGGGCGGGGTGGCTTTCCACAGTTACAGTCCCGTCCTGCAAGGCGTGTCGTCGGTCGAGATATCGCTGGTGGACCGGAACCTGACGTTCGCGCCGGCCGTGGACGACATCGTGCTGTCCAATATCACCTTCGTGCCCCGCTTCAGCGGTTCCGGCAACACGCTGGCCGTAGAGCAGAACGGTGACGCTGTCGATCTCGGCGGGCTGCTGCACGTCACCGACGTCGACAGCGGGCAGACGCTGACGTGGACCCAAGCGGGCGGCCCCAGCCATGGCACGCTGGTGATGGCGGACGTCAACGCCGCCGCGGGCGGTGCCGACATCGCGCCGGGCGGCACGCTGACCTACCGGCCCGACGCTGGCTATGTGGGTACCGACACCTTCACGGTCCAGGTCTCGGATGGCCTGGCCGTCAGCCAGAAGACGATCACCGTCAACGTCGCGCCGCAGGCCCCTGGCATGCCGGCGCTGGACCCGGGCAGCGACACCGCCACCGAGGGCGACAACGTTACCGCCGCGAACACGCTGACGTTGACGGGCACCAGCGGCGCGGGCGACAGCAGCAGCCGCGTGCGCGTATTCGTCGACATCGACGGCGACGGTGCCTTCGACGCGGGCTAGGCCAACGGCACGGCCATCGTCGCCGACGGCAGCTGGCGGGTCGAGAACGTCGACACGTCGGCCCTGGCCAGCGGGACCTACGACGTGCGCGCCATCGTCACCTCCGCCGACGGTGCGCTGGCCAGCGCCGCCAGCGCGGCGTTGTCGCTGACGGTGGACCGCACGGCGCCAATGGCCACCATTGGCGCCATCCGCCTGTCGGCCGACACCGGCGCGAACACGACCGACATGGTTACCGGCAGCGCCGCGCAGACGATCCACGCGACGCTGTCGGCCCCGCTGGACAGCGGCGACATCGTGCTGGGGTCCGTGGACGGTGGCCAAAGCTGGGCCGACATCACGGCCATGGTGGATGGCACGGCGCTGGCCTGGACCGGCGCCACGCTGGCGGCGGGCGGCGCCATCCGCCTGCGTGTCGCGGACGAACACGGCAACCAGGGCGCGGCCGCCGTGGCACCCTACACGCTGGACACGACGGCGCCACCGCACACGGTGACCGGGCTGGCACTGGAAGCGGACAATGGCACCAGCGTCACCGATTTCGTCACCAACGTGCGCACCCAGACGATTTCCGGCACGCTGTCCGGCGCCACCGGCACCGGCGAAGTCGTCGAGGTCTCGCTGGACGGCGGCACCAGCTGGAGCGGCGCCACCAACGTCATCGGCAGTGCTGCATGGTCGCTTGCCGGGCAGGCGCTTGCCGCCAGCGGCACGCTGCAGGTGCGCGTCAGCGACCTGGCCGGCAACCACGGTCCGGTCCGGGCGCAGGCGTACACGGTCGACAGCGAGGCCCCGGTAGCGGCGCGGCCCGTGCGTCCGGACCTGGTCAATCCGAACGGCAGCTTCACGTTTGCCGTCACCTACGACGACAATGGCGGTGCCGGGCTGGATGCGGCCACCTTCGGCACCGGCAACGTCACCGTGCGCGGCGCGCAGGGTGTGCTGAACGTGTCGGGCTATGCGGTGGCCGGCGGCACGGTCACCTGCACGGTGGACGCCCCGGCCGGCGGCTGGGTGGGCGGCGCGCTGGGCGACTACACGATCGGCATCGTGGGCGGCGCCGTGCGGGACCTGGCCGGCAATGCGGTCGGGGCCAGCGCCAATGCGCTGGCGTTCCACGCGGGCGTGCGGCCCAGCGCGACGGTTGCCGTGGCCGACAGCACGCTGACGGCGGGGGAGACGACGACGGTGACGATCGCCTTCGCGCAGCCGGTACTGGGCCTGGACCTTGCCGACCTCAGGGTGGCTCACGGCACGCTGTCCGCGCTGGGCACGGCGGACGGCGGGCGCACGTGGACGGCGACGCTGACGCCGGCCGCCGGCGCCTGGACCGCGTCGAATACGGTCACGCTGGACATGGGCGGCGTCATGAGTGTCGACGGCACGGCGGGCAGCGGCCAAGCGCAGTCGAATGCCTACGCGGTGCAGACGGGGACGCCGCCGGCGCCGCCAGCACCTGCCACGAACGCGACGATGGACGGGGTGCCCGTGCTGTCGCTCACGAGCGTCGACCCGGCCACCGGGTTCGAGGTGCGGACCATCGCGGTGCCGTCGGTGCCTGCAGGCCGCGCACCGGGCGACCTGGCCGATATCGTGCTGGGTGCGGGGTCCGGTACGTTGAAAGCGAACATCACCGTCGGCCTGCCGGTGGGCGCGGGCCTGGAGGTGAGCGGCCCCACGACTTTGCTGACACACGAGCAAGCGCTGCGCGACCTGGCGCATCGCATGGTCACGCCGGCGCTGGCCAATGCCGGCCAGGCGTTCGTGGCCGGATTGGGAGCGAACGTGCCGGTGCAGACGGCCACGCTGGCGCCGGTGGCGGGCGGCGCCGCGGTACCGCTGACGATCGGCGCCGGGGGCGCCGCCGCCGACGTGCTGCTGGGCGGGGGCGGCAACGACATCCTGTACGGCGGGCGCGACGACGGCGGTACGTGGAGCTTCGCCCTGGACAGCCAGGGCCTGCTGACGGCGCGCCATGCAACGGCCACGCTTGTCGCGGGCCAGCAGGAGGCGGTCGCGCTGGCGGAACTCGATCGCGCGGGCGCGGGGCTGGGCTTCCTCGCGGCATCCGGCACGGCGCTGACGGAGCTTGCGCTGCTGTACCAGGCGGCGTCTGGCCGCGCGCCGGACCTGGCGGGCTTGAACGCCCACCTGCAGGGCGGCGCCGACGTGGCGGCCATCGCCCGCGCCTTCACGGCATCGGCGGAATGGCGCGACACGGGCCTGGACCGGCTGGACAATGGTGCGTTCGTGCGGCAGATGTACGAGCAGGTACTGGGCCGCAAGCCCGATGCCGAAGGGCTTGCGTACTGGACCGCGCAGCTCGAGGGCGCCGCCGGCCGGTTCGCCACCAGGGCCGAGGTGCTGGCGGGCTTCGCGCTGAGCGACGAGGCGCGCGCCCTGCACAAGGCCGGCATCGTGATCGGCGTGACAGGCGGGACGCAGCAGGGCGACTGGTTTGCCGGCAGCGGCAACGACCGACTGGCCGGCGGCGCCGGCAACGACGTGCTGGCAGGCGGCGACGGCACCGATACGGCCGTGTACGACGTCAAGCGCGCAGACGCCCGGGTGACGCTGGGCGCGGATGGCGCCGTGCACGTCGTCACGGCCAGCGGCACGGACACGATCCGCGGCATGGAGCTGGGCGAATTCACCGGACGGCACCGTCGACCTGCGTTTCACGCAAGGACCGGCGGCCAAGCTCACGGCGGTCGGCATGCTGTACCAGGCGGTGCTCGACCGCGCCGCGGACCTGGGCGGTTTTGCCTACTGGGCCGCACAGGACGTGACGACGGCACAGATGGCCGCCGGTTTCGCCGGCTCGGCCGAATTCCAGGGACGCTACGGCGCGCTGGGCGATGCCGCGTTCGTCCAGGCGCTGTACGCCAACTCCGGCCTGGCCAAGGGGGCCGTTGGCGGCAGTGCGGGATGGGTCGATTACCTGCAGACGCACAGCCGGGCCGAGCTGATCGGCACGTGGGTCGAGCAGCAGGCCGTGCAGGATGCATATTTCGCCACGGGAGGTCTGTGGCTGGTATGAGTGCCACCTCTTCAATTGGTAATAGCTATTGATGTGATTGGATCAATTGGCTTTGTCAATCTGCGATGCGAACGTAGAATTGCTTCACGTTCACATCACAGAGGAGCAAGCCCCATGAGCCAGCAGATCACGACCGCGTCCGGCATCCCAGTCGCCGACAACCAGAATTCCACCAGCGCCGGCTCCCGCGGGCCGCTCCTGTTGCAGGACTTCCACCTCATCGAGAAGCTGCAGCATTTCAATCGCGAGCGCATTCCGGAGCGCGTCGTCCACGCCAAGGGGTCGGGCGCCTATGGCAAGTTCACCGTCACGCACGACATCCGCCGCTACACCAAGGCGAAGCTGTTCTCCGCCATCGGCAAGGAGACGGAAACGTTCCTGCGCTTCTCCACCGTGGGGGGCGAGAAGGGCAGCGCCGACACGGAACGCGACCCGCGCGGTTTCGCGGTGCGCTTCTACACGGAAGAGGGCAACTGGGACCTGGTGGGCAACAACACGCCCGTGTTCTTCATCAAGGACGGCATCAAGTTCCCCGACTTCATCCACACCCAGAAGCGCCTGGCGCAATCGAACCTGAAGTCGCCGACGGCCATGTTCGACTTCTGGAGCCGCGCGCCCGAATCGCTGCACCAGGTGACGACGCTGTTCTCCAGCCGCGGCACGCCGGACGGCTACCGCCACATGGACGGCTTCGGCAGTCATACGTTCAGCCTGATCAACGATGCGGGCGAGCGCGTCTACGTCAAATGGCACTTCAAGACGCAGCAGGGCATCAAGAACCTGACGGCGGCCGACGCGGTCCGCCTGGCCGGCGAAGACCCGGACTACGCCCAGCGCGACCTGTTCGACGCCATCGCCCGCGGCGATTTCCCACGCTGGACGGTGTACGTGCAGGCCGCCACGGAAGGCGAACTGGCGGCCTGGGAGCAGCGCACCGGCTGGAACCCGTTCGACCTGACCAAGGTGTGGCCGCACGGCGACTTCCCGCTGCAGCAGGTGGGCGTGCTGGAACTGAACCGCAACCCGCTCAACTACCATGCGGAAGTGGAGCAGGCGGCGCTGTCGCCGGCCAACGTCGTGCCGGGCATGGGCTACTCGCCGGACAAGATGCTGCAGGCGCGCCTGTTCGCCTACCACGATGCCCAGCTGTACCGGGTCGGCACGAACCACCAGCACCTGCCGGTGAATGCGCCGCGCTGCCCGTTCCACAACCAGCAGCGTGACGGCGCGATGGCGCTGGCCAACGGCGGCGCCGACCAGAACTACGCGACCGTCGAGGCAAACGGCACCAACCCGCAAGGGCTGGGCCATGGCGAACCCGCGCTGAACCTGAACGGCCCGGCCGCCCGCTACGACGGCCGCGGTGTCGAGGACGACTACACGCAGGCCGGCAACCTGTTCCGGCTGCTGCCGGCGGACGAGAAGCAGGCGCTGTTCGCCAACCTGGCCGGCCCGCTGTCGCAAGTGCCGGACGAGATCGTGCTGCGCCAGCTGGGCCACTTCGACAAGGCCGACCCGGCCTACGGCGCCGGCGTGCGCGCCGCGCTGAAGGCCCGCGGTCGCAATGTTGACTGACGGCAAGACGGACTCCCAATTGGGGACAGCCTCCAATTAAGTCCGGCTCTCGAATTGGGGACAGCCTCCGAATTGCAATTGGAGGCTGTCCCCAATTTTGCAATTTTGCGCGGCGCCGACGTGCGCGCCGCGCTGAAGGCCTGCGGTTGCAACGTCGACTGACGGCAAGACGTGCTCCCAATTGGGGACAGCCTCCAATTAAAGTCCGGCTCTCCAATTGGGGACAGCCTCCGAATTGCAATTTTGGAAATCGGAGGCTGTCCCCAATTTTGCGTTATCGTCATAAACCGGGGACAATAGCGCATTGTGTTTTGAAGGAACCCAGAACAATGACGATCAAGATCAGCCAGAACTTCGACTCCGGCGCCATCGAGGTGGTGAACGCGAGCGATGCCGCCAACATCGAACTGAAGCTGCGCAGCGACTCGCATGCCGACATCCACCAGTGGTTCCACTTCCGCGTGCAGGGCGCGCGGGGGCAGGCGCTGGCGCTGCGTTTCACCAATGCGGGCCAGGCCACCTATGCCAAGGGCTTCGAGGACTACAACGCCGTGGCCAGCTACGATGGCGAAAACTGGTTCCGCGTGCCGACGTCGTTCGACGGCCAGGTCATGACGATCCGCCACACGCCCGACCTGGACAGCGTCTACTACGCCTACTTCGAGCCGTACTCGTGGGAACGTCACCTGCGCCTGCTGGGCGAGGTGGCCGAGAACCCGATCGCGCGCGTGTCGGACCTGGGGTCCAGCGTCGACGGCCGCGACATGAACCTCGTCACCATCGGCGATCCGCAGGCAGAGAAGAAGATCTGGTTCATCGCCCGCCAGCACCCGGGCGAATCGATGGCGGAATGGTTCGTCGAAGGCCTGATCGATGCACTGCTGGACGACGCCAACCCGATCGCCCGCAAGCTGCTGCAGCGCTGCGTCTTCCACATCGTGCCGAACATGAATCCGGACGGCTCCGTGCGCGGCAACCTGCGCACGAATGCGGCCGGTGCCAACCTCAATCGCGAATGGATGACGCCAAGCGTGGAGCGCTCGCCCGAAGTGCTGTGCGTGAAGGAGAAGATCCACGCGACCGGTGTCGACATGTTCTTCGACATCCACGGCGACGAGGCGCTGCCGTACAACTTCGTGGCCGGCAACGAGATGCTGGAAAAGTTCACGCCCGAGCAGGCGGCGGCGCAAAAGGCCTTCATCGAGCGCTACAAGAACGCCAGCCCGGACTTCCAGGACAAGGTCGGTTACCCGATCAGCAAGTACAAGGAAGACATGCTGACGCTGGCGTCGAAATACGTGGGACACCACTTCGGCTGCCTGGCGCTGACCCTGGAGATGCCGTTCAAGGACAACGCCGACCTGCCGGCGCCGCAAGTGGGCTGGAACGGTGCCCGCAGCGCCGCCCTGGGCGCGGCGATCCTGCAGCCGATCCTGCTGTCGCTGGACGACTGACATGGGCGTCGAGATCGAGCACAAGTTCCTCGTCGAGGGCGAGGACTGGAAGGCCCAGGGCGAGCCGGTCCTGATCCGCCAGGGCTACCTGTCGTCGCACCCGGAGCGCGTGGTGCGGGTGCGCATCTATGGCGACGAGGCGTTCATGACGATCAAGTCGAAGGCCGTCGGCATCGCCCGCGGCGAATGGGAATACCCGCTGCCGCTGGCGGACGCGCAGGAGTTCCTCGATCGCCTGTGCGAGCAGCCGATCATCGAGAAGTACCGGCGGCGCATCGAGCATGCCGGCTTCACGTGGGAAGTGGACGAGTTCCTGGGCGTGAACGCAGGGCTTGTCGTCGCGGAGATCGAAGTGCCGTCGGAAGACCAGGCGTTCGACAAGCCGGACTGGGTGGCCGCGGAAGTCACGGACGATCCGCGCTACCTCAATTCGAACCTGATCGCCCGGCCGTTTTCCAGCTGGTAGCTGGCTGCGCTGCGCTTGTGCAGGACAAAAGCCCCGCCCGCGCGGTAATGCCGTTCAGTTAAGGTCTTTTTTCAGGACGCGGACAGTGTAGCGATGAGGTAAGGCCTTCACGGCCCGGTCGATTTTTCGACCGGGCCGTTCTTCATTCAGTAGCATGAGCAGACGCTGGCGAAGGCGCTGCATCAAGGCGGGCAGCTTGCCATGTGAGCGGGTTACTGCTGCCCAATGCAGTTCGTATTGGATGACATGGAATGCACGGATAAAGCTGACTTCAGTCGGCTCACACTTCACCGCCAGTGCGGCCTTGGCGATCTCCAGCCGGATCAGGTTATAGGCAGTCAAGGTTCCCCAGATTTCCTGGTAGACGCCTTCGACGGTACGGCTGCGCAGCGTCAACGCCCTGCCCATCATCGTTTGCTTGAGTTCGCGATAGCTCGTTTCGATCTGCCAGCGCCGGGTATAACAAGTCGCAACGTCTTTGGCCGTGTAGCGCTTGGTGTCGCATAGTGAGGTCAGCAATACGTGTTTGCGTGCGCTCTGGTCGATGATCGTAATGGCGCGTGCGCGCCAAGTCTCAGGCAAGTCCGGGCACTTCTTGCGTGCCTGGGGCGATACGCGCATTTCGATCATCGCATCGTCGGCAGTACCGCCAACGACTTCCCATTTCGTATTGGACTTGGCTGGAATGATGAAGTGCCTGTTCGTTCCTCCGACGGTCAGGCCGCACAGAATCTCGGCTGACAGAAAACCTTTGTCGAAGACGGTAAGCGAATCATCCGGAATCGATGCGAGCAGCTCCTTGGCGTACAGCATCTCGTTGATGCCGTAAGGGCCAAACTTGGCATCGCGTATCAGGTGGGTCGGCACGGCAGTCAAGGTCACACCACGCACTTGCGGATAGCTGGCGATCCGGCCACTGGCATACGACTGCTCGCCGAAATGGTCGCGCTGTTCCGGCGTATCCGCCGTCTTCAATGTCGTGCCGTCCATCGCATACAGACTTAATCCCTTGAACAGGTACTGCTTGCGATCCTGCTCCGACCATGCCTTTGCTGAGATCTCGAATAATGCCCGCAGTGGTTCGGCGCCAACACGCTGCCGTGCCTGCGCTACCGCGCTTTTGCTTACGAAAGGCGCCTGCACGTCCGGCAACGCAAGGTCCAGGTCGTCAACCACTTCACTGATAGACTGATGACGGTACAGCGCCAAGGCGACGACGAGCCACTCTACCTGCTCGGTCGGCAGCCGGCGCCGTCGAATGCTCGCTTTGCCAGTGTGTACAACCGCTTGCTCGATCCACTCGGAAGGCAAGTGCCGTCCCAGGCGGGCCCAGTCCGGGTCTTCCTGGGCTTGTACGAGGAAATGGAGCGCGTCATCAAGCATGGTGACGCAGGTTAACAGCCTCAGCTACTGTTTACAACACCAAAAAGAAAAATGCCGCTCAGTCTTAACTGAACGGCATTACCGCCCGCGCGGGGCTTTTTTTCAAGGGCAACGGATTGTAGGTGCTGTCCCACTGCAAGGGACTACGCGCGCTGATGTAGCAGGTCGGGGGGCGCCAGTAAGCTTCATCTCCGCGGTCTGACGGCCGCCCAGTCTCCACCATCCACCTTCAGGAGTTTTGACATGCGTAAAACGATGATCGCAGCAGCAGTCCTTGCAACCGTTTCCACGTTCGCACTGGCCCAGAGCACCGGTGGCAGCACCGGCAGCACCGGCAGCACGTCGGCCACGGCGACCCAGGACACGACCGGCAGCGCCAGCGGCCCCGGCTCGTCCGGCGGCAAGCAGTCCAGCAAGAAGCAGTCTGGCAGCAAGTCGAAACAGGCGGGCAGCTCGGGCAGCACGTCCGGCGCTTCCGGTACCAGTGGCACCACGAATATGTCCAGCTCCGGCGCCTCGGACAAGGCCGGGACCACCGGCGGTGACGCGTCCGGCACCAGCGGGGCCGCCGCTCGCGCCACGGGCACCACGAATATGTCCAGCTCGGGCGCTTCCGACAAGGCGGGCACGACCGGCAGCAGCGCTTCCGGCGCCGCGGGAACGTCCGGTTCGGGCGCCGCCGGCACCACTGGCACGACCAATATGTCCAACTCGGGCGCTTCCGACAAGGCCGGGACGACGAGCACTACCTCCTCCGGCAACACCGGCTCCAAGCGCTGATCCCGCAGCGATGACGGCACTACTGTCATCGCTGCTGTCCTGCCGCCATGCCCCCCGTCCCGTTACTTCAGCCGCATATATGTATTCTCTTCAGCAATTGCCGTAGGACACGTCCCACTTTGGGAAGCTCAGTACGCCTATGCAATATGATGCCCGCAGTGATTAATCTGTAACCAAGCGAGAGAAAATACCGCCGATAAGAACAGAACCAATGCAGGTCGACAAAAGGAGATGATCATGCGCGTTTCACCATTCACGGCGGCTTCCGCCACGGCAGCATTCCTGATCACCATCATTGCCGGCGCCGGCCAGGCGCAGACAGCGATGGACGCGCTGAAGAACAAGCCCGGCAGTGTCGGCCTGCAGCCGACCCAGGCCAACAGTTCCTCGTCGGGCAGCATGTCCACCCAGGACAAGAAGGCGCGCAAGGAAGCGGACCGGAAAGACAGCCCACGTTCCCTGAACGTCACGGGCAACGCCGACAGCAGGAACGGCGGCGCCAGCGGGGATACGGGCGCGGCCGGCGAGACGGGCAGCTCGAAACCGTCGCACTCGGCGCTCGGCGGCACTGCGCAGCGCGCCGGCAACGACAGCAATTCGCAAGCGGACACATCGGGGCAAGGCTCGGCCAGGGCCAACAGCCGCAACTCGAACAACAGCAACGGCACGCAGGGCCGCAGCAATATGACGCACTGAGTGACGCACTGAGCGGCATTTTCACCCAAAGTCGGAACCCCGGGGTCGGACCCGGCGGGTCCGACCCCAGCTCTCTGCTGCTGGGTTAAAAAATGGTGACTGTCACCGTTTTCCGCCAAGGGCCACGCAGCCAAAAAAAACCTCGCCGCGGCGAGGTTTTTCATGTCAGTGGAAGTGCTCCGTCCCGGCCGGCGCATCCTCCGGCATCTCGGCATGGACCAGTTCGCCGGAAGGATCGGCGAACAGCGGCGCACCGCAGTCGTCGCAGTACTCGGCCACGTAGCGTTCGCCCAGCTTTTTGATGACGGACACGCCGGCGGCGTTCAGGTGCTCGACGATTTCCTCGACCGGCGTGCGCGGCTGCAGCAGGTTGGCCAGGCCGCCCGCCAGCGGGCCTTCCGGCGGCGTGCCTTCCTCGTCTTCCTGGCCGTACAGCGGCCAGACCACGCCATAGATCACGTCGCTGTCGGAACGGCGCGTGAAGGCGACGCGGTATTCGTCGATCTGGCCCTCGGCCGCTTCCTCGCCGAAGCCGGCGATGACGGCACGCAGCTCGGCCGGTTCGCAGGCCAGCGTGTGCGTCAGGTAGTGCACGGCCGCGCGGATCGAGACGGGGCGGATCAGCTTGTCCGCTTCGCGGCAGGCCATGTAGTAGGCTTCCGGCAGCAGCAGCTCGATGCCGCAGCCCGGCAGCAGGCGCGCCACCGTCGGCTGGGCCTGCGTGCGCCACGCTTCCAGCGCATTGCGGCGCTCGTCGGCCTGGTGCAGGTGCGCGCCGGTCATCTGCCAGCGGAACAGTGCTTCGCCATGGGGCGCGACGATGGCGGCGATCAGGTAGCGCGTGTCGGCCAGGAAGGGCGCCGTTTCCGGCGGCTTCACGTCCGTCTTGACGGCCACGCCCTTGATGGCGGCCTGCGCCAGCTTGTTCATCTTGGCGTACGTTTCCGCGTGCGTGCGCGGCAGCTGGTCGATCGAATACAGGTTCGACGCCATGGCCATCTTCGTGCCATCGGCCAGCAGGTGCGCGGAGAAGTGGGCGGACAGCGTGTTCAGCACGTCGGCCGGGATCGGGCCGGACGCGATCGAGTAGCGCGTCCACGCCAGGATCGGTGCCGCGACGAGCAGCACGTCATACTGGCTGGTCGTGCCGTCGTGCTCGAAGCTGATCGTGGCGGACTCGCTCACGGCCTCGACGCTGTCCATCAGCACGTCATAGGCGCCGAGGTCGATGGAAAACAGGCTGTTGAGGGCGGCGTCGACGGTGTCCTGGTGCCCCGTCTTCAGCAGCTTGTGCAGCTGGGTATCGAGCGCACGTTCCCAGCTGCGCTCCTCGAGGCGGCTGGCGGCCTGGCCGACGGCCTGGGCAAGAGTGGAAAGGCGCTGGCTGTCGGCGGACAATTTGGTGGATGAATCTTTGGATGGGCGACGCATAGCGCTTAAGAATCTCTGTCAGTGTAAAAATCTTATCAAGCGTATTGTAGTTGATTCGCGGAGCTGCCGTGGGCATCGCTTGGGATCTGTCCCGGAACGAAATTTCCACCCAAGACCGGAAACCGGGGTCAGACCCGACGGGTCTGACCCCGGCCTCTGCTTTTGGGTGCAGAACTGCCTGTGGCGTGGCGAGAACGCAATGCCCGCATCATAACTTACTCAACCGGCAATGCCCGCGGCAAAAGAAAATGCCGGGCGAACCCGGCATTTCTTGTTTGCTGCTGTGTGCTGGAGGAACTGGCCGCTCCGCCAAACTTCGGGGACAGTCCCCATGCGGGGACAGTCCCCAGCCTCAGCCGCTAGTGGTCAAGCGGCCAGCAGCTGGCGCAGCACGAACGGCAGGATGCCGCCATGCTTGTAGTAGTCCACTTCGATCGGCGTGTCGATGCGCAGCAGGACCTTGACGTCCTGGCGGCTGCCGTCTTCGCGCTTGATCACCAGGGTGACGATCTGCTGTGGCTTGATCTCGCCTTCCAGGCCCACCAGGTCGTACGTTTCCTTGCCGGTGATGCCCAGCGATTCGACGCTGTCGTTGCCGATGAACTGCAGCGGCAGCACGCCCATGCCGACCAGGTTGGAGCGGTGGATACGTTCGAACGAACGCACCAGCACGGCTTTCACGCCCAGCAGTTGCGTACCTTTCGCCGCCCAGTCGCGCGACGAGCCGGTGCCGTACTCTTCGCCGCCGAACACGATGGTCGGGGTGCCTTCGGCCACGTACTTCATGGCCGCGTCGTAGATCGACATCTGTTCGCCGGACGGCTGGTGGATCGTGATGCCGCCTTCGACCGCCGAACCGTCAGGCTTGGCCGGGATCATCTTGTTCTTGATCCGGACGTTGGCGAACGTACCGCGCATCATGATCTCGTGGTTGCCGCGACGCGAGCCGTACGAGTTGAAGTCGGCCTTCAGCACGCCGTTGTCCTTCAGCCATTTGCCCGCTGGACCGTCTTCCTTGATGGAGCCGGCAGGGGAGATGTGGTCGGTCGTGATCGAGTCGCCGAACACGCCCAGTGCGCGCGCGTTGCTGATGCCGGTGGCGGCGGCCTTCGGCGTCATCTCGAAGCCGTCGAAGAACGGCGGCTCGGCGATGTAGGTCGAGTCAGGCCAGTTGTAGACCTGGCCTTCGGTCGACGACACGGCTTCCCACAGCTTGCCCGGGTTGCCCTTGACCTGCGCGTAGTTCTCCTTGAAGACCTTGGAGTTCATCGCGAACTTCATCAGCTTGTTGATCTCTTCCGAGGTCGGCCAGATGTCGCCCAGGTAGACGTCGCGGCCGTTGGTGCCCTTGCCGACCGGTTCGGTCATCAGGTCGCGCGTGACGTTGCCGGCGATGGCGTAGGCCACGACCAGCGGTGGCGAAGCCAGGAAGTTCGAGCGGATGTTCGGGTGGATCCGCGCTTCGAAGTTACGGTTACCGGACAGCACGGCCGCGGCCACGATGTCGTTGGTCTGGATCGCCGCGTTCAGTTCCGGCGTCAGGTCGCCCGCGTTGCCGATGCAGGTCGTGCAGCCGTAGGCGGTCACGCCGAAGCCCAGCTTTTCCAGGTAAGGCAACAGGCCGGCGGCGGTCAGGTATTCCGTCACGACGCGCGAGCCGGGGGCCAGCGACGTCTTGATGTGCGGCGCCACAGTCAGGCCGGCTTCGACAGCCTTCTTGGCCAAGAGGCCGGCGGCCAGCAGCACGCTCGGGTTGGACGTGTTGGTGCACGACGTGATGGCGGCGATCAGCACGTCGCCGTTCTTGACCTGCACGCCGTTGCTCGTTTCGTACGTCGTGTTCAGGTCCATCGGGTTCTTGTTGAAGCCGTTGGCCGTGGTCGGCTTCGAGAACAGGTCGGTAAACGTCGACTTGACGTTGCCGATCTCGATACGGTCCTGCGGACGCTTCGGGCCCGCCAGCGACGGCGTCACCGTGGCCAGGTCCAGGTGCAGTTCACGGGTGAAGTCGATCTCGCCCGCTTTCGGGATGCCGTACATGCCCTGGGCCTTGAAGTAGGCCTGGAACGCGGCGATTTCTTCCTTGGTGCGGCCGGTGCCTTCGAAGTAGTCGATGGTCTTGTCGTCGACGGGGAAGAAGCCCATCGTGGCGCCGTATTCCGGGGCCATGTTGGCGATGGTGGCGCGGTCGGTCACGGTCAGCGACTCGGTGCCTTCGCCGAAGAACTCGACGAACTTGCCGACGACCTTCTCCTTACGCAGCATCTCGGTGATCGTCAGCACCAGGTCGGTCGCGGTGCAGCCTTCGCGCAGCTTGCCGGTCAGGTTGACGCCGATGACGTCGGGCGTCAGGAAGTACACGGGCTGGCCCAGCATGCCGGCTTCCGCCTCGATGCCGCCCACGCCCCAGCCCACCACGCCGATACCGTTGATCATCGTCGTGTGAGAGTCGGTGCCGACCAGCGAGTCAGGGTAGTACACGCCGCCGTTGTTGTGGACGCCGCGTGCCAGGTATTCCAGGTTGACCTGGTGGACGATGCCGAAGCCTGGCGGCACGACGCCGAACGTGTCGAAGGCCTGCATGCCCCACTTCATGAACTGGTAGCGCTCGTTGTTGCGCGAGAATTCCAGCTTCATGTTCAGGTCCAGCGCCTTCGGCTCGCGGAAGTGGTCGATCGTGACCGAGTGGTCGACGACCAGGTCGACCGGCACCAGCGGCTCGATCTTCTTCGGGTTGGCGCCCATCTTGTAGGCGACGTTGCGCATCGCGGCCAGGTCGGCCAGCAGCGGCACGCCGGTGAAGTCCTGCAGCACGACGCGGGCGACGACGAACGGGATCTCGTCGGTACGGTCGGCGGTGGCAGCCCAGTTGGCCACCTGCTTCACATGCTCCTCGGTGACTTTCTTGCCGTCGCAGTTACGCAGCACGGACTCCAGCACCACGCGGATCGACACCGGCAGGCGGGAGATTTTGGCGCCCAGGGCCTGTTCCAGCGCGGGCAGCGAGTACAGCTTGCCCTTTGTCTTGCCCGAAATCGGGAAATCCTTGAGCGTGTTGAATGTGTTGTGCGGCATGACCTCTCCTTCAGGTGGGTATCTTCGGCAAGCCGGCCCGTCGCCACGGTGGCCGCTTGCCGTCATATGGTGAAACGCGAAACTACGGTAGTGCTAATACTGTGTGGCCGTTCAGCCCTGCGGCGCGGCATGGCCGGCGGGGGCGGGCGCAGGCGCAGGCATGGTTGCGGACGCGGCCTGCGCCTCGGGCGCCGGTGCCGGCAGCGGCGCCGGCTTGTTCTGTTCGTCGTTGCGGCATTCGTTGGCCAGCTGGCGGTTCTGCTTCGAATCGAGCAGCATCGCCTTGGCGGGAATGCCGATCCAGATCAGGCCATACATCTTGTTCTCGAAGCGCTGCGCGCCCGTCGTCGTGGCCACGCGCGTCAGGCGGTGCAGGCGCTTCTTCCAGCGCAGCGCGATGTGGCCGTCGTCGGTGGCGTTCTGGTAGACCGTGACCTTGTTGCCCAGTTCGCAGTTGAAGTCGGTGACGGCGGTGCCGGCGATGTCGGGTTCGTCCGCTTCCGGATCGGCTTCCTTCGGCGCGGCGGCGGCCTTGGCGGCCTTGCTCTTCGATGCCTTGGCTTTCGGCGATTTCTTCTTGGCTTCCGCTTTCGCCTTGACGGGTTCGGCGGCGGTGGAGACGGCAGGAACGGCGGACGCCAGGGCCAGCGCGAGCGTGGCGGCGATCAGTTTGGACATGGACATTACTTGGTTTCCATTGCGGTTGGTTTCGGGTCCAGCAGTGCCGCCGCCGCTTCCGGCAGCGTCAGGCCCGCCAGGCGGGCGCGCTGCAGAACCGTCCAATAGTATCGGTAGCTGGCGCGGTCGTGCAAGCGGCCGTGCTGGTTGATCGGCCCCCATTGCACTTTCTGGGCTTCGACCAGGATCGCCGTCGCTTCGTTCACTTCCGACAGGCGCGGCGTGAAGGCCTTGACGATGGGCTTGATCTGGCTGGGGTGGATGCTCCACATGCGCGTGTAGCCGAATTCGGCGGCGGCGCGCTGGGCATCGGTCGCCACCACGGCCGAATCCTTGATCTCCGTCGTCACGTTGTGCGACGGCACCTTGCCGTAGGCGTGGCAGGCGGCCGCGATTTCCAGCTTGGCGCGCACCACCAGCGGGTGCACGAACTGGTTCGGCGTGCGCATCGCGTTGGCAGGAACGGCGCCGTAGTGGCTGGAGACGAAGTCCATGATGCCGAACGACAGGCACTCGACCTGGGGCAGGGCGGCGATGGCGAACACGCCGCGCAGCGCGCCGTGCGTTTCGATCAGCACGTGCACGGGCAGGTTCTGGCGGCCCGCCTTGTGCGCGTGCACGTTGACGGTTTCGATGGCGCGCATGACGTCCTGCACGCTGTCGGCCTTCGGCAGCACGATGTAGGCGACGTTGTGGGCGGCGCCGCCGACGATGATCTCGACATCGCGCGCGAAATGCGGGCTGGCCACGTCGTGCACGCGGGCGCCGATGCGCTTGTGGGTATTGCCGGCGTCGCTCAGCAGCTCGGCGACGAGGCGCGCATGCGCTTCCTCGTTGCCGGCCGCGGCGCCGTCCTCGCAGTCGAACGTGATGTCGAACACGGGACCAAGCTCTTGTTGCAGGGCCATCGATTTGCGCATCAGCTTTTCCGAACCTGCGTAGTGGTCGCAGGCTGGCAAGAGCAGCGGCTGGCGTTCGCCCTGGAATAAAACCTCGGATGGGTGCATCGTCTGGGTGTGGTGAATGCGTGGTGGTCTGGAGACGATAACGCCGCGCGGCCCGAGGGCAGCGCGGCGAACGTTATGGGATCATTCCCACAGCGAAGGAAAGCTTACGGCAGCAGGTGCTTGACGCCTTCGCGCTCTTCGGTCAGTTCCTTCAGCGTCAGGTTGATGCGCTCTTGCGAGAACGCGTCGATTTCCAGGCCCTGGACGATCTTGTACTCGCCGTTCTCGGTCGTGACCGGGAAGCCGAACATGATGCCTTCAGGGATGCCGTACGAACCGTCCGACGGCACGCCCATCGTGGTCCACTTGCCGTTGGTGCCCAGCACCCAGTCGCGCACGTGGTCGATGGCGGCGTTGGCGGCCGAAGCGGCCGACGACAGGCCGCGCGCTTCGATGATGGCGGCGCCGCGCTTGCCGACGGTCGGCAGGAACGTGTTGGCGTTCCATTCCTGGTCGTTGATCATGTCCTTGACGGACTGGCCGTCGACGGTGGCGAAGCGGTAGTCGGCATACATCGTCGGCGAGTGGTTGCCCCACACGGTCAGCTTCTCGATGTCCTTGACGGCCTTGCCGGTCTTGGCGGCCACTTGCGACAGCGCGCGGTTGTGGTCCAGGCGCAGCATCGCGGTGAAGTTCTTGGCCGGCAGCGACGGGGCCGATTTCATGGCGATGTAGGCATTGGTGTTGGCCGGGTTGCCGACCACCAGCACTTTCACGTTGCGCGAAGCGACGGCGTCCAGCGCCTTGCCCTGCACCGTGAAGATCTGCGCGTTCGCTTCCAGCAGGTCCTTGCGCTCCATGCCTGGGCCGCGCGGACGGGCGCCGACCAGCAGGGCCACGTCGGCATCCTTGAAGGCGGTCATCGGGTCGCCGTGCGCGGTCATGCCGGCCAGCAGCGGGAATGCGCAGTCGTCGATCTCCATCATGACGCCCTTGAGCGCTTTCTGCGCTTTTTCGTCAGGGATTTCAAGCAGTTGCAGGATGACCGGCTGGTCCTTGCCCAGCATGTCGCCGTTGGCGATGCGGAACAGCAGGGAATAGCCGATCTGGCCGGCGGCGCCGGTTACGGCAACACGCATTGGGGTTTTAGCCATGGTGAATCTCCAAAGTGGAATAAAAAACGAAGCCGACTTAACTGTGATGCTTACTGTCGCTATTCTGCGCTAACGCCGTGCCCGCTCATCCGCCAGGCCGGCGTCCCGTTACTCGAAACAGCAATGATACCAAATTAGCCCTGTGCGAGGCTTCGCTTTCAAAGGGTAATTGCGGGCTTGCCACTGCCGCGCGAGCATGAATCTTCCCTGCGCATTTTCATGCCTGTCCTGTGCGGTCGGCCGTGCGCGGGCGCGCCAGGACCGGCACCGGGGCGAGTGTAGGCCTCGTCGTGCCTTCTGTCAATCATATCTTATGTCTTATATAAGACATATAACTTGATGGGTTATTACTGGACGGAGAGGGGCTTTTGTGGTGAAATCGTGGTCTATGAATCCCGTCACGCCCAACCAGACCAGTCCAGGCAGCACAGCAAATGCGCCGGCTGCGCCGGCCACGGGCACGACGACCGCCGCACCATCCGGCGCCACCGCCGCGCCCGCTCCGGCCGGCCCCGCGCAGGCCGCCGCCATGCCATCGCCCACGTTCTCCCCGTTGTACCAGCAGATCAAGGCGCTGATCACGCAGAGCCTGCAGTCGGGCGAGTGGAAGCCGGGCGAGATGATCCCCAGCGAAGTGGAACTGGCCAACCGCTACAAGGTCAGCCAGGGCACGGTGCGCAAGGCCATCGACGAGCTGGCGGCCGACAACCTCGTCATGCGCCGCCAGGGCAAGGGCACGTTCGTCTCCACGCACCACGAGGCGCGCGCCCACATCCGTTTCCTGCGCCTGCGCCCGGACGAGGGCGTGCCGCACTATCCCGAGAGCCGCTTCCTGGAAGTCAAGCGCGTGCGCGCCCCGGCGGACGTGGCGCGCCTGCTGGAGCTGAAGTCCGGCGACGCCATCATCTACATCAAGCGGGTCCAGTCGTTCGACGGCATCCCCACGATCGTCGAGGAGCAGTGGCTGCCGGGCCAGCTGTTCAAGGGCCTGACGGCCGAGCGCCTGTCCGAGTACAAGGGGCCCATGTACGGCCTGTTCGAGTCCGAATTCGGCACCCGCATGATCCGCGCGGACGAGAAGGTGCGCGCCGTCGTGGCGGGCCCCGATGAGGCCTTGCTGCTCGGCATCGAGCCCGGCACGCCGCTGCTGTCGGCCGAGCGGGTCTCGTTCACCTACGGCGACAAGCCCGTCGAGCTGCGCCGCGGCCTGTACCTGACGACCCGCCACCACTACCAGAACGACCTGAACTGACGAGCGAGCGTGCAGGAGGCTGACCCGCGTTCGCCTTGGGCGGCGCAACATAAATTTGGTTATATGTAACAATAGATATTGGTCGATCCCGCGAAATAGGCGAAAATCGCTGTCTCAGCAATTGCGGAGCACTGCAACATTGCCGCATACCGACACTGCAGTTTATTAAATAGCAAAAGTAAAAGGGAGGTTTGTCATGTCTGAAGCCGTCAGGGAAGCACCGCGCAAGCAACGGCGAGAAATCCGTAACATCCATATTACGGAGCTGGTCAATTATCGCCAGCCGTTCTCCGCCATTGTGTCCATCATGCACCGCGTCAGCGGCTTCCTGATGTTTGCCCTGCTGCCGTTCATTCTGTACCTGCTGCAGGAAAGCATCCGTTCCGAAATCTCCTTCGCCCACTTCCAGGGCATTGCCTCGCATCCCTTCGCCAAGCTGGTCATCCTGGCCCTGGTGTGGGGTTACATGCACCACTTCTGCGCCGGCATCCGCCACCTGGTGATGGACACCCACATCGGCCTGGACAAGGATTCGGCCCGCAAGAGCGCCATCGGCGTGCTCGTCGTGACCTGGGCGGTCGTCATCCTCGTCGCTTTGAAACTGTTCGGAGTCTTCTAAAAAATGAAAAACAATATCGGATCGAAGCGCCTGGTCGTGGGCGCGGGCTACGGCCTGGGTGAGTTCCTGGCGCAGCGCGCCACCGCCGTCGTGATGGTTGTCTACACCGTCGTGCTGCTGGTCTCCTTCCTGACCGGCAGCAACTTCACGTACGAAGGCTGGGCCGGCCTGTTCGCCCAGACGTGGTTCAAGCTGTTCACCCTGGCCACCCTGATCGGCCTGTTCTACCACGCCTGGGTCGGCGTCGTCAGCATCTACCAGGATTACATCAAGAACATCGCCGTTCGTTTCATCCTGCATACCGCCTCCGCCATGTGGCTGGTGGCTTGCGCCGTCTGGTCGGTGCAGATACTCTGGAGTGTTTAAATCGTGGCAGCTATCAAATCTGCAATCCCTGTCCGCCGCTTCGACGCGGTGATCGTTGGCGCCGGCGGTTCCGGCATGCGCGCTTCCCTGCAACTGGCGGAAGCCGGCCTGAACGTGGCCGTGCTGTCCAAGGTGTTCCCGACCCGCTCCCACACCGTGGCGGCACAGGGCGGCATCGGCGCCTCGCTGGGCAATATGGCGGAAGACAACTGGTTCTGGCACATGTTCGACACCGTCAAGGGCGGCGACTACCTGGGCGACCAGGATGCGATCGAATTCATGTGCCGCGAAGCACCGAAGGTCGTGTACGAGCTGGAACACTTCGGCATGCCGTTCGACCGTAACCCAGACGGCACCATCTACCAGCGTCCGTTCGGCGGCCACACCGCCAACTTCGGCGAGAAAGCCGTGCAGCGCGCCTGCGCCGCGGCCGACCGTACCGGCCACGCGCTGCTGCACACGCTGTACCAGCGCAATGTGCGCGCGCGCACCCACTTCTTCGTCGAATGGATGGCGCTGGACCTGATCCGCGACGCCGACGGCGACGTGCTGGGCGTCGTGGCCCTGGAAATGGAAACGGGCGAAGTCATGATGCTGCAGGCGAAGACGACGATCTTCGCCACCGGCGGTGCCGGCCGTATCTTCGCCGCATCGACCAATGCGTTCATCAACACCGGCGACGGCATGGGCATGGCGGCACGCGCCGGCCTGCCGCTGCAGGACATGGAATTCTGGCAGTTCCACCCGACCGGCGTGTCCGGCGCGGGCGTCCTGATCACGGAAGGCGTGCGTGGCGAAGGCGGCATCCTGATCAACTCGCAGGGCGAGCGTTTCATGGAACGCTATGCGCCGACCCTCAAGGACCTGGCGCCGCGCGACTTCGTCTCGCGTTCGATGGACCAGGAGATCAAGGAAGGCCGCGGCTGCGGTCCGAACAAGGACCACGTGCTGCTGGACCTGCGCCACATCGGCAAGGACACCATCGAGAAGCGCCTGCCGTCGATCCTGGAAATTGGCCACAAGTTCGCCAACGTCGATGCGACCAAGGAACCGATCCCGGTCGTGCCGACGATCCACTACCAGATGGGCGGCATCCCGACCAACATCCACGGCCAGGTCGTGACGCCTGCCGGCGACGGCTCGCAGAAAGTGGTCAACGGCCTGTACGCAATCGGCGAATGCGCCTGCGTCTCCGTGCACGGCGCCAACCGCCTGGGCACCAACTCGCTGCTGGACCTGGTGGTGTTCGGCCGCGCGGCCGGCAACCACGTCGTCGCGCAGAAGCTGGCTCCGAAAGAGCACAAGGACCTGCCGAAGGACGCGGCCGATTTCGCCATGGACCGCCTGAACCGCCTGGAAACCTCCACCGGTTCCGAGCGCGTGCAGGGCGTCGCCAACGACATCCGCGCCACGATGCAGAAATACTGCGGCGTGTTCCGTACCGACGACCTCCTGAAGCAGGGCTTCGACGAGATCATGAAGCTGGACGAGCGCCGCAAGCACGTCTCCTTCAAGGACAAGTCGAAGGTGTTCAACACCGCCCGCGTGGAAGCGCTGGAACTGGACAACCTGATCGAGACGGCCAAGGCCACGATCACGTCCGCTGTCGCCCGCAAGGAATCGCGCGGCGCGCACGCGCACAGCGACTTCCCGAACCGCGACGACGAAAACTGGATGAAGCACACGCTGTGGTTCTCCGCGGGTAACCGCCTGGAGTACAAGCCAGTCGTCACCAAACCGCTGACGGTCGAAACCTTCAAGCCCAAAGCACGTACTTTCTAAGGCCTCAAGAACATGGCACGCACTCTCAAATTCAAGATTTACCGCTACGATCCGGACAAGGACGCCAAGCCGTACATGCAGGACCTGACCGTCGAGCTGAAGGACACCGACAAGATGCTGCTGGACGCCCTGCAGCGCATCAAGTCCGACGTGGACGACTCGCTGGCCCTGCGCCGTTCGTGCCGCGAAGGCGTGTGCGGTTCCGACGCGATGAACATCAACGGCAAGAACGGCTTGGCCTGCACCACCAACCTGAACGAGCTGACCGAGCCGATCGTGCTGCGCCCGCTGCCGGGCCTGCCCGTCATCCGCGACCTGATCGTCGACATGACGCAGTTCTTCAAGCAGTACGATTCGATCAAGCCGTTCCTGATCAACGACTCGATCCCGCCGGAGAAAGAGCGCCTGCAGAGCCCCGCCGAGCGCGAGGAACTGGACGGCCTGTACGAGTGCATCCTGTGCGCGTGCTGCTCCACGTCGTGCCCGTCGTTCTGGTGGAACCCGGACAAGTTCGTCGGTCCCGCCGGCCTGTTGCAGGCATACCGCTTCATCGCCGACTCGCGCGACGAAGCCACCAACCAGCGCCTGGACAACCTGGAAGATCCGTACCGCCTGTTCCGCTGCCACTCGATCATGAATTGCGTGGACGTGTGCCCGAAAGGCCTGAATCCGAACAAGGCCATCGGCAAGATCAAGGAACTGATGGTCCGCCGCGCCATCTGACATGACGGAAACGACCAACCGTGACCATCAGGCGGACCCCGCCAACCGCGCCCGCCTGCGTTGGCGGGCACGCCGCGGGCTGCTGGAAAACGACCTGATACTGACGCGTTTTCTGGATGCGCACGAAACCGGATTGACCGACGAGGAAGTGGACGCATTCACGCGGCTCCTCGACTTGTCGGACAATGCGCTGATGGATCTGGTCCTGGCGCGCAGCGAGCCCGAAGGCGAGATCGACCTGCCGCACGTGCATGCACTGCTGGCCCGCCTGCGCCGCGCCTGATTTTTTTTAAATGCCGCACCTCTCCAGGAAGGAAGAGCCCATGAATATCTCTGATAACAAAGCCACTCTGTCGTTCTCCGATGGCAGCCCGTCGGTCGAATTCCCGATCTACAAGGGCACCGTCGGCCCGGACGTCATCGACATCCGCAAGCTGTACGGCGGCACCGGCAAGTTCACGTACGACCCGGGCTTCATGTCCACCGCGTCGTGCAATTCGTCGATCACCTACATCGACGGCGACAAGGGCGAGCTGCAGTACCGCGGCTACCCGATCGAGCAGCTGGCCGTGAACGCCGACTTCATGGAAACGTGCTACCTGCTGCTGAACGGCGAACTGCCGACCGAAGCGCAGAAGTCCGCGTTCGTCGACACCGTCACCAAGCACACGATGGTGCACGAGCAGATGCAGTTCTTCTTCCGTGGCTTCCGCCGCGACGCGCACCCGATGTCGGTGCTGGTCGGTACCGTCGGCGCGCTGGCGTCGTTCTACCACGACTCGCTGGACATCAACGATGCCAAGCAGCGCGAGATTTCCGCGATCCGGCTGATCGCCAAGATGCCGACCCTGGTCGCCATGGCGTACAAGTACTCGATCGGCCAGCCGTTCATGTACCCGCGCAACGACCTGTCGTACAGCGCCAACTTCATGCGCATGATGTTCGGTAACCCATGCGAGGAGTACAAGGTCAACGACGTGCTGGTGCGCGCGCTGGACCGTATCCTGATCCTGCACGCCGACCATGAGCAGAACGCGTCGACATCGACGGTCCGCCTGGCCGGTTCGTCGGGCGCCAACCCGTTCGCGTGTATCGCTGCCGGTATCGCCTGCCTGTGGGGCCCTGCCCACGGCGGCGCCAACGAAGCGGCACTGACGATGCTGAAGGAAATCGGCTCGGTCGACAACATCCCGGCGTTCATCGAGAAGGTCAAGGACAAGAACTCCGGCGTCAAGCTGATGGGCTTCGGTCACCGCGTCTACAAGAACTTCGACCCGCGTGCCAAGCTGATGCGCGAAACCTGCCACGAAGTGCTGGAAGAGCTGGGCCTGCAGGACGACCCGCTGTTCAAGCTGGCCATGGAACTGGAAAAGATCGCGCTGAACGACGAGTACTTCGTCTCGCGCAAGCTGTACCCGAACGTCGACTTCTACTCGGGCATCGTGCAATCCGCCCTGGGCATCCCGGTCTCGCTGTTCACCGGTATCTTCGCGATGGCCCGTACCATCGGCTGGATCGCCCAGTGGAACGAGATGATCGCCGATCCGGAACAGAAGATCGGCCGTCCACGCCAGCTGTTCGTGGGTTCCACGACGCGCGACGTGCCGCCGCTGAAGGATCGCAAGTAAGCGCTTGCCTCTTCGGTTGCAACAAAAAAAGCGGACCTTCGGGTCCGCTTTTTTTATCGCTGCCGCATCGTGAAACCCGGCGGTGGCTGGCCTGTCGACATCCCAACGTCCGGTGTCCGCACTCGACGGGGATCGGTCAATCGCCGATGTCGATGACCGCGTCGTCGGTGGGCGGCGTCCACGTCCGCCCCAGCGCCAGGCTCTGCGCCCTCGTCTGCGTCATGAACGTCGCCAGGTCGGGCGGATATTGCGTGCTGTCGGCCCCCGGGACGAAGTTGCTGAGCATGTCGATGACGAACTTGTATTTGTGGATGCCGCTTGCCGCTTCCCAGTAAGTCTTGTTCCAGAACGCGAACAGGGCGAGGGCGATGGCCGTCATTTCCTGGTCCGTGATCTTGGCGTCCCAGTTGTTCGGATTGCCGGCCGCATCGTGCGCGCTGTTGACGGATCGGGCCAGCATCAGCATGCGTCCCGTTGTATAGGACGGTCCCACGTCCACGGCCATGCCCGCTGTGCGGGTCTGCTTCATCACCTCCGATTCTTCGTCGATCGGACCGGTGACTGGGTGGCCGCGCGCATCGACGACGATCTGATTGAGTGCGTCGCGCCTGTACGGCCGCACCGTCTCGATCGCTTCTGTCGCAACGTTACCATGGGCATCGCGGTAATGCGCGATCCGGTCGGCCAGCGGTACGTTAACGGTCTGGTCCCAGCCGGGGCCGGCAGCAACCAACTGGTCCGTCAGGTCGTGGATCGACGCGATCAGCGCCCCCTGGCTGCGCCCGGTCGGGTTGCCCAGCGCCGTGGCTGGCGTCGTCGGCCTGCGCACCCTGGACAGCCATCCCTCCACGGCGCCCAGCGGACTGTAGTAGTGGGCGTACTTTTGCGGTTCGTCGCCCAGGTTCGCTGGCACTGGCGCGGCACCGACGACGGGCGGGCTGTTCAGGGTATTGGACTTCCAGCCGGCGATGGCAGCCATGATCTTCCGCGACGCGCTCTCCAGTGCGCCGGTAATCTCCGTGCTGCGCAGGACCTCGGCCGCAAGGTCGCCCTCCATCCGCTCGCTGGCGTCGCGCAGCGTTTCCCCGGCCACGCCCCGGATCGCCTGCTGCTCGCTCAGGTACGCATACGTCAGCGTGCGCTGGCGGCCGTAATACCAATACAGCGTTTCCCATGCCTTGGCTTTGTACGATCCCGCGCTGCTGGTGCCGATCATCCGGCCGATCGTTCCCAGCTTGTTGCTGGCGGCCTGCCAGACCGTCAGCAGTGCCTCGTTGCCCGGTTGCTGGGACACGGTATCGAGCGCCGTGAACGTCGTCTGTGCGTCGGTCCGCTCGACATCGGCGATCAGCAGCCTGCGCTGCACGGTTGCCGTGGCGGCGGGCACCGTGCCGGTCCCGGCGGCTCCGCTGGCACCGGCGTCACTGCAGCCGTCCTGCAATGCCCGCGCGCCCATCCGATCGGCTTCGCTTTCCAGCGAGCGGTCGTCATTGACGGGTACGCCGCCGGCGTGGAAGGAGGGCCTGACCCGGCCTTGCGCTTGCTGCACGAGGTGCCATGCCTCGTGCGGCAGGTGCCGTTCCTGGCCGGACGCCAGGTGGATTTCGTTTCCCTGGGCATAGGCATGGGCGCTCAGCTGGGCAGGCTTGGACGAGTTGTAGTGCACCTGCACGTCCGCCAGCGAACAGCCAGACAGCCGCTGGATGCCTGCCCGCAGCGCAGGCGGTAGATTGCCGGTTGCGGCATGCATGCGCTGCGCCACCAGTTGGGCCTGGACGACGCGCGGGCTTTCCTGCGCCAGGTGCGACAGCGCCTGGCACTGGGCGGTGGCAACGCGCCGGTCGTCCACGCAGGCGTTGCCGGAGCCGGCAGGCGGGAGGCGACTGTCCACCTGCTGTGCGGTGCGTTCGACGTGGGGGATCGTGGCCATCGCGGCTCCTTTGCGCCAGCGCGGCGGCCGGGGCGGCCACTGCCAGGCCAGTGTACGCGCTGGCCGCGCCGCATGGCCTCTCTCCCCCGACGTTGTTACCTGTTTGTTACGTGCGTGTTACCGGCACATTACTTGCGTGTCATCCCCGCTATTAAGTATGGATGCGCCACACCGGATCGCTGTACGCGCAGAAGGTTATCCGACACCTGGCGCCAGTCCTTCCGCAGGCGCAGCGGGACAGCGCGCAACACGATACGGCTGACAGGTGTACGGCGAGCCCACTGTATAATCGCTGATACGGCCGAGCTGGGCGCTTCGTCCACAGGTTTCCGATGGACTCCGGCCAGCCTGCTGCCGGTGGAACAGTGACCCGCTTAATTCCGGGCATTTCGCCGGCCAACTTCCCGACCACGACATTTCGAATCTCCCATGAACTGGCCTCGATTTATTGCCGAGCCACCGGCGCCCGGCAGCCATCCCAGCAGGATGGAGCAGCGGATGATGGCGTTCGACTGGTCCAGCACACCGCTCGGCGGGATCGATCGCTGGCCGTCCAGTCTGTGCAATGCCGTTCGGTTGCTGCTCGATTGCCAGTTGCCGATGTACCTGGCGTGGGGCGAGCAATTCACGCAGCTCTATAACGACGCGTATGTCCCGATCCTCGGCGAAAAGGACGCTAGTGCGTTGGGGAACGATGCGCGCGTGACGTGGTCGGAGATCTGGCCGACGATCGGCCCCATGTGGGAAAAAGTCCTGACTGGCGAGGGCATCGGATTCGAGCGGTTCAAGCTGACGATCGAACGGTTCGGCTATCCTGAAGACTGCTATTTCAGCTTTTCGTACAGTCCGGTACGTACCGATGATGGGACGCCGAACGGCGTACTGGTCACGTTTGCCGAAACCACGCGGGAGGTGCTGGCGGAGCGGCGCCAAGCGTTTCAGCTCGCTTTGTCCGATGCCTTGCGCGGCCTCGATGACCCGCTGGCGATCACGGCCCACGCCGCCTCCATGCTGGGCGAATACGTCGGCGCCGGCCGTGTCGGCTATGGCGAAATCGATGCCGTATCGGATTCGGTGTCCGTGCATCGCGACTGGACTGCGGACAGCGGAGCGATGCGGAGCCTTGCCGGAGAGCCGTCCGTTGGACAGTTTCGGCCCAAATATCATCGCTGTCCTTAAAGCCGGGCAGACGCTGCGACTTGACGATATCCAGGCGGATCCTCGTTCGGCTCCGTATGCCGCCGGTTACGCCAGCATCGGCACGACGAGCCTGCTTGTCGTGCCGCTCGTCAAGGGCGGGCGGTTGGTCGCCATCCTGTACCTGCACTGCGCGCAACCACGCCGGTGGAGCGACGCCGATGCATTGATTGCGGAGGATGTCGCGCAGCGGACCTGGGACGCCATCGAACGGGCGAATGCGCAGAGTGCGCTACGCATCGCCAACAGCCGCAAGGACGAGTTTCTGGCAATGCTCGCGCATGAGCTGCGCAATCCGCTTGCGCCTATAGATGGGGCTGCCCAGCTGCTCGAACTCGGGCATATCGATGGCACTCGAATGCGGGAACTTGGGAGAATCATTTCTCGCCAGGTCGGCCATATGACGGCTTTGCTGAACGACCTTCTGGATGTGTCGCGCGTCACACGAGGCATGATCGAGCTGGACCTTGGCGCGGTCGACATGCGTGGCGTGGTCGAAGCAGCAAGCGAGCAGGTTCGGCCATTGGTCGAACAGCGTCGCCATGTACTCGCATACACCGCGCCGGCCGTGCCGACAGTGGTGCGTGGCGATTTCGTTCGCTTGGTGCAGATCCTGGCGAACGTCATCAACAATGCCGCGAAGTACACGCCGGACAGCGGCCATATCGGCGTCGTGCTGACGGAACAGTCCGAGTCCATCAGGGTCGCCGTCACGGACAACGGTTATGGCATCGCTCCGGACTTGCTGCCGGATGTATTCGACTCGTTCATCCAGGGCAGGCGAACGCTGGGTCGGACGCAAGGGGGGCTGGGCCTTGGCCTGGCCCTGGTCAAGTCACTGGTGGAGCTGCATGATGGGCGTGTCGCCGCGTCCAGCCGGGGCGAACGGCAGGGAACCACCATCACGATTGAACTGCCGCGTTGGCACGGCGGGCCGCCGCGTGAAGGCAAGCGGCCGGGAGATGCGATGCACACTGTCGGCACAACCTCTGCCCTGAGCATCCTGCTGGTCGACGACAATGTCGATGGCGCCGCGATGCTCGCGCGGCTCATCGGACAAATGGGACACAGGGTGACCGTGGCGCACAATGCCAGCTCCGCCCTGGCCAACGCTACGGTTTGTGCGCCAGATGTCGTCTTGCTCGATATCGGCCTGCCCGATATCGATGGGTATGAACTTGTCGCGCGTCTCCGGGCTCAACCGGTCTGCGGCAACGCGCTCTATATTGCCGTGACGGGTTATGGCCAACACCAGGACCGCCAGCGTGCACTCGATGCCGGGTTCTGGCGTCACATGACCAAGCCGGCTTGCCTGCAAACGCTGGCCGGCTATCTGAAAGAGGCTTCGGAGCTGGCGGGTCCGAGGCCGCGGACGGGGCAATAAGGACGAAGCGTTGATTGCCAAAATCGAAGGGTAACCCCGGCCGCAAAGGGAAGCGGTCGCTATGAATCGATATCGAAACAGTGCATTCGTGCATCGAGAGACTTCGAGTCCCGCTCGACATCGATTGCCGCTTGCGCAGCCGCCTCGGTCATGGCGACCTTGGTTGCCGTGATCGTCCCGATATGCACCAGCTCGGCCTCGATCAACCGGGTCGCTTCCGCTTGCCGCTCGCTCGACTGGGCAATCAGCGCTATATGTCGATCCATGTTCGCCACGCTGTCGACGATCACGCGCATGGTACGTCCCGCCTCGTCCACGAGTTCATGCCCGCTTTCGATCTTCGTTACGGCGTCTTCGATCAGTGTCTTGATTTCCCGCGCCGCCTGAGCCGAGCGGTGCGCCAACTGCCTCACTTCGGCGGCCACGACGGCAAAGCCGCGGCCTTGTTCGCCGGCTCGCGCCGCTTCTACTGCCGCATTCAGGGCAAGGATGTTCGTCTGGAACGCGATGGTGTCGATCACACCGATGATTTCGACGATCTTGCCCGACGAGGCCGAGATATGCCCCATCGTGTGGACAACCTCGGCGACCGTGCTTCCTCCCTGTGCAGCCACCGCGGATGCCTGGCCGGCCGCGCCGGCGGCGTTGCGGGTACTGTCGATGTTCTGGACCACGTCGGTCGTCAAGTCGGCCATTGCGGCCAGTGCACCCCGCACTCGCGCGATCTGCTCATGTGTGGTGGATTCGATCGTGGAATTGAGTCCGGAGATCGTCTCCGATGACGTCCGGATACCCTGCACGCCGGCAGTCGCCGCCGCGACGGCCCCATGCATCGCACCAATGCTTTGCTGAAGCATCTTGCCGAGCTCCGATACCGCAGGAACGCCGTTGCCGCGCAGGTCCACCCGGCCGGGGGCCTCGCCCAACCGGGCGACCATCGCCTTCAGCTCCGCAGCCTGCAGCGCATCGCGACGGGGTTGGGCTGGCAACGGAAGGGCGCGGGGCTTGGGCTGTGGAAATTTCGATTCCAAAGCCATTCTAATGCGCTTCGGCCGCCAGGCATACCTCTTGTAGTTGTGCAGCAACATGAGAGATGGGGGGCACGGAGGCGTTGCAAAGTCTTGTCGCGGGCGTTGTCTTTATTTCACCTCTGCTACAATTCGTGCTTGCCGTGGAATGTTGGTAACCGAGAGAATGCTGATTCTGAACGTCGATGACTATGAACAGGCGCGTTACGTCAAGACGCGCCTGCTCCGCAATGCCGGCTTCGTCGTTGCGGAAGCAGCGAATGGACAGGATGCCATCCGCATGGCCGCGGCCATGCTGCCGGCTCTTGTTCTGCTTGATGTCCGGCTGCCCGACATCGATGGCATTGAAGTTTGCCGCAGGATCAAGACGGACCCGGCAACCTGCGTGATCCGTGTGATCCACATCTCGGCGGCTTTCATCACGGCGCAGGATATTGCCAGGGGCATGGCTAGCGGCGCCAGCCAGTACCTCGTGGTGCCGTACCAGCCGCAAGAATTGATCGCCGCGGTCAGGCGCGAGGCCAAATGGCTGCAATAAGGAGCGGTTCCCCCGACGGGGCAAACAGTGCCGGGTTCCGCGTTCAGTTGGCACCCATGAAGGTCCGGTGGCATATCATGCTGCTGGTCCTGGTCGTGCTCATACCGACGATCCTGTTCTCGGTTCTTGCGCTCGACGTCCTGCTCACCGCCGAGCGCAAGGCCGCCTTGCGCAGCATGCAGGAACTGGCTCGGGCATCGGTCAACGTGATGGACCGCGAGATGACCTTCGCGACAGCCACCGCGCAAACGCTCAGCACGTCGCATGTCCTGCTCGCCGGCGACTTCCGGCAGTTCTACCAGCAAGCCAGGGCCGCCAACAACCGGCCGGGTATCCAGGCGGCGCTGCTCGACGAAACGGGACAGCAACTGTTCAACACTGTCAGGGAATATGGCAGCCCGATCGCGCCGCCGGGGCCGGTAGCCCAGGCCAGGATCAGGAGTGTGCTTGCGGGAGGCGTTCCCGTCTACAGCAATCTCATCAAAGGAAGCGCGACCGGCAAGTTCGTTGTCAGCGTCGAACAGCCGGTTCGCCTGCGCGACGGGCGGAGAATCGTCGTCAATGAGTGGATGTTCGCCGAGCATCTCAACCGCCTGTTGCCGGCGCAGAATGTACCCGCGTCCTGGCTGATCGCCGTGTTCGACAAACAGGGCATCACGATCGCGCGCAATCGCCATCCGGAGAAATTCGTGGGCCTGCCGCCCCGGCCAGAGCGGTTGCGCACCATCCTGGCGGGCTTTGAAGGGGTGTCGCGCGCCTACACCCGCGATGGCATCGAAATGTACGGCGCCTGGGAGCGGTCGGAGCTGACCGGCTGGACTGTCGGCGTCGGCGTGCCCGTGGCTGAAATCGAGAAGACCGCGGCACAGTCGGTCGCCTTGCTCGCTGCCGGGTTCGTGATCGCAATCCTGCTTGCCATGGGGAGTGCCTTGCTGTTCAGCCGTCGGTTGCTGAAATCGATCCGGCACGTCTCGGCGGCGGCCGACTTGCTGCCGCGATACGAGATACCACCCATTATCGACCTGGGCGTGGAAGAGATGAACCGCCTGCAGCGTTCCTTGCATGATGCGGGAACCCTGCTGGCCGCAGCCGAACAGGGCCGGCAGGAACACCTGGCGGAGGCATTGCGGGCGCGGCAGGTCGCGGAGGAGCAGAACCGGTCGAAGGACGAGTTTCTCGCCATGCTGGGCCACGAACTGCGCAACCCCCTCGCGGCCGTCGTGTCGGGGGCGACCTTGCTCGATCAAGCCGCGGGCGATCGGACCCAGGTGGCCAGGATTGCGACGATCATCGGGCGCCAGAGCCGTCACCTGGCCAAGCTCGTCGACGATCTGCTCGATGCGCATCGCATCCTGAGTGGCAAGGTCACCATGCAGCGCGTCCCGCTCGACCTGGCAAAAGCCGTGGAAACTTGCCTGGCCGGCTTCGAGGCCCGCGGAGCGATGCAAACGCACCGGATCGACGCGGATCTGGTTGCCGTCACGATCGAAGGCGACCCGACCAGGATCGAACAAATGATCAGCAACCTGGTCGATAACGCACTCAAGTACACTGCCCAAGGAGGAACCGTGACGTTGACGGTGCGCCGCGAGGCTGCGCAGGCGGTCCTGTCCATCGCGGATAATGGCATTGGCATGCCGCCTGAACTGCTGGAAAAGGCATCGGATGTGTTCGTGCAAGGGCAAGTTGTAAGCCGGGCCAAGGGCGGGCTGGGGATCGGCCTCGCCGTCGTCAAATCGCTGGCGATCCAGCACGGTGGAACGCTGGAGGCGCGCAGCGCCGGCATCGGCCAGGGCAGCGTATTCACGCTGCGCTTCCCTGCCACGACCGCTGCCCCGGCAACCGGGGCTTCCGTCGCGTGTGGCATGGGCGCAGGTTCGAGCGTGATCGTGGTGGAGGACAATCGGGACGTGCGCGAGATGATGGTCCTGATGCTCACCACGCAGGGCTTCAGTGTGCAGGCCGCGGAGAACGGCCGGCGCGGCCTGGCGCTGGCGCGCAGGGTGCAGCCCGTGGTTGCCCTGATCGATATCGACATGCCGGACATGTCCGGCCATGAAGTCGCGCGGCAGCTGAAAGCGGACCCGGCCACTGCCAGCATCCGATTGATCGCGGTGACCGGATACGGGCTGCCAACGGAGAAGGCAGACGCAGTGAACGCCGGCTTCGACCGTCACCTCACCAAGCCGGTGCTGCTGGAGCATTTGACCGACTGCATCAGGCAGCTCATCGATTGATGCCTCCGGTCGTGCGACGCGACCGGCACAACCAACGTATTATTCGTTCTTTTTTGGAAACTCAGTCAATGACCCAGACCGCGCAAAGTCTGCTCGACCTCCACGATCTGTGCACCAACGCGACAGTTGCGCTGTTCGTGATGGACGACCGGCAACATTGTGTCTACATGAATCCCGCGGCCGAGCAATTGACCGGATTTACGCTTGCTGAAGTACAGGGCGCGCCCCTGCATGATTTCGTGCATCACACGCGTCCGGACGGCAGTCCATATCCTCTTGCCGAGTGCCCGATCGATCGCGCGGCCCCTGCCAACATGCAGGAACACGGCGAGGAAGTGTTCGTCCACAAGGACGGCACGCTGTATGCGGTCTCGTTTACCGCCAGCCCGATTCGACGGGGGGCCGGGTCGTGGGTACTGTCATCGAAGTACAGGATGCCCGCGTCGGCCTGGCGAGGGAGCGCGAGCGCGAGGCGTTGCAGCGGATCGGCATGCTGATCGTGCAGGAGTTCGATCACGAGAAGATCGTCCAGGCCGTGACGGATGCCGCCACCACGCTGACGGGCGCGCAATTCGGCGCATTCTTCTATAACGTGCGCAACGAGGCCGGCGAGTCGTACACGCTCTATACGATCGCCGGCGTGCCCAAGGAACATTTTTCCCGCTTTCCCCTGCCGCGCAATACGCACCTGTTCGGCCCCACGTTTCGTGGCGAGGGTACCATCCGCAGCGACGATATCCGCCAGGATCCACGCTACGGCAAGATGGCGCCGTACCACGGCATGCCGGCCGGTCACCTGCCGGTCCGTTCCTATCTGGCGGTGGCCGTCAAATCGAGCGAGGACGAGGTTATCGGCGGATTGTTCTTCGGGCACGAGCAACCCGGCATTTTTACGGAAGAGCACGAGCGTATCGTGGAGACCCTGGCAGCCCAGGCCGCGATCGGGCTGAGCAAGGCGTCGTTGTACCAGGAAGCGCTGTTCGCCAAGAAGCGCGCCGAACAGGAGGCGGCCGACAAGCACCGGCTGTACGAAGAGGCGGCGCGCGCCAACGAAGCGAAGGATCAGTTCCTGGCCACGGTCTCGCACGAACTGCGTACGCCGCTCACGTCCATCCTCGGCTGGTCCCATATGCTGACGTCGGGCAAGCTCGATGACGCGATGTCCCAGCGGGCGATCGAGACCATCGAACGCAATGCCAGGGCACAAGCACAGATCGTCGAGGACCTGCTGGACATATCTCGTATCGTCAGCGGCAAACTGCGCCTGAACGTGCAGCTGTTTTCGCCGCAACCGTCGGTCGAGGCGGCGGTGGAGGCCGTCCGCCCCGCCGCCATTGCCAAATCGCTCAATATCCAGATGGTGGTCGATCCGCTGGCAGGCCCCGTGTCGGGCGACCCCGAGCGCCTGCAGCAGGTCGTCTGGAACCTGATGTCCAACGCCATCAAATTCACCCCCAAGGGAGGCCGGGTCCATGTGGCATTGCAACGCCATCACTCCAGCATCCATATCGTCGTTGCCGACAACGGTGCCGGCATTCCCGAAGAGTACCTGCCGCGCATCTTCGACAGCTTCACACAGGTCGACGCCACGTCGAGTCGCAAGCATGGCGGCCTGGGCCTTGGTCTGGCGATCGTGAAGAAGCTGGTGGAACTGCACGGCGGGACGGTATCCGCGCACAGCGACGGACTTGGCCTGGGGGCTTCCTTCACCGTGGTACTGCCCATCGCGCCCCTTGCCAGTACCCAAGCGCAAGCCGCCCCGCAGGTCGCAGCGGGGGCCTACCGTGTCCCCATCGACATGGACCAGTTCAGCCTGGCAGGAGCCGTGGTGCTGCTGGTGGAGGACGACGACGACGCCCGGAACATGCTGGCTGCCGTACTGATCGGTGCGGGCGCGACCGTCGAGACGGCGAGCGACGCCGAGACCGGCCTTGTGCTGTGGGAAGGCATCCGGCCGGACATGATCGTCAGCGACATCGGCATGCCCGGCATGGATGGCTACGCGTTTATTGCCGAGGTGCGCCGACGGGAGAGCGTCGACCGGCTGCCTGCCGCGCCCGCAGTTGCCCTGACGGCCTATGCACGGGTGCAGGACCGGATGCGGGCGCTGACAAGCGGCTTCCAGATGCACGTCGCCAAGCCTGTCGAGCCGGCGGAGTTGCTGACGGTACTGTCGACCTTGCGCACCTGGCGTGGTGGCTGAACGAGCGAGCCGGGCGGTCCGGCCATGTATCCCATTAGCGCATACAACACTCATTCGTTATGGACAATGAAAAGAGGCTGGCCCGGCGACGCATACTGAGGGTGCGCGCCATGGTGGAAATCGGTTCGCGCCCCGTAGCGGGGCGCACCCATGACATCAGCAGCATAGGGATCGCTATCCTGTTGCCGATGGCCACGGCGGTTGGCTGTCAGGCCCGCGTTCATTTCATGCTGCCAATGGGAGGGCGGATGCATGCGGTCGTTGTTGCCGGCCGCGTGACCAACTGTACGCTCAGTGCCGACGAGTTCCGTACCGGTTTTGCATTCGTTGCCGTGGGGGCCGAGCAGCAGGCACTGATCGACAGGTTCTGCAGCGAAAGCTGATCGAGGCAGGCTGGCGCGCGGCAGGAGCAAGTGTCCAGGACACACGTGAAACCCGGCCCCGGATGTCTTGCCAGGGATATCTCCGGTAGAATGGCTGATATTGTCCCGATCCCGGGGCATCCACAGGATTGAGAATGCTCCCGGAACAATGTGTCGATCATGCGTGCGGCGGCGGCGGCGAAGCGCATTTCGTGCGCTTTTACGACGACGAGGCGTTCCTCGCCGAAGAAATCGCCGCGCACTTGGGCGGGGCGCTTCGCCGGGGTGGCAGCGCCATCCTGATCGCCACCGCTGCACGGGTGGAAGACGTGCTGGCGCTCTTGCGCCGGGACGTGGTCCCGGACGACCTGGCGCACCTTGTCGTGCTGGACGCGGCGGCGACGTTGGCGCAGTTCACCATGGGAGGCTGGCCGGATGCGGCGCGCTTCGATGCGGTGGTCGGCGCGTTGGTGCGCGCTGTGCAGCGGCCAGGCGTGCCGACCCATGCCTATGGCGAAATGGTCGCACTGCTGTGTGCCGACGGTCATTTCGAAGCCGCGCTCCGGCTGGAAGAGCTGTGGAACGCCTTGCGGGCGCACGCAACGTTCTCATTGTTTTGTGCTTATCCGTGGGCGCTGTTTCCGACGGTCGAGCTGGCCGACAGTTTCGCCTCCATCTGTCGCGCGCATACCGACGCGGGCGCCTTGCGGCAAGCGTGTCATCGGCATGCCGACCCGTTGGAACGCCTCGAACTGGAGCGCCGGGCGCTTGCCCTGGGCAGTGAAGCAGCGCGTCGGCGCGATGCCGAACGGCTTGCTGCCGACACTCAAGCCGACCTGGCCGATTTCCTGGACAATGCGGCGGAAGGGATCCATCGCGTCGGACCGGATGGCACGATCCTGTGGGCGAACAAGGCGGAGCTCGCGCTGCTGGGCTATCGCTGGGAAGAGTACGTGGGCCACAATATCGCCGAGTTCCATGCCGATGCGGACGTCATCGAACGTATCCTGGACATACTCGGACGTGGGGGAACGCTCTACGACCAGCCGGCCCGCCTGCGTTGTCGGGACGGCGGTATCCGGCACGTGGTCATTCATTCCAACGGCTGCTTCGAGAACGGGCAACTGCGCTACACCCGCTGCTTTACCCGTGATGCGACCCAGCGTCACGAGCGCGACATGGCATTGGCCCAACGTGACCAGATGATCCTGCGTTCTCCCGTTGCCACTGCGCTGCTGAGCGGACCGGGCTTGCGGATCGCGCTTGTCAATGATCGCTTCATCGAACTGAGCGGCCGCACCGGCCTGCGCGACAAGACGTTCGCCGCAGCGTTCCCCGCCGTGGTAGGCGGCCAGTTGCACGCGCTGCTGCAGCAGGTCCAGGCCAACGGCGAGTCCTACCACGCCGACGAGCTGCGTCTGCCGGAGATCAATGCAGACCGGTACCTGCGGCTCAGCCTCGAGCCGCTGTGCGGCATCGATGGCGCGGCCGATGGCGTCGTGCTGACGGCGGTGGATGTCACGGAACACGTAGTGGCGCGCAAGAAGCTCGAATGTGCGCACGATGAGCGCGAAACCGTGCTGGCGGCCTTGCAGGACGCCAACCGGAACAAGGACCAGTTCCTCGCCATGCTCGGGCACGAGTTGCGCAACCCTTTGGCGCCGATACTGATGGCACTGGAGATGATGGAAATGCGCGCCGACGCCGGTCCTGGACCGGAGCGTGCCGTCATCCGGCGCCAGGTCGACCATCTCGTGCGGCTGGTGGACGACCTGCTCGATATCGCCCGTGTCACACAGGGAAAGGTTTCACTGAAGCGGGCGCGGCTGGGACTTCGACCGCTGCTGGACAAGGCGGTCGAGATCGCCTCAGCGGATATCCGCGCACGCGCGCACCAGCTGGAATTGACCGTCGGCGGTAGCTGGTACGTGGAGGCGGACGATGTGCGCCTCGCCCAAGTGATTGCGAATTTGCTCATCAATGCGGCGCGGTACACGCCGCGGGGCGGCATCATTCGTTTGTCCGCACAGGCCATGGACGGGCACGTGCGCATTGCGGTCGCGGACAATGGTCGCGGCATGACAGCGGAGGAGTTACGTCAGGTCTTCGACTTGTTCTACCAGGGAGAGCGGGGCATCGACCGCGCCGAAGGTGGGCTTGGCGTCGGACTATCGCTGGCGCGACGGCTCGTCGAGCTGCATGGCGGGCATATCGAAGCACGCAGCGACGGTCGCGGCCGCGGCAGCGAATTCGTCGTCTGCCTGCCATCCTGCGGCGCCCCGGAAGCGCAAGCGGCGGGGCACTCGCTGCAGGGCCAGCCGCAGGGGCGTCGGATACTCCTGGTGGACGACAACGTCGACGCGGTTCGCATGCTGGGCATGTTGTTGGAACAGCATGGCTGCAAGGTCGAGGTATGTCACGACCCCGTGACCGCCCTGGCGCGGTTCGACACATTGCGCCCCGACGTGGCCGTACTCGATATCGGCCTGCCCATCATGAGCGGCCATGAGCTGGCGCGTGAAATACGCCAGCGCCCTGGCGGGGCGCAATGCCGGCTCATTGCATTGAGTGGCTACGGTCAACCGGAAGACATGGCCCGCAGCCTTGCGGCCGGATTCGAACTGCATCTTGTCAAGCCGGTCCAGCCGGAACGGCTGCTGAATATCCTGCAGACAGGAATGGCGCCGCCTTAATCCGGTCGCGGCATCTCGCCCGTTGCCGGGGCGTGCTCCCGTGTGCTTCCTGTCGCCAACGCCAGCCGGACCGAAAACGAACTGCCCAGGCCAGGACCGCCGCTGTGCGCGGCGATTGTACCGCCATGCAGCTCGACCAGGCGGCGCGCGAGCGTCAGGCCGATCCCCAGGCCACCGTCGGAGCGGTCGAGCGAGCGAGGCAGCTGAGTGAACAGCCCGAAGATGGAGTCGAGCATGTCGCGCGGAATCCCCGCTCCGTTGTCGGAAACCGTGACCGTTGCCGACCCGTCGTGCACGTGCGCAGTAATGCTGACCGCACCGCCGTTCGGCGTGTACTTCGCGGCATTGTGGAGCAGGTTCCCGAATACCTGGGCAAGGCGCGTGGCATCGGCCACCACCTGCACGTTCCTGGGCGGCATGGCCACTGCCAGCGAATGACCGCGCTGGTCGATCAGCGGTCGCGTCTGTTCCAATGCCATCTCGATGATGTCGGCCAGTGATGTTTCCCGCATGGCCAGCTGGATGTGGCCTTGCGTGATACGCGCCACGTCCAGCAGGTCGTCCACCAGACGCGTGAGATGAGCGACTTGCCGGTGCAGGACAGCGGAGCTGTCGGCGATGGGCGAGTTGGCCGGCGCCAGTGCACGGATCACGTCCGCCGCGGAGCGGATCGGCGCCAGCGGATTGCGCAGTTCGTGGCCCAGCATGGCGAGGAACTCGTCGCGGGCCTGCACGGCCGCGTTCAGTGCGGCGGTGCGCGTTTCGACCCGGTCTTCCAGCTCCGCGTTCAGGCGCACCAGTTCCTGCTTGGCCAGCTTCAGCGACGAACTCTCCAGCACTTCCCAGGCGCCGTCGCGCCGCGTCAGCGCGAACTCGTGGTGGCGGCACACGTCGATCACGTCCTCCGCGCTGCACGTCTCCATGCAGTACGTGCACAACGCGACCAGGTTGTAGTGCCGGAACGCGCCGTTCACCTTGCGCTCGTAGTCCATGAAGTCGGCCCAGCCGGACCGCTCGACCCAGATGGTGTCGCCGGTCAGGCGCAGGCCTTCGAAGCCGAGCGCGCGCGAGCGCCGTTCCCGTTCGATCCAGCCGTTCAGCACGATGTCGGGATCGAACACGTCGCCCGCCTTGTACCAGTCCGAGATCGACACGATCTCCATCTGGCCGCTGGCGAGGTAGGCGTCCAGGCGGGGAATGGCGTCCTCCAGCAGAGCCCTGGCCCGGTTGGCGTCTAGCGACTGCGACGTCACCCACAGGCACGATTCGTTCGCATCGAGCCCGGCCTGGAAGAATGGCACCAGCGTTTCCGCCAGGTCGGCCTCGGTACGGTAGAACTGGCAGAAGTGCGAGCCCCAGGGGATGCCGCCGACGGCGTCGATGCCCGAGCTTCGATGTGAGGTTTGCATGATTTGGTCGTGTGTTTGCGCTGTGGATGCCGAGAGCCCGGCCTGGACGGTAATGATAACAAACACGGCCATGCTTCGCGCAGTTTGATGCACTTGCACAAGCCCAATGCGCACGCAAGCAGCCGGTCGAGATACGCGTCTGCTTCCTATGTTCGCACGACACAACAGTCCAAGTTTTTTGACGATTTTGATGATGATTATTGTTGACGCAGGGAAATAAGTGGATCAACATTCACAAAATCGCCGAATTTGATTATTTTTGGCGTGTCCCCTCCCTAAACAATGGAAAAATGATGAAATTGTCGAATCTTCCTATTCGTACCTTATTGCGTGCAACGCTGGGTACTCTCATCGTCATCATCGCCCTGTCCGGTGGCGGGTCGTTCTGGCTGGTCAATTACGTCATCGCGGCTCTTGAGTCGAGCAGCACGGCGGACCTGACCGCGCAGGCGACTGTCGACAAGATCCGGTTGCGCATGGAAGCGAACCGCAGCCAGGTCCTGCAAGCCCTGCAGCACAACCCTGGGACGCGTTATGCGGCAATGCACGACCATCCCCTCTCGATTCATGACGGCATCATCGCTAAAAATTCGGCCGATATCGTTACGCTGTGGGATGCCTACCGCAAGGGGGTCGAGGATCCAGCGGAGCGCGATCTGGCGGACCGCTGGTATCGCGACAGCGGCCGCCTGGGACTGGACAGTACAGGCGCCGCAGCGCGTGCAATTACCGGGGACAACTGGGACGACGCTCAGAAGATACTGATCAGCACGATCAATCCCGTGTATCGCGAAGCGGACAAGCAGGCCGTCGGTCTGGCTGCCTACCTTCAGGAGCGCGCGGTGGTGCGTCGCGCCGCCGTGGAGGCCAGCATCGATACGGCCATTACCGTCGGCACAGCAGCGATCGCACTGGCTGTCGCCATCGCCTGGGCAGCCGGGCGCTATATTACGCGCACCATTGGCACTTCCCTCGAGCAGGCGGTCAACGCTGCTCAGCGCGTAGCGGCGGGCGATCTGACAACGGATATTTCGGCATCGTCAAGGAACGAGTTCGGCGTATTATTGCGTGCATTGGGGCAAATGACCGTCAATCTGCGCGACGTGGTCGGTGCGGTCAGCAGCGGTGCTCAAGGTATTGCGTCGGCATCGGGGCAGATTGCGGGCGGTAACCGCGACCTGTCGCAGCGCACCGAAAAGCAGGCGGCTGCGCTCGAAGAGACAGCTTCCGCAATGGAAGAGCTGACGAACGCGGTCAAGCAGAACGGCCAGCACGCCAGGGAGGCCAGCACACTGGCAACGCGCGCTACCGGGGTCGCCGAGGAGGGCGGTGCTGTCGTGGACTCGGTGATCCAGACCATGGCGTCGATCGACGCCTCCGCTCGTCGCATTACCGATATCACCAGCGTGATCGATGGCATTGCCTTCCAGACCAATATCCTGGCATTGAACGCGGCTGTCGAGGCCGCTCGTGCGGGCGAGCAGGGGCGCGGTTTTGCCGTCGTCGCGGCAGAAGTGCGTGCGCTGGCACATCGCTCGGCAACAGCGGCGAAGGAGATCAAGGAATTGATCGGCGCGTCGCTCGACCAGGTCGACGCCGGTGGCGCGCTGGTCGCGCAAGCGGGTCGAACGATGAGCCAGATCGTGCAAAACGTGCGTGAGGTCAGCCGCATCATCGGCGCCATCGAGACGGCGAGTACGGAGCAGGAGGCCGGCATCGTGCAGGTACATCGAACACTGGCCGACATCGACTCGTCGACGCAGCAAAACGCCGCGTTGGTGGAAGAGGCTTTTGCCGCATCCGCGGCCTTGCATGAGCAGGCCGAAGAACTGTCGCGCCGTGCGGCGACGTTCCAACTGGCTTCGAGCGCGAACCCGGTGCTGGCAGTGAAGCCCGCAAGCGCAGCGGATCGTTCACTGCCGGTCCATGCCGCGGCGCCTGGCCGACTGGCCTTGTCCGCGTGACGCTGTTTGTTGGCGTAAGACGAAGGTGGGCACGGAGGTGTGCCCTGTCAGCTTTCGGGGCGGCGGGGGCGACCGCCGTCATTCGCAAGTGCTAGCCCGGCCGGCGGGTGGCAGATGTAGTCCCGGCGCGCGGCAGTGCGGGTGTTCTCTCCGGGCCGTGTGCCGGCCACGCATTCTCCACGCTGCCGTCGTGCGCGTTGCCCTGTCAACTCGTGCAGCACAACTGCGCGCGATTCGGCCTAACATACGATGGTTGGGGTAAACGGGAGCAAACCATTGAAACGCATTGGCAACTGCACCTGCCGGATTGCTTCGTCAACCGCGACAACCACGCCGCGACAACTGGCCATCGGGCATGATGTGCGCACGGGAACCGGGTGGCATGCCGCTGGACGTATTGCGCTGGGAAGCCGCATCGGCGACGCCCGACGCCGCAGCTGTGTCACGCAATTACGCCGAGCGGTTGCGACAGCGCTGCCGAAGTTCGCGTTGGCGGGTGGGTTTGGCGGCAGCCACCATCGAGGGAGGTTCGAAGCCGCGCCCGCCGTGCCGGCGCTGCGCAACCGTTTCGGTCCAGGGGGGGCGGGGCCGTCGCCGCTTGGAACCCTGCCTGTTCAGTCAACGCGGCGATTGAGGCTCTAATGCCGCGTCAGCCACTCCGCCAGCGCGGGCCGGGCCAGCGGCTGGCTGATGTAGTGGCCCTGCACGCGGCTGCAGCCGTGCGCGGCGAGGAAGTCGCGCTGGTCGCGCGTCTCCACGCCTGTCGCCACGACCGGGATGTTCAGGTTGTGGCCGATGTCGAGCATCGTCTTGGTCAGCATGCCGTCGCTGGGGAGGCGCCGATTTCCTGCACCCGGCGGCGCGTCATCTTCAGCTGGCTGACGGGCAGGCGGCGCAGGCAGGACAGGTTGTTGCGGCCCGCGCCGAATTCGTCCACCGACAATTTGATGCCCAGCTCCTGCAGGCCGTTCGCCAGCCGCGTGGCCTGTTCCGGGTCGTGCATCAGTTGCTCCTCGTGCAGCTCCAGCGCCAGGCTGGCGGGCTTGATGCCGTGGTGGGCGACGCGCCGGCCCAGGTGCAGCAGGTAGTCGCGCTGGGTGAACTCGCGGCTGGACGCATTGATCGAGATCGGCAGGTCCGGGTAGCCGAGGTCGGCCAGGAAGCGCAGCGTGCTGCAGACGTCCTCCAGCACGCGCCGGCCCAGCGGTACGATCAGCCCGTTCTCTTCCGCCTCGGGCAGGAAGTCGGCCGGCAACAGCTCGCCCCGCTCGGGGTGGCGCCAGCGCAGCAGCGCTTCGAGGCCCAGGATCTTGCCCGTCTCGACGCACACATCCGGCTGGAACAGCAGGTACAAGTCGTCGCGGTCGAGCGCGTCGCGCAGCGCGTTTTCCATGTGCTGGCGCGCTGCCGTCGTGTGCGCCATCGCGGGGGAGTAGAAATGCACGGCATCCGGACCGCCGTGCTTGCTGGCGTACATTGCCGCGTCCGCCGCCTGCAGCAGGTCGTGTACATTGCGGCCGTCGCTCGGGTACACGGCCACGCCCATGCTGGCGCCCACCGACAGCACCCGGCCCTCGATATCCATGTCGCCCGCCATCGCCCGCCGCACGCGGTCGATCATGCGCAGCGTAAAGCGCAGGTTGGGCTGCTCGGCCAGCACCAGCACGAACTCGTCGCCGCCCAGGCGCGCGACGGTATCGGATTCGCGCAGGGCCGACTGCAGCCGCTGCGCGACATTCCGCAGCACCTGGTCGCCGGCGGCGTGGCCCAGCGTATCGTTGATCTCCTTGAACTTGTTCAGGTCCAGCATGACGACGGCCACCTGCTCGTGGTTGCGCTGGGCGCCCTGGATCGCGTGGTCGAGCCGGTCGCGCAGCAGGACGCGGTTGGCCAGGCCCGTCAGCGCGTCGTGCGTGACCAGGTGCTCCAGCTGCGATGTGCGCTGCTTGGTGGCGGTGATGTCCTCGATGATGCCGATGAAATGGGTGACGCGGCGGCTGTTGTCGCGCACCGGCGTGACGGACAGGTGATTCCAGAACAGCTCGCCATTCTTGCGCTGGTTGCGAAATACCACAGAGGCCGGCTGGCACGCGCGTACGGCCGCGCCCAGGTGGGCGCGCTGGTCCTGGTCCAGGCCCGGCGCCGCCATGAAGCGCGAGTCGCGGCCCATCATTTCGGCGGCTTCGTAGCCGCTGATGCGCTCGAACGCGGGATTGACGTACTCGATGGGATTGTCGACACCGTCGTGACGCGTGATGACGATGCCGTTGCTGGCGGCCGTCAGGCCGCGTTCGAACAGTTCCAGCTTCTCGCGCTGGCGGTGGTGCTGCGACAGGTCCATGCCCATGCCGCACATGTAGCTGGTGCCGCCGCCGACAAGCAGCCGCGACGCGCACAGGGCAAACGGAATCACGTCACCGTCGGCCGAGCGCACCCGGGCCTCGATCTGGACGCGTTCGTCCTGCTGGAACACGGTGCAGAAGGCCCTGGCGACGGCGGGCCGGTCGGCCGGCTCGAACACCTCCAGCATGTGCAGCCCGCGCAGGCGCTCGGCGGAGAGGCCGGTGACCCGTTCGACCTGCTGGTTCCACAACACAAAATAGCCTGATTCGTCCAGGACATAGAACGTCCCGGCCAGGAGATCCATCACATCCCGCAACGGCAAGCCGCCGACGTCCACGGCCGACTGTAGCCCGCTCTCACCCATACTTCCCCCGAAGTTGCAAAAGTTGCTGTGTTCTTGATTATTAGCAAAGCAAATAGATGCAGTCTCGCTGAAACCCGTTCGGTCTGGAACGTGCCGGCGGGTGGGGCGTTGGCCGCTGCCGGCGGGCGGCCGTCGATCTGATGCCAGTGTGATCGAAAAAACAAATCCGCGCCGCGCGCTTGGCAGCGCGGGCACCCTCTGGCAAAGGGGGGAAATCAGTCGCGACGCTGGTCTTCGTCCAGCAGGGCCTGGATCTCGGCCCGCTCGCGCGCACTGACGTGGCCGCCGCGCAGTGCCGCCATCACGAGCGCCTTGCCGGACCCCGCGAAAGCCTTGTGGATCAGGTCCTTCAGGAGGCTGGTCTGGATGGCGTCCTGGGCCAGCGCGGGCGCGTAGACGTGGGCCCTGGCGCTTTCGTCGCGCGTCACCAGCCCCTTGCCGTGCATGACCTGGAGCAGGCGCAGCACGGTGGCATAGGTCTGTTCCGGCCGGGCTTCCAGCGCGGCGGCGTGAACCTGTTTCGCCGTGGCCGGGCCCAGCGCATACAGCAGGCGCAGCATCTCCAGTTCGGACGGCGTGGGCTTCGGCGGGGCAGGGGCGGTCATCGTGCGGCTTTCGGGAATCGACGCATCTAGAATAAATGATCTAGATGATGAAGTCCAGGGCGCCCGACAGGGGAACGTTGCCATAAATTGGAGGCTGTCCCCAATTTGTTCAATTTGGAGGCTGTCCCCAATTTATTTGTAACTTTTCCTTGCAGATAGGCAGGGGCGCTACAACCATCTGCAACCTTAGGTTGTCGTACCTCAACGCAGCGTGCTATGCTAAACAACCATTGTTGAAATTTCGGAGGAGCTGTTGCCTGCACAATATTTACGCGGGTGGCCGTGTTTTCCGGTTCTCTCTTAGGTGTACAGTCCTTCCCCCACAACTTGATGTGCGATCCGCTAACCGGTCAGGCCGTGTCGCGGAAGGTTAGATTAACCCGCTAATTCCTCGCGAAGCGCGAAGAAAGGTGAGCAAGAATGATGCAACAACTGACGTCCAACTCCTACCTGTTCGGTGGGAATGCGCCGTACGTAGAGGAGCTCTACGAGGCGTACCTGGAGAATCCAGGCTCCGTTCCCGACAACTGGCGCGCGTATTTCGACGCCATGCAGCACGTCCCGGCCGTCGACGGCTCCAATAAACCCGACGTCGCCCACGCTTCCGTCATCGCCTCGTTCGCCGAACGCGCCAAGTCCGGCCCGATCCGCACCGTCGTCGCCTCGGGCGACCCGGAAATGGGCCGCAAGCGCGTCGCCGCCACGCAGCTGATCGCCGCCTACCGCTACCTGGGTTCGCGCTGGGCCAACCTGGATCCGCTGCAGCGCCAGGAGCGCCCGTCGATCCCGGAACTGGACCCTGCGTCCTACGGCTTCACGGATGCGGACATGGACACCGTGTTCAACATCAGCAACACCTACTTTGGCCCGGAAACCGCGTCCCTGCGCGACCTGACCAACTTCCTGCGCGACACGTACACCCGGTCGATCGGCGCGGAATTCATGTACATCTCCGACCCGGCCGAGAAGCGCTGGCTGCAGGAACGCCTGGAGTCGATCCGCTCCACGCCAAACTTCTCCCCGGAAAAGAAAAAGCACATCCTGGAGCGCCTGACCGCGGCCGAAGGCCTGGAACGCTACCTCCACACCAAATACGTCGGCCAGAAGCGCTTCTCGCTGGAAGGCGGCGAGACGTTCATCGCCTCGATCGACGAGATCATCCAGCGCGCCGGTGAAAAAGGCGTGCAGGAAATCGTCATCGGCATGGCCCACCGCGGCCGCCTGAACGTGCTGGTCAATACCCTCGGCAAGGCGCCGAAGGACCTGTTCGAGGAATTCGAAGGCAAGCACGGCGACGACCTGCCGGCCGGCGACGTGAAATACCACCAGGGCTTCTCGTCCGACATCTCCACCGCGGGCGGCCCGGTCCACCTGTCGCTGGCGTTCAACCCGTCCCACCTGGAAATCGTCAATCCGGTCGTCGAAGGCTCCGTCAAGGCGCGCATGGACCGCCGCGGCGACAAGGAAGGCAAGCAAGTGCTGCCGATCCTGGTGCACGGCGACGCCGCATTCGCCGGCCAGGGCGTCGTGATGGAAACGCTGAACCTGGCGCAGACCCGCGGCTACGGCACGGGCGGCACGGTGCACATCGTCATCAACAACCAGATCGGCTTCACCACGTCCGACCCGCGCGATGCCCGTTCGACGATCTACTGCTCCGACGTCGTCAAGATGATCGAAGCGCCGGTGCTGCACGTGAACGCCGACGACCCGGAAGCGGTCGTGCTGGCCTCGCAGATCGCGCTGGACTACCGCGCGCAGTTCCAGAAGGACATCGTCGTCGACATCATCTGCTACCGCAAGCTGGGTCACAACGAGCAGGACACGCCGGCGCTGACGCAGCCGCTGATGTACAAGAAGATCGCGCAACACCCGGGCACCCGCCGCCTGTACGCCGACAAGCTGGCCGCGCAGGGCGTGATCCCGGCCGACGGCGGCGACCAGATGGTCGCGGCCTACCGCGCCGCCATGGACGCCGGCAAGCACACGGTCGATCCGGTCATCTCGAACTTCAAGAACAAGTTCGCCGTCGACTGGCTGCCGTTCCTGAACCGCAAGTGGACCGACGCGGCCGATACCGCCGTGCCGCTGACGGAACTGAAGCGCCTGGCGACCCGCATCACCACCGTGCCGGAAGGCTTCAAGGTCCACTCGCTGGTGGAAAAGGTGCTGGGCGACCGCGCCAACATGGGTAAAGGCGAACTGAACCTGGATTGGGGCATGGGCGAACACCTGGCCTACGCGTCGCTGGTGTCGTCCGGCTACGCCGTGCGCCTGACCGGCCAGGATGCCGGCCGCGGCACGTTCACGCACCGCCACGCCGTGCTGCACGACCAGAACCGCGAGCGCTGGGATGCGGGCACCTACGTGCCGCTGCAGAACGTTTCCGACAACCAGGCACCGTTTACCGTCATCGACTCCGTGCTGTCGGAAGAAGCGGTGCTGGGCTTCGAATACGGTTACTCGACCGCCGAGCCGAACACGCTGACGATCTGGGAAGCCCAGTTCGGCGACTTCGTCAATGGCGCGCAGGTCGTCATCGACCAGTTCATCAGCTCCGGCGAAGTGAAGTGGGGCCGCGCTTCGGGCCTCGTCATGCTGCTGCCGCACGGCTACGAAGGCCAGGGTCCGGAGCACAGCTCCGCACGCCCCGAGCGCTTCCTGCAGCTGTGCGCGGACAACAATATGCAAGTGGTGCAGCCGACCACCGCCGCGCAGATCTTCCACCTGCTGCGCCGCCAGATGGTGCGCCAGTTCCGCAAGCCGCTCGTCGTGCTGACGCCGAAGTCGCTGCTGCGCAACAAGGATGCCGGTTCGCCGCTGTCCGAGCTGGCCAAGGGTGCGTTCCAGACCGTGATCGGTGAAGTCGACGAGAAAATCGACGCCAAGAAGGTCAAGCGCGTGATCGCCTGCTCCGGCAAGGTGTACTACGACCTGGCCAATGCCCGCAAGACCCGCGGCCAGAGCGACACGGCGATCATCCGCGTCGAGCAGCTGTACCCGTTCCCGCACAAGGCGTTTGCCGCCGAACTGAAGAAGTTCCCGGCCGCGACCGAAGTGGTATGGGCACAGGACGAGCCGCAGAACCAGGGTCCATGGTTCCAGATCCAGCACAACATCTTCGAGTCGATGGAAGCGGGCCAGCGCCTGGCATATGCCGGCCGTCCTGCCTCCGCGTCGCCTGCCGTGGGTTACTACGACAAGCACTACGCCCAGCAGAAGGAACTGCTGGAGACGGCGTTCTCGAAGCTGAAGGGCTTCATCCTGACCAAGTAATCACGGCATGCCACGCGCCCCGGCACGAGAGACCGGGGCGCGCGCACACCCACGCATAATCGAATTCACGGAGTAATCAATGGCACAAATCGAAGTCAAAGTTCCCCAACTGTCGGAATCCGTCGCCGAAGCGACCCTGCTGTCCTGGCACAAGAAGCTGGGCGAGTCCGTCGCCCGCGACGAAAACCTGATCGACATCGAAACCGACAAGGTGGTCCTGGAACTGCCGGCCCCGGCCGCCGGCGTGGTGGTACAGATCATCAAGAATGACGGCGCCACCGTGGTCGCCGACGAAGTGATCGCCATCATCGACACCGAAGGCACCGCAATGGCCTCGCCGCTGCCGGTCACCGCCGCGCCAGTGCAGGCCGAAGCCCCGGCATCGGCCGCGCCAGCTGCCGCAGCCGCCCCCGCAGGCGGTGCGAAAGGCGACGTGGCCATGCCGGCCGCCGCCAAGATCCTGTCCGAAAAAGGCCTGTCCGCGACCGACGTCGCCGGCTCCGGCAAGGACGGCCGCGTGACCAAGGGCGACGCCCTGGCCGCTTCCGCCAAGCCAGCCGCGCCGGCACCGGCCGCCAAGCCTGCCGCCGCCGCCAAGCCGGCCCTGCAGCAAGTGTCGGCACCGTCCGGCCTGAAACTGGGCGACCGTCCGGAAGAGCGCGTGCCGATGAGCCGCCTGCGCGCCCGTATCGCCGAGCGCCTGGTGGAATCGCAGTCGACCAACGCCATCCTGACCACGTTCAACGAAGTGAACATGAAGCCGGTGATGGACCTGCGCAACAAGTACAAGGACAAGTTCGAGAAGGAGCACGGCGTCAAGCTGGGCTTCATGTCCTTCTTCGTCAAGGCCGCTGTGGCCGCGCTGAAGAAGTACCCGATCCTGAACGCGTCCGTCGACGGTAACGACATCGTCTACCACGGCTACTTCGACATCGGTATCGCCGTCGGTTCGCCACGCGGCCTGGTGGTGCCGATCCTGCGCGACGCCGACCAGATGAGCATCGCCGAGATCGAGAAGAAGATCGGCGAATTCGGCCAGAAGGCCAAGGAAGGCAAGCTGACCCTGGACGACCTGACCGGCGGTACGTTCTCGATCTCGAACGGCGGTACGTTCGGCTCGATGCTGTCGACCCCGATCATCAACCCGCCGCAGTCGGCCATCCTGGGCGTGCACGCGACCAAGGACCGCGCCGTGGTGGAAGACGGCCAGATCGTCATCCGCCCGATGAACTACCTGGCGATGTCGTACGACCACCGCATCATCGACGGCCGCGAAGCCGTGCTGGGCCTGGTGGCGATGAAGGAAGCGCTGGAAGATCCGGCGCGCCTGCTGCTGGACCTGTAATCGACGTTGCCGGCTGGGTCTGTCGCTGAAGTGCTGAAACCCGAGACCGAAAACTGGGGTCAGACCCGGCGGGTCTGACCCCGGCTTTTGCTTCGGGGTGTCAGCCAGCAAAGCCGCGGATAAAAACCGGGGTCAGTCCCCTGCGGGGACAGACCCCAACCCCAAGGAGTCAACCATGAACGTCTCCGATGAAATCAAGCGCCTGCACGAGCTGCACCAGGCCGGCGCGCTGACCGACGAGGAATTCGCCCGCGCCAAGGCGCGCCTGCTGGATGCCCCGTCGGCGCCAGGGCCCGGCAACGGCGACCTGGCCAGCGAGCTCTCGCGGTTGCGCCGTTCGCGCACCGACCGCTGGATCGGCGGCGTCTGCGGCGGCATCGGCCAGGTGTCCGGGGTCGAGGCGTGGATCTGGCGCCTGGTGTTCGTGCTGTTCACGGTGTCGTTCGGCTTCGGGCTGGTGATTTACATTCTGTTGTGGATATTCGTTCCGGAAGAAACGCTTCCCGGGAACGACCTGATTGGAAAAAAATATGAGCAATAAGCAATTTGACGTAGTGGTGATCGGCGCAGGTCCAGGCGGCTATATCGCGGCCATCCGCGCGGCGCAGCTGGGCTTCTCGGTCGCCTGTATCGACGAGTGGGCCAACGAAAAAGGCGGTCCGGCACCGGGCGGCACCTGCACCAACGTCGGCTGCATCCCGTCCAAGGCACTGCTGCAGTCGTCGGAGCACTTCGAGCACGCCGGCCATGCGTTCAAGGAACACGGCATCGACGTCGCCGGCCTGTCCCTGAACCTGCCGCAAATGCTCAAGCGCAAGAACACGGTCGTCAAGCAGAACAACGACGGCATCCTGTTCCTGTTCAAGAAGAACAAGGTCACCTTCTTCCACGGCCGCGGCGCGTTCGCCGGTGCGGCGACGGGCGAAGGCTACCCGATCGAGATCTCCGGCCCGACCGCCGAGACCATTACCGGCAAGCAGATCATCGTGGCCACGGGTTCCAACGCCCGCGCGCTGCCGGGGGCACCGTTCGACGAGAAGCTGATCCTGTCGAACACGGGCGCGCTGGCGATCGAAGGCGTGCCGGCCAAGCTGGGCGTCATCGGCGCCGGCGTCATCGGCCTGGAGATGGGCTCCGTGTGGCGCCGCCTGGGCGCGGAAGTGACCGTGCTGGAAGGCCTGCCGACGTTCCTGGGCGCGGTCGACGAGCAGATCGCCAAGGAGGCGTTCAAGATGTTCACGAAGCAGGGCCTGGGCATCCACCTGGGCGTGAAGATCGACAGCGTCACCACCGGCGGCGATAACGTCACGGTCAAGTACACCAACGCCAAGGGCGAGGCGCAGGAAGGCACGTTCGACAAGCTGATCGTGTCGATCGGCCGCACGCCGAACACCAACGGCCTGAACGCCGACAAGGCCGGCCTGCAGCTGGACGAGCGTGGCTTCATCGCCGTCGACGGCGACTGCAAGACCAACCTGCCGAACGTGTGGGCGATCGGCGACGTCGTGCGCGGCCCGATGCTGGCGCACAAGGCGGAGGAAGAAGGCGTTGCCGTGGCCGAGCGTATCGCCGGCCAGCATGGTCACACCAACTTCGACACGATTCCATGGGTGATCTACACGTCGCCGGAAATCGCGTGGGTCGGTCGCACCGAACAACAGCTCAAGGCCGATGGCGTGGCCTACAAGGCCGGCACGTTCCCGTTCCTGGCGAACGGCCGCGCGCGCGCGCTGGGCGACACGTCCGGCATGGTCAAGTTCCTGGCCGACGCGACGACCGACGAAATCCTGGGCGTCCACATCATCGGCCCGATGGCTTCCGAGCTGATCTCGGAAGCCGTCGTGGCGATGGAGTTCAAGGCTTCGGCCGAGGACATCGCCCGCATCTGCCACGCCCACCCTTCGCTGTCGGAAGCGACGAAGGAAGCGGCCCTGGCAATCGACAAGCGCACGTTGAACTTCTAAGCGCCGCTTGACGCCTTACCGGGCCGGCCTTCGCGCCGGCCCGGTGTTTTTGTACGAAACGAATCCAACGATGAACGTCCTCGAGTTCTACCAGCATGCGCTGGAACAGCGCAATTTCAAGCCGGACGAAGCCCAGCGCCGCGCCGTCGAACGGCTGCAGCAGTGCTACGACGAGTGGGTGGCCTACAAGGCGCAGCGCTCGAACGGCCTGAAGCGCCTGATCAACCGACCGGAGCCGCCGCGCGGCGTCTACATGTGGGGCGGGGTGGGGCGCGGCAAGTCGTTCCTGATGGATTCGTTCTATTCGGTGGTGCCCGTGGTGCGCAAGACGCGCCTGCACTTCCATGAATTCATGCGCGCGGTGCACCTGCAGCTGGACGAGCTGATGGGCATCGCCGACCCGCTCGACGAGGTCGCCAAGCGCATCGCCAAGAAATACCGCCTGATCTGCTTCGACGAATTCCACGTCTCCGACGTGGCTGACGCGATGATCCTGTACAACCTGATGAAGGCGCTGTACGACAACGGCGTGTCGTTCATCATGACGTCGAACTACGAACCGTCCACGTTGTACCCGGACGGGCTGCACCGCGACCGCATCCTGCCCACGATCGCGCTGCTCAAGGAGAAGATGGACGTGCTGAACGTCGACGCGGGCGTGGACTACCGCGGCCGCGCGCTGGAGCAGGTGAACGCCTACTACATGCCGCTGAACACCGCGACGGACGAGAAGCTGCGCGAGGCCTACGCGCGCCTGGCGGCCACGCAGGACGAGGACCCGCACATCCAGGTCGAGAACCGCGAGATCCGCGCGCTGCGCCGCGCCGGCACCGTGATCTGGTTCGATTTCAAGACCTTGTGCGGCGGCCCCCGCTCGCAGAACGACTACCTCGAGATCGCCAGCCGCTTCCATACCGTGATATTGTCCGGTGTGCCGATGATGTCGGCCGGGCAGTCGTCCGAGGCGCGCCGCTTCACGTGGCTGATCGACGTGTTCTACGACCAGGGCGTGAAGCTGATCATGTCGGCCGAAGTGGAGCCCGAGGAGCTGTACACGAGCGGCATGCTGGCCAACGAGTTCCATCGCACCGTGTCGCGCATCGTCGAGATGCAGTCGCGCGAATACATGGACAAGGCCCAGCGCGGCGCCGCCGCGGCCCTGACCTGATTGCGAACTTCAGCGGATAACAAGAACATGGCATTGCAACTGATAACCCCGATTCTGCTGGCGGCCCTGCTGGCCGGCTGTGCCGCCTCGGCGCCGGCGCCGGCGCCGGCCGACGTCGCGCCGACGCGGACCGTCGCCGAGGCGGACGCGAAGCTGGCGCAAGTGGCGCGCGATCGCGCCGAGGCGGAACGCAAGTACGCGACGCAGGAAGCCGTCTGCTACGAGAAATTCTTCGTCAACGACTGCCTGGACCAGGCCAAGGAAGAGCGCCGCCTGCGCCTGTCCGCGCTGCGCTCGATCGAGGTCGAGGCCAACCACTTCAAGCGCCAGCACACGGTGCAGGAGCGCGACCGCGAACTGGAAGAGCGCGCCCGCAAGGATGCCGACGATGCCGCGAAGCAGGCCGCCAATCCCCCCAAGCCGCGTACCGATCCGGCCGACAAGCCGGCGCCGCAGCCGCTGAAGACGACGCCGGCGCAGCGCCAGGCGGAACACGCGGCACGCGTGCGCGAACGTGACGCCGAGCGCAATGCCCAGGCGGGCGAGCGCGCGAAAAAGGTCGAGCGCTACGAGGAAAAGCAGCGTGAGTCCACCGAGCGCCAGGCAGAGATCGCGCGCAAGAAGGCCGAGCGTGCCGCCAAGCAGGCCAAGCGGGCGGCCGATGCGGCAGCCAAGGCGGCTGCGGATGCGGAGAAGGCAAAGCAGAACTCGCAGGCGAGATGACGTCGGCGCTGGTGGAGGACACCGGGGGACACGGGTTGCCGCGCCTCCCCATGAGTTGCAACGAGAAGCCGGCATGCGCCGGCTTTTTGTTTGGCGTCGCCGCCGCTACGGAAAGCCGGGATAGTCCGGCGGAGATCCGGGCGTGGAAAACACTCCTGGCAGCTGGGCCGCTGCGCGGGGAAGGTAACGATCCGGGGATTGCCGGGCCAGGGTTGCCGACAGCGTTGTCGACGCTGGCCTCCGCCCCAGGAGCGAAGCGGGGTTTCGTCAGTGCGCCGGTACGGGCAGCTCCCGTTCGCAGTCCGGCGTCACGCACTGCACGCGCCGGGTGATCTCGCGGACCATCAGCGCCATATTGTCCACCCGGCGCCGCTCGACCTGCGAGCTGCCGTGCACGAGCTCGTTGCGCAGCCGCAGCGCCTCGTTCAGGATGTCCCGGTCGACCTGCGAGATCAGCTTCAGCGCGTACAGGTGGGTAACGATGTCGCGGATCGATGCCGGATTGAAGTCGACGTGCAGCTGCTCCAGCCTGGCGCGGCCGCCCGCTTCGAAGCGCATCCATTCGGCCAGCAGGTTCGAGGCGGCCACCACGTAGCTGTCGTTGCAGATCGACGCCCGCGCGCGCGCTTTGACGAGTACCAGGCAAAGTATCGAGATCGCGGAGGTAGCAAGGCCGACGCCGGCCGTCAGCAGGATCGCGACATCGGCCGCCGTCAGGGTGACGCGCAGCTGGCGCAGGAAATACAGCGCCAGCGCGATGCTGCCGACCACGGCGCCGCCCACCGCGTACAGCTGGAACGCCAGGCGCACGCGGTGGTCGTTGGCACGGCGCTGCGTCAACTGGAACAACTCGTAGGACAGTGTGGGGGATTGGCCTGCGGTTATCACGGCATCACTCCTTGATGGTGGAAATCGTGACAGAAACAATGGCGAGCGCGACCACGAGAACGAAGATCATCATATAGGTCTTATCCTGCAACTTGTTCGCGTCGTAGCAGAAGCCTACCACCAGCGAGAGGACCGCGGCGCATATTCGCAGCAGCTTCGCCCCATTTTTTTGCCGCGGCCGGTTGAGCCCGCCGCGGACCAGCAACGTTGCTTCGACCACCATACCGCTGGTCACCTCGGGTGGCCCGGCTTGCGGATTGCGCAACACCTCGATGCGGTTCGCTTCGGTCAACAGGTCGCTTGCGAACTCCAGCGTGGCCTTGCGCAATTCAGCCTTGGCGGGAGTGTTCAACCCGGTCAGGGTCGAGTCGTCGATGTCGATTTGCATGGCGCGATTCCGGTCTGGCTGTTCTGTCCGTCTGGCGCGTTGTCGCCGTCCAGGCCTTCATCGTAGATCGTTCGCGCCTGCCGGACATCGACCCCGACAAACAATGGGCGCGCCAGCTAGCGCGCCATCAGCCGCAGGATCGCCATCGAGCAGTTGTCGCCGTTGCCGGCCGCCCGTTCGCGGGCTTTGTCGATCAGCAGTTCGGCCGCTTCGCGCGGGCGGCGGCGCGACACCGCGGCCGCCAGTTCGTTGTCGGAAAACCAGGACCACAGGCCGTCCGAGCACAGCAGGAACGCGTCGCCCGGCTGCAGGCCCTGTTGCATGCCGCCGGCCACGAAGGGTGCCTTCAGCGCGTTGCCGACGGCGTTGGCCAGCAGCCGCGAGCCGCGGTGCTTGCGGGCGGCTTCGAGCGGGACCTTGTCGATGTTGACGAGGTGTTCGACATAGGCGGCGTCGCCGGCCCGGTCGATGCAGGCACCGTTGGCGAAGCGGTACAGGCGCGAGTCGCCGACCGTCGCCCAGATCGCCTGGTGTTGCGGCGTCAGCACGAGCAGCGTCAGCGTCGAGCGGGCATCCGCACCGGCCGCCAGCGGATTCATCAGCAGGACGTCGTGGGTTTCCTGCACGATTTCGCGCAGCAGGACGGCAATCCGGTCGGGGCTGGACGCATCGCCCGGGCGGTACTCGTCGAACAACTGTTTTGCCGTGTGCAGCGCCTGGTCGGCCCCCATCGCACTGCGCTCGCCGCCATCGGCCAGCACGGCCAGCACGTAGCCGGGCGCACGCACGCTGGTATACAGCGCGACGCGATCGTGCTGCGCGGGGCGGTTGCCGACGTGCTGGGCCGTGCCGGCCTCGATCTTGAACTCGCTCATAAAAATGCCGATGGCTTCTTTCTCATCCTTACCTGGGTTAAACTATGCACTGGTTAGCGGTTTTGTTGCAAGCTCGAATTATTACAGTACAGATTGTTGCTTGTCGGAAATAAACGGCGAGCGATGGCAATGCGCTGCGGCGCGGGCGTTTTTACGGTAGCGTATCCCATGAAGAACGAAGACGAGATCCGGCGGCGCATCATCGAACTGGACGTGGAGCACCGCGACCTCGATGCCGTGATCGAGATGCTGACATTGGACGGCCATCACGACCAGCTCCAGCTGCGCCGCTTGAAAAAACGCAAACTGCAACTGAAAGATTACATCACGCTGCTGAAAATGCAGCTGGTGCCCGACGTACCGGCGTAATCCTGCCGCCATCGGCCCACGCGGCCGTGCTTACCCTCACTAGACTATTTTGACCGACCAAGACCAGACGCCAGCCGCGCCCGCCGGGGACAGCGGCGCAGTCGCCGCTTCTGCTGCCGCTCAGCCTGCCATCACGGGCAAACACGATGCCGAAGTCGAGCGCCTGTTCGGCACCGGCGGCCCGCTGGGGCCGGCGGTGGGCGGTTTTCGTCCGCGCAAATCGCAGACGGAAATGGCCAAGGCCATCGCCCATGCGATCGTCGAACAGCAGACGCTGATCGCGGAAGCCGGCACGGGCACGGGCAAGACGTTCGCCTACCTGGTGCCGGCGCTGCTGTGGGGCGGCAAGACCATCGTCTCGACGGGGACGAAGAACTTGCAGGACCAGCTGTTCTCGCGCGACATCCCGACCGTGCGCAAGGCGCTGCAGGCGCCCGTCTCGGTGGCGCTGCTGAAGGGCCGCGCCAACTACCTGTGCCACTATCACCTCGAGCGCACGCTGGCGAACGGGCGCATGACGTCGCGCGAGGACGTCGGCTACCTGCGCGAGATCTCGCGCTTCCTCAAGATGACGCAGACGGGCGACAAGGCCGAGCTGGCGCGGGTGCCGGAGAACGCCCCCGTGTGGAACCTGGTGACGTCCACGCGCGAGAACTGCGTGGGCCAGGAGTGCCAATACTACGAGGACTGCTTCGTCATGAAGGCGCGCCGCGAGGCGCAGCAGGCGGACGTGGTCGTCGTCAACCACCACCTGTTCTTTGCCGACGTGGCACTGAAGGACACGGGCGTGGCGGAGTTGCTGCCGTCGGCCAACACGATCATCTTCGACGAGGCGCACCAGCTGCCCGACACCGCCACGCTGTTCTTCGGCGAAAGCGTCTCGACCTCGCAGGTGCTGGAACTGTGCCGCGACGTGCTGGCCGAAGGCCTGTCGCATGCGCGCGACGGCGCCAACTGGGGCGCGGTGGTGTCGGTGGTGGAAAAGGCCGCGCGCGACCTGCGCCTGACCTTCCCCCAGGACATCGTGCGACTGTCGCTGCCGCAGATCGCGCCGTCGTCCGACTTCTTCCCCGCGCTGGCGAAGCTGAAGGAGGAGCTGGACGGCATGCTGGAAGTGCTGGAAGGCCAGGCCGAACGGGCCGAGACGCTGGAGCAGTGTCGCGTGCGCGGCGTGGAGCTGGCGCAGAAGTTCAAGGACTGGCAGTACGACCCGAAGGCCAAGGTGCCGGCCGGGCAGGAAGCCGTCTACTGGGTCGAGGCGTTCGCCAGCTCGCTGCAACTGCACAAGACGCCGTTGTCGATCGCGCAGATCTTCAACAACCAGCGCGAGGGCGTGCCGCGCAGCTGGATCTTCACATCGGCCACGCTGGCGGTCAAGAACGACTTCAAGCACTTCGCCCACCAGCTGGGCCTGTACGACGAGCCGGCCGTGTCCTGGCCCAGCCCATTCAACTACGGCGAGCAGGGCATCCTGTACGTGCCGCAAGGGTTGCCCGACCCGAACTCGATGGGCTACACGGATGCCGTGCTGGACTGCGCATTGCCCGTCATCGAGGCGGCCGGCGGCCGGACTTTCCTGCTGTGCACCACCCTGCGGGCCGTGAAGCGCGCGGCGGAACGGCTGCGCGACGAGTTCGAGAAGCGGGGCCTGAAGTTCCCGTTGTTCGTGCAGGGCGATCGTGGCCGCACGGAGCTGCTGGACCAGTTCCGCAAGGCCGGCAACGGCGTGCTGATCGGCAGCCAGAGCTTCTGGGAAGGCGTCGACGTGCGCGGCGAGGCCCTGTCGCTCGTCATCATCGACAAGCTGCCGTTCGCGCCGCCGGACGACCCCGTGCTGGCGGCCCGCATCGAGGTCATGGAAAAGAAGGGCATGAACGGCTTCGTCCACCACACCTTGCCCGAGGCGATCATCAACCTGAAGCAGGGCGCCGGCCGCCTGATCCGCGACGAAGGCGACCGTGGCGTGCTGATGCTGTGCGACCCGCGCGTCATCAGCAAGCCGTACGGCCGGCGCATCTGGCAAAGCCTGCCGCCGTTCAAGCGCACCCGCGAACAGACCGAGGTCATCGAGTTCTTCCGCACAGGCGCCGGCAAGCGCGCCTGAAAAAACGGTGACTGTCACCGTTTTTTCTTTTCCCTGACTGCGCAGTCGTTCTTTGTGCCCGCGCAAAGCCGGGCCGCGGCCCGGTTGCTAGAGTTGGCGTGGAGGCGTTGCCACAACCATACGGGGAGACACGGGAGGGGATGAGATGACGATCCGCTACGGCTGTTTCTTCAGTTACGCGCATGGCCAGCACGCGTACATGAGCAAGTTCAGGAACGACCTGATCGACGCGCTGCGCTGCTACCTGGAACCGCACTTCGACACGGAACGGGAGCTGTTCGTCGACAGCGAGCAGCTGGGCGGTGGCGACGACCTGGACCGCAAGATCGCGCTGGCGCTGTGCGAAAGCGTCTGCATGATCGTGATCTACACGCCGAAGTACGAAGCGCATGCATACACGCGCCGCGAGTTCGCCGCGATGCAGCTGATCGAGGCCGAACGGCGCCTCTGGTATCCGTTGCCCAGCCACCTGACGATCCCCGTCATCATGACGCGACATCCGCTCAGCCTGCCACCGCAGATCACGGACGGCATGTACGTCGATTTTTCGCGCTACACGCTGGCGACGGGCGACCTGAAGACCAATCCCGACTTCTTGCCGGACATCGACAAGATCGTCCAGCGCATCGTCGCCCATTATCACTACCTGAAGTACTGCATCCCGGCCGGTCACGACTGCGCCAGCTTCGAGCTGCCGCCCATTCCACCGCCGTGGCGCCCGGCACCGCCGCCCAGTTTTCCGCGCTGACCCGGCGCTTGCTGCGTCACCGGCGTCCGGTCCGTCCAGTTCGCTAACCCTGCTCATCGAAAAGGTCCGCCATGGAAACGCATCGCCTGTCTCTTCCGCCGCTCGACGAACCCGGAGAAGTAGTCACCTTCCATTCGCACAAGGGCGGCGCGGGGCGCACGATGGCCTTGGCCAGCCTGGCCATGCTGCTGGCCCGCCGCAACAACGCGACGGTGCCGGTGCTGATGGTCGACTGGGACATGGACGCGCCCGGCCTGCACCACTATTTCCGCACCGGTAGCGAAGGTCCGGGCCTGCTGGAGCTGTTCGAGGCCTGCCGCGACCAGCTGTTGCGGCGCAGCCGTCTGCCGGCCGCGTACGACGACGAGGACCTGGCCCAGAGCGTGCTGGACGCCGTCGGGTGGGAGCAGTACGTGGTGCGCGCCGACCACAGCCGGCCGCTGTTCCTGCTGCGCGCCGGGCGCCTCGATGCCGGCCACGCGGAGCGGCTGGCGCGGCTCGATTGGGAAGCCCTGTTTGCCGCCTGCCCGGCGCTGTTCCGCGTATTCGCGCGCCACCTCGCCGGCCGCTTCCGTTACGTGCTGGTGGATTCGCGGGCCGGTCGCACCGACTGTGCGGGCATCTGCACGACGCTGCTGCCGACCCGGCTGGTGCTCGTGTTCACGCCCAACCGCCAGCACCTGGAAGGGCTGGAGGCGCTGGTGCGGCGCGTCACCGCATGGCGCCGCAGCCATGAGGACGAGCAGCGGCCCCTGCTGGTCTACCCGCTGCCATCGCGCATCGAGATGGACGACCCGGCGCAGCGAGCCCTGTGGCGGCGCGGCGATGCGCAACGCGGCATCCCGGGCTACCAGCCGCTGTTCGAACGGCTGCTGGCGCAGGCCTACGGTCACCCGCGCATGTCGCTGGAGAGCTATTTCGACGAAGTGCAGATCCAGCAGTCGCGCGCCTTGTCGGCTGGCGAGCACCTGCCGGCGTGCGGCCAGGACGACGACCGCTTCTCCGTCACCCGCGCTTTCGAGTCCTTCCTGGCCTGGTTCGAAGGCGGTTACTACCCGTGGCAGTCGCGCGACGAGATTCCACTGCTGGCGGCGGTGCAGCAGGGCCGCGCGGCGATGGAGCAGGGCGGGGGACGCGGCGTGGCGTTGCCGCTGGCGCGTGACCTGGCGCGGCTGGGCGCCCTGTACCGGCGCGAAGGACAGCTGGAGCGCGCTGTCGCCTGCGCCGAGGAAAGCCTGGCGCTGCACGTGCTGATGCTGGGCGAAGAGCATGGCGACACGCTGGGCAGCAAGACCGTGCTGGCGGAGGTGCTGTACGAACAGGGCAGGTTCGAGGAGGCGCGGCTGCAGCAGCAGGCCGTGCTGGAAGCGCGCGAGCGGATGCAGGGCGCGGCCGCTCCAGCCACCCTGGAAGCATCGACGGCACTGGCCGTCACGCTCGCCCAGCTGGGCCAGTTCCCCGAGGCGCTGGCGCTGCAGGATGCCGTCATCGATTCGCACGAGCGCCTGCTGGGCGACGAGCACCTGGCCACCGTGGAAAGCCTGGCCGTGCGTGCCGACATCCTCGTGCATGCCGAACAACTGGAGCAGGCTGGACTGTTGTTGGAGCGGGTGATGACGCTGCGCGCCCGCCTGCTGGGGACCGAGCATGCCGATACGGTGCGCACCCGCAACGCACTGGCGCTGGCGCGCCATCGCCTGAAGGAAAGTGGGCGGCAGGTATGCGACAACCGCGCCAACCGGCACGAAAGCGCAGGCGTGGAGCCGCCGCGCGCAGGCTATCGCGGCGCGCGGCACGCGTGCGTGGACGAGCCAGGAGACCTGGCGGACGATACCGAACTGTCGGACTCGCGCATCGGCCTGCGCTGACGGACGTGCCTGCGGCGCCACCGCGCCACTTTTTTTGGCACGGGAACGGGTGCGCATGTGCTGGCGCGCCGTTGCTTCAGGTAAAATTCTTGGTATGAAAATCCTGATCAGTAACGACGACGGCTACCTCGCGCCGGGCATCAACGCGCTGGCGGACGCGCTCAGCCAGATTGCCGATATTGTCGTGGTCGCACCCGACAGCAATCGCTCGGGCGCGTCCAATTCGCTGTCGCTGGATCGGCCGCTGTCGATGCAGCAGGCGGCCAACGGTTTCTATTTTGTCAACGGGACGCCGACCGACTGCGTGCACATTGCGCTGACAGGGCTGCTCGCGGAGCCGCCCGACCTGGTCGTTTCCGGCATCAACCACGGCCCCAACATGGGGGACGACACGCTGTATTCCGGCACTGTGGCGGCCGCCACTGAAGGTTATCTGTTCGGCATCCCGGCCATCGCCTTCTCGCAAGGCACCTACGGCTGGAGCCATATCGAGGATGCGGCGAAAGCGGCACGCGACATCGTGCAGCGCTATGCCGAGGCCTTGCAGAAGCCGTATCTGCTGAACGTGAACATCCCGAACCTGCCGTACGACGCGCTGGGCCAGCCGGTCGCGACGCGGTTGGGCCGCCGCCACCAGGCCGAACCCGTCATCAAGGCGCTCGATCCGCGCGGCCGCGAGATCTTCTGGATCGGCCCGCCCGGCGCCTGCAAGGATGCCGGCGAAGGCACCGATTTCCATGCCGTGGCGCAGGGCCGCATCTCGATGACGCCGCTGCAGATCGACCTGACCCACAAGCCGCAACTCGACCTCCTGGCAAAGGCCCTCGGATGAGCGACAAGCCCCGTTCCTTCCCGTTGCCGCTGTCGTCCGTGACGGACAAGGCGCAGAAAAAGCAGCCCGTGTTCTCGCCCGTGGCCACGCCGCAGACGGCGACCCGCAATGCCGCCCACAATGCCGCCCACGGCGCCGCGCAGAGCGCGCGCCAGGCGCAGGGCGTGGCCATGCCGGTACGCGTGACGGCACCGGAGCGGACCGCGCCGCCACGCCAGTACGCGCTGGTATCCGATGCCGTGCGCCGCGCGATGGTGACGCGGGTGGCGAAGCAGGGCGTGCACGATCCGGCCGTGCTGGCGGCACTGGAAACCGTGCCGCGCCACATGTTCATGGAAGAAGGGCTGGCGGCGCAGGCGTACATCGACGCGTCGCTGCCGATCGGCCACCAGCAGACGATCTCGCAGCCGTACATCGTCGCGCGCATGATCGAGGTGCTGCGCAACGGCGCGCAGTTGACGCGCGTGCTGGAGATCGGCACCGGCTGCGGCTACCAGGCCGCAGTGCTGTCGTGCGTCGCGCGGGAAGTGTATTCGATCGAGCGCATCAAGCCTTTGCACGAGCTGGCGAAGGCCAACCTGCGACCGCTGCGGGTACCGAACCTGCGCCTGCATTACGGGGATGGTATGCTTGGGTTGCCCCAGGCTGCCCCGTTCGACGGGATCATCCTGGCGGCAGCCGGCCTGCAGGTACCGCAGGCCCTGCTCGATCAACTGGCCATTGGCGGCCGGCTGGTCGCGCCGATCGGCGACCGCACCCAGCACCTGGAGTTGATGACCCGCGTCGGCAAGAGCGAGTGGACGCGGCAGACGCTGGAAGGTTGCCACTTCGTGCCACTGCGCCCGGGTACCGTCTAGCGCGCCGCGTGTTGCCGCGGCGCCGGGGCGCACCTTTCCGCAGATGTAAAAAATGTAACGGTCATGCGTTACGTCATCGGTAACTGCCGCGGCAGCGTTACCGGTGGGGGCAGGCGGCAGGCGCACGCGATCACCGGCGCCGGTCGCCGCGGCTTATACTGCGTCCTTTGCAGCGCAGGCCGGCCGCCCCATGCCGGTCGCCATGAATCGTATTGCCCTGGGATCAGCACCGGTCCCGGGCGAAGTCACATGCCTGCAGGCGAAGGCCTTGCCGCGACGTTACCAAGCGCCGGCCCGGTCGTCGTCCTGGCGGGGTAGAGAATGAACTATTAGAAGACCAGATGAGTATGACGAAGAAAAGTTCCCTGTTGTTGTTGCTGCCGCTCGCGGTGCTGAGCGCCTGTACTTCCACGCCGAACCAGGCCCCGGTGATCGAGCGGCCGATCGTACGCCACTCGACCGCGCCGGCCGCGGCGCCCGTGCAGGAGCACAAGGACCGCGACGGCTACTACACCGTGCGCAAGGGTGATACGCTGCTGCGCATCGCACTCGATCACGGCCAGAACTACCGTGACCTGGTGGCCTGGAACAACCTGGCGAACCCGAACGACATCAAGGTCGACCAGGTGCTGCGCGTGGCGCCGCCGGAAGAGGCGCCCGGTGTGCGCACCGCTGCCGTCGTGATGCCGCCCGAGACAAAGGTCACCACGCCGCCGCCACCGAAGAAGACCGAGCCGAAGGGCGACAAGAAGCCCTACACGGAAGGCACGCTGACCGATCTGCAGAAGGTGGACAAGGACGGCGACGGCAAGCCGGACGCACCGGCCACGAAGCCGACGCAAGTCGCCAGCATCAAGCCGTCCGTGCCGGCGGCGCCGTCGCTGAGCGCCGAGGACCGCGAAGTCAGCTGGACCTGGCCGTCGGACGGCAAGGTCATCGCCGGTTTCGACGAAGGCAAGAACAAGGGCATCGACATCGCCGGCCGTCCCGGACAGCAGGTCCTTGCGGCAGGTGCAGGGAAGGTGATGTATGCCGGCAGCGGTATCCGCGGTTATGGTAATCTCGTCATCGTGAAGCACAGTAATGGTCTGCTCTCCGCGTATGCCCACAACCGGTCCATCCTCGTCAAGGAAGGCCAGACGGTCAACCGCGGTCAGGCCATTGCCGAGATGGGGGATTCCGATTCGGACACGGTCAAGCTGCACTTCGAGATAAGGCAGCAGGGCAAGCCGGTGGATCCGTCGAAATTCCTGCCTAACCGCTAGGGACCGCCATGACAAGCTCGCCGCACGATCATCTGGAAGAAGACGCACTACCGGACGATTTTCCGGCCGAGCAGATCGACGACGGCGACGGGCTCGATAGCGGGCTCGACGGCGGAGGCACCGTCGCGGAAGCGGCGACGGTGCTGGAAACCGTCGATGAACTGAAAAAGGTGCTGGCGGCGGAGCTGTCCACCGACACCACCCAGCACTACCTGAACCAGATTGGCACCCGACCACTGCTGACGGCGCAGCAGGAGGTGCATTACGCAACGCTGGCCAAGGCCGGCGATTTCGCGGCCCGCCAGACCATGATCGAGCACAACCTGCGGCTCGTCGTCTCCATCGCGAAGCACTACATCAACCGCGGCGTCGTCCTGCTCGACATGATCGAGGAGGGCAATATCGGCCTGATGCGCGCCATCGACAAGTTCGAGCCGGAGCGCGGCTTCCGCTTTTCCACCTATGCCACGTGGTGGATCCGCCAGAGCATCGAACGGGCCATCATGAACCAGGCCCGCACCGTGCGCCTGCCGGTGCACATGGTGCGCGAGCTGAACCAGATCCTGCGCGGCAAATACCTGTTGGAAGCGCAGCACCACAACGGCAAGGACGCCACCGCCGAGGACATCGCCGACCTGGTCGGCCGCCCGGTGGACGAAGTGCAGGACATCCTGGCGCTGTCCGAGCACGCGACGTCCCTGGATGCCCCGCTGGACAACGACCCGCAGTCCTCGCTGATGGACATGCTGCCGGGGGACGCGGACGACAGCCCCGATGCCCGCGCCGAGCACCACGAGATGACGCAGCTGGTGCGCGACTGGCTGATGAAGCTGCCGGACAAGCAGCGCATCGTCATCATGCGTCGCTTCGGCCTCGACAACGACGATCCCGCCACCCTGGAAACGCTGGCCGAAGAGATGGGCGTGACGCGCGAGCGGGTGCGCCAGATCCAGCAGGAGGCACTGATCAAGCTCAAGCGCGCCATGGCGGCGCGCGGGGTCGTGCGCGACTCGCTGCTCTGACATCCGCGCGCGGCAGGTGTTGACACCGGGACAGGTGCCAATTCTCCGGCGCCGCCGGGGTCTGTCCCGGCAGGGGACTGACCCCGAAGTTCCGCAGCGTTCCGACGGATCTCGCCAAACTTCAGGGTCAGTCCCTGTGCAGGGACAGACCCTTGCCCTCTCGAATGCCGTCCGGTGCATCCATCCGCGGCGCGAACCAGGCCGCCTGCCCCCTCGGGTCTCCGCTCGATCCACCGGCACAACTCTGCTATCATACTGCCCTTCCAAAACGCCTTCCTCAACGCCTGCGCGCGCCGTCGCGAGGCGCCAACCGAGACACTCATGCAAGAAAACATCATCGATATCAAATCGCTCGACATGGACGCGCGCGGCGTCGGTCACATGCAGGACAACGAAGACGGCACGCCAGGCAAGGTGGTATTCGTGGAAGGGGCGCTGCCGGGCGAGCGCGTCAGCTTCGAGACGTTCCGCAAGAAGAAGAACTGGGAAGCGGCCCGCATGACGCAGCTGCACCGCGAGTCGGCGCTGCGCGTGCAGCCGAAGTGTGTCCATTTCGACTACTGCGGCGGCTGCTCCATGCAGCACCTGGAACCGTCGGCGCAGGTGGCGATCAAGCAGCGCGTGCTGGAGGACAACCTGTGGCACCTGTCGAAGGTCAAACCGGAACTGATGATGCGGCCGATGTACGGCCCGACCTGGGGCTACCGCTATCGCGCCCGCCTGTCGTCGCGCTTCGTGGCGAAGAAAGGCACCGTGCTGGTGGGCTTCCACGAGAAGAAGTCCGTGTACGTGGCCGATATCCAGAGCTGCCAGATCCTGCCGAAGCACGTGTCGGACATGATGATGCCGCTGCGCGCGCTGATCGGCTCGCTGTCGATCTTCGACAAGGTGCCCCAGATCGAGCTGGCCATCGGCGAGGACCTGACGGTGCTTGTACTGCGCAACATGGAGCCGCTGACGGCTGACGACGAGGTCAAGGTGAAAGCCTTCGCCGACCAGTACGACATCCAATGGTGGCTGCAGCCGAAAGGCCCGGACACCGCGTATCCGTTCTACCCGCTGGGCAAGGAACTGCATTACCTGCTGCCCGAGTTCAACGTACGCATGCCGTTCAAGCCCGTCGACTTCACGCAGGTCAACCACCACATCAATCGCGTGCTGGTGCACAAGGCGCTGCGCTTGCTGGAAGTGCAGCCGACCGACCGCGTCGCCGACCTGTTCTGCGGCCTGGGCAACTTCACGCTGCCGCTGGCCACGCAGGCGCGCGAGGTTGTCGGTATCGAGGGCAGCACGGCGCTGACGGAGCGCGCACTGGCCAACGCCAAGGTCAACGGCCTGGACGCGAAAACCGCGTTCTCGACCCGCAACCTGTTCGAGATCACCAAGGACGACCTGGTCGCACTGGGCAAGTTCGACCGCATGCTGATCGACCCGCCCCGCGACGGCGCCATGGCGCTGGCGCTGGCGCTGGCCGAGCTGAAGGAAACCCACCCGGAACTGCTGCCGCGCCGCATCGTCTATGTATCGTGCAGCCCGTCCACGCTGGCACGCGACGCCGGCGTGCTGGTGCACCGCGCCGGCTACGCCCTGAAGCAGGCCGGTGTCGTCAACATGTTCCCGCACACGTCGCACGTGGAGTCGATGGCGGTGTTCGATCTCGCTTGAGTTTTCCTCGACTTGCTCACTTGCACGCCGTCCTGGCAACGGGGCGGCGTTGTCGTTTGCGGACGTTCTGTTTGCGCTGGTGAGCGTGCCGACGGATGCTGCTGATTAACGTAGCGGTCCTCGACAAGCGTAGATTGACGCTACAGGAGGGATCATATGAACGTTTTCTACGCATTCATCGCGAGCGCCGGTTTATTGCTTCCGCACACTGGCGTCCATGCCGAGCCACGCGCTGTTCCGCGGATGACCGGTCAGGAGTTCGTCGACAGGTACTTCAACAGCGTACAGGTCTCAAGTGTCGAGCCGACCGCGAAGGCATTGCTCGAAAGGGAACTTGCGCTAGGGTATCTGGCAGGTATAGCCGATGCCGCGCAAGGTAGGGCGTGGTGCGACAAGGGGCTTGTCAAGACCATCGAGATCGATGCCGCGATTGCTCATTCCTTGCGCAGGCTTCCGGCAGCGAGCCTCCTCGGGAGCGCCGCCCCGCTTATCGTCGACGTGCTGACGAAGCGGTATCCATGCAAGTAAGCCAGCCTGAAAGAGAAACCATGCGCCCGCTCTTCCTTTCGCTCAAGCACAACTACCCGCACAAGGATGCCATTGACACGGCCCAGCTGTTCGAAGGCATCGGCTGGGACGATCTTATAGACAACCCCGCTTACGAGAACACGTGTGCCATCCGGATGAGCCTGGCACTCATCAGGACTGGCATCCATGTTTCCGGTCGTATCGCCATCAAGAAAGGGCTGCACAAAGGGCGGTGGATCGAACCGGGGCAAGCCAAGCTATCCAGGATGCTGGCTGCGGAATCTATGTTCGGCCCGCCAGAAAAGTTCGATATGCAGACCGTGGTGAGCGGAATCGCCAATCGCAGCGGTGTCATCTCGTTCGTTCGAATCCCGTCTTACCTCGATGGGCGCGGCGGACACATCGACATCATTGCGCCGGGCGCTGGCGGCCTGATGGCATGCGGCTCCGGGTGCTATTTCACAGCTCACGAGTACTGGTTCTGGGAATTGCAGGGCTGATCGTCGTACACAGATTCTCCAACAAGCGGACGATGCCGTTGGCATTTTGACTTGTCAACCGCCTGGCTCTCCCGTGCATTGGTTGGCGCCGCAACCGGTTGATTCCCCTGCAGCCAAGCAGCAGTACTCCGGCCGCCATGAGCGCCCCCATCGCCGGCTCCGGCACCGGCGCGGCCATCCGCGTCACGTTGGCCCAGGTCAGGAAGTACACGGTCACGGCCTGTTCCGTGGCGCTGCCGTTGGCATAGGCCAGCATGAAGTCCTCCTCGATCGCCATCCGCTCGGGCCAGTCCGCGTACGACAGGCTCTGGCGCGCGCGTTGCAGGTACGTGTAGCCGATCTCGTCGACGATGCTGACGCTCGTCATGCCCACCACGTCGTAGTGCTCGATATCGTCGCTGCGCAGTGCCAGCGAGGACAGGTGGCCGGCGACCGTCAGCACGCTGTAGGGGGCGAGCGTCACCTGCACCTCCTGGTTGGCGGACGCGGCCGCATAGCCGAACTCGCCCAGGTTGCCGGCGCCGGTCGCGTGGGCCGAAAAATGCGTCAATGCCCCGTCTGTCGCCGACGTGCCCGTGCTGGTGCCGAACGCGACCGAGACTGTGGCAGGTTGTTGCGGTCCGGGATAGCCGGCCGCGTAGTAGTCGGCGGGCGGTGCGTTCAGGCTGGCAAAGAGCGATGGCAATGTCGACTGCACGCTGAAGCCGGGGGCGATGCCGTCGTCCGGCGTCAGGTCGAGCACGCCCAAACGCACATTGCCGATGGCGGCGTGCGCCGTGCCGCCGGCCTGCGCGAAGGAAGGGCCCAGCAGGGTGGCAAGCAGCAGGGCGCAAGCGAGGGTGTGGCGCGGGTTCTTCATGGTGAGGCTCCTGGGCGAGTTGGCGGGACCCAGTCAGGATAGGCGTGCGGGCGGGAGGTCGCTTACGAGCGCTCACGCCGCCTCACGGAACTTTCATGCCGGAGATAGTTCGGCGTCGCTCGCTGACGCAGGCGAGATGGCAGGCGCGCGAGGCATGTCGCGAGCGCCTCGGCAGGGTGCGGTGAACCAAAAAAAAGCCGGCGCGAGGCCTAATGCCGTTCAGTTAAGACTGAGCGGCATTTTTCTTTTTGGTGTTGTAAACAGTAGCTGAGGCTGTTAACCTGCGTCACCATGCTTGATGACGCGCTCCATTTCCTCGTACAAGCCCAGGAAGACCCGGACTGGGCCCGCCTGGGACGGCACTTGCCTTCCGAGTGGATCGAGCAAGCGGTTGTACACACTGGCAAAGCGAGCATTCGACGGCGCCGGCTGCCGACCGAGCAGGTAGTGTGGCTCGTCGTCGCCTTGGCGCTGTACCGTCATCAGTCTATCAGTGAAGTGGTTGACGACCTGGACCTTGCGTTGCCGGACGTGCAGGCGCCTTTCGTAAGCAAAAGCGCGGTAGCGCAGGCACGGCAGCGTGTTGGCGCCGAACCACTGCGGGCATTATTCGAGATCTCAGCAAAGGCATGGTCGGAGCAGGATCGCAAGCAGTACCTGTTCAAGGGACTAAGTCTGTATGCGATGGACGGCACGACATTGAAGACGGCGGATACGCCGGAACAGCGCAACCATTTCGGCGAGCAGTCGTATGCCAGTGGCCGGATCGCCAGCTATCCGCAAGTGCGTGGTGTGACCTTGACTGCCGTGCCGACCCACCTGATACGCGATGCCAAGTTTGGCCCTTACGGCATCAACGAGATGCTGCACGCCAAGGAGCTGCTCGCATCGATTCCGGATGATTCGCTTACCGTCTTCGACAAAGGTTTTCTGTCAGCCGAGATTCTGTGCGGCCTGACCGTTGGAGGAACGAACAGGCACTTCATCATTCCAGCCAAGTCCAATACGAAATGGGAAGTCGTTGGCGGTACTGCCGACGATGCGATGATCGAAATGCGCGTATCGCCCCAGGCACGCAAGAAGTGCCCGGACTTGCCTGCGACCTGGCGCGCACGCGCCATTACGATCATCGACCAGAGCGCACGCAAACACGTATTGCTGACCTCACTATGCGACACCAAGCGCTACACGGCCAAAGACGTTGCGACTTGTTATACCCGGCGCTGGCAGATCGAAACGAGCTATCGCGAACTCAAGCAAACGATGATGGGCAGGGCGTTGACGCTGCGCAGCCGTACCGTCGAAGGCGTCTACCAGGAAATCTGGGGAACCTTGACTGCCTATAACCTGATCCGGCTGGAGATCGCCAAGGCCGCACTGGCGGTGAAGTGTGAGCCGACTGAGGTCAGTTTTATCCGTGCATTCCATGTCATCCAATACGAACTGCATTGGGCAGCAGTAACCCGCTCACATGGCAAGCTGCCCGCCTTGATGCAGCGCCTTCGCCAGCGTCTGCTCATGCTACTGAATGAAGAACGGCCCGGTCGAAAAATCGACCGGGCCGTGAAGGCCTTACCTCATCGCTACACTGTCCGCGTCCTGAAAAAAGACCTTAACTGAACGGCATTACGGCGCGAGGCCGGCTTTTTCAGGTGCGACGAGAAGCTTACTCGCGGCTGCCGCCAGCGAAGCCCAGGATCTGCAGCAGGCTGGTGAAGATGTTGTACACGTTCAAGTACACAGCCAGGGTGGCGCTGATGTAGTTGGTTTCGCCGCCGTTGGCGATGCGCTGCACGTCATACAGCAGGAAGGCGGAGAAGATGCCGATTGCCAGCACGGAAATCGTCAGCGTCAGGGCAGGGATCTGGAAGAAGATGTTCGCCAGCGATGCCAGGATGATGACGACCAGGCCGGCCATGGCCCACTTGCCCACTGCCGAGAAGTCGCGCTTCGACACGGTGGCGATGCTCGCCAGCACGGTGAAGACGGCCGCGGTACCGCCGAAGGCCAGCATGATGAGCATGCCGCCGTTGGTGTAGCCCAGGGTGCGGTTCAGGATCGGCGTCAGCATCAGGCCCATGAAGAACGTGAAGCCCAGCAGCAGCGCAACACCGACGCCGCTGTGCTTGTTCTTTTCGATAGCCCAGATGAAGCCGAAGGCAACGCCCAGGAACAGCAGGGCGCCGATGAAGCCGCGCGGCATCGGCACGCCGAACGACACGCCGATGAACGCGCCCAGCACGGTCGGGATCATCGACAGCGCCAGCAGCCAGTACGTATTGCGCAGCACGCTGTTGCGGGCGACCTGCCTGCCCGCGGACTGGTCCAAGGTCTTGTTGAGGTTGTATTCCATAATTGCACTCCTTTTGGATCGGTACGGTGTACCCTTGCCAAAGCATAGCACGCGCGGTTGTCCGCGGTGCCGGGAAAAGGGCTTGCGCCCGCCGGGATGGTCTGTCTGTGGCGTTCCCCGCACTGCCGCCGACTGCCGGCGGGCGACCGTGCTCCCCAGCCGGTCGGCCCGCCGCAGCGGTAGTTCGGGGGCTGCCGCGCGGATTTCACCGCTTGTAGCGCCATCTTCCGCCCCTATATGCATAGTATATGGGGTGTTGTATGGTAAAATCAAAGGTTGATCCAGAAATCAATTTTGTTTTAAACCTTTCTTTTTATTGGAGTTTTTCATAATGGCAATCGAACGCACCCTGTCGATCATCAAACCAGACGCAGTCGCGAAGAACGTAATCGGCCAGATCTACAGCCGTTTCGAAGGCGCTGGCCTGAAGATCGTGGCTGCTCGCATGACCCAACTGTCGCGTGCCGAAGCCGAAGGCTTCTACGCCGTGCACGCTGCCCGTCCTTTCTTCAAGGACCTGGTCGACTTCATGATCTCCGGCCCTGTCATGGTCACCGCCCTGGAAGGCGAAGGCGCCATTGCCAAGAACCGCGACCTGATGGGCGCTACCGATCCGAAGAAGGCCGACAAGGGCACCATCCGCGCCGACTTCGCTGACTCGATCGACGCCAACGCCGTTCACGGTTCGGACGCTGCCGAAACCGCCGCTGTGGAAATCGCTTACTTCTTCCCAGCACTGAACGTGTACTCCCGTTAATTCGCTCACGCGATAACGGTGCAGTCGCAGGCTTCGTGCCTGCTGTAAAGTTGTACCGCTTGCGCCCTGGACGCCGTCCGGGGTGCGGGCGTTTTGAAACGGTATTGACATCTGCTTATGGAAACGACACTCACCAACCTGCTGGACCTGGATCCCGCGCAACTGATCGACTACTGTGCTCAGTTGGGTGAGAAGCCGTTCCGTGCCAAGCAACTGCAACGCTGGATCCACCAGTTCGGCGCCGCCGATTTCGACAGCATGACGGACCTGGCCAAGTCGCTGCGCGAGAAGCTCAAGACGCGCGCGCACATCACGGCACCGGCCGTCATCAGCGATCACACGTCGACCGACGGCACGCGTAAATGGCTGGTGGACGTCGGCAACGGCAACGCGGTCGAGACCGTGTTCATCCCGGAAGAGAACCGCGGTACCCTGTGCATTTCCACGCAGGCCGGCTGCGCCGTCAACTGCCGCTTCTGCTCGACGGGCAAGCAGGGCTTCAACCGCAACCTGACGGTGGCCGAGATCATCGGCCAGCTGTGGATGGCCGAGTTCGAGCTGCGCCGCACCAAGGGCATCGAGCCGGGCCCGAAAGGCGAACGCCAGATCACCAACGTCGTCATGATGGGCATGGGCGAGCCGCTGTTGAACTACGAGCCGACCGCGACCGCGCTGAAGCTGATGCTGGACGATAACGCCTACGGCCTGTCGCGCCGCCGCGTGACGTTGTCCACGTCCGGCGTCGTGCCGATGATCGACAAGCTGGCGCAGGACGTGCCGGTGGCGCTGGCCGTGTCGCTGCACGCTTCCAACGACGAGTTGCGCAATGGCCTGGTGCCGCTGAACAAGAAATACCCGCTGGCCGAGCTGCTGGCGGCCTGCAAGCGCTACCTGGAGTATGCACCGCGCGACTTCATCACGTTCGAGTACTGCATGCTGGACGGCTTCAACGACAGCGACGAGCATGCGCGCGAACTGATTGCGCTGGTGAATCACCCCGAGTACGGCGTCAACTGCAAGTTCAACCTGATCCCGTTCAATCCGTTCCCGGAATCGGGCCTGACGCGCTCGAAGAATCCCCGTATCAAGGCCTTCTCGGAAATCCTCATGAACGCGGGCATCGTCACGACGATCCGCAAGACCCGCGGCGACGATATCGACGCCGCCTGCGGCCAGCTGGCCGGCGAGGTCAAGGACCGCACCCGCGTGCAGGAGCGCATGGAAAAGATGACGGAATACCAGCAGAAATTCGGCGCGAACTTCGGCAAGATCGTGGAGATCCGGTCCTGATGTTGTCCTTCGCCCAGCGCAGCAGCGCGCTCCTGGCGGCCCTCGGCATGGCCGGGCTGCTGGTGGCGTGCGCGGGCGCCGGGGAGGGGGCCGGCGGTGGGGCCGCAAGCGGAGCGGGGGGCAGCGGCAAGGCCGACCTGCCCACCCTGTCGGACATGACGGCCGCGCAGAAGCGCGCCCAGATCCGCATGCAGCTGGCCGTCGGCTACTACGAGCAGGGCCAGCTGCCGGTCGCGCTGGACGAGATCAAGAAAGCCGTCGCCGCCGATCCGGAGTATGCGGACGCGTGGGGCATGCGCGCGCTGATCTATATGGCCATGGGCGAAACGGCACTGGCGGACGACAATTTCCGCCGCGCACTGCAACTGGCGCCCGGCAATCCGGACATCGCCAACAACTACGGTTCCTTCCTGTGCCAGAACGGCCGGGTGCGCGAATCGTTCAAGTTTTTCGATATCGCGCTGGCCAGCCGGCAGTATGCTTCGCCGGAAAAGGCCCAGAACAATGCGGGCAACTGCGCGCTCAAGGCACGCGACCTGGACACGGCCGAGAAGTACCTGCTGCAGGCGCTGCAGCGGACACCGGACCAGCCGTCGACCAACGCCAGCCTGGCGCGGGTTTATTATGAGCGCCGCGATTACGTGCGCGCGAATTTCTTCATCACCCGGCTGGGCAAGGTCGCAAGGCCCGACAGCCTGCCGGCCGACGTATTGTGGCTGGCGATCAGGGTGCAGCATAAGATGGGGGACACCGGCGCGGAGCAGGGGTGGGTGACGCAATTGCGCCGCCACCATCCCGCCTCGCCCGAGTATGCTGCGTATCAACGTGGGGCGTTTGATGAGTGAGACAGGGGTAACAATGGATTCAGAACGGCAGGAACAGCCAAACAACCAGCAGGCTCAGGCGCCCGGAGCACAGCTGGCGGCCCAACGCGAGGCGATGGGCCTGTCCATCGACCAGATCGCGGACCAGCTCAAGCTGGCGCCGCGCCAGGTGGTGGCGATCGAGCAGGGCGACTATGCGTCCCTGCCGAACATGGCCGTCACGCGCGGCTTCATCCGCGCCTATGCGAAAGTGGTGCGGCTCGACCCGGCGCCGCTGGTGGCGCAGATCGAAGTGACGCCCACTGTGGCGCCGACCGTCGACCACGGCACCGTGCGGCGCGAGAAGATTTCGACGTCGTTCAGCGAGTCGCGCTTCCCGTCGCTGACGGAAAGCCGGTCGAAGCCGACGCGCTGGCTCATCGGCGGCGCCGTCGTGCTGGTGCTGGTGGCCGCCGCCGCCGCATGGCAGTCCGGCGTGATCCCGACCGACCTGTTCAGCCGTTCCAGTACCACCACGGACGCGGCCGTGACAGCGCCCCAGCCAGGCACGGCCACCACCGCGCTGCCGGCTCCGCACGTGCCGCTGGTCCAGCCGACCACGCCCGCACCTGCCGCCGCCGAGCAGCCGGCCGTCCCCGTCGCCGGCACGGAAGCGGGCCCGGCCGCCACCGCAACGCAGCCGCCGGTCGCCACGGCACCGGCCACGCCGGTCGTCACGACGCCGGCACCGGCCACGGCCCCGGCTGCCGGCGCCAATGCGCTGGTGCTGACGGTGAGCCAGGATTCGTGGATCGAAGTGCGCACCCCGGGCAGCAAGCCGCTGATCTCGCGCCTGGTCAAGGCGGGCAGCACGGAAACGGTCGAGATCGACCGCCAGGCGACGCTCGTCGTCGGCAATCCGGACGGCGTGCGCGCCACGCTGCGCGGCCAGCCGGTGGACCTGCCGAAGCTGCCGAACCGCACGATCTCGCGCGTGACGGTGAAATAAGGCCCAGTAAGTCATCATGAGTGTAACGAGCATGTCTTCCCTGATTCTCCCGGCCGCGTCCGCGCAGGCCATCCCGTCCGGCCCCACCCCGCGCCGCGCCAGCCATGGCGTGCTGGTTGCCCATGGCAACCGCAAGGTCTGGGTCGGCGGCGACAATCCCGTCGTCGTGCAGTCGATGACGAATACCGACACGGCCGATGCCGTCGGCACGGCCATCCAGATCAAGGAACTGGCGCGCGCCGGCTCGGAGCTGGTACGCCTGACGGTGGACCGGCCCGAGGCCGCCGCCGCCGTGCCGTACATCCGCGAGCAGCTGGACAAGATGGACATCGACGTGCCGCTGGTGGGCGACTTCCACTACAACGGCCATACGCTGCTGACGGAGTATCCGGACTGCGCGGCGGCCCTGTCGAAGTACCGCATCAATCCGGGCAACGTGGGCAAGGGCGCCAAGCGCGACACGCAGTTCGCCCAGATGATCGAAGTGGCGATCCGCCACGACAAGCCGGTGCGCATCGGCGTCAACTGGGGCTCGCTGGACCAGGCGCTGCTGGCCCGCATCATGGACGAAAACGCGGCCCGCTCGCAGCCCTGGAGCGCCCAGGCCGTGATGTACGAAGCACTGATCACGTCGGCCATCGAGAACGCCGTGCGGGCCGAGGAAATCGGCCTGTCGAAGGACAAGATCATCCTGTCCTGTAAAGTGTCGGGCGTGCAGGACCTGATCGCCGTCTACCGCGAGCTGGCCAAGCGCTGCGACTACCCCTTGCACCTGGGCCTGACGGAAGCGGGCATGGGCAGCAAGGGCATCGTGGCGTCCACCGCCGCGCTGTCCGTGCTGCTGCAGGAAGGCATCGGCGACACGATCCGCATCTCGCTGACGCCCGAACCGGGCGGGGACCGGACCAAGGAAGTCGTCGTCGGCCAGGAGATCCTGCAGACGATGGGCCTGCGCAAGTTCGCGCCGATGGTCATCGCCTGCCCGGGCTGCGGCCGCACGACGTCGACCGTGTTCCAGGAACTGGCGGACGACATCCAGACGTTCCTGCGCGAGCAGATGCCGGAATGGAAAAAGCTGTACCCGGGCGTGGAGGGGATGAACGTGGCCGTGATGGGCTGCATCGTCAACGGCCCGGGCGAATCGAAGCACGCCAATATCGGCATCAGCCTGCCCGGCACGGGCGAATCGCCGGCCGCGCCGGTGTTCGTGGACGGCCAGAAGGTCGCCACCCTGCGCGGCGAAGGCATCGTGCAGGAATTCCAGCAGATCGTGCTGGACTACGTGCAGAAGAATTACTCACCAGTTACCGCATAAAAGAACATGTCAGACAATAAGAAACCTGAAAAGATTGTTGCGATCAAGGGGATGAACGACATCCTGCCGGCCGACGCCCACCTGTGGGAGATCTTCGAGAACACCGCGCAGTCGATCCTGCAAAGCTACGGCTACCAGAACATCCGCACGCCGATCGTCGAGGAGACGCGCCTGTTCGCGCGCGCCATCGGCGCCGTCACCGACATCGTCGAGAAGGAGATGTATTCGTTTACCGACTCGATGAACGGCGACCAGCTGACGCTGCGCCCGGAAGGCACGGCCGGCGTCGTGCGCGCCGTGCTGGAACATAACCTGACCTACGAGGGTCCCAAGCGCCTGTGGTACAAGGGGCAGATGTTCCGCCACGAGCGTCCGCAGCGGGGTCGCTACCGCCAGTTCCACCAGTTCGGTGCGGAAGCCGTCGGCTTCACGGGCCCGGATATCGACGCGGAACTGATCATGCTGTGCCGCCGCCTGTGGGACGACCTGGGCCTACAGAATATCCGCCTCGAACTGAACTCGATCGGCGATGCCGAAGAGCGCGCGCGCCACCGCGTCGACCTGATCGCCTACCTGGAGCAGCACGAGGACATCCTCGACGCGGAAGCCAAGCGCCGCCTGCACACCAACCCGCTGCGCATCCTGGACACGAAGAACCCGGCGATGCAGGAGATGGTCAACGGCGCGCCGAAACTGCTGGACTACCTGGGCGACGAATCGCGCGCGCACTTCGACGGCGTGAAGAAGATCCTGGACCGCAACAACGTGCCGTACGTCGTCAATACGCGCCTGGTGCGCGGCATCGACTACTACAACCGCACCGTGTTCGAATGGGTCACGGACGAGCTGGGCGCGCAGGGCACCGTCTGCGCCGGCGGCCGCTACGATCCGCTGATCGAGATGTTCGGCGGCAAGCCGACGCCCGCCGTGGGCTTCGCGATGGGCATCGAGCGCCTGATCGAACTGATGAAGTCCGCCGGCGAGACGGCCGCGCCGAACCAGTGCGATGTCTACCTGGTGCACCAGGGCGAGGAAGCGCAGATCCAGGCGTTCATCCTGGGCGAGCGCCTGCGCGATGCGGGCCTGGACGTGATGCTGCACTGCGCGACGCCAGCGGGTGCCGGCAGCTTCAAGAGCCAGATGAAGAAGGCCGACGGCAGCGGTGCGGCGTTTGCCGTCATCATCGGCGACGACGAAGTGGCCAACAAGACAGCCAACGTCAAGGCGCTGCGCGGCGCTGAAGGCGAGCAGCAGCAGGCCACCGTACCGTACGACGACGTGGTCGACTACATCGTCGACCAGGTCGTCGGGGACCATGATCACGGCGACGACGCCCACGTGCACTACCACCACTAATTCTAAAAGCGAACAGCATCCATGGCATACGATCTCGAAGAACAAGAACAGCTCGCCACCCTGAAGGCGTGGTGGGCAAAGTACGGCAACGCGGCGACCTGGGTGGTCGTGGCGGGCCTGGCCGCATACTCCGGCTGGACCGGCTGGAACTATTACCAGCGCACCCAGTCCGCGGAGGCCTCGGCCCTGTACGACGAACTGCGCAACGCGGCGGGCAAGGACAACGCCAAGGTGCAGCGCGCCGCCGCCGACATCGAAAGCCGCTACGGCAGCACGCTGTATGCGCAGCTGGGCGCGCTGACGGCCGCCAAGGCCGCATTCGACGCCAAGGACAACAAGGCCGCCAAGGCCCAGCTGCAGTGGGTGATCGAGCATGGCAGCGACGAGTACAAGGCGATGGCGAAAGTGCGCCTGGCGGGCGTGCTGCTGGACGAGAAGGCGTATGACGAGGCGCTGAAGACGCTGTCGGGCGACATCCCGGCGCAGTTCGCGGCCAGCGTCAACGACCGCAAGGGCGACATCCTGGCGGCCCAGCAGAAGCTGGCGGAAGCCCGCACGGCCTACCAGGCCGCGCTGGACAAGACCGACAAGAAAAGCCCGGCGCGCCAGCTGATCGAACTGAAGTTCGAGGCCGTCGGCGGCGTCGTGCCGGAAGAGAAGCCGGCCGCGTAAGCGCGCCGCACGAGGCAGCACAGCACGCAAGGCGGCGCCACGGGCGCCGCCGCAAGCCCCACACCAAGAGGAGCACACAAGAACTTATGCGTATCACCGGAAAAGTAATCGGCGTAAGCCTGCTGGCCATGACGGCCGGCTGCGGCACCCTGGGTTCCCTGAATCCGTTCAAGGAGAAGGACAAGAACCCGCCCGCGAAGCTGGTCGACATCAAGTCGCCGATCCCGGCGCGCATCGTCTGGAAGCACTCGGCCGGCAAGGCGGGCCTGTACGTGTTCTCGCCGGCGCTGGCGGAGAACAGCCTGTACGTGGCCGACAACGACGGCAACGTCGAACGCCTGGACGCGGCCACCGGCAAGTCGCAGTGGCGCATCAAGGCAGGCACGAACCTGACGGCCGGCGTCGGCTCGAACGGCAAGGTCGTCGCCGTGGGCGGCACCAAGGGGCAGGTCATCGCCCTGGATGCGGCCACCGGCAGCCAGCTGTGGAAGGTGCAGGCGTCGTCCGAGGTGCTGTCGGCGCCGGCCGTCAGCGACGAGCTGGTGATCGTGCGCAGCATGGACAACAAGATCACGGCCTACGACAACAAGACGGGCGAGCGCAAATGGTTCATCCAGCGCACCACGCCGCCGCTGACCTTGCGCAACGCGCCGGGTGTCGTCGTGGCCGCGCCGAACGTCTACGTGGCGCAGCCGGCCGGGCGCCTGCTGGCGCTGGCGCTGTCGAACGGCGTGCCGCGCTTCGAGGTGCCGGTGGCCGAGCCGCGCGGCACCACGGAACTGGAACGCGTGTCCGACATCGGCGGCAATCCCGTCGTGCTGGGTACCGATATCTGCGCCGTCACGTACCAGGGCAAGGTCGGCTGCTTCGACCTGCAGACGGGCGTGCCGCGCTGGACCAAGGAAACCTCGTCCGACGTGGGCGTGGCGGTGGATCAGCGCTTCGTCTTCGTGGCCGACGACAAGGGCGCGGTAGCGGCCTACGGTCGCGAGGCCGGCGCCAGCGCGTGGAAGAACGACTCGCTGGCCAACCGCGTGCTGTCGACGCCGTTGTCGTACGGCCGCGTGGTGGCCGTGGGCGACTACCAGGGCTACGTGCACCTGCTGTCGCGCGAGGACGGCGCCATGCTGGGCCGCGTGTCGGTCGACGGCAGCGCCATCAAGTCGGTGCCCATCGTGGCCGGCTCGAACATGATCTTCCAGACGCAGAACGGCACCGTGGCCGCCATCGCGGTCGAGTAACTCCCCCGGGCGGCCGCAGGGGCCGTCCGCAGTATTTTAAAAACCAAGCAGTATTAATGACCGCCTCGCGCGGTTGAGTTGAAAAAGAATGAAGCCGGTAATTGCACTCGTGGGCCGCCCGAACGTCGGGAAATCGACCCTATTCAATCGTCTGACCCGCTCGCGCGACGCGCTGGTGGCGGACTTGCCTGGTCTGACGCGCGATCGTCACTATGGCGAGGGCCGCATTGGCGAACGTCCCTTCCTGGTCATCGATACCGGCGGTTTCGAACCGGTCGCGAAGGAAGGCATCATGTTCCAGATGGCGCTGCAGACCAAGCAGGCCGTCGCCGAAGCGGACGTCGTCGTCTTCCTCGTCGACGGCCGCCAGGGCATGACGCCGCACGACAAGACCATCACGGACTTCCTGCGCAAGAGCGGCCGCCCCGTGCTGCTGGTCGTGAACAAGGCCGAGGGGATGAAGTACACCTCCGCCGTGTCCGACTTCTACGAGCTGGGCCTGGGCGATCCGTACGCGATCTCCGGCGCCCATGGCGACGGCGTGCACGACCTGGTGCAGGAAGCGCTGGACAAGGCGTTCGCGTCGCGGCCAGGCGACGCCGAAGAGCTGCTGCCGGCCGAGCGCGGCATCAAGCTGGCGCTGGTGGGCCGCCCGAACGTGGGCAAGTCCACGCTGATCAATACGCTGGTGGGCGAAGAGCGCGTGATCGCGTTCGACATGCCGGGCACCACGCGCGACTCGATCGAGATCCCCTTCGAGCGCGACGGCAAGCACTACACGCTGATCGACACGGCCGGTATCCGCCGCCGCGGCAAGGTGTTCGAGGCGGTCGAGAAGTTCTCGGTCGTCAAGACGCTGCAGTCGATCTCGGAAGCCAACGTCGTCGTGCTGATGCTCGATGCGCAGCAGGACATCTCGGAGCAGGATGCGCACATCGCCGGCTTCATCCTGGAAAGCGGCCGCGCCCTGGTGCTGGCGGTGAACAAGTGGGATGGCCTGACGTCGGACCAGCGCGACAAGGTCAAGATGGACATGGACCGCAAGATCGACTTCCTCAGCTTCGCCAACACCCACTTCATCTCCGCGCTGAAGGGGACGGGCATTGCCCAGCTGATGAAATCGGTGGATTCGGCCTACGCGGCCGCGATGGCCGACCTGTCGACGCCGAAGCTGACGCGCGCGCTGGCCGAAGCGGTCGAGAAGCAGGAGCCGAAGCGCAAGGGCGGCATGCGGCCGAAGATGCGCTACGCCCACCAGGGCGGCATGAACCCGCCGATCATCGTCATCCACGGCAATTCGCTGGACGCGATCAGCGAGCCGTACAAGCGCTACCTGGAAAAGCATTTCCGCGACACGTTCCAGCTGGTCGGCACGCCGCTGCGCATCGAGCTGCGTACCGGCAAGAATCCTTTCGACAAGCGCAAGGAATAAGCGGGCCTGGGGTCTGTCCCCGGTAAGTGTGAACGCAAGCGCTCGCACGGGACGTCGCCAGGGGACTGACCCCGGTTTTTATCGCGCTGGCCGAGCGGGTCTCTTTTTGGTGCGTAGGTACGCCGGCACAAAACCGGGGTCAGTCCCCTCGTGGCGCTTGAGGCAAGCGCCAGAGCCATTACTTACCGGGGACAGACCCCAGCGGATCGACCCGCGCCGACCCGGTCAGCAGGGAAACCCCTGTACGATTTAAGTCCCGCGACCCTGCATAAAACATAAAAACAGGTTACAGTAGCTTCAAAGCATTCCCGCCTGGCCGAGGGGGCTTTTTCCCTCTGCAAAAGGGGTGTGGCCGGCACTTGAATTCAAGCGTTTCGCCTCCAATTCCAACACAACAACATAAACTGGAGCTGTTATGAGCAATAAAGGGCAATTGTTACAAGACCCATTTCTGAATGCGCTGCGTAAAGAGCACGTTCCCGTCTCGATCTACCTGGTCAACGGTATCAAACTGCAAGGCCATATCGAGTCCTTCGACCAGTACGTCGTCCTGCTGCGCAACACCGTCACCCAGATGGTCTACAAGCACGCCATCTCGACCGTGGTCCCTGCGCGCGCCGTCAACCTCAACATCGAATCCGAGGCCGAGTGAACGCGTTGATCGATCAGACAACGCCGTTCCCCGCTCGTTCGCTTCAACCTCGCCTGACCGTCGTATGCGCGCAGCCTTAGTCGGAGTCGATTTCGGTCAGGGCGACTTCGCCGCCAGTATCGAGGAGTTGATGCTGCTCGCGCGTTCCGCGGGGGCAGAGCCCGTCACGACCGTTACCGGCAAGCGCTCCAGCCCCGACGCGGCCTATTTCGTCGGCAGCGGCAAGGCCGACGAGATCGGCCATGCCGTGCAGGACCTGAAGCTGGAGATCGTCATCTTCAACCATGCGCTGTCGCCCGCGCAGCAGCGTAACCTCGAGAAACGCCTGAACGTGCGCGTGCTCGACCGCACCAGCCTGATCCTCGACATCTTCGCCCAGCGGGCGCAGAGCCACGAGGGCAAGCTGCAGGTCGAGCTGGCGCAGCTGCAGCACCTGTCCACGCGGCTGATCCGCGGCTGGACCCACCTGGAACGGCAAAAGGGCGGTATTGGCCTGCGCGGTCCCGGTGAAACCCAGCTGGAAACCGACCGCCGGCTGATCGGCGAGCGCGTCAAGATGCTGCGGGCCCGGCTGGCGAAGCTGCGCAAGCAGCACGAGACCCAGCGCCGCGCGCGCGGTCGCAACAAGACGTTTTCCGTGTCGCTGGTCGGCTATACCAATGCCGGCAAATCCACGCTGTTCAACACGATGACGAAGGCCGGCGTGTACGTCGCCGACCAGCTGTTCGCCACGCTGGACACCACTTCGCGCCGCATGTACATGGGCGAGGAGACGGGCCACGTGGTCATTTCCGACACCGTCGGCTTCGTGCGCGAACTGCCCCACCAACTGGTGGCGGCATTCCGTGCAACGCTGGAGGAGACCATCCACGCCGACCTGCTGCTGCACGTCGTCGATGCGGCCAGCCCCGTCAAGATGGAGCAGATCGAGCAGGTCAACATGGTTCTGCGCGAGATCGGCGCCGATCACATCCCCCAGATCCTGGTGTGGAACAAGATCGACGCGGCGGGGCAGGAACCGGGCGTCGAGCGTGATGAATATGATAAGATTTCACGCGTATTCATCAGCGCGCGCACGGGGTCGGGACTCGACCTGCTGCGTGACGCCATCATCGAGGCGGCCAGGAACCAGCAGGAAGCCGACGCCCATCCCCGGGACGATGTAGCGCCGGACGCTATTTCCACATTCACCCATGTCGGAACACACTAATAACATGCCTCTTTCCTATTTCAAGAAGAGAAAAGGCCTGAAGCTGTCGCTGAACGATCCCCGCTGGGGCTCCGACAAGGATGGCAACAGGCAGGCCCAGGAAGGCAAGAAGCCCGGTGAAGGACCGCCGGATCTCGACCAATTGTGGCGCGATTTCAACCAGCGCCTGAACGGCCTGTTCGGCAACAAGAACCGCAACAACGGCGGTGGCGGCAACGGCGGCGGCAGTGGCGGCGGCGAGCTCAAAGGCGCCGGCATCACCGTCGGCGCCGTCGCGACCATCGCCGTGCTGGTGTGGCTGGCCAGCGGCGCGTTCATCGTCCAGGAAGGCCAGAAGGGCATCGTCACCACGTTCGGCCGCTACAGCCACGAGACGCCGGCCGGCTTCAACTGGCGCTGGCCGTACCCGTTCCAGGCCAACGAGACCGTCAACGTCTCGCAGGTGCGCACCGTCGAGGTGGGCTACCGCACCAACGTGCGCAACAAGCAGGCCGCCGAATCGCTGATGCTGACGGACGACGAGAACATCATCGACATCCAGTTCGCCGTGCAGTACCGCCTGTCCGATCCGAAGGCCTGGCTGTACAACAACCGCGACGCCGAAGACACCGTGCGCCAGGTGGCCGAGACGTCGATCCGCGAGATCGTCGGCAAGAGCAAGATGGACTTCGTGCTGTACGAGGGTCGCGAGAAGGTCGCGTACGAGACGCAGCAGCTGATGCAGCAGATCCTGGACCGCTACGCGTCCGGCGCCATGGTCACGAACGTGACGATGCAGGCCGTGCAGCCGCCGGAGCAGGTGCAGGCCGCGTTCGACGATGCCGTCAAGGCCGGCCAGGACCGCGAGCGCCAGAAGAACGAAGGCCAGGCGTATGCCAACGACATCATTCCGAAGGCGCGCGGCTACGCGTTCCGCCTGCAGCAGGAGGCCGAGGCCTATCGCTCGATGGTGACCGAGAACGCGCTGGGCAACGCCGACCGCTTCAAGGCCGTGCTGGTGGAATACCAGAAGGCCCCGGCCGTGACGCGCGACCGCATGTACCTGGAAACGATGCAGCAGATCTTCGCCAACACCAGCAAGGTGATGGTCGACGCCAAGGCCGGCAGCAACCTGCTGTACCTGCCGCTGGACAAGCTGATCGCCCAGGTCGCCGCGACCGAAGCGAACCGCAGCAACCTCACCGCGCCGCCGCCGGCCGCAGTGCTGCTGCCGCCGCCCGAGAACACCATGAGTTCGACCGACCCGCGCCGCGAAAGCAACCGCGCCCGCGAGTCGTCGCGCGACCGGGAGAGCCGTTAAATGAACCGCATCGTTACGTTCCTCGTCACGGGCTTCATCGCCGTGATGCTGCTGTCGTCGACCGTTTTTGTCGTCGACCAGCGCAAGTTCGCCATCGTGTTCGCGCTGGGTGAAGTCAAGCAGGTGATCAACGAACCGGGGCTGCACTTCAAGCTGCCGCCGCCGTTCCAGAACATCCTGTACCTGGACAAGCGCATCCTGACGCTCGACTCGCCGGAAGCGGACCGCTTCATCACGGCCGAGAAGATGAACATCCTGGTCGACTCGTTCGTCAAGTGGCGCATCACCGATCCGAAGCTGTATTTCGTCAGCTTCGGCGGCGACGAAGGCCGCGCGCGCGACCGCATGTCGCAGATCGTCAAGGCGGCGCTGAACGACGAGATCACCAAGCGCACCGTGCGCGAAGTGATCTCCGGCCAGCGCGGCAAGGTGATGGAGGCGATCCGCACCAAGGTCTTCGTGGAAGCCAAGCAGATCGGCGTGCAGATCCTCGACGTGCGCCTGAAGCGGGTCGACTACGTCGAGCAGATCAACAACTCGGTGTACGAGCGGATGAAGGCGGAGCGCGTGCGCGTCGCCAACGAGCTGCGCTCGACCGGTTCGGCCGACTCCGAGAAGATCCGCGCCGACGCCGACAAGCAGCGCACCGTGATCCTGGCCGAAGCCTACCGCGACGCCGAGCGTGTCCGCGGCGAAGGCGATGCCAAGGCCAGCGCGATCTACGCGGAGGCATTCGGCCGCAATCCGGAGTTCTACAAGTTCTACCGCAGCCTGGAAGCCTACCGCTCGTCGTTCAAGACCAAGGCCGACGTGATGCTGGTCGATCCGAACTCGGAGTTCTTCAAGTACTTCAAGGGCGCCGGCTCGGGCAAGTGAGGCATAAGGGACTGTCCCCGCAGGGGACTGTCCCTGAGGTTTGCCAGAGCTGCCGGAATGCCTACAGCACTTCGGGGTCGGTCCCGCAGGGGCTGACCCTGACCCGAAGGCCGCGAAAGCGGCCTTTTTTTCCTCTTTATCACGGTTTTCGCGTAAAATATGCGGTTCGGCCTCAGCCGCCGAGTGGCGCGCCCGCGCGCTTGACCGAATTTTAACTACGCGAACAACCCGGTTCTCCCATGCCGAATTGGCTTTTGCCTGAACATATCGCCGACGTCCTCCCGTCGGAGGCGCGCAAGATCGAAGAGCTGCGCCGCCTGATGCTGGATAACTTCCGCCGCTACGGCTACGAGCTCGTCATGCCGCCGCTGCTGGAATACGTCGAATCCCTGCTGGCCGGTGCCGGCCAGGACACGGACCTGCGCACCTTCAAGCTCGTCGACCAGATCTCCGGCCGCATGCTGGGCCTGCGCGCCGACATGACGACGCAGGTCGCCCGCATCGACGCGCACCTGCTCAATCGTGCCACCGTCACGCGCCTGTGCTACGCCGGCCCCGTGCTGCATACCCGTCCTTCGGGCCTGCATGCCACCCGCGAACCGCTGCAGATCGGCGCCGAGATCTACGGCCATGCCGGCCTCGAAGCGGATGCCGAGATCCAGGAACTGGCGCTGGCGTCGCTCGAGATGGCCGGCTTCTCGGAGGTGCGCCTGGACCTGGCCCACGTGGGCGTGCTGCGCGCGATCCTGGACCTGGACCCGGCCGCCGGCAAGCAGCACTTCGCCATCGTGCAGCTGCTGCGCGCGAAAGACGTGCCGGGCCTGCGCGAGCTGGCCGCCGGCTTCGCGCCGGCCACGCGCGATGCGCTGCTGGCGCTGCCGAACCTGTACGGCGACGTGGACGTCCTGAAGGCGGCGCGCACGGCACTGCCGGACGTGCCGGGCATCGCCAAGGCGCTGGCCGAACTGGCCGCGCTGGCGGCATCGGCCATCGGCCGTGCCGACGTGGCGATCGACCTGGCCGACCTGCGCGGCTACCAGTACGAAAGCGGCGCCACGTTCGCGCTGTACGTGCCGGGCCTGCCGAACGCGGTGGCGCGTGGCGGCCGCTACGACCACGTGGGCGAGGCCTTTGGCCGCGCCCGCCCCGCGACCGGGTTCTCGATGGACCTGCGCGAGCTGGCGCGCCTGCTGCCGACGGCGGACCGCAAGCATGCGATCCGCGCGCCGTGGGGCAATGCGCCGGAACTGAAAGACAAGATCGCCGAGCTGCGCAAGGCCGGTGAAGTCGTGATCCAGTCCTTGCCGGGTCACAGCAATGAACAGGACGAGTTCGAGTGCGACCGCGCGCTGGTGCTCGACGATAGTGGTAGTAACTGGATTCTTAAAAACTTAGGTTAAGTGTGATGTCAAAGAAAATCACTGCAAAAAACGTGGTCGTCATCGGTACCCAATGGGGCGATGAAGGCAAGGGCAAAATCGTCGACTGGCTGACCGAACACGCGCAAGGCGTGGTGCGCTTCCAGGGCGGCCACAACGCGGGCCACACGCTGGTCATCGGCGGCGTCAAGACGGCACTGCAGCTGATCCCGTCGGGCATCATGCGCCCGGGCGTGGCCTGCTACATCGGCAACGGCGTCGTGGTCTCGGTACCGGACGTGCTGCGCGAGATCGACAAGCTGGAAGCGGTCGGCGTGGAAGTGGCGTCGCGCCTGAAGGTGTCGGAAGCCTGCCCCGTGATCCTGCCTTACCACAGCGCGCTGGACGCGGCCCGTGAGGCGGCCCGCGGCGCCGCCAAGATCGGCACGACCGGCAAGGGCATCGGCCCGGCCTACGAAGACAAGGTGGCGCGCCGCGCCATCCGTGTCGCCGACCTGCTGAACGAAAAGCGTTTCGCCGAGAAGCTGGCCGAGAACCTGGACTACCACAACTTCGTGCTGGAAAACTATCTGAAGGCACCGAAGGTCGAGTACCAGAAGACGCTGGACGACGCGCTGGCCTACGTGCCGCGCCTGCGCCCGATGGTCGCCGACGTGTCGAGCGCCCTGTACGCCGCCCACAAGGCCGGCGCCAACCTGCTGTTCGAAGGCGCGCAAGGCTCGTTGCTGGACGTCGACCACGGCACCTATCCGTTCGTCACGTCGTCCAACTGCGTGGCCGGCAATGCCGCCGCCGGTGCCGGCGTCGGCCCGAACATGCTGCACTACATCCTGGGCATCACCAAGGCCTACACGACGCGCGTCGGTTCGGGTCCGTTCCCGTCCGAGCTGCCGACCGATGCCGGCGTCGGCCATCACCTGGCGCAAGTGGGCCACGAGTTCGGCACCGTGACGGGTCGTGCCCGTCGCTGCGGCTGGTTCGACGCCGCGCTGCTGCGCCGCTCCGTGCAGATCAACGGCGTGTCGGGCATGTGCCTGACCAAGCTGGACGTGCTGGACGGCCTGGAAACGCTGAAGCTGTGCACCGGCTACATGGTCGACGGCGTCCGCACCGACATCTTCCCGGTCGGTGCCGAGGAAGCCGCGCGTTGCGAGCCGATCTACGAAGAGATGCCTGGCTGGACCGACAGCACCGTCGGCGCCAAGTCGCTGGCGGCACTGCCGGCCAACGCCCGTGCCTACATCAAGCGCATCGAAGAACTGGTCGGCGTGCCGGTCGACATGGTCTCCACCGGTCCTGACCGCGAAGAGACGATCGTCCTGCGCCACCCGTTCGAATAACAAGAAACAAGAAGCAGAGGAATTACATGAACGCCCCTCAATCCAACGAAAAGCACCTGTGGGTGTCCTGGGATGAATACCACCGCCTGATCGAGCGGCTGGCGCTGAAGGTGTACGAATCGGGCTGGAAGTTCGACATGGTGCTGTGCCTGGCGCGCGGCGGCGTGCGTCCCGGCGACGTGTTCTCGCGCATCTTCGACGTGCCGCTGGCGATCCTGTCGACCAGCTCGTACCGCGAAGACAAGGGCACCACGCAGGGCGACCTGGACATCGCCAAGTACATGACGATGACGAAGGGCCCGCTGTCCGGCAAGATCCTGCTGGTCGACGACCTGGCCGATTCGGGCGTGACGCTGACGAAAGTCATGCAGCACCTGAAGGACAACTTCGAGGGCGTGACGGAAGTGAAGTCGGCCGTGATCTGGACCAAGGGCTGCTCCGCCTTCAAGCCGGACTACCAGATGGAAGAGCTGCCGCACAACCCATGGATCCACCAGCCGTTCGAGGACTACGACGGCATCCGCCCGCACCAGCTGGCGGCCTGGATCAAGAAGGGCGAAGCGCAGTCCTGACTGCTGGCGCTCGCACGACGATGGCGGAAGGCTGCACAAGCCTTCCGCCATTTTTTTATCGCCGCTGCTACCATGGTGGCAGGCCAATAAGAACAAGAGAACACCATGACCGAGAATTTCTTCCAGACCTTCATCCTGCTGCTGCTCGTGACCGACCCGTTCGGCAACGTGCCGCTGTTCGCCACCGCGCTGGCACCCGTCCCGCCGGCCAGGCGGCCGAAGATCGTCGTGCGCGAGTGCTTCATCGCCTTTATCGTGCTGCTGACGTTCATGTTCTTCGGCCGCCACTTCCTGCAGGCGCTGTCGCTGTCGGAAGTGTCGCTGCGCATCGCCGGCAGCGTGATCCTGATGATGATCGCCATCCGCATGGTGTTCCCGCACCCGGACGGCGTGCTGGGACGATCGGAAGGCGGCGAGCCGTTCATCGTGCCGCTGGCCATCCCCGCCCTGGCCGGCCCGTCGGCGCTGGCCACGGTGCTGCTGTTCTCGCGCGAAAGCGCAGGGGAGGTGGCGATCCACGTGGCGGCGCTGGCCGCTGTCGTCGTCGTCTGGCTGGCCGTGTTCCTGGGCGCCGAGAAGCTGCAGAAGGTGCTGGGCACGCAGGTGATGACGGCGTTCGAGCGGCTGATGGGATTGATCCTGGCCGCGATATCGGTGGAGATGCTGCTGGGCGGGGTGCGGGAGTTCGTCAAGACCTTGTAAGGAGCGAGCGATGATCCGACGACTGACTTGCGCCAGCGCGCTGCTGGCGGCGCTGGCGCCTGCCCTGGCGCAGGACGACGTGCGTTGCAACCCGTCCGGCGCCCAGGCCGGGTTGAACGCCTGCGCCGCGGACGATTTCAAGAAGGCGGACAAGGAACTGAACGCCACGTGGCAGGCGCTGTTGCGCAAGGAAGCCGCCGACAAGATCTTCGCCGCCAAGCTGCGCACGGCCCAGAAGGCCTGGCTGGCGTTTCGCGATGCGGAGCTGGACGCCCACTTCGCCTGCGAGAGCGAAGACAGCCGGATGTGCTGGGGCTCGATGGAGGCGATGTCGTACCTGATGCGCAAGAAGGACCTGACGCAGCAGCGCACCCGGATGCTGAAGGACATGCTCGAGCGCGGACACGGCCATTACCAGTAGGGAAGGGGTCCTACCTGCATACGGTACAACGCAATGCTCACTTGCCACAGGCGCATGTACCACCCCAAGACCGGAAACCGGGGTCAGACCCGGCGGGTCTGACCCCAGCTCTTTGCTGTTGGGTGCACGTGCCGTTGAGTCCCTCCGCGGTCCCTGGCCTCTCGGGTTTGCAAGCGCTCCCGTCAACCCCCGCCGGACAACGACTGCACGGCAGACAGCGCGCCCGCCAGGTCGCCACCGACCTGCTTCTTCCAAAGCGCTGCGGCAGCCGACAACTTCCTGGCAGCGATCAGTTCCAGCAGCTGGCCACGAACCTCCTCGTCGAGCCCCTGCAATTGGCGCACGACCGGCGAACGCGGCTCGCCATGCCGCCCGCTCGGGTCGAGCTCCATCAGGCTCGAATGCAGCGAATAGATGGGCGCGGCGCTGCTGTCCGTGCCCGCAAGCCGTACGGACAGCTCGAGCTCGACCGGTAATTCCAGCCCCAGCGCCTCGGCAGGGTCGTCGATCAGTTGGGCGACGTTGTAGATCAGGTCCACCTGCGTTTCGCGGACCAGGTCGAGCAGGTCGGCCGGATCGGCGCCGCTGTCCAGCAAGCGCCGCAACGCCGCGCCGCCGTTGCGCGTCGCGTCCAGCGGCTGCGTTTCGTCGATGATGGCGCTCCACAGGCCGCGCAGCAGCAGTTCGCCGCACAGCGAGCGGGCGTCGCCATGCCTGACATCGCGGCCGATCGCGCGGGCGGCGTCGGGCGCAACGCCCAGTTGTTCAAGTGCGGAAGCCATCGGATCGGTCATTGCCATGTTCTCGTAAGTATTCAGGAGCGTGCCCGGCCGCGGGCCCAGCCCCGGCCATGGATGAGCCGGGAAACAGCACGGCATCATCCTCCGTGACAATTCGCTAGATTTTCGGAGTTATCTGAATGATATCATTTGTTCTGCTGCCCGCTCGTGGCGGGTTCGTCGGTCGCATCACGGCGCAGCCCGGCCCGGCGCCAAAAAACAGCTTCGTTCACATGAAAACGTTCAAGAGCAGGACTCCAATGAAAAAAACACAATTGATCCTTCCCATGCTGGCGTTAGTTGCTGGCTGCGGCAGCAGCAACAGCTACCTCGCCAAGCGCACCAGCACCGTCGAGATGTACCACATCTTCGACATCAAGACGGAGGCTGCGACGGGCGTCGTGATCAAGGCCGCTGCCGACGGCCTGGCGCGCAACACGAACGAGATCCAGCAGAACACGCCGCTGCAGTTGGGCAAAACCGTACCTGTCGAACCGGGCCGGTTCGTGATCGAGGATATCGGCGCCAAGCTTGCCGGGTCGAACACGGGCATGGGCGCGATGATGCAGATGGCGGCGATGAAGAATGGCGCGATCAGCCTGAAAGCCGCGAAGTGCGACGACGCGGTCTGGACTTCCCGCGCACTGCGCAATATCGCCGGCTCCAGCAACCTGACCTTGTACAGCTGCCTGTACAAATACCAGGCTGGCTATCGCCTCAATACCTATGCGGTCTTCAACAAGACGGAAGGCGGCCTGGCGCAGGTCTCGCGCGACATCGCGACCTCGCTCGTCGGCACGCCGGAGCAGTGGGTGACCAAGACGATCCTCGACACCGTCCATTCCATCGAAAGCGCAACGGGCGTCAAGGCAGTACGGCTGGAAGGCCAGCCAGAACTGGTCGACTTGCCCAGCGGCGCACTCGTCGGTAAAAACTGACGCACCCGCGCGTCACGACGACGTAATCAAGCCGCCGCGGCCCAAACCGTGGCGGCTTTTTCGCGAGCAGGGCAGGGCTACCAGCCTGTAATCGACATCACATCCACCCCGGCGCCCCGAACAGCCGGCGTGCAGGCTTGCGCTATAGTTGTGTCCGATAAATCTTTCCCCTGAGGTCAGCCAGCCGGGGAATCACTGGAGACAAACCGCATGTCAAAGACCAAGCTGAAAGATTTCGCTGACGCGCTGCCGACGTTCTGGAAGTCCAGCGTCCTGGCGCAAGTGGGGACCAGTAACATCAAGGTCCTCAAGATGAATGGACAGAGCTACCCGGCGGAGACGCACGACTATACGGAGGCGCTCGTCGTGCTCGACGGTAAAATGTTTTTAAGCGTGAACGGCGAACCGGTGGAGGTGGCCGAAGGCGAGATGTACCTGATGCGTGCCGAGGTCCCGCATGCGGTGGAACCGGGCAGTCATGGCACCCTGATGATCATCGACCCCGTCATGGACTGAAGAGAATATGACGCGATGCTGAATCTGCCCCGATAAGCCGACGCATGGTCCGCCGATGAAAACCAGCGTCTGTCCCCATACGGGACAGACGCTGACAGCGAGGTCTCGATGTGTCCTTACTTCCCTGTAATCGAAATCACATCGGCGCCGGGCGCGCCAAAGAGCTGTTCCTTCAACAGGTGCAACTGATCGCGCACCTGCGCGGCCTTCTCGAATTCCAGGTTCTTGGCGTGATCGACCATCAGCTTTTCCAGGCGCTTGATCTCTTTCGACACCTGCTTCTGGCTCATGGTCTCGTACTTCGCCGTCTCCTGCGCCGCCTGCAGCTGCGTCGATTCGCGGTTCGGGTCGTAGACGCCGTCGATCATGTCCTTGATGACCTTGTTCACGCCGCGCGCCACGATGCCGTGCTTCTCGTTGTGCGCGATCTGCTTGGCGCGGCGGCGCTCCGTTTCGTCGATGGCCTTCTTCATCGAGTCCGTCATCTGGTCCGCGTACAGCAGCGCGACGCCGTTCAGGTTACGGGCGGCGCGGCCGATCGTCTGGATCAGCGAGCGTTCGGAACGCAGGAAGCCTTCCTTGTCGGCGTCCAGGATCGCCACCAGCGACACCTCCGGCAAGTCGAGGCCCTCGCGCAGCAGGTTGATGCCGACGACGACGTCGAAGGTACCGATGCGCAGGTCGCGCAGGATCTCGACGCGCTCCACCGTCTCGATATCGCTGTGCAGGTAGCGCACCTTGATGCCATGGTCCGACAGGTACTCCGTCAGCTGCTCGGACATGCGCTTCGTCAGCGTCGTCACCAGCACGCGCTCGTTCTTCTTGATGCGGTCCGTGATCTCCGACATCAGGTCGTCCACCTGCGTGCGGGCAGGGCGCACGATGACCTGCGGGTCCACCAGGCCGGTCGGGCGCACGACCTGCTCGACCACCTGGTCCGCATGCGAGTTCTCGTAGTCCGCCGGCGTGGCCGAGACGAAGACCGTCTGGCGCATCTTGCCCTCGAACTCCTCGAACTTCAGCGGCCGGTTGTCCAATGCGGACGGCAGGCGGAAGCCGTAGTCGACCAGGTTGGTCTTGCGCGAGCGGTCGCCGTTGTACATGGCGGACAGCTGGCCGATCAGCACGTGCGACTCGTCCAGGAACATCAGCGCGTCCTTCGGCAGGTAGTCGATCAAGGTCGGTGGCGGCTGCCCCGGCATGGCACCGGAAAGGTGGCGCGAGTAGTTCTCGATGCCCTTGGTGAAGCCGATTTCGGCCATCATCTCCAGGTCGAAGCGGGTGCGTTGCTCGAGGCGCTGCTCCTCGATCAGCTTGCCCTCGCTGCGGAAGAACTCCAGGCGGTCGCGCAGCTCGGCCTTGATGCTTTCGATGGCGCGCAGCACCGTCGAGCGCGGCGTCACGTAGTGCGAGCCCGGATAGACGGTGAAACGGGGGATCTTCTGGCGCACGCGACCCGTCAGCGGGTCGAACAGCTGGATCGATTCCAGCTCGTCGTCGAACATCTCCAGCCGCACGGCCAGTTCGGCGTGTTCGGCCGGGAAGATGTCGACGGTGTCGCCGCGCACGCGGAACGTGCCGCGGCCGAAGTCCACCTCGTTGCGGGTGTACTGCATCTGGATCAGGCGGGCGATGATGTCGCGCTGGCTGACCTTGTCCTTGGCGCGCAGGGTCAGGATCATCTGGTGGTATTCGTTCGGGTTCCCGATACCGTAGATGGCCGACACGGTGGCGACGATGACGACGTCGCGCCGCTCCATCAGCGACTTCGTGCAGGACAGCCGCATCTGTTCGATGTGCTCGTTGATCGACGAGTCCTTCTCGATGAACAGGTCGCGCTGCGGCACGTAGGCTTCCGGCTGGTAGTAGTCGTAGTACGAGACGAAGTACTCGACGGCATTTTGCGGGAAGAACTCGCGGAATTCGCTGTAGAGCTGCGCGGCCAGCGTCTTGTTCGGCGCAAACACGATGGCGGGCCGGCCCATGCGGGCGATGACGTTGGCCATCGTGTAGGTCTTGCCGGAACCCGTCACGCCCAGCAGGGTCTGGTACGACAGGCCGTCCGCAATCCCTTCGCACAGCTGTTCGATGGCGGTGGGCTGGTCGCCGGCGGGCGGGAAGGGTTGGTGCAGCTTGAAGGGCGAGTCCGGAAAGGTGATGACGGTAGGCTCGGGGCTACCGGCAAGTGATAAATCAGCCATGAAGTCAGACCTTTGTTAGAATAGTGAGCTGACAGTCAGCCGTGTGTGCAACTCGGCGGCATCTGTCATCAATCCGCTGCGAACCGCTTCCAATCGAATCCAATCTTATCATGACGAACCCTTCCGTTTTCAGTGCCATCGAGATGGCTCCGCGCGACCCGATCCTGGGTATCACCGAAGCATTTAACGCAGACACCAATCCCGCCAAGATCAACCTGGGCGTCGGTGTCTATTATGACGACAATGGCAAGGTGCCGCTGTTATCTTGCGTACAGAAGGCCGAAAACATTCTGATTGAACAGCCCGCCCCCCGCACGTACCTGCCGATCGAGGGCCTGGCCGCCTACGACAAGGCGGTGCAGGAGCTGGTATTTGGTGCCGACAGTGCCGTAGTTCAAGAGCGCCGCGCGATCACCGTGCAGGCCCTGGGCGGCACGGGCGCGCTGAAGCTGGGCGCCGATTTCCTGAAGCGTTTCTCGCCGTCGTCGGATGTCTATATCAGCGACCCGAGCTGGGAAAACCACCGCGCGCTGTTCGAAAGCGCCGGCTTCAAGGTCAACAACTACACGTACTACGATGCCGCCACGCACGGCGTCAACTTCGAAGGCATGCTGGCATCGCTGAAGGCCATGCCGCAGGGCGCCGTCGTCGTGCTGCACGCGTGCTGCCACAACCCGACGGGTGCCGACCTGACGCAACAGCAGTGGGACCAGGTCATCGACGCCGTCGTCACGCGCGGCCTGATCCCGTTCCTGGACATGGCCTACCAGGGCTTCGGTGCCGGCATCGCCGAAGACGGCGCCGTGGTGCGCCGCTTCGCCGCCACCGGCGTGCCGCTCTTGGTGTCGAACTCGTTCTCGAAGTCGTTCTCGCTGTATGGCGAGCGCGTGGGTGCGCTGTCCGTCGTCGCCGCAAGCGCCGACGAAGCGGCCCGCCTGCTGTCCCAGCTGAAGCGCGTCGTGCGCACCAACTATTCGAACCCGCCCGTGCACGGCGGCAAGGTCGTCGCGACCGTGCTGGCCACGCCGGAACTGCGCCAGCTGTGGGAAGACGAACTGGCCGCGATGCGCGTGCGCATCAAGGAAACCCGCGACACCTTCGTCAAGAAGCTGAAGGAAAAAGCGCCGCAGCACGACTTCGAATTCGTGCGCCAGCAGGTCGGCATGTTCTCGTACTCGGGCCTGACGAAAGAGCAGGTTGCCAAGCTGCGCGAACAGTCGATCTACGCGGTGGACACGGGCCGCATCTGCGTGGCCGCGCTGAACTCGCGCAACCTCGACACCGTGGTTGACGCGATCGCCAAAGTCCTCTAAAATCCTGCTTCTTCGTTGACGCAAGTCACTGAAGAAGTAGTCGGCAGCAAAGTAGTTATGGGTAGTGCGTAGCGGAAATAGTGTTGCGCAAGTTGCCCGGAACGATTACAATGCTGCCATCTAATCCCTGATAGCTCAGTCGGTAGAGCGACGGACTGTTAATCCGCAGGTCCCTGGTTCGAGTCCAGGTCGGGGAGCCAGAATTCCAGCGAAAGCCCAGCCTTAATCGGTTGGGCTTTTTGCTTTCCGGCGTCGGAAAGCACTCACCAAACCACCCGGGCGGCCCACATGGACAACGACCAGCGATACCTCGTACAACAGAACAAGATCAGCGACGGCGACACCAAGCCGCCCGTGTTTGCCAAGGTCATGCGCAGCAAGGAAGGCGTGTTCGAGGGCGTCTCCTTTATCCGCAACAAGGACAAGGCCACTGTGATGACGGTGGCGCAGGCCCAGGAAGTGATCGACTGGGCGGCCAAGAAGAAGGCTGCCGCGCGCGAGTACGTGACGAAGATTATCTGCGTGGGGCAGTAAGCTCCCCGGGCGCGGGCACTTCGGCCGCCGCCGGCTCGAGTTCCAGCGCCCCCACGTGGGCCAGCCAGCGCGCGACGACGGCCAGTTCGTCCGCCGAAAAACCCTTGCTCAACTTCTTGTTCAGCTCCTGCAGCACGTCGCTGCTGCGGGCGCTGGCGTGCTGGCCCGCGGCCGTCAGCTGCAGCCGGGTGACGCGGCCGTCGCTGCTGTCGGCGACCCGCTCGATCAATCCCGCCGCTTCCATCCGCTTCGACAGGTTGGTGACGGCCGCCGGCGCCACCTGCAAGGCCTGGGCAATCTCGCCGATCGTGGCCTGGTTGCGCGACGCCAGCAGGAACAGCAGGCCCACTTGCGCCGAGCTGATGCCTTCCCAGGCTTCAGGCCGGGTCTCGGTCCAGCGTTGCAGCCGGCGCTGCGCCTGGTTGAGCAGGAAGACGAAGCGGGGCGGCTTGCTCATTGCTTGGCCCGCCGTGCATCGGCCGCGCCGACCTGTTCCAGCAGCCAGGTGCCGACCTGGGGCCACAGCCGTTCGGCCGCATGCTTGCGAAAGAACCCCATGTGCCCGATGGCGCGCAGGCCGGCACTGTGCGGCGCCACCTGGCGCCGCTCGACCGGCGCATTCGCAAGCGGCGCGACCAGCATGCCGATGGCGTGCGGGTTGGCCCATGGATCGTCGTCGAAACCCAGTACCAGCAGCGGTATCCTGACCCGCGCCATGCGCGCCGCGGCGTCCATCGCCGGATCGTCGAAGAAGTAGCGCGGCAACGTGGTCCAGCGGCTCCATTGCAGCATGACGTTACGGGGCAGGTCCTCGCCCAGGCCCAGCCTGCGTCCCGGCATATAACCCAGCACCCGGCACAGCAGCGGCGCCAGCACCCGCATCACGAGCCAGACGCGCAAGCGCTCGGCAGTACCGCGGATGGTGGCGGTGACGCCGGCGTGGGAAGCGACCAGCACCGCCGCACGCAGGCTGTTCGTATCGCCGGACAAGGCCAGCGCATGCCCGCCCAGGCTGTGGCCGACAGCGCACAGCGGCAGGCCGGGAAAGCGTTCGGCGGCCCAACGGGTGACCGCGCCCACGTCCTCGTCCAGCCAGTCCGCCATCGACACGTCGAAGCCGCGCAGGCTGGCAGGACGCGAACGTCCCGTGCCGCGATAGTCGTACGTGACCACGCTGAACCCCAGTTGCACCAGGTAGCGGGCAAACGGCTCGTAGAAGCGCTGGGTGATCGCCGTGCCCGGGTGCACGAGCACGACGCCCTTGGCATCCGTGGCCTGCCAGAGGTTGCCTTCGATGGTGGGGCCGCTGTTGACGCTGATGCTGATCGGTTCGGGTGCCATGGCGGGTTTCGTCGATTTAGTTAACGTGTTAACTAAGTTAGCACGGCCGCGGCTGGGACGCAAGGGCAGGGCCGATCGACGCAATCCTCGCGTCGCGGCGACGGGCCTCACGTCTGCTTACAATTGTTACCCGGATAATTGTGGTCCTTGCTCATGCATACCGCGTTACATGGAGGAACGTCGAACACATGAAAAGGAACCACGATGAACAAGCCCGCCTCGATCCTCCTCGGCCTGCTGTGGCTTTGCGGCAGCGCCTCCGCACACGAGGCCGCATGGCATGCCGACGCCGCCGTCCGCCACGACCGGCACGAAATCCGGGCCGCACATCGGGCGATCCACCGCGACCGTCACGCGATCGACGTGGCGCGCCACAATCTCGCGCACGACCGGCGCGTGGCCAGGATCGAGGCGCGCGAAGCACGGCAGGTCGAGCGCCGGCAGGACGAACTGCTCGCCCGGGGCGACTACCGTGGCGCCCGCCGGCTGGAACGGGTACGCCAGCACGAAGCCAATGAAGCGGCCATCGCCCGGCGCCAGGTCAGCCACGACCGCAACGTGATCCACTACAAGCGCCGGCAGATCGAGCATCATCGCAATGTCATCGAACTGAAGCGGCGCGAGATTGCGCGGCAGATTGCTTACTATCCGGATTGACAGTGGTGGCTGGCTTGGCCTTTAGTACCAGGAGCCGACGCGTATGCCCTAGCACTCGAGCGATGCCCAAGGCCACGGCGAGGCGATGTCCCGCAGGGCAGGCTTGATCGATACGTGCATATGGTGTGTGTGACCGTTCTTGCCATGATATGGGCGCCACCCTTCGCCGGCTGAGGCGGTGTTATAGATCTGCCGGTTCCATATGACGTAACTCACGCGGTAATCCAGCAGAACGAGCTTGGCGAAGAAATTGCAGTCGACGCCATTGGCCGGGTCGTGTGTCAAGTCGAACGCATTGCCGTCGTTGTGATCGCTCTTCCTTTTTTGATGCGCGGCGTCGCCCATCAGGCCGTCAGCGTCGCGGTTCCGGTTGGGGCACAATGCAGTGGCATCGGCAAGCGCACGCTTGCATGCGGCTGAGGGCTGTGGCATACATCCTCCTTACGGTTTGGCAGTGTCGCGCAAGCATGGCGCCAGGGCTTGCGCTGCTGCGATGCGAGCGCGACTAGTCGCGCCAGGGTGTGCGGCATCGATTCGATGGGTTACGCACACTTCATCGCGGCTGATCCTTGCCACGGCAAGGAGCGGGAGCGGATGTGGATTGTCCGGATCGCGCTGGTCAAGCGCATTCACCCCAACGATGACAGCGAAGGGGATGGCAGTGCCATTGACTACCTTGCTGCGCCACTCGGCATGTGAGCCCAATGTCGAGAAGCCGCGCGTGACGACATCCCAGAAGTTCAGTGCGAACGAGCGACCATCGGGTGTAACGACGTCCACCGAGGAGCGTTCGTCGTCCTCGGTCACGCGCAACCGGTAGCCATGTACGCCTGGACATTCCATCGTTTGCGCACCCGTAGTGCTGTCATCCACTTTTGCCGAACATGCCGCATCGGTCAATGGACTGTAGGCGCTCGTCACTTGGTTCTGCGCAACTGCGGCTGCGGCAATGGCTGACGCAACTGCGCAGGCTAGCAACTTCGAAATTGCATGCATGGTAGTCCTCCACACAAAACTTAAATCCAGCGCCGTGCGAACTTTGCGCCTGGCTGTGGCCTCAGCATGATCCCGCCACAGCTATCCGTATCTGCGCTGCCTCAACATGGACGAGCGCAGTCCGATGGAGCATCGTTGAGCACACGCGTTCCGATGTCGCCAACATTACGGAGGAGTCATGGCAATCGATGTCTATCTGCAGATTGATGGTATCCAAGGAGAATCGGCGGACGAGAAGCACAGGGGGTGGATCGAGTGCACGTCCGCCGTCTGGAGCGTCATGCAGCCGAAGTCGGCAACCGCCTCTACCGGAGGCGGTCACACGGCCGAACGTTGCGAACATGGTGACGTGGTGATTTCGAAGCTGACCGACCTGTCGTCACCCATGTTGCTGCAGACGTGCTCCGCCGGGAAGACCGTCCCGAGAGCCAAATTCGAATTCATGCGCGCAGATGGGCAGGGCGAGCGCGTCAAATATTTCGAAATCGAACTGGATAATGTACTGATCGGCGCGGTCGTGCCGAACATCATGAGCGGTGCCATCCTGACCGAGCACGTAAGTCTCAAGTTCGCCAAGGTCAAGTGGAAATACACTCAACAGAAAGTTACAGGCGGCGCTGGCGGGAGCACAATGGGTGGCTGGGATCTGTCGGCGAACAAAGTGTGCTGACGGCGCTGGCTTCATCCCGGCAGCGCATCGCCGGGAGGGCCGATTTTATCGCCCCACTTGCCCCATCCCCGTCGCCGCCCAGTAGATCCCGCCCATCAGATGTCCCAGGTACTGTGGGTCGCGGTACATCTCGCCGTTGTGGCCCAGGGTCGTGACAAACACGCGGCCCTGTTCGACGCGGTGGTACCACGCCACCGGATGGTCGCGGCCCATGCCGCGCGCCACCTGGCCCGGCCAGATTTTGGTGGGGTCGTAGCTCGACTCATCGACGTTCAGCACCGGGTGGATCGTCACGTTGTAGGGATTGGTGATGACGTAGAACTCGTCGCTCCAGATCCACCGCTCCGGCAGGCCGAACGTGGCGGGGAAGCCTTTGTCGGCAATGGTGACGACGCCCGTCTGCAGCATCGGGTGCACGCCCACGCGGCGCCCCACCAGCTTTTCGTACCACGGCCACTCGTCCGGCGGCGTGATGGCGGCGCGGTGGACGACGATGGCGTTGCCGCCGCCTTTCATGTACGCCTCGAACCTGGCCCGCTGCGAAGGGTGCAGTTCCTCGCCCGGCGTGTTCAGGAACATGACGGCCGCGTACTGTTTCAGGTCGCCGTCGAACACTTCCGGACGGTGCGTGTAGGTGACGTCGAACGCGTGCAGCTTGCCCAGCTTTTCCAGGCTGTCGCGTGCGATGGGAATGTATTCGTAGTGGTACTTGCCGGGCATCGCCAGCACCAGCAGCTTGAACTGGCTGTCCGCCCGCGCGTCGGCGGCGGCCGCCAGGGCCAGCATCGCAACGGTGAAACGCTTCATTCGCACTCCTTGCAAAATCACGGGGCCGGCACGCCTTCGGGCGGGCGGTCGTCGCGCGGCACCAGCCAGCCGCCATCCGCCAGCCAGTCGGCCAGCCGGTCGGGCCAGTGCTGCAGTGCGACGCGCTCGCCGCGCTGGCCCATGTTGAAGGCGTGGTCGGTGTCGGCATACAGGTGCAGCTCGGCCGAGACGCCCGCCGCGACCAGCTGCTGGTACAGGCCCAGCGCGGGCGGCATGCAGCACTTGTCGCGCGAGCCGGCCACGATGAATGCCGGCGGTGCGCCCGCCGCCGCCTTGGCGGGCACGCCCAGCGGCCCGGGGTAGACCAGCACCTGGAAGTCCGGCCGGGCGCTGAGGCGATCGACGGCGTCGCGCGGCTGCCAGCCCGGCGGCGCCGGATTGTCCGCCACCAGCGTCACCAGTTCGCCGCCGGCCGAGAAGCCCATGACCCCGATGCGGCGTGGATCGACGCCATACTCCGTCGCATGCGCGCGCACCCAGCGCACGGCGCGGCGCAGGTCGGCGGCCGCGTCGCCTTCGATGGAGTAGGGCGAGGCGCCGTCGCGCGCGAGCCGGTACTTCAACACGAACGCGGTGACGCCGACCCGGTTCAGGTGCTGCGCCGCCAGCATGCCTTCGTTCTGGAACACCAGCATGCGGTGGCCGCCGCCCGGCGCGATGACGACGGCCGCACCGTTGGCGTGGCGCGCGTCGGCCCGCGCGACAGTCAGCGAGGGTACATGCACGTTGCTGACGTACGTATCCTGCACCGTCTCCGGTCATGCCGGCGCTGTGCCGAACCCGGCACGCCCTCGGGCCACAACGGCATCGACTGCTGGGCAAATGCGGACGCGGCCACCAGGCCCAGGAGCAGCGTGGCGAGCTTCATGGCGTGGCCAGTCATGGCACGCGCGTCGCGTACAGCGCGTGGTGCGTCAGGATGACCAGCGTGCGCCGGTCCGCGCCGCCGAAGACCAGCTGCAGCGGGCGTGCCGGCACGTCGATGCGGCCCTTTTCCTTGCCGTCCGCGCCGTACACGAACACCTGGCCGTTGGCGACGTAGACGTTGCCGGCGCCGTCCACCGCCGCGCTCTCGCCGCCGCGGTTCGCCACTTGCCGCAGGTCCTCGATGGCGCCGCCGGCGTTGACGATACCGCTGAACGTGCGGTTCTCCGAGCCGTTCGTGAACACCACGCGTTGCCCCGCCGGCGCGCTGACGAAACCATGCGCGTTCAGGCTGTCCGCCCAGCGGTAACCCAGGTGGTCGGCCGCGCCCTGGCGCAGTACGCGGTAGGCGGGCAGCACCAGGCTGCCATCCGGCGACACGTACTCGTGCGACTGCGCCTTGGCGACATCGCGCGCGAACATCTCGGCCAGCGTGGTGAACTCGTAGGTGCGTGGGTCGAGCTGGTCGCGGAACTCGCCGTTCTGCCAGAAGTTGACGGGCACCGCGACCTGCGCGCCAGGGCGGGGGGCGACCGGCGTGGGCTGGATCATGGTGACTTCCGTCGGCGGCGCGCCCGGCTTGAAGGCGTACACGCTCGCCTGCGGCCCGAAGGACGACAGCACCAGCACATTGCCGCTGCGGTCGATGGCGAGGTTGACGGGATCGAGCGGCGCATCGCGCACCACGGCCAGTCCTTCCTCCTTGGTCCAGCTGTGGATGCGGCGCCAATGGCGGTCGACGAAGTACAGCTTGCCGCGCGCATCGACCGCCGCGCCGGCGATCGAATAGAACCCGTCGGCCAGCTTCTCGACCTTGCCCTGCGGCGCCGGTGCCTCCTTCTGCGTGCCGGTGTAGTCAAGCACGGCAAACTCGCGCTCGCGCACGTCGATGCCGTGCGTGACGTCGCGGATGGCGTTCTCGTACGGGTACTTGCTGGCGCGCAGGAAGGTGGTGCAGCCCTTGTCGTCGCAGGTGGCGAAGCCGCTTTCGCCGTTGACGTGCACGTTGCGGAAGCGGATGTCGCGCGAGTTCATGATCGTCACGGCGGCCGGCATCGGCTTGATGGAGCGTGTCACGCGGTAGCCGTGGTAGTTCGCGAACAGCAGGTTGCGGCTGTTGCGGATCTCCAGCGACACCGCGTCGGCACCGTCGCGCACTTCCTCCTCCGTTTGCGGCGCCAGGAATTCCCAGTTCTCCACGTTGTCCAGCACGATCTCGGCGCGCACGTGGTGCTCGGCCGACAGCTCGTAGACGTGGCCCGGCGTCTTCGTGTTCGTCACGTAGAAGCCCGCCTGCGCGTAGCCGCTGGGCGACCAGATGCCGGAGAACGTGCCGCCACCATCGTCGGTCACCCAGATGCTGGGGTACTGGCGGTCCCAGTGCGCCGTCGTGTCGAACTTGGCATCCTTGCGGTACGGGTCGTTGCGGCTGCCGTCGTACAGCCGGGTGCCGTGACCGCCCTGGATGCGTACGTCGTCGACCAGCGAGCGTTCGCCGGCACGCCACAGCAGCGCCACGGCGCGCTGGTTGACTTCCCCCGTCGCCAGGCCGATGCCGGAGACGATGGCGTCGCCGCCGCGCGCGCTTTCCAGCAGCGCCTTCGGCGTGCCGATCCCCTGGTAGGCGGGCGAGCCGTTCGGCAGCAGCAGCTGCGTCAGGCCGGGGTGCAGGCCGATCAGCACGCTGTCCGGACGCAGCCGGATCGTGTCGTTGACGACGTAGAAGCCTTGCGGCAGGTAGACGACGCGCTGGCTGTCGATGGCCTTCTGCAGCGCGGCCGTGTCGTCGGTGACACCGTCGCCGCGCGCGCCGAAGCGGCGCACATTGGCCCACTCGGTCGCGGGCGGCAGCGACCGCAGCGCGGGCGTGGGCGCAGCCGCCGTGGCGGGCGCGGTCCGGTAGCGGGTGTCGAAGCGGCCCGGTTCGCCCAGCCGGCTCACGGTCAGGCCGTACGTGAACTCGCTGACGTTGTAAGCCGTCCCGCTGCCCGCCAGGGTACGCCCGCTGTCGCGAAAGCGCACGAACGTGGGGACGTTGCGTGCGCTGGCGTTCTCGAAGCCCACCTGCGTGTAGACGTTGTTCTCGTTGCTGACGACGAGCGCCGCCTTGCTCACGTTCTCGAAGCGCACGTCCTTCCCCCACAGCCAGTCGCCATAGCCGCGGTCGATCTCGATGCCCACCGGCGTGTTGCGGATCGCCGTGTTGACGAGCGTGAGGCCCGCCTCGTGTTCGCGGATGGCGGCGTCGCGCTGGCCCTCGAACGTCGAGTCCAGCAGCGTGAACTGCCAGGCCGGCGACGTCTTCTCGCTGAGGATGCCGTAGCGGCCGCCGAGGAAGCGCAGGTTGTACGCGATATTGCCGACCTGGTAGACGCCGGCCAGGCCGGAACCGAGATGGAAGTCGATGTGGCTCAGGTTCGAGTGCTGGGCCGTGTGCATGCGCACTGCCGCGGCGGCCGGGTTGCCGTCGCCGATCTCGAAGTCGACGTTCGACAGCGCCGAGTAGAACGTCGACGAGTTGGCGTCGCGCACCGGCGCGCCGCCCTGCGGCACGGCGCCCGGCACCGGCATAGGCACCTTGCCCACGTTGTACTGGTCGCCGCCCGTGAAGATGACCATATTGGCCACGCCCTGCTGGTAGCCGGGCGTGCGTGGCGCCAGCACGAACACGGGACGGGTCGGGCCGACGCCGTAGACGCGCACGGCGAGCGGGATCAGGATGCTGCGCGTGACGCGGTAGCGGCCCGACGGCAGGAACACGAGGCCGCCTTCGCCGCCGTTGGCCGCGCGGTCAATGGCCTGCTGCAGCGCGGCGCTGGCATCCTGCGTGCCATCGGCCGGCGCACGCGCGACGATGGCGCGCGGATCGTCGGGCATCGTCTCGTAGGCGGAAGGGGAAGCGGCAGCGGCGGCAGCGGCGGCCAGCAGCAGGGCGCTTGTCACAAACATTCTTTTCATCGGCTTATCCGATCACCAGGGACAACAGCATCACGAACAGCAGGCCGAACACGCCGACCAGCGTTTCCATCGCCGTCCACGAGCGGAACGTGTCCGCCAGCGACAGCCCGAAGTATTCCTTGAACATCCAGAAGCCGGAGTCGTTCACGTGGCTGCACATCAGGCTCCCCGCGCCGATGGCCAGCACCATCAGGTTGGGATCCACGCCGGAGCTTTGCGCCAGCGGCGCGACGATGCCGCCGGCCGTCACGCCCGCCACCGTGGCCGAGCCGAGGCAGATGCGGATAACGGTCGCCACGGACCAGCCCAGCACCAGCGGCGGCACCGGCAGGCCGGCCAGCATGCCGCCCAGCTGCGCGCTGACACCCGACACGACCAGCACCTGCTTGAGCGCGCCCGCGCCGGCGATAATCAGGAGAATCGGCGCGATCTCGCGCATGGCATCCTGCGCACCGGCCATCACGGCCGGCAGACGCTTGCCCCGCGCCAGCCCGAGCGACACCACGGCCACGCCGTACGACAGCAGCATCACCGTCAGCGGATCGGTCCAGAAGGCGAGGGCGGGCGCCAGCTCCGGCCGCGCCATCGTCGCCAGCGTGCCGGCACCCAGCAGCAGTACCGGCAGCAGCGCCGTGGCAAAGCTGTTGAAGGTGCCGGGCAGTTCGCCATCCGGCACGGTCGCGCTGTTGAACAGCGGCGGCGTGGCGCGGATGCGGTGCAAGGTCAGCGCGAACAGGGGCCCGGCCACGATCAGCGTGGGGATCGCCACGACAAGCCCGTACAGCAGCGTCTTGCCCATCTCCGCATGCACGGTCGTGACGAGCGCCGTCGGCGCCGGATGGGGCGGCAGGAAGCCATGCGCGATCGACAGGCCTGCCAGCAGCGGGATCGCCAGCGCGACGGCGGGCCGGCCGGACTGGAACACCAGCGACAGGATCAGCGGCACCAGCAGCACGAAGCCGACGTTGTAGTACAGCGGCACGCCGACGACGAGGCCCGTGACCGTCAGCGCCACCGGCAGCCGGGAAGGCCCCATGGTGCCGATCAGGCAGGTGGCGATGCGCCGTGCGGCGCCGCTGTCGGCAATCAGCTTGCCGAACACGGCGCCCAGGCAAATGACGACGACGAGAGAGCCCAGCAGGTCGCCGATGCCCTTCTCGATGGCACCGGGGATCCTGGCCGGTGGCACCCCGAGGAGCAGGGCGGCCGCCAGCGCGGCGAGCACGAACGCCACCAGCGGTTGCACCTTGCCCCACGCGATCAGGACGGTCAGCAGCCCGACCGCCAGCAGGACGGACGCGAGATTGCCCACGGCGCGTCAGTAGCTGTAGCGCAGGCCGACGCGGTAGGAGCGGCCCACCACGTCGTACAGCGCCGGGTTGATGCCGTAGCTGGCGTTGGTCTGCGGTGCCGGCTCCGGATCGCGGTCGGTGACGTTGTCGATCTTGAAGTAGGCCTGCAGCTGCTTGCTGAAGTTCCAGCTGCCGCCGATGTCCAGGTACGTGGCGCCCTTCATGCGATTGTCGTAAATCGTCGGGTGGATCAAGGTCGAGACGGGGCAGTTGGCCTGGCACTCGATGAAGTCGTTGCGATAGGTGCCGTCGCTGATCCACCGTTCCGTCAGCGACAGGGACAGCTTGTCGTGTTCCCACGTCTGCTGCGCCAGCACCTTCCACTTCGGCGTGTTGCCCATGTTGGAGCCGGCACCGTCCACCGGGATCGTGCCGACGACGCCCGAATCGGTGATGAAGTGCAGCATCCGCGTGCCCAGCGCGCGGAACGTGAAGCGGCCCGGCAGGCCGAACTTGTCGAGGTTGGTCCGGTAGGCCGTCTCGATGTCGACGCCCTTGGTGTGCAGCGAGGCGAGGTTGAAGTTCTGCACGGTGACGTAGTTGTTGCCCGGGCTGTTCAGCACCATCGCCGCGCAGATTTCCTGGTTGCCGGCCACGCACAGGTCGACCTCCTGCTGGATCGTCAGCGCCGAGATCACGCCGCGCACCTTGATGTCGAAGTAGTCCGCCGAGATGGAAAAGCCGGGCGCCCACTTGGGCTGGTTCAGCACGATGCCGAACGAGTTGTTGCGGGCGATCTCGGGCCGCAGCGCCGTGTTGCCGACCGTGCGCTCCTGCACGGAGATCGTATTGCCCTGGTACTGCACGACGTTGTTGACGACGACCGGTGCCGCAAACAGCTCGGACAGGTTGGGCGCGCGCACGTCCTTCGACGTGACGCCGCGCAGGCGCAGGCCGTCGATGGGCGTCTGCCAGCTGGCGCCCAGCTTCCAGCTGCCCACGCTGCCGGCCGTGCTGTACTTGGTCTCGCGGTCGGCCAGGTTGATGTTGGCTTCGCCCCACGTGGCCGACTTCAGCACGGGAATGTTCAGCTCCACGTAGGCTTCGCGCACGTTGTACGAGCCCTCGCCATTGTGGTAATTCCCCGCGTACCAGTTGTTGCCGACGGTCGTGTTCAGCAGCGGGTCGGCCGGATAGAAGGCGTTGTTGGGCGACTCGGGCGACACGCCGGCACCGTACGCATCGCCGCGCACGCGGTACTTCTCGCGGCGGTATTCGGCCCCCGTGGCCAGCGCGATGGGGCCGGCCCAGCCTTCGAACAGCTCGCCGTTCAGGTTGAAGCTGGCGACGTCCTGGCTTTGCGTGGTGCGCTGGCGCGGGCCCTGGGCCGGCGCGATGTAGGCCCACGCGGCCGGATCGACCGGATTGTCGCCGATGATATTGAGCGGCACGCAGCCCGACGCCGCCGCCACCGGATTGCGGCAGACGATGCGCCCGTCCGGCCCGCGCACGGCATCGATGGCGGCGTTGTAGCGGGCGTTCAGGGTGATGTCGTGCACGTCGATATTGGTCTTGTTCTCGCCGTGCGTGACGTAGGCGTCGTACGACCATTCGCGCCCCAGCAACGGGAATTTGCCCTCGGCGCCCAGCACAAAGCGGCGCTGCGTGCGCGTCGGGTGCACGTTGATATTGGCCGGGAAGATCGCGTTGGCCGTGCCATAGGCAAAGCTGGTGATGTTGTTCTGCGCGCACGCAGCCACGATGGACGCGGGCAGGAACGGGTTCGAGCACTGGATTGTCAGGTTGCCGTTCTTCGCCGCGCCCGGATTGGGCGAGAAATGCGACGCGACCTGGGCGTAGTTGGCGGTGAAGTAGATCTGGTTGTCGGGGTTCAGGTCCCACGACATGCGCGTGTAGGCGACCTGGCGCTTGAAGTTCATGGCCAGGTTGGTGCCGGCGCCCACGCTGCCGGACAGGTCGCCGCCGATGCAGAACGGGTTGACGCAGTTGGTGACGGCGCCGGTACCGGTCGGCACGCCATTGGAGCCGTACTGGAACGGGAAGGGCACGCCACCGGGGCCGAACGCGGTGCCCTGCAGCGGACCGTTCGTGATCAGGCCATACTTCGCGTACTGGTACTGCTGCGCGTGTTCGATGACGCGGTACTGCGGCAGGCCGTCGGTCGTCTGCGCCAGCGGGCGCACCGAGTAGGCCGGGTTCTTGTACCAGGTGCGCCCGTTCGGTCCCACCTCGCCGAAGCCGGGCGAGTCGATGCCGTTCTCCTTGGTGAATTCGCCGCTGACGGCGACGTGGAAGCGGTCGTCCAGGAAGCCGCGGCCCCAGGCGGCCTGCAACGTGCCGCCCTTGTCGTCGCTGTACTTCGTCATGCCGCCCTGGGCGTTGGCCTTGAAGCCCGTGAACTTCTTGTCCGTGACGAAGTTGACGACGCCGCCGACGGCGTCCGAGCCGTACGATGCGGAGGCGCCGCCCGTCACCACGTCGACCCGCTTGACCAGCAGCTGCGGGAACTGGCTGACATCCGTCACGCCGGTGACGTTGGCGCCCACCACGCGCTGGCCGTCCAGCAAGGTCAGGGTGCGGATGGTGCCCAGGCCGCGCAGGCTCAGCGACGACAAGCCCTGGATGCCGCTGCTGGTGCTGTTGGTGCTGGTGGTGCGGCCCGTGCTGCCCTGCAGCGCCGGCAGTTCGGCCAGGGTGTTGAACAGGTTCGGCTTGGCGGCCTTTTCCAGGTCGGCGGTCGTCAGGCTGGTCGTCGGCGTGGGTTGCGTGAAGCCGCGCGCGACGATGCGGGAGCCGGAGATGCGCACGACGGACGTAGGCGCTTCGGGCTCGCCCGAAGCGCCGGACGTGACGACGGCGGGCGTGGGCGCTGGTTCCTGGGCGGCGACCGGTGCGGTGGCGGGGGCAATGGCGGGGGCGGTGGGGGCCGTGACAGCATCCTGCGTGGTGCCGGGTGCTGCTTCGGCATCGGTCAGTGCAGGGGCCGGGGCGCTCTGCTGCGCAGCCGCTTCCAAGCCGGGCAGGGCAAAGGCGCCGGCGATGGCAAGGCGGATCAGTGTGGGGCGGAACGGTGTACGCATAGTGTCTCCATTTTTGTGTTCGGCTCGGCCCGGATTGCGGAGGGGCCGTGCCATGACCGGCGATGGGGCGTGCTGCGCTTCGCCTGCCCGGATGCGTCGTCGCGGTGCAGATAGCGCTATCAGTATCGCTATAGTCTTCAACAAGAATGGCGGTTTGTAAAGCACTCTCGATGGTGCGCAGCAGTATGGACGGAGGTGGCGCTGGCGGGTGGGGACAAGATTTCCCTATGGTGCGGCGGTTTTCGTTGATAGCGCTATCAGATAACGCGTAGATGACGCCTAATGTATGAGGCGGAAATCTGTGGTGTTTTTGCTACGGGCGCCGGGCGCTTGCGCTGCATTCGTGGGAGCGAGGCTGAGTCCTGGCGCGTGGCGACGGCTGTGAGCGCGGAGGCGGCGGGGCGGGAGCCCGTCGCCTACCCTCACAGCCGCTAATCCCGCTAAATTGCGAGATTCTGATATCCGTACAACAGCCTCAAGGCATGGGGTCTGTTCCGTTTTTTGGGCGATACGGCGGCCCGGCAGACCTTAACCCGGCGACCGTGCGCCTGACTTAGCGGCATTACTCACAGCCGCCGCGGCGCAATCGCCCGCACGTCGATCGCCCCATCCTCCCTGGTATAGACCGCCGTCACCGCCAGTTCCACCGTACTGATAATCTCCAGCACGCCCGTCGTCAGCGCCAGCGTGTCCACCGGCGCGCCCAGCAGCATTTCCTGCAGGCGGCAGCAGTCGTCCATCGTGGCGGCGTGCGGCGGCAGCGTGATGACTTCCGCCGTTTTCACCGTCGCCACTTGCGGTTCGCGGCCGATGACGGCGCCCGCCAGCACCAGCGGGATGATGCGCTTCAGCACGGGCGCCGCCGTATCGGCCACGTTGTGGATATTGATCTCCGTGCCGTAGCTGCCGGGGCGCACGGGCGTGCAGCCGCAGCCGGCCTCCCGCTGTTCGCCGCAGACGAACGTCACGCTGTAAATGTACAGGCGCCGTTCGGCCGGGCCCACTGTGACCGGCGGCCGGCCTGGCTGGCCGATGGTGAAGCCGGGCGGCTCCGCCGCCCCCAGGTCCCAGCACAGGTCCAGGCGATAGCTGCCGTTGCCCAGGTCCGTCACGGGGCCGGTCAGTACCGAGCCAGGGCGGGGCGCGACGGTCATGTCCGCCGCCCGGCCCGGGCCGAAGCGGTTGCCGTAGCGGTCGCGTGGCGTGAACGTCAGGCGCAGGCATTCGCGCCCCTGCGGGTCGGCGCCCAGCGTTTGCGCATCGACCGGTGTGCTGGCGCCGTCGATGCCCACGTCCACGTGCATCGTCCACACCAGCTCGCGCGCGCCGTCGCATTCGCCGTAGGTGGCGCGCGCATGAAATGCATAGTTGCCCTCCATGCGCAGGTAGTCGGGCAGGGCGATGCCCAGCGATCCGGCGGCCTCGAACGCTCCGCGGGTGTTGGCCGCATCTTCCCGCAGCGCGAACTGCTCCTCGATATAGTGGATGGCGGGGCCGTTGGCTTCGATGGCGCGCAGCGTGGCGTGGCGCGGCGGCAGTTCGTCGCCATTGATCACCTGCTGCGGGCCCAGGCCATGGTCGCTCAGCAGGTTGCCGATGCCGGCATCGGGCCGCGCCACCGTCAGCGTCATCGCCACGTGGTGCGGCCAGTCGCCGTTGGCCTGGCGCAGCCGCAACAGTGGCGACAAGTCGTCACCCGTGTAGGCGCGCAGGTGCTCCTCCGGTTCGCGCAGCAGGCGCGGACCCCCGGCCGCAATGACGGAGACGAAGTAACGCAGCGCCGGTGCCGGCGGCGGGATTTCACTGCCGCCCGGCCGCAGCACTTCCACCTGCCAGACACCGTCGCGCTCCGCACCCTGCGGCAGCGGCACGCGCAGGTAGGCCCAGTTGCGGCCGGAAGAGCTCTCGACGCCGGGCGCGGCCGCGTGCACCACGTTGCCGGCGGGCGTGCGCAGCCGCACGACCAACGACGCGTCCACGCTGTCCCAGCCCACCACGGCCGTCAGCCGCTCCTCGCCGCAGACGCGGAACGACAGCGGCGCCGCATCCTGGTTGGCCGGCAGCTCGCTTTCCGGATCGAGCAGCACGCCCGCCTCGAAGATATTGCCGAAGGCTTGCGAGAAGAACTTCAGCAGCGCCAGGCCGCCGCTGGCGCGGGTGTACAGGCCGCCGTGCGCGCCCGCCAGGGTGCTGAGCAGCGTGCCGTCCAGGTTGGCATCCGAACCCAGGCCGATGGCGTGGACCGTGATGCCCTCCAGCGCCGGCTCCACGGACTCGATCGACGGTGCCCGGTTCTGCAGGCCGTCCGTCAGCAGCAGGATCGCACGGGGATTGTCGCCCGGCATCGGGAACTGCGCCCGCGCCGCATCGAGGCCGCCGCCGATGCTGGTGCCCCCGCCCGACACGAGGCTGCCGACCACGCCGCCCGCGTAGGGCGGGCCGCCGATCAGCGCGTTCTTGTTGGCGCCCGTGACGGCGGCGATGGCGAACGTGGGCGCGCCCGCCGTGCTGCTGAAGGAGACCAGGCCCACGCGGTTGCCCGTATCGGCCTGCACCAGTTGCACGAACAGCGAGACGGCATCCCTTGCCGCGTCGATCTTGCGGCGGCCCGTGCCGTCCGGCTCGTCCATGCTGCCGGAGCGGTCGATGACCAGCACGACGTCGCGCGTGACCGGTGGCGGCGGTGCCGGTGCGATCTCCGTCAGGATCGTCGCCGTGGGGAAGTACAGCAGCTGCGAGCCGGCGCAGGGCGCGCCGTTCGACAGCACGCCGACGATGCGGCCGGCCGCGTCGAACAGGCCGGAGCCGGAACTGCCGCCGCTGACGTGGAACGTGGTCGGTACGCGCACGCCCATGGCGGCGCTGGCGGTCACGGTGGCGAACGACGCATGCGGCAGCGAGATCTTCTTTACCGCGCCATTCGGGTGGTGGATGCCGAACACTTGCTCGCCCACGGCCGGCAGGTCGTGCCGCAGCTGGATCGGCGCAATGCCGGGCGGCGCCGTCTTGAGCTGCAGCAGGCTGTAGTCGTAGCCCGAGTCGTAGCGGTGCTGTAGCGCGGCCGTGACCTTGTGGAACATGGGGTTGTAGCCGGCCAGGCGGTTGCCCGCGCAATCGGTCTCGTAGTCGAACGTGACGGCACTCGTCACCGCCTCCGCCGGCGAGTGGCAGTGGCCGGCGGAGATGACCTTGTCCGTGTCCACCAGGGTCACGGTGCAGGTCGATACGTACTCGACGGGCGAGTAGGCATCGGGCGGGTGGATCGACACGATCATCCCCACGCTGCGCGCGACCTGGGCGCGCAGGTCGGCGCCCGGGATGCAGCGCACGTTCTCCCAGTCAGGCGGCGGGCTGCAGAACCAGAACGGATCGTAGGTCGGTTCCGTATAGACGGGATCGGGCAGGAACGGATCGCTGTTCGAGAACGACGGGTGGCCCGGACCGCCGGCGTGCCGCTCGCCGCGGCCGTAGCGGTCGATCTCGGCGCCGCCGCCCGCGCCGCCCACCTCGACGTAGCGCACGGGGATGGTGCCGCCGCCGAAGGCATGCACGTTGACGGGCCGGGTCCAGAACGCCGCGCCGTCGGCCGCCGTGAAGACGTCGGTGTCGTAGCCCAGGTCGACCTCCAGTCGGTTGGTGCCCGGCAGGCTGACGTTCTGGAAGTGCAGCATGACGAGCTTGGTGCCGTCGGGGGCGGGCGCGTGGGCAAAGGCCAGCTCCCACAAGCCAGGCGCCGTCGGCGGCGCACCCGTATCCGGGCCGATGCCGGCCGGGGCGCCCAGGACCTGCACGATACCGGTGATATGGGACATGGCGCGCTCCTGTCAGGCGTGGATGCCGGCGACGGGCGTGACGTCGATGGCCCGGTCGGTGGTGTAGATGGCCGTCACGCTGACGTCGCGCGGCACCGTGATTTCCATCAGCCCGATCGTCAGGGCGCTGCCGGCGGCGCCGAACAGCAGCTCGGCGATGCGGCAACAGTCGTCCAGCGTGGCGGTGTGGGGCGGCAGTTCGATGCTGTCCTCGGCGCGGCTGGTGCCGAAGCGGGGCTCGCGGCCCAGCGCGACGCCGCCCAGCACGACGGGAATCAGGCGCTTGCGCACGGTGACGGGTTCGCCCGACTGGTTGTGGATGCTGATCTGGGTGGCGTAGCGGCCCGGCCGTACGGGCGTGCAGCCGCACGCTTCCGGCTGCAGGCCGCAGACGAACTTGACGGAGTAGCTGACGCGACCGCCGTCCGCCGGTTGCCCTCGCGCGCTGTCCTGCCGCGGCGTTCGGTGTGGGTGGTCGATGGAAGCGGTGGCATTCATTGCTAAACCTTGGCTGGGCGGCGATCCGGTCGATGATAGGCCGCCGCCGCCGTGGTTGACTGCGGCAGATCAAACGTTGACGGCTTTTGCGCGCGCGCAACGGACGAGCTTGTCGTTTCGCGCCATCGGGAGACCGGTTGACGGCCCCGCTGGACGGTTTCGTCGCCGCGCCGTTGCCAGAACGGCAGTGGAACGCGAGAATGCGTTATCTCCACCAAGGCATACCATGACCGACTCCGCCATTTCCATGTCGCCCGTACCGCCGCGCCCCTTCCCGTGGCGCCGGCTGGGCCTCGACGCCGCCGCGCTGGTCGTGTTGATCCTCATCTGCGCGCTGATCGTGACGTACGCGTTCGGCGACGGCAGCCACTTCCTGGCGAACTTCGCGATCTCCGCCTGCATCGGCACCATCTCGTTCAGCATCATCGACGGCGTGCGCCTGTGGGCCTGGCGGGGCGAGCGCCGGCCGCCCTGGGTGGCTTTCGCGGCGCTGGTCGGCATGGGCGTGGTGGCCGGACAGGTCCTGGGCGCGCGCCTGGCCGGGCTGCTGCTGGGCATCGAGTTGACCACCCTGCACACGCTGGGCAGCACCCGCACCAGCGGCATGCTGTTGTTCACCCTGCTCGCCACGGGCGGCGCGAGCCTGTACTACGCCGGCCGCGACCGGTTGATCCGCGCCCAGGCGGCGGCCGCGCAGGAGCGCGCGCGGGCCGAGGCCGTCGAGCGCCAGGCGCTGCAGGCGCAGCTGCAACTGCTGCAGGCGCAAATCGAGCCGCACATGCTGTTCAATACCCTGGCCAACCTGCAGGGCCTGATCGCGCTGGACCCGGCGCGGGCGCAGCGCATGCTGGACCAGCTGATCCAGTTCCTGCGCGGCACGCTGTCGTCGTCGCGCGCCGAGACCACCACGCTGGCGCAGGAGTTCGCGCTGCAGGACGCGTATCTCGGCCTGATGGCCGTGCGCATGGGCGAGCGGCTGACGTATGCGTTCGACCTGCCGGACGAGCTGCGCGCCGCGCGCATTCCGCCGATGCTGCTGCAGCCGCTGGTGGAGAACGCCATCGCGCACGGCCTGGAACCGACGATTGCGGGCGGCCACGTGACGGTGGCGGCGCGGCGCGACGGCGGCCTGCTGGTGCTGAGCGTGACGGACAACGGCCGCGGCCCGGATGCCGGGCCGGGCAAGGAGGGCACCAGCGTCGGCCTGGCCAACACGCGCGAGCGCGTGCGGGCCCTGTTCGACGCCCGTGCCGACGTCACGCTGGCCGCCGCCCCGGACGGTGGCGCCATCGCCAGCATCGTGCTGCCGACCGATCAACCATGAGCAAACCGATGAACGACAAGACCACGGCGCTGATCGCCGAAGACGAACCGATCCTGGCCGCCACGCTGGCGGCCACCCTGAACCGCCTGTGGCCCGCATTGGACATCGTGGCCACGTGCGGCCATGGCCAGGCCGCGCTGGAACGGGCGCTGGCGCTGCAGCCGGACGTGCTGTTCCTGGACATCAAGATGCCCGGCAAGACGGGCCTGGAAGCGGCCGAGGAACTGGCCGAACAATGGCCCGGACCGAAGCCGTTCCCGCAGATCGTCTTCGTCACGGCCTACGACGACTACGCGGTGCAGGCATTCGACAACGCGGCGGCGGACTACGTGCTGAAACCCGTCAGCGACGAACGCCTGGGCCGCACCGTGCAACGGCTGCAGCAGCGCCTCGGCGCGCGGCCGGCAGGCGGCGGCATGGACGCGCTGCTGGAGCAGTTGCGCGCGCTGGTGCCGGCGCCCGCGGCGCGGCCGGAGCGCTTGTCGCTGATCCGCGCCGCCGTCGGCAACCAGGTGCGCATGATCCCGATTGCCGACGTGCTGTATTTCGAGGCGCTCGACAAATACGTCAACGTGGTCACGGCGGACGGCGAAGCGCTGATCCGCACCAGCCTGAAGGAACTGCTGCCGCAGCTGGACGATAGCCAGTTCTGGCAGGTGCACCGGGGTACGATCGTCAACTCGGCGGCGGTGCTGGCGGCGCAGCGCGACGAACTGGGCAAGCTCACGCTGCAGCTGCGCGGCCGGGCCGACAAGGTCCGCGTCAGTCCCCTGTATGCCCACCTGTTCCGGCAAATGTGACAACGAAGTGAAAAAAGACTATTGTTGACCGGCCGAGGGCCGTATATAATGCGGCCTCTTTTCCCTGATAGCTCAGTCGGTAGAGCGACGGACTGTTAATCCGCAGGTCCCTGGTTCGAGTCCAGGTCGGGGAGCCAGAATTCGAAAGCCGCGTTTTTAACGCGGCTTTTTCATATCCGGCTTTTCCTTATCCGGAATGAACCCGGCTTTACGGCAGTGAAAGAATATCGGAGCGTGCGCACCACGAGACATGGGCGACACGGCGCTGCCACAAGCGGCGCGCGGCAGGACCGCATCCGGCACAAGAGCGGAGACGACGTTGTATACCTTTTTCTCTAAACCCAGGAAGGCAAATGATGAAACTCTCCAGGATGCATAAGCGCCTGATCGCTCTGACCGCCGCGATGCCGGCCGTGCTGCCGATGGCCGCGCTGGCGCAGGAAGCCACCCAGGCAATCGCCCAGACCACCAGCCAGACGGCCACCGGCCAGCTGGAAACCGTGACCGTGACGGCCCAGCGCCGCACGGAAAACATCAAGGAAGTGCCGGTCTCCGTCTCCACCCTGCAGAACGAAAAGCTGGACGTGATCCTGTCCGGCGGCCAGGACATCCGTGTCCTGTCGGGCAAGGTGCCCAGCCTGAACATCGAGTCCTCGACGGGCCGCGTGTTCCCGCGCTTCTACATCCGCGGCTACGGCAATGCGGACTTCTCGATCTTCGCCTCGCAGCCCGTATCGCTGATCTATGACGAGGTGGTGCAGGAAAACCCGATCCTGAAGGGCTTCCCGATGTTCGACCTGGCCGGCGTGGAAGTGCTGCGCGGCCCGCAAGGCACGCTGTTCGGCCGCAACACCCCGGCCGGCGTCGTCAAGTTCGAATCGGCCAAGCCGAGCCTGAAGGGCATCGAGGGCTACTGGAACTTCTCGCAGGCCACGCACGGCACCGTCAACGTGGAAGGCGCCGCCAACATTCCGCTGTCGAACGAGTGGGCCATGCGCGTATCGACCCTGCGCCAGCACCGCGACGACTACGTCAGCAACGCGTACACCAACCAGCCCGACTCGCTGGAAGGCTACAACGAACACGCCGAGCGCGTGCAGTTCCTGTACCAGCCGAACGGCACGTTCAACGCGCTGTTCAACGTGCACCAACGCACGGCGGCCGGCAGCTCGCGCCTGTTCCGCGCCAATATCATCAAGAAGGGCACGAACAGCCTGGTCGACGGCTTCGACGCCAACAACATCTACACCAACGGCCAGAACTACCAGGACCTGACGACGCGCGGCGCCAACGTGCGCCTGTCGTGGGACCTGGGCGCCGTCAAGCTGTACTCGATCACCGGCTACGAGACCATCGCCAGCTACAACAGCCGCGGCGACATCGATGGCGGCACGCCCGCCAACGGCCCTGGCTTCATCCCGTTCCAGGTCGAGACGGCCTCGGTGCTGCCGGACCTGAAGCAGTACTCGCAGGAGTTCCGCGTCGAATCGAAGAAGGCGGGCCCGCTGTCGTGGCAGGCCGGCGTGTACTACTTCGACGAAGACGCCACCGGCGGCAGCGACAACTACAACGTGGCCGGCGCCCGCACCAGCCGCGTCGTCAGCAACCAGCAGAACAAGGCCTGGGCCGCGTTCGGCTCCGTCAACTACGCCGTCACGGACAAGTTCACCCTGCGCGGCGGCCTGCGCTACACCAACGACAAGAAGGACTTCGCGACGCTGGAAGCGACCAACGTCACGTTGATCGGCCCGGCTTCCGTCAGCACCAGCAAGCACAAGGCGAACTGGGACCTGTCCGGCACGTACGCGCTGAACCAGGACGTGTCGCTGTACGCCCGCGTGGCGACCGGCTTCCGCGCACCGAGCATCGCCGCGCCGTCGGCCTCCGTGCCGATCACGGTGGCCGATGCCGAGACCATCACATCGTACGAAGCGGGCGTCAAGGCCGACCTGCTGAACCGCCGCGCGCGCGCCTCGCTGTCGGTGTACGACTATGACGTCAAGAACCAGCAGCTGACGGTCGTCGGCGGCAATTCCAACGTCACGAAGCTGATCAACGCAGCCAAGACGAAGGGCCGCGGCATCGAGGCGGAGATCGAAGGCTTCGTCACGCCGGACTTCAAGATCGCCGCCAGCACGAGCTACAACTTCACGGAGCTGCGCGATCCTTCGCTGTCCGTAAGCAAGTGCGCGCAGTGCACCGTCACCGATCCGATCAACGCCGCCGGCCGCGTCGTCATCGACGGCAATGCGCTGCCGCAGGCACCGAAGTGGATCGTCAACCTGTCGGCCCGCTACAACTGGGCGCTGGAAGACGGCAACCTGTTCGTGCTGACCGACTGGTCGTACCGCAGCAAGGTCAATTTCTTCCTGTATGAAGCCGCCGAATTCACGGGCAAGCCGCTGACGGAAGGCGGCCTGCGCGTGGGCTACAACTGGGCCGGCGGCAAGTACGAAGTGGCCGCGTTCGGCCGCAACATCACGAACCAGCAACGCGTGACGGGCGCCATCGACTTCAACAACCTGACGGGCTTCATCAACGAACCGCGCCAGTGGGGCGTGCAGGTCAAGGGCGCCTTCTAAGCCCTTGACGGCCGGGCCCGTGTCCCACCGCGGGGTCAGTCACCGCAGTGGGACACGAGCCCGGCAGTACGGTGAGCAAAAAGTTTTGGTGCTCACTGGACAGCTCACTGGACAGTTGCAAAACGGCTGTATATAATGCGGCCTCTTTTCCCTGATAGCTCAGTCGGTAGAGCGACGGACTGTTAATCCGCAGGTCCCTGGTTCGAGTCCAGGTCGGGGAGCCAGAATACTGAAAAGCCCAACCTTTGCCGGTTGGGCTTTTTGCTATCTACATCCAGTTTGACGGCTTACGTCGCAACGTTCTCTGGCTGTTGCATTACTTTAACCATGGATATATTCGCTCAGATCTGGGAATGGGACCACTTCATGGAGCGCAAGCCGCTTCAAGCACTATTCCACCTTGGCGACGTCCTTGAATGGCTGGCGCTCTGCGCCGATGAGCAGGCGAAGTCCTGGTTGGGATGCCTTTGTTGCGATCAGAGTAGTTCATTTTGTTCATGTGCCAGAAACTTCGCGCAGCACTGCGAATCGATATGCACTGCTCAGATGACTGACTTGATAATGCAGATTGACGCGTACGTGGATGCGTTACCTGAGGCCGCCGCCCGCTATGCTGAGGATGCTTTTTTCGAAAGGTATGAGTGGGCACAAATCCGATCGCTTGCGCGGCAATTGCTTCGGCAGCTGGATTGGGAAGTCATCCAATCCTCCAGACACCACCTGCAAATGCTTGAGTAAGCGGTAGTCGACCTACGATACCGCAGGTCGACATAGTACGTGTAGCAACGTTGTTAGTGTGCTGTAGTCGCAGAGTGTCAAGCAGTCGCCAGCAGCTTCAAAATCGCCTCGTTAAACGCCGGAATATCATCCGGCTTGCGGCTCGTCACCAGCTTCCCGTCCACCACCACCTGCTCGTCGCTCCACTGCGCGCCGGCATTGGTCAGGTCCGTGCGCAGCGTCGGCCAGCTGGTCACGCGCTTGCCCTTGACGACCTCGGCGTCGATCAGGGGCCACGGGCCGTGGCAGATCGCCGCGATCGGCTTGTCCGCGCGCGCGAACTCGCGGATGAACGCGATTGATTCGGCGGACAGGCGCAGCTGGTCGGGATTGGCGACGCCCCCGGCAGCACCAGCGCGTCGAAGTCGCGTGGACGGACGTCGCGCACGGCGCGTTCCACCTTGAACTTGTCGCCGTGGTCCAGGTGGTCGAAGCCCTGGATCTCTTCGCCTGCGCCCTTGGGCGACACCAGCGTCACCTGCGCGCCATGCGCCTCCAGGAAGCCGCGCGGGCCCGTGTATTCCACCTGTTCCACGCCATCCGTCATCAGGACCGCGACCTTCTTGCCATCGAGTGCCTTCTGTTGCGCCATCGTGATTCCTCCATGCTCGATATCGGACGGCCACCATGTCACAATGACCATTGCCGCGCTGTGCGCGCACGAACATTCGAAAGGAACGCATGCGACTGAAGCTCGATGAAAGCGATGAACTGTACGTGGAGACCATCGACGGCGACGCCGATCGTCCCGTGCTGGTCTTCCTGCACGAGGGCCTGGGCAGCGTGGCATTATGGCGCGACTTCCCGCAGCGGGTGTGCGCGGCCACGGGCTGCCCCGGCATCGTCTACGACCGGCTCGGGTATGGCCATTCGACGCCGCTGCGGCGCGAGCGCTCGATCCACTACCTGCACGACTATGCGCTGCGGGAGCTGCCCGCGGTGCTGGCGCGGCTGGCAAAGGGCCGCCCGCACATCGTCATCGGCCATTCCGATGGCGGCAGCATCGCCCTGATCCACGCGGCCGGACAGCCGGAGGGCCTCTGCGGCATCGTCACCCTGGCCGCGCACGTGATCGTCGAGGACGTGACGCTGGCCGGCATCGAGGCGGCCCGCGTCGCTTATGACGAAGGCAAGCTGCGCGCGCTGGAACGCTATCACGGCGTCAAGACCGACCAGATCTTCCGTGCCTGGGCCGACACATGGCTGCGACCCGCGTTCGCCCACTGGGACATCCGCTACCTGCTGCCGTCGATCGCTTGCCCCGTGCTGGCGCTGCAGGGCAGTGCCGACCAGTACGGCACCGTGGCGCAGCTGGACGCCATCGCGGCCGGCGCGTCCCGTGCGCAGGTGCGCATGCTGGAAGGGCGCGGCCATGCGCCGCATGCGGAGACGCCGGAAGTGCTGGCGGGGGTGATCGGGGCGTTCTGTCGCGAGCTCGCTCGGGTGGACTGACAATTGCTCCCGACGCAGCGCCATGGCTGACGGGCGCCGGTCGAACCAGCCTACCCTTGTTCCGCGGTCGATTTCGGTCCGAAGGTGCGGCGCCAGTCTCTCGGGCTCACGTGGAAGCGCTTCTTGAAGTGCTGCCGCAATGACAGCGGTGTCTGGAAGCCCGCCAGTTCGGAGATCCGTTCGACAGGAATCGATGTCGTTTCAAGCAACTCGCGGGATTGCTGCAGGCGTTCGTTGACCAGCCAATCGCCCAGCGTCATGCCCGTCGCTTTCTGGAAGTGACGGGTGAACGTGCGGCGGCTTGTCGCGGCCCGCGCTGCCAGTTCGTCGATGCTGTGCTGCTTGCCGAGATTGGCCCGCAAGTAGTCGAGCAGGCGGTTGACCCGCGAATCCTCCGTGGAAGCGGCAACGGGTTGCTCGATGAACTGCGCCTGCCCACCCTCGCGGTGGGGCGGGATCACCATCGTCCGCGCCACCTTGTTGGCGATCTTCGGCCCGTAGTAGGCGCGTACAAGGTAGAGACAGCAGTCCAGTCCCGCGCCGGTGCCTGCCGATGTGATCAGGCGGTCCTCGTCGACATACAGCGCATTCATGTCGAGCTTCACCCGCGGGAAGCGCTGGCTGAAATCCCTTTCGGCCATCCAGTGCGTCGAAGCGCGCTTGCCGTCGAGGAGCCCGGCGTAGGCGATCACGTAGGCGCCGTAGCAAAGACCGACGACATGCGCCCCCCTGGCATGGGCGCGTGCCAGCGCCGCGCCCAGTTCCGGCTCCGGCGGCGTATCCAGGTCGTGCCATCCCGGCACGACCACGATGTCCGCCAGATCGGCCAGTTCCAGTCCGCCGTCCGGATGGACCGTCATCGCACGCTCCGCGGCCAGCGACCGTGCCCCCGGGGAGACGATCTTCAGGTCGAACAGGCGTCCTTCGGCCACCTCCGCATTGAACACCAGGTACGGGACCGAAAAGTGGAAGGGACTGAAGTTCGGGTAGACGATGAGTGCCACGACCGGCAGCGGGGTAGTCATGAGAGAAACTCCTGTAGTGGCCCTAAACTATCGGTTATTGGCACGCGGGTCAATATCAGCGCCAACGTCCTGCCGTCACAATGCTGCTATCGACAACCCTCATGGAGCAGCAAATGCAACGATCGAGCACCCTGGCACTCGTCCTTTCCCTCACCCTTGGCGCCGCCGGCCTGACAGGTCACGCAGCCCCGAGCAGCGCCTCGGCGGCAACGCAGCAGCCAGTCCAGGTACAGCAGATCCGCAATGCCACGGCAAAGATCAGCTATGGCGGCAGGACCTTCCTCGTCGATCCCTTCCTGGCAAAGCGCGGCACCTATCCCGGCTTCCCCGGCACCTTCAACAGCCAGCTGCGCAATCCGCTGGTCGAATTGCCCATGCCCGCGAAGGACGTCGTGCATGGCGTGGACGCGATCATCGTGACCCACACCCACCTCGACCACTGGGACGGCGGCGACCAGCAGTTCCTGCCGAAAGGGCTCCCCCTGTTTGTACAGCACGAGGCCGATGCCAAGCTGATCCGCAACCAGGGCTATACGGATGTGCGGGTCCTCGGCGAGAACACGTCGTTCGAAGGCGTGCAGCTGACCAAGGTCGGCGGCCGGCATGGTACGGACGCGATGTATGCCGTCGCGCCCCTGGGCGAAAAGCTCGGCGAGGCGATGGGCGTCGTCTTCCAGGCACCGGGCATGAAGACCGTCTACGTCGTCGGCGACACCATCTGGCAGGGCGACGTCGACCGGACCCTGGCGAAGTTCAAGCCCGACGTGATCGTCCTGAACACCGGCGAGGCGCGCGTGGCCGGCTTCACCGGGTCGATCATCATGGGCAAGGACGACGTGCTGCAGGCGTACCAGCGCATGCCCAACGCGACGATCGTGGCCGTCCACATGGATGCCATCAACCACATGACGCTGAGCCGCAAGGAATTGGCCCAACACGTCAGGCAACACGGTATCCAGGATCGCGTGCGCATCCCGGCCGATGGCGAAGTCCTGAAGTTCTAAGGCAGTTCGATCGAGCCAGCGCCTGACGCAGGTCCGGCGCTGGACTGGGATTACTCATCAAGGCATGCCACATCTGCCCGGCGCCCCGCACAAATCCGCACGCGGCACAACCGTCCCTCCTCGCCGCCGACGCGGCCGCAGCGTTGCAGCAGCACGTCGGTGCTGTCGGCCAGGCGCGGCTCGACCACGTCGCGGCTGGGCAACGCGACGGCGTTCTTGTGCGCCACCAGCGCCGTCAGCAGCGATACGTCGTGGTCGGCCGGCACCACTGGACCCTGCCCACGGGGCATCGCCGCGCGCGCGACCTCGCGCCGCGCTGGTCGCGCCGTGACGTGTGCGACCGCGCGTTCGCGCCGTACCGGAGCGATGACCGGGACCGGACGCGGCGCAACCGGTGCCGCGGGCGGTACGTCATTGACGATCAGTGCCGGCTCGTCATGCGGCTCGACTGGCACGGGCGCCAGGGCCGGCCGCGCCACCGGCGCATGCCAGACGGGCTTCGGCGCCAGCGTCACGGCAGGTGGCGTGTTGCTGCACCACCACCACGCCAGCAGCGCCACCAGGCCCGCGCCCGCCAACAGCACGTGGCGCGCTCCCCGGCCGTCGCGTGGCGCCGTGTCGCTTCCGCCGCCACCCGCCGCCTCGCGGTCCAGGCTCGCCAGGATGCCGTAGCCGCCTACCGACGCCGTCTCTTTCCCCATTTTCGACGCATTCATCGCGCACCTCTCCAAAGCTTGATGTAGGCGGTCCGGCCAGGCCGGCACGCATATTACGATAGGGCAACATCGCCGCTTGCCAGTGTCGCGCGCGTCGGCACGGCTTACTTTGACGGAGCGCATCATGATCCTGTTTTCCCTGCTGCTGTTGTTTGTGGCCACGTGCGTGGGCGGCTGGCTGGCGTTGTTCCCGGACGGGCGCGATGCGCTGGGCGACTCCCTGGCCCGCTGCGCTCGACACTTACGCCAGCGCTTGCAGCACGCCAGGCGGCAGGGCAACGGCCGCGCTGTCGTCGCGCTGGCGGCAGTACACGCCACGGCGACGCGCGCCCGCGCCCACCCGCTGCTGGCCGGCGCCGTCCTGCTGCTGGTGCTGCTGCCGCCGCTGGGATCGTTGCTGCTGGCGGGTCGCCAGGTGCTGCCCCAGGTGGCCGAGCGCAACCGCGCCGTCAACGAGCAGGTGGCGGGACTGCTGCGCGGCGAACGCCTGGTTGCGCCGCCAGCACCGCCGCCGGCCGTCTTCACGACGGCGGAAGTGACGCTGGTGCGGCCGCAACTGGCCGGCGCCAACCGCAATTGGGACCTGCTGGACCAGGAATTCGCCCACCGCCTGCTGACCGTGTTCCATGTCATGCGCGAGCAGCACGGCTACGAAATGGTGCTGCTGGAGGGCTACCGCAGCCCGACGCGGCAGAACGAGCTGGCCGATGCCGGCGGCCACGTCACCAATGCGCGCGCGTTCCAGAGTTATCACCAGTTCGGCCTGGCGGGCGACTGCGCCTTCCTGCGCGACGGCAAGCTGGTCATCTCCGAGCGCGACGCCTGGGCCATGCGCGGCTACCAGCTGTACGGCGAAGCGGCCGAGGCCGCCGGGCTGACGTGGGGCGGACGCTGGAAGATGATGGATTTCGGCCACACCGAGCTGCGTGGGCGGCGCCGCTGACTCGACGAGTTGCGCATCATCAATAGATTTTCTGGTGTCCAGTGGCAACATCGAGCGTTCCTGCCTGGACCAAGGAAGCATCATGCTGCGACGACTCTGGCTATTCTTGACCGACACCCGCACCCTCACCATCGTCACGCTGGCGGCGCTGGCGCTGTTTTTCTGGCTGGGCGCGGAGCTGCTGGAGCTGCCGGTAACGTGGGCTGTCGGGGCGACAGCCGCCGTGGCGCTGCTGTGCCTGGGCGGCTGGTGGCTGCGGCGCCACCTGGCCGCGCGCCGCGCCGCGCGACTGGAGGCTGCCATCGGCACGCCGGCAGCGGGCCCGCATGCCGACGCGGCCACGCAGGCGGAACTCGACGTGCTGCGCGAGGGCCTGCGCGCCGCCGTCGCCACGATCCGCACGTCGAAGCTGGGCATCCGCGCGGGCAAGCGCGCCTTGTACGAGCTGCCGTGGTACATGATCATCGGGAACCCGGCGGCCGGCAAGAGCAGCGCCATCAAGCAATCGGGTTTGCAGTTCCCCGTCGGCGACAGCAAGGTGGTGCAGGGCGTCGGCGGCACCCGTAACTGCGACTGGTTCTTCACGACCGAAGGCATCGTCCTCGACACCGCGGGCCGCTACGCCGCCGTCGAGGATGACCGTGCCGAATGGTCCGGCTTCCTGGGGCTCCTCAAAAAATACCGGCCGCGCGCGCCCATCAACGGCGTCATCGTCGCGGTCAGCATCGCCGAGCTGCGCACGGCCGACGGCGACGCCTGCATGCGCCTGGCGCGCAGCCTGCGCAAGCGCGTGCAGGACCTGATCGAGCGGCTCGAGGTGTTCGCCCCCGTGTACGTGGTGTTCACCAAGGTCGACCTGGTGGCGGGTTTCGGCGAATTCTTCGCCCAGTTCGAGCCGGGCGAGCGCGCCCAGGCGTGGGGCGCGACGATGCCGTATCGCCGCCAGGCCGGCACCCAGGACGTGCTGACGTTCTTCGACGGCGCCTTCGACGAGCTGTACGAGGGCCTGCAGGAAACCAGCATTGCCAACATGACTCAGCAGCGCCGCACGATGGCGCCCGGCGTGTTCACGTTCCCGCTGGAGTTCGCGTCGCTGCGGGTGCCGCTGCGCGCGTTCCTGGCCACGCTGTTCGAGGAGAACCCGTTCCAGTTCAAGCCCCTGTTCCGCGGTTTCTATTTCACCAGCGCGCTGCAGGAGGGCCAGCCGGAATGCGCCCAGTCGCGCCGGGTGGGGCAGCGCTTCCAGCTCGCGATGACACCGGCGGCCGAGGGTCAGGACACGTCGCGCCAGGCGGGCTACTTCCTGCTGGACCTGTTCCGCAACGTGATCTTCGCCGACCGCCAGCTCGTGTCGCAATACGCCAGCCCGACCCGTGCGCGGCTGAAGGTCGCGGCGTTTGTCGCGGTTGCCGTGCTGCTGGGCGTGGCGTTGGGCGGCTGGAGCTGGTCGTACCAGGGCAACCGGCAACTGGTGGCCACGGTGCGCGCCGACCTGGACAAGGTGATCCGGCTGCAGGACCGCCGGCTCGACCTGCAAGCGCGGCTGCAGGCGCTGGAGGTGCTGCAGGACCGCATCGAGCAGCTCGACCGCTATCGCGCCGCACGGCCGTGGGCGCTGGGGCTGGGCCTGTACCAGGGCGGCCTGCTGGAGCGCAAGCTGCGCGAGGAATACTTTGCCGGCGTACGCGAAGTGATGGTCAAGCCCGTCGCTGCCGGCCTCGAAGCGCTGCTGTACGAAATGAATGCCAATGCCGGCCAGCTCGTCACGCCGGCCGTGGCGGCGCAAGCGGCGGAGCCCACCGTGACCACGGCGCGCGCCTATGCCGATGCGTCGCCGACCAACGTCGAGGATGCATACAACGCGCTGAAGACGTACCTGATGCTGGCCGATCCGGCCCGCGCCGAGGCCGGCCACCTGAACGACCAACTGACGCGCTTCTGGCGCGGCTGGCTGGAAGCCAATCGCGGCACCATGCCACGCGAGCAGCTGATTCGCAGCGCCGAGCGCCTGATGACGTTCTACCTGGCCCAGGCGAAGGACCCGTCCTGGCCTCGCATCGAGCCGAAGCTGGCGCTGGTGGACACGGCGCGCGAGCACCTGCGCCGCGTCGTGCGCGGCATGCCGGCACGCGACCGTGTGTATGCCGAGATCAAGGCGCGTGCCGCGACCCGCTTCCCGGCCATGACGGTGCAGCGCATCGTGGGCGAGACGGATGCCGCGTTGGTGCAGGGCAGCCACGCGATCGCCGGCACGTTCACTCGCGAAGCCTGGGACAAGTACGTGGAGGGCGCGATCCGCACGGCGGCGGGCCAGGCGCTGCAAAGCACCGACTGGGTGCTGAAGACGTCCAGCCGCGACGACCTGACGCTGGAAGGCAGTCCGGAACAGATCCGCCGCAACCTGACCGCGATGTACCAGGCCGAGTACACGCGCGAATGGCAGAAGTTCGTGCAGGGCATCGCCATCGCCGACATGCGCGGCTTCAACGGTGCCGTCGCCGCGATGAACCGGCTGGGCGACCCGCAGGCGTCGCCCATCGCGCAGCTCCTGCGCACCATCCACGAGCAGACATCCTGGGACAGCCCGGGAGCCGTGGATGCCGGATTGCAGAAGGCGCAGACGGGCTTCGTGGCGTGGTTCAAGAGCACCGTCCTGCGCCGTGCGCCGGTACCCGTCCACATCGAGCTGCGGCCGGGCGCACCGCGCGAGACGGGACCGGTCGGGCGCGAGTTCGCCGCGGTGGCGCGCATCGTCGCCACGCACGAGCGCGATGCGTCGCTGCTGCGCTCCTATCTCGATACGCTGTCGCGCCTGCGCACGCGCCTGAACCAGCTGAAGAACCAGGGCGACCCGGGCCCGGGCGCGCGCCAGTTCATGCAGCAGACGCTGGAGGGCGGCGGTTCCGAACTGGCCGATGCGCTGCGCTTCGTCGACGAGCAGATGCTGAACGGGATCGGCGACGGCCAGCGCCAGGCCGTGCGGCCGCTGCTGGTGCGCCCGCTGATGCAGACGTTTGCCGTCATCGTAGGGCCGACGGAGAACGAGATCAACAAGACCTGGCTGGCGCAGGTGTACGAGCCGTTCAACCGCTCGCTGGCCAACAAGTATCCGTTCGCTGCCGGCGCCCGCATCGAAGCCAGCCAGGCCGAGATCGCACAGTTCTTCGGCCCGGAGGGCCTGGTGGCGAAGTTCGTCACGACCACGATGGGACCGTTGGTGGTGCGCCGCGGCGACGTGCTGGCGCCGCGCACCTGGGCCGACATGGGCATCACGCTGCAACCGGCCGCCGTGCAGCGCTTCCCCGGCTGGATCGCGGCGGCCGGGGCGGGCGGTTCGGTAGGCGCGGCGGGCGCCGCGCAGACCGTGTTCCAGATCCTGCCGATTCCCGCCCGGGCACGGTCGAATACACGGTGGAGATCGACGGCCAGCAGCTGCGCTACCGCAATACCCCGCCGCAGTGGGCCAGCATGGTCCATCCGGGCTCGCAGGGCATCCCGGGCGCGCGCATCAGCGCCGTGGCGTTCGACGGGCGCAACGTGGAACTGTTCAACGAAGCCGGCCAGTTCGGCCTGAAGCGCATGATCGACGCGGCCAGCAAGACGCGCAAGGACGGCGGGGTGCACGAGCTGCGCTGGACGGCGCAGGGCATCACGGTGGCCGTCGACCTGCGCATCACCAGCAGTCCGGCCGTCAGCAGCGGCGCCGCGCCGCCCGTGCAGGGATATGGCGGCATGCGCCTGCCCGAGACGATCGTCGGCGCCGCACCTTCGCCCGCACCTTCGGCCACCGTGGCCACGGCGGCGGTCGCCGGAGGTGTCCGATGAGCGCCCGTATCGGTTACTTCGGCAAGCTGGCGACGCGGCCCGATTTCGTCCGCTCCGGCGAACAGCATGCGCTGGGCGGCCTGCTCGACTCCTGGGTGGCGGCCACGCTGACGGAATTGGCCGGCAATGCACGCTGGAAGCTGCACTACGATGCGCTGGCGCCGCTGCATTTCGCCTTCGTGGGGCCGTGCAGCCGGCACGTGGTGGCCGGACACCTGCTGGCCAGCGGCGACCAGTCCGGCCGGCGTTTCCCCTTCATCGCCATGAGCGCGCTGGAGGTGACGCAGCCGCAGTCGTTCCTGCCGGCCAGCCCGCTGGCGCTGGCCGGCGCATGGCGCCAGTTGGGCGACCTGGCTGCCGGCGCGCAGGCTGCGGCCGACCCGGCCGGCGCGCTGCAGGCGCTGGCGGCAACCGCCGTCGACAGCGCCGCGGTGCGGGCCGATCACGGCGGCGCGCTGGCCGCGTTCTGCGCCGCCTACGACGTCGCCGCGCTGCAGGCCATGCTGGCGCACGACGCGCGGCGCTACGACGTGCGCGGCATCGTGCTGGGCATCGGCCTGCTGCTGCAGCCGTTCCAGTCGGCCGGCGGGCAACGGCTGGCGCGCAGCCTGGCCTTGCCCTTGCCGCACAACGAGGCGCTGCGGCCCGCGGTGGCCGCGTTCTGGCTGGCGCTGGTGGCGCCGTTCCTGCGCCAGCGCGACATCGAGCTGGGCCTGTTCATGACGGCGCTGCGCGGCGAGCCGCACTTCGTGGTCGGCTTCGGCGGCGCCACGCCTGCCACGCTGCGCGCCATCATCGATCCGGAGTTCGGCGCGGAACAGCTGATCGCGTTCGACGACACCGCCTGGGTCGACGACGCCAAGGACCGCGACCCCGCTGTGCAGCACCTGGCTGCTTGCCTGGCGCAGGACACGCTGTCGCTGCGCGCCTGCGCGGACCTGTTCCACGTCACTTTTTCCTGAAGGAGCCTGCCATGCGATCGTTGTCCTGCTGCCTGTTGTTGTCGCTCGTCGCCACCGCCGCGGCGGCACAGGCGCCCGCGCCCGCGACGCCGTTGCCGGGCCAGGTGCTCGTCAGCGGCACCGTGCCCGACGAGGGCACCAAGGCCGCGCTGCTGGCGCGCGTACGCACGCTGTATGGCGTTGACCGCGTCGTCGACCAGCTGGCGATCGGCAACGTGGTACTGCCGCCGGACTGGCCCGGCCACGTGCAAAAACTGGTCGGTGCCGACCTGAAGCTGGTCTCGAAAGGGCAATTGCGGGTGGAGGGCACGGACGTCAGCCTGCGCGGCGAGGTGGCCAGCGAGGCCCAGCGCCAACAGGTCGCGAGCGCCATCGCCACCAGCCTGAATCCCACCTACGTCGTGCGCAACGCGCTGCGCGTGGCCGTCGCCGAGCAGGAGCTGCTCGATGCCGCGCTGGGCAAGCGCATCGTCGAATTCGAGAGCGGCCAGGCGGTGCTGCGCCCGTCCGGGTTGCCGATCCTGGACGAAATGGCGGCCGCGCTGGCGCGCGTCAAGGGCAAGCAGGTCGAGGTGATCGGCCACACGGACAATACCGGCCTGCGGGAAAGCAACGTGGCCCTGAGCCTGGCGCGCGCGGAGGCGGTACGCACATACCTGGCGGGGAAGGGCATCGACGCGGCATCCATCGCGGTATCGGGACAAGGACCGGACCGCCCCGTGGCCGACAACGCCACGGCGGACGGGCGGGCCCGCAACCGCCGCATCGAGTTCCGCGTCGCCCAGTGAATCAGGGCAGGGTAAGGACGAAGCTGGCGGGCCGTGGCGCCAGCTTGACGAGGTCCGCATAGCCGGCAATGGCATGGCGGGCCTCGTGTTCCAGCGACGTGCGCAGGCCGGCATAGACGCCGGTGCCCAGCAGCGCGAACAGCGCCGACATGGCCCACAGCGGCACGTTGCCGCGCAGCTTGTGGGCCACCTGGTCGGGCCGCTGGGCGCGCGGCGCGAAGCCGGCGCGGCGGCCCTTCAGGTGGGCGATCTCGTCGCCCAGGCGGGCCGTCAGGTAGCCCAGCTTGTCGGCGCTGTCCAGCGCGTACTTGCCGTGAAAGCCCAGTAGCAGGCACATATGGAATACCTGCAGTGCCGGCAGCCGGGCGGCGCCGGCCAGGCGCAGCGCCTCCAGCCGGTCGAAGAAGTGTTCGCCGGCGAGCTGGTCGCCGAACAGCACCAGTTGCAGCGGGCGGCGCTGCCAGGCTTCGCGCAGCGTACAGCCGGAGCCCAGCACGAATTCGTCGAGCGCGGCGCAGTAGGCATACTTGGCTGCCTCGATGTCCTCGACCTGGGCGCGCAGCTTGTGTGCCTCGCGCTCGAAGTCGCGCAGGTAGGCCAGGACCTGGTCGGAGAACTGCGTACCGTCCGGTGGCGCCGAGCCGGATTTCAGCAGGAACAGCATGTGGAAGCCCTCGTGCAGCAGGTCCAGCAGCGTCTGGCCATGGCTGCCGTCCGGCGTGGCGGCACGGGTGCCGAACAGGCTGGGGGCGGCGCGGCGTTCGACGCGGGGGGCATTGCCCGCAAGGTCGGGTCGGGTCGTCATCGGTCGTCTCCTTTCAGGTGCAGCGTGCTTCGGACAGTGGCCGTGCCAATTGGCGCTGGCGCGGCGGGGCGCCCACGCCGGTCGTCATGGCGCAGCCGTGCAGGCCCAGAGTGATGCCCGCCTGTTCGGCGGCGGCGGCGGGGAAGGCAGCGCGCCAGCGCTGGCCATCCGGCGCGCGAAACAGCGCCACGACGCCGATGAAACCGGCCTCGCGGCTGACCTTCTCCCGCACTTCGTAGTGCTGTCCGGGGAGCAGCAGCACCTCGCGCACGGCCAGCAGGTCCGCGCCCAGCAGCTCGCGTTCCGTTTGCGCATCGGCGAAGCCGCCATAGGGTACCCGTTCGAACGCTTCGGCCTGGCGCAGCGTGTAGACACGCGCCACCAGTGCCAGCGGCGGGCCGCCCTTGCCACTGTTCAGGCTGTTCGCCGCGTGCAACCGGATGCTGACGGTGCGCGGCGGTTTCTGCGCGTCCGGCACCTCGGGCGGACGCTGGACGCCGGCCATCTGCAGCACGGCGCCGCAGGCAGCCAGCGTGGCGGCGCCAACTGTCACGGCAATACAGGTTGCGATGCGTGTCATGAACGTTCCTCTCATTCCGTAAGACAACAAAAGCGGGAGGTCCATTTAACCCAAGGCAAGTTCCCGCGCCTTTGCGCTCACGCAAACGGCGGGGAAGGGGCCGTGGCACGCCTCCCAGGTCTTTGCGTCAACGCAATCGCCGGCCGGGGTAACTCTTGAATAATGCCTCCACCCCGCCCGCTAGGAGATGACTATGAGAAATACTGTACGAACCGTCCTGCCGCTCGTGACGAGCCTCTTGTTGTTGAGCGCCTGTGCGACCGATCCCGCCACCGGCACCGCGGCGCCGACGCTTGCCGCCGCGCTGGGCGATGCTGAACGCAGTGTCGCCGCCGGCGACGTCGAACGCGCCATCACGATGTTGCGTGGCGCGGGCGCGAAGTTCCCGGCCGAGAAGGCCCCATGGATGCAGCTCGCGCAACTGAAGTTCGACCGGGGCGCCTATGGCGAGGCGATCAGCGCCGCGCTGGAAGGCCTGCGGCGCGACCCGCACGACCGGCAGGGCAACAGCATCGTGGCCGTCGGCGGCCTGCGCCTGTCGACCAGGGCGCTGGCCGATCTCAGCAAGCAGCATCACCTGGGCGGCCCGCTGCGCACCGAGGCGCAGCACCTGGCCGGCCTGCTGCGCACCAGCCTGGGCGAGGACGTGCTGGTGCCGGCGGTGCAGAAGCCGATCCGGCCCGTCGCCAAGCCCCGTCCCGTCACCGTCAACAGCGGCGCCCAGGGCCGCGCCCCCACGGCGACCGTCACGTCGCAGTCGGGCAGCGCGGATCCGTTCGGCGCGCTGAAGTAGCCGCACCACTCCGACCGGTCGCGGAGCCGTCTACACGGTCGACCGGATTGTCCGCACTTTCATCCACCAAGAAGAGGAGCACACGATGGCTATCGACGTTTATCTGCAAATTGATGGGATCAAGGGGGAATCCACCGACGAGAAGCACAAGGAATGGATCGAATGCAAATCGGTCGGCTGGGGCGTGCTGCAGCCCAAGTCGGCCACCGCGTCCACCGGCGGCGGCCACACGGCCGAGCGCTGCGAGCACCAGGACATCGTCATCATGAAGCTGGCCGACCTGTCCTCGCCGGTCCTGCTGCAGACGTGCGCCGCGGGCAAGACCATTCCGAAGGCGAAGCTGGAATTCATGCGCGCCGACGCGATGGGTGAGCGCATCAAGTACTACGAGATCGAGATCGAAAACGTGCTGATCGGCGCCGTGACGCCGGCCGTCAAGGAAGGCGACATCCTTGCCGAATCGGTCGCGCTGAAGTTCTCCAAGATCCGTTGGCGCTACACCCAGCAGAAGATCACCGGCGGCGCCGGCGGCAACACTTCCGGCGGCTGGGACCTGGCGGCCAATCGCATTGCCTGAGTTCCCCTTGTGACGCTTGCCGCGGCGCTGTCGCGGCTTTTTTTTTGAAAGAGTGCCAGCATGACGAGTTTAGCAACGATACCGCGCACCGATCTGCACCTGCGCCTGCACGACCGCGTGCCCGGCCAGCTGCACGCGATCGCCACCATGACGCAGCGCCTGCAGGCGGCCCGGGCCGGCCGCGGCGATCCGGGCGGTCCGCTGGCGGCCGGCCTGTTCGTCGGGCCCGGCGAGGCCGGTCGCACGCGCACGGCGCTGGCCCTGGCCGAACTGGTGTACGGCGGCGCCCAGGCGCTGGTCGCCGTCGACATGGCCGCGTGCACCCGGCCGCACGAGGTCGAAGCGCTGCGCCAGGTGCTGGCGGACCTGCTGCGGCGCGACCCGCGCCGGGTCCTGCTGCTCGACCGGCTGGAACGCGCCCACCCGGCCGCCGTGACGTTGCTGCGCCAGTTGCTGGCGCACGGCACGCTGGACGGCGCCGACGTGCGCCAGGCCATCGTTGTCGCCACGACCGACATCGGCGCCAGCACGATTGCCCAGGCCTGCCACGGCCGGGGCACGGCCGCGCTGCCGGCGCCGCTGGAGCTGGAACTGCTGCTGCGTCCGGCGCTGGCCCGCCAGTTCGGCGCGGCGCTGCTCGAGCGCCTGCAACTGGTGCCGTTCTATCCGGCGCCAGGCCCGGCCGCCATGCCGCAACGCCTGCGCGCCGCTTGAAACGGGCGCGCTTGCATTCTCTCTGCAATGGCGGCAGACTGGCCGTCACGGTACGCTTGAGGAGAGACGATGCATGATCTGCACAACCTGCGCAATCTTCGGATCGGAACGCGGCTGGCCCTGGGGTTTGCCGTCGTGCTCTCCCTGCTGGCCGTCATGACGCTGGCCGGCGTGCTGCGCATGCAGCAGGCCAGCCACATGACGGAACAGCTGGTGGGCGAGCGAACCCGCAACGAACGCCTGATGGCCGAGTGGACCAAGATCATCGAGGTCAACGCGGCGCGCGCCAGCGCCGCGTTCCTGGCGCCCGATCCCGCCGAACAGAAGGCCATCGAAGCGACGATGGCACAGTCCTCCGCCCGCGCGACCGAAATCCAGGACTTCCTCGGCAAGGAGCTGGCCGAACCGGACGCCCGCACCGCCCATGCCGCCGTGCTGGCGGCGCGCAAGGCCTACATCGCCACCCGCAAGTCGGTCCTGACGGGCAAGGCCACGGACCCGGAGACGGCCCGCCGCCTCTACACGACGGAACTGGAAACGCGCCGCATGGCCTACCTGGACGCGTTGGGCGCGCTGCTGCGCAACGAACAGGAGGCCCTGGACGATACCGCCGGCGACATCCAGCGCACGTACGAGAGCGGGCGCAATCTGCTGCTCGGATTGGGCCTGGTGGCCATCGTGGCCGGCGTGCTGCTGGCCTGGCGCATCACGCGCACGATCACGCAACCGCTGCGCCAGGCCGTTGACGTGGCCGAGCGGGTCTCGTCGGGCGACCTGACCAGCGCCATCGACGGCGAAGGACGGGACGAGATGGGCCAGCTGATGCAGGCGCTGAAGAAGATGAACGGCAGCCTGATGACGATCGTGGGCCAGGTGCGCAACGGCACCGAGACCATCACGACGGCATCGACGCAAATCGCGGCCGGCAACCTGGACCTGTCGGCCCGCACGGAGCAGCAGGCCAGCTCGCTGCAGCAAACGGCGTCGTCGATGGACGAGCTGACCTCCACCGTGCGCTTCAACGCCGAGAACGCGCACAAGGCGCGCGAGCTGGCGCGCAACGCCGCCGAGACGGCGGTGCAGGGCGGCGAGGTCGTCGGCGACGTGGTGCAGACGATGAATGCGATCAGTGCGTCGTCCGGAAGGATCGTCGACATCGTGGGCGTCATCGACAGCATCGCGTTCCAGACCAATATCCTCGCGTTGAACGCGGCCGTGGAAGCGGCGCGCGCGGGCGAACAGGGGCGCGGCTTCGCGGTGGTGGCCTCCGAAGTGCGTGCGCTGGCGCAGCGCTCGGCCACCGCGGCGAAAGAGATCGCCGCGCTGATCGGGGAATCGGCGCAGCAGGTGCAGGCCGGCAGCGCGCTGGTGGGGCGAGCCGGCGGCACGATGCAGGACGTGGTCGGCGCGATCCGGCAGGTGACCGACATCATGGACCGCATCGCCGATGCCAGCGCGCAGCAGCAGAGCGGCATCGAGCAGGTCAACCAGGCCATCACGCAGATGGACCAGGTGACGCAGCAGAATGCCGCGCTGGTGGAGGAAGCGGCCGCCGCGGCCGAGGCGATGCAGGAACAGTCGTCACGCCTGGCCGATGCGGTAGCCGTGTTCCGGGTCGGCGTCGATGGCGGCCGGCCCACGCGGCGGCGCGACGATCGCGCCGTGGCGGCGGTGCCGAGGCTGACGGCATAAGCACCGGCCACAGGCACCCGATTGCGGGTCGCCGACGCGCAATCGGGTGCCTGTCGCCAAGGGTTTCCAAGCGCCGAGGACGGCCGCTACAATGCCCGCATGAACCCGAAACGCCCGACGTGCCCCGCCTGCCTGCGCCCGCTCGCCACCTGCATCTGCCGCTGGATCGCGCCGACGCCGTCGCGCGCCGGCGTCCTGCTGCTGCAGCACCCGCTGGAAGCGCACAACGCCAAGAACAGCGCGCGCCTGCTGCACCTGTCGCTGCCGGGCAGCATGTTGGCAGTGGGCGAGTCCTTCGCTGACGAGGCGTTGCAGGCGCTGCTGGCCGGGCCGCGCCGCCCCGTGCTGCTGTATCCCGACACGCCGGGCGATGCCTCGCTGGGCATCGTCCCGCCGCCGCCGTTCGATCCCGCATGGGCCGGCGATCCGGCCGAATTGCTGCTGGTGGTGCTGGACGCTACGTGGCGCAAGAGCCGCAAGATGCTGTACCTGAACCCGGCGCTGCAGGCCTTGCCGCGCCTGGCCTTGCGCGACGTGCCGCCGTCGCATTACCGCATCCGCAAGGCGCACGCGCCCGGGCAGTTGTCGACCTTGGAAGCCACCGTGCACGCGCTGGCGCAACTGGAGAACGACGAGGCGCGCTACGCGCCGCTGCTGGACGCGTTCGACGGCTTCGTCGGCCAGCAACTGGCGCTGGCCGCGCGCGCCTAGCCGATCAGCTTCAGGCCAGGCGGCAGCGCCTCGCCGAACATGCGCTGCTCGCTGGCCTGGTCCAGTTCCACCACGTCGCGCACCATCGCCGCCCACGTGGGCGGGGCGCCGGCACCCGTCAGGCGCCGCACGATCTCGGCGCGCAAGGTGTCGTCGATGTCGCGCGAACGGTCGCCCGTGCGGCGTGCCAGGTGCGCGGCGGCGAAGCCGGCCGGCTCGATCTTCTTCCAGTCGAGATCCAGGATGGCCTGCAGCCAGGCCTCGACGGTGGCCTTGGGCGCCACCTCGTGCGCGCTGCCATGGAACGGCTGGCGCGCGCCGACGCGGCCCAGCGCCCACAGGTAGCGCGTAAACGCGGCGGCGGCCTTGGCGTCGAACTTCGACCCGGCGGCCGGCAGCGCGACGATCTGGCCCAGCATCCAGTTGCCGATCTCCGCCTTGTACGCGGACGGGATGCGCTCCAGCGCGGCGCCCAGGCGCAGCATGTCTTCCTCGCTGCCCTCGACCAGCGTGACGGGCCGGCGGCTGCGCTCATCGCCGCTGGCCTGCAGGTTGAACGCGAAGTCGTCCAGCAGGCGCAGTTGCGCGTCCTTGTCCAGGCCACCGGCGACGCGGCGCCACAGGGTCCACCACTCGGCTCGTACCTGGCGCTCCTTCTGGTACTGCACGCCGGTCTCGAACAGGGCCCACAGCTCGCCGATGCGCCAGTCGTCGAGCGGATGGCCGAAGCCGGGGCGCAGGCAGAAGCCGGCGAGATTGAGCCACACGCGTTCGTGCTCGGGCGAGCGGCGCCGGCCCCTGGCCCGTTCCATCAGCGCGTCGAACAGGCGGCGCAGCAGCGGCGTGGCCCACCGTTCGCGGCTGCCCAGCAGCTGTTCCAGCTGGCCGCGCAGCTGCCGTACTTCCTTCGTGTCGACCTGCTGTGCGCGGCCGCCGAAGATGCGCTCGATCCGTTCGACGGCATCGGCAAAGCGGGGCGGCGGCGCCTCTTCCTGCACTTCGGCGCCTTCCTCCTCCTGGCCGCGCAGCTGGAATTCCAGCAGCCAGCGCTGGCCGTCGGCACGCCCGGCCTCCACGCAGTGCACTTCCAGCGTGCCCACTTCGGACAGCGCCACCGCCAGCTGCACCGGCACTTCCTTGCGCGCGACGCTGCCGGCCAGTTGCAGCACCATGGCGCTGGGCGGCAGCGCGATGAAGTCGGCGGGATCGAGTTCGCCCACGTCGCCCGCCCGTTCGCCGGCATCGGCCACGGTGGAGACGAGGTGGAAGCGTACCGGCCGGCCCACGCGCAGCGCGAAGGTGCGGTCGGTCAGCCGCACCTCGCGGCCCGGCTGGGTTCCGCGCGGCAGGATGCAGACGCCGCGGCGTGCCACGCCGGGTGCCTTGTCGCCATCGAGCAGCAGCCAGTAGCTGCGCGGCGAGCCGCCTTCGATGGCGGGCGCGAAGCCATGCCGCGCCAGCGTGTAGGCGACGCCGCCGCGCGCGACGGCCACGTCGGGATTGTCGTTGTGCAGCGCCTTGACGGGGGCGCCGCGCCAGCCGTCCAGCGTGGCTTCGAGGCGGCGCGCCAGCGCGTCGGCGCGGAACACGCCGCCGTTCAGCAGCAGGGTATCCGGCACGGGCAGCGTGGCGCCGTCCGTCCCAAGCGCAGCGTGGGCGGCGGCGGCGTGCTGGCGCAGGAACGACACCAGGTGGCGCGTCACGGCCGCGTCGCTGGCATACGGCAGGCCGAATTCGACGATGGCACCGCGGCCCCGGCGCGCCGCTTCCTGCTCCGCGTTCAGGGGGAAGAAGCCGTCGACGACGATGCGTTCGACGTCTTCCTTCGTCAGCGTGACGGAACGGCTGCCGCCGATCAGCTTCGAGCCCGTACCCAGCAAGGTGACGCCGACCTGCGCCGGCGCGTCCTCGGCCAGCAACTGTTCCTTGGCGGTACGGCAGCGCTCCGTCAGCTGGGCCAGCCGGCCCGCCGTCAGCCGGGCCGGTGCGGCGTCGGGAGACGCTTCCTGGGCAGGCAGGCGCGATTCGGCCAGGTGCGCCAGCGCCAGGTCCATGTTGTCGCCGCCCAGGATCAGGTGGTTGCCCACGCCGATCCGGGTCAGCACGGGTTCGCCGTGCTCCATGTCCACCCGCACCAGCGAGAAGTCGGTGGTGCCGCCGCCCACGTCGGCCACCAGCACCAGCCGGGTGCCTTGCAGGTCGGCCGCCAGCGTGTCGCGGTGGCGGTACAGCCAGTCGTACAGGGCGGCCTGCGGTTCCTCCAGCAGCCGCACGTCCAGCAGTCCCGCCAGCCGGGCCGCTTCCAGGGTCAGCGCGCGGGCACCTTCGTCGAAGGACGCGGGGATCGTCAGCACGATCTGCTGGCGTTCCAGGGGATGGGTGGGGAAGCGGGTGTTCCAGGCACCGCGCAGGTGCGCCAGGTAGCTGGCGCTGGCGGTGACGGGCGAGACTTGCGGCACGCCCGTGGCGGCGCCCCACGGCAGGATCGGCGCCATGCGGTCGACGCCGGGATGCGACAGCCAGCTCTTGGCGCTGGCCACCATGCGGCCCGGCACCTGTGCGCCGAGGCGCCGCGCCAGCCGGCCGATGACGACTTCGGGTACGCCTGCCACGTCGGCCTCGCGCCATGGCAGCTGCAAGTCGCCGGCCGCCAGCTCGCCGCCGGCCGGATGGTAGCGGGCCGACGGCAGCAAGGTTGCCGCGCCAACCTCGCCGGGTGCCGTCAACTGCTCGATGTCGAACAGTTCGATGTCGCGCGACCCCGGTGCGGCATAGGCCAGCACCGTGTTGGTGGTGCCCAGGTCGATGCTGACCAGGTACTGGCCGTGGCTCGGCTTCATGGGCGCGGCGTTATTGGGCGTCCGTGCGCACGTCGAACTCGACCTTCCAGCGCTGGCCGTCGCTGGCCACGGCCAGCAGTTCCAGCGTGCCGGCCTCGGTGGCGCGCGCGTGCAGGCGCACCTGCACGACGTCGCCAGCCTGGCGGCCTTCCGGCGACAAGGTAGCCTGGATCTCGTTCATCTCGATCAGTTCTTCCGGACCCCAGAAGTCCAGCACGTCGCCGATCGCATCCTGGCGCCGCGTGGAGGAACCGAAGAAGCGGAAGTGCACGGGCTCGCCGACGACGAGGCCGAACTCCTGGCCCGGCAGTTCCAGCTCGCTGCCTTCCTCCATGCCGAACGGCGCCACGCACAGCGCCTGGATCGGCGGCTCCATGCCGGGAATGGCCGGCATCGCCGACTCCACCGCCACGTAGTAGGAGCGGGCGGTGCCGCCGCGGATGCGCACGCCGGCGCCGCGCCGCACGTAGCTGTAGTACGCGGCGCCACGCGCCACGGCCAGGTCCAGGTCCGCGCCGCCCAGCATGCGGGCCGGCTCGGCGCCTTCCATGTACAGCCAGTCGTTGATGGTGTCCATCACGCGCTGGGCCAGCAGCGCCGACTTGAACACGCCGCCGTTGAACAGCACAGCGCTCGGATGCAGGAAGGTGTGGTCGGGGTTCTGCCGCTCGGCGAAGCCCGGCACGTCGGCCGTCGCGCCCACCTGGCGACCCAGGAAGGCGGCCAGGTGGCGGGTGACGGCGGCATCCTGCGCGTACGGCAGGCCCAGTTGGGTCAGGCCGGCACGGGTGCGCACGGCAGGCCGGGCGGACGCTTCCACTTTCGGGAAGAAGCCGTCCGTGATGAACGTCGTGACTTCCGCGCGGGTGAGTTCGGTGCGGATCGAACCGCCGATCAGCTTCGAGCCGCGGCTCGGCACGACGATCGGCCAGCTTTCCGCGCTGGCATCGGCCAGCAGGTTTTCCTTGGCGGCGCGGCAGCCGTACGTCAAGGCGCGCAACTGCCATGGATCGAGCCTGGTGCCGCCTTCGGCCAGCTTGCGCGCGACCAGGTGGGCCAGCGCCAGGTCCATGTTGTCGCCGCCCAGCAGGATATGGTCGCCCACCGCGACGCGGTGGGGTTCGAGCTTGCCGTCGCGCTCCGTGATGGCGATCAGCGAGAAGTCGCTGGTGCCGCCGCCCACGTCGACGACGAGGATGATGTCGCCCGGCTTGACGTCCTTGCGCCAGCGGCCCTCGCTGCCCTGGATCCAGCTGTACAGCGCGGCCTGCGGTTCTTCCAGCAACGTGACGGCTTCATAGCCGGCGTTGCGGGCCGCTTCGGCCGTCAGCTCGCGCGCGCCCGGATCGAACGACGCGGGGATCGTCACCGTCACGGCCTGCTGCGTGAACGGCGCTTCCGGGTGGGCGGTGTCCCACGCCTGGCGCAGGTGCCGCAGGTAGCGGGTGGAAGCCTCCAGCGGCGACACGCGCGTCACTTCTTCCGGCGCGTCGTTCGGCAGGATCGCGGCGCGGCGGTCGACACCGGGGTGGCACAGCCAGCTCTTGGCGCTGGAGACGAGGCGGATCGGCGTGGTGGCGCCGCGCGAGCGGGCCATTTCGCCCGCCACCGGGCCGGCACCGTCCGCATTCCACGGCAGCGCCAGTTCGGCGGCGGCCATTTCGTCCGGGTGCGGCAGGTACAGGAACGACGGCAGCAGCGGCAGGTCCTCGACGGTGCCGGGGCCCGTCAGCTGGGGCACGCCCAGCACGGCCTGCTGCGTCTTTTCGCCGTCGCTGCCGGCCAGGTCCACGTAGGAGAGGGCGCTGTGGGTCGTGCCCAGGTCGATGCCGATGGCGTATTTTGGATCGCTCACAGTTCCACCTCGGCCGGCGCCAGGATCTTCGCGTCATGCGCTTCGGCCAGCTTCGGCAGGCGCACGGCGGTGGCGCGCCAGCCGCGGTGGCTCAGCGCGCCCTTGAACGGCGGCTGGCCGACGACGTTGCCCGTCAGGCGCACGGCGGCGGCGTCGAAGCCCGCTTCCAGCGTGACGCGGCTGCCTTCGGCTTCGGCGCGCACCGGTTCGATCGTGAAGTGCTCGCGCAGGACCTTGGCGCAACCCTCGTGGACGACGCGGGCGGCCGCGCCGATGTCGGCATCGGCGTAGCCGGCCAGGCTCTCCTGCGTGAAGTCGATCAGGCGCGCCTCGCGCTGCAGCAATGCCAGCAGTTGCAGGGCGGCGTCCGGCGTCGCTTCGCGCAGCGGGGCCGGCGCGGGGGCAGGTGCCGGCGCCGGTGCGGGCGGCGGCGTCACCGGCGCGGCAGCCGGTACCGGCGCCGGGCCCTGCTGGATGCGGGCGGCGAATTCGGCGTCGCCAAGGGTCTTGAAGAACGCGCTGAAGGCGAGGGGGATCCGGCTCCAGAACGACGGCAGGTTGTTCGATGTGCTCATTTTGCTCTTGATATTTGGTTGGGTCGGGCGCACGGATGCCGGCACCGACCTGCGGAATTGCGAATAATACCAGCAGCAGCGCCGTTGGCGGTATGACAAGAGACGCACAATTGGTGCGTGCGCGTTGCAGTGGCGGACCGATCGGCCTACAATGCTGTATGCATATACAGTTATTGGTGAGCCGATGCGCAACGAAAGGTTGGAAGGCCAGCTTGAAGGCCAGCTTGAAGGCCAGTTCGAAGGCCAGGTGATGTTGCCGCCGCGGCCCCTGCAGGGGCACAAGGGGCGCGGGGCCGTCGCGAACATCCAGGGACGCTACGAGGTCCATGGCCGCGAGACGTTCGACGACGGTTGGGCCGATGAGCAAGGGCGCGAGGACGAGGCGCCGAAAGTCTGGCGCACGCACGTGACGGACGAGATGGCGAAAACCATCCTGAGCCGCAACCAGTCGCCCGACATCCCGTTCGGCGTCTCGCTCAACCCCTACCGGGGCTGCGAGCATGGCTGCATCTACTGTTTTGCGCGGCCGTCGCACAGCTACCTGGGGCTGTCGCCGGGCCTCGATTTCGAGAGCCGCCTATATGCCAAGGTGAATGCGCCCGACCTGCTGCGCAGCGAATTGTGCAAGCCGGGCTACAAGGTCGAGCCCATTGCGCTGGGCGTGAATACGGATGCCTACCAGCCGTGCGAGCGCGACTACCGGCTGACGCGCCGGGTGCTGGAAGTGCTGCGGGAGTGCGACCACCCGGTGGGGCTGATCACGAAGTCGTCGCTGATCGAGCGCGACCTGGACATCCTGGCGCCGATGGCGGAAAAGCGGCTGGCGGCGGCATCGATCACGTTGACCACGCTGGACCCGAAGATCGCCCGCACGCTGGAACCGCGCGCGGCGGCGCCGGCCCGCCGGCTGCGCACGATCCGCACGCTGACGGAGGCGGGCATTCCGGTCGGCGTGTCGATCGCACCGATCATCCCGTTCGTGACGGAGCCGGAGATCGAGAGGATCATGGAAGCGGCGCGCGACGCCGGCGCGATCGCCGCCAGCTACGTCGTGCTGCGGCTGCCGTGGGAAGTCAATCCGCTGTTCCAGCAATGGCTGGAAGCGCATTTCCCGGACCGCGCCCAGCGCGTGATGAACCGGGTGCGCGAAATGCACGGCGGCAAGGACTACGACGCCACGTTCGGCAGCCGCATGCATGGTGAAGGCATCTGGGCCGACCTGATCCGCCAGCGGGTGGAAAAGGCGATCGTGCGTTACGACCTGGGCGGCGGGCGCGGCCTGCGCTTCAAGCACCTCGACTGCACGTCGTTCAAGCGGCCGATTGTCGTCCCGCCGGCTGGCGCACGCGCCAAGGCTGCCGCGCGGGTAGGGCAGATGGAGTTGTTCTAGCGCGCCGGGAAGAAATAGCTCAGGGTCTGTCCCCAACGGGGACTGACCCTGGTTTTCATCCCGCCTGCCGAGTGCCGCCCAATTCGGCGTGTCAAGCCGCCGGGCGCATCCGGGGCAGCGGTGCGCAAGGGTCTGTCCCCAACGGGGACCGACCTTGAAGTTTGATCATGCAACGGACCGGCGGGGACTTCAGGGTCAGTCCCCCTGCGGGGACAGACCCTTGCGATCCCACGGCTCCAGCCCCACGAGATGATCCTCGATCGCAAACACATGCTCATCCCGGTGGCCCAGCTCCCTGAGCGCCTGCGCCAGGTGCAGCAGGTACTCCGCATTCGGCCCGCTCGGTCCCCGCGCGCTGGCGATGTGACGGGCGATCTCCAGCTCGGAAGCCTCGCCCAGGAACGCGGCATTGTCCTGGCGCGCCACGTAGACAAGGCCTTCCTCCACGCCGCCGTGGTCGAAACGGATGTCGATGGCGATGCGCAGGTAGCCGTTCTTCTCGCGATGATCCAGGTGGGCGAATTCCTCGGGCGTGACGAGGTACGCCATGCCATGGCAGATGGCGCCTTCGTGCGGCACGATGGTCGCCACGCGGCCCGGCGCCTCGGGCGTGCCCCGGTGGTCGTGTGAACCTTGCCAGAAGCGGCGCGTCCAGCCGGCGATGCTGGCGCTCCTGCGTTCCAGGTAGGGGAAATCGGCTTTCCAGATCAGCGAGCCGTAGCCGAACAGCCACACGCTGTGATGGCCGTCGAAGCGGTCCATCGCACGGTTGATCTCGATGGTGTTGTGCGACATGGCGGAACGCGAGGTGGCAAAAAGTGGCAAAGCGGAGATTATAGGGCCGGACGCTGCACGAACTCCGCCAGGAACGCGGCGAAGCTGGCCGCGGCCGGCGAAGGCGAGCGCGTGGTCTTGGTGTGGACGTAGAACTTGCGCGTCACCTCCGGCTCGACCAAAGGCCGCATCGCCAGGCCGTGCAGGCGCACCATCGGTGCCGCGTATGGCAGGCAGGCCGTGACGCCCTGGCCGGCCGCGACCAGCGCCAGCGCCGTCGTCATGAAGGTCACTTCGCTGTAGGGATGGAGCTGGCTGCCCTGCTGCATGTCGCGCAGCAGGCGCTCCGTAAACTGCCCCTGCAGCGCGATGAACGGGTGGCTGGCCAGGTCGGCCCAGCGCACGGTGTCCTGCGCGGCCAACGGATGACCGGGCGGGCACACGGCGACGAAGGGCATCTCGAACAGCAGCTGCGCGTCGATGTCGGGCAGCGCGTCGCGCTCCGGTCCCACGCCGATGTCCACCTCGCCGCTGAACACCCGTTGCGCCACGTTGTCGACGGGGCAGTCGACCAGCAGCACCTGGATGTCCGGATACTGCGCGCGGTAGGCGGCGATCGCCTGCGGCAGCAGGGTACACGCCATCATCTGCGGCGCGGCGACCCGCACGGCGCCCTTGCGCAGCGCCTTGCGGCTGGCGATGTCGGCCAGCGCGCCATCGAGGTCCTGCAGCATCTTGTCGAACAGCGGCACCAACTCACGGCCCACGTCGGACAGTTCAACGCGGCGCGTGCTGCGCTCCACCACCTTGACGCCCAGCAGCGCCTCCAGCTCCTTGATCTGGCCCGACAGGGCCGACTGGGTCAGGTGCAGCAGCGCGGCCGCTTGCGTGAAGCTGCCGGTACGGGCGACGGCGACCAGGGCGCGCATCTGGCGCAAGGTGGGATTCATAGAGAATGCTGATAAATTGCGGAAGTAATATCGATTCCATGATAGCTCACTTCCGCGCCCCATGCACACCGGCCGTCAGGGACCATCCTAGTGGGAAGCGTGCGGGACTGCTCCCGATTGCAGGAATTGTGCGACGTCGGCCGCATCCGGAGGCTGGCACCCCACGCGCATGGCGTTCAGGCTGGCGGCGGCCACGGCATGGCGCAGGGCCTGTGCCAGCATGGCGGCGTTGGCGTCGGCCAGCGCGGCCACCGACAGGCTGCCGTTCGCGGCCAGGCTGGCCACCAGCCCGGCCAGGAAACTGTCGCCACAGCCGACGGTGTCGATCACGTCGATGCCCGCCGGTGCGGCCAGTGTCACGCAAACGCGGCGCGACAGGAGCACAGCGCCCTGCGCGCCCAGCGTCAACGCGATCAGTTGCGCGTCCAGCGTGTCGAGCAGCATCCGCGCGGCCGCCAGCGGTGCGACGCCGTCATAGCCGAGGTACAGCAAGTCTTCCTCGCTGACCTTGACCAGGTGGGCATGCGCCAGCGCGCGGCGCACGCCGGCGGCGTAGGCAGGCAAATCGCCGCACACCAGCGGACGCAGATTGGCGTCGATCGAGACCAGTGCGCCGGCACCCGCCGCGGCCCGGACGATCGCCAGCGTCGCATCGATATCGTCCGGCACGAGCGCCAGGCCGCCTGTATGGAACAGGCGCATGTGGGACGGCAGCGCCGCGCAGGCCTGTGCCGGCGTGATGTCCCGGTCGGCCACCCGCTCCCGGTGGAAGACATAACTGGGCGAGCCGCCGGCATCGAGCGTAACGATGGCCAGCGATGTAGGGCTGGCGCTGCGCGCGGCGCTGACCAGGTGCACGCCGTCGCGCGCCAGCAGGCCGGCAAAACGCTGGCCGAAGCTGTCCTGCGACAGCGGGTTCAGGTACGTCACGTCCATCTGCTGCCTTGCCGCGGCGATCGTGAAATTGCAGATGGAACCGCCCAGCGCCGCGGCAAAGCGGCCGTCCGGCATTTCTATCATGTCGACCAATGCTTCGCCGAATGTCACCACCATGTCGAGTCTCCCGTTTATCGGCCGCCGGGTTGGGGGCCGGTTGTTTATGCATGATTGCAAAAGTGCGGCTAGGCGGCCGCGTTCAGTATCTTCAAGAACAGGTCGCGGTCCGGCGCGAAATCGGCATGCAGCGGCAGCAGCGCGGCGCCGACGGCACGCGCGTCGGCACCGCTGACACCGCCCAGCAGCACGGGGCGGCGCACCCCTTCCCAGCGGTAGTGCGACAGGGCGTCCGTGCTGCGTTCGAGCAGGCGCGCAAGCAGCGCGGGGTCGCCGGAGCTGTCGAGCACGACATGGCCGACGTCGACCAGGCAGGTCGCATTGCAGACCGCCAGCGCGATCGCGCGCGCGGCGCCGTCGAGCCAGTCTTCCGTGTGGGCCAGCCACGGCGGCTGCAATGCCCGTGCATCATGGGCGGCGCTGTCGTCCAGTCCGGCCCTGGCAAACCGTTGCTCCAGCCCGAACAGCGAGGCCGTACCGAGCAGTTGCGAGGGCGTGGTGCGGTCGCCGCAGGCCGTGGGCAGCGAGCCGAACGCGCCGGCATTGCCGGTCAGGCCGGCGTGGACGCTGCTGTCGAGTACCAGCGCGCCGCCGATGAACGTCCCGACGAACACGTACACGAAGCTGCGCAGGCTGCGGCCGTGCCCGGCCACCAGTTCGGCGACGCAGGCGGCGATCGTATCCTTGGCGAACACCACCGGTACATTGCTCAGCGCCTGCACCCTGGCGCGCAGATCGATCCGCTCCCAGCGGCCGGCATGCTCAGCATCGCCGCCCAGCAAGGTTTGCCAACCGCCCAAGCCCAGGGGGGCAGCGACGCCGATGCCGCGCAGGCGCGCCTGCCGCAGCCCGAGCGGCCCGCGCAACGCCTGCAGCCCGGCGTCGATCTGCCCGAACAGCAGGTCCGGGTCGGGATAGCGGTAGGCCACCGCACTCCGGGCCCGTACCTGGCCGGCAAAATCGACCAGCAACAGGTCGATGCCGCGGCGCCCGATCTTGACCCCGATAAAATAGGCGCCGTCCGGATCGAGCCTGATCGGCACGGACGGCTGCCCCACCTTGCCACGCCGCGGTGCGCCCTTGGCGACCAGCCCCTGCGCGATGAGGCGGCGCACGATCAGCGCCACGGCCTGCGTGCTGAGCCGGGTCAGCCGCGCGAGCTCGGCCTGCGGCAGGGCGCCGTTCAGGCGGATCGCCTGCAGCAGCACGCGCTCGTTGAAATGGCTCATGCCGCTCTGGCTCGAGCCGCGCGGGCGCAGCCAGTCGCTGTCCGCCGCAGGCACCGCACCGCAAGGCGTCATCCACCGCCCGCCAGCACGCCCTTGCGGAACAGGAAATTGGCGTACGGCTGCAATTCACCTGTCTGCACGATGGCATGGGCCTGTCTTACCTGTTCGTAGAAAGCAAAGCGCTCGACCGCCTCGCACTGGGCCGCCGCTGCCGAGCCGGCCGAGCTGCACAGGGCGAGCAGTTCGCGTTGCAGGCCGGAGCGGTAACCGGCCGGCCGGTCCGACACGGCCATGAAGGCGACGGGACGGCCCGGCAGGTCGAGCGGCAGTACCGACAGCACGGCGGCGCAGGCGCGCTGCAGGCCGATGCCGGGCAGCCGGACGAGGGGCTTGCCGCGCCCCAGCGTCGCGGCGGTGAAGTTGGCGTCGACGACGGCGACCGCGTCGCCGTGGCCCATTTCGGCCAGCACCTTCAGCAGCTCCGGGCTGAGCACGGGATCGATTCCCCTAAGCATGGGCCAGTTCCGGCAGGTCGCGCGGGTCCTTGGCACCAGTCATCACGGCAACGGTGTCGGACATGCTGATGTGCTTGGGGTCGACGACGGCAACGCGCCTGCCCAGCCGCTGGATATGGATCCGGTCGGCGATCTCGAACACGTGCGGCATGTTGTGGCTGATCAGGATGACGGGCAAGCCGCGGTCGCGCACGCGCCGGATCAATTCCAGCACCATATTGCCTTCCTTGACGCCCAGCGCGGCGGTCGGTTCGTCGAGGATGACGACGTGTTTCGCGAACGCGGTGCTGCGCGCCACCGCGACGCCCTGGCGCTGCCCGCCGGACAGCGTGCCGACCGCCTGCTGCATCGAGCGGATGCCGATCTTCAGGTCCTGCATATGGCCGACGGCCTCGGCCAGCATGCGTTTCTTGTCGATCAGGCGCAGCCATTTGCCCAGCAGGCCGGGGCGCAGGATCTCGCGGCCAAGGAACAGGTTTTCCGCGATCGTCATGGCCGGCGCGACCGCCAGGTCCTGGTAAACGGTTTCGATGCCGTGGCGGCGCGCGTCGATCGGCGACTTGAAGTGCACCAGTTCGCCGTCCAGGCGCAGGTGTCCCTCGTCGGGGACGACGGCGCCGGACAGCGCCTTGATCAGCGACGACTTGCCGGCGCCGTTGTCGCCAATCACGGCCAGGATTTCGCCGGCGCGCAAATCGAAATCGGTGCCATCGAGGGCGGTCACGCCGCCGTAGCGTTTTACGAGGCCACGCGCCTGCAGCACGTGAGCGGTGGTAGTAGCGGTCATGTTCAGCCTTTCTTGTGGGTCAGCTGGTCGGTGGCGACCGCCAGGATCACGAGTATGCCCGTTACCAGGATCTGGTAGACGGAGGGCACGCCCATCAGCGTGAGGCCGTTGCGGAACACGCCGACGATCAGCACGCCGACGAAGGTGCCGACGATCGATCCCCGCCCGCCGAACAGGCTGGTGCCGCCCAGCACGACGGCGGTAATACTGTCGAGGTTATCGGTCTGGCCGCCTTGCGGATCGCCGACGCCCATGCGGGCCACCGACAGCAGCGCGGCAATGCCATAGAACAGCCCCGCGACCATATACACGCCGAGCAGCACGCGCGAGGTCGCGATGCCGGTCAGGCGCGCTGCCTCAGGATTGTTGCCGACTGCGTACAGGTGGCGTCCTGGCGCGGTTTCGCGCAGGAACAACCAGGTCAGCAGATACAGTCCCAGCATCAGCACGGTGCCGTAGGTGATGCTGGTCTGCCCGACCTGGAAGGTATTGCCGAAGAACGTCATGGCTTCCGGCAGACCCGTGACGGTTTGCGCCTGCGAATAAATCTGCGTGATGGCGAACGCGATATTCATCGTGCCGAGTGTCACGATGAACGGCGGCAGTTTGATCGACGTGACCAGCGCGCCGTTGACGTAGCCGATCAGCACGCAGACGGCCATGCCGCAGGCCACGGCGGCATAGGGGTCCATGCCGTAGTCGACGGCGAACTTGGTCAGCACGACCGAGCCGAGCGCCATCACCATGCCGCACGACAGGTCGATGCCGGCCGTCAGGATGATCAAGGTCTGGCCGATGGCGATCACGCCAACCACCATTACCTGCTGCAGGATGAGCGAGAAGTTTTGTCCGGTCAGGAAGCGCTCGGACTGCGTGGCGAAAAAGCAGACGGCGGCCAGCAGCGCGAGCAACGGGCCGAGCACGGTGACCGGCGGCAGCACGTCCTTCAGGCGGGGCAGGCCACGCCGGCCGGCGTTGGCGGCTGCCGGCGACGACGTGGGCACAGATGTGGGCGCAAGCGCGGGTTTGGGTTGGGCGTTCATGGGTATCCTTTAGCGAGAGGAGGGTGGCGCGGCGCGCCGCGCTTGCTGCATCCTTACTTCAACGTTACTTGCCCCAGCAGGCGCTCAGGCCGAACGCGGTGTCGCGGCTCTCCACGCCGGCCATCTTCCGGTCGGTGATCAATGTGACGCCGGTATCGACATAGCCGCTGACCTTCTTGCCGGTCTTGGCGTAGGCGACGCCGGCGCCCACCGCCAGTTCGGCCATCTTCAGGGGGTACTGTTGCGCGGTGGCGGCAATCACGCCCGACTTGACGTCGCGCACGCCAGCGCAGCCGCCGTCCACGGACACGATCAGCACCCCTTTTTCCTTGCCGGCCGCCTTGAGTGCCTTGTAAGCACCGGCCGCGGCCGGCTCATTGATGGCGTAGACGAGATTGATGTCCGGATTTTTCTGCAGGCAGTTTTCCATCGCCGTCTGCCCCTTGCCCTGGTCGCCGAAGCTGTCGGCCATGCAGACGAGATCCGCGGTTTTCGCCAGTTCAACCGTTTTGGCGCCGATGCCGGCGGCGCCGAAACCGGCCAGGAAGCCGTTGTGCCGGGCGATGCCGACCGGGTGCCCGGGGAACAGGTCGATCGTGGCGATCTTCGCCAGCTTGCCGCCCAGCGCCGCCTTGGCATATTGGCCGATCAGCAGCCCGGCCTTGAAGTTGTCGGTGGCATACAGGGCGTCCGTGGCGTTGGCCGGCTCGGTCGGGCTGTCGAGCGCGATCACCATGACGCCCTGCGCGCGGGCCTTCCGGACCGCCGGCACGATGGCCTTCGAGTCGCTGGGCGTGATCAGGATCGCCCTGGCGCCAGCCGAGATCATGTTCTCGATCGCCGTGATCTGGCCGGCATTGTCGCCGTCGGACTTGCCGGCCCCGGTCAACAGCCGGGCACCCTGCAGCTTGGCGGCGTGCAGCGCGCCTTCCTTCATCTTTACAAAGAAGGGGTTGGTTTCCGTCTTGCTGATCAGGCCGACCACAGGCTCATCGGCCGCGCTGGCGGTGCAGGCGATCGAGGCGGTCAATGTCATCAAGGCAAGGGCGAGGCGATGCTTGGCAGTCATGCGTGTCTCCTGGATTTTTCTTGTGGGTTGCCTGGGACAAGCCAGGCAGTGTGCGCGAATGCGCTGACTAAAATATAAGCCTGCGTAATTAATAAATCAAGTGATGTTATTTAGTGCGCCGACGCTGGCGTGGTGTTGTGACAACATCGGCTCGGCGGCCAGCGCGTTCGCATCGTCGTCGGCCGCCCGCCGAGCCGACATTGCCAACCCGGGTCCGATGGTGCAGACTCGCGTCTTGCCAGATCACCCCTCAATGCGCCCAAGCAGGAGCCGTACACATGCAGGAATATCTCCGGCCCGCCGTATCCGCTTCGGATGCCGCGGGCGCCGACAATCTACGCCCACGCGGATCGAACCAGACCGGCATGCGCCAGTTCAACGAACGCGTCGTGCTGCAGGCGATTCGCTTGCATGGCAGCCTGCCCAAGGCCGACCTGGCGCGGCTGACCACGTTGAGCACGCAGACGGTGGCGCTGATCATTGCGCGCCTGACCGACGACGGCCTGGTGATGAAGCTCGATCCGCTGCGGGGCAAGATCGGCCAGCCGTCGGTGCCGATCGCGTTGCGTCCCGATGGCGCGTTCTCGATCGGTGTCAAGATCGGCCGGCGCAGCCTGGACGTGCTGCTGCTCGATTTCGCCAACACGGTGCGCATGCGTACCTCGCAGACCTATTCGTTTCCCGAACCGGACGCGGTGTTCCAGGCGATCGCGGAACAGGTGCGCGCGATGCAGGCGTCCCTGGCGCCTGAGCTGCGCGGCCGCATCCTCGGCATCGGCGTGGCGGCGCCGCTGTCGCTGGACAGCTGGCAGGAATTGATGGGCGTGAAGCACGGCCAGGACGGTTGCTGGCAGCGGCTCGACATCGCACGTCGCATCGAGGCCGACACCGGCTTGCCGGTGATGTTCGCGAAGGACACAGCCGCCGCCTGCGTGGCCGAACTGGTGTCCGGCAGGGGGCGCAGCATCAAGAGCTTCCTGTACCTGTTCGTCGATACCTTTATCGGTGGCGGACTCGTCATCGACAGCAACCTGTACGCCGGGCTGCACGGCAATGCCGGCGCGATCGGCTCGCTGCCGGTCGGGCTGGCCGCGCCGGGGGAAGGCCAGCCGGCGCAACTGCTGTCGACCGCTTCGTTGCTGGGCCTGGAGCACCTGTACGAAGAGGCGGGACTGGATCCGGCGGCGGCCTACGACGAGCGCGCCACGCAGGCGCCATGGGCCGAGCACAGTGCGCGCTGGGTCGACCAGGCCGCGGGGGGCATCGCGATGGTGGTTGCCAGCGCCAGTTGCATGCTCGATCCGGAAGGGGTGATCGTCGACGGTTCGTGCAGCCGCGCGCTGCTGGACCGGTTGATGGCGGCGATTATCGACGCGCTGGACTGCTATGACTGGGAAGGCGTGCAGCGGCCGCCGGTGCATGCCGGCATCATCGGGTCCGACGCGCGGGCGCTGGGCGGCGCGCTGCTGCCGCTTTACGCCAACTTCGCGCCGGACCCGGAACTGTTTCTCAAGCTGGAAGCCTGAGCAGCGTCTGCCGGCCTATGCCTGCAGCCTGCTTACCACCAGGCCTCGACCTGTACACCGGCGGACGTGCCGCTGGTCGCATTGCCGTACACCGGCCCACCATGGTTGCTGGCGTTGACCAGGGGCGTGGCGGCGCCGTTCCACTTGCCGTAGCTGACGAACAGGCGCAGCTCGGGGCGCGAGAAGTAGCCCTCGCCCAGCGAGATCGCGGGCGCCAGCGTCACCTTGGTCAGGCGCGCGGTCTGCCCGGTGCTGTCCTGCCGCAGCGCGGTATAGCCCAGTTCGGCCTGCAATTTGACGTTCGGCAGCACACCGTAGACCGGGCGCAGGCCTGCGGTCGTCCAGGTGTTGCGCAGCGCTGGATCGTCCGCCTTGTCCTTCTGGTACAGCGCGACGAACCCCAGGCTGAACTGGCGGGTCGGCTGGATCACCAGGTCGTCGAAGACGCGCACCCGCGTCACGTCCGAACCGAGTGCCGTGCTGCCGGATCCCCCCATGCGGGAGCAGCATTGGCCGATGCCCGTGCCCGGGCCGCTGCCATACTGGAAGCCGACCGTGTTGGCACCGCCGAGCACTTCCTGCCGGTGGAACAGCCCGACTGCCCAGCCGTCGTGGCCGGCGTCCTGCGCCGCGCCGTTGCGGCCCCTGGCCGTGACGATCGTCAGCGCCGCGTCGATGGTGCCGCCAGGATTGACGGGCAGGTCCTGGTACAGCAGGTTCTGGCGCAGCGCGGACGGCGAGTTGACGATAGCCCCGCCGGGACCGGTGGCATTGATGTCGTTGTCCTTGAATACCGCATAACTGAACTTGCCCGCGCCGAGCGGGATCTTGTCCAGGCCGGCGCCGGTGCCGTTCATGTTGATGTACTGCATGTCGAGCATGTGGATGTCGGGGCGATAGTAGTAGCGCTTGCCCACCCACGCGGTGCCGCCGTGCAGGAAGGGCAGTCCCTTCGCCTCGACATAACCCTTCAGTAGATGCAGGTTGGCGTCGCCGAAATCCGAGTTGGGCGAATACGCGTTGAGCCAGATCGTGCCGACGAAGCTGACGCCGTTGTCCGCCTTGGCCAACGCCTTCGTGTAGCCGAATTCCGCGTTCGCGTCGCACTCGTTACCCAGCCGGTAGTACGACGTCGGGCCGCCAAGCGCGTAGCAGCTTTGCGGACCATGCCGGGAACTGGTGCCGGCACCGGCGCGCAGATAGCCATGGAAACCCTCCGTGTCGTTGGGATAGGCCTCGGCGTGGACAGCGCCGCCTGCAAGCAAGAGCGCAGGTGCGAGGGCGAGGGAAAAGGCCATGCGGGCGATACCGGTCATGCTGTGTCTCCTGATTGGATTTATGAATGCTGTTGTACAGCGGGAGAATTGTGCACCCGCCATTTAACTAAATCAATAAGCTTTATTTAAAGTGGCGTTGACACAACTATACGGTGTCGAGCACCATGATTTATTCGAATACTTGATAAATGAACGCAAAAATATCGTTTGTGTAATGGGCAAATCGGGGGCTTAATGGGCGCAACTTACTTAGGGAAACATCGATGAAACTTGCTACCTTGAAAAACGGCAAGCGCGACGGCCAACTCGTCGTCGTCAGCCGCGACTTGCGCCTGTACCAGGCCGTTCCCGCCATTGCCGCCACGCTGCAGGCCGCGCTGGACGACTGGGACAACGCCGCGCCCCAGCTCGAGCGCGTGTATGCCGCGCTGAACGCGGGCGACGCGGCGGGCGCGCAGCCGTTCGACGAAGCGGCCTGCCACTCGCCGCTGCCGCGCGCCTACCAGTGGGCCGACGGTTCCGCCTACATCAACCACGTGGAGCTGGTGCGCAGGGCGCGCAATGCGGAAGTGCCGGCCTCGTTCTATACCGACCCGCTGATGTACCAGGGTGGCTCGGACAGCTTCGTGGGTCCACGCGACCCGATCTACGCGCTGTCGGAAGAGTGGGGCATCGACCTGGAAGCGGAAGTGGCCGTCGTCACGGGCGATGTGCCGATGGGCGCGACGCCCGAGGCAGCCGCGCGCGCGATCCGTCTCGTCATGCTGGTCAACGACGTCTCCCTGCGCAACCTGATCCCGAACGAGCTGGCCAAGGGCTTCGGCTTCTTCCAGTCCAAGCCGGCCAGCGCGTTCTCGCCGGTCGCAGTGACGCCGGACGAACTGGGCGCCGACTGGCAGGACAACAAGCTGCGCCTGCCGCTGCGCGTGGACCTGAACGGCAAGCCGTTCGGCCGCCCGAACGCGGGCGAGGACATGACGTTCAGCTTCGCCCAGCTGGTGGCGCACGCCGCCAGGACGCGCGAACTGGGTGCTGGTACCATCATCGGCTCCGGCACGGTGTCGAACAAGCAGGGCAGCCTGCACGGTTCGTCGGTGGACAACGGCGGCGTGGGCTACTGCTGCCTGGCCGAGGTGCGCATGTACGAGACGATCGAGGGTGGCGCGCCGAAGACGCCGTTCCTGCAGTTCGGCGACACCGTGCGCATCGCGATGCAGGACGCGGCCGGCCACAGCATCTTCGGGACCATCGACCAGGTGGTGCGCCCCTACGGTGAAAAGGGCGGGGCATGAAGCTCTATACCTATTTCCGCAGCTCGGCCGCGTACCGCGTGCGCATCGCGCTGAACCTGAAGGGGCTGGCGTACGACGCGGTGCCGGTGCACCTGCTGCGCGGCGGCGGCGAGCAGCGCCAGCCGGCCTACCGGGCCGTCAATCCCGGCGGGCTGGTGCCGGCACTGACGGATGGCGACGTCACGCTGACGCAGTCGCTGGCCATCGTCGAGTACCTGGAAGAGATGCATCCCGTGATGCCGCTGCTGCCGCAGGATGCGGCCGGGCGTGCGCGCGTGCGCGCGCTGGCGCTGGCGATCGCGGCCGATACGCATCCGCTGACGAACCTGCGCGTGCTGCAGCACCTGACGGGGCCGCTGGGCCTGACGGACGACGCCAAGATGGACTGGTACCGTCACTGGACGGGGGAAGGGCTGGCGACCCTGGAGGCGCTGCTGCAGCAAGGCGACACGGGCCGCTTCTGCCATGGCGACACGCCCACGCTCGCCGACTGCTGCCTGGTGCCGCAGGTATTCAATGCGCAGCGCTTCCACATCGACCTGGCGCCGTATCCGACGGTCGCGCGCATCCACGCCACGTGCGCCGAGATCCCGGCGTTCCAGGCCGCCCATCCGTCGGCCCAACCGGACGCCGAGTAGCCAGGCGCCGTCCCGGGTTTCGGCCGGGCGCACTCGCCGCGCCGACGGCGGGTCGCCTGGCCCGGCCGTGGCCCACGTCGATCGCGACCAGCGGTATGTCTTCGCCATCTGGCCGGCAGCCGGGGGCGCGGGCCAGGCGCACATGATCGATAAGGGCCAACGGGGAACCGAACCGCGCAACTGAGCTGCGGCGCCGCGTTGCGGCTGCCGGTCATCGGAAAGTGCGTTCTGCAGGGCCGATTTCAGTGTCAGATTTGAAACTTGGTTGTTGCTGCGGACATGCGCTTCGGCACGCGCGCGTTGACGCCGGTCGGCCTTACTGCCGCGTACGTTTGACAGTGCCCCGGCGCGAGCGGGATACTCGTTGCTCGCGGCCAGCCGCCGCGCGGTTTCCCTCACGCCGGACCATCCATACGATGCCATGCTGACGCCGCCGTCCTCCCTGCCGTTTCCGATCCGCAAGGAATGCCCGCCCGGGGCCTGCGATTGCCGCCGCGACGAACTGCTGGGCGACCCGCAGGCCGACCTGCGCGTGCTGCGCCTCACCAGGGAGGAGGAGAAGCGGCTGATCGCCCGCATCGAGGCGATCGCGTCGTATGCCGAGCTGCTGCGCATCGGCCAGCGCCTGGAAGAACAGCTGGGCGTTCGCATATCGATCGCGCCGGGGCCAAACGAGGTTCGCACGGTGCGCGGCTTCGCCATCGACATCACGACCGTGCCTGGCCTGTGCCGCAAGACCCGCCAGGCCATTCCCGCCGCCATCCGGCGCTGCCTGGACAGCCATCCGGAGATCGCGTTTGCCATTCTGGATGCGCACGACCTGCTGGGCCAGCGGTAACAGCGGCACCACCGCCGGCTGGGCAGGATGCGGCGCTTGCGTTATAATCGCGCGTTCGGCACCGTACTTCCCGTGCCCGTGCCCGTGCCCTCTCCGACTTCCTCCTCCTCGCTGCTGCGCCGCGGCAAAAAAATCCCCCCTCCGGCAAGCCCGCAAGGACTCTGTTATACTTGACTAAATCGATCAACTAATCAGGTTTTGATTGGTTGCCGAGCACGAGTTTTACTCGAATTCAACGAAGTAGCTGAATTCAACTGAGTACCGGAATTCAAAAGTCCACCTGAGCTCGTCTGAACTCAACCGAGGTTGTAATGCGTCTGACTACCAAAGGCCGTTTTGCCGTGACTGCGATGATTGACCTGGCCATGCGCCAGGGCAAGGGTCCCGTCACGCTCTCTGGCATCAGCCAGCGCCAGGCCATCTCGCTGTCCTACCTGGAACAGCTGTTCGGCAAGCTGCGCCGGCACGAGATCGTGGAGTCGATCCGCGGTCCCGGCGGCGGCTACAGCCTGGCCCGCCGCGCCGACAAGGTGACGGTGGCCGACATTATCATCGCCGTCGATGAGCCGCTCGATGCGACGCAGTGCGGCGGCAAGGAAAACTGCCATGGCGCCGACCACGCCACGGGCGCCCGCTGCATGACCCACGAGCTGTGGGCCACGCTGAACGAAAAGATGGTCGACTACCTGGACTCGGTCTCGCTGCAGGACCTGGTCGACCAGCAGAGACAGAAAAACGCCGACCAGAACGTGGTAGTGATGCACCGCAACCACGCCACCCTCGGATAACCCCTTTGGAGTAACAAGATGAACGCCCCAGAAAAGAACGTCGCCAAGGTCGCCCCGGTCGAGTTTCGCACCGCGCCGCACTTCCCGATCTACATGGACTACTCGGCCACGACGCCCATCGACCCGCGCGTGGCCGACAAGATGATTCCGTACCTGCGCGAGCAGTTCGGCAATCCGGCGTCGCGCAGCCACATGTACGGCTGGACGGCGGAAGCGGCGGTGGAAGAGGCACGCGGCCACGTGGCGGCGCTCGTCAATGCCGATCCGCGCGAGATCATCTGGACGTCCGGCGCGACCGAGAGCAACAACCTGGCCATCAAGGGCGCGGCGCAGTTCTACAAGACCAAGGGCAAGCACATCGTCACGGTCAAGACCGAGCACAAGGCCGTGCTGGACACCGTGCGCGAACTGGAACGCCAGGGCTTCGAGGCGACCTACCTGGACCCGCAGGACAACGGCCTGATCACCATCGAACAGCTGGCCGCGGCCGTGCGTCCGGACACGATCCTGGTCTCCGTCATGCTGGTCAACAACGAGATCGGCGTGATCCAGCCCGTCAAGGACATCGCCGCGTTCTGCCGTTCCAAGGGCATCATCTTCCACTGCGACGCGGCACAAGCCACGGGCAAGGTCGCCATCGACCTGCAGGACCTGAAGGTCGACCTGATGACGTTCACGGCGCACAAGACCTACGGCCCGAAGGGCGTCGGCGCGCTGTACGTGTGCCGCAAGCCGCGCGTGCGCATCGAGGCGCAGATGCACGGCGGCGGCCATGAGCGCGGCCTGCGCTCGGGTACGCTGCCGGTGCACCAGATCGTCGGCATGGGCGAGGCGTTTCGCCTGGCGAAGGTCGAGATGGCGGAAGAAACCGCGCGCATCAAGGCGCTGCGCGACCGCCTGGCATCGGGCCTGCAGGAAATCGAAGAGGTCTACATCAACGGCGACATGGACAACCGTGTGCCGCACAACCTGAACGTCAGCTTCAACTACGTCGAAGGCGAGTCGCTGATCATGGCCGTCAAGGACCTGGCCGTGTCGTCCGGTTCCGCCTGCACGTCGGCCAGCCTGGAGCCGTCCTACGTGCTGCGCGCGCTGGGCCGTTCGGATGAACTGGCGCACAGCTCGATCCGCTTCACGATCGGCCGCTTCACGACGGAACAGGACATCGACTTCGCCGTGGAACTGATGAAGTCCAAGGTCGGCAAGCTGCGCGAACTGTCGCCGCTGTGGGATATGTTCAAGGAAGGGATCGACATCAATTCGATCCAGTGGGCGGCGCACTGATTGTTACACCTGGTGTCTGTCACCCATTTTTCAGAATGAAAAATGGGTGACAGACACCGGTTTTAAAACCAGATAATGACGGTGTCAGACAGCCATTTTCCATGCTGGAAGATGGTGTCAGACACCAGTAGACAGGGAGTATCAAAATGGCTTACTCGGAAAAAGTTCTCGACCACTACGAAAACCCGCGCAACGTGGGCGCCTTTGAAAAGGGCGACGAAAGCGTTGGTACGGGCATGGTGGGCGCACCGGCCTGCGGCGACGTGATGAAGCTGCAGATCAAGGTCGGCGCCGATGGCGTCATCGAAGACGCGAAATTCAAGACGTATGGCTGCGGTTCGGCCATCGCATCGAGCTCGCTGGTGACCGAATGGGTCAAGGGCAAGACGCTGGACCAGGCCCTGTCGATCAAGAACACGCAGATCGCCGAAGAGCTGGCGCTGCCGCCCGTGAAGATCCACTGCTCGATCCTGGCCGAAGACGCGATCAAGGCCGCCGTGCAGGACTACAAGGCCAAGCACTCGGCCTAAAAGTTCGGCCTGGAAGTTCGGCCGAAGAAGCCGGGGCCCGCGCGGCCCCGTCGGTATCAGGAGGAAAAGAATGGCAATCACGTTGACCGAAAAAGCTGCGAAGCACATCAACCGCTACATCGAACGGCGCGGCAAGGGCATCGGCCTGCGCTTCGGCGTGCGCACGACCGGCTGCTCCGGCCTGGCGTACAAGCTGGAATACGTGGACGAGGTAACCGAGGACGATCATGTCTTCGAGTCGCACGGCGTGAAGGTCTTTGTCGATCCGAAAAGCATGCCGTACATCGACGGCACGGAGCTGGACTTCGCCCGCGAAGGCCTGAACGAAGGCTTCAAGTTCAACAACCCGAACGAAAAAGACGCCTGCGGCTGCGGCGAAAGCTTCCGCATCTGACGTCGCCCGCACCGTGCAAAACCACTTCGAGCTTTTCAACCTGCCGCAACGCTTCGCCGTCGACGCGGCCGCGCTGGACGCGGCCTACCGCGACGTGCAGTCGCGCGTGCATCCCGATAAATTCGTCAACGCCACCGATGCCGAGAAGCGCGTGGCGATGCAGTGGGCCACGCGCGCCAACGAGGCCTACCAGACCCTGAAGAATCCGCAGAAGCGCGCGCAGTACCTGTGCGAGCTGCACGGCGTGGACCTGCAGACGGAGTCGAACACGGCGATGCCGATGGCGTTCTTGATGCAGCAGATGGAATGGCGCGAAGAACTGGCGGAGGCGCGCGCCGGCAAGGATGCCGACCTGCTCGACAAGCTCGACGCCCAGTTGCGCGCCGCCCGCAAGGAGCAGCTGCAGGCCATCGAGGCCCAGCTGGATGGCGCCGATTACCACGCCGCCGCGCAGGGCGTGCGCGCGCTGATGTTCCTTGAAAAATTCGGCGAAGAAGTCCGCTTTGCCTTCGATGCGATCGAGGCATAACGCCGACAGCGCTGCGCCCGATCGACAGCACAAAACAACAACAGGTTTCACATGGCTCTTCTGCAAATTTCCGAACCGGGCATGTCCACGGCGCCGCACCAGCATCGGCTGGCGGTCGGCATCGACCTGGGCACCACCAACTCGCTGGTGGCGACCGTCCGCAGCAGCATCCCCGAAGTGCTGAACGACGAGGACGGCCACCCGCTGCTGCCGTCCGTCGTGCGCTACCTGCCGAACGGGCATGCCCACATCGGCCACAAGGCGCAGGCCGCGCAGACCACCGACCCGAAGAACACGATCGTCTCGGTCAAGCGCTTCATGGGCCGCGGGCTGAAGGACATCGCGTATGCGGAAAACCTGCCATACGATTTTGTCGATGCGCCCGGCATGGTGCAGCTGAAGACGGTGGCCGGCATCAAGAGCCCCGTCGAAACGTCCGCGCAGATCCTGGCCACGTTGCGCCAGCGCGCCGAGGATGCGCTGGGCGACGACCTGGTCGGCGCCGTCATCACGGTGCCGGCATACTTCGACGACGCGCAGCGCCAGGCGACGAAGGATGCGGCCCAGCTGGCCGGCCTGAACGTGCTGCGCCTGTTGTCCGAACCGACCGCCGCGGCCATCGCCTATGGCCTGGACAACGCCTCCGAAGGCCTGTTCGCCGTCTATGACCTGGGCGGCGGCACGTTCGACATCTCGATCCTGAAGCTGTCCAAGGGCGTGTTCGAAGTACTGTCCACGGGCGGCGATTCCGCGCTGGGCGGCGACGACTTCGACCACCGCCTGTTCTGCTGGATCCACGAGCAGGAAAAGCTGGCGCCTTTGACCGACGAGGACACCGCCGTGCTGATGGTCAAGGCGCGCGAGGCGAAGGAACTGCTGTCGACGAAATCCGAAGTGACGGTCGATGCGATCCTGTCGTCGGGCGACGAAGTGCACCTGAAGATCACGGCCGAGAAGTTTGCCGAGATCACTAAGCACCTGGTCGCCAAGACGATGAACGCGGTCAAGAAGGCGCTGCGCGATGCGAACATCGATGCGGACGATATCGACGGCGTCGTCATGGTCGGCGGCGCCACGCGCATGCCGCACGTGCAGCGCGCCGTGGGCGAGTATTTCCACACGATCCCGCACGCGAACATCGATCCGGACAAGGTGGTGGCGCTGGGCGCCGCCATCCAGGCCAACCTGCTGGCCGGCAACCGCGCCCCGGGCGACGACTGGCTGCTGCTGGACGTGATCCCGCTGTCGCTGGGCATCGAGACGATGGGCGGCCTGGTCGAGAAGATCATCCCGCGCAATTCCACGATCCCGTGCGCCCGCGCCCAGGAATTCACCACCTTCAAGGACGGCCAGACGGCCCTCGCGGTGCACGTGCTGCAGGGCGAGCGCGAGCTGGTGACGGACTGCCGCTCGCTGGCCCGCTTCGAGCTGCGCGGTATCCCGCCGATGGCTGCCGGCGCCGCGCGCATCCGCATCACCTACCAGGTCGATGCGGACGGCCTGCTGTCGGTCTCCGCACGCGAGCTGCGCTCCAACGTCGAAGCGTCGATCACCGTCAAGCCGTCGTACGGCCTGGGCGACGACGATGTCGCGCGCATGCTGCAGGACTCGTACGCGTCGGCCGAGACGGACATGAAGGCGCGCGCGCTGCGCGAAGAACAGGTGGAGGCGGAACGCATCCTGCTGGCGACGCAGGCGGCGCTGGACGAGGACGCGGCGCTGCTGTCGATTGAGGAGCGGGTCGCCGTCGATGCCCTGATGGTCCGCACCCGCGAGATCCTGGCGCAGTCGCTGGCCGGTACCGTCGACCACGCGGCCGTCAAGGCGGCGGTGGAAGCGCTGGCCCACGGCACCGAGGAATTCGCGTCGCGCCGGATGGACCGCAGCGTGCGCAGCGCGCTGGCCGGCAAGGCGCTGGACCAGGTGGCGTAAGCGTCGTCAGAACATATAAAACAACCGAGGTAACAAGTGCCACAAATCGTCATCCTGCCCCACGCCAAGCTGTGCCCTGAAGGCGCCGTCATCGAAACCGAGGCCGGCAAGTCCGTCTGCGACGTCCTGCTGGAGAACGACATCCATCTCGAGCATGCCTGCGAGAAGTCGTGCGCCTGCACCACGTGCCACGTGATCGTGCGCGAAGGCTTCGATTCGCTGAACGAGGCGACCGATACAGAAGAAGACCTGCTGGACAAGGCCTGGGGCCTGGAAGCGCAGTCGCGCCTGTCGTGCCAGGCGATCGTGGCGGACGAGGACCTCGTCGTCGAGATCCCGAAATACACGATCAACCACGCCAGCGAAGGCGGTCACTGAGGAGCTGCCGATGAAATGGACCGACATCACGGCGATCGCCGAAGCGCTGTACGACAAGTACCCGAACCTGGACCCGACGGCCATCCGCTTCACGGACCTGCACAACTGGGTCGTCACCCTGGAAGGCTTCGACGACGACCACAAGCGCGGCGGCGAGAAGATCCTCGAAGCCATCCAGCAGGCATGGATCGATGAAGCGCAATAAAATCGATGCCAAGGCGCCGGCGGCGCCGCTGCCGACGACCGTGACCGACATCCCGGAAATCAAGCCGGGCCAGTCGGTCGCGCTGCTGCAGGAACTGCACATCCTGACGCGCGACGGCAAGTTGAACCAGGACAGCCGGCGCAAGCTGAAGCAGGTCTACCACCTGTACCAGTTCATCGAGCCGCTGCTGCAGGACGTGCGCGCCGAACGAGGCGCCGTGTCGCTGGTCGACCATGGCGCCGGCAAGTCGTACCTGGGTTTCATCCTGTACGACCTGTTCTTCAAAGGGATCGATGACGGCTCGCATATCTACGGCATCGAAACGCGCGAGGAACTGGTGCAGCGTTCGCGCGAACTGGCCGCGAAGTTCGGCTTTACGGGCATGTCGTTCCTGCCGCTGTCGGTGGCCGAGTCCACCACGTCCTCCGAGCTGCCGGAGACGATCGATATCGTCACCGCGCTGCACGCCTGTAACACGGCCACCGACGACGCCATCGATTTCGCGCTGAAGAAGCGCGCCAAGCACATGGTGCTGGTGCCGTGCTGCCAGGCCGAAGTGGCCTCCGTGCTGCGCAAGAACAAGGGCCGAGACCTGGGCAAGAGCGCGCTGACGGAAATCTGGCGCCACCCGATCCACACGCGCGAATTCGGCAGCCAGGTTACCAACGTGCTGCGCTGCCTGCAGCTGGAGGCGCACGGCTACCAGGTCAACGTGACGGAGCTGGTGGGCTGGGAGCATTCGATGAAGAACGAACTGATCGTAGCGACCTACAAGAACCTGCCGCGCCGCCGTCCCACCGAGCGCCTGCAGGAAGTGCTGCAGACGGTGGGCCTGGAGGAACTGGGCCACCGCTTCTACGCCGGGCAACTGGCGGAAAGCGCGCGATGAGCTGGATCGACCTGCGCAGCGATACCGTGACGCAGCCGTCAAGCGCCATGCGCGAGGCGATGGCGGCCGCACCCGTCGGCGACGACGTGTATGGCGACGACCCGACAGTCAACTGCCTGCAGGACCGTGCGGCGGAGCTGTTCGGCTTCGAGGCGGCGCTGTTCGCGCCGTCCGGCACGCAAACCAACCTGATCGCGCTGCTGGCCCATTGCGGCCGCGGCGACGAATACCTGGTGGGCCAGGAAGCGCACACGTTCCGCTATGAAGGCGGCGGCGCCGCGGTGCTGGGCAGCATCCAGCCGCAGCCCATCGCCAACCAGCCGGACGGCTCGCTGGCGCTGGACGATATCGGCGCGCAGATCAAGCCGCGCGACGTCCACTTTGCCCGCACGAAGCTGCTGGCGCTGGAAAACACGATCGGCGGCCGCGTCCTGCCGCGTGCCTACGTGGCGGCGGCAACGGCGCTGGCGCACGAGCGCGGCCTGGCCACGCACCTGGACGGCGCCCGCATCGGCAACGCCGCCGTGCAGCAGGGCATCAGCCTGCGCGATGCGGTGGCGGGCTTCGACAGCGTCTCCGTCTGCCTGTCCAAAGGCCTGGGCGCCCCCGTCGGTTCCGTGCTGTGCGGCTCGCGCGCGCTGGTCGAGGAGGGCAAGCGCTGGCGCAAGATGCTGGGCGGCGGCATGCGCCAGGCCGGCGTCATCGCGGCGGCCGGGCTGTATGCGTTGCAGCACAACGTCGAGCGCCTGGCCGAGGACCACGCCAACGCCGCGTTCCTGGCCGGCGAACTGGCGCGCATCGACGGCCTGGCGGTCAGCACGCCGCAAACCAATATCTTCTACGTCGACGTGCCGGAAGCGCATCGCGCCGGCCTGGCCGAGGCGCTGGCAGCCGCCGGCATTCGCGTGTCGATGGCACCGCGCCTGCGCCTTGTCACGCACCTGGACGTCACGCGCGCCCAGCTGGGCACGGTGGCCGACGTCTTCACCACTTACTTCAAGAACTGACCATGACCGACTCCGACACGATCCGCCTCTCGAAACGGGTAGCGGACATGGTGCCCTGTTCCCGCCGCGAGGCGGAGCTGTACATCGAGGGCGGCTTCGTGCAGGTCGATGGCGCCGTCGTCGAGGAAGCCGGCGCCCGCGTGGCGCCGCAGCAGGCCGTGGTGCTGGCGCCCGATGCGACCTTGCTGGAAATCGTCCCCGTCACGATCCTGCTGAACAAGCCGGCCGGTGTCGATCCGCTATCCTGCCTGGTCCCCGAGGCGCGCAATGCGCAGGCCGCGAAGGAGCGCTTCCTCAAGCGCCATCTGCACAACCTGACGCACGCGCTGCCGCTGGACAGCGCGGCCAGCGGCCTGTTCGTGTTCACCCAGGACTACCGCGTCGCGCGCAAGCTGGTGGAGGAGGGCGCCACGGTGGAGCAGGAAATCATCGTCGACGTGCGCGGCGCCATCGTCGAGAACGGCCTGGCCCAGCTGAACCAGGGCGCGACGAAGGTGAGCTGGCAGAACGAAGGCCGCCTGCGTTTTGCCGTCAAGGGCCCGAAGCCGAGCCAGATCGACCGCATGTGCAAGGCGGTCGGGCTGACACCCGTCGCCCTGAAGCGCCTGCGCATCGGCCGCGTGTCGATGGGGGCCTGGCGGTGGGCGAGTGGCGCTATTTGCAAGGCTTCGAGCGGTTCTGAACCGACGCTGCGGCTGGGGTCTGTCCCTGCACAGGGACTGACCCCGAAGTTTGTTTGCGAGTCGCACCAGTCGGCGATGAACTTCAGGGTCAGTCCCCGATGGGGACAGACCCTTGCCGCGGTGGACGTTAGCGCGGCGCGCCCCCGGAGCCAGACCGCCGGGGCCGACCCCAGCCCTCGACTGCCTGTCACCACTGTCTCTGCCATCACCGCCGCTTCTTCGCATTCGACGTCGCCGTCGACGTATAGAACTCGGGCGGCTTCTTCGCCACCCAGTCGATGAACGTGCGAATCTCGTCGTGCGCCTGCAGTGCTTCCCAGGTGTGGTAAGTCTTGAACAGCTCGCGCTCCGTGAACACGGAGTGGATCTTGCGATGGCAGATCTTATGGATGGGGAACTGGGCGCGGCCCTTGAACGTGCGCGGCACCAGGTGATGCCGGTCGATGTTTTCCGTGCCCAGCGCGCGGCCGCACAGTGGGCAAAGCGGTTCGGCGGGACTGGCTTCCAGGGGATTCATCCGGCCCAGATGGAGGCGCCGGCGGTGCTTGCAAGATCAGGCGGCTGCCTTGACCCGCTTTTCCGGCTTGGGCAACTGCACCAGCCGCGTGCCGGCAATGCGGTCATGCAGGAACTGGCGGTCGCGGTCGAGCAGTGCCGTCAGGGACCACAGGACGATGCCGGCAGCCAGCGTGCCGATGGCCTGCCAGCGCTGCAGGTCGAATGCCAGGCAGACGGCGGCCGCGGGCAGCACCCACATCCAGCACAGCAGGTAGCGCAGCGTGGCGACGCGCGGCGGCAGTGGCGCGCCGTCCGGCATCTGCACGCGGATGCGCCAGGTCTGCATGGCCAGGGTCTGGCCCTTGCGGGTCCACTGGTGGATGAAATAGGCGCCCAGAACGAGGAACGCCAGCGCCTGGCGCATGTGCTCGACGGCCGGCGCATGGCTGGCCTTGACGATCATCTCGAACACGAGGAACGGCAGGAACAGCACGGCAAAGCCCAGCAGCAGTTCGTACACCATCGAGACGAGGCGACGGCGGATGGCCGGCGTGCCGACTGGCGCGGCCGCGTCATTTGCCGGCATTGGCGGGGGCGTTCTGCGCTGCCGGCGGCGGGGCCGGCGGAGTGACGATGGCGGACGGCGTCACGGCGCCTTCCAGCGGATAGACGATCTCCGGCTGCGCGGGCGCCGGCGTGGGTGCGGCGGGCGGCATCGGCGACGGCATCGGCGCGGGCGCGGGCTGCGCCACGACCGGCGGCGGCACGGGCGACGGCAGTACGCTAGGGTGCTGCTTGATCGGCGCGGGCGTCTTGACGAGAATCTGTTTCGGGGTCGGCGGCTTGGCGGCCTGCGGCTTCTTGCCGGCGGCCGCATCGGCCAGCTTGCGCTTTTCCTCTTCCGGCAGCAGCAGGTACTGCTCCCACTGCGCGGCCTTCTTGCCGCCCATGATTTTCTGCGCGCGCGCGTAGTTTTCGCGCACGGCCTTGCGTTCTTCCGGCGTCAGTTCCACCCATTCGCGCATGCGCGCGTGTACGCGTTGCTGCTCGGCCGGCTTCATGGACGCGAATCGCCCCGCGATCTCCAGCCATTTCTGCTTGCGCACGGGGCCCAGGTCTTCCCAGCCCTTCTTCAGCGGTTCCAACGCGCGCTGCTGGGCTGGCGTCAGGTCCTGCCAGCGCATCTCTGCTGCATCGGTCGTCAACAGGGGAATGGAAGACGCGGACGCGGCGGTGCCCGCGGGCGCACCCGAAGGTTGCCCCCACAATGCCACCCAGGCACCAATGGCAACGACGAGCGCCAGCGCGGCGGCACCGCCCAGCACCCATGTGCGACCGCGAACTCGCGCCATCCTTATTGCTCGCGGGTCTCGAGGTAGGCGTTGAAGCCGTGGTCCAGGTAGGCCGACAGGGGCAGCTCGTCCGACAGCACGGCCGCATCCAGCTCGGCCAGTTCCTGGATCGACTGCTGGTGTTCGTACTGGTAGACGCCGACCATGCCGCCGACGATCAGCAGCAGGGGCAGCACGACGCTGAAGCGGCTCAGCCAGGCGATCGGGTCGGCGAACATGCCGGTGCCGCCGCCGCTCGTGGCCGTGGCCAGTCGCGTCACGCGCACTTCCACGTGTGCCTTCTTGCGTGACAGCGCGGCCTGGCGCGCAGCGGCCAGGCGGTCGGTGGTGGCGGACGGCAGGTCGTCCAGCTTCTCGTTCAGGGCGTGCCGGACGCGGTAAGCGAAATTGATGTCTTCGGTGTTCATAATTTGATTCCCTTGGCTTTGAGCGATGCTGCGAGGGTGTGAGTCGCCCGTGAGCAATGGGTTTTCACGCTCCCTTCGGAACATCCCATGGCCGCCGCCGTCTCTGCCACATCCATATCCTGCCAGTAACGCATAAGGAATGCTTCCCGTTGACGCGCGGGGAGCTTTTGTACTTCGTCTTCAATGACTTGGAGGACTTGCATGCGCTCGACCTGGTCAGCGCTGGACTCGGCCGCCTGACTGCCGTGTTCCGCTTCGTAGGACTCGAGTATATCAAAATCTTCATGTTCCTCCTGGGAATTACCAAGCCCGGAAAACAGGCTGACCCAGGTATTGCGCACCTTTTCGCGGCGGAAGAAATCGAGGATCGTATTCTGCAGGATACGCTGGAACAGCATCGGCAGTTCGGCGGCCGGCTTGTCGCCGTATTTCTCCGCGAGCTTGATCATCGCGTCCTGCACGATGTCCAGGGCCACTTCATCCCTGCGTACTGCATACACCGCCTGCTTGAACGCACGCCGCTCGACGCTTTCGAGAAAGTCGGAGAGTTCTTTGTCTGTTGCCATTGAGGTGGTGCTGCCCGTTGTCGCCGTAGAGGTCTTAAACCTGCGCATCCTAGCAAAAAAGCCGTGTTTCCGCAGGTTTTTGACGCATTTAGCACAGCCTTTGCACCGAAATACGGCCCCGGGAGGGGCGCTCAAGCGAAAAACGCGATTGTTCTTGACCAAAATGGTGCGACGCAGTACCGTATGTAACGCTTTGCACACCACGAAGCTCCCTGGTCCCTCGTTATCGGCACACAACGCCCTGGCGACCGACCCGCTTTCTCTTTGTCAGCAGTTTGCTCTAACCCGTGCCACAAGCGCGAGAGGTCAGCCGAACCGTTGCAGAAACTCAAGCCAAACGAGTTGCGTTACAGCGACCGTCTTGCACCTCACTACGGTTGGGGGAAAAGGCGGCGTGACCGCAGAAAGAAGGGGCGCTTGATGTCACTGCAATGCACCGCTTACTTCGCCAGGCTCGAGCATCCGTTCAATCTCCTATGGACCTTGAAAGGAATGTTTCATGAATACCGAAGCAGCAATCACAGGCGCCGAGATCCTCGTGCGTTGCCTGGCTGAAGAGGGCGTCGAGCACGTCTTCGGCTATCCGGGCGGTGCCGTCCTCTATATCTACGACGCCATCTTCAAGCAGGACAAATTCCAGCACATCCTCGTCCGGCACGAACAGGCCGCGGTCCACGCCGCCGACGCCTATTCGCGCAGCTCGCAGAAAGTCGGCGTCGCCATCGTCACGTCCGGCCCCGGTGTCACCAATGCCGTCACCGGCCTGTCGACCGCCTACATGGATTCCGTGCCGATGGTCGTCATTTCCGGCCAGGTGCCCAGCCACGCGATTGGCCAGGACGCCTTCCAGGAATGCGACACCGTCGGCATCACCCGCCCCGTCGTCAAGCACAACTTCCTCGTGAAGGATGTCAAGGACCTGGCGGAAACCGTCAAGAAAGCCTTCTACATCGCCCGCACCGGCCGTCCCGGTCCCGTGCTGGTCGATATCCCGAAGGACATCTCGATGCACAAGCACGTGTACTCGTATCCGAAGGATATCGAGATGCGTTCCTACCGCCCCGTCGACAAGGGCCACTCGGGCCAGATCCGCAAGGCGGTGCAGCTGCTGCTGGCGGCCGAGCGGCCGATGATCTACACGGGCGGCGGCGTCATCCTCGCCAACGCATCGAATGAACTGAACAAGCTGGTGGAACGGCTCGGCTTCCCCGTCACGAACACGCTGATGGGCCTGGGCGGCTCGAAGGCGTCGAGCGACCAGTTCGTCGGCATGCCCGGCATGCACGGCACCTACGAAGCCAATATGGCGATGCAGCACTGCGACGTGCTGATCGCGATCGGCGCCCGCTTCGACGACCGCGTGATCGGCAACCCGAAGCACTTCGCCTCCAACCCGCGCAAGATCATCCACGTGGACATCGATCCATCGTCGATCTCGAAGCGCGTCAAGGTCGACATTCCCATCGTCGGCAACGTCAAGGACGTGCTGGTGGAATTCCTCGCCCAGCTGGACGCGGCCGAGCACCGCCCCAACGCGGCGCACCTGTCGAAATGGTGGGGCCAGATCAGCGAATGGCGCGGCCGCGAATGCCTGAAGTACACCAACTCCGACGTCGTCATCAAGCCGCAGTCGGTGGTCGAGAAGGTCTACCAGATCACCAACGGCGACGCGTTCATCACGTCCGACGTGGGCCAGCACCAGATGTGGGCCGCGCAGTACTACCGCTTCGACAAGCCGCGCCGCTGGATCAATTCCGGTGGCCTGGGCACGATGGGCGTGGGCCTGCCGTACGCGATGGGCGTGCAGATGGCGAACCCCGATGCGACGGTGGCGTGCATCACGGGCGAAGGCTCGATCCAGATGTGCATCCAGGAGCTGGCCACGTGCAAGCAGTACCACCTGACGCCGAAGATCATCCTGCTCAACAACCGTTTCCTGGGCATGGTGCGCCAGTGGCAGCAGCTCGACTACGGTTCGCGCTACTCCGAGTCCTACATGGATTCGCTGCCGGACTTCGAGAAGCTGGCCGAGGCCTACGGCCACGTCGGCATGCGCATCGAAAAACCGGGCGACGTCGACGGCGCGCTGAAGGAAGCCTTCGGCATGAAGGACCGCCTCGTGTTCATGAACTTCATTACCGACCAGAGCGAGAACGTTTGGCCGATGGTGCAGGCCGGCAAAGGCCTCTCCGAAATGCTGCTTGGCTCGGAGGACCTCTGATATGCGACACATCATCTCCGTATTGCTGGAAAACGAAGCGGGCGCGCTGTCGCGCGTCGTGGGCCTGTTCTCCGCCCGCGGCTACAACATCGAAACGCTGACGGTGGCGCCCACCGAGGATTCGACCCTGTCGCGCATGACGATCGTCACCAGCGGCTCGGACGACATCATCGAGCAAATCACCAAGCACCTGAACCGCCTGATCGAAGTGGTGAAGGTGGTGGACCTGACGGAAGGCCAGCACATCGAGCGCGAGCTCATGCTGATCAAGGTGCGGGCGGTCGGCAAGGAGCGCGAGGAAATGAAGCGCACCGCCGACATCTTCCGCGGCCGCATCATCGACGTGACGGAAAAGACGTACACGATTGAATTGACCGGCGCGAAGACGAAACTCGATGCGTTCATCGACGCGATCGACCGGGCGTCGATCCTGGAAACCGTCCGCACGGGCGGTTCGGGCATCGGCCGGGGCGAGCGGATCCTCAAGATCTGAGCTTCCGTTAAAAACAATTTATACGATTCACACAAAATACTTAGGAACGACCATGAAAGTTTTCTACGACAAAGACGCTGACCTCTCCCTCATCAAAGGCAAGAACGTTGCCATCATCGGCTACGGCTCGCAGGGTCACGCGCACGCGCAGAACCTGTCCGAATCCGGTGTCAACGTCACCGTCGGCCTGCGCAAGGGCGGCGCTTCGTGGAGCAAGGTGGAGCAGGCCGGCCTGAAGGTCGCGGAAGTGGACGAGGCAGTGAAAGCCGCCGACGTCATCATGATCCTGCTGCCGGACGAGAACATCGCCCAGGTCTACAACGAGAACGTGGCGCCGAACGCCAAAGAAGGCGCCGTGCTGGCCTTCGCCCACGGCTTCAACGTCCACTACGGCCAGGTCGTGCCGCGCGAAGACCTGGACGTCATCATGGTCGCACCGAAGGCCCCGGGTCACACCGTGCGCAACACGTACAAGCAGGGTGGCGGCGTGCCGCACCTGATCGCCGTGCACCAGGACAAATCGGGCATCGCCCGCGACATCGCGCTGTCGTACGCTTCGGCCAACGGCGGCGGCAAGGCCGGCATCATCGAGACCAACTTCCGCGAAGAGACGGAAACCGACCTGTTCGGCGAACAGGCCGTGCTGTGCGGCGGTACCGTCGAACTGATCAAGGCCGGCTTCGAGACGCTGGTGGAAGCGGGCTACGCGCCGGAGATGGCGTACTTCGAGTGCCTGCACGAACTGAAGCTGATCGTCGACCTGATCTACGAAGGCGGCATCGCCAACATGAACTACTCGATCTCGAACAACGCCGAATACGGCGAGTACGTGACGGGTCCGAAGGTCGTCACGTCGGCCACCAAGGAAGCGATGCGCCAGTGCCTGAAGGACATCCAGACGGGCGAATACGCCAAGTCCTTCATCCTGGAAAACAAGGCCGGCGCCCCGACGCTGATCTCGCGCCGCCGCCTGACGGCCGAGCACCAGATCGAGGAAGTGGGCGCGAAGCTGCGCGCGATGATGCCGTGGATCGCCAAGAACAAGATGGTCGACAAGTCGAAGAACTGATCGCAGAACTGATCACCCTTGCATCACGAAACGGCCCTGCGGGGCCGTTTTTTTGTTCTACGCCCGAGCCCGTGTCCCACCGCGGGGTCAGTCACCAAATGGGACACGCTCTCAGCCGTTGTGGGGCGCGGGGCCGGTGCGCTCCAACGCGCCCAGCAGCGTGTCGATATAGGTGCGGCTGGCGCGCAGCGCCGTGCCGTCGCGCAGGCGAATGACGGCGTCGCGGTTGCCCAGCGTGCGCAGTTCGCTGACCAGGTCCAGCTGCACGATGGCGGAGCGGTGCACGCGCAGGAAACGGGCCGGGTCGAGCAGCGTGACGAGCCGGTTCAGCGGCTCGCGCACCAGGTACTCCCGCTCGCCCACGTGCAGGGTGGCATAGTCGCCGCTGGCCTCGATCCACGCCACGTCCTCCACCGGCACGAACAACAGCCGGCTGCCGTAGCGCACCGTGAAGCGGGCCAGCCACGGTACCGGCGCGGCCTGCGCGGTAGCGGCTTGACGGCGCACGGCCAGCGCCTGGCGGGCCCGTTCCAGCGCTTCAGCGAAGCGGTCCTCGTCCACGGGTTTGAGCAGATAGTCGACGACGTTCAGCGCAAAGGCCTGCACAGCGAACTGCTCGTGCGCGGTCAGCAGGATCGTGACGGGACGCCCGGCGGCGGGCAACGACGCCAGCAGGGCCATGCCGTCCAGCGCCGGCATCTCGATGTCGAGGAACAGCAGGTCCGGCGGGCGTGCCACGATCGCGGCCAGCGCGCTGGCGCCGTCGCCATGTTCACCGATCACCTCGACGTCCGGCACGGCGCGCAGCCGCGCCAGCACGCCACCGCGCGCCAGCGGCTCGTCGTCCACCACCAGTACCCGCATCATGCCGCGCGTACCCATGCCGTACCGGCCGTCGCATCGCGCCGCAGCGGCAGCTCGATGTCGACCGTGAAGATGCCGTCGGCGCCGCGCCGGGCAACGAAACGGTGGCGTTCCCCGTACAGGCGGGACAGGCGTTGCGCCACGTTGCGCATGCCGACCCGGCGCGAGTCCCCGGCCGCCTCGGCCGCGCCGGTTTCGTTGGTCAGGACCACGTGCAGCACGTCCTCGCGCGCGGCGATCCGCAACGCGATGGTGCTACCCTGGGCGCACGGGGCGATGCCGTGGCGGACGGCGTTCTCCACCAGCGGTTGCAGCAGCAGGCAGGGTACCTGCGCATCCAGGATGCCGGGGCCGACGTCCAGCACGATGCGCAAGCGTTCGCCCAGCCGCGCCTTCTCGATTTCCAGGTAGCTGTCGGTCAGCGCCAGTTCGTCCGCCAGCGCGTGTTCGTGCGCCTGGCCCGTCGCCAGGGTCGCACGCAGCAGGTCGGCCAACTGCACGATCATGCGGTTGGCATCGCGGTCGCGCCCCGTCGTGACCAGCGTGGAGACGGCGTTCAATGTATTGAACAGGAAGTGCGGCTGCAGCTGGTAGCGCAGCGCGCGCAGTTCGGCATCGCGCTGCGCCAGCAGGGCCTCGGCGGCGCGCGTGCGTTCGGCGGCCAGTGCGGCGTGATAGGCGACGACGGCGTGCGTCGCACAGAACGCGATCAGCGGCAGCCAGCAGCTGTCCAGGCCCGCCAGGATGTCGTTCCATTGATAGTGGTCGCGCCGGCGCAGGTGGATCGACAAGGTTTGCCCCAGCACGCTGTTCAGCACCGACATCAGGTAGGTGGCCGCCAGCATCGCCGGCGCCACCGCCCAGGCGGGCCAGCCGCGCCGCCACAGGTGGCGCTGCAGCGCGGCGGTAGGCGCCAGCCAGGCCACGAAAGTGCAGAAGTACAGCGTGCGATAGCTCAGCGAGTGGCCGTGGCCGATGTCGGGCAATCCCAGGATCGCAATGCAGAGCGAGATCGGCAGCCCGGCCAGCAGCGGCACGCGGAAGGGCAGGGCGGCAAGGCGGGCCGGGTCGAAGCGGGCCGGGTCGGATCGGGAGCGCATCGGCCGATTGTAGCCCGGTCAGCCCAGCGAGAACACCATCGAACTGATTTTCCAGCCTTGCTCCGTCTTCACCAGGTGCCAGGACTCGCTGCCGCGGTTGGTCACCTTGTCGTCCTCGACGAAGTCGAAATCGAAGTAGACGGTACCGATGCTGCCGTTGCTGAACACACGCACGTTGTAGAAGCGCTCCTCCACCTTCGACTTGGTCGTGCCGATGAAGCGCGCGAAGTCGCGGTAGCTGGACGGGCGCACGCGCGGCCGGTCGCTGCGCACCCGCGCTTCGCTGGCGACGACCAGCCAGCTGTTGTCGGTGGGGAGGAACAGCGCTTCCAGGCCGGCCTGGTCCTTCGCCACGATCGCGGCCTGGAAGGCCTGGACGACGGCGTTGATTTCGGCAACGGCAGGCGCGCTGTCCTGCGCCCGGGCGGGGTGCAGGCAGAGCAGAGTCGAGCAGAGTGCGAGGGCGATCAGGCGGCGCATGGGGAAGCTCCAGATGGTTGGCGATATGGCAATATAGCGGGCGTCGGGCGCCGTGCGCGTGCCGATGCGGCGAACCGGTGAACCGGCACGGCAAACCGGTGCCGCGCGTTTGTCCATGACAATTGCGCAACGTTTCCATCCCTCCGGTAAAATGTCCCGCTGGCCCATCCGTGGGGGAGGCCGAATGCCCGAGAGCCCATGCGTATCCGAACCCGTCTGTTGCTGCTGATCCTGTCCATCCTGTTGCCGGCCTTTGCCATCGCGTCGGTGGCGGTCTGGTACGTCTACAACGAGCAGCGTGCCGCCGAGGTGGCTGGCATGCAGGAGGCCGCGCGGGCGCTGGCCTTGCTGGCGGACCGCGACCTGCAGGCGCGCGAAGCCGTGCTGGCCACCTTGGCCAGTTCACCGGCGATGCAGCGGGGCGACCTGCGCGCCGTCTACGAGCACGCCCGCCAACTGGCGCCCGGACCCGACATGACGATCGTCGTCCATGACCTGGCGGGCCGCCAGCTGTTCAATACGCGCCAGTCCTTGGGCAGCCCGCCGGCGGTCGGACGCTCCAACCTGATGGCGCTGCGCCAGGCGGCCGGGCCGCACGGCGTCGTCGTCTCCGACCTGTTCTATGCCCCGGTCGGCAAGCGCTACGACGTGGCGCTGCAGATCCCCGTCACCGTCGAGGGGCAACTGCGCTATTACCTGTCGATGGGACTGGCCGTCGAGCGCATCATGCCGCTGCTGGGGCAGCATGGCGTACCGGAGAACTGGGTGATATCGCTGCTGGACCGGCGCGGCACGGTGATCGCGCGCACCAGCGACCCGGCCCGCTACGTCGGCCGCAGCGTCAGTGCCGGCTTGCGGGCGCGCATCGCCGCCAGCCCCGCCGGCATGCACAAGGGCGTGCGCCTGGACGGCACGCCCACCTTTGCCTTCTTCAGCCGGGCGCCCATGTCCGGCTGGACGGTGGTCATGAGCGTGCCGGCCGCCGAGATGCGTCGCCCCGCGGTGGCGGCGGCAGCGGGCCTGGGCCTGCTGGTGGCGATCGTGTTGGCGCTGGCCATCGTGGCCGCGCGCATTTACGCGCGCGGCACCGCCGCGCCGATCGAACGGTTGCGCCAGGCCGCCGAGCGCCTGGGCCGCGACGAGCCGGTCGTGCCGTTCGCCTCCGGCCTGGCGGAGGCCGATGCCGTCAGCGCGGCGCTGGCCGACGCCAGTACGCTTATCGCCGGCAGCAAGGCCCACCTGGAGCAGCGCGTGGCGGAAGCGGTGGCGCAGGCCGAACGCGCCCAGCGCGCATTGCTGCACGGGCAGAAGCTGGAAGCGCTGGGCCGGCTGACGGCGGGCATCGCACACGACTTCAACAATATCTTGCAGACGCTGTCCGGCGCATTGCAACTGATCCCGCTGACCGACGATCGCGCCAGGGTGCAGGCGCTGGCGGCCACGTGCCAGAAGGCGATCGCGCGGGCGACGACGCTGACGGGCCAGATGCGCGCGTTCGGCACGGTGCAGGACGCCCGGCTGGAAACGATCCAGCCCGACAGCGTGGTGGAGAACACGCTGCCGATGCTGCGCAGCGCCTTGCCCGGCACCGTACGGCTCGAACTCGACATCGCCGCCGGCCTGTGGCCCGTGACCGTCGATCCGCTGCAGCTGGAGCTGGCGTTGCTCAACCTCGTCATCAATGCGCGCGACGCGATGCCGGACGGCGGCCGGCTGTACCTGGGCATGCACAACGAGCAACTGGCCGATACGGTGCAGGGCCTTGCGCCCGGGCCATACGTGCGCATCGAGCTGCGCGACAACGGCACCGGCATGACGCCGGCCACGCTGGCGCGCGCGCTGGAACCGTTCTTCACAACGAAACCGGTGGACAAGGGCACGGGCCTGGGGCTGCCGCAGGCGTACGCCTTTGCGGCACAGTCGGGCGGCCTGCTGACCCTGCAGAGCGCGACTGGCGACGGCACGACGGTAACGATCCGCCTGCCGCGCACCGCCGTCGCGGATGCGCCGGCGCAAGGCGTGCCTGCGTCGGGGGCGTGAGCGGACCGATCCTGTTCGTCGACGACGACCCGCTGGTGCGGGCCACGATGGTGGAGGCACTGGCGGTGGCCGGCTTCGACGTCACGGCGGCCGCCAGCGGCGACGAGGCGCTGGCCAGGCTGGAGGCAGGTTGTCCGGTGCGGCACGTGGTGTCGGACATCGTCATGCCCGGCACGCTCGATGGCGTCGGGCTGGCGAAGGTGGTGGCCGAGCGTTATCCGGACGTGCGGGTGGTGCTTGCCACGGGGCACAGCGAGCGCCGCGTCAGCCTGCCCGGCGTGCGGCTGCTGGCCAAGCCTTATGACCTGGCGCAGTTGTTTGCGGCATTCGAGTAGTGATCCTCGAGCCTTGGCCCATGAGGGCAGGGTAGTGAGCAATTCTCGCGTGCCACGACGGCTTTTTCACCCAACGGCAAAGAGCTGGGGTCAGACCCGCCGGGTCTGACCCCGGCCGTTCGCCGTAGGGGTTGCTTATGGGTTTTAACTTAGCGGCATTAGAGCCTGACCACGGTCCTGCTAGCGTCGCGTCAGCGCCTCGGTGAGTACCCGCCCCTCGGCCCCGGCCGGCTTGCGCACGCCCAGGATCGCGGCCAGCGTGGGCGCGATGTCGACGACTTCCGTATAGCCCGCATACGTGCCCGGTACGATCCACCGTTTGCCCATCAGCAGCAGCGGCACGCTGGTGTCGTAGGCATATGGCGTGCCGTGCGTGGCGCCGCTGCTGCCGGCGCCGAACGCCCAGTAGGCGCGCGGTACGATCACCAGGTCGCCGGACTCGTGCCGGTGCCAGGCGCGGCGCAGCAGCAGGTCGATGCGCGTGCCGGTGGCGCCGGCTTGCTCGAAGCGGCTGCGGGTATACACCTCGGCGATGCCGGTCTGGGCCACCAGCCAGCGGCTGGCCGCCTGTTCGACGGCGGCGCGCTGCAGGCCGGCCTTGGCCAGCGCTTCCTCGTCCAGGTAGACGTTCGGCAGCGATACCTTCAGGGTGACCTTGTCGGCGCCGAAGGTGGCGTCCAGGTGGCGCTGCAGGCCTGCGACCAGCGGCTTGCCGTCGATGCGTCCGGCGTCGACGTGCTGGCGCTGCGAGAACTCCGCGCTGTTGGCGAAGCCATGGTCGGCCGTCAGCACCACCAGGTAGTTGTCGCTGCCGACACGCTTGTCCAGGTAAGTGAAGAAGCCGGCCAGCATGCGGTCCAGGCGCTGCAGGTGGTCATGCGACATGCGGCTTTCCGGGCCGTGCGCATGGTTGACGTAGTCGTGCGCCGACAGGCTCACGCCCAGCAGGTCCGGCACCCCGGCCGGGTTGGCACCCAGGTTCTCGCCCTCGATGGCGGCGCGGGCGAATTCCAGGGTCAGCTCGTCGACGAACGGGCCTTCCTTCAGGCGCTTGTAGTAGGAAGCGTCGGGCGCGCCCCCTTCGCTGTAGTACGAGATCGAGAACGGCGTGTCGCCCGCATCCATGCTGTAGGCCGCGTCGGCCAGCATCGGCCGCCAGGTCTTGCCGTAGTAGCGATCCTGCGGCTTGGCGGCCTGGTAGCGCTGCACCCAGGCCGGGTGTTGCTGCATGTAGTAGGTGCTGCTGGCGAAGTTGCCGCTGTCTTCCATGTACATGTAGGCCGTGCCACCCTTGCCGGCCAGGAGGATGGCACCGCGGTCTTTGCCGGAAACGGCGAGGACCTTGGCCCGGTTGCCGGTGGCGTAGCGCAGCTGGTCGCCCAGCGTGTCGACGCGCAGCTTCGCGGGCGACGTGCCGTCGGACGGTTCGGTGGCCTCGCCCAGGTACTGGTGGCGGCGGTCCTCGGTGCAGTAGACCGACTTGCCGCTGGCGCGGTCGATCCAGTTGTTGCCGACGATGCCGTGCTGGTACGGGTACGCACCCGTCAGGATCGCCGCATGTCCCACCGCCGTGACGGTGGTGCCGTGCGCCTGGTGGGCATCGGCGAACATGGCGCCCTGCGTCAGCAGGCGCCTGAAGCCGCCCTCGCCGAACTGGCCGCGGTAGCGCAGCAGCTGCTCCTGCGGCAGGCCGTCCACGGCCATGACGACGACCAGCTTCGGCTGGGCCGATGCGGGTGCCGGGGCGGCCGCGGCGTGCAGGGAAAGGAGGGTGGCGCAGGTGGCCACGGCGAGCGGGAAGGATGTACGCATGCGGTCTCGGATGTGTTTCAGGCTGTAATGGTTGAGTCAGGGCCGCCATGATGCAGCGGGCGGATGTCAGTATGATGACACGGCTGTTACAAAGACTCACCATCTGCTTTCTTTGGCTGTAGCCATTTCGGTTACAGTGCGCTCATCGGAAGCTATTGATAAGGAGAATCTCGATGACCGTACTGAAATCCCTGCTGGCCGCCGCGTTCGTGCTGGGCAGCGTGCACGCGCATGCGCAGACCGCCCCGACCGCCGGCACCACCGTCGTCATTCCCGCCACCGGCGAGGTGACGGCACCGAACGACCAGGCCATCGCCACGCTGGCGATCGAGGAGCAGGACAAGGACAAGGCCGCGGCCGCGTCGCGCGTCAACACGAAGATGAAGCAGGGCCTGGAGATCCTCAGGGCGCAGGATCCGCAGGCCAGCCTGAAGACGATGGGCTACTACACCTATCCCGTGTACCCGGAAGACCGCCCCGTGCAGCCGCTGGCGCCGCACAAGCCGCGCCTGCCGACCGCCTGGCGCGTGGGCCAGTATGTCGAGGTGAAGACCACCAACCTGGCCGGCCTGCCGAAGACGGTGGCGGCGGCGCAGAAAGTACTGACCTTGAACGCGATCAACTTCGGCCTGACACCCGCCGCGCTGCGCAGGCTGGACGACCAGCGCATCGCGGCCACCTACAAGGCGCTGAACGAACGCATCGCGTCGGTGGCGAAGGCCATGGGCCGTCCCGTCACGGATGCGATCCTCGACACGGTCGACTTCGAAGGCTCGGGAAATTATGCGGGCGGCCGCGAGAGCGCGCCGGCGCCGATGGCGATGCGGGCGATGGCGATGAAGGACAGTGCCGAGGTGGCGGAACCCAGCTTCGAGCCGGGCGAAACGACGCTGGACATGCGCCTGGTCGGCAAGGTACGGTTCAAGTAACGCCACCGGCATCCGTGGCACGCGACGATTTGCGTAACGCTCCACTATAATAGGGCGCACCCGGGGCGGCCGGCAGCGCACAGCGCGGCGGCCCTGGCAGAACAATAACGCAGCAGTAAGCCGCACCTACCACGGATTCGTATGGCAAAATTTCCCCGTCGCCGGACCAAACCCGGCGCTGGCCCCAAGGCGCCGCGCAGGACACCGTTCAGCAGATTCGCCCGCAAGGCAGGCGACAACCGGCCGCGCTCGCGCGGCATCTACCTGCTGCCGAACGCATTCACCACGGGCGCGCTGTTCTGCGGCTTCTATGCCATCGTGATGGCGATGAACCAGCGCTTCGAGCATGCGGCATGGGCGATTTTCGTCGCGATGCTGCTGGACGGCCTGGATGGCCGCGTGGCGCGCCTGACCAATACCCAGAGCGAATTCGGGGCCCAGTACGACAGCCTGTCGGACATGGTGTCGTTCGGCGCCGCCCCGGCGCTCGTGATCTACGAATGGTCGCTGCGCGGCCTGGGCAAGCTGGGCTGGATCGCCGCGTTCGTCTACTGCGCCGGCGCCGCGCTGCGCCTGGCCCGCTTCAACACCAATATCGAAGTGGTCGACAAGCGCTACTTCCAGGGCCTGCCGAGCCCCTCGGCCGCCGCGCTGATCGCCGGCTTCGTGTTGATGATGGTGGACCTGGAGGTCAAGGGCATCTACCTGTCGTGGGTGTCGTGGGCGATCGCGCTGTTCGCCGGCCTGACGATGGTGACGAACGTGCCGTTCTATAGCTTCAAGGACGTCAACTTCAGGAAATCCGTGCCGTTCATCGCCGTGTTCCTGATCGCGCTGTTCTTCGCGCTGATCTCGATCGACCCGCCCAAGGTGCTGTTCCCGATCTTCGTGCTGTACGGCCTGTCCGGCTACCTCGTGCTGTGCGTGCGGCTGGCGAAAGGCAAGCCGGTCTCGATCGTGCAGGTGGACGACGAACCGCTGGACGAGAGCGAACGGCGCTAATCCCGCGACGGCGGGCATTTTCAGGAGCTTTTCTCATGACAAATACCCGCGAACGCCTGATCATCTTCGACACGACCCTGCGCGACGGCGAACAGTCGCCGGGCGCGTCGATGACGAAGGAAGAAAAGATCCGCATCGCCAAGCAGCTGGAGCGGCTGCGCGTGGACGTCATCGAGGCGGGCTTCGCGGCCGCCTCGCCGGGCGACTTCGAGGCCATCCGCGCCATCGCCGGCACGGTGCGCGAGTCCACCGTCTGCTCGCTGTCGCGCGCCAACGACCGCGACATCGCCCGCGCCGCCGAGGCCCTGGCGCCCGCCGCGCGCAAGCGCATCCACACCTTCATCGCCACGTCGCCGCTGCACATGCAGATGAAGCTGCGCATGGCGCCGGAGCAGGTGCTGGAGCAAGCCCGCCAGGCCGTGCGTTTCGCGCGCCAGCATACCGACGACATCGAATTCTCACCGGAGGACGGCAGCCGCTCGGAAGAGGACTTCCTGTGCCGCGTGCTGGAAACCGTGATCGCCGAAGGGGCGACGACGATCAATTTCCCCGACACGGTGGGCTACGCGGTACCGGAGCTGTTTGGCGAGACCATCCGCCGCCTGCGCGAGCGCATCCCCAATTCCGACAAGGCCATCTGGTCCGTGCACTGCCACAACGACCTGGGACTGGCGGTGGCCAATTCTCTTGCCGGCGTGATGATCGGCGGCGCGCGCCAGGTCGAGTGCACGATCAACGGACTGGGCGAGCGGGCCGGCAACACGGCGCTGGAGGAAGTGGTGATGGCGCTGCGCACGCGCGCCGGCTACTTCAACCTGGAATGCGGCATCGACACGACGCAGATCGTGCCGGCGTCGAAGATGGTGTCGCAGATCACGGGCTTCCCCGTGCAGCCGAACAAGGCGGTGGTGGGCGCCAACGCATTCGCGCACGCGTCGGGCATCCACCAGGACGGCATCCTGAAAGCGCGCGAGACGTACGAGATCATGCGCGCCGAGGACGTGGGCTGGACGGCCAACAAGATCGTGCTGGGCAAGCTGTCCGGCCGCAATGCGTTCAAGGCGCGGCTGCAGGAGCTGGGCATCGAGCTCGATTCGGAGGCGGACGTCAACGCGGCCTTTGCCCGCTTCAAGGAGCTGGCCGACCGCAAGGCCGAGATCTTCGACGAAGACATCATGGCGCTGGTCTCCGCCGAGGAGCGCGAGGAGGGCGAGCATTACCGCTTCGTCTCGCTGGCACAGCGCAGCGAGACGGGCGAGCTGCCCCATGCGCGCATGGTGTTTTCCGTGGACGGGCAGGAGTTCGCCTGCGAAGGTACGGGCGACGGCCCGGTCGACGCCATCGTCAACGCCATCGAAAGCCAGGCGCAGAGCGGCGCGGAGCTGGTGCTGTTCTCGATCAACGCGATCAGCACGGGCACGCAGTCGCAGGGCGAGGTGACGATGCGGCTGGCGCAGGCCGGGCGGATCGTCAACGGCGTCGGCTCGGACCCGGACATCGTCGTGGCCTCGGCCAAGGCCTATCTCGCCGGGTTGAACAAGCTGCATTCGAAGGAGCGGGTCAATCCGCAGACGGAGCGTAGTTAGCGCCAGAGGAATGGGGTCTGTCCCTGCAGGGGACTGACCCCGAAGTTCACCGGCGTTTCGTCGGCACAAATAAGCTTCGGGGTCAGTCCCCCTTCGGGGACAGACCCCAGGCTCAATCCCGCTTCTCCCGCAACATATCCGGCCCGCCCATCATCTCCCGCACCACCCCGTCCGGCGAGAAATGCACGTGCATCATCGCATCCCACACGCCCGACTGCTTGTAGCGGTAGCTCCATACTTCCAGGTTGCGGCGCGGCAGGCCCATCGTCTCGGCCGGGTGGCCGAACGTGCGCAGGATCGTGTCCTTCGTGTCCACGCCCAGCTTGACGGTGGCGAACTTGGCGTCCGTCAGCACCTGCTCGTAACTGATGAGCCGGCCATCCGCGCCGTAGCGGGCCATCCACGTGTACTGGCCGAAGTAGCCGGCACCGTACTCGTCGACGGTCTCCGGTCCGACCTGGAAGCGGGCGCTGGGGCGGCCCAGTTTCGCCTGGACGGCCGCCATCGGTTCGCCCGGCTGCGGCGGCGGGCCGAAGGCGGCGCAGCCGGCCAACAGGGCGCCGCAGGTGAGGGAAGCGATTGCTGCACGCATTGTCACTCCTGCAAAAGTTGGAATTATTGTAGCGGGAAGGCGGGTCAGGCCGCGCATTTTGCCCGCGTTTTCAGTTATACTCCCCGGTCTGGCCTGTCAGGTCAGTATTTTATTTAACGTAAGTCACGATGTGCAGGGTGGCGAGGTGCCGCAAGGGGCCGCGCAATACTCCGTGCATCGCATGTGAAAGGTTCATCATGACTGTAGAAAACATCAACAAGGCCGCGATCATCGCGGACAACGCACGTGGTCAGGACGACACGGGTTCGCCGGAAGTCCAGGTTGCGCTGCTGACCGCACGCATCAACGAACTGAACTCCCACTTCAAGGCCCACACCAAGGATCACCACTCCCGTCGTGGTCTGATCATGATGGTCAACCGTCGTAAGAGCCTGCTGTCTTACCTGAAGGGCAAGGACGCCAACCGTTACCGCGATCTGATCGCCAAGCTCGGTCTGCGTAAGTAATTTTTGCCGTACCCGGTTTAAGCCAGGATGCCTGCGCCAGTTCGCTGACGCGGGCATTTTGTCATTCTGGATTGTTGTTTTGTTGCAAATGGGAAGCAAAATAAGCTTTCCGCGAGAATAAGTGGAGCAAAAGGCCGGTCGCTGTAGCGGGCGGCCTGTGGTGAGGTGAACGACAGCCCCTGAAAATCTGTCGGCAAATAGAAAGGGATTACCCATGTTTAACAAAGTTACGAAAACCTTCCAGTACGGCCAACACACCGTGACCCTGGAAACCGGCGAGATCGCTCGCCAGGCATCCGGCGCGGTACTGGTGTCGATGGACGACACCGTCGTACTGGCAACCGTCGTGGCACGCAAGGACGCCAAGCCGGGCCAGGATTTCTTCCCGCTGACCGTGGACTACATCGAGAAGACCTACGCCGCAGGCAAGATCCCAGGCGGCTTCTTCAAGCGCGAAGGCCGTCCGTCGGAGAAGGAGACGCTGACGTCCCGCCTGATCGACCGTCCGATCCGCCCGCTGTTCCCGGAAGGTTACATGAACGAGGTGCAGGTCATCATCCACGTTCTGTCGGTAAACCCTGAGATCGACCCTGACATCGCTTCGATGATCGGTGCCTCCGCCGCCCTGTGCGTGGCCGGCGTGCCGTTCAACGGCCCGATCGGTGCAGCCCGCGTGGGTTACGCCAACGGCCAGTACATCCTGAACCCGACCACGACCCAGCTGAAGACGTCCGAGATGGACCTGGTCGTCGCCGGTACCGAAACGGCCGTGCTGATGGTCGAATCCGAAGCCAAGCAGCTGTCCGAGGAAATCATGCTGGGCGGCGTCGTCTACGGCCACGAGCAGATGCGCGCCGTGATCGACGCGATCCACGCCCTGGTCGAAGAAGGCGGCAAGCCTGAAATCGAATGGACCCCGCCGGCCAAGAACGAAGCGCTGATCGCCAAGGTCGCGCAGTTCGCCGAAGCGAAGATCAACGAAGCGTACCAGACCAAGAACAAGCAGGCCCGCCAGCAGGCGCTGCGCTCGATGCAGTCCGAAGTGATCGCCGACCTGGCCGCGCAAGCCGCCGCCGAAGGCGTCGATGCACCGGATGGCGTCGAAGTGGGCAACATCCTGTTCGACATGGAAGCCAAGGTCGTGCGTTCGCAGATCCTGAACGGCGAGCCGCGCATTGACGGCCGCGACACCCGCACCGTGCGTCCGATCGCGATCCGCACGTCCGTGCTGCCGCGTACCCACGGTTCCGCGCTGTTCACCCGCGGCGAGACGCAGGCGCTGGTCGTGGCGACGCTGGGCACGGCCCGCGATTCGCAGAAGATCGACGCGCTGATGGGCGAATACACCGACGACTTCATGCTGCACTACAACATGCCACCGTTCGCCACCGGCGAAACGGGCCGCGTCGGCACGCCGAAGCGTCGCGAAGTGGGCCACGGCCGCCTGGCCAAGCGCGCGCTGGTCGCCGCCCTGCCATCGCCGGAAGAGTTCAGCTACTCCGTGCGCCTGGTGTCCGAGATCACCGAATCGAACGGTTCGTCGTCGATGGCCTCCGTCTGCGGCGGCTGCCTGGCGCTGATGGACGCGGGCGTGCCGATGAAGGCGCACGTCGCCGGCATCGCCATGGGCCTGATCAAGGAAGGCGGCAAGTTCGCCGTGCTGTCCGACATCCTGGGTGACGAAGACCACCTGGGCGACATGGACTTCAAGGTCGCCGGCACCGCCAACGGCATCACGGCGCTGCAGATGGACATCAAGATCCAGGGCATCACCAAGGAAATCATGCAGGTCGCACTGGCGCAGGCCAAAGAAGGCCGCCAGCACATCCTGGGCGAAATGCAGAAGGCCATGCCGCACGTGAAGACGGAACTGTCCGACTTCGCACCGCGCCTGATCACCATCAAGATCAACCCGGAAAAAATCCGTGACGTGATCGGCAAGGGCGGCGCCGTCATCCGCGCGCTGACCGAGGAAACGGGCACGCAGATCGACATCAGCGACGAAGGCGTGGTCACCATCGCTTCCGTCGATGCCGCCGCCGGCCAGGAAGCCAAGCGTCGCATCGAAGAGCTGACGGCATCGGTCGAAGTGGGCAAGACCTACGACGGCACCGTGCTGAAACTGCTGGACTTCGGCGCCATCGTGCAAGTCATGCCAGGCAAGGACGGCCTGCTGCACATCTCGCAGATCGCCAACGAGCGCGTCAACGCCGTGGCCGACTACCTGAAAGAAGGCCAGCAAGTGCGTGTCAAGGTCCTGGAAACGGACGACCGCGGCCGCCTGAAGCTGTCGATGAAGGCAGCGGACGAAGCCGCGCCGGCAGCGTAACGCTGCTGAAAGAACAGCCCGGGGCCCCGATCCCGGGCCTGTTGGCCGCCATGGCGCAAGCCTTGGCGGCTTTTTTTAGGTTCTTCACGGATTTCCGGGGAAGGCAGCTTTGATCTTTAGGAAGAAAAATTCGCTGTCGCGGTAGCCGTAGGCCATGCGCTTCATGACCTTGATTCTGTTGTTGATTCCTTCTAGCTGGCCGGTATGCATCGGCCAGCGTACCCGCGCCACGATGCCGCGCCAGTAGGGTTTAAGCTTCCTGGCGAATTTTTGCAGCGGCTCGACGCCGCTTTCGTTTGCCATGCGCAGCCATGTTTGCCAAGCAGTTCGCCACTGCCAAGCGCCCTGCGCCGACCATAGTTCCTTCAACGCAGCCTTCATGATGTAGACGGTGCTCAGTGTCTGATTTGCTGCCAGTAGCTCGTCAAGGCTTGCCAGCTTTTCGGCCGGGATGTTGGCTCTGTTTCTTAACAGGAGCCAGCGAGCGCGCTTGACGACTTTACGCATTGGCAGATCATGCTTGAGCCGATTTGCCTCATCTACACGGACTCGATCAATCACCTCTCGGCCATATTTCGCAACCACGTGGAATAGGTCGTAGACGACGTGAGCCTGCGGACAGTGTTCCTTTACTTCGAGATCGAACGCCGTGTTCATGTCCATCGCAACAGCTTCGATTGCGCGGCAGCGTTCTGGTCCTAACCACTCAAAGAAAGGACGCAACGCTTCGCGGCTGCGTCCCTCGCCAACCCATAAAACACGCCGAGTGTCAGCGTCGAGCACTACCGTGGCATAGCGGTGCCCTTTATACAGAGCGAATTCATCCATGACCAAGCGGGTAGGCTGGGCATCTGGCAAGGCCGCAATCTGCGCTGCCAAGTTGGTACGCTCGATGCGTCGTACTGTGTCCCAGTGCAAGCCAGAGAGCTTGCAAACATGGGCCACTGGCAGTTTTTGGCACCATAGGCCCACGAACTCGGCCAGCCGTTGTGTCACCCGTGCATGACGGTCTAGCCACTTCACGCGCTCAGCTCGAGTCCCACATTCACTACAGCGAACACGCCGCAGACGCACCCGCAACCAGACCGGGTCGCCCAGCATTGGCATATCACGCACTACACGCCAGCCTGTTTCATGAATCTGCCAGCAGTTTGAATCGCAGCCCGAGCACACTAGTGGGGCCCTTGGGTCAGGAACCAACGTGATCCACGTTGCACCATTCTTGCGCTCGAGGTCAGACGCGAGAAAACCTTCCCAGAATGGAAGGCCGAGATTATTATCTTGCATGAAAGCGGTAAGTTGAGTTCAGTACTGTTGGTCGCACAACAAGTCTAACTCTTCTCTACCGCTTTCCTGTTTTTCGGCGCACCTTCCCGGAAATCCGTGAAGAACCTTTTTTTATGGGCGCTGTGACCCGGTCAAAGTGGCGTAGTCCATCGGTACGCAGATGACGTCGAGCATCAGCGCTACGTCTAGGAAATGCCGCGGCAGTGTAAACCGGCTGCTGTGCAGCCCTTCCTGCATTTAAATGGCCTAAGTTGATATATTATTATCACGACGGTCGCGCTTTCTATGTCGTGATTTACTTTTAACCTGCAAGTTAATAATTTATTAATCTGAGGAAAATACGTTAAAGAAATCAATTCTCGCCATGTTGATTGCGGGGTGTTCGCTGGCCCAGGCTGCAGAATATGTCGTGAACGCCACGTACACGGGCTTGGCCGACTACAACACCGGCGTCTTCAACCCTACCCGTACTGCGGCGTTGCGCGCGGTGATCGATGATGTAAACGGCGATGGCAAATTCACGGTCGATGAGGTGCGCGAATTCTCGATCCCTTACGTTTCCATCAGCCCATGGCTCATGGAGCAATACGGGCGCTGCGGGTCCGAGGATGGCGCCAGGTGGTGCCTCGAGGCGTTTTCATATACCGGCGGGAATAACCTGAGCTTCGAGGCGTCGGCCGGTTATCGGGACTTTGACGCGTCCACATGGTCGAAGGCCACGAGCGGCCAGTCCGCTTATTATGCGTTCCATTACACCGACGGCACCGGTGCAACGTCGTACGAAGGATTCAAGTGGACGCCGGAGACGCGGCTCACGCTGACGGTTACCCCACCGGTACCGGAACCTGCCACGTATGCCATGCTGGGAGCAGGCCTGGGTGCGGTCGCCCTGATGGCCCGCCGTCGCCGCAAGCAATAATCGCGGTCTCCCGACAGGCGGCGCAGCGGTCAGCTTGCGTCAGGCCGCTGGCCGCGCCTTGCTGCGTGCTGGAGGAGGTGTCGCCTGGCATCCGGCGACTCCGCCAGGCCATTGCGCTCGTCGAGTGTCGTCGAGCGCTACCAGTGGCGGCAAAACCACGGTCGGCGGTCCATGGCGCTGCCGGTTGCGCTGCCATACTCCCGCGCTGACGACGCTGCTCTATAGTCTTGAATAGTCCGGCCCGTCCGCGGACGGTCATTCACGGCGAGAGGGGACCCGATGAGCAAAGCCATGCGGTTGTCCGAAAAGTGGTTCCAGCGCGGGCTGTGGCTGGTCGCGCTGGCGTTTGCCGCCTTCCTGATCGGCCTGGGCGGCGAGGTGGTCGAGAACCTCAGCATGGTAGAGGAGCCGTTGACGGTGTCGCAGTTCGTCGAACCGCGCGCAGGCGGCGCCGCCCAGGCCGTGCTGGCGTCCACCCGCAAGGCGATGGCAACGGCGGACGAGGAACTGGCACAGGCGCGCCAGCGGCTCAAGGTGGCGCAAGCGAACAAGGCATCGGTCCGCGAGACATTCGACAATTGGCGGGCAACGCGGCATGCCACGGCGCGCCCGGACCAGGACAAGGAACTGATCGAGCGTACGCGTCAGCTGGATGCACTGCAGGCGGCCGAACGCACCGCGCAGGCCGCCGTCGAAGGCCAGGAGCTGCGTCATCTCGACGCCAGCCAGGCGCACGCACGCGCCCAGGCGCAGTGGGATGTGCTGGAGCGTGCCGCAACGGAACGCTATGACAAGGCGGAGCAATTGCGCGAGCTGCGCGTGTTCGGCTATCGCCTGGTGTTGACGCTGCCTTTGCTGTTGGTGGCGGTCTTGCTGTGGCGCCACGAGCGCAAGGGTACGTGGTGGCCGTTCGTGTGGGGCTTCATTTTCTTCGCGCTGTTCGCGTTCTTCGTCGAACTGGTACCGTACCTGCCCAGCTACGGCGGCTACGTGCGTTACGTCGTCGGTATCCTGATCACCGTGCTGGTCGGGCGCCAGGCCATCGTCTCGCTGCAGCGTTACCTGGAACGCCAGCGCAACGCCGAAGCGCTGCCGGACACGCAGCGGCGCGAGAGGCTGAGCCTCGATTACGACACCGCATTGACGCGGATGGGGAAGGGCGTATGCCCCGGCTGCGAGCGGCCGGTGGACTTGAAGGATCCGGCGCTCGACTTCTGTCCCCACTGCGGTATCGGGCTGTTCAGGCGCTGCGAAGTCTGCACCACTCGGCGCAACGCGTTCACGCGCTTCTGCTCTGTATGCGGCACGCGGGACGACACGAGCAGGGCGCCGGCGTAGGGGCCAACCTCATCGCTTGCCGTTGTAGCTGACGCGGTAGATGCGGCCGGCGTGGTCGTCCGATACCAGCAGCGAACCGTCACCCAGCACGGCCAGGTCGACGGGGCGGCCGCTGACATCGTCGCCCTGCAGGAAGCCGTCGATGAAGTCCGTGGTCGTCACTTCCTGGTTGCCGTGCAGGGTCACGAGGACGACCTTGTAGCCGATCTTCTGCGTGCGGTTCCACGAGCCGTGTTCGGCCACGAAGACCTGGTTGCGGTACTGGGCCGGGAACTGCGTGCCCGTGTAGAACGCCAGGCCGAGCGGCGCCACGTGCGGGCCCAGTTTCGCGACGGGCGGCACGTAGGCCGCGCAGCTGTTTGCCTTGCCGTACTTCGGGTCGGGGAACACGCCGCCGTGGCAGTAGGGGAAGCCGAAGTGCAGGCCCTTTTTCGGCGCCACGTTCAGTTCGCACGACGGGGTGTTGTCGCCCATCTCGTCCGGGCCGTTATCGGTAAACCACAGCTCCTTCGTCACGGGGTGGAACGCGAAGCCCACCGTGTTGCGGATGCCGCCCGCATAGGCCTCCCAGCCTGATCCGTCCGGGTTCATGCGCCAGATCTTCGAATAGGCTTCGTCTTCCTTGTCGCACGTGTTGCAGGGCGAGCCGACCGGGATGTACAGCTTGCCGTCCGGTCCGGCCTTGATGACCTTCTCGCCGTGCCATTTGTCGTCCGGCAGGTCGGCCTTGACCACCTTGTAGGCCGGCTTGGCCGCATAGGTGCGGTCGATGTCGTCGAAGCGGATCACGCGGCCGATCTCCGCCACGTACAGCGCGCCGTTCAGCAAGGTCACGCCGATCGGGTTGTTCAGGCCGGAGGCGATCGTGACGACCTTTTCGGCCACGCCGTCGTTATTGCCATCGACGACAGCGTACACCTTGCCTGCCTTGCGCGATCCGACGTAGACGATGCCGCTGCTGGAGACGGCCAGCGAGCGGGCCGACTCGACGCCTTCGGCATAGACGGCGATGGAGAAACCCTTCGGCAAGGTCAGGCGCGACAGGGCGCTATCCTGCTTCGCCTCCTGCTTCGGCTCCTGCTTCGCGGCCGGCTGGCTGGCCGCTGCGCCAGCCGGACGGCGCGCACCCGGTTGGATATAGGCAGCCAGCTGGTCGATCTGCGTGGACGACAGGGTTTGCGACCACGCTGGCATGCCTTTGTCCGGCACGCCGGCGGCGATCAGCTTCACGAGGTTGGCGCGGGTCGGCTGGCCGTGTACCCATTGGTTGTCCGCCAGGCTGGGCCCGGCCGCGCCTTCCAGCTTGGCGCCATGGCACTGGGCGCAGTGGGCCTGGTACAGGCGCGCGGCCGCGGTCAGGTCCGGGGCGGCGTGGAGCGCGGTCGTGCAGAAGGCGAGGGCGGCGGCGAGGATGGGTTTCATGGGAACTCCGGCTGTTTTGGTCGTGCCGGTATGATAAGTGAACCCTGGATGGAAACCCAATGGTGACCGGCACCGATTTCCAGCCGGGGCTGGAAATCGGTGCCGGTCACCGTGCTTCACGCCATCCCGGCCATCAGCTCGGCGATCTGCGCCAGCGACGGCGGCGTCGCACCGGCGCCGAGGCAGGCGGCGGCGCCGGCGGCCACCGCGCATTGCAGGTGCTGGCGCGGCGTGCGCTCCGGCTCGCGCAGCAGGCTGTGGACGAAGGCGGCGATGCTGGCGTCGCCCGCGCCCACGGTATCCGCCACGGGCACGACCGGTGCCGCCACGTGCCAGGACTGCGCGCCGGCGTGCAGCGAGGCGCCTTCGGCACCACGCGTGTACAGGAAGCGCGCGGCCGGGTTGAAGGCGCGCAGTCGCTCGAACGAGGCGGCCGTGTCGTCATGGCGGAACAGGCCCACCAGGTCTTCTTCCGACACCTTGACGACGTCCGCCAGCGCCGTCATCGCCTGTAAGGTGGCGTCGTAGCGTTCGTCCATCAGCTGGCGATAATTGGGGTCGTAGCTGATGCCGATGCCGGCCTGCTTGGCCTGGCGTGCCAGTGCCAGCAGCTTGCCGGCCAATGGTTCGCGGGCCAGGCTGATGCCGCCGAAATGCAGCCAGCGGCACTGCGCCAGCCAGCCGGCGGGCAGCCGCGCGGCATCGAAGTGCAGGTCGGCGCTGTCGTCGCCGATAAAGAAGTAGGCGGGCGGGTCGAGCCGGTGCACCACCGCCAGCAGCGGCGCCTTGTCGAGCCGCTGCGTGAAGCGCGTGTCCAGCCCGGCCGCCTCGGTGGCGCGCCACAGCGCATCGCCGAACACGTCGCGGCTGATGGCGCCGGCGAACGCACTGGGCAGGCCCAGGTGCGCCATCGTGCGTGCCACGTTCCACGTCGAGCCGCCCGTCACGCTCAGCCAGTGCTGGGCGCCGGTGTCGGCGACGATCAGGTCCGTCAGGGCCTCCCCGGCCGCCACGAATTCCGGATATGTCGCCATCCTATTTCTCCAGCACGTTCAGTACTTCGTAGCAGGCGCCCATCGTGTGATAGTCCACCTTGCCGGCCGGGCTCTTCTCGTCCGTCAGCTTGCCGTTATCGGGGCCGAGGATGCGGTACCAGGCGCCGTGCGTGTGATCGACGAAATGCTCCCAGCTGTAGGCCCACAGGCGGTCGTACCAGTCCCAGAAGCGGGCTTCGCCGGTGCGGGCGCCCAGCAGCGCGGCGGCGGCCAGGCTCTCGGCCTGCACCCAGAAATACTTGTGGCCGTCGCAGATCGTGCCGTCCGGGCCGAAACCGTAGTGGATGCCGCCGTGTTCGCGGTCCCATGCCTTGTCCAGCGCGGCGTCGAAGAAGTGCACGGCGCGTGGCAGCAGCCAGTCGGACGGACCGGCCAGGTGGTCGCGGTGGCGCTCCAGGATCAGCAGCAGCTTGGCCCATTCCGTCAGGTGGCCCGGCTGGTAGCCCCACGGGCGGAAGATATTGGTGCTGTCGTGGCGGTTGTAGTCCGGATCGACCGACCAGTCCGCTCGGTAGTGTTCCCATACCAGGTCGTCCGCCAGCGCGGCCTGGCGCTGCGCGATGTTGCGCGCCAGGGTCTCGGCCCGGTGCAGGTAGCGGTTTTCACCCGTCGCCTCGAACGCGGCCAGCAGCGCTTCGCACGCATGCATATTGGCGTTCTGGCCGCGGTAGCCGGACACCTGCCAGTCCGCGCTGGCCTCGTCCGCGTACAAGCCGTGCGCCGCTTCCCAGAAGCGGCGTTCCATCAGCTCGAACGTCTCGGCCACGTGGGCGCGCGCGCCTTCCTCGCCGGCCATCAGCGCATGCGAGTAGGCCAGCAGCACGAAGGCCAGTCCGTAGCAGTGATTGGTGGCGTCGGTAACGGTCTTGCCGCCGTCGCGCCATTGCAGCTCCCAGGCGTAGCCCCCGCTGGCCGGGTCGCGGTGCACGTCGCGCAGGAAGGCCAGGCCGTGGCGCAGGCGCTGGCGATCGGCTTCCTCGCCGAACTGGCGCCACGCCATCGCGTAGTTGAAGACGAAGCGCGTGCTGCTCACCAGGTGGCGCGTGTGCACGTCGTACACCGTGCCGTCGTCCTTGTAGAAGTGGTAGAAGCCGCCGCTGGGATCCACGCTGCGCGGATCGTAGAAATTGCGGGTGTCGCGGATATGCCGCAACAGGGTTTCGCGTGCATGAAAGTCTGGTAACATGAATCTTCCGTTCGAGGTGATGGGCGCTGGCAGGCGCCATGTGAATAGCCGTTGGGATGGCCTGTTTTTTCGGGCATGAGCGGTCCCCGCGCGGCACGCTTTGGCGTGTCGCACCAGGCTCCATTCTTGGTCAAGTGGTCGGGGTGATCGTCGGGCGGCGCCTCCTAGCACACCGTGCTGGCGCGCACGACCAGCTCCACGGGCGAGATCTTTTCTTCCACGGTTCCGTTGGTGCCATTGATGCCATTGCGGCTGTTCAGCAGCAGCTCGACCCCCAGCGCACCCAGTTCCTTCTTGTTGATGCGCAGCGTCGTCAGCGGACGGTGGCCCAGCACGGCCGTCGAGATGTCGTCGAAGCCGACGATCGAGATATCGTGCGGTACCTTCAGCCCCTTCGCCAGGCAGCAGCGCATCGCCACCAGCGCGGCGCTGTCGTTGTAGCAGAACAGCGCGTCCGGCGGCTTCGGCAGCGCGAGCAGGCTTTCCATCGCTTCCCATGCGCCCGTTTCCAGATCGACGCCGTCCGGCAGGCTCGCCTCCAGGCGTGGATCGGCCAGGATGCCGGCATCGTACAGCGCCTGGCGGTAGCCGCGCGCCCGTTCGCGGATGCTGTAGTGGCTGAGCGAACCGCAGATGAGACCCACCCGTTCGCGTCCCCGTTCGATCAGGTGCTGTGTGGCGAGGTAGCCGCCCATCATATTGTCCGGATTGACGGAGCTGTAGCCGCGCAGCTTCATGTCGATCAGTACCATCGGCTTGCCCGTGTCGCGCAGCGCCGTCAGCAGCTCGGGCTCGAAGAAGCCGGCGCAGACGATGCCGTCCGGCGCATGGATGCGCAGCTGGTCGGCCAGGCCGTCGGCCGGGCCGACCGCCATGAACGACAGCACGATGCCCTGCTTGCGGCACGCTTCCTCGGCGCCGTGCAGCACGGGCGAGTAGAACGGGCTGCTGGCGGCCGTGTTGTGCTGGCGGTGCAGCAGGAAGGTCAGGCGGCGCAGGCGCTTCGGGCGCAGCTTGCAGAAGTCGTAGCCCAGGTCGCGCGCCGTGTTCAATACCATCTGGCGCGTCGACTCCGTCAGTCCCGGCTCGTTCTTCAGGGCACGTGAAATGGTGCCGGCCGAGACACCGGCCACCCGCGCAATGTCGCGGATCGTGACGCCGCCCGTGCCAGGGGCAGCCGCGGCGGCAGTGGCGGCCGTCATCGGCGCGCCCCTGCGTGAAGCTTGCACATGGATCTCCTCCGTTGTTGTCCGAACAGCGTGTTATGACGGTCGCATCCGCTTGCCGCGAGTGCGCCGATATTGTGCCGACAGTCTGGCATGGCGCCCGCGCGGCGGTCAAACCCCGGACCGTGTTTGCGGAAAAGTTTAGTCCGATTTACTAAACATGCGGGGGGAGGCCGTGGGCGGTGCCGCCTGCGTCCAAGTGTGCCACCGGAGGCATGTTTAGTGAACGACGCTAAACTCGCGCCTAAAAAAGCGGCAGGGTTTGACCGGCCGGGCGGCATCCATGCAGAATCGTCGCACAACAAGGTCCGCACCCGCGGACCACCAAGGAGACGACATGGAGCAATCCACCCCCGCCCGGCTGCACCAGCCGGCGGCCGCCGCACGCGCGCCCGCCGCGCAGCCTTCCCATACGGTACCGTTAATCGTCATCACGATCCTGTTCTTCATGTGGGGCCTGCTGACTTCCCTGAACGACGTGCTGATTCCGCACCTGAAGGGCGTCTACACGCTCAACTACGTGCAGGCGATGCTGGTGCAGTTCTGCTTCTTCGGCGCCTACTTCATCGTGTCGCTGCCGGCCGGGATGCTGATCCGGCGTATCGGCTACCAGCGCGGCGCCGTCACGGGCCTCGTCATCGCGGCTGCCGGTTGCGCCCTGTTCTATCCGGCGGCGATGAGCGGCTACGGCCTGTTCCTGTTCGCGTTCTTCGTGCTCGCCTCCGGCATCACCGTGCTGCAGGTGGCCGCCAACCCGTTCGTCACCGTGCTGGGCCCGCCCGCGGGGGCATCGAGCCGCCTGACCTTGACGCAGGCCTTCAATTCGCTGGGCACCACGATCGCTCCGGCGCTGGGCGGCATGCTGATCCTGACGCAGGTGCCGGCCGTCACCGGCGCCGTCGTCGACCGGGCGCAGGAAGCGGCCGCGGTACAGGGGCCCTACCTGGCGCTGGCCGGCGCGCTGCTGCTGCTGGCCGTGCTGTTCGCCATCGTGCGTCTGCCCACCATCACCCATGACGATGGCCTGCTGGAGCTGCCGGGCCAGGCGAAAGCTTCCGTGCTGAAGCAACGCCACCTGCTGCTGGGCGCCATCGGCATCTTCCTGTACGTGGGTGCGGAAGTGAGCATCGGCAGTTTCCTGATCAACTTCCTGGGCGAGGAGCGCATCGCCGGCATGTCCCATGCGGCCGCCGCCAACTACGTCAGCTGGTACTGGGGCGGCGCCATGGTCGGGCGCTTCGCCGGTTTCTTCGTCATGCGCCGCGTCAGTCCCGGCAAGGCGCTGGCGTTCAATGCGGCAGCGACAATCGTGCTGGTACTGCTGGCCGTATTCGGCCAGGGCGCCGTCGCGATGTGGGCGCTGATCGCCGTGGGCCTGTTCAACTCCATCATGTTCCCCACGATTTTCAGCATGGCGTTGCACAAGCTGGGCGCGCAGACGGGGCAAGGCTCAGGCGTCCTGTGCATGGCCATTGTCGGCGGCGCCATCGTGCCGTTCGTGCAGGGCTTCCTGGCCGACGCCATCGGCCTGCAACTGTCGTTCCTGGTGCCGGCCGCCTGCTACGTGTTCATCCTGTACTTCGGCGTGCGCTACGCCGGCATGTACGTGGACGAGATCAAGGCCGTATGAGGACGACCATGAACCTGATGTCCTGCTCCGTATTGCTGGCGCTGGCCGCCGGTCCTGCGCTCGGAGCCGCCGAGGCGCAGCCCTGGCTGAACCCCGCGCTCGACCCCGACCGGCGCGCCGCGCTGGTGCTGAAGGAGATGACGCAGAAGGAAAAGCTGAACTGGGCCTACGGCTACTTCGGCGCCGACCATGCGGGCAACAAGACGAAGAAGATCGCCGCCGCGTTGCCGTTCTCCGCCGGCTACATTCCCGGCATCCCGCGCCTGGGCCTGCCCGCCCTGTTCGAGACGGATGCGGGCATCGGCGTGGCGACGCAATACACGACGACGCCGCGCGAGCGCACCGCGCTGCCGGCCGGGATCGCGACGGCGGCCACGTGGAACCCCAAGCTGGCTTACGAGGGCGGGCGCATGATCGGCGCCGAGGCCCGTGCGTCCGGCTTCAACGTGATGCTGGCGGGCGGCGTCAACCTGCTGCGCGAGCCGCGCAACGGCCGCAACTTCGAATATGCCGGTGAAGATCCGCTGCACGCCGGCCTGATGGTGGCGGAACAGGTCAAGGGCATCGAGTCGAACCACGTCATCGCCACCATCAAGCACTTCGCCCTGAATGCCCAGGAAACGGGGCGCTTCCAGCTGGACGCCCGCATCGACCCGGCGGCGGCGCGCATGTCGGACCTGCTGGCGTTCCAGATCGCGCTGGAACAGTCGGACGCGGGGTCGTTCATGTGCGCCTACAACCGCGTCAACGGTCCTTACGCATGCGAGAGCGGCTGGCTGCTGAACGAGGTGCTGAAGGAGGACTGGGGCTTCAAGGGCTACGTGATGTCCGACTGGGGCGCCACCCACAGCACCGTGCCGGCCGCGAACGCGGGCCTGGACCAGCAGTCCGGCGGCGAGTTCGACAAGTCGAACTACTTCGGCGCCGCGCTGGAGGAGGCGGTGGAGAACGGCCACGTGTCGCCTCGCCGGCTCGACGACCTGGCCCACCGCGTGCTGCGCACGATGTTCGCCAAGGGCGTCGTCGACCATCCCGTCAAGGAGGGCGGCGCCATCGATTTCGAAGCGCATGCGCGGATCACGCAGGCCGATGCGGAAGAGGGCATCGTACTGCTGAAGAACCAGCGCCTGCTGCCGCTGCGCGCCGGGATGAGGAAGATCGTCATTGTCGGCGGCCACGCCGACGTGGGCGTGCTGGCCGGTGGCGGTTCCTCGCTGGTGTATCCGGTCGGCGGCAATGCCGTGCCAGGCCTGCTGCCGGCCACCTGGCCCGGCCCCGTCATGTACTACCCGTCGTCGCCACTGAAGGCGGTGCAGGCGCGTGCCGGTGGCGCCACGGTGACCTTCGACGACGGCACCGACCCGGCCCGCGCGGCCCGCCTGGCGGCCGATGCGGACGCGGTACTGGTCTTTGCCACGCAATGGGTCGGCGAGGCGCTCGATGCGACGTCGCTGGCGCTGCCGGACCGGCAGGATGCCCTGATCGACGCCGTCGCCGCGGCCAATCCGCGCACGGCCGTGGTGCTCGAGACCAGCGGTCCCGTCCTGATGCCGTGGCTGGACAAGGTGGCCGCCGTGGTCGAGGCCTGGTATCCGGGGACCCGTGGCGGCGAAGCGATCGCCCGCGTGCTGTTCGGCGAAGTCAATCCGTCCGGCCGCCTGCCGGCCACGTTCCCGCAAGCGGAACGGCAACTGCCGCGGCCACGGCTGGACGGCGACCCCGCCAGGCCGGACCTGCGCTTCGCGGTGGATTACCACGAAGGCGCCGCCGTGGGCTACAAATGGTTCGACCTGAAGAACCTGAAACCGCTGTTCCCGTTCGGCTACGGCCTGTCCTATACGCAGTTCGGCTACAGCGGGCTGGCAGCGACCGTCGTCGACGGCAAGGTCAGGGTCCGCTTCAAGGTCGCCAACGCGGGGACGCTGGCGGGCAAGGACGTGCCGCAGGTCTACGTCGCACCGCTCGCGGCGCGTTGGGAAGCGCCCAAGCGCCTGGCGGGCTGGGACAAGGTCGACCTGGCGCCCGGCGCCACGCGCGACGTCGAACTGACGCTTGACCCGCGCCTGTTCGGCACCATCCGCGGCAATGCCAGGACGTGGCAGGTGGCGGCTGGCCGGTACAAGATACTGCTGGCACGCCATGCCGGCGATACGCAGGCGCAAGCCGTCACCATCAACCTGCCGGCCCGGGTGCTGAACCTGGCAGGCCAACCGACAACCACCAACAAGGGACAACGATGAAACGAATGATCACGCTCGCGGCCAGCCTCATGATGATGCACGCACTGCCGATGGAGGCGGCGGCCAACGACAAGGGCGCCTTCGTCAAGGTCGACAAGACACACTTCGCCCGCGCCGGGCAGCGCTACTACATTGCCGGCGCCAACTTCTGGTACGGCGCCTACCTGGGTGCACCAAGCAAGGTGGGCGACCGCGCCCGCCTGCTGAAGGAACTGGACACGATGAAGGCGGCCGGCATCAACAACGTGCGGGTGCTGGCCGTCTCCGAGAAGACGGACATGCCGAGCGCCGTGCGTCCCGCCACCACGGCGGCACCAGGCCAGTACGACGAGGAGCTGCTGGCGGGCCTGGACTACCTGCTGGCCGAGCTGGCCAAGCGCGACATGACGGCGGTGATCTACCTGAACAACTTCTGGCAGTGGTCGGGCGGCATGACGCAGTACCTGAACTGGTTCGAGGGCACCAAGGCGCTGGACCCGAACGTCACCAAGGACTATGAGGACTACATGGCCAAGACGGTGCGCTTCTACCGCAACGACAAGGCCCAGGCGGAATACCGCAACGTGATCCGCAAGATCGTCCAGCGCGTCAATACCGTCACGGGCAAGCGCTACGCGGACGACCCCACGGTGATGTCGTGGCAGCTGGCCAACGAGCCCCGTCCGGGCAACGCGAGAACCACGGCGGAAGAGAAGGCCGTCTACGTCAAGTGGATCGCCGACACGGCCGCCTTTATCCACGGCCTCGACGCCAACCACCTGGTCAGCAGCGGCAGCGAGGGCCTGGCCGGTTCCGCCCAGGACGGCGAACTGTTCATGCAGGCGCACCGGACCAGGCACATCGACTACCTGACGTATCACCTGTGGCCGAAGAACTGGGGCTGGATCGACTCGAGGAACGTGGCCGCCACGTGGGATGGCGCGCTGGAGAAAAGCCGCCACTACCTGAACGTGCACATCGACTATGCGAAGAGGGTGGGCAAGCCGATCGTGCTGGAGGAATTCGGCATGGACCGCGACAACGCGTCCTTCGACATCAAGGCCGGCACCACGGTGCGCGACCGCTTCTATGGCGAAGTGTTCAACGTCATCACGACGCGCGCCGCCAAGGGCGATCCCATCGCCGGCTTCAATTTCTGGGCCTGGGGCGGCGCCGGTCGCGCCGCCAATCGCGACTACTGGTGGAAGGAGGGCAACGACCTGATGGGCGATCCGCCGCAGGAAGAGCAGGGCCTGTACTCCGTGTTCGACACGGACGCCAGCACCATTGCGCTGATCAAGGAAACCGCCGCCAAACTGAAAGCCCTGGAGCGCAAATGACGAGGACACAATTGTCGGTGGCGGCGGCGGCGCTGCTGCTGGCGGCCGGCACCGCTCAGGCGCAGAAGTTCGAGGGCCTGGCGGACACGCCGCAGATGGGCTGGAACAGCTGGAACAAGTTCGGCTGCGAGATCAACGAGCAGTTGATCCGCGAGACGGCCGATGCGATGGTCAAGCTGGGCATGAAGGACGCCGGCTACCAGTACGTCAATATCGACGACTGCTGGCATGGCCAGCGCGACAAGGACGGCACCATCCAGGCCGACCCCGTGCGCTTCCCGTCGGGGATCAAGGCGCTGGCGGACTACGTGCATGCGCGCGGCCTGAAACTGGGCCTGTACTCGGACGCCGGCGCCACCACGTGTGGCGGCCGCCCCGGCAGTCGCGGCCACGAGTACCAGGATGCGCGTACCTATGCCGCCTGGGGCGTCGACTACGTCAAGTATGACTGGTGCGACACCAAGGGCTTGAATGCGGAAGGCGCCTACACGACGATGCGCGATGCGCTGCGCGCGGCGGGCCGGCCGATCCTGCTGTCGATCTGCGAATGGGGCGACAACAAGCCGTGGGACTGGGCACCCAACGTGGGGCACTCGTGGCGCACGACAGGCGACATCTACGCGTGCTGGGATTGCGAGGTGTCGCTGGGCTCCTGGTCCACGTTCGGCGTGATGAAGATCGTCGACAAGTCGCTGGCGCTGCGCAAGTACGCGGGGCCGGGCCACTGGAACGACCTGGACATGCTGGAGGTGGGCAACGGCCTGACGCCGGAGGAAGACCGCTCGCACTTCTCGCTGTGGGCCATGCTGGCGTCGCCCCTCATCTCGGGCAACGACCTGCGCAAGATGCCGGAGGCGGTGCGCAAGGTGCTGACCAACAAGGACGTCATCGCCGTCAACCAGGACAAGCTGGGTGTGCAGGCGCTGCGCATGCTGACCGACGGCCCGCTGGAAGTGTGGATCAAGCCCCTGGCCGGCAACGATTGGGCCGTGCTGTTCCTGAACCGCGGCGAGCAGGCGCTGGAGCGCAGCTACGACTGGCACAAGCAGCCGTTGTCCGACGACCTGTCGAAGCGCTCGGCCGACCTGAAGAAAGCGGCTTACCGCTGGACCGACCTGTGGCAGTTGAAAACGGGCGATACGGCGAAGCCGTTGACCCTGAAGCTGGCGCCGCACAGCGTGACGATGCTGCGGCTGACGCCGCGGGAGGGCACTTGAGCCGACGGCGCGGCGTCACGTTATGATAACGTTTTCAAAGCGAAGGGAGACAGGCATGCGGATGAAAGGATGGGCGTGGGCGGCGCTGGCATTGTGCGCCGCCGGCACGGCACGGGCCGACATGGCGCCGGGGCAGGTGCGCCAGTGCGCGACCGTGGTGGAGCCGCGCAGCGTGGAATATCCATGGATGTCGATCGAGCGCTGGCACCAGCTCAACCGGGACAAGACGGCGCTGGCGGCCAAGGGCAACGTGGACGTGCTGTTCCTGGGCGACTCGATCACCGAGGGGTGGCCGAAGAGCGAGTGGGACAGCCACTTCGGCCGCTACAAGGCGGCCAACTTCGGCATCGGCGGCGACCACACGGGCAATGTGCTGTGGCGCCTGCAGAACGGCAGCATGGACAAGCTGCGCCCGAAACTCGTCGTGCTGCTGATCGGGACCAACAACTTCGGCCTGTGCGGCGAGGCGCCCGAGCAGGTGTTCAACGGTATCTCCTCCGTGGTGGCGTCGCTGCGCCAGGTCTACCCGGACGCGAAGATCCTGCTGAACGCCGTGCTGCCCGTGGAGCCCAATCCGGACCATCCGCGCCGCCTGAACGTGGCCAAGCTCAATCGCGACGTGGCCCGGCTGGACGACGGCAAGCACGTGTTCTACCGCGACTACGGCCCGCTGTTCCTGCAGCCGGACGGCACGATCTCGCCGGCCATCATGCCCGACTACCTGCATCTGACGGAAAAGGGCTACCGGATCTGGGCCGACGCGCTGCAGCCGGACATCGCCAGATTGCTGAAGTAAGCCATCCACCAAGGACAACCGATGCGCATGACCATGCATCCCCTGAACGCGGCCCTGGCCGCGTTTTTTTGTTTCAGCGGCGCCGCGCATGCGGCCGAGACGGCACCGGCCACGGACAAGCGCATAGCCCACATGGGCCGTACAGTCGCTAGCACGGAGGGCGCCGTACGCTTCGCCTATCCCGGCGTCAGTGTCTTCCTGCGCTTCGAGGGCAAGACGCTGGCGCTCGACGCAGCCAGCACGGGCGACAAGAGCTGGCTGGACGTGATCGTGGATGGCGCCGTGCGCACGATCCACGTGGCGCCAGAAGGCGGACGCTACGTGCTGGTCGACGAAGCGCAGCCGGCTCCGCATACGGTGCAGGTGCTGCACCGGTCCGAGACGTGGCACGGCACGGTCACGCTGCGCGGCTTCACGACGGATGGCCGCTTTGCCGCGGCGCCGGCGCTGCCCGCGCGCCGGCTGATGTTCCTGGGCGACTCCGTCACGTGCGGCGAAGCGCTCGAGCGCACGCCGCCGGGGCCGAAGCAGGCCGTCTGGTGGAACCCACGGGTTTCATACGGCATGCTGGCGGCCGAGGCCCTGGGGGCGCAGGTGCACCTGGTCTGCCACGGCGGTCGTGGCCTGGTGCGCAGCTGGAACAACCGTACCGACGAGTTCAACCTGGGTCGCCTGTACCAGCTGGCCATTGCCGATCCGGCCCGGCCCGAACCGTGGGACCAGCGCCGTTATGCGCCGGACCTGATCGTCAGCGCGATCGGCACCAACGATTTCAATCCTGGCATTCCGGAGCGCGCCGGCTACGTCGCCAAATATGTCGAGCTGGTGCGCACTTTGCTGCGTGACCACCCGCGCGCGCGCATCGTGCTGACGGAAGGGGCGATCCTGGACGGGGAGAAGAAAGCGGCGCTGCGGGGGTACATCGACGCGACGATCCGCGAGGTAGGCGATCCGCGCGTTTCCAGCGTCGTATCGCGGCACTATCCCGGCGATGCGGCGGATGCGCATCCGACCCGCGCGCAGCACGCGGCGATGGCGGCGGACCTGGTGCCGCAGTTGCGGGCGGTGATGGGGTGGTAGTGATGGTGACCTGCTCGCCACAGCGGCTTGATGCGCTTGGGGTCTGTCCCGTTCTTCGGGACCGACCCCGGTTTTAATCCGCGACGCGAATGCATCGGCCGGTGGACCGCGCGGTGACGCAGCTGTTCGCGATGAAAACCAGGGTCAGTCCCGCAGGGACAGACCCTGAGCCTGCTGCACACAGCGGCTTGATGCGCTTGGGGTCTGTCCCGTTCTTGGGGACCGACCCCGGTTTTGATCCGCGACGCCAGTGCATCGGCCGGTGGACCGCGCGGTGACGCCGCCGTTCGCGATGAAAACCAGGGTCAGTCCCGCAGGAACAGACCCTGGGCCAGGACAGGTCAGTACTCCGCACCCACCCGGAACCCGAACATGCGCGGCTCGACGTAGTACGCCTTCATGAAGCCGCCGAACACGGATTCGCGCGCTTGCGCGGCATGCTTGTCGCCGGCGTTGCGCACGTACAGCTCGGCGTGCCAGTTGCCGTTCGGCGAATCGAGGCGCACCGAGGCGTCCGTCAGCGCGTAGGCCTTCTGGTAGCGGCCGACCACGTCGAACTCGGAGTTGCGCAGGTCGAAGTAGGCCTTGTCGCGCCAGTTCACCTTGACATACGGCGTGATGCGATAGCCGTTGGCCAGCGCGAACTCCTGCGAGAACGACAGGTTGACCTGGTACTTCGGCGTGTTCGGCAGGTGGTTGCCGTCGATGTTGTACAGGCGGCGGCCCTGCAGTGCCTTGTCCGGACCCGTGTAGGCGGGCGGGCAGGGCGTCTGGCCCAGTTCCGTACGGATGTCGCACTGGTAGTCGTCGGAGAACTCGCGGAAGTCGTGCACGTCCGTGTTGATGTAGGCGAAGCCGCCGCCGAAGCGGGCGCCACGCCACGGCCGGTAGTCCCATTCCAGTTCCAGGCCCGGGATGTCCACCTTGCCCACGTTGATGGTGCGCCAGGCTTCGTACACGTCGCACTTGGGCTGGTCGGTCGGGCAGGGCAGGCCGTCGTCCGGGATGATCTGGTTGATGAAGTACGTGCCCGTCAGCTGCATGTCCTTGTACTTCATCCAGAACGCGGTGGCCGACAGCGACAGCCGGTTGTCCAGGAACTTGCCCTTGTAGCCCAGCTCGAAGTTGGTGACCTGTTCCGGGCCGTACGGCAGGAACGTCACCACGCCCGGCTTGCCGTCCGCGCACAGGTGGTAGTTGCAGCTGTCGGTCTTGTCGGCGAAGCCGCCAGCCTTGTAGCCCGTCGAGACGGAGGCATAGGCCATCTGGTTCGGCGTCATCTGCTTTTGCAGGCCCACCCGCCACGTCACCTTGCGCCAGGTTTCCTTGTGGTCGTTCGACGTCGGGGCGCCGTACAGGCGGTAGGCGGCGACGCTGCCGCCCATCGCGTCCGTCAGGTCGGTGCCGTTGTGGACGCGAAAGCCCGGCGTGCCGGGCGTGCCCTGGCTGAACAGGCCATTGTAGTAGGCCGGGTCGCCCTTCCAGTTGGCGCCATACACTTCACCGCCCTTGTCTTCCTTGCTGTCGATGCTGTAGCGGGCGCCCAGGGTAGCCGTCCACGTCGGCATGAACTTCCAGTCGGCCTGCGCGAACGCGGCCTTGGCGTCGACCTGGCGGTTCGGCTGGTGGTACAGCACGGAGCCCACGTCGCCGTGCGGCTTCTGGATCGTGTTCGTCATCTCGTAGTCGATGCGGTTGCGTTCGTGCATCCAGAACAGGCCCGCCACGTACTGCACGTTGCCGAGCGTCTGCTTCAGCTGGGCTTCGTGCACGGTGGAGAAATAACGCGACGACAGCGTGCGGTGGAACGAATCCGTCAGCGGCCACGTGCCCCAGTTGCCATCGGGCGTGTTCGGGTAGGCCCCGTTGATCTGGAACGGCGCGGCGTGCTGCATGCCCATGTCGTCGTCGGTGATCTCGGCGCGCTTCTGGTCGGCGACCTGGAACGTGTAGTCGAAGGTGGTGGTCGGGTTGATGGTCCACGACAGGCCCGTGCGCAGCGTACGGATCTGCATGTCCACTTCGCCCGGCACATTGACCAGCAGGTCCCACTTGCCCGTGTTGGGGGCGCACGCATAACGGGTGCCGGCCGAAGCGTCGCAGTCGCGGAAGGCGGCGCCGCCGGCGCCGTTGTCCTGGAAGTGCTCGTAGGCGGCCTTGAACGTCAGGTCGTCGCTGATCTTGTACAGCGCGGACAGGCGCGCGGCCCACTGGTCCTGGTTGGTGTAGAACTTGTCCTTGCCGATCACCTTGTTGAAGCGCTGGTCGACGTCCGGCTTGCCGTCCGGGACCCAGCCCAGTTGCGGCGCGTTCGCTTCCGACAGGTCGCGCATCTGATTGGCGTAGCCGTCGCGCGTGACCTTCATGAAGGTGCCGCGCAGGGCCAGCTTGTCGTTCACCTTGACGTTCTGCACCAGCGAGACCTGCTTCTTGCGGTAGTTGCCGATATCGATGTCGGCCTTTCCGTAGTTGCCCGAGAAGTCGGGCTTGGCGGCGATGACGTTGACGCTGCCGCCCGTGGAGTTGCGGCCGAACAGCGTGCCCTGCGGGCCGCGCAGCACCTCGACCTGGTCGACGTCGAACATCAGCGCCTGGGCGCCTTGCGGGCGCGGCGAGTACATGCCGTCCACGTGGAAGCCCACGGCCGGATCGCCCGTCTCCGTGAAGTTGGTGGAGGTGATGCCGCGGATGGTGATCTGCACGGCCGAATCCAGGCCCGTGTTCTGGATGACGACGTTGGGAATCTCGCCGGCCAGGTCCTTCAGGCTGGTGGCGCCCTTGCGCGTCAGCTGCTCCTGGCTGAAGGCCGACACGGCCAGCGGCGTCTTCAGCAGCGATGTCGAATAGCGGGTCGCCGTCACTTTGACTTCCGGGATCTGGTCGCCCCCAGAGACAGTGCTCCCGGCGGCACCGGAAGCGCCGGCGGTCACGTTGGTGTCGGCTGCCGCGGCGCCCGCCTGGGCGTAGGCGGACAACGCGACCAGGCTGCAAGCGCTGGCCACGGCCAGGCTCATCAAGGTTCTCTTGGTGGGATGCATTTCGTCTCCTCGTTTGGAATGTGGGCCGCTTGCGGACCCCTCTGTCAGCCGAGGCAGTATTGCATTGCAAAAATAGCGAGATCAAGCGATTCGCCGATTCGCGTCGCAGTTTAATCAGTTTTACTAAACACGGGCCGGCGGGGCGATTCCGCCATCGGCACCGCCCCGCAAAGGCGCTGCGTGCGCTGGCTGCGCGGGCCTGCCGAAGTTGCGCGACAAAACCGGCTGGCCCGCCCCGGTGTCGTCCGGGCCGCGTTTTCTGCAGTTCGTCGCAAATGGTGCCGGCCCCCAGTCCGGCTTCGCTATGATGGGAGCATCGAATAATCTGCGCCGGACCCAAGGAGCCCCCATGACCCATTCCATCCATCCTGCCGTACTGATCCGGACACTGATCCTGGGCCTGCTGTGGCTCTGTCCGGCCCTGGGCCGCGCGGACGACGGCAACGAGACCCGCCCGGTCGATGCCCGCGTCGAGCGCGTGAGGCTGGACGGCGTCATCGACCTGCGCATCCGCCAGGGCGACGTGGCGTCGCTGAAGATCAGCGGCGACCGGCGCTACCTCGACAAGGTCACATGCGTGCAGACGGGCGACACGCTGCAGCTGGACACGGAGATCCAGGGCGCCCGCATGGGCCGGCCGTCGCTGCGGGCCGACCTGGTGCTGCCGCGGCTGCGCGAGCTGGTGTCGGAGGGCCTGGGGGCCTCGGAGGTATCCGGCTTTACGGGCGACGAACTGGACGTCACGCTGGACGGGGCGGGCAGCATGAAGCTCGTCGCCGCGTACCGACGACTGCGGGCCAACCTGGGCGGCGTGGGCAGCATGAACGTGTGGGTCAAGGACGGCGACGAGGTGGCGCTGGACCTGCGCGGCGCCGGCTACGTGACGATCGGCGGGCGCAGTCGCCTGCTGCGCGCGTCGCTGGGCGGCCTGGGCGGCCTGAACGCGCAGCAGTTCGACGCCGACTCGGTCGACATCGACCTGTCGGGCCTGGGCAACGCCACCGTCAACGCGCGCACGAACCTGAGCCTGGACTTGTCCGGCCTGGGGTCCGTGACCGTGTACGGCAAGCCATTGAACCGCAAAGTAAGCGTGGACGGGCTGGGCCGGGTCAGCTGGAAGTAGCGACCGCCCGGCGTAGCGCACGCCATCGAGAACAATAACGAATTCGAATATCTCGCAAATGAAAAAACTGGAAAGAACGATCGTGGCGATCGCCACGGCCCTGGTGCTGACCCTGCACGGCAGTGCGCTGGCCGGCTTCGTCGAAGGCGCCACCGCGTACAACAACCGCAACTACGCCGTGGCCTACAAGGAGATCCTGCCGCTGGCCAAGGGCGGCAACGCGGACGCGCAGCACCTGCTGGGCCTCATGTACTACATGGGCCGCGGCGTCAAGCAGGACTACAAGCAGGCGCTGGCCTGGCACCGCAAGGCCGGGCTGCAGGGCAAGGCGGATGCGCAGTACGTCGTCGGCGCCATGTACTACACGGGCAACGCGGTGATCCAGGATCACCGCCAGGCCGTGCACTGGTTCCGCATGGCGGCCGAACAGGGCCACGCGCAGGCGCAGCAGGTGCTGGGCCTGATGTATCGCTATCGCATCGGCGGCATGCCGCAGGATAACGTCATCGCCTACATGCTGTGGAACCTGGCCGCCGCCAGCGGCAACGTCAACGCGGCCGAGCAGCGCGGCGCCGTCATCAAGCACATGACGGAGGAGCAGATCGAGGAAGGCCAGGCGCTGTCGGCCGCGTGGAAACCGGGCAAGCCGCTGCCGCGCAGTTCGCGCACCGGGGCCGGCGGATGACGCCGTTCCCGTTGCGCCAGATCCGGGCCGTGCACGACGACGCTACCATCCGCGTCTACCAGGCCTACTCGAACGAGATCGCGGAGGCGGCGCTGGCGCACGGCACGTTCATGTCGCCGCCGTTCAAGCGCGAGCGCATGACGTGGATCAAGCCGTCGTTCCTGTGGATGATGTACCGCGCCGGCTGGGGTTACAAGGACCCCGGCCAGCAGCGTATTCTTGCCATCGACATCAGCCGCGCCGGCTTCGCGTGGGCCTTGCAGCACGGCTGCCCGAGCCATCCGGAGGAGGGCATGAGCCAGGCCGACTGGCGGGCCCTGAAGCAGGCGTCGCCCGTGCGCATCCAGTGGGATCCGGAGCGCGACCTGTTACTGCAACCGCTGCCGCACCGGGCCATCCAGGTCGGCCTGTCTGGCGAGGCGGTGCGGCTGTACGTCGACGAATGGATCCAGGCCGTGAGCGACGTCACCCCGCTGGCCCACGACATCCATGCGCTGGTCGAACAGGGCAGGCTGGAGGAAGCGGCGGCGCTGCTGCCGGTGGAGCGGCCGCTGGCGTAGTGACCGCCCGGCAGGACTGTCGCGCTCAGTCCACAGCGTCGACCGCGCGCTGACCCGTATCAAGAACTTTCCTGGCGTCAATTCGGATAATGGTCGCTCGGCCTTGCACACCTGTGCGGCCACGACCGCCGGGGATGCCGCATGAACCTGAACGACCTGACCGCCGCGCTTGCCGGCCTGTCGCAAGCGAACCGTCCCATCCGGTTGCGGCTGGCCCAGCGCGACGGGGTGCTGGACGACGTGCTGATGGTGCAGCACGTCAGCGGCGGCGAGACAATCTGCGGTGGCATCGAGTACCGTTTGCTGTGCGTCTCGCTGCGGGCCGACCTGCCGCTGAAAGAGCTGGTCGCCTTGCCGGCCGCGGTGGAGTTCGTGACCGACCGGGGCGAGCTGCATGCGCTTTGCGGCATCGTGGCGGAAACGGCGGCCGGCCACAGCGACGGCGGCCTGGCCACCTACCGGCTGGTGCTGCGCGACGCGCTGGCGCTGATGGACCAGCGCACCAACACCCGGGTGTTCCGCCAGCGCAGCGAGCTCGATATCGCCAGCGTCATCCTGGACGAATGGCGCCAGCGCAATCCCGTGCTGGCCCGGGCGTTCGACGTCGACTGGTCGCACGTGACGGGCACGTACCCGGCACGCGAATTCACGATGCAACACAACGAATCGGACGCCGCGTTCCTGCGCCGGCTGTGGCAGCGGCGCGGCATCGCCTGGTTCATCCGGCCGGGGAGCGCGAGCACGCCTGCCGACGCCGACGCGCCGATGCATACGCTGGTCCTGTTCGACGATGGCTTCAGGCTGGAACAGAACATCGCCGGGACGGTGCGCTTCCACCGCGACGCCGCCACCGAGGAGCGCGACGCGATCACGGCGTGGGGCGCCGTGCGCTCGCTCAGGCCGGGCGCGCTGGCGCGCCACAGTTGGGACTACGTGCAGGCGCGCACGATGGCGGCCAATACCGCGTCCTGCATCGACCAGGGCACGATGGGCAACGACTTCGCCGCGGGCCTGGACGATCACCTGGTCGAAGTGCCGCACGCCGGCAGCGATGGCGACGACTACCGTGCGCTGGGCGAACTGCGCATGCAGCGCCACGAATACGAATCGAAGCGCTTCCAGGGCGAGGGCAGCGTGCGCACGCTGGGCGTGGGCCAGTGGTTCGCGCTGGCCGGTCATCCCGAGATCGACAGGCATCCGCCGACCGGGCGCGAGTTCATCGTCACGAGCCTGGCGATCGACGCCGCCAACAACCTGCCCAAGCAGCTCGACGATCGGGTACGGCGGCTGTTCGTGGCCAGCGGTTAGACCGGCCGCGACGTCGGGCCGGCCTTGCACGAAGCGAGCGCCGAGCGCGGCACCCGCTACGCCAACCGTTTTACCTGCGTGCGACGCGGTACGCCGATCGTGCCGGCGTTCGACCCGCGCACGGACTTGCCGCGCCCGCGGCTGCAAAGCGCGCTGGTCGTGGGACCGGCCGGCGAGGAGATCCATTGCGACGAGCTAGGCCGCATCAAGGTGCGTTTTCCCTGCACCCGCGCGGAAGACCACGACCACGCACAGGGCGCCGGTGCCAGCGACAGCGAGCGGGACTCGGCATGGGTGCGCGTCGCCTCCAGCTGGGCGGGCGAACGGTGGGGAGCGCTGGCGCTGCCGCGCGTGGGCACGGAAGTCATCGTCGATTTCCTGGGCGGCGATCCGGACAAGCCGATCGTCGTCGCGCAGGTCTACAACGGCGTCGCGCGCCCGGCGGCGTTCAGCCACGTCGGCACATTGCCTGCCAACCGCTGCGTGGGCGGTATCGTCAGCAAGGAAGTGCAGGGCGGCCGCTGCAACCAGCTGCGGCTGGACGATACGCCAGGGCAGATCAGCGCCCAACTGGCCAGCGAACATGCGCACAGCGAATTGAATCTCGGATGGTTGACCGACCCGCGTAGCGACGGCAGAGGCGAGCCGCGCGGCGAGGGCGCGGAACTGCGCAGCGACGGGGCGGTGGCGATCCGTGGCGCTGCCGGGGTGCTGGTCAGTGCCGCGGCCGGCGACACGCAGCTGGCCCGCGCCGAGACCACGGGGCTGATGGAGGCGCTGCAGATGGTGCAGCAGGAGTTGTCGCGCCTGTCGTCCACGCATCATGCGGGCGAGACCGACGGCACGCGCCTGCGCCAGCTGGGCGGCTACCTGCGGCAATGGGAAGCGGGCAGCAATACGCAGGCCGGCGGGGAGGGCGGCGCACCTGTCGTCGCTGTCGCGGGACCGGCTGGCGTGGCCCTCACCGCCAACGACAACGTCGCGATCGGCGCGCAGACGGACATCGATGTCGTCAGTCTCGGCAGCACCCAGCTGTCGGTCGGTAAGAAGCTGCTGGCCCGTGCGCTTGACAGCATCAGCCTGTTCGCGCACCGGCTCGGCATCCAGCTGATCGCCGCCAGCGGCAAGCTGGAACTGCAGACGCATACGGACGATATCGAGGTCACGTCGTCGAAACGGATCGTGCTGACGGCAACGGATGAAATCGTGCTGCAGGCGCCGAAGATCCGCTTCGTGGCCCAAGGCGCACAGGTCGAGCTGGGCGGCGGCGTCATCACGCAGCAAAGCAGCGGCACGCACACGATCAAGTCGTCCGAATTCGCGCATGTGGGGCCAGGTGACGGCGAGGTGCCCGCCGCTCCGCCGCCGACAAGTCAGACGGCACACGACCAGCAAACGGTGCTGCGCTGGATCGGCACGGACGAACCGATGAAGCAGCAGCGTTATCGGATTACGACGGAGGATGGGCGCGTCATCGAAGGCCGCACCGATGGGGATGGGAAGACCGAGCGTTTCAATATCGAGATTCCGTTCGGGCGCTACACGGTCGAAGCGTTGAACGAACAGGACTGAGGAGGCCTGGAAAAAATGAAGAGCGTCGAACACGCACTACCTGCGCAGCAGCACAAAGAGGCTGCCTGCAAGGCGGAAGGATTTGGTACGCCGAAAGAGGACAAGAAGCCGCAGTGTGCGCGGTTTTTGCCCAAGCGGGCGCTGCCGGTGATTTTTCTACCTGGGATCATGGGATCAAATTTGCGCATGAGCGCGGAGCGCCAGGCGCTGTTGAAGAGAAAGGACAATATCGCATGGCGACCAGACAGTCTCGGAAAGGACAATGCAAGGGGCGCCTCGACCGAAAAACCGGTAAATCGGCAGTTGGCGCTAGATCCGCTCTGCACGACAGTCGACGTGTACAACCCCTCAGGTCCTTCGGCGGTCAGCGGCGACGAACGGCATAAGAATGTCGAGCTCGACGCTCGTTTTCCATCCCCCATGCTGGTCGATGATCCGCCGACAGTAAAGAACGGGCGTACGGCAACGCAAAAGGCCAGGTCTCGGGGTTGGGGAGAAGTGTATTTCGGCAGTTACGGCGAGCTGTTGCAGCGTATGGAATCGCGCCTCAACAATACATTTTCTGACTGCAAACTGCGGCCCGAGTGGCTCGATGTTATTGGTGCCGAAACAACTGCTTGGTGGCCAGTACCGGAGCTGCCGCAGGTGCCGCTTACCGAAGAGGAACTGAAACAGGTGGTGAGCGGTTGCTGGTTTCCCGTCTACGCGCTTGGATACAACTGGCTGCAATCGAACGGCGAAAGCGCCCGAATGATTGCAAAGCGGATCACTGCGCTAATCGAAGCGCTCATCAAGAGCGGTTACGAATGCAACCAGGTGGTTGTGGTCACCCACTCGATGGGCGGCCTGGTTGGCCGTGCTCTGGTGCACCCTGACTTCGGCAATTTGCAAGATAGCGTGGCAGGCATAGTACATGGCGTAATGCCGGCAATCGGCGCGCCAGCTGGCTACAAGCGTATCAGGGCAGGATTCGAAGATCCCGGCCTTCTAAGGGATATCAAGGGAAGTATCGGTGCCAAAGTCGCTGGCAATTTCGGCGACGAAGTGACGGCGGTGTTGGCGAATTCTCGCGGTGGACTCGAGCTGTTGCCGACAGATGCCTATGGAAACGGTTGGTTGCGTGTACTACACAGAGGACTCGAACTCGACGCCTGGCCCAAAACGGGTGACCCGTATGCTGAAATCTATAAAACGGACGGCAAATGGTACTCGCTGTTGCGGAAAGACTGGATCAATCCTAGCGGACTCACCCCAAAGATGGGCGGCGGTACATTCCAGCGGACTTGCAGTTATCTTGACAAGGCGCAAAGCTTTCACAAAGCGATTAGGAATACGTTTCATCCCAACAGTTACGCGCATTACGGCGCAGACGCCGGGCGGCAGAGCTTTGGGGAGGTCGTGTGGGAAATTAGCGAGCACTGCGTGGACACGACTGGCTGGCGGGACTGGCCCATCGTTGACGATGACCGACAGGGCCGGCTCGAGGTAGCCAGGTGGCAGAGAGATCAGCCGAACACGCCGTTTTCAAAGGGCTTCAGCATTGGCACGCCGGCATCGATTTATGCCACGCTAACGCCGCCCAGCGCGCCTGGCGATCAGACGGTGCCCGCCAAATCGGCAGATCATCAACTGCGCAGTGGAAAGTTCAAAGGTGTGTTCCGCCAGGTCGGCTACGAACATCAGTCGAGCTGCAAGGACCCGCACGTTATAGCTTCCACGCTGTACTGCATCGTACGAATTGCCCAGCGGGCAAAGTGGACATGTGTGAAGGAAGACAAGCATGAATTCGATTCGATCAGTTAGCGTTGGCTGTCTTGCCGCGATCAGTATGCTGCTTGCCGCCTGCAATCACCGTTCGCCACAATATGGAGCTCCCAATATGACTGCGCTCACGCCCCGCCTTAAAACAATATTCGAGACGACGAAAACGGTCTGTTTTGGCAGGTTTGTCGTCGATGTCCCGGCAACGGCGACGGTTTCTTGGGGCAGCGGGTCTGTCGATCTCGGGATAGCGGTCTACCCGGACGCTGCGAAAGAGGTAAATGAAGAGGCACAGAAATTCATCGACGAGCTGAAGAGCAGCAAGGCGATCTATCACGACCATATACCATTACTCTTGTCGGACGAGCACATCGAGGAGCCATCTGGACGAATTATTGCTGGCTACGAAGGGTTTGATGCAATGAGAGAGCTGAAGATTAATGGCTATTTTTCGTGGGGAAATGATGGCTTCATCATCGACGCCCGCCCTTTGCAGGAAGATGGAGACGAAACCGTTACGGACATAAAAAGTATTGCTCAGCGTCTGCGGCGACGAGTTGAAGGAGAAGTGCCCACTGAGCCTGGCAATTGCCTCGAATACGCCTTCCTCAGGGATAAGCCTGTGGCGGGTGGAGAGGCGACCATCGCACACATTCGTATCGGCTTCCGCCTGAAAGAATTCCCCGATACGCACGTGTCAATTTTCGTGGGTCCCTCAAACCCTTTTCATTCGGAGGGGAACTCGCTGGAATGGCAGCTGGCACAACTGGAGAAAGAGCAAAGAGCTGAGGACTTAAATCATCCGATGTTGAAAACGGTCTATTTCCGCAGAGGCCCGCGTCAGATCCATGACTGGTTGAACGGGTGGGAAGCTGTGTCGCGTTCGCCGGATCAGCCGGGTGTACACGGCCACCACGATTTCGTTATGGATGTCAGAGGCGTGCCCAACGACGTCTTCAAGCCGTACGCTGACATCCAGATGCAAACCGGCGTATCAGACAACCTCGCCGGCGCCGTCAAACCCACCTTGACAGACGAGGAAGCGGTAGCAGTCTGGGATGCGATCACCAGCACGATCCGCGTGCGTCCCACCACAACGAAAGCGACGACGCCCGCGGCAGCACGCAAGCCGCTGGGCGAGCGTGCGGTGACCGGGCGCAGTTGCCCGCAAACCGGCTGGTGGCAGCCATGCGAGCCGGAAGCGGCGAAGGCATTGCCGCGCCAGCGCATGGAGGAGGGCGCGCCGATGCCGATGGCGACCCTGGCCGGCAAGCCGTCGCTGTGGCAGCAGCTGAAGGGCGAGCAGCCGACGTACAAGACGGCGGCGATGTGGCAACTGGTCGCCTACGAGGAGTAACCATGCCCAACGTGATCCGCCTGGGCGACCGCACTTCCCACGGTGGCAAGGTGACGAGCGTGTCCGCCACCCACTTCAAGGTCGGGGGCATCGCCGTCGCGCGAGTGGGCGACCAGTGCAGTTGCCCCATCAAGGGCCACGAGCAGTGCAAGATCGCCGATGGCAACGGCAAGCACAGGATCGACGGCGTGGCGGTGGCCTACGAAGGCAACAAGACGACCTGCGGCGCCACACTGCTGGCCAGCACGAGCAAGTTCCACTCGGGGTAAGGGCGCCACGCCTTCGGCGCCCCTGCGCTAGAATCTGTCCTTTATCGAAAGGACAACCATGCGCGCGATCGAGATCACCAAGCCGGGCGGACCCGAGGTATTGCAGCTGTGCCAGCGGCCGATGCCGGAACCGAAGGCGGGGGAGCTGCGCATCCGTGTTCATGCGGCCGGCATCAACCGGCCCGACGTGTTCCAGCGCCAGGGCAACTACGCACCGCCGCCGGGCGCTTCCGACCTGCCGGGGCTGGAAGTGGCCGGCGAGATCATCGACGGGGACCTGGCCAATTCGCCCTTCAAGGCGGGCGACATGGTGTGCGCGCTGGTGCAGGGCGGCGGCTATGCCGAGGTCGTGACGGCACCCGTCGAGCAATGCCTGCCCGTGCCGCACGGTTTGTCGCCGCTGGAGGCCGCGTCGCTGCCGGAGAATTACTTTACCGTGTGGAGCAACGTGTTCGACCGCGCCCGGCTGGGGCCGGGCGAGTCGCTGCTGGTGCAGGGCGGCACGTCCGGCATCGGCGTCACGGCCATCCAGCTGGCCAATGCGATGGGCAACCGCGTGTTTGCCACCGCCGGCAGCGAGGACAAGGCCCGTGCCTGCGAGCAGCTGGGCGCCGAACGCGGCATCAACTACCGCCACGAGGACTTTGCCGCGGTCGTCAAGCAGCTGACGGGCGACAATGGCGTCGACGTCATCCTCGACATGGTGGGCGGCGACTACCTGGGACGCGAGATCAACTGCCTGGCCGACGACGGCCGCATCGCCATCATCGCACTGCTGGGCGGCGCCAAGGGCACGCTCGACATGGGGCAGGTGCTGCGCCGCCGCCTGACGATCACCGGTTCCACCTTGCGGCCTCGTTCCGTCGCGTTCAAGGGCGCCATCGCGCGCCAGCTGCAGGACAAGGTGTGGCCGCTGTTCGGCGAAGGGCGCATCAAGCCCGTCATCTACGAAAGCTTCCCGCTGGAGCAGGCGGCCGATGCGCATGCGCTGATGGAGTCTTCCACGCACGTGGGCAAGATCATGTTGCAGGTGATTAAGCCTTAAACCCGAAGGTGCCAGGCACCCATCCATGGGTCGGCGACCCACGGACGGGTGCCTGGCGCCCTGCGCTGCACCTCATCCGTTTGACCCGGCTTTATGGCCCAAGCTACAATTGCGGGTTTATTGTTTATCAACCGCCCGGAGTACTATGCGACGCAAACTGGTCATCGGCAACTGGAAAATGAACGGCAGCCTTGCCGCGAATTCGGTATTATTACGCGGGATCGTGGCCGGCTATGCCGCCAAGAATGCCGATTGCGGCGTCTGCGCGCCCGCGCCATATCTGGCACAATGCCAGTCCGAGCTGACGGGCACGCCCGTCGCCTGGGGCGCGCAGGACGTGTCGGCCTATGCCGCCGGCGCCTATACGGGCGAGGTCGCGGCATCGATGCTGCAGGAATTCGGTTGCCGCTATGTCCTGTGCGGCCACTCCGAGCGCCGCGCGTACCACCAGGAAACCAACGAAGTCGTCGCGCAGAAAGTGCTGGCGGCACTGAACGCCGGCCTGACGCCGGTCGTCTGCGTGGGCGAAACGCTGGAGGAACGCGAGGCCGGTCGCACCAATGTTGTTGTATGTGCGCAACTGCAAGCGGTGCTGGACGTGCTGGAAGCGGCGGCCGTCGAAAAGATCGTGCTGGCCTACGAACCGGTCTGGGCCATCGGCACCGGCAGGACCGCCACGCCAGCGCTGGCGCAGGAAGTGCACGGCATGCTGCGCAAGCAGGTCGCCGAGCGCAACCCGGTGGCCGCGGCCAACATGCCCATCCTTTACGGCGGCAGCATGAAGCCGGAGAATGCCAAGGATTTGCTGGCGCAGGCGGACATCGATGGCGGCCTGATCGGCGGCGCGTCGCTGAAGGTGGCGGATTTCCTCGCCATCGTCCACGCGGCAGGTTAAGTTTTCAAGTGCAGTAACCACCCAAGCAATAGAGAGAATTGGAATAGCATGAACACCTTGTTCAATCTGGTCGTCGTAGTACAAGTCCTGTCGGCCCTGGCCATCATCGCCCTGGTGCTGCTGCAGCACGGCAAGGGCGCCGACATGGGCGCCGCCTTCGGTTCCGGCGCCTCCGGCAGCCTGTTCGGCGCGACGGGTTCGTCGAACTTCATGTCGAAGTCGACGGCTTTCGCGGCGGCGATCTTCTTTGCCGCCACGCTGGGACTGTCGGCCCTGGCCACGCAGCGTGCGACCGGCAACACGGGCGTGCTGTCGAACATCACGGCACCGGTCTCCGGTTCGGCCGCGATCCCTGGTGCCGCCGCACCAGCACAGGCCCCGGCGGCCGCGCCTGCAGCGCCGGCTGCCCAGGCACCGGCCGCGGGTACGCCTGCCGCGCCGGCCGCGGGCGCCGCCAATGGCGCGCCAGCAAACCAGATTCCGAAGTAAAACTAAGCATTCTTCGATTTATTCCGCTTTTTTGCTTTGATTTACGACAAAGTTCATTAACAAAGTGCGTAAAGAAGAGTAGAATAGCGGCCTTAATGCCGACGTGGTGAAATTGGTAGACACGCTATCTTGAGGGGGTAGTGGCGCAAGCTGTACGAGTTCGAGTCTCGTCGTCGGCACCAAAGATTTGAGAAGAAGCCAGCACAAGGCGCCTGAGTTGCCCTCATGCCTGCAGCTGGTTTTTTTACGAGGATGTGTCGTTTGATCCTGGTCTCAGCGTTGATTGGGGTCGAGCGTTGGCTGTACCCACCTTGGTGCAGCACTCTCCTGACCGATCGTTCAACAACAGCTGTGATCCTACCGTGAACCTCGAAAATTACTTCCCCGTACTTCTGTTCCTGCTCGTCGGCATCGGTGTCGGCGTAGTGCCCCAGGTGCTTGGCCGTCTGCTTGGCCCGCACAAGCCCGATGCGGCGAAACTGTCCCCCTACGAGTGCGGCTTCGAAGCCTTCGAAGACGCGCGCATGAAATTCGACGTGCGTTACTACCTCGTCGCAATCCTGTTTATTTTGTTCGACCTGGAAACTGCATTCTTCTTCCCGTGGGGCGTCTCCATGCGCGAACTGGGCTGGCAGGGCTTCGTCACGATGATGATATTCATCGCCGAGTTCGTTGTCGGTTTTTGGTATATCTGGAAGAAAGGTGCCCTTGATTGGGAATAAGCCATGGCTATTGAAGGCGTATTAAACGAAGGTTTCATCACCACCTCGGCCGACAAGCTGATCAACTGGGCGCGTACCGGGTCGATGTTCCCGATGACGTTCGGTCTGGCCTGCTGTGCGGTCGAAATGATGCACGTGGGCGCGGCCCGTTACGACATGGACCGCTTCGGCGTCGTGTTCCGCCCGTCGCCACGCCAGTCCGACGTGATGATCGTTGCCGGCACGCTGTGCAACAAGATGGCGCCGGCACTGCGCAAGGTCTACGACCAGATGTCCGAGCCGCGCTGGGTCATCTCGATGGGCACCTGCGCCAACGGCGGCGGCTACTATCACTACTCGTACTCCGTCGTGCGCGGTTGCGACCGCATCGTGCCCGTCGATATCTACGTGCCGGGCTGTCCTCCCACCGCCGAAGCTCTGCTGTACGGCATCCTGCAGCTGCAAAACAAGATCAAGCGCACCAATACGATCGCACGATAAACGGGGCGCGCAAGAATATGACTACACATCTGGAAGCATTGCAGGGCGCACTGGCCGGCGCCCTGGGGGAGCGCGTCGCTACGACGGTCGCGCTGGGTGAAATCACCCTCGTCGTCAAGGCCGACGACTATCACGCCGTCATGCAGACGCTGCGCGATGACGCCGCACTGGGGTTCGATACGCTGATCGACCTGTGCGGCGTCGACTATTCCACCTACGGCGAAGGCACGTGGGAAGGTCCGCGCTTCGCGGCCGTCACGCACCTGCTGTCGGTGAAGCACAACTGGCGCGTGCGCGTGCGCGTGTTCTGCCCGGACGACGACATGCCGCTGGTGCAGAGCGTGACCGACATCTGGCGCGCCGCCAACTGGTACGAGCGCGAGGCGTTCGACCTGTACGGCATCCTGTTCGAGGGTCACAGCGACCTGCGCCGCATCCTGACCGACTACGGCTTCATCGGTCACCCGTTCCGCAAGGATTTCCCCGTGTCCGGCCACGTCGAGATGCGCTACGACGCCGAACAGAAGCGCGTAATCTACCAGCCGGTGACGATCGAGCCGCGCGAGAACGTGCCGCGCGTGATCCGCGAAGAAAAATACGGGATGAAATAATGGCTGAAATTAAGAATTACACCCTGAACTTTGGTCCGCAGCACCCGGCAGCGCACGGCGTGTTGCGCCTGGTGCTGGAGCTGGACGGCGAAGTCATCCAGCGTGCCGACCCCCACATCGGCCTGCTGCACCGCGCCACCGAAAAGCTGGCCGAGCAGAAGACCTACCTGCAGTCGGTGCCGTACACGGACCGCCTCGACTACGTGTCGATGATGTGCAACGAGCACGGCTACGTGATGGCCATCGAGAAGCTGCTGGGCCTGGAAGTACCGCTGCGCGCGCAGTACATCCGCGTGATGTTCGACGAGATCACCCGTATCCTGAACCACCTGATGTGGCTGGGCGCGCACGCGCTGGACGTGGGCGCGATGGGGCCGTTTCTGTATTGCTTCCGCGACCGCGAAGACCTGTTCGACTGCTATGAGGCGGTGTCGGGCGCGCGCATGCACGCGGCCTACTACCGTCCGGGTGGCGTCTACCGCGACCTGCCGGACGCGATGCCGCAGCACCGTCCTTCGTCGATCCGCAGCAAGAAGGAAATCGACAAGCTGAACGAACACCGCCAGGGCTCGCTGCTGGACTTCCTGGAAGCCTTCACCAATCGCTTCCCCGGCTACGTCGACGAATACGAGACCCTGCTGACCGACAACCGCATCTGGAAACAGCGTACGGTCGGCATCGGCGTGGTCTCGCCCGAAGACGCGCTGGCCATGGGCTTCACGGGCGCAATGCTGCGCGGCTCCGGCGTCAAGTGGGACCTGCGCAAGAACCAGCCGTACGAAGTGTACGACCTGATGGACTTCGACATCCCGATCGGCACCAACGGCGACTGCTACGACCGCTACCTGGTGCGCGTGGAAGAGCTGCGCCAGTCGAACCGCATCATCAAGCAGTGCGTCGAGTGGCTGCGCAACAACCCGGGTCCCGTGATCACGGCCAACCGCAAGGTCGCGCCGCCGTCGCGCGTGGACATGAAGTCCAACATGGAATCGCTGATCCACCACTTCAAGTTGTTCCAGGAAGGCTTCCACGTGCCGCCGGGCGAGGCGTACTCCGCCGTCGAGCATCCGAAGGGCGAGTTCGGCGTCTACATCGTGTCCGACGGCGCCAACAAGCCGTACCGGCTGAAGTTCCGTACCCCGGACTATGCTCACCTGCAGAGCCTGGATGAAATGGCGCGTGGCCACATGATCGCCGACGCCGTCACCATCATTGGTACGCAAGACATCGTTTTCGGCAGTATCGACCGATAAGAAGGCGAAAGAATTATGTTATCCGAGCAGTGCTACAAGAAAATCGACCGCGAGCTGGCCAAGTACCCGGCCGACCAGCGCCAGTCGGCCGTGATGGCCTCGCTGGCCCACGCCCAGGTGGAACTGGGTTGGCTGTCGCCTGAAACGATGAAGGAAATCGCCGACTACATCGGCATGCCGGCCATCGCCGTGCAGGAAGTCGCGACCTTCTACAACATGTACAACCTGAAGCCGGTCGGCAAGCACAAGATCACCGTGTGCACCAACCTGCCATGCGCACTCTCCGGTGGCGTGAAGGCCGGCGAACACCTGAAGCACAAGCTGGGCATCGACTACCGCGGCACCACCGACGACGGCGAGTTCACGCTGATGGAAGGCGAGTGCATGGGCGCCTGCGGCGACGCCCCCGTGATGCTGGTGAATAACCACCGCATGTGCTCGTTCATGAGCACCGAAAAGATCGACGCCCTCGTGGAGGAACTGAAGAAATGACCTCGCTGCACGACCGTCACATCAATCCCCTGATCCTGAAGGATCTGAACGGCGACAACTGGCACCTGGAAGACTACGTCAAGCGCGGCGGTTACTCCGCGCTGCGTCGCATCCTGGAAGAAAAGATCGCACCGGAAACCATCATCGCCGAGCTGAAGACGTCGGGCCTGCGCGGCCGCGGCGGCGCCGGTTTCCCGACCGGCCTGAAGTGGAGCTTCATGCCACGCCAGTTCCCGGGCCAGAAATACCTCGTCTGCAACACCGACGAAGGCGAGCCGGGCACGTTCAAGGACCGCGACATCATCCGCTACAACCCCCATGCCCTGATCGAAGGCATGGCCATCGGCGCTTATGCGATGGGTATCACCGTGGGCTACAACTACATCCACGGCGAGATCTTCCAGGAATACCTGCGCTTCGAGGAAGCGCTGGAAGAGGCGCGCGCGGCGGGCTACCTGGGCGACAGGATCCTGGGTTCCGAGTTCAGCTTCCAGCTGCACGCGCACCACGGCTACGGCGCCTACATCTGCGGCGAGGAAACCGCGCTGCTGGAATCGCTGGAAGGCAAGAAGGGCCAACCGCGCTTCAAGCCGCCGTTCCCCGCGTCGTTCGGCCTGTACGGCAAGCCGACCACGATCAACAACACGGAAACGTTCGCAGCCGTGCCGTTCATCCTGAACATCGGCGCCGAGAACTACCTGGGCCTGGGCAAGCCAAACAACGGCGGCACGAAGATCTTCTCGATCTCTGGCGACGTCGAGCGTCCGGGCAACTACGAGGTGCCGCTGGGCACCCCGTTCGCCAAGCTGATGGAACTGGCCGGCGGCATGCGCGGCGGCAAGAAGATCAAGGCCGTGATTCCCGGCGGTTCGTCGGCACCGGTCGTGCGTGGCGACATCATGATGCAGACCGACCTGGACTATGACTCGATCGCCAAGGCCGGCTCGATGCTGGGCTCGGGCGCCGTCATTGTCATGGACGAGACGCGCTGCATGGTCAAGGCGCTGGAACGCCTGTCCTACTTCTACTACGAGGAATCGTGCGGCCAGTGCACGCCGTGCCGCGAGGGCACGGGCTGGATGTACCGGATGATCCATCGCATCGAGAACGGCCAGGGTCGCCAGACCGACCTGGACATGCTGAACTCGATCGCCGACAACATCCAGGGCCGCACCATCTGCGCGCTGGGCGATGCGGCCGCGATGCCGGTCCGGGCGTTCATCAAGCAGTTCCGCGAGGAATTCGAATATCACGTCGAGCACAAGCACTGCCTGGTGCCTGTCTCGGCCTACTAAGCGTTCAATCATGGTTGAAATCGAAATTGACGGCAAAAAGGTAGAAGTCCCACCGGGTTCGATGGTGATGGATGCTGCCAACAAGCTGGGCACCTACATCCCGCACTTCTGCTATCACAAGAAATTGTCGATCGCGGCGAACTGCCGGATGTGCCTGGTCGAAGTGGAAAAGGCGCCGAAGCCGCTGCCAGCCTGCGCCACGCCGGTCTCCGCCGGCATGATCGTGCGCTCGCACAGCGAGAAGGCCGTCCAGGCGCAGAAGAGCGTCATGGAATTCCTGCTGATTAACCACCCGCTGGATTGCCCCATCTGCGACCAGGGCGGCGAGTGCCAGCTGCAGGATCTGGCCGTGGGCTATGGCAACAACAGCTCGCGCTACGAGGAAGACAAGCGCGTGGTCGTGCCGAAGGATGCCGGCCCGCTGGTGAACATGCAGGAAATGAGCCGCTGCATCCAGTGCACCCGTTGCGTGCGTTTCGGCCAGGAAGTGGCCGGCGTCATGGAACTGGGCATGCTGGGCCGCGGCGAGCACTCGGAAATCACGACGTTCGTCGGCGAGGCGGTCAGCTCCGAAATGTCGGGCAACATGATCGACCTGTGCCCGGTGGGCGCGCTGACGTCGAAGCCGTTCCGCTACAGCGCCCGTACGTGGGAACTGTCGCGCCGCAAATCGGTGTCGCCGCACGACGGCCTGGGTGCCAACCTGATCGTCCAGGTCAAGCAGGGCAAGGTCAAGCGCGTGCTGCCGCTGGAAAACGAAGCCATCAACGAGTGCTGGATTTCCGACAAGGACCGCTTCTCGTATGAAGCGCTGGATTCGACCGAGCGCCTGACGCAGCCGATGCTCAAGCAAGGCGGCCAGTGGAAGGAAGTGGATTGGCAGACGGCGCTGGAGTACGTGGCGCACGGCCTGAAGAACATCAAGCACGAACACGGTGCGGACGCGGTCGCCGCGTACGCGACCGCCCACTCGACCGTCGAGGAACTGGCGCTGCTGAAGAAGCTGGCGTCCGGCGTCGGCTTCGAGAACGTCGACTTCCGCCTGCGCCAGGCCGACTTCGCGCTGGACGGCGAAGTCACCCCATGGCTGGGCATGCCGATCGCCGACGTGTCGACCCTGCAGGGCGCACTGGTCATCGGTTCGTTCCTGCGCAAGGATCACCCGCTGCTGGCCACGCGCCTGCGTGCCGCGGCCAAGAACGGCGCCAAGGTGGCGCTGATCGCCGCCACCGGTGACGACAGCCTGATCAAGGTCGCGACGAACATCGTCGCCGCACCGTCGGACTGGCTGGCCGTCCTGTCGGGCATCGTCTCCGCCGTCGCGCAAGCGAAGGGCGAGGGCGCCCCGGCCGGTTTCGAGAACGTCGAAGCGAACGATGCCGCCAAGGCTGTCGCCGCCGCGCTGATCGCTGGTGACGCAGCTACCCGTCATCAGGCCGTCTTCCTGGGCAACGCCGCCGTGCACCACCCGCAGGCGTCGCAGATTCACGCCGCCGCGCAATGGATCGCCAACGCGACCGGCGCCAAGCTGGGCGTGCTGACGGAAGCGGCGAATACCGTGGGCGGCTACCTGGTCGGCGCCACCGCCGCCAAGGCCGCGCCGGCGTTCGCCGTGCCGAAGAAGGCCTACCTGCTGCTGAACGCGGAGCCGGAACTGGATGCGGCCAACCCGCAAGCCGCCGTGGCCGCGCTGAACGCGGCCGAGATGGTGGTCGTCATGTCTGCCTTCAAGCACGGCGCCGAGTATGCCGACGTGCTGCTGCCGGTCGCGCCGTTCGCCGAGACGTCCGGCACGTTCGTCAACTGCGAAGGCCGCGTGCAGAGCTTCAACGGCACCGTCAAGCCGCTGGGCGAAGCGCGTCCGGCCTGGAAGGTGCTGCGCGTGCTGGGCAACATCCTGGGCCTGCCGGGCTTCGACTACGAAACCTCGGAAGCGATCCGCGACGAAGTGCTGGGCAAGGGCGTGGCCGACGTGTCGGACAAGCTGTCCAACGTGACGAAGGCTGCCGTCAAGGCCGCGTCGTTCGGCGCCGGCGACAAGCTGGAACGCGTCGCCGACGTGCCGATCTACTTCGCCGACGCGCTGGTGCGCCGCTCGGCGCCGCTGCAGGCCACGCCTGACGCCGCGCCGCCGAAGGCGCACATCTCGCAGGCCCTGGCCGAACAGATCGGCGTCAAGGACGGCGACATGGTGCAGGTGCTGCAAGGTACCGGTTCCGCGATCCTGGCCGCGCGCGTCGACGCGTCGCTGCCGGCCAACGTGGTGCGCGTGCCTGCCGCACACGCATCGACGGCAACGCTGGGCGACATGTTCGGCCCCATCTCCGTTGCCAAAGCAGGGGAGGGCAAATAATGGCGCTGGAATTCGTCAACACCATTACCACCAACGGCGAGGCCCTGCTGGGCCCCGTGTGGCCGCTCGTCTGGACGATGATCAAGCTGCTGTGCGTGCTGCTGCCGCTGATGGGCCTGGTTGCCTACGCCACGCTGTGGGAACGCAAGCTGATCGGCTGGATCCAGATCCGTATCGGCCCCAACCGCGTGGGTCCGATGGGCTTGCTGCAGCCGATCGCCGACGCGTTGAAGCTGCTGTTCAAGGAAATCGTCATCCCGAGCAAGGCCGTGCGCGGCCTGTTCGTGATCGGCCCGATCATGACGATCATGCCGGCGCTGGCCGCCTGGTCGGTCGTGCCGTTCGGTCCGGAGGCCGTGCTGGCCAACGTCAACGCGGGCCTGTTGCTGCTCTTGGCGATCACGTCGATGGAAGTCTACGGCATCATCATCGCCGGCTGGTCGTCCAACTCGAAGTACTCGTTCATGGGCGCGATGCGGGCATCGGCGCAGATGATCTCGTATGAAATCCCGATGGGCTTCGCCCTGGTGGTCGTGCTGATGGTGTCCGGTTCGCTGAACTTCATCGACATCGTCAACGGGCAAGGCCGCGGCCAGTTCGCCGACATGGGCCTGACGTTCCTGTCGTGGAACTGGTTGCCGCTGCTGCCGCTGTTCGTCGTCTACCTGACCTGCGGCCTGGCCGAAAGCAATCGTCACCCGTTCGACGTGGTCGAGGGCGAGTCGGAAATCGTGGCCGGCCACATGGTCGAGTACTCGGGCATGTCGTACGCGATGTTCATGCTGGCCGAATACGCCAACCTGATCCTGATCGGCACGCTGGCGTCGATCATGTTCCTGGGTGGCTGGCAGGCACCGTTCAAGTTCCTTGAATTCTGGGGCGGTTTCGGCGGCTTCTTCTGGCTGTTCCTGAAGACGTTCCTGCTGGTCTCGGTGTTCATCTGGGTGCGTGGTACCTTCCCGCGTTACCGTTACGACCAGATCATGCGTCTGGGCTGGAAGGTATTCATCCCGCTGACCCTGTTCTGGCTGGTGCTGGTGGCCTGCTGGATGCAGACGTCCTGGAATATTTGGAAGTAAGGGAAGCGCAAAATGGAACGAGTAAAAGACTTTTTCGGCAGCCTGCTGCTGTCCGAACTGATCAAAGGGATGGCGCTGACGGGCAAGTACATGTTCTCGCGCAAGATCACCGTGCAGTACCCGGAAGAGAAGACGCCGATGTCGCCGCGCTTCCGCGGCCTGCACGCGCTGCGCCGCTATCCGAACGGTGAAGAGCGCTGCATCGCCTGCAAGCTGTGCGAGGCGGTGTGCCCGGCGATGGCGATCACGATCGAGTCCGAACAGCGCGACGACGGCACCCGCCGCACGACGCGCTACGACATCGACCTGACCAAGTGCATCTTCTGCGGCTTCTGCGAGGAATCCTGCCCGGTCGACTCGATCGTGGAAACCCACGTGCTGGAGTACCACGGCGAGAAGCGCGGCGATCTGTACTACACCAAAGAGATGCTGCTGGCTGTCGGCGACCGCTATGAAGCGGACATCGCCGCCAACCGGGCGGCGGACGCGGCGTACCGCTGATCGAAACCAACCTGATCAGGATTTACATGGACTTCATAACCGTATTGTTCTACGTGTTCTCGACCATCATGGTCGTGGCCGCGGCGCGCGTCATCACTGCGCGTAATCCCGTGACGGCAGCACTGTTCCTGGTGCTGGCGTTCTTCCAGGCGGGCGGCATCTGGATGCTGCTCAAAGCCGAGTTCCTGGCGATCGTCCTCGTGCTGGTGTACGTGGGCGCCGTGATGGTGCTGTTCCTGTTCGTCGTCATGATGATCGACATCGACAACACCAAGCTGCGCGAAGGGTTCTGGAATTACCTGCCCGTCGCGTCGATCGTCGGCGGCATCATCGTGCTGGAGATGGCTTCCGTGCTGTGGCGCAGCTGGGGCGTGGCCGGTCCGCAGGCCCCGGCTGCCGCGGGCACCATCGGCACCACCAAGGAACTGGGCAAGCTGATCTATACCCAGTACATCTACGCCTTCGAGATCGCGGCAGTGATCCTGCTGGTGGCGATCATCGCCGCCGTGGCGCTGACCCTGCGCAAGCGCAAGGACATCAAGTACTTCGATCCGGGCGAGGCCGTACGCGTCAAGCGCAACGACCGCCTGAAGATCGTCAAGATGGATGCGGTCAAGTCGGACGCGAAACTGCTGGCCGAAGCCGCCGCAACGAAGGAGGCACCATGACTTTATCGCTGGCACACTACCTGGTCCTGGGCGCGATCCTGTTCGCGATCTCGATCGTGGGTATTTTCCTGAACCGCAAGAACGTCATCGTGCTGCTGATGGCCATCGAGCTGATGCTGCTGGCGGTGAACATGAACTTCATCGCGTTCTCCCATTACCTGGGCGATGCGGCCGGGCAGATCTTCGTCTTCTTCATCCTGACCGTCGCGGCTGCCGAATCGGCAATCGGCCTGGCGATCCTGGTGGTGATGTTCCGTAACCTGGACACCATCAACGTCGAAGACCTGGACAGCCTCAAAGGCTAGTTATTAACCCTCGAATAATAAACAGACAAGGTTCATCATGACGGGGCTTAACCCTAACCTTCTTCTCGCGGTACCGCTGGCGCCGCTGGCAGGTTCCGCGATCGCGGGCCTGCTGGGCACGAAGTTCTTCGGCAACGTGGCCGGCCGCAAGGTCTCGACGGTCGCGACCATCCTGGGCGTGCTGGTCGCGTTCCTGATCTCGTTCCAGACCCTGCTGCAGGTGCTGGACGGCGAGACGTTCAACGGCACGGTCTACCGCTGGATGACCGTGGCCGGCATCGACCTGGTCGTCGGCTTCCAGATCGACTCGCTGACGGCGATGATGATGTGCGTCGTCACGTTCGTCTCGCTGATGGTGCACATCTACACCATCGGATATATGGCTGAAGACGAAGGTTACAACCGCTTCTTCTCGTATATTTCGCTGTTCACCTTCTCGATGCTGATGCTGGTGATGTCCAATAACTTCCTGCAGCTGTTCTTCGGCTGGGAAGCGGTGGGCCTGGTGTCGTACCTCCTGATCGGCTTCTGGTACAAGCGTCCGACGGCGATCTTCGCCAACATGAAGGCGTTCCTGGTCAACCGCGTGGGCGACTTCGGCTTCATCCTGGGTATCGGCCTGCTGCTGGCATACGCCGGCACGATGGACTACCAGGAAGTGTTCGCCAAGCGCGAGCAACTGGCCCTGCTGACCCTGCCGGGCACCGACTGGATGCTGCTGACCGTGGCGTGCATCTGCCTGTTCATCGGCGCGATGGGCAAATCGGCCCAGTTCCCGCTGCACGTGTGGCTGCCCGACTCGATGGAAGGCCCGACCCCGATCTCCGCACTGATCCACGCGGCGACGATGGTTACCGCCGGCATCTTCATGGTGTCGCGCATGTCGCCGCTGTTCGAGCTGTCGGACGTGGCGCTGTCGTTCGTGCTGGTCATCGGCTCGATCACCGCGCTGTTCATGGGCTTCCTGGGCATCATCCAGAACGACATCAAGCGCGTCGTCGCGTACTCCACGCTGTCGCAGCTGGGCTACATGACCGTCGCGCTGGGCGCGTCGGCCTACTCGGTCGCCGTGTTCCACCTGATGACGCACGCATTCTTCAAGGCGCTGCTGTTCCTGGGCGCGGGTTCGGTCATCATCGGCATGCACCACGACCAGGACATCCGCAACATGGGCGGCCTGCGCAAGTACATGCCGATCACGTGGATCACGTCCCTGCTGGGTTCCCTGGCACTGATCGGTACGCCGCTGTTCTCGGGCTTCTACTCGAAGGACTCGATCATCGAGGCGGTGCACGCCACCCACATCCCGGGTGCCGGCTTCGCCAACTTCGCGGTCCTGGCCGGCGTGTTCGTCACGGCGTTCTACTCGTTCCGCATGTACTTCCTCGTCTTCCACGGCAAGGAGCGCTTCGGCCAGGCCCACGCGCACGGCCATCATGACGACCACGCGACGGCGAAGGCCGCCCATGGCGACCCGCATGCCAAGCACGATTCGGATGCGCACCATGAAGAGGAAGAAGATGACCACGGCCACCACGGCCTGGCACCGGGCGAGAAACCGCACGAGTCGCCGTTCGTCGTCTGGTTCCCGCTGGTGATGCTGGCGATTCCTTCGGTGATCATCGGCTTCCTGGCGATCGGCCCGATGCTGCACGGGACGTTCTTCGACAACGTCATCTTCGTCGACCACGCCAAGCATGCGGCGATGCGCGAACTGTCCGCGGAATTCCACGGCCCGCTGGCCATGGCGATCCACGGCCTGATGACGGCACCGTTCTGGCTGGCCCTGGCCGGCGTCGCGGCGGCCTACTACTGCTACATGATCAACCCGCGCGTACCTGCCTGGTTCTACAGCAAGTTCAAGTTCCTGCACACGCTGCTGGACAACAAGTACTACATGGACGCGTTCAACCAGGCCGTGTTCGCCAAGGGCGCGCGCGTGCTGGGCAACGGCCTGTGGCAAGTGGGCGACCGTGCGCTGATCGACGGCCTGGTCGTCAACGGCAGCGCGAAACTGGTGGGCTGGATCTCGTCGCTGACGCGCCTGGGCCAGACCGGCTACATCTACCACTACGCGTTCGTCATGATCATCGGCATCCTGGGCTTCCTGGTGTACTTCCTGCCGTTCTGGCACGCTTAACACCGACACGCAAAAGAGATAAAAGATGCAGTCACAAATTCCTTACCTGAGCCTGTCGATCTGGTTGCCGGTGCTGTTCGGCCTCGTCATCCTGGCGATCGGCCGCGACTCGCGCGCCGGCCTGGTGCGCGTGCTGGCACTGATCGGTTCCATCGTTTCGCTGCTGCCGACGATCCCGCTGTTCACGCAGTTCGACAATGCCGCCCACGGCATGCAGTTCGTCGAGAAGGCGCCGTGGATCGAACGCTTCAACATCTTCTACTCGCTGGGCATCGACGGCATGTCGCTGTGGTTCGTGCCGCTGACGGCCTTCATCACGATCATCGTCGTGATCTCGGCCTGGGAAGTGATCCAGGACCGCGTCGCCCAGTACATGGGCGCGTTCCTGATCCTGTCGGGCCTGATGATCGGCGTGTTCTGCGCGCTGGACGGCCTGCTGTTCTACTTCTTCTTCGAAGCGACCCTGATCCCGATGTACATCATCATCGGCGTGTGGGGCGGTGCCAACCGCGTGTACGCGGCGTTCAAGTTCTTCCTGTACACCTTCTTCGGCTCGCTGCTGACCTTGGTGGCCGTGATCTACCTGTACAACAAGTCGGGCAGCTGGGACATCCTGGCATGGCACCAGCTGCCGCTGTCGATGCCCGAGCAGATCGCCATCTTCGTGGCGTTCTTCATGGCCTTTGCCGTCAAGGTGCCGATGTTCCCGGTGCACACCTGGCTGCCGGACGTCCACGTGGAAGCACCGACCGGCGGTTCCGCCGTGCTGGCCGCGATCATGCTGAAGCTGGGCGCCTACGGTTTCCTGCGTTTCTCGCTGCCGATCGTGCCTGACGCGTCGCACTACCTGGCGCCCGTCGTCATCGTGCTGTCGCTGATCGCCGTCATCTACGTGGGCCTGGTGGCCCTGGTGCAGAAGGACATGAAGAAGCTGGTCGCCTACTCGTCGATCGCGCACATGGGCTTCGTCACGCTGGGCTTCTTCATGTTCAACGACATGGGCACGCAAGGCGCCATCATGCAGATGATCTCGCACGGCTTCGTGTCGGGCGCCATGTTCCTGTGCATCGGCGTGCTGTACGACCGCGCCCACTCGCGCCAGATCGCCGACTACGGCGGCGTCGTCAACAAGATGCCGCGCTTCGCCGCGTTCTTCATCCTGTTCTCGATGGCCAACTGCGGCCTGCCGGCGACATCCGGCTTCGTCGGCGAGTTCATGGTCATCCTGGGCGCCGTGCAGTTCAACTTCGTGACGGGCATCCTGGCCGCGACCGCGCTGATCCTGGGCGCCGCCTATTCGCTGTGGATGGCCAAGCGCGTCATCTTCGGCAAGGTGACGAACCACCACGTGGCCGAACTGACCGACATCAACGGCCGCGAGTTCTTCATGCTGGGCGTGCTGGCGATCGCGGTGCTGGCGATGGGCCTGTATCCGGCGCCGTTCACCGACACGATGCAGACTTCCGTGGCGGACCTGCTGAAGCATGCCGCGCAGAGCAAGCTGGCACTGACCGCACCTTGATTGCAGATAGGACCAAAGTTTCATGAATAATCCCAACCTGATCCCGATCTACGCAGAGATCTTCCTGGTGGTCGCCACCTCGGCGATCCTGCTGATCGACATGTTCCTGTCCGAATCGAAGCGGGGCATCACGTACGCACTGTCGCTGCTGACGCTGGTGGGCTGCGCGTACTTCAGCTTTGTCGACTTCAGTGCCGGCACGACGACGTACACGTTCTACAACATGGTCGTGTCCGACCCGATGGGCAACCTGCTCAAGCTGTTTACGTACCTGACCGTGGGCGTCACCTTCGTCTACGCACGCCAGTACACCACCGACCGCGGCATGCTGGGCGGTTCGCTGGGCGGCGAGTTCTACGTCCTGGCGCTGTTCTCGATGCTGGGCCAGATGGTCATGATCGCCGCGAACAACTTCCTGTCCATCTACCTGGGCCTGGAACTGATGTCGCTGGCGACCTACGCCCTGGTGGCCCTGCGCCGCGACCACACGATGTCGACCGAAGCGGCGATGAAGTACTTCGTGCTGGGCGCGCTGGCGTCGGGCTTCCTGCTGTATGGCATGTCGATGCTGTACGGCGCGACCGGTACGCTGGACCTGTCGGCCATGGCCGCCAAGATCGCCAGCGGTACCGTGGCACCGACCATCCTCGTGTTCGGCCTGGTGTTCGTCGTGTCGGGCCTGGCCTTCAAGCTGGGCGCCGTGCCGTTCCACATGTGGGTACCGGACGTCTACCAGGGTTCGCCGACGGGCGTCACGCTGCTGCTGGGCGCCGCGCCGAAGCTGGCCACGTTCGCCATCTGCATCCGCCTGCTGGTGGAAGGCCTGCTGCCGCTGGCATTGGACTGGCAGCAGATGCTGATGATCCTGGCCGTGCTGTCGCTGGCGATCGGTAACCTGACGGCAATCGCGCAGACGAACCTGAAGCGCATGCTGGCCTACTCGACGATCGCGCAGATGGGCTTCGTGCTGCTGGGCCTGATGGCCGGCGTCACGGGCCAGGACCAGAGCAACGCGTCGGCCGCCTACAGCGCCGCGATGTACTACTCGATCACGTACGTGCTGACGACGCTGGGCACCTTCGGCCTGATCATGGTGCTGGCGCGGGCCGGCCATGAGGCGGAAGAACTGGCCGACTTCAAGGGCCTGTCCAAGCGTTCCCCATGGTTCGCGCTGGTCATGACGCTCCTGATGTTCTCGCTGGCCGGCGTGCCGCCGATGATGGGCTTCGCCGCCAAGCTGGCGGTGCTGCAGACCGTGCTGCACACGGGCCAGGTGTGGCTGACGATCTTCGCCGTGATGGCGTCGCTGATCGCCGCGTTCTACTACCTGCGCGTCGTCAAGACGATGTGGTTCGACGAGCCGGTCGACACGGCGCGCATCAGCGTCGCGGCGGACAAGAACATCGTGCTGGGCTTTAACGCCCTGCTGGTGGTCGCGCTGGGCATCGTTCCGGGCCCGCTGCTGGACGCGTGCCTGCACGCGATGACGAAGACGCTGGCGTCCTGATCGTGGACATCGGCGCGGCGGCATGGTTGGTGATCCTGCTGGCACTTGCCGGCGCCAACCTGCCGTTCATCAATGACCGCCTGTTCGCTGTCGTGCCGCTCCCACGCGGCGCGGCGGCGAACGGCAAACCCGCCGCCAAACCCTTCCTCGTGCGTCTCTTCGAGCTCGCCGTGCTGTTCTTCGCCGTCGGTCTCGTGGGGCGCCTGCTGGAAGGGCGCATCGGCACGGTTTTCCCGCAGACTTGGGAGTTCTACGCGATCGCCGCCTGCCTGTTCGTCGTGCTGGCATTCCCCGGCTTCGTCGTGCGCTACCTGCGCAAGCGGCACTAGGCACCTGAAACCCCGGAAAACCCGGGACAGACCCCTGTTGTCGGGCATCATTGCCTCGAAACAGGGGACTGTCCCGGGTTTTTCGCTGCTACACTGTTGTTTTTTTGATTGGAGCGTGCATGAGCGATGCGCACCTGAAGGAAACGAAAGTGGACGGCGGCCTGGCCTACGATGGCGGCTTCCTCAAAGTACACAAAGACCGCGTGACCTTGCCCAACGGCGCTACCACGCAGCGCGAGTACATCCGCCATTCCGGCGCGGTGACGATCCTGCCCGTGCTGGACGACGGCCGCATCCTGCTGGAACGCCAGTACCGCTACCCGAACGACCGCGTGTTCATCGAATTCCCGGCCGGGAAGATCGATCCGGGCGAGGACCACCTGGAGTGCGCCAAGCGCGAGCTGAAGGAAGAAACGGGCTACACGGCGCGCGAATGGCAGTACGTGGCCACGATCCACAACGCCATCGCGTACTCGGACGAGCACCTGGAGCTGTACCTGGCCAAAGGCCTGGTGCAGGGCGAGGCGGAACTGGACGAAGGCGAGTTCGTCGAGTGCTTCACGGCCACGCTGGACGAGATGCTGGAATGGGTGCGCACGGGCGAGATCACGGACGTGAAGACGATCATCGGCACGTTCTGGCTCGACAAGCTGCGCTCCGGCGCCTGGACCCCGCCGGCAAAATGATGCCGCGCCGGGCCGCGCCGCTGCTGCTGCTGCCGCTGCTGCTGCTCACCGGCGGCGCTGCGCAGGCCGCGGCCCGCACGCAGTTCCAGATCCGCTGCGAGGACACGATCAGCAAGACGATCTCGGTGCTGTCGGCCAAGCAGAACGGCTATACGGTCAACACGCAGCTGTCGTACAAGATGCTGACGGCGATGAAGGGCGTGGCGTCGCGCAACCAGTTCGTGCTGGGGCTGACGCGCACCGAATCGCGCGTGCAGATCGGCCTGGCCGGGCAGATGCTGCAGGATCCGGCCAGCGGCTACGAATGCGTGGCGCCCAAGATCACCGTGCAGCTGACATACGAACCGGTGAAGATCTACGTGGGCAGCGAGTTCCCGGCCGGGACCTGCGGCTACCAGGAGATCCTGGCGCACGAGATGCGCCACATGCAGGCCTATATGGCGCACCTGCCGAAGGTCGAGAAGTCGGTGTCCGCGGCGCTGGCGAAGCGCTTCGAGGGCAAGCCGCTGTACGCACCGGCCGGCACGGCGCGTGCGGCGCTGGCGTTCGAGATCGACAGCGGCTGGCTGCCCTACATCAAGGCCGAGATGGCCAAGGTGGAGGCGGTGCAGGCGCAGATCGATTCCCCGGCCGAATATGCGCGCCTGAGCCGGGCATGCGGCGGCGAGATCCAGAAGATATTGGTCAAGACAAGAGCACTCAGATAATGACAGCAGTTCCGCAACGTTACGTTGCATTGATCCCTGCCGCCGGCGTCGGCGCCCGCATGGCCGCGGCCAGCCCGAAACAATACCTGCCGCTGGCGGGCAAGCCCATGCTGCGCCACACGCTGCAGGCCTTCCTCGACTGCGCCGCGATCGCGCAGGTGTACGTCGTCGTCAGCGCGGCCGACGACTACATCGGCGACGTCGTCGCCGACTGTGCCGGCCGCGTCACCGTCCTGCGCTGCGGCGGGGCGACGCGGATGGAGTCGATCCGCAACGGGCTGCGCGCGCTGGACGCGGCCCCGCACGACCGCATCCTGGTGCACGACGCGGCGCGGCCCGGCTTGACGCCGGCACTGATCGACAAGCTGATCGCCGAGGCCGGCGCCAACCCGGCCGGCGGCCTGCTGGCCCTGCGCGTCGTCGATACCGTCAAGAGCACGCGCGCAGGCCGTGTCGAGACGACCCCGCGCGACGGCCTGTGGCTGGCGCAGACGCCGCAGATGTTCCCGTACGAGCTGCTGCTGCGCGCGCTGGAGCAGGCCCCCGACCCGGAGGCGATCACGGACGATGCCTCGGCCGTCGAGATGCTGGGCCTGTCGCCCCAACTGGTCGAAGGCCATCCCCGCAACCTGAAGGTGACGCTGCCAGCCGATATCGGCATCGCCACCATGTACCTGACATCGGAACACCCATGAACCATCCCGCACTACCATTTCGTATCGGCCAGGGCTACGACAGCCACCGCCTCGTCGAGGGCCGCAAGCTGATCCTCGGCGGCGTCGAGATCGCCCACGACAAGGGCCTGTTGGGCCACTCGGACGCGGATGCGCTGCTGCACGCCGTCACCGACGCCATCCTTGGTGCCGCCGCGCTGGGCGACATCGGCAGGCATTTCCCCGACACGGCAGTGGAATTCGCCGGCGCCGATTCGCGCGTGCTGCTGCGCGAGGCGGCCCGCCGCGTGCGCGAGACGGGCTACGACATCGGCAACGTCGATGCGACGATCATCGCGCAGCGGCCAAAGATGGCGCCGCACATCGGCACGATGGTGGCCAATATCGCGGCCGACCTGGGCGTGCCGGCGGGGCATGTCAACGTCAAGGCCAAGACCAACGAGAAGATGGGCTACCTGGGCCGGGAAGAGGGCATCAACGCCGAAGCGGTGGCGCTGCTGGTACGACGCCAGGCTTGAGCATGCGCGACCTGTCGGCCTACCGTGAAGTGGCGCTGGAGTCGTTCGACGACGGTAGTGAGGTGCGGCTGCGGCCCGTCGTCGGCCAGGCCTACCACCCGTGGCTGCGCGTGCAGGGACCACGCGCGATGACGGCGGCGCATCCCGTCGGCACGCGTTTTCTGGCGCAGGCCAAGCTGACCGACCGGCTGGGCGGCGAACCTTACCTGTACGTCTACCACGGCGACCCGATCGTCGTGCTGAGCGACGCAGAGGCTCGCAAATTCCTGGCGGAGTTCCGCCGGGGCCGCATCTGAGGAGACAAGATGATCCGTATCCGCGAAATCGACCACATCGTCCTGCGTATCGTCGACCTGGAACGCATGCTTGGGTTCTACACCCAGGTGCTGGGCTGCACGGTGGAGCGCCGGCAGGACGAAATCGGCCTGGTGCAGCTGCGTGCCGGCAGCGCCCTGGTGGACCTGGTGCCGGTGGACTGGAAGCTGGGCCGCATGGGCGGCGCGGCGCCCGGGCGGGAAGGGCGCAACGTCGATCACTTCTGCTTCCGCGTCGATCCGTTCGACGAGGCGGCGATCCGCGCCCACCTGGCCGCCAGCGGCGTCACTGCAGGGCCGACCGAGTCGCGCTACGGCGCGGAAGGCGAGGGGCCCTCGATCTACCTGGAGGACCCCGAAGGCAACACGGTGGAGCTGAAGGGACCGCCGTATTGACGGGACGTCTTGCCGAGGGGGCGATCGCGGCGTAGGCTGGACGTCTGGCTCGTTCGGTGGGCGCCATGACCACCTTCTGGACAAGGGCGCCGGCGACGCCGAGGGCGCCGCCATCATCGACAGCAAGGCGCGCGAGCTGCAACAGACGGCTTAGCGCGGCACCAACCGCAGACTACCGCCGCAAGGGCGGAGGTGACGATACCGAAGCCCTATTCGGTTCCGCTGTTCTGCTGTGCCCGTCCTGTACAGTCTGCCGTTTCACTCTTTTTGCCTCAGTCGCCGTGGCCGCTGCGCTTTTGCTCGGCCATTTGAAGGCGCGGACAAAAACCGGGGTCAGTCCCCTGGTTGCGCTACTGGCCAGCACTGCGGCGAACGCTTACCGGGGACAGACCCCAAGCCCGTTCTTTTGCCTCAGTCTCCGTGGCCGCTGCGCTTTTGCTCGGCCATTTGAAGGCGCGGACAAAAACCGGGGTCAGTCCCCTGGTTGCGCTACTGGCCAGCGCTGCGGCGAACGCTTACCGGGGACAGACCCCAAGCCCGTTCTTTTGCCTCAGTCTCCGTGGCCGCTGCGCTGTTGCTCGGCCATTTGAGGGCGCGGACAAGAACCGGGGTCAGTCCCCTGGCCGCGCCGCCGGCCAGCGCTCGTGCCAACACTTACCGGGGACAGACCCCGAGCTCGTTCGCCGCCGATCCGCGGGGGTCTGTCCCCGGTAAGTGGCGGCCAACGCGCTTGCCATCGGCGCACCGAGGGGACTGACCCCGGTTTTTATCGCACCGCTCGAACCGCTCGGATTTAGTCCGCAGCGCCACTCTGGAACCGCCTGTGGAAACGATACCACAACTGCTCTGAAAAGCTTTTCATCCGGTCGGGTTCCGCCGTACCATCGGTCGGTACGTAATTACATAATGACAAAAACACCGCTGAGGAGACCCATGAGCACGATCGAGATCTTTCTGCTGGCAATGCTGCTGATATTCGTGGCCCCGTACCTGGTTTGGCGGCTGGGCCGCACGGAATATTTCGCGCCGCTCGTCATCGTCCAGATCGTCATGGGCATCGTGCTGGGGCCGGGCGTGCTGGGTGCGGCGTTTCCCGCCTATCACCACTTCGTCTTCAATCCGGACGTCGTCAACACACTGAACGGCATCGCGCAGTGGGGCGTGATGTTGTTCGTCATGCTGGCCGGGGTCGAGCTGGACCTGAAAAAGGTCTGGCAGTACCGCCGCGAGAGCGCCGTCACGGCGGGGCTGTCATTGGGCATGCCGCTGCTGTGTGGCTGTGCCGCCGCACTCGTGCTGATGAGTTATCCCGGCTGGATCGGTGCCAAGGCAGCCACCTGGCAGTTCACGCTGGGCACGGGCATGGCCTGTGCCGTGACGGCGCTGCCGGTGCTCGTGCTGCTGCTGGAGAAGCTCGACATCCTGCGCCAGCCGATGGGCCAGCGCATCCTGCGCTATGCGAGCCTGGACGACGTGGCGATCTGGGGCGTCCTGGCGTTGATCATGCTGGACTGGGAACGGATCGGCCGCCAGCTGGGCTTCATCGTCGCCTTCGCCGTGCTGACGTTGCTGTTCCGGCGCCTGATGGCGCGCCTGCCGCGCGAGGACCGCTGGTACGTCGCCCTGGCCTGGCTGATCGCCTGTGCGCTTGGCGCCGACTGGGCCGGGCTGCACTTCATGGTGGGAGCGTTCCTGGCAGGCGTCGTGATGGATGCCGACTGGTTCGGCCAGGAACAGCTGGACGCGTTGTTCCGCAACGTGCTGCTGGTGCTGATGCCCGTGTTCTTTCTCAGCACCGGGCTACGGACAAGGTGGGATATTGGCGGTGACATCGGCGGCTATGCCGTCTTTGTCGGTGCCGCGCTGCTGCTGGCGGCTTCCGTCGGCGGCAAGCTGATGGGCGCACACATCGCCGGGCGCATGCTGAACTGGCAGCGCGGCGAGGCTTCCGTGATCGGCTGGCTGCTGCAGTCGAAAGGGCTGATCGAGATCATTTTCGCCAATATCCTGCTGGACAAGCAGATCATCACCAGCGAGACGTTTACCGCGCTGCTGCTGATGGCCATCGGCAGCACGATGCTGACCGTGCCGGTCGTCCATCCCAAGCTGCACCGGGCCAGGCACACGGGCCTGGTCGGCCAGGCCAGCTCCTGAGGAGGCCGGCCATGGCGCGCATGGGCTTGACGAAGGCCGACATCCGGGCCTGCCGCGACAGGTTGCTGGCCGAGGGCCGCCACCCGTCGGCGGACGCGGTGCGCAAGGCGCTGGGCGACACGGGCTCGAAGTCGACGATCCACCGCTGCCTGAAGGAGCTGGCGCTGGAGGACGCCGGCGCGGGCACGGCACGCGCCGCCACCGCGCGCCAGCTCCATGCGCTGGTCGAACAGATCGCCGACCTGCTGCATGGGGACGGCCAGGCCGACCTGCGGGCGCGCCACGAACAGGCGCTGCGCTGCAAGGACCAGGAGCTGGTCGAACTGCGCTCGCAGGTGGCGACGTTGGCGGCCCGTGTCGCGCAACTGGAGGCCCGTCCCGCGCCGGTACTGCCGCGCGAGCAGGCCAATGAGCGGGGCAGCGGCAGTATCGGCGGCTTTGGCGGTTTCGGCACGGCGCAGGAGAATTCGCGCAGCGGCCAGTACGATGCGTCGCCCTTCAGCGTGCTGCGGGCGGGCGGCCGCACCGAGGTGGTCGCGCTGGATGGGGCATGGCCGTTTCCGGTCCGGTGGTCATGAGGGGCGCTGCGCCAGCGTAAAGTGCTGCCTTGCCGCTTCGACGGCGAGCACCATGCGCGAGCCTATGTTGGCCCCGCGGACGCAGGCGGAGTACGCGGCCGTCATGGCGCGCTTTCCGCGGCCGGCAAGCGCACGGTGAAGACAACATGCGGCGCCTCGTAGCCGTAGGTCAGGCTGCCCCGATGGCCCTGCACGATATTGGACGCGATGTACAGCCCGAGGCCCATGCCCGTGCGGTTGGCACGGTTCTGCAGCGCCATCCGCTTGAACGGATTGAACAGCTGGGATTCCAGTTCGGGCGCAATGGGCGCGCCGTGGTTGCGCACTTCGATCGCGATGGTTTCGCCGTCGTCGCGCAGCGTCACCAGCACGGGCTGGCCGCCGGTGCCGTGATGGCGTGCATTGCTCAGCAGGTTGCTGACCACCTGTGCCATCCGGTCCGGATCGACGCCCGCCGTGACGCCCGACGCCACCGCCGTCTCGTACAGCGTGCCCGGGTGGGCCAGGCGCGCCTCGTCGACCAGGTCCTCGACCAGGCGGCTGATGTCGGTGCTTTCGTGGCGCAGGGCCAGGCCCATGCCGCTGTCGAGCCGGCTCATGTCCAGCACCTGGCTGATCAGCCGCTGCATGCGCCCGCTGGAGCGCTCGATACGCCGGCCCAGTTGCTGCGGCTGGGCGCCGTGCTGCAGCACCGTGGCGGCCATCGTGATCGACTGCAGCGGATCGCGCAGGTCGTGGCCCAGCATCGCCAGCAGCTGCATGCGCGCGCGGTCCATCTCCGCATGGCGCGTCATGCTGGCGCGGTGCATCTCGGCCAGCAACTGCTCCGCCACCAGCAGGCGCCCCGCATCCCACGGCTCGGCCGAGTCGGTAACGGATTCGACCCACTCGTTGAAGGAGCCGCGCGGCGTCAGGCGGTGGCCCAGCGGGCCCGTCACGGCCAGCTTTTCCGGCTTGCCGGCCCAGCGGATCGTTTCGATCTGCTCGCGCCGCAGGGCCAGCAGCCAGCCGCCGGAGGCCGGGTCGAAGTGCAGGCCCAGCAAACCGACCCACGGCCCGATCGGCACATGCGCGGCCGCCGGCCATTCGGTGCGATTGCAGCGCTGCAGTACCTCTTCGCCATCCACCGGCAGCGAGGCGACGACGGCGGTCGCCGTCTCGTGTGCCATCTCCCCATGCACCAGCACGCGGCCCTGCTGGGCAAACACGAGGGCATCCGCGCCCAGGGTCGCGGCCAGGTCGGCGGCATGGCGCGCCAGTGCCGCCAGCACGTCGTCTTCCTGCAGCAGCGTCTCGATCAGGTGCGTGCGCACGTCGGCGGCCTGTTCGACCATCGTCGCGCGTTGGCGCGCATCGAGGCTCTGCACCGTGGCCGCCAGCACCTGGGCGATCACGTCGCACGCCATGCGGATCGAATACGGCACCCGCAGCGACGTCATGTGGTGGCATGCCAGCAGGCCCCACAGCCGGCCGTTGACGACGATCGACACGCTCATCGACGCCGCCACGCCCATGTTCTGCAGGTACTCCACGTGGATGGGCGAGACGCTGCGCAGCACGGCGTGGCTCATGTCGAGCGGCGGATCGCCCGGCGCGCCGACCAGCGCCACCGGCGTGTAGCCGATGTCGGCGATCAGGCGCAGCGTGTTGATCGTGTACAGCCGGCGCGCCTGGGCCGGGATGTCGCTGGCGGGATAGCGCATGCCGAGGAAGGGCTGCAGGCTGGCGTCCAGCGCTTCGCCGATCACGTCGCCGCTGTCGTCGTGGCGGAAGCGATAGGCCATCACGCGGTCGAAGCCGGTGATGGCGCGCACCTGTTCCACCGCCAGCTGCAGCAGCGTGCCGACGGTCTTCTGGCGCTTCAGGCGCTCGATGGCCGTATGCGCCTTCAGGGCGAACGTGGCCACCGTCTCGGTGCGGATGTCGCGCAGCTCGAACTCGGCGATCACGCGGTGGGCATCGCTGTGCACGATGCAGTCGAACAGCTGGCCCGCCATCGTCGTTTCGACGGCGGTACGCGTACAGCCTTCCGCGCCGCTGTCGTCGATGCACTCGCGCAGCTGGGCCAGCACGGGCGCCTGCAGCGGCAAGCGCGCCACGTCCTGGTTCAGCATTGGCGCAAAGCCCAGCAGCGCTGGCACGTTGGCGCTCCACGAACGCAGCGCGCCGCCGTGGTCGAAAGCCAGCAGGGCGCCGTGGGGCTGGATCAGGCCGGGGATGTGGATCGGTTCGTCGGCGCAGTTGGCCAGATCGACACCGCTGCTGCTCATGCGTGTACCTGATCGGCCGCGTCCCGCGGCATCGGCGCATGCCGCGCCTGCAGGGCGATCAGGCTGTCGAAGGCGTCGCGCGCGCCGGCGCAGGCGGCGGCTATCGCCTGCGGCGACCGCACCTGTTCGCGCAGCATGCGCAGGAAATGCTGCCAGCGCGGCCCGGGCGGGGTGCCGTCGCCGTGCAGGTAGCGCAGCGGATGGGGTGCCAGGCGTGCCGCCAGGCGGCGGTACAGTACCGTGCCGCCCAGGCGCGATCCCTCGATCACGTATGCCACGCCCCAGCGATATGCCGCGCTGTCGCCGGCAAACCATGGCGCCGCCGGCGCGGCGACGTCCAGCCCGGGGCCAGGCAGTGCCGGGTGCTGCAAATCGGCGTCGAGCAGGGGGAGGTGGGGCGCGGGTGGCAGCACGGCGGCATCCTGCGGCCCGTCCGCGTGGCCCGCCTGCCAGGCTTCGATGGGCGCCAGCCAGTGGCGCAGCAGCGTCAGGTGAGCGCGGTAGTGGTGCAGCGTGGGCTCTTGCGCCGCCAGCGGCATCGCCCGGTCGAGGACGGCGTGCCGGCTGGCGGTGGCCTCGCGCAGCGCCGCGAGAATGTCATGAGGTTCCATCGTCATCGCGTCATTGTACAGGGCAGCGCTGGCCGGCATCGTTCGTTAGTCGTCGCCGTCCTCGTCGTCGTTTTCCGGTACGGCCTCGCGGCGGGCGCGGTCGGCGGCTTCGCGCAGGCGGGCGGCGTTGCCCAGGAATTCGTCCACGTCGTGGTCCGGGCTCTGGCGGATTTCCGGCGGCAGCAGCACCGACATGTACGGCTCGTCGGCCAGGTGGCCGTTGGTCTGCCAGTTGCTCATCAGGATGAGGCCCGTGCCGAGGCCCAGCAGCAGGCCGCAGGCGGTCATCAGCCGGCGTGGCGAGTAGTGCGGCCGGATCGTGCGCAGGTGGAAGTACACCATGCCGCAGCCGATCAAGGTGGTGATGAGGTTGCCGTAGCGGGTGAAGATCTCGGCCGACCACGCAAAGGCCAGCACGGACGACATGGTCTTCCAGGCGCCCACCGCGACCAGGCCCGCGCCCAGGATGAACAGGTGGCGCCCCAGCCGGGCATGGCCGCCGAACAGGCGGTTGGCCAGCGCCCAGGCGCCGCTCCACACGAGGCCCGCGCCCAGGCCGGAGGCGATCGTCAGCAGGTACTTGATGGTCTGGAACGACTCGGTATCCGTCAGCGCCTGTTCCACGCCGATGAACAGCGCGATCAGCGCCATGCCGGCGATGGCGGGCACGCCGCCTTCCCAGGCATGCATGGTGGTGTCGGTCACTTCCTGCGTGACCGGGAAGTGGGCATCGCGTACGCGCACGCGGGTATGCCCCAGCCGCACGACGGTGCTGCCGTCCAGCGCCACCTGCTGCTGGCGCCGGCCATGCAGCACGATGCCGTTCTGGCTGCCCAGGTCGCGCAGCACCAGGCCGCCGTCTTCCGCCGTTTCCAGCACGGCGTGGTGGGGCGCCGTGTGGGCGTCGTCGAGGATGACGTCGTTGTCGTAGCCGCGCCCGATCGTCACGGGCAGCGCAGCGCAGCGCTGGCGCGACAGCACGTCGCCGTTGCGCGCCAGGACCTCGACGAAGTACGGCGCCGTCATCGACCGTCCTCGCGTCCCAGCGCCTGCAGGAAGGCGCGGGCGCTGCGCATGCCGTTGTCGTACGAGACGCCGCGTACGTCCAGGCGGCTTTGCAGGTTCATCAACGCGTCGTCGGTGCTGGCCGTCAGCACCGTGAAGTCGTACAGGCCGGCGAACTTGCGGTAGGCACGCACGCACATCACGGCGCGCATCGGCAGCGACCTGGTGCGGATGAACTGCTCGGTGCATTCCGGCCCGGTCAGGCGCCGGTCGCCGTGGCTGCCCAGCGCCTCGTTCTTGAACGAGGCCGACGACAGCTGCGCGAAGCGGATGCGGTCCAGGCCCGTGCTGCGCAGGTACTGGTGGCGGATGCCGACCTGGCCCGTCTGCAGTGTGTCGGAGACGAATACGGCGGACTCCATCGTGCAGCTGGTGTTGTCGACGGCGAACGGCTTCTCGCCGCGCGCGTTGGCCTGGGCATTGGACTGGCCCCAGCAGCGCATCTGCTCCGACTCGCGCACGGGCACCTGGTACGGGCCCATGGTCTTCAGGGTGAGGGGGCCGGACAGCAGTTGGTCCACCATGGCCTTCTGGTGCGCCAGCAGCTGTTGCGTGACAATGGCGGTGAAATCCTGGGGCGGCTTGACGGCCGGGTCGACCCGGCGCAGCAGTTCCTGCGCATAGCGCACGGGGACGAGGAAGCTGACCAGTTCCCCGTCCAGCCGCTTGGACACGTTGATGCCCGCCACCTCGCCATCGGCCGTGACGGCGGGGCCGCCGCTCATGCCCGAGTTGATGGGGCCGGAGAACATCAGCTGGTCGTAGAACGTGCGCGCGATGACGCCGTTGTAGGCGCCTTCGGAAATGGCGAAGCCCAGGTCGAGCGGATTGCCCAGCGAGTACAGGTACTGGCCCTGGGTCAGCTTGAGTGGGCCGTCCGGCAGCTTGAAGACGCCGGTGCCATAGCGGTTGACGCGCACCACGGCCAGGTCGTGCAGCACGTCCACGGCCAGCAGTTCGATATTGCCGCGCTGGCCGGCCGTGTCGACCCATTCACCCGTGTACGTTTCCGGGTCGAGCGCGAACTGCGAGACGACATGGTAGTTGGTCAGCACCAGGTTCGACGTGCCCACCAGGAAGCCGGAGCCCACGGACGATTGCGTGCGGCCGCTGCGCAGCAGGGAGCGCACTTGCAGCAGGTCGGCCTTGGCGGCCGAGTACAGCTTCTGGGCCGCGGACGACGGCGTCGGCAACTTGGCATTGGCCGGCGCCGGCTCCGGCGCAGTGGGGCGCGTCGCCGCTGCCGGCGGGGCCGTCGGCGCGGGCGCGGCGAGCGCGGTACCGCCCAGCACGGCCAGTGGCAACGTCAATGTGAAAGCAAGCCGGTGAAGTTTCATGCAGTCCCTGGACCTCGGTTGAATCCGGGACAGTGTACCTTATGAAACTTGCCAAGCGGCAGGGCAAGAATGCAAAGCGGGGTAAAGGGATAGGCTTTAAGGCAACTTTAAGCGATCGGCCCGGGGACTATTGCTCGCCGTCCGTTGTCGCGGTGGCAACCACGGGCGTCATCATATGGCCCAGCTTCAGCGCCTTGGTGTTCAGGTAGTGCTGGTTGAACGTATTGCGGTTGACGAGCAGCGGCACCCGTTCGGCGACCGGCACGCCCAGCTTTTCCATGGCGGCGATCTTGCGCGGGTTGTTCGTCATCAGGCGCAGGCTCTGCACGCCGAACTGCTGCAGCATCGGCGCCACCAGCTCGTAGCTGCGCTGGTCGGGCTTGAAGCCCAGCTGCTCGTTGGCCTGGACGGTGTCGGCGCCCGCTTCCTGCAGGCGATAGGCGCGCATCTTGTTGATCAGGCCAATGCCGCGACCTTCCTGGCGCAGGTACAGCAGCACGCCGCGGCCTTCGGCGGCGATGCGCTGCAGCGCGCCTTCCAGCTGGGCGCCACAATCGCAGCGCTGCGAGAACAGCACGTCGCCCGTCAGGCATTCGCTGTGCACGCGTGCCAGCACGGGCGCGCCGTCACCGATGTCGCCCAGCACCATGGCCAGGTGTTCCTTGCCGGTCGAGTGCTCGACAAACGCGTGCAGCGTGAACTGCGCCCACGGCGTCGGCAGCGCGCAGGACGTGACGTAGGCGAGATCGGCGGGGGCGACGGCGGTGGCGGCGGGTTGCATGGTGTGCTCTTTTCGAAACGGGACAAAAATCAAACGGGTGCGTTGCACGCACCCGCCATCATAGCAAAGATTGCCATGCCGGCCCGGGGGACCCCCGGGCCGGCCGCCGCCACGCCCGTGCTTAATAGGGCAGGTCGAACAGCAGCACCTCGGCCGCCTCGGCCTGGTCCAGCGCGATGGCCTTCTCGCTCGTCACCTTCAACGCGTCGCCGCCGGCCAGCGCGGTGCCGTTGACGGTCACGCTGCCCCGGATCACGTGGACGTAGGCGGTACGGCCCGGTGCCAGCGCATGGCTCACGGCGTCCGCGCCGTTCAGGATCGTCGCGTAGATCGCGGCATCCTGGTGGATCAGCACGGAGCCGTCGCGGCCGTCGCTGGAGGCGATCAGGCGCAGCTGGCCCGCCTTGCTGTCCGGCGTGAAGTGCTTCTCTTCGTAGCCGGGCTCGATGCCGGTCTGGCCCGGCTGGATCCAGATCTGCAGGAAGTGCACGCCTTCCGTCTTCGAATGGTTGAATTCGCTGTGGCGTACCCCGGTGCCGGCGCTCATGCGCTGCACGTCGCCGTAGTGCAGCACCGAGCCGTTGCCCATGCTGTCCTGGTGCTCCAGCGCGCCTTCCAGCACGTAGGAGATGATCTCCATGTCGCGGTGGCCGTGGGTGCCGAAGCCCTGGCCGGGGGCGACGCGGTCTTCGTTGATGACGAGCAGGGGGCCGAAGCCGACGTGTTCCTCGTCGTAGTAGCTGCCGAAGGAGAAGGTGTGGCGGGACTTGAGCCAGCCGTGGTTGGCGAGACCGCGTTCGTCGGATTTGCGTACTTGCAGCATGGTGAGCTCCTTTTGGTTTGGTTTGTGCGACAATTTCGAAGGCTTCTGCTTTCTCACTGCCGCCTCGATGGAAACCAGTATAGGCCGTCGCGGCCGTGGTAAAAAACGGAAAATTTATCTATCTATCATCGAAAAATTCGAATATGCTCCGACTGAGCCTGGAAGCGCTGCAAATCGTGGATGCCATCGACCGGCGCGGCTCGTTTTCCGCCGCCGGCAAGGAACTGCACCGCGTGCCGTCGACGATCTCGTACACCGTCGGCAAGCTCGAGGATGACCTGGGCGTCCAGGTGTTCGAGCGCAACGGCCCCCGCGTGGAGCTGACGCGCGCCGGCCGCGAGCTGCTGAAGGAGGGCCGCTACCTGCTGAAGGCGGCGCAGGACCTGGAGCACCGGGTGCGCCGGGTGGCGTCCGGCTGGGAGACGGAACTGGCCCTCGGCCACGATTCCATGTTTGCCAGCGTCGCGCTGGACGCCGACATCCGCGCGTTCTACGACGTCGCCCGCCAGACCCGGCTGCGCGTCGTGCAGGAAGCGCTGTCCGGCACGTGGGAAGCGCTGCTCGACCGGCGCGTGGACCTCGTCGTCGGTGCGCCCGGCGACGGGCCGGCAGGCGGCGGCTACGTGTCGCAGCCGATCGGCACCTTGCGCTGGGTATTCGCCGTCGCCCCGGGCCACCCGCTGGCAACGCTGCCGCAGCCGCTGGGGCGCGAAGAACTGCAGCGGAACCGGGCCATCGTCATGGCCGACTCGGCACGCCGGCTGCCGCCCCGGACCGTCGGCCTGCTGCTGGGCCAGGATACGCTGACGGTATCGGACATGACGGCCAAGTTCCAGTACCAGCTGGCCGGCCTGGGCTTCGGCTTCCTGCCCGAGCCCTGCGCGCGCGTCGCCATCGCGGCCGGGCTGCTGGTGGAGAAGGCGGTGGCGGAACCGAAGCCGGACGAGACGTTCCACCTGGCCTGGCGCACGGGCGAGGCCGGCGCGGCGCTGGACTGGTGGCTGGAACGCCTGCGCCGGCCCGGCCTGTTCGAACAGTTGTGCCGCCACCTGCCTGCCCTTGCGGCAGGTCAAGCGGGGGCCGATGCGTAGCATGGCTGAGCAGGGAAGCTGTTGACTAGTGCCAACTGTTTGGGAGTACCATAGCGTTTGTCGGCCAGCGCGGCCCCATCCCCAGCGGACCTGCCCATGAATACTTGTCCCGTGTTTCTGCACCTTCTTGCCGACCGTCGCGGCAGGCCGGCGGCCCTCGTGCTGGATGCGCGCGGCGCGCTGGCGGCGGACACGCTGCCGCCAGCGCTGGCCGGGCTGGCGGCGCGGCTGCCGTGCCTGTCCCGGGCCGAGGTGCCCGAGGAAACGGCCGCGGCGCTGGTCCGGGCGGGCTGGCAGCGGCTGACGCAGGCCGACGTGGCACGTGCGGACGCCCCATTCGACGGCACGCTGGCGCCGGGCGTGCGCTACGTCGAGGGCGACTGGGCGGTGGCGCCGGCGGTACGCCCCCCGGGCCAGCAAGCCGCATCGCGCGCGCTGGCGCTGCAGCTGGTCGAGCTGGTCAACCGCGATGCCGATACCCATGAGATCGAAGCGCTGCTGCGGCGCGATCCCACCTTGTCGTATCACCTGCTGCGCCTCGTCAATTCGCTGGGGGTCTCGGGCGGCGCCCGCAAGGTCAGCAGCTTTGCCCAGGCGATCCTGATCCTCGGGCGCCAGCAACTGCGGCGCTGGCTCAACCTGATGCTGTTCGCGGCGCGCGAGGGGGACGTGCGCTCGGCCATGCTGCTGGCGCGGGTATCCGTGCGGGCGCGCCTGATGGAGCTGCTGGCGCGCGCGGCGGGCCTGGACCGGCACCACCAGGAGCAGGCCTTCATGACGGGCATGTTCTCGCTGCTGGGCGTGCTGTTCGGCAGCCCGCTGCGCGACGTGCTGGCGCCGCTGGCGCTGGGAGCGGCCGTGCAGGACGCGTTGCTGGACGGCGCCGGCGAGCTGGGCACGCTGCTGGCCCTGGTGCAGGCCGCCGAGCGCAGCGATGCCGCTGCGCTGGGCACCGCGCTGCAGGCGCTGCAGCTCGACGTGGGCGACTTCAATGCGCTGGCGGCCGAGGCCAACCTGTGGATGCTGGGCGTGATCCAGCAAGCCAGCCTGCCGATGACGGGCACCGACAATGCGTGAAGCGGACCTCGAGCATTGCCTGGCACTGGTCCGGACCGCGCGCACCCAGCAGGGCGAAGCCCAGGCCGGCACGCTGGCCCAGCTGGAGGATGCGCTGGCAGGCCTGCGCGCACCCCAAGCCGCGTTCGAACTGGACCTGGCCGGCTATGTCACGGGATGGGATGCCGGCGCCGAGCGCATGTTCGGGTACACGGCGCGCGAGGCCATCGGCCAGCACGTGCTGTTCCTGTACGCGGACGACGACGAGGCCGGCGATATCGCCGAACTGTTCCCGGTGCCGGGCAGCGATGCGGCCACCGTACGACGGCGCACCCGGTCCGGCGACGTGATCCGCGTGCAACTGGCGGTGGCGGCGGCGCAGGACGCGGCAGGGGAGGCAGTGGGCATGCGCGTACGGCTGGCACAGGCCGGCACCGACGCACCGCGGCAGGAGCAGGCCAGCCTGCACGCCCGCATCCTCGAGGACAGCGACCAGGGGGTGCTGATCACCGATGCCAACGAGCGCATCGTTTCCGTCAATGGCGCCTTCACGCGCATCACCGGCTACTCGATGGAGGAAGCCATCGGCCAGACCCCGGACCTGCTGCGCTCGGGCGTGCACGATGCCGACCTGCGCGCGCAGGTGCGGGCGGCAATGCAGGGCGCGGGCGCGTGGCGCGGCGAGATCGTCGGCAAGCGCAAGAACGGCGAGCTGTTCCCGCAATCGGTGACGATCAGCGCGGTGCGCGACGAGTGCGGCCGCATCAGCCATACGTTCTCGCTGTTTTCCGACATCAGCTCGCACAAGGATGCGGAAGCGCGCATGCAGCGCATGGCCAACTACGACGCGCTGACGGGCCTGCCGAACAAGGGCCTGCTGGTGCAACTGCTGGGCCAGGCGATGGCCGAAGCGCGCCGCGCCCGCGAGCACGGGGCACTGCTGGTCGTCGAGGTGGCCCGGCTGGGCGCCATCACCGATACGCTGGGCCACGAAGTGGGCAACGCACTGCTGATCGAGATTGCCCGGCTGCTGCGCGCGCGCCTGCGCGAGGGCGACCTGCTGGCGCGGCTGGACGGCGGCAAGTTCGCCATCGGCCTGTTGCACATCGAGAAGCGCGAGCATGCGGCGCTGGTGGCGCGCAAGCTGGTGGAAGCGCTGGCGGCGCCGATCGCCGTCGGCACGCATTCCTTGCAGGTGGGTTCGCACATCGGCATCGCCGTCTATCCGGAAGACGCGGCCGACCCGGATGCGCTGCTGCGCGGCGCCGACGTGGCTGCCGCACGGGCGGGCCACAACGTCGAGCCGGCGCTGCTGTTCTTCAGCGAGGAGATGAACCAGCGCGCCAAGGAGCACCTGCGCATCGAGAGCGAGCTGCGCGACGCGCTCGCCAACGACGAACTGATGCTGTACTACCAGCCCAAGGTCAGCCTGCGCAGCGGGCGCATCGTCGGCGCCGAGGCGCTGCTGCGCTGGCGCCATCCCGTGCGCGGGCTCGTGTCGCCCGGTGTGTTCATTCCGGTGGCCGAGGAAACGGGGTTGATCACGGAGCTGGGTAACTGGGTCGTCAACGAGGCGTGCCGCCAGATCCGCCAGTGGCGCGACGCCAACGTCATCATGCCGCCGGTGGCCGTCAACCTGTCGGCGCGCCAGTTCGACCGTGGCCTGCCGCAACGCATGGCCGCCGTGCTGGAGCGCTACCAGGTTCATCCTGAGCAACTGATGCTGGAGATTACGGAAAGCCTGCTGGTGCGGGGCGCCGACACCGTGATTGCCATCATGAACGAACTGGTGGCAATGGGGCTGGCGTTGGCGCTGGACGATTTCGGCACCGGCTATTCCAGCCTGGCCTACCTGAAGAAATTCCCCATCAGCACCCTGAAGATCGACCGCGCGTTCGTGGTCGGCCTGCCGCACGAGGAAAACGACTGCGCCATCGCCCGCGCCATCGTCACGATGGCGCAGCAGCTGCGCCAGGAAATCGTGGCCGAAGGCGTCGAGACGCTGGACCAGATGAACTTCCTGCGCGAGCTGGGCTGCGATCAGCTGCAGGGCTACCTGTTCAGCCAGCCCGTGCCCGCGCCGGACTTCGAACGCATGCTGCGCGAGGGCAAGCGCCTCGCGTTCACGGGCCGCTGACCTGGCTCCACGGCGGGGGGCGCGGCTGGCTCTTGGCGGCAGCCGGCACGCGCCGCAAAATGTCCTTCCGACAGCGCAAGGACATCTCGATGCTCGATCTCTACTACGCTCCCACGCCGAACGGCCAGAAGCTGCACCTGTACCTGGAAGAGGCGGGTTTGCCGTATCGTCTCGTCCCGGTCAGCCTCGGCAAGGGCGAGCAGTTCGACCCGGCCTTCCTGCGCATCGCGCCCAACAACAAGATTCCGGCGCTGGTCGACCATGCCCCCGCCGATGGCGGCGCGCCACTGTCCTTGTTCGAATCCGGCGCCATGCTGCTGTACCAGGCGGAGAAGACGGGCTTCGGCCTGCCCGCCGATGCCCGTGCCCGGCAGGCGGCCATCCAATGGCTGTTCTGGCAGATGGCGGGACTGGGGCCGATGGCGGGACAGGCGGGCTACTTTCGCGTGTATGCGCCGCAGCGGGTGCCGTTCGCCATCGAGCGCTACACGCAGGAGCTGACGCGGCTGTACGGCGTGCTGGACCGCCACCTGGCCGGGCGCGACTGGATCGCCGGCACGTATTCGGTCGCGGATATCGCATGCTACCCGTGGATCGTGCCCCATGCGGCGCATGGCCAGGACCTGGCCGCCTTTCCCCACCTGCAACGCTGGTTCGATGCCATCGCCGCCAGGCCGGCCACGCGACGGGCGTATGACGGGGTGGAGGATGTGTATGCTGTTCGTGGGGCGCCGGTAAAAGCCTGACCCCCTCGCGTTCATGCCGGCATCCGCGTCGATGGCCTCATCCATGTGCAGGCCGTCAACGGCCACCATAGCCGCTTCAAGGGCTGGCTGCGCCACTTCCTGGGTGTCGCCAGCCGCTACCTGCCCAATTACCTGGGCTGGCGGCACGTGCTGGACGCCGGCCGGGTTACGCTGCCGCAGCATCTCCTGCGCGTAGCGCTGACGCTCGACGTCATCTAAGTACCGATGGGCTACTTCACTGCGACGGGGGCACAGCGCCCAAGCGAAAGCCGCTCTCGCGAGCGGCTTTCGGTGTTCCCTATCGGAACGGTGCGCCTGGGCGCTGGTCCGACGAATCGCGCTTAGCGCTTGTCGTCGTTCTTGTGGCTTTGACGGCCGGCTTGGGCGTGCTGCTCAGGCGTGCCGCCGCGGGTACCGCCGCCGCTGCCTGCATTGTTGCCGCCACCGCCGCCACCGCCGGAGCCTTGCGAGCCGCTCTGACGATTGCCGTCATTCTTGTGGCTCATGCTGCCTGCTTTGCGGGCTTCCTCGGAGGTGAACTCGTGAGCGTTGCCGGAAGCGTGTGCGGCACGGCCGCCTTCGCTGGCAATTTCACGTTGACGTTCTGGATCCATCGAGGCGAAACCGCGGTTGCTGGTATCGCCACTCTGGTTGTTGCCTTTGTTGCCACCTTGGTTGTTGCCGCCTTCTTTGGATGATGCCATGGTTCTCTCCTTGTATGATATGAACATTGCACATCCTTTACCTGACCTGCCAACCAGTCTGGGCCCCGGGGCCTCGTCTGCTGCTGCATTTCGGTGCAAGTCGTGTAAAGGAGCGCTCATCTTAGGCCTCGCCGCTGGTCATTTTTATAAGAGCTCAGGAGGGTGTTTTGTAGGACAAATGCCAACCTGAAAGTAACACAGCAGTAGAAACATTTCACAATCTCATGGGCCCTTGTGGCCCGACAAGCGAACCCAAATGCAAGCTCTACCGTTACGGCTCGCCCCTGGCGCCGACCTGCGTGCCACCGTTGAAAACATGCTTCCGGACGATACCTTCGCGGGATTCGTGCTGCAGGGAATCGGCAGCCTGTCGGTCGCGCAATTGCGCTTCGCCGGAAACGCGGCAGCGACACGGCTGCAGGGCGACCTGGAGATCCTGACCCTGGCGGGGACGGTCGGACCCGACGGCGCCCACCTCCACATGAGCGTGGCCGATGCCCAGGGCCGCGTGACGGGTGGCCACGTGGCACCGGGCTGCATCGTCCGCACGACGGCCGAGCTGCTGATGGCGGTGCTGCCGGGCCATGTGTTCCGGCGCGAACGGGACGCCGCGACCGGCTACCCGGAACTCGTCATCGGCGTGCGTTAGCGGAAGGGCGGAGCGGGTCCAGCAACCCGCGCAGGTTGTTGTGATCGAGTTCGTACATCAGGGCCAGCAGCGCGCCCAGTTCGCCCCGCGGGAAGCCCTCGCGCGACATCCAGGCCAGGTAGTTGCCTGGCAGGTCGGCCAGCTTGTGGCCCTTGTATTTACCGTAGGGCATGTCACGGGTCAGCAGCAAGGAAAGGGCGTCTGCATTCATCATTATTGAGTGTGATTCAAATATGGTTTGCTTCAACCGGTCTTTTTCGCAAGGATAAAAGCCGGGATACTGCGTGGCCTCGACTTTAACAGGAGTTGCCATGCCACTTGCCTTGCTCGCGCTGACGATCGGCGCTTTCGCCATCGGGACGACGGAATTCGTCATCGTCGGCCTCTTGCCCACCATTGCCGCCGACCTCGGCGTCACCTTGCCCTCCGCCGGCCTGCTGGTCAGCCTGTACGCGCTGGGTGTCGCCGTCGGCGCGCCCGTCCTGACCGCCCTGACGGGCAAGCTGCCCCGCAAGCTGCTGCTGCTGGCGCTGATGGTGCTGTTCAGCGCCGGTAACCTGCTGGCCTGGCAGGCGCCGGGCTACGCGTCGCTGGTCGCCGCGCGCATCCTGACGGGCCTGGCGCACGGCGTATTCTTCTCGATCGGTTCGACGATCGCCACGTCGCTCGTGCCGAAGGAGAAAGCGGCCAGCGCCATCGCCATCATGTTTACCGGCCTGACGGTCGCGTTGGTGACGGGCGTCCCGCTCGGCACCTTCATCGGCCAGCACTTCGGCTGGCGCGAGACGTTCCTGGCCGTCTCCGCGCTGGGCATGCTCGCCTTCCTGGGCAGCCTGCTGTTCGTGCCTGCGACGATCCGCCATGCGGCGCCCGCTTCGCTGCTGCAGCAGGTGCGCGTGCTGGGCGAGCCGCGCCTCCTGCTGGTGTACGCAATGACGGCCGTCGGCTATGGCGGCTCGTTCATCGCGTTCACCTACCTGGCGCCGATCCTGCAGCAGGTCGCGGGGTTCGGCGCGAACGCCGTCGGCCTGGTCATGCTGGTGTACGGCGTGTCGGTGGCGGTCGGCAATATCTGGGGCGGCAAGCTGGCCGACCGGCGCGGCGCCGTGGGCGCCTTGAAGATCATTTTCCTGGGCCTGGCCGCCGTGCTGCTGGCGCTGACGTTCACCGCACCACATCCGTGGCTGGTCGTGCTGACGGTGCTGCTGTGGGGAGCGGTCGCCTTCGGCAACGTGGCCGGCCTGCAGGTGTACGTGGTACAGCAGGCGGAGCATTACGCACCGCGCGCCGTCGACGTGGCGTCGGGCCTGAACATCGCCGCCTTCAACCTGGGGATCGCCGGTGGCGCCTGGGGCGGCGGCCACATCGTCGAGCGGCTGGGACTGGTGCATACGGGCTGGATCGGCGCCCTGGTCGTGCTGGGCGCCTACGGGCTGACGGCGTGGTCGGGCCGGCTGGACCGGCTCGACCAGCGCGCGGTGGCGGCGCGGGCAGGGCAGCGCTCCGCGGCCGCGCACTGACTACTTGCCCAGGGGGTCCGCCGGCAGCGCCGGTCCCTTCTTCAGCTCCTTCATGAACTGCTGGAACTGCGGCCGGAACCCGGCAAACAGCGGGTGGTCCTTCTGCTCCAGCATGACCTCGCTGAACAGTTTCAGGCCGACGGCAAACGCGGTGGCCGCATGCTCGTCGAAGTCGCCGCGGCTGCGCATGCGCCGGACGATGGCGATGATGTCGTCGTGGTTGCCCACCTCGAACTGCAGCGGCTCGTGGGTGGAGCGGACGCCCTCGGCATCCGTCAGGTGTTCCAGGGTGACGCGGTAGCGATGTTGTTTCATGGTTGACCTCCTTTCAGCCGGCCAGTATAGCCGGGTCCGGCCTGGCGGCAGCGCATGCTTGCGTGTCAGTCGACCGGCAGCAGCAGCGCATGCTGCGTGGCCGTATGAAAGTCGCGCCAGACCCGGTTGATGTCGCTGTCGGCGTGCGCCGCCTGCAGGCCACAGAACGGGTAGACGGTGTCGACGGCCGTGCGGCATGCCTCGACCAGTTGCAGCGACGTGCCCTGCAGCGTGGCCGCGTCGATGACGGTGTCCGCGAGCGCTGCCGCCCAGGCATCGTCCAGCAGCAGGTAGAAGCGCGCACGCCCGGCGGCGAGCGCCGCTTCCGCCGCCGCCAGCCGCGCCGCCACGGCGGGCACTTCCAGCATGGCGGCACCGGATGGATGCCGCCGCGTGCCCAGCAGCGGCCGCGCCAGCGCCAGGAAGTGGCGTGCCATGCCGAGCAGGTTGGCGCCCAGCGTGACGAACGCCAGCGGCATGAAGGGGAAGCGGTACAGCGGCCCCGGTGCCGTCGCGCAGGCCGGGTCGATCGCGAAGCCGTGGTCGGCCGGTACCCGGGCGCCGTCGATGCGGTAGGCATGGGAGGCGGATGCCCGCAGGCCGATGCTGCGCCACGTGGGCTCGACGGTCACGTCGCGCGCCGGCACCACGAACGCGCGGATGCGTGGCTGGCCGGCGTCGTCGCGCAGGATCTCACCCCGTTCGCGCAGCACGGCATTCAGGGTGAAGTGAGTCGCCATGGGCGCGCCGCTGGCGATGTCCCAGCGTCCCGCGATGCGCCAGCCGTCGCCGTCGCGGTCGGCGTAACCCGTCGGCGCGCCGCTGCCGGCCAGGCACACGTTCGGCGTGGCCAGAATCGCACGCGCCACGGATGGGGCCAGGAAGCCGGCAAACCAGCCCGCGCCCGCGCACAGCGTGACGACCCAGCCGGTGCTGCCGTCCTGCGCCGCGATGGCTTCCTCCAGCCGCACTGCATCCGGCAGCGGCAGCTCGGCGCCACCGCAGGCTCGCGGCGCCAGCATGCGCAGCCAGTCCTGGGCGTGGATCAGGGCCTGCTGCGCGGGCGTCAGCCAGCCGGCGACGTCCGCCTCGCGGCAGGTGGCGGCATCGAGTTGAAAACTCATCGGGCCTTCCAGTAGATCTCGTCCAGGCTGCCCTTGCCGAAGTATTTTTCGTATTCCTGCGCGGCGGACGAATCCATCATGCCGGCGATGTAGTCGATCACGAGGCGCTCGCGGCTGTCCTGCAGGCAGCGCAGCTCGGGCGGCAGCAGCACGTTGTCCTTGTTGTAGGCCTTGTCCGTCAATACTTCGAACAGGCCGCGGATGATCTTCTCGCCCCGTTTCTCGTACAGTTGCACGTCCTTCTTGCGCAGGATGGCGCGCCACAGCAGGCTTTTCAGGCCCGTGGCGAGCGCGCCCATCGAGCGGTAGCCCAGCTCCGGGCCGTGTTCGCCATCGACGACGGCGATGTCGCGGCACAGTTCGTGGACGATCTGCGACGTCATCTCCTTGCGCAGCACGATGGAATACTCCTCCGAGCTGGCCTGCGCCTCGGACTTCAGCGCTTCCTCGTGGGCGCCGTGCGCAATCCGCGAGAACGGCTGGAACGCGGCGGCGTAATCCTTGCTGATCTTGAACTCGTGCAGGATCTCGCCCCAGGTGATGATGCCGAAGCTGAGCGCATCCTCCAGGTCGTGCGCCGCGTACGCGATCTCGTCGGAGAGATCCATGATCTGCGCGTCGATGCTCTTGCGGATCGCCAGGCCGTGGCGCGCCAGCTCGCCGGACAGGAAGGCATGGTCGTCGTCGTACAGGAACTTGCGCGGGTTTTGCGCACGCGTATGGAAATACTTGGTGATGCCGGCCAGCGAACGCACCGTCAGGTTCAGGCCCGCATAGGCATGGTGCTTCTTCTCCAGCGTGCGCAGGATGCGGAACGCCTGCGCGTTGCCCTCAAAGCCGCCGCAGCCGGCGCCCAGCTCGTTCAGGATGCGCTCGCCGTAGTGGCCGAACGGCGGGTTGCCGATGTCGTGCGCCAGCGCGCAGGTCTCGGCGACGACGCTGCGCTCCAGCCCCAGGTCGGCGGCGATCGAGCGGGCGATCTGCGCCACCTCCAGGCTGTGGGTCAGGCGGTTGCGGTTGAAATTGTTGGCGTCCACGCCCAGCAACTGCATCTTGCCCTGCAGGCGGCGGAACGACGCCGAGTACAGCACGCGCGCATAGTCGCGCATGCATTCCTCGCGGCCCTCGGCGCGGCCATCCTTCTGCGCGTGCACGCGGTACTCGAGCGCCAGGATGCGCTGCTCCTGCTCCCTGGCATGGTCTTTGGTGTCGCGGTCGTACATGGCGGTTTCCCCGGCGTTCGTGAACCCCGCGATTCTAGACCAGCGCGGCCGGGGTGTATATTGCTGGCCGATCGCAATTCCTATGGATGCCCATGTCGCCCGCTTTTCTCTTCCTTGTCATCTTCGCGTATTTTGCCCTGCTGCTGGCCGTGGCCTGGTACACGTCGCGCAATGCCGACAACGACAGCTTTTTCATCGGTAACAAACGCTCGCACTGGGGCCTGGTCGCTTTCGGCATGGTCGGCACCACGCTGTCCGGCGTCACGTTCATCAGCGTGCCGGGAGCGGTGGGGCGGGACGGCTTCGGCTACCTGCAGATCACGCTGGGCTACGTGCTGGGCTACCTGGTGACGGCGGGCGTGCTGCTGCCGCTGTACTACCGGCTGCGCCTGACGTCGATCTACCATTACCTGGACGTGCGCCTGGGCCGGCGTGCCTACCAGAGCGGCGCGGCGTTCTTCATCGTTTCGCGCACCCTGGGCGCGACGGCGCGGCTGTACCTCGTCGTCAACATCCTGCAGGCGACGATCCTGGACCGCCTGGGTGTGCCGTTCTGGGCGACCAACCTCGTCATCCTCTTGATGATCCTGCTGTACACGTACGAGGGCGGGGTGCGCACGATCGTCTGGACCGACATGCTGCAGACTGCCGGCATGCTGCTGGGGCTCGTCACGTGCACGTGGTTCGTGCTCGATGCGCTGCAGCTGGACGTACCCGGCAGCCTCGCCCGGATGCAGGACGCCGGCCTGGCCCGGGTCTTCGACTGGAACGTGGACAGCCCCGGCTACTTCTGGAAGCAGGTGGTGGCGGGCGCCTTCATCACCATCGCGATGACGGGCATGGACCAGGAGATGATGCAGAAGAATATCTCCGTGCGTACCCTGGCGGGCGCGCAGAAGAACATGCTGCTGCTGACGTTCATCCTGGTGCTCGTGCTGGCGCTGTTTCTCTTCCTGGGCGCTCTGCTGCACCTGTACGCCGGCGCGGCCGGCATCCAGGCCACCGGCGACCGGCTGTTCCCGACCATCGTCATGGAGCACCTGCCGGCCGCGGTCCAGCTGGTCTTCTTCATCGGCCTGGTCAGCGCGCTGTTCCCCAGCGCCGACGGCGCCATCACGGCGCTGACGTCGTCGTTCTGCATCGACCTGCTGGGCATCCAGCGCAAGGATGGGCTGGCAGGCGACTTGCACGAAGCGACCCGCAAGCGCTGGCGCCACCGCGTGCACCTGGGCTTCTGCGCGCTGTTCCTGCTGCTGGTCATGGTGTTCAAGTGGATCGACAGCGCCAGCATGATCGGCGTGATCCTGAAGCTGGCCGGCTATACGTACGGCCCGCTGCTGGGATTGTTCGGCTTCGGCCTGCTGACGCGCCGCGCGGTGCGCGAGCGCTGGGTGCCGGCCGTCGTGCTGGCCGGGCCGGCGCTGTGCGCGCTGCTGGAGTGGCAGCAGGGCGCGCTGTTCGGCAGCTACCGCCTGGGCCTGGAACTCCTGCTCATCAATGGCCTGTTCGTGCTGGGCGGGCTGTGGCTGATCTCGACGCCGGCGCCGCGCGACAGCGCTGTCCCGGTGGCACGATAGGATTTTCAGGCATGGCCTGTTAAAGTCCTGTTCATATCTTCTTTACCGCAGGAGTTTCGATGTCCCGATCCGTAGCATCCTATCTGCGTGGCGGCTTGTCCCGCACCTGGCGCTTCATCGACGCCAGCCGCCGCGCCGTGCTGAACCTGATTTTCCTTGCCATCGTCCTCGCACTGCTGTTCGCGTTCTTCGGTGGCGGCGCCAAGCCGCTGGGGAACAAGACCATGCTCGTGCTGAACCTGAACGGCCAGCTGGTCGAGCAGACGCCGGGCGGCGCCAAGCTGGCCGCGCTGGCCAACCTGGACGACGACGACCGCCGCCGTTTCGTCCAGCTGCGCGACGTGCTGCGCGTGCTCGATGCCGCCGCGCGCGACCCGCAGATCGCCGGCGCCGTCCTCGTCATGGACGAGATGGAAGGCGGCGGCCAGGCCATGCTGCGTGAGATCGCGGCGGGTATCGACCGCTTCAAGGCCAGCGGCAAGACCGTCGTGGCGTGGGGCTCCAGCTACAACCAGCGCCAGTACCAGGTGGCGGCGCATGCCAGCGAGGTGTACCTGCATCCGATGGGCGCGGTCATCCTGGACGGTTTCGGCCAGTACCGCAACTACTACCGCGACGCGCTCGACAAGGTCGGCGTCACCGTCAACCTGATCAAGGTGGGCACGTTCAAGAGCGCCGCCGAGCCGTTCATCGGCAACGGTCCTTCCGAGGCCGCACGGGAGGCCGATGCTTACCTGAACAACGACCTGTGGGCCCGCTACATGCAGGAAGTGGAGACGGTACGCAAGCTGCCGAAGGGGACCATCACGCGCACCATCGACACGCTGCCGGAGGGCCTGCAGGCCGTCGGCGGCGACCTGGCCAAGCTGGCGCAGCAGGTGAAACTGGTCGATGGCCTGAAGACGCGTGACCAGATCCGCGAGCTGGTGCTCCAGCGCGGCATGCCGGATGCGGAAGGCAAGTCGTTCCGCCAGGTCGGCTTCGACGAATACCTGGCCCGCCTGCGCCAGCCGATGACGGGGGATGCGATCGGCGTCGTGATGGCCGTCGGCGAGATCGGCGACGGCATCGCGCCGCCCGGTTCCATCGGCGGCCTGTCCACGGCCAACCTGATCCGGCTGGCGCGCGAGGACAAGGACATCAAGGCCATCGTGCTGCGGGTCGACTCGCCCGGCGGCAGCGCCTTCGGTTCGGAGCTGATCCGGCGCGAACTGGAACTGACGCGCGCGGCCGGCAAGCCCGTCGTCGTCTCGATGGGCAACGTGGCCGCTTCCGGCGGCTACTGGATCTCGATGGCGGCCGACGAGGTGATCGCCGACCCGACCACCATCACCGGTTCGATTGGCGTGTTCGCGCTGTTCCCCACCGTGGACAAGGTCATGGACAAGGTGGGCATCCACAGCGCCGGCCAGCCCACAACGTGGCTGGGCGATGCCGGCAATCCCACCCGGCCGCTCGACCCGCGCTTCGGCCAGGTGTTGCAGGCTTCCGTCAGCCACGTCTACGGCGACTTCACGCGCCGCGTCGCGCTTGCCCGCAAGAGCACGCCGGAGAAGATCGACGCCGTGGCCCAGGGCCGCATCTGGACGGGCGCCCAGGCGAAGGAGCGGGGCCTGGTGGACACGCTGGGCAGCTTCGGCGACGCGCTGAAGTCGGCCGCGCGCCGCGCCAAGCTGACGGGCGGCACCCGCGTCGTCTACATCGAGCGCGCCGGTTCCAAGTTCGACAAGCTGGTGGAGTTCTTCGGCGGCTCGGCCGCGCAGGCGGTGGCCAAGGCGCTGACGCAGGAAACGGGCGTGGCCCTGGCGCCCACCGGCATGCCGCTGGGTGTGGCGACCGACGTGGCGCGCGAGCTGACCTGGCTGAACGAGATGACGGACCACCGCAAGCCGTTCATGACCCTGACCCACTGCCTGTGCACATCGCCGCAATAGCGGCCGTCCGAGGAGAAGACACATGTTGCAACTGTTCGGCCACCCGTTTTCGTCGTATACCCAGAAGGTCCTGGTGGCGCTCTACGAAACCGCGCTGCCGTTCGAGTTCCGCTGGATCGGGCCGGACGCGCCCGATGGCACCGACCATGGCGTCGAATGGCTGGCGCGCTGGCCGCTGCGCAAGTTCCCCATCCTGGTGGACGGGGAACGTACGCTGGCCGAGAGCAGCATCATCGTGGAGTACCTGCAGCTGACGTATCCCGCTCCGGTGGCGCTGTTGCCGGCCGATCCGCTGGCGGCACTGGACGTGCGCTTCCTCGACCGCTTCTTCGACCTGCACGTGATGGCGCCGATGCAGCAGGCGGTGGACGGCGCCTTGACGGGCGATCCGGCCAAGGCGCGCGATGCGCTGGCACTGGCGGTGCCGAAGCTCGAGCGCGCCTACGCATGGCTGGAACAGCACCTGGCCGGGCGCACGTGGGCGGCAGGCGAGGCCTTCACGCTGGCCGACTGCGCCGCCGCGCCGTCGCTGTTCTACGCCGACTGGACGCATCCGATCGGCGAACAGTATCCGCAACTGCGTGCTTACCGCGCGCGGCTGCTGGCGCGGCCGTCGTTCGCCCGCGCCGTCGAGGAAGCCCGCCCGTTCCGCGCCTATTTTCCGCTGGGCGCGCCTGAGCGGGATTAGCCGGAACGGCACCTCGGGTTCCGGCCGCCGCGATAATTGGAGAGAATTGCGCGGCAGCCGAACTGCTATGCTGTGCCGATCCAGACTTCGGCCCTTCCAATGCGCATGTCCCCACCTGTCGTGTCCTTTGCCACACCCCTGGCAACGCTGTTCATCGCCATTGCCTTGTCCAGCGCTGCCCACGCCGACCCGGGCTTCGCCGGCCTGCAGCCCGGTCCGCTGGCGGTCGGCTGGAAAACTGTCCAGCAATACGACGCCAGCCGCACCTACCGCGGTACGATCGATGCCGTAACCGGGCAGCCCGTGCAGGGCGAGCGCGCCCGGCCCATCCAGACGCTGATCTGGTACCCGGCCCGCAAGGGCGGCGAGCCGGTGCGCTACGGCGACTATCTGCGCACCGAAGCGACCGACGAGGCGTTCGACCTGACGACCGCGCAGGTCGAGGCCCGGGTCGCCACGGCCCGCAAGGAACTCGAGACCCGCCTCGGCGCTGGCCCCGCGGCTGCCATGCTGGCCCAGCGCATGTGGGCCGTGCGCGACGCCGCGCCGGCGGCGGGCAAGTATCCGGTTGTCCTCTATGCGCCGGGTGTCGGCGGCCCCGGACACGAGCCGGCCGACCTGGGCGAATACCTTGCCAGCCACGGTTACATCGTCATCGCCAGCCGCAACCTGGGCGCGCGTACGCGCATGCTGGTGCCGGATACGGAAGGCGTCGAGACGCAGATGCGCGACATCCAGTTCCTGCTGTCCCATGCGCGCAGCCTGCCGCAGGCGGACATGACGCAGGTCGCGGTCGCCGGATGGAGCTGGGGTGGCATGACGAACGTGTTCGCGGCCGAGCGCGACCAGCGCATCCGCGCGCTCATCAGCCTCGACGGCACCCGCGAGCCCGAGCAGACCCGGCGCATCGACCGCCATCGCATCACCGTGCCGTGGCTGTACATCCAGCGCCGGCCGGAGACGGTCGCCGAGCTCAGCAAGAAGGGTATCGACACCTCGTTCAGCCTGCTCAACGAAGTGGCGTATGCGGATGTCTACCAGGTGGTCATGCAGCCGATGCAGCATGCCGATTTCTCGTCCGCCGCGCTGCGCGAGGCCAACCCCGGCTATTTCAGGGAATACAGCCGCGCCGAAGTCGAGCAGGCCTACCATTGGACGGCCCGCTACATGCTGCAATTCCTCAACGCGACGCTGAAAAACGATGCGGCCGGCAAGGCGTTCCTGGGCAAGGCACCGGCCGAGAATGGCGTGCCACGGCACCTGGCGCTGTTGCGGCACACGCCAGCGCGCCCCGGTCCGGTGCCGAACCGCGAGGGCTTCACGGCGGCGCTGGCGCAGCGTGGCTTCGGCCACGCGACCGAGTTGTACCGCGAGCTGAACCAGCGCAACAAGGCCTTCGTGCTGTCGGACCACGAGATCAACAGCTGGGGCTATGCGCTGTTGCGCCAGGCTGGCAACGTGAACGACGCCATTGCCATGTTCACGTTCGGCACCACGCTGTACCCGGACAACGCCAATCTGTTCGACAGCCTGGGCGAGGCGCAGGAACATACCGGCAACACGGCGGCGGCGGTGACGAGCTACCGGCGTTCGCTGGCGCTCGACCCCGGCAACGTCAATGCCGCCACGCGGCTGGCCACGCTGGCGCCGGCGCAGGCATCGCGCTAGCGGGCGAGGGCTGTCATGACCTCGTCATGACAGCCCCTTACAATCCGGGCCTTTATTTACCTTGTCATTACTTGAGGAAAGGCCCACCCCGCATGAGCAAGATCTCCCGCCCGCTCGAACCCGAAGACTTCGGCACCAACCGTTCCGGCAACCCCTATATCGGCGATATCGTCCTGGCCAAACGCCGCGCGATCCTGACCGGCGGGCTGGTGACGGTAGCGCTATCACTGTTCGGTTGTGGCGGTGACGGCGACAGCGTGCCCACCACGGCGCCGGTCACGCCGACCCCGCCGGTCGAGCCGGCCCCGCCCGTCATTCCGGCCAATACGCTGAACTTCGCCAGCGTCCAGCGCACGCCGATGATCGCCGGGAACGAGCTGGTCGTCCCGCCGGGTTACCTTTGGCGCGCGTTGACGAAGCAGGGCGACCCGATCGGCAGCAAGCTGGGCGCCCCCGCGTTCCGCTCGTCGGCGGCGCGCCGCTTCGATACCACCGGCGCCGAGGCGGAACTGCAGTTCGGCGACAACCACGACGGCCTGGCCTTCTTCCCGCTGCCGTACGGCTCGCCGTCCGGCTCGAACAGCAGCGACCGGGGCCTGCTGGCGATCAACCACGAGGCGGCGCGCGCCAACGTCATCAGCGGCTTCCGCTTCGTCGGCGTTACGGCCAGCACGGACCCGGCCAAGCTCGACCCCGCCGGCGAGACGGCGGTGAACCCCGATGTGGTGCGCAAGCAGAAGGCGTATCACGGCGTGTCGGTGGCGGAGGTCTACCGCGACGCTTCCGGCCAATGGCAGGTGCAGCGCGACTCCGCGTATGCGCGCAAGGTCCATGCGGACACGCCGATCGCCATCGGCGGCCCGGCGCGCGGCCATGCGGCCATGCGGACGAGCGCCGACCCCGCGGGCGTGCTGGCGCGCGGCACCTTGGGCAACTGCGGCAGCGGCGCCACGCCATGGGGCACCTACCTGACGTGCGAGGAGGACAGCCACAAGAACTACTTCGCCACGCGCGAGATGAATCCGAAGGACCCCCGTTTCGAGGATCCGCGCTGGGCGCGCTACAACATCGTCAGCGGCTACGCACGCGACTACACGTGGCACTTCCTGGACAAGCGCTTCGACCTGGCCGTGGAGCCGAACGAAACCAACCGCTTCGGCTGGGTCGTCGAGATCGACCCGTACGACCCGGACTGGCAGCCCGTCAAGCGCACGGCGTTGGGCCGCTTCGCCCACGAGAACGTGGCGCATCTCGTCAATGCCGACCGCCGCGTGGCGTTCTACATGGGCGACGACCAGGGCTTCGACTACGTCTACAGGTTCGTCACCGCCAAGCCGATGAACCCGGACGACCGCAAGGCCAACCGCGGCCTGCTGGACGAGGGCACGCTGTACGTGGCGAAGTACAACGCGGACGGCAGCGGCGAATGGCTGCCGCTGGTGCACGGCCAGAACGGCCTGACGGCGGAAAACGGCTTCCCCGACCAGGCTTCGGTGCTGATCTGGGCGCGCCTGGCGGCCGACAGGCTGGGGGCGACGCAGATGGACCGGCCGGAATGGATCGCGTCGGACCCTGGCAGCGGCTGGGTCTACGCGACGATGTCGAACAACACGGGGCGCGGCAGCGCTACGGCACCGGGCGGCACCACGGCCGCGCCACGCGCCGCGCAGCCGAAGAGCGCGACCAACCCACGCGACAAGAACCTGCACGGCCACATCATCCGCATGCGCGACACCGGCGGCGACGTGACCGGCACCCGCTTCGCGTGGGAGATGGTCGTGCTGGCAGGCACGGGCAAGGCCGACACGCCGGGCGCCGACAACCGCGGCACGATCAACGGCGACGCCTTCAGTTCGCCCGACAGCGTGATGTTCGATGCCTGGCAGCGCCTGTGGATCGGCACCGATGCGGCCGACGGGCTGAAGTCGTCCGACTGGACGGGTGCAGGCACGGACTGGTCGGGCCTGGGCGGCGACGTCCTGCTGGCGATGGACACCCGCACGGGCCAGGTCAAGCGCTTCCTGCTGGCGCCGGACGGCGCCGAAGTGTGCGGTGCGGCGCTGACGGCCGACGGCCGCGCGCTGTTCGTCAACATCCAGCACCCCGGCACGGAGCAGCCGCGCGACCTCGCCATCGAGGCGATGACGTGGCCGGACAAGGTCGCCGTCGGCGATGGCGGCATCGTGCGCTCCGCAACCGTCGTCATCACGCGCGAGGACGGTGGCGTCATCGGCATCTGACGGCGCTGGCGCCGGCAGCGTCGGGGGCGGGCCCGATGCCGCCGGCGGCATTCATCCCGCCAGTGCCGCCTTCCTCCCGGATTGAAGGGCATTCGTCGCATGGGCGAGAACCCGGGCACGCGCGCGGCTAGAATGGCAGGGCAAGTCCAACCCGAGGAATCCCATGCCTTCTCCCGCTTTCCTGCCAACGGGCGTGCCTGCCGGTCCGGAAGTCGAACATGACCGCCGCCTGGTGCGCCGCTACCTGCTGCAGTCGGCGCTGCGCTTCAACGCCGGCTCGCTGCTGTTCCTGTCGCTGGCGATCGCGCTGCTGCCGCTCGGGCTGGGCATTGGCACGGGCGCGCCGGGCGAAACCGGTGCGCACAAGCTGAACCCGTACATGGTCGGCGGCGGCGTGCTGGCGCTGATGGCCTGGCTTGCGCTGATGTCCGGCGGGGTCGCCCGCGGCTACCTGGCCCGGCTGGGCGAGCAGGGCAAGGCGCTGAGCGCCGAGGCAATGGCTGCCACGGTGACGCGCCGCCTCCATGCGCCGTTCAATGCCTACACGACGTTCGACCTGTGCACTGAGGCCTTGTCGGGACTGGCGCTGGGCACGGCGCTGGGCTACGCCGGACCGGCGGCGTTTCGCCACGACCCGTTCAAGGGCCGGATCGTGCTGGGTCGCTGGCGTCCGCTGGCGCTGGGGCGCCATGTCGAGGTGCGGCTATCGACCGAACCGGGTCCCAGCTGCCAGATCGAGCTGCGCTGCCGCCCGGGCGTGACCTGGTTCGCGATCCAGCAGGGCCAGGCGCTGCACGCCGCGGAGACGGTGTACGCGCAGCTGCGCCAGCAGCTGGAGCGCCATGCGGCCGCGCTGGAAGCGGCACGGCGCGAACGCGAACTGGAACGCACCTCGCTGCAGGCCCGCCTGTCGGCCCTGCAGGCCCAGGTCGAGCCGCACTTCCTGTTCAATACCCTGGCCAACCTGAAGTACCTGATCCGCACCGATCAACAGGGCGCGCAGGACATGCTCGATCACCTGGTCGGCTACCTGCAGAACGCGCTGCCGGACATGCGCTCGGTCTCCTCGACCCTGGGGCGCGAACTGGACCTGGTCAGCGACTACCTGGCGGTGATGCGCATCCGCATGGGCGAGCGCCTGCGCTTCGAAGTCGCCGTGGACGAGGACTTGCGCAGCCTGCCGTTCCCGCCCGCGATGCTGATCTCGCTGGTGGAGAACGCCGTCAAGCATGGGTTGGAGCGGGCCAGCCGTCCGGGCCTGATCACGATCGGCGCAAGTCGTGAGTGCACCAGGGACGGGCAGGTGCTGAGCGTGTCCGTGGTTGACGATGGCGTCGGCTTGACCGAACAGGCGGGGCAGGGCACGGGCCTGGCCAATATCGCGGAACGCCTGCTGCTGCTGTACGGGCGGACGGCCGGCCTGGTGGTGGAGCCCGCCGAAGCAAGTGGCGTACGAGCCGTGCTGACGGTACCCGTGGCAGGAAAGGGCGCCTGATGCCGACCGCCGTGATCGTCGAAGACGAGCCGCTGCTGCGGGCCGAGCTGACGGACCAGTTGCGTGCGCTGTGGCCGGAGCTGGAGATTGCCGGCCATGCCGAGAACGGGATCGACGCGGTGGCGTGCATTGACGCGGTGCAGCCGGACATCGTGTTCCTGGACATCCAGATGCCTGGCCTGAACGGCCTCGAGGTGGCGCGCCATATCCCCGACGCCTGCCAGGTGGTGTTCGTCACGGCGTACGCCGACCATGCGCTGGCCGCATTCGATGCCGGCGCCTGCGACTACCTGGTCAAGCCGCCGACGACCGCGCGCCTGCTGCAGGCGATCCGCCGCCTCAAGTCGCGCGCTGCCGCCAGCCCGCCGCCGGCCGTGTGGGACAAGCTGTTCGAGCGGGAGCGTGCGCCCGTCTACCTGAAGTGGATCAAGGCTTCGAGCGGCACCATGGTGCGGCTGGTGATGGTCAGCGAAGTACTGTACTTCGCCGCCAGCGAGAAGTACACCCGGGTCGTGACGGAGCAGGGCGATGCACTGATCCGCTTGCCCCTCAAGACCCTGCTGGAGCAACTGGACCCGCAGCAGTTCACGCAAATCCACCGCAGCGCCATCGTCAACCTGCAAGCCATCGACCGGATCGAACGCGAGCAGGCCGGCGGGGGCAGCGGCCTGGTGGTCATCCTGAAGGGCCGCGCCGAGCGCCTGGCCGTCAGCGAAGCCTTTACCCGGCAGTTCCGCCAGATGTAGGCGCGCCGCGACCCCGGCACAGCGATGCCGGTTGTATCCCCACCCGGGGCAGTCGCCAGTTTTGCAGCAATCGAGGAAGCCGCCGGATCAACTCCGGCAAGGCCGCTGGTCGCGCACGCGCGTTCGATCGGCACGACATAGGTCATCAACCACCATGAGAGAAGAAAATGAAGAAGAAATGGATCGTCATACCGTTGTTGCTGTTGCTGGTCGTGATCGGGGCCTTGGCCGCCACGCCGATGGGGAGGCATCTGGCGGATCGCTACTGGCCCCGGCCGAAGGTGGTGATCGACGGCGCGATGCGCGCGCAGGCGATCGATGCGCTGGTGGCGAAGCTGAACGCGCATTATGTTTTTCCCGACAAGGCCAGACAGGTCGAAGCGGTCCTGCGCCAGCGTCAGCGCGAAGGCAAGTACGATGGGATCACGGACGGCGAGCAACTGGCCACGCAGCTCACGGACGACCTCGAAGGGACGCTCCATGACCGCCACCTCAGCGTGGGATTCGAGCCCGGCCAGGTGCCGCCGGACGATGAGGTCGGCCCACCACCCCAGTCGCTGGCGGAATGGGAACGGTCGGCCCCGCTTCCCTTGCGCCTGTTTGTCCGTGTATCGGACCTCGGCGTGGAAGACGTGGATCGCCTGGGCGCGAACATCGGCTACCTGCGCACCTCCCAGTTCCCGCCCCACTTCCTGATGGCCAGCCCGTACGCCGCGGCGATGGAGAAGCTGGCCGACACCGAAGGCCTGATCGTGGACCTGCGCGACAACGGCGGCGGCGGGCCGGAAACGGTGGCCTTGCTGATCAGCTATTTCGTCGACGGGCGTACCCGCCTCAACGACATCTGGGATCGCAATACCGGGATCAGCAGGCAGCAGTGGACGCAAGAAAACCTTGCTGGCAAACGCTATGGCGGCAAGAAACCGATCGTCATCCTGGCCGGCCCCGGCACGATGTCCGCGGGCGAGGACTTTGCCTACACGATGCAGGCACTGAAACGTGCCACGGTGATCGGCGAGCGCACCTGGGGCGGCGCCCACCCGGCGCGCCCTTATCGCCTGGCCGAGCATTTCTATGCCGTGATACCGGACGCGCGCACCATCAGTCCGATCACCAATGGCAATTGGGAAGGCACGGGCGTCACCCCGGATGTCGCGGCAAAGCCGGACAACGCGCTCGACGTGGCCAGGGACCTGCTGCAACGCCGGCTGCAGGGAAGCGCTGCGCTGGCCGCCGCGGGACGGTGACGCCAGGCATCAGGCGGCAACACCGCAGACATGCGAGCTTGCCGGACGCGCGATGCAGCCGACCGCGCTGCTGCTCAGGAACGCAGACGTAAAAAAGCCCGCTCGAGGCGGGCTTCGATGTTCCGGCGGGTCGTTTAGACCGGGCGGATATTGCTGGCTTTTTCGCCCTTCGGGCCCGTGCTGCGCTCGAACGAGACGCGCTGGTTTTCCGACAGGCTCTTGAAGCCTTCCGTCTGTACGTCCTGGAAGTGGGCGAACAGGTCGGCGCCACCGCCGTCAGGGGTGATGAAGCCGAAGCCTTTGGAATCGTTGAACCATTTTACGGTGCCGGTTTGAACTGTCATGTGAAATCCTCGATAAATATAAATGATGGGCAGTGCCCGAAAGCGCACGTCAGACAAACCATACAAACCGAGGGATCAGACAGGAATTACCGCAGGGGCAAGACGGGAGAGAGGCCAACAATTACGTACTTCGCTTGAAGTGCAGCACTCAATATACACGGGTATCGGCCGTTCACCTAACGATTAATTTATTTATTTCGCCAGCGCCCGAGCGGGATCGGCCTGGCGCAGGCGTATGCTGCGTGCATCCCTCGACGCGAGTTTTGCTGAACGGTCCCACGAAAAGGCCACAATGCTTGAACACGGACCGATACGCCTGGCGGATTTTATCGAAGAGAATATGGAGCCGATCCTGCAGGCATGGGAGGATTTCGCCCGCACCATCGAGCCTCCCGCGCTGACGATGGACGACGAAGCGCTGCGCGACCATGCGCGGCAGATGCTGCATGCGTTCGCCAGGGACCTCAAGACACCGCAGACGCCGTTGCAGCAGTCGGAGAAATCCATGGGCCGGGGCGCGCGCGGTCATCGCGACACCGCCGCCGAGACGCATGCGGAAGCGCGCCTGCTGTCGGGCTATACGGTCGTGCAACTGGTGCCCGAATACCGCGCGCTGCGGACCAGCGTGCTGACGTCCTGGTCGGCGGTCCGGGCCGGCGGCGCCACCGACCTGCCGGACGTGACCCGTTTCAACGAGGCCGTCGACCAGGCCCTGGCCGAATCGGTGGCGCGCTACGAGCAGATGGTGAAACAGTCGCAGAACATGTTCCTGGCGATCCTGGGCCATGACCTGCGCAATCCGCTGGGCACGGTCGTCACCGGTTCGAGCTTCATCATGCAGGCCGTCGACATCCCGCCGAAGTACATCCTGGCGGCCAACCGCATCTTCAACAGCAGCCAGCGCATGAACCGGCTGATCGCCGACCTGATCGATTTCACGCGCACCCACCTGGGCCCGGGCATTCCCGTCAAGGTGCGCCAGGCCAACCTGGCGCGCGTCTGCCGCACCGTGGTCGACGAGCTGCGCACCTGTCACCCGGAACAGATGGTTGCCATGACGGCGCCGGAGCACCTGGACGCGATCTTCGACGAAGGGCGGATCGCGCAGGTATTGTCCAACCTGGTCGGCAACGCGATCCAGTACGGCACGCCGGGCGCCCCGGTAACGGTCAGCATGGTCGCCGACGACAGCAACGCCACGATCGCCGTGAACAATCACGGCCCCGTCGTGCCGGCGGACCGGATTCCCGCGCTGTTCGACCCGATGGTCAGGATGGCCAACGATACCCCCGACACACTGGTCGAACGTACTAGCCTGGGATTGGGATTGTTCATTGCGCGCCAGATCGTACAGGCGCATGGCGGGCACATCGACGTGGTGTCGAATGCCCAGGAAGGCACCACGTTTACCGTCACGCTGCCGCGCCAGCCGGGCACGTTCCTGGCGCCCCGGCCGGGGTCGGGGGCAAGGCCAGGGGAGGGCGCCGCGATGGCGCCAGCCGGGATCAGCCCAGCGGATTGACGACGAACGCCGGCATCGGCGTCTTGCTGCTGGCGCACTCGAGGAACTTGTCGGCGGCCTTCAGCGCCTCGTCGATGGTCACGTCCATGTCCAGGTAGCGGTAGGTGCCGAGCCGGCCCACGAACGTCACGTTGGTTTCGTTCTGGGCGATGTTCAGGTACTTTTCCAGCTGCAGCTTGTCGCGCGCCATGCGGATCGGGTAATACGGCGTATCGTCCTGTTCGCACTGGCGGCTGTACTCGAAATAGCAGACCGTGCCTTCATGCTGTTCCCACGGCGAGAAGTGCTTGTGCTCCGTGATGCGGGTGTAGCGCTGCGAATTGTCGCAGTAGTTGATCACGGCATTGCCCTGGTAGTCGCCCTGTTCGCGCAGCACTTCGAAGTCGAGCGTGCGGTATGGCAGGTGGCCTTCCTGGTGGCCGAACCACTTGTCGATCGGGCCGCTGTAGAACACGTGGGCGTAATCGCCTTTCATGGCCGGATCGAATGCCGTATTCAGGTGCACGGTAATGCCGTCGCCCGCCAGCATTTTCTCGACGATCTCCGTATAGCCGTTGGCCGGCATGCCCTGGTATTTGTGGCTGAAGTAATTGTCATCGTAATTGAAACGCACCGGCAGCCGCTTCAGGATGCTGGCCGGCAGCTCGCTGGGCTGCATGCCCCATTGCTTGACGGTGTAGGTCTTGAAGAACGCCTCGTACAGCTCGCGGCCGACGAAACGCAGCGCCTGGTCTTCGAACGTGACGGGATTTTCAATCGTCTTGTCGCCCAGCGACGCGAGGAACTGCTGCGCCTCGGCGGGACGGAAGGTCTTGCCGAAGAACTGGTTGATCGTCAGGAGATTGATCGGCAAGGTGAACACGCGGTTGTTCGTGATGGCCTTGACGCGGTTGGTGAATGGCTTGAATTCGCCGAAGCCATTGATGAATTGCCACACGCGTTCGTTATCGGTGTGGAAAATATGCGGGCCGTAAACGTGCACCATCACGTTCGTTTCCTCGTCGCGCTGGGAATGACAATTGCCGGCGACGTGGGAACGCGATTCGAACACTTCGACCTGGTAGCCTGCTTTGGCGAGCTGGTGCGCGATAACCGCGCCCGAGAACCCGGCTCCGATAATTGCTATTTGCTTGTTCATCTCGCTTGCTCTTTTGTAGTTTTGTGGAACGGATTGATAGGGCGCTCCCCACGATGGAACATAGGTCAACTGGGCAGCAGGACGTGATCAGAATAGCACCATCGGCAAAAAAGCGTTGCACTGTAGACCACAAGAAAAAACCGATTCCGTGATTAATCCGATAACGCCGGACCCGTCCACGCCCCCCAATCGTGCGCGGGATTTTTGTAGCCACTTTGTAACGTACGTTGACAGCCGCCGCGGCGGGGCCGCGACCCGCATGCCGCGTCGCCACAGGCACCGGCCGCTGCCATCGGCGCCGATCTTCCGGTAACGTACTGTTTCCAAGCTGTAAATGTAAGCAAAGGCGCGGGAAGCGCCGAATCTGCTGTGATAGAGTCGTTTCGACCATCCGCATACCGCATCGATCACAGCAAAAGCAAGGACTTCCACGATGACGCCAGCAGCGCCCTCGAACCCTCCCGCACCACCCCGCCGCAGCCGTCGCGCCCGCCTCATCGGCACCATCATCGCCGTGCTGGCGATGACCGGCCTCGGCTGGCTGGCCTGGCACCTGACGCACCGTCCGCCTGCCCAAGGCACCGGCGCCATGGCCGGTCCGGGCGGTCCGGGTGGTGCTGGCCCGGGCGGACCCGGCGGCCCAGGCGGGCGGCGCGGCGGTCCGGCCACCACGGTCGGCGTCGCCACGGCGGCTCTGGCCGACCTGCCCGTCACGCTGGACGCGCTGGGCACGGTCACAGCCGCCGCGACCACCACCGTGCGGCCGCAGGTGTCCGGCATCCTGCAGAAAGTGCTGTTCAAGGAAGGGCAGCTGGTCAAGGCCGGCCAGGTACTGGCGCAGATCGACCCGCGCCAGTTCGAGATGGCGCTGTTGCAGGCGACCGGCCAGCGCCAGCGCGACGAGGCGCAGCTGGAAAACGCCCGCCTGACGCTGGAGCGCTATCGCACGCTGCTGGCGCAGGACTCGATCGCGCGCCAGGAGGTCGATACGCAGGCGGCCCTCGTCAAGCAGTTGCAAGGCACCGTCATGACGGACCGCGCCGCCGAGGGCACGGCGCGCCTGAACCTGGGCTACACGAAGGTGGTGGCACCGATCACGGGCCGCGTGGGCCTGCGCGTCGTCGACGTGGGCAATCTCGTCAACTCGGGCGACGCCACCGGCATTGCCGTCATCACGCAGCAGTCGCCCATCGACGTGGAGTTCGCGATCCCGCAGGACAGCGTACCGGCCATCATGAGCCGCGCCAACACGGGCGCGGTGCTGCCGGCCGTGGCGTACGACCGTACCCGTACCGAAGTGCTGGACGAGGGCCGCTTCTCCGCGCTGGACAACCAGGTCGACACGCAGACCGGCACCGTGATGGCCAAGGCGCGCTTCGACAACAGCAAGATGACGCTGTTCCCCATGCAGTTCGTCAACGTGCGCCTGGAGATGCGCAGGATCCGCGACGCCGTCATGGTGCCCGTGACGGCGCTGCGGCACGGCAGCACGGGCGACTATGTCTACGTCTTGAACGGCGACCGCACCGTGTCGCTGCGGCCAGTCAAGCGCGGCCAGGCCACCGTGGAGAAGGTGCAGATCGTGACCGGCCTGAAGGCAGGCGAACAGGTCATCACGGAAGGCGCCGACCGCCTGAAGGATGGCGCCAAGGTCACGCTGCCGGGCGACAAGCCGAATGGCGCTCGCCGTGGCGACGGCAAGGGCGGCACCGGCCAGCGCGAGCGTGCCGCCACCGCGCCGGCCGGCACGCCGGACGTGGCGCCGGGATCGGTGGCGCGCGACGCGGCCAACATGCGCCCGCACCGCACCGACGACAAGGCCGCCACGCGCGAGCGCTCGATGCCCGAAGAGGGCGGCCGCAGCGGCCAGGGCAGCGCCGCCGACGGCACCAGCACCGCGAAGGGCGTGGGTACCTCGCCGCAGCCGCAGGGCAATCCACGATGAGTCCATCGGCACCGTTCATCCGCCGTCCCGTCGCGACGGCGCTCCTGATGCTGGCCATCGTGCTGGCCGGCCTGGTGGGCTTCCGGTTCCTGCCGCTGTCGGCCTTGCCGCAGGTCGACTTCCCCACGATCCAGGTGCAGACCCTGTATCCGGGCGCCAGTCCGGAAGTGATGGGCCAGACGGTGACGGCGCCGCTGGAGCGCCAGTTCGGCCAGATGTCCGGCCTGCAGCGCATGAGCTCCACCAGCGCGGCCGGCGTCTCCATCATCACCTTGCAGTTCGGCCTCGGCCAGACGCTCGACGTGGCCGAGCAGGAAGTGCAGGCGGCCATCAACGCAGGCGGCTCGCTGCTGCCGACCGACCTGCCGGCGCCGCCCGTCTACGCCAAGGTCAATCCGGCCGACGCACCCGTGCTGACCCTGGCCATCACGTCCGACACGATGCCGCTGACGGAAGTGCAGAACATCGTCAATACGCGGCTGGCGCTGAAGATCAGCCAGGTCACGGGCGTGGGGCTCGTCACCTTGTCCGGCGGCCAGCGCCCGGCCGTGCGCATCCAGGCCGACACGCTGGCGCTGGCCAGCCAGGGCCTGGGCCTCGACACGTTGCGCACGGCGATCTCGAACGCCAACGCCAACAGCGCCAAGGGCTCGTTCGACGGACCGACCCGTTCGTACACGATCAATGCCAACGACCAGCTGCTCACCGCCAGCGACTACAAGAACCTGATCGTGGCCTACCGCAACGGCGCGCCCGTGCGGCTGGCCGAGGTGGCCCGCGTCGTCGACAGCGCCGAGAACGTGCGCCTGGGCGCCTGGGCCAACCTGAAGCCGGCCATCATCCTGAACGTGCAGCGCCAGCCGGGCGCCAACGTCATCGCCACCGTCGATGCGATCAAGGCACGGTTGCCCGAACTGCAGGCGGGCCTGCCGACGGCGATGCGGCTGGACGTGCTGAGCGACCGCACCACCGGCATCCGCGCCTCCGTCGAGCACGTCGAGATCGAGCTGTTGCTGGCCGTCGTGCTGGTGGTCCTCGTCATCTTCCTGTTCCTGCACAGCGTGCGCGCCACCGTGATCGCCAGCCTGGCCGTGCCGATCTCGCTGATCGGCACGTGCGGCGTGATGTACCTGCTGGGCTACAGCCTGAACAACCTGTCGCTGATGGCGCTGACGATCGCCACCGGCTTCGTCGTGGACGATGCCATCGTCATGATCGAGAACATCGCCCGCTACATCGAGGAAGGCGAAACGCCGATGGCCGCCGCGCTGAAGGGCGCCAAGCAGATCGGCTTCACGATCATCTCGCTGACGGTGTCGCTGATCGCCGTGCTGATCCCGCTGCTGTTCATGGGCGACGTCGTGGGCCGCCTGTTCCGCGAGTTCGCCATCACCCTGTCGATCACGATCCTGATCTCGGCCGTGGTCTCGCTGACGCTGGTGCCGATGATGGCCGGGCGCTGGCTGACCAGCCACAAGAACGACGATCCGAACAGCTTCGGCGCGCGCGTACAGCGCTTCTTCGACAACGTGGTCGGCCATTACGACCGCTCGCTGCAGTGGGTGCTGGCGCGCCAGGGCCTGACCTTGCTGGTGGCGCTGGGCACGCTGCTGCTGACGGTGCTGTTGTACCTCCTGATCCCCAAGGGGCTGTTCCCCACCCAGGACACGGGGCAACTGCAAGCGCGCATCGAAACGGCGCAGGCCGTGTCGTACAGCCGCATGGCCGACCTGCAGTTGCAGGCGGTCGAGGCGATCCTGGGCGACCCCGAGGTGGAATCGGTCAGTTCCTTCGCCGGCGTGGATGCGGCCAACAACACGATGCTGCACACGGGCCGCATGCTGATCAACCTGAAGCGCGACCGCGGTGACCAGGCCGAGACGATGGAGCGCCTGCGCCGCCGCGTGGCCGGCGTGGCGGGCGTGACGATCTACCTGCAGCCCACCCAGGACCTGACCATCGATGCGGAGACGGGGCCGACCCAGTACCGCGTGTCGCTGGAAGGCGCCGATACGGCCACCGTCACCGAATGGGCCGGCAAGCTGACGGCGGCGATGGCGCGCAAGGCGCAGCTGCGCAACGTCACATCGGACGCCGGCGCCACCGGGGCGGCAGCCTACGTCAATATCGACCGCGATACGGCGTCACGACTGTCCGTCACGGCGGCCGCCATCGACGACGCGTTGTACAGCGCGTTCGGCCAGCGCATCGTCTCCACCATCTTCACCGAGACCAACCAGTACCGCGTGATCCTGGAAGCGGCACCGAGCAGCCTGGGCACGCCGGAAGCGCTGGGCGACCTGCAGATCCGCACGGGCAGCGGCAAGCCGACGCCGCTGTCCGCCGTGGCGACGATCGTCGAGAAGCCGGCGCCGCTGCAGATCACGCACGTGGCGCAATACCCGGCCACCACGCTGGGCTTCGACACGGCGCCCGGCGTCTCGCTGGGCCGGGCCGTCGACGAGATCCGCGCCGCCGCCGAGGAGATCAAGCTGCCCGGCGCCGTCACCTTGACGTTCCTCGGCGCCGCCGGTGCCTACCAGGCCTCGCTGACCAACCAGCTCTGGCTGATCCTGGCCGCCGTGGTCTGCGTCTACATCGTGCTGGGCGTGCTGTACGAGAGCTACGTCCACCCGCTGACGATCCTGTCGACCTTGCCCTCGGCCGGCGTGGGCGCGCTGCTGGCGCTGATGATCACGGGCCAGGACCTGGGCGTGATCGGCATCATCGGCATCATCCTGCTGATCGGCATCGTCAAGAAGAACGCCATCATGATGATCGACTTCGCCATCGAGGCCGAGCGCGAGGAAGGCCGCGCGCCGCACGCGGCGATCCACCAGGCCGCGCTGCTGCGCTTCCGCCCGATCCTGATGACGACCCTGGCGGCGCTGTTCGCGGCCGTGCCGCTGATGCTGGGCTGGGGCGAGGGCGCCGAGTTGCGCCGGCCGCTGGGCCTGGCCATCTTCGGTGGCCTGATCGTCAGCCAGGTGCTGACCCTGTACACGACGCCCGTGATCTACCTGGCGTTCGACCGGCTGGGCCGGCGCTTCGGCCGCCGCGCGCAGGATGGAGTGGTGGCGTGAACCTGTCCGAACCGTTCGTGCGGCGCCCCATCGCCACCGTGCTGCTGACCGTCGGGCTGGCGCTGGCCGGCATCGGCGCATTCTTCGTGCTGCCCGTGTCGCCGCTGCCGCAGGTCGATTTCCCCGCCATTTCCGTCTCGGCCAGCCTGCCGGGCGCCAGCCCGGACACGATGGCCAGCAGCGTCGCCACGCCGCTGGAGCGGCGCCTGGGCGTGATCGCCGGCGTCAACGAGATGACGTCCAGCTCCTCCAGCGGCTCGACGCGGATCAACCTGCAGTTCGACCTGAATCGCAAGATCGATTCGGCCGCGCGCGAGGTGCAGGCGGCGATCAACGCGTCGCGCGCCGACCTGCCGTCCACCTTGCGCAGCAACCCGACCTACCGCAAGGCCAATCCGTCGGATGCGCCCGTCATCATCCTGGCGCTGACGTCGCCCACGCGCACGCCCGGCCAGGTCTACGAGGCGGTGTCGAACATCGTGCAGCAGAAGCTGGCGCAGGTGAAGGGCGTGGGCGACGTGGAGATCGGCGGCGGCTCGCTGCCGGCCGTGCGCGTCGAGCTGCTGCCGTATGCGCTGAACCGCTACGGCGTGTCGATGGAGGACGTGCGGGCGGCCATCCAGGCCACCAATGCCAACCGCCCCAAGGGCGCGCTGGAAAGCGACGACCGGCGCCTGCAGATCTACTCCGCGCCCGCCACCGGGCCGGGCGCGCAGGCGGGACGTCCCGCGGCCGCCGACTACCGCGAGCTGGTCGTGGCCTGGCGCGGCGGCGCGGCGATCCGGCTGCGCGACGTGGCGACGGTGGAGGACGGCGCCGAGAACAAGAACACGCTGGGCCTGTACAACGGCGACCCGGCCGTCATCGTGCTGCTGCGGCGCCAGCCGGACGCCAACGTCATCGAGACGGTGGACAGCGTGCGCGCGCTGCTGCCGCAACTGCAGGAACAGCTGCCGCAGGACATCCGCCTGGCGGTGGCGTCGGACAGCACCAACTCGATCCGCTCGTCGCTGCGCGAGATCGAGCTGACGCTGGTGATCTCCATCGTGCTGGTGGTGCTGGTGGTCAGCGCCTTCCTGCGCAACGTGCGGGCCACGGTGATCCCGGCCATCGCCACGATCGTGTCCCTGCTGGGCACCTTCGGCGTCATGTACCTGCTGGGTTTTTCGCTGAACAACCTGTCGCTGATGGCGCTGACGGTGGCGACCGGCTTTGTCGTCGACGACGCCATCGTCGTGCTGGAGAACACGGCGCGCCACGTGGAGGCCGGCATGGACCGCTTCAAGGCGGCGCTGCTGGGCGCGCGCGAGGTGGGCTTCACGGTGCTGTCCATCAGCCTGTCGCTGGTGGCCGTGTTCATTCCGCTGCTGTTCATGGGCGGCCAGGTAGGCCGGCTGTTCCGCGAGTTTGCCGTCACCCTGTCGGGAGCGGTGCTGATCTCGCTGCTGATTTCGCTGACGACGACCCCCATGATGTGCGCGTGGCTGCTGAAGGCGGAGCATGAACGCAAGCCGCCGGGCCGCCTGTCCCGCGCGTTCGAGCGCGCGTTCCTGTGGCTGCAGCGGGTCTACGAGCATGCGCTGGACTGGGCGTTGCACAGCGTCTGGCTGGTCATGCTGATCCTCGTGTTCGTCATCGGCCTGAACGTCTACCTGTTTGCCGCCGCGCCGAAGGGCTTCTTCCCGCAGCAGGACACCGGGCAGCTGAACGGTGGCCTGCGCGCCGACCAGAGCATCTCGTTCCAGGCCATGCAGGGCAAGCTGCGCCAACTGGTGGACATCATTCGCAAGGACCCGGCCGTGGCGACCGTCGTCGGTTTCACGGGCGGCTCGCGCGCGGGCGGCGGCTTCATGTTCGTCAACCTGAAGCCCGCGTCCGAGCGCAGCGAATCCGGCCAGGCCGTCATTGCCCGGCTGCGCCCGCAGCTGGCGAAGGTCACTGGCGTCTCGCTGTTCTTGAATCCCGTGCAGGACCTGCGCATGGGCGGGCGCTCGTCCAACTCCACCTACCAGTACACCTTGAAGAGCGACAACCGCGCCGACCTGCAGGCCTGGGCCACCAGGCTGGCCGACGCCATGAAAGGCCAGGGCGCGCTGACGGACATCGACACGGACCAGCAGGACAACGGCGTCGAGACCTTCGTCACCATCGACAAGGAGACCGCGGCGCGCCTCGGCATGTCCGTCCGGGACGTCGACAATGCGCTGTACAACGCGTTCGGCCAGCGCCAGGTGGCGACGATCTACGATGAGCTGAACCAGTACAAGGTCGTCATGGAGGTGGCGCCGGAGTACGCGCAAAGCCCGGAAGCGCTGAAGGACGTGTACGTGCCGTCCAAGGCTACCGGCACGACGACGTCTACCAACACCAACAGCACGGCCAACAATGCGCAAGGCCAGCGCGACACGTCCACGGGCGCGGCCCTGAGCACGGCCGCCACGCAGATGGTGCCCCTGACGGCCATCGCCGGCTTCGCGGAAAGCGCGACCCCCACGTCCGTCAACCACCAGGATGGCGAACTGGCGACGACGATCTCGTTCAACCTGGCCGAGGGCTACACGCTGGGCGACGCGCAGGAAGCCGTGCAGCAGGCGGAGACCGACATCGGCATGCCGAACAACGTGCGCGGCAGCTTCCAGGGCCAGGCCAAGCAGGCGGAGGAATCGAACCGGCAGCAGCCCCTGCTGATCCTGGCCGCCATCGTCGTCATCTACATCGTGCTGGGCATCCTGTACGAAAGCCTGGTGCATCCCGTCACCGTGCTGTCGACCTTGCCGTCGGCGGGCGTGGGCGCCGTGCTGGCGCTGCTGCTGTTCCGCATGGAGTTCTCGATCATTGCGCTGATCGGCGTGTTCCTCCTGATCGGCATCGTGAAGAAGAACGCCATCCTGATCATCGACTTCGCGCTGGAGGCGGAACGGGCGCGCGGCTTGAGCGCGGTGGCCGCCGTGCGGGAGGCCTGCCTGCTGCGCTTCCGTCCTATCCTGATGACGACGCTGGCCGCCGCGCTGGGCGCGCTGCCGCTGGCGATCGGCTTCGGCGAAGGCTCCGAGCTGCGCCAGCCGCTGGGTATCGCCATCATCGGCGGCCTGGTCGCCAGCCAGCTGCTGACGCTCCTGACGACGCCAGTCGTCTACATCCTGCTCGACCGGCTGCGCCGGCGCAGCCCCGACGAACACGCGCTGGCCCGTCCGCAGGACGGCCATGCCGCCTCGCCCGTGAATCCATGAAGACCCATTTCCGCCTCATCGTTGTTGCGTGCTGCGTCGCCCTGACCGGGTGCGCCGTCGGCCCGAAGTACGAAACGCCTGCTGCCGCCAATCCGGCCCAGTTCAAGGAAGCCGAAGGCTGGGTGCCCGCGGCGCCGGCCGACGCGCTGGAGCGCGGGCCATGGTGGACGCTGTTCGGCGACGCCACCCTGGACGAACTGGCGCAGCGTATCGACGTCAACAACCAGAACGTCGCCGCGGCCGTCGCCTCCTACGCGCAGGCGCGCGCCGTGGTGGCCGAGCAGCGCGCGGCGCTGTTCCCCGTCGTCAGCCTGGGTGCTTCCGGCACCCGCTCGGGCGGCGGCGAGAGCCGGGCGGCCAACAACTACCGCGTCAATATCGGCGGCAGTTGGGAGCCGGACATCTGGGGCCGGCTGGGTGCGGGCGTCACGGGCGCGCAGGCCAGCGCCCAGGCCAGCGCGGCGGAACTGGCGTCGGCGCGCCTGTCGGCGCAGGGCGAGCTGGTCGCCAACTACATCGGCCTGCGCCAGACGGATGCGCAACTGGCGCTGCTGAACACGACGGTGGAGGGCTACCAGCGCGTGCTGCAGATCACGCAGAACCGCTTCAATGCGGGCGTCACGGCCCGCTCCGACCTGCTGCAGGCGCAGACCCAGCTGGCCAATACGCAGGCGGAACAACTCTCGCTGGTGCGCCAGCGCGCGCTGTACGAGCACGCGATCGCCATCCTGCTGGGCCAGGCGCCGGCCGAGTTCTCGCTCCCCGCGGCGCCGTGGACGCTGGCGGTGCCCGACGTGCCGGTGGGCGTACCGTCCGCGCTGCTGCAGCGCCGGCCGGACATCGCCGCGGCCGAACGGCGCGTCGCCATCGCCAACGAGCAGATCGGCATCGCCCGCGCCGCCTACTTCCCGTCGCTCAGCCTGTCCGCCTCGTACGGCTATGGCGCCAGCCAGACGGCGGGGCTGTTCAATGCGTCCAACAACCTGTGGTCGCTGGGCGTTTCGGCCGCCCAGGCCATCTTCGATGCGGGCGCCATCTCGGCCCGCGTCGAACAGACCCGCGCCGCGCGCGACGTCGCCATCGCCCAGTATCGCCAGACCGTGCTGAACGCGTTCGCGGACGTCGAGGACCAACTGGCCGCCACGCGCGCGCTGGCGCAGCAGCAGGAGCTGCGCCGCGCGGCCTCCGAGGCGGCGGACCAGGTCGAGCAGCAGATGATCAACCGCTACCGTGCCGGCCAGGTCAACTACACGGAAGTCGTCAACGCCCAGGTCACGGCGCTCTCCGCCCGGCGCGCGCTGGTACAGGTGCAGGCCGACCGGCAGACCACCGCGGTGGCGCTGATCCAGGCGCTGGGCGGCGGCTGGCACGCTGCGCAATAGCCCGCGCCAGAATTGCAGAATTGGGGACAGCCTCCAATTTCGCATGCCGCAGCAGAATTGGGGACAGCCTCCAATTTCGCATGCCGTAAATCGGAGGCTACCCCAATTTCCACAATTTCCAATTTCGCATGCCATAAATAGGAGGCTGTCCCCAATTTCGCAATTTCTCATAGCGGAAATCGGAGGCTGTCCCCAATTTCGGTCCCGCCGTGGCGCTGATCCAGGCGCTGGGCGGCGGCTGGCACGCGGCGGAGTAGCTCGCGCCAGAATTGCAGCAGAATTGGGGACAGCCTCCAATTTCCAATTTCGCATGCCGTAAATAGGAGGCTGTCCCCAATTTCGCCAATTTCCAGAAATCGGAGGCTGTCCCCAATTTCCCAATTTCCCGGAGGCTGTCCCCGATTTCGGGAATCGAAGCTGCCGCTGATTGCCCACTTCCCGGTTCCCGGGATCCGGATCCCAGCTGGCCGGTTCTCCGCTATCGCGGTTGGCCAATCCTCGCCTCGGTTCGCTTATACTGCCGGGGCCTTAACATTCAGGGGACCCATCTTGTCGTTCAAAAAACTCATGCTGCCAGCTGCGCTGCTGGCCGCCTGCGGTACCACCGCGGCGGACGAAGGCCAGTGGCAGCCACACCAGATGCCGCAACTGAAGGCGGAATTGAAGCGCATCGGCATCGAGATTCCGGCCGAACGCATCGCCGACCTGTCGAAACACCCGATGAGCGCCATCGTCTCGCTGGGCGGCTGCTCCGCGTCATTCGTGTCGCCCGACGGCCTGGTCGTCACCAACCACCACTGCGCCTATGGCGCCATCCAGCGCAACTCCACCGCCGCGAAGAACTACATCGTCGACGGCTTCCTGGCCAAGACGCGCGCCGAGGAGCTGCCGGGCGGGCCGAACACGCTGGTGTACGTCACCGACAAGGTGGAAAACGTCAGCGCCAGGGTGCTGCAGGGCCTGGAGAACGTCGGCGGCCGCGAGCGCCATGAAAAGATCGAGCGCCGCATCAAGGACCTGATCGCCGAGTGCGAGACCGACAAGATGTACCGCTGCGCCGTGCCGGCGTTCCACCGCGGCCTGGAGTACTACCGCATCCGCCAGATGATGATCCGCGACGTGCGCCTGGTGTACGCGCCGTCCGACATGATCGGCAACTACGGCGGCGACATCGACAACTACGAATGGCCGCGCCACACGGGTGACTACTCGTTCCTGCGCGCCTACGTGGGCAAGGACGGCCGTCCCGCCGAGCCGTCGCCGGACAACGTGCCGTACAAGTCGAAGGACTTCCTCGTCGTCTCGGCCGAAGGCCTGAAGGCGGGCGATCCGATCCTCCTGGCCGGCTACCCGGGCCGCACCAGCCGCTACAAGCTGCCGTCGGAAATCCGCCATGCGCAGAAGACCAGCTATCCGGCCCAGGTGGCGGAGTACCAGGCCGACCTGGACACCATCGCCGCTGCGACGAAGGCAAAGCCCAACGACGAGGTGCGCTACGCCTCCGTCGTCAAGTCGATCAACAACCGCATGAAGAAGACGCAGGGCCTGCTGGACGGCTTCGCGCGCAAGGACATCGCCGCCATCAAGGACGTGCAGGATGCCGAGTTCCGCGCCTGGTACGGCAAGCAGCAGGGCGTGTCCGGCGCGATGCTGGCCGAGCTGGATGCGGCGATCGCGGCCGACATGGCGTTCGAGCAGGAGCAATTCGCCTGGAACGTGGCCACCAACAGCGACTTGCTGAAAAGCGCGCGCACGCTGGTGCGCCTGGCCCAGGAACGCCAGAAGCCGAACGCCGAGCGCGAAGCGGGCTACCAGGACCGCGACCTGACGTTCATCAAGGCCCGCCTGACGCGCCTGGAGCAGTCCTACGTGGGCAGCGTCGACCAGGCCCGCTTCGTCGCCGGCCTGCAGCGCTACACGAAGCTGGCCAAGCGCCCGCAAGGCCTGGACGCGCTGCTGCCGGCGGTGGCCGACGTGCCGGCGCTGTACGCCAACACGAAGCTGGGCGACACGGCCACGCGCCTGGCGCTGCTCGAGCAGGATGCCGCCGCGCTGGCGAAATCCGACGACGCGTTCGTCCGCCTGGCCCTGAAGCTGAACGAGATGGACCGCGCCCTGGAGAACCGCGCCAAGGAAGTCGAAGGCAACCTGGAAAAGGTGATCCCGCAGTACATGAGCGCCGTCATCGCGTGGAAGAAGTCGCAGGGCAAGCCGGTCTACCCGGACGCCAACTCCACGCTGCGCGTGACCTACGGCACCGTGGCGCCGTACTCCCCCCGTGACGGCATCTCGAAAGGCCCGTTCACGACCGTGGAAGGCATCGTCGAGAAGCACACCGGCAAGGACCCGTTCAACGCGCCGGCCAAGCTGCTGGAGGCTGTCAGGGCGAAGCGCTATGGCCAGTTCAAGGACCCGGTGCTGGGCACCGTGCCCGTCAACTTCCTGTCCAGCGCGGACACGACGGGCGGCAACTCGGGTTCCGCCATCGTCAACAAGCGCGGCGAACTGGTCGGCCTGAACTTCGATTCGACCTACGAGTCGATCACGAAGGACTGGTACTTCGACCGCGACATCACCCGTGCGATCCACCTGGATGCCCGCTACATGCTGTGGGTGATGAAGGAAGTCGACCACGCCGACAACCTGCTGCGGGAAATGACGATCCGCTATCCGAAGAAGTAAGCCGATCTCCCGGACGAAACCGCCGCCCGCAAGGACGGCGGTATTTTTTCGTCCCTGTCCCGGGGGCGCACCACGGATTTCGCCCGTGACGCCAGGAACTGTGCCATGATAGCCGGCTTCGATCAGCCCACGCCGTCCATGTCTTCCGAGTTCCCCGCCCAACCTTCGCCCCACGCCAGCCTGGAAAACCGCTTCGGCGCCTTGTTCGAGCAGGCGCCCGTCAGCATCCAGATCCTGGCCGCCGACGGCCGCACGCTGCGGGTCAACCACGCCTGGGAAGAACTGTGGCAGATCCGGGCCGGCAGCGCGCTGATGGCGCACGTGTTCAGCGCCGACTACAACGTGCTGACGGACCCGCAACTGGTCGCGGGCGGCATCACGCCTTACCTGCGGCGCGCGTTCGCGGGCGAATCGGTCGCGATTCCGGCCGTCCGCTATGACGTGGCGGCGCTGGGCGGCACGGGCCCCGCGCGCTGGGTGACGGCGCGCGCGCATCCGCTACAGGACAGTGCCGGCAACATCGTCGAGGTGATGCTGATGCACGAGGACATTACCGAGCGGGTCGCCGCGGAGACGGCGCTGCGCGTGCGCGAGGAGCGTTTCCGCTCGCTCGTGATGGCCACGTCGCAGATTGTCTGGACCAATACGCCGGACGGGCGGGTGCTGGAGGACTCGCCGTCCTGGCGCGCCTTCACCGGCCAGACCTACGAAGAATGGAAGGAATCCGGCTGGCTGGATGCCTTGCATCCGGACGATCGCGCACCGACGGCGGCATTGTGGCAGGCGTGCGTGGCGCAACGCGCCGTGTTCGAGACGCGCTACCGCCTGCGGCGCGCCGACGGCACCTATCGCTGGACGGCCGTCAAGGGCCTGCCCATCGTCGATGCGGGCGGCGGCGTGCGCGAATGGATCGGCGCCAACACGGACATCCACGACACGGTGCTGGCGCAGGCCGAGCTGCAGGAGCAGGACCGCCGCAAGGACGAATTCCTGGCGATGTTGGCGCACGAGCTGCGCAATCCGCTGGCGCCGATCTCGGCGGCGGCCGACATGCTGCGTTCCGGTGCGGCCGACCCGGCCGCCGTGCGCCGCACCAGCGAAGTGATCGGCCGCCAGGTGCGCCACATGACGTCGCTGGTGGACGACCTGCTCGACGTGGCGCGCGTCACGCGCGGCCTGATCCAGCTGGACAACGAACGGGTCGCCATGGCCGACGTGGTCGCGGGCGCGGTGGAACAGGCCAGGCCGACGATCGAGGCACGCGCCCATGCGCTGGCCGTGACGGGCGACGCGGCAGGTGCCTGGGTGCTGGGCGACCGTCACCGCCTGGTACAGGTCCTGGTCAACCTGCTCAACAACGCCGCCAAGTACACCTCGCGCGGGGGCGCCATCACGCTGGCGTTGACACAGGCGGCGAGGACGGTATCGATCGACGTCAGGGACAACGGCATCGGCATCGATGCGGAGCTGCTGCCGCACGTGTTCGACCTGTTCACGCAGGCCGAGCGTTCGCCGGACCGGGCCCAGGGCGGCCTGGGCATCGGCCTGGCGCTGGTGCGCCACATCGTGACGATGCATGGCGGGACGGTGGCGGTGCAAAGCGCCGGCCTGGGTTGCGGCTGCGTGTTCACGGTGACGCTGCCGGTGCTGGACGCCTGAATCGGCGTACCGGTGCCAGGCACCTCTGTCAGGGCGTTGCCGCCCTGAGAGAGGTGCCTGGCACCATGGGTCTTCCCCCAACCTGCATTTGCAGCAGCTCCAGCGTCGTCTCGTCCGGCCGCCCGCCGAAGAACAGGTCGAGTGCGCGCTTGAACAGTGCGTTGTCATGGGTGGCGCGGGAAAACAGCGTCATCGAGGAGCGGAACTTCAGCGCATCCACGGAGCCGAGAATCTTCTCGATGGGCTGGCCCGCATGGCCGTTGACGAGTTCCGTGCACTCGCACAGGCGGTCGCCCAGCACCACGTCGTTCAGGTAGGCGCGTGCCTCGGCCAGCGATTCGATGCCATAGAACCGGCTCGTCTCGGACTGGCCCAGTCCGCGCAGCTGGGGAAAGACAAACCACATCCAGTGGCTGGTCTTGCGGCCGTCGCACAGTTCGCGCAGCACCTGGCCGTACACGTTCGCCTGGGCGGAAATAAAGCGGTCAAGGTCGAAGTCCATCGCTACCTCCTCGTCAAGGGGCAACAGTCTAGCCAATTCCTTGCGGAGGCGGCGCCACGCTGCCGTCGCCGCTGCCGCCGTGGCATAATCCTGCGTCCTCACGAGCGCCCCCATGAACGAAACCCTGTCCCTTTTCGGCCTTGCCACCACGCCGCTGGAGCTGCTCTCCTTCGTGCTGTCCGTCGTCACCGTCTGGCTCAACATCCGCCAGAACCACTGGGCCTGGCTGTTCGCGATCCTGTCCTCGGGGCTGTACGGCGGCGTGTTCTTCGATGCCAAGCTGTATGGCGACATGGGCCTGCAGCTGGTCTTCATCACCGTCTCCGTGTGGGGCTGGTACCAGTGGCTGCATGGCGACGATACGCACGAGCGCCTGCCGGTCACGCAGCTGACGGCGCGGGGCAGGGCGGTCGCGGCGCTGGCCTGGCTGGGCGCGTTCGCCGTGCTGGCCTGGTTCCTGCGGTCCTTTACCGATACCGACGTGCCCTACGCGGACGGGTTCCTGACGGCCGGCAGCCTGGTGGGCCAGGTGCTGCTGTCGCGCAAGCGGCTGGAGAACTGGCACGTCTGGATTGCCGTCGACGTGCTGTACGTGGGGCTGTACCTGCACAAGGGCCTGCTGCTGACGGCCGTGCTGTATGCCATGTTCGTCGTCATGGCGGCGATCGGCCTGCGCGCGTGGCGCCGCTCGATGGGTCAGCATGGGCAGGCCAGTGCCACGATGGTGCTGAAGTGACGCTGCGGGTGGCGATCGTCGGCAGCGCGTCGTCCGGCAAGACCACGCTGGCGCAGGCACTGGCGGCACGCTACGGGTCGGTCTGGGTGCCGGAATACCTGCGCGAGTTCGTCGAGACGCGCGAGCGCGTGCCGGCCGAAGAGGACCAGCTGCCCATCGCCCAGACGCAGCTGGCACGCGAGGACCTTGCGGCCACCCGCGCCGGGCGCTTCCTGTTCTGCGATACCACGCCGCTGATGACGCTCGTCTACAGCCTGCACTACTTCGGCCGGGTCGACACGGGCCTCGCCGCGCTGGCGGCCAGCCGCCGCTACGACGTCACGCTGCTGTGTGCGCCGGACATTCCGTGGGTGCCGGAAGGACTGGTGCGCGAGCCGGAAGACCAGAGCGCGGCCGTGAATGCAATCCTGGCCGAGGAACTGGCCGCACGTGCGATTCCGTTCGTTCGCATCCACGGGCCGCTGGAAGAGCGGCTGCGGCAGGTGGAACAGGTGCTGGGCCGCTGAACCAGCCGGCCCCGCATCCCGCGATCAGAAGTCCAGCTGGGCCGACAGGCGATAAGTCCGTTCGGCGCCCGGGAACAGGTAGCCGCCCAGGTCCGGCGTGACGTCGCGCCAGTAGAACTTGTCCAGCGCGTTGCGCACTTGCGCGCGCAGCACCAATGGCATGCCGGCCACCTTGGTCGCATACGACGCACCCAGGTTGAGGACGTGGTACTTCGGCACCATCACCGTGTTCTCCTCGTCGAAGGCCTTCTTGCCGACGAACTGCCAGTCGCCGTTCACCTTCAGGCCCGCGACCCGCGGCAGGGCATACTCGGCGAAGACGGTGGAGCGGAACGCCGGCACGTTGGTCACGCGCTTGCCGTCGTAGCCCTGGCCGGTGCCTTGCTGCTCGGTATGCAGGGCGGCCAGCGACGCGCCCACGGCCAGGTCGCGCGTGGGCTTGCCCGACGCGCTCATTTCCAGTCCGCGGTGGCGCGCTTCGCCATTGCGGACGTAGGTGTTGCTCGCGTCGGTGTATTCCAGGCCCTTCTCGATCTGGAACAGCGCGGCGGCCAGGTTGATGCCACGCACCTGCGCCTTCACGCCCAGCTCGACCTGCTTCGACTTGCCCGGTTCCAGTGCGCGATTGGGGAACGTGGTGCCGATCGGGGCGATGCCGCCATGCTCCAGGCCCTGCGCATACGACACGTAGCCGGAGACGTTGTCGCGCGGGCTGAACACCAGCGCCACGTTGGGCAGCCAGAAGCCGGCGTCCGTTTGCGCGTCGAGACCCACCTCGCTGCGACGAACCTTGGTGTAGCGCGCACCCGCATGCAGCTTGAGCTGTTCGGTCAGGCCGACGATGTCCTGCGCGAACAGCGAGCTTTCGCGGTCGACGCGGCGTTCCGACACGGGGCCGCTGCTGCCCTCGGCCGGAGCCACGATCACGGGTCGGTGGATGTTGCTGGTGCCGGCATAGGCGTACAGGTAATCGCCCCAGCTCTCCTTGTTCTGGAAGTACGACAGCCCCGCGGTCAGCTCATGGCGCAGCGCGCCGGTGGCGAAGCGGCCCTGCAGCATGGCCTGCGCGGCCAACGGCTTCTTCTTTTCGCCCAGGCTGCGGTAGTCGTACACGTCGTAGTCGCCGCTGGCGCAGAAGCCCACGCCCAGGTCGGGACCGCAGCCGAGCGGGAACGCCGTGTAGTCGTCGCGCTTGAAGTCGTGCCGGTTGGCGCTGAGAACGGCGCGCCATTCAGGCGTGAACTCGTACTGGAAGCGTACGCCCACGTTGCTGGTCTCGGTCTTGACGGGGAAGCTCCACGGCTGGTTGTTCAGCATCGTGTCGGCCGCGACGCCGGGCAGCGTACGGTTGTCGATCAGCTGGAAGCCGGGCGCCGAGACCTGCGCCTTGTTCTGGTAATCCGCGTCGATCTGCAGCAGCGCCTGCGGCGTGATCCGCCAGTCGAAGGCGCCCGAGATGAAGTTGCGGTGGCCGTCGGCGCCCTCGATGTACGAGCGCAGGCGTTCGGTCGCCACGTTGATGCGGTAGCCGAAACGGCGGTCGGCCAGGCGGCCGCCCAGGTCCAGCGTGCCCAGCACGGTGCCCCGTTCGCTGACCTCGACGAGGGCCGAGCGCAAGGTCTCGGCGGTGGGGCGCTTGGTCACGTAGTTGACGATGCCGCCCGGCGCGGCGACGCCGGCCTGCAGGCCCGCCAAGCCCTTCAGCACCTCGATGCTTTCCTTGTTTTCCAGCGGGATCTGGGTGTCGCCGGAAATGGCCAGGCCGTCCTTGCGGTAGCTGCGCGCGTTGTCGAGCTTGAAGCCGCGGATGGAAAACTGCTCGGCGTAGCCGACGGCGTTGTAGGCGTCGCCGATGGACGCGTCGTAGCGTGCGGCGTCGGTGGTGGAACGGATGTTCAGCGCCTGCATCTGCTCGCGCGTGATGACGCCGACGGAGGCCGGCGTCTGCAGCAGCGGCGTGTCCGCAAAGCCGGCCACGGAGGCGTGGGCCGCATCGGCGCGGGCGCCGGTGATGACGACTTCGGTGACGGGCGCGTCGGTTTGCGCCAGTGCAGCGGCGGGAAATGCCTGCGCGATGCCCAGCGCGGCAGCGGATAAAGCGATCTTGGTCTTGTACATTGTGTGCTCTTCGGTTGGTCGGCCAACGAACGGAGCACTCAAAGAGGAGGGGTGAACACGACTTTGCGCTTTCCTTCGCTGGCATTATCCAGATCAGGTACGAAGGGTATCTCTCACCCGGAACATCGGTTCCAGGACCCCCAGCGAGGGCGAAGCTTAACATATCCGGTTGCAAATTCGTGCGCCATGCTTCCAGTCGTGCCGTTACACTTGAGGAAAGTATCCAGAGGGCCGACAATGCGCGTATCCGAACCAACCGAATGGAGAGCGCCATGAAGGAGGAACACATCGCGCAGGGACACGCCGCGCAGCAACACGTCGTGGAGGCGCGCGACAACCTGAATGCCCAGGTGCTGGACATGCACCGGGGCCTTTGCGCGTTGATCGACAAGCTGGGCGAGCTGGACATGCTGAACCAGCGTGCCGAGGCATGCACCGACCCGGAGCTGAAGCTGGTGCTGTCCAGCCAGCGCGACGCGGCCCGCAAGCAGGTCGCGATGCTGCTGGAGTGGGCCCGCCGGCGCGACGCCAGGCTGGACAAGGCGCTGCGCGACGCGCTGTTCAAGGCCGGGCCCATTGCCGCGCAGTACCGCTACGGCGAGGATGTCGAGTAGCGTAAATCAAGCGGCAGATTGATCGCCGGAAATGTCCGGCGTGCAGCAAGCAAGTGCGAGCACACGAATAACGCACGTTGAAGGAGGCAGCCCGGCAACACGAGGCCGGCCTCCACCAATAAAGGGATATATGAAGTTACAGCCTTATCACGAAGGAAGCTGGTTTGCCGTACCGCTGATGAACGGCGGTTACGCGGCCGGGCTCGTCGCGCGCATGTCGCCGCAAGGCAAGATCATGCTGGCCTACCTGTTCGGCCCCAAGCGGCCTGCGATGCCGACCCTGGCCGAGGTCCAGCAACTGACGGCGCGCGATGCGCTGAAGGCCATCCGCACCGGCGACATGGCGCTTGCGAACGGCCGCTGGCCCGTGCTGGGCGATGCCGACCGTTTCGACCGCAACGACTGGCCCGTGCCCGTCTTCATCCGCCGTTCCGACACCCTGAAGCGGGCCTGGCAGGCCACCTACGCCGACGATCCGGCCAAGCCGGAACGGGAGGTCTCCGTGCCATATGAAACGGAAGGGCTGGAAAGCGACTCGCTGTACGGCTACGGCTCCACCGAACTCCTGCTGACCAAACTACTGGAGCACTGACATGATGCAGGGCGGCTGTTTTTGCGGGGCCGTGCGCTACCTGGTGACGGACACTCCGTTCAACAGCACGCTGTGCCATTGCTCGATGTGCCGCCGCGCCACCGGCGCTCCGGCGGTCGCCTGGTTCTCCGTCAAGCGCGCGGGCCTGCGCTACACGATGGGCAAGCCGGCCACGTACCACTCCAGCCCCGGCATCTCGCGCCGCTTCTGCGCCGACTGCGGCACCCAGCTGGCATTCGAGGACGAGCGCTGGCCGGAGGAACTGGATATCACCACTGCCAGCCTGGACGATCCGGAGCTGGTGCCGCCAGGCGACCATATCTTCATGCAGAGCCACCTGCGGTGGTTGCAACTGGCCGATGCCTTGCCGCGCTATGTGCGTACGCGCAAGGAAGGCGTCGTGCACGCGCCTTAGCGGCCGGGCCACGGCGACAACCGGTGCGACTTCCTGCCTGACGTCGGGTCTCGGGTCCGGCGGGCCGTCCTCCTGCGTTCGCCGTTAATGCCGGCCTGGCCCGCAACCTGCCTACGCTCACTGCGCGGTATCGGGGACAGTCCCTTGCCTTGACCATGGGCACACGCATCGCATCCCCCGCCACTCGCGTTATTGTTGATAATAAGTTCTCAGTATCGTATAGTCGTGGCCATTTCGCAACCACCCGAAAGGCGCGCGATGCCCACGCAACCCCCGCTGTCGATGTCACGAGTCGTCCGCCGTTTCGGCGCCCGCACGGCGCTCGACGGCCTGTCGCTGACCCTGCACGCGGGCGACGTGTTCGCGCTGCTGGCGCCGAACGGCGCAGGCAAGACGACGACACTGAACCTCATCCTCGGCTTCCTGCCGGTGCACGACGGCACCATCGCCGTGTGCGGCGCGCCGGCCGGCAGTGCGAAGGCACGGCAGGCCGTGGCCTACCTGCCCGAACAGGTGGCTGTCTATCCGGAACTGAGCGGGGTGGAGAACCTGCGGTACTTCGCGCTGCTCGCGGGCCTCGCGCCGGACGACGCCGCCCTGCGGCGCCTGCTGGTGCAAGCGGGCCTGGACGCCGCGGCGCACGACCGCGCGGCGCGCCACTATTCGAAAGGCATGCGGCAGAAGGTCGGCATCGCCATCGCGCTGGCGCGGCAGGCGCGCCTGCTGCTGCTCGACGAACCGACCTCCGGCCTGGACCCGCAGGCGGCGGCCGAGTTGTCGGCGGCCATCCGTGCCGCGGCCCGGCGCGGCGTCGCCGTGCTGATGGTCACGCATGACCTGTACCACATCCGCGAGGTGGCGACGCGGGTGGGCTTCCTGCGCGGCGGCCGCATCGTGCGCGAGGTCGATCCGCGCACGGCCGACCATGCCGACCTGGAGCGGCTGTACATCGGCGAGATGGCGCAATGAGTCCGCTGCTGGCGATCGAGGCGCGCCGGCTGTGGCGCGAGCCGCGGCTGCGCATGGTCGCGGCGCTGGCGCCGGCCCTGCTGCTGCTGGTGTTCCTGGCAAGCTGGCGCGATGCCGCCCAGCTGACGGCGGAGCGCCAGCGCTTCGCGGCGGCCGAGCGCGCGCGCTGGCTGGCGCAGGGGGACAAGGACCCGCACAGCGCGGCCCATTTCGGCGTCTGGGCCGTCAAGCCGGCGTCGCCGCTGGCCGTGCTGGAGCCGGGCATCGAGCCCTACGTCGGCCTGGCGGTCTGGCTGGAGGCCCACAAGCGTAACGAGATGATCTTCCGCCCCGGCCAGGATGCCCATCCGATTGTCCGCGGCGCCACGTCGGTGGCGCAGTTGCTGGGGCTGTTGGGACCGTTGTTCGCGCTGCTGCTGGGCTTTGCCGGCTTTGCCCAGGACCGCCAGCGCGGCACGCTGCGCCTGGCCCTCGGCAACGGCGCGCCGGCCGGGCGCCTGCTGCTGGCGCGGTTTGTCGTGCTGGCCGGCGTGCTGGTCGCTGTCGTCCTGCTGCCGGCCGCGCTGTTGGGGGCGGGGGCCCTGCTGGCCTTGCCGGATGGCGGCTGGCGGGGCGGCGTACGGCTGGCCATGTGGTGCGCCTTGCATGTGCCGTACCTGCTGGCGTTCCTGTTGCTGGCGCTGGCGGTCGCGCTGCGTGCGCCCAGCGCCCGGACCGCGCTGGGCCTGCTGCTGGCGACGTGGCTGGCCCTGTGCGTGCTGCTGCCGCGGGTGGCCGGCAATGCCGTCGAGCTGCTGGCTCCGGCACCGCCTTACCAGGAAGTGCGGCGCCAGGTCGAGGCGGCGGCTCCTGCCTACGAAAGCGCCGATCGCTGGGAAGCGCGGCGCCGCACCCTGCAGGCGCGGGCGGCCGGCGGGGTGGACCTGCGGGCGGCACTGCTGGACCAGTCCGAGCGCGATTCGCATGTCGTGTTCGACCGCTTGTTGGGAAGGTTCTACGACGCCATCGAACAACAGGACGAGGTGTTCGGACGCCTGGGCGTGCTGACGCCCGCCGTCGCCTTGCAGGCGGCCGGCAGCGCCATCGCCGGCACGGATTTTCGCCAGCATCGCCACTTCATCGACGCGGCCGAGCACTACCGCCGCGGCATGGTCAACCGGCTGAACGGCGAGCTGATGCAGCGTGCCAGCCACGCGCCGGTCAAGGGCGGATCGTGGGAGTCCGTGCCGGCGTTCGCCTACCGGCCGCCCACGCCGGTACAGGCGGCAATCGCTGCGGCGATGCCGGTGGCAGCCCTGCTGGCGTGGTGCGCGCTGGCCGCGCTGGCGGCATGGCGCGCGGCGCGCGGAGTGCGGCCATGACGGCGCGGCTGTTCCGGATGGAATTGCGCTTGCTGCTGCGTGCGCCGTCGTGCGCCGTGCTGGCCGTGCTGATGCTGCTCGCGCTGTGCTGGGGCGCCGCCAACGGCGCGCGCCACGTGCGTGCGCAGCAGGCCACGATCGAGCGCATCGACCAGCACGTGCGCGGCAAGGTGGCGGCGGACCAGGCGGCACTGGCACGCTGGCGCGCCAGCGCCGGGCCACGCCTGCCGTACTGGCAGGACCCGTCCGACCCGGCGGGCTATATGCGTTACGGGCTGCACGCGTATGCCGTCAAGGCGCCGGCGCCGCTGGCTGCCGTCGCGGTGGGCCAGTCGCGCCTGCTGCCGTATTACCTGCGCGTGGACCTGGACTACGTGGCGCCGCCCGCCGCCGCGTTCGACTTCGTCAGTCCACGCCTGCTGGGGTTGGGGGAGGTCGACCTGGCCTTCCTCCTGGTCTACATCTGGCCTTTGGCCGTGATCGCGCTGGGCGCCACGCGCCTGGCCGCCGAGCGCGATTCCGGCGCCCTGGCGCTGATCGCGGCGCAGGCCCGTTCGCTGCGCTTGCTGGTGCTGGGCAAGTTCGCGGCGCTGGCGACGGTCTGCGTTCCCTTTGTCCTCGCCGCCACCGCGCTCGCCCTGGTCCTGGCCGGAACGTCGCTGCGGGCCGCGCCCGCCGCGCTGGCGCTGCTGGCCGTGGCTCTGGCCGGCTATACGCTGTTCTGGGTGGCGCTCGCCAGCTTCGTCGCCAGCCGCAACGGCGTCGTCGGCAGCAGCCTGCGGCTGGTCGGAGCGTGGATCGCGCTGGCGTTCCTGCTGCCGGCGGCGGCCGCGCTGCTGGTCGACCTGGGCCGGACTCCGGCCCCGGCGCTGGCTTACCTGGACGCGCTGCGCCGTGCCAACGACGTGGCGCCGGCCCGGCGTGACGCCTTGTTCAAGGACTACGTGGCCAGCCGGCCCGCATACCATGGCGCGCTGGCACGGGTCGCGGCGGTGCCGTATGCCACCAAGCAGATCGCCGTGCAGATGGCGGCGGAACGTAAGGCGGCGGCATCGGTGGCGCGGCGGCGCGCGCAGGCGGGGGCGCGCGCCGCCGCGCTGCAGTGGCTGTCGCCGGTACTGGTCGTGGACGGCCTGCTGCAGCGCATGGCCGGCACCGGTATCGAACGGCACGAGGCGTTCCTGCGCGACGCCGACGACTACACCAACCGCCTGCGTGCGTTCTTCTGGCCACGCGCGCTGCAGGCCGCCGCGGCGCCGGCCGAGCATTGCGCCGGCTGCGCGGTACGCCTTGCCTTTACCGAACACGATGCAATCCCGCGCTACCAGCCGGTGCGTTCGGCCGGCGGGCCCGCCCCGGCGCCGATCGATGGGGCGCTGGCTTCGTATCCGTGGCTGCTGGCCGCGATCCTCGTGGCGCTGATGGGACTGGGACGGCGCGGGCCGCTGCCCTAGCCGTTCAGTGCGCGCCGCGCTTGCGGGCCGTCTTGTCCTTCCGGGCGGCGGCGCAATCGGCACAGACACCGTACAGGGTCAGCTCGTGGTGGTCGATCACGAAGCCTGCCGGCGCCAGGTGCTCCATCGTGCCGGGGCAACCCTCGACGTCGAACACGCGGTCGCACGGCACGCAGTGGAAATGATGGTGGTGATGGTGGGCCAGCTGGGCCATCTCGTAGCGCGGGTTTTCGCCCGGCAGCGTGACCGGCTGGATGGTACCGTCGGCCAGCAGCAGCTTGATGTTGCGGTAGACCGTCGCGATGCCGGTCTCCGGAACGCTCGTACGCACGGCGTCCAGGATCTCCTGGGGACTGAGCGGGCGGGCGGCGGCCTCCATCGCGGCGCGAATCGCCGACCGCTGGCGGGTAGTACGTTCCATGGCAAGACTTTTGGCGCAAAAAACAATTATCCCACAAACCCCGGTTTCCTCTTGTGATGATAATGAGAATGCATTATCGTTAACGCGGTTCTACGTGTCCAACCTCTCATGGAAGCCAACTCGTGACATCGATCTCCTTCGCAGTCGATCAGGCCGGCGCGGCCACGCAGCCGGACGCCGCGGCGCGCCACGGCGTTTGCAGCGGCGTGTGCCACGGCACGCTGGGTGAACTGATCCAGGGGCCCTACCTGGAGGGCGGCACGGCCCAGATCAGTTTGATCTCGCTGCCCGTGCGCAAATACAGCTGCATGCATTTCACGCCGCATGGCGCGGGCCCCGGCGACGGCCTGGCCGCAAAGACCAAGTGCCGCTTGGCGATCGGCCACTATCTCGCGCTGCATGGCCGCCAACTGCCTGCCGGCTGCTGGACGCATGATTCCGAACTGCTGGAAGGGAAGGGGATGGCCAGTTCGACGGCCGACATCGTCGCCACCATCCGCTGCCTCGACGCGCTGTTCGGGATCGAGTCGCAGGATGCCGCCATCGCCGCCATCCTGGGCCGTATCGAGCGCTCCGACAGCGTGTTCCTCGACAGCTATGCGTTGTACCTGAGCGGGCGCCAGCAGGTCGTGCGCCGCTTCGGCCGCACGCCCGCGTTCCACGTCTGCTACATCGACGAGGGCGGGCGCGTCGACACCGAGCGCGTCGGCAGCCACCTGCTGGGCTGGTATCGCGACCGGCTGGATGCGTACCTGGACAACCTGGAAGCCGCCGTCGGCGCCTTCGCGCGCGGCGACGCCGCCCGCATCGCCGCCTGCGCAACGGCCAGCGCCGTGCTGGGGCAGCCCGCCATCCCGAAGCGCAACCTCGACCTGCTGCTGCGCCACCAGGCCCGCCATGGCGCCGACGGCGTCTTCGTCGCCCACACCGGCAGCCTGCTCGGCTACCTGTACATCGAGCCGCCGGCACCGGCCCGGCTCGGGGCGCTCTCGGCATTCTTCCGCGGCCTGGGTTACCGGGCCTGGTTCGCACAGACGGGGTTCTGACCATGTTCGATCACATTGCCGATGCCATCAAGGCGCCCGATTTCGTGCGGCTTGAGCGCAACCTGTACGTCGCCCGCTTCGAGACGATGAAGGTGTATTCCACCCTGACGGCGGTCGAACGGCTGCTGGCCGCGGGCACCGTCCGGCCGGGCGACACGCTGCTGGACAGCTCCAGCGGCATCTATGCCTATGCGCTGGCCCTGGCGTGCCACAAGTTCGGCATGCGCTGCCGCATCATCGCGTCGCGCACCGTGGACCGCGCGTTGATGGTGCAGCTCGAGCTGCTGGGCGCGCAGGTCGAGCAGGTGCCGCCGTCGGCCACGCTGAAGCTGGACCAGGGCATGCGCGTTGCCCGCATCCGCCAGATCCTGGCCGACGAGCCGGGCGTGCACTGGATGCAGCAGTACCACGACGACATCCACTACGCAGGCTACGAGCCGGTGGCGGCGTGCATCGCTGCACTGCTGGAGACCGACCGGCTGAGTCTTGTGGGCGGAGTCGGCTCCGGCTGTTCCACGGGTGGCCTGGCCAGCGCGCTGCGCCGCACCGACCCGACAGTACAGCTGATCGGCGTGCAGCCGTTCGGCAGCGTCACGTTCGGCTGTGCCCATGTCGACGACCCGGGCATCGTCATCGCCGGCATCGGCACGGCCATCCCGTTCCGCAACGTGCGCCACGAGCTGTACGACCAGATCCACTGGGTCGGCTTCGACCATGGCCTGGCCGGCGCCGTCGCGCTGCTGCGCCGGCATGCGGTATTCGCAGGCCTGTCGAGCGGTTGCTGCTACCTGGTCGCCGCGCGCGAGGCCGCGCTGCACCCCGAACGCAACGTGCTGTTCGTCGCCCCCGACACCGGCCACCGCTACGTCGATGCCGTGTTCGCCCACCACCGCGACGCGCTGCCCATTGAGTCGCTGCGGCCGCGCGAGGTGACGACATGCGGCGAACTGGCCTTGCCCTGGTCGGCGATGGCATGGCAGCGCCGTCCCGCCACCGATTTCCCCAACTGACAGGAGCATCCCCCATGGCACACCTATTGATGATCGAAAGCTGGGTCGGCGGCACCGGCCGCATCTTCCCGCAAACGATCGCCGGCGCCGGCCACCAGTACACCTTCGTCACGCGCAACCGCGCCCACTACTCGGACGGGCCCGACGCGCCGGCGCACCCGGTGCTGGCCCATGCGGCCAACGTGCTGGTCACGGAGACCAACGACGTCGCCGCGCTGACGGCCTTCCTGCGCGCCCAGCATCGCCTGCTGCGCTTCGACGGGGTGGTGACGATCTGCGACTACTACATCGACACCGTGGCGCAGGTGGCGCGCGCGCTGGAGCTGCCGCAGGCATACCCGGACAATGTGGCGGCCGTGCGCCGCAAGCACCTGGTGCGCGCCGCGCTGGAGCGGGCCGGCCTGCCCAACCCCGCCTACCGCGTAGTGGATTCCTGGCCAGCGGCGCGCGAAGCGGCGACGCAGATCGGCTACCCGCTGGTGCTCAAGCCGTCCGACCTCGCGTCCAGCGCGTTCGTGCGGCTGGTGCACGACGAGGCCGGCCTGCATGCGGCGTTCGCCGCGCTGGAGGCGTTCCCGGTCAACTTCCGTGAACAGGCCCGCGAGCCCATGTGGCTGCTGGAAGAGTACATGACGGGTGAGGAGATCAGCGTCGAGGCCTGCACGCACGGCGGCGTGACGACGATCGTCGGCATCACGGACAAGAGCGTGACGGGCCAGCCGTACTTCATCGAGGACGGCCACATGTTCCCGGCACGGCTGGACGAGGACGTGGCCGCCGCCGCGCGCGCGCTGGTCACGGCGGCGCTGCAGGCGGTCGGCTTCGACCACGGCATCAGCCACACGGAGGTGAAGCTGACCCCGCGTGGCCCGCGCATCGTCGAGATCAATCCGCGCCCGGGCGGCAACTACATCGCCGAACTGATCGAGCGGGTCACGGGGATCGGCTTCCTGGCGGCCCAGGTCGACCTGGCATTGGGCCGGCGGCCCGACCTGACGCCGCGCGATACCGGCGTGCGCAGCGCCGCGATCCGGTTCCTGGTGCCGCCACGGGCCGGGCGCCTGCAGGCGATGACGGGGCAGGAGCAGGCGGCCGCGGCACCGCACGTGGTGCGCGCATCGTTCGGCGCCTGGGACGGCCGGGAACTGCCCGCGCCGGTGGACAATGCGTGCTACCTGGGCCACGTGATCGCCGTCGATCCGCTTGGCCTGGACGCGCGCGCGCATGCCGACGCCGCGCTCGCGCAGGTGCGCCTGCGCTACGCCGAGCAAGCGGGCCCGGTGGCCGACGCGCCGGCGGACGTGGCGGCGCTGCTCGCGGCCGTGCAGGACGGCGCATTCGGCGCCGATCCCGCGACCCTGCACGTCACCGGCGCGGCATGGATCGCGCAAAGCACCCGCTTCCCCGGCACCGCGCAGACCTATCGCAATTACTACCTGCTGCTGCGCGTGGGCGCCGCGTTCGGCGCCTGCTGCGTCGAGGCGGCCGACCTGGATGCCGACATCGCCCCGGCGCTGGCCGGCGCCACGGTGGCGACGCTGCTGCGGGATGACCGGCTGCCGGTACGGATCGCCGCGCTGGACGCCTACCTGAACGCGGTGGCGCCGCAGCGCGAGGCCGCAGACGCGCAAGTGCTGATGCTGCCGGCGGGCGCGCCGCCGCTGCGTGCGATGGCGCGCGACCAGGCCATCGCCAGCCTGGTGCCGATCGCGCCCGGCCAGCGGGTCGGCCTGATCGGCGTGGTCAATCCGCTGGTCGAGGCGATCGAGCGGCAGGGCGGCATCTGCCTGCCATGCGACTTCAACATGACACGCACGCAGGGCGGCCTCGAGGTCGTGCGCGACATGGGACCCGTGCTGGAGCAGGCCGACATCGTCATCGCCACCGGCATGACGCTGTCGAACGGCAGCTTCGACACGATCCTGGCGGCCGCGCGCCGCCGCGCCATACCGCTGATCGTGTTCGCCCAGACCGGCAGCGGCATCGTGCCGCGCTTCCTTGGCCACGGCGTCACGGCGGTATGCGCCGAACCGTTCCCGTTCTCGCAGTTCTCGGCCGAACCCACGCCCGTGTTCCTGCATCGCCGGAACGCGGCATGAGCGTGCCGGCCGAGCTGAGCGACCGGGCGCGGGCGCGCGGGCTGAACGCGCTGCTGGTGTACACGTTCCTGATGGTGTCCGGCTTCGCGATGTTGATGCCGCTCGTGACGGTGCACTTCGTCAGCAACGCCGGCCTGGCCGCGGCAGCCGTCGGTGGCGCGCTGGCGCTGCGCCAGGTCACCCAGCAGGGGCTGGCGCTGGCCGGCGGCATGCTGGCCGACCGCTTCGGCGTACGGCCGATGATCTGCCTGGGCGTGCTGCTGCGGGCCGCCGGCTTTGCCAGCCTGGCGTTTGCCCGCGAGCCGGTGGGGCTGTGCGCCGCGATGGCGCTGGCGGCCCTGGGCGGCGCGCTGTTCGAGGCGCCGTACCAGGCTGCTATCGCCGCCCTGACGACGGAACAAACGCGGCCGCGCTACTACGCGCTGAGCAACTGGGTCAGCGGCATCGCCAGCACGGCCGGGCCGCTGATCGGCGTCGCCCTGCTGCGCTTCGACTTCCAGGCCGTATGCCTGGCTGCGGCGGGCTGCTTCGCGCTCAACTGCGTCATCGCGCTGCTGCTGTTGCCGCCATTGCGGGCGGAGGCGCCGCAACCGGCCGCGCGCCGGCTCGGCCTCGTCGCCCGCGACCGGCCGTTCCTGCTGTTGACGCTGTTGATGATGGGGTACTGGTTCGTGGCCGTGCAGATCAACATCAGCTTTCCGCTGCTGGCCGAGCGCCTGGGCGGCAACCAGGACAGCGTGGGCATCATGTTCGCGTTGAGCGCCGCGCTGACCGTCCTGCTGCAATACCACCTGCTGCGCTGGGCCGAGCGGTGGCTGGCGTCGCGCCAGATCCTCGTGCTGGGCGTGACGATCCTGGCGCTGGGCGTGGGCGCGGTGGCGCTGGCGGGATCGTTCGGCGCGCTGCTGGCCTGCGTGGCCGCGTTTTCCCTGGGGGCGATCCTGGTGCGGCCCACGCTGCAGAACCTGATCGCCAGCATGGCCGACCGCCAGGCCCTGGGCACGTTCCTGGGCTTCAGTTCCCTCAGCCTGGCATTGGGTGGAGCGGCAGGCAACGTGGCCGGTGGCTGGCTGTTCGAGTCGGCCGGCGCCGCCAGGTTGCCGCAGCTGCCCTGGCTGCTGTTCTGTGCCGTCGGGCTGGCCACCGCATTCGGCCTGGCGCGGCTGGTACCGGCGCGGGAGGCGGCATGAGGCGCGTCATCGGACTCTGCGTCATTGCCGCCGCCGTGTCACTGGCCGGGGCGTGGCTGCGCGCGGCGCCGCCGGCACCCGCCGCGGCAAAGGTAGCGGCAACGGCGGCGGCAACGGCGGCGGCCGGGCCACCGGTCCTCGTCGCCACTGTCACGCCCGTGCGGCGGGATGTACCCATCGAGCTGCACGCCAGCGGCACGGTGACGCCGGCCAGCGCGGTGGTCGTGCACGCGCGCGTGACGAGCCGCATCGTGCGCGTGCACGTCGCCGAAGGCGGCTTCGTGCGCGCAGGTCAGCTCATGTTCACCTTGGACGGCCGCGCCGCGCAGGCCGCGGCTGCCGCGGCGCGGGCCCGCGTGTTGCGCGCCGAGGCTGTCGTGGCGGATCTGGAACGGCGCCATGGCCGTGCTGCGGAACTGCTGGCGAGCCGCTTCCTGGCCGCGGGCGCCGTCGACACGCTGCAAGGCGAGCTTGCGGCCGCGCGGGCGCAGTTGCTGGCCGAGCGCGCGGCGTTGCAAGGCGCGCTGGTGGATGCCGGGCATCACACGATCCAGGCCCCGATGGCCGGCCGGGTCGGCGCCATCGACGTGCATCCGGGCGCGCTGGCCGGACCGGACCGGCCGCTGGCGACGGTGACACGGCTGGACCCGATCGACGTCGCCTTCGCGCTGCCGGAAAGCGCCGTGGCCGACGTGCTGGCCGCACAGCGGCAGGGCACGGTCGCCGTGCAGGCGGGCGCTGTCCCCGGTATGCTGCGCTTCGTCGACAGCCGGGTCGACCCGCAGGCGGGGGCGATCCTCGTCAAGGCCCGCTTCGACAACCGCGCCGGCGCGCTCTGGCCGGGCCAGTACGTGGCCACGCGGGTGACGGTGGGGGTGCTGCGCGACGCGCTGGTGATCCCCTACGCGGCCGTCGTCACGCGCGCGGACGGCACGTTCGTCTATGTCGTGCAGGCGGACGGCACGGCCGCGCGCCTGCCCGTGCGCGCCGTGCATGCGTTTGGCGCCAGCGTCGCCATCACGGGGCTGGCCGGAGCCGAGCGCGTCGTCACCGAGGGCAAGCAGCAGCTGCGGCCGGGGGCACGGGTGACCGTGGTGGAAGGGGGCGCGACGTGAGCCTGGCCGGATGGTGCATCGGGCGCCCGGTCGCGGTGCTGCTGCTGACCTGTGCCGTCGTGATCGCCGGGCTGGCTGCGTACCGCCAGATTCCCGTGGCGGCGCTGCCCAGCCACGAAGTCCCCGTCATCAGCGTGCAGGCCAGCCTGCCGGGTGCAAGTCCCGCCACGATGGCGGCGTCGGTCGCGCTGCCGCTGGAGAAGGAGTTTGCCGCCATCGCCGGCGTGACGCTGATGACGTCCACCAGCACGTTGGGCGCCACCGCGCTGACGCTGGAATTCGGCCCGCGCACGGACATCAACGCGGCGGCCGTGGACGTGCAGGCCGCGTTGCTGCGGGCCCAGCGCGCGCTGCCGCGCGACATGACGGAGCTGCCGTCCTACCGCAAGACCAACCCCGCCGAGGCGCCGGTGCTGTCGATGGAGCTGACCTCGCCGTCGCTGGACCTGGCGCAGCTGAACGATTATGCGGAAAACCTGATCGGGCCGGCCTTGTCCGGGCTGCCCGGCGTGGCGCAGCTGGCCGTGCTGGGGCAGAAGCGCTTCGCGGTACGCGTGCGTGTCGACCTGGCGCGGCTGAAGGCGCGCGACCTGACCACCGACGAGCTGGCGGCGGCCCTGCAGGCCGCCACCAGCCACGCGCCGCTGGGCGTGCTGGACGGCCCGCAGCAGACGCTGGTCATCCAGGGCGGCACGCAACCGCTGCGCGCCGCCGATTTCGCCGGCCTGGTCGTGGCCATGCGCGCCGGCTTGCCCGTGCGGCTGGCCGACGTGGCGCAGGTGGAGGACAGCTGGCAGTCGGTGCGCTCGGCCAGCAGCTTCAATGGCGAACGCTCGATCGTGCTGCTGCTGTACCGCCAGGCCGGCGCCAACACGCTGGACGTGGTGGCATCGGCCCAGGCGGCACTGGCGCGGATGCGCGGCCAGCTGCCGGCATCGGTGGCAATCCACATGGTCAACGACCGCTCCGTGCCCGTGCGCGCGGCCCTGCACGACGTGCACGTGACGCTGGTGCTGACGATCGGGCTGGTGGTGCTCGTCATCGCGCTGGCGCTGCGGCGCGCCGCCGCCACGCTGATTCCCGCCGTCACGATCCCGGTGGCGCTGCTGGGCGCGCTGGCCCTGCTGTACTGGTTGGGCTACAGCCTCGACAACGTCTCGCTGCTGGGCATCACGCTGGCGGTGGGACTGGTGGTGGACGACGCCATTGTCGTGCTGGAGAACATCGTGCGCCATGTCGAGGAAGGCGCCGGCGTGCGCCAGGCGGCGCTGGCGGGCACCCGCGAGGTGACCGTCACCGTGCTGTCGATCTCGGCCACGCTGGTCGCCGTGTTCATGCCCGTGTTCTTCATGCCGGGCGTGATGGGGCGGCTGTTCCACGAGTTCGCGGTGGTGGTCGGGCTGGCGGTGCTGGTCTCGGCGCTGGTGGCCCTGACCTTGGTCCCCATGCTGGCCAGCCGGCTGCTGCCGGGCCGGCGGCCGTCCATGGCAGGGCGGCCGCCGGCGCCAGACCGGCTGGCCGCCGCCTATGCCCGCTCGCTCGACCTGGCACTGCGCCACCGTGGCGTGGTGCTGCTGGCGGCGCTGGCCACGCTGGCATTGTCGGTGGGGTTGTACACGACGATGCCGCAAGGGCTGCTGCCGGACGAGGACCTGGGCCAGGTCCGGGTGACGACGGAAGGCGCGACCGACATCTCGCCCGCCGCCATGCTGGCGCTGCACGAGCGCGTGGCGGCGGCGATCGCGCGCGACCCGAACGTGCGTGCCGTGACGTCCTCTGTTTCCGGCGACAATACGGGCAGCCTGTTCCTGCTGCTGCAGCCGCGCGAGCGGCGCGCGGCGCTGCCCGAGGTACTGGCCGGCCTGCGCCGCGCCACGGCGGGCATCGGCGGCGTCGCCGTCTATTTCAAGCCCGTGCAGAATTTCCAGGTGGGTTCGCGTCCCAGCAAGAGCCGCTACCAGTACACGCTGCAAAGCGTCAGCGCCGCGGCGTTGGATGACTGGGCCGAGCGCTTCATCGAGCGCTTGCGCGCCGATGCGCGCTTCGAGGGAGTCACGAGCGACGCGCGGCCGGGCGCGCTCCAGGCCACGCTGGCGATCGACCGCGACAAGGCCGCCCGCCACGGCGTCAGCCTGGCGGACGTGCGCAGCGCCCTCTACGGCGCGTTCGGCGAACGGCAGGTGGGCACGATCCAGGGCACTGCCGGCACCTATGCCGTGCTGCTGGAAGCGGCGCCGGCCGACCGGCGCTTCCAGGAAACGCTGGGGAACGTGGCGGTCCGGGGCAGCGGCGGGCAGCTGGTCAGCCTGTCCGCCATCGCACGCGTGGAGCGTACGGTGGGACCGGTGGCCATCAACCACCAGGGCCAACTGCAGGCCGTGACGCTGTCGTTCAACCTGGCCCCGGGCGTGGCACTGAGCGAGGCGACGGCAGCCATCGACGCGATCGGCCGCGAGATCGGTCTGCCGGCATCGATCGTGACACGCTATGGCGGCGACGCGGCCGTGTTCCAGCAGGCGCGCGGCGACCAGGTACTGCTGATCGCCGCCGCATTGGGTGTCGTCTACGTGTTGCTGGGGATCCTGTACGAGAGCTTCGTGCAGCCGCTGACGATCCTGGCCGGATTACCCTCCGCCGCGGCCGGGGCCCTGCTGACGCTGTGGGCCTGTGGGCTGGAACTGACAATGATCGCCGTCGTCGGCATCCTGCTGCTGATCGGCATCGTCAAGAAGAACGCCATCATGATCGTCGACGTCGCCTTGCAGTTGCAGCGCGGCGGGGCGCTGGCCCCGGCGGTTGCCGTGCGCGAGGCCTGCGTGCGGCGCTTCCGTCCCATCATGATGACGACGGCCGCCGCCCTGATGGGCGCGCTGCCGATCGCGCTGGGACTGGGCGCCGGCGCGGAGTTGCGTCAGCCGCTGGGACTGGCGGTGGCCGGTGGCTTGCTGCTGTCGCAGCTGGTCACGCTGTACGTGACGCCGGTGACCTATGTCCTGCTGGACGGGTTGTTGTCGCCACGGCGGCCTCCAGGGCAAGGCGAGGCCGCGGCGATCGCCATGCCGGTGGCGCTCAAGGCACGGTGACCCGTACCAGGCCCCGGGCGTTCGCCGTGCTACTGGACGTGGTCATCGCGGGCCGGCACAACAAGCGCCGGCCCGCGCCAGCAGCAGCGTGTGCTCGCGCTCGTTGCGCGTCAGTGCGGCGGCCCGCTCGAACTCCAGCCTGGCCTCGTCCAGCCGTCCCAGCTTGTGCAGCAGGTCGCCCCGTACGGCGGGCAGCAAGTGGTAGTGGCGCAGGGCCGGCTCGTCGACGAGGCTGTCGACCAGTTCGAGGCCCGCTTGCGGCCCGAATGCCATCGCCACGGCCACTGCCCGATTGAGTTCGACCACGGGCGAGGGCGCCAGTTGGGCCAGGGCGTCGTACAGCGCGGCGATGCGGGGCCAGTCCGTGTCTTCCGCCTTGCGCGCGCGGGCGTGGCAGGCGGTGATGGCGGCCTGCAGCGCGTAGGGACCCAGCGCGCAGCCGCGCTCGCGGCACAGCGCGTCGGCCCGGTCCAGTGCAGCGAGGCCGCGCCGGATCAGCAGCTGGTCCCAGCGCGACCGATCCTGCTCCAGCAACAGCACCGGCGCGCCCTGGGCATCCGTGCGGGCGCGGGCGCGCGACGACTGGATTTCCATCAGCGCCACCAGGCCGTGCACTTCGGGCTCCCGCAGCGCCAGCCCGGCCAGGATGCGGCCCAGCCGCAGCGCCTCGTCGCACAGGGCCGGGCGCATCCAGTCGGCGCCGGCGCTGGCGGCATACCCTTCGTTGTAGATCAGGTAGATCACCTGCAGTACGGAGGCCAGGCGCTGCACCAGCTCGTGCCCCACCGGCACCTCGAACGGCACGCGCGCTTCGGCCAGCGTGCGCTTGGCGCGCACGATGCGTTGCGCCACCGTCGGCTCGGGCACCAGGAAGGCGCGGGCGATTTCGTCCGTCGTCAGGCCGCCCAGCAGGCGCAAGGTCATGGCGACGCGGCCTTCGGTGGGCAGCACGGGATGGCAGGCGATGAAGACGAGGCGCAGCAGGTCGTCGCCGATCTTGTCCTCGACGGCCCGGTCCAGGTCCGGCGCCGCCTCCTGCAGCAGCCCTTCGATCTCGTACGTCAGCGCGGGTTCGCGCTCCTGTTCCAGCTTGCGGTGGCGCAGCCAGTCGAGCGCGCGGTGCTTCGCCGCCGTCATCAGCCACGCGGCCGGCTTGTCCGGCGTGCCGTTCGTCGGCCACGTTTCCAGCGCGCTGACCAGCGCTTCCTGCGCCATCTCCTCGGCCAGGCCGACGTCGCGCAGCATGCGCGTCAGCACGGCGACGATGCGGGCCGACTCGATGCGCCACACCGCCTCGACGGTGCGGCGGACGGCGTCGCTCATGCGCGCCCGGGCAGGGCGAGTTCGCGCAGCTCGACGGTCAGGTCGGGCCAGCAGGGGAAGGGATATGCCTTCACCCACTCGATCGCCTGCTGCCGCGTGGCGGCCTGGATCAGCCAGTAGCCGGCGATCAGCTCCTTGATTTCCGTGAAGGGACCGTCGATGACGGCGGGGCGGTCGGCGCCTTTGCGGAACCGCACGCGCGTCCCTTGCGCCGTGGCACGCAGGCCTTCGCCGGCCAGCGCGACGCCGGCCTGGATGGCGGCGGCGTTGTGCGCGTTCATGCGCTCGATGACCTCAGGGGCGGCGCCAGGTCGGCTTCGGCGTCGGCATCGGACTTCAGCAGCACCACCCATGGCGTCAGGCGCGGCGCCGCGCCCGTGTCGAAGCCCGTGCAATCGCCGGGACAGCCGGCCACCCGCACTTCCAGCTCGACTTCCCCTTCGCCATCCGCGCGGGGCCAGCCGCGTGCCCACTCCAGCGCCGCTTCGCGCGACGGCACGTCGATCAGGGCGAAACCGGCCACCAGCTCGTCCTCGGGGAACGGGCCTTCCTGGACGGACCAGGCGCCGCCGCGGCAGTGCAGGCGCAAGCCGCGGGCACTGGGATGCAACCATCGGCCGGCCGGTACCGCGTCGGCCAGTTGCGGCGGCGGAAAGCCGGCGTGTTCCGAACCGCCGCCGGCGCGCCGTATCACCATGAATCGCATCCCAATCCTCCTCGTCTCGTCGTCTGTCAGGCCGCCGCGGTCCGCTCGCGCAGGCGCTCCTCCTGTTCGCGCAGTGCCGGCGTCAGTTCGGCACCGAAGTCCTCCGCCTCGAACACGCGGCGGATCTCGATCTCGTCGCCGTCCAGCATGGGCGCACGCTTGACCCACTCGATGGCTTCGTCCATGGACTTTACCTGAATCAGCCAGAAGCCCGCAATCAGCTCTTTCGTTTCCTGGAACGGGCCGTCGATGACGGTGCGTTCGCCGGCGTTGAAGCGCACGCGCGCGCCACGGGACGACGGGTGCAGCCCTTCGCCGGCCAGCAGCACGCCCGCGTTGACCAGCTCCTCGTTGTACTTGCCCATGGCCTCGAGCAATTGGGTGGACGGCATCTTGCCCGCTTCCGAATCGGCGCTGGCTTTCACGATGATCATGAATCGCATGGCGCTCTCCTTATTGCTGGGTGCCGCCAGGGTTGCAGATCTGGTGCTTCGATGCCTCGATCGCTTCTTCCACGCTGAGGTCGCGCAGGTGCGTCGCCAGCGACCACTCATGGCCGAACGGGTCGGTCAGGACACCGTAACGGTCGCCCCAGAACATGTCGGTGACGGGCATCTTGGTCTTCGCCCCCGCGTCCAGCGCGCGCTGGAAGGCGGCATCCACGTCCGCCACGTTCAGGTGCAGCGTGACGGACGTGCCGTTGCGCGACAGCGGGCCCAGGCTGTCCCACTCGGGGTACTCGTCGCACAGCATCACCTGCGCGTCGCCGATGCGCACCATGGCGTGCATCAGCTTGCCGCTGCCGTCCTGTGCCGGCATGCGTACCTGCTCTTCGGCGCCGAAGGCCTTGCGGTAGAACTCGATTGCGGCGGCCGCGTCGCGGCACACGATGTGCGGGGTCAGCGAATGGGTGACGTTGGGGATTTTGTTGTCGTTCATCATCAAGCTCCTTAAGGTTAGGGAACAGAGCGCCAGTGCAGCTCTCATATTCGACGACGAACGACGGAATTACAAATCGACAGGACGAGAAAAATATTTTTGTGGCTACAGCGCGTCCATTTCGATATGGATGTGCAGGCCACCGCCTTCGCGGTTACTCAGCTGGAATTGCGCGCGGTGCCGCAGCAGGACCCGCTCGACGATCGCCAGCCCCAGCCCGGCGCCGTTGGCCTGGCCGCGCGCCGTGTCGAGCCGCGTGAACGGTTTCAGCAGCTCGCCGATGCGCTCGGCCGGCACGCCCACGCCGTGGTCCTGCACGTCGATGACGACCTGCTTCGACGCATGCATGCCCCGCACCGTGCAGCGGATGTCGATCTCGGCCATGTCGGTGCCGGCCGTCTTGCCATACCGGCGCGCGTTCTCGATCAGGTTGTGAATCACGCGCTTCAGGTCGGTGCCGTTGCCCAGCACGTGGGCGTCCGGCGCGATCTCGGTAGCCACGCGCACGTCCGGCAGCCGGCCTACCTCGTGCGCCACTTCCTGCAGCATGGTGCTGACGTCGACGTTGACGAACGTGGCCGTCTCGGTCGGCTTGGCGAAGTCGAGGAACTGGCCGATGATCGCATCCATCTGGGCGATATCGGACTGCATGCCTTCCCGTGCCTCGCGCGACAGGTCCGCCATCTCCACCTCCAGCTGCATGCGCGTGAGGGGCGTGCGCAGGTCGTGCGAGATGCCGGCCAGCAGCACGGCGCGGTCGGATTCGACCTGCTGCAGGTCGTCCACCATCTGGTTGAAGCTGCGGTTGGCCAGGCGGATTTCCTTCGGCCCCTTCTCGGGCAACGGCTCCGGCCTGCGCCCCTGGGCGATCGCGCGGGTGGCGACCGTCAGGCGGCGCAGCGGCGCATTGATCAGGCTGGAAAGCACGGCGGCGCCGATCAGCGACACCAGCGAGACGACGCCGGCCCAGCCCAGCCACTGGATGCCCGTCAGGCCCGTGATGCGCTCGCGTTCCAGCATCAGCCAGTAGGAGTCGTCGTCGATGCGGAAGCTGACCCAGAAGCCGCGCATGCCGTTGACGCGCGCCGAGAAGCGCGTGTCGGCGCCCAGCTTCGCCTTGACGAGCTTTTCGATGTCGGGCATCAGCGCATTGTCGGGCGGCGGCTCGACCTCGTCGTCCTCTTCCAGCAGGAACACGCGGATGCCTTCGTTCGACACCAGCTCGAACAGCAGCTCCGTGCGCAGCTCGGGCGCCGAGTGGGTCAGCGCGGCACGCGTGATGGTGACGACGGAGATGACCTGGGCCGCCAGCTGCTGGGCCTGCGGCTCGCGCTGGACGAAGCTGATCATGCCGATCCAGGAGCCGAGCGACAGTGTCGTCAGGACTCCCAGCAGCAGGAAAGTACGCCAGAACAGGCCGCTCCTGAGGCCATTCCTCAGGCGGCTGAGCGAAGGACGCTTCATGCAGGGCTCAGCGCGGCTGTCCCTCCGGGATGAAGACGTAGCCCAGACCCCACACCGTCTGGATGTAGAGCGGGCTGGACGGGTCGGGCTCGATCAGCTTGCGCAGGCGCGAGATCTGCACGTCCAGGCTGCGGTCGAACACCTCGTATTCGCGGCCGCGCGCCAGTTCCATCAGTTTTTCGCGCGACAGCGGCTGGCGTGCGTGGCGGGCGAATACTTTCAGTACCGAGAATTCGCCCGTGGTCAGCGGTACGGTCTCGCCGTTCTTCTTCAGCGTGCGGGTGCCCAGGTCCAGCACGAACTGGCCGAACTCGAACGTTTGCGGCGTTTCCGACGGGGCGCCGGGAATCTCGTCCGGGGCCTTGCGGCGCAGTACGGCGCCGATGCGGGCCACCAGCTCGCGCGGGTTGAAGGGTTTCGGCAGGTAGTCGTCGGCGCCCATCTCCAGGCCGACGATGCGGTCGACGTCCTCGCCCTTGGCGGTCAGCATGATGATGGGGGTCTGGTCGCCCGCGCCGCGCAGGCGGCGGCAGATCGACAGGCCGTCCTCGCCGGGCAGCATCAGGTCCAGTACGAGCAGGTCGTAGCGTTCGCGCAGCCACAGCTTGTTCATTGCCGTGGCGTTCTCGGCGGTGAAGACATTGAAGCCCTGTTCGGTCAGGTAGCGCCGCAGCAGGTCGCGCAGGCGGACGTCGTCGTCCACTACCATGATCTTGGCCTGGTGGCCATTGCCAGTTGCTGGAGTGTTGCCGGATTCAGTGGATGTGGTTGTCATAAGGCTGTCGGAATTGTCAGAACCATGTCGCTATGGTAACGTCATAATGCGCGACCAGGCGTTGCGCCGACCACCCATTACAAAGTGTTACATTCTTTACCCGAACCCCCTTACCCTGCCCGGGAAAGGGGCATACACTTTGTCCATCGGGTACAGCTTACCAGACCAAGGAAAAAGGGCACAGCATGAGCAAGCGGGCAAACAATCGGAGCAAGGCGAACGGCGCGGCAGCGCGCGCGCATGCCGCCGGTTGGCTCGCGGCCGTCGCCTGTGCCGCGGGCCTGGCCCTTGCACTGCCCGCCAGCGCCAATCCGGGCGACGGCCCCCAGCGGCGCGACGACCGTGGCCAGCAGAACCAGCAGCAGAACCGGCGCGATTTCCGCGACAGCCGCTGGGGCGATGCGGCCGAGCAGCGCGCTTTCGAGGCGCGCGCGGAAGAACAGCGCCGCATCATGCAGGAAAACGCCAACAACGCCGAAATGAACCGCCGCATGAGCAGGATGACGGCCGACGAGCGGCGCGACCTGCGCCGGCAGATCAACGAGGCGGGGCAGGAAGTCTATTCGCTGACCCCGCGGCGGTAGGGTCTGTCCCCGCAGGGGACTGACCCTGAAGTTTCTCCGCGTTCCGGGCGGCTTCGGCAAACTTCGGGGACAGTCCCGGAGGGACAGGTCCCAAGTCCTCGAACTTTGCTGTAAAGCAAAATCATAATCCCCGGCCTGTTCTAAAGTTTCCCGACGGAACATCATTCCAGTGGGGGAGCTGCCTTGGGTCATCCATCTTCAAACGACGCGTTAGCGCCATGCACGGCGGTGCCCGTGCTCATCCACGGTACCGACGGCGTCGGCTTCCATCCCGCCAGCAGCCACGAGCAGCGCCAGGCCGCCGTCACGCAAGCGCTGGCGGGGGCTTGCTTCGCGGCGCTCGACTACGAGCGCTTTCAATACCTGCTGTACGACGCCGAGCCGGGCAACCCCGACGATCCGCCCATCCTGTTTGCCGCCACCCTCACACCGTTCCCGCCGGCCCGCCGGGCGCTCTATAAATCCGTCCGCATCGCCCACGGCGAGGCCACCTACATGTTCGAACCGGTGTTCGTCGACACGCCCGACGGCCCGCGGCCGGCCGCACTGGCGTTCGACGAGTTCGTCGCGGACCTGTGGCACAAGGGCGTGCGCTGCGGTATCGACGCGGCCGCGGTACGCGCCGGCATCGCCAGCGGCAAGCCGCTGCGCTGCGTGGTGGCGTGCCGGCGCGAGGCGGTCCCGGGGCAGGATGCGGTCATCGTCGAGGCGACGGCGGCGCTGCACCGCTCCAATGCGCCGCGCGAACTGGCCAACGGCCGGGTCGACCTGCACACATTCGAGAACCGCTTTCCGCAGGTCGAAGCGCGCACGCGGCTGCTGCGCAAGGTGCCGGCCACGCCCGGCCGGCGCGGCGTCGAATTGTCCGGCGCGTGGATCGAGCCGGCGCTGCCGCGCGATGTCGAACTGGCGACCGTGGCCGGCGCCGGCACCGTCATCGAGCACCTGGACGGCAACGACTGGCTGGTCGCCGCCGTGCAGGGCTTCGTCAACGTGGACCGCAGGAGCGGGCGCATCGCGATCGGCCCGAAGATCGTCAGCCGCGACGGCGTCAGCGTGCGCACCACGGGCAACCTGCAACTGGCGGGCGAATACGAGGAATTCGGCGAGGTGCAGGAAAACCGGGTCGTCGAAGGCGGCGGCATCACGATCCATGGCGACGTGTTCGGCCGCATCGTCTCGCGTGGCGGCACGATCACGTTGCGCCGCAACCTGGTGGGCGGTGCGGCAACCAGTGCCGACGGCGCGATCCGGGTCGGCGGGGTCGCCGCGAACGCCGTGCTGCAGACGCGGTGCGGCGAGGTCACCGTGCAGCGTGCGCAGAACTGCGTCATCACGGGCACCAGGGTGCGCATCGGCCACGCCACCAATTGCGAGATCATGGCCGACGAAGTCGTGATCAAGAGCGCCAGCGGCTGCGCGATCGCGGCGCGCAGCATCGTCATCGACAGCGCCGGGCCGCGCAACCACGACGAGATGACGCTGTTCGCATTGCAGGCAGACACCTCCCGGCTGGACGGGATCATCGCCGACCGCACGGCGCGGACGGAGGCGTTCGGCCGGCTGGCGCGCCGCCATCTCGATGCCGTTGCGGGGCTGGCACAGCGCCACGATGTCCGCACGTACCTGGCGCTGGCGCCGCGCGTGCAACGGCGCGAGGTGGCGCTCGATGCCGTCCAGCTGCAGGCCTTCCGCCGGATCGCCGCGCAGGTGGCGCCCGTGCTGCGCGAGATCTCCCAGCTGACGCTGGCGGCGCGCCAGGCCGGCGCCCAGCAGGCGCTGATACGCGAACAAGCGCAGGCGGCCCAGCGCGACAAGGATGCCCTGGGCGCTGCGGCAGCCTGCAAGGTGCGGCTGCTGGCTGGCGAGACGGTGGTGCGCACGCTGCCGTACGATCCGGACCGGGGCGTGCCGTACGATGTGCCGGCCAGGGAAGTGCGGCACCGCCTGCGCGCGTTGGCGCATGCCCGCGCCGCTGTCGGCGGCGGCAGTTCGGGGCCGCTGGAGTGGCCGGCCTCCTCCTGACCGCTCAGGGCCCGAAGCGCAGCGGCGCGCCTGCGGCCACGCAGGGTCCTTCGGTCGGATGGTCGTCGGTTACCACCATCTCACGCGCGCGGAACAGCGGATGGGCCAGCGCTTGCGCCGTCTCCAGCACCGGCGTGACGCAGCAGTCGACCCGGTCGAACAGCGCCGTCCACTCGGCCTGCGTGCGCTGCGCGAACACGGCATCGAGCTCCGCCTGCACCGCCAGCGCATCGGCGCCGCCGACCGCCTGTCCCAGTTGCCAGTGGCGTGCCGCCAGCTCCGGCCGTGCCAGTACGGCGCAGCAGGCCTGCCAGAACTTCAGCTCCAGCGCCCCCACGGCCATGTAGCGACCGTCGCGGGTGCGGTAGACGTTATAGCAGGGCACCCCGCCCGTCAGCAGGTCGCGCCCGGGCGGGGGAGCGTTGCCATTGTTGTGGGCGACCAGCGGCATGATGTTGTGGGCGAACACCGCGTCCGTCATCGACACGTCGACGAAGCTGCCGGCACCGCCGCGGTGCACGGCCACCAGCGCGGCCAGGATGCCCTGCAGGGCCGCCTGGGCGCCACCCAGCAGGTCACCCACCTGCAGGTTCGGCAGCACGGGGCGGCCATCCGACGCCGCGTTCTGCGCCAGCATGCCGGCATAGCCGATGTAGTTGATGTCGTGGCCGGCCCGCTGTGCGAACGGACCGGTGGCGCCATAGCCGGAGATGGCGCACATGACGAGGCGTGGGTTGCGCGCCTTCAGCACCTCCCAGCCCACCCCGAGGCGGTCCATCACGCCGGGCCGGAAGCTTTCGACCAGCACGTCGGCATTATCGACGAGGTCCAGCAGCGCGGCGCGCCCGGCCGCATCCTTCAAGTCCAGGCGCAGCAGGCGCTTGCCACGGTTGACGGCGACGAAGAACTGCGACATCTCGTGGCGCACCGGCCCCAGCGTGCGGGCGTAGTCGCCGCCCTCCGGGTCTTCGATCTTCAGCACGTCGGCGCCCATCTCGGCCAGCCGCAGCGTGGCCACCGGGCCGGGCAGCAACCGGGTCAGGTCGAGGACGCGGATGCCCGCGAGGGGCACGCTGGTCGGCATGGGCATCTCCTGGTGGACGGGACACCCGACAGTAACGCGGGGCGGCGGCGCTGTCAAAGCGCCACGTGCGATCCCATGGCTTGCGCCCGCTCAACATGTAAGGGGCGCCGACGGTTACGATGTCCTTGCCAGGCCCGGACCCCGCCTGAAGGAGGAACATCGTGTCATCGTCGAACCCCATCTTGCCCGCCCACCCCAACAGTTCGCACGCCGACGTGCGGCAATACCTGACCTTCCGCCTGGGCGGCCTCGAATACGCCCTCGATTACGCCAACGTGCGCGAGCTGCGGCCGTTGAAGGCGTTGGAGCGCTTTGCCGCGGATGGCGAGATCGTCCAGGGCGTCGCGGTATCGCGCGGCGTCATCATGCCGATCGTCGACATGCGCATCGCCTTCGGTCCGCGCCCGCCCAAGCACGACCCTGGCACGGACGTCATCATCCTGCAGTTGTCGACCTGCGTGATGGGGATGGTGACGGACGGCGTGACGGACATCGTCAGCCTGGCGCCTGGCCAGATCGAGCCGTTCCCCGGCATGCAGGCGGGCGACGTGGACTACCTGCTGGGATTCGGCGAAGTGGGGAACCGGCGGCTGATCGTCGTCGACATCGACCGGCTGATGGCGATCCGGCGGGCGGGAGAAGAGGAGGGGGCGCGGCATGCCGCTTAGGGTCCGTCCCCCTGGCGGGGACTGACCCTGAAGTCCAGCGGGCCTGGCTAGCCCACCAGCGCCTCCAGCTGCTCCTGCAACGCCAGCCACTCGCCCTCCAGCTGCTCCAGGTCCTTGGTGTAGAACGCCTGGTCCGCCAGCAAGGTCTTGAGCTTCGGCTTGTTGGCGGCGTCGTAGATGCCCGGCTCGAGCAGTTGCGCATCGACGTCCGCCTTCTGCGCATTGCGCTTGGCGATCTGTTCTTCCAGCTTCTTGATCTTGTTCTCGATCGGTTTGCGCTGCGCCGACAGGCGCTGGCGTGCCTCCGCCTCCTGGCGCTTGTCGCGTTTGTCGACGGTCGGCGCGGCCGCTGGCGGCGCCACCGGCGACGTGGACGGATAGGTGGTCTTGTTGTCCTTGCCCGCCGCCGGCAGCACGTCCGTGCCCTTGCCCAGCTTGGTCTGGAACAGCCAGTCCTTGTAGTCGTCCAGGTCGCCGTCGAACGGCTGCAGCTTGCCGTCGGCGACGATGATGAACTGGTCGGTCGTGGCCCGCAGCAGGTGGCGATCGTGCGAGACGACGACAAGAGTGCCCTCGAACTGCGCCAGCGCCTCCGTCAGTGCCTCGCGCGTTTCCAGGTCCAGGTGGTTGGTCGGTTCGTCCAGCAGCAGCAGGTTGGGCCGCTGCCACACGATCAGCGCCAGCGCCAGGCGTGCCTTCTCGCCGCCGGAGAACGGGGCAATGGAGCTCGTCACCATCGTGCCTGGGAAGTTGAAGCCGCCCAGGAAGTTGCGCAACTCCTGCTCGCGCACCGTCGGTGCGATCTTCTGCAGGTGCCACAGCGGCGACTCGTCGTGGCGCAGCATCTCCACCTGGTGCTGGGCGAAGTAGCCGATGATCAGGCCCTTGCCCGTCGTCGCGGTACCTTCGAGGGGCGTCAGGTCGCCCGCGATCGTCTTGATCAGGGTCGACTTGCCGGCGCCGTTGACGCCCAACAGGCCGATGCGCTGGCCCGTCTGCAGGCTGAAATTGACGCCGTGGACGATGGTCTTCACGCTGGTCTGGTACGTGACGGGGTCCTCGCTGCGGTAGCCGCAGTCGACATCTTCCATCACCAGCAGCGGATTCGGTGCGCTGACCGGTTCGCGGAACTCGAACGAGAACTCGGCGGCCGCGCGCAGCGGGGCCAGTTCCTCCATCTTGGCCAGCGCCTTCATGCGGCTTTGCGCCTGGCGCGCCTTGGAGGCCTTGGCCTTGAAGCGCTCGATGAACGACTCCAGGTGCGCCTTCTTGCGCGCCTGCTTCTCGGCGGTACCGGCCATCAGTACCAGCTGCGCCGCGCGCTGGCGCTCGAAGCTGGAGTAGTTGCCGGAGTAGCGTTTCAGCTTGCGGTCGTCGATGTGGACGATGACGTTGACGATCTCGTCGAGGAAATCGCGGTCGTGCGAAATGATGATCAGGGTGCCGGCATAACGTTTCAGCCAGTCTTCCAGCCAGATGATCGCGTCCAGGTCCAGGTGGTTGGTCGGTTCGTCCAGCAGCAGCAGGTCGGAAGGGCACATCAGCGCCTGCGCCAGGTTCAGGCGCATGCGCCAGCCGCCGGAGAAGCTGGCGACGGGCTGCTGCATCTGGTCCAGGGTGAAGCCCAGGCCCAGCAGCAGCTGTTCGCCGCGCGATTGCACCGTGTAGGCATCCGCGTCGGCCAGCGCGCTGTACACCTCGCCGATGGCGATGCCGTTTTCCTCGGAGTTCTGCTCGGATTCGGGCAGCGCTTCGAGGCGCGCCAGTTCCGCCTGCAGCTTGCGCAAATTGACGTCGCCGTCGATCGCGTAATCGAGGGCGGCGCGTTCGAGCGGCGGGGTTTCCTGCGCCACGTAGGCCATGCGCCACTTGGCGGGGAAGTCGATGTCGCCCTGGTCCGGATGCAGCTCGTTGCGCAGCATGGCGAACAGGCTGGATTTGCCGGCGCCATTGGCGCCGATCAGGCCGATCTTGTCGCCGGGGTTCAGCGTCAGGTCGACGTTTTCCAGCAGCGGCTTCACGCCGCGCATCAGGCTGACTTGGTTAAAACGGATCATGTATCAGAGTTTCAGTTGGTCGGCGGTCAGCAGGAACACCATGTCATCGCCTTGGCTGGTGGTCAGCCACGTGAGGCCCAGGTGGCCGAAAGCGGCTTCCGCAAAGGCTTTCTCGTTGCCGATCTCGACGATCAGGAGGCCGTCGTCGGTCAGGCGCTCGGCCGCGCCGGCGACGATTCTACGCACCAGGTCCATGCCGTCCGTGCCGCCGTCCAGCGCGATCTGCGGCTCGTGCAGGTACTCCTTCGGCAGGCGCGCCATCGAACCGGAGTTCACGTACGGCGGATTGGTGACGATCAGGTCGTATTTTTTCGCCGGTACGTTGCTGTACACGTCCGACTGGACCAGGTTGACGCGGTCCTGCAGCTTGTACGTGTCGACGTTGCGCTGGGCGACGGCCAGTGCGTCGGCCGAGATGTCCACCGCATCGACCTGCGCATCCGGGAACGCGTCGGCCATCATGATGGCCAGGCAGCCGGAGCCCGTGCACAGTTCCAGCACGTTCTCGATGCCTTCCGGGTTGTTGACCCACGGCGCGAAGTACTCGGGAATCAGCTCGGCGATGTACGAGCGCGGCACGATGGTGCGCTCGTCGACATAGAAGCTGTACGTACCCAGCCACGCTTCATTGGTGATGTACGCGGCGGGGATGCGGTCGGTGGCGCGGCGTTCGATCACGGCCAGCACGCGCTGCACTTCTTCCGGCAGCAGGCGCGCGTCCAGGAACGGCTCCAGCTTGTCCAGCGGGAGTTTCAGCGTGTGCAGCACCAGGTAGGCGGCCTCGTCGAACGCCTCGGCGCTGCCGTGGCCGAAGAACAGCTGTTCCGTGTTGAAGCGGGTCGTGGCATAGCGCAGCAGGTCGCGCGGCGTGGTGAAGAGAGTCGTGTCCATGGTGGTCTCGTAAGGTGCGGCGTCAGCCGAGCAGCAGGTTTTCCAGCGTGCGGCGGTAGATGTTCTTAAGCGGATCGATGAAGCGCACTTCGATGTGCTCGTCGATCTTGTGGATGCTGGCGTTGGGCGGCCCGAATTCTATCACCTGGGGGCAGATCTGCGCGATAAAGCGCCCGTCGGAGGTGCCGCCCGTCGTCGACAGTTCCGTCTCCACGCCCGTCTCCGCCTTGATCGCCTCGCACAGCGCCGTGGACAAGGTGCCGCGCGGGGTCAGGAAGGGCAGGCCGGACAGCGTCCATTTCAGGTCGTACGCCAGGCCGTGGCGGTCCAGGATCGCGTGCACGCGCTGTTTCAGGCTGTCGGCCGTGCTGGCGGTGGAGAAGCGGAAATTGAAGTCGATGACCATCTCGCCCGGGATGACGTTGTTGGCGCCCGTGCCGGCCTTGACGTTCGACATCTGCCATGACGTCGGCAGATAGTACTCGTTGCCCTCGTCCCAGACCTCGGCCACCAGCTCGGCCAGTGCCGGCGCGGCCAGGTGGATGGGGTTCTTCGCCAGTTGCGGATAGGCGATGTGGCCCTGCACGCCCTTGATCGTCAGGCGGCCGGACAGCGAGCCGCGGCGGCCGTTCTTGATGATGTCGCCCAGCGTCTTGTCGGAAGTCGGTTCGCCCACGATGCAGTAGTCCAGCGTCTCGCCGCGCTCCTTCAGCTTGTTGCAGACGACGACGGTGCCGTCGGTGGCCGGACCTTCCTCGTCGCTGGTGATCAGGAACGCGATCGAGCCCTTGTGGTCCGGATGGGCGGCGACGAATTCCTCGCAGGCGACGACAAACGCCGCGATGGACGTCTTCATGTCGGCCGCGCCGCGGCCATACAGCTTGCCGTCGCGGATGGTCGGGAAGAACGGCTCCGAGGCCCACTGCTCGACGGGGCCGGTCGGCACCACGTCCGTATGACCGGCAAACACCAGCACGGGTTGCTCGGTGCCGCGCCGGGCCCACAGGTTCGTCACGTCGCCGGAGACGATGGTCTCGCAATTGAAACCCAGCGGTTCGAGGGCGCGGATCAGCTGCTGCTGGCAGCCTTTGTCCTCGGGCGTGACGGAAGAGCGGCCGATCAGTTTTTCGGTCAGCGCGAGGGTACGGGAGTCGGTCATGGTGTCAGGTATTGAAGATTTGGTCGTACTGTTCCGGCTTGAAGCCGACATGGCAGCTGTCCGCGGTGCGCAGTACGGGGCGCTTGATCACGGACGGGAATTCCAGCATCAGCGCACTGGCGCTGGCGGCATCGAGCACGGCGGCCTTGCGCTCGTCCGGCAGGCCGCGCCAGGTGGTGCCCTTCTTGTTGACGAGGACTTCCCAGTCCACGTGCGCCAGCCAGTCCTGCACGGTGGCGGCGTCGAGGCCTTGCTTCTTGAAGTCGTGGAAGGTGAAGTCCTGCTGGCTGTCGGCGAGCCAGGTGCGGGCTTTCTTGACGGTGTCGCAGTTGGGGATGCCGTAGAGAGTGATCATGGATATCTGGAATAGGGCGGGCCGGCCCCCGCCGCAGGGTGTTCGGTAAATAAGGGGTGCAATTATAGCGTGGTGCGGGGGGCGTCCGCCGCGCCGTCAATTCAGCGTAAACTCGGTAAACGACGCCCCCGGCGCCGCGCCGCCCGGCTCGACCGGGGCCGGCGGCGTGGCCTGCGCTTGCTTCGAATCCGGTCCGTTATTCAGGAGCCACAGCAGGTTGGTGGCGGAATCGGCGTTCGCCAGCGCCTCGTCCTGCGTGATCTTGCCTTCCTGGACCAGGCGATACAGCGCCTGCTCGAACGACTGCGAGCCCGGCGACAGGCTGTTTTCCAGCGCTTCCTTGATCTGGCCGATGTCGCCTTTCTCGATCAGGTCCGACACGTAGCGCGTGTTGACCATGACCTCGACGGCCGGCGTGCGCGTGCCGCCGCCGCTCGATCGGATCAGCCGCTGCGACACGATCGCCTTGATCGTCGACGACAGGTCCTGCAGCAGGGCAGGCCGGTTCTCGATGGGATAGAAGCTGATGATGCGGTTCAGGGCGTTGTAGCTGTTGTTGGCGTGCAGCGTGGCCAGCACGAGGTGGCCCGACTGGGCATAGGCCAGCGCCGCCGCCATCGTTTCGCGGTCGCGGATCTCGCCGATCAGGATGCAGTCGGGGGCCTGGCGCAGCGAGTTTTTCAGCGCCGTCTCGAAGTCCTTGGCGTCGCTGCCGATCTCGCGCTGGTTGACGATCGACTTGCGGTTCTTGAACAGGTACTCGATCGGGTCTTCCAGGGTCAGGATGTGACCGGAGCGCAGCTCGTTGCGGTGGTCCAGCATGGACGCGATCGTCGTCGACTTGCCCGAGCCGGTGGAACCCACCAGCAAGAGCAGGCCGCGCTTTTCCATGATCAGTTCCGCCAGCACGGGCGGCAGGCCCAGTTCGCCCAGGGCGGGGATGTTGGCGGGAACGAAGCGGAACACGGCGGAGATGCTGCCGCGCTGGCGGAAGGCCGACAGGCGGAAGCGCCCCAGGTTCGGCACCGACACGCCCATGTTCAGCTCATTGGTCTGTTCCAGCTCGTCCATCTGGGCGGGCGTGCAGATCTCGGCCAGCAGGGCCGTGATGTTCTCGGGCTCCAGCTTGTGCTGGTTGATGGGAATCAGGTTGCCGTTGATCTTGATGTGGACGGGTGAGTTCACCGCGAAGAACATGTCCGACGCGTTCTTTTCCTTCATCAGTTGGAACAGGCGGTCGATCATGGGCGTTGTTTTCGGTCAGTGGTGAAAACCGGGGACAGTCCCAATGGGACAGTCCCCGATGCATCCGCGGTCGGTGGCGATTACACGCCGCGCAGCAGCTCGTTGATACCGGTCTTGGCGCGCGTCTGCGCGTCGACGCGCTTGACGATCACGGCGCAGTACAGGCTGTACTTGCCGTCGTCCGACGGCAGCGAGCCGGAGACGACGACCGAGCCGGAAGGCACGCGGCCGTACGTCACTTCGCCGGTGCTGCGGTCGTAGATCTTGGTCGACTGGCCGATGTAGACGCCCATCGAGATGACGGAGTTCTCTTCGACGATGACGCCTTCGACGATCTCGGAACGGGCGCCGATGAAGCAGTTGTCCTCGATGATGGTCGGGTTGGCCTGCATCGGTTCCAGCACGCCGCCGATGCCCACGCCGCCGGACAGGTGCACGTTCTTGCCGATCTGCGCGCAGGAACCCACCGTCGCCCACGTGTCGACCATCGCGCCTTCGTCGACGTACGCGCCGATATTGACGTACGACGGCATCAGCACGACGTTCTTGGCGATGAACGAACCGCGGCGTGCGACCGCCGGCGGCACCACGCGGAAGCCGCCCTTGGCGAAATCGTCGGCGGTATAGTTGGCGAACTTGGTCGGCACCTTGTCGTAGAACTGCATCGTGCCATCGGATGGCAGCACGACGTTGTTCTCCAGGCGGAACGACAGCAGCACGGCCTTCTTGATCCACTGGTTCACGACCCAGGTGCCGGTGTCCTTCTGCGCCACGCGCAGGGTGCCGTTGTCCAGGCCGGCCAGCACGTGCGAGACGGCGTCGCGCAGTTCGGCGCTGCCGTTGCCCGGGTTGATTTCGGCGCGGTTGTCCCAGGCCTGTTCGATGATTTGCTGCAGTTGTTGAGTCATGATTTAGCTTCGTGTGGTCAGGGTGTTGCAGAATTGGACGATGCGCTGCGCGGCCTCCAGGCCTTCGGCCGTCTCGGCCACGAGCGCCATGCGAATACGGTTGCGGCCCGGGTTGCTGCCATGCGCGTCGCGCGCCAGGTAGCTGCCCGGCAGGACCGTGACATTGTAGTCGGCGTACAGGCGACGGGCAAACTCCTCGTCCGTCAGCCCGGTGCGGCTCACGTCGGCCCACAGGTAGAAGCCGGCGTCCGGCAGCGCCACGTCCAGCACCGTCTGCAGCAGCGGCGTGACGACGGTGAACTTGGCGCGGTACTGCGTGCGGTTGTCCGCCACGTGGGTCTCGTCGTTCCACGCGGCGATCGAGGCGGCCTGCACGGCGGGGCTCATGGCGCCGCCGTGGTAGGTCCGGTACAGCAGGAATTTCTTCAGCACCTCGGCGTCGCCGGCAACGAAGCCCGAGCGCATGCCCGGTACGTTGGAGCGCTTGGACAGGCTGGAGAACACCACCAGGCGCGCATACGGCCGCTCGACGCTGGACAGGCCCAGCGTGTGGGCCGCCTGCAGGGCGCCCAGCGGCGGCTCGTCGCCGTGGTAGATCTCGGAATAGCACTCGTCGGCAGCGATGACGAACCCGTAGCGCTCGGACAGCGCGAACAGGTGCTCCCAGTCCGTCAGCGTCAGCACGGCGCCGGTCGGGTTGCCCGGGCTGCAGATGTACAGCAGCTGGACTTTCTTCCAGACCTCGTCCGGCACCGTGTCGAAGTCGGGCGCGAAATTGCGTGCCGGGTCCGAATTGACGAAGTAAGGTTCGGCGCCGGCCAGGTAGGCCGCGCCTTCGTAGATCTGGTAGAACGGATTCGGGCAGACCACCAGCGGCGTTTCGTCCGCCGTGGGGTCGATCACCGCCTGGGCAAACGCGAACAGCGCCTCGCGCGAACCGTTTACCGGCAGCACCTGCGTGGCAGGGTCCAGCGCCGGCAGGCCGTAGCGGCGCTCCAGCCACGTCGCGATGGTGCCGCGCAGGGCTTCCGAACCCATGGTGCTGGGGTAGCTGGCCAGGCCGGACAGGTTGTCGGCCAGCGCCTGCCGGATGAATTGCGGCGTGGGATGTTTCGGCTCGCCGATGCCCAGGCTGATGGGGCGCAGCGCGGGATTGGGCGTCACGCCGGCGAACAGCTGGCGCAGTTTTTCGAACGGGTAGGGTTGCAGCTTGTCGAGAAGTGGATTCACGTTGGACCAGTCGGCAATTCGGTAAGCGTGGGTTGGAACCGAAGATTATAGCGTCATCGGCGCCTGCGCGTCCGGGCCGGCCACGTTGTCCAGCAGCCCGCGCATGCGGCGCCAGTGCGAGCCTTGCCAGAATACGCCGTGGCAGGTGTCGCACGCCAGGAAGTGCTCGTGCGTCGCCCGGACGGACGGCGGCAGCCGCGCCTCGACCTGCGTCTTCGGCACAGTGCGCAACGGGGTGTTGCAGGACAGGCAGCGTGTAAAGGGCCGCATGGCGCCGGCCAGCCCGAAGCGCCGGAACACTTCGTGCAACTGCTGCTCCGGCTTGAGCGCGCGCACGTAGGCGCCGCGCAGCACGCCACGCCGCTTGAGCAGCTCGCGGTCGCGCGTCAACGCGATGCGGCCGTCGTCGCGCGCGCAGGCCTCGACGGCCGCGTCGTCGATGGCGTTGTCGTACAGCGTGTCGAAGCCCGCCATGCGCAGGAAGCGGGCCAGGGCGCCCAGGTGGGCGTCCGCCACGAAGCGGGCCTCGGCGGCAGGCAGGACGACCGGCTGTGCCGCTGGCACGTACACGCTGGCGCCATCGGCCAGCAATTCGTCCAGTGGGGCAGGGCGTTCGTCGATGGTGACGGTGCCCACCTCCGTGTGCGGCACGCCCAGAGCCTCCACCATGTGCTTGACGGTGGCTGCACGGGCGCACGGCACGGTCCAGGCGTGGCCGCGCCGTTCGCGCGGCAGGAACGTGTCGAGGGCGGTATCGAAGCGGAACGTCGCGGTGACCATGGCGGCAGTGTAGCGCAGGCGGCGATCGCCTATATACTTGCGCACTTTTCGCTGCCCATCCCATGTTGACTTTCGCCCAACTCGCCGCCTTCCTGCTGGCCGCCGTCCTCATCACCGCCTCGCCCGGGCCAGACAACCTGATGGTGCTGGGCATGGGCATGTCGCGCGGGCGGCGCCGCGGCATCGCGTTCGGCCTGGGTTGCGCGTTCGGCTGCCTCAGCCACACGCTGCTGGCTGTCGTCGGCGTCGGCGCGCTGGTGGCGGCGTCGCCCTTCGCACTGACGGCCCTGAAAGTGGGCGGCGGCCTGTACCTGGTCTGGCTGGGCTGGCACGCGCTGCGCAGCTCCGGCGTCGCCCGGGTCGGTACCGACAGCGGGGCGGAGGAATCGCTGGCGCGCCTGTTCCTGAAGGGCTGTTTCGCCAACGCCGTCAACCCGAAGGTCATCCTGTTCTTCCTGTCGTTCCTGCCGCAGTTCGTGCTGCCGGCGAACGGCGCCGCCGCGCTGCAACTGGCGCAGCTGGGGATCGTCTTCACGTTGCAGGCGGCCGTGCTGTTCGGCCTGCTGGGCTGGTTCTCCGGCGCCATCGGCATGTGGCTGCAGCGCCATCCCAAGGCCGGGCCGTGGCTGGACCGGGGCGCGGGTGTAGTCTTCATCGGGTTGGGGTTGCGGCTGATCTGGGCGCGCTGACAGTCCCTCTCTTGGCTGAGGCCCTCCAGGGAATGTTGGATATTCTCCCCATGCATCGGATATTGATTGACCTCAATTCCTAACCGACCGATACTTGCTCGGATAGAGCAGAATCAAGGCAGAACACATGAGCGAATTCCGGCCCACGCTCGAGACCAAGCGCAAGTTCTCGTTAAATTGGGGCTATCTGGGGGCCATGGCCAGCGGCCGCTCGGCGATCGACCTGGAGTCGCTCGCGCTGCGCAACCTGCGCGATGCGCGCGAATTCGTGCGCGAATACGGCTATGACCTGGACCAGCCGGCCGCCCGCGACATCATCCGCAACGCCCATCGCGAGGCAGTCGATTTCATCGCCGGCACGTTCTTGCAGCCGGGCCAGGAAACGCTTATTCCGCGCGACGTTTACGCGCCCGACGATCCGATCCAGCTGCTGGTCTACGCTTCCCACCACGCTCAGCAACACAGCGAGCAGCGCATGTGGTCGTGCGCCATCCTCAAAGTGATGCATGCGATTTTCTATATCGACAACAATCTGGAGCTGCGCCACTTCAATACGATTCGCGAGCAAGTGTTCGCCACGCTCGACGAGGTGATCCACGAAGACGACCAGGGTCGTTACTTCCTGTCCGACGGCGAGCTGTGCCTCCCCCTGCATCATCTTGAACGCAAGCGCAACAAGGGCCGCAACAGCATCCTGCTCAAGCTGCTGCAAAAGGCTGCCTACCTGGCGCAGGACATTTACGACCACCTGGGCGTTCGCCTCGTCTTCGGCACGCGCTTCGAATGCCTGCTGGCGCTGGAGACCCTGCAGCGCGCGCACATCCTGTCCATCACCAACATCGAGCCCAACCGCACTCGCAATACCTTGCTCGACCTGCAAGCGGCCAAGGAGATTTTCGTGAAATACCGCTTCATGCTGGAGCGCAGCCACGATTATCCGGCCGAGCTGCTGCAAACGATGGACGCGGAGCTCGAGGCTGTCGCCAAGCGCCAGACTCGCGCCGACAATCCCCACAGCGGGGCCGATTTCAGCAGCATCCAGGTCACGGTTCGCAAGATGATCCATCTGCAGGCCGGGCAAGACTATCCCGAAACGGCGGGCGAGGACTATGACGTGGGCTTTTTCTTTGACTATGAAGTGCAGTTGATGGACAAGGAAAGCCACGAGCGCAGCATGACGGGCCCATCCAGCCACGAAGCCTACAAGCGGCGCCAGGTCGAGACGGCCCGCCTGCGCGTCCTCGGCCGCGAATTGAGCGACTGGATCGCTGCCTGTTCCAGCCCGGCAGGGGAGCCTGAGCCGCTGGCGGCGTCGCCTCGCAAAGCTTAATCCTGCTAGAAGACGGCCGTCCCACTTCGGCCTTCCTCATCCCGCAAGTGCGCAGCCTGGCTTCAATGACCGGCAAGATGATGGGCGAGTGGGACAAGGCTGGGTCATCCGGTTCCCCAAAATTGGGGACAGCCTCCCAGTTAGGAAATTGGAAATTGGGGACAGCCTCCCAATTAGAAATAGAGAAGCTGCGCCGCCTCGTCGTCGATACGGCGGTCGATGTCGGCGGTCCTGGCCGTCAGTGCTGCGCGCAGGTGAGTTGGGATATTGGAGGTTGTCCCCAATTCTGGTGCTGCGCGCAGGTGAGTTGGGATATTGGAGGTTGTCCCCAATTCTGGGTGAGTTGGAAATTGGAGGTTGTCCCCAATTCTGGTCCCCGCTTCTGCCGATTCCGTAAATAGGAGACTGTCCCCAATTTCGCAATGTCGATGTGGGACTCCCACTGGGCTCAGGCCACCGTCGCCAGCGGACACTCCTCCGGCAACGCATGCAGCCGCCGCGCCAGCTCGCCGCGCAGCGCGGCCAGGCCGTCGATGCGGCGGTCGATCTCGCCCAGCTTGGCGGCCAGCGCAGCACGCAGCATCGGCGCCGACGTGGCGGCCGGCGTGTCCAGCAACGGCAGCTCCGCCTCGATCTCGGCCAAGGTGAAGCCCAGCGCCTGCGCGGTGCGGATGTAGCGCAGCCACTCCACCGCCTCCGGCGGATAGTCCCGATAGCCATCGGCCGTGCGGCGCGCCCGCAGCAGGCCGCGCTTTTCATAGAACCGCAGCGTGTCGCGGCTGATGCCCGTCGCGGCCACCATTGCACCAATGCGCATCCGTGTCTCCTTGTGCTTGACCCTGGAGTGTACTCCACCCTTTAGCATGGGCCATCACATCGAACGGAGCAAAGCATGGAACAAGCCACCTACCGCCGCATCGTGCGCGCCAGCGCCTTCTACGACCTGGTCGTCACCGCGCCCTTCGCCACGCCATGGACGTTCGTCCTTGCCCATGGCAGCCTGGATGCCGTGAACACGGCGCTGGGCGGCGCGCCGCTGCCCCCGTTCGCGCCGCTGCACGTGCTGTTCGCGTGCCTGATGGGCAGCGTCGTGCTGGGCTGGGCGCTCCTGCGCATGGCCGATCCGCAGCCCCGTTTCGGCCGGATGGACGGCGTCGGGCGCTTCGTGTTCACGGCCTGGATGGCCTGGGCGCTGGCCGTCTCGGATACGCCGCTATTGTGGCTCTTCATCGTGCCGGAAGCACTGTGGGGCGTCGTCCAGTGGCTGCCGCTGCGCCGCGGCTGAGCTTGACGATGCTATGCTTGCGCTTCCCAGACTGACCACGGAGGAGCCCATGCAAGCGCAACCCCTGATCGCCGTCCGCGACGTCGAAGCGTCGAGCCGCTGGTACCAGACTGTCCTCGGCTGCAAGAGCGGCCATGGCGGGCCTGACTACGACCAGCTGATGTTCGAGGGCCACATGGTCCTGCAGCTGCATCGCTGGGATGCCCATCACCACGCCCATCTCGGCAAGGCTGACCAGCCGGTCGGCAATGGCGCCGTGCTGTGGTTCTGGACCGACGACTTCGACGATGCCGTCGACCGCGCCGCCGGCATCGACGCGACGGTGCTGGAAGAGCCCCACGAGAACCGCAACGCGCAGCACCGCGAAATCTGGCTGCGCGATCCGGAGGGTTACGTCGTCGTCATCGCGGGGCCGTACGGCGACGTGGGGATGTAGCCGCCGGCGGGGCCAGCTGGGCCACCAGGAAATCCAGGAACGCGCGCACCTTCGCGCTCTGGTGCTCGCGGCTGGGGTAGTAGGCGTACAGGTCCGCGGCCGGCAGCGTGTAGTCCGGCAGCACCAGCTGCAGCCGGCCGCTGTCCAGGTACTTGGCCGCGTCCCATTCGGAGCGGGGCAGGATGCCGTGGCCGTCCAGGGCCCAGCCCAGCACCACGTCGCCGTCGTTGGATGACAGGTGGCCGCGCACCTTCACGCTTTCCGTCTTCCTCCCCTTGGTCAGGCGCCAGGTCGCGAAGGCGTCGTCGTTCTGCCGGTGCAGGATGCACGCGTGCCGCGCCAGGTCGGCCGGCAGGGCAGGCGGCCCATGGCGCTTCAGGTAGGCGGGCGCCGCGCACAGGAAGCGCCGGTTGCTCATGATGCGTCGTGCTGTCAGGCGCGTATCGGGCAGCTCGCCGAAGCGGATGCCCAGGTCGTACGCTTCCTCCACCAGGTTGATGGCGCGGTCCGTCAACTGCAGCTGCACCTCCACTTCCGGCCACGCGCGGGCGAACTGCGACACCAGCGGCGCGATCGTCGTGCGGCCGAACCCCAAGGTGGCATTGATGCGCAACAGTCCCTTCGGCGCCGCGCGCCGGCTGCTGACCGATTCCTCCATCGCGCGAATGTCCGCCAGGATCTGCGTGGCCTGGGCCAGGTACAGCTCGCCCTCGCTGGTCAGGCTGACGCGGCGCGTGCTGCGGTTGGCCAGCCGCACGCCCAGCCGGCCTTCCAGCAGCATCAGCCGGCGCGTGGCGGCAGGCGGCGTCACGCCCATCTCGCGCGCCGTGGCCGACAGGCTGCCCAGCTTGGCCAGCAACACGAAGAATTCCATGTCGTTTGTCACTTCTGTTTTTCACTTTTTCTGAGGAATGGTTTGATTTCATTTGAATTATAACTGCCAGGGACAAGGGTAGAGTGGCGTCATTCCACCAGGAGAATCCCAATGAAGATCGTTGACATCCGGGAGCGCACGTTCCCCATCAGTTCCCCCATCCGCAATGCCTACATCGATTTCTCGAAGATGACCTTGAGTCTCGTCGCGGTCGTCACGGACGTGATCCGCGACGGCAAGCCCGTCGTCGGCTACGGCTTCAATTCGAACGGCCGCTACGGCCAGGGCATGCTGATGCGCGAGCGCTTCATCCCGCGCATCCTGCAGGCCGATCCCGCCACGCTCGTCACGGACGACGGCGGCAACCTCGATCCGCACCGTGTCTGGGACTGCATGTACACCAACGAAAAGCCCGGCGGCCACGGCGAGCGCTCGGTGGCGATCGGCACCATCGACATGGCGATCTGGGATGCCACCGCCAAGATCGCCGGCGTGCCCCTGTACCAGCTGCTGGCCGAGCGCTATGGCAGCGGCACGCCGGAACGCAAGGTATTCGTCTACGCGGCCGGCGGCTACTACTATCCGGGCCAGAGCATGGATGCGCTGAAGGACGAGATGCGCAGCTACGTCGACCGCGGCTACACGGTGGTCAAGAAGAAGATCGGCGGCGCCTCGCTGGACGAAGACCTGCGCCGCATCGATGCCGTGCTGTCGGTGCTGCAGGATGGCCAGAAGCTGGCGGTCGATGCCAACGGCCGCTTCGACCTGGACACCGCCATCGCGTATGCCAAGGCGTTGTCGCAGTACGACCTGTTCTGGTACGAGGAGGCGGGCGACCCGCTCGACTTCGAGCTGCAGGCGACCCTGCGCAGCTACTACGACAACCCGATGGCCACCGGCGAGAACCTGTTCTCGATGCAGGATGCGCGCAACCTGATCCGCTACGGTGGCATGCGCGCGGACCGCGACTGGCTGCAGTTCGACTGCGCCCTGAGCTACGGCCTGGTCGAATACCTGCGCACGCTGGACATGCTCGAGCAGCACGGCTGGTCACGTACCCGCTGCATTCCGCATGGCGGCCACCAGATGTCGCTCAATATCGCCGCGGGCCTTGGCCTGGGCGGCAATGAAAGCTATCCGGACCTGTTCCAGCCGTTCGGCGGCTTCCCGGACGGCGTGCGGGTGGAGGACGGCCACATCACGATGCCGGACCTGCCCGGCATCGGCTTCGAGGGCAAGGCCAACCTCTATGAGCGGATGCGCGAACTGGGCGGGCAATAAAGACGCACTGCAAATTGTTCTAGACGACCGGTCTAGTTTCATATAAAGTCCGGCCCATGAACACCGCGAGCCAAGCTTCCCACACCGACGTCCGCGCCAACATCCTGGCGACGGGCCAGCGCATCATGGCATGGAAGGGGTATTCTGCGGTGGGTCTGAACGAGATCCTGACAGCGGCGCGCGTGCCGAAGGGTTCCTTCTACCATTATTTCGGGTCGAAGGACGCCTTCGGCGAGGCCATGCTGCAGGCCTACTTCGACGAATACCTGGCCGAGATCGACCGCACGATGGCGACGCCGGGCCTGACGATGGCCCAGCGGCTGATGCAGTACTGGGCCTCATGGCAGCAGGCGCAGTCGTTCCAGGACTGCCAGGGCAAGTGCCTGGCCGTCAAGCTGGGAGCGGAGGTGGCCGACCTGTCGGAAGCCATGCGCCGCGTGCTGCAGAACGGCACCGATGGCATCGTGTCCCGCCTGGCGACGGCGATCGCGGCCGGCGTGGAAGAGGGTTCGCTGGGGATCGACGGCGAGGCCACGGAAGTGGCGCGCTCCCTGTACCAACAGTGGCTGGGCGCCAGCATCATGGTCAAGATCGGCCGCAGCGCGCAGCCGTTCGAGACGGCGCTGGCCACGACCCGGCAACTGTTGCACATCACTGCATAGCGCCGTGCTGCACCAAGGCATGCAGTTTTTTTTGCCCTACAGCTAGACGACCGGTCTACTGGGGATTGTCGCATCACCAAAGGAGATTTACCATGAAAGTACTGATCGTCCTGACCTCGCACGACCAACTGGGCAACACGGGCCGCACGACCGGCTTCTGGCTGGAGGAACTGGCTGCACCGTATTACACCTTCAAGGACGCGGGCGCGCAGATCGTGCTGGCGTCGCCCAAGGGTGGCCAGCCGCCGCTGGACCCGAAAAGCAATGAGCCCGACTTCCAGACGGATCAGACACGCCGCTTCGAAGCGGACCCCGACGCCCAGGCGCAGCTGGCCGCGACCGTGCGCCTGGACAGCGTCTCGCAAGCGGACTTCGACGCCGTGTTTTACCCGGGCGGCCACGGCCCGCTGTGGGACCTCGCCGAAGACCGCCATTCGATCGCGCTGATCGAAGCATTTATCGCCGCGAACAAGCCCGTCGCGCTGGTCTGCCATGCCCCGGGTGTCCTGCGCCACGTGCGCAATGCCGATGGCCGTCCGCTCGTCGAAGGCAAGCGCGTCACGGGCTTCACGAACAGCGAGGAAGCGGCAGTGCAGCTGACCGACATCGTGCCGTTCCTCGTCGAGGACGAACTGAAAGCCAAGGGCGGCGACTACTCCCGCGGCGACGACTGGGCATCCTACGTGGTGCGTGACGGCCTCCTGATCACGGGCCAGAATCCCGGTTCCTCGGCCGAAGCGGCAACGGTGCTGGTCGCACAATTGCGCGCGGCCTGATCGCCATCACCGGCACGCATCCGGCCGCGCACCAGGCCGTTCCGACGGCTGGGTGCGCCCGGTGCTTTATACTGCGGCCCTAACGAACGACCGCAAAGAATTCACGCCATGCCATTCACTACCCTGGGCCTTGCGCCCGCCATCCTCGACGCCATCGCCGCCATCGGCTACCAGGCCCCGACCCCCATCCAGGCCGGTGCCGTCCCGGCGGCACTGGCGGGGCGCGACGTGCTGGGCGCCGCCCAGACCGGGTCCGGCAAGACGGCCGCCTTCGCACTGCCGATGCTGCATGCGTTGCTGGCGCGCCAGGGCACGCGCCGCGGCTTGCACGGCCTCGTGCTGGTGCCTACGCGCGAGCTGGCGGCCCAGGTGGGCGAGGCGATCCGCGCGCTGGTGCAGCACCTGCCGTCCACGATCAAGGTGACGATCGCGTTCGGCGGCGTCTCCATCAACCCGCAGATGATGGCGCTGCGCGGCGGCACCGATATCCTGGTCGCCACGCCTGGCCGCCTGCTCGACCTCGTCGAGCACAATGCGATCAAGCTGGATCAGACGGCCACCCTGGTGCTGGACGAGGCGGACAAGCTGCTGGACATGGGCTTCGCCGACGAGATCGCGCGCATCCTGGCGCTGCTGCCGGCGCAGCGCCAGAACCTGTTCTTCTCGGCGACGTTCCCGCCTGCCGTGCAGGCACTCGCCGGCAACCTGCTGCGCGAGCCGCTGCGGGTCGACGTGCAGGCCGACACGGCTTCGGCGCCGGCCATCGAGCAGCGTGCCTTTGCCGTCGACCCGCTGCGCCGGCTGCAGTTGCTGAAGACCCTGATCAAGCAGCACGGCTGGCGCCAGGTGCTGGTGTTCGTCGCGACCAAGTACGCAAGCGAACACGTGGCCGACAAGCTGCGCCGCAACGGCATCGCCGCGGAAGCGTTCCACGGCGACTTCAGCCAGGGCGCCCGCACGGAAGTGCTGGCGGACTTTCGCGCCGGCAGGCTGCACGTGCTGGTCGCCACCGACGTGGCCGCGCGCGGCATCGACATCGCGCAGCTGCCGGTCGTCGTCAATTTCGATTTGCCCCGTTCCCCGGCCGACTACACGCACCGCATCGGGCGCACGGGCCGCGCCGGCGCCAGCGGCACGGCGATCAGCTTTGTCAGCGCGGACATGGAGCAGCATTTCCGCCTGATCGAGAAGCGCCAGGGCAAGCGGGTGCCGCGCGAGACGGTGGCCGGCTTCGAGCCGGTGCTGACGGCGCCGGCACCGGCCAGCGCCGCGACGGACACCGTCAATGGCGGCATCAAGGGCAAGCGCAAGAGCAAGAAGGACAAGCTGCGGGAAGCGGCCGCCGAAGGGTCTGTCCCCGCAGGGGACTGACCCTGAAGTTTGCCGGCGGCACCCCGGACTTCGGGGTCAGTCCCCTGCGGGAGGACAGACCCCAGTAGCGCTTACTTCCCCTCCACCAGCGCCATCCGCCGCCGCACTCGCGCCGCCTCGTCCGCCGCGCCGGCCTGCTCCGCGCGCAGCGCCTGCACGTTCAGCCACGCCAGCAGCGGCCGGCGCCAGCCCTGGTTCGACGCCGTCTCCACCGCCATCGCCAACAACTCCGGTGTCGCCCGGTTGGCCTTGAACAGCGCACCGGCCGCCACGAGGCGCGACAGCGGATCGGCAATCGCCTGCGCCGCCGCGGCCGCCGCCTGGTCGGAGCCGGCGGCCAGCACGGCGCGCTGGGGCTCGGGCAGCAGCGCGGTGTCGCCCGGCTGCGCGCGGCCCGCCAGGTACGCGGCATACGCCAGGTCCGCCGGCGTCGCATCGGCCCGCAGCGCCTCGAATCCCGCGCACTCGTCGAACGCCAGCGCCGCCGTGCGCAGCGCGCAGCGGATCAGTTCCGCGCGGATGACGAGATCGACCTTGCCGGTGGCGGCGATCTCGCCGCGCGCGCGCGTAAATTCGTTCTTCTCGATCGCGTCCTTGCCTTCCATGTAGGCGTCGGTGGTGCGCTGCAGTGAGCTTTGCGCGTTCATTTTCCAGTCCGGCACGGGCGGCGCGCTGCCGCAGGCCGCCAGCATCAGCAGGGAGAGGAGGGGAGCGATGGTCTTCATGGCAGCTTGATCTCCGTCTCGCGCTTGAACGGCCACTTGCGGTTGATCTCGTTGACCAGCTGCTCGATGCGGCGCAGGTTGCTGTCGATGTCGGCGCGCAGCGCGCCCAGGTCTTCCGTTGCCACGCGGGCGTTCTTGCCGACGGCCTGTGCCTCGACCAGCACGGCGTCCATCTTCTTCAGGCTGTTGCGGGCATCGGCCAGCAGGCCATTCAACTGCACGATGGCCGCCTGCGCATCGGTGGCCACGCCGTCCTTGCCAAACACCTTGCTGTCGGCATTGCCCACCAGGCGGTCGGCACGCACGATCAGCGAGTTCGCATTGGCCAGCAGCTCGCGCGCCTTCCGGTCCTCGCCCGCGATCAGGCCCATGGCGCCACCGGGCCCGTTCAGTTTCTCTGTCACGCCCTGGACGTTTTTCAGGCTGCTGCCCAGCGCCGACTCCTCCGCCGTCAGCGCCGCCACGTTGGCCAGCACGTCGCGCGCGGCGGCCAGCAGCTTGGGAATCTCGGCGGCCGCGTCGCCCACCAGCAGGCCCCGTTCGGCGCCTGGCGGCAGCGGCGGGTCGGTGGGAATGCCGGTAAAGGCGCGCAGCTTGGCGCCGCCCACGATGCCTTTTTCCAGCGTGAAGATACTGGTGGTGCGCAGCCAGTGGGCGTCCTTCTTCGGCACGTCCACCAGCACGCGCGCCTTGCCTTCGGTGGACAGCTCGATGCGCTGCACGCGACCGATGGGGAAGCCGGCGAACGTCACGTCCATGCCGACGGTCACACCTTCGGAATCGTCGGCCGTCAGCACCAGGCGCTGGGTGGGCTCGAACGCGCCGCGCGCGTACATCAGGTACAGGGCGGCGCCGGCCAGCAGCGCGACCATCAGCACCAGCAGCAGCGCGGCCTTGAATTCGGCGTTGCGGACCGGCGCGGGTTCGGCCGGGGCAGGGGAAACGGGAGGAGTCGGTTCGCTCATTGTGTTCAGTAGTAGTTGCCCATCAGCGAGGCGATTTCGATCAGCAGGATCACGGAGAACATACGGACCATGTCGGCCAGGCCGTGCGTGGCGCGAAAGCGCAGCACGAACGGATTGGCGGCGGCATCGAAGTACGACGACGCGAGGGGAATCAGGCCGACGGCAAAGCTGAAGAACGCGATCTTCAGCACCAGGATCAGCGCCACGGACGGATTGAAGATCTGGCCCACCACGCGCGTGTAACCGGGCAGCCCGTAGGGCGTGAATCCATAGATGACGAGGTAGGTCAGCACTAGGGTCAGGATGCAGCTGACGGCGCCCAGCAGCCAGACGGCGAACATGCCGGCCGCCGCGCGCGGGAAGAACTCGGTGCGCAGCGCTTCGACAGGATCGGTGCGGGCGCCGGCGGAACCCGCGGGGGCCGCGGCCGCATTGGCCAGGCGCTTCTGCGCGAACTCCACGCCGGCCGGCAGGGTCGTACGCAGCGCCACGAACAGCGCGACCGTCAGCGGAATCAGCTCCAGCACCAGCACGCGGACGACCATCTCCAGCGCATAGCCGGACAGGCCGTAGCTGAACGCGGTGACGACGACGATGCGGATGATGACAAGGCTGATCAATGTCGCCAGGATCGAGAACCACAGCAGGTTCGGCGCCGTCGACAGCACCAGCTGGCACGCCAGGCGGTTGCGGTTGTCCTTGCGGTAGCTCGATGGCGTGAACGCCAGCGTCAGCACCAGGACGGCGAACTGCAGCAGGCGCCACCAGCTCGTCAGCCAGACCACGGTGGCCCGTTGGATGCGGCGCAGCGAGGGAAAGATTGATGCATGGGTGATCATGTTGCGATCTTAACATCCGCGCCGCGCGGTGGCGATCCGGCTGGCCCGGCGCCCTCGGGGCCGGCTACAATGCCGCCATGTCAGAACCGAACCAATCCACGCGCCTGCCGCCCACCCGGCAGCAGGCGGAAGCCGCCGCCGCCGATGCCGCCTTGCTGCGCGCCGAGCGCGAGCGCCGCGCCGCCGAGGTGCGCGGGGTGGCCTCCATCGCTGCGATGCGCGAGGCCATCAAGGTGGCCGCGCGCCGCCTGCCCCGGCTGGACCGGTCCCGCGCACCGGCCCCCTCGACGCCAATGCGTTCCGTGCCCGCGCCATGGAGGGCTTGCCGTTCCTGATGACAGGCGCCGCCGCGCGCTGGCCGCTGGCGGCACTTGATGTGGACTCGCTGCGCGAGCACTACAGCCACCTGCCGGTGCGCGCCCGCGTGGGCGACTACATCGGCACGGCATTCGCGCCGGATCGCGCAATGCAGGACATGTCGCTGCTGGCCTACCTGGACCTGGTGGCGGCGGACACGCCTGGCCTGCCGCCTTACCTGGGCAACCTGGAGCTGCGCGAACTGAACCGGCTGTGCCACTGGCCGGCCTATTTCGACAAGATGGGCCCACCGCGCTTCTGGTTGGGGCCTGCCGGCACCGTCACGCCGCTGCATTGCGACTACGACGACAACGTGTTCGCGCAGGTGTGGGGCAGCAAACGCATCGTCCTGGCGCCACCGCACCACGACGAGTTCCTCTATCCGAACGAAGCCAATGCCATCCTGTTCGGCTCTCCGTTCGATCCGGAGGCGCCGGATTACGAGCGCTATCCGCTGGCGCGGCAGGCCGCCTGCGTCGAGTGCATCGTGGCGCCGGGGATATGCTGTACGTGCCGGCCGGGTGGTATCACCAGGTGCGGGCGTTGACGTTTTCGCTGTCGTCCAATCGTTGGGCGCGGGCGGTGCCGTTCGTGCTTCGGTCCGCTGCCGGTGCGTGACGACGTCCGCCCGCTTGCCTGGCAGGTAACGGACCAGTACACTGAGCTACTCTGAATCCGGCCTATGCTATCTGGACTAAACCATCTAACGCTTGCGGTCCTGGACCTGCACCGCAGTGTCGATTTTTACCGCACCTTGCTTGGCTTTCGACTCCATGCTACCTGGCGTGCAGGTGCCTACCTTTCGCTGGGCGACCTGTGGCTGTGCCTGTCGCTGGACGCGAGCAGGAGCTCACAGCCGGCACCCGACTATACGCACTATGCGTTCAGCGTGGCGGCGGACCAGTTCGACGCTTTCGTCGCCCGATTACTCGACCACAGCGTCGTCGAATGGAAGACGAATCGCAGTGAAGGTAAATCGTTCTATTTCCTGGATCCCGACGGGCACAAGCTGGAAGTCCACGTCGGCGACCTGGCCAGCCGGCTTTCCCAATGCCGCCTAGCTCCCTACGACGGCATGCGCTTGTTCGACTGAACCGCAGGCGCGGTGGTGAGTTCCGCCGCGCATTCCTACGCCGGCACCCCAGCGACAATCGCCTCCGCCACCGCCCGCACCCGCGCACTCCGCCCCAGATCCCCGTGCATGACCAGATAAAGGTCATACCAGTGCTGCCGCTCCGGCCAGATCCGCACCAGCCCGGGATCGTCGCCGGCCATGTGGATCGGCAGCTCGGCAATCCCCAGCCCCGCCCGTACCGCCTCCTGCAGCATCATCCCGGTATTGACCTGCATGACGACGCGGGCATCGGCCACGCTGGCGCCGCCCAGCTCGCGTGACTGGCGTGGCGCCACCGACGGATGAAAAATCACCAGGTCGTGGCCCGCCAGCCCCGCATCGATGGCGGGGATGCCGCGCCGCTCGACGTAGGCGCGGCTCGCGAACAGGCCGGCGGCGCGGCGCGCCAGGTGGCGCGAGATCAGGTCCGGCTCCGTCGGGCGCAATGTACGCACGGCCAGGTCGGCTTCGCGCCGCGTCAGGCTGGCGATCGACGTGTTCACCACCAGCTCGATGGCGATGTCCGGGTGGACGTCGTGCAGGCGCGCCAGCGCGGCCATGACGAAGTGCACGGCCAGCGTGTCCGTCGTCGCCACCCGCACGACGCCCGCCAGACGGTGGTCGCTGCCCAGCATCTCGCGCTGCAGCTGCAATGCCGCTTCCTCCATCAGGGCCGCCGAACGCGCTGCCGCCTCCCCGGCCGGCGTGGCGACGTAGCCTGACGGCGTGCGCAGGAACAGCGTCGCGTTCAGCGACTGCTCCAGTGCGGCGAGGCGCCGGCCGACGGTGGCCTGGTCGATGTCCAGCCGCGCGGCGGCGCCGCGCAAGGTGCCGGCGCGATGAATGGCAAGGAAGATGCGCGCGTTGTCCCAATCCATGAGTCGCTCCGCTGATGCATTTTTGCATCGAAGCGCCGATGGTATGCATATTTACTGCGCCCGGCAAGCCTCCTAAGCTGACGGCTCTGCATGACGCAATAATCAGGAGGAAACGATGCTGCTGTTGACCCTGGCCCTGGGCTTCGTGATGGCCTGGATCGATGTAACGGCCGTGAACACGGCCCTGTCCGACATCTCGGCCGATCTGCACGTGCCGCTGGTGGGCCTGGTGTGGGTCGTCGACGGCTACACGCTGACGTTTGCCGCGCTGCTGCTGGCCGGCGGCGCGCTGGCCGACCGGATCGGTGCCAAGCGGGCCTACCAGGCCGGCCTGCTGGTGTTCCTGGTCGGCTCGGTAGGGTGCGCACTGGCGCCCAGTGGCGCGCTGCTGGTGGCGGCGCGCCTGCTGCAAGGTGTCGGCGCCGCGCTGTTCATGCCCAGTTCACTGAGCCTGCTGGCGCAGTCCACGACGGACGAGCGCTCGCGTGCCAGGATGTTCGGCATCTGGTCGGCGCTGGTCAGCGCGGCCGCCACCGTGGGACCGCTGGCCGGCGGCCTGCTGGTGCACCTGTTCGGCTGGCGCAGCATCTTCTGGCTCAACGTGCCGCTGGGCGTGGCCGCGCTGGCGCTGACGTACGTTTTCATCAAGGCGCCGCCCGCCAGCGCGCGCCGTCCGCTGGCATTGTCCAGCCACGCCATCGCGGCGCTCGCGCTGGCGGCGCTGGCGTTCGTCCTGATCGAAGGCCCGGTGCTGGGCTGGACGTCGCCGTCGGTGCTCGCGCTGACGGCGGTGCTGCTGGTGCTCGGGGCGTGGGCGGTACGACGCGAACGCGCCGGCCATGCCGCAATGCTGCCCGCCGCGTTGTACGGCAACGGCGCGTTCGGTGCCACCGTGGCGATGGGCTTCCTCATCAGCTTCGGCTTCTTTGCCCAGTTGTTCGTCATCAGCCTGTTCCTGCAGCAGGGCCAGGGCATCGGCGCCCTGGAGACGGGCGTGCGGCTGCTGCCGATGATGGCGGTGACGGGCATGACGAACCTTTTGGCCGGACGGGTGATCGCGCGGCGCGGGGTACGCTGGCCCTTGCTGGCGGGTCTTGGCGGCGCCGTCAGTGCGGCGCTGCTGCTGACGATGGCGGGGCGCACGGCAGCGCCGAACCTCGTGATGGCATGCGCAACCCTGGTGACGCTGGCGCTGGGACTGGCCATCCCGGCGATGACGGCCACCGTGATGCAGGCGGGCGGCCGGGCCTATGCCAACAGCGCGGCGGCGGCGCTGAACGCTACCCGCCAGGTCGGCGCGCTGGTGGGCGTGGCAGTTGCCGGCACGGTGCTGCACATGGCGGATACCTGGCCGCTGCGCCTGGCGCTGGTGTTCGGCCTCACGGCCGCCGGCCTGGCGCTGGCGTGGCTGCTGGTGTTTCTGTACGTGCAGCGCAGCGCGGCGGCGCCGGCGGCCGCGCTGGCCGACTAGATCAGCCGTGCTGGCGGCGCCAGGCGATCATCTCGGCAATCGTCAGGATCGGCATGCCATGCAGGACGGCGAACCGTTCGATGGCGTCGCCCCGCATCATGGTGCCGTCGGGGTTCATCAGCTCGCACAGCACGGCGGCCGGCTGCAGGCCCGCCATGATGGCCAGGTCGACCGAGCCTTCCGTGTGGCCGGCGCGCGCCAGCACGCCGCCGGGACTGGCGCGCAGCGGGAACACGTGGCCGGGCCGCACGATGTCGTGCGGCTGCGCGCCTGGTCGGGTGGCGGCCAGCACGGTCGTCACGCGGTCCTGCGCCGAGACGCCGGTGGTGACGCCCTCGCGTGCCTCGATCGATACGGTAAACGGCGTGCCATAGCGGCTGCCGTTCTCGGGCGCCATCGGCGGCAGCTCGAGTTCTCGCACGCGCTCGGCGGTCAGGCACAGGCAGACGATGCCGCTGCATTCGCGGATCAGGACGGCCATGGTCTGGACGGTGAGGCGGTCGACGGCCACGATCAGGTCGGCCTCGTTCTCGCGGTCGAAATCGTCCAGCAGGATGACGGGAACGCCTTTGCGCATGGCGTCCAGCGCCGCGGCGATGCGCGCGGGCAGGTCGGTACTGTGCAGGGTAGGGGTGATTGCAGCAACTTCGTTGACAAACATTGTGAAACGCTCCTCGCATAAGTGGCGAAAAACGCTTCAGGGCAAGCGTATGGGCGCGCGCCCGGCGCGGCCCAAGCCGCTCCAGGGAGCACGTACAGCGCACATCTTCTTTCATCCGGACTATACCGTCGGCCATGGCATCGGACCATGTCTGCTCGGACAGGGCAGGCGCCCCGTCCTCGCTCGCGGGCTCGGTCCCTTGGGACCCTACCGCCGGTGGGGAATCGCACCCCGCCCCGAAGACGTATTGACGTCCGCCGGGCGGCGGACCGGGCGATTGTAACAAAAACGATAATTTCTGGTGTATCGTCATGTCTTGTTCAATCAACCTGGCAATTCATGAAATCAGTTTCCCTGCGCCTGACGGCGGTCGTGGCCCTGTTCAGCTGTGCGCTGCTGGCGCGCGGCGCCGAGGCCCCCGCCCTGGGCGATCCGTTGCCCGTGTCGCCGCTGGTCAAGGTCGGCAAGCTGGCCAACGGCCTCACGTACTACATCCAGAAGAACGCCCGCCCCGCGAAGAAGCTGGAGCTGCGCCTGGTCGTCAAGGCCGGCTCGATCCTGGAGGACGAGGACCAGCTTGGCCTCGCCCACTTCACGGAGCACATGGCCTTCAACGGCACCACCCATTTCAAGCGGCATGAACTGATCGATTACCTGCAGTCGAACGGCGTCAAGTTCGGTCACGACCTGAACGCCTATACGGGCTTCGACGAGACGGTCTACGTGCTGCCGATCCCCACCGACAAGAAGGAGGTGGTGGAGCGGGGCTTCCTGGTGCTGGAGGACTGGGCTCACGGGCTGCAGTTCAACGAGGCCGACATCGACAGCGAGCGTGGCATCGTGCTGGAGGAACTGCGCCTCGGCAAGGGCGCCAGCGACCGCATGAACAAGATCCTGTATCCGAAGCTGTTCAACGGTTCGCGCTATGCCGAGCGCCTGCCGATCGGCAAGGCCGACGTGCTGCGCACCTTCAAGCCCGATGCGATCAAGCGCTTCTACCGCGACTGGTACCGGCCCGACCTGATGGCCGTCATCGCGGTGGGCGACATCGATCCGCAGGAGGCGGAAAAGCTGATCAGGAAGCACTTCGGCAAGTTGAAGAACCCCGAGCTGGCGCGCCCGCGCAGCTACGCCGTCATCCCCGAGCGCAAGCAGGACGAGGCGGTGATCGTCGCCGACAAGGAAGCGTCGGCCGACGTGCTGTACATCCGCTACCCCATCGAGCAGCACGCCGAGGCCACCACGGTGGGCGGCTACCGCGCCGACCTGGTCGAGAAGCTGTACGGCATGATGCTGAGCCAGCGCATGATGGAACTGACGCAGCAGGCCGACCCGCCGTTCATCCAGGGCGGCAGCGGGCGCGGCAAGATCGTGCGCGGCCACCGCTCCTTCAGCGCCTCCGCGCTGCTGGGCAAGGGCGGCCCGATCCCCGCCATCAACGCGCTGGTGCAGGAAAGCGAACGGGCACGCCAGTTCGGCTTCACGGCGGCGGAGCTGGAGCGGGCCAAGAAAGGCATGTTGAGCAGCTACGAGCGCATGCACAATGAACGCGACAAGTCCGATTCGGCCGTATTCGTGGCCGAGTACCTGCGCAACTTCCTCGAGGGCGAAGCCATCCCCGGCATCGACAACGAGTATGCCTACGCGCAGCGCTTCGTTCCCGGCATCACGCTGGACGAGGTCAACGCGGCCGTGCGCAAGGCGCTGCCGGCGGACGACAAGAAGCTGGTGATCCTGATGGGCGGCGAGAAGGCCACGCCGCAGCCGGCACCGGCCGAGCTGCTGGCGGCGGTGGACACGGCGCGCAAGACGGCCCTCGGCGCGCGCGAGGAAAAGACCTATGCCGCCAACCTGCTGGACAAGCCCCCGGTGGCCGGCAGCATCGTCGCCGAAAAGCAGGACAAGGTGCTGGGCACTACGGAACTGACGCTGTCGAACGGCATCAAGGTCGTGTTGAAACCCACCGACTTCCGCAACGACCAGGTCCTCATGAGCGCCGTGCGCCACGGTGGCCAGTTCCTGTATGGCGAGGAGGACATCCAGAACGGGCGCTATGCCAGCGCGCTGGCCGCACAGATGGGCGTGCTGGACTACTCGCCGCTGGACATGCAGCGGATGCTGGCCGGGCGCAGCGTTGCCGTGTCGGTGGCGCTGGGCGAGCTGACCGAGAACGTGGCCGGCGGCACCGTCAACAGCGACGTCGAAACGATGCTGCAGATGATGCATGCGCGGCTGCTGCAGCCGCGCCGCGACGAGGCGCTGTTCAAGTCCTTCATCGGCCGCCAGCGTGACCTGGCGCAAAGCAGCCAGGCCCGCCCCGAGGCGCAGTTCGCCAACACCATCCGCCAGGCCCTGTACGGCGACAACCCGCGCGTGGCGGGGCTGCCGCGGCCGCAGGACTTCGACAAGGTCGACCTGGACCGCGCGCTGCGCATCTACCGCGAGCGCTTCGGCAGCGCGAAGGGCTTCACGTTCTACTTCGTCGGCAGCTTCGATCCCGTCAAGCTGAAACCCCTGCTGGCGACCTACGTGGCCAGTTTGCCGGTGGCCGACATCCCCGTGGCCTACCGCGACCTGGACATCCGGCCCGCGCGCGGCGTCATCAAGCGCGAGGTCCGGCGCGGCAAGGAGGCGAAAAGCGCCATCGCCATCGTCTTCACGGGCGCTACGACGTATTCGCAGCCCGAGCAGACGCGCCTGGCCGCCGCCATCGAGGTACTGAACCTGAAGCTGACGGAAGTGCTGCGCGAGAAGCTGGGCCTGATCTACGGCGGCGGCGCCAGCGGCGCGATCGTCAAGCTGCCCTATGCGAACTACAGCATCTCGCTGAACCTGCCGTGCGGCCCGGAGAACGTCGACAAGGTGATCGATGCCGCGTTTGCCGAGATCCGCAAGCTGCAGCAGGATGGCCCGGCCGCGGCCGACCTGGCCAAGGTACGCCAGAACTGGCTGAACAACCACCGCCGCGCGCTGAGCGAGAACGGCTGGTGGATGGGGCAGTTGCAGGCCGCGGCGCTGTATGGCACCGATCCTGCGTGGGCCGCGGTCGACTACGAGAAGAAGGTCGCGGCGCTCGGTGCCGCCGACGTGCAGGCCGCCGCGCGGCGCTACTTCGACTTCGGCAACTACGCCCAGGTCGTCATGAATCCGGAGACCAAATGATGGACCGCGCCCGCATCCCCGTGCCGCTGCCCCTGCACCCGGCCGTGCGCCCCGCGGCGGAGGGGCCGCCGGCCGCGCGCCGGCTGGGCGACCTGCCGCAGCCGAAGGGCGAGCCGGTCATCGGCAACATGCGCCAGCTCGATGGCGTGCGCTTCCACCGCACGCTGGAGAACTGGGCGCGCGACCTGGGGCCGCTGTACCGCTTCACGGTGCTGAACCGCACGATGGTGGTGGCCTCGAGCCGGCCCGCGTTGACGGCGCTGATGCGCGAGCGGCCGGACCTGATCCGGCGCGGCTCGCGCACGTCGGACATGATGGAGGAAGCGATCACGCCCGGCGTCTTCAGCGCCGAGGGCGAGGACTGGCGCCAGCAGCGCAAGCTCGTGATGCGCGCGCTGACGCCGGAAGTGGTGCACAATTTCTACCCGACGCTGGTGGCGCTGACGGAGCGGCTGCGCCTGCGCTGGGTGGCAGCCGCCGAGGCGGGCCGGCGTATCGACGTGCTGCGCGACCTGAAGGCCTGGACCCTCGACGTGACGATCGGCCTGGCGATGGGCCACGACATCGACACGCTGCAGAACGAACACAACCCGCTGCAGCGCGATATCGAGACGGTGTTCGAACGCATCGCGCGCCGGCTGACGACGCCGGTACCGTACTGGCGCCTGTTCCGGCTGGCCGTGGACCGCGAATCGGATGCGGCCGCCCAGCGCATCAGCGACGCGGTGGCGGGCTTCATCGCCAGCGCCCGGGCCAGGATCGCCGCCAACCCGGCCTTGCGGGCGAAACCGTCGAACATGCTGGAAGCGCTGGTGGTGGCGCGTGACGAGCCGGGCTCGGGTTTTTCCGACCAGGCGGTGATCGGCAACGCGATCACGATGGTGTTCGCGGGCGAGGACACGACGTCGAACACGATCGGCTGGCTGCTGGACTTCCTGGTGCGCCATCCCGAGTGCAGCGCCGCCGTCACGCGCGAGGCCGATGCCGTGCTGGGCGCCGACAAGGTGCTGCAGGACTACCGCCTGCTGGATAGCCTGCCCTACCTGGACGCGGCGCTGCGCGAAGGCATGCGCCTGAAGCCCGTGGCGCCGTTCATGATCCTGGAACCGGTGGCCGACATCGTCATCGACGACACGCTGATCCCGGCCGGCACGCCGATCTTCACGTTGCTGCGCCACAGCTTCGAGCGCGACAACACGCTGGCGCAGCCGGAGCTGTTCCGGCCCGAGCGCTGGCTGGAGGGCAGCGAGACGGGCGCGGACGACCCGGCCCGCAAGCTGTTCCCGTTCGGCGGCGGGCCGCGCTTCTGCCCGGGGCGCTACCTGGCGATGGCGGAGATGAAGATCGCGGTATCGATGCTGGCGCGCCAGTTCACGCCAGTGCTGGACCCGGCCGCGCCGCCGGTGGAGGAGCGGTTCACGTTTACGATGACGCCGAGCGTGCTGCCGGTGTTGCTGCAATTGCGGCGTTAGAGGCAGGGGGTCTGTCCCTGCGGGACTGACCCCGAAGTTAACTGGTAGCGAGCAAACTTCGGGGTCAGTCCCCTGCGGGGACAGACCCCAAGCCTGGAAGCTTTTGGGGGAACTCACATGCTGAAAAAAATCCTGTTGGGCCTGGTCGTCATCGCCACCGTCATCGTGGCCCTGGCGCTGATGCGCCCCGACTCCTTCGAGGTGCGGCGCGAGATCGTCATTGCCGCGCCGCCCGCCCGCGTCGCCGGCTACCTGAACGATTTCCACCAGTGGACCGCGTGGTCGCCGTGGGAACGGCTCGATCCGGCCATGCGCCGCACGTTCTCCGGGCCACCGCGCGGGCAGGGTGCGGCCTACGCGTGGGCCGGCAACGACGAGGTGGGCGAAGGCCGCATGGAGATCGTCGAGGATGGCTCGCCGCAGCGCGTCGTCATCGAGATCGACTTCGTCAAGCCGTTCGCATCCAGCAACCGCGCCGTGTTCGAGCTGACGCCGCAGGGCAGCGGAACCCAGGTGGCCTGGACGATGTCCGGCCCCGCGCCCTTCATCACGAAGCTGGTGGGCCTGTTCGTCAGCATGGACGAGATGATCGGCGACGATTTCGAACGAGGGCTGCGGCAGCTGAAGGCCGCGGCGGAAGGGACACCGTGAAAGCATCGATACCGCTCCTGATCGCGCTGGCAGCTTCCGGCGCAGGGGCCGCGCCGCTGCCGGCCGACCATCCGATCGTGGGCATCTGGCGCCTGGAGGTGCCGGAGGCCGCCTGCACGGAGACCTACCGCATCCGCGCCGACGGCACGGCGCTCGTGACCAGCGCCGGGGAGGTGGCGGAAACGACGATCGAGATTGCCGCCCAGCCGGACGGCAACGGCTTCTACCGGGCCGTCAACCGCATCGTCAAGGACAACGGCAAGCCCGATTGCACGGGCCAGGTCACCAAGCCCGGGCACAGGATCGACACCTATATCCTGTTCCACCCGTCCGGCAACCAGTTCCTGATGTGCCAGGCGCCGGACCGGCGGGCCTGTATCGGACCGCTGGTGCGCGTCACGGGCGACTGGATCTGAGCGGCGCTGTCACCGCTGTCACCGCATCTCGCCGCCGCGTTCGCGCCAGGCGCCCGGGTTGATGCCGGCCCATTCGCGGAACGCGTGGTTGAACGCGCTCTGCTCCTGGTAGCCCAGCAGGAACGTGATGTCCAGCAGCGACAGGCCGGGCCGCGCGAGGTAGTCGCGCGCCAGCGCGAAGCGGGCCTGGTCCAGCACGCGCTGGTAGCTGGTGCCGGCATCGGCCAGCTTGCGCTGCAGCGTGCGCGGCGTCAGGCGCAACTGGCAGGCCACGCTGGCCAGGCGCGCCTGGCCATGCGGCAGGCCGGCCACGATGGTGTCGTACACGTGCGCGACGATATCCGGCTCCGCGCCGCGCTGGCGCAGCAGCTGTTCGATGTGGCGCTGCAGCACGGGGTACAGGGTCACGTCCGCATTGGGCACGGGGCAGGCCAGCAGCGCCGCGTCGAAGCGGGCGACGTTGGCGGGGGCACCGAAGCGGGGCAACGAGCCGAACACGCGGCGGTACTCGTCATGGCCGGCCGGGTCGCCGCCGTCGTGGCTCAGTGACAGCTGCGGCGCTGGCAGGCTGGCGCCGGCCAGCCAGTTGCCGAATACGCGCACGCCCGCGAAGACGCTGTCGGCCAGGTGGCGATGGTGGCTGGGAAAGCGGCTGTGCCAGCTGTAGGCGGCCTGGTTGCCCTGCACCGTCAGGCTGGAGCGGCCCAGGTCGTGCGCCAGCGCCTCGTAGCGGATGGTCTGCTCGAACGCCTGGCCGAAATCGCGGCAGCTCAGGAGAATCAGGCCGTAGGCGCTGAACGTGCCCACCTTGACGCGCTCGCCCACGTGCAGGCCGAAATGCTCGTCGCCCGTCAGCCGCGCGCCCACCTCCAGCAGGCGCACATAATCGGCGGCCGCCAGCTGGGTGGGCAGCGGGTCGAGGGCGTCGGCCGCGAAACCGGCCGCACGGGCCAGCGCCGTGGCGCCCACGCCACGCGCGGCGGCCGCTTCCAGCAGCGGCTGCAGGTAGGAACCCGCCACGCGGCCGGGACTGGCCGGACGGGCGGGGGAAACGATGGCATGATCGAGCAATGCAGTTGTCATGAATGCGCAAGACCGGCAAGGACTGTCGACGTAATGTGCCAACCTGGGCGATCGGCAGCCGATCGCAACATAACAGGGGCGTTGCCGAGTATAGCGCCCCGAGATGACAGGGAGACGACGAAATGCGCAGGTGGAATGGCTGGGGCGACGAAAGCGTCGCATATCCGCTGCACGAGGGCGCGCTGGCGTTCCTGGCGGACCGGATCGGCATGGGCACGCCGTTCGAGGATGCGCCGTTCGAAGCCGCCTGCGCGACGCTGGCGCCTTCGCGCCTGTCCGCGCTGCACGCGCCGGCCGGCATCGCGCTGCACACGGATGCGCCCACGCGGGTGCGGCACGCGCTGGGCCAGAGCCTGCCGGACTGGCTGCGGCTGCGCTATGGCTGCATCGGTACGGCGCCCGATGGCGTGGCCTTCCCCGAAAGCGGCACGGACGTGCGCGCGTTGCTGGACTGGGCGAAGGCGCAGCGCGTGACCATCATCCCGTATGGCGGCGGCACCAGCGTGGCCGGGCACGTGACGGCGCAGCCGGCCGCACGGCCGGTGCTGACGGTAGCGCTGGCACGCCTGGCGCAGCTGGTGCACCTGGACCGCGAGGCACAGCTGGCCACGTTCGGCGCCGGCGTGTTCGGCCCCGACCTGGAAGCGCAGTTGCGTGCGCACGGCTGCGTGCTGGGCCACTACCCGCAATCGTTCGAGTATTCCACGCTGGGCGGCTGGATCGCCACGCGCTCGTCCGGCCAGCAGTCGCTGCGCTACGGCCGCATCGAGCAGCTGTTTGCCGGCGGCGTCGTCGAGACGCCGCGCGGCACGCTGGCGATCCCGTCATTCCCCGCGTCGGCCGCCGGCACCGACCTGCGCGAGATCGTGCTGGGTTCCGAAGGCCGCCTGGGCATCGTGACGGAAGCCACGGTGCGGGTCTCGCCGGCCCCGGAATATGAAGCCTTCCACGCCGTCTTCTTCCCGCGTTGGGAGGACGGCATCGCGGCCGCCCGCGCGCTGGCGCAGGCGCGTGCCGGGCTGTCGCTGCTGCGCCTGTCCAACCCGACGGAGACGGTAACGATGCTGGCGCTGGCCGGCCATCGTCGCCTGGTCGGCCTGCTGGAACGCTGGCTGCGTGCGCGCGGCTGCGGCGAAGGCCGCTGCATGCTCCTGATCGGCGTCAGCGGCACCCGTGCGCAGGCGCGCAGTGCGCTGGCGGGGGCGCTGGCCACGTGCCGTCCGCACCGGGGTCGCCACGTGGGCCGCACGCTGGGCGACAAGTGGCGCCAGGGGCGCTTTCGCAACGTCTACCTGCGCAACGCCGCCTGGCAGCACGGCTATGCGATCGACACCGTGGAGACGGCGGTGGACTGGCCGCGCGTGACGGCGACGATGCAGGCCGTGGAGGCCGCCGCCGTACAGGCGCTGGCAGGCTGCGGCGAATCCGTCCATGCCTATACCCACCTGTCGCACCTGTACCCGCAGGGCGCCAGCGTCTATTCCACGTTCGTCTACCGGCTGGCCGGCGATTTCGATACCGACATGGCGCGCTGGCGCGCGCTGAAGGGCGCCGTCAGCGGCGCCATCGTCGCCAACGGCGGCACCATCAGCCACCAGCATGGCGTCGGCACCGACCATGCGCCCTACCTGGCGGCGGAGAAGGGGGCCGAAGGCCTGGCCGCGATCCGCGCGCTGCTGCATCACTTCGACCCGGACGGCATGCTCAATCCCGGCAAGCTCGTGACGGAGCCGGCATGACGCCCGCCGGTCACTGGCAGGCTGGCGGCCGCGCCGGCCTGGCGGAGCTGCTGGCGCGCCCGTGGGACGTGCTGGTCGTGGGCGGCGGCATCACGGGCGCCGGCATCCTGCTCGAGGCGGCGCGGCGCGGCCTGCGTGCGCTGCTGGTCGAGCAGCGCGACTTCGCCTGGGGCACGTCGAGCCGTTCCTCGAAACTGGTACACGGCGGCCTGCGCTACCTGAAGGAAGGCCGGTTCGCGCTGACGCGCGAGTCCGTGCACGAACGGCAGACACTGTTGTGCGATGCCGCCGGGCTGGTGGAACCGCAAAGCTTCGCGTTCGGCGACTATGCGGGCCGCAAGCCGGGCCGCCACGCGTTCCTGCTGGGGCTTGCCATCTACGACCGCATGGCGGGCCAGCGCGCGCGCCACTACGTCGGCCGCGACGAGTTCCTGGCGCTGGTGCCGAACGCCGACAGTGCCGGCCTGCAGGGCGGCATGTGCTACATGGACGCCAAGACGGACGACGCCCGGCTGGTGCTGCGCGTGCTGCAGGAAGCGCAGTCGTATGGCGGCGTGGCCGTCAATTACCTGGGCGTGGAACGGCTGCAGCGCGCCGGCGGCCACGTAACGGGCGCGCTGCTGAAGGATGCGCTCGACGGCACCACGCACCGGGTCGCGGCGCGCGTCACGATCAGCGCGACGGGCGCCTGGGCCGACGCCCTGCGCCCTGGCACAGGCACTGGCAGCATGCGCCTGCGGCCCCTGCGCGGCAGCCACCTGGTGCTGCCGGCGTGGCGGCTGCCACTGGCCCAGGCGGTCAGCCTGATGCACCCGCACGACGGGCGCCCCGTGTTCGCGTTCCCATGGGAAGGCGCGACCCTAGTGGGCACCACCGACATCGACCACGGCGGCGACCTGGCGCGCGAAGCGGCGATCACGCCGCAGGAGCTGGATTACCTGCTGGCGGCGCTGCGCTGCCAGTTCCCAGCGCTGGACCTGGGCGCACACGACGTCATCGCCACCTTTGCCGGCGTACGCCCCGTCATCGACAGCGGCCAGGCCGACCCGTCCAAGGAGGCGCGCGACCATGCGCTGTGGCTGGAGGACGGGCTGCTGACGGTCACGGGCGGCAAGCTGACGACGTTCAGGGTGATTGCGCTGGACGCGCTGCGGGCCGTGCAGCCGCTGCTGCCCGGCTGGCACGACAGCCTGGAGCCCGTGCCGATCCTGGCGTGCGCGCCGCAGCCGTACGACCGCCGCCTGCCGCCCGGCCAGGCGCGCCGGCTGGCGGGCCGCCACGGCCGCGCCGCGGCGGCGCTGGTCAAGGCGGCGGAAGAGGGCGAACTGGCACTGGTGCCGGGTACGCAGACGCCATGGGCCGAGCTGCGCTGGGCCGCGCGCTGCGAAGCCGTGCAGCACCTGGACGACCTGCTGCTGCGCCGCACCCGCATCGGCATCCTGACGAAGCATGGCGGCAGCCACCTGCTCGAGCGCGTCCGCGCCATCTGCCAGCCGGAGCTGGGCTGGAGCGACGCCCGCTGGAGTGCCGAGACGGCCGCTTACGCGGCGCTGTGGCAGCGGCATTACGGCCTGCCGGCCGCACCGACGGAAGCCGCCGCCTATGGATGACCAGGGCCGGTATTTGCCTCCCTGCCTGCTGTCGATCGACAACGGCACCCAGAGCGTACGCGCGCTCGTGTTCGACCTGCAAGGCACGCTGGTCGCCAAGGCCCAAGTGCACCTGCAGGCATATTATTCCGACCACCCCGGCTGGGCCGAGCACAAGGCGGAGGGCTACTGGCAGGCCGTCTGCGCGGCGTGCCAGCGCTTGTGGGCGGAGCAGCCCGCGCTGCGCGAACGCATTGCGGCGGTGGCCGTGACAACGCAGCGCGGCACGGTCGTCAACGTGGATGCCGACGGCCGGCCGCTGCGGCCCGCGATCACGTGGCTGGACCAGCGCCGTACCGACACCGTGCCGCGCGTGGGGGCGCTGTGGCGCACGGCATTCAAGCTCGCGCGCGTGGACAACACGCTGGCGTACTTCCAGCGCGAGGCGGAGATCAACTGGATCGCCGTGCACCAGCCGGACGTCTGGCGCAAGACCCACAAGTTCCTGCTGTTGTCCGGCTACCTGAACTACTGCCTGACGGGCGCGTACGTCGATTCGACCGGCTCGCAGGTCGCCTACGTGCCGTTCGACTACAAGCGCCACCGCTGGGCCGGGGCGCGCGACTGGAAGTGGCAGGCCCTGGCGCTGCGGCCCGACATGCTGCCTGCGCTGGTGGCGCCTGGCACGCCGATCGGTGCCATCAGCGCCGAAGCGGCCCGGCTGACGGGCATCCCGGCCGGCTTGCCCGTGGTCGCGGCGGCCGCCGACAAGGCCTGCGAGGTGATCGGCGCCGGCTGCCTGGCGCCGCACATCGGCTGCCTCAGTTACGGCACCACCGCCACGATCAACACGACGGGCACGAAGTACGTCGAGGTCACGCCGTTCATCCCGCCGTATCCCGCCGCTATCCCGGGCGCCTACAGCACGGAAGTGCAGATCTTCCGGGGATTCTGGATGGTCAACTGGTTCAAGGAGCAGTTCGGCGACCGCGAGCAAGCCCTGGCCACGGAAAGCGGCACGGCGCCCGAAGCGCTGTTCGACGACCTGGTGAACGCGGTACCGCCCGGGTCGATGGGACTGATGCTGCAGCCGTACTGGAGTCCTGGCGTGCGTATTCCCGGCCCGGAAGCCAAGGGCGCCATGATCGGCTTCGGCGACGTGCACACGCGCGCGCACATGTACCGCGCCATCCTGGAAGGCCTGGCGTACGCGCTGCGGGAAGGGCGGGAACGGATCGAACGGCGCAGCGGCACGCCGATCACGCAACTGCGCGTGGCGGGCGGCGGCTCGCAAAGCGACGCGGCGATGCAGCTGACGGCGGACATCTTCGGCCTGCCGGCCGCGCGTGCGCACGTGTACGAGACCTCGGGGCTGGGCGCGGCCATCGCGGCCGCCGTCGGGGTGGGGTTGCAGCCGGATTTCGCCACGGCGATCGCGGCGATGACGCGCCCGGGCCGCACGTTCCAGCCGATCGCCGCCAACGCGCGCGTGTACGACCAGCTGTACCGGCGGGTCTACCTGAAGATGTACCGGCAGCTGCGGCCGCTGTACGAGGAGATTGCGGAGATTACGGATCATCCGCGGCGGTAGGCTGGGGTCTGTCCCTGCAGGGGACTGACCCCGAAGTTTGCTTGCGTGATGGCGGCACCGAACTTCGGGGTCAGTCCCGCAGGGACAGACCCCAAGCTGCCGGCTACCCCGGCGTCGCCCGCACCTGGTTGCGCCCCTCCTCCTTGGCCACGTACATCGCCCGGTCAGCGGCCACGAACAGCGACTCGATCCGGTCGTTCTGCTGCGGCGTCATCGTCGCCACGCCGATACTGACCGTGATCCAGGGCGAAGTCGGCGACTTCGGGTGCGGCAGCTGCAGCGCCTCGATGTGCACGCGTACCGACTGGGCCAGCGCCGCGGCGGCACCGGCGTCCGTTTCGGCGAACAGCAGCACGAACTCCTCGCCGCCGTAGCGCGCGGCCAGGTCGGTGCCGCGCAGCGCGTGCGAGTCGATGGCCTGCGCGACCTGCTGCAGGCAGACGTCGCCGGCGGCATGGCCCAGGGTGTCGTTGTACAGCTTGAAGTGGTCGACGTCGAGTACCACCAGCGACAGCGGGGCGCCCGTGCGCGTGGCGCGCTGCCATTCCTTTTCGAGGAAGCTGTCGAAATGGCGCCGGTTGGCGATCTTCGTCAGCGGGTCCACCATCGCGGCACGCTGCAGCGCGTCCTCGGACAGCTTGTGGTGCGTGATGTCGTGCAACAGGCCGATGAAGAGCGGCTGGCGCAGGAACATCGGCGTCAGCGTCAGGTCCATGCAGACCGACTTGCCCTGCTTGTGGCGGATGATCACTTCGCGCGTGCCGTGGCTGTGCGCCGTTTCCGGATTGGCCGCGTAGCGCGCGAAGTACTCCAGGTACTCCTGTGCCACCAGGGGATTGAGCAGGTCGGAGATGTAGCCGCCTGCCAGCTCCTCGGCCGCATAGCCCAGGTACTGGTCGCAGGCCGGATTGGTAAACTGGATGCGCCCGCTCGCCTCGATGATCAGGAGGCCTTCCGCCATGTTGTTGACGATCGTGCGCAGGCGTTCGGCCTGCTCGTGCTGCGTCTCGGCGCTGGCGCGGATCGACAACTGCGTGCGCACCCGGGCGCACACTTCCGGCATGCGCAGCGGCTTGCCGATGTAGTCGACGGCGCCCAGGTCGAAGCCGGCCACCACGTCGTCCGTTGTCGTGCGCGCGCTCATGAAGATGACGGGAATGCGCTGCGTGACGGGATGGGCCTTGAGCTGGCGGCAGGTCTCGAAGCCATCCATGCCGGGCATGACGATGTCGAGCAGGATGAGGTCCGGATGCACGCGCCGCGCCAGGTCCAGCGCCCGTTCGCCCGTGTTGGCGATGAACGTCTGGTAACCCTGCTCGACCATCTGCATGCGCAGCGCGGACAGGCTGTCCGGGGCGTCGTCGACAATCAGGACCGCGGCATCGCGGCGCGCGGAGAGACCGGTGCTGCCTGGCGTCATCGGGCTTTCATCCAAGGTAATCTATCTGTCTAGATAATACCTTCAAGCAACTAGTAATTGGAGAAAACCATCGGTAATTCGCGGAAATAATACGGTTCATGTGACTGTTGATCAGTTCTCGTTAGCCAGGATGCAACCCGCGGTGCCTGGACCATCAGTTCTCTCTCCGCCAACAAAAAACCCTCCGGGCCGCGAGGGCCGGGAGGGTTTCGGTTTGCTGCCAGCGCAGGCTTACAGGCGCGCGGCGATCAGCTTGCCCAGGATCGCGATGCCCTGGCGGATGCGTTCCGGCGGCACCGTCACGAACGACAGGCGCAGCGTATTGGTTTCCGGCTCGTTGGCGTAGAACGGCGCGCCCGGCACGAACGCGACCTTTTCCTTGATCGCCTCGTCCAGCAGTTCCATCGCATTGATGTGTTGCGGCAGCGTGACCCAGATGAACATGCCGCCTTCCGGCTTGGTCCACGTGACGCTGGTAGGGAAGTGCTCGGCCATCGCTTCCAGCATGACCTGGCACTGGTTGCCGTACAGGTCGCGGATGGTCGGGATGTGCTGGTCCAGGAAGCCGTCCTTGACCACTTCGTGCACGACCATCTGCGTCAGTTGCGCGGTGTGCAGGTCGGCGGCCTGCTTGGCCAGCTCCAGGCGGCGCACCAGCGGCAGCGGCGCGACCACGTAGCCCAGGCGGATGCCCGGCGTCAGCACCTTCGAGAACGAACCCATGTAGATGACGCCTTCCGGGTTCATCGCCACCATCTTCGGCAGCGGCTCGCCCTTGTACGACAGCGCGCCGTACGGATCGTCCTCGATCAGCGGCAGGCCCAGGCGGGCGCACGTCTCGACCAGCTCCAGGCGGCGCTCGACGGACAAGGTGCGCCCGGTCGGGTTCTGGAAATTCGGCAGCGCGTACAGCAGGCGCGCGCCCTCGGCGACAGGCGCCAGCGACGACGGCACCAGGCCATGGTCGTCGGTCTGCACCGACTTGAACTCCGGACGGTAGACGGAAAACGCCTGCAGCGCGCCCAGGTAGCTCGGCGTCTCGACCAGCACGCGGCTGCCTTCGTCGATCAGTACCTTGCCCAACAGGTCCAGCGCCTGCTGCGAGCCCGACACCATCAGCACCTGTTCCGGCACGATCCTGGCACCGTTCACCGACAGCGAGTCGGCGATCCACTGGCGCAGCGGCATGTAGCCGTCGGTCGGACCATACTGCAACGCGGTCTTGCCGGTGGTGGACAGGACCTTGTCGAACGCGTTCTTCATCACGTCGACCGGGAAGGTCAGCGGCGACGGCAGGCCGCCCGCGAACGAGATGATTTCAGGCTGCTGCGTGATCTTCAGGATCTCGCGGATGAAGGAGCTTTGCAGCTGGCTGGCACGCTCGGAAAAGCGCCACTGGATCGGGTTGGGGTTTTCGATTTTCATACGTCTCTCTCAGAGAAATTTTGCGGGGCTGGCCCGGCTGGAACGAGCGCGCTTGTGGCGACTATCGGGAGGCTGCCGCGGCATGGCGGATGGAACGCACGGCGCGGCGGCCCCGGGTCGGGCGGCGCCGGGTAGGCACCGTCCGCGAACAGGTTATACGACTTCGGCGATCAGTTCGATCTCGACGCAGGCGCCGCGCGGGATCTGCGCTACGCCGAACGCGGAGCGGGCGTGCTTGCCGGCTTCGCCGAATACTTCGCCCAGCAGTTCCGAGCAGCCGTTCGTGACCAGGTGCTGGTCGGTGTAGTCGGGCGTGGAGTTCACCAGGCTCATGACCTTGACGATGCGCTTCACGTTGTTCAGGTCGCCGCCGCACGCTTCCTGCAGGGTGCCCATCAGGTCGATGGCGATGGCGCGCGCGGCCTGCTGGCCTTCCGCCGTCTCGATGTTCTTGCCCAACTGGCCGGCCCAGATGCTGCCGTCCGCTTTCTTCGCGATATGGCCGGAGATGAACACCAGGTTGCCGGTGCGGACCCACATGACGTAGGCGGCCACGGGGGCCGCGGGCGGGGCCAGCGTGATATCGAGCGACTTCAGTTTTTCGTAGACGGACATGGCGTATCTCAAGGAAGGTTGCAGATTCAAAGATCGATATTGTACGGCCTGACGGCAGCGGTGCCCACCTCTTGCCGCCGAATTAACTCCGGGATTTCGGGCCAGTCCCGGCAAAAAATGGCAGCGCGGCGGCTCATGGCGCGCGCCGCCGCACGGCGGTACGGCGGCCCACCGCGACCACCGCGATCACGGCCAGGGCGAAGCCCACGTGGGCCGTCCGCAGCGGCTCGCCCAGCACCAGCGCGGCGCCCAGCAGCGTCAGGAACGGCTGCACCAGTTGCACCTGGCCGACGCGCGCCACGCCGCCCAGCGCCATGCCGCGGTACCAGAAGAAGAAGCCGAGGAACATCGAGAAGACGCATGTGTAGGCGAACCCCAGCCAGGCCGACAGCCCGGCCGCGCCCAGCGCCGCGCCGTGCGTGCCCCACTGCCACAGCGTGAGCGGCAGCGCGACGGGCAACGCCAGCAGCAACGCCCAGCTGATGGTCTGCTGGCCGCCCAGCGTCGCGGCCAGGCGGCCCCCTTCCGCGTAGCCGTAGGCGGCCGCCAGCACGGCGGCGAAGACCGCCAGGTCGGCGGCGTGCAAGGTGCCGCCGCTCTGGCGCAGCGCGAAGCCGACGACGAGGCTGGACCCCAGCAGCGCACTGGCCCAGAACGCGGGCGACGGTCGCTCGTGGCCGCGCAAGGCGGCGCACAGCGCCGTCGCCAGCGGCAGGATGCCGACCATGACCGCGCCGTGCGACGCGGGCAGGGTGCGCATCGCCAGGGACGTCAGCAGCGGGAAGCCGAGCACGCAGCCGGCCGCCACGGCCGCCAGCGCCGGCAGCGCGGCCCGGGGCGGCAGCGGCGCGCGCCGTACGGCCAGCCAGGTGGCGGCCAGCATTGCCGCCACGACGGCGCGGGCCATCGCGGCAAACGTGGGATCGAGATCGGCGACGGCGAGCCGGGTAAACGGCAGGGTCAGGCTGAAGATGGCGACGCCAGCGAAGCCGAGCAGCATGCCGGCGGTTTCGGGAGCGAGGCGCGACGTGAATCGGGAGGTGAAGCGGGAGGTGCGTCGGAGCGGGGCGGATGGCGGCATGTGGGTTGGGTAGCGGTCAGGTTGATTTACCTGTATCGTAGAACTTCAGGCCAGTACAGTGCCTATACACTTCCACTGCGCACATCAATAACTGTAACGGACGCATGACCAATACAAAGCTGCCAGCCCTCCCGGCCATGCCTGCCGGCCTGCTGACCCGCGATGCCGACGAGTCCCTGACGGACCAGATCGTGCGCACCGTTGCCGCCCGCATCGAGGAGCGGTTGCTGCGCCCCGGCAGCCGCATGCCGTCGATCCGCGCCTTTGCCGCCAGCCATGCTGTATCCGCCTTCACCGTCGTTGCCGCCTACGACAAGCTGGTGGCGCGCGGCTACCTGGCGTCGCGCCGCGGTGCCGGATTCTTCGTCCGCGCCCGCCCTGGCACGGTGACGGCCCCCGCGGCAGCCGTCGAGCCGGCCGAACAGGGGCTGGACGTGCCCTGGCTGGTGCGCAATATGTTCCGCCAGTTGCCGCACCAGCAGATGCCCGGCACGGGCGTGCTGCCGGCCGAGTGGCTCGACGGCGAGGCTGTCGCGGCGGCGCTGCGCCACGTGACGCGGCGGCGCCAGGACATCTTGCTGAACTACGGCGTGCCGCAGGGCCACCTGCCGCTGCGCCAGCAGCTGCAGCTGAAGCTGGCGGAGGTGGAGATCGGCGCGGCGCCGGAGCAGATCGTGACGACGGCAGGCGTGACGCAGGCGCTCGACATGGTCGCGCGCGAATTCACCCGCCCCGGCGACACGATCCTGGTCGACGACCCGGCCTGGTTCCTGATGTTCGCGTCGTTCGCGGCGCTGGGCGCGCGCGTCGTCGGCGTGCCCCGGCTGGCCGATGGTCCCGACCTGGGCCGCCTGGCCGAGCTGGCGGCGCTGCACAAGCCCAAGCTGTACGTCATCAATTCGGTGCTGCACAACCCCACCTCGACGTCGCTGTCGGCCGCCAAGGCGTTCCAGGTGCTGCGCATCGCCGAGCAGCATGGCATCGTGGTGGTGGAGGACGACATCTACTGCGACCTGCACCCGGGCGCCGGCGTGCAGCCGGCCACGCGGCTGGCGGCGCTGGACCAGCTGAAGCACGTGGTCTACCTGTCCGGCTTCTCGAAGACGATGGCGGCCAACCTGCGCGTGGGCTTCATCGCCGCGTCGCCCGAACTGGCGCGCCGGCTGGCGGACCGCAAGATGCTGCAGACCTTGACCACGTCCGACATCGGCGAGCGCGCGGTGCACCAGATCCTGTGCGAGGGCACGTACCGCAAGCACGCCGAGCGCATGCGGGCGCGCCTCGATGGCATGCGCGCCCGCACCGTGCGCCAGCTCGAGCGCATCGGCTTGCGCATCGACATGGCGCCGCCGGCCGGCATGTTCGTCTGGGCCGACGCGGGCCGCGACACCAACGTGCTGGCCGAGAAGGCGATGGCTGCCGGGCTGCTGCTGGCGCCCGGCAGCCTGTTCTCGCCCAGCCAGCTGCCGTCGTGTTTCATGCGCCTGAACATCGCGGCGATGCAGGACGCGGCGGTGTGGCGCTTCCTGGAGCGCGAGCTGGACGGCGAAAACCGGTGACAGTCACCCTTTTCCGAAATCGGTGACTGTCACCGTTTTTTGCTGGCATGGGGGCGAAAATTTTGTCGAAAGACTCTTGAAAGATAGAATGACAACCCGATATTCCGGCAATCCCTGAAACCCTGCTCAACAATATACTTGAGGTAGAAATGGCCGATAACAAAGAAACTTTGGGCTTCCAGGCGGAAGTGAAGCAGCTGCTGCAGCTGATGATCCACTCGCTGTACTCGAACAAGGAAATCTTCCTGCGCGAGCTGATCTCGAATGCTTCGGACGCTGCCGACAAGCTGCGCTTCGAGGCGATCAACAACGATGCCCTGTACGGCAACGACCACGAGCTGAAGATCAAGGTCAGCTTCGACAAGGCCGCCCGCACCATCACCATTTCGGACAACGGCATCGGCATGAGCCGCGACGAGGTCATCTCGCACCTCGGCACCATCGCCAAGTCCGGCACCAAGGAATTCTTCGGCAAGCTGTCCGGCGACCAGCAGAAGGATGCCGCGCTGATCGGCCAGTTCGGCGTGGGCTTCTACTCCGGCTTCATCGTGGCCGACAAGATCACCGTCGAAACGCGCCGCGCGGGACTTCAAGCAAGCGACGCCGTGCGCTGGGAATCGAGCGGCGAAGGCGACTACAGCGTCGAGGCCATCGAGAAGACGGACCGCGGCACGAGCATCATCCTGCACCTGCGCGAGGGCGAGGACGAGCTGCTGTCGGCCTGGAAGCTCAAATCCATCATCCGCAAGTACTCCGACCACATCTCGCTGCCGATCCAGATGGCGAAAGAGGAGTGGGACGAGGAGAAGAAGGAGATGGTCACGAAGGACGAACTCGAGACCATCAACCAGGCCAGCGCGCTGTGGGCCCGTTCGAAGAGCGACATCACGCCCGAACAGTACGAGGAATTCTACAAGCACGTCTCGCACGACTTCGCCGCGCCGCTGACCTACACGCACAACCGCGTCGAGGGCCGCAGCGAATACACGCAGCTGCTGTACATCCCGGCCAAGGCGCCGTTCGACCTGTGGGACCGCAACAAGCGCGGCGGCCTGAAGCTGTACGTCAAGCGCGTCTTCATCATGGACGACGCCGAGCAGCTGATGCCGACCTACCTGCGCTTCGTGAAGGGCGTGATCGATTCGGCCGACCTGCCGCTGAACGTCTCGCGCGAGATCCTGCAGGAGTCGCGCGACGTCAAGGCGATCCGCGAGGGTTCGACCAAGCGCGTCATCGGCATGCTGGAGGAACTGGCCAACGCCGAGGAGCAGGACAAGAAGGACAAGTACGCCACGTTCTGGACCGAGTTCGGCCAGGTGCTGAAGGAAGGCATCGGCGAGGACATGACGAACAAGGAGCGCCTGGCCAAGCTGCTGCGCTTTGCGTCCACCAACGGCGACTCGGCCGACCAGGTCGTCGCCCTGGCCGACTACGTGGGCCGGATGAAGGAAGGCCAGGAGAAGATCTACTACGTCACCGCCGACAGCTACACGGCCGCGAAGAACAGCCCGCACCTGGAAATCTTCCGCAAGAAGGGCGTCGAAGTGCTGCTGCTGACCGACCGCGTGGACGAATGGATGCTGTCCTTCCTGACCGAGTTCGATGGCAAGGAACTGGTCTCCGTCGCCAAGGGCGGCCTGGACCTGGGCAAGCTGGAAGACGAGGCGGAGAAGAAGGAACACGAGGAGACCGAGAACCAGTACAAGGACCTCGTGGCGAAGATGAAGGAAACGCTGGGCGAGAAGGCCAAGGACGTGCGCGTCACGTTCCGCCTGACCGACTCGCCGGCCTGCCTGGTGGCGGACGAGCACGAGTTGTCCGGCAACCTGCTGCGGATGCTGAAGGCGGCGGGCCAGAACGCACCGGAATCGAAGCCGATCCTGGAAATCAACCCGAACCACCCGCTGGTCACGCGCCTGAAGTACGAAAGCGCGGAAGACGGCAAGTTCGCCGACTGGACGCACATCCTGTTCGACCAGGCCCTGCTGGCCGAGGGCGGCACGCTGACGGACCCGGCGGCGTTCGTCAAGCGCGTCAACGAGATGCTGCTGAAGTAAGGTTCTTCGGTCCCTGAACCACGGCCCGGCCGCGCAAGCGTCCGGGCCGTTGTGTTTTGTGCAGGCACCGGTAAGGCTTGATCTACGGTAACTCGATGGATATTTCCTGGCGGTATGCTCGATCTCCTGTGACTACGGGGGACCGCCATGAAGTTGACCGCTGCACGCATCCGCTACGCCACTGCCGGTTGCCTCGCGCTGGCGCTCCTGGCCGCCGCCTGGCCCGGCGCGCTGCCCGCCCACGCCGCGCGCCTGCCAGCCGCCGCGCCGCCGATCGAAATGCCGCCCGACCCGGGCGAGGCGGGCCGGGCCACCCTGGCCGGCATCGACAGCAACGACAATGGCGTGCGCGACGATTTGGAACGCCATATCGCCCGGCACTTCGGCACGGACGAGCGGGTGCGGCGCGCCGTTGCCAACGCCGTCATCGCGACCCAGCAGGGCATCCTGGCCACGGATGCCGACGATTCCGCCGCCGCCCAGGCCATGCTGGTGCGCGCAGGCGACTGCATGGGCGCGATCGCGACCGACCTGGCACCGTACGGCGACGCGCTGTGGCGGCTGCGTCCACTCATCGACGACACGCCCGAGCGCAAGGAAGCGATGGCGGCGCACATGCGGCGGGTGCTGCGCATGGACTCTGCCGTCCGGGAGGAATTACGCTGGGACGAAAGGTGCGCCGCCCGGATCGACGAAGTGGAGGAATGGCGGCACTGATGCCAGCCCGGCGGTAGGACCACGGCACCGGCACCGGCCCGGGTCAGGCGCCGGCCAGCGGGGCTGCGTCGCTCAGCGTTGGCGCCGCCGCGCCAGCACCAGCAGCAGCGGCATGCCCAGCGCCAGCATGGCAATCCCGGCCGGCTCCGGCACCGGCTGCAGGAAGCCGCGGATCTCGCCGCCCGGTGCAAAGGTGCTGTGGAGGTTGAAGTAGGCCTGGCCATTGTCCAGGGCCGCCAGCAGTGCCGCTTCCGCACCGGCGATGCCGCCATGGGAATTGACGAAGCCCGTATTCCACGTGCTGGCCAGCGACGTATCGAACACATGATGATAGGTGCCGTTCGTCACGCCGGACGGGAACTCCGTGAACGACGGCGTCATTGTCGCCACGCCGGCCGTGCCCGCGCCCGGCAGCGCCGTGCAGCAGTGGATATGGGCGTTCGTGCTGGTGCCCAGCAGGCCCGAGAACGTGACGTCGATCGTCAGCGTGTGCGTGGCGATATCGAAGCCCACGGTCGCGCTGCCGGTCGCCGGCGATGCATTGGGCGGGTCCTCGCTGGCGCCCGACAGTTGCGTCGTATAGATGTGTGCGGGGGCAATCTGGACGGTTGCGCCGGCGGACAGGGTCGTGAACGCCAGGGCCAGCAGGGCCAGTGATTTCGACAGGTGAATCGGCATGGAAGTCTCCTCGCTAAGTGGGAACCCTGCTGCAAGCAAGCGCCACGCCAGAGCTGGCACAAGCAGGAAAATCAGGCACTTGCGTTATTTTCCGCAAGTAACTGTAAAGCTTGTCGACACCCGCCCGGCCACATACGCGACCCGCGCACGGTTGGACACGCGCGACACGCGCGCCAAACGTATGAGATAGAATGCAATCTTGCTCTTTGTTCATTATGTCCCCTTCACCGAATTCCAGTCCGCCGAGCGCATGCAACACACCTGTTCCGTCCTCCTGATTGACGACGAAGCGCTGGCGCGGGACTACCTGCTGCACAGCCTGGAGTCGCACGCCGATATCACCCTGTGCTACGACCACTGCGCCGAGAAGGCCGTGCACCTGGCCCTGGAGGTGGCGGCGACGGTGGTGCTGGTCGACCTGCGCATGCCCGGCACCGACGGCTTTGCCGTCATCCGCAACCTGCGCGCCGATCCCAGGACGGAAAACCTGCCCATCGTGCTGCTGTCGTCCGAGCAGGATGCCGAGATCAAGGTGCAGGCGTTCGCCGCCGGCGCCAACGACTACCTCGTCAAGTGGCCCGATCCGCGCGAGCTGGTGGCGCGCGTGCGTTACCACAGCGGCGCCTGCGTGGCCCGCCGCCAGCGCGACGAAGCGTTCGCGTCGCTGGCGCGCAGCCAGGAGGAACTGCGCGTCAGCCAGGCCGCGCTGCACCAGGCGCAGAAGATGGAAGCGATCGGCCAGTTGACGGGTGGCGTCGCGCACGACTTCAACAACGTCTTGCAGATCATCGGCGGCAACCTGCAGCTGCTCAAGCTGATCGGTGGCGTCACGGACAATGCCCGCACCCGCATCGATACGGCGCTGGCCGGGGTGGAGCGGGGCGCGCGGCTGGCGGCGCACTTGCTGGCGTTCGCGCGCCGCCAGCCGCTGCAGGCCGTCGTCATCGATCCCACCATCGCGCTGACGGAGATGGAGGACATGCTGCGCCGCGTGCTGGGGCCGCAGGCGGCGATCGTCACCGATATCTCGCCCCTGCTGTGGAGCACGGCCGTCGATCCCAGCCAGCTGCACAACGTGATCCTGAACCTGGCCATCAATGCACGCGACGCGATGCCGGGCGGTGGCACGCTCACGCTGCGGGCCCGCAACGTGGCGCAGGGCACGCCCCAGTTGGCCGAGGTGGGCGACGGCGACTATGTACTCATCGAGGTGGCCGACACGGGCAAGGGCATGCCGCCGGAGGTGCTGCAGCGCGCATTCGAGCCGTTCTTCACCACCAAGCCGACGGGGCAGGGCACGGGCCTGGGCCTGTCGATGGCGTATGGCTTCGTCAAGCAGTCGGGCGGCGAAATCCTGCTGAAGAGCCGGCCGGGCGAGGGCACCACGGTGAGCATCTTCCTGCGCCGCAGCACCCAGGCACCGGCCCACGACGAGGATGCGGCGGTGACCGGGCTGTTCGGCGGCGTCGAGACGATCCTCGTGGTGGAAGACGAGGAGGCGGTGCGCGATGCGACCGCCGGCCTGCTGTCGGCGCTGGGCTACCAGGTGCTGCAGGCGTCCGACGCGGATCACGCGGCGCGTCTCGTCGAAGCCGGTGCCCGCGTGGACCTGTTGTTTACGGACGTGATCATGCCGGGCAAGATGAGCAGCCTGGAATTGGCCGAGCTGGTGCGCCGACGCCAGCCGGACGTTGAGATCCTGTTCACCTCCGGCTATGCCGAGGGCGTGCTGGCGCACGAAGGCAAGCTCGATCCCTCCATCAGCCTGCTGCAAAAGCCCTACAACGCGGACGTCCTGAGCGCCCGCATCCGTCACCTGCTGCGGCGGCGCAAGGCGGCCTGACAGCGCCATACCCTACTTTCGGAGGGGTGTGAGGATTCGATAGATTTGTTGCATTATTTGCACGATAGAATCGGTGCACCGCCCGTCATGCCGTCGCGACGGCTGGGGCGCACGATGCGCCAGAGAGCGACGGTCCCCGCACGCGTATCTTGAGGCCATCCCATGCAAAGAACCCGTATCGCCATGCTGCTCTCGCTCGCGATGAGCGCAGCCCACGCCGCCCCCACCATCGTCAGCTTCGATGCCGACAACCTGAAAGTCGTCGACGGCCAGCCCGTCAAACTGAGCTGGACCGTGTCCGACGCCACCGTCGTGCGCCTGAACGGCCAGGTCGTCACCGGCAACAGCGTGACCGTCACACCGCTCGCCACCACCGGCGCCAAGCTCGACTATCGCCTGGAAGCCTCCAATGCGTTTGGCAAGAGCACGGACGTGCGCACGATCGCGCTGAGCCGCGGCACGGTGCTGGACAGGGGTTATATCCCGGAAGCCTACGCAGCGGACTGCACGCCGCGCCCGGACACCGATTACATGGCGGCGCACAAATTCCTGCGCGTCGAACCACGCGACTGCACGGTCGTGCGCACGGCTACGCCCGTATTCACGTGGGCGCAGGTGGCCCCGAGTTGGCGGCTCGCCGACATGACGTTCACGCTGACGGGCCCGGGCGGCTACGAGTACAGCGTTACCACCAAGGAGCCGCGCCTGCTGCTGCCCAAGCCCCTGGTGGAGGCGGGACGCTACACGTGGAAGGTGCAGGAACGGACGAACGCCGGCGTGGTGAGTACGAGCCAGGAGCGCACGTTCGAGTTCGACGGCGCCGAGCTGCCCAACGTGGCGACCGGCGCGCAGGTACGTGCGAACATCCTTGCCAAGCCGTGGCCACGCATCCTGCCGCGCGACGCCAGCGGCAAGGTCATGACGTGGGCCGCGATCGACGCGGCGCTGAAGGTCAGCGACCAGAAGGAATCGTACGCGGCCTATATGGCGAAGGCGGCGGGCTTCGCGACGCCGGTCGACGTCACCGAGCCGCCGACATCGGAGAAAAAATACAACACATCTGTCCGCGATACCTTGCTGCGCATCGAGACGCTGGCCACGGCTGGCCAGATCACCGGGAACGCCGCTTACAAGCAGGAAGCGATCAACAGCCTGCTGAAGCTGGCTGCCTGGCGCATGGACGCGGAAGGCACGACCACCGAGTGGAAGCAGGACCAATGGAACCGCGACGTGCTGCGCAGCCTGTCGCTCGGCCTGGATATGCTGTACACGCAAATGACCGCGGCACAGCGCGACGTCATCATCAATGCCATCAACCTGCGCCTGGCGCCGCTGATGACCAAGCTGAACGACCTGTACACGCTCCCTTACAACTCGCACCTTCTGACCGCCGCGCTGTACGCGGTGGAAGTGATGATGCATGCCACCGGCGCGGTTGGCAGCACGCAGCGTTTCGAGCCCGCCGGAACGGAAGGCCAGCTGCTGGCGAAGACGTGGAACACCGTTATCACGACCATCGGCACGTGGCGCGGCGGCAGCGACAGCGCCTTCGGCAACAGCACGGGCTATGCGTGGATGGCGTTGATCAGCTATTCCGAATTGTTGGCCGACTACCAGCTGACGGCGGGCGTGGACATCAGCCACATCCAGGCACTGGACAAGTTCGGCGACAATTTCTACTCGACCACTCCGCGGGTCCGCTCGCAGATCAGCGCGGCGAATCCGTTCGGCGGCACGCGTGCACCGTTCGGCGACGGCTCGGAGCAGGGCGGCTATTACTACTCCTACGCATGGCAGTCGTACAGCCTGTTCGCGCACGTGTCGCAGAATCCGGTGGACGAGTGGTACTACCGCGCCGACATCGACAAGACCCGCAGCGCGCCGCTGCGCATCTATCATTACCTGATGACGGCCAGCAAGGCACGCGTGGCCCCGGCCGACAATCCGCAACTGCCATCCACCTACCTGTTCGAGGATGCCGGCCAGGTCGCGATGCATACGGACACCGTGGCCCCGCTCCGTTCCAGCCTGTACTTCCGCTCCAGCCGCCTGGGCTCGCTCAATCACAGCCACGCCGACAACAACAGCTTCATCTTCGTGTCGAAGGGCCGCGACATTTTCGTGTCCGGCGGCACGTATGGAGATTTCGGCGATACCACGGAGCAGGAACTGCGCCGTGCGACCCGTTTCAAGAACGCACTGACGTTCGACGCGGGCGAAGGCTACACCGACAGCGGCATCGGCCAGGCGGAGCCGGTCCCCGATCCGACCGTGGCGGGCAATCCCACGTTCACGATGGTGGCCAATGCCAAGCTGATCAATTACTATGCCCGCCCGGACAGCAACTGGTCCATCGCCACCGGCGATGCCACCGGCGCCTACCAGGGCGAGATCACGCCGAAGTCGCACACGTTCAAGCCGCTGCTGAAAAATGCCGTGCGCACTGTGGCCTATAACCGTGCCGATCGCGTCGCGCTGATCTACGACTTCGCCAGCAGCGACATCAAGCGCCGCTGGCAGTACAACTTCCAGACGATCGCCAAGCCAGAAGTGATTGCGACCGAGCCGCGCCGCATGAAGGTGGTTGCCTCGGACGCCAAGGTCTGTACGTACTTCCACGGCGCCGACGGGGCGTTCTCGCAACCGCAGGACATGGATACGCTGTACCCGGCGTACTTCACGCCCGGCCAGCAGTACCATACGGACTACAAGACCAAGGACCGCCACAACCAGATCGCCAGCCTGACCGTCCTGACGGAAGACTGCGCGACCAACGTACCGGTGTATGTGACCTACCTGTCGCCGACCAAGCTGCTGGTCAACCGCGGCAAATCCTGGCTGGTGTTCGACCAGCGCAACGTGCAGATCTCCGAGTAAGCACGACGCCGGCCGCCAGGCCGGTACGAAGCGCCGCACTGCATGCGGCGCTTTTCTTTCGTCAGCGCGCCGGCTCGACCTTCACCAGCACCACGTCGTTGGCGCGCATCGGCACGGCCACGCGCGCCTTGCCGGAGGCAGGCACGCGCAGCGTGGAGCGTTTCGGCGCGTCCGTCGTCATTGCTTGCAATTGCTTCAGCTGGGCTTCGTCCAGCTGCTTCGGTCCGCCCATCTCGATCCAGGCCGTGTGGGCGTCGTTGGCGCGAAATCCCGTGCGGTGGACCGCCACCGTGTAGCGGCCCGGCTCCAGGCCGGACAACCGCAGATCGAGCGGCACGCTGGCCTTCGTCGGCAGTACCGCGGTGTAGGTGGGCCGGTTGCTTTTCGCCTGCACGGGCTGCTGGAAGTCCCACGCCAGTACCCGCACGCCGCGGTCGTCGCGCGTGACGATGCTTTGGGCATCCTCGACGGGCACCTGGGCGTCGCCCAGCTGGTTCAGGTACTTGTAGGCGAACCACGCCGGCTTGCGGATGCCCTGCGGGTTCATCAGCCCGAACCCGCCCTCGAACGGCGCGGTGGGCGGGCCCGGTTCCTCGAACAGGTCGCTGTAGGTCCAGTAGCTCATGCCCTGCACCAGTCCCGCGCTGGCCTTCAGCTTGGCCAGGATGTAGGGCGCACTGACGTACGAGTCGTGCACCGGGTCGCGCGGCGTGTAGCTGGTGCTCCATTCGGTGAAATACAGCGGCAGCCCGGGGCGGCTGGAAGCTTCGATCTCGGTGCGCACCTTGCGCACGTCGCCGACGATGGCCTCCGGCGAGGGCGACAGCTTGGTGTCCTCCTTGCCTTGTTCGTCCAGGAAGCCGCCGTCGACCCCATACGTGTGCGTGGTGACGAAGTCCACCGCCGCATCGGTGGCATCGGCGTGGCGCAGGAATTCCGGCACCCACGCCGCGCCCGCCGTGGACGGGCCGCCTACGCGCAGTGCCGGGTCGATGGCCTTGATGGCGCGCGCCGTCAGCGTGTACAGGTCGAAGTAGGCCTGCCGGTCCGCCCTTTCCCAGAAGCCGTCCAGGTTCGGCTCGTTCCAGACCTCGAAATACCAGGTCCGCACTTCGGCCTCGCCATAGCGATCGCGCAGGTGGCGCACGAAGGCGTCCACCAGTGCCGCCCACTTGGCCGGCACCGGGTGCGACGTATTGCCCTTCCAGTAGAAGATCGACGCATCCGAGCTTTTCATCGCCAGCGGCGTGAAGCCGAGTTCGACGAACGGCTTGATGCCGATGTCCAGCATGCGGTCGTACAGGTAGTCGATCTTCGTCCAGTCGTAGACCGGCTTGCCGTCCACCTCGCGGTAGGTGCCCAGCACGTCGTGGAAGATGGCGTGGAAGCGCAGGTAGCGGAAACCCAGCTCGTCGCGCGCCAGCCGCAAGTGCGCCAGGCTATCGTCCCGGATCAGCGTGCCGGGATAGTCAGAACCGACGGAGAGGTCGGTGTAGCGGTCGCGCGGCGTGGTCGCTGCCGCCGTGTCGATGGCGATCTGGCGCGGCGCGGCCTGCGCCGTGGCCGCGAGCAGGGCGCAGGCGGCCAGGAGGGTGCGGCTGGACATGGACGGGCTCCGTGTGATGTCGAGCCGCTATCGTCGCGCATGGGGGAGGCGGGCGGCAATTGCGAAAATCACCGGGGGACCAACAAAATTCGAGGGATGGGGAGTTGGCATGATCCGCCACAGTCCACCAAACTTCGGGGTCCGTCCCCCGCGGGGACAGACCCCAGGCTCAGTTCTGCGGCCGTACATACCGCTGCGATCCCGGCGGCGGTTCGTTCAGCACGGCCCAGAAGATGCCCAGGTCGGAAATGGCCCGGACGAATTCCTTGAAGTCGACGGGTTTGACGACGTAGGCGTTGACGTTCAGCTCGTAGCTGCGGATCAGGTCCTGTTCCTCGCGCGAGGAGGTCAGCATGACGACCGGCAGGCCGCGCGTGTCCGGCATCGTGCGCACTTCGCGCAGCACTTCGATGCCGTCCACCTTCGGCAGCTTCAGGTCCAGCAGTACGACGGCCGGGTTGCCCTTCTGGCGGCTGGCATATTCGCCCCGGCAATACAGGTAGTCGAGCGCTTCGGCGCCGTCGCGCACGACGATCACTTCGTTGGCGAGCTGGCTCTTTTCCAGGGCGATCAGCGTCAGTTCGAGGTCGTGGGGGTTGTCTTCCACGAGGAGGATGGGCTTGAGCATGCTATACAGACGGTAAGGTATTCGGAATCGTAAAGGTGAACGTCGCGCCCTCGCCGGCGCCGGACGTGGCCGCGACCCGGCCGCCATGGCGTTCGACGATGCGGCGCACATTGGCCAGACCGATGCCCGTGCCCTGGAAGTCCTCCATGCGGTGCAGGCGCTGAAACACGCCGAACAGCTTGTGTGCGTAGTCCATGTTGAAGCCGACGCCGTTGTCGCTGACGTCGAAGACGGTTTCGCTGCCGGTACGCCGGCCGGTGACGCGGATGACGGCTGGGTCTCTCTGGCCGGTGAATTTTACGGCGTTCGACAACAGATTATACAAGGCTAGCTGGATGAAAGTCGGGTCGGCGTGGATGTCGGGCAGGTCATCCACGTGCCACTCGACGTTGCGGCCCTGCGTGTCGAGCGTCAGCTTGTCCACGCAAGAACGTACCAGCTCGTTCATGCTGACCTGCACGGGGCGCAGCGATGCCCGGCCCATCTGCGAGAAGCTGAGCAGGTCGTCCACCAGCTTGCCCGCCAGCCGCGCCGATTCCTTGATGTTCTTCAGGAAGCGCTGGCGCTTGTCCAGCGTGTCGTTGCCGGCCGCTTCCAGCAACAGGTCGGAGAAACCGACGATGTGGCGCAGCGGCGCACGCAGGTCGTGCGAGACGGAGTAGGAGAACGCTTCCAGTTCCTTGTTGGCGCGGCCCAGTTCTTCGGCCAGCTCCGCCATCTGCTCGGCGCGCTCCAGCGCGATGCCCAGCAGCGCCGTGCGGAACTCCAGCGCCATCTCGATCTCGCCCGGGTGCCATGGCGCGCTGCGGCCGTGGATCGTCTCGCGCCACGTGGCAAAGCTGGTGCGCGGCGTCAGCTGGGCCGGTCCGGCCCCCGGCGCTTCCTTCGCGTGTGGATTTCCGGCCCAATCCACCGTATGCACGAACTCGGGCCGGAACCACAGCAGGTAGTGCTTGTGGATGCGCGAGATCGGCATCGCCAGCAGGCCGCTGGCGCAATGCAGGAAAGCAGCCGCCGGCGCGTAGTGCTCGGCCAGGCGGTCCGTGTGGAACAGGTCGCCATGGGTATGCTGGTCCAGCCAGCCGATCAGCGCACGCACCTGTTCTTCCCCCGGCGTGTCGCCGTAGCTGACGAGGCGGTCGTCCACGACGACGGCGGCGCCCCCGCGCGGGCGAAGTGCAGCAGTTCGGGGAACACGCTCCCCATGTTCTCGATGAAGTTGGCCCCTTGCGTCAGGCCCGCCAGCACGGACACCATGACGCGCCGTACTTCCAGGCGGAACTGCAGCTCGTCGGCATCCTCGCGGCTGGTGATGCGCAGCGCCAGGATGTGTCCCAGCTGCTCGCAGGCCGTGCGCTTGTCGAACGGGATATGGCAGGGCGCCGCGTTGTGGCAGGAGATCAGCCCCCACAGCCGGCCCCTTACCATCAGCGACAAGGACATCGACGCCAGCGTCTCCATGTTGCGCATGTACTGCAGGTGGATCGGCGAGACGCTGCGCAGGGCGGCGAACGACAGGTCGTTGGGCGCGCCCGTCAGCGGGTTGTGCGGCGGGACCAGCCGTGAGGGCGTGTAGTTGGCATCGCTGATCAGGCGGATGCGGTTGGCGGCATACAGTTCGCGCGCCTGGCGCGGGATGTCGGAAGCGGGGAAGCGCTGGCCCAGGTAGGACGGCAGCGAACCGTCGTTGCTTTCGGCCAGCACGTGGCCATGGCCTTCGGCATCGAACTTGTACACCAGCACGCGGCCGTAGCCGGTAACGGCCCGGATCTCGTCGGCCGCGGTGCGGCTCATCTGCTCGACGCTGTCGTGGTCGTTGAGCTGCTGCAGGAAGTCGCCGACCAGCGGATACAGGTGGCGGAAGTCGGCGGCGCCCGCCCGCGTCATCGCCTCGAACTCCAGCATCAGCAGTGCATCGTAGCGGTGTGCCAACACGTCGAAGCAGCACTCGTCGCCCTCGGCCAGCCGGATCGTGGCCGCAAAGCTGGGCCGCTCGCGCACGCGCGCGCCTGCCAGCTCCGCCTGCAACTGGGCGGCGGCGGCTACGCCGATGGCGTCCGCCAGCGTGCCGCCCAGTACCGCCTCGGGGGCTTGCCCAGGTGCCGCGGCAGGTTGTCGCTGGCCTGCACGACGCGCCCGTCCGGGTCCAGCGCCAGCACGAAGCCATGCGGCTGGATACTGCCCGGCGTGCGGATCGGTTCCTGCTCGCAACTGCTGAGATCGAGCGTCGCGCTGACTTGTGGTGTCAAACTTGTCATGGACAGAATTCTAACGGCAAACGCGGCCGGTTGTGCGGCCCGGCGCCCTGCCAGCGTGCTTCAGCGTACGCTTTGCACCAGGAAGGAGCCTTGGCCGCAGCTCTTCGCCGCACGCTTCGACTCGTCCGGCGCGCACGTGCGCGAGTGGCCGTCCTTGTCGTAGCAGGCACGCACTTCGCGCAGGAAACGGCCGGCGCCGGTGCAGAACGGGAGCACGGATTCGTCGGCCAGACTGGGGTTGGCCTTGCGGAATTCTTCCTTGAACTGGGCCGCCGTCACGCGCACTGGCTGGGCGGGCTTGCGGTAGGGCGCAGGGATCGCCAGGCCGTCCTTCAGCCGGGCCGACAGGGCCAGGTAGTCCTCGGCCGGCAGGCCCGAGCACGTGCCGTGCTTGGACCACTCATGCCCGATCAGCTTGGGGGATGGGTAGATCTTCTCGTATTTTGCCCGGGCCGCGTCGGGCAGCGGGTCGTTCGAGCAGTTCTGCGGGTAGCCCTTCTCGAACTGCGGCCACAGCCCGTGCAGCACGAAGCCCAGCTGGCGCCCGGTGGCGCACTGCTGCGGGTCCCTGCCGCCGTTGCCGGCGCAGTATTGCGGCGACCAGCTGAGCGCCAGCGCGTAGTAATCGAACTTGCCGGGCTCGGAACCCTGCGCCTTGCGGCTGCGCGCCTCGGCGGCGCCGCACAGCAGGGCGGCGGCCAGCGCGGGCAGCAGGACCAGCGTCCTGGTCGTTTTGGTGATATTCATGTCGGCATCCTGTCAAGGTCGCCGCACTGAGGCGGCGGGTGCGACGATTATAGCCACATCGACGATGACGACAAGACATCGTCTTGCCGAAAAAACGGTGACTGTCACCGTTTTTTTGGCAATGCTACAGCGCGGTGCGCAGGGCGAACAGTTCCGGGAACAGCACCACGTCCAGCATCTTCTTCAGGTAGCTGACGCCGGCGGTACCGCCCGTGCCCGTCTTGAAGCCGATCACGCGCTCGACGGTCGTGACGTGGCGGAAGCGCCAGAAGCGGAACGCCGTCTCCAGGTCCACCAGCTTCTCGGCCAGCTCGTACAGCGCCCAGTAGCGTTCCGGTTCGCGGTAGACGGCCAGCCAGGCTTCCTTGACGGAGTCGTCGGCCACCGTCGGCAGCGTGGGATCGACGGCCAGCCGCGCCTGCGACACGGGCAAGCCGTGCCGGGCCAGCACCCGGATCGCCTCGTCGTAGACGGACGGTTCCTCCAGCGCGCGGCGCAGGATGGCGTGCGCATCCGCACGCGTTTCGTGCACCTTCAGCAGGTTGGCGTTCTTGTTGCCCAGTACAAACTCGATCTCGCGGTACTGGTGCGACTGGAAACCCGAGGACGCGCCCAGGTAGGGCCGGATGGCCGTGTACTCGGGCGGCGTCAGCGTCGCCAGCACATCCCAGGCATGCACCAGCTGGTCCATGATGCGGGCCACCCGGGCCAGCATCTTGAACGCGGGCGCCAGGTCATCGTTCTTCAGGTGGGCGCGCACGGCATGCATCTCGTGCAGCATCAGCTTCATCCACAGTTCGCTGGTCTGGTGCTGGACGATGAACAGCATCTCGTTATGGTTCGGCGACAGCGGATGCTGCGCGTTCAGGATCTGTTCCAGGCCCAGGTAGTCGCCATAGCTCATGGATTTCGAGAAATCCAGTTGGGCGCCATGCCAGTCGGCCGGCTTGGTCGGTTCGCTCATCGCACTCTCTTTCAGGTCACGGCGGCGCGCGCCGCCGTGACATCGTACGCCTGGTCGTCCAGGATCTGCTGCAGGATCGTCACGGCGTCCCACACGTCGGCAAAGCTGGTGTACAGCGGCGTGAAGCCGAAGCGCATGATCTGGGGCTCGCGGTAGTCGCCGATGACGCCCCGTTCGATCAGCGCCTGCATGACAGCGTAGCCGTGCGGGTGCGTGAAGCTGACCTGGCTGCCGCGGCGGGCATGCTCGCGCGGCGTCACCAGCCCCAGTGGGTGCCTGGCGCAGCGGGTCTCGACCAGCTCGATGAACAGGTCCGTCAGCGCCAGCGACTTGGCGCGCAGCGCCGCCATGTCCGTCTCGGCAAACACGTCCAGGCCGCATTCCACCATCGCCAGAGAGACGATCGGCTGGGTGCCGCACAGCGCCCGGCCGATGCCGTCCGCGGGCGTGAACGTGCTGGCCATCCCGAACGGTACCGCGTGACCCCACCAGCCCGACAGCGGCTGCATGAAGTGGCCCTGGTGGCGCTCGGGCACCCAGATGAAGGCAGGCGAGCCGGGGCCGCCGTTCAGGTATTTATAGGTACAGCCTACGGCAAAGTCGGCGCCGTCGCGGTGCAGCTCGACGGGGACGGCGCCGGCGGAGTGCGCCAGGTCCCACACCATCAGCGCGCCGCGGGCGTGCGCCATGGCCGAGATGGCCGCCATGTCGTGCTGGTGGCCCGTGCGGTAGTTCACGTGCGTCAGCATCAGCACGGCCGTGTCGGCGTCGACGGCCGCGTCGATCGCATCGGGATCGTCCACCAGCCGCACTTCATAGCCACGGTCCAGCCAGGCCGACAGGCCTTCCGCCATGTAGATATCGCTGGGGAAGTTGTTGCGTTCCGTGACGATCACCTTGCGCCGCGCGTGTGGACGCTGCAGGTGCAGGGCGGCGGCCAGCGCCTTGAACAGGTTGACGGAGGTCGTGTCGGTGACGACCACTTCGCCGGGCCGGGCGCCGACCAGCGGCGCCAGCCGGTCGCCCAGCCGTTTCGACATGTCGAACCAGCCGGCCGTGTTCCAGCTCTTGATCAGGTCGTTGCCCCATTCCTGCGTGATCACGTGGGCGGCGCGGGCCAGCGCCGCCTTCGGCTGGGCGCCCAGGGAGTTGCCATCCAGATAAATCACGCCGGGCGGCAGGTCGAAGCGGTCGCGCAGCGGCGCCAGCGGATCTTGCGCATCGCGCGCAAGGCAGTCGTTGCGGGTTGTCGTCATGGCATCTACCCCAGGAAAAGCTTGAAGCTTCAAGCGAAAGCGCGAGTGTAGCATGGGAAAGATGCTACACAAGCAATGTCCGGCGCTGTCCCCGCCGCCATGAACACCCCGCAAACCCGCATGGATGCTCACTCTGTCGACCGTTTGAAGTTTTTTTCAGATTTTTTGCGAAAAACCCTAAAGTTCTTCGCAACGCTGCCGTTACCGATCTTAGATGAGCAGGAGTGGGCCTACAAAGCGGTCTGCAAAGCGGTCGAGAAAGCTGCCTCTGTTCGACGCTTTGGCCCGGGCAAAAAAAACTTAAAATTTTTCGCTGGTAACCCTAAAGTTCTGCTCAGCAGTGTCGTTACCTGTTCAGATGTGGCGAATTTGCCGCACCGAACCAACAGTTTGACGAAGTAATTTCGTTCCGACGGGCACTATTTTCCGTCGGGATACATCACCCGCAAAGCCGCGCCAGCACTGGCGCGCCCCTATGACCGCCCTGCGTTTGTCAGACAAACGCCGACAGGGTGGGCATCCCTGTTCCCTACCCGAAATACAGAGGTCTGCCTCTTCTCGGCTGTCATGCCCTACGGCACTATGTGTCTCAACGGAAACGCAAACGCGTTCCCAACCGAACACGACCGAGGAGATTCACATGACCGCAAACGACATGATGGCTGAAATTCGCGATGCAAATCTGAGCTACCTGATGCTGGCTCAGCAGATGATCCGCGCCGACAAGGTCACCGCGATCTTCCGTCTGGGCATCTCGGCCGATATCGCCGACCTGATCGAAGGCATGAGCAATGCCCAGATCCTGAAGCTGGCAGGCGGGAACATGATGCTGGCCCGCTTCCGCTTCGACGACAGCGCCATCCTGGGCATGCTGACGAACTACACGAAAGAGCGCTCGCTGGCGCAATCGCACGCCGCGATCCTGATGGCCGGACAGGGCGTCGAAGAAATCGCTTAAGCAGTATAGTAGGTCGCACGTTCTGAGATCCGGGAGCCGATGATGAGCAAGAAAAGTGTCGTGAGCGAAGCGCAGGAAATCCAGCTGGCCATCGAGCTGATCAACCTGGGTGCCCGCCTGCAACTGCTGGAATCGGAAGTGTCGCTGTCGCGCGAGCGCCTCCTGAAGCTGTACAAGGAGCTGAGGGGTGTGTCGCCGCCGAAGGGCATGCTGCCGTTCTCCACGGACTGGTTCCTGACGTGGCAGCCGAACATCCATTCTTCGCTATTTATTAACATCCATAATTTCCTCGTCGAGCACGCGAGCGCTTCCGGCATCGAAGCCGTCATGAAGGCCTACAAGCTGTACCTGGAGCAAATGCCGCCCGCGCCGGGCGAGGAGCCGCTGCTGTCGCTGACGCGCGCCTGGACCCTGGTGCGTTTCTTCTCCAGCAATATGCTGGAACTGAAGTCCTGCAGCAAATGCCAGGGCAAATTCATCGTCAACGGCATGGACCTGAACGGCGATTATCAGTGCGGCCTGTGCCATATGCCGTCGCGCGCGGGCAAGACCCGCAAGGCGAAAGACGAAGCCGCCGCCTGATCTTGGCGATCCCCCCATTCTCCTCAAGCCGGGCCGGCCGATGACGCCGCCCCGGCTTTTGTCTTTTTTGCACGCCGCGCTGCGGCCGCCGGCCGTGCGCGCGCTGCTGGTCCAGCTGGCCGCGCTGTTGCCGTGCGCGCTGCTGGCCCTGCTGGCCGATGCACTGGGCCACGGCCTGACCCTGCTGCAGGCGGTGCTGCTGCAAGGCGTGCTGGCGGCGCTGCTCACGTGGCGGCTTGGCCTGGCCCCGTGGTGGCGGTTCATCCAGCTGCTGTTCCCGGCCGCGCTGCTGATGACGAGCGCGCTGGGGCTGCCCCCCATCCTTTATCTGCTGGTCTTTATCGTGCTGCTGGGCTGGTACTGGTCCACGTTCCGCACGCAGGTGCCATATTTTCCATCCAGCCAGCCCGTGTGGGAGGCCGTCGCCGCGTTGCTGCCCGACCGTCCGGGGCTGCGCATCATCGACGTCGGCAGTGGCCTGGGCGGGATGACCTTGCATCTGGCCCGCTTGCGACCCGACGTCGATTGCACCGGTATCGAACTGGCGCCGGTACCGTGGTTATATTCTTTTCTACGGGCCCGGTTCACCGCTTCGCGCGCCAAGTTTATCCGCGGCGATTATGAAAAGATTCAGTTCGGCGACTACGACGTGGTATTCGCGTATCTGTCACCGGCGGTAATGAATGCCTTATATGCAAAGGCCAGGGGCGAAATGAAAGTTGGCAGCTTGTTAGTAAGTTACGAATTCGCCATACCGCCTTATATTCCCGACAAGACCATATTCACCACAGAGGGCGCTCCTCCTCTGTATGTATGGCGTTTTTAGGCCTCTTTCTCTTGCCCGGGAGCCGATCTCACGCTATTGTAGTTCCTTGTGGAATTTATTTCGGTGTGGCATTTTTTGTTGAAGGGTGATGCGTGTTAGTCATTATCGGTTACGTTGTCACGACGCTCTGCGTTTTCGGCGGCTTCGCGCTCGCCGGCGGGCACTTGGCCGCATTGTTCCAGCCGCTGGAACTACTGATGATTGGCGGCGGCGCACTGGGTGCATTCTTTGTCGGCAATAACAGCAAGGCCATCAAGGCAACGCTGGCGGCACTGCCCACCCTGCTGAAGGGTTCGCGCTACACGAAGGACCTGTACATGGAACTGCTGTCGCTGCTGTTCGACATCCTGTCCAAGGTCCGCAAGGAAGGCCTGATGTCCATCGAAGGCGATATCGAATCGCCGGCCGAGAGCCCGCTGTTCTCGAAGTACCCGACGGTACTGGAAGACCATCACATCGTCGAATTCATGACGGATTACCTGCGCCTGATGGTATCGGGCAACATGGATGCGTTCCAGATCGAGAACCTGATGGACAACGAACTGGAAACTCACCACCATGAAGGCGCGGTGCCCGCGCACGTGATCGCCAAACTGGGCGACGGCTTGCCCGCGTTCGGTATCGTGGCGGCGGTGATGGGCGTGGTGCACACGATGGAATCGGTGGGCCTGCCGCCTTCCGAGCTGGGCATGCTGATCGCCCACGCGCTGGTCGGTACGTTCCTGGGCATCCTGCTGGCCTACGGTTTCGTGGGTCCGCTGTCGAGCCTGCTGGAACAGAAGCTGGAAGAGTCGAGCAAGATGTTCCAATGCGTAAAGGTGACGCTGCTGGCCAGCCTGAACGGCTACGCGCCCGCGCTGGCCGTGGAGTTCGGCCGCAAGGTGCTGTACTCGACGGAACGGCCCACGTTCGCCGAGCTGGAAGACCACATCAAGAAGGCCAAGGCGAAGTGATAGCAAAGGGACGGCATCATGGATGACGGCGCCAAGCCGATTATCGTCAAGCGCATCAAGAAGTACGCGGCCGGCCACCATGGCGGCGCGTGGAAGATCGCCTATGCCGACTTCGTGACGGCGATGATGGCCTTCTTCCTCCTGATGTGGCTGCTGGGCTCGACCAGCAAGGGCGACCTGAACGGTATTTCCGAATTCTTCAAGACGCCGCTGAAGGTGGCGATGCAGGGCGGGTCGGGCAGCGGCGACAGCTCGTCCATCATCAAGGGCGGCGGCAAGGACCTGTCGCGCCAGGACGGGCAGGTCAACGCGGGCGGCGTGGACACGGCCAAGAAGTCGTTCAACCTGTCGGCGGCCAAGGCCGCGCTGGAAAAGGAAGAGACGCAGCGCCTGCAGACGCTGAAGGAACGCATCCAGAGCAAGATCGAGAATTCGGCCGCGCTGCAGAAGTTCAAGGACCAGCTGCTGCTGGACTTCACCAGCGAAGGCCTGCGCATCCAGATCGTGGACGAGCAGAACCGCCCCATGTTCCCGGCCGGTAAGGCCGACCTGCAGCAGTACACGCGCGAGATCCTGGAAGAGATCGCGCCCGTGCTGAACGACGTGCCGAACCGCATTGGCCTGACGGGCCACACGGATTCGACGCCGTATTTCAGCGAGACGGGCTACAGTAACTGGGAGCTGTCGGCGGACCGCGCCAACGCATCGCGCCGCGCGCTGGTGCAAGGTGGCATGCAGGACAACAAGATCATCCGGGTGGTGGGCCTGGCCTCGGCCGCGCACCTGGACCGCAAGGATCCGTTCAATCCGATCAACCGGCGCATCAGCATCATCGTGATGAACAAGAAGACGGAAGAGAACCTGATGCGCGACGCCGGCCGGATCGAAGTGGGCACGGACACGGAAGCGACGCGGGACGCGGCAGCCCGGGGCGCCCAGGCGACCGGCGCGCCGGCAACGAAATAAAGCACCCAAGACGAGATGGTTATGAACAGAAAAAAAATCCTCGGCTCCCACGTCAAGCGCATGCTGTCGGGCGTGTCGGATCACGGCAAGCAGCACCTGAGCGAGGTCGAGACGGACCTGCTGCAGACCAATCTGCTGCTGGAGGAGGCGATCGAGAAGCTGTCGCGCAACTTCATGGCGATCCATGACGCGGTCAATGCCCAGCAGACGACGATCCGCCTCCTGCTCGACGGCGGCACGCCGTCGGCCGAGGACAGGGCCAAGCTGGAGGCGATGAACGAGCAGGTCAGCACGTATGTGAACGCGGCCATCACCAGCATGCAGTTCCAGGACATGACGAGCCAGCTGATCGACCGTACCTTGAAGCGCGTGACGGGCCTGCGCGAGTTCCTGGCCACCTTGGGCACCTATGGCGCCGAGATGGACCCGGAAAGCGACAACGAGGCGATCGTCGACCTGCTCGGCAAGGTCAGCATGGCGCTGGCGATCCAGAGCCTGGAGTTGCGCAGCGTGCTGCGCAAGGCGGTCAGCCAGAAGCACCTGGAAAGCGGCGACATCGAGCTCTTCTGAGCCGACCGCATCCGTACGATCAACCAAACACAGTGGGCCGAGAAGTGCCCGAACTTTTTTAAGTGAGATAAAAAAATGGCTAAAACGATTCTTGCAGTTGACGATTCCAGCTCCCTGCGCCAGATGGTGGCATTCAGCCTGAAGGCTGCCGGCTACCAGGTCGTGGAAGCGGTCGACGGCCAGGATGGCCTGGAAAAGGCCAAGCTCCAGACGGTGGACCTGGTGCTGACCGACCAGAACATGCCGAAGATGGACGGCCTGCAGCTGATCGCGCACCTGCGCGAACTGCCCGCGTACGCGAAGACGCCGATCCTGATGCTGACGACCGAGTCGTCCGACGAGATGAAGGCCAAGGGCCGTGCCGCCGGCGCGAACGGCTGGCTGGTCAAGCCGTTCGACCCGCAGCGCCTGATCGAAGTCGTGAAGAAGGTGATCGGCTGATCATGTTCTCCCCGAGCTTATTTGACGGAGTCTCGCCATGACCATCGATATAAGCCAGTTCTTCCAGGTCTTCTTCGACGAGGCCGAGGAGCTGCTGGCTGAAATGGAAAGGCTGCTGCTCGCCGTCGATGTCAGCGCGCCCACGGAGGAGGATCTGAACGCGATCTTCCGCACCGCGCACTCCGTCAAGGGAGGCGCGGGAACGTTCGGCCTGTCCGACATGACGGAGGTGACGCACATCCTCGAAACCCTGCTGGACCGGATCCGCAAGGGCGAGATGGCGCTCACGGGCGAGCATGTCGACGCCTTCCTGGCGGCCAAGGACGCGCTCAAGATGCAGCTGGACGGCCACCGCCTCGGCACGGCCGTGGACCAGGACGCCGTGGGCGACGTGCGCATGATGCTGCAGCACCTGGCGCAGGACGTGCCGCTGGCGGCGATCGCCCACGTGGCACCGGCGTTCCAGACGGCGGCAGGCGAAGACGAGACGGTCGATCACAGCGGCGGGCGCCGCTATCGTCTCGAACTGCCGAAGATGGCGCACCGTGAAGTCACGGCGCTGGCCGCCGAACTGGGCCTCCTGGCGCACGTTACCGTGACGCCGCTCGACAACGAGCGCAATGCTATGATCGTCACCACGCACGAAAGCCTGGACGACATCATGGCCATCTGCTCGTTCGTGCTGAACACGGACGAGATGTCGGTCACCGAGCTGCCCGTGCTGACGCCGGAGCAGGCCGCGCTGGAACAGGCCGCACGCAGCAAGGTCGAGGACGACCTGGGCTATGGTTTCTTCGATCCGCTGCCGAAGTCCGAAGTGGGCAAGACGGCCGCCACGGCCGGTACGACCGCCGAGGGGCAGGGCTATGGCTTCTTCCAGCCGCTCGACGAGATCCGCGCGCAGGCGCAGTCGGGTGCGGACGACGCGCGCGGCTACGGCTTCTTCCAGCCGGTCGAACAGATCCGCGCCGCCGCCGGCATCAAGGAAGCGCCGCCGGCCGAGAAGGTGGAAGAGGACAAGAAGCCCGTCCGCAAGGACGAGAAGGTGGTGGCCGCGCCGGCGCACGGCGCCGAGTCGTCGTCGATCCGCGTGTCGATCGAGAAGGTCGACCAGCTGATCAACCTGGTGGGCGAGCTGGTGATCACGCAGGCCATGATCGAGCAGCGCGTCGACACGCTGGACCCGATGGTGCACCAGCGGCTGCTGGCCTCCGTCAGCCAGCTGACCCGCAACACCCGCGACCTGCAGGAAGCGGTGATGTCGATCCGCATGATGCCGATGGACTTCGTGTTCTCCCGCTTCCCGCGCATGGTGCGCGACCTGGCGACGAAGCTGGGCAAGAAGGTCGACTTCATCACCCACGGCGCGGCGACGGAACTGGACAAGGGCCTGATCGAGCGCATCGTCGATCCGCTGACGCACCTGGTGCGCAACAGCATCGACCATGGCATCGAGATGCCGGAAGCGCGCCGCGCGGCGGGCAAGACGGATGCGGGCCGGCTGTTCCTGTCGGCGACGCACCAGGGTGGCAACATCATCATCGAGGTGTCGGACGACGGCGCGGGCCTGAACCGCGACCGGATCCTGGCCAAGGCGAAGCAGAACGGCCTGCCGGTGTCGGACAACATGCCCGATGCGGAGGTATGGCAGCTGATCTTCGCGCCGGGCTTCTCGACGGCCGAACAGGTGACGGACGTGTCGGGCCGCGGTGTCGGCATGGACGTCGTCAAGCGCAACATCACGGCGCTGGGCGGCACGGTGGACATCCGCTCGGCCAAGGGCTTCGGCACGACGATGTCGATCTCGCTGCCGCTGACCCTGGCGATCCTGGACGGCATGTCGATCCGGGTGGGCGAGGAGGTGTACATCCTGCCGCTGGGCTTCGTCATCGAATCGATGCAGCCGGCGCCGGAAGACGTCAAGGAAATCACGGGCAAGGGCCGCGTGGTCAAGGTGCGCGGCGAATACCTGCCCCTGATCCCGCTGTACCAGATGTTCGACATCGTGCCGCGCTACACCGACCCGTCCGAGGGCATCCTGGTGATCCTGGAAACCGAGGGACGCAAGGCCTGCCTGTTCGTCGACGAACTGGTGGGGCAGCAGCAGGTGGTCGTGAAGAACCTGGAGTCGAACTACAGAAAGGTAGCGGGCATTTCCGGCGCCACCATCCTGGGCGATGGCGGCGTGTCCCTGATCCTGGACGTGGCGGCACTGATCCGGTCCTCGCGCCAGCTGGCCGACGACACCATTACCAATACGCTTAGCTAAACAAGGAAAGACCATGGCAGACGCAAACAATGCCGACATCGCAGGCCACGAGTTCCTGGCCTTCAAGCTCGGTGCCGAGGAATACGGCATCGACATCCTGAAAGTGCAGGAGATCCGCGGCTACGAGGCGGTGACCCGCATCGCCAACGCACCCGAATTCATCAAGGGCGTGATCAACCTGCGCGGCATCATCATCCCGGTGGTAGACATGCGCATCAAGTTCCGCCTGGGCGAGCCGGTGTACGACCAGTTCACCGTCGTCATCATCCTGAACATCAACGGCCGCGTCGTCGGCATGGTGGTCGACAGCGTGTCCGACGTGACGACCCTGGAACCGGACCAGATCAAGCCGTCCCCGGAAATGGGCACGGCGTTCTCGTCCGAGTACATGATCGGCCTGGGCACGATCGACGAGCGCATGCTGATCCTGGTGGACATCAACAAGCTGATGTCGTCGCCGGAGATGGGCCTGATCGAGCAGATGGCAGCATAAAAACCCGGGACAGACCCGGGTTTTGAGGAAACAATTGCCTGGAAACAGGGGACAGTCCCCGGTTTTCTCGGCTCATTGAAGGTAGACCGCCCAGAGAATCGCGGTGCAGCAGACCAAATTTTTTTGTATTAACGGAGGCAGTCGCCTCGCAGAAGGCGAGCCGTTGCTTCATCAATCACAGGGTAGGGGACTCAAATGAGTGTTCGCAATTACAAAATCGGTACCAGGCTAGGCTTCGGGTTCGGCATCATCCTGCTGATCCTGGTAGCGCTGGTGTTGTCGTCCAACAGTCTCAACATGCGCAACAAGGCGCAGTTGATGGAAGGCCTGGAGCTGACCAGCGCCAAGAGCATGCAGGCGGGCGCCATGAAGAGCGCGATGCTGGAATCGGGCATCGCGATGCGCAATATCGGCCTGCAGTCCGACGTGGAGCTGATGCAGAAGGAAGAAGAGAAGGTCAAGTCGCAGCGCCAGCGCTACGAAGCCGCGCGCGGCAAGCTCGAAGCGTTGGGCCTGGATGAGGACGAGAAAAAGGTGTTGGGCGAACTGGCCGCGATCGACAAGGACGTGGACGCCGCGTTCAAGGAGGCAATGGCGCAAGTGCTGGCCTTCAACGCCGAAGGCGCGACCAAGGTCATCGCCGGCCGGATCGACCCCCTCAGCATGCGCGCGCTGACGGCACTGAACCGTCTGGTGGACCTGCAGCACAAAGCTACCCAGGCATTCCAGGATCGTTCGCTGCAGGCGGACCAGCGCGTGATGCTTCTGACCCTGGTGCTGGGCGCCCTCGGTGTCGCGGTCGGTATCGTCTGCGCGTTCTTCACGACCCGCTCGATCACCGTGCCCCTGGCTGGCGCGGTAAAGGTGGCGCAGCGCGTCGCTGCCGGCGAGCTGACCTCGCAGGTACGCGTGGAAGGCAAGGATGAGACCAGCGAACTGCTGCAGGCACTGAAGGACATGAACGACAGCCTGGTGCGCACCGTCGGCCAGGTCCGCAGCGGCACCGAGACGATCACGCAGGCTTCGCGCGAAATCGCCACCGGTAACGCCGACCTGTCGGCCCGTACCGAAGCGCAAGCGAGCTCGCTGGAAGAAACCGCCAGCTCGATGGAAGAACTGACGTCCACCGTCAAGCAGAACGCCGACAACGCGCGCCAGGCCAATCAGCTGGCAGTGTCGGCATCGTCGGTGGCGGAAAAGGGCGGCATGGTGGTGTCGCAAGTCGTGGACACGATGGGCTCCATCAAGGAATCGTCGGGCAAGATTGTCGACATCATCGGCGTCATCGATGGCATCGCCTTCCAGACCAACATCCTGGCGCTGAACGCGGCGGTCGAGGCGGCCCGCGCCGGTGAACAGGGCCGCGGCTTCGCCGTGGTCGCGTCGGAAGTGCGTAACCTGGCCCAGCGTTCGGCCAGCGCCGCCAAGGAAATCAAGGCCCTGATCGGCGACTCCGTGTCGAAGGTCGATGCCGGCGGCAAGCTGGTGGACGAAGCCGGCCAGACCATGGGCCTGATCGTCACGTCGATCAAGCAGGTCGCCGATATCATGGGCGAGATCACCGCCGCCACGCAGGAACAAAGCACGGGTATCGAGGAAATCAACCAGGCCGTCACGACGATGGACGAAATGACCCAGCGTAACGCCGCCCTGGTGGAAGAAGCGGCGGCTGCTGCCGAAAGCATGCAGGAACAGGCGCAGCGCCTGGCCGAAGCGGTCAGCATCTTCAAACTGGGCACGGAAACCGCGCCGGTCGAGCACACGGCAGCAGCGCCGAGGGCGCAGCTGGCCAGGCCGGTTGCAAAGTCCGCGGCCCGTGCGGTAGCGGTGCGTGCGCAAGCACCGAAAGCTGCGGCTTCCTTTTCCGCCGCCCCTGCGCCCGCCAAGAAGGCGACGGCACCTGCCGGCGACGACTGGGAAGAGTTCTGATGCATGGCGCGGCCGCTTCCGGGAGGCGGCCGCGTACCTTGAACTCCCGGTAACGCAAGGATAAGAATAGATGTCCAAGGACACCGTCAAGGAGTTTGATTTCAATGCCCGCGACTTCGAGCGCGTACGGGGCATGATCTACAAACGGGCCGGCATCGCGCTGGCCGACAGCAAGCAGGAGATGGTGTACAGCCGACTGGCGCGACGGTTGCGCGCCACCGGCATTTCATCCTTCGTCAAATACCTGGACGACCTGGAAGCGGGTCGCCTGGGCAACGAGTGGGAAGCGTTCACGAACGCGCTGACGACGAACCTCACGTCGTTCTTCCGCGAGGCGCACCACTTCCCGCTGCTCGCCGAGCACGTCAAGAAGCATCGCGGCGAACAACTCAACATCTGGTGCTCCGCCAGCTCCACCGGCGAGGAACCCTATTCGATCGCGATCACGGTGTGCGAGGCGTTCGGGACGTTGACGCCGCCGGTGCACATCATCGCGACCGACATCGACACCAACGTGCTGGCCACGGCCGCCAACGGCGTCTACCCGATCGAACGCATCGACAAGCTCACACCCGAACAGCAACGCAAGTTCTTCCTGAAGGGGAAGGGCGACAAGGCCGGCCTGGTGCGGGCCCGCCCGGAACTGCGCCAGCTGATCACGTATCGCCAGCTCAACCTGCTGGACGACAAGTGGGACATTCGCGGCCCGTTCGACGTGATCTTCTGCCGCAACGTGATGATCTATTTCGACAAGGCCACGCAGCGCAAGATCCTCGCGCGCTTCGTGCCGCTGATGAAACCGGACGCCCTGCTGTTCGCGGGCCATTCCGAGAACTTCCTGTACGTGTCGGATTCGCTGAAACTGCGCGGGAAAACGGTGTATGAACTGGACGAGCGCCCAGGCGCCGCCCGGCCCATGCCGCAACGAGCATAAGAAGACACCATGGAAAACGAACATCTCGCCACCAACGTCTACTACGACCGCACGTTCGACACCCAGGCGGCCAAGATCCTGCCGGGCGAGTACTACTACACCAGCAAGGACATGCTGATCGTGACGGTGCTGGGCTCGTGCGTCTCGGCCTGCATCCGCGACCGCGTCTCCGGCCTGGGGGGCATGAACCACTTCATGCTGCCGGACGGCGGCGCGGACAGCAACAGCCCCGTCTCCGCGTCGGCGCGCTACGGCACGTTCGCGATGGAGATCCTGATCAACAGCCTGCTGAAGTCCGGCGCCCGGCGCGACAACCTGGAGGCCAAGGTGTTCGGAGGCGGCGCCGTGCTGAAGGGGTTCACGGCGATGAACGTGGGCGAACGCAATGCCGCGTTCGTCCAGACCTTCCTGCGCAACGAACGCATCCGCGTCGTCGCCGAGGACCTGAACGACATCTACCCGCGCAAGGTGTATTTCTTCCCGCGCACGGGCAAGGTGCTCGTCAAGAAACTGATGCAATCGCATAACGACACGCTGGCGAAACGCGAGATCGAGTATGCGAGCCGCCTGAAAGTCCAGCCGGTGGCTGGCGAAATCGAGCTGTTCTAGAGAGACCGCGATGACAATCAAAGTACTGGTGGTCGATGACTCCGCGCTGATCCGCAGCGTCATGACCGAAATTATCAACAGCCAGGCCGACATGAAGGTGGTCGGCACGGCGCCCGACCCGCTGGTCGCGCGCGAGCTGATCAAGCAAACCAACCCCGACGTGCTGACCCTGGACGTCGAGATGCCGAAGATGGACGGCCTGGACTTCCTGGAAAAGCTGATGCGGCTGCGGCCGATGCCGGTCGTGATGGTGTCGTCGCTGACGGAGCGCGGCTCGGAAATCACCATGCGCGCGCTGGAGCTGGGCGCCGTCGACTTCGTGACGAAGCCGAAGATCTCGATCCAGACCGGAATGCGCGAGTACACCGACCTGATCGCCGACAAGATCCGCGCCGCGTCGAAAGCCCGGATCCGCGCGCGCACGCTGCCGCAAGCGGGCGCCGAAGGCGGCGTACCCCTGCCACAATTACGCAATCCACTGATGTCGTCCGAAAAACTGATTATCGTGGGCGCGTCCACGGGTGGCACCGAAGCGATCCGGGAATTCCTGATGCAGATGCCGTCCGACTGCCCGGGTATCCTGATCACGCAGCACATGCCGGAAGGGTTTACGCGCTCGTTCGCGAAACGCCTGGACTCGCTGTGCCGCATCTCGGTGCAGGAAGCGGCAGGCAACGAGCGCGTGCTGCCGGGCCATGCGTACATCGCGCCCGGCCATTCGCACCTGCTGTTGACGCGCTCGGGTGCGAACTACATGACCAAGCTGGACCAGGGCGAACCCGTCAACCGGCACCGGCCTTCCGTCGATGTGCTGTTCCGCTCGGCCGCGCAGTTTGCGGGCAAGAATGCCGTCGGCGTGATCCTGACGGGCATGGGCAAGGACGGTGCTGCTGGTATGCTGGAGATGAAGACGGCCGGGGCGTATAATTTTGCACAGGATGAAGCCAGCTGCGTCGTGTTCGGCATGCCGCGCGAGGCGATTGCCGTCGGCGCCACGCACGAAGTGGGCGCGCTGCAGGCCCTGCCGGGCATGGTGCTCGGCTACCTGGCGCAGCACGGCATGCGCGCGTTGCGGGTGTAGAACAGGTATAAAGCAGCGGGGCGCGGCGCAAAAGGTACGAACTGGTCCGAAGCGTCGCGTGACCGAGACAATTACAGTGCGCGTTTGATACGGTATTCTGGTTTTTTACCGGTAGTGACAGGGTGTTGTGTTCCCTATGGGTAACGATAATGCTATCCTACAACTTGCTGGTAGTTCAGAGCTAAATTTAATAACCGCGTTATAAAGAATCAACGGAGTAATTCATGGCTGATCCAAAGATGAAATTTTTAGTTGTTGACGACTTCTCGACGATGCGGCGCATCGTCCGGAATCTGTTGAAAGAACTGGGTTATGCCAATGTGGACGAGGCGGAAGACGGCGTGATGGCGCTGGCCAAGCTGCGTGCCGAGCAGTTCGACTTCGTCGTGTCCGACTGGAACATGCCGAACATGGATGGCCTGACCATGCTGCAGAACATCCGTGCCGATCCCGCGCTGGCCAAGCTGCCGGTGCTGATGGTGACCGCCGAGGCGAAAAAGGAAAACATCATCGCGGCGGCCCAGGCCGGCGCCAACGGTTACGTCGTCAAGCCTTTCACGGCCGCGACGCTGGACGAGAAATTGAACAAGATCTTTGAAAAGCTCGGAGCCTGATTTCATGGTCGAGCAAGCAGCGGCAGCGGCAGCTGGATCGGCCTCGGCCATCGGCACGGCCGCCATGACGGATCCGAACGAGGAGTTCCTGTCGCGCATCGGTCACATGACCCGTGCGCTGCACGAGAACCTGCGCGGCCTGGGACTGGACAAGCTGATCGAGCGGGCCGCGGAAGACATCCCGGATGCCCGCGACCGCCTCGACTACGTGGCACGCCTGAGCGAAGACGCGGCGCAGAAGGTGTTGAATGCCACGGACGAAGCGGGTCCGCTGCAGGATAGTATCAGCAAGGATGCCAAGGAACTGTCCGCTTCCTGGCAAGCCCTGCTGGACGGCCAGGGCGAGGGCGACTGGCGCGAGCTGGCCCAGCGCACGATCGCCGCGATGGCGGCCGCCTCGGAAGCCACCTCGGCAACCAAGGGCCACCTGATGGACATCATGATGGCGCAGGATTTCCAGGACCTGACGGGCCAGGTGATCAAGCGCGTCACGTCGATCGCCCAGAACCTCGAGAAGCAGCTGGTGCAGACGCTGATCGATTTCGCGCCGCAAGAGCTGAAGAAGGACATCGATTCGGGCCTCCTGAACGGCCCGCAGATCGACAAGTCGGCTGACGGCATCGTGGCCGACCAGGGCCAGGTCGACGACCTGCTGGACAGCCTGGGCTTCTGACCTAAGCGGCAGCTGCCGGGCTGCCCCCGCACCCATTCCCGCAATGCACCAGACCCATTTCCTCGTGCGTGAGCCGTTGCTGGACCCGCAGCAGCGGGTGGTCGGCTACGAACTCACGTGGCAGCACAATCCGGAAGAGGCCGTCACGCAGGCCGGCCTGGAAGACCTGGTCGGCTTCGTCGCCGCGCAGGTCAACGATCCCGAACGCGGCTGGCTGCTGCGCGACAAGACCCTGTTCCTCGAAGCCGTGCCGGCGATGCTGTCGACGGACGCGCTGTACAACCTGCCACCGCAACACACGGTCCTGTCCATCGCCACGCGCGAACTGGCCAATGCCGACACGCTGGCGGCCGTGCGCGCCCTGCGGGCCGGCGACGTCGGCATCCTGCTGCGCAATTGCGACATCGCCCGCGCCGGCAACCGGCTGCCGACCATCTGCTCGTACGTGGAAGTGCGCTTTTCCGGCACCGACGTTGCCACGCAGGCCCGCACCTATGCGGCGCTGAAGCAGTCGTCGGTACGGATGGTGGGCCGCCCCGTGACGACGTGGGTCGACTTCGACGCCTGCGCGGCGCTGGGCATCGATGCCTTCGTCGGCAAGCTGCACCTGACGCCGCGCCCCGGCACGGAAGTGAAAGGCCTGAATCCGGCGCAAACCGTCATCCTGCAACTGATGCAGATGGTGAACGCGAATGCCGACGTGGCCAAGCTGGAAAGCGTGCTCAAGCGCGATGCGGCGCTGTCGTACAAGCTGCTGCGCTACATCAATTCGGCCGGGTTCGGCGCCGGGCGCGAGGTCCAGTCGCTGAAGCAGGCCATCACCTTGCTGGGCTACCAGCCGCTGTCGCGCTGGCTGACCTTGCTGCTGGCCACGGCCAGCACGTCGGGCTATTCGCCGGTGCTGCTGGAGACGGCCGTCGTGCGCGGCCGCCTGGCCGAACTGCTGAGCTTGGAAACGCTGGGCCGCGGTGAGGCGGAAAACGTCTTCGTGGCCGGCATGTTCTCGCTGCTGGACCGCCTGCTGGGCTTGCCGATGAAAGAGGTGCTGGAAACGATCCAGCTGTCCGACGAGGTCGTGAAGGCGCTGCTGGAGCGGGGCGGGCGCTACGGCCCGTACCTGGCACTGGCCGAAGCATGCGAGCTGAACTCGACGCTGGTTGCCTCGCTGGCCGCCTCGCTGCAGATCAGCCCGGCGGACGTCAACAAGGCCCACCTGTCCGCGCTGGCGTGGACGCAAAACGTCACGGCCTGATCACGCCTACTACGGCCCAGCCCGTGTCCCACCACGGGGTCAGTCACCAAAGTGGGACACGGCCTCGACCATACTGACTGCCGAGCTCGTGTCCAAGTCGGGGTGTAGCCCCATGGTGGACACGAGGTCGGCCGTTGGGGCCTAGATTTCCAGGTTGTCGATCAGGCGCGTCGTGCCCAGCTTGGCTGCTGCCAGCACGACCAGCGGTTCGCCTTGCGCCAGATCGCCCGCATTGGGCGGCTGCAGGTCGTTGCGCTTGCGGATGCTGATGTAGTCCGGTTTCCAGCCCCGCTTGGCGAGGTCGTCCATGGCCTTGTGCTCCAGCTGGAACACGTCCAGGTGGCCGGCGCGCATTTCGTTGGCGACGAAGTTGAGCGACTGGTACAGCGCTGGCGCTTCGGCCCGTTCGGTTTCCGACAGATACATATTGCGTGACGACAGTGCCAGGCCGTCCTCGGCGCGGTACGTTTCGGCACCGATGATTTCCGTCGGCAGTGCGAACTGGCGTGCCATGTTGCGCACGATCATCAGCTGCTGGTAGTCCTTCTTGCCGAATACGGCCACGCGCGGCTGCACGCACGAGAACAGCTTCGTCACGACAGTGCAGACACCGTTGAAGAAGCCCGGGCGGAACTCGCCTTCCAGCGTGTTGCCCAGGCCATCCGGCGGCTGCACGCGGTACTCCTGCGGTTCCGGGTACATGTCCTTCTCGGTGGGCGCGAACAGCACGTAGACGCCTTCCTTTTCCAGCTTTTCCACGTCCGCCTGGAACGTGCGCGGGTACTTGTCGAAGTCCTCGTTCGGACCGAACTGCAGGCGGTTGACGAAGATCGACGCGACGACCGGGTCGCCGTGGCGGCGCGCGATGCGCATCAGCGACAGGTGGCCCTCGTGCAGGTTGCCCATGGTGGGAACGAAGGCGGTACGCAACTGGCCGCGCAACTGGTCGCGCAGCTCTTCGATGGACGAGATGATTTTCATGTGTTGGTTATCGATGCCGGTTGGTCATGCAGGCGAATAGGCGAGGCGCACATAGATGGGCGCGAACGGTTCGGCCTGGGTAATTTCAATCAGGGTTTCCTTTGCCAGCTCCAGCATGGCCACGAAGTTCACGACCAGCACCGGCACGCCGCCGACGACGTCGAACAGGTCGGCGAACTCGACGAAGCGCTGCGATTGCAGGCGGCGCAGGATCATCGTCATGTGCTCGCGCACCGACAATTCCTCGCGCGTGATCCTGTGATGCTGCTTGAGCTTGGCACGCTTGAGCAGGTCGCGCCATGCCGCCTGCAGGTCCGCCGGGCTGACGTCGGGCCACACGGGCACGAGGCTTTGCTCGATGAAGATCTGCGTGCGGACGAAATCGCGGTCCAGCTGGGGCAGGGCATTGATGTCGACGGCGGCGAGCTTGATCTGCTCGTATTCCAGCAGGCGGCGCACCAGCTCGGCACGTGGATCGTCCAGCTCGACCTCGATGTCGTGCTGGCGCTGCGGCAGCAGCATGCGCGACTTGATCTCGATCAGCATGGCCGCCATCAGGAGGTACTCGGCGGCCAGCTCCAGGTTGGACAGCCGGATCTGGTCGACGTACTTCAGGTACTGCAGCGTGACCTGCGCCATCGGAATGTCGAGGATGTTGAAGTTCTGGCGGCGGATCAGGTACAGCAGCAGGTCGAGCGGGCCCTCGAACGCTTCGAGAAAGATCTCCAGCGCGTCCGGCGGGATGTACAGGTCGGTCGGCAGGTGCAGCAGCGGCTCGCCGTACAGGCGTGCGAAAGCGGCACCATCGGCCTGGGCCGCGGCGCCTGGCGGCTCGTCGGTGACGTCGGAAGGTGCTGCGCCTGTCGCGGCAGCGGCCCCGGCGGCGGCGTGCGCCGCGTCCGCCGGGTCGTCCGCCGCGTCATGGGGCAGCATGCGTGCCGTCCTCGGTGAGGCTTACAGCTTGTTCTGGTAGACGTAGGCCTGCTGCTTGATGGCGGAGTCACGCTGGCGGGCGCGCTCGTCCAGCGACAGCGGGGACTTGTCCCACAGCAGGGCGCGGCCTTCGCGCTGGCCTTGTTCGATGGCCGGATTCTGTTCCTTCAGGCTCTTGATGAACTGGGTGTGGTCGGATTCGTAACCGCGGTGTTGCTTGAACAGGAATTTCATAGCTTGAATGAAGGTTGAGTACATTGGTGAAAACCAACGCGTATTCTACCGCGCTGCGGCATGCCGCAGGGAATTCTGTCGCAGCGCAGCGACGAGTTGTCGAATCGGTTATGCTCTTCAGCAATGAATACCCGACTGACACCCCACACCGTGTTCCTGCTGACGCTGCCGCCGCTGCTGTGGGCCGGCAATGCCATCGCGGGCCGGCTCGTGCACGACATGGTGCCGCCGATCCTGCTGAACCTGCTGCGCTGGGTGTTGGCGCTGCTGATCCTGCTGCCGCTGGCCGGCCCGGTATTCCGGCGCGGCAGCGGCCTGTGGCCGCATTGGCGCCGCTACGCAGTGCTGGGCCTGCTTGGCGTGGGCCTGTACAACGCGCTGCAATATCTGGCGCTGCAAAGCAGCACACCCATTAATGTAACCCTGGTCGCGGCCGGCATGCCCGTATGGATGATGCTGACGGGCTGGCTGTTTTTCGGCGTGCGCGTCAGCCGGCGCCAGGTTATCGGCGCCATTCTATCGATTGCCGGCGTATTGCTGGTCTTGGCACGGGGCGATCTCGCGCATTTGCTGGCATTAAGGCTCGTTGCCGGCGATTTATTCATGATCCTGGCGACGATCGCCTGGTCGCTGTACAGCTGGTTATTGACGCGTACCCATGAGCCCGCCAGCCTGCGCGCCGATTGGGCAGGTTTCCTGCTGGCCCAAGTGGGATTCGGCGTGCTGTGGTCGGGATTATTCGCGGCCGGCGAATGGACCTGGTCGGACGCCACCGTCCATTGGACCCCGACATTATTCGCCGTACTGGCGTACGTTGCGATCGGACCGGCTGTCGTGGCGTTCCGCTGCTGGGGCGAGGGCGTCCGTCGCGCCGGCCCCGCCATTGCGGCATTCTTCAGCAATCTGACGCCGTTGTTCGCGGCCATCTTATCGTCGGCGTTTCTCGGCGAATTGCCGCACCTTTATCATGGCTTTGCGTTTCTGCTGATCGTCGGTGGCATCGTCGTGTCGTCGCGCCGGCCCGCATAAAGCCGTGCGCCGGCGGCGGCGCGGTTCTGCTACCTTGGATCGTCATCCAGTCGGGAGAATAGCTCATGCGTATCTTGATGCTGGTCGTCGCATCCGCCGCGTTGCTGCTGGCCGGCTGCGACCAGGCCCCGCCGAAGCCACCGAAGCCGATCGCAGCGAGCGTGCACTAGGGGGCTCACGGGCGTGGTGCGCCATATGTTGGCTTGTCTACGCCTGAAGTCGGCTTGCGGATCAGGTTGAGGGTCTGTCCCTGCAAGGGACTGACCCTGGTTTTATTCGATGCAGCGTGCGGATCGCTTGACGCACGCACGAGATTGCAGAGGCCGCCGATAAAAACCGGGGTCAGTCCCGCAGGGACAGACCCCAAGCCTAATCACGCAATACCCGCCGCATCACCAGCGGCGCCGGCTCCAGCGGATTGGCATGGGAATATTCCAGCTCCGGTGCCAGCTCGAATTCGTAGGCCGAATAAAAATCGATCAGCTTGGGCTGGTCGGGGCGTACCGCCAGCCTTAACTCGTCGATGCCCGATTCGAGGCCGTGGTGAATCACGGCTTCCAATAAATGCTGGGACAGGTTGCGGCCGCGATATTCCGGCAGCACGCCCATCCGCAATATCTCCCATACACCCGGTTCGGTATCGTGCGGCAGCCACCGTACGGAACCGATCGGTTCGGCGTCGTCCAATAAAATAAAACCGCCGCCCTGGCGCAGATGTTCCGCGACCAGGACGGCGGTTTCACGATGGCCGGAAGAGGTGACGCTGACCTTGCCGGCCCACGCTTTGCGCGTCAGGCCGGCAATCAGCGCCACATCGTCATCGTCCGCCGGGCGGACTGCGATCGGACTGCCCATCGGTTTTTATCGATCCTCAGCGAATCCGCATGCCCGGCTGCGCACCCGGCCATGGATGGAGGATATAAATACCCGGATTGGTTTTCTCGTCCGCGCTGGACGCCGCCAATACCATGCCTTCGGAAATACCGAACTTCATTTTACGGGGGGCCAGGTTGGCCACCATGACCGTCAATTTGCCGACCAGGTCTTCCGGCTGGTACATCGACTTGATGCCGGAGAAGACATTGCGGTGCCGACCTTCGCCCACGTCCAGCGTCAGGCGCAGCAGCTTGTCCGACCCTTCCACGTGTTCGCAGTTGACGATCTGCGCGATGCGCAGGTCGACCTTGGCGAAATCGTCGATCTTGATTTCGGGCGCCAGCGGCTCGATGCCTTCCGGGACGGCGGCGGGGGCGGCGGGGGCGGCGACAGCCGGCGCTGCAGCAGCCGGTGCGGCGGCTGGCTTGGGCGCGTCGAACAGGTCGTCGATCATCTTCGCGTCCACCCGCGTCATCAGGTGGCTGTAGGCGCCGATGGTGCGGCCCAGCATCGACGTGCTGGCGGCCGCCAGGGTCGTATCGGCCCACTCATGGCGCTCGTCGTTCAGGAACGTGCGGACGTTGGCGGCCACGCCCGGCAGCACCGGCGACAGCAGGATCGTCAATTGGCGGAACAGGATCAGCGCCGTCGTGCACACTTCGTGCAGTTCGGCCAATTTCGTTTCATCCTTGGCCAGCACCCATGGCTTGTTCTCGTCGACGTACTGGTTGGTCACGTCGGCGATTTCCATGATCTCGCGCAGCGCCCGGCCGAACTCGCGATTCTCGTAGCTTTCCGCGATGGCGACTTGGCGTTCGGCCCCCTCGACGGTCGTCAGCGCGCGGCGGATCCAGCCCAGCGACGTCTCGGACAGGCTGTCGGCCAGCTTGCCATCGAACTTCTTGGCAATGAAGCCGGCGCAGCGGCTGGCGATATTGACGTACTTGCCGATCAGGTCCGAGTTGACCCGGGCCACGAAGTCCTCGCCCGTGAAGTCCAGGTCTTCCACCTTGGCGTTCAGCTTGAAGGCGATGTAGTAGCGCAGCCATTCCGGGTTCATGCCCAGGTTCAGGTAGCGCAGCGGCGAGATGCCGGTGCCGCGCGACTTGGACATTTTTTCATTGTTGACGGTCAGGTGGCCGTGCACGTTGACCTTCAGCTTGTCGATGACGGGGTGCTCGGCGAACTTCAGCATGGCCGGCCAGAACAGCAGGTGGAAGGAAACGATGTCCTTGCCGATGAAGTGGATCTGCTCGGCGGCCGGATCGTTCAGGAATGCCTCGTAGTCGATGCCTTGCTTGCCGAAGTAGTTCTTCAGCGAAGCCAGGTAGCCCACGGGCGCATCCAGCCACACGTAGAAGAACTTGCCCGGCGCGTCCGGAATCGGGATGCCGAAGTAGGGCGCGTCGCGCGAGATGTCCCAGTCGGCCAGCTTTTCGCCCGACTCACCCAGCCATTCGGAGACCTTGTTGACCATTTCCGGCTGCAGGCGCCCCGGCGTGTTCAGCCAGTCGCGCAGGAATTCGAAGCAGCGCGGGTCGGACAGCTTGAAGAAATACTGCTCGGAAGGCTTCAGGATCGGCGTCGCGCTGGTGAACACGGAATACGGATTGACGAGGTCGGTCGGCTGGTAGGCCGCGCCGCACACCTCGCAGTTGTCGCCGTACTGATCCTTGGCGCCGCATTTCGGGCATTCGCCCTTGATGTTGCGGTCGGCCAGGAACATGCCCTTGACGGGGTCGAAGAAGCGGTCGACCGTCTTGGTCTGGATCAGGCCCACGTCGCGCAGGCGGCGGTAGATGCCTTGCGACAGCTCGACATTCTCCGGCGAATCGGTCGAATACCAGTTGTCAAAAGCGATATGAAAACCGTCCAGGTATTGCGCCCGGCCGGCGGCGATCTTGGCGACAAACTCCTGCGGCGTGATGCCTTCCTTTTCGGCGGCGATCATGATCGGGGTGCCGTGCGTGTCGTCGGCGCCGACGAAGTGCACTTCCCGGTCCTGCTGCATGCGCTGGTAACGCACCCAGATGTCGGCCTGGATGTATTCCATCATGTGGCCGATGTGGAACGCGGCGTTGGCATAGGGCAGGGCAGTGGTGACGAACAGCTTGCGGGTCATGGTCGGCGCGAAAGAAGATAAATAAAACTGCCATTTTAACAGCGCCCGGGCGGCCTGCGCAGCGGCCCGGGTGTGCACCGTGTCTATCGGTCCATTTTGCGCTAGACTGCGGCATCACCAACGGAGAAATACATGAGCATCACAACGGAAGACGTCAAGGCCGCCCTGTCGCAGGTCATCGATCCCAACACCGGCAAGGACTTCGTCACGACGAAATCGGTTCGCAACCTGAAGGTCGAGAACGGCGCCATCGCCGTCGACATCGAACTGGGCTACCCGGCCCGCAGCCAGGTCGAAGGCATCCGCGCCAGCGTGCTGGCCGCGCTGCAGCCCTTTGGCCTCGGCATCGCCCTGAACGTCACGAGCAAGATCATCGCCCACACCGTGCAGCGCGGCCTGAAGCCCCTGCCGAACGTGAAGAACATCGTCGCCGTCGCCTCCGGCAAGGGCGGCGTCGGCAAATCCACCACGGCAGTCAACCTGGCGCTGGCGCTGGCCGCCGAAGGCGCCACCGTCGGCGTGCTCGATGCGGACATCTACGGCCCGTCGCAGCCGATGATGCTGGGCGTGTCGGGTCGGCCCATGTCGAACGACGGCAAGACGATGGAACCGATGGAAGGCCACGGCATCCAGGTGTCGTCGATCGGCTTCCTGATCGATCCGGACGAGCCGATGGTCTGGCGCGGCCCGATGGTCACGCAGGCGTTGCAGCAATTGCTGGACCAGACCAACTGGCGCGAGCTGGACTACCTCGTCGTCGACATGCCACCGGGCACCGGCGACATCCAGCTGACGCTCTCGCAGAAAGTACCCGTGACGGGCGCCGTGATCGTCACGACGCCGCAGGACATCGCGCTGCTGGACGCGCGCAAGGGCCTGAAGATGTTCGAGAAGGTCGGCATCCCGATCCTGGGCGTGGTGGAGAACATGAGCACCCACATCTGCTCCAACTGCGGCCACACCGAGGAGATCTTCGGCGCCGGCGGCGGCGAGAAGATGTGCGCGGACTTCGGTGTCGACTTCCTGGGCAAGCTGCCCCTGAAGATGGCGATCCGCGAGCAGACCGATTCCGGCAAGCCCACGGTCGTGGCGGACCCGGATGGCCAGGTCGCCACGCTGTACAAGGAGATCGCGCGCAAGGTGGCGATCAAGGTGGCGGAAAAGGCCAAGGACATGAGCAGCAAATTCCCCTCGATCGTGATCAAGAACGACTAACCAGGAACTTCAACCTCCAAGGAGTGTTATGCCCGCCCTGACGATGCCCCGCCGTACTCGTGTCTTGTTGGCTGCCCTGCTGGCAGTCCCGTTGAGCAGCATGGGGGCGTGGCAGGACACCGCCGCGACAAAGCCTGAAAAGACCGTCAGGCCCTGGCAGCGCCAGGCCAGCGGCACGGAGTCGCAGTTGCGCGGCCTGTCGGTCGTCAGCCCGACGGTCGCGTGGGCCAGCGGCGCCAAGGGCACGGTGCTGCGCACGGTGGACGGCAAGACGTGGAAGAAGTTCATCGTCCCCGGCGCCGAGGCACTCGACCTGCGCGATATCCACGCATTCGATGCCGACACCGCCACGGTGCTGAGCATCGGCCCGGGCGATGCGTCGCGCATCTACCGCACTACCGATGGTGGGGCCACGTGGGCCCTGCAGATCACCAACCCGGATGCGAATGGCTTCTGGGATTGCATCGCGTTCTGGGACCGCGACAATGGCCTGGTGTTCGGCGACCCGGTCGACGGCGCCTACCAGGTGCTGACGACGAGCGACGGCGGCGCCAGCTGGCAGGCCACGGTCGATCCGAACGGCCTGAAGGCGCTGTCGAACGAGGCGGCGTTTGCCGCGAGCGGCACGTGCCTGTCGGTGGTGGGCGAGAACGATGCGTGGTTCGCCACGGGCGGTGGCGCGCAGGCGCGGGTGTTCCATTCGACGGACCGGGGCCGCAGCTGGGAAGCGGCCGAGACGCCGATCCCGGCCGGTGCCCCGGCCAAGGGCGTGTTCTCGGTAGGCTTCCGCGACAGCGACGTCGGCCTGGCTGTCGGTGGCGACTATTCGGACCGTCGCCTCGGCACGCTCAATGGCGCGCGCAGCGAGGACGGCGGCGCCACCTGGACGCCCGCGCCGGTGCTGCCGGCCGGGTACATGTCGGTGGTGGTGCCAGTCCCAGGTGCGCCGGATGCGTTTGTCGCCGGCGGCCTGGCCGGTTCCGGCTACAGCCTGGATGCAGGCCGCACGTGGAAGGTGCTGGACAAGCTGCCCGTCAACACGGTGGGCTTCGCGTCGGCCACGGTGGGCTGGGCGGTGGGGCCGAAAGGCCTCGTGATGAAATACAAGGGGCCAAAGCTGAGCAAATAAGCGGTGTGAATCCGGGAGGAGGCATCATGCGCAATCTGCGGGGTAGTGCGGCAGCCTGGCTGCTGGCGGCATTGACGGCGGGGCCGGCCTGTGCCCAGTCGCCATCGGTCTCGTTTGTCCAGCCGAAGGACGGCGCGACGGTGACGAGCCCGTTCCGGGTCAAGTTCGCCGTCGTCGGCATGGAAGTGCAGCCCGCCGGTGCCGTCGTGCCGAACGGCGGCCATCATCACCTGCTGATCGACCGCGACGCCATCGGCAAGGCGCAGCCGATCCCGTTCGACGACAACCACCTCCATTTCAGCAAGGGCCAGACCGAGACGGAGGTGAAGCTGCCGCCGGGCCAGTACAAGCTGACCATGCAGTTCGCCGACGGCGCCCACCAGTCCTACGGCGAAGCGCTCAGCAAGACCATCCGCGTCACCGTCAAGTAAGGCCCCGGCAGGTCGGCCCGGCCCCACCGGGCCGCACGGCCGGGCTCGTGTCCCACATCGGGGTCAGGCACCTTGGTGAGACACGAGCCCGGCCGTTGTTCGCTGCATGGCTTATTTGGCCCGGGCGAACGGCACGTCCATCGCGCCCGCCTTCAACCGGCCGCCGCCATCCACGCCGCCGAAGCGCAGCTCGCCCTCCATCGACGTAACAAACCAGCTGCCGTCCGGCGCCGCGTGCAGCGGTTCGGCCGCGCCTTCCTTCAGCGCCACCGTCAGGCCGTCGCCGGCGCGCGCGATCGTGAAGTCGCCCAGCCCGTCAATGGCATATTTGCCGGGCAGCGCAGCCAGGGCCGCGGCCGGCGTCGGCACGGCCGCACGCACCTTCGGCCGCTTGGTGGGCCAGTCGTACTGCGCCGCGACGGCCCGCACGATCTCGCCGGCCAGCTCGCCGCCGCGGTCGCCGTTGGTCATCACGACCACGCCATCCCCGCGCTCCGTGTACGCCACCATCAGGCTCTGGTAGCCCGCATTCGAGCCGCCGTGGCCGAACGACTGGGCCTGGCCCGTATCCTCCACACCGAGCCCCAGGCCGTAATCCTGCAGCACGGGCGCCAGCATCAGCTGCGTCATCGACTGCGACAGCACCTTGTTGGACTGGCCCGCCGCCGCGCGCTTGATCTCGATGGCGAACCTGGCCAGGTCCGACGGTGTCGTCCACAGGCCGGCCGCGGCCAGTTCCGGGTAGGTATGCGGACCGCCCGGGACCGGCTTGCCGTTGCCGTCGTGCGGCAGCGCGGCGCGCGCCAGTTGCGCCGCCGGCAGGGGCTGGGCGAAGCTGCTGTCGGCCATGCCCAGGGGCTTCAGCACCGTCTCCTGCAGCAGTTGCGGGAAGGGCTGCTTGGCCCGTTCCGTCATCACGTACTGCACCACTTCATAGCCGCCGCCCGAGTAGCGCCATTTGGTGCCGGGGCGCGTCGCCACATGGACGCCGCGCGAGTTGGCGGGCTTGGCGCCGTTCAGGAGCTGTATCAGTGTCGGCACGGGACTGCCCGCCGGGTAGCCGGCAAAGCCATGGACCGTGGTGCCGGCCGTGTGCGACAGCAGCTGGCGCAGCGTGACGGGCGAGTCATCCATGTCCTTCGGCAGCTTCCACAACGTCGTATAGCCGTTCACGTCGCGATCGAGCGCGAGCTGGCCCAGCTCCACCATCTTCAGGGCAGCCATCGCGGTCACCGGCTTGCTGATCGACGCGGCCTGGAACAAGGTGGCCGGCGTGACGGGTGCGCCACCGGGCGTGACGACGCCGTAGCCCCGCGCCCACTCGATCTCGCCCGCGTGGATCACGGCGATGCTGGCGCCGGGCACGCGCAGGCGTGCCATCTCGGCGGCCAAGGTACGCTTGACAGGCGGCGCGCCGGCGATCGTCACGGCCGGCAGCAGGCCGTTTTCGACGGCGGCGATGCGCTGCGCCAGCGTGGGGTCGGTGGCGGCCAGCGCCGGCGCGGCAAGCATCGTTGCCAATAGGGAGAAGGGCAGCATGAAAGGCAGGGCGGGGCGTCGGAACAAGGCATGGCTCCTTAAAGGTTGTCGATTCGAGTATAAGCGAGTTGCGGGTAAAATAAGCCCTTTATCCCTACCGCTTCATACCGAGATGACCACTGCACCAGCCACCCCCGTCCGCACCCGGTTCGCCCCCAGCCCGACCGGCTTCCTCCACCTGGGCGGCGCCCGCACCGCGCTGTATTCCTGGGCCTACGCGCGCCACTTCGGCGGCACCTTCGTGCTGCGCATCGAGGACACCGACCTGGAACGTTCCACCCCCGAAGCCGTGCAGGCCATCATCGACGGCATGCAGTGGCTTGGCCTCGACCATGACGAAGGCCCGTTCTACCAGATGCAGCGCATGGACCGCTACCGCGAGGTGATCGCGCAGATGCTGGCCGCCGGCACCGCCTACCACTGCTACTCGACGCCCGAGGAAGTCGAGGCGATGCGCGAGCGCTTCCGCGCGGCCGGCGAGAAGCCGCGTTACGACGGCACCTGGCGCCCGGAAGAGGGCAAGGCCCTGCCCGCCATCCCGGAGGGCCGCAAGCCGGTGGTGCGCTTCAAGAATCCGCTGGATGGCGACGTCACGTGGAACGATGTCGTCAAGGGCACGATCACGATCTCCAACAAGGAGCTGGACGACCTGATCATCGCCCGTACCGACGGCACGCCCACGTACAACTTCTGCGTCGCGGTGGACGATTGGGACATGCGCATCACGCACGTGCTGCGCGGCGACGACCACGTCAACAACACGCCCCGCCAGATCAACATCCTGCGCGCGATCGGCGCGCCGCTGCCGGAGTATGGCCACCTGCCGATGATCCTGGGCTCGGACGGCCAGAAGCTGTCCAAGCGCCACGGCGCCGTCAGCGTGATGGAGTACCCGGCGCAGGGCTTCCTGCCCGAGGCGATGCTGAACTACCTGGCGCGCCTGGGCTGGAGCCACGGCGACGACGAGGTGTTCTCGATGGACCAGTTCTGCGAATGGTTCAACCTGGAGCACCTGACGGCCTCGGCCGCCCAGTTCAACAACGAGAAGCTGGCGTGGCTGAACAACCACTGGATCAAGCAGGCCGACAACGGCCGCCTGGCCGAGCTGGCGAAGCCGCGCATGCTGGCGGCCGGCGCGCAGTTCGACGGCGCGCCCGACTTGGCCACGGTGCTGGCGCTGCTGAAGGAGCGCACCAATACCGTCAATGAACTGGCGGACGCGGCGATGCTGTTCTACCGCCAGCCGCAGCCGGACGAGGCGCTGATGACGCAGCACTTCACGGACGCCGTCAAGCCGGCCCTGGCCCAGTTTGCCGAGCGCATCCAGACGGTCGAGTGGACCAAGGAAGCCATTGCCGCGATGATCAAGGAAGTGCTGGCCGCCCATGGCCTGAAAATGCCGCAGATGGCGATGCCGCTGCGCCTGATCGTCACGGGCCAGTTGCAGACGCCTGCCATCGATGCCGTGCTGCAGTTGTTTGGCCGTGATACGGTCGCGGCACGCGTGGCGAAATACCTGTGAAGTTTTACTGAAAATATTTCAGCGGGGTATTTGCGTTTTCCGTAACGGCTGCTATACTTCTGTCTCTTCGCAAACGGGGGTATAGCTCAGCTGGGAGAGCGCTTGCATGGCATGCAAGAGGTCAGCGGTTCGATCCCGCTTACCTCCACCAGTTTGGCGAAGAATGTAGTGGTAGTAGTTGTTCCGGGTCCCCATCGTCTAGAGGCCTAGGACATCACCCTTTCACGGTGAGTACCGGGGTTCGAATCCCCGTGGGGACGCCAGCAGTATCGGCAGTGGTAGTGAAGTAAGCAGTGGATGTTTTGTTGTAACTCGTCGCCTTAGCCAGGCGGCAAGTGGTAACAAAAGTCGCGCAGAGCGGCTTTTATTTTGTCTGTGCCAGCGGGGTATAGCTCAGCTGGGAGAGCGCTTGCATGGCATGCAAGAGGTCAGCGGTTCGATCCCGCTTACCTCCACCAGGGTGCAGATGAAGGTAGTTCGGTAGTTCCATGGTCCCCATCGTCTAGAGGCCTAGGACATCACCCTTTCACGGTGAGTACCGGGGTTCGAATCCCCGTGGGGACGCCAGGTAATTGGCAGTGGTAGTCGCAGTGATAGTAGCAGTGGCAGTGGCAGTAAATTGTTTGCACCAGAGGGGTATAGCTCAGCTGGGAGAGCGCTTGCATGGCATGCAAGAGGTCAGCGGTTCGATCCCGCTTACCTCCACCAAGTGTAGACAATGCAGTACAACGGAAGTTCCAAGGTCCCCATCGTCTAGAGGCCTAGGACATCACCCTTTCACGGTGAGTACCGGGGTTCGAATCCCCGTGGGGACGCCAGGTCGCGCAACGCGCCAGGCATGCAGCAGTTGATGACGAGGCCGCCATTGAGCGGCTTTTTTGTTGTCCGTCCGGGACATCCTGCTGCGCATTCAACCAGTTCCCGCCGCCGAAAAAAATTCCTTGCTTGTGCCCGGCCGATTGCGACCTATACTCCAACAAGATCGCATGCAGGCGCCGGCACGTGTGCCCGTAGAGCGGTCGAGTGCTTCCAGCGCTCGACTGCGTCCGCATGGGCCATGCAGTACCGCGGCGCGGTCTCACAATCCGACAGCAATACCTAGCAGGAGGCGAATATGGAACTTCGAATGAAGCCGCTTCTGGTCTCCCATCGGTGGGTCGCGCGTGAACCCGATTGGACTGTCGCAGCGATCGCCGGCTTCGGTGCCGGCGGCATCCTGATGCTCCTTGAACTGCTGTTCGCCACCGCGACAGGCGTCGACCCCTGGCGCACGCCGCGCCTGATCGCCGCCATGGTGCTGGGCGATCCCGTGTTGCAGGTGCAGGGCTACAACCTGTCGGTGCTGATCGCCGCGCTGGTGATCCATTATGTGCTCGGCATCGTGTTCGGCTTCGTGCTGGGCGCGCTGATCGCGCCGTTCCACCTCGATTCCAGCATCGCCCTCGTGCTGGCGACGGGCGCCGTGTTCGGCGCCGTGCTCTACCTGTTCAACTTCTATGTCGTGGCGAGCGCACTGGCCTGGTTCATCGAGCTGCGCGGCTGGACCACGCTGCTCGGTCACGTCGTGTTCGGCATGGTGGCCGCGTTCGTCTATCGCCAGCTGGAGCGCCCGACCGGCTGAGTGCCGGCTTCCGCATCGTCGCCGCACCGCAGTTCCCCGACCAGCAACCGACGAAGGCAACGCATGACGACCGCAGTGGCAGTGGCAGTGTCCCTGGTGCTGATTGCCGTGGGCGCGCTGGTCTTCCATATCGTCAGCCCGTGGTGGCTGACGCCCATCGCGTCGAACTGGCACGCGATGGACGACGCGTTGATGCTGACGTTTGCCATCACCGGCATTGCGTTTGTCGTGCTGCACCTGTTCGTCGCCTACGTGGTGGTGCGCTATCGCCACCGCGAAGGGCACCGCGCGGCGGCCGCGCATGGCAACCGCAAGCTCGAATGGTGGCTGATCGGGCTGACGTCCGTGGCGATCGCCGGCCTGCTGGCGCCCGGGTTGACGGTGTATGCCCGCCTGATCGATCCGCCGGCGAATGCGATGGTGTTCGAAGTGATGGGGCAGCAGTGGCAGTGGCACTACCGGCTGCCGGGCCGGGACGGCAAACTGGGTACGACGGCGGTACGCTTCATCCAGGCCACCAACCCGTTCGGCATGAATCCGCAGGACCCGAACGGCCAGGACGATGTGCTGGTGGATGGCCAGGAACTGCACCTGCCCGTCGGGCGCCCGGCGCTGGCGCAGTTGCGCGCGCAGGATGTGCTGCACGACTTCTATGTACCGCAGTTCCGTACCCGCATGAACATGGTGCCGGGCATGGTCACGCATTTCTGGTTCACGCCCGAGCGTGTCGGCCGCTACGAGGTGCTGTGCGCGCAGCTGTGCGGCGTGGGCCACTCGAACATGCGCAGCCACGTGGTCGTCGACGAGCCGGCAGTGTATGCGGCGTGGCTCGCGCGGCAGCCAACCTTTGGCGGGCGGGGTGTCGGCGGCATCGGCGGTCCGGCCGAGGCCGGCAAGCAGGGGCGGCTGGTGGCACAGGGAAAAGGCTGCGTCGCCTGCCACAGCGTGGATGGCAGCAATGGTGTCGGGCCCAGCTGGAAAGGGGTGTTCGGCGCCGAGCGTGCGTTCGCGGACGGCACGCGCGCGGCGGCCGACGAAGCCTACCTGCGCCAGTCGATCCAGGTGCCGCAGGCCCATATCGTCAAGGGCTACCCGCCCGTGATGCCGCCGGGCCAGGTGAGCGAAGCGGAGCTGACAGCGCTGGTGGACTATATCAAGTCCTTGCGGTGAGCGGCTGGGGGGCAAGCGCGGCGACGGCGTAGCCTGCCTGGTGCGATGGCGGGCGCGCGTGCCGGTACTGCACCCGGCGGTACTGCACTGCGGGTACTGCACTGCCGGCATTGCATCCGCCGGCATTGCATCAGCCGGCATTGCATCCGCCGGCATTGCATCAGCCGGCATTGCACCGCCGTGAGTCATGTCCGTTCAGGATGGTTCCATTACAGCGCAGTTCAGCCTATTGGCATGGAGAAGACATGGATCCGGGAAGCGACAACGACGAAGCGAGCCAGGCCGGGGCAGGCGCCACGCTGGCGCACGGCGGCGGGGATCATGGCGGGGCGGGCGCACAGCACGGCTACGGCCATGCACCGCACAGCTTCATGGCGAAGTATGTCTGGAGCCAGGATCACAAGGTGATCGCCGTGCAGTACACGCTGACGGCGCTGGTGGTCGGGGTGATCGGCATCGTGCTGTCCGACCTGATGCGGCTGCAGCTGGGCTTCCCGGGCAAGTTCGAGTTCATCGATCCGGCCAGCTATTACCAGTACATCACGATGCACGGGATGATCATGGTGGTGTACCTCCTCACGGCGATCTTCCTGGGCGGCTTCGGCAACTACCTGATCCCCCTCATGGTGGGCGCGCGCGACATGGTGTTCCCGTTCCTGAACATGCTGAGCTTCTGGTTCTACCTGCTCTCGGTATTGATTCTCGTGGCGAGCTTCTTCGTGACGGGCGGTCCGACCGGCGCGGGCTGGACGCTGTACCCGCCGCAGGCGATCCTGCCCGGCACGCCAGGGGTCGAGGCGGGCATCGTCGTCATGCTGGTCTCGCTGCTGGTGTTCATCGTGGCCGCGACGATGGGCGGCCTGAACTACGTGACGACGGTGCTGCAGGCGCGCACGCGCGGCATGACCTTGATGCGCATGCCGCTGACGGTGTGGGGCATCTTTGTCGCCACCATCCTGGCGCTGCTGGCGTTTCCGGCGCTGTTCGTCAGCGGCGTGATGATGCTGCTGGACCGCGTGCTGGGCACGAGCTTCTTCATGCCGGCACTGGTCTCGATGGGACAGCCGACCGGCTACAGCGGCGGCAGCCCGCTGCTGTTCCAGCACCTGTTCTGGTTTTTCGGCCACCCGGAGGTGTATATCGTGGCGCTGCCCGCCTTCGGCATCATCTCCGACCTGATCAGCGTGCACGCGCGCAAGGCGATCTTCGGCTACCGGATGATGGTGTGGGCCATCGTCATCATCGGCGGGCTGAGCTTTGTCGTGTGGGCGCACCACATGTACGTCAGCGGCATGCATCCGCTGTTCGGCTTCTTCTTTGCGGTGACCACCCTGGTGATTGCCGTGCCGACAGCGCTGAAGGTGTACAACTGGACGCTGACGCTGTGGCGCGGCGACATCCACATGACGGTACCGATGCTGTTCGCGCTGGGCTTCATCAGCACCTTCCTGATCGGCGGCCTGACGGGGCTGTTCCTGGGCAATGTCAGCGTCGATATTCCCTTGTCGAACACGTATTTCGTCGTGGCGCACTTCCACATGGTGATGGGGGTGTCGCCTGTCCTGGCCGTGTTCGGCGGCCTGTACCACTGGTATCCGAAGGTGACGGGCCGGATGTACCACGAAGGCCTGGCCCGGCTGCATTTCTGGGTCACGTTCCTGGGCTCCTACGCGATCTTCTTCCCGATGCATTATCTGGGCCTGCTGGGCATGCCGCGGCGCTACTACAGCTACGACAGTTATGCGTTCATCCCCGAGTCGGCCCAGCAGCTGAACGCGTTCATCACGGTGGCCGCGCTGGTCGTCGGCGTCGTGCAGCTGCTGTTCCTGTTCAACCTGGGCTGGAGTGCAGTGCGCGGGCGCGTCGCCGGGGGCAATCCGTGGCGCGCCGTCAGCCTCGAATGGCAGACGCCGGACACGCCGCCGGCGCACGGCAACTGGGGCGCGCAACTGCCGGTGGTCTATCGCGGGCCCTACGCCTATGGCCGCACGGGGCCGGAGGGCGACTACCTGCCGCAGCACATCGGACCCGATGAGCCGGACGAACCGGATGAGCCGCCGCGTGCCGCCGCCGCGCCGCCGGGCACCGCGCCGAAGCTGGCGCCGGACGGCGGAGGTGCGGCATGAGGCGCGCGGGCCTGGCCGGGCTGGCATCCGGCGCGCAATCCGGGCGGCTCCAGCCCGGCGCACCCGGCTGGAATGGAGGCGGGGCCGCGCCGTACAGCGCGGCGCAGATCGGCTTGTGGACCTTCATGGGTGTCGTCTGCTCGCTGTTCCTGTTGTTCAGTGTCGCGTACCTGATGCGGATCGGTTACGGCGACTGGCGTCCGGCCCCCTCGGTGCCGTGGCAGTTGTGGTTGTCCACCGGGCTGCTGGGGACAGGCAGCATCGCGTGGCATCTGGCGGCGCGGTCGGCAGGGTCTGGTGCCGGGAGTGTCGCGGCAGGCCAGTCCGGCACGGCGCCCCAGGCTCCGGATGTGCTGCGCTGGTGCGCGCTGGCCTGGCTGTCGGCCCTTGGTTTCCTGGCCAGTCAGCTGGGTGGCTGGCATGCGTTGGCGGCGCAGCAGTACGTGGCCGCCTCGTCGCCGGGCGCGGGGTTCTTCTACATGCTGACCGGCGTGCACGCGCTGCATGTCGTGGGCGGCATGTGCGCGGCCGGGGCGGTCACGATGCGCCTGCGGCGGCACGGCGCGGCGCGCAGCCAGGCGGGGCTGGCGCTGTGTGCCCAGTACTGGCACCTGCTGCTGGCCGTCTGGCTGGCCTTGTTCGGTTTGCTGTTTGCCGTGACGCCGGAACTGGTGCAGGCGGTGTGCGCCAGCGTCGGCATCGGCGTTCCCGGTGCGAGGTGATCATGACGCCCGGAACGCAACCCCCCGGCCACGGCGAGCTCCCGGCAGCATTGTCCGCGGATGCCGGCGCGACCGCCGGATGGCCGGGCATGGCCGCCGACATGGGCGGCGACCGCGCAATGTTCCGGGTGCCCTGGGGCAAGGCAATGATGTGGATCTTTTTGCTCAGCGATACCTTCATCTTCGGCACCTTCCTGACCGGGTACATGTCGGTGCGGATCTCGGCGACGACGCCATGGCCCAATCCCAGCGAAGTCTTTGCACTGACGATTGCCGGCACGACGTTGCCGCTGATCCTGATCGCCATCATGACGTTCGTGCTGATCACCAGCAGCGGCACGATGGCGATGGCTGTCAATTATGCCTACCGCCGCGAGCGGCGCAAGTGCGCGTTGCTGATGTTTACGACCGCCGCGTTCGGCGCGATGTTCGTTTCCATGCAGGCGTTCGAGTGGAGCAAGCTGATCGAGGAGGGCGTGCGCCCGTGGAGCAATCCGATGGGTGCGGCCCAGTTCGGCGCATGCTTTTTCATGATCACGGGCTTCCATGGCCTGCACGTGTCGGCGGGCGTCATCTACCTGCTGGTGGTCGCCCGGCGCGTGTTGGCCGGGCGTTACGAAGGCGTGGGCGCCGACGGGGCGGGCAACTACGATATCGTCGAGATCACCGGGCTGTACTGGCACTTCGTCGACCTCGTGTGGGTCTTCATTTTCGCGCTGTTCTATCTGTGGTGACAACGGGGCCGCCATGCAGACACCTTCGATCGATGCCGCCACGGGGGATGTTGCGGCACAACACACGCAGCATCCGCTCGGCCTGTACTTCAAGGTTTGGGGACTGCTGTTCCTGCTCAGTGCTTTGTCGTACATGGTGGACCTGTTCCAGCTGCAAGGCCTGCTGCGCTGGGCCCTGATCCTGGGCCTGATGATGGCCAAGGCGGCGTTGATCGTTGCCGTGTTCATGCATTTGCGCTGGGAGCGGCTGGCGCTGATCTGCGTGGTGATCGTGCCGCCGCTGGCGCTGCTGGTGCTGGCCGGGATGATGGTGCTGGAGTCCGATTACGTGTTCGCCGCGCGCACGCTGTATTTCCGCTGATCGCACGCGCCGCGACAGCGGCCTCGACGTGCCGCGGCCACGGGACCTTCAGGCTGCTTTATGCAATTGCTATTGCAGGGCGGCATACGTTTCGCCCTTGTAACGCCAACATCCACGGTGCTATAATTCGCGCACGCTTTTACGACGTCCCCATCGTCTAGAGGCCTAGGACATCACCCTTTCACGGTGAGTACCGGGGTTCGAATCCCCGTGGGGACGCCAGGTCGCGCAAGGCGCGGCAAGTCAGATGTAGAAGAGTCCGGGTCCCCATCGTCTAGAGGCCTAGGACATCACCCTTTCACGGTGAGTACCGGGGTTCGAATCCCCGTGGGGACGCCACAGATTGTCAAGCAAGCCGCCTGGTCTCCAGCGCGGCTTTTTTGTTTTCCCTATCTTGAACTCGCCCATGCCAACGCCCACCACGCTTGCCATCTTCTGCAAAGTCGTCGACAACTATGGCGACATCGGCATCTGCTGGCGCCTGGCGCGCCAGCTCGAGCGCGAACACGGCGTGCAGGTCACGCTGTGGGTGGACGACCTGTCCAGCTTCCGGCGCATCTGCCCGGGTGTCGACGTGGCCGCTGCCGTGCAGCACGTCGAGGGCGTGCTGGTGCGCCACTGGGGCGGCCAGGATGGTGCGTTCGCACCGGCGGACGTGGCCGATATCGTCATCGAGTTCTTTGCCGTGGATATCCCGCCCCGCTACGTGGAGGCGATGGCGCAACGCGAGCCGAAGCCGGTCTGGCTGAACCTGGAAGGCCTGACGGCGGAGGAGTGGGTCGAGGGCTGCCATGCCTTGCCTTCGATGCATCCGCGCCTGCCGCTGACCAAGCATTTCTACTTTCCCGGCTTCACGCCGAGAACGGGCGGCCTGCTGCGCGAGCGGGGCCTGCTGGCAGAGCGGGACCGCTTCCAGGCCGATCCGGCGGCCGCGCCCGCGTTCCTGACGGGGCTCGGCGTGACGCCGGCCGAGCAGGCGGCGCTGAAGGTATCGTTGTTCTGCTACCGGCATGCGCCCGTGGCGGCCTTGCTGGACAGTTGGCAGGCAGCACCCATGCCGGTCACGTGCCTGGTGCCCGAAGGGGTCGCCACTGACACCGTCGAGGCGTTTCTCGGCGGTCCGCCCAACGCCGGCGCGGTGGCGACGCGTGGCGCGCTGACCGTGCGGGTATTGCCGTTCGTGCCACAACCGGATTACGACCGGCTGCTGTGGGCATGCGACGTCAATATCGTGCGTGGCGAGGACTCGTTCGTGCGGGCCCAATGGGCCAGGCGTCCATTTGTCTGGCACATTTATCCGCAGGACGAGAATCTGCACCATAAGAAGCTGCGCGCATTCCTGGATCGTTATTGCCCGGACATCGCCAGCCTGGCGGGATTCTCGCTGCGATGGAATGGCGCGCCGGGCGAAGATAATATGGAACGGCTGAGCTGGGCCGAATTATGGACGGCCTTGCAAGCCGATCGAAATGCGTTGCTGGCGCGTGGCGCAGATTGGGAAAAACGCATGTTGGAAATCGGCGACCTGGCGACGAACCTGCTGGGATTTGCGCGGTCGCTGCGGTAGGCGGCGCTGGCAGAACATGGTATGATGAGCGGTTACTGCAACCCATTTTTTAGTGTAGACACTCTCTCTTATGAAACCCGCAAAAGAAATTCGTGTTGGCAACATCATCATGGTTGACGCCAAGCCATTCATCGTGCTGCGTTCCGACGTCAACGGTTCGAGCCGCACGGGCTTCACCTACAAGTGGAAGATGAAGAATCTTCTGACGAACGCGCCGCTGGAAAACGTGTTCCGTGGCGACGACAAGTTCGACGTGGTCGTGCTGGACAAGAAGCCGGTGACCTACTCGTACTTCGCCGATCCGCTGTACGTATTCATGGACCAGGAATACAACCAGTACGAAATCGAAGAAGAAAACCTGGGCGATGCGCTGAACTACCTGAAGGACGGCATGGAATGCGAAGCCGTCTTCTATGATGGCAAGGCAATCTCGGTCGAACTGCCGACCACCATCGTGCGCCAGATCGTTTACTCGGAGCCAGCCGTCAAGGGCAACACGTCCGGCAACGTGCTGAAGGAAGCCAAGATCGAGAACGCGATCGAATCGAAGCGCCACACCGTGCAGGTGCCGCTGTTCGTGTCGCAGGACGACATGATCGAAATCGACACCCGTACCAACGAATACAAGCGCGTCATCCGCAATTAATCGCAGAAACCGATCGCTGCTCTGTAAGAGTGAGGAAAACGCTGCTTCGGCAGCGTTTTTTTTTGCGCAACGCAACTGTCAACGCTGCTATTCTTGCACCGTGATCGATAACGGAGGCAGGATGGAGCGCAGGAATTTCGTGAAGATGGGCCTGGCGGCGGGCGGCACGTTCGCCATCGGCGGCAAGGCGCTGGCGCGGACTGCGCCGGCCAGCATCCTGGAGGCGGGGGTGACGCAGCAGCAGGCGCAGATGGCCGCCAACAAGCTCACCGCGCATGCGCTGGCCTCGCAATACCTGGCCCGCATCGCCCGCATCGACAAGGCCGGTCCCCGCATCAACGCCATCATCGAACTCAATCCCGAAGCGCTGCGCATGGCCCGCGAACTGGACCGCGAACGGCGGGCCGGCAAGTTGCGCGGCCCGCTGCACGGCATTCCGGTCCTGCTGAAGGACAATATCGCCACGGCCGACCGCATGAGTACGTCTGCCGGCTCGCTGGCGCTGGACGGCAGCCACGCGGCGCACGACGCCTTCGTGACACGTCGCCTGCGCGCGGCCGGCGCCGTCATCCTTGGCAAGACCAACCTCAGCGAATGGGCCAATATGCGCTCGACGCAGTCTGTCAGCGGCTGGAGCGCGCGCGGCGGGCTGACGCGCAATCCCTATGCATTGGACCGCAACTGCAGCGGCTCCAGTTCCGGCTCGGCTGCCGCCATCGCTGCCGGCCTGGCCACGCTGGCGGTCGGCACGGAGACGGACGGTTCGATCGTCTCGCCCGCATCGATCTGCGGCCTGGTCGGCATCAAGCCCACGTTGGGCCTCGTCAGCCGCAGCGGCATCATCCCCATCGCGGCCTCGCAGGACACGGCCGGGCCGATGACGCGCACCGTGACGGATGCCGCGCTGCTGCTGAACGTCCTGGCCGGCACCGACCCCGACGATGTAACGACGCGCGATGGCGCTGGCAAGGCCACCGACCATGCGCAGGCGCTGCGGCGCGACGCCCTGCGCGGCAAGCGCCTCGGCATCGCCCGCAACTTCTTCGGCCTGAACGACGATGTCGATGTCCGCATCGAGCAGGCGCTGGCCGTGCTGAAGGCGCAGGGCGCGGAACTGGTGGACGTGCAGGTGCCGAACACGGACAAGTACGGCAATGCCGAGGTCCAGGTGCTGCTGCATGAGTTCAAGCCCGGCCTGGCGGATTACCTGCGCCGCTATGCGCCGGGCGCGCCGGTGGCGACGATCGCGGACGTGATCGCGTTCAACCGGCGCCACGCCGAGCGTGAGCTGCGCCACTTCGGCCAGGAGCACCTGGAAGGCGCCGCGACCAAGGGTGGTCTGGACAGCAAGGAATATCTGGAAGCGCTGGCGACCTGCCGCCGCTATGCGCGCGAGGAGGGCATCGACAAGGTGCTGCGCGAGTACCGCCTGGACGCGCTGGTGGCGCCGACGGGCGGGCCGGCATGGCTGACGGACTTCGTCAACGGCGACCATTACGGCGGCAGCTTCTCGTCGCCGGCCGCCGTGGCGGGCTACCCGCACGTGACGGTACCGGCAGGACACGTGCATGGCTTGCCGGTGGGGCTGTCGTTCGTCGGCGGCGCCTGGAGCGATGCGGCGCTGATCGGCATGGCATATGCGTACGAGCAGGCCACGTTGCTGCGGCGGGCACCGACGTTTGCGGCCTCGGTCCAGGCAGTATGAGGGCCAGGGTCTGTCCCCTGCGGGGACTGACCCTGAAGTTCTGCCGAGCCGTCGAAACGCTACCAGACTTCGGGGTCAGTCCCGCAGGGACAGACCCCAAGCTTACACCTCGATAAACCGCATCTTGAAGTTGCGTCCCTTGAAGCTGCCGAAGTCGCCGCCCTGGCGGCTGGCCGCGTTCAGCTTGGCGAACGCGTCGTAGGCCACGCGCCGGTCGATGGCGACGTAGGTCTGGAATTCGGTCACGTTGATCTTGCCGACCTGCTCCTTTACCAGCCCGGCGTCGCCCGTCAGCGCGCCCAGCACGTCGCCGGGACGCAGCTTGTCCTTCTTGCCGCCCAGGATGCACAGCGTCATCATCGGCGCCGCGTCGCCCTGCGCATACTCGTCGTCGTCCAGATCCTTGAGCGAGTGCCATTCGACGGGCGCGCCCTGGTACTCCTCGATCAGCTTGACCCATTTCTTCTCGTTGGGTGCGCACAGCGTCAGCGACAGGCCGCGCTCGTCGCCGCGGCCGGTGCGGCCGATGCGGTGGATGTGCACTTCCGTGTCCTTCGAGACGTCCGCGTTGATCACCGCTTCCAGGTTCTGGATGTCCAGGCCGCGCGCGGCCACGTCGGTGGCGATCAGGATCGAGCAGCTGCGGTTGGCGAACAGCACCAGGATCTCGTCGCGCTCGCGCTGTTCCAGTTCGCCGTACAGCGCCAGCGCCGAGAAGCCCTGCGCGCGCAGTTCGTCCACCAGCTCGCGGCAGTGCACCTTGGTGTTGCAGAACACGATGGCCGACGCGGGCTTGTAGTGTTTGAGCAGCTTGCCGACGGCGGCGTCGCGCTCGTCGAAGCCGATCTCGTAGAAGCGCTGCACGATCTTGCTGCTGTCGTGCTGGGCCTCCACCGTCACCTCGACCGGGTCGGCCAGGAAGGCTTCGGTCGCGACGCGGATATCGTCCGGATACGTGGCCGAGAACAGCAAGGTCTGGCGCCGCTTCGGGCAGGCGCTGACGATGCCCGCGATCTCGTCGTAGAAGCCCATGTCCGTCATGCGGTCCGCCTCGTCCAGCACGAGCGTCTGCACGGTGGACAGGTCGATCGTCTTGCGGCCGATGTGGTCGCGGATGCGGCCGGGCGTGCCGACGACGACGTGGGCGCCATGCTCCAGCGAAGCGATCTGCGGGCGCATCGGCGCGCCGCCCGTCAGCACCAGCACCTTGACATTGCCGACGCTGCGCGCCAGCCGGCGCAATTCGTTCGCCACCTGGTCGGCCAGCTCGCGGGTGGGGCACAGCACCAGCGCCTGGGTGGCGAACCACGCCGGGTTGAGCTTGTGCAGCAGGCCGATGCCGAACGCCGCGGTCTTGCCGCTGCCCGTCTTGGCCTGGGCGATCAGGTCGCGCCCTTCCAGCACGGCGGGCAGGCTCTGGGCCTGGATCGGCGTCATGGTCTTGTAGCCCAGCGAATCGAGGTTCGCGAGGAAGGAGTCGGTCAGGGGCAAGGTGGCGAAGGCGGTGGCGGTCATGGCGGCGGGGGCAGGGTGGGAGTGAATGGGTAGTCTAGCAAAACGGTCCGGCAGGTGGCAGCCGCCACGCAGGGCCGGCTCAAGGCAGGGCTCAGGCGCCGTCGCGCATGCCCCAGACGGGCAGGCCCGTCAGGTCGAGGTTGTCGTCGCGGTGCCAGACGGGCAGTCCGGTCGCGTCGGTGGGTTCCAGCAGTTCCATCTGTTCCTGCTTCAGCGCGGCGCGGCGTACCCGCGGCGCCGGCGGCCGTTTCGGCTCCGGCTCCATCGGCTCGGCCGGGCCGAAGCCGGGCAGGTCGAAGGTCGCATTGTCTTTTTTGTCTCTCATGGTCCGAAATGGGGGCGGATGAAGCGCCCCGAAAAACAAAAGCCCGGCTGTGACAGTCGGGCTCTCAATGTAAGGCGGCCCGCAGTGTAACACAAAGGCCGGCCGCCATGACAGCGGATCAACGGAAGGCCAGTGCCCCGGTCAGGTCGCCCGGCGGCTGCGCGCCGCGCGCGGCAAACGCGCGGTTGCGTTCGGCCAGGCCGTCCAGCAGCGGCAGGCCGTGCAGGCGGGTGATGAAGCGCAGGATCGACGTGGTGTCGTAGAAGCTATGGTCGACCGCGCCTTTCTTCGCGAACGGCGACACGACGATCGCCGGCACGCGCGAGCCCGGACCCCAGCGGTCGCCCTGCGGCGGCGCCACGTGGTCCCACCAGCCGCCGTTCTCGTCGAAGGTGACGACCACCACCATGTCCTGCCATTGGGGCGAATGGCGCAGGTGCTGCAGCACGTTGACGATGTGCTGGTCGCCCGACTCGATGTCCGAGTAACCGGCATGCAGGTTCAGGTTCCCCTGCGGCTTGTAGAAGCTGACGGCGGGCAGCTTGCCTGCCACCACGTCGGCCAGGAAGCGATTGGAAATCGGGCTGTCGCCCAGGCCACCGTCGCGCAGGTGGCGCGCGCGTGCCGCCGTGCCCGGCGCGTAGTTGGCGAAGTAGTTGAACGGCTGGTGGTGCGCCTGGAAGTTCGGCTTGGCGCCGCCGCCTTTCGCATCCAGCGCGGCCTGCCATGCGCCGCCGTACCAGGCCCACGACACGCCCTTGCGCGACAGCAGGTCGCCGATCGTGTCGTAGGTCTGCGGCGGCAGCGTGTTGGCGTCGTCCGGATCGGCCAGCAGCGGGTCGCCGCCCGGCGCCGGGCGCACGTAGCTGGGCTGGTAGGGCGGCGACATCGTGTTGACCACGTAGCCGTCCGGCGTGATGGCGCCGTCGTTGACGAACTTGGCGCGACCCAGCAGCGCGGACGTCGGCGAGTCCGGCGCCAGCGCCAGGCGCGTGCCCTGGATGCCGTCGGCGGTGGCGGCGATCTTCTTCTTCGCCTTCGTCTGCGCGGCGTTGAAGTACTCCGGCGTGCGGCCCGAGACCAGGAACTGGTGGTTCAGGTAGGAGCCGCCGAAGGCCGCCATGAAGAAGTTGTCGCACAGCGAGAATTCGCGTGCCACCTGCCACAGGCCCAGGTTCTTGTCCGTCTCGCCGTAGTAGCCCATGACGAGGCCGCCCGCGTCGGTCCAGGCGGCGAAGCCGTCGTTCTTGCCGCCGTTGATCTGCATCTGGTTCTGGTAGAAGCGGTGCTGCAGGTCGCGTGTGATGACGGCTTCCGGCAGCGGCTTGCCCGCGGCGTCCTTCAGCGCGAACGGGGCGTTCGGCAGGCCTTTGACGTCGTCTTCCTTCAGCTCGTAGCGCACGCCGGCGATATCCTGCGGCACCGGCACGGCGCCACCCCAGACCTTCGGCAGTTCGGCCAGGATGCTGCCGTCGACGTCGCGCTGGCGGCAGCGTTCGACCGGCACGTCCGCCAAGGGCGCGGCCAGGCCGGGGAAATTGGCGAACAGGTTGTTGAAGCTGCGGTTCTCCAGGTAGATGACGACCACGTTCTTCACGTGCGCCTTCAGCTTGGCGTCCAGCGAACCCTTTGCGATAGTCTTGGCCTGCGCCTGCGCCTGCGCCTGCGCCTGTGCCTGCGCCGGCGCTGTCATGGCCGGCAGGGCGCCGACGACGCCGGCGGCGGTGGCCGCGCCGAACAGGCGGCGGCGCGATGGATTGGCAGGGGAATCGTTATGGTCCGTCACGCGCGGCTCCTCGGTGGCTCGGTCGATGCAAAAGTGTGGGTAAAACGCGCCGAGTGTAGCACCGCCGCCGGGCCGGGCCAAGGTGCCGGGCAGGCTTCCAATGCTGACTACGTGTCCCATTTTGGTGACTGACCCCGCGGTGGGACACGGGCCGGCCGTAAGGTGTGGACGGGCGAGACGAAATGAAAAAAGCCGCTGATTCCGAAGAATCAGCGGCTTTTCGAATCTGGTTGCGGGGACAGGATTTGAACCTGTGACCTTCGGGTTATGAGCCCGACGAGCTGCCAGACTGCTCCACCCCGCGTCTGAGGCAAGAATTATATACCGGGTACTTTATTAATGCAAGGACTGACTTCGCAGCGTCACGCTGCGCCCAGGCGCCACAGCGACGTCACCTCGGCGGAGCGGGCCGCGTGCAGCGGATCGGTCGCATCGGTGGCGCGCGGGTGGACCGGGCGCACGTCCTGGCGACCCAGCACCTGCAGGCCGGCCTGTTCGATCCATTCCAGCAGTTGCGCGCGCGGGCGCAGGCCCAGGTGCTCGGCCAGGTCGGACAGGATCAGCCAGCCCTCGCCGCCCTCGGCCAGGTGGTCCTTCAGGCCTGCCAGGAAGCCTTTCAGCATGCGGCTGTCCGGATCGTAGATGGCGCTTTCGATCGACGAGCCGGGACGCGCCGGTACCCACGGCGGGTTGCACACGACGAGCGGCGCGCGCCCGGGCGGGAACAGGTCCGCTTCCAGCAGCTCCACTTGTTCGTCCAACTCCAGGCGGACGATGTTGTCGCGCGCGCAGGACAGCGCGCGGCGGTCCATGTCGGTCGCGATGACGCGGCGCACGCCGCGCCGCGCCAGCACCGCCGACAGCACGCCCGTGCCGGCGCCGATGTCGAACGCCAGCGCCTGCGCGCCGCGCGGCAGCGGCGCCTCCGCCACCAGTTGCACGTATTCGCCGCGCACCGGCGAGAACACGCCGTAGTGCGGGTGGATGCGTGCGTCCAGCGCGGGAATCTCGACACCAGCCTTGCGCCACTCGTGTGCGCCGATCAGGCCTTGCAGCTCGCGCAGCGAGATGATGAACGCGTCGTCGCCCCGGCCATAGGCTTCGTTGCAGGCCAGCCGCACGTCCGGCGCGCGGCGCAGCGGGATCGTGTAGCCCGCGTCGATGGGAATGAGCAGCATGGCCAGCGTGCGGGCCCGTTGCGACTGGGCCTGGCGGTGCAGGTGGAACGCCTCGCTCGGCGTGGCCGCTACCTTGGGCGCCTTCTTCTTGCCCTTGCCGTGCTTGTGGTCGGCGCGGCGCGCCAGCGCCTGCAGCAGCTGGCGCGCGTTGTGGAAGTCGCCGCGCCACAGCAGCGCCGTGCCTTCGCAGGCCAGGCGGTAGGCCGTGTCGGCATTGGTCGTGTCGTCCGCGACGATGACTTTCTTTGGCGGCGGCATGCCGGCCTCCGAGTGCCAGCGTGCGCTGCGCGGCTCGCCCTGTTCGGTCCAGTGGAGGCGGGGCGTGGTATCGGGTGCTTGCATGGTGCTTTCGGTAATCGTGGGTGGTGGGCTGGGCAGCGAAAGAGGGGGCGGCACGCTGCGCCCGGCTGTTCGTGGCGCGCATTATACCGGCTGGCGCCAACGGGATTCTCCCGGCGCCAGAGGGCCTTTTGCCCGGAAGGCGGCGCCTCGCGCGTCATGGTCGCTCGCGCACGCTATACCGGGGAGGTGCAACTGGCTGGAATGTTTCCAGCCGGGGACCGCAGCGTGCCGAAAGCCCCTATGAAATACAGCAAAACCACTATCCACCGTATCCTGGCAGCAGTCCTGTTTGCGCTGCTGCTCCTGACTCCCGCCGACTGCGCAGGCGCGACCCGGGCCGGTCGCCCGGGTCAGTATAGCGTGGCGTTGGCACCGCTTGGGGCGTGAGCCGGACGCGCGGCCGTCAGGCCGCGTCGTCCGCCGGCGGCGTGGTGGAAATCGTCAGCGGGATGTCGCCGCCGCTGCGCGTGGGCAGCGTCTGCGTGTCGACTACGGGGTCGGGCGCCGGGGCTTGTACCGGCGTCTGGTCCGGTGCCGGCCCTGCCTTGACCGGTGCCGGCGCGCTGGCCTGCTCGGTCGTGTAGGCATTGGTGGCCTGCTTCACCTGGGCGGTCGACGGCGGGCCGTACGTGTCCAGCGCCTGGGCGCTGTTGACGAGCTTTGTCAGCCGGGCGAACAGCGTGCCCAGCGCGTCGCCCGAGCCGTCGGCGGCCTTGATGTTGGCCGACATCTGCTTGTCCATCAGCTTGAAGATGTCGTTCAGGCTGCCCGGCCAGTCGATGTCGGGGAATTCCACGGCCGGCAGCGGCATCGCCGGATTCTTGTCCGCTACGTCGCGCCGGCGCGAGCTTTCCGCCCCGACCGACAACGCCGACTCGTACCGGACCTCGACCTCGAAATCGAACTTCTGCCCGTCCGCCAGCGTGATCGTGCCCTTGCCGAGGAAGTGTGCGCTGTCGGTCAGGCTGAACGCGGCCTTGTCCGTGACGCCATGCGCGTTTTCCGCATGCAGCGTGCCGGCCGCCAGCGTCGATTGCGAATCCAGGCTGACGGAGTCGAAATCGATGGTGGCCCCTTTCATCGCGTCGCCGAACAGGCGCTGGGCGAAATTGCCGAGCAGGTTCTGCGCCAGGTCGACGGTGGCATTGCCCAGGCCCGCCACACGGTCCTGCAGGTCGAGCGCATCGTTCGACAGGGCCACGTTCGATCCCGGCTCGGCGCGCACCGGGGCCGTGCTCTTGTCCGTGCGGGTGCCCGGCTGGCCGGCGGCCGTCGGGGTTGTGGTCGTCGTGTAAGGGCGGGGACCGAACGGCGAGATCGAAGTCATGATGGGCCTTTAGTCAGATGGAGCGTCACCTGGAACTATCGGCAGCGGCGCCGATAACTTGAGGCGATCAGTGGTGATGCGTCCACAAGCCGTTGGACGCCAGGTAAGCCTGCACGGCTTCCGGCTGGCCGATGGCGTGCAATTTCACTTCGCCGCACGAGCAGACGCCCGAGTACGGCGTGATGTGGGAGCATGCGGAAACTTTTTGCAGGGAAACAGTAACTGCCTTGGCGCATTTAGCGCACTTGAACGTCAGGGTACGGGGAGCTTTCAGCATGGTGCTCTTCAATAAAACAGCGGGGAAAGCGTGATTTTATCAGCAGCGGACCAACCCCGGTGCCAGGCACCTGTCACCGCGAACCTGCAGGTGCAGGTGGCGAAATCGGAGGCTGTCCCCAATTTAGCGAAAATTGCGGAAATTGGGGACAGCCTCCGATTCAGTGCACGCTCACCACGCTGCGCCCGCCCGCGCCCGGCAGCACCGAGATGCGCGTGGCGATCCGCTCCGTCATCTCCTGCACGTGCGAGATGACGCCAACCTTGCGGCCCATCGATTGCAGGTTGTCCAGCGCGTCCATCGCCACCCGCAGCGTTTCCGCGTCCAGGCTGCCGAAGCCCTCGTCGATGAACAGCGATTCCACCCGTACCCGGTTGGACGACAGCGAGGCCAGGCCCAGCGCCAGTGCCAGCGACACGAGGAACGACTCGCCGCCCGACAGCGAGTGCACGGAGCGCATGTCGTCGCCCATGTGCAGGTCGCGCACCAGGAGGCCCAGCGACGGCTGGGTGGGGTTGTCGATGCGTTGCAGCTGATAGCGCGGCGCCAACTGGCCCAGGTGGGCGTTGGCGTAGCCCAGCAGCACGTCCAGCGTGAACTGCTGGGCGTAGTTGCGGAACTTCTTGCCGTCGGCCGAGCCGATCAATTCGCTCAGGCGCGCCCACTTGCGTTCGGTGGCTTCCTGCCGTTCGATATCGGCCAGCACGTCGCTGGCGCGGCGGCGGCGCTCGTCGTCGTGCGCCAGCGCCAGGCGGTAACCCGTCGCCTGCTCGTGCGCCGCATGGCGCTCGGTGGCCAGGGCCTGCAGCAGCTCGCGCAGCGTTTCCATGGTCTGCGTGGCGTCGCCCGGCGCTGACTCGCGGTGCCTGGCGCACTGCGCTTCGCGCTCGTGCAGCACGGTGCGGGCCTGCGCGGCCGCGTGTTCCAGCGCTTGCAGGGACTGCCGCTCGGCGCGCAGGGCGTCGAGCGGATGGGCCAGCAGCTCGCGCAGCTCGTCCAGCGAACCGATGCCGACATCCGGCGCGGGCGCAAACAGGTCGGGTTCCGTGCGCGCCTGCTGGAATTGCTCCAGCCAGGCGGCCAGGCGCGCCGTCGCGACGGCACTGGCTTCTTCCAGTTCGACGATGCGGCGGCGACCGTGCGCCAGCGCCTCGTCGCAGCGGGTGCGCTGCTGCGCCGCTTGTTGCGCCGCATCCTGCTGCGCCTGCAGGCGCGTGCGCGCCGCCTCGCAGGCCGCGCGCAGGCGCGCCTCCACCTCGCCCACCGGCGTGCCGTTCCACAGCGCCAGGCGCTGGGTGCGGGCCTGCTGCAGCGCCTCGTCGGCCGCGGCAAAGGTGGCGCGGGCCGCTTGCTCGTCCGACGCGGCCTTGCCGTGCGCCTCGTGCAGCGCGTTCAGTTCGACCTCCAGCGCGGCCAGGGCGACGGCGCGCTCGTCGATGGCCGCGTGCTGCGTCAGCCACTGGCGGCCCTCGGCCTGGCGCAGCGCGTGGAAGTGGTCCGGGTGGGCGCGCCATGCTTCTTTCCAGTCGCCATCCTGCTCGATGCCGTCGAAGGCCGGTTCCAGCTCCTCCAGCAGCGCATCGAGCCGGGCTTGCGCGTCCAGGTACTGCGACTGCAGCCCTTCCAGCTGGGCCGCCGCCTGCGCCAGCGCCGTCGCCGCATTGGCGGCGGCGGCCTGCCATTTGCCTTGCGCCGCCATCGCTTCGTCATAGGCGCGTTGCACGGTATCGCGCGCGGCGGCCGCGCGCCGCAGCGCCGCCTCGTCCTGCTCCAGCGCCTGCAGGCCGGCCGCCGCATCGGCCAGCCGTGCGGCAAACCACGCTTCGACGCCATCGGCCGGTGCTGCGTCGTCGCCGGCCGCCGCGATGGCTTCCTGCGCCGCATGCCAGCGCTGCTGCGCCGTGGCCAGGGCGTCCGCCAGCGCGGCCCGCTCGCTGTCCACCTGCGCCAGCTGCGCGGTGCTGCCGTTGACCAGCGCGCGCTGGGTGGCGCCGTGCTCGATCAGCAGGTCCAACGCGGCGCGCCCTTGCGCAACGTCCTGCCGCAACTGGGCCAGCAGCGCATGCAACTTGTCGTTGCCATGATAGGGATGGTCTTCTGCGCCGCAGACAGGGCAGGGCACGCCATCCTCCAGCGTCTCGCGCAGCGCCTCGACGCTGTCGCCGCAGGCCGCTTCGGCCAGTGCCAGCGCGCGCTCGGCCTGCGCCAGGGCCGCCTTGCGCGCCGCATGGTCCTGCTGCGCCTGCGCCAGCCGCTCTTGCGCCTGCGCCAGGGTGGCACGCAATTGCGCGCCTTGCCCATCCAGCGCGGCCGCGCGGGCCGTCCTTGCCGCCAGGTCCAGCCACGCCTTGTCGCCGGCCGCGAGCGCGGTGCGACGCCGCTCGATGGCGACGCGACGCTGCCGCTGCGCTTCGGCGTCGAAGGCCGCCAGTGACTGCATGGCCGCGTCGCGTTGCGCCAGCAGGGCCTGGGCCCGCTGCGCAGCCGCTTCCAGCTGGTCGCGCGCGGCCGTCTCGGCATCGCGCTGCTGCGTCATGCCGGCGCGCGCCTGTTCCAGCTTGGCGCGGAAGGCATCGGCCTGCCCCAGCGCGCGGCCGGCCTGGGCGAACAGCGCGTCCCAGCGCGTCCATTGCTGGCCCAGCGCGGCCCAATGGCGGTGCTCGGCCAGCCAGTTGTGGCCGAACTGCTGCGCTTCCTGCAGCTTGCGGCGGTCGTTGCGCTTGTCGCTCAGCGCGGCCGCGGCCTGCGTGACGACGGCAACGGCGGCATCGCGCGCGGCCCGGGCTTGCGCATGGGCCGGTTGCATGGCCTCGATCCGCGCATCCAGCGCCTTGGCCTGGTCCAGCTGCGGGGCCGCGGCGGCCTGCGCGCTTTCGGCCTCGGCCAGCACAGCCTGCAGTTGTTGTGCGGCGGTTGCCGCCGCTTCCTGCGCCAGGCGGGCCTGTTCCGCTTCCTGCTCGCAGCGGGTGGTGCCGGCCCGGGCCTGCGCGGCTTCCGTCGCCAGCCGCACGATCTCGTCGTGCAGCGGCCTGGCCTCCTGCACGGCATCGTAGCGCGCCAGGGCGGCATGGCGCGGGGCCGCGGCGGCCACGTCGGCGCCGCGTTGCGCCAGTACGGCACGCGCTTCGTCGATGCCTTGCGCCAGCCGCACGGCCTGCTCGTGCCAGCGCAGGTCCGCCTCCAGCGCGCCGCGGCGCATGTCGAGCGCGGCCAGTGCCGCATCGGCCTCCTGCGCCAGCCGCTGCGTTTCGGCGCGCTGCTCGCCAGACAGCGGCTGCTGGTCGGCCAGGCGGTCGCGCAACTGCTGCAGCTTGTGCAGCTCCTGCTTCTGGCGCTCGTGCGCACGCCGCGAGATGTCGCTGTAGATCGTGCTGCCGGTCAGCGTCTCCAGCAGCACGCCGCGCTCGTCGTCCTGCGATTTCAGGAACGTGGCGAACTCGTTCTGCGCCAGCAGCACGGCGCGGGTGAACTGCTCGAAGTTCAGCCCGATGCGCAGTTCGATCTCCTGCTTCACCTCCGTCTTGGTGGCGCCCAGCGGCTGCAATTGCGGCAGCGTGTGCAGCGTCATCGCGGTCGGCTGCAGCGCGCCGGCCGCGCGCGTGCGGGCGCGGCGCACGCTCCAGCGCGCCCGGTAGGCGTTGCCGTCGTTGCCGACGAAATCCACTTCCGCGTAACCCTCCGGCGTGCCGCGCCGCAGCAGCGTGCGCGGGTCGTCCGAGGAGATCGGCTCGCCCACGTCCGGCGTCTTGCCGCGCGCGTGCACCAGGCGCGGCGTGCGGTCGTACAAGGCCAGGCACAGTGCGTCCAGCAACGTGCTCTTGCCGGCGCCGGTGGGGCCGCTGATGGCGAACAGCCCGCTTGACGCCAGCGGCTCGCCGCCGAAATCCACCGAGAATTCGTCGGCCAGCGAAGCCAGGTTCTTGCCGCCAATGCGCAGGATCTTCATCTACACTCCCGCCAGCAGCAGTTCGGCAAACGCGGCCACCTGGTCGGGCGGCGCCTCGTTGCCGTACTTCTGGCGGTACAGCCGCGCGAACACCTCGTCCGGCTGCAGCTGCGCCAGCTGGTCCAGCGAGACGGCGGCGTCCACCAGCGAAGGGCCGCGCGCGGCGCTGGCCGTGTCGATCTTCGCCAGGCGCACGTGTTTGCCTTCGAGCGCCGCCTCGATGCGCGAACGCAGGCCCGGTTCGGGCGCATCGAGCAGCACGCGCACTTCGACGAACGGCTGCGCGTAGGCCGGCGCGGGCGGGAAGTCCAGCGCTTCCAGTTCGTCCAGCACCTGCGCCAGCGGGGCGGGGCGGGACGGCACCCGCAGCAGGTGCACGGCGCGCGGCACGGGGATCGGCACCACGTCCTGCAGCGCGCCGCCATCGAGGTCGATGCGCAGCACCTGGTGCTGGTAGTGCACTTCCGAGAACGACAGCGGGATCGGGCTGCCGCTGTAGCGGATGTGGCCATGCCGGCCGATCTGCTGCGCCAAATGCAGGTGGCCCAGCGCGGCGTAGGCGACGTCGGCCCCGAACATCCCGGCCGGCAGCATCTCGGTGCCGCCGATGACGATGCGGCGCTCCGAGTCGGCCGACATCTGCCCGTCCACCATGTGGCAATGGCCCATCGCGACGATGGCCTGGCCCGGCTGGCGCAGCGCCAGCGCGTGGGCCTGTGCCTGCGCGTACAGCTCGGCGATGCCGGCCAGGTAGCCGTCCACCGCCTCCGCGCCTTCCTGCCCCGCGCGCGGCACGTCGGCCGGGCGCAGGAACGGCACCGCCAGGCACCATGCCGCCACGGCGCCGGCGCGGTTCGTCAGCGGCACGACCATGCGGCCGATATCGATCGTGCCGTCGCCATCGCGCTGCACGTGGCCGATCACCTGGGTCCCGTGCGCTTCCAGCAGGGGCCCCGGTGCCTCGATGCGGCCGGGCGAATCGTGGTTGCCGGCCGTGACGACGATGTCCAGGCCGGGCGCGCGCGCGCGGGCCTGCTGCAGGAAGCGGTACAGCTGGCGCTGCGAGGCGGCCGACGGGTTGGCGTTGTCGAACACGTCGCCCGCGATCAAGAGCGCATCGGCCTGTTCTGCCTCGATCGTCTCGAGCAGCCAGTCCAGGAAGCACTGGTGTTCATAGTGGCGGTCGAAGTTGTGGAGCGACTGGCCGAGGTGCCAGTCCGAGGTGTGCAGCAGGCGCATGAGTGTACGGCTAAGCGGTGCGGGAAATGGTCGGGAAGCGCAATAGTAGCGTATCGGCGCCGCCCGTGCGCGCCTGGCGCGCCGCCGGCGTCACGCGGCGCCCGCCTCGGCGTCCCACGTCGCGGGCACGGCGGTGGGGGCGGCGGCGAACGCGGGATCGGCCCGGAACGTGTTGCGGCCGGCCTGCTTGGCCTCGTACAGCAGCTGGTCGGCGCGCTGCAGCAGCTGCGCCGGCGCCAGCTCGGCATCGCGGTAGAAGGTCAGGCCGATGCTGGTCGAGATGTGTACCGTGACGCCGTCCAGGTCGAATGGCGCCTGCATGGCGCGCACGATCTTGGCGGCCGTGCCCAGCGCGTCCTCCGGCCGGCGTACGCCCTCCATGACGATCGTGAACTCGTCGCCACCGAGGCGCGCCACCATGTCGCCGGCCCGCAGCGCATGCACCAGGCGCCCCCCGAACGCCCTCAGCAGCGCGTCGCCGACGGCATGCCCATGGGTGTCGTTGACGGGCTTGAAGCGATCCACGTCCAGGTACATCAGCGCCATCAAGGCGCGCTGCGCGCGGCACTGCTGCATGGCTTCCTGCAGCCGGTGCTGGAAGCCGGCCCGGTTGGCCAGCCCGGTCAGCGGGTCCACCTGCGCCAGCTTGACCAGCCGGCGCTGCTCCGTCTTCTGCGCCGTGACGTCATTGCGCACCACGTGGAAGCCGATGACGCGGCGGCCGTCCTCGTCCGGCTGGGGGATGTACATCACCTCGAAGCTGCGCTCGCCGTCGTCCTCCTCGAAACGCACGGCCTCGCCGGCCTGGGCGCGCCGGATGTGCGGCAGCAGCTCGGCGTAGCGCCGCTCGCCCAGCACCTCGCGCGCCGGCCGCCCGATGGCCTCGATGCCGCGGCGCGCGAACTCCTGCCCGTAGCTGCGGTTGTGGAAGCGGTAGATCTCGTCCCGGTCCACGTAGGCGATCATGGCCGGCATGTTGTCGGCGATCGTGCGCAGCCGCGCCTCGTTCTCGCGCAGGGCCATGACCGACCGGCGCACGGGCGTGATGTCGCGCAGCGTGACGGCGACGCCGTCGTCGATGGCGACGATCTGGTGGTGCAGCCAGCGCGGCTCGCCCGTGCGGGTCTCGAATTCCTCCTCGAGCGGCTGCCCGGTCGCCAGCACGGCGCGGTACTTGTCGATGAATCCTTCGCTGCGCCAGGCGGGCACCAGCTCGCCCATCGGGTGGCCCAGCAGCTCCGCGCGCGGATGGCCCATCATGGCCGCGCCGCGCTCGTTGACGTCCGCCAGCAGGAAGTCGTCGATGGCGCCCCCGCTGCGGTGCGCCTTCAGCAGGAACAGGGCATCGAGGCTGGCGTCCACCGCCGCGCGCAGCTGGCGCTGGGCCTCGTTGGCGGCCTGCATGCTGCGTGCCAGCCGGCGGTTCTGCTGCGTCAGCAGGGTCGTGAAGCCCAGCACCAGGAGGGAGGCCGCCGTGACCGCGCCGAGGTACAGGTAACCCTGGCGCCGCGCCCGGGCCATCGCACTGTCCAGCGTGTGGCCGACCACCGCCTGCAGGCCGTAGCGGGGCAGCGCACGGCGGGCGTACAGGCGCGCCACGCCGTCGAGCGGGGTGCGCAGGACCGCTTCCTCGACCTGCGCGCCAGCGTTGAAACGCAGGGGAACGGCACCGTACAGGCGTTCGTCGACGCGGGCCGTGGCCACGCCGCTTGCCGCGCTTTGCAGCAGCACCAGCCCGCCGGGCGCCGTCTGCACGCGGTCGTAGTCGTCGATGAACCAGTTGGGGTCGGCCAGCAGCACGATGACGCCGGCAAAGCGGCCGCCGGCGTCGTTCAGGCGGCGCGCTATGCGGATGTGCCAGGCCGGTCCGGCGGACGGCGTGTCGAAGCGGACCGTGTCGCCGGCGCCCGCGGCCAGCGCGCGGAAAAACGGCTGTGCCGCCACGTTGCCGTCGAAGGTGCCATGCAGGCTGTCGGCCAGGTGGCCGTCCCGGCCGTACAGCGCCACCGGCATTTCCAGCCGTGGGGGCACCAGGGAGGCCAGCGCGCCGTTGGGGCGGGTGAACTCGGCCAGCCGCAGCGCACCGCCGGTTTCCTCGAACTTGACCTGGAACAGCTGGGCCGCATGGTCGGCCTGGCGCAACAGGAAAGTGACGTTCTCGGCCAGCGTGCGGGCCTGTTCGTGCGCATGCAGTACCCCTTCCTCCCAGGCGCTGGCGCGTTCCTGGCGCAGCTGGTACAGCACGGCGGTCCACATCGTGCCCAGTAATATGAGCGCGAAGGACGGCAGCAGTATCGCCCGATACAATTTGCGCAACGCCGGCCCGATCATGTCCGCCTTCCGGTTGAGTATCCTGCCCGATATTCTGCACGCAATCCGGTTTCTTTTCAGCGCGCAGCGGTACCGTGTCACCGTCGCCCCACAGATCGGCCGGGGCAGGGTGCCAAAACTTCATTAGAATAGCCACGCCACCACCGAGGAGACACCACTTGCCGACCCATCTGCCGTTCAGTCCCGCCGCGGCGCGTGCGCTGCACCTGCATGCCCAGGGATTGCTGCTGGCGCGCCGCCGGCGCGCCGCCAAGTCCGACGTGCTGGCGGCCATCCGCCGCATGGGCGTGCTGCAGATCGACACCATCCACGTCGTGGCGCGCAGCCCGTACCTGGTGCTGTGGAGCCGCCTGGGCGACTACCCGCAGGCGTGGCTGGACGAGCTGCTGGCCGAGGGTGCGCTGTTCGAATACTGGGCCCATGAAGCATGCTTCGTGCCGATCGAGGACTACCGCCTGCTGCGCCACCGCATGCTGGATCCGGCCGCGATGGGCTGGAAGTACGCCGTCAACTGGATTCGCGAACACCGGCGCGAGGTGGAAGACGTGCTGGCGCACGTGCGGGCGCACGGTCCGGTGCGGGCGGCGGACTTCGAACGCACGGACGGCAAGGCGGGCGGCTGGTGGGAATGGAAGCCGGAAAAACGCGCGCTCGAGGTCCTGTTCACGGCCGGCGAGCTGATGATCGCGCGCCGCCACAACTTCCAGCGCGTGTACGACCTCGCCGAACGCGTGCTGCCGGGCTGGGACGACAGCGCACTGCCGCCGCCGGCGCAGGTGCGGCGCGAGCTGGCGCTCAATGCCGTGCGTGCCCTGGGCGTGGCGCGCGCCGCCTGGGTGGCCGATTACTACCGTACCCGGCCGCCGCACCTGGACCTGGATGCGCTGGTCGACGAGGGCGCCTTGCTGCGCGCCGCGGTGGACGGCTGGCGCGACCCGGTCTACGTCCATCCCGACCACCTGGAGGCGGCGCAAGCCGCCGCCGCGGGCACGTTGGCGCCCACGCTGACGACGCTCCTGTCGCCGTTCGACCCGGTCGTGTGGGACCGCCGCCGCGCGCTGGAGTTGTTCGGCTTCGATTACCGGCTCGAGTGCTATACGCCGGCCGACAAGCGCCGCCACGGCTATTTCACGCTGCCCATCCTGCGCCGCGGCGCACTGGTGGGGCGGGTGGACGCCAAGGCGCACCGGCGCGACGGCATCTTCGAACTGAAGACGCTTTTCCTCGAAACGGAGGTACGCACCAGCGAGCGCTTCGTGCGCGACGTCGCCGGCGCCTTGCGCCGCTGTGCGCAGTGGCATGCGTGCCCGCGCGTGCTGGTGGGCCGCACCGAGCCGGCGTCGTTCGGCACCGCGCTGCAGGCCGCGCTGGCCGAACCGGCCGTCGCGGAGGCCGCATGAACGGTATCGCCGACCTGCGGGCGACCTTGCCGCCGGCGCCCGCGCACATCGTCGGTGCCGACGGCCGGCCCGCGCTGGGCCGCTTTGCCGGTGCGCTGCAAGGCTGCGACTGGGAGCGGCTGGCGCGCCCGCATGGGCGCAACGCGCTGTGGCGCCGCCTGCACAACAAGCGCTGGCATTACGTGGCGCTGGCCACCGAGCGGATCTTCTGCGCGGTCGCCATCGTCGACCTGGGCTGGATGAGCACCTGCTTCGGCTACGCGTTCGACCGCGGCGATGGCGACATGATGGCCAACTTCTCCGAGGATGGGCTGCCGGGCCGCCTCTCCGTCGACGTGGCCACGAGCGCCGGCGGCACCAGCCGGTTCGAGCGCCGCGCCACGCGCATCGAGATCGGGCCGGACACGCTGACGGTGCGCTGCCCCTGGCTGGAGATCGATGCGAGCTTCGGCACCGCGCCGGCGCCGCTGCTGCTGGCGACGGGGCTGGTGCAGGGCGGCAGCGTGCATGCGACCCAGAAGTCGGGCGGGCTGCCGCTGTCCGGCGAGGTGCGCACGTGGCGCGACGAATATCCGCTGGACGGCGGCGTGGCCAGCTTCGACCTGTCCAACGGCCTGCTGGCGCGCGAGACGGCCTGGCGCTGGGCTTCCGCGCACGCGCTGGACGTGGGCTTCAACCTGCAGGCGGGCTACTTCGGCGCCAGCGAGAACGCGGTGTGGCTGGACGGCGCGCTGTATCCACTGGGGCCGGCCCGCTTCATCGTCGACCGCAAGGACGTGCTGGCGCCCTGGCACATCTTCACGGAGGACGATTGCCTGGACGTGGTCTTCACGCCGGACGGCGCGCGGCGCGAGGCGCGCGACCTGAAGATCGCGGCCAGCCGCTACGTGCAGCCGCTGGGCACCTTCAGCGGCTGGGTGCGCGGCTCGCCCGAGCAGCCCAAGCGACCCGTCGAGCGGCTGGCGGGCGTGACGGAAGACCATTTCGCGCGCTGGTAGCGCCAACCCATCACAGACAAGGACCGCGATGAGCGTGCGTCAACTGGACAGGATGTTCGAGCCCCGCAGCATCGCCATCGTCGGCGCCTCGCAGCGGGCCGGCCGGGTCGGTACGACGGTGCTGGCGAACATGGCCGAAAGCGGCTTTGCCGGCGCGCTGTGGCCCGTCAATCCGAAGTACGACGAGCTGCTGGGGATTCCCTGCTACCCGCGCGTGACGGCGCTGCCGAAGACGCCGGGTGGCGGTCCGGACCTGGCCGTGATCTGCACGCCCGCCGACACGGTGCCTGGCCTGGTCGCCGACCTGGGCGCGCGCGGCACCCGCGCGGTGATCGTGCTGACGCCCCTGCCGCCGGCCGTGCGCCAGGCCATGCTGAAGGCGGCGCGGCCGCACCAGTTGCGCATCCTGGGCCCGGGCGGCATCGGCGTGGTGGCGCCCGCGGCAGGGCTGAACGCCAGCGTGGCGCACGTGGGCGCGCGGCCCGGCCGGATCGCCTTCGTGTCGCAGTCGGGCATGCTGATGACGGCGGTGCTGGACTGGGCCCGCCAGCAGGGCATCGGCTTCTCGCGCGTGGTGTCGCTGGGCGAGAGCGTCGACATCGACGTGGGCGACCTGCTCGACTTCCTGGCGGGCGACGCCGACACCAGCGCCATCGTGCTGCACCTGGAAAGCATCGGCAACGCCCGCAAGTTCCTGTCGGCGGCGCGCATCGCGGCGCGCGGCAAGCCGGTCGTGGTGCTGAAGTCCGGCCGCGACGGCGACGACCGCGTCGTCGACGCGGCCATCCGCCGCGCCGGCATGCTGCGGGTGCATTCGTCGGCCGACCTGTTCGACGCGGTGGAAACGGTGGCGCGGGCCCGCCCGCTGGCCGGCGAGCGCCTGGGCGTGATCTGCAACGGCACCAGCCTGGGCCTGCTGGCCAGCGATGCGCTGGACTGGATCGGCGGCCAGCTTGCCACCCTGTCGCCGGAGACGGTGCGGCGGCTGCGCCCGCACGTGCCGGACGGGACGGTGCCGGCCAATCCGCTCGACATCGGCGTGCGCGCCGATACCGCCCGTCACGAGGCCGCGCTGGCAGCCATGCTGGCCGAGCCGCAGGCCGACGCGCTGCTGCTGGTGCATGCGCCCACGTCGGCCGCCGGCAGCACGGAGGTGGCGCAGGCGCTGGCGCCGCTGATCCGCGCGGGGCGGCGCAGCGTGCTGTCCTGCTGGCTGGGCGGGGAGGGCGTGCAGGCGGCGCGCAAGGTGTTCGCCGACGCCGGCTTGCCCACCTACGACACGCCGGAGAAGGCCGTGCGTGCCTTCCGCCAGGTCGTGCAGTACCAGCGCAACCAGGCGTTGCTGATCGAGGTGCCGGGGCAGGGCGCGACGGCCGGGCCGGAAGACGAGGCACGTCGCGAGGCCGCGCGCGAACTGGTGCGCGCGGCCCGTGCGGCCGGCCAGGCGCGGCTGGATAGGGCGCAAGCCCGTACCGTGCTGGCGGCGTACGACCTGGTGCTGGCCGACGCCGCGCCGTGCGACGCGGCGCGCGCGCAGCTGCGCATCGCGATGGACGTCGACCCCGTGTTCGGCCCCGCCATCTCGTTCGGTCTCGGCGGCGCGGCCGGGCGCGCGGCGGACGACCGTGCCGTCGGCCTGCCGCCGCTGAACGCCGTGCTGGCGCGCGACATCGTGCAGCGCAGCCGCGCCGGCAATACGCTGTCCGGAGATAGCGATGCGGTCTCCGCCGCACTGGTGGCGGTGGGCCAGCTGGTGGCCGACCTGGACGAGGTGGCCGCGCTGCGCCTCGACCCGATCCAGCCGGGGGACGCCGGCCTGCTGGTGCTGGACGCCGTCGTCGAACTGGGGCCCGCGCGGCCGGAGTCGGCGCTGGCGATCCGGCCCTATCCGCACGCGCTGGAAGAGACGGTGACGTGGCAGGGTGCGCCCCTGCTGCTGCGGCCGATCCGGCCCGAGGATGCGCCGGCCCATGTGCGCTTCTTCGCCGCGCTCGACCCGGACGACGTGCGCATGCGCTTCTTCACGGCACTGCGCGAACTGCCGCCGGCCCAGCTGGCGCGGCTGACGCAGATCGACTACGACCGCGCGATGGCCTTCATCGCCACCCGGACCGGCGCGGACGGCCAGCCGGAAACGCTGGGCGTCGTGCGCGCCGTGGCCGACCCCGACAACGTGGGCGCCGAGTTCGCCATCGTCATCCGCTCGGACCTCAAGGGCCATGGGTTGGGGAGCATCCTGTTCCGCAAGCTGGTCGATTATTTCCGCAGTCGGGGCACGGCCGGGCTGACGGGCGACGCGCTGGCGGAGAACCTGGGCGTACAGCAACTGGTGAAGCGGTTCGGCGGGCGCGTGCTGGCGGGTGCGGAACCAGATACCGTCGAGCTGGCGCTGCCGCTGCAGCCGGGGTTGCCTGCGAAATCATCCGAGCTTCGTAGGAATTAACCTGGTGCCGGGTTTGCGCTGGCGCAAAGTGTCCCTGTCGGCGCACTTTACACTTGAACTTCCGTCCAGCCATGGGAGTCATAATGTTAACGGCCACATACACGCTGGTTGCGTTGTCCGTCGAACAGGCACACATCCGTCTGAGTCTGCTTTCATTCCAGAAGTATGTGCAATCGACGCTGACCCGCCAGCAAAGCATCACGCTGTCGCAACTTGAATACGCATGCGAAACGCTCGAACGGCTGTACCAGGCCTGCCACTGGCGCAAGGTCGAGCTGTACCTGATCCCCGCGCTGCGCCAGGCCACGGAGCGGGCCGACCAGCTGCTCGATGAGCTGAGCCGCTTGAACGCTTCCGCGTTGGCCGTGGTACGCCGCCTCAAGCAGAACCTGGAGCAGGGCGTGCGCGAGGACGGCGAAGTGCAGGCGGTGCGCGAAGCCATCGAAGGCTTCTGCACGGCCTTGCTGCAGCGCCTCGAGAAGGAAGAGAAAGAACTGTTCGCCATTGCCCGCAGCGCCATCTGCGGCGATGCGTGGTTTGCGCTGGCGAACAAGCTGCTGGCGCACGATGCCCAGGTGGCGGAAGCGCGCCGCAGCGGCAGCGACGGGGCGGCGGGCGACAGCGAACCGATCGCACTGCTGCCGCGGCTGGCGCCACCGGCCGGCGCGGTGACGGAGCTCGACATCCTGATCCCGGAGGATCCGCTGCTGCGCCGCAAGCCCATGCGCGGCACGGTGCAGCGCGCCGCGGCGGGCAAATAACGGCCGCCCGTGCGTTGGCGGCAGCAATGCCACGGGTGCTGATCGCCGCCGCGAAAAGCGGCGCTGCGCTATGATGGTGGTTTTGATCCATCGATAGCACATCATGTTTGAATTCCTGTTCCGACGGCCGGGCGACAAGGGCCCAGAATCCCAGGCGGGCGGGCCTGCTGCGGGCACGCCGGAAGGCGGCGATGGCACGCGCCCGGAAGGCCAGGCCGATGCGGCCGCCCGCCGCGCCGCGCAGGTCGAAGCCGCGCGAGGGCTGGCAGGCAACGAGGCTGCCGCGGTCGAGCTGATCCTGCAGAGCGAATTCGCCGATGTCCGGCTGGCGGCCGCTGAGCACGTGGTGTCGCAGCCGATGCTGGAGCGGGTGCAGCAGGCCGTGCGCAACACGGACCGCCGCGTCGCCAAGCTGGTGCAGGGCCGCCTCGATGCGATCCGCCACCAGCAGGCCGAACAGCGGCAGGCCGAGCTCAGTATTGCGACGGCGCAGCGCCTGTTGCAAGACGAGAAGCTGACGCCCAACCAGGTTGCCGACCTGGACCGGCTATGGCAAGTCATCGCGGCCCCTCCCGAGCTGGCGCAGCAGTTCGGCACGTTGCGCGCGGCGCTGGGGGCGCGGCTGGAAGCGCAGGTCACGCTGCAGCGCGCCGTCATCGATGCGCTGGCGGCCGTGCGCCGGCTGGCCCCAGGCGCAGGCGACGCCGCCGCCGCCCAGGCCGAGCTGGAGCGGCTGGCCGCGCAGCATGCCGAACACCTGGCCGCACCGGAGCGCGCGACGCTGCCGCGCCATCTGCTGAGCGATTTCGAACAGGCGCTGCTCCAGGCGCGCGCCGCGCTTGCCGCGCAGGCCCAGCCGCCGGCCCACTCGCCGGCCCAACCGGCAGCGCCGGCAACGCCGGCAGCTCAGCAGTCAACTCAGCAGTCAGCGCAAGCCGGGGCGCAACAGCCGGTCCGACAGGCAGTTCAGCAGCCAGCGCCGGGCGCCGCGGCCGACGCCGAAACGGCGGCTGCAACGGCGCAAGAGCCTGCCGCGCCCGCAGCGGCGGAAGACGCCCCGGCCGCATCCGAAGCGGCGGTCACGCCGCCACGCCCGCCCAAGGAAAAGCCGAAAACCTCGCCGGCCGACAAGGAAGCCAACCAGCGCTTCATGGCCTTGGTCGACGCGATGGAAGCGGCGCTGGAGCAGGGCCAGCTGCACACGGCGGCGGAACACGACAAGACACTGAAGGAAAGCAAGACGGGCCGGCTGACGCCGCAGCAATCGGAGCGGCTGGCGCACATCCGTGCCGAGTTCAAGCGGCTGTCCGCCTGGGCGCGCTGGGGCGGCAATGTGTCGCGCGAGGAAATGGTGCATGCGGTCGAGGAATTGCCTGCCCAGCAGTTGTCGATGAGCGAGCTGGCCAAGAAGGTCAGCGCGATGCGCGAACGGTGGAAGGCGCTGGACACGGTGTCCGGGCCGGCGCCGAAGAGCTTGTGGGAAAAGTTCGACGCGGCCTGCACCGCCGCGTACGCACCCGCTGCCGCGCACTTCAAGCACCTGGCGGACGAACGCCATGGCAATGCGGCCAAGGCGCAGGCCATGATCGACGAGGTGCACGCGCTGATCGCCGATTCGCCGGCGGTGCGAGGCGACTGGCGCGGCCTGGCCTCCGTGTCGCAGCGGCTGCGGCAGGCATGGAGCAGGCTGGGCACGATCGACCGCAAGGACAAGAAAAAGCTCGATGGCGCGTTCGGCCGGGCCATGGAAACCCTGATGGCGCCGCTGGAAGAGCAGCGCCGCATCGAGGTGGCGCGGCGCGAGCAGTTGATCGAGGAGGTCTACAAGCTCAATCCGGCCGACCGCCACACGGTGGACACGCTGCGCGGGCTGCAGGAAAGCTGGCAGGGCCATGCCAAGGCGCTGCCGCTGGAACGCAAGCAGGAGCAGGCCTTGTGGCAGAAGTTCCGGACGGCGTGCGATACGATCTTCGCCAAGCGCAAGGAATCCGCCCATGCGGCGGACCACGAGCGCAAGGCCCACCTGCATGCGCGCGAGGCGATCTGCGCGCAGCTGGAAAGTGCCACGTTCGAGGGCGACGACAAGCAGCGCGCCGCCGCCATCGGCAAGGCACTGAAGGACGCCGGTACGGCATGGCACGCGACGGGTGCCGTACCGCGCGCGGCCGAGCAGCGCATCGAACAGCGCTATCGCGCGGCCGTGGCCCAGCTGCAGGGCGAGGCGGACGCGATCCGCAAGCGCGCGGGCGCGGCCCAGGCCAATGCGATGCGCGACAAGCTGCGTCTCGTCCAGGCGCTGGAGGCGGCGCTGGCGGCACCGGGTGCCATCGACGAGGCCGACTGGACGGCCCGCTGGCAGGCCCTGCCGGCGCTGCCCGCCGACCATGAGCGCACCTTGCGTGCCCGTTTCGATACGGCGTTGAAGGCGGGGGCCGACGACAAGGCGCGCGCCGCCCACGTGGCCACGCTGGAAGCGAACCGCGCCCGTGTGCTGGACGAAGTGCTGCGCCTGGAAATCCTGGCGGGTGTCGACAGCGGCGCCGAGTTTGCCCGCGACCGCCTCAAGATGCAGGTGGAAGTGCTGCAGGACTCGCTCAAGTCCGGCCACAAGCCGGCCAGCCATGCGGGGCGGATCGCGGCGCTGTGCGCGCTGCCGGCGCTGGTGGACGACCGTACCGTCAGCCGCATCGAAGTGCTGTTGCGGCGCGTGGGAGCGGGCGCATGACCGCCCGGGTGCGTATCCAGGCGGAAGATTTCGACGCGGCGCGCGAAGTCGCGGCACTGCGCGCGACCAACCCGAAGGTGGGCGGTGTCGTCACGTTCCTCGGTACGGTGCGCGACCTGAACGAGGGTGCCCAGGTGGCGGCCATGGAGCTGGAGCATTATCCCGGCATGACGGAAGCGTCGATCGACGCGATCATCGACCAGGCGCTGGCGCGCTGGCCCATCTTCGACGCGCTGGTGATCCACCGCGTGGGGCCGCTGCTGCCTCAGGACCAGATCGTGCTGGTGGCCGTCACGTCGGCGCACCGGGGCGAGGCGTTTGCCGCGTGCGAATTCATCATCGACTACCTCAAGACCGAGGCGCCATTCTGGAAGAAGGAACAGACGCCGGACGGGGCGCGCTGGGTGGACGCCCGCGTCAGCGACGACGAGGCGCTGGAGAAGTGGCGGGCCGTGGGGTGACAAGCCGTGGGGACTGCAAGCTGCGAGGGGTCTTGACGGACTCGAGCGCCGCCTGTCCCCGCAGCCGCTTGCACTGAAGATCGGGTGCGCGGCGCCCGCAGGCGCAATGCTAGTATGGTGCGGTGCGTTTCTGCTGTGCGTTCCCGAGACGCGTTCCCGACCCTCGCCAGTGCACTGGAGTCCCATGCTGCCCATCAGCTCAGCGGAAGTACTGTCCCGCCTCGAGGCGTTGCACGACCATCTGCCCGCCGGGGTCGTCGTGCATGCGGCCGATGGGCGCATCGTGTCGGCCAACCGGCTGGCGCAGGAACTGCTGGGCCGCAGCGAGGCACAGCTGCTGGGCCTTGAGCCGAGCGAGGACGAATGGCTGTTCCTGCGCGAGGACGGTTCCGTCATGCCGGCCGACGAGTTTCCCGCCAATCGCGTCCTGCGCACGGGCGAGAAGCTGTCCGGCCTGGTCGCCGGCATCATCGGCCCGGCCGGCCCGTGCTGGCTGCTGTGCAACGCCTATCCCGAATTCGACATCCTGGACAATGTGCGCCAGGTCGTCGTGTGCTTTACCGACTGCACGGCGCTAAAGCAAGCCCAGCAATCACTGCAGAAGTCGGAAGAACGGTTGCGCCTCGTCCTGAAGGGATCGACGGATGCGCCGTGGGACTGGGACCTGGTCAGCGGCGAAGTGTACTACTCGGAGCGCTGGTGGAACATGCTGGGCTACCGGAGCGGCGAGGAGCTGGCCGATCCGGGCGCGTGGCGCCGCATGCTGCATCCCGACGACGACCCGATGATCACGGCCTACCTGGAAGAGCTGCTGCCCAGCGGCCGCGACGGCTACAGCCTGGAGTTCCGGCTGCGTCACCGCGACGGACACTACGTCCCCGTGCTGTCGCGCGGCTACGTGCTGCGCGACGCCACCGGCCGGCCCGTGCGCATCTCCGGCGTGAATACCGACCTGACCGAGCGCAAGCGCACCGAACGGCGCATCTACGAGCTGGCCTACTTCGATCAACTGACGGGCCTGCCCAACCGCCGCTTCCTGCTCGAGGAACTGGAGCACGTGCTGGCGCGCGGCGGGCGTTCGGGCCAGTACAGCGCGCTGCTGTATCTCGACCTGGACAACTTCAAGCTCCTCAACGATACGATGGGCCACGACATGGGCGACATGTTGCTGCGTCAGGTGGCCCAGCGGCTGCGCGCCACCGTGCGCCACAGCGACGAGCTGGCCCGCCTGGGTGGCGACGAATTCGTGGTGGTGCTGGAGGGCCTGGGCACGTCCGCCGTGGCCGCGGCGGCCGAGGCCGACCGGGTGGTCGGCAAGATCCTGGCGGCGCTGGGGCAGCCATACCAGCTGGGCAGCCTGCTGTTCCGCAGCACGGCCAGTATCGGCATCGCCTTGTTCGCCGGCCACGACGCCAATATCGAAACCCTGCTCAAGCAGGCCGACCTGGCGATGTACCGCGCCAAGGCGGACGGGCGCGGCGTGGCCCGCTTCTTCGACCCCAGCATGCAGGATGCGGCCGACCGCCGAGCCGCGTTCGAGGCGGCCATGCGCGACGGCCTGTCGCTGGGCCAGTTCCGGCTGTTCTGCCAGCCGCAGTTCGACTGCCTCGGCAACTTGACCGGCGCCGAAGTGCTGGTGCGCTGGCAGCGCGGGCACGACCTGCTGGGCCCCGACCATTTCATCGGCTTTGCCGAGGAATCGGGCCTGATCCTGCCGCTGGGCGAACACGTGCTGAAGGAAAGCTGCCGCGCGCTGGTGCGCTGGGAGGGCGATCCGGCGCTGGGGCACCTGAAGCTGGCCGTCAACGTCAGCGTGCACCAGATGCGCGATCCGGACTTCGCGTTGCGGGTCGGGCACATCCTCGAAGCCACGGGCGCGCCGGCGCAGCGGCTCTACCTGGAACTGACCGAGAGCGTATTTGCCGAGGACCTGCAGGAAATCACGGGGCGCATGCACCAGTTGCGCGCGCGCGGCATCTGCTTCGCGCTGGACGACTTCGGCACGGGTTACTCGTCGCTGGCCTACCTGCAGCGCTTTCCGCTGTCGGCGCTGAAGATCGACCGCTCCTTCGTGCGCAATATCGGCATCGACCCCGGCTCGTCATCGATCGTCGAGGCCATCATCGGCCTGGCGCGCAAGTTCGAGCTGGAGATCGTGGCCGAGGGCGTCGAGCTGGAAGCGCAGCGCAGCTTCCTGGCGCACGGCGGCTGCTCGTCGATGCAGGGCTTCCTGCTGGGACGGCCCGTGCCGATGGCCGAGTTCGAACACGCCTACAGTGCCGCCGGCGTCGGCCATGCCTGATCGCCGCATGGTTACTTTAGTCAACACGCGATCTTGAAAAAGGGTTGGCACAGCCGCACTTTGTTTGCAGATAAAAACTTTGGAGTGTGCGCCAAATGCGTCAAGACAAACTCACCACCAAGCTGCAGGAAGCACTTGCCGATGCCCAGAGCCTGGCGGTCGGCAACGACAACCCCTACATCGAGCCGTCCCACGTGCTGACGGCCCTGCTGAACCAGGATGACGGCGCCGCGCGCTCGCTGCTGCAGCGGGCCGGCGTCAATGTCGGCGGCCTGACGAGAGCGCTGAAGTCGAGCCAGGAGAGCCTGCCGAAAGTCTCCGGCACGGGCGGTAACGTGCAGGTCAGCCGCGAATTCATTGCCGTGCTGAACCTGGCCGACAAGGAAGCGCAGAAGCGCGGCGACCAGTTCGTCTCCAGCGAAATGGTGCTGCTGGCGCTGACGGAAGACAAGTCCGACGCGGGCCGGCTGGCCCGCGAGCACGGCTTGTCGCGCAAGTCGCTCGAGGCGGCCATCGACACCGTGCGCGGGGGCGGCAAGGTCGACTCGCAGGAAGCGGAAGGCCAGCGCGAGGCGCTGAAAAAATACACGATGGACCTGACCGAGCGGGCCCGCCAGGGCAAGCTCGACCCCGTGATCGGCCGCGACGACGAGATCCGCCGCGCCATCCAGGTCCTGCAGCGCCGTACCAAGAACAATCCCGTGCTGATCGGCGAGCCCGGCGTCGGCAAGACGGCCATCGTCGAGGGCCTGGCCCAGCGCATCGTCAACAACGAAGTACCCGACTCGCTGCGCGGCAAGCGCGTGCTGTCGCTGGACATGGCCGCGCTGCTGGCGGGAGCCAAGTTCCGCGGCGAATTCGAGGAGCGGCTGAAGTCCGTGCTGAACGAACTGGCCAAGGACGAAGGCCAGACCATCGTCTTCATCGACGAGCTGCACACGATGGTGGGCGCCGGCAAGGCCGAGGGGGCGATGGACGCGGGCAATATGCTCAAGCCCGCGCTGGCGCGCGGCGAGCTGCATTGCGTGGGCGCGACCACCTTGGACGAGTACCGCAAATACATCGAGAAGGATGCGGCGCTGGAGCGCCGCTTCCAGAAGATCCTCGTGGACGAGCCGACGGTGGAGGCCACGATCGCCATCCTGCGCGGCCTGCAGGACAAGTACGAGCTGCACCACAAGGTCGAGATCACGGACCCGGCCATCATCGCCGCGGCCGAGCTGTCGCACCGCTACATCACGGACCGCTTCCTGCCCGACAAGGCGATCGATCTCATCGACGAGGCGGCCTCGAAGATCAAGATCGAGATCGACTCCAAGCCCGAGGTGATGGACAAACTGGAACGCCGGCTGATCCAGCTGAAGATCGAGAAGGAGGCCGTCAAGCGCGAGAAGGACGAAGCGTCGCGCCGCCGGCTCGACCTGATCGACGAGGAAATCGCCAAGCTGCAGCGCGAGTACAACGACTACGAGGAAGTGCTGAAGGCCGAGAAGGCCAACGTGCAGGGCACCACGCACATCAAGGAAGAGATCGAGCGCATCCGCCAGCAGATGGAAGAGGCGACGCGGGCGTCGAACTGGCAGCGCGTATCGGAGCTGCAGTACGGCCGGCTGCCGGAGCTGGAGGCACAGCTCAAGCAGGCCGAGTCCAGCAGCGCCGCCGCCGATGCGCAGAAGCCGAAGCTGCTGCGCACCCAGGTGGGCGCGGAGGAAATCGCCGAGGTGGTGTCGCGCGCGACGGGCATTCCCGTGTCGCGCATGATGCAGGGCGAACGCGACAAGCTGCTGCACATCGAGGAGAAGCTGCACGAGCGCGTGGTGGGGCAGGACGAGGCGATCAGCGCGGTGGCCGATGCGATCCGCCGCTCCCGGGCCGGCCTGGCGGACCCGAACCGGCCGTATGGCTCGTTCCTGTTCCTGGGCCCGACGGGCGTGGGCAAGACGGAGCTGTCCAAGGCCCTGGCGGCGTTCCTGTTCGACAGCGAGGACTCGCTGATCCGGATCGACATGAGCGAATTCATGGAGAAGCATTCGGTGGCCCGCCTGATCGGCGCGCCGCCGGGCTACGTGGGCTATGACGAGGGCGGCTACCTGACGGAAGCCGTGCGCCGCAAGCCGTACAGCGTGATCCTGCTGGACGAGGTGGAGAAGGCGCACCACGACGTCTTCAACGTGCTGCTGCAGGTGCTGGACGACGGCCGCATGACTGACGGGCAGGGCCGCACGGTGGACTTCAAGAACACGGTGATCATCATGACGTCGAACCTGGGATCGCAGAAGATCCAGTCGATGGAGGAGTCCGACCCGGCCGTCGTCAAGCTGGCCGTGATGGCCGAGGTGCGGGCCCACTTCCGGCCGGAGTTCGTCAACCGGATCGACGAGATCGTCGTGTTCCATGGCCTGGACGAGAAGAACATCGGCTCGATCGCCAAGATCCAGCTGGCGATCCTGGAGCGGCGCCTGAAGCACATGGACATGGACCTGCAGGTGACGGACGCGGCCCTGCACAAGATCGCCGAGGCTGGCTACGACCCCGTGTACGGTGCGCGGCCGCTGAAACGGGCGATCCAGCAGCAGATCGAAAATCCGCTGTCGAAGCTGATCCTGGAAGGGCGCTTCGGACCGAAGGACACGATTGCGATCGACGCCCGCGACGGTGCGCTCGTGTTCGGGGCCGACGGCAAGGAAGCGGTGGTCCGGCTGTAAGCGGCCCCGGCCGTCAAGTGCAAAGGCTCGCTCCGGTTTTGGTGCGGGCCTTTTTTACTTCGCTTGCGCGGGCGCAAGGCGCACGCGAAAAGTATGGCAGCCTCGAGCGGAATACTGTATAAATACACAGTAGTTGCCACCATCGTCGTGCAACCGAAGCTAAGTTGCGCTAGTTGCGTAAGTTGCGGAAGTTGCTTTGCGCGCCGTTCCCGCGTAGAATGAACTCGTAGCCATGAATCCGAGGTAATCAAATGAGTTCAACAACCGACCTGAAAGACTTCGCTGCCGGCATCGCCGAACTGCCGGAACCGCATGCAGGGGCGAGGGACAAGTCCGGCACGGAAACGTCGCAAGCCTATCTGATCGAAGTGGAGGATGCCGCTCCCGAGGCGCACGTGCTGGAACAGTTGTATGCCGCGCTGCGCTCGCTGGGCATCACGGCCCGCGTATCGCCGCTGGCGCGCGACAAGCGCGTGACGTTGGTAACGCCGATGCCGGCGCTGGTCCTTGATGCGGACGACGACGACGACCTGGGTGCCGAGCCGTTCGGGCTGGACGATGCCCGCGTGGATGCGCCGCCGCCGGGCCGCCGCGGCATATTGGCCGACCTGGACGAGGGGGACGACGGCGAGGAGGTGCGCCTGCCGCCGGCCGTGACGACACCGGCAATGGCACAGCAGCGGGGCGAGGCGCTGATCGCGTCGCTCGTGCGCGAGGGCAACCTGATCGACGGCGAAACGTTGGCCAGCGCTTGGGGCATCACGCGGCAGGCCCTGGACAAGGCCCGCGAGCGCGGCGAGATCTTCTCGGTGCGCATGGGCCGGCAGCATGTTTACCCTGTGGCCGCGCTGAGTTTCCTGCGGCGGGATTTTGAAAGCATCAACCGGTCGTTCCATCCCGACATCGCCGCGGGGACGAAACTGATCTTCTTCAATCGCAAACATGGCAGCCTGGGCGGGAGAACCGTGGCGGAGTCGGCCGACCGGCTGACCGACATCCTCCGCCTTGCTGCCGGCTGGGAACGCATTTGACCCTGACCCACATCCCCGATTTCGCCGGCCTGCATGCAGCCGGACAGCTGTGCTTTTGCCATGTCGATATCCGTGCGCTGCTGCGACTGAGCCTGCGACCGGGGATGGAACCGTGGTGGGGCACCACGGGGCGCTTTCGCTTCGACGATCCCGCCCACGGTTTCGGCGTCACCTATGTGGCGGGCACGCTCGACGTGGCCGTGTGCGAAACCATCCTGCACGAAGTGGGCGACCACCGCGGCGGGGAATGGTGGGTCGACCACAGCTCGGTGGAGCGCCGCTCCATTGTGCGCTACGTGCATCCGGACCCTGTCAAGACGCGGCTGCGCCTGGTGGACCTGACGGGCATCGCGCTGAAAAGCCTGGGCCTGACGAACGACATCAGCGCCCAGGACGACTACACGCACACGCAATTGCTGAGCGGCGCCATCCACGCCCAGGTTCCCGAGGCGGACGGCATCCGCTATGTCAGCAAGCATATGAACACGTCGTTCGCCGCCGCGCTGTTCGAGCGCAGCGGCGTGCGCGTGGTGCCCGGTGCCATGCCGCTGCTGGCCCATCCCGACATCGGCGGGCTGCTGGGGCGCCTGCGGGTGCGGCTGTTTTCACTGTAGTGCCGACGGATGGCACGGTAAGGGTCTGTCCCTGCAAGGGACTGACCCTGAAGTTTGCGAAAGGTCCAGCGAACTTCGGGGTCTGTCCCTAATGCCGCTAAGTTAAGCGCACGGTCGCCGGGTTAGGGTCTGCCGGGCCGCCGTATCGCCCCGCAGGGGACTCACCCTGGTTTTAATCGCAGAAGCTCAGAATCTCTTAACTTAGCGGCATTAGGGTCTGTCCCCGGTGGGGATAGACCCCAGGCGCCTTGCTTTCGTCACCACGCCATCCGCGATCCGCATCCAGGCTGTCATTCGACAGCAACGCCGCATACTCGCGCATTCCCGGCACCAGCCGGCACTGCAGTCCGGCGGGCGTCGCGCGCGCCGTCAGCAGCGACCTGGCATGCAGCGTCGCCAGCAAATCCTCCACTTCGTCCGGGGCCGCCGGTGCCGCCATGCGCGCCGCGGCGGCCAGGCCGAACTCCCCGGCAAACACCGTCAGCCGGCGCAGCAGCGCCTGCTCTGCCGGGGCCAGCGTGGCCCAGCTCCAGTCCAGCGAGGCCTGCAGCGAATGGTGCCGTGGCGGCGCCGTGCGGCGACCACCCTTGAGCAGGCGCAGCGGATCGTCCAGGCGCACGGCCAGTTCTCGTACGTGGAACAGGTCGGTCCGAGCGGCCGCCAGCTCCAATGCCAGCGGCAGGCCGTCGAGACGCCGGCAGATGTCCGCCACGGCACCGGCGTCGGCATTCGTCAGCATGGTGCCGTCCAGCCCGGCCCGGTGCAGGAACAACGCCGCCGCGGGCCATGCCAGGATGGCGGCGCCGCGCGTGCCGGCAGGCGGGCAGGCCAGCGGGGCGAGGCGCTGCACGCGCTCGTCGGCCGCGCGCAGCGCTTCGCGGCCGGTGGCCAGGATGTGCAGGCGCGGCGCCTGCTGCAGGAGGCGTTCGCACAGGGGCGCGACGGCGTCGGCCATGCGCTCGCTATTGTCCAGCACCAGCAGCCGCGACTCGGCGGGCGGCTGCGGACCGGCGGCATCGTCCTGCCCCAGCGCGCGGGCCAGCAGGGCCGGCACCGCCCCGGCGTCGGCCGCGTCGGCAAGGTCGGCATAGGATACCGGCAGGCGCCAGGCCAGCCGCGCGGCGGCCGTCAGCGCCACGGCGCTCTTGCCGACACCGCCGCTGCCCACCAGCGTGACCAGCCGGTGACCCAGCACCAGGCGCGCCAGCGCGGTCACGGCTTCCGCACGCCCGACCAGCGGTCCGGCCGGCGGTGGCGGGCAGGGCAGCGTGGCCCGGGGTGCCGCGGGCACGGCGATGGCGGCGACAAAGCTGTAGCCGCGCCCCGCCACGCTGTCGATGTAGCGCCGGCCCGGGCCTTCGCGCAGGGCCTTGCGCAGTGCCGCCACGTGCACGCGCAGGTTGGCTTCCTCCACCACCGTGTCGGGCCACACGCGGGCAATCAGCTCCGCCTTGGTGACGGTGGCGCCGGCGGCGGTGGCCAGCGTGGCCAGGATGTCGAAGGCGCGCGAGCCCAGCCGCAAGGGCAGGCCATCTTCGAGCAGTACGCGCTGCTGCGCATACAGGCGGAACGGACCGAAGGCGATGCAGCGGTCCGCCGCCGCGGGGGCGGAGGAGGTCATGGCCGGATGGTAGCGGCCGATTATTACAGCAGTCTGACAAGGCCGCCGTGGCGCCGCTCAGGCGAAGTCTTCCACCTCGTAGCACTCCAGGAAGCGGTCCGGCCCCGTGCTGGCGGCCATGCGGAAGGCCGCCAGCCCGTCGACCTGTTCCAGCACACGGCGCACATAGGCGCCCAGCGACTGGCGCGTGGTCGTCTTCTGCCACATGGGATACTGGCCGGACAGGCGGCTGCCGTCCTGGTAGCGGATCTCGAATTCGCATGCGCAGTGGTCGCGCATGTCGCTGGCCCACGACTTGAGCAGCTTGTCGGCGGCGACAAAGGAACCCAGCACGGCGGTACTGCGGCCGGCCTGCTGGTGGATGCGGATCTGGGCGACACCGACCTTCTCGGCGCGGCGCTGTGACGGGGTCGGGGTCATCGGCGGCTCTTGGTGGTAGCGGGTGGCGGGATTGTAGTCATGATGCTGCGGTGCAGCGAAGTAAACGTTGTTAAGCCTTGTTAACGGGTCGGCAGGCGTGGACCCTTGGTGTCGGGCACCTGCCTGCGGGTCGAAGCCGCGCAAACAGGTGCCTGACACCGGGCGTTTCTCCTTACGCCGGATGATGGAACACGGGTCGGCGGAAGTGCCCGATCGCGTCCACGGCGGCGCCCGGCGACGGCAGCAGCGCGCCGCCGATCCGGTTGATGTGGATGTGCCGGGCCATCAGTTCCAGCGCCGGCAGCAGGTTCGTTGCCAATGCCGCGTCGGCGGGACCCAGGTGCAGGCTGGCGCACGGCTGCGGCCCCAGCGCGGCGGCCAGCGCCAGCAGTTCGGCCGCGTCGGCGCAGCGCACCAGCAGGCGCGCGCCACGGGCGGACCGGCCCGGCTGTGCCAGCACCCTGGCACACGTGATCTCGGTAAAGCAGGGGCCGTCGGTGGCCTCGACGATGGTCTCGCGCAGGTCGACATACCCGGCGCCCGCCACGGCCGCCACCAGCACGCCCGCGCCGGCATGCGCCAGCAGCAACTGGCCCAGGTGTTCGGCGCGCCCGTTCAGCGCGCCCGGCAGGATGAACGCGGCTTCGCGCCCGTCCGTTTCGGCCAGCAGCACCAGGCCGCCCACGTGCAGCGGCGTCGGCATGGTGCCTGCACGGCCGATGGCGGCCCGCACCCCGTGATGGCCCAGCAGCGCGCGCACGTCGTCGGCCTCGCCCGGCAGCAGCGTGAACGCGGCGGCCGGCAGGCCGCAGGCCGCCACCGCGCCGCCGATCAGGTCCGCCAGCACGACGGCGCTGGGCTGCGTGCAGGTGCTGGCGGCCAGCAGCGGGCAGCCGGCCGCCAGCGCGGCCATCGCATGCAGTCCGGCCAGTCCGTACGCCGTCGCGTGCGGCCCGACGGTGGCGACGGGCCCGAGCGGCACCGTGCGGACCGCGTCGGGCGCAGGCGTCAACGCCGCCAGTTCGGCGCGGCGCAATGCGGCGGACAGCGCATGCAGCCAGCCGCGCAGCGCGTCGTGCTGGCGCAACGCCATGCCGCGGTCGATGCCCGCGTCGGCCGCCGCCAGGCCGGGCAGGTGCCCGCGCGCGTCGTCCAGTGCCGCGCCGATGGCGTCCATCAGCCCCGCACGGCGGCCGTGGCTGGCCTGGGCGAACGCCAGCGCGGCGGTCGCCGCCGCGCCGGGATGCTGCCGGTTGCGCGTCATGGTGTGCAATACCCCTTTCCGGCAGTCGGCCGATCCCGGTAAATAGTGGTTAATTCCTGCTGGCCGTTACGTTAGAATCCGTTGGTCGAAAAATCAATCTGGCTTTTGAGGTAAGCGCACGATGCAACTGCAGGGTGGGGACGACATGGCGGAGATCGCGTTCGGCGCATTCCGGCTCGTGCCGCACGAGCGCGCGCTGTACCGGGGCGACGCGCCGGTGCGGCTGAGCGGGCGTGCGTTCGACGTGCTGCTGGCACTGGTGGAACGGGCCGGCACCGTCGTGGCCAAGGACGAGCTGATCGCCCGCGTCTGGCCGCATACCGTGGTGGAGGAGGGCAACCTGCGCGTGCACGTGGGGGCGCTGCGCAAGGCGCTGGGCAGCGACCAGAGCTATGTCGAGAACGTGGTGGGGCGAGGCTATTGCTTCGTTGCGCCCCTGCGTTCGCCCCGCATCGCCCAGGCCATTCCGGCTGCGGCGTTGGCGCGTCCGCGCCTGGTGGGCCGCGATGCGCTGCTCGACCAGCTGGCCGCTCAGTTGCCCGCGCAGTGCCTGCTGACGATCGTCGGGCCCGGCGGCATGGGCAAGACGGTGGTAGCGCTATCACTGGCAGCACGTGTCGCGCCCGCGTTCGACAACGCGGTGCATATCGTCGACCTGGCCGCTGTGACGGCGCCGGCCCGGCTGGTCGAAGCGCTCGCGCGTTCGCTCGACGTGCCGGGCACGCCGGCACTGCCGGACCTGCTGGGGCGGCTGCACGGGCGCCGCGCGCTGCTGGTGCTGGACGGTTGCGAGCACCTGGTGGACGCGGTGGCGGACCTGGCGGCCACCATCTTGCGCGAAGCACCGCGCGTGCATGTACTGGCGACCAGCCGCGAACCGCTGCGTGGCGGCGGCGAATGGGTGCACCGGCTGGCGCCGTTGGCATTGCCGCCGGCGCAAGTGGAGGAGCCGGCCGCGCTGCTGCGGTACGCGGCCGTGCAACTGTTTGTCGAGCGGGTGGGCGCGGATGGCGCGACGCTGACCCTCGGGCGGCACAACGCCGCGGCGGTGGCCGACATCTGCCGCCGCCTGGACGGCATCCCGCTGGCGCTCGAGCTGGCGGCCGGGCGGGCCGCGTTTTTTGGCGTGCACGAGCTGGCGCTGCGCCTGTCGGACTGCTTCGCCGTACTGACGCGGGGACGCCGCACGGCACTGCCGCGCCACCAGACGCTGCGTGCGACGCTGGACTGGAGCTACGACATGCTCGCACCGGAGGAGCAGGCGGTGTTGCGCCGCCTCGCCGTGTTCAGTGGCGCCTTCACGCTGGCCGCGGCGGCCGACGTGGCGCACGGCGCGGAAGTGGCGCCCGCGGCAGTGGCGGAGCGGGTGGCTGCCCTGGCGGCCAAGTCGCTGGTCGGGATCGAGGCGGACGGCGCCGCCGTGCAGTACCGCCTGCTCGGCACCACCCGCAGCTACGCATTGGACAAGCTGCGTGCGGCCGGCGAGGAAGACATGGCCGCGCGGCGCCTGGCATTGCGCCGGCAACCTGCTGCGCAGCGCGCGCGCGCGGCGCCATGACGGCGCCGCCACCTCGTGTGCCGGGCATCCGCCACGTGCTCTGGCACGACCCGCTGGCGCTGATCGCCCTGATGCTGGGGCCCGGCATGTGGTTCTTCTTCAGCATCCCCTTCGATCGCAGCGCCGGCGTGTTCGACCCCTCCATGCGCGAGGTGCTGGTGGCCATCACGCCCATCTGGGTCGGCCTGCTGTGGTGGCGGCTGGCCCGGTTCCGCATACTGTTCCGGCGCGGCGTGCCGGGCAAGGGATTCGTCACGGCGATCCATCGGCACCGGGGCAGTGTGCGGATCGAGTTCCGCTACGAGGCGGGCGGACAGGCCCACCGCAGCTGGTTAGCCGTCAACGAGTCGTGCGCCACCGACCGGCTCGCGCCCGAGCAGGAAGTGGACCTGCTGGTGCATCCCGAGCGGCCGGGACGCGCGACCATCCCGCACCTGTACCGGCTGCCTTGAGGCCGGCCCCCGCAGCGCTTCAGCGCTCGGCGAAGAATGCCGAGGGCGAGCTGCCGAAGGTCTTCCTGAACATCTGCGAGAATGCCGACTGGCTGGCATAGCCCAGCTGCTCGGCCACGCGGCCCAGCGGCATGCCGCGGGCGATCAGCGGCGCCGCGTGCGCCAGCCGGACCTGCTGGCGCCACTGGCCGAAGCCCATGCCCAGCTCGCGCTCGAACAGCCGGGCCAAGGTGCGCTCGGAGGCGCCCACGCGGGCCGCCCAGCCGGCCAAGGTCAGCGCGGCGGCCGGGTCGTCGATCAGGCCCGCGCACAGCGCTGCCAGGCGCTTGTCGCGCGGCAGCGGCACGCGGATGGGGCGTGTTGCGCAACGGCCCATCTCGTCCAGGATCAGGTTGCCGACAAGGTCCGTGCGGGCCGTCGTCACCCCTGGCGGCAATTGCTCGAGCGCCGCGATCAGCTCGCGCAGCAGCCCGGAGACGGCCAGCACACGGCAGTCGGTGCCGGGAAAGGGGGCACGCGCCGCCAGGATGCGCAGCGGCCGCAGCCGGGTTTGTTCCAGCACCGTCACCGCATGTTCGACCTGCGGCGCGATCCAGATCGCGCGCGACGGCGGCACGATCCACGTGCTGTCCGCCACCGTCACCCGCAGCACGCCATCGAGCGCGTAGGTCAGCTGGCCCCACGGGTGGCGGTGCGGCGCGACATTCTGCGTGGCGGCCAGGTCGCGCGCGCACATCGTGACCGGCAGGCGCTCTTCGGGCACGTTGCAGTCGTCCAGCGGGGCCGTATGGCGAACGATGGCGATGGTCATGGTTTGGCAGGATTGCGATAATTGTTGGCCTGCTATCTTAAAACAGACGCGTCCCTTTTGCCTACACTGGCGTTTTGCCACCGCTGCCAGGACGCTTGCATGAACCCACCCGCTGCCACTTCCGCCGCCGTCACGGCCGGTGCCGACGGCACCTTGCGCGAGGACGCCCGTGTGATCGGCCTGGTCGGGCTGGCGCACGGCACCTCGCACTTCTATCACCTGATCCTGGCGGCGCTGTTCCCCTGGCTGCGCGCCGACTTCGGTCTCAGCTATGCGCAACTGGGCCTCTTGATGACGGTGTTCTTCGTCGTCTCCGGCGTGGGCCAGGCGCTGGCCGGCTTCGTGGTCGACCGCGTGGGCGCGCGCCGCGTGCTGTTCGCGGGCATGGCGATGCTGGGCATCTCCGCGCTGGCGCTGTCGCTGGCGCACAGCTATGCGGGCTTGGTGGGGGGCGCCTTGCTGGCCGGCCTCGGCAACAGCATCTTCCACCCGGCCGACTACACGCTGCTGAACCAGCGCGTGTCGCGCGCCCGGCTGGCGCACGGCTTTTCCGTGCACGGCATCAGCGGCAATATCGGCTGGGCCGCCGCGCCGCTGTTCATGACCACCGTGGCCACGCTGGCCGACTGGCGCACGGCGCTGGCGTGCGCGGCCCTGCTGCCGCTGGCCGTGCTGGCGATCCTGTTCACCAACCGCGACGCGCTGCGCCCGGACCCGCCCGCGCCGCCAGCGGCCGCGGGGCAGGGCGGCGTGCTGGGCTTCCTGCGCCTGCCCACTGTGTGGATGTGCTTTGCGTTCTTCTTCCTGACGGCCGTGGCGCTGGGCGGCATCCAGGCGTTCGGGCCGATCGCGCTGGCGCAGCTGTACGGCGTCTCGCACGAGCTGGCCACCAGCTCGTACACGGCCTACATGCTGGCGTCGGCTGGCGGCATGGTCATCGGCGGCTTCCTGGGCGCCGGCGCGCGGCGGCACGACCGCACGGTCGCGCTGGCGTTCGCCTGTGCCGCCGCGCTGGCCGTGCTGCTGGGCAGCGGCTGGCTGGCCGGCTGGACCGTGTTGCCGCTGATGGCGGCGATCGGCTTCTGTTCCGGCGTGGCAGGCCCGTCGCGCGACCTGATGATCCGCGCGGCCGCGCCGCAGAACGCCACCGGCCGCGTGTACGGCGTGGTCTACTCGGGCCTGGACACGGGACTGTCGGTGGGGCCACTGCTGTTCGGCGCCATCATGGATGCCGGCCATCCGGGCTGGCTGTTCTACGGCGTCGCATTGTTCCAGCTGCTGGCGATCGGCACGGCGGTGGGCGTGGGCGGCAGCAGCCGGGCGGCAGTGGCCCCACCGGCGGCGGCGAAAACGGTCTAGTATCGCGCGGGTCAGGGATGGATCTCCCGCCAGCCGATATCGTTGACGGTCGTGCCGCACGTACAAACCCGGTGGGTGAGGTTCGCGAATACCAAGGGCGCCAGGGCGACCTTGCACTGCGGGCAGTAGATCCTGCCGCACATGTTGGCCGGGCAGCGCCCCCAGGTATTGTTGGCCCAGCTTGCCATCCAGCCGTGATAATCCAGGCACACGGAACAGGTATAGCGGCCACGGTGATGTTCCCGGGCATCGCGGGCCCATTCCTTTGCCGTGTCGACGCGCTGGCGGTAACGTGTCCCGATCTCGACCAGTGGCGCCAGCGGATAGGCCGATATCCGCAAGGTCGGTATCACCGCGACATTGCCGAAACCGGGCAGGCCGGCGCGGCTCAGGGTGTTGGCCGACTGCGCCCGTGTTGCCTGGACAGGCGACAGCAGGCCGGGGAACGCGGCAATCGCCGTCGCTTGCGGAATGCTGATCCGGTCCACCTCGCCGTCATCGAACAGGCACTTCCCCACCGTGTACGGGGCCGTGCCGCTCGCCCACGCTTCGATGCACTCGACCGTTCCGGCCGAATTGATGAGCGTGAAGGAGTGCAGGCCGTAGTCGACTTTCAGGAAATGGCCGGGGGTAAAGTTGTTGACGCCGATAGGCGGGGCGGCGGCGCCCACGGCCGTGGCGATGGGCGCGGCACGGGGCACGGCCTGAAGCAGGTCGGCCAGCATGGCCGCGACATCGTGGCAAGCGGTGTAGGCATGGTGGTCGACGTAGTCGCTCCAGGTACTGGCCGTTCCCATCTGGGGCGTGCCCATGTTGTTGGTGGTGATCAGCGCCAGGGAAAACGCATCGGCCGGTTCACGTGGGCGGCGTTGATTCCGGATGGCTGTCGCGACGGGACCTGGCATGATGGCACCTCCTTCGTTTCCGGTGGCGGAGCTTGGGCGAATGGTGCCGTTGCCACGCAAGGCCGCCATTCACTGGCGGGAGAGCGCATCGTTTGCCGCTCGCGGGCCGGTACATCGAGCATACGCCGGGATCGCCGTGTGGGTTGACTGGCAGTGCGCAAACGACCAAAAAACCACACGCCCCACCCGGTTCTTCTTGCCGCACCCGGCGCCACGGTAAGCTGCGCATTTCGCCTGCACATCAAAGGAACCCCATGACCGCACTCCACCCATTCGCCACCACCGACCTGTGCGACGAGCACGAAGCCCTGCTGGAAGACGGCCGCCTGGCCGTGCTGCCGCCCGTGTTCCAGCGCTTTGGCCGGCGCACGGCCTTTGCCGGTCCCGCCGTCACGCTGCGCGTGTTCGAGGACAACGCGCTGGTGCGCGCCACGCTGGAGACGGCGGGCGACGGCCGCGTGCTGGCGATCGACGGCGGCGGCAGCCTGCGCCGCGCGCTGGTCGGCGGCCAGCTGGCCGTACTGGCGCAGGACAACGGCTGGGCCGGCATCGTCGTCGACGGCTGCGTGCGCGACACGGTGGAGATCGATGCCTGCGATGTCGGCGTGCGCGCGCTGGCGGCGCATCCACGCCGCAGCAGCAAGCGCGGCGTGGGCGAGCGCGACGTGCGGGTGCACATCGCCGGTATCGCCGTCGCGCCGGGCGACTGGATCTATGCCGATGCCGATGGCGTGCTGGTCGCGCGCGAACGCCTGGCCTGAACGCAGGCGGTTTCACGCTGCGGGAAGGAGATTCCACGATGTGAAAGCGAGCGCCCCGCCTGCACGGTATTTCGTCCCATGGCGAGAAATTCCGTGCCGCATCATGGAATCCGGTTGCCAAGTCGCTGAATACAAACGATTAAAACCAGCTCATGTGTCTTATATAAGACCAGCGGCGTGCCCTGCGCGGGCGTTTATGATGTCCTGTACGGCAGTATTCGCTCAAACGTTCAGGAGGAGATCATGGCAACGCGTGACCAACAGGCGGCGGCGCTGCGCGAGGCGTGGGAAACCGATCCGCGCTGGGCCGGCATCCGGCGCGACTACACGCCCCAGGACGTCGTGCGGCTGCGCGGTTCCGTCCAGGTCGAGCACACGCTGGCACGGCGCGGTGCGGCGAAGCTGTGGAACCTGTTGCACGACGAGCCTTTTGTCCAGGCGCTGGGCGCCCTGACGGGCGACCAGGCCCTGCAGCAGGTGGAGGCGGGGCTGAAAGCGATCTACCTGTCCGGTGACGCGAACTGCGCGAGCGGGACGTATTCCGACCAGTCGCCGTATCGGGCCGATGCCATGCCGGCCCTGGTGCGGCGCATCAATGGCACATTCCAGCGTGCCGACCAGGTCCAGTGGGCCGAGGGCCGCGCCGACGTCGACTTCTTCGCCCCCATCGTGGCGGATGCGGAGGCCGGCGGCGTGCTGGACGCGTTCGAGCGGATGAAGGCGCTGATCGAGGCCGGCGCCGCCGGCGTGCATGTCGATGACCGGCTGGCCACTGTCAGGCCATGCGGGCAGATGGGCGGCAAAGTGCTGGTGCCCACCCGCGCGGCCGTGGAGAAGCTGGCGGCGGCGCGCCTGGCGGCCGACGCGATGGACACACCGACCGTGCTGATCGCCCGCACCGACGCGCAAGCCGCCGACTTCCTGAGCGCCGATGTCGATGCCAACGACCGCCCGTTCTGCACGGGCGAGCGTAGCGTGGAAGGCTACTTCAGGGTGCGGCCCGGCGTCGAGCCGGCCATTGCCCGCGCGCTGGCCTATGCGCCGTACGCCGACCTGGTGTGGTGCGAGACGGGCAAGCCGGACCTGGCATTCGCCAAGCGCTTCGCCGAAGCCGTCCATGCGCGCTTCCCCGGCAAGCTGCTGGCTTATGACTGCTCGCCGTCGTTCAACTGGAAGAAGAACCTGGACGACGCCACCATCGGCCGCTTCCAGAGGGAGCTGGGCGCGATGGGCTACAAGTTCCAGTTCATTGCGCTGGCCGGACTGCACTCGCAAGACTACGGCATGTTCCACCTGGCGCATGGCTACGCGCGCCGGCACATGGCCGCGTTCGTCGAGCTGCAGGAGGCGCAGTTCGCCGCGGCGGCGCGGGGCTTCACGGCCGTCAAGCAACGGCGCGAGGTGGACGCCGGCTATTTCGAGGCCATTGCGCAGGCGGTCCGGCAGGGCGAACAGTTCTTCCCGGCGCAGCGGGTGGCTTGAGGGGGAGTGGCGGCAGGCACCTGTTTTCGAGGCGACGACGCACCGAAACAGGGGTCCGTCACCGTCGGTTCGGCTGGCGCAGGCAATTCTCTGGGATAATGGCGCCTCGAATCACCGAAAAGAAGACCATGTTCAGTTACCGCCACGCCTTCCATGCCGGCAATCACGCCGACGTCCTGAAGCACTTCGTCCAGATCCAGCTGCTGCAATACCTGAACCAGAAGGATGTCGCCTACAGCTACATCGACACCCACGCGGGTGCCGGCGTGTACGCGCTCGACAGTGTCCAGGCCACGAAGAACGCGGAATTCGAGACGGGTATCGGCCCGCTGTGGGACCGCACCGACCTGCCGCCGCCGCTAGCCGACTATGTCAACCTCGTCAAGGCGATGAACCCGAGCGGCAAGATGCGCTACTACCCGGGCTCGCCGTACTGCGCCGAGCAGGTGGCGCGCGAGATGGACCGGATCCGCCTGTTCGAGCTGCACCCGGCCGACGTGCGCCTGCTGGACGAGAACTTCCGCAAGCTCGAAGCGCACCAGGCCGCGCAGGGGCATCGTCCCACCACGCGCGGCAAGCGCGTGATCGTCAACAAGGCCGACGGCTTCCTGGGCGTGCGCGCGCTGCTGCCGCCGCCGTCGCGCCGGGGGCTGGTGCTGTGCGATCCGCCCTACGAGGACAAGCAGGACTACAAAAAGGTCGTCGACATGCTGGGCGACGCGCTGAAGCGCTTCCCGACCGGCATGTACGCCATCTGGTATCCCGTGCTGCAGCGCATCGAGGCGCGCAACTTCTCGGAGAAATTGAAGCACCTGCCGGCCGCCAGCTGGCTGAACGTGACGTTGACGGTGTCGACGCCGGGCCCGGACGGGTTCGGCCTGCACAGCAGCGGCATGTTCATCCTGAATCCGCCGTACACGCTGGAACCCGTGCTGAAGCAGGTGATGCCGTACCTGGTGCAGGCACTGGGCCGCGACAAGGGCGCGGCGTTTACGCTCGAAAGTGGCGACGCCGCCACACCGCGCAAGGCGCCCGCGCACACCGCTGAACCCCGCACGGGTGGCGCGGCGAGCCGCCCGGGCTCGCTCCGTGCGCCGGGCGCGCGCCCGGCGTCGGGCCGGCCGGGAAGCCCCGGTGGCGCGACCCGGCGTCCTGCGGCTGGACGCCCGACCGGCGTCAAGAAAACGTAAAAGATGTTGCCATCTTTGCCATGGCGCGGTACGCTAGAGGATTGTACTCAAGCAGGTAAGTGTGATGACCTTGGCCGCACGCCCGGAAGCCGCCATTCCCATGCCGTTCGCCAATAACTTTTTCCTGGCGCGGCAGCCCATCCTCAATCGCAACCAGCGGCTCGTCGCCTACGAGCTGCTGTATCGTAACGCCGAATGCGAGGGCGCGGAATTCACGGACGGCACGGCCGCGACGGCATCCGTCATCGCGCATGCGTCCGAACTGGGCATGGAGCAGGTCGTGGGCGACCAGCTGGCCTACGTCAACGTCGATACGGAAGGGCTGATGAGCGACTTCATCCGCTTCTTGCCGAACGACAAGGTCATCCTGGAAGTACTGGAAACGGTCGAGCCCACGCCGGACGTGCTGGCCCGCCTGGCCGAGTTGCGCCAGGCCGGCTTCAAGTTCGCGCTGGACGACGTGGGTGGCGCCACCGAAAGCCTGCGCAAGCTGCAGCCGCTGATGGACATCATCAAGGTCGATATCCAGCAGATGGCGCCTGATGCGCTGGCCGCGCTGACGCGCTCCCTGAAGAACCCGCACCAGAAGCTGCTGGCCGAGAAGGTCGAGACGCACGACCAGTTCCGCCAGTGCATGGACCTGGGGTTCGAGTACTTCCAGGGTTATTACTTCGCCAAGCCCGTCATCCTGTCGGGCAAGAAGATCGCGCCGTCGCAGCTGGCCATCATGCAGCTGTTGGACCTGTTGAACAGCGATGCCGAGCAGCGCGACATCGAACGCAGCGTCAAGCTCGACCCGTTGATCACCCTGAACCTGCTGCGCCTCGTGAACACGCCGGCCGTGGGGGCGCGCTTCCGCATCAATTCCGTGGCCCACGCCCTGATCGTGCTGGGCCGGCGCCAGTTGCAGCGCTGGCTGCAGATCCTGCTGTACGTGAAGGGCCAGCAATACGACTCGCCGCTGCTGCAACTGGCGACGACCCGCGGCAAGACGATGGAACTGCTGCTGGAAAAGCTGCAGCCGGGCGAGCGCATCAGCGCCGATATCGGTTTTACCGTCGGCATCATGTCGCTGATGGATACGCTGTTCTCCGTCGCGATGTCCGAAATCCTCGGCAGCGTCAACGTGCTGGACGAAGTGCGCGACGCGCTGCTGCACCGGGGCGGCCAGTATGGCGCGGCGCTGAAGCTGATCGAGATGGTCGAACGGGCCCAGGAAGGGCCGGAGCTGACGGCGCTGCTGCACCGCCTGAAGCTGACGCCGGCCGAGCTGTATGCGTGCCAGCTGGCGGCGTACGAGTGGGTCGACGAGTATCGGGTCGCGATCGCGGAGCCGGCGAAACGCTAGCGCATGAGATGCTGGGGTCTGTCCCCAACGGGGACCGACCCCGGTTTCTTTCCGCGGCCAAGCCGTCATTCTGTTGGGTTCAAGTCCGGAACCTCGGTACTCATGCGTCGACGATAAAAACCGGGGTCAGTCCCGAAGGGACAGACCCCCGCCCTCACTGCCCCAGCAACAAGAACACCGTCGGCTTCTTGTGGAAATCCGGCGCCCGCCCGGCCGCCAGCGCGCCCTGCCACTGCGCCGCCGTCTGCGTGCGGATCGTTTCCGTCGCCAGGCTGATGTCGGTTGCCACGCAGATCAGCGTGCCGCCCTGGCAGCTCGATGCCAGCGCCTCCAGCATCTGGCCGTTGCGATACGGCGTCTCGATAAAGAGCTGCGTCTGCTTTTCCTGGCGCGAGCGCGTCTCCAGTTCGCGCAGGCGCTTCGTGCGGGCGGCCGGGTCGGTCGGCAGGTAGCCGTTGAAGGCGAAGCTTTGTCCGTTCAGGCCGCTTGCCATGACGGCCAGCAGCAGCGAGGACGGCCCCACCAGCGGCCGCACGGCGATGCCTTCCTTGTGCGCGAGCCGGACCAGGTCGGCGCCCGGATCGGCCACCGCGGGGACGCCCGCCTCGGACAGCAGGCCCACGTCATGGCCCGCGCGCAGCGGCGCCAGCAGGCCAGCCAGCGCTTCCGCCCTGGTATTGACGTTCAGTTCGGCGATGGCGATCTGCTGCAGCGGTACGGCCAGCGGGTGGGTGGCGTTGACGAGCTTCAGGAAGGCCCGCGCCGTCTTGGCGTTCTCGGCGACGAAATGCGTCAGTTGCGCCGTCGTCGCCTGCACGTGGGTGGGGATGACGGCATCGAGCGAGGCGGTCTCGCCCAGGGTGTTCGGAATCAGGTAAAGCGTGCCTGGCATGAGTGAAGCTTTCTTATTGTTGGAAGAAGGTGATGCCGGCCTGGCGCAGCATGCTTGTGAGGGCGATCAGCGGCAGGCCCGTCAGCGCGGTCGGGTCGGTCGAATCGATCCGTTCCAGGATGGCGATGCCCAGGCCTTCGTTCTTGGCGCTGCCCGCGCAGTCGTACGGCTGCTCGATGCGCAGGTAGGCATCGAGCTCGGCATCCGGCAGGTCGCGGAACTTGACGATCGTCCGGATGTCTTCCACCTGGTGGCTGCCGTCGCGGCCGTCGGCCAGGCACAGCGCTGTGTGGAACACGACTTCGCGCCCGCGCATCCTTCGCAGTTGGGCCAGCGCCGCTTCGTGGCTGCCGGGTTTGCCGATCTGCTCGCCATCCAGCGTGGCGACCTGGTCGGAACCGATGACGAGGCTGCCGGGATGGCGCGCGGCCACGGCCGCCGCCTTGGCTTGCGCCAGGCGCAGCGCGGTGGCGGGCGGGGTTTCGCCGGGCAGGGGGCGTTCGTCGATGGCGGGCACGTCCACGGTGAACGGCAGGTGCAGGCGTTGCAGCAGTTCGCGACGGTAGGCGGAGCTGCTGGCAAGGATCAGGGGAGGTTGGCGTGTAGAGGCAGGCGTTGGGTTCATGGAAAGTTTTTATGGCGACGGGCCACGAATTGTTATATGCTCTGTGCGCCGTGAGTGGGCCGTGCGGTTTACCCAACGTCGACCCGATGCGAGGCTGCGGATTTTCAGCAATTCTGCAGCAATTTCGCAGCAATTTCGCAGCAATTTCGCAGCAAGCCGGCCGCAAAAGCGGCCAGGTCTTTGACGCGGCGTTGAAAACCCTGTTATTATCGCAGGTTTTCGAGGGAAATTTTAGCCAATGAATGCTCTTGTGATCGACGCCTTTGAATTCTGTCGGACCAACAGCACACGGGAAGGCGTCACGCCGGTGGCTGAAATGGAACGCCTGTCGAGGGATTGCGCCGACAACTCGGGCGCCATCGAATGGCGTGCCGAAGGCAGCACGAGCAAGCAAGGGTTTCCGCAGATGCGCCTGGCCGTCGCGGGGACCGTGCAGCTGACGTGCCAGCGTTGCCTGACCCCGTTCGCGTACGAGATCGACTCCGCGACACTCTTGATGCTGGGCGAGAGCGATGCCCACGCCGACGAGATCGAAGAGATCGTCGACGACGAAACGATCGACGTCATCGTCGGCACCCGTTCCATGAACCTGATGGACCTGATGGAAGACGAGGCCCTGCTGGCCTTGCCGCAAGCACCGAAGCACGAAGTCTGCCCCGATACCGGGCTGCTCGATTCGGTCAAGAGCGAAAAGAAATCACCGTTCGAAGCTCTTCGTGAGCTCAAGAAATCATAAGTTTGCAGTTTGCAGTACCGCCTTCGCGAGAAGGCAAATGAAGAACGTGCCAGGCGGGCTGCGGGTATGGCATTTTGCAGTAGAGCAGCAGGCAGTCACGGTTCGGCAAGCGATTGCCGCTGGGATACTCGATTTGCATCATTTTGCGGATCGTTTGTGTTAAAATTTTAGAACTTAAGTATTAGGAGTCATCATGGCAGTTCAACAGAACAAGAAGTCCCCATCGAAGCGCGGTATGCACCGTTCGCACGATTTCCTGGTTGCGCCAAACCTGGCCGTCGAGCCGACGACCGGCGAAACCCACCTGCGTCACCACATCAGCCCGAACGGCTTCTACCGTGGTCGCAAAGTGCTGAAGACCAAGAACGACGAGTAATCGACGTTTTTTGTCCGGCAAAAGACCAAAAGCGGTGCGACGCAGTGAAACTGACGTGGCGCCGCTTTTTCTTTTCCCCCGCCGCTTTTCGGACCGGCGTGTAACTGAATACCGCAGGCTCTGACGTCACCGTCAGAATTGCTTCTTTGCCCGCAATGACAATCAAAATCTCAATCGACTGCATGGGCGGAGACCACGGCCCGTCTGTCACCATTCCCGCCGCAATCTCCTTCCTGAAACGTACCCCCGATGCCGAGCTGACCCTGGTCGGGCTCGAAGACGTCGTCAAGGCCGAGCTGAAAAAGCTGCATGCCGATGCGCATCCGCGCGTGTCCATCCTCCATGCCTCCGAGCAGGTGACGATGGACGATCCGCTGGAGGTCGCACTGCGCCGCAAGAAGGACTCGTCCATGCGCGTGGCCATCGAGCAGGTCAAGGACGGCAAGGCGCAAGCCTGCGTCTCGGCCGGCAATACCGGCGCCCTGATGGCCGTGTCGCGCTACGTGCTGAAGACGATGGCCGGCGTGGACCGTCCCGCCATCTGCACGATCATGCCGAACATGAACGACGGCCCCACCTACGTGATGGACCTGGGCGCCAACGTCGACTGCGAGCCCCATCACCTGCACCAGTTCGCCATCATGGGTTCCGTGCTGGTGCACGCGATGGAAGGCATCGCCCGGCCCACCATTGGCCTGCTCAACGTGGGCACGGAAGACATCAAGGGCAACGAGGTCGTCAAGGCCACGTCGCAACTGCTGCGCGCCGACCATGAGCGCGGCAAGCTGAACTTCTTCGGCAATGTCGAGGGCAACGACATCTTCAAGGGCACCACCGACGTGGTCGTATGCGACGGCTTCGTCGGCAACGTGACGCTCAAGGCCATCGAGGGCCTGGCGCGCTTCTTCAAGCTGGTGCTGACGACCGAGTTCAAGCGCACGCCGCTGACGATGCTGGGCGCCGTGATCGCCCGCAGCGCGTTAAAGCGCATCACGAAGCGCTTGAATCCCGCCCGCTACAATGGCGCCAGCTTGCTGGGCCTGCGCGGGCTGGTCTTCAAGAGCCATGGCGGCGCCGATGCGGAGGCCTTCGAATGGGCCCTGCGCCGGGCGTACGAGGCCGCCAAAAACGACGTGCAGCAGCAGCTGGCGGACATGATCGCCGAGCTGATGCCGCGCGAACCACAACCGAACGCAACGAAATCGGACGAGACTGCATGACTTTGTACAGCAAAATTATCGGTACCGGCAGCTACCTGCCTGAACGGCGTGTGACCAACTTCGACCTGGCCGACCAGCTGGCGGCCAAGGGCATCGAAACGTCCGACGAGTGGATCTCGTCGCGCAGCGGCATCAAGGCGCGCCACTATGCGGCACCCGAGCAGGTGTCGTCCGACCTGGGCGTGATCGCGGCGCAGCGCGCGCTGGAGATGGCGGGCCTGCGCCCGGACGATATCGACCTGATCATCGTCGCCAGTTCCACGCCCGATTTCTTCGGCAGCTTCCCCAGCACCGCCTGCATCGTGCAGCGCAAGCTGGGCATGACCAATACGAGCGCCGCCGTGGACGTGCAGGCCGTCTGCAGCGGCTTCGTCTACGCGGTCGCGTCGGCGGACAGCTTCATCAAGTCGGGCATGCACAAGAACGTGCTGGTGATCGGCGCCGAGGTGTTCTCGCGCATCCTGAACTTCGAGGACCGCACCACCTGCGTGCTGTTCGGCGACGGCGCCGGCGCGGTCGTCATGACGGCTGCGCAGGAGCCGGGCGTGCTGGCCTGCAAGCTGCACGCGGACGGCCGCCATGCGGACATCCTGTCGGTGCCGGGCAATGTCGCCGGTGGTGCCGTGGCCGGCAGCGCGTTCCTGTACATGGACGGGCAGGCCGTGTTCAAGCTGGCCGTGTCGGTACTGGAGAAGGTGGCGCACGAGGCGCTCGAGCATGCCGGCATGACCTCCGATCAGATCGACTGGCTGATCCCGCACCAGGCCAATATCCGCATCATGAACGGCACGGCCAAGAAGCTCGGCCTGCCACTGGAGAAGATGGTGGTGACGGTGGACCAGCACGGCAACACGTCGGCCGCGTCGATTCCGCTGGCGCTGGACGTCGCCGTGCGCGACGGCCGCATCCAGCCGGGCCAGGCGGTCATGATGGAAGGCGTGGGCGGCGGCTTCACGTGGGGTGCGGTGCTGGCCCGGATGTAAGCAAAGCGGTCGCGGCGGTGTACAATGCGCGCCGATTTAGAATTAGTGTTCTACCAGCCAGGCGTAGCCGCGCCGGCGCCGGGCGCGTTAGCCTTGCGCCGCATCCAATCAGAAAGAGAACAACATGACCAAATTTGCATTTGTATTCCCGGGCCAGGGTTCCCAGGCTGTCGCGATGCTGGCGGGCTTTGCCGGCAATCCCGTGGTGGCGCAGACGGTGGCCGAAGCGTCGGACGCGCTGCAGTTCGACCTCGGCAAGCTGATCGAGGAAGGCCCGAAGGAAGAACTGGACCTGACGACCAATACGCAGCCGGCCATGCTGACGGCCGCCGTGGCCGTGTACCGCGCGTGGATCGCCGCGGGCGGTCCGGTGCCGTCCGTCGTTGCCGGCCACAGCCTGGGTGAATACTCGGCGCTCGTGGCCGCCGGCGTGATTCCGTTCAAGGATGCCGTGCCGCTGGTGCGCTTCCGCGCCCAGGCAATGCAGGAAGCGGTGCCGGTGGGCCAGGGCACGATGGCGGTCGTGCTGGGCCTGTCGGACGACGACGTGCGCGCGGCCTGCGCCGAGGCGCTGGCCGCGGACCCGAACCAGGTGGTCGAGGCCGTCAACTTCAATGCGCCGGCCCAGGTCGTCATCGCGGGCCATACCGCCGCCGTCGAGAAGGCGTGCGAATTCGCCAAGGCCAAGGGTGCCAAGCGCGCCATGCGCCTGCCTGTCTCGGCGCCGTTCCACTCGTCGCTGCTGAAGCCCGCGTCGGACCGCCTGCGCGACTACATGGCCAACCTGCATTTCGACGCGCCGCAGATCGACCTGATCAACAATGTCGACGTGGCCGTGCTGACGGACCCGGCCAGCATCAAGGATGCGCTGGTGCGCCAGGCCGCCAGCCCCGTGCGCTGGGTCGAGACGATGCAGCAGGTGGCCAGCCAGGGCATCAGCCAGGTGATCGAATGCGGTCCGGGTAAAGTACTGATGGGCCTGGCCAAGCGGATCGCCCCGAACCTGGTGGGCGACGCGATCGTCGACCAGGCATCGCTGGAACGCGTGCTGGCCACGCTGAAGTGATGCGCCGGCCTGGCGCTGCCGGGCCGCCAACAAATTCCACAAAGAAGGGATGTCAACCATGAACCTGTCCAATCAAGTCGCCCTCGTCACGGGCGCGTCGCGCGGCATCGGCAAGGCCATCGCCATCGAACTGGCGCGCCAGGGCGCGAAAGTCATCGGCACCGCCACCACCGAAGCGGGCGCCGAGGCGATTTCCGCCTACCTGGCCGAGATCGGTCCGGAGGCCGGCGAGGGCGCCGTGCTGAACGTGACGGACGCCGAGCGCTGCGCCGGCATCCTCGACGAGATCGCCAAGCAATACGGCGCCGTCGGCATCCTCGTCAATAACGCGGGCATCACGGCCGACCAGCTGGCGATGCGCATGAAGGACGACGAATGGGACAAGGTGATCCTCACCAACTTGTCCGCCGTCGGCCGCCTGTCGCGTGGCGTGCTGCGCGGCATGATGAAGGCCAAGGCCGGCCGCATCATCAATATCACGTCCGTCGTCGCGTCGTTCGGCAATCCTGGCCAGATGAATTACGCCGCGGCCAAGGCCGGCGTGGAAGGCATGAGCCGCGCGCTGGCGCGCGAGATCGGCAGCCGCAACATCACCGTCAACTGCATCGCGCCAGGCTTCATCGATACCGACATGACGAAGGTGCTGGGCGAAGAGCAGCACGCGGCCCTGCTGACGCAGATCCCGCTGGGCCGCCTGGGCAAGCCGGAAGACATCGCCGCGGCGGTGGCGTTCCTGGCCTCGCCGCAAGCCAATTACATTACAGGTACGACGCTGCATGTAAATGGCGGCATGTACATGGGGTAACCCCTGGACACGCCAGTACCAGGCGTGTCCGCAAGCAAGAATCGATGGGGTCGCGCAGCATAATTAAAGACACGATCCCGTCTTTTACGAACGATTTCGGTAAAGCTGAGCACAGAAGCCGAAATTAGTTTTTCAACGCGCAAACCTGATAAAATGCGCGCTTTCCGTAACATCCACAATGGAGCCATAACATGTCCGATATCGAACAACGCGTTAAGAAGATCGTCGCCGAACAACTGGGCGTCGCCGAAGCAGACATCAAGAACGAATCGTCCTTCGTCGATGACCTGGGCGCCGACTCCCTCGACACCGTTGAGCTGGTCATGGCACTGGAAGACGAATTCGAAATGGAAATCCCAGACGAACAGGCTGAAAAGATCACCACGGTGCAGCAAGCCATCGACTACGCGACCGCGCACGTCAAGGCCTGAGCCAGGTTTTCAGAATCAGCCGTACCCGATCGACTCCAGGAGAATCGCTTGAGTTCTAAAAACCGTCGTGTGGTGGTAACCGGTCTCGGTTGCGTGGCCCCGGTCGGCAATACGATTGCCGAAGCGTGGAGCGCGATTACCGAGGGCAAGTCCGGTATCGCCGACATCACCAAGTTTGATGCCAGTGCGTTCTCGACCCGTTTTGCCGGCGAGGTCAAGAACTTCAACGTCGAGCAGTACATCGACGCCAAGGCAGCCCGCCACATGGATACGTTCATCCATTACGGCATGGCTGCTGGTATCCAGGCGATCGAGGATTCCGGTCTGGTCGTCACCGAGGAAAACGCCGATCGCATCGGCGTGATCATCGGCTCCGGCATCGGCGGCCTGCCGATGATCGAAGAACAGAAGGAAGACTACGACAAGCGCGGCCCGCGCCGCATTTCGCCGTTCTTCGTGCCGGCCTCGATCATTAATATGATCTCCGGCAATCTGTCGATCAAGTACAACATGCGTGGCCCGAACCTGGCTATCGTGACGGCCTGCACCACCGGTCTGCACAGCATCGGCGCAGCGGCCCGCCTGATCGAGTACGGCGATGCCGACGCGATGGTTGCCGGCGGCTCCGAGGCCACCGTGTCGCCGCTCGGCCTGGGCGGTTTCGCCACGGCCCGTGCGCTGTCCACCCGCAATGACGATCCCGCCACCGCGTCCCGTCCATGGGACAAGGACCGCGACGGCTTCGTGCTGGGCGAGGGCGCCGGCGTGATGGTGCTGGAAGAGTACGAGCACGCGAAAGCGCGCGGCGCGAAGATCTACGCGGAACTGCACGGCTTCGGCATGAGCGGCGATGCGTACCACATGACGTCGCCGCTGGAAGACGGCAGCGGCGGCAGCAAGGCCACCATTGCCGCGTTGAAGAGCGCCGGGATCAATCCCGACCAGGTGCAGTACGTCAATGCGCATGGTACGTCGACCCCGCCGGGCGACGTGGCCGAAGTGCTGGGCATCAAGCGCACGTTCGGCGAGCACGCGAAGAACCTGGTGATCAGCTCCACCAAGTCGATGACGGGTCACCTGCTGGGTGGCGCGGGCGGCCTGGAAGCCGTGTTTACCGTGCTGGCGATCCACCACCAGGTGGCACCGCCCACGATCAACCTGTTCAACCAGGACCCTGCATGCGACCTGGACTTCTGCGCTAACGTGGCCCGGCCGATGCATATCCAGTATGCCGTCAAGAACTCGTTCGGCTTCGGCGGCACGAACGGCAGCCTGGTGTTCGGCAAAGTCTAAGCACGTATTGAACTTTTTTCGGCTCACTCCGGTCTTACCGGAGTGAGCGCCGGAAGAAGTCGCAGGAGGGCGCGGCAGCGATGTCGCGCCCTTTGCACTCCTCCCTCCGTTGGGGACGTCACTCCAACCGATTGCCCGGCAACAGGCCGGCGCTTCTGTTTTCGTTTCCGTTTTTTTCTGTCGGATCGCTGATCCGGTCTTGACCGTTTGCGATGGCCCGTTGTCGTGCCATGCCTGCCGATGCGTTGCCGCGCGCCTGCATGCCTGTTCCCGCCTGTCGGAGGTGCCGATGTCGATTGCCGTGTCCGTATCGATCCTGCCGTCGCGGCGGCTGTGGCGGCTGCACGTGCTGCTGTACTTGCTCGTGCTGCTGTCCGCCGCGTGTGCCCCGCACGCGTCATGGCGGCTGGCGCTTGCGGCAGCTGCCGCGCTGGCAGCCTGCCGCGGGCATGGCTTTGTCAATCCGGCGCGGCTTGATATTTCGGGTGTCGGTGCAATGCGCCTGGCGGTATACCCATTGATGACCGGCTCGCGCATGGCAGGCCGGGCGGCCATGCCGGCGCGTGCGCCGCCCGTCGCCCCGGCGGCTCGTGAGGTGCGCATGCTGCCTGGTTCCACGCTGTGGCCGGGGCTGCTGCTGCTCAGGCTGCGCGGCGACGACGACGTCGTGCACTGGCTTGCCGTGCTGCCGGACAGTGTCGGGCCGGACGCGTGGCGCCGGCTGGCGCTGGCCCTGCGCGCCGTCGCCGCGCGCGTGCCGGCGGCGGGCGATGTGGAAGGAGCAGGCTGAAGGAGTGCGCAGTTGGCGGGCCCGTGAGGATGCCCGAAAAAAATCCTCGCAACCCCTGAACCAATTGCGGGTGCGCCGCCTCATAGCAGTAGGGCGCCGCGCCGCAGGCCACCGAGGGCAGAAGGTGACGACAGACCGTGAGAGCGACCGGCTGCTGGTCGAACGAGTCCAGGCAGGCGAGCGGCAGGCATTCGATCTGCTGGTATCGAAGTATCAGCGCAGGCTGATGCGGCTGGTGGCGCGCATCGTGCGCGATCCGGCGGAGGCGGAAGACATCGTGCAGGAAACGTTCATCAAGGCGTTCCGGGCGCTGCGTCATTTCCGCGGCGATGCGGCGTTCTACACGTGGCTGTACCGCATCGGCATCAACACGGCAAAGAACTACCTCGTGATCCAGGCCCGTCGCGCGACCGGGGCCGTGGGGCCGGAGGAGAGCGGCGAGGCGGGCGCGGCGGGCGAAGGTCCGCGCGACATCAACACGCCCGAGTCCATGCTTGCCAGCAAGCAGATCGCGCAGACCGTCAACGCGGCGATGGATGCGCTGCCGGTGGACCTGCGCACAGCGATCCTGCTGCGGGAGATCGAAGGGATGAGCTACGAGGAAATATCCGCCATCATGTCCTGTCCCATCGGTACGGTGCGCAGCCGTATCTTCCGCGCGCGTGAGGTGATTGCGGAAAAACTGCGCCCCCTGCTCGATGTGCCGATTGACAAGCGCTGGTAGCGGGCGAACACTCGTGCTGTGCCCGTACGGCATGGCCGAGGCCGCTGTCCGGGAGGGCGGCGGCGGCAGGAGGCGGGCCCGGCAGCCAGGGACCCGCGCACGGATGGCAGTACCACTACGGCGGCATCTTATGGACACGACTCGACTGCAGGAGAACATCTCGGCGCTGGCGGACGGCGAGCTGCCCGCCTGCGACGTGGAGCTGACGATGGCCGCGCTGGCCGAGCCGGCGGGGCAGGCCGCCTGGGACATGTACCGCCTGATCGGCGATACCCTGCGTGCCGATGCGGCAGCGGTCGAGCCGGGGCCCGGCCTGGCGGCCCGGGTGGCGGCGCGCCTTGCCGCCGAGCCCCTGCCGGTGGACGATCGAGGCAACGCAGGCGGGACGGCGGCACAGCCCGCCGCGGCCGCCGCTGCGACCGGCGCACCGCCCGGCCCCAATGCTGGCGGGGCGGGATCGTCACAACGCGCGGCAGCCGACACCGACCCGGACACCGATACCGACATCGACACCGACACCGGCACCGACACTGACACTGACACCGCCACCGGCACCGGCACCGGCACCGGCACCGGCACCGACCCAGATGCCGATGCCCGTCGCGATACCGCCGGGAATGCCCACGCTGCCGCCGCGGCTGGCACCGAGGACGTAGGGACTGCGGAGAACGGCGTCGTCGTCCCGCCCGCGCCAGCCGCACCGTCGCCTGCCGCCGACGGTCCCGCGCCCGTGTTGGCGCGCTGACCTGTTGCCTGCAACAACTTGCAACAAACCATTGCATCAACCTGCGTTTTCCCCTCTTGAAATTCCTAACGGCTTGCAACATCTTGTGTGTGCTGCAACGCCGGATTTCGCTTACCATTGTGCGAAGCTGCGCGATTTGCCAGGCGATCGACCCATCCGAAAAACAATACTATTCCTATGAAAACCAATTTCTCTGCTGGAAGTAAAACCTTGTCGGCGCTGATGGTCAGCGCGGGTATCCTGTTCGCTCCCGCAACGGTTGGCCTGGCGCCCGTCCATGCGGCCGCGTCGGCCGTCGCGGGCCTGCCCGACTTCTCCGACATGGTCGACAAGGTCGGCCCCGCCGTCGTCAATATCCGCACTACCGAGCGTCTGCGCATGCGCGACGACGGTCCGGACCAGGATGAGATGCAGGAGTTCTTCCGCCGCTTCTTCGGCGGCCAGATGCCGACGCCGCGCGGGCCGCAGGCGCCACGCGGCGGCCGCCGCGCCGTGCCGCAGGAGCAGGAAGTGCAGCGCGGTGTCGGTTCCGGCTTCATCATTTCGGCCGACGGCTACGTGCTGACCAATGCGCACGTCGTTGCCGGCGCCGACGAGGTCTACGTGACCTTGACGGACAAGCGCGAGTTCAAGGCCAAGGTGCTGGGCTCGGATGTCAGCACCGACGTGGCGCTGCTGAAGATCGACGGCGGCAAGCTGCCGGCATTGACGATGGGCGATCCAGGCAAGATTCGCGTCGGCGAATGGGTGATCGCGATCGGCTCGCCGTTCAACCTGGAGAACACGGTCACGGCGGGCATTATTTCTGCCAAGTCGCGCGACACGGGCGAGTACCTGCCCCTGATCCAGAGCGACGTGGCCGTCAACCCGGGCAATTCGGGCGGTCCGCTGATCAATATGCGCGGCGAAGTCATCGGCATCAACTCGCAGATCGCCACCTTGTCCGGCGGCTACAACGGCATCTCCTTTGCCGTGCCGATCGACGAGGCCATGCGCGTCGCGGACCAGTTGAAGAAATCCGGCAAGGTCACGCGCGGACGCATCGGCGTGTCCGTTGGCGAAGTCAGCCGCGAGGTGGCCGAGTCGCTGGGCCTGAAGGGCGCGCGTGGCGCCGAGGTGTCGCAGGTGGAGGCGGGCGGACCCGCCGCCAAGGCGGGCCTGAAGCCGGGCGACATCATCGTCAAGTTCAACGGCACGGAGATCGCCAAGTCATCCGACCTGCCGCGCCTGGTGGGCAATACCACGCCGAACAGCAAGGCCACCGTTACCGTGTGGCGTACGGGATCGCTGGTGGACCTGCCGATCGTCGTGGCCGAGCGCGAATCCGACCAGGCCAGCGCGCCGGGCCGTGGCGGCGAGCGCAGCAAGCCGAAGGCCGAAGGCGCGGCCAACGCACTGGGCTTCAAGGTCAGCGACCTGACGGCCGCCGAGAAGAAGAAGTTGGGCGTGGCCGGCGGCGTGAAGGTCGATGCCACCGAAGGCGCCGCGGCCGGGGCCGGCCTGCGCCAGGGCGACATCCTGCTGCAGTTGAACAATTCGGCCATCGTCGATGCCAAGCAGTTTGCCGCGCTGGTCGCCAAGCTCGATCCGAAGAAGCCTTCGGTCGTGCTGGTGCGCCGTGGCGACACGTCGCAATTCGTGTCGCTGCGCCCGACCGCCCGTTGATCCTGCCGATGCCAGCGGTGCGCTGGCGCCTGCCGCACCCCACGACCTGAAGCTGGGGTCGGACCCGACGGGTCCGACCCCGGATCTTGCTCTTGGGTTAAGAAGGCAGTCGCGGCACGCCGACAGTCATTGCCAACCTCTCGATTCACTTCCCTTGCCGACCCACTTCACCCTCTATTCCCGCAGCTACTGCCACCTGTGCCAGGACATGCTCGACGCCTTGGAACGGCTGCGCACGCCCGAGCATTCATTTACCGTCGAAGTGATCGACGTGGACGCCGATCCCGCGCTGGTGGAGCGCTTCGACGAACTGGTGCCCGTCCTGTTCGCCGGGCTGGACCGGCCCGAGTTGTGCCATTACTTCCTGGACGAAGCGCGCGTGCTGGCCGTTCTGCGCGGCAATTAATCGCTCGACAATTTCCCGATTTGCATCTTTTCGTGCCCGATACGTCAGAAGTCGGGCTTTCCCCTCTGAAATCCGGTAAAATGCCAAGGGTTATACCCGGATTTCGTGTTCCGGCGGAGGGCGTCGCCGTGATGTGTTCCGCCGCCCGGCGGCGCCGCGCATGTGCTGGCGCGCCCGGCCTGAGCCCCGCGCGAGCGGGCCCGTACTGGTGTAGAGGTTTCCTCAAAGCGCTCGCCAGGGCCCCGGCCCCAGAGCGCTTTTTGTATTGCTGTCGTCTGATACGTTTTTAAATTAATGAACAACATTCGCAATTTCTCCATCATCGCCCACATCGACCATGGCAAGTCCACCCTGGCGGACCGTATCATCCAGCTCTGTGGCGGCCTGTCGGACCGCGAGATGGAATCGCAGGTGCTCGATTCGATGGATCTGGAGCGCGAGCGCGGCATCACCATCAAGGCCCAGACGGCGGCGCTGAAGTACAAGGCGCGCAACGGCGAGGTCTACAACCTGAACCTGATCGATACCCCCGGCCACGTCGACTTCTCGTATGAAGTCAGCCGCTCGCTGTCCGCCTGCGAAGGCGCGCTGCTGGTCGTCGATGCCTCCCAGGGTGTGGAAGCGCAGACCGTGGCGAACTGCTACACGGCGCTCGACCTGGGCGTGGAAGTGGTGCCCGTGCTGAACAAGATCGACCTGCCGAACGCCGATCCGCCGACGGCGATCGCCGAGATCGAGGACGTCATCGGCATCGAAGCGGGCGACGCCGTGCATTGCTCGGCCAAGACGGGCCTGGGCGTCGAGGACGTGCTGGAATCGATCATCGCCAAGGTGCCGCCACCGAAGGGCGATCCGGAAGCGCCGCTGCAGGCGCTGATCATCGACTCGTGGTACGACGCCTACGTGGGCGTCGTCATGCTGGTGCGCGTGGTCAACGGCACGATGAAGCCGAAGGAAAAGATCCGCCTGATGGCGACCGACTCCGTCCAGCTGGTGGAAGACATCGGCATCTTCTCGCCCCGCTCCGTATCGCTGCCGCAGCTGTCCGCGGGGCAGGTGGGCTTCGTCATCGCAGGCATCAAGGAACTGAAGGTGGCCCGCGTGGGCGACACGATCACGTCCGCGACCAAGCCGGCCGAGGCGCCGTTGCCGGGCTTCAAGGAAGTGCAGCCGCAGGTGTTCGCCGGCCTGTTCCCGGTCGAAGCGAACCAGTACGACGCGTTGCGCGACTCGCTGGAAAAGCTGAAGCTGAACGACGCCGCGCTGATGTACGAGCCGGAAGTATCGCAGGCGCTGGGCTTCGGCTTCCGCTGCGGCTTCCTGGGCTTGTTGCACATGGAAATCGTGCAGGAACGCCTGGAGCGCGAGTTCGACATGGACTTGATCACGACGGCACCGACCGTCGTGTACGAAGTCGAGCGCCGCGACGGCACCGTCATGAACGTCGACAACCCGTCGCGCATGCCGGACCCGTCGCACATCACGGAAGTGCGCGAGCCGATCGTCACCGTCAACCTGTACATGCCGCAGGAGTACGTGGGTTCCGTGATTACCTTGTGTATTGCCAAGCGCGGCATCCAGATGGACATGGCGTACCACGGGCGCCAGGTCAAGCTGATGTACGAGATGCCGATGGCCGAGATCGTGCTCGACTTCTTCGACAAGCTCAAATCCACGTCGCGCGGCTACGCGTCGATGGACTACGAGTTCAAGGAATACCGCGCGGCCGACGTCGTCAAGGTCGACATGCTGATCAACAGCGAAAAGGTCGACGCGCTGGCGATCATCGTCCACCGCGCCAACGCGCCGTACCGTGGCCGCGCCGTGGCCGCCAAGATGCGCGAACTGATTCCGCGCCAGATGTTCGACGTGGCCATCCAGGCCGCCATCGGCTCGAACATCATCTCGCGCGAGAACGTCAAGGCCCTGCGCAAGAACGTGCTGGCCAAGTGCTACGGCGGCGACATCTCCCGTAAGAAGAAGCTGCTGGAGAAGCAGAAGGCCGGCAAGAAGCGCATGAAGCAGGTGGGCTCCGTCGAGATCCCGCAAGAAGCATTCCTGGCAATCCTCCAAGTGGAAGAGAAATGACAATGCAAAGCATCCTGGGCAATTTCGCGCTGATTCTGTTCGTCCTGATGGTCGTGACGGGCGTAATCTGGGTCCTGGACGTCTTCGTGCTGTCGAAGCAACGCCGCGTGGCGGCCGACAAGGCGCTGGCCGAGTACGATGCGCGCACGGCCAAGCTGACGGCCGACGGCATCCGCCTCGACAGCCACCAGAACGCGCGCGAGAAGCTGGAAGCGGAGCACCTGCGCCAGCCCACGTGGATCGAGTACTCGGGCAGCTTCTTCCCCGTCATCGCGCTGGTGTTCGTGCTGCGCTCGTTCCTGTTCGAGCCGTTCAAGATTCCGTCGTCGTCGATGGTGCCGACCTTGCTGGTGGGCGACCTGATCCTCGTCAACAAGTTCACGTACGGCATCCGCCTGCCCATCATCAACCAGAAGATCGTCCAGATCAACGACCCGCAGCGGGGCGACGTGATGGTGTTCAAGTACCCGATGGACATGAGTCAGGACTACATCAAGCGCGTCGTTGGCGTCCCTGGTGATAAGATCACCTACGAAGGCAAGAAACTGACGGTCAACGGCAAGCCGGTCGCCTACGCCGCGCAGGAAGACTACCTGGACGACGAGAGCCTCGTCTACAAGAAACAGTTCAAGGAGAGCCTGACGGGCGTGGAACACCGCATCCTGAACGACGACCGGGCGCCCACGCTGAACTTGGGCGACGTGCGCGACTTCCCCAACAAGGAAGCCTGCACGTACACGACGGAAGGGTTTACGTGCGTCGTTCCGGCCGGTAATTACTTCATGATGGGTGACAACCGCGACAACAGCGCGGACAGCCGTTACTGGGGCTTCGTACCGGACAAGAACATTGTCGGCAAGGCCGTGGCCGTGTGGATGAACTTCTCGAACATGCGCCGCATCGGCGGGATTCACTAAGGAGCAGGCATGCGCACGACCGGAGCCACCCAACGCGGCATTTCCCTCGTGGGCCTGATCGTCGTGCTGGCGCTGCTGGGCGTGCTGGGGTTGCTGGCGATGCAGATCGTGCCCGCCTATTCGGAATACCGGGCCGTCTCGGCCGCCGTCGTCAAGGCGCAGGCGGCCGGCAGCACGCCGCAGGAAATCCGCGCCGCGTTCGACCGTGCTGCCGAGGCCGGCTACATCAGCTCGATCAGCGGCCGCGACCTGGCCATCGAGCGGGTGGACGGCGAACAGCAGGTATCGTTCGCGTACGAGCGCAAGATCCACCTTGCCGGCCCGGCCAGCCTGCTGCTGGAATACAGCGGCTCGACCGCCAAGAAATGACAGGAACGACCAGACGATGAATTTACAGTTATTGCAGACCCGGCTGGGCCACACGTTCAAGGATGCCGGCTTGCTTCAGCAGGCCCTGACGCATCGCAGCCACAGCAGTCTGCATAACGAACGCCTGGAGTTCCTGGGCGACTCGATCCTCAACTGCGTGGTCGCGTCGATCCTGTATGAGCGTTACCATGCGATCGACGAAGGCGACCTGTCGCGCCTGCGCGCCAACCTCGTCAAGCAGCAGTCCTTGTACGAGATCGCCCAGAAGCTGGACCTGTCGCAGTTCCTGCGCCTGGGCGAGGGCGAACTGAAGTCGGGCGGCTTCCGCCGGCCGTCGATCCTGGCCGATACGCTCGAAGCGTTGCTGGGCGCGATCTTCCTGGACGCGGGCTTCGATGCCGCCGCCATGGTGATCCGGGCGTTCTACATCCCGATCCTGGACTCGGTTGATCCGCGCACCTTGGGCAAGGACGCCAAGACGTTGCTGCAGGAATTCCTGCAAAGTAAGAAGATTTCGCTGCCGCTGTACAATGTGGTCGCCACGCACGGCGCCGCGCACAGCCAGGAGTTTGAAATCGAATGCCTGGTGCCCAAGCTGGGCATCCAGGTCTACGGCCGGGGCGGCAGCCGCCGTGCCGGCGAACAGGCCGCGGCCAAGCTGGCGCTGGAAGTGGCCGAGCAGGCGCTGCTGAAAGCACCGCCGGCGGCCCGCAAATCGAAGCCCCGCGCCGCCCAGCTGAAGCTGGCGGGCATCGCCACGGTCCAGAACGACCAGACGGCGGACGCCAAGCTCGCCAACAAATAACCGAGATTCAATCATGACAGACGCACCCGCCACCGCCTTCCGCTGCGGTTACATCGCCATCGTCGGCCGCCCCAACGTGGGCAAATCGACCCTGATGAACACGCTGATCGGCGCCAAGGTCAGCATCACGTCGCGCAAGGCACAGACGACGCGCCATCGCATCACCGGTATCCAGACCGTGGCGGATGCCCAGTTCATCTACGTCGACACGCCCGGCTTCCAGACGCGCCACTCGAACGCGCTGAACAAGACGCTGAACAAGACGGTCACCAACACGCTGGACTCGTCCGACGTGATCCTGTACCTGGTGGAAGCGGGCACGTTCGGCCCGGCTGACCAGCAAGTCGTGGATCTGCTGCCGAAAAACGTGCCCGTCATCCTCGTCATCAACAAGTCCGACCGGATGAAGGACAAGGCCGTGCTGCTGCCGTTCGCGCAGCAGGTGGCGTCGAAGTTCGATTTCGCCGCCGTCGTGCCCGTATCGGCCAAGCTGCGCTTCCAGCTGGACGGCCTGCAGAACGAGATCAAGCGCTTCCTGCCGGAAAACGATCCGATCTTCGGCGAAGACGACATCACGGACCGCAGCGAGAAATTCCTGGCGTCGGAAATCGTGCGCGAAAAGCTGTTCCGCTTCGTCGGCGACGAACTGCCGTACAGCAGCACGGTGCTGATCGAGCAATTCGAGCAGGAAGGCGACCTGCGCCGCGTGTTTGCCGCCATCCTCGTCGAACGCGACGGCCACAAGGCCATGATCATCGGCAACAAGGGCGCGCGCCTGAAGGAAATCTCCAGCCAGTCCCGCCTGGACATGGAACGCCTGTTCGGCGGCCCCGTCTACCTGGAGATCTGGGTCAAGGTCAAATCCGGCTGGGCCGACAACGAAGCCGGCCTGCGCGCATACGGCTACGAATAAGCCGATGGCGAAGCGCCGCCCCACGGCCGAGCCCGTGTCCACTCTGCACACATTGGGGTCACACCCCGACACGGACACGAGCTCGGCCATCGGCGGTGGTGGCGTCACGGATGAGACGGTGTCCTTGTCGGGGTGTGACCCCACGGTGGACACGGGCCCGGTCGTGGAAGTCCGCGAGCGGGCCGTACCCTACGACATCACGCTCCAGCCTGGGCCCGCCCCGGTCCCCGGTACCGTGGTCGATACGGCCCCGGCCGTGCCCCAACCGCAACCACCCCAGGCACCGCGCAAGCGCCCGCCGTCCCGCACCGTCGGCACCCGCGTGCACGGCCAGCCGGCCTTCGTGCTGCACAGCTACCCGTACAAGGAAACCAGCCTCATCGTCGAGCTGCTGACGCGCGACTTCGGCCGCGTCGCGCTGATCGCCAAGGGTGCGAAACGGCCCCATTCGCAGTTGCGCGGCGTGCTGCAGACGTTCCAGCCGCTGTCGGCGGGATGGACGGGCAAGAACGAGCTGCGCACGCTGACGGACGCGGACTGGGTCGGCGGCATGCTGCCGCTGGAGAAGACGGCGCTGCTGTGCGGCTTCTACCTCAACGAGCTGCTGGTCAAGCTGCTGGCGCGCGACGACGCCCACCCGAAGCTGTTCGACCATTACGTGGCCACGCTGAACCAGCTGGCGCACCAGGAATCGCCGCCCATCGTCTTGCGCAAATTCGAAACGGCCTTACTTAAGGAGACGGGGGTGGCGGCCGACCTGACGCGCTGCACGAGCACCCGCGCGAAAGTGCTGGCCGAGGTACAGTACGTGGTGGAGCCGGAGCGGGGGCCGCGGCCGGTGCAGCCGGACGACACGGCACCGCGCGTGGCCGGCAAGACGCTGCTGGACATGGAGCGCGAGGACTACCGTGACGCCGCCACCCAGGCCCAGAGCAAGCAGCTGATGCGCTTCCTGCTGGCGTACCACCTGAACGGCGCGCCGCTCAATACCCGCCAGATTCTCATCGACCTGATGCAACTATAGAAAACAACAATATGAGCTTCCTGCACCCCGCCGGCCCGGTCATCGACCTGGGCGTCAACATCGACCACGTCGCCACCTTGCGCAACGCGCGCGGGACGGCCTATCCCGACCCGATCCGCGCCGCGCTGCTGGCCGAGCAGGCCGGGGCCGACTGCATCACCCTGCACCTGCGCGAGGACCGCCGCCACATCAAGGATGCCGACGTGATTGCGCTGGCACCGCAACTGATGACGCGCATGAACCTGGAAGCGGCCGTCACGCAGGAGATGATCGATTTCGCCTGCCGCATCAAGCCGGCGGACGTCTGCCTGGTGCCGGAGAAGCGCACCGAGATCACGACGGAAGGGGGGCTGGACGTCGTGCGCTTCCATGCCGAAGTATCCCAGGCGGTGAAACAGCTGCAGGGCGAGGGCATTCGCGTCAGCCTGTTCATCGACGCGGACGAAGCGCAGATCGCCGCGGCGGCCGACGTGGGCGCCCCCGTCATCGAACTGCACACGGGCGCCTATGCCGATGCGGAGGGGCCCGCGCAGCAGGAAGAACTGGAACGCATCCGGCGCGGCGTGCGCTGGGGCGTGCAGCATGGGCTGAAGGTCAACGCGGGCCACGGCCTGCACTACACGAACGTGCAGGCCATCGCGGCCATCCCGGACATCGCGGAGCTGAACATCGGCCACGCCATCGTCGGCCACGCGCTCTTCGTGGGTTGGGAAAACGCCGTGCGCGAGATGAAGGCGATCATGGTCGCCACCCGGCTGGGAGCGCGATGATCCACGGCGTCGGCACCGACATCTGCAAGATTCCCCGCATCGCCCAGGCACTGGCGCGGCACGGCGAGCGCTTCGCGCAAAAGATCCTCGGTCCGCGCGAGATGGAGGTGTACCGCACCCGCAGTGCCGGCCACCCGCAGCGGGGCGTGCGCTACGTGGCGACGCGCTTCGCGGCCAAGGAAGCGCTGTCGAAGGCGCTCGGCATCGGGCTGCGCGCGCCGATGACGTGGCCCGCGGCCCAGCTGCTCAATGCCGACAACGGCAAGCCCGCCTTCGTCTGGGAGGGCGCGCTGAAGGACTACATGGAGGCGAACCGGCTGACGGCCCAGGTCTCCGTCAGCGATGAAGAGGATTACGCGGTCGCGTTCGCGATCGTGGAACAGGCAAGCGAATGACAGAACCGATGCAACCATCGGCCACGGCGCGCGAGCAGGTGCTCGCGACGGTGGCCAAGCTGCCCAACCTGCCGGGCGTGTACCGCTACTTCGATGCCGAGGACAAGGTCCTGTACGTCGGCAAGGCGCGCGACCTGAAGAAGCGCGTTTCCAGCTACTTCCAGAAGAACCATTCCAGCCCGCGCATCGCGATGATGGTGGAGCGCATCGCGCGCCTGGAGACGACCGTCACGCACAGCGAGGCGGAAGCGCTGATCCTCGAGAACAACCTGATCAAGTCGCTGCAGCCGCGCTTCAACATCCTGTTCCGGGACGATAAGTCGTATCCGTACCTGAAGCTGACGGGCGACGAGGTGCCGCGCATGGCCTATTACCGCGGCGCGGTGGACAAGAAGAACCAGTACTTCGGGCCGTTCCCGTCCGCGTGGGCCGTCAAGGAATCGATGCAGATCCTGCAGCGCGTGTTCCGCCTGCGCACCTGCGAGGACAGCGTCTACCAGAACCGCACCCGCCCGTGCCTGCTGAACCAGATCGGCCGCTGCAGCGCGCCGTGCGTGGGCGCGATCGGGCCGGAGGAATACCGCGTCGACGTCAACAACGCCGCGCGCTTCCTGCGCGGGCGCACCAATGAAGTCATGGAGGAGCTGGAGCAGAAGATGCACGGCTACGCGGCCGACCTGAAGTTCGAACAGGCCGCCGGCGTGCGCAACCAGATCCAGGCGCTGTCGAAGGTGCTGCACCAGCAAAGCATGGAAACGACGGGCGACGCGGACGTCGACATCATCGCCGTGGTGGTGCAGGGCGGGCGTGCCTGCGTCAACCTGGCCATGGTGCGGGGCGGGCGCCACCTGGGCGACCGCGCCTATTTCCCCACCCACGTGATGGATGCGGAGAGCGTGGCCGAACAGGCCATCGAAGTGGAAGTGCTGGCCGCGTTCCTGGTGCAGCACTACACGGAAAAGTATATCCCCGGCGTGCTGATCCTGAACATCGAGTTCGACCAGCCGGAGCTGATGATCGCGCTGCAGGAACAGTGCGGCCACCGCATCAACCTGCTGTTCCAGCCGCAGGGCCAGCGCCGCCAGTGGCTGGAGCTGGCGCAGAAGGGCGCCGAGATCTCGCTGGCCCGGCTGCTGTCGGAGCAGGGCTCGCAGCAGTCGCGCACGCGCGCGCTGGTCGATGCGCTGGGCCTCGAGTGCGAGGACCTCGACACCTTGCGTGTCGAATGCTTCGACATCAGCCACACGCAGGGCGAGGCCACGCAGGCGTCGTGCGTCGTGTTCCACCATCACCAGATGCAGAACGGCGAGTACCGTCGCTACAACATCAACGACATCACGCCGGGCGACGACTACGCGGCGATGCGCCAGGTGCTGATGCGCCGTTACGAAAAGGTCGCGAACGGCGATGGCGTCATGCCGGACGTCGTGCTGATCGACGGCGGCAAGGGCCAGGTCGAGATGGCGCGCCAGGTGTTCGTCGAGCTGGGGCTGGACATCGGCCTGATCGTCGGCGTGGCGAAAGGCGAGGGCCGCAGGGTGGGCCTGGAGACGCTGATCTTCGTGGACGGCCGCGCGCCGCAGGAGCTGGGCAAGGAGTCGGCCGCGCTGATGCTGGTGGCGATGATCCGCGACGAGGCCCACCGCTTCGCCATCACCGGGATGCGCGCCAAGCGCGCCAAGGCGCGCCAGACCTCGCAGCTGGAGGAGATCGAGGGCATCGGCGCCAAGCGTCGCCAGCGCCTGCTGGCCCGCTTCGGCGGCCTGCGCGGCGTCGCCAATGCCAGCGTGGAGGACCTGATGTCGGTGGAGGGTATCTCCGGCAAGCTGGCCGAGGAAATCTACCGGCGGCTGCACTGAGGGGTACGTGCAAGACGCCTCAACGTATCGTGCTTGCTGGCATTAGGCTCGGCGGCAGGGTAGACTAGCGGCGCATTGATAAAATTTCATAATGCGCCATTTCACAGCCGCCTCCATGCCTGCTTTCATGCTCCGCCTTTATGCCGTTTAATATCCCTATCCTGCTGACCTGGCTGCGCGTCGCGCTCATTCCGCTCGTCGTGGGCGTGTACTACCTGCCACCCTCGTGGCTGCCGCTGCAGGACCGCAACCTGGCCGCCACCCTGGTCTTTATCGTGGCCGCCATTACCGACTGGTTCGACGGCTTCCTGGCCCGGCGCTGGAACCAGACCTCCGCGTTCGGCGCCTTCCTCGATCCCGTCGCGGACAAGCTGATGGTGGCCGGTGCGCTGCTGGTGCTGGTGCAGCTGGACCGCTGCAATGCCATCATCGCCTTCATCATCATCGGCCGCGAGATCACGATCTCGGCGCTGCGCGAATGGATGGCGCAGCTCGGTGCTTCCAAGTCGGTGGCGGTCAATTCGATCGGCAAGATCAAGACGGCGGCGCAGATGACGGCGATTCCGGCCCTGCTGTACTACGACGTGCTGCTGGGCGCGATCGACACCCGCTTCTGGGGCGAGAAGCTGCTGTGGCTGGCGAGCGTGTTGACGGTCTGGTCCATGTTCTACTACCTGAAGAAGGCCTGGCCGCTGATCAAGGAAAAATCGGGAACTTTGAACTGAATGCAATGTTGCCCTTGACAGCCCGAATCCATGCTCTATAATGCTGGCCTGTTGTTGATGACGACGCAGCAAAAAAGCGTAGCAGGAAGTAAGGTCTACGATGATGCGGGAGTAGCTCAGTTGGTAGAGCGCAACCTTGCCAAGGTTGAGGTCGAGAGTTCGAGACTCTTCTCCCGCTCCAAAGTCTGCGAGCAGTTATGACAACAATTCGCTGGGCATTCAAGGATGTTTCTGCGATAATGCGGTTCCTGAAATGCGGGAGTAGCTCAGTTGGTAGAGCGCAACCTTGCCAAGGTTGAGGTCGAGAGTTCGAGACTCTTCTCCCGCTCCAGTCGAAAGACCGGGGCAGCAAAATAAGTAACACACTCCAAGCGGGAGTAGCTCAGTTGGTAGAGCGCAACCTTGCCAAGGTTGAGGTCGAGAGTTCGAGACTCTTCTCCCGCTCCAGAATTCGAAGGGTCGCAGCGGTTAACCGCGCTGGGGTCTGGCAGTAAAGGTTTCCTCTGGCGAGGTAGCAAAGCGGTTATGCAGCGGCCTGCAAAGCCGTCTAGACGGGTTCGACTCCCGTCCTCGCCTCCAAGGTTATGGCAGTAACAAGCTCCATGCGGGAGTAGCTCAGTTGGTAGAGCGCAACCTTGCCAAGGTTGAGGTCGAGAGTTCGAGACTCTTCTCCCGCTCCATATTGAAGAAGGGCAGCCGATGTGGCTGCCCTTTTTTGCATTCGGACGTACCGTGAACGCACGCCATGAGCCGCACTCCCGCCTGCTGACCCCCGCCGACCTGGCGGTTCAGGCGGACGCGGGCGCGCGCCTGGTCGAGGTGGGCTGCGGCACGCATGTGCAATACAGCGTCGCCCACATCCCCGGCGCCCTGTATCTCGACACCGCCGCGCTGGAAGTGCCGCCGCTGTTCAACAAGGTCGCGGACGCCGCCTTGCTCGACATACTGCTCCGCCTGGGCATCCGCCACGACACCACGGTCCTGCTGTATGGCCGCAGCACGCTGGCCGCCGCCCGGGCGGCACACCTGATGCTGTACGCGGGCGTGCGCGATGTCCGGCTGCTCGACGGGGGCTTTGCGCGCTGGTGTGCCGAGGGCTATCCGGTTGCCGCCGGCACGGGCGCGGCGTCGGCGCCTGCGGTCTCATTCGGTGCGCCATTCCCGGGCCGCCCGGACTACCTGGTCGACACCGTGCAGGCACGCGCACTGCTGGCCCGCGACGACGCCGTGCTGGCCAGCATCCGCACGTGGAGCGAGCACACGGGTGTAACCTCCGGCTACAGCTACATCGCCGCGCGCGGCGACATCCCCGGCGCCCGCTGGGGCAGGGCGGGGCGCGAGGGCGACGTCAACAGCATGAGCGACTACCACGATCCGGAGGGCTGCATGCTGCCTGGCGAGTCGATCGAAGCCATGTGGCGCGAGCAGGGCATCCACCGCGGCTGGCGCACCGCGTTCTACTGCGGCACCGGCTGGCGCGCCTCGCTGGCGTTCTACTACGCCTGGCTGCTGGGGTGGCCGCGGATCTGCGTGTATGACGGCGGTTGGTTCGAATGGAGCAGCATGCATGAGCCAAGTATCCCGCTGCTTGCGGAGGAATCGCCTCGCAGCGTGCCACCGCCACGACTGCAATGCCCCGGTGAGCCTGGAGTACAATGAATTCGTAGCGCAATCAGGCTGGGCGCGGTTTCGATCCAGAGCGGGCACACAACCGAAAAGGAGGTATTCGATGCGACATCTTGCAGCGATTGCCCTGGCGGCGGCACTGCTCACGGCGAGTGCGGGTGCGTCCGCGGATCGGCCGCAGGCCGAGGTGGTGGCGGTTCGTTTCCTCGTGAGTGAACAATCTCCCGAACGCCTGGTGCAGGCATTGCTCAGGCCGGTGGAAGGTGGCCTGATGATGCTGGGTGGCGTCACGGCGATCGACGGCACCGCGGGCCCCGGTTACGTCGGCGTCGAGATCCAGTTCGAAGGCGGTGCCACCGAGAAGGACGTCGCGACAGTGACCGGACGGATCGAAGAGCTGCTCATGGATAGCGAAATCCCGGTGACGTCCCGTACGATCGGACTTGCGCCGCCGCGCTCCGCGCGATATGCCGTGTTCGCGGCTGGCGCCCCCTTGGGCAATAGCGCACAGGGGCCATCGCGCTAAGAGGCTTGCCCGGCCTCTTGGCACGCGAATCCAGCGTTCGCGCCGATACCAGAAACAGTCGTGCAGCGCTGCCATGCCGATACGCTCGTAGAACGGTACTGCCTCGGGTACCGCACTCAGGATCAGATTGACAGTGGGACCAAGGTGTCGCCGTAGCATATCGATCAGTGCCTTGCCAATTCCACGTCCCTTGACGGTATCGATCACGGCCAGGTCGGACAGGTAGCAGCTGAACGAGAAGTCGGTCATTGCGCGAGCAATGCCAACCAATTCGCCATCGATTCGTGCGGTGACGATCAGGTTTGCATTGGCAAGCATCGCCCCCAGTCGTTCCGCGTCGTCGACCGGACGGCGCGCGCCCAGGCCCGAGCCGTTCAATACGGCGCGGAATTCGTCGATCGTTACGCCTGTCTCTACCGAATAGGTCACTGAACCGAGGTTCATACGGGGCATTGCCTTTGCCGGGTCACGTTGAAGAGCATTGGTCATCGATATCGTAAAAGTGTTTGCAAGGCCGGGCCCACGTTCGGCAAGTCCCGCATCCCATTCATTACAGACGTGTTCGCCTCAACTTTGCAATTCCATTGCCGGAGTCGCTTCATCCAGCTGCCTGGTCATCAACACATAAGGGACGCCGAATATGTCGGGTAGCTGGCGCACCACCTCAATACCGGCGCGCCGGTACAAATGCCGAGCAGCTTGCATTACCGGAGTGGTATGCAGGGCGATCAGTTTCGTCTTGTCGCGTTTGGCGCAGCAGACCGAGCTGCGAAGCGAGTTTATTCCATCCTGGCATGAGGTCGGCCCACGCATCCCGCACAGCCTGATCGACTGCCAGGTTGGCCGATAGCGCAGGCCCGTCAAAGCATGGCTGAGAGATTCAGTTGTGTAACATTATCGGTCCGTTGGCCGCCTCATTGGTTAGCACGGCCCCCGCTGGCCGGTAGTAACGGCCCGTCGCCACGAGTCCCTGCGTCGACCGCCGGTTTGCGGCCACCATGCACGCCAGGCGTCGAGCACCGCTTCGCAACGCTCGTGTTGCTAGAAAGGTCGGCGGAAACTCCTTTTCAATTGTCAAAACGTGCACTATCATTCATCCGCAAACGTTTGCGCACGCACTTTTGCCCCTAAACACCCGACAAGCACCTCCCGACGTGCTTGCATACAGGAGACCGACCTTGAACACCACCCGCACCCGCCTGAAACTGATCGCCGCCGCCGTCATCGCCTGCGCCCTGCCGATGGCGCCAGCTTCGGCGCAGACCGCCGCCAAGCCCAAGGTGGCTCTGGTGATGAAGTCGCTCGCCAACGAGTTCTTCCTGACGATGGAAAACGGCGCCAAGGCGCACCAGAAAGCCAACGCCGCCAAATATGACCTGCTGGCCAACGGCATCAAGGACGAAACGGATACGTCGGCCCAGATCAAGCTGGTCGAACAGATGATCGTCTCGAAGGTCAACGCGCTGGTGATCGCGCCGGCCGATTCGAAGGCTCTGGTACCGGTCCTCAAGAAGGCGGTCAATGCCGGCATCCTCGTCGTCAATATCGACAACAAGCTCGACGACGCGGCGCTGAAGGAAAAAGGCATCACGGTGCCGTTCGTCGGTCCCGACAACCGCAAGGGCGCCAAGCTGGCCGGCGACTTCCTCGCCAAGCAGATCAAGGCGGGCGACCAGGTCGGCATCATCGAAGGCGTCTCGACGACGTACAACGCGCAGCAGCGCACCCTGGGCTTCCAGGACGCGATGAAGGCCGCCGGCGCCAAGGTGGTCGGCGTGCAGTCCGGCCAGTGGGAAATCGCGCCGGGCAACACCGTCGCGGCCGCGATGCTGAACGCGCATCCGAACATCACCGCGCTGCTGTGCGGGAACGACAACATGGCCATCGGCGCCGTCTCCGCCATCAAGGCGGCCGGCAAGCTGGGCAAGGTGAAGGTGATCGGCTACGACAATATCAACGCCATCAAGCCGATGCTGGCCGACGGCCGCGTGCTGGCGACCGTCGACCAGTTCGGCTCGCAGCAGGCCGTGTTCGGCATCGAAGCCGTGCTGAAGGCGCTGGCCGAGAAGAAGACCCAGGCCACCCTGGGCGGCATGGTCGAGACCAAGGTTGCTCTGGTCACCAAGGACAGCAAGTGAGACAGCAAGTAAGCTGAACCACCAGGCAGGGCGGGCGGGAAACCGCGCCGTCCTCCTGGGCTGGCGCGTCCCTCATTCCTACCTGCTGCGAGAATTCCAATGACCCGAGACCCAAGCGCGAGTGCCGCGCTGCTGACGCTGTCCGGCATCGGCAAGACCTATGTCGAGCCGGTGCTGCGCGACGTATCGCTGCCGGTGCGCGGCGGCGAAGTGCTGGCGCTGACCGGCGAGAACGGCGCCGGCAAGAGCACGCTGTCGAAGATCATCTGCGGCCTGGAGCCGGCCACTGCCGGCGCCATGCTGCTGGACGGCCAGCCCTACCGGCCCGCTTCGCGCACCGAAGCCGAAGCGCTCGGCATCCGCATGGTGATGCAGGAGCTGAACCTGGTTCCGACCCTTTCGGTGGCCGAAAACCTCTACCTGAACCAGCTGCCGCACCGCTTCGGCTGGATCGACCGCCGCCGGCTCGAGCGCGATGCCCGCGCCCAGATGGCCCGCGTCGGCCTGGCCGACATCGATCCGTGGAAGCTCGTCGGCGAACTGGGTATCGGCCACCAGCAGATGATCGAGATCGCGCGCAACCTGATCGGCGAATGCCGCCTGCTGATCCTGGACGAGCCGACCGCGATGCTGACCCATCGCGAGGTCGAGCTGCTGTTCGAACAGGTGGCGCGGCTGAAGGCGGCCGGCGTGGCGATCGTGTATATCTCGCACCGGCTGGAGGAACTGAAGCGCGTCGCGGACCGCATCGCCGTGCTGCGCGACGGCAGCCTGGTGTGCGACGACGCTATCGCCAACTACAGCAGCGCCGACCTGGTCCGCCTGATGGTGGGCCGCGCGGCCGATGCCGAGATCGACCTGTCCGGGCGCACGCTGGGTGCGCCGCTGCTGCGCGTGCGCGACCTTGGCCGCACGGGAGTCGTCCACCCCACGTCGTTCGACCTGCGCGCCGGCGAAATCCTCGGCGTCGCCGGGCTGGTCGGGTCGGGTCGCACCGAGCTGCTGCGCCTGGTCTTCGGTGCCGACCTGGCCGACAGCGGGGAAGTGTTCGTCGGTGCGAGCGAGAAGCCGGCCCGCATCGATTCGCCCGGTGCCGCCGTCCGCGCCGGCATCGCCATGGTGACCGAGGATCGCAAGGGGCAGGGGCTGCTGCTGCGCCAGTCCATCGCCGTCAATACGACCTTGGCCACGCTGGGCACCGTCAGCACGGCCGGCTGGATCGACCATGGCGCCGAACATGCGCTGGCCGACGACTACATCGGCAAGCTGCGGGTGCGCTCGCGCGACGGCCGGCAGTCCGTCAGCGAACTGTCCGGCGGCAACCAGCAGAAAGTGGTGATCGCGCGCTGGCTGCACCGCGACTGCCCGGTGATGCTGTTCGACGAGCCCACGCGCGGCATCGACATCGGTGCCAAGTTCGACATCTACAACGTGCTCGCCGACCTGGCGCGCCAGGGCAAGGGGCTGGTGATCGTCTCCAGTGACCTGCGCGAGCTGATGCTCATCTGCGACCGCATCGCCGTGATGAGCGCCGGCCGCATCGCCGGCACCTTCGAGCGCGGCGCCTGGAGCCCGGACCAGCTGCTGGAAGCGGCCTTCAGCAGCTACCTGACGCATCCTTCTTCCGATCCTTCCACAGCCGCGGCCTGAACCGCCACGGAGAACCACATATGCCTACTACCTATCTGCAACGCGGCATGGCCGACCTGAAGAACTACGCGGGCCTGATCGGCGCGCTGGTGCTGATGTGCTGCCTGTTCTCGACCCTGAGCGAGAACTTCTTCACGCTTTCCACCCTCGGCACCCTGGCCAACGACATCCCGACCCTGCTCGTGATGGCGGTCGGCATGACGTTCATCCTGATCGTCGGCGGTATCGACTTGTCGGTCGGCTCCGTGATGGCGCTGGCCGCGTCGTTCCTGTCGATGGCGACCGTGCGCTGGGGCTGGCCGGTTTACCTCAGCAGCCTGCTGGGCCTGCTGGTGGGCGCGCTGTGCGGCCTGCTCACGGGCACGATCTCGGTGCACTGGCGCATCCCGTCGTTCATCGTCTCGCTGGGCGTGCTGGAGATGGCGCGCGGAGCGGCGTACCAGGTCACCGATTCGCGCACCGAGTACATCGGCAGCGCTGTCGACGGCATCAGCGCGCCGATCGTCCTCGGTATGTCGCCGGCCTTCCTGACGGCCATCGCGGTGACCGTCATCGGCCAGCTGGTGCTGACCAAGACCGTGCTGGGCCGCCAGTGGATCGGCATCGGCACCAACGAGGAGGCGGTGCGCCTGTCCGGCATCAATCCGCGGCCGGCCAAGGTGCTGGTGTTCGTGTTGATGGGCCTCCTGTCCGGCCTGGGTGCGCTGTTCCAGGTGTCGCGCCTGGAGGCGGCCGATCCGAACGGCGGCGTCGGCATGGAGCTGCAGGTGATCGCCGCCGTCGTTATCGGCGGGACCAGCCTGATGGGCGGACGCGGCTCCGTCTACGCCACCTTCATCGGCGTGCTGATCATCTCGGTGCTGGAGGCGGGCCTGGCGCAGATCGGCGTGAGCGAGCCGATGAAGCGCATCGTCACGGGCCTGGTGATCGTCGCCGCCGTGGTGCTCGACACCTACCGCCGCCGCGGCGAACGGGCCTGACCGAGGATCGCTGGCCATGGCAACGATCAAGGAAGTGGCGCTGGCGGCGGGGGTGTCGTACACCACCGTCTCCCACGTGCTCAATGACACCCGGCCCGTCAGCCCGGCCGCGCGCGAGCGCGTGCTGGCCGCCGCCGCCGCGCTGCATTACGTGCCCAGCGCGCTGGCGCGCTCGCTGCGCAGCCAGACCACGGGCACCATCGGGATGATCATCCCCAACAACACCAACCCGTACTTCTCCGAGGTGGCGCGCGGCATCGAGGACACCTGTTACGCGGCCGGGTACAGCGTCATCCTGTGCAATTCCGACGACGACCCGGCCAAGCAGCGCGACTACCTGAACGTGCTGCTGACGAAACGTTGCGATGGCCTGATCCTGGCCGCGCTGGCCCAGACGGACAGCCAGCTGCTGCGCCAGCGGCGCGTGCCGGCCGTATTTCTCGACCGCGCGCCGGAAGGGCTGGAGTACGACGTCGTCGGCATCGACAACATGGCGGGCGGCGAGCTGGCCGGGCAACACCTGCTGGCGCTGGGACGCCGGCGCATCGGCTGTATTGGCGGCCCGCGCGAACTGGAGGTTTCCGAGCAGCGTATCGCCGGCTTGCGCGTTGCGCTGTCCGGCGCGCTGGCTGACGACTTGTGCGAGACCGCGGACTTCAGCAGCGCCGGCGGTTACGCGGCCGCGCTGCGCCTGCTGGCGCGGCCGGCGGCGCAGCGTCCCGACGCGCTGTTCTGCTGCAACGACATGATGGCGATCGGCGCGTTGCGCGCCGCCGCCGAACTGGGCATCGCGGTGCCGGGCGAGCTGGCGGTGGTCGGCTTCGACGATATCGACCTGGCCCAGTTCGTCCACCCGCCCCTGAGCAGCGTGGCGCAGGGCACGCGGGCGCTGGGCAATATCACGGCGGCCTGCCTGCTCGACCGGATCGCCCAGCCGGACCGCCCGCCGCAGCGCCGCCGCATCGCGCCCGTGCTGAACGTGCGCGGGTCGAGCGTCGCTGGCGCGCATCCGTCATCCATCACTTCACCAGGAACTTCGTCATGATCGTCGTCATCGGCAGCATCAACATGGACCTCGTCCTGCGCGTGCCGCGCATGCCCCTGCCAGGCGAAACGCTGACCGGCGGGGCCTTTCGCACCATCCCCGGCGGCAAGGGCGCCAACCAGGCCGTGGCCTGTGCGCGCCTTGGCCGCACCCAGGTGGCGATGGTCGGCTGCGTCGGCGACGACGCCTTCGGCGCGACGTTGCGCGCGGCCCTCGCGGCGGACGGCATCGACGTCAGCCACGTCTCCGCGCTGCCGGGCGTGGCGACCGGCGTCGCCTCGATCCTGGTGGACGCGAACGGCCAGAACAGCATCGTCATCGCCGGCGGCGCCAACGACCTGCTGACACCCGCCCTGATCGATGCCGCGCTGCCGCTGATCGCGCGCGCCAGCATCGTCGTGCTGCAGCTGGAAACACCGCTGGACACGGTACGGCATGCCATCGCCGTGGCGCACGGCCTGGGCAAGACGGTGGTGCTCAATCCCGCCCCGGCAGCCAGCCTGCCGGCAGGCGTGCTGGCCCAGGTCGACTACCTGGTGCCGAACGAGATCGAGGCCGCCATGCTGCTTGGCGCCGATATCGCGGCGGACGATCATGCCACGACCGCCGCCGCGCTGCGCGCCGCCGGCTGCCGCAACGTACTGGTCACGCTCGGTGCCAAGGGCGTGCATGCCGCGCTGGCCGATGGCAGCCGCGACTTCCCGGCGCGCGCCGTCGCGGCGGTCGATACGACCGCCGCGGGCGACACGTTCATCGGCGGTTTCGTGGCCGCGCTGGCAGCCGGCGCCGATCCGGCCAGCGCCATCGACCTGGGCCAGCGCGCCGCCGCCATCGGCGTCACGCGCCACGGCGCCCAGACTTCCATTCCCTACCTGAACGAGCTGGCACCTACATGAAAAAAGGCCCCGTCCTCAACATCGCGCTGTCGCAACTGATCGCCTCGCTGGGCCATGGCGACATGGTCGTCATCGGCGATGCCGGCCTGCCGGTGCCGCCCGGCGTGCCGGTGATCGACCTGGCGCTGACGCATGGCGTGCCGCGCTTCATGCAGACCTTGACCACGGTGCTGGCCGAGATGCAGGTGGAACGCCACGTGCTGGCCGACGAGCTGGCGGACAAGAACATGGCGATTGCCGCGGCTGTCGGCGCGCTTGACCTGCCAGGTCGCAGCAGCGTGCCGCATGACGAGTTCAAGCGGCTCACCGCCAAGGCGCGCGCCGTCGTGCGCACCGGCGAATGCACGCCGTACGCCAACATCATCCTGGTGGCTGGCGTGGTGTTCTGATCGGGGAAGAGGGCCGCTGTCATCAGGCCGTCATGCCTCGACCCTAGACTGCACGGTCCGTGAACAACCTACAGCGACCATGCAACAGACCACCCTGCGCACACTGTCCACCATCCTCTCCGCCGCTGTCGCCATGGCGCTTGCCGCCTGCGGCGGCGATGGCCCCGCCGGTGCCGAGCCGGTTTCGGTGCCCACCCTGATCGGCTTCGCCAGCCTGCCCGCCGACTCCTACGTGGACGGTCCCACCAGCGGCAACTACATCAGCGGTGCCGACTACACCAGCGCCACCGCCACGTACGGATACACACTGCCGTTCGCCAACAAGCAGCCGATGCAGGGCTTCTCCGCGCTGGCGAACGGCCCGGCCGCCGGCTGCTTCTACGTCATGCAGGACAATGGCTTCGGCAGCAAGCCGGCGTCGCCCAACGCGCTGCTGCACATGTACGCGATGAAGCCGGACTGGGTGTCGGGCAAGGTCGCACCGGCGAACTTCGCCAACTGCGACAGCCTGGCCGGCTTCGACGGCGGCAGCTACATGCGCCTGCGCGACCCGGACCGCAAGCTGGGCTTCGCCATCGTGGCCGACGCCGCCACCTATCCGGGCACCACGCAATCCGGCGCGACGTTGCCGGTGGACCCGGCGATCAAGGCTGGCCGCCTGCTGACGGGCGGCGACCTCGACCTGGAGTCGATGGTGGTGGATGGCGACGGCAACTTCTGGTTCGGCGACGAGTTCGGCCCGTTCCTCGTCAAGACCGACCGCACCGGCAAGGTGCTGGCCAAGGCCGTGCCGCTGCCGAACACCTTGAAACTGGGCAGCAACCCGTTGATCCAGTCGCCCAGCAATCCGACCCTGGGCACGGCCGCGCCCAACCTGCCCAATTCCGGCGGCTTCGAAAGCATGACGATCAATCCGGCGCGCACGCGCATCTACACGCTGCTGGAAAAGGACGTCACCGGCGATACCGACCCGCAGCGCCGCGTCCTGAACGTGTTCGACATCGCCACCAATGCCTACCTGCCGACCGCCTACTCGTACCGCGTGGGCGCCGGCACCTATGTCAACGCCGCCGGCGCGACGGTGCCGGAGATCTTCAGCGTCAACGACATGACGGCCATTAACGACCACGAGTTCCTCGTCGTCGAGAAGGATCGCGGCGCGGGCGATGCGCGCGCCGGCTTCCCGGCCAGCGGCGCGGAACGCGTCGCGGCACGGGTCAAACGGGTCTACAAGATCGACTTGAACAAGGTCGATGCCAACGGCTACCTCGTCAAGGAGCTGGTGGTGGACCTGATGCGGATCGCCGACCCGCGCAAGCTGGGCGGCGCGGCCACCATCGACGGCGTCTTCACGTTCCCGATGGAGTGCGTGGAAGCGGTGCGCATCGTCGACCGCTCCACGCTGCTGCTCGTCAACGACAACAACTACCCGGGCGGCTCCGGCTCGAGGAAGCGCAACCGTCCGGACGACGACGAGTTCATCCTGGTGCGCCTGCCCGTGCCGCTGAACGTGCAGTAGGGCGGCCCGGTCCGGGACCAGGGGTTGCTCCGACGTCAGCCGACAACCCACCCATGACGAATGGCACATGCGCCGCATGCATGGCGTCCCTACACTGGCGCAGCTGGCGGCCGGATGGTCCGGCCGCCGCCAACGTCAAAGGACATCATGCATCGCTTCGCGAAGGGCGCACTCGCGCTCGCACTCACCCTCTCGTCCACGGCCGCGCTGGCGCAAGCCTACGGCGGCATCGCCATCGGCAATCGCGGTTCGCAACACTGGCAGGACCCCGTCACCGGCGTCTCGGTCGGCCCGTCGGACCGCAAGTCGCCATTGATCGTCCATGCGGGCTGGAAGATATCGGACGACTGGGCCATCGAAGGCGGCCATGCGCGCCTGATGGACGCCGACTTTGCCCACGCCGGTCGCGCCTCGTCGGGCGAATCGGCCGCGACCTATGTGGCGGCGCGCTGGCGCCGGCCGCTGACGCAATCCGTGGCGTGGTATGCCAAGGCCGGCGTGGCGCGCAATACGCTGGAGGTGACGGAGACCGGCAGCGCGACCGACAAAGCGCACAAGGTCAGGCCGATGGTGGCGTTGGGCGTCGAGTACGCATTCACGCCGCACGTGGCGGCCACCGCGGAGGTGGCCAGCTACGGCAAGGTGTCCACGCGCCGCTCGCACATCTCGCACAACCTGCTGCAACTGGGCCTGCGCTTCGACTACTGATCTTCGACTACCGATCCACCCGGCGGGGCATCAGATCAGTTCGAGCTCGATGCCCCGCAAGACCGCGCGTACTCGGTCGTGCACGCCCAGCTTGGCCAGCACGCTCGACACGTGATTCTTGACGGTGCCTTCGCTGGAGCCCAGGTGCCCCGCGATCTCCCCGTTCGACAATCCGGCCGCCATCAGCGCCAGGATCTCCGTTTCCCGCGCCGTCAGCGTGGCCGCCGGCGCTTCGCCCGGCTGGGCGCGCCGGAACGACGCGCGCGTGCGTTCCGTCAGCGCGGGCCGGAACAGCGTCTGCCCGGCCGCCACCGCGCGGATGCCGTCGGCCAGCCGCTCCAGCGAGATGTCCTTCAGCAGGAAGCCGCGCGCCCCCGCCTGCATCGCGTCGAACAGCGCGGCGTCGTCGTCGAACGTGGTCAGCACGATCGTCGGCGGCAGCGGCACGGGCGGGGCGCGCAGCAGCTCGATGCCGCCGCAGCCGGGCATGCGCGCATCGAGCAGCAGCACATCCACCGCATGCTGCGCCAGCAGGCGCGCGGCATCGAGGCCGTCCGCGCCCTCGGCGACGACGCGGATGTCGTCCGTCAGGTCAAGCAGGCCGCGGATGCCGCTGCGCACGAGGGTCTGGTCGTCCAGCAGCGCGACGCGGATCATGCCGCGCTCCCGTCGACGGGTACCGTCATCACGACCGCCAGGCCCGGTGCGCCCGCTTCGAGACGCAAGGCACCGCCCAGTTCCGCCAGCCGTTCGCGCATGCCGCGCAGGCCATTGCCCTCGACGATGCCGCGGCCGCGCTGGCCGTCATCCGTGACGCGCGCCACGGTGCCGGTACCGTCGTGCAGCAGCTCCACCGTCAGCCGGCTGGCCTGCGCATGGCGCAGCGCGTTCGTCACGGCCTCCTGGATGCAGCAGTACAGCGCATGGGCCACCGGCGCCGGATGGCGGGCCGCGGCCGGATCGATATGCAGCGTTGCCGGCAGCGTCGGCAGGGCGCTGCAGAGTGCATGCAGCGCGGCGCCCAGGTCGATCGACTGGTCGTGCCGGGTGTGCGACACCACGTTGCGCACCTGCGCCAGCAGGTCGGCGCTGACGGCACGCGCCGTTGCCAGGGCTGGTGTCGGCGTGCCGGCCTGGCGCGCGGCCAGGTCCAGGTGCAGGTTCAGCGCCGTCAGGTGGTGGCCAATGCTGTCGTGCAGGTCGCGCGCGATGCGCTGCCGCTCCGCGCCGCGCACCGTCTCGCCCAGCAAGGCCTGCGTGGCCAGGACCTGCGCGTGCGCATGCGCCAGCGTCTCGCGCATGCGGTGCTCGCGCTGCACGAGGCGCCCCATCAGGAATGCCGCCGCCAGCACGGTGCGCTCGGCGGTCAGGTAGGCCAGCAACTGCCACTGCGGCGGCGCGTGTTCGCGGCTTGCCATGTCCAGCACGAGCGCAATGTCGACCAGTACGCCCAATGCATATTGCGCGGCCAGCCAGGCCAGCCCGGCGCGCCAGGGCAGCAGCATGGCCAGCTGCACGGCCAGCACCAGGTGCAGGGGCAGCGCATCCAGCACCGTCACGCAGGCCAGTTGCAGCGCGAGCGCCAGCCTGCGGCGCCGTGCTGGCGGCCGGCAGGCCGCGACCACCGCCGCCGTCATCGCCAGCACCGCCAGCAGCTTGGCCACCGTGTAGACCTGGAACAGGGCCATGATGCGCGTGGACTCGGGGGCGCCGTGCGTCAGCGGCGCTACGGCCGTCACGACGGCCAGGCCGATGGGGTTATGCAGCGGCGTCTGGCCGGGGCCCGCGGCCAGGATGGCGGCGATGTGCAGGAACGCGAACAGCGCGGCGGTCGCGGTGGCGATGGTCCAGGGGGCGATGCGCCAGGTGCGCGGGTCGGTCGGGGAGCGGCTCATCGTGGGTGGCGTGGTGGGCGGAACGGCATTGTATGCCGGCCGCGCCGCGCCTGACAGTGCCGGAAGTCATGCGCAACCAAGTCACCGATGCTTCAGTCCTCGCGTGTACCCTGCGCCTGCGCCGCCATCTGCTGGCGCAACAGGTACTTCTGGATCTTGCCGGTGACGGTCATCGGGAACGCATCGACGAAGCGGATGTAGCGGGGGATCTTGTAGTGCGCGATCTGGCCATTGCAGAAGGCCCGGATCTCCGCTTCGTCCACCGTGTGGCCGGGCCGCACGACGATGCACGCGCACAGCTCCTCGCCGTACTTCTCGTCCGGCACGCCCACGCATTGCACGTCCAGCACCTTCGGGTGGCGGTACAGGAATTCCTCCACTTCGCGCGGGTAGATGTTCTCGCCGCCGCGGATCACCATGTCCTTCGAGCGCCCGACGATGGTCGCGAAGCCGTCGGCGTCGATCACGGCGAGGTCGCCGGTGTGCATCCAGCCGGCGGCGTCGATCGCCTCGCGCGTCTTGTCCTCGTCGCCCCAGTAGCCCAGCATGACGGAGTAGCCGCGCGTCAGCAGCTCGCCGGTGGCGCCACGCGGCACGATGCGCCCGTCCGCATCGACGATCTTCACTTCCAGGTGCGGATGCACGCGCCCGATCGTCGTCACCCGCAGCGGCACCGGATCGTCCACCGAACTCTGGAAGCTGACGGGCGACGTCTCCGTCATGCCGTAGGCAATGGTGATCTCGTTCATGTGCATGCGCTCGATCACGCGGCTCATCACCTCGGCGGGGCAGGGCGAGCCGGCCATGATCCCGGTGCGCAGCGTGGCCAGGTCGTAGCGGCCGAAGTCGGGATGGTCCAGCAGCGCGATGAACATCGTCGGCACGCCGTGCAGGCCCGTGCAGCGCTCCGCCTGCACCGTCGCCAGCACCGCCTGCGGCTCGAAGCCTTCGCCCGGGAACACCATCGTCGCGCCGTGCGTCACGCAGGCCAGGTTCCCCAGCACCATGCCGAAGCAGTGGTACAGCGGCACCGGGATGCACAGGCGGTCCCGTGGCGTCAGGCGCATCGCTTCGCCCACGAAGAAGCCGTTGTTCAGGATGTTGTGGTGGGTCAGCGTGGCGCCCTTCGGCGCGCCTGTCGTGCCGGACGTGAACTGGATGTTGACGGCATCGTCGAACTGCAGCACGTCGTCCAGCGCGCGCAGGCGCTCCAGTTGCGCCGTGCCGGGCGCCGCCAGCAGCGTGTCGAAATTGCGCATGCCGGGCGTGGCGTCACTGCCCAGGCGGATCACGTGGCGCAGTGCCGGCAGCTTGGCGGCGCGCAGTGCGCCCGCTGGCGCGTGGTGCAGCTCGGGAACGACGTCCTGCACCATGGCGATATAGTCGCTCGACTTGAAGGAGGGCGCCAGCACCAGCGCGCTGCACTGCACCTTGTCCAGCACGTATTCCAGCTCGGACCGGCGGTAGGCCGGATTGATGTTGACGAGGACCAGGCCGGCGCGCGCGGTGGCGAACTGCACCAGCACCCACTCGGCGCAGTTCTGCGACCAGATGCCGATCCGGTCGCCCGGCCGCAGGCCGAGCTCCAGCAGGTTGGCGGCCAGCGCCGTGACGCGAGAGTCGAAGTCGCGGTAGGTCCAGCGGATGCCCTGGTGCGGTACGACCAGCGCTTCATTGTCGGCATGGCTTGCTGCGATGTCGGCGAGGTGACGGCCGATGGTGGCGCCGATCAGCGGCACGTCGTGGGGGCCGTGCACATAACTGGCTTGTTGCATGCTGTCTCCTGTATTTTTTGCGTACGCATGATTTATTGCTGAATTGTTTCAGCAGCCTCCAGCCTAGCACCGACGCACCCGTCGGCCAAGCGGGCCTGGTTGGGCCTGGGAACTCAGCAATTCTCACGTGAAGCTTGCATGAAGAATCGCAACGGCCGTCGTTGGATTTCGTAATTGAAACCCGTTCGTTATGTAAGCAAAATGCAACACAGCCCGCTACGGCACCACCTTAAAACTTTACAATGGTGCAACTCGGAGTGAGGGGAGACAACCATGCTGAGAACGCATCGCATCGCGCTGCTTTTCAATGCCAATAAAATTTTCGACCGCGAAGTCATCACGGGGATCGCCGGCTACCTGGCCAGCACGCGCACGGCCTGGGACCTGTTCCTGGAAGAGGATTTCCGCGCCCGGCTGTCCGGCATCGACCAGTGGCAGGGCGACGGCATTATCGCCGACTTCGACAACCCCGCCGTGGCCGAAGCGCTGGCCTCCTGCCGCGTGCCCGTCGTGGCCGTGGGCGGTTCGTACGAGAGCGGTGCCGACTACCCGCCCGGCGTGCCGTATGTCGCCACCGACAACTTCAAGCTGATCAAGCTGGCCTACGACCACCTGATCGAGGCGGGGTTACGCAACCTGGCCATGTTCAGCCTCCCGGAAGCACAGGAGAATCGCTGGGCGCAGGAGCGCGAGAAGGCCTTTACCCGGCTGACGCTGCGCGACAAGCTGGAGCCGGCGATCTACCGCGGCCAGTGCACCAGCGCGCCGCTGTGGAACGAGGCGGTGGAGCAGCAGATCGCCTGGCTGCACAGCCTGCCGAAACCCGTCGGTATCATCGCCGTGACGGATGCCCGCGCGCGCCAGCTGCTGCAGGCCTGCGCTCTGGCCGGCATCGAGGTGCCGGAGCAGGTCGCGCTGATCGGCATCGACAACGACCCGCTGGCACGCATGCTGACGCGCATTCCGATGAGCTCCGTGATCCAGGGCGCCGAGGAGATGGGCCGCACGGCGGCCCACTTGCTGGACCAGATGCTGCATGGCGTGCGCCTGGCCGACACCCGCATCCTGGTGCCGCCGGCCGGCATCAACGTGCTGGCGTCCAGCAAGCACGAACGGGCCAAGCATCCCCACGTGATGCGGGCGCGCCATTTCATCCGCCAGTACGCCTGCCAGGGCATCAAGACGGACCAGGTGGCCGACTACGTGGGCATCTCGCGCTCCACGCTGGAATGCTACTTCCGCCAGGAGCTGGGCTGCAGCGTGCACGACGAGATCCTGCGCCTGCGCCTGGAAGCGGCCATCGCCTACCTGGACCGGGGCGACTGCAACCTGACCGACGTGGCCATCAAGTGCGGCTTCACGTCCAGCCAGTACATGCACTCTGTCTTCAAGCGCGAGCTGGGATGCACGCCGCGCGCCTGGCAGGAGCGGGCCCGCAGCAGCGCCCCGGCCCTGGGGCTGCCCACGTTGGGCATCCCCGACCTCCAAGCCTGAAAGCGCAGGTCATGAACTTCAAATCAGCACCGACCCTTCCCATGCCATGTACCGAGGCCCAGCTGTTCACACTGCGTAATGCGTACGGCATGCGCGTTACCGTCAGCGAACGCGGCGCCGCGCTGGTGTCGTGGTGGGCGCCGGACCGCTACGGCCGCATGGCCGACGTGCTGCTCGGCTACCCGAGCGACGCGCAATACCGCCACAACCCGTCGTACTTCGGCGCCATCATCGGGCGCTGGGCCAACCGCATCGCGCAGGGCCGCTTCATGCTGGACGGCCGCCCCGTGCAGGCCGACGTCAACGACCGTGGCAATCACCTGCACGGCGGCGACGCCGGCTTCCACTGCGCCCAGTGGCGCGGCGTGCTGGCGCACGGCGGCCTGACCCTGCGCCACGTGTCGCCGGACGGGCAGGGCGGCTTTCCCGGCAACGTCGAGGTACAGGTGTTCTACCAGCTCGACGACGAAGGTTGCCTGTCGATCGAATACCAGGCCACGTCGGACGCGCCGACGCCACTCAACCTGACGTCGCACCCGTACTTCAACCTGAACGGCGGCGTGGGCGACGTGGGCGACCACATGCTGCAGATCGACGCCGATTACTACCTGCAGGTCGACCCGGCCGGCATTCCCATCGGCCGCGCGGCCGTGGGCGGCACGCCGTTCGATTTCCGCCAGCCCGCCGCCATCGGCCCGCGCCTGCGCTGGCCGGATGCGCAACTGCGCCAGGCCGGCGGCTTCGATCACTGCTACTGCCTGTCCGACGGCGCGCCCGGCGGCACCCAGGCGCTGCGCACGGTGGCGCGCGTGTACGACCCGGGCTCGGGCCGGCAGTTGCAGGTGGCGACGACCGAGGCGGGCCTGCAGTTCTACAGCGGGAACTGCCTGGAAGGCGTGCAGGGCCGCAGCCGCCAGCCGTACGCCCGCCACGACGGCTTCTGCCTGGAGGCGGGCGCGTATCCGGACCAGCTCAACGGCCAGCATGCGGCGGCCGTGATCCTGCGCCCTGGCCAGGTGTACCGGCAGACCACCGTGTACCGGCTGGCGCTGCAATGCTGAACCATCAACCAAGAGGAGACAATGCAATGAAGAAGATCATGGCAGCCGCCGTTGCGGCATCGATGTTGTTGCTGGCCAGCGGCACGGCCAGCGCGGATGCGAAGAACCCGAAGATCGGCTTCTCGATCGACGACCTGCGCCTGGAGCGGTGGTCGCGCGACCGCGACTACTTCGTCGCGGCGGCCACCCAGCTGGGCGCCAAGGTCTTCGTGCAGTCGGCCGACGGCAACGAGCAGAAACAGATCTCGCAGATCGAGAACCTGATCGCGCGCGGCGTCGATGCGATCGTCATCGTGCCGTATAACGCGACCGTTCTAGGTAACGCTATCAAGGAGGCGAAGAAGGCCGGCATCAAGGTCATTTCCTACGACCGGCTGGCGCTGAACGCGGACATCGACGCCTACATTTCGTTCGACAACAAGGCCGTGGGCGAGATGCAGGCGCGCGCGCTGGTGGAGCGTACGCCGAAGGGTAATTACTACCTGCTGGGCGGCGCGCCCACCGACAACAACGCCAAGATCCTGCGCGAAGGCCAGATGGCCGTGCTGCAGCCGCTGGTGGACAAGGGCGACATCAAGATCGTCGGCAAGCAGTGGGTCAAGGACTGGAGCCCGAGCGAAGCCATGGCGATCGTCGAGAACGCGCTGACGGCGAACGGCAACAAGATCGACGCCGTGGTGGCCTCCAACGATGGCACCGCCGGCGGCGCGATCCAGGCGCTGGGCGCGCAGAAGCTGGCCGGCAAGGTGCCCGTGTCGGGCCAGGATGCCGACCTCGCGGCCGTGCGGCGCGTGGTGGCCGGCACCCAGGCGATGACGGTGTACAAGCCGTTGAAGGCCATCGCCAGCGAGGCGGCCAAGCTGTCCGTGCAACTGGTGCGCAACGAGAAGCCGGCCTACAACTCGCAGTACGACAACGGCTTCAAGAAGGTCAACTCGCTGCTGCTCAAACCCACGCCGCTGACCAAGGCCAATATCGACGTGCTGGTCAAGGACGGCTTCTACACCAGCGCGCAGCTGGCCGGGAAGTAAAGCCGGGAAGCAGCAGCACCGGTGGCAGGCACCCGAGCGCGAGTCGCCGACTCGCACGCGGGTGCCTGTCGCCGCGGGTTTACCGTAACCATCACAGAATCGAACGATGCCACGTATTTTCCCTGCCTTGCTTGTCGCCTTCGCCGCATCCACCGCCCACGCCGCCCCCGCTGACCTGACCGTCTATGACGGCAAGCCCGCGCGCGGCTGGCACGTCACCGCCGCCCACTCGGAAGGCCAGGCGGTTCTGCGCGGCAGGAGCGCCGTCGTGCCGCCCAATCCGAAACAGCCCGAGGCCGTGGTCCGTGCCGACGCCGTCAAGGCGGGCAAGCGGGATGCGCTGGTGCTGAAGTTCCGCGACACCTGGTATGCCAGCCTGCGCATCGAGGGCGACGAGCAAGGCGACGCCGGGGCGCGCGACTTGCGCCCGTACGCGCCGGACGGCGTGCTGGCGTTCGACCTGGACGTGCGCGAGATGAGCAAGGGCGGCATCTACTTCCAGCTGGGCTGCGGCGAGGACTGCGAACGCAAGGTGCCGTACGTGTTGCAGTCGCGCGCGGCAGCGGGCAAGGGCTGGCGCCACCTGGAGTTCCCGCTCGGCTGCTTCCAGCGCAAGGGCGACGACTTCTCCGCCATCCGCCGGCCGTTCTCGATCGAAGCGAACGGCTCGGGCGAGGTGGCCGTCGCCAACGTGCGCTTCAAGCGCGGCGGCAAGCCCAATGCGCAATGCCCGGACTACCGCACCGTCTCCGTCACGCCGGAACCGCTCAACGAGCCGTGGTCGCTGGACTGGTGGATGCCGCGCCACGAGCAGAAGCTCAAGGAGGTCGCGCAGCGCCGCGCCACCGGCACCATGCCCGAACTGGTGTTCGTCGGCGACTCCATCACGCAGGGCTGGGAAAAGGCGGGCAAGGAGGAGTGGGAGCGCCGCTATGCGCGCCATCACGCGCTGAACCTGGGCTACAGCGGCGACCGCACCGAGAACATCCTGTGGCGGCTGCGGCACGGCGAGGTCGATGGCCTCACGCCCAAGGTCGTGGTGCTGATGGCCGGCACCAACAATACGGGCCACCGCCAGGAGGACCCGGCCACCACGGCCGCCGGCCTGGGCCAGGTCGTGGCCGAACTGCGCCAGCGCATGCCCGATGCCAAGGTGCTCGTGCTGGGCATCTTTCCGCGCGACGCGCAGCCGGACAGCCGCCAGCGCCGCATCAACGACGACGTCAACCGCCGCATTGCCGGCTTGGCCGACAACCGTCACGTGTTCTACCACGACGTTTCCGCCGCGTTCCTGGACGCCGACGGCGAGCTGCCGACCGACGTGATGCCGGACCTGCTGCACCCGAACGCGCGCGGCTACGCGCTGTGGGCCGAAGCCATGGAGCCCGTGCTGCAAAAGCTCCTCGGCGGCTACCGCTGGGACAGCGTCGCCATCGGCGGTGGCGGCTTCGTCACGGCCGTGGTTCCCAGCCCGTCCGAGCGCGGCGTGGCGTACGCCCGCACGGACGTGGGCGGTGCCTACCGCTGGGACGGCCAGACGGCGCGCTGGACCGCGCTGCAGGACTGGGTGGACGAGGACCAGACGGGCCTGCTGGGCGTCGACGCGCTGGCGGTCGATCCGCACGACGCGGCCAGGGTCTACCTGCTGGCGGGGATCGCCTACCTGAACGGCGGCCGCACTGCCGTGCTGCGCTCGCACGACTACGGCAAAACGTTTGCCGTGACCGACGTCAGCGCGCAGTTCAAGACCCATGGCAACGGCATGGGGCGGCAGAACGGCGAGCGCCTCGCCGTCGATCCGCACGACGGCAACGTGCTGTACGTGGGCACGCGTGCCGACGGCCTGTTCCGCAGCGCCGACGCGGGCGCCACCTGGCGCCGGCTCGACGGGTTGGACGTGCGCGCCACGCCCAACGGCGTCGGGATCGCCTTCGTGCTGCCCGATCCCGCCTCGCGCCGGCTGTACGTGGGCGTGTCGCGCTACGGCAGCGTGGGGCCGCACCTGTATCGCAGCGACGACGGTGGACGCACGTTCGCGCCGCTGCCCGGCACGCCGCGTGACCTGATGCCGCACCGGGCCGCGCTGGACGGGCAGGGCAACCTGTTCGTCACGTTTGCCAACGGCGCCGGGCCGCATCCGGACAAGCAAGGCGCCGAACCGGTCAACCGCGGCGGCGTGTGGAAGTACGCCGGCGCGGCCGGCACGTGGCAGGAGGTCACGCCGCGCGGTGCCCGCAGCGCCTTTTCCGGCATCGCCATCGACCGCAACGACCCGCGCCGCATGCTGGTCTCGACCATCAATACGTTCGTGCCGCAGGGCGATCCCGCACTGGGCGAGAAGGGCGACCGCATCTACCTGTCGCGCGATGGCGGCGCCAGCTGGACCGACCTGGTCGCGCGCGGCATCGCCCGCGACAGCGCCGGCATCGACTGGATCCGCGGCCATGGCATCCACTGGACTGGTTCGATCGCGTTCGACCCGTTCGACGGGCGGGCGGCCTGGGTCACGTCCGGCAACGGCGTGTTCCATACCAGGGACCTGGACGCCACGCCCACCACGTGGCGTTTTGCCGTGCAGGGCATGGAAGAGACGGTGCCCCTCAATTTTGTCAGCGTCCCGGGCGGTCCCGCGATCTCGGTGGTCGGCGACGTGGACGGCTTCGTCCACCGCGACCCGGGCCGCTACAGCCCCACGCACCAGCCGCGCATGGGCACCACGTTCGGGCTCGCGCTGGCCGGCGGACGCGCCGCCGTGCTGGCCCGGGCCGGCGCGCGGGTCTATACGAGCATCGACGGCGGGGTGAGCTGGCAGGCTGCGCCCGTCGTGAAGGGAAAGAACGGCCAGCTGGCGCTGTCGGCCGACGGCACGGTGCTGCTGCACAGCCCCGCGCAGGCGGCGACGACCTGGCGCAGCACGGACCTGGGCAAGAGCTGGGCGGCCGTCGCGGGGCTGGCCGGCGCCGATACCCGGCCGGTGGCCGATCCGGTCGACCCGCTGCGCTTCTACGCCTACCAGGATGGCACGTTCCACGTCAGCAGCGACGGCGGCAAGTCGTTCGCCCAAGCCGCGCAGCTGCCGGCGGGTGGCTCCAACGTCGTCGGCGTGATGCCCGGGCGCGCCGGCGACGTGTGGGTGGCGCTGCGCGATGGCGGGCTGGCCCGCTCGACGGATGGCGGCAAGACCTTTGCGACGCTGGCCGGCATTGCCTACGCGGGCGCAGTGGGCTTCGGCAAGGCGGCGGACGGCGCCTCCGATCCCACCGTCTACCTGTGGGGGACGCATGGCGGCCGGCGCGGCGTGTACCGTTCTACGGACGCTGGCGCAAGCTGGCAACGTATCAACGACGACGCCCACCAGTACGGCGGCCCGGGCGACGGCCGCTTCATCGTGGGCGACATGAACGTGTTCGGGCGCGTCTACATGAGCACTGCCGGACGCGGCATCGCCTACGGCCAGCCGGCGGACGTGCTGTGACGGCCCGCTTGCTGGCGCTGGCCGCACTGCTGGCGGCGGGGCAGGTGCTGGCGGCGCCCGAGCTGGCCCTGCGCTACGAGCGGCCCGCCGCCGAGACGGCCGAAGGCTGGGAGCGCGAGGCGCTGCCGGTCGGGAACGGCCGCATCGGCGCGATGGTGTTCGGCCAGCCGGGCCGGGAGCACCTGGCCTTCAACGACATCACCCTGTGGACGGGCGACAGCAAGACGATGGGCGCGTTCCAGCCGTTCGGCGACCTGCTGGTGGACCTGCCCGGCCATGAGCGGGCGACGGATTACCGGCGCACGCTGGACCTGGCGCGCGCGCTGCATACCGTCGGCTACACCCACGCGGGGGTGCGCTACACGCGCGAGGTGCTGGCCAGCCATCCGGCCGACGTCATCGTCGTGCGCCTGACGGCGGACCGGCCGGGCGCCCACAGCGGCACGGTGCGCCTGACCGACATGCACAGCGCCCACGTGCGCGTGGCCGGCAACCGGCTCTACGCGACGGGATCGCTGGCCGGCTTCGTGGTGACGCCGCAACTGGGCAACCAGTGGACGCCGCCGCACCAGCCGCCATCGAGCAATGCGATGGACTACGCCAGCCAGGTGCAGGTGCTGCATGCCGGCGGCACCGCGACGATGGATGGCGACAGCGTACGGTTCAAGGACTGCGACAGCGTCACGCTGGTGCTGGGCGCCGGCACCAGCTACGTGCGCGATGCCGGCCGCCGTTTCCAGGGCGAGCATCCGTTGGCGCGGGTGACGGCGCAGGTGACGCGGGCGGCGGCGCAAGGTTGGGACTCGCTGCTGGCCGCCCACGAGCGCGACTACCGGGCGCTGTTTGACCGCGTCGACCTGGACGTCGGCACTGCCGCGCCGGAACGCCGCGCGCTGCCGACCGACCGCCGCATCGAAGCCTACACGGCGCACGGCCAGGACCCGGAACTGGAGGCGCAACTGTTCCAGTTCGGCCGCTACCTGCTGATCGCCAGCTCGCGCGGGCCGTTGCCGGCCAACCTGCAAGGCCTGTGGAACAACAGCCTGACGCCGCCGTGGAACGCGGACTACCACACCAACATCAATCTCCAGATGAATTACTGGCCGGCCGAGACGGCCAACCTGTCCGAACTGGCCGAACCGCTGTTCGGCTTCGTGCAGGCGCTGGTGCCGGCCTATCGCCAACTGGTCGCGGACAGCGCGCGCCACGGCCCGCCGCCGTCGAATGCCGGGGATGCCAGCCAGCAGGCGGAGGCCGAGCCGGTCGAAACGTTCCGCCGCGCCGACGGCCGCCCCGTGCGCGGGTGGACGGTGCGGACGGAATCGAACCCGTTCGGCTACACGGGCTTTCGCTGGAACAAGACGGCCAACGCGTGGTATGCGCAGCATTTCTGGGAGCACTACGCCTTCACGCAGGACCGCGCGTTCCTGCGCGCCACGGCCTATCCCTTGATGAAGGAAGTGAGCCAGTTCTGGCTGGACTACCTGAAACGGCTGCCGGACGGGCGCCTGGTGGCGCCGCACGGCTGGTCGCCCGAGCACGGGCCCGTCGAGGACGGCATCGCCTACGACCAGCAACTGGTGTGGGACGTGTTCGACAACACGGCGCGGGCCGCGCGCATCCTGGGCGACGCGGCGTTCGCGCGGCAGGTGGCGGCCGCCCGCGACCGCCTGGCCGGGCCACGGGTGGGCAGCTGGGGCCAGTTGCTGGAGTGGCTGGAGGAGAAGCGCGACCCCGTGCTGGACACGCCACGGGACACGCACCGGCACGTGTCGCACCTGTTCGGCGTATTCCCCGGCCGGCAGATCACGCCGCTGCGCACGCCGGCGCTGGCGGCGGCCGCGCGCAAGTCGCTGGACGCACGTGGCGATGCGGGAACGGGCTGGTCGATGGCGTGGAAGATGGCGTTCTGGGCCCGGCTGCACGACGGCGAGCGCGCCCACACGATGCTGCGCGGGCTGCTGGCCAAGCCGGGCGCGCGCGCCGCCGCGCAGGCATCGCAGGGGACGGAGCACAACAACGCTGGCGGCGTCTATCCGAACCTGCTCGATGCCCACCCGCCGTTCCAGATCGACGGCAATTTCGGCGCCACCGCCGCCATCGTCGAGATGCTGGTGCAATCGCATGACGGCGCCATCGACCTGCTGCCTGCGCTGCCCGCCGCCTGGCCGGACGGCGCCGTGCGCGGACTGCGGGCACGGGGCGGGTACGAGGTCGATATCGCCTGGGCCGGCGGCAAGCTGACGGTGGCCACGATCCGCGCGGTCGTGGGGCCGGCACGCACGGTGCTGGTGCGCCATGGCGGCCGCAGCACGCGGCTGTCGATCACACCGGGGACGGCGTCCCGAATATTCGGAGCCGATGAATAAAACCAGGGTCAGTCCCCTGCGGGGACAGACCCTCAGCCTGGAGCGTCAGTGGCGATCCCGCGGCGTATCAAGGCTTGGGGTCTGTCCCTCCGGGACTGACCCCGGTTTCCTTCCGCGGCGCGGTATCGCCGCCCGGTGAAATATCGTTTCAAGCTTTGGTGAATTTCGCAATTGCCGCATGCAAGCCGCGAACACACAATATTGCGCACAACAGCAGGTTCGTAACGAATAAAACGAGGAGACGCTTTGAAACAGTTCAAGCTGACCGCGATCGCGCTGGCTGCCGCGCAGATCGCCATGATGTCGCAGGGCGCCCAGGCCCAGACCACCGCACCGGCCCCCGCGGCCGACGCCCCCGTCACCGTCGTCGTCACGGGCCAGCGCGGTTCGCTCGAATCGGCGCAGAAGATCAAGCAGGACTCGGACGAAATCGTCGACTCCATCGTGGCCGAGGACATCGGCAAGCTGCCCGACCGCTCCGTGACGGAAGTGCTGCAGCGCGTGGTCGGCGTGACCATCGACCGCACCATGAGCCGGGGCGATCCCGAGCACTATTCGGTGGAAGGTTCGGGCGTGTCGATCCGCGGCCTGTCGCTGGTGCGTTCGGAGCTGAACGGACGCGACTCGTTCTCCGCCAACGGCGGGCGCTCGCTGAACTTCGAGGACGTGCCGCCCGAGCTGATGGCGGGCCTGGACGTCTACAAGAACCCGTCCGCCGAGCAGATCGAAGGCGGCATCGGCGGCCTGGTCAACCTGCGCACGGCGCTGCCGTTCGACTTCAAGGGCGCCAAGGTCGGCATCTCGGCGCAGTCCACCTACTCCGAACTGCGCAAGGGCAAGTGGTCGCCGTCCGGTTCCGCGCTGCTGTCGAACCGCTGGAAGACCGGCATCGGCGAAGTGGGCGCGCTGTTCGACTACGCCTACTCGGAAAGCGGCACCCGCACGGACGGCTTCCAGGTCGAGCCCTACTATCCCCGCAACGACATCGAACCGGGACGCACCGTCTGGGTACCGAAGGGCACGCAGTGGCGCACGCTGAACTTCGACCGCAAGCGCCAGGGCCTGTACGGCGCGCTGCAGTGGAAGGCCAACGCCGACCTGCGCTCGCACCTGACCTACTTCAAGTCGAAGTACGAAATGCAGTGGGACGAGCAGGCGCTGTTTGCCGCCTCGAACCCCTACAACATCGGCCTGCGCCCCGGCGCCACTTACAGCCCGGCGGGCGCGCTGTTGACGGGCACGATGTACGACCGTGTCGACGCCGGCATCAACTTCGGCGACGACACCCGCATCGCCACGCGCAAATCCGACACCACCGACCTTTCCTGGAACGTGACGTGGCGCGCCAACGAGCGCTGGTCGTTCACCTCCGACCTGCAGCGCATCAAGGCAACGACCCGCGGCCTGGACTCCACCGTCGCGACCGGCGTGCAGATGCCGGAACAGCAGATCGACCTGTCGGGCAACGTGCCGAACCTGATCTTCACGGACGCCCAGCGCGCCTACCTGGCCAATCCGAACAGCTACTACTGGGCCTTCACCCAGGAGCACATGGACCGCAGCGAGGCGGTGTCGAAGGCCTGGAAGGGCGACGCCAAGTACACGTTCGACCACCCCGTGCTGCGCGACCTGCGCTTCGGCGTGCGCTTCACCAAGCGCGATTCGCTCAACGAGAACTCGAACCCCGACTACAACTGGTCGCCGATCTCGCAGACCTGGCAGCTGGGGAACAACATCGACAACCTGGCCTGGCTGGCCGACCCGCGCTTCTCCGGCGCCACCCACCTGACGACGTTCCCCAATTTCTTCAACGGCAAGGCCAACGTGCCGGCGCTGGTGTTCCCCGACACGTCGTGGGCCACCGGTTTCCCCGGCTCCTACGCGGCGCTGCACGAGTTCCACAACATCCTCTGCGCCGAGCGCGCGGCCAGGACGGGCCAGGCGCAGAACTGCGCCACCTGGACGCCGGCCAAGTTCGGCGGCAACCCGGCCGGCATCAACGAGCAGTCGGAAAAGACCAAGGCACTCTTCACCCAACTGCGCTTCGGCTTCGACGACTGGAAGTACCCGGTCGACGGCAACGTGGGCGTGCGCTACGTGAAGACGGAGATGGAAGCGCGCGGCTACACGAACTTCACGCCGCCCAGCGTCACCATCCTGCCTGGGAACACCGTGACGGGACCGGCCGTGCCAATCATCCCGGCCTTCTCGGCCGCGCAGGCCTACGCCAACTCGTACCACAACGTGCTGCCCAGCCTGAACCTGCGCCTGAAGGCCCGCGACGACCTGCAGTTCCGCTTCGCGCTGTCGAAGGCGATGTCGCGGCCCGACTTCAAGGACCTGCAGGGCTATGCCCAGCTGACCCAGGACATCAAGCTGACCAACTTCATCCTGGAAAACCGCACGGTCGTCGACAGCATGACCCTGACGGGCGAAGGCAAGGGCAATCCGCTGCTGCGTCCCACCACGGCCACGCAGTTCGACGTGACGGCCGAGTGGTACTTCGGCCGCGGCAGCTCACTGACGGTCGCGCTGTTCAACAAGCGGCTGAAGGACGTCATCGTCCAGCAAAGCTACGACTACCGCATCCCGGACGTCAACGGCACGCCGCAGAACTTCACCGTGACGGGTCCCGTCAACGGTGCCCGCGGCCGCGCCACTGGCGTGGAGATCGCCTACCAGCAGTACTTCGACAAGCTGCCCGGCGCGCTGTCCGGCCTGGGCGTGCAGGTCAACTACACGTTCGTCGACAGCAGCACGAAACCGTACCGGCCCACCTTCTCGGCCTACTGCTCGGGCGGCAATACGGCGGCCAACCTGAACCTGAACCAGAACGGCTGCGATACGGACGGCCGCGGCTTCGGCAACCTGCCGCTGCAATACCTGTCGCGCAACTCGTACAACCTGGCGCTACTGTACGACAAGGGTCCCTGGTCGGCCCGCCTGGCCTGGAGCTGGCGGTCGAAGAACCTGCAAGGCATCAACGTCAACGGCACCAAGGGCGGCGACGGCGTCGATTCCAATCCCGCCAGCCCGACGTTCGGCCAGCACAACGTGGGCTGGGCGCTGCCGCTGTGGTCGGACGACTACGGCCAGCTCGATGGTTCGCTGTCGTACCAGATCAACGAACGCGTGTCGATCGGCCTGGAAGCGCAGAACCTGACCGATGCCAAGGCCAAGCAGCTGATGCAGCAGGGGATCGGCATGATGGGCCGCGCGTGGTTCGTTTCGGGACCGCGCTATACCGCGCAGCTGCGCTATTCTTTCTGACATGCTTATGAAAACGTTTGCGCAGTTGATTGCCGCCGCCGCGCTGGCGGCCGCGTTTCAGGCCACGGGTGCGGAGCTGCCCCGTCTCGTGACGCAGGACGGGCGCCACGCCCTGATGGTGGATGGCGCGCCGTACCTGATGCTGGGCGCGCAGGCGCACAACTCCAGCAACTACGTGGCGGCGCTGCCGAAGGTCTGGGCCGCCGTGGCGGACGCCAACGCCAACACGCTGGAGATCCCGGTGGCGTGGGAACAGGTCGAGCCGGTGGAGGGCAAGTTCGACTTCAGCTACGTCGACACGCTGGTGCATCAGGCGCGTGAGCGCAACGTGCGCCTCGTGCTGCTGTGGTTCGGTACGTGGAAGAACACGGGGCCCAGCTACGTGCCGGAATGGGTCAAGTTCGACAACGCGCGCTTCCCGCGCATGCAGGACAAGGACGGCAAGCCGATCTACTGCCTGTCGCCCCATGGCACCGAGACGCTCAAGGCCGACCGCAACGCGTTCGTGCAGCTGATGACGCACCTGAAGCGGATCGACGGCGAGCAGCACACCGTCATCATGGTGCAGGTGCAGAATGAAGTGGGCACGTACGGCTACGCGCGCGACTACAGCCCGGCGGGCCAGAAGGCGTTTGCGGGTGCCGTGCCCGCGGCGGTGCTGAAACAGCAGAAGTCACCCGTCAAGGGCGCGGCCAGCGGCACGTGGCAGCAGGTCTACGGCGACTACGCCGAGCAGTACTTCCACACCTATGCGATCGCCAGCTACATCGAGGAGATCGCCAAGGCGGGCCGCGCCGTGTACGACCTGCCGATGTTCGTCAACAATGCGCTGCGCGATGCGGTCGAGCCGCTGGCGCCGTGGAACAAGAACTTCGCCAGCGGCGGGCCGACCTACGACGTGATCGGCATCTACAAGGCCGCGGCGCCCCATATCGACGTGGCCGGGCCGGACATCTACGAGCCGGCGTCGACCAAGGTCATGGCCACCCTGGACAAGTTCCACCGTCCCGACAACGCGCTGTTCGTGCCGGAGATCGGCAACTCCACCGTCTATCCGCGCTACGCGTTTGCCGTGCTGGGACGGGGCGGCATCGGCTTCGCGCCGTTCGGCATCGACTACGCCGACTACAGCAACTTCCCGCTGGGCTCCAAGGCCACCGACCGCACGATGGTGGCGCCGTTCGGCACGATCTTTGGCGTGTTCCGGCCGATGGCGCGGCAGTGGGCGCGGTGGGCATTCGAGGGCCGCACGCGCGGTGTGGCCGAGGGCGACGACCGCGCGCCGCAGACCGTCGCGCTGCGCAACTGGAAGGCCACTGTGTCGTTCCGCGAGTGGCAGTTCGGCGAGGCGCAGTACTTCAAGCACATCCAGGACAAGCCGGCCGGCACCGAGGCGCCGAATGGCGGCGTGGCCGTGGCGCAGATCGGCGACAACGAGTTCATCGTCGTCGGCCAGCATGCCCGCATCAAGTTCGAGGGCACCGGCACCAATGCCGGCAAGCCATCGATGTATGCAAGGGTGGAAGAAGGCCAGTTCGACAGCCAGGGCCGCTGGGTCATGGAGCGCAACTGGAATGGCGACCAGACCGACTACGGCCTCAATTTCATGGCGCGCCCGACGGTGCTGCGCGTGAAGCTCGGCACTTACTAAGACAGGGGACAAGGACAATGCAGATGAAGACAATCAGCCTGGCGTGCATGGCACTGGCCATGACGGGCGGCCCGGCATGGGCCGGCACCTTCCAGCAGAGCGCGCACGGCATCGTGGTGGTGCCCGACAGCGGCGCGGCGAAGGAGATCCGGCTGGAGCTCATGGCCGACAACATCGTCCACGTCGTCAAGATCGACCAGGCCGGCAAGCAGCTGACGCCTTCCATGATGACGGTGGCCAAGCCGTGCGCCTGCACGTTCACGGTGAAGAAGAGCGGCAATGCGGTGGCGCTGGCGGCAAGGAACGTCGTCGCCACCGTCTCGTTGACGGACGGGCAGGTCCAGTTCGCCGATCCGAAAGGCCGGGTATTCCTGCAGCAGGCCAGCGAGAGCATCGCCCCTGTGAGCCTGGGTGGAAAATCCTTCGTGACCGTCAAGCAGGGCTTCAACCACGGCACCAGGGATGCGTTCTACGGCACCGGCCAGCACCAGAACGGCCAGATGAACCTGAACGGCGAGGACGTCCTGCTGCAGCAGCACAATATGGACATTGCGGTGCCGTTCGTGGTCTCTGACAAGAACTACGGTGTCCTGTGGGATAACAATGGCATCTCCCGCTTCGGCGATGCGCGCCCGTACGGTCCGATGAAGCGCGACCTGCAGCTGGCCGATGCGGACGGCAAGCCGGGCGCCCTGACGGCGCGCTACTACGTGGACGGCAAGCTGGCGCTGACGCGCCGCGAGGACGACCTGCGCTACCAGTACCTGAAGGACGTCGCCGAATTCTGGCCGAAGGAACTCGGCCCGCTCAAGGGCCTGAAGAACGTGCGCGTGGTATGGGAAGGCACGCTGGCGTCGGCGAAGCCGGGCCGCCACAAGATGCAGCTGTACTCGTCCGACTACGCCACCCTGACCCTGGACGGCAAGCCGGTGCTGGACGTATGGCGGCAGGGCTGGAATCCTTGGTACCACAACTTCGAAGTCGATTTCGCCCCAGGCAAGCCGGTCAAGTTCCACCTCGACTGGAAGCCCGAAGGCGGCATGATCGCCGTCACGCACAACGATCCGCTGCCGGCGCCGGAGCGTCATTCGCTGACCCTGTCGTCCGAGGTGGCAGAGGCGATCAATTACTACGTCATCCGCGACACCAGCATGGATGGCGTGATCGGCGGCTACCGCAAGCTGACGGGCGAGCAGCCGATGATGCCGAAATGGGCATTCGGCTTCTGGCAGTCGCGCCAGCGCTACGAGACGCAGCAGCAGTTGCTGGACACGGTCAAGCAGTACCGCCAGCGCGGCTGGCCGCTCGACAACATCGTGCAGGACTGGTTCTACTGGCCGGAGAACGGCTGGGGCTCGCACGACTTCGACAAGGCCCGCTTCCCGGATCCGAAAGGCATGGTGGACAAGGTGCACCGCCAGAACGTCCACATCATGTTCTCGATCTGGGGCAAGTTCTACGCCAACACCGACAACTACAAGGAGCTGCAGGCGGCCGGCGGCATGTGGACGAAGAACGTGGAGAACGGCGACCTCGATTGGGTCGGGCCGGGCTACAAGAACAGCCACTACGACCCGTACACGCAGCAGGCGCGCGACATCTACTATCGCCAGATGAAGACGAAACTGGTGGACCTGGGCATCGACGCGTGGTGGATGGACAATACGGAGCCGGACGTGCTGTCGAACTCGCGCCTGGAGGACTTCAAGCAGCTGATCGGCCCGACCGTGTACGGCCCGGGCGAGGTGACGTTCAATACGTACAGCCTGGCGCATACGCAGGGCTTCTACGAACACCTGAAGCGCGACCAGCCCGACAAGCGCCAGTTCATCCTGTCGCGTTCCGGCTTCGCCGGCGTGCAGCGCAACGCCGTTGCGATCTGGAGCGGCGACACGGTCGGCCGCTGGAACAACCTGTACGACCAGATCTCGGCGGGCGTGCAGGCGTCGCTGTCCGGCCTGCCGATGTGGACCCACGATATCGGCGGCTACGCCCAGGAGACCCGCTTCCAGACGGGCGAGCTGGGCTCGGCCCAGGAGAACCGCCGCATCGACGGCAGCCAGGCCAAGCCGGAGGACGTGCGCGAGTGGCAGGAAATGAACCTGCGCTGGTTCCAGTTCGGCGCGTTCTCGCCGCTGTTCCGCTCGCACGGCGAAGTGGTCAAGCGCGAGATCTACAACCTGGCGCCGGAAGGCTCGGCCACGCGCGACTCGATGGTGGCGTACCTGAAGCTGCGCTACCGCCTGATGCCGTACATCTACGCGACAGCGTCGGACACGCACTTCCACAACGGTTCGATCATGCGCGGCCTGGTAATGGACTTCCCGCGCGACGACAAGGTCAAGGACATCCGCGACCAGTACCTGTTCGGCCGCTCGATGCTGGTGGCGCCCGTGTACACCTACGGCGCGCGCGAACGCAGCGTCTACCTTCCCAAGGGCGCCACCTGGTACGACTGGTTCACGGGCGAACGCCACGAGGGCGGCCGCACGATCGTCGTCAAGGCACCGGAAACCCAGATGCCGCTGCTGGTGAAAGCCGGCGCCATCGTGCCGATGGGGCCCGTCACGCAATACGTCGACGAGAAGCCGGACGCACCGCTGACCTTGAAGGTCTACCTGGGCGCGGACGGGCAATTCAGCCTGTACGAGGACGACGGCGTGACACAAGCCTACCGCAAGGGCGAGTTCACCCGCATCCCGCTGCGCTGGGATGAGCGCAGCCGCACGCTGTCGATCGGCGCGCGCGAGGGCCAGTACCCGGGCATGGTGGCGCGCCGCACGTTCCGCGTGCACTTCGTCAAGCCGGGCGTGTCGTCGAACGACACCCTCGATACGGCCGACAAGGAAGTAAGCTACGACGGCAAGGCCGTCAGCGTGAAGCTGTGATGGCGGCGCGCATGAGGAAGCTGGTCGCATGCGTGCTGGCGACGCTGCTGGCGGCGAGCGCCCAGGCCCAGCAGGGCGATCCGCAGCAGCGCGCCCGGCAGACCGTGGCGCAGATGACGCAGGAGGAGAAGCTGCGCCTGGTGTTCGGCTACTTCTCCACCGATTTCAACGGCGTGGCGCGGCCCAAGGAAGGCATCAACTACACGGCCGGCTACATCCACGGCGTGGAACGGCTGAAGATCCCGCCGCAGCACCAGACCGACGCGGGCATCGGCGTGGCCACGCAGCCGTCGCCGGCACCGCGCGGGCGGACCGCGCTGCCGTCCGGCCTCGCCACCGCCGCCACGTGGAACCGCGCGCTGGCGTACGAGGCGGGTGCGATGATCGGCAAGGAGGCCAAGCTGTCCGGGCACAACGTGCTGCTGGCCGGTTCCGTCAACCTGATGCGCGAACCGCGCAATGGCCGCAATTTCGAGTACGGGGGCGAGGACCCGCTGCTGGCCGGCACGATCACGGGCGAGCAGATCCGCGGCATCCAGTCGAACGGCATCGTCTCCACGGTAAAGCACTTCGCCTTCAACGACCAGGAAACCAACCGCACGACGATCGACGTCAAGGTGGGTGACGCGGCCGGGCGCGTGTCCGACCTGCTGGCCCTGCAGATCGCCATCGAGCACGGCAATCCCGGTTCCGTCATGTGCTCGTACAACCTCGTCAACGGCGTATATGCCTGCGAGAGCGACTACCTGCTGAACCGGGTGCTCAAGCGCGACTGGGGTTACCGCGGTTACGTGATGTCGGACTGGGGCGCCGTGCACTCGACCATCCCCGCCGCGCTGGCGGGCCTCGACCAGCAGTCCGGCTGGCCGTTCGACGCGTCGCCATACTTCGGCCCCGCGCTGCGCGAGGCTGTGGACAACGGCCACGTGCCGAAGGCGCGGCTGGACGACATGGTCACGCGCATCCTGTGGGCCATGTATGCGAACGGCCTGATGGACAATCCGGTGCCCGTCGTCGAGCCGGACAAGATCGATTTCGCCGCGCATGCGCAGGTGACCCGGCGCGGCGCGGAGGAGGGCATCGTGCTGCTCAAGAACGCGGACGGCGTGCTGCCGCTGGGGCAAGGCTTGCGCAGGATCGCCATCATCGGCGGCCACGCCGACGTGGGCGTGCTGTCCGGTGGCGGCGCCGCGCAGGTGCATCCCGTCGGCGGCAGCGCCGTCAAGGGAGAAGGCCCGCAAAGCTTCCCCGGTCCGATCGTCTGGTACCCGTCGTCGCCCATGAAGGCATTAGCGGCCCGCACGAAGGCCGAGGTGGTGTACCACGACGGCAAGGACGTGGCGGCGGCGGCGCGGCTGGCGGCGCAAAGCGATGTCGCCATCGTGTTCGGCACCCAGTGGACGGCGGAGAGTCTCGACGTGCCGTCGCTGGCCCTGCCGGACAACCAGGATGCGCTGGTCGATGCCGTCGCCAGCGCCAACCGCCGCACGGTGGTCGTGCTGGAAACCGGCGGTCCCGTGACGATGCCGTGGGTGGACAAGACGGCCGCCGTGCTGGCGGCCTGGTATCCCGGCACGGCCGGGGGCGAGGCCATTGCCCGGGTGCTGACGGGCGAGGTGGACGCCGCCGGCCGCCTGCCCGCCACGTTCGCGCGCGACGAGGCGCAACTGCCGCGGCCGAAGGTGGACGGCGATCCCACCAGCAAGACGGGGCGTTTCACGACCGACTACGACATCGAGGGCGCAGCCGTCGGCTACAAGTGGTTCGAGAAGACGGGCCGCAAGCCCCTGTTCGCGTTCGGCCACGGCTTGTCGTACACGACCTTCGCGTTCGACGGGCTGGTGGCGCGGCCGGCGGCCAAGGGCGACGTCACCGTCGACTTCACCGTCAAGAACACGGGGTCTCGCCCTGGTTACGCCGTACCGCAGGTGTACGCGGGCGCGGCCAAGGGCGCGGGCTGGGAAGCCCCGCGCCGCCTGGCCGGCTGGGACAAGCTGCTGCTGCAGCCGGGCGAGCAGAAGCAGGTCAGCGTGACGGTGCCGGCGCGCATGCTGGCGGTCTATTCGCCCAAGGCCGGCGCGTGGAAGGTGGTGCCGGGGCAGTACACGTTGACGCTGGCGACGGCGTCGGATGCGCCGGTGGCCCAGGCCAGCGTGCGCGTGGGTGCCACCACGATTCCCGTGTCGCTGCAGCCGGCCCGCTGACGGCCTGGCCGGTGCGGGCGGGGTATGCTATGGTCCGGCCCCATGAAGACACTCCTCCGCATCGGTACGCTGCTCGCGTGCCTGGGCATGGGCGGGCCGGCCCATGCCGAAGAAGCGCCGCCGCCCGCATGGCACGACCAGCGCGTGCTGACGGCCGATTTCGCGTTTTCCGCCCTGGCCACGGTCGAGGACGAGGAATGGTTCACGATCCGGGGCATCCGCGTCGTCAGCCGCAAGACGGGGCAGGTCGTGCAGGAGCTGCCCATCGAGGGAGCTGAGGCCATCCGGCGCGATGCCGACGAACTGGTGCGCATCGTCGATGCGAACTTCGACGGCCGCCCTGACATCGTCATCACGTACATGGAGGCGGGTGCCGGTCCGAACTACGTCGATGGCTTCTACCTGTTCGATGCACGCCAGGGCCGCTTCGTGCCGGATACGGACCTGTCGCAACTGACCCAGCCCGCCATCCACGCCGACGGCACCATCACGTCCTCGTCGCGCGGCGGCTGCTGCCAGTTCGACATGGCGACCTACCGCTATGTCAACGGCAAGCTGGTGCTGGTGGAGGCCAGCGAAGAGGCGATGACGGCCGATGGCAAGTGGATCGAGACGAGGACGCGCAAGCTGGTCAAGGGTAAATGGCAGCGGCGGTTCAAGCGGGTGCCTAATCGTCCAGGTGCTCAGTAGAACCGGGGTCAGTCCCCTTGTGGCGTACGAGGTTGCCTCGTCCGCCGCTACTTACCGGGGACAGACCCCAGGCCTCGGCCGTTGTGGAGGCATTGCAGTGAAAGACGAGCTCAGGGTCTGTCCCTGAGCCTTCCCCACAAATTTCTGTTGTAAACGGAAGCGGAAGCTGTTAACTTTCAATCCCAAAAACGGCGCATGCATGGCTGTGTTAGCCCTTTTATTCGTAGCGACCAAACTGCGAATGAAAGGCACAGACCATGCATGCACAGCAAATCATACAGAAGTTTTTGGCCGATCAGTGCTCCGCGATGCACGCCAAACGGCGGAGATGCTTGGCCGATGCTGTCGAAGCGGCCCGCAGCGGCGGGCTGGCAATGATGGGAATGAGCAAGGCGCTAGAAAGTGAAGTAAGCCTACGCTATCGGATCAAGCGCATCGACCGCCTTCTAAGTAACGCTCACTTGGCCAAGGAGCGGGTAAGCATCTTCAAGGCCTTGGCGCACCACCTCCTGCCGCATCAGGAGCGCATTGCAGTGATCGTCGATTGGTCTGATTTGCTGCCGGATGTAAGTCAGCATTTGCTGCGCGCCGCCGTGGTGGTGGAGGGGCGTGCGATCACGATTTATGAGGAGCTGCATCCGACCAAGTCGTATGGCAGCAGACAAGTCCATCATCGTTTCCTGGAGACTCTACGGACGGTACTGCCTCCACACCGCAGTCCAGTGATCATCACCGACGCGGGCTTTCGGGGGACTTGGTTCCAGATGCTCGGCGAGCTCGGCTACGATTGGATCGGTAGAATTCGTAATCTCGACACGGTTCGCGCAGAAGGCACCACGAAGTGGCAGCCTTGCAAAGAGCTTTACCCTCACGCCACTAAGGTCCCACGCGATTTGGGACGGTTCGAACATACCCAATCGCGCTTGGTGAAATGCCGTCTGACTTTGGTGAAGAAGTCGCCCCAAGGGCGAAAGAAATTGACCGTCTTCGGCAATGACGCCGGCAGCCATCACAGCAACAAACAGCGTAAGGGACAATCCGAACCCTGGCTGTTGTCCGTCTCACCAGGGCTATCGAAGCTGCGTGCAAAACAGATCGTCGCCTTATACAGCTGTCGCATGCAAATCGAACAGACTTTCCGCGACCTCAAAAGCCCGCGGTGGGGGATGGGGATTCGCCACAGTCAAACACGCCAACCCAAGCGTCTCGCCGCACTACTTCTTATCGGCACCTTGCTCAGCTTCGCCCTATGGATCATCGGCATCGTTGCGCAAAGTCGGGGCTATCGTATGCGCTACGGCAGCAAACCCAAATCCGCGAAAACTGTGTCGATCGTTTCCTTAGCTCGCCAATGGCTCGCCGACGTCAGGTATCGAAGGCTGACGCACAGCCAGCTCCGCGAAGCTATGCAGGAGCTGGCTAGTCTAGTACTCGTCTACTAAAAATGAGGGGAAGGCTCAGGGTCTGTCCCCCCAGGGGACCGACCCTGGTTTTCATCCGGGACGCAAGCAAGCCGCAGGGAAGAACCCTCACTCACTCACCAGCGCCCCTCCGACAAACACCCGGTACCGCCGGATCCGCCCCGTCACCCCATCCGGTCCCTGCCGCGGCGTATAGCGCATGCCGGCGACCTCCGCGTCGGCGCCCAGGTCGAGGATCAGCCGGTGCGGCGGCCGGGCCGGCTGTGCCGCGCTGTACGCGGAGTGCCAGTAATCGGTGGCCTGGCCGTTGATGGCGTTCAGCGCCGAGCCGTCTTCCTTCCTCGCCTCTTCGCTGCTGGCATACGCGACGGTCCAGCTGGACTGGTTCAGCGTCTTGCCGTCCGCGCCCAGCAGCGCCAGCTCCGCGATGGCGGCGCAGGGCTTGCCATCGAAGGCGTCAAGGGCTTCGATGCAGAAGTGCCGGCCACGCGCGGGGCGGTCGAAGCGCACGTCCTGCGTGCCCGGACCCGGCTGGAACTGGCTCGCGTGGACCGGCGCCAGGCCCGCCAGGCGCGGTCGCACCGTGCTGGGAGGGCGCGGCAGGTCCAGCTCCGGACGCAGCCGGTCCAGTACCGGGGTCGCCAGCCCGGCCAGGCGGGGCTGGCGCGGGCCCGTCAGGTCCAGCACGACCACCTCGTTGCGGCCGGCGCGCAGCCAGGGGCCGGGCAAGTACATCGTCTGGGTCGGCCCGATGCTCCAGTAGCGGCCCAGGCAGCGGCCGTTGATCCAGACGATGCCCTGGCCCCAGTCGCTCATGTCGAGGAAGGTATCGGCCGGCGTGGCGACAATGAAGCCGCCGCGCCAGAACGCGGCGCGCTTCTCGCGCGGGCGGGCCGGCGCGTAGGCCAGCGGCGGCAGCTTGCCGTCCGCATCGAAATCGATCGCGCGGATCTCCCACTGTTCCACCGGCAGCGCTGCGCCGCCCCGCGCGCGCAGCGTGACAGGGCCGTGCAGGCCCTTGCGGTCGTGGATCTCCACGCCGAAGTTGACGCGGGCGATGGTGTACAGCAGGATTTCCAGCGTGGCCGGTTGCGTGCGCGCGGGCAGGGCGACCTTGAAGCGGCGATGGCGCGTGTCGAGCGTGCCGACCGGCTTGCCGTCCAGGGACACCCAGGCGAGATCGCGCACCTTGGCCGCCTCCAGTTCCGCCGCCGGTCCGGCCGGCAGCGTGACGCGGTAGACGACGATGCCCCGGCTGATGTCGTATTCCTCGATGGGTCGTGGCGACACGGCCTCGATGGCCTGGCGCGGCAGGTTGGCCAGCACGGGGGCGCACTCGTCCAGCATGAACGGGGCGACGGTCGTGACGGCATTGCGCGCGGGCGGCGGCGGCAGCGTTTCGCCGGCTGCCAGGTGACGGGCGATGCCGGTGCGGTAGGCCTCGAACTTGGTCCCGATCCAGCCCGCTTCGCCGATGGGGGCATCGTAGTCGTAGCTGGTGGTATCGGGCCGGAACGGCCGGTCGCAGCCGCCCCACAGGCCGAATGTGGTGCCGCCGTGCGCCATGTACAGGCTGAAGGAGCCGTTCGCGGCCAGCATCGTCTCGATGTCGGCGACGGCCTTGGTGGCTTCGCCGCGGCGGTGCGGCGCCCCCCACGTGTCGAACCAGCCGGAATAGTATTCGCCGCACATCAGCGGGCCTTGCTGGACGGCCTCGAGCGCCGCGAAGCCGGCCCGCGGGTCGCTGCCGAAGTTCGCCACCGAGAACAGCTCGGGAATATGCGTCTTGGCGACGGCATTGGTGGGATTGCACTGGAACAGGGGCACGTCGAAACCGGCGTCCAGCACGGCCTGGCGCATCGTTCGCAGATAGTCCAGGTCCTCGCCGAAGAAGCCGTACTCGTTCTCGACCTGCACCATCAGGATCGGCCCGCCCTGCGTGATCTGCAAGGGTCCCAGCACGCGGCCCACCTCGGCCAGCCAGCGCCGCGCCGGCAGCACGAAGGCCGGGGCACGCGTGCGCAGGAAGGCCTCGCCCGGCTGCTTCAGCAGCCACCATGGCAGGCCGCCCATCTCCCATTCGGCGCAGGCGTACGGACCCGGGCGCAGGATCACCCACAGGCCTTCCTCCTGCGCGATGCGGCAGAACGCCGCCGCGTCGCGCTGGCCGCGCCAGTCGAATTCGCCTTCGCGCCACTCGTGGAAATTCCAGAACAGGTAGGCGCACACGGTGTTCAGGCCCATGGCCTTGATGGCCTGCAGCCGGTGGCGCCAGTATTCGGGCGGCACGCGCGCGAAGTGCAGCTCGCCGCAGCGGATCTGCAGCGGTTTGCCGTCCAGCAGGAAGTCGCGCTCGCCGATGGCGAAGCGGCCGGCGGCACGGGCAAACGGCGGCAGCAACGTGGCGCCGACGGCGGCGGCGGTGCCGAGCAGCAGCCGGCGGCGGGGAGGTTGGGTCATGGGGCAGGTCCGGTTGGTTGAACGGGAGCTCGCGCGAGCCGCGTCATGCAGGCCACGCACAGCAGGGAGGCGCAGGCGCCTACCACACGGGCAATATGGCCGCGTACCGGGTGACCGGCAACGAAGCCTACCGGCGCTATTCGGAAGCGTGGGCGGAGCACAACGGCTGGCAGGGCGCGAAGTCGCCCGACCGGGCCCGGTGGCGGCTGTCCTACGGCGAAACGGACGAGCACGTGCTGTTCGGCGACTGGCAGGTGTGCTTCCAGACTTACGCCGACCTGTACAAGCTGGCGCCGGCGCCGCACAAGATCGCCCGTGCGCGCGAGGTGATGGAATACCAGATGGCCACGCCACGCAGCGATTACTGGTGGTGGGCCGATGGCCTGTACATGGTCATGCCGGTGATGACGAAACTGCATGGCATCACGGGCGAGCGCCAGTACCTCGCCAAGCTGCACGAGTACTTCGAGTACGCCAACGGCATCATGTACGACGCGCAGGAAGGGCTGTACTACCGCGACGCCAACTACGTGTATCCGGGCCACCGCAGCGTCAACGGCCGCAAGGATTTCTGGTCGCGCGGGAACGGCTGGGTGTTCGCCGGGCTGGCCAAGGTGCTCGACGAGCTGCCGGCCGACGATCCGCATCGCGACCACTATGTCGCCCGCTTCCGCGCGATGGCGGCGGCACTCAAGGCGAGCCAGCAGCCGCAGGGATACTGGACCCGCAGCCTGGTCGATCCCGCCCACGCGCCGGGGCCGGAGACGAGCGGCACGGCGTTCTTCACGTATGGGCTGCTGTGGGGCGTCAACCATGGCGTGCTGGCGCGCGCCGACTACCTGCCGGCAGCGCAGCGGGGCTGGGACTACCTGGTGAACGTGGCGCTGCAGCCGGATGGCGCGGTGGGCTACGTGCAGCCGATCGGCGACCGCGCCATTCCAGGCCAGGTGGTGGACAAGCACTCGACGGCGCACTTCGGCGTCGGCGCCTTCCTGCTGGCGGGTGCCGAGATGGCGCGCCTGCTGGAACGTCAATAGGAGCAATGATGGAACGACGACATTTCATGCGCGCGCTGGCCGCGGCGCCGGCGGCAGTGGGACTGGGCGCCGACGCGCGGGCCGCCACCATGCCGCACGGCGATGCCCGCGCCTACCAGCTGCGGCTGCTGCAACGGATGGCCGAACCCGTGCTGGCGCCGATGGCGCAGGGCCAGCTCAAACAGCGCTTCAAGCTGGAGCTCAGTCCCACGTGGGACGGCCGGGACCCGGCAGTGGCCTACCTGGAATGCTTCGGCCGCCTGATCGCCGGCATCGCGCCCTGGCTGGCATTGCCGGAGGACGGCAGCGCGGAAGGGCAACTGCGCCGGCGCCTGCGCCAGATGGCGCTGGCCAGCTACACGCATGCGGTCGATCCGGCCAGTCCCGACTACCTGCGTTGGTCCGGCCACGGCCAGGCGCTGGTCGATTCCGCCTACTTCACCAACGCGCTGATGCGCGCGCCCAAGGCGTTGTGGGAGCCGCTCGACGCGGCGACCAAGGCCCGCATCGTGGCCGAGATCAAGCGGCTGCGCCGCATCGAGCCACCGTACATCAACTGGCTGCTGTTCGCCGCGATGAACGAGGCCTGGCTGCTGTCCATCGGCGAGGAGGCCGACCCGCTGCGCATGAACGTCGCCATCCGCAAGATCAACGAGTGGTACGTGGGCGACGGCTGGATCAAGGACGGCGAGAGCTTCCATTTCGACTACTACTGCTCGTACGTGATGTACCCGATGCTGGTCGAGGTGCTGGAAGTGCTGGTGCGGCAGAAGGGGCCGTTCTGGAACGGCAAGCCGGAGGAACTGCTGGCGCAGGCGACGAAACGCATGCAGCGCTACTGCGAACACCTGGAACGCTTCGTCTCCCCGCAAGGCACGTATCCGCCCATCGGCCGCTCGCTGACCTACCGGACGGCCGTGTTCCAGCCGCTGGCGCTGCTGGCCTGGCGCAAGCAGCTGCCGCCCGCGCTGCCGGAAGGGCAGGTACGCGCCGCGCTGCATGCGGTGCACCGCATGATCTGGGACGAACCGGGCAATTTCACGAAGGACGGCTTCCTGACGATCGGCTTCCGTGGCCACCAGCCCGAGCTGGGCGACTGGTATTCCAACAACGGCAGCATGTACATCGCCGCCAGCGGCCTGCTGGCACTGGGCCTGCCCGCGACCGACAGCTACTGGACGGCGCCTGGCCAGGACTGGACGCAGAAGAAGGCCTACGGCGGCCAGCGCTTCCCGAAGGACTACCCGGTCAACTACTGAGGTTGGTCCCGCGCCGGCCGCTGCAGAAGATGGCGCGGCCGATCCATTCGTAGGCCTGCTTCGTCGCATTGTCGCGCTGCCGGTACAGCCGGCCCAGCGAGCGCATCGCTTCGCAGTCGCCCATGTCGGCCGCCTGCAGGTAAAGGTCGATGGCCTTGCTTTCGTCGCGGGCGACGCCGCTGCCCGTCTCCAGCATGCGGGCATAGCGCGCGAACGCGGGCGGGTAGGACGCTTCCATCGCCTGACGGAAGAGCTGCGCGGCAGCGGCCGGATCGGCCGGCACGCCGCGGCCTTCCTCCACCATGCCGGCCAGTTCGAATTCGGCCCGGCCGTCCGTCTGGCCCAGCGCCGCACGGTACAGCGCGGCGGCACGCGGCTCGTCGCGTTGCACCCCGATGCCCCGTTCGTAGCTGCCCGCCAGGAACAGGCGGGCCAGCGCATGGTCCTGCGCGGCCGCCCGCTCCAGCCACTCGACGCCACGGGCCCGGTCGGCATCGTTGTCGGCCCGCTGCAGCAAGCGCTTGCCGAGCCGCGCCTGGAACTCCGGCTTGCCGCTGGCGGCGGCCTGGGTGATCCAATACAGCGCTTCGTCGTCGTCGCGGGCGGTACCCGCTCCGGTATCGTAGATCCAGGCCAGCCGCGTTTGCGCTTCCGCGCTGCCGGCCTGCGCGGCCCGGCGCAGCCAGTCGAGGGCCTCGTCCGGCCGCCACGGCTCGGCCTTCATGTAAAAGTCGGCAAGACGGATCTGCGCCGCCGCGTCCCCGCTGTCGGCGGCGCGGCGGTACCACTGTTCGGCCAGCGCCAGGTCGATGCTGCCCAGCCGGCCGGACTGGTACCACCAGCCCAGCTCCATCTGGGCGGCGGCGGCGCCCCCGTCGGCCGCCGCCCGCACGGCGGCAATCAGCTCGGCCGTCGGTTTTTCCGGCGGCGCTGGCAGGTACCAGACGAATTGCGTCTGGCGCCAGGCCCCGGGGGTGGCCGCTGCCGCCGCCAGCGCGTGGAAGCGGCACTTCGCGATGCCGGCCAGCGCGGCCTGGTCCAGGTCCTCGTGGCCGCTCGACACGTCGACGCGGCTGGCAGTGACACGGCCGTCGCCGTCGACCTGCACGGCCACGGTGGTCTTGCCTTCGGCGCCACGGGCCAGCGCGGCGCCGGGCCAGGTGGGCAGGGCGCAGACGTTCAGGTCGCGCGTCATGGCCAGGCCGGCGGGGTCGGGGGAGTTGGCGAGATTGATCTCTGCGGCGTGGGCGCCGCCGGCCAGCAGCAGGCCGGCCAGGAAAGTAAGCGTTTTCATGCCGCTACGATAACCGAAAATTGCAGCTCGCAAATACACACTTTGTCACGCCAGCGGCGCTGGGAGGGCTAGATGTCGGAAAAGTGTATCGGGTGTGCGAACCCGTGTCTTTCGTTACGGCCTTTTTGTCCCCGGGGGCGCTTTTCCCGCGCCAGGGGCGCAGAATGAATTTGTCGCCGGCCGCATTCCGTTGGTCCGACTGCCAGGATAGGGGTACCGTCATGAACCAGCTCGTTCAACTTCCCGCCATTGCCATCGCCGCCCTCGGCCTGCCGGCGGCACGCTCGTCTGTCGCCGGACCGCGCTGGATGCGGACCAGCCGGGGGCCTGTGGCGCTGCTGTCACGTGGCCACGGCCGCGCCGCCGCGCGTGCGGCGGGATCGCCGGACGTGACGGCGCCGGGCGGCGTGCACCGGCTGTTCGAGCGTCATGCGGCGCGTGCGCCGGCCGCGCTCGCGATCCGCACCGACGACGGCAACTGGAGCTACGGCCGGCTGAACACGGCGGCCAACGTGCTGGCACGGCGGCTGCGCCGGCAGGGCGTGCGTCCCGGCGATGCGGTGGCAACGCTACTGGAACGCTCGGCGCGGCTGGTGGCCGCGGCGCTGGCGATCGTCAAATGCGGCGCCACCCACGTGCCGCTCGATCCGCAGGCGCCGCCGGCCTGGCTGGCGCATGTGCTGGCCGACAGCGGCGCCCAGGCCGTGCTGGCCGATGCCGCGCGCCTGCCGCAACTGGCTGCCGGGCCGGCCGTGCTGGCCGTGAACGGGGCAGGGCAGCCCGGCGATGGCCGCAACTTGCGGGTGGAAGCGCCGGCCGGCACCCCCGCGTGCATGCTGTATCCAGCCGCATCCAGCGGCAAGTCGCTGGGCCATGGCCTGCCGCACGCCACCTTGGCCCGGCTGGCGGCCCGCAACGGCTACGCCGAGTTCGGCCCGACCGACTGCGTCGCCTTCGCGGGCGGCAGCCCGGCGGACGTGGCGGCCCTGGAACTGTGGGGGCCGTTGCTGGCGGGCGGCAGCGTGGCGATCCTGTCCGGCGACATGGACAACGACGGCCTGGCCGCGGCGCTGTACCGGCATGACGTCACGGTGCTGTTCATTGCCACCTGCCGCTTCGACGCGTGCGCCGCGGCGATCCCCGCCACGCTGGCCGACCTGCGGGTCCTGCTGCCGGTCGGCCCCCGGCCGGACATGGCGTCGTTCCACGCGGTGCTGGACCGGCAAACGGAAGTCGATATCCGTCACTGCTACGGTGCCAGCGCGGCGCTGGCCTGCGCACTGGCGCACCGCGTGCGGCGCGCCCACGATACGCGGCAGTACGGCTGAACCACCACGAAAGGGGCATGGCGCGGCGGCAGTGGCCGGGCTACCATCGGCGCGACCGGATCGTCCTGCCACCGGGGCGGGATGCCGGGCCATGCATGAGGGAACCCGTGGGCAAAACCAGGTTGGAAGCATTCAGCGACGGCGTCATCGCCATCATCATCACGATCATGGTACTGGAATTGAAGGTGCCGCACGGCGTCATTCTGGAGGCGCTGCTGCCGCTGGGGCCGGTGCTGCTCAGTTACGTGCTGAGCTTCGTGTACGTCGGCATTTATTGGAACAACCACCATCACCTGCTGCACGCCGTGCAGGGCGTCGGCGGCGGCGTGTTGTGGGCCAACCTGCACCTCCTGTTCTGGCTGTCGCTGATCCCGTTCGTCACGGGCTGGATGGGCGAGAACCACTTTGCCACCGTGCCCGTCGCGGCCTATGGCTTCATCCTCTTCATGAGCTCCATCGCCTACATACTGCTGGTGCGCTGCCTGACGCGCCACCAGCGCGAGAACCGCGCGCTGGCCGAGGCCATCGGCTCGGACGGCAAGGGGCGCCTGTCCACGGTGCTGTACGCCGCCGGCATCGCGCTGGCGTTGGTCCACCCGTGGCTGGGCTTTGCCGTCTATATCGGCGTCGCGCTGCTGTGGTTCATCCCGGACCGGCGCATCGAGAAGCGGCTGGCGTAAGCCCCCTCAGCCGGCATGCTTCGGCGTGGCCGGCACCGCTGCCGCCGGCGCGGACCAGGACAACAGCATCAACAGCGCCAGCGTCGCCACCGGCAACAGCAGGCACCAGAAGCCGGCCTGGCGGAAGCCCCAGCCGCCCAGGATGCAGCCCAGCGCGAACGCCAGCATGGGCCAGCCGAAGCGCGCCAGCTTCTCCCGCACGGCCGGGTTGCCGTGGCCCGTCAGGCAGTCCGTCACGTTGATCAGGAGCTCCGTCACATTGCCCGTCATGACGGTGGTGGGCGCGATGCGGCCGAACACGAGCTTGCCGGCCGCGTTGTGGATGCCCATCGCCGCGGCGCCCAGCATGCCGGCCAGCAGTACGATGGGCGCGCCGGGGTCGAGCGGCGGGCTGCCGACGATGGCGGCGGCCGTGAAGCCCGCCAGCAGCACCAGTTGCGCCAACAGCAGGGGCCGGATGGCGCTGGCGCCGCGCCGCTCGCACGCATTGGCGAGCAGCCGCGCGCCGATCACGCCGCCGGCGAACGACGGGAATGCGAGGAACTTGAGCAGCAGCACGCCTTCGCCGGGATGGCCCAGCTCCGTCCCGATCAGGACGAAGTTGCCCGTCACGTGGGCGGTAAACAGGCCGAACAGGCCGACAAAGCCGGCCGTGTCGACATAGCCGGCCAGGGCGGCCAGGCTAATGGCGAGAAACAGGTCGCTGGGCCTTGCGATCATGAGCTACTCCAGAGGTCAAGACGGATGAGCTCGTGTCCCACCGCGGGGTCAGTCACCCAAACGGGACACGAGCTCGGCAGCTGAACCGCCGTGATACTGCCGAGGCCGTGTCCCGAATTGGTGACTGACCCCGGGGTGGGACACGGGCCCGGCAGCAGGGTGGGTCAGGATTTCAGGAAGGCCAGCAGTTCGGCGTTCAGCTTGTCCTTGTGCGTCGTCGGCAGGCCGTGCGGCGCGCCTTCGTAGACGACCAGGCGGCCTTGCGGCAGCAGCTCCACGGCGCGGCGGCCGGTGGCGGCCAGCGGCACGATCTGGTCGTCGTCGCCGTGCACGACCAGCGTCGGGATCGTCATCTTCTTCAGGTCTTCCGTGAAGTCCGTCTCGGAGAACTGCTTGATGCACGCGTAGGCGCTGCGGATGCTGCACTGCATGCCCTGCAGCCAGAACGTCTCGCGCACGCCGGCCGACTCCTTCGCGCCTTCCCGGTTGTAGCCATAGAACGGCAGGGTCAGGTCCTTGAAGAACTGGGCGCGGTCGGCCTGCACGCCGGCGCGGATGCCGTCGAAGACTTCCATCGGCACGCCTTCCGGATTGTTCGGGCCCTGCAGCATCTGCGGGGTGACGGCGCCCACCAGCACGGCGCGCGTGACGCGGCCGGTCCCGTGGCGGCCGATGTAGCGTGCTACCTCGCCGCCGCCGGTCGAGTGGCCGACCAGCATGGCGCTCGTGATGTCCAGCGCGTCCAGCAGGGTGGCCAGGTCGTCGGCGTACGTGTTCATGTCGTTGCCGTGCCAGGGTTTGCTGGACAGGCCGTGGCCGCGGCGGTCGTGCGCGATCACGCGGTAGCCGTGTTCGGCCAGGAACATCATCTGGTCTTCCCAGGCGTCGCCCTGCAGCGGCCAGCCGTGGCTGAAGACGACGGCGGGACCGTCGCCCCAGTCGGTGTAGCGGATCAGCGTGCCGTCGCGCGCGGTGACGGTATTGATGGTGCGGTTGCTCGTCATGGCTTTGTCCTTTCGGTGACAGGGGGATTGACCTTGCCATTGTCGGCACCCGGCAGGCCCGCCGTCTACGGCACCGAAGGCCGGCGCCCGCCTCCCCCGTATGGGTGGGTGTCCGCCCGGTTCCGGCAAGGCCGGCGCGCCTGTGGTACAAAGGCGGTATCGATTTTTATCAGCAGGGAGATCCCATGTCCGGTTTCAGCATCAATCTTGAACAAAAAACCCTGGCGAACACCACGTTCCGCAACGTGCTGTACACCACCGAGCGCAGCCAGCTCGTCGTGATGGCACTGCAACCCGGCGACGACATCGGCGAGGAACGCCACGAAGGCCACGACCAGTTCATCCGCGTGGAGTCCGGCCATGGCGTCGCGATCCTGGATGGCGAGGAGCACAAGCTGGAGGACGGCGTCGCCGTCGTCATCCCGGCCGGCACGAAGCACAACGTCATCAACACGTCGCAGGACGAGCTGCTGCACCTGTACACGCTGTACACGCCGCCTGAGCATCCGGACGGCACCGTCCACCTGACCAAGGCCGAGGCGGACGAATACGAAGCGCAGCACGGCCACTGATGACCCGCACACCCGCACGGCCGCCCGGCTGTGCGATTTTCGCCACGGCGGCGCGCGCCGCCGTGGTGTCCCGATGGTTACGTATATCATCGTCTCGCAAGCCTGCGTTCCCCCTCTGATCCAGGCTACAAACCCCGTCCAACACGTCGCCGCATGACACCATGCATCATCACACGTGCGCTAATGGTTGCGCATAACATTCGATGTTAAAAGATGTTGACTTTGCATTTGCCCACTCCTACACTCAAATCGCCGCGTTACCCCCGGCCGACATGGAGGGACGCCGCCGCCAGATAGAAAAACAGGAGACGACCATGCTGCAGAACCATCAGGGAGGCGGCGCGCGCGCCCGTCGCCAGCGTATCCGTGTCGCATTCGGGCTGACCGTCATGGCCGGCCTCATCGCCCAGGCCTACGGCCAGGAAAACCCGGTCGCGGCTCCTTCCGCGGCCGGTGACGGTACCGCTACCAACGACGCCGCCGTGCAGACCGTCAGGGTCACCGGCTACCGCAACAGCCTGCTGTCGTCCGCCAAGGACAAGAAGGAGGCCGTCGGCTTCCAGGACTCCATCAATGCCGAGGACTTCGGTAAATTCCCCGACAAGAACCTCGCTGAATCCTTGAGCCGGGTACCCGGCGTGCAGGTGGGACGCGACGTGACGGGCGAGGGCATGACGATCCAGATCCGCGGCCTCGGTTCCAGCTTTACCAAGATCCTGCTGAACAATTCGCCGGTGGCCGTCGCGTCGTCCGGCCCGATCGACGGCGCCAACACCAACCGCGAGGTGGACCTGGACCTGCTGCCCACGGACCTGTTCACCAAGCTCACCGTCAGCAAGAGCCCCACGGCCGGCATGATCGAGGGCGGCGCCGCCGGCGTCGTCAACCTGCGCAGCGCGCGTCCGTTCGACAAGGAAGGGCGCCAGCTGTCGGCCAGCCTGACGGGCACGAAACAGCAGATCGCCGACAAGGCCGGCATGCGTGGCTCCCTGCTGGCCAGCCAGACGTGGGGCGGCAAGTTCGGCATCCTGGGCGGCATCTCGTTCTCGCGCCAGCAGGCCCGCACGCGCGGCTTCGAGACGGTGGGCTGGACCAATCCGAACCTGACGGCGGCGCAAAGCGCTTCGCCCACCCGCAACGCGACGGGCGGCGGCAACTGGACGATCCCCGCCACCGTTCCCGACAACGCCGGCAACGGCCTGGTCGCCGGCAGCGCCATCGACCAGGCCTTCCTGCTGTCGCGCAACCCGGGCTTCTCCATCGACCAGATCGATAACGCCATCGTGCCGCGACTGGGCCGCACGATGGAGTACTACGGTACGCGCGACAAGATCTCGACGGTCTTCGCGGCCGAATACCGGCCGACCCAGGACCTGCAGTTCTACCTGGACACGATGTACAGCAAGAAGGACGACGACATGCAGCGCAACGCCTATACCTGGGCGGTGCGCAACAACGCGTCGATTCCGCTCAACCTGCAGGTGGACCGCACCGATTGCGCCAACGGCTGCGTGGTCACGTCCGGCACATTCGCCAACGCGCTCAACTTCATCGAATTCGGCCCACGCCGCGACAAGGTGGACCTCCTGGGCATCAACCCGGGCATGGCATGGCAGATCGCGCCGAAGCTGGCACTGGACGCCCAGGCCAACTGGAACCGCAGCCGCTTCACGCACCAGGCGCCCACCGTCATGCCCATCACGGCGCCCAACAGCGGCAATACCGTCACGTATGCCAACGACGGCGGCGTGCCGTCGATCGTCTCCAGCCTGGACCTGAACGATCCGGCCAGCTACCAGTGGACGGGCGGACGGGTCAACATCCAGAACGAGCTGCGCGAGACCGAGACCAAGGGCTTCCATGCCAACCTGGCCTGGGGCGACAAGGCGCTGACGGTCAAGGGCGGCGTGGCCTGGGACGACATCGACCGCACCATCCGCGCCCAGGACAATTCGGCCGCCTGGCAGGCCGCCGTGTGCGGCAACAACCCGACCGTCTTCCTGCAAGGCCCGAACGGCGCGCCGCCCTGCAATGGCGCCAGCACGCCGGGCGCCAGCGCGGCCGCGCTGTATCCCGGCTATGGCACCGGCTACACGGCCGGCCACAACGCGGCGCTGACCTACCAGGGCTCGCTGATCCCGACGAGCGCACTGCCGGGCTACCTGGTGCCCGGGCCCTATGGCCGGCTGGCGCTGGACTGGGACCGCTTCCGCCAGGACTCCAACTTCGACTACTACAACGGCACGGCGCCCGATTCCGGCGCCTCGTCCACGGGCGCCAGCGCCGGTTATATCCGCGAGAAGTCGAAGGCCGTCTACCTGGAAGCCAGCGGCGAGGCCGTGCTGGCGGGCTTTCCGTTGCGCTGGAACGGCGGCGTGCGCTACCTCCGCACCAACCAGCAGGTGGGTTCCCTGAACTCGCTGCCGGATCCCCGCAATGCCAGCCTGACCCTGAACGGCAGCAAGTACCCGAACATCAGCCAGTGGGTGTACCGCGAGTCGGACTACAGCAACACGCTGCCGTCGGCCACCGTGGCCGTGGACGTGCGCAAGGACGTCGTGCTGCGCGCCGCCGCCTCGCGCAGCATGACGCGGGTGGACCCGAACGCGCTGCGGCCCGGCATCAACTTCTCGGGCGTGTCGGCCGACGTGGGCACGATGGGCAACCCGGAACTCAAGCCCTACCTGTCCGACAATATCGACCTGGGGCTGGACTGGTACACGGGCCGCGAAGGCTACATCTCCCTGACGGCGTTCCAGAAGCGCATCAACGGCTTTACCGTCAACGAGAACATCACGATGCCGTTCTCCGCGCTGGCGCCGTACGGCATCAACTACGGCACCCTGATCCCCACGCAGCAGCTGGCGATCGATTCGCGCGGCGGCCCCGAGAACGCCACCGTCGTCATGACGCGACCGCGCAACGCGGACGGCATCCTGCGCATCCGCGGCCTGGAGCTGGGCTGGGTGCAGCCGCTCGACAAATGGCTGCCATGGCGCGGCTTCGGCTTCAACGAGACGCTGACCCTCATCAACCAGCGCGCCAGCGGCGAGGGCAGCAGCGGCTTCATCGCCCTGGGCGTGCCGAAGAAGACCAACAACTTCGGCATCTACTACGAGAACAAGGGCTACATGGTGCGCTTCATGCACACCTACTCGCAAGGCAGCCAGGTGGCGACGGCCAACCAGAGCGGCATCACGGCGGCCGCGCTGTACGGCGACGACTACAAGCAGCTCGACTTCTCGTCCAGTTTCGAGCTGGACCAGATCTTCGACCGCGACGGCCTGCCCGTGCTGACGTTCGACGTCGTCAACCTGAACCGGGCCAAGCGCCGCGGCTACTTCCAGTTCGCCAACGCGACGATGTCGCAGTACGACCCGGGCCGCACGTTCGCCCTCGGCCTGCGGATGAAGTTCTGATGAAGGCGCGCATGGCCGCCGCGCTGCTGCTGGCGCTGTGCTGCGCCAGCACGGCGGCAGCGGAGACGCCGATTCCCACGCTGCGCACCAGCGGTGGCGAGCGTCCGACGCAGCAGCTGATCGTCGACGGCAAGCCGTACCTGGTCCTGGGCGGGGAGCTGTACAACTCGTCGGCATCGAGCCTGCCTTATCTGAAAAAGCTGTGGCCGCAACTGAAGGCCACGGGGTTGAATACCTTGCTGGCGCCGGTCGAGTGGGACCAGGTCGAGCCGGTCGAGGGCAAGTTCGACTTCACGGTGCTGGACGGGATGCTCAAGCAGGCGCGCGAGCACGACACGCGCCTCGTGCTGCTGTGGTTCGGCGCGTGGAAGAACTCGATGTCGACCTACGTGCCGGCCTGGGTCAAGAAGGACAACGCGCGCTTTCCCCGCGCCCGCAACAAGGCCGGCGAGCCGCAGGACATCCTGACGCCGTTCGCCGCCGCCACCTTGGCGGCCGACAAGGCGGCGTTCGCGGCATTGCTGCGCCACCTGCGCCAGGTCGATCCGCAGCGCACCGTATTGATGGTGCAGGTCGAGAACGAGATCGGCATGCTGCCGGACGCGCGCGACCACGGCGCCCTGGCCAATGCCGCGCTGCGCGAGCAGGTGCCAGCCGTGCTGCTGCGCTACCTGCAGGAGCGCCGCGCCACGCTGCATCCCTACGTGCGCACCCTGTGGGAGGGCCAGGGCGCACGCCAGGCAGGCACGTGGAGCGAGGTGTTCGGCACGTCCATCGAAGCGGAGGAAGTGTTCCAGGCCTGGCACTACGCGACGTTCGCCGATGCGCTGGCGGCCGCCGGCAAGGCCGAGTATCCGCTGCCGATGTTCGTCAACGTGGCGCTGAACCGGCCCGGCAGGAAGCCCGGCGAGTATCCCAGCGCGGGACCGCTGCCGCACCTGTTCGACGTGTGGAAGGCGGCCGGCCCGGCCATCGACATCCTGGCCATCGACACCTACTTCCCCAATTTCACGCACTGGGCGCGCCAGTTCAAGCGGCCGGACAATCCGCTGTTCGTCCCGGAGGCCAACCGCGCCGGGCGCGCCGACCTGGGTGCCAACGCGTTCTGGGCCATCGGCGAACTCGATGCCATCGGCTTCTCGCCGTTCGCCATCGAAAACATCCGCGATGCCGCCGCCGACGTGCTGCCGGGCGCCTACGCCCTGCTCAAGCAACTGGCGCCGGCGATCCTGGCCGCGCAGGGCCACGGCCGCATGCGCGGTTTCCGGCCCAACGTGTCGTACGACGGCGTGGTCGAGACGAACAACGTGCAGGTGGCGCTGGGCGGCTACCTGCTGGACGTCAGCTTCGCCAACCAGTGGGGCAAGACCGAGAGCGCCGAGTACGACACCCGCGGCGGCCTCGTGATCCAGACAGCGGCGGACGAGTTCCTGGTGGCCGGACGCGGCCTGACCGTCACCTTCCGGAGCCCGGCCGGGGCGGGCGAAGGCGTGGGCATCGAACAGGCCACGGAGGGCAGCTTTGTCGACGGCAAGTGGCGGGAAGGGCGCTGGCTGAACGGCGACGAGACGCACCAGGGCCGGCATATCCGGCTGCCGGGCCAGGCGTTCGCGGTGCAGAAGGTGAAGCTGTACAGGTTCCGGTGAATCGGCGCGCGAAACACCAGGGGACCCTGACCCTGAACTTTCTCTGCGCCAACAAAACGCCCGCAAACTTCGGGGTCAGTCCCCTGCGAGGACAGACCCCAGCCACTGCTCGTTGGTTCCCGGAGGCGCTTGTGCTGGCCGCTGCGGACGGCTCAAAACAGCGTCCGTTGCCGGCTCGTCAGCAGCGTAAAGCTGTCGCCCAGGAACGGCAGGATCGCATCGGCCACCGGCTGCAGCTGCCGTTCCAGGTAATGGGCGTAGTCGATCGACCCGCGCCGCGTCTCCAGCGGCTCCGGCCCGGCAGTCGTCATCACATACCGGATCCAGCCCCGGTTCTGGTACTGCAGCGGCCGGCCCTGGGTGGCGTTGTACTCGTCCGCCACGCGCGCGGCGCGCACGTGCGGCGGCACGTTGCGCTCGTACTCGTCGAGCGGGCGGCGCAGCCGCTTGCGGTAGACCAGCAGCTCGTCCAGTTCGCCGCGCAGCATGCGCTCCGTGTAGTCGCGCACGTAGTCGCGGTACGGCTCGCCCTTGAAGATGCGCAGGTACAGCGCCTGCTGGAACTGCTGGGCCAGCGGCGTCCAGTCCGTGCGCACCGTCTCCAGCCCCTTGTAGACCACGTGCTCGCTGCCGTCCGGGCGCACCACCAGGCCGGCGTAGCGCTTCTTGCTGCCCTCGTCGGAATCGCGCACGGTGGGCATCAGGAAGCGCCGGTAGTGGGTTTCGTACTGCAACTCCAGCGCGCTGGCCAGCCCGTACTCGGCCTGCAGGTGCGTGCACCACCAGTCGTTGATGTGCGCCACCAGCGCCCGGCCGATGGCATCGGCCTCGTCCGCGTCGTGGCCGCGCTTGAGCCAGACGAACGTGGAATCCGTGTCGCCATAGATGACAGGATAGCCCTGCGCCTCGATCAGCTCGCGCGTGCGGTGCATGATCTCGTGTCCCCGCATCGTGATCGACGAGGCCAGGCGCGGATCGAAGAAGCGGCAGCCGGACGATCCGAGCACGCCGTAGAACGCGTTCATGATGATCTTCAGCGCCTGCGACAGCGGGGCGTTGCGTTCGCGCTTGGCCGCCTCGCGGCCCTGCCAGATGGTGCCGACGATGGCGGGCAGGCAGTGGCGCTCCCGGGCGAAGCGCGCGCCGCGAAAGCCCGGCACGGTTGCTTGCGCCGGCAGGCGCAGGCCCTCGACCAGGCCGACCGGGTCGATCAGGAACGTGCGGATGATGGACGGATACAGGCTCTTGTAGTCCAATACCAGCACGGAGTCGTACAGGCCGGAGCGCGAATCCATCACGAAGCCGCCCGGGCTGTCCTCGTTCGGCACGTCGCCCAGGTTCGGCGCCACGAAGCCCTGGCGGTGCATCAGCGGCATGTACAGGTGCTCGAACGCGGCCACCGAGCCGCCGCTGCGGTCGGCCGCCAGCCCCGTCACACTGGCCCGCTCCAGCAGGAATTCCAGCAGTTGGGTATGCGCGAAGATGCGCGTCACCAGCTCGCAGTCCTTCAGGTTGTAGCGGGCCAGGGCCGGCTTGTCCTCGGCGAACAGGCGGTCGATCTCGGCCATCCGGTCGTAGGGATTGTCGATCGCCTTGCCTTCGCCCAGCAGCGCCTGCGCCACGTGCTCCAGGCTGAACGACGGGAAGCTCCACGTGGCCGAGCGCAGCGCCTCGATGCCGTCGACGATCAGGCGGCCGGCCGCCGCCGCGAAATAGTGCTGCTGGCGGCCGTGCTCGCGCCATTCCATGACGCTGCCGTCGCGGCCCAGGCGCAGCGGGATGCCGTATTGTTCCGCGTGCTGGCGCAGCACGCGCAGGTCGAACTGCACCACGTTCCAGCCGATGATGGCGTCCGGGTCGTGCCGGGCGATCCACTCGTTCAGGCGTTCCAGCAGCAGGGGCCGGGTGGCGCAGTATTCCAGCTCGAAGTCGACGTCCGCCGCGCCGCTGGCCCGCTCTCCCAGCATGTAGACGTTGCGTGCACCGCAGCCCTCCACGGCAATCGAATACAGCTCGCCATGTGCGGTGGTTTCGATGTCGAGTGAGCACAGGCGCAGGCGCGGCCGGTAGCCGTTGGCCGGTTTCAGTTGTGCGTCGGCCAGCAGGTCGCCGTGCGCAGTGCCGCCGAACGTGACGGGTGCCGTGATGAAGCGTTCCATCAGGTAGCGCTCGGGTGGGCGGACGTCCGCCTCGTACACGTCCACGCCATGCTCGCGCAGGCGCTTCTCCAGCTTCAGCAACTGGCGGTACTGGCGGCAGTACAGGCCCAGCACGGGGCGATGGCGGAAGTCCTGCAGCGCCAGGGGGCGCAGTTCCCAACCGGGCTGGCCGCGCAGCACGGCCTGCGCCATCGCCTCCTGTTCGGCCGGCACGAAGGCGACCGACGGCTGCGGCGGCAGGCGCAGGTGGCGCGGGCCGTCATCGGTGGCCAGCCAGAAGTCGACTTCCGTGCCGGCCTCCGTGTCGCGCCAGTGGCGGGTCAGGAGGAAACCCTGGGGTGGGGTGGTCAAGCGCTGCTCTCATGCTGCTGAAAGCCGGTAGTGTAGAACATCCGGCCCCTGGCCGGCCAGTGCTCAGCCCGCGCGCCACTCGACCCGGTTGCGGCCCGTCTGCTTGGCACGGTACAGGTGCGCGTCGGCCGCCGCGAACAGGTCGGCAGCGGTTTCGCCCGGCAGCAGGGTGGCGCCGCCCGCGCTGATCGTCAGCACGGGCGCGGCCACGGCCGCGGCATGGGGGATCGCCAGCTCGGCGAGCGTGTCGGCAAGTTCGCGCAGCACCTGCCGCGCCAGCGCGGCGTCGGTCTCGGGCATCAGCAGCACCAGCTCTTCGCCGCCGTAGCGGGCGGCGACATGGCCGGGGCGATGCGCGACCGCTGCGGCTGCGCGGGCCACGGCGCGCAGGGCGCGGTCGCCTGCCGGGTGGCCGTAATGGTCGTTGTATTGCTTGAAGCTGTCGATGTCGGCCAACGCCAGCGACAACGGCGCACCGTTGTCGCGCGCACGCTGCCATTCGGCGGCGAACGACTCGTCGAAGCGGCGGCGGTTGGCCAGGCCGGTCAGTGCGTCCACGTGCGCGAGGTGCGCCAGCAGGCGCTGCTGGCGCACCACCTGCAGGTGCAGCGCCACGCGGGCCATGACGACGGTGGCGTTGAACGGCTTGGCGATGTAGTCGGCCGCGCCCATCTTGAGGCCGTTGGCCTCGTCCTCGGGCCGGTCCAGGCCGGAGATGAAGATGATCGCGATGCCCGCCGTGACGGGATCGGCGCGCAGGCGGCGCAGCACCTCGAAACCGTCCAGGTCCGGCATCATCACGTCCAGCAGCATCAGGTCGGGGGTATGGCGGGCAGCCCGTTCCAGCGCCTGCTCGCCGTTCTTGGCCAGCAGCACCGTGTACTCCGGCTTCAACAGCTCCGCCAGTACCTGCCGGTTGATCGGATCATCGTCCGCGATCAGCACCTTCTGCGTTTCCACACCAGTCATGCGTTTTCTTCCATGTTGACTTCCAGCGCCTGCGCCAGCGCGGCCAACGGCGCCAGTGCCGCATCATATTCGATGTCGTCGACGGCGCGCGCAACGGTGGCCACCAGGCCGCCGTGCGGGCTGTCCGCCAGCAGTGCCTGCAGCACCTGCACGGCATCCTCGGCCCTGGCGTCGTCGCTGCGCAGGTAGCCGGCCAGCAGCCGGATCAGCTCGCCAGCGTCCACCTGCGCCGGTGCCGCCGATGCAGCCTGGGGTGGCGCTTTCTCCTGCGTCTCCGCCCGCGCCAGGCCGTCCAGCAGGGCTTCCAGCGCGGCGGCCAGTTCATCGGCCAGCGCCAGCGCGCGCTCGACGCGCGCCGCACCGCGCAGTTCCTGCTCCAGCCGGTCCGCCAGGCCGGCCACGCGCCAGGCCCCGATATAGGCCGCGCTGGCCTTCAGGTTGTGTGCCAGCCCCTGCAGGGTTGCGGGCGTGCCGGCGGCCACCGCATCGCGCGCCTGCCGCGCGGCGCCGTCGTACTCGCGCCGGAAGCTGCGGATGCGCTTGAACAGGCGGGCCTGCCACTGCGCGCCGCCGGTGCCCGCGCGGGCCCAGTCGACGCCGTCGATGACGGGCAGTTCCGCCGTGGCGCCCGCATCGGGCAGGTCCGCCGCCGGTGGCCCCGCCAGGCTGCGCCCGGCCAGGCGGCCCGGCGGTATCCATTTCAGCAGAGTGCGGAACAGCTGATCCGGGTCGATCGGCTTCGTGATGTGATCGTTCATGCCGGCCGCGAGGCTGCGTTCGCGGTCGCCCGCCATCGCATGCGCCGTCATGGCGACGATAGGCAGCGCGCGCGCATCCACGGTGGCGCGGATCTCGCGGGTGGCCGTGAGGCCGTCCATCACGTGCATCTGGATGTCCATCAGCACCAGGTCGTAGTCGCCCTCGGCCACCATGCGCACGGCATCGGCGCCATGCACGGCCACGTCCACCTGCATGCGTGCGGCGGCCAGGAAGTCCAGCGCCACTTCGCGGTTGTTGGCGTTGTCCTCGACCAGCAGGATGCGGGCGCCGTCCAGGCGCGACAGGTCGGTCCGGGCCGACGCGAACCGGCCCGGCACCACGTCGCCCGGCTCCGCCAGGTCCGGCCGCAACACCTGCAGCAAGGTGTGGTACAGCAGGGCGGGGCCCACCGGCTTGTGCAGGAAGCCGCTCATCGGCACCAGGCCTTCCTGCTGGAGCACGGCGTCGCGCGTGGCCGCGCTGATCATCAGGATGGCGGGCGGCGCGGCGAAACGACGGTCGGCACGGATGCGGCGGATCGTCTCGACGCCATCCCAGCCCGGCATCATGTAGTCCATCAGCACGACCTGGTAGGGATTCCCGGCCAGCATGGCGGCCGCCAGCTCGGCCAACGCGGCCTCGCCGGAATCGATGCCGGTGGCGTGCACGCCCAGTGAGCCCAGCATTTCCACCAGCGCCTCGCGCGCGGTGGCGCTGTCGTCCACCACCATGACGCGGGCATTGTGCAGCGGCGCCGATGGCGTCACGGGCTGCTGGCCCGGATCGGCCACGCCCAACGGCACGGTAAACGCAAACTGGCTGCCCGTACCGGGCGTGCTGGCGACCTTGATCCGGCCCCCCATCAGTTCCACCAGCTGCTGCGAGATCGACAGGCCGAGGCCCGTGCCGCCATACTTGCGCGTGATCGACGCGTCGGCCTGGCTGAACGACTGGAACAGCCGTGCCAGTTGTTCCTCGTTCATGCCGATGCCCGTGTCCGTGATGGAGAAGCGCAGCACCACCGTGCCGGGGGCGCGCTGCACGACGCTCACCGCAACGACGATCTCGCCTTCCTCGGTGAACTTGACGGCGTTGTTGGTCAGGTTGATCAGCACCTGGCCCAGGCGCAGCGGGTCGCCCACCAGCCGGCCCGGGATACCGCGGCCGACCCGGAACACCAGCTCCACGCGGCGCGCGTCCGTCTTGATGGCCGTCAGGTTGGACAGGTGGTCGAACAGCTCGTTCAGGTCGAACGGTACGGCTTCCAGCACCAGCTTGCCCGCCTCGATCTTCGAGAAGTCGAGGATATCGTTGATGATGCCCAGCAGGTGTTCGCCGGCGCCCAGGATCTTGTCCAGGTAGTTGCGCTGTTTCGGACTGGGGTCGGCCATCAGGGCCAGCCGGCTCATGCCGATGATGGCGTTCATCGGCGTGCGGATCTCGTGGCTCATGTTGGCCAGGAAGTCCGATTTCATGCGCGTGGCTTCCTCCGCGCGCAGCATGGCGTTCTGCATGGCCTTGGTACGCAGGCCCAGGATGCGCATGAACAGCAGCATGTCGATGGTGCTGCCGAACTGCAGCGCGTGCATGGTCCAGAAGTTCGCGCCCAGCAGGCCCTTGAAGACGAGCGTCAGCAGCACGGACGAAACGAAGCTGATCGACCAGCCCACCAGGAAATAGCTGCCGACGGTGTCGCCGCGGCGGGCCCGGCTGAAGGCCTTCGGCAGGCCAAGCAGCATCGGCATGATGCCCAGGGTGCTGATGAACAGCACCAGCGTCTCGACGTCGATCGCGTCGGCGGCGAACGCCACCGCCGTGACCACGCACAGGCCCGCGCCGATGTGCATCAGGCGGCTGTAGATGCGGTCCATGCCCGGGCGCGCCAGCGCCTGCTGCACGAACAGGTAGGCCCCGCAGGACGCGGCCAGCGACAGCAGCCCGCCCGCATGCTGCGTCATCCACAGGTTGCCGGGCCACAGGTACTGGGCGCCGATACCGAAGAAGTCGGCCGAGTACAGCGTCAGGCCGCCGACCAGCAGGGCGTACTTGCCGAACAGGGGCTCGCGCAGGTTGGCCCACTGGGCCAGGCTGTACAGCAGCAGGCACACGCCCAGGCCCAGCATCAGGCCTTGCAGCATATGCTCGTCCAGCGCGGCCGCATGGAACGCTTCCGGGGTGTACAGCTGGATCGGCAGCAGGATCGGCGCGGACGTCTGCGCCCGCACCAGGATCACATGGCTGGCCCCTGGTGTCAGGTGCAGCGAGACAGCCGGCACACGGCTGGACAAGCCGCGCTGGCCGGCCGGCAGCAGGTTGCCCGTGGGCGGATGGGCCACGATGCGGTTGCCCGTGGCCAGGTAGACGTCGACCCGGTTCAGCAGCGCGTAGTCGATCGCCAGCACCCGGTGCGCGTCGACGCCGGGCGACACCGTGACGGGGATGCGCAGCCACACGAGATGCGGCTCGACGCCCAGCGTCGCGTTGGCCGTGCGCGGCGCCGTGAAGCGGTCCACGGCGGCCAGCGCCTGCGCCGGCGTCAGTTCGCCGCGCGGGTCCTCCAGCACGGTCAGCGCGGGCCAGGCATCGATGACGCCCTGGTTCGGGTCGACCGCCAGCGGCGCCGCCATGACGGGCCGTGCGGCCAGCAATGCGCCCAGCAGGCAACACAGGACGCACAGGAGCGTGACGAGAACGGTACGCGGACGGCGCGCGGCGGCGCCGCTCATGCCGTTTCCTGCTGGCGGCCGGCCAGCTTCGCCTCGAGCCGGTTGACCCAGCGCGGCGCTTTCGGGTCGCGCTCCCATGAGTGGACAGCGTGATTGACCTGGTTCAGCAGTGTCACGGGCAATTTCAGCGGCCGCGTCTCGTCCATCAGCATACGAACCGTGAGGCGATAGCCGACCGCGCGCGTAACCATGCGGCACAGCGAGAACTGCGGCACGAAGCGTCGCACGATCCAGTCGACGCTGCGCGTGATGCCCATCGTGGCGAGGAAGGCCACCCACGTGGGCAGCCCCACGCGGCGGTTCAGCCCCAGGTCCTTGGCGGTGGCGCCGCCGCACAGGTGGCGCGTCAGCAGCACGGGGAACGACTTGAACGACGGCAGCGGGATCTCGTTGGCCATCATGTTCATCAGCGCATTGCCCAGGCCGGGGCGCGGGTCGGGCAGCCAGGACTGCGTGCGGCCGCGCTGTTGCAACTCGTGGAACAGCGCCTTGGCCTCGGCCATCGAAGCCGGCATCAGCGCGCGCTCGATGCCCAGCACGTGGCCCATCACGTTCCAGGCGTGCAGGTACGCTTCCTCGTCCTCCGGTTCGAACGGGATGCCGAGGCCATGCAGGCCGCGCAGGAACACGTAGTGGAAGGTCAGCAGCGTATAGGACAGTTCCTGCTGGTTGCACGGCAGGCCGTGGCGGGCGATGTCCCAGCCGTTCGCATACAGCGTGTCGTACAGGCCCTGGCCATGCATGCGCCGTGCCGCGATCACGGGGCGTTCGTTGCCGGCCACGACACGTGCCGGATTGGTACGCAGGATCAGGTGCCGGATGGTGGCGTGGATCAGGCGCACCTTCAATACCTGGGCGACGCCGCCGCCGGCCGGCGTCGTCAGGCCGCCCTGCATCATGACGGGAAAGATCATCGCCGCGGTGCTGCGCACCCGGTAGTCGGTATGCTGTTCCAGCTGGCCGGCCGTGTGCAGTACCCCCGCCAGGTCCGGCAACACGTAGCACTCGGGCAGGCTGGCGCAGAACAGCAGGGCGCACGACACCATGCTCATCTCCATGAACAGCGTCTCGGCACGGCCGATCTTTGCCTCCTCAGCCCAGTCGGGCAGGGCACTGCCGGCGCGCACGTAGGCTTCCAGCGCGGCGGCGACGGCGGGCGGCGTGCCCGCGCTCGCGCGCCAGTCCTTCAGGTCGGCGTTGGTCTGCCAGCGCGCCAGTTCGCGGTTGACGATGCCGATCGCGGTCCACGGGCCGGATGGCGCGTCGCACGCGTCGATGACACGGGCGATGGTATCGTCGGCCAGCGGGTCGCCGCGCAGCTCCGGCGACGTGGCCAGCGCCTGCAGCGGCGCGGCGCCCATCACAATTCTCCCTGCGCGGTCAGGGGACGCTGCCAGCGCGCATAGCCGCACAGCGCCGACAGCAGCGGGATGCCCATCGCGAAGAAGGCGATGGTGCGGGTCTCGACCGGGTAGCCGGCGGCCATCTGGAACGCCATGTTGGCGCCATAGATGAACAGCGGCACCAGCACGTGGCGGCGGCTGGCGGGCAGCGCGGCGAGCGGCGCGCGACGGCGCAGCGACAGGCGGAACAGGAACACGATGACGAACGACACGAACATCCAGCCGGCGAAGCCCTGCACGGTTTCGCCGAACCACCAGCCGTCCTTCATCTCCATGATCCAGGCCTCCAGCACGAACACCATGTACGGGTCGGCGCCCAGGTCGTAGGCGGTGACGATCATCGCCGCCAGCAGCGACATCCCGATGTCCTGCGCCAGCGGCGCAATGCCGTCGCTGGGCGCCTGCCAGACGATCAGGTTGGAGATCACGTAGGCGATGTAGGTCAGCGCGAACCACATCAGCGGGATGACGATGGGGACGTCGCCCAGGGTCGGACCGAGCACGTCGGTGTAGGTATAGCTGCCGAAGAACCAGCCATACGAGGAGCCCAACTGCTCGGCCGCCCAGCCGCAGACCACGGCGATCAGCACGAAATGCAGCGCCGCGCGCCCGCCCAGCAGGTGGATCGCGCTGCTCCAGCAGACCGCGAACATGACGATGGAGCTGACGATCAGCAGCGCCGTGGTGTCCGACTGGCCGCGCGTGAGCAGCACGGCCGCCAGCACGAGGGCCAGCGCATAGTTGAGAAGAGGCAGTTTGGTCAGCAGTCGGTTCATCCCGGATCCCTGTATCGATATTAACGTGCGGCGCGGGCCACATTGTCGGCCAGATCGCCGCGACGTTTTGTATTGACTTTGTACGGCTTTGCTACATTTGCGGGCCGGGGGGCCAGGGTCTGTCCCTACGGGACCGACCCTGGAGTCCGGCAGCGTTTGGACGGACCCCCTGAACTTCAGGGTCCGTCCCCGTGCGGGGACGGACCCCGGGCGATCAGAACCGGTACTCGCCCCGCACCTCGAACACTCGCGGCTCGCTCGGCACGCTCATGCCGAAGCTGTCGACCGTCAGCGGCCGCACCTTGTCCTCGATGTTGCGCACGCGCGCCAGCACGCTCCACGGCGCGCCGCCCGGCTGGTAGCGCACGTGCGCGTCGCTGCTCGTGTACGACGGCACCCGGTACTCCAGCTGCTGCGTCGGCACGCCGATGACGTAGCTGGCGCTGCGGCGCACGTTGGCGCCCGCCGTCAGCTCGCCCTGGCCCAACGGGAAGCGGTGCTCGTAGCCCAGCGTGACCGTGTGCGACGGCGCGCGGTCCAGCTTGCGGCCGGCCCACGAGTGCACGCCATCCGGCACGTACTCGTCGTAGTGCGCGTCCAGCAGCGTCAGCGCGTACGTCAGGCGCCCGCCCGGTACCACGTTGACGGCGCCGTCGGCTTCCAGCCCGCGCACGCTGGCCTTGCCGGCATTGCGGGTGACGTAGCGCGGCGCGCCCATCACCATCGCCACGCCGGACAGCTGCAGGTTCTTGTAGTCGTAGTCGAACACGGCCAGGTTCAGGCTGGCGCGCTTGTCCCAGAAGCGCGTCTTGACGCCGGCCTCGATGGAGCGCAACGTCTCCGGCTGGTAGAACAGCGTGCCGGCCGCCACGGCTACCGGCGCCGGGCACTCGATGCCCAGCTGGCGCGTGCCGGCCAGGCAGCCGTCGTTGAAGCCGCCGGCCTTGTAGCCGGTCGAGACGGTGACGTAGGCCATCGTGTTCGGCGCCACGTCCGCATCAATGCCGGCGCGCCACGTGGTCTTGTGGGTGGTCAGGGCGGCGGCATTGAGCAGCTGCAGGTCGGTGGCCGGGTTGAACACGGCGCCCTGCTGGAAGTTGGTCGAGCCCACCCGTGTCTTGTCGTCCTCCGTCCAGCGCGCGCCCAGCGTGGCGCGCAGCCACGGCAGCACGGCATACGTGGCCTGGCCGAACACGGCCTTGCTGCGCGCCTCGGTCGGACCGGTCGGGAACACGTAGTAGGGCGGCAGGCCCAGCGGCTCCAGGTCGCGGAACGTGTACAGCGTATCGGAGCGCTCGCGGAACCAGTAGACGCCTGCCTGCGCCGTCAGGGGGCCGCTGCCGTTGGTCGCCACGCGCAGCTCGTGCGAGTCCTGGCGATAGTCGCCCGCGAAGCCCTGGTGCACGCCGATGGCGAAGGTGGGCACGGCCCGGTAGTAGTAATTGGTCAGGAAGTCGTTGGCGAACTGGCGGTGCGATCCCAGCCAGAACAGGCTGACGGGGCCCAGGTCCCATTTCAGTTCGGCGCCGACGCCGGACGTGCTCTTGCGGCCATGGCCTTGCTCCGGCACGGTATTCGGCGGCACGAAGGCGTTGGTCAGCTGCGCGTTGCGGTCGCTGCCGCGCCACACTGGCGTGCCGGTCTCGATGGCGCGGTAGAAATTGGTGTCGGGGACGAACACGTCGACGTTGTCGCGCACCGTGCTGTGATCGAGCCGCAGCAGCAGCGAGGCCGTGTTGCTGAACGCGAGCCGGGCCGACAGGCGTGCGGACCAGTCGTCGCGGTCCTGGCCCAGCGTGTGCGGCGTCCCTTGCGCATTGGTCAGGAAGCTGTCGTGGCGATTGAACGCGGCGGCCGCGCGGATCGCCAGCGCCGGGCTGACCGGCACGTTGACCATCGCCGTGCCCTTGCGGGTGTTGTGGTTGCCCACCTCCACGGCCACCATGCCCTCCAGCCGGTCGGTGGGGGCGTTGGTGATCACGTTGACGGCACCCGCCGTCGTATTGCGGCCGTACAGCGTGCCTTGCGGGCCGCGCAGGACCTCGACGCGATCGATGTCGTAGAACGCCAGGTTCTGGTTCTGCGGCCGGGCGATATAGATCCCGTCCATCATGAACGCGGCCGACGGATCGCCCTTGTCGGTGGTATCGGCGCTGGTCACGCCGCGCATCGTGATGCGCAGGCCGTCGTAGCTGTTGTCGAGCCGTACGTTCGGCAGCCGCTCGCCCAGCAGGGCGGGGCTGTCCAGGCCGGCCGCTTGCAGCCGCTCGCCCGACACGACGGACATGGCGACGGGCGTCTTCGATTCCACCGACCTGGTGCGCTGCGCCGTGACGACGACTTCCGGCAGCTCGGGATTGGCCTGGGCAAGGGCCAGGTCGGAGCAGAGGGCCGCGATGCACGCGGCAAGCAGGTGGCGGTTCGGCCGAACCCGACGATCGATCATATGGACTTTCTCTGAGCAAATACGGCAGCACCCGGACGGGCAGCCGCCACGCCGTATCGGGGTTATTGGAATTGTTGCGGCGGCATCGATGCAGCCTTGGAGTCTAACAGTTCGTGTAACCGGCAGGCAGTATCTCCAGGGCACTTTTGTCAATTCGACCCTGGGTTTGTCGCCTGCGGGCCACTGTCGGGCGCCGGCGCCGATGTCATTGGCGCGTCATAACTGGTCATTACCATCCGCGCAGTTGAGTTTTCGATATGCCCGATTTTCATCTTTTTTCAGAAAGACTTCGATGTTCGCGAACCGCCGCCCCGTCCATATCAATTTGAAACCCTTGTGCCTGTGCGTGCTGCAGGCGTTGGCCGTGGTTGCCCACGTGGCCCACGCCGCCGACGGCGCCGCCGCGCCGCTCGATCCGGCCGGTGCGCCGATCGCGGTGGTGGAAGTCACGGGCAGCGGCCAGTCGCGCCAGGTGCAGAACGTGTCGCGCGCCGACCTGCAGCAGGCCACCCCCGGCACCAGCCCCCTGAAGACGCTGGAGAAGCTGCCAGGCGTCAGCTTCCAGTCGGCCGACCCGTTCGGCAGCTACGAATGGTCGACGCGCTTCTCCATCCGTGGCTTCAACCAGAACCAGCTGGGCTTTACCCTGGACGACATCCCGCTGGGCGACATGAGCTACGGGAACAACAACGGCCTGCACATCTCGCGCGCGCTGTCGTCGGAGAACATCGGTCGCGTCGTCGTCTCGCAGGGCGCGGGCGCGCTCGGCACCGCCTCGACCAGCAACCTGGGCGGCACCGTGCAGTTCGTCACGCTGGGGCCCGCCAACGAGCAGGCGCTGACGGCCGCGCAGACGCTGGGCAGCGACGACACGGCGCGCACCTTCATCCGCTTCGACAGCGGCACGTTCGGCACCGGCACCAAGATCTACGTCAGCGGCACGCGCATGCGCGCCGAAAAATGGAAGGGCGCCGGCCCGCAGGACCAGGACCAGTTCAACAGCCGCGTCGAGCAGCAGCTGGGCGAGCACACGCTGTCGGCCTTCTTCAACTACTCCGACCGGCGCGAGGTCGACTACCAGGACCTGTCGCTGGAAAGCGCGGCGCGCCTGGGCATGGACTGGGACAATTACTACCCGGACTGGCAGCGCGCCGTCGACGCGGCCAAGGGGATCTACCGCGGCGCCGTCAACAGCCTGGACGACGCCTACTACCTGGGCCAGGGCCTGCGCAAGGACAAGCTGGCAGGCGTGGCGCTGGAGATGAACCTGGCGCCGAACCTGGCGGCCAAGGTGACGGGCTACCACCACGGCAACGAAGGCCAGGGCCACTGGTACACGCCGTACACGCCCACGTCGGCCGCCGTGCCGATCTCGATCCGCACCACCGAGTACACCATCAGCCGCAACGGCGTGCTGGCGGACGTGACGTGGGAAGCGGGCATGCACACATTGAACGCGGGCTTCTGGGCCGAGCGCAACAAGCACGTCCTGACCCGCAACTTCTATGCGGCGACGGACGGCCGCTATATCGACGATTTCCTGCGCGACCCGATGAGCACGGGCTTCCGTCAGTCGTTCGTGACGGACACGCGCCAGTTCTACCTGCAGGACACGGTCGCGCTGCTGGACGGCCGCCTGAAGATCAACGCCGGCTTCAAGAGCCCGAAGGTGGAGATCGACGCCCATACGATCAGCGGCGACCGCGCCGACGGTGCCATCACGGCGAAGAATACGTTCCTGCCGCAGGTCGGCGTGACGTACCAGCTGTCGAAGAGCGACGAGCTGTTCGCTTCCGGCGCCAAGAACATGCGTTCTTACCAGCCGGGCGTCAACGGGCCGTTCTCGCAGACGCGCGCCGGCTATGCGCTGTCGATCGGCGACCTGAAGCCGGAAACGTCGAACACGTTCGACCTGGGGTTGCGCTTCAAGCGCGACGCCATCCAGGGCTCCATCGCCGTCTACTACACGGACTTCAAGGACCGCCAGCTGGGCATCGCCACCTGCGCCGGCATCGTCGGCTGCGCCGGCACGGTCGCCAACGTGGGCAAGGTCGAGACACGAGGGCTGGAAGCGCTGGCCGTGTGGAAGATCGACCGCGGCTTCAGCTGGTTCAACACCTTCACCTACAACGACTCGCAGTACAAATCCGACTACACCGACAACGGCAAGCTGGTGGCCGTCAGCGGCAAGCAGGTCGTGGACGCGCCGAAGAAGATGTTCAACACGGAGCTGGCGTACGAGGTCAACGGCCTGTTCGCCCGCCTGGGCGCGAAGTACACGGACAAGCGCTACTACACGTACAGCAACGACCGCTCGGTGCCGTCGTTCACGGTAGCCAACCTGTCGGCGGGCTACAAGCTGGGCAGCGTCGCCATGCTGAAAGAGGTGACGGCGCAGGTGAACGTGACGAACCTGTTCGACAAGCGCTACTTCGGCACGATCGGCTCGAACGGCTTCTCGGCGGCCGACCCGCAGGGCACGTCGATGACCTTGATGTCCGGGGCGCCGCGGCAGGTGTTCTTCACGCTGTCCGGGAAGTTGTAACGGCGAAAGCGGTCACGCGGACGGTCCGGCCACCTCGACCTTGCCGAAAAAGCCGTACTGCAGGCTGGCCGCGATCCGCTGCGCGACCAGCAGCAACTCGTCGGCCACCGGCCGCTCGAACAGTTGCCGCGCGGTCGCGTCGAAGAGATCCAGCCAACGCTGGAAGTGCGCCGGCGTGATCCCGTCCAACGTCATGTGCTTGCCGTAGACATTGCCCTGGAAGCCCTTGACGCCCAACATCACGTCGCTCCAGAACGCGACCATGCAGGCGAGGTGGGGCTCCCAGTCCTCGCCGATGCGCGGGCCGAACGCGGCGGCCAGCAATGGATCGCGGCGCACGTCGGCGTAGAATTCATGCACAAGGCGGCTGATGGATTCGGGTGTGGCGGCGCAGTACATGGACGTTCGGCTGGCGTAGTGGGAACCGCCATTGTAGTACCTCGCCGCGCTGCGCCTATCCGCGGCCGCTGCGGGGAGCGGTCGTGATCAACGTCGCCCCGCAACTGGTGCGGTGGCCGTCGAATGCCACCGGCACGCCGTCGATCAGCACTTTCGGATCGCCTTCGGCGATCGTGCAGCTGCCGTGGCCGGGCAGCGGGCAGGTGCACTGGTCTCCCTTGCGGGCGACGGCTACGCCCAATACCTTGCTGTGCGGGGCCGCGCTGACGACCTTGCCACCGTGGCTGGTGGGGTCGTTCAGCCGGATCACGCCGCGCATGGCGCCATCTCCCTGTCGTGGTTGGGCATATTCACTTGGAATATCCCTGCTCATCATCTTGCGCGTCGTGCCGCAAGCCCCACCAGGGGAGGAAGGCAGAGCCGCCGCCGCGCGCGCGGAACCAGGGGCCGTCCGGATTGAACGGCCGGACTTTCTCGGGCGGACTGACGACCAGCGCCGTCGGTTGCGCCGCATCGGTGGTACCGGCGATCAGCACGTGCTTGCCGATGTGGTTGGCATAGGCGATGCCCAGCGCCACGTTGGTCAGCGCCGTGCCGGCGCCCATTTCGCCCAGTAGGGCCGGGGTGTTGAAGGTATCCTTGACATAGTCGAGGTCCGGCAGCTCTGTCGCCAGGGCCTGTGCCAGGCCGGCAATCCTGTCGGACGAGGCGGCGTGGCGATTGTCCGCGTCGTGGATCACGTAGCCGATAGCCATTTCACTTTTCCCCGCATTGACGGCCGCGCCGTGCAGCGACGCGCTCCATGCCTGCACGCTGCGTGCCGGCTTGCCATTGCCCGCCTCGAAATCGGCCGTCCTGGACGTGGCCGGGTAACCAAGCCATGCGAGCGGCGCACGCCCGGTTTGATAGTTAGGCCCTGCGAGAACTAGCAGTACCATGTTTTCGTTGATCTGTTCATCCTGCGGCGGGTAGCTGGGGGCGTCCCAGTTCATGACCCAGACTGTTTCGTTCGGGTGCGCCTTCAGGTAGTCCAGGCCGGCAGTGAGGGAAGTGAAGCCGGCGTTTGCGCCGCCCATCGTGACGTGGACGTCGGGTGGAGTGTTGCGGCTCCATGCCTCCGGCGTACTTGCATATCCGATCTGGAAATTGTCGTTGATTAGTGCCGTTGTACGGACCTTTGCATTGAGCGGGTCCAGCCGTCCGGTGGGCAACGCGTACTCTACATGGATCCCTGCTAGCTCGCGCCATGTTGCGCGGTCTGTCAAGGAGTGTGCATTGTAGAAGTACTCAGAACTGGAAAAATAAATGTCATGGAACGGAGTGAGGAGCTCATGCAAGTATTTCTCATGGTAGCCATCAAACGTTTCTTCACCTTCGTTTCCATACGCGATTATTCCTACGGCTTGCAGCTTGCTGTATCTCCACGGCTCGGTTCTCACCATGTCGTCGTTGCTGTTTGGACGGGCAAGACCGAGTGTCCAGAGCAGTTCCCATTCAGTTGGATAGTCACGACGGTGGAGTGGATTGAGCCATTGCAAGCCTACGACCTGCGCTTGAAATGGCAGGGCGGCCACGTCGGGCGGCGCGTTGAGAGGAGATGGATTCTTGTCGGAGTTTGCGGGCTTACTAATCACGAAAAGAATGAGCAGGGCGACGGCTATGCAGGCTATTCCGAGGGCGGTACGATGCATGTTTCACCTCTTTCAGGAGTGAATTCTTTGAATTTGGGGGCATCACAGAAGTCAGAATATACTTCGTTTGTCGCGGATAGCTGATGGAAGGGTGCCCTCAAGGGTGGCAGCTTTAGACCATTCCATCAACGTTAGTTTCTTGTAGAGACCCGAAAGAAAGTATTCGCTGAAGGCCTTGTTCTCATTGCCATCAGGCAGTCCGCTGAGATATCTCCAATCTGCAGCAACTCTTAGTGTCCGGAGTTCTTTTGCCGAAAGATGACAAACCCCAACCGCGACGTCATAAGCCAGCGCCTTCTCGGCATGCCTGGGATTCGTCATAATCGTCGAGTGGTCGGTGGCATTGGTGTCGACGGATGCGGCAAGGACGTACCCGATCCGCTGTTTCCGCCAGCTCTTGTAATGGATGCCGGCCTTTGCCGGATCGTCTTCCTCGATCACCTTGGCGTCCGGTGCATATCGACCCTCCCTGCGGGCCAGCAGCCTGAGCATCGCGTGATGCTCGTAGCGCAGCGCGGCTTCGCTGGCGACGTCACCTTTCGGGGCATCGGTCTGGTCCGCCGACTTGGCATCGCGCGGTGCGCCTGCAAGCGGGCGGTTTTCCGCGTACGGGTCGCCTTTTGGGTGCGCACGCGCCTTGTCGCGCGATTCGCCCGGTGCGTCATGTCCTTGATCGAAACGCTTGCTTTCCACGCCGAAGCGTAGCGCGAGGGGATGAAAGGGCTCTGGCAGCGGTGGCGCCTGGATCGGTGTCTGCCAGTCGTCGGGCGGCGACGCGTTGATTGGCGGCCCGAACAAACCCAGTCCGACCACCGCCAGCGGCGTAACCGCAGCGGTCATCACGACACCCGCAATGTGATCGTTCGCGGCGGCTCCCTTCGTGGGCGAATAGCGGGTCTGCGGCGATGGCGGCCACCAGAAGTCCTTCTTGTGTGGAGATGGCTTGTTGTGCTGGTCCCTCCAGAAGTGGTAGATGCCGCGGTTCCCCACCATATAACCCTGCGAGAAGACCCGCTGACAAAATACCCCGTCGCCACGGGTCGCCGAGATTTCCTGCTGGTTCAAGCCGCGCCAACCGATACCCTGGATAGTGCTGGCCGAGATGACCTGGTCATGAGGATTGAAATACAGCGTTACACGGCCTGTCGTCATCTTGCGCTCGCCGAAGCCGTGTCGGTTACGGTCCGAGGCGGCGTCGAACTTGTGCAATTCGTTCTTGATGAACCGGTCGATATGCTGCGCGCTCTGGCTGGTAGACTGACGCCTGCGGATGATGTCGAAAAATGCCGCCAGGGTCTGGTGGCGCGCTTCTGCTGTCTGCCTGCCGCCCTTGCCTTGCGCATCCTTCATGCCCAGTTCGGTCCAGGCTTGGGCTGTATTGGCGGTCAACAGGCTGTACGGCGGGTTGCACAGCACGTAAGTATCGGCCACGCAGGTGCTGGTGTTCCCGGCCAGGTCTTTTGCCGGTGCCAGCGTTTCACCCAGGAAGGCGGCAGCCATTGCCACCATATTTCCCTGGCTGTGGCACACGATCGTGATCGGCGTGTTCGCCTGTTTGCGGCGGATGGAGCCGATCAGCTTGGCCAGGCGCAGCGCGGCCAGCACGAAGTAGGGACGTGGCGGACAGGCATAGACTAGCCGGTCGTTGGTCGGGTTCAGGTGTTGTACGTGCAGGAACAGGAACAGGGTGTCGTCGACACCGCTGCCCCACAGGTCGGGCAGCGACGTGCAGCCGTTGGCAAACGGGCCGCCACCCCAATAATTCTGTTCGTTCAGGTAGATGTGCTTGCCATATTGTTGCAGTTCCTTGCTGCTTGCCTTGTAACCCCAGCGGAAGTCGATCACCGGTGAGAACTGGGGCGTATCAGCCATAAAGGTCTTGTGGTTGGTACCTGGGTCGATATAGCCATCCGGCGTCAGCTCGGCCCGATAGTTGATGGGCGTGAGGTGGCCGGCTTCCGGCGTCGCGTACGCCAGGTGCTCCGCGCCCCGTTTCAGGCGCTGATTCAGCCCTTTGCACAGGCCTTGTTCCGCCTGCTTGTACCACTCGCCATCAGAATTGACGCCGTGGACGAAGATGACGATCCCCGGCAAGGGCAGCTGCATGATCACGTCCAGGTGCTTGGCGCTGACGAAGGCAACGCCGGCCTTTGCGCCCACCATGAAATTGTCCGGACTGAACGCAGGGTTGTCGAATTTCGGGACGCTCATGGAAACGCTCCTGGTCTGGCACCACATTAATTGCGCGGCGTGTAGAAGAATGCTTCCAACAATTGCGGCCTGTCGCTGGTGACCTTTTCGCCCTCGCCGGCGTTGTCGCTTTGCCCCACGAGGGGAGTGCCCCCATCGCGCTGGACGTAAAGCTTCATGCCTTCGACAGGCTTGCCATCGGTCGGCCGCAGCAGCCGCGGAGTGCGGCCGAAGTCATCAGCTTCGAATTTCGGCATCTCCGTGCTGGCGCTGGCCGGGCCATTCCAGTGGTGGTCATCCGTCTTGACGGTCAGCGAGCCGGGCCCGCCCAGCTCGACGTTGCCGCCCTTGAGCTTCAGGTAGGCGCCGCCGCCCACGATCAGCGTCACTTCCTCTTCGGCCATGACGATGAAGCGCTTGCCCGCCGTTGCCTTGACGTCCTTGGCGGAGTCGATCTGCATGTCGTCGTGCTGGCTCTGCATCAGGAAGTTTCCATGGTGGGCGATCTGGGCGATGCCGTCCATGTGCGAGAACAGCGAGATGCCCTTGCCCGCGTTCAGGTTGAAGCGCTGGCCGCTGGTCAGCTGCATGTGCTGCTGCGCGACGGTGTCGACGTTGACGCCGGCGTAGCTGACCAGCGTCTTCGACGTCGTCACGGCGATGCCTTCCGGCGCCGTCACGCTGACCGTCGGCTTGCCGCTGGTCGCGGCGGCTGCCACGTCCTCCTTCAGTTCGGCCTGCCCGGCCGGGTCCAGCGCCAGGCCCTGGTGTTCGGCCGCGTACTGGCCCAGCGACTTGAACAGGTCCAGGCAGTCCTGCATCAGGCCGATATGCTCCTCGCTGCTCAACTGATTGCCGCAGGCGTCCAGGCGTTTCCATGCCGAGATCAGCAGGGACTTGGCGGTGCGCAGGGCGCCGCTGTCGTTGGTCGTCAGCTCGAAGCCGGCGCCGCGCGGCGTGGCGGCGCCGTTGCTGCGCGGGTGCGTCAGGAAGCCCAGGTTGAGCTGGGCGTGGCCGTGCGCGCTTTCCAGCTGGGCGCTGATCTGGCCGGGCGTGTCGTCCAGGCGCAGCTGGTTGTAGCGCTGGCCCTTGCCTTCGTGGCTCTTGATGCCGGATAGGTAGCGGTCGCCCGGCAGGCGGCTGACGTCGCTGAACGACGGCGGCGTCTTGGTGGCATCGTGCACGCGGCCGACGATCAGCGGCTTGTCCGGATCGCCGCCCAGGAAGACGCAGATCACCTCGTCGCCGATGCGGGGCAGGGTGATGGCGCCATACTGCGCGCTGGCCCAGCCGCTGGCCACGCGCACCCAGGCGGAGTCGCGCTCGCTGTCGGAAGCGCCCGCCCCCTGGGCATGCGCGTGGTCCTTGTCGCGGCAGCCGGGGAAGCGTATTTTCACGCGGCCCAGTTCGTCGCAATGGATTTCCTCGCCGGCCGGGCCGACGACGAACACGCTTTGCGGTTCGGCACGCGGCACGTCCGTGCGCGGATCGAACGCCGGCACGATGGGCACGCCGCGGCGCACGCACGTAAAGTGATTCGTGTAGCGCACGCCGCGCTCGGCGCTGGCCTGGTCCAGGTCGCCGTCGGCCACGTGCCAGCGGTTCAATGCGAACAGGCGCTGCACCCGCTCGTCGAGCGTTTTTGGCAGATTGTTCTCGGCCTGGACGCGCAGCTCCGTGATGACGAATTCACGCTGCTCGGGCGGGTGCGTGTCGAGTTCCGGATGGTGCTCGATGGTATTCCACTGGCCGACGCACATGTCGCGCACGCTGCCTTCTCCCTGGAAGTACTTCGACTCGTACTCGTGGCGCTGCATGCGCGCCGTGCCCAGGCTGCGGTAGTCGTCCGAGCTGTCGCCTGCATGGGGGACGTCCACCAGGTAATCGTCCAGGCTGCCGGCGAAGTGGTTGCCGAGCAGGCCCTGGTCGTGGATAGCCAGGTCCTGGCTCTCCATTTGCCTGGCGCGCTCGTAGTCGGCGCTGCTTCTCGTGTATGAACCGCTACGTTTGCGCTGCCGAACTCAGTCGGAGCGCCCGGCCGAAAGAACCATCCGATGCCCCGGCGTTTCCATAGCCGTCGCAGGAACGCGCCAGTCGGTTCGTTATATTGCATGGTGAATTCGCGCGCCGGATAGGCGTGCACCAGCGCCAGCTCGAAGTCGAATGTCCTGGCCACTGCCGGATGGTCCAGGCGCCACTCGCGCAGTATCGCTTCGGTGATCCCCACCTCGTCGGCGTTGCGAAATACTCTGGTGTTCACTGCATTATCCAGTATCGACAGTGCGTCGCGCACCCGCAGCTGGTAGGTGGCGAGGCCGCCGTCGCCGCCTCCCTCGGCAGCCGCCGTCACGATGCCGCATACCGAGCGGAGATTGCCGCGGTCCGTCACGAATTGCAGTTCGACCGGATTGGCGATGAAGCGCTTCAGGGGCATCCCTGCGATGACGGCAACACAGAATAAGCAATAGTCGATACCGCCACAGAGGCTTTCCGTACCGTTGACGCGCTTTACGAGCAGTACATCGTCGAGAACCTGCGTGCCATCGAACAGCCGCAGGCGGATGGGGCGGTTTTGTCCGGTCAGCAAGGAATCCAGCGGAGCAAGAGCGTTCGTCATATCGGCCGGTGGGAACGTTGGAACGAGAACTGTACCGATATGCGTGCGCGGCAAGGTTGATGCTCATCAGGACGAGGACGAGGTGTTGCAAACGCGTCGGTGTCTGCCGCGGCGCAATTCGACCGGCCCTGGGCAGTACAATGGCGGTCCACTGGAACCGTACCGTCCCTATGCCCGCCACACAATCCACCCGTCCCCATATATTCACGCTCGCCTGGCCGCTGCTGGTCGAGCTGGTGCTGTCGGTGGCCATCGGCGTCGTCGGCACGACGCTGGCGGCGCAAACATCCGATATTGCCGGTGCCGCGTTCGCGATCGCCAACCAGATTTCCGTCACGCTGTTCCTGCTGTTTCGCATCGTCGGCTCCGGTGTCGGCGTCGTCATCACGCAAAGCCTGGGCGGCGGCCAGCGCGAGCGTGCCAACCGGGTAGCGCTGGCATCGGTCGGCGCCAGCACGTGGATCGGGGCGGTCACCGCGCTGGTGGCGCTGGTCGGTGCCGACGGCCTGCTGGCGCTGCTGCAAACGCCGGCGGACGTGCTGCCGCTGGCCACGCCGTTCCTGATGGCGCTGGCCCCGGCCATGTTGTTCGATGCGTGGAATGCCTCGATGGCGGCGGTCATGCGGGCCCACCTGCGCACGCGCGACACCCTGGTGGTGCTGGTGGCCATGCACCTGTCCCACCTGGCCCTGGCCCTGCCGCTGATGCATGGCTTCGGGCCGCTGCCGGCGCTGGGCCTGCCCGGCTACGCGCTGGCCCTGGCGCTGAGCCGCGCGCTGGGCCTGGCCCTGCACCTGCTGCTGTGGCGCCGCCATTTGCACCTGGTACCGCGTCGCGCCGACTGGTGGCACCTGCCGCGCCGCGAGCTGGCCGAGGTGCTGCACATCGGCGTGCCGGCGGCGGCCGAGAACATCGCCTGGCGCCTGTCGTTCATGGCCGCGATGGCCGCAGCCGGCACGCTGGGCGCCCACGCGCTGGCCACGCACGCCTACGTGCAGCAGATCGGCAGCATGATCATCGTGTTCAGCCTGGCCACCGCGTTCGCCGTCGAGATCATGGTGGGGCACATGGTGGGGGCGGGGGAGCTGGGCGCCGCACACCGGCTGGTGCGCACGTCGCTGTACCGGGGCCTCGTCATCAGCGGCACGGTGTCGGGCGCGGTCGCGCTGGCCGGGCCGCTGCTGCTGCGCATGTTCACCAGCGACCCCACCATCGTGGCCGAAGGCGCGCTGCTGCTGTGGCTGGGCGTGCTGGTGGAGCTGGGCCGCACGTTCAACCTGGTCGTCATCAATGCGCTGCGCGCCACCGGCGACGTGCGCTTTCCCGTCGTCGCGGGCGCGGCGTCGATGCTGCTGGTGCTGGCCGGCGGCAGCTGGCTGCTGGCCATCCACTTCGGCCTTGGCCTGAAGGGCTTGTACATCGCGTTCGCGGCGGACGAGTGGATCCGCGGCCTGGTCATGTGGCGGCGCTGGTCGGTGCACGCGTGGGTGCCCCATGCCCGGGCGGCCCGGCGCAAGCTGCGGCGCTGACGTCCTGCGTGCGCGGCGGGGCAGTGGTACGATGCTCATATGCCAACGAAAACCGACAAGAACCCCAGGAGTTGACCGTGTCCACCCGCCCATTCGTCCAACCCGAACGTTTTGACGATCCCGCCGCCGCGCTGGCCCAGGTGCGGGCCATCTACGACGGCAGTATCGCCCACCTGCGCGAGTCGCTGCAGCGCTTTGTCGAGGGCGAGACCCCACCCAGCACGTACGCGCCTGCTACCCGTTCGTGCGCGTGCAGAGCGAGACCTTCGCGCGCGCCGATTCGCGCCTGGCCTATGGCTTCGTCGCCGGTCCCGGCACCTTCGAGACGACGCTGACCCGGCCGGACCTGTTCGCGCGCTATTACCAGGAGCAGTTCCGGCTGCTGCTGAAGAACCATGCGGGCCAGCGCATGCAGATCGAGGTGGGGCTGTCGGCGCAACCGATCCCCGTCCACTTCTCCTTCGCGGAGCACGACCATATCGAAGGCAGCATGAGCCACGAACGGCGCCAGCTGATGCGCGATGTGTTCGACCTGCCCAACCTGGCCGCGATGGATGACGGCATCGCCAACGGCACGTTCGACCCGCCGCCCGGCGAAGCCCAGCCGCTGTCGCTGTTCACGGCGCCGCGCGTGGATTATTCGCTGCAGCGGCTGCGCCACTACACGGGAACGTCGCCCGAGCACTTCCAGAAGTTCGTGCTGTTTACGAACTACCAGTTCTACATCGACGAATTCGTGCGCCTGGGGCATGCCATCATGAGCCGCGAACCGTCCAGCGACGATGACGGCTATATCGCCTTCGTCGAGCCGGGCAATATCGTCACGCGCCGCGCCGGCCAGGACGAGCAGCCGGGCGACGGCATGGGCGCGCCGCTGCCACGGCTGCCGCAAATGCCGGGCTACCACTTGATCCGCGCGGACGGCGCCGGCATCAGCATGGTCAATATCGGCGTGGGGCCGGCCAACGCGAAGACGATCACGGACCACATCGCCGTGCTGCGCCCGCATGCGTGGCTGATGCTGGGCCACTGCGCGGGACTGCGCAACACGCAGCAGCTGGGCGACTACGTGCTGGCGCACGGCTATGTGCGCGAGGACCACGTGCTGGACGAAGACCTGCCGCTGTGGGTGCCGATCCCCGCCCTGGCGGAAGTGCAGGTGGCGATCGAGGCGGCGGTGGCCGAGGTGACGCAGTTGACGGGCCACGACCTGAAGCGCGTGCTGCGCACAGGCACGGTGGCCAGCACGGACAACCGCAACTGGGAGCTGCTGCCGCAGCGCACGCCGGAGCGGCGCTTCTCGCAGAGCCGGGCGGTGGCGCTGGACATGGAAAGCGCGACGATCGCCGCCAACGGCTTCCGCTTCCGCGTGCCGTACGGCACGTTGCTGTGCGTGTCGGACAAGCCGCTGCACGGCGAGATCAAGCTGCCGGGCATGGCGAACCAGTTCTACCGCGACCGCGTCGACCAGCACCTGCGCATCGGCATCCGCGCCATGGAGATGCTGCGCGCGCTGGGCACGGACCGGCTGCACAGCCGCAAGCTGCGCAGCTTTGCCGAGGTGGCGTTCCAGTAACGGTGGCACCAGCGTCCGACCAAGGTGCCGATATCGCTTGCCAACACCGGTGTCAGGGTGCCTGACACCGCAGGCCTCGACCGATCAAGGCTCCAGGATGCCCCGCCGGATGGCGATCGTCACCGCGTGCGTGCGATCGCGCGCCCCCAGCTTGGCCAGCACGGTGCTCATGTGCGCCTTGACCGTCTCCTCGGCGATGCCCAGCGCCAGTGCCACGCGCTTGTTGGAATTGCCGTGGGCGACGAAGCGCAGTACTTCCGATTCGCGTGCCGACAGCGTGTCCGCGTCGATGTGCGCCGCCAGCTCCACGGCGATTTCCGGCGGAGTGTGGCGCTGGCCGGCGTAGACCTTGTCGATGGCGTCACCCAGTTCCGTGCGCAGCACGCTTTTCAGCAGGTAGCCCATCGCGCCCGACTTCAGCGCGCGCAGCACCTGCACGTCGCCCTTGTAGGTCGTCAGCACGACGATGCGCGCTTGCGGCGCCAGCGCGCGGATGGCGACGATGGCGTCCAGGCCGCCCATCACGGGCATCTGCAGGTCCATCAGCGTCACGTCGGGCTGGTGCCGCACATACTGTTCGACGGCTTCGCGGCCATCCGCCGCCTCGGCCACCAGCTCGTGGCGCCCGCCCAGGCCCAGCACGGCGGCGATCCCTTCGCGCATCAGCGGGTGGTCGTCGACAACCATCACGCGCACGCGCGGCGTGGCGGGCAGCGCGCCGCGTTCCATATTGACCAGTTCATCCATGTCGGCTCGGGACCGCGCGTGCGGCTCAAGGGTTGCGATGGCGGCATCTTAAACCCGCGAACCCGCCAGGCCGCCCCGCGGCCGGCCCGCTGCCCCTTTCGGGGGATCGGGCCGGCAGCGTATCGGGGCAGCGCCGACGTGCCCGATGTGGCCTGTGCCGCCGCGCGTGTCCCAAGTAGCCTTGGGCGCATGGATATCCGACTTTCCGCCGCCGCCCCGATCGCGTTCGGCCGGCATGCGTTCGACCCCTGGCGCGGTGAGCTGCGTACCGCCGGCGCACGGCCCATCGCGCTGGGCGCCTGCGCCGTGCGCGTGCTGCAGACCCTCATCGCGGCTGCCGGCCAGGTGCTGACCCCGGCCCAGCTGACCGAACGCGCATGGCCGGGACGCGCCATCCACCCCAGCAACGTGCGCGTCCAGATTGCCGCCTTGCGGCGCGCACTGGCGGGCGACCGCGACCTGATCGGCACGGTCAGCGGTGCCGGCTACGTGTTCACGGGCCGGCTGGCCCGGGCCGGTACGCCGGCGCTGCTTGGCCGCGCCGCGTTACTGGCCGCCGTCGCCACGCGGCTTGAAGCCGGGCCGATCGTTACACTGACGGGGCCGGCCGGCATCGGCAAGTCCGCGCTGGCGCAGGCCGTGGCAAGGCGCACGGCCATCGCGCGCCGTGCCTGCGTTGCCGTGGACCGGCTGGGAGAGGCAAGCGAACGGGCACTGCTTGCCGCGGTGGCCACGGCACTGGGCGTGCCCGGTGCGACGTCGCTCCCGGCGCTGGCCGCGGCGCTGCCCCATGCGCCGTTGCTGCTGGTACTGGACAACTGCGACCACGCCATGGATGCGGCCAGCCGCCTGGCCGAAGGGCTGGCACGGCAGCGGCCCGCCTTGCGCATTCTTGCGACCAGTCGCCAAACGCTGCGCGCGGACGCCGAGGCGGTCGTGCGCGTGCCGCCACTGGCGCCGGACGACGCCACGCACCTGCTGCTGGCGCAGGCCTATGGCGGCAGCGGCGCGCTCGCCCCGACCGCCTGGCAGGCAGCCACGCAGGCGTGCCGCTGGCTGGACGGTGTACCGCTGGCGCTCGTCCTGGCCGCCGCGCAGGTACGCGCGCAGCGGCGCAGCGGCCCCTGCGCCATGCTGGCCTGCCAGCGCCGGCTGGCCGCCGCGCCGCCGGTTGACCTGGCGCTCGCTGTCGTGCCGGCGGACGGTACCCTTGCCGCGCGCCACCGCAGCCTGCGCGCCGCCAGTGCCTGGAGCGAGCCCTTGTTGCCGGCGCACGCGCGCCAGGCACTGGGTCTGCTGGCGCCGTTGTCCGGCTGGTTTGCGCTGGACGATGCCGTGGCGCTGCTGCGCGCCCACGGCGGGGATCGCGCCGATCCGGTCGACAGCCTGGCCGTGCTGGCAGCCCACTCGTCGCTGCTGGCCGACACGACCGTGGCGCCGGCGCGCTATCGCATGGCGCTGGCGGCGCGGGCCTGAGCGGCCGCCTTGTTGGCCGCCGGGGCAGTGTGCACCCTCACCGAGCGGCCGACCGGCGCGGGCTCGTCGAGCGGGCGTTCGCGCGGCCGGTAGTGCTCGTCCACGACCAGGTTGACCGTACCCGGCGGCAGCACCTGCAGCGACTTCAGGAATTCGATCAACGCCGCCTGGTCGTCGGCGGATGCGGCCTGGAACGCCCGGCGCGATGCCAGTGCCTCGCCGGAATGGCCAAGTACCGCTTCGCGCATCGTGCTGTACATGCCGTGGTGGAAATAGGGGCCTGAATTGGCGATCCCCCACAGGCGGCGGGTCAGGAAGCGCCGGTTCCCGGCCGGGAACTTGGGCGCCCACACGGGCCAGTTCATGTCGAGCGATTCGAGCGGCATCGGCTCGTCCGGATCGGTGATGTCGTGCAGCTTCATGTCGGTGTAGGCCGGCACCATCATCACCAGGTCGTCCGGATGTTCGGGCGCCAGCCGCGGCGCGGGCAGGGCGCGATCGTTCAGGTCGACACGGACCGTGCGCGCATCGCCACTGCGCAGGTTGCCGGCCGGGTTGAACGGGCCCGGCTCGGTGAACGTCCAGCCGTCCCGGCTCAGGGGCAGGGCGGGCACGTGGCAGGCGGCGCAGCCCATGTCGCTGAAATTGCGCTGTCCCCGCACGATCGCGCGCGCGATGACGGGGTCGTTCGGGATCACCTGGCCAGGCACCGGCAAGGTGGCCTGGAAGATCGACGCCGCCGTCACGTCGGCGCGCGTCAGCTCGTTGCTGAAGCGGTCGCCGTCCGGGTCGGTATTGGCGCCGAAGCGCTCCGTCGACTGGATGCCGTGATGGTGGTTGAACGACGTATTGGTGAAGTCGCGCAGCGAGACCGAATTGCCGGCCTGGTGCCAGGGCCGGATCACCAGCGACGGCGGATCGAGCGGCGTGGCGGTGATCAGGCTCAGGCGTGGCAATCCGGTGACGGCGCTGACATCCCACAAGCCGTCGGCGCGCCGCGTCAGCTTGCCGAAGTTGACGCCCTTCGCGACCAGCGTCCGGGTCTCGCCGCGCCGCATGTTGTCGCGACTGCGCTGCAGCTCGACCGTCATCTCGCGGGCCAGCATCTCGATGTAGCCGGCGCCGAACATGCCCGGGGTATGGCGGGAGTTGCCGATGCTGGCCAGGGTAACGGGCTTGCCCTGCTCGTCGACGGCACCCCGGGTCGGCACCAGGTCGGCACGCTCGAAGGTGGCGAAGTCGAAGCGTTGCCCCTGCACGAACACGTTGGCGACGAAGTCGCCGCTGCCGCCCGTCATGCCATGCGGCTGGTTATGGCATCCCATGCAGGAATTGGCATCGGGGCCGGAAATGCGGTTGAACGAGCGAGCGCCGGTGAGCGGCATGGACGTGTCGGCCAGCGCGCGGCCGTTGCCCTTGGTCAGCGGTCGCCCGCCGCCTTCCGTATTCGTCCAATTGGCCGAGAAGACGCGGCGGCCGTGTTCCAGCAGCTGTTCCGGCGACGCCGTGTATTCCTCGTCGTCCTGCAGATGGACCGGCAGGCCCAGTTCCATCCCCACGCTGTTGCGGCGCTGGGAGGCGTCGATCAGCAGGCCGGTGGCCGCGGCGCTGGCGGCCAGCACCGTCGACGCCAGGCCGATTGCAAGAGTGCGGCGCATCGTCATCTCCTCATCGCTTCTGCTTCGCTTCGGGCGCGACCAGTTCGACCGGCACCTGCCGGTCGGCCGCGCTCGTCAACGCGGCACCACGGGCCAGCAGGCTGCCGTCGCGCCAGACTTCCACGTTGATGCCGCCGGGGGGCACGCCTTTCAGCGTGAAGCCACCCGCGGCGTCCGTGTTGGCCATGCCGCGGTAGCGCGGGTTGCCGGACGACGTGACCCGGACCTCGGCCCCGGCCAGCGGCGCGCCCGACGGTGCGGCCGCCTGGCGCGCGCGCAGCGCCGTTGGCGCCGCCAGTTGCAGCGGCGGCGCGGCGGTCAGTGTCGCCGTCGGCACGGCGGCCGGCGGCAGGATCGTGCGCACGCTGTAGCCACCCGCCGCGTTCGGCGTGAGGACGACGAAGCTGTTGTCGAGGTCGAACTGGCTGGCGGCGGTGAAGTATTCGTACACGGCGCTGCCGGCCGGGACCTCCAGTGCCGGTGTCGCGCTGTAGTCGACCTGCTGGAAAGGGGCGTCCGGGCCGGGGGTGATGCCGGCGATGGCGCCGCTGCGCAGGGCGGTCATGCCCTTGTAGGCAAACACGATGCGGCCATCGCGGTACAGCTGGATCTGCAGCGTGTTGCTGCCGCCCTCGCTGTACTGGCGGGTCCGGTCGTACGTCACGACGAAGCGGTCGGGCAACTGGTCGTTGATCAGCACACCGCCACCGCCGATCAGGTCGTCGAAGAACGCGGCGATGCGGGGCAGGCGCGTGAACGCCGGCACGTCCTCCCGGTAGGTCGAGTCGCCGCTGTCGAACGTCAGGTAGCCGTTGCTGCCGACGAAGGCCGTGCTCCGGTCGGTGCCGTAGAACGGGAACGTGAACGGCAACGTGCGCTGGGTGAAGCAGTCGTCGCACGTGGTCCACAAGGTGCCGTACTCCGTTTCGAATCGTACGTCGATGACGCTGATGATGCCGACATCGGTGACGCCGCCCGGCACGGGAGGCGTCGGCGCCGAGGCGCCGTTGCGGATGGCGCCGCCGGCCGGCGTCCACGCGGCCTGCAGCACCAGGTTGCCCAGCACGGTCGGCACTTCGCGAATCACGAAGCGGCCGTCGGCGCCGGTGGTGCCGGTGCGTCCTCCCGGGGCGGTCACCAGCGCGCCGGCCAGCGGCGTGCCGGCGGCATCGACGACCTGGCCGACCGCCTGCGTCAGCGGATCCGGCACGACACCGACCGTGACCGCCGCCGCGCTGCCTTCGTTGCCGCCCAGGTCGCGCGCCACCGCGCCCAAGGTCAGCGCCGAGACGCCGCGCGGCACCGTCATCGTGTACTGGTACGGCGCGCCGGTGCTCGTGAAGGCCGTCAGCCCGTTGACGAGGAAGCGCACGGATGCCACCGTGATGTCGTCCTGCGCATCGACGGCGATCGTCAGCGGCGCGCCTTCGTAGACCTGGGTGCCGTTGGCGGGGGCCGTGATCGTGGCCGTGGGCGGGACCCCGGCCAGGTCGATGCGGGGCTGGTACTGGCCGATATAGAGGCGGCTGTCGCCGCTGCTGCCGCCCCGTTCCAGGCTGTTGCGGTCGGCCACCAGGTAGACATAGCTGTCGTCGGTGGCGATACCCATGCCGTTGTCGTCGCGGTCGGCGAACGCGAGGATCGCGCGCGGCTGCAGCGTGGCCGGATTGCCGATGTCGACGATCGGCACGCCGTTGACGAAGGCCACGTCGGCGCCCAGCGCGAAATTGCCGGCGAGGGTGACGTTGGTCAGCAGGCCGCCCAGCGCTTGCGGGGTGCTGGACAGCACGACCGGCGCGGCCGGGTCGGCGATGTCGACCGACGTCATGCTGCTGGCATAGTCGGCCACGATCGCGGTCGTGCCCCGCAGCGCCACGCCACGCGCGTCGCCGGTCGAGGCGGTACCGCGCAGCAGCGGGGCGGACAGGTTGCTGATGTCCACCAGTTGCAAGCCGGCGCCGCCCATCGCCACGGCGGCCAGGTTGCGCGACAGGTCGACGTCCACGTTCCACCCCGTACCGCCCAGCGCGATCGCGCCGGCCTGGATCATCGCGCCCGGGTTGGCGACGCTGACGATGTACAAGGTCGCGCCGGCCACCACGTAGGCGGTCGTGCCCCGCACCTTGACGCCCATCGCGTTGGGGGTGCCGGCAAACGTGCCCAGCAGCCGCGGCGCCGTGGGTGTCGTCACGTCGACGACTTTCAGGCCGCCGCTGGTGGCAAGGAAGGCCAGGTTACCGGCCAGCGTGATGTCGTTGGCGCTGGCATCCAGGTTCAGGCTGGCGAGAATGCTCGGCGTGCGCCGGTCCGCGCCCAGCGCCACCACCTGCAGTCCGGCCGATCCGGCCGCAATGAAGGCGAACTCGCCGCTGACCGCCACGCCATTGGCGAAACCGGGGATCGGCAGGTACGACAGGGCGCCCGGCACGAAGTCCTGGACGGTGCCGCGTACGGCGGCACTGTGGCCGTTGTTGGCGACGGTGATATCGCAGCTGCCGGCACTGCTGGCATGGACGCGCCCGTCCGGTGCGCCGAAGTTGCAGGACGCGATATTGCTGCTGGCGTAAGTGGTCTGCCGCGCCGTGCTGGTCAGGTCGATCTCGACGCCGTCGATCATCGTGCCGGTGACGGTCAGCTGGACGCTGGCACTGCCCGTCAGCGCGTTGACGATCAGCGTGAAGGTGGCCGGCGTAACGCGGATGCTTTGCAGGGCGGCACCGAAATTGACGCTGGCCGCGCTGGTCGGATCGCTGCCGGTCCGGATCTCGGTACCGTCGCGCACGCCGTCGCCGTCGGTGTCCGCCAGCACGGGACTGGTGCAGAAGCCGCCGCCGCACTGTACCTCGGCGCCGTCCTTCAGGCCGTCGCCATCGCTGTCGGCATTGCGCGGGTCGGTGCCGGCGCGGTACTCGTCGACGGCCGCGAGGCCATCCCGGTCGAGGTCGAGCAGCGCGTCCGCCGCGTTGTTCGGATTCATGCCGAGGCGCAGCTCTTCGTCGTCGGGAATGCCGTCGCCGTCGCTGTCGGCGCCGGCCAGGGCAACCCGCAGCTGGGCGATGCCCTGCGTGCCTTCGTTGATGGCCTGGATGACGACGGTGCCGCTGCGTACGGCCGTCACGAGACCCGCCGGCGTGATCGTGGCGATGGCCGGATTGCTGATGCTGAAGCTCGTGCCGCTGGCCGTGACATCGGCCTCGTTGCCTGCCGCGTAGGTCGCCTGTGCGCGAAGTTGCGTGGTGGCGCCGGGGCTGGCCAGTACCGCGTCCGGTACCGTGACGCGCAGGTTGGTGGGGATCGGGGTGGTGGGACCCAGCACGATGGGTGGCAGCGTGATGGAGCCGTTGGCCGGGATGACGAACTCGGCCGATTGGCCGTAGGTGGTGACGCCGCCCTCGACGCACGTGGCGCGGGCCCGCACGCGGCCGAAATTGGCCGGCAGGTTCGGCAAGACCCACGTGCCGTCGGCGCGGGCCTGGACGTTGCGGTTCAGCACACTGACCATGCAGTGCTCGTTCAGGCCGGCCGCGTAAAGCGGGGGCGCCCAGGCCAGCAGCAGTCCCGCCAGCAGCAGGGCGCCAGCGCGCAACAGCGCCGCGGCCCGCGCAGGTATTCCGGTCGCCGGCTGCCGCCTGCCGCCGGCGGCGCCGCCGGACCCGCTGCAGCGCAGCGCCATCGATTGGCTGGACAAGGCATAGGATCGCATATCGTTCTCCGCTCGTGACTGCAAATGACCGGGCCCGCGCTACCGGGTCGGTGCGGGTTTGGCCAGCGCGGCGCGCGCGGACCGGGCCAGTGTTTCATCTTCGTCCGTTGCCAGGCGGCGCAACAGGGCGTCGTTGGCGGCGGAGCGGCGCGCGGCCAGGTAATCGACCAGTGCCAGCCGGGCCGGCAGCGCCGGGCCTTCCACTACCTGCTCCAGCAGTTCCGCCGGCAGGCCGCTTTTCCAGCCGGCGGCAACCCGCACCGCATTGCGCGCGGCGCCCGCGTCCGCCGTCGCGAGGATATCGACCAGCAAGCCGGCCGCCGCCGGGTTGTCATCGAACTTGCGCAAGGCCTGCAAGGCATCGTTGCGGTAGCCATACTGGTAGACCTTGCGCAGGGCCGGCAGCACGGCCGGAGCGGACGTGTTCGCCAGGGCCTCGATGGCTTCCCGGCGCTGCTGCGGATCGGTCGCATCGAGCCGCTGCGCATGGCGTTCGACGGCCGCCTGGGCATCCGGCGGCGGGCCGGCGGCGATACGCACCGTGAACGAACCGGCAAACGTGCCGGGCGCAACAAAGGCCCCCTTGTCGTCCAGGCAGGCGACTTCGAGCTTCCAATAGATGCGGCTGGCGCCGACGGGCAAGGCCGGCAGGTATTTGTTGGCATAGACATGTACTTGCAGCGCATCGCGCGGCGCGATCTGCAGGATGCTTTCGATGGCATTGCCGGACCCCGTTACCGGCGCGTTCGGACGCAGCGAGAACCCGATGCCGGGGTAGCCCTGGCCGCCCAGCGAAGGGTAGGCCAGGGCCAGCCCCGCCGGCCGGTCGAGGCGGTTGGTCATGCGCACCCGTATTTCGATCGGTTCGCCGGCATGCCAGTCGGCCCGCGTGGGGGCTGCCTGCACGTCCAGCGGGCAGTCGGCGCGCGCCAGCGTGGCGGCAAACCCGCAGGCAAGCCACAAATAGGTGGAGAGTTTCATGGCTGGGTTCCTGTCATGGGCGCGGTCGGGGTGCCGGCCGCTGCCGTGTGGCCGTTGGCCGTGGCGCCGGCGCCGTACTTCGACGTCGTCAGCTTGAACGGTGGCGGCGGGGTGGCCGGCGCAAACACGGTGCGGTCGATCTTGAAGCCGGAGCGGCGGATCGGCATGTCCGTGATGCCCAGGCGGCGGTCCTTCATCGTATGGGTCTGGTCGATGTTCTGTGTGCCCGGGCCGGTCAGGGAGGCCGTCCCGGTGCTGTGCGTGTCGGTGTAGGTGCCGATGCAGCCCAGGTAGCTGGAGTTCAGGCCGCCCCCCAGCCCGACCAGCGAGCCGGTTTCCGCCTTGACCTCGATCTGTTCGGAGAACTCGCACTCGCTCAGGTCGCCATCGGTGCCGCTGTCGGACTTGACGGTGACGGAGACGATGATGCCAACCACGCCCGGGCGACCGACGACATTGCCGCGGTACCCTTCCGCGACCAGTTCGGCGATGGCGGCAACGCTGAAGCCGTTCGACTGGGTCACCTGGGCGCCCCGGACCTTCGCCGCAAGCTTGAGTTTGCGGGCGTTGCCGCCACCCGCACCGCCGGTCGCCGCCGTCTGCACGGTGCCGCGCAGCTTGACGGTTTCCGTACGCGTCAGCTGCTTGGTGGCGCCGCCGCCGACCGTGTAGTCGCCGTTCGCGGCGCTCGTGTCGAGCGTTGCCAGTTCGACCGACTGGCCGCTGCCGTCCAGGGCCGGCACCAGCGTGACCTGGGCATCCGTGTCCTTGCGCGGCGTGATGCGGTCCGGTATGGCGGCCGGATCGGTGGGGGTGGCGATGCGCGGCAAGGTGATGTTGACCACCGTCAGGTTGCCCGTCGCCAGCTCGTTGCCGTTGACCTTGGCCGCGATCTTGACGTCGTTGGCGGCCGCGCTGGCCGCGGACGGCGTGAAGACCACGCTGGTGGACTGGCCCTTGGCGAGCGACACGGTCGTCGTATTGAGGCTGCCGCGCCCGCCCGGCGTCAGGACCAGCGCGATGCTGATCGGGGTGGTGGGGCCGTCGTCCATGCGCACGGTGATCGGCAGCGTCTGCGGCCCGTTCAGCGCCGTGATGTCGTCGTCCGTCGCCGGCGTATTGTTGACGAGGATCGTCAGCCGCACGGGGACGCAGGCGCCAGCGCGGCATACACCCTGGCCCGGGGCGAGGTCGCACACCTGGCCATCCTTGGCCGCGTCCGCCACGCAACTGGAGCCTTCGCACTTCTGGCAGGTGGGGCAGGTGCCCGCCGAGCCGGACGTATTGGGATTGCCGCCGCAATGCCAGCCCGCCTTGATGACGCCGGAACCGGGGTCGGAAGTGATCGTGGCACCGTCGGCGCTGACCGTGGCGCTGCCGATCGCCACGAAGCTGGCCAGGTCATGGTCGTACGAATACATCTCGGTGACAGCGCGTGGCGCCAGCCCGTCCACGTTGGGAATCGTCATCCGCGCGGGCGGGCTGAAATGCGTGCCCACGGGCTGGATCGTGACGACGAAGCGGGGCTGCTGGCCGAATCCCGGCGCCATCGGAACCTTGTCCAGGTTGACCGGCGTCACGTGCACGCAGCCGCTGCGCGAGCCGCCCGGGAACGTGGCGGAGCCCGGCGCGATGGCCAGCGCGAAGCCCGGCACATCGGGCAGGGTCAGCGTCCCGCCCGTGCTCTCGTCGATGCAGACGCGGTTGTTCGGGTTCAGCGCGGGCAGGAAGATCGGCATCCCCGGCGTGTTGTCCTGGCCCGGCACGGTCACCATGTCGAAGTCCAGCGTCGGCCAGATGCCGTCACGCGTGGCCGAGCCGCCGTCGGCCATCAGCTTGAATACGCCCACCGGTACCGGTTGCATGACGAACTGGCCCTGGGCATCGGTGCGCACCGCCTCGGCCATCTCCTGCGGGATGTTGCTGCGGTTGCCCTGGGTAATTTGCAGGAGGCGCATCGTGACGCCCGGGATGGGCTGGTTGCTGTTGTCCAGCACGACGCCGCTGATCTTCGTCCGGGCCGCCGGTCCCGGCAGCAGGCCGTTGGCGGTAAACGTTGCCGCGTAACCGGTACCGCCAGTGAAATTGGCTTCGACCACGTTGTTGTTGACGCCCTGGTTCGGGCCCAGCAGCAGTGTCGCGGCCACCCGGCCGTCGCTGTCGCTGGTGGCCTGCAGTGTCGCCTGGCGGTCGGCGCCGAAGCCGCCGCCGCCGTCCTTGACGGTAAAGGTCACCGGCACGCCGGCCAGCCGGTTGTAGGAACTGTCCGTGACGATCGCGATCAGGGGAAACGGCAGGGCCTGGCCGGCCACGCCGGTCTGGCTGTTGCCGGAGTCGACCACCATCAGCTGCGGGGCGCCAGGCGTGCCGCTCGCCACGAAGTCGACGGTCGCCTGGGCCGCGGCCGTACTGGCCTCGACCAGGTTGCCGCCGCCGGCACGGCTGCCGAGCCGGTAGTAAGCACGGGCCTTGCCTTCGGCATCGGTGTTGACCGCCAGCGCCGGCAGGCCGGCGCCGGGCACGGCGCTGGCGGCGACGGTGCCATCCAGTCCCACCACCCGGAACACGACGGGCCGGTTCGCGACCGGCACGCCGCGCGCATCGGTCAGCGCGACGACCAGCGGCGCGGCCAGCAGCGCACCGACGGCGGCGCGCTGGTTGTTGCCCGAGACGAGGGCCAGGCCACCGGCGCCGCTGCGCGTCACCGTGGTGGCGGTCGTCGCCCGGTTGCCGGCGCGGTCGGTGGCCACCGCCTGGATCGTGTTGGTGCCCGCCTGCAGGGGCACGTCGCGGGCGATGAAGCTGCGATTGAGCACTTCCGCCGCGATGCCGTTGACGGTGACGGTCGCCTGTTGCGGATTGACGGTGCCCACGACGATGTCGTTGACCATGCCGCTGACCGTCGCCTTGTCGCCGGTCGTGACGGCATTGGCGCCGGGCGAGTAGATTTCCACCTTCGGGGCCGTCGTGTCGAGCGTGACGAGGATGCTGGCCGTGGTCGTGGTGCCGCCGCTGTTGGTGGCGACCGCCGTGATCGTGTTGGGGCCTTCGTTGAGCGGCACGGAGGCGTTGAAGGTGGTGCCGCTCAGGATGGCCGCGATGCCGTTCAGCGTGACCCGCGCGGCCGGATCGCCCACGGTACCGGCGACCGTGATGGCCGGCGTGTTCAGGTAGGCGCCATTGGCGGGCGCCGTGATGGCGATACCGGTCGCGGTGCCCGCTACCGTGACGCTGAAGACGTTCGAATAGACCGTCTGGGCATGACCGGGGAACGTGCCGGCGATGCGGTAGCGCAGCGTGCCGGGGCTGTTTTCCAACACCGTGGAACGCAAGGCCCAGACGGCATCGCCGGCGCTTGCGTCGCCGTCCGTCCCGTCGTCATGCAGGTTGCCCAGGCTCGCCAGGACCGTTCCGGCGGCATCGATCTTCTGCAGCTGGAGCGTCGACGGCGCCGTGGTCGACTGGACCGTCGCGCTGGCCACGCCCACGGCCGGCACCCCGGTGGTGGCCGTCGTCACGGTGAACTGTGCCGCCGTGATGGTGGGCGTTCCGGTGCCCGGTGTCACCGTCAGCGTGACCGGTGCCGAGATCGTGCGCCGGAGTTCCTGGCGGAACGCCGCCGAGACCTGGAAACGGATGGTGCCGGCCGGCTCGGTCAGCGCAATCGCCAGCGCGTGGATGCCGTCGCCGGCAGTGGTGTCGCCGTCCCGCCCGTCGTCGCGCAGCGTGCCGACGATTCCCTGTACGGTGCCGTCGGCAGCCAGCCGCTGCAGGTTGGCGCTGCCGGCGAGATAGTTCGGGTCGCCGATCGGGATGCTGATCGTCACGACGGTGCCGGTGCCGGCGCCGATGCTGGCGGGAGCAAGCGTCGGGGTGCCGAGGGTGCCGGCAACGACGGGCGCGGCAAGCAGCAGGCCGGCCAGCGTGGCAACAAGGAAAGCTCGCATAATGCCTCCTGGCGTGCGGCCGCACGGGCCGTACGCAATGCGCAAACGTAGGGGAAAAGGGCGGTATGGATGTCAGTGCCGTCGTCGGCGGGCCCGCCACGCCAGCGCCAGCAGGCCGGTCATCACGAGCGGCAAGGTGCCGGGCGAGGGCACTGCAACGGCGGCCGTGTCGACGGTCAGGTCGTCCAGTGCCAGGGACGCACCGCCGGGCGACGAGCTGATGACGATGCGCGCGATCAGGTCGCCCGTCGCCATGACGCTCAGCAGCTCGTTCGGTGCGCTGCCCGGATCGCCGCTGCCGTCCGCCACGTTGGCAAGGAAGGCCGCCGTGGCGATGGCGATGAGATTGTCGCTGCTGTCGTAGGCGGACAGCGTCAGGCCGTCCACGTAAGTGAAGTAGCCGGAAACGGCGGAGGCGCCGGTCGCGAAGGTGATGACGATGGGGCCGCCATCATCGAACAGCACGCCGTCGCCCGAGCGGGGCGGGAACGACAGCTCGTTCAGGCCGATCCCTGCGCGCAGGACCGTGCCGTTGGCGAACCCCAGTCCCGCGTACTGGCCCGTGAGCGACGTGCCGTCGGCGAACGTGTCGAAACTGTATGTGATGGGGGTGGCCAGCGCTGCGTGGGCAGCGACAAGCCACATGAGGGCGCCCAGCGCGATGCGCCGAACCCTGCTGTTGGTGGCGCTCATTGTGGGCTCCCGCGATGTCATTGTCGTGATAAACATATGAGCAAAAGCAATGCCAGCCCCGCAAGTGCTTGATTTTACAGTGCTCGGCAGGGAACGGCGTTGGCTGTTGTAAAGAACACCGACACGCAAAACATTCTTTTTGGGCTACGTTAATTGAATCCGGTACAATTAATCCGTCATCAGCACTGCGAAATCTTCGCCTTTTCGATATCAAAAAAGATATCGCAAAGTCGCAAAAATTGATTGGATCGAATTCATCCCTCCACCTAAGATGCTTTGCAGGCAAGCAGTTTCACTACTGCACTAAAAACATAATTACAAGACATTGGAGACCTATGAAGCCTATCCCTTCGGGCCGTGTCGCGCCCAATCCCAACCCTTTCATATTGAAAGCCACCGTGGCGGCGCTCGCGGCTGTCGGTGCGCTGAGCAGCGCCTCCGTCTGGGCGCAGGCCGCTGACGCCGCACCGGCCGCGGTCGAGACTTCGGGTGCCAGCGGGGCCGAAGCGACGGGCACCGCGGTCGCCGATGCCGCCCCCGCCAGCGTCGTTACCGTCACGGGCATCCGCAGCGCGGCCCGCAACGCCCAGGCCTTCAAGCAGAACAACGAGCAGGTCGTCGACTCCATCGTGGCCGACGACATCGGCAAGTTCCCCGACAAGAACGTGGCCGAGATCCTGGGTCGTATCACGGGCGTGCAGATCATCCGCGAGGCGGGCGAGGCGGGCAATGTCGTCATCCGCGGCCTGCCGGGCGCCGTTACCTTGCTGAACGGCCGCGAGATGTTCTCCGCCGTCAGCCGCAGCCTGTTCCTGGCCGATATCCCGACCACGATGCTGTCGCGCCTGGACGTCTACAAATCGCAGGGCGTGGACATGGTCGAAGGCGGGACCGCGGGCGTGATCGACGTGCGCACCAACCGGCCGTTCGACTTCAAGGGCTACACGGCCAGCCTGGTGGGCCGGGCCGAGAACCGCGACAAGTCCAGCGCCACCGATCCGCAGCTGTCCGGCATGGCGTCGAACCGCTGGAAGACGGCCTATGGCGAATTCGGCGCGCTGGTCGGTTATTCGTACCAGCGCGGCCGCTACCAGGACGAAGGCGCGTGGGTGGGCGTACCGCTGTCCATCGAGCGCGGCCTGACGGGCCCGGACACCATCGGCCGCGTGATGACGGGCGGCGACCGCAAGCGCTGGGCCGGCAACGGTGTGCTGCAGTGGCGTCCGAACTCGGATGTCGAGGTGTTCGCGGAGGTGATCAATACCCGCATCGAACACGATGCCCAGACCAATTTCCTCGTCGGCCAGCTGCCCCTGAACAAGGGCGCCACCATGACGACGGTGCCCGGTACGAACTACCTGCAGTCGATCAGCAAGGAGGGCGCCGACCAGTGGACGCTGACGTCCACGCAGGGCCGTCGCCATTATTCGCGCACCACGCAGGCCGCCACCGGCGCCACGTGGGACGTCAACGAGCAGTGGCGCCTGAAGACGGAGCTGGCACGCACGATCAGCAAGTTCCGCAACCAGAACCCGATCGTCGACATCGTCGGCTACATGCCGAACGTGTCCGGCAGCATCGACAACGGCGTCGGCTCGATCGACTACCCGGGCGGCGACATCGCCGGCGGTTCCCGCTTCTTCCTCGAGAAGTTCTTCGACCAGCACAGCCACGACGAAGGCAGTTCCACCGACTGGCGCGCCGACGCGATCTACACGCCGGCCGACAAGGGCTTCTTCCGCGGCTTCGCCGGCGGCGTGCGCATCGCCAAGCGCCGGGCGGCGTCGATCCACGGCATCGAAGGGTCGGTCAACCATCCGGGCGCCTATTCGCCCAACCAGGTGATGATCAACTCGATCCCCGGCTTCACGTGCCCTTCGCTAAGCCCCGCGGGCAACTACGGCGCCGCGACGTTTGCCGTGCCGTGCGCCAGCTACCTGCTGAACAACACCAGCGACCTGCGCCAGGCGTTCACGGGGTCGACCACGCCGAACCCGGAAGACCCGCTGTCGTACTACGCCGACATCGAGAAGACCCAGGCCCTGTACGGCAAGGCCGACATCGCGTTCGACGCGTGGTCGGTGCCGGTGGACGGGTCGGTCGGCGTGCGCGCCGTGCGCACCGAGCAGGACCTGCGCGGCAACTCGCTGATCAACAATGCGGTGGTGGCGGCCAGCACCAAGACGACGTCCACCGACTACCTGCCGAACCTTGCGCTGCGCGCCAAGTTACGCGAGGACCTGCAGGCCCGCTTCACGTGGGTCAAGGCCACCCAGCGGCCGGCGTTTGCCGACTTCAACCCTGGCCTGGTGCTGCACGCGGCGGGCAACACGACGCTGGCGACCGGCACCTCGGGCAATCCGAACCTGAAGCCGATCGAGAGCAAGAACATGGACGTGGCGCTGGAGTGGTACTTCGCGCCCACCGGCTCCGTGACGGGCACCGTGTTCTCGCATGAGTTCAAGAACTACATCCGCCGCAAGTCCACGCCGGAGACCTACGACGGCATCACGTATGACGTCAGCCGGCCGTACAACACGAGCGAGGGCAAGCTCGAAGGCATCGAGATCGCCTACAAGCAGTTCTACGACTGGCTGCCCGGCTGGCTGGGCGGCTTCGGCCTGGAAGCGAACGGCACCTACATGCACGGCGGGCTGACGGAGCCGGACGGGAAGGTCAACAGCTTTGCCGGCATGTCGAAGTGGGCATACAACCTGATCGGCCTTTACGAACGGGGCGACTGGTCGGCCCGGGTGGCCTACAACTGGCGCTCGCGCTTCGTCTCCGAGTACGCCTACCGGGCCACGCAGTACGACCTGGTGGTCGATCCGATGAAGTCTCTGGACGCTTCCATCACCTACAAGCTGACCAAGAATCTCAGCCTGACGGTGGACGGCACCAACCTGACCGACTTCAAGTACAAGGACTACCACTCGGAGCCGGCACTGGCGCGCGACATCCGCCGTTACGACCGCACCATCGGCGTGGCGCTGCGCTGGAAGAACTAAGGTAGTGCAGTGACTTGGGCAGTAACGCGCAAGGGGCGCCGGCCGGCAAACGGCCAGTGCCCCGCGGTCCTTCTGATTTGGAAATGACGATGCAAAAATTATCGACGGTGGAAAAGGTAGGCTTTGGCGCGGGCGACATGGCCCTGAACGTGGTGATCTCATCGATGATGCTGATCATTACCTTCTTCTATACCGACATCTACGGCCTGCGCACGGAAGACCTGGCGTTGCTGTTCCTGGCCGTGAAGGTGATCGGCGCCGTGGCCGACCTGGTGATGGGCCAGATCACGGACCGCTTCACCAACCGCTTCGGCCGCTACCGTCCCTGGCTGCTGTTCCTCGCCGTGCCGTACGGCGTTTCCGTGTTCTTCGTGTTCTCCACGCCCGACTGGGGCTATGACGCGAAGCTGGTCTGGGCCTATTCGACCTACATCCTGATGACGTTGATGACTGCCGGCGTGGGCATCCCGTACATCTCGCTGATCAGTGGACTGACGAGCGACCCGCAGGACCGCCTGTCGGCCAACGGCTATCGCCTGTTCTTCGCCAAGATCGGTGCGTTCATGGTGACGATCATCGTGCCGCTGCTGGCCAAGGAGTGGGGCGGCGGCAATCCGGCCGTCGGCTACCAGGCCGCGATGGCCGTGATGGCGTTGATGGGCGTCGCGCTGTTCCTGTTCTGCTTCTTCTCGACCGAGGAGCGCGTGCACCACGTGGTGGAGCGCCAGCCCCTGTTGGACCAACTGAAGGTGCTGCTGAAGAACGACCAGTGGCTGATCCTGTGCGGCGCCTGCGTCACCGGCACGATCGGCTACGTGGTGCGCGGCTCGGTCGCCATGTATTACGCCAAGTACTACCTGGGCGGCGACGAGGCCGTGGTGTCGGCGTTCCTGTCCACCGGCGTGGCGGCGGCGATCCTGTCGATGGTGGCGTCCACGTGGATCACCAAAAGCTACTGCAAGGTCAAGCTGTTCCGCAATTCGCAGGTCGTCGTCGCGCTGATCAGCCTTGCCATCTACCTGTTCGTCAAGCCGGGCGACATCGTGCTGGCGTTCGTCCTGTACTTCCTGCTGTCGTTCATCGTCGATCTGCATGCGCCCGTGTTCTGGTCGGCCATTGCCGAGACGATCGATTACGGCCAGGTGAAGACCGGCACCCGCGTGTCCGGCTTCGCGTTCGGCGGCATTTCGGTGTGCCAGAAGGCCGGCATGGGCATCGCCGGCGTGCTGGTCGGCGTGCTGCTGACGCACTTCCAGTACCAGCCCAACGTGGCGCAGACGCCGCTGGCGTTGACCGGCATCGCGCTGATGCTGACGGTGATCCCGGGCTTCTTCCATCTCGTGATGGGCCTGCTGATGTTCCGCTACCGGATCAGCGACGAATACTACGGCGCGGTGAAGGCCAAGATGCTCACGCACGGCTACGCCGCCTGATCTCCCTGCTGCCTTTAGACTGAATTAACGGAGAACCCCTTGACCCAAGTACTGAAACCCCTGATCGAGCAACGCGCCGATCCCTACATTTATCGTCATACGGATGGCTATTATTATTTTACGGCGTCGGTGCCCCAGTACGACCGCATCGAACTTCGCCGCGCCAAGACCATCGAAGGCCTGGCCAGCGCGCAAACGCGCGATGTCTGGCGCAAGCCGGATACGGGCGCTTACTCGGAACTGATCTGGGCGCCCGAGATCCACTTCAACCAGGGCGCCTGGTACGTCTACTTCGCCGCGGCGCCGAGCCGCGAGATCAAGAACAAGCTGTTCCAGCATCGCATGTACGCGATCCGCAACGAGAACGCCAATCCGCTGGAAGGGCAGTGGGAGTTCATGGGGCAGGTGGACACGGGCATCGACAGCTTCTGCCTGGATGCGACCACGTTCACCCATAAAGGCCAGCTGTACTACCTGTGGGCGCAGAAGCACGAGGACATCGAAGGCAACTCGAACCTGTACATCGCCCCGATGAAGACGCCGTGGCAGATCGAAGGCGCCCCCATCATGCTGAGCAAGCCGGAACACGAATGGGAATGCCGCGGCTTCCTCGTCAACGAGGGCCCGTCGGTGCTGAAGAAGAACGGCAAGATCTTCATCAGCTATTCGGCCAGCGCGACGGACCACAACTACGCCATGGGGCTGTTGTGGGCAGATGAAAACGCCGACCTGCTCGATCCGGCATCGTGGCACAAGTCGGACGAGCCGGTGCTGCAGACGTGCTTCGAGCACAAGATCTACGGCCCGGGCCACAACAGCTTCACGGTGGCGGAAGACGGTTCAACCGTGCTCCTGGTCTATCATGCGAGGACTTATACTGAAATCGTCGGCGATCCGCTGTGGAATCCGGACCGCCATACCTTCGTCAAACCCTTGCGCTGGGATGCCGACGGCATGCCGGATTTCGGCCGGCCTTCGATTGCATAGTTGACGGTGCCGCCCGGCGCGCAGAACAAGAAAACGAACAACGCATGGAACTCTCGATAGAACAGGAACCGTTCGGCCAGGCACCGGACGGTACCCCGCTGAGCCTCTACACGCTGCGCAACCGCAGCGGGATGGTCGTCAAGATCACCAACCTGGGCGGCATCATCACGGAACTGCACGTGCCGGACCGCCAGGGCAACCTGGCCGACGTCACGTTCGGCTTCGACAAGCCGGAGCCGTATTTCAGCGATTCGCCTTACTTCGGCGCGCTGATCGGCCGCTACGGCAACCGCATCTCGGGCGGACGCTTCCAGCTGGACGGCCGTACCGTGCAGCTGGACGTCAACAACGGCCCGAACCACCTGCACGGCGGCACCAAGGGCTTCGACAAGGCCGTCTGGCATGCGGTACCGCTGGTGGCCGACCTGTCGATCGGCCTGAAACTGACGTACACGAGTCCGGACGGGGAGCAGGGCTACCCCGGCAACCTGGAAGTGACGGTCACGTATGAGCTGAACGACGCCAACGAGTTGCTGGTGAAATACCACGCGACGACCGACCAGGCGACGCCCGTCAACCTGACGCAGCATGCGTACTTCAACCTGGCCGGCAAGGGCACGGTGCTGGACCACGAGCTGCAGATCAATGCCGACCGCTACACGCCGATCGACGAGAATTCCATTCCGCTGGGGCAGCTGGCACCCGTCGAATACACGCCGTTCGACTTCCGCAAGCCGCGCCGCATCGGCCAGGCCATCGACGCCGACGACGTGCAGCTGAAGAACGGCCTCGGTTACGATCATAACTTCGCGCTGAACAAGGGCGAGTCGAACGTGCTGGGCCTGGCCGCGATCCTGCGCGACCCGGGCTCGGGCCGCGTGCTGGAACTGTACACGCAGGAACCGGGGCTGCAGTTCTACAGCGGCAACTTCCTGGACGGCACGTTGTCGGGCAAGGGCTGGCAGTACGAGCACCGCTCGGCCGTCTGCCTGGAACCGCAGCACTTCCCGGACTCGCCGAACCGGCCCGAGTTTCCCAATACGATCCTGCGCCCGGGCGAGACGTACTCGACCCGCTCGCTGTACCGCTTTACCACGCAGGCCTGACGTGGCAGGGGGCCGGCACGGCACCCATACCCCGAGACCAGGATCTGGGGTCGGACCCGCCGGGTCCGACCCCGGCACCTGCCGTTGGGTTTTCTGGCGCGGCGACGTCGCCGCGCAGTGATTTCAAACTCCATCATGCCGATCTACACCCGACCCGCCGCGATGCTGGCGACCCTCGCCCTGCTGTGCGCCAACGCCAGCGCTGACACGTTTTCGCCCCACAACCCGCTGGTACAGCAACGCGCCGACCCGCACGTCACGCTGCATGGCGACGGCTGGTACTACTTCACGGCGACGGTACCGGAATACGACCGCATCGAACTGCGCCGTGCGAAGTCGCTGAACGACCTGGGTGCCGCGCCGGCCAAGACGATCTGGCGCCAGCACGCCTCGGGCCCGATGAGCAAGAACATCTGGGCGCCGGAACTGCACCGTATCGATGGCAAGTGGTACCTGTACTTCACGGCGGGCCGGGCCGACGCCCCGCTCGAGATCCGCCTGTATGTGCTGGAAAACGCGGCGGCCAATCCCATGGAAGGGACGTGGACGGAGCGCGGCCGCATCGACACGGGCTGGGAGACGTTTTCGCTGGACGCGACCACGTTCGAGCTGCGCGGCCAGCGCTACCTGGCATGGACGCAGCGCCCGCCGACGGCCGACAAGCACATCACCGGTATCTATATAGCGAAGATGCGCTCGCCGGTGGCGCTGGACGGCCCGGCGACCCTGCTGTCGCTGCCCGAATACACGTGGGAAAAAGTAAAATTCGACGTCAACGAAGCGCCCGCCGTGCTGGTGCGCAACGGCCGCGTCTTCCTGACCTACTCCGCCAGCGCCACCGATGCCAACTACGCGCTGGGCATGCTGACGGCAAAGGAGGGCGCCAACCTGCTTGACCAGGCGGCGTGGACGAAGTCGCCCGTGCCGGTGCTGGCGAGCGGTGGCGGCCAGTACGGCCCGGGCCACAATGCATTTACCACGACGCCGGATGGCAAGCAGGACATCCTGGTCTACCATGCGCGCAGCTATCGCGATATTCCAGGTAACGAGCTGAACGATCCGAACCGCCATACGCGGGCCCAGCTCATCCGCTGGGGCGCAGACGGCACGCCAGACTTCGGTATGCCGATCCCCGACTGATTCCGGGCCTGCCACAACATCTCCGATCGCGATGCGCATCCCGTGGGGACGCGGCCCCATCGTCAGCCGGCCGGGTGATGCTGCGTCAGATCCGACAGCGCGACGATGGCTTTCATCAGCTCGGAGCGATGCGTGATACCGGTCTTGGCATAGATGTTCTTCAGATGAGTCTTGACGGTGTTGGTGGACAAGCACATTGTTTGCGCGATGTCCCCCACTGCCCCCGCCGAGGCCAGGGCGACGGCAACCCGGGCTTCGCCGCGCGACAGGTTGAAGGCGCGGGCAAGCAATTCGGCTTCGACGCGAGTCGGGCTACCCATGTCAACGATGAATATCGTGGCTGCCGCGAAGCTGTTGCCGCTCGGTCCGGCCATGGCGCACTTGACGATGAGTGGAGTGCGCCCCGACGGGCGTGGGACGACGATTGCCCGTTCGCTCGCGGGATCGCCCTGCAACGTTCCCGCCAGGGTGGCCGCCAGCGTTTCCTGGCAGCCGACGTCGCGTGCGCCGACGGTGTAGCCCATGACGGGATAGGGGCAGTTATGCCGAAGCAGCGCATCGCGTGCATTGAGCAGGGCGTTCGCGGCCTTGTTCTCGAAAACGACCTTGGCGCCCTCGTCGATGAACAGCACACCGTGGCGCAACCGGTCCAAGGCGGCCGTGCCTGCCAGGGCCGTGCGCTCGCACTGAAGTAGCCGGCGCATGATTCCTATCGAACGCGACAGGTGTGGGGCCAGCAACGCCAGCCGCTCCCGGTCTGCCAGCGTGAACGGGGGTTCGTGCACGTCGCGAAAGAAGCTGCACAGGACGGGAAGCGTGCCGGCCTGCCCCACACCGGACACAACGCACACCAGCATCTGCGCCAATCCGCCCAGCGACAGATAGTTGCGGTACCAGTCCGAGCGCAGCAGTTCGCCGTCCGGCACCAGTTGGGCACCGACCCCGACATTGCCTTCAACGAAGAACCCTGCGCGCAGCCCGGCGCGCGTCCACAGGTCGACCTGATGGCAGCGTCCGCAGGCGACCCCGAGGAAATCTTCCGGAATGCCGGCGGCATAGTGGAATCCCCCTTCGGCGGGACAATGCATGGGAGTAAACAACAGCGCCTTCGAAGCACCCAGGCCGGTGCCGAGCGTTTGAAGGATGTCCGGCCAGCGCTCCGGTGCCGATGCGCCACTATAAATAGTGTGCATCCATGCATCGTAGTCCAGAAGTGGCGTGGTCATGGCGTGCTTGCCCCCTGCAATCCACTATAGCGCGTTATCCGCGGTTTGCAGTTCCGATATCTTTTTTCATATCGCAGCCAATTTTTTATTCATTGGAAAGATATCGTTGCATTCTCTAACATGCTTTCCATCGCAGCCCGTCGTGGACAGTCATGGCGCCGGGCCCGGAACAACACGGAGGAATGCATGTCAGAGACAAAAAAGAACGTAAAGCTGCGCTCGGCCGAATGGTTCGGCACGCAGGACAAGAACGGTTTCATGTACCGCAGCTGGATGAAGAACCAGGGCATTCCGGACCATGAGTTCCAGGGCAAGCCCATCATCGGCATCTGCAACACCTGGTCGGAACTGACCCCCTGCAACGCCCACTTCCGCAAGATCGCCGAACACGTCAAGAAGGGCATCATCGAGGCGGGTGGCTGGCCCGTCGAGTTCCCCGTATTCTCCTCCGGTGAATCGAACCTCCGTCCCACCGCCATGCTGACCCGTAACCTGGCGTCGATGGACGTCGAGGAATCGATCCGCGGCAATCCGATGGATGCCGTCGTGCTGCTGGTCGGCTGCGACAAGACCACCCCTGCGCTGCTGATGGGTGCCGCCTCCTGCGACATCCCGGCGATCGTCGTCACCGGCGGCCCGATGCTGAACGGCAAGCTGAACGGCAAGAGCATCGGCTCCGGCACCGCCGTCTGGCAGCTGCACGAGCAGGTCAAGGCCGGCGAGATCACCATGCACGACTTCCTGGCCGCCGAAGCGGGCCACTCGCGCTCCGCCGGTACCTGCAACACGATGGGGACGGCGTCCACGATGGCCTGCATGGCCGAGGCGCTGGGCACGTCGCTGCCGCACAACGCCGCCATCCCCGCCGTCGACGCGCGCCGCTACGTGCTGGCCCACATGTCCGGCATGCGCATCGTCGACATGGTGTGGGAAGACCTGCGCCTGTCGAAAATCCTGACCCGCGAGGCGTTCGAGAACGCGATCCGCGTCAACGCCGCCATCGGCGGTTCCACCAACGCCGTGATCCACCTGAAGGCCATCGCCGGTCGCATCGGCGTGGACCTGGAGTTGGAAGACTGGACCCGCGTGGGCCGCGGCACGCCGACCGTCGTCGACCTGCTGCCGTCGGGCCGCTTCCTGATGGAAGAGTTCTACTATGCCGGCGGCCTGCCCGGCGTGCTGCGCCGCCTGGGCGAGCACGGCCTGCTGCCGAACAAGGACGCGCTGACCGTGAACGGCAAGACGATCTGGGAAAACAACCAGGACGCGCCGATCTACGACGAAGAGGTGATCCGCCCGATCGACAAGCCGCTGATCAAGGATGGCGGCATCTGCATCCTGCGCGGCAACCTGGCGCCGCGCGGCGCGGTGCTGAAGCCTTCCGCCGCCTCGCCACACCTGATGCAGCACCGCGGCCGCGCCATCGTATTCGAGGACTTCGACCACTACAAGACCCGCATCCTCGATCCGGACCTGGACGTCGACGAGAACTGCGTGCTGGTCATGAAGAACTGCGGCCCGAAAGGCTATCCGGGCATGGCGGAAGTGGGCAATATGGGCCTGCCGCCGAAGCTGCTCGCCAAGGGCATCAAGGACATGGTGCGCATCTCCGACGCGCGCATGAGCGGCACCGCCTACGGCACCGTCGTGCTGCACGTGGCGCCGGAAGCGATGGCCGGTGGCCCGCTGGGCATTGTGCGTGACGGCGACATCATCTCGCTGGACTGCGCCGGCGGCCGCCTGGACGTCGAGATCTCGGACGCCGAGATGCAGCAGCGCCTGGCCGACCGCGCCGAGACGCAGGTCAAGGGCGCCAAGTCGGGCTACCAGCAGCTCTACATCGACCACGTGCTGCAGGCCGACGAAGGCTGCGACTTCGACTTCCTCGTCGGCATGCGCGGTTCCGCCGTGCCGAAGCATTCCCACTAATTTGAAGCAGGCGGCGGCAGGGTAGGGGCAATCCCCGGCCCTGCCGCCGCGCATAAGGAGACCCCATGCTGCTCGTACAATTCAAGTCCGGTGACGGCCGCCACGTCGGCATCCTGGAGCAGGACACCATCCGCGTCATCGACGGCTACGCCACCACCTACGCGCTGGCGCAGGCCGCGATCCGCGGCAAGCAGAAGCTGGCCGAGCTGGCGCAGGCCGCCGCCGGCGAGAAGACCGTCGCCTTTGCCGACGTCACCGTGCTGGCGCCGCTGGACCATGAAGACCCGGCCCACTGCTACGTCACCGGCACTGGCCTGACGCACCTGGGCAGCGCCGATGCGCGCGATGCGATGCACAAGAAGATCGGCGGCGACGTCGAGACGCTGTCGGATTCCATGAAGATGTTCCGCCTGGGCGTCGAAGGCGGCAAGCCTGCCGCGGGCAGCGCCGGCGCGCAGCCGGAATGGTTCTACAAGGGCGACGGCTCGATCGTGGCCGCCAGCGGCGAAGCGCTGGCCATGCCCGACTTCGCGCTGGACGGCGGCGAGGAACCGGAAATCGCCGGCCTGTACGTGATCGGCGACGACGGCCAGCCTTACCGCGTCGGCTATGCCATCGGCAACGAATTCTCCGACCACGTGACGGAGCGCCAGAACTACCTGTACCTCGCGCACTCGAAGCTGCGCGCCTGCGGCGTGGGCCCGGCGCTGCTGGTGGGCGAGCTGCCCGAGCATATCGACGGCGTCTCGCGCATCCGCGGCACCGACGGCCAGGTGCGCTGGGAGAAGGCGTTCGTCAGCGGCGAAAAGAACATGTCGCACACCATCGCGAACCTGGAACACCACCATTTCAAATACCAGCTGTTCAAGCGCCCCGGCGATGTGCACGTGCACTTCTTCGGCACCGCCACCCTGAGCTTTGCCGACAACGTGCAGGTCGCACCGGGCGAGACCTTCGAGATCGAAGCCCCCGCATTCGGCCCGGCGCTGCGCAACCAGCTGACCGTCATCGAAACCCAAGTCGCAAAGGTGAGCGCATTATGACCATCATTACCGGTGAAGCACTGATCGGCGGCAGCGCCGTCAAGGGTACTGGCAACCACTTCAAGGCGTTCGACCCGAGCAAGCGCGAACAGATCGAACCGGCATTCCATGCCGTCGACGAAGATCAGATCGATGCGGCCTGCCAGCTGGCCGCCGAGGCGTTCGACACGTTCCGCGCCACTTCCAATGAGGAGCGCGCGCGCTTCCTGGAAACCGTGGGCGAGCAGATCATGGCCTTGGGCGACGACTTGATCGTCCGCGCGATGGCCGAATCGGGCCTGCCGCGCGTGCGCCTGGAAGGCGAGCGCGGTCGCACCGTCAACCAGCTGCGCCTCTTTGCCGAGCTGTTGCGCGAAGGCTCGTGGGCCGACGCCCGCATCGACAGCGCGCTGCCGGAACGCACACCGCCACGCCCCGACCTGCGCCTGCGCATGATCGGCCTGGGCCCGGTCGCGGTGTTCGCGGCATCGAACTTCCCGCTGGCGTTTTCCGTCGCTGGCGGCGACACGGCGTCGGCCTTCGCGGCCGGCTGCCCCGTGGTGCTGAAGGCGCATTCCGCCCACCCCGGCACCTCCGAGCTGGTGGCCCGCGCGGTCGTCAAGGCCGTCGAGCTTAGTGGCCTGCCGGCTGGCGTGTTCGCGCTGCTGACGGGCACCGGCCGCCATATCGGCCAGGGCCTGGTCGCCCATCCGGCCATCCAGGCCGTGGGCTTCACCGGTTCGCGCGGCGGCGGCACGGCGCTGATGGCTGTCGCGGCCAACCGTCCGCAGCCGATTCCCGTGTATGCGGAAATGAGCAGCATCAATCCCGTGTTCCTGCTGCCGGGCGCGCTGGCCGCGCGCGGCGAGTCCATCGCGCAAGGCTTCGCCCAGTCGCTGACGATGGGTGTGGGCCAGTTCTGCACCAACCCGGGCCTGGTGCTGGGTATCGCGGGTGCTGATTTCGACGCCTTTGCCAAGACGGCGGCGGCCGCGCTGGAAAGCGTGCCGGGCGCACCGATGCTGACCCCCGGCATCGCCGGCAGCTACCAGGATGGCGTGCAGACGCTGGCCGCGCAAGGCTGCGTCAAGACGCTGGCGCTGGCCGCGCAGGAAGAAGGCCGCGGCGCCCCGGCGCTGTTCGCCACGACGGCCGCGTCGTTCCTGACCGAGCAGGCGCTGCACGGCGAGGTGTTCGGTCCTGCATCCCTGCTGGTGGCGTGCCAGGACGTCGCCGAAATGCGCGCCGTCACCGAGCACCTGGAAGGCCAGCTGACGGCGACCCTGCAGCTGGACGAGAACGACGACGGCGACATCGCCGCCGCGCAGCAACTGCTGCCGGCGCTGGAGCGCAAGGTCGGCCGCATCCTGGCCAACGGCTATCCGACCGGCGTCGAGGTGTCGACGGCGATGGTGCACGGCGGCCCGTTCCCGGCCACGGCCGATGGCCGCAGCACGTCGGTGGGCACGGCGGCGATCCACCGCTTCCTGCGCCCCGTGTGCTACCAGAGCCTGCCGCAGCGCCTGCTGCCCGAAGCACTGCGCGACGGTAACCCGCAGGGCATCTGGCGCCGCCGCGACGGCGTGCTGGGCAAGGATTGAACGGTACAATAATAAGTTAGGGAGACAGACAATGACAGAGTTGGCCAAGTTCGGCAGCCTGCGCGGCAAGCGCGTATTCGTCACGGGTGGCGGCACCGGCATCGGTGAAGCCATCGTGGAAACCTACGCGCAGCAGGGCGCGCACGTCGCGTTCGTCGACATCGCGCAGGAAGCCAGCCTGGGGCTGGTGGAGCGCATCAAGGCGGCCGGCCATCCGGCGCCGCGCTACCGCTACTGCGACATCACCGACATCCCGGCGCTGCAGCAGACCATCGCCGACCTGGCGGCCGAGATGGGCGACTTCGACATCCTCGTCAACAACGCCGCCAACGACCAGCGCCACAAGCCGGAAGAGGTCACGCTGGAGTACTGGAACGATCGCATCGCGATCAACCAGCGCCCGATGTTCTTCACGTGCCAGTCCGTCCTGGAAGGCATGAAGAAGAAGGGCGGCGGCTCGATCATCAATATCAGCTCGATGTCGTGGCACGCCAAGAATGGTGGCTATCCCGTCTACGGCACCACCAAGGCGGCCGTGATCGGCCTGACGCGCTGCCTGGCACGCGATTTCGGCCCCTACGGCATCCGCGTCAACACCGTGACGCCGGGCTGGGTCATGACGCAGCGCCAGATCGACCTGTGGGTCGACGACGCGGCCGAGATCGAGATCAAGAAGGCGCAATGCCTGCCGGGCAAGCTGATGCCGGAGCACGTCGCCTCGATGATCCTGTTCCTGGGCGCCGATGACAGCGCCATGTGCACGGGCCAGGAATTCATCGTGGACGCCGGCTGGGTGTAAGGGCAGCAGCAGTCGGGCCCGTGTCCCACCGCGGTGTCAGTCACCGCGGTGGGACACGAGCCGATCCGTAGTTTCCGTTCGCTGTACGCCGCCGGCTTGCGCCGTGGCGCTTTCACCGTTACGACTATGACCCTGACTCGCCTCATCGGCGTGGCCGCCTGCGCAGCCGCGCCGTTCGCCTGCGCACAACCGGCCACGAGCGTCACGAGCCCGGACGGCAAGCTGGCCGTCACCGTGGCCACCGCCGCCAATGGCACCGTTACCTATCGCGTCAGCCGTGCCGGGAAGCCGGTACTGCTGCCGTCCGCGCTGGGCCTTACGTTCGAGGATGCCGACCTGGCGTCCGGCTTGAAGCCGGCGGGCGCGGGGGCCACCCGCCGCGTCGCCGACCGCTACGAGCTGGCCACCGGCAAGCGCCGCCACGTCAGCTATGCCGCCAACGAGCGCACGTGGCGCTATACCAATCCACGCCAGCAGGCACTGGCCGTGACGTTCCGCGTGTCGAACGACGGCGTGGCGTTCCGCTACCACGCGACCGGCGAGCAGCTGGCCTTGCGCAGCGAGGCGACGACCTTCGCGTTGCCGCCGCTGGCGCGGGCCTGGCTGCAGCCGATGTCGGTGGCGAAAACCGGCTACCAGCGCACCAATCCGTCTTACGAAGAGCACTACCGCATGGACATCCCGGTGGGCACGCCCGCGCCGCTGGGTGCCGGCTGGGTATTCCCGGCGCTGTTCCGCACGGGCGACACCTGGGTCGCCGTCACCGAGGCGGGGATGGACGGCAGCTTCCATGCTTCGCGCCTGCAGACCGGATCGACGGGAGGGGTCTACCGCATCGGCGCCCCGGCGCCGGAAGAGACGTTCACGGGCGGCGCGCTGCTGCCGGCGGCCCAGGGCAGCATGACGACGCCCTGGCGCGTGCTGGCCATCGGCCCGCTCGCCACCGTCGTCGAATCGACGCTGGGCACCGACCTGGCCGCCCCCGCGCCAGGGCCGATCCCGGCCTGGGTCAAGCCGGGCCACGCGTCCTGGAGCTGGGCCATCCTCAAGGACGACTACACCAATTTCGACACCCAGAAGCAGTTCATCGACTACGCCGCCGGCATGGGCTGGGACTACACGCTGGTAGATGCCTACTGGGACAAGAAAATCGGCTACGACAGGCTGGCGGAACTGGCCGCCTACGCCAACGGCAAGGGCATTGGCCTGCTGGCCTGGTACAACTCAGCCGGCGCCTGGAACGACACCGACATGACGCCGCGCGACCGCATGCTGACGCACGAGATCCGCGTCGCCGAGTTCGCCCGGCTGCGCGCCATGGGCGTGAAGGGCATCAAGGTCGATTTCTTCGGCGGTGACGGCCAGTCGATGATCCGTTACTACACCGAGATCCTGAAGGACGCATACGACGCGCAGTTGCTGGTCAACTTCCATGGCGCCACCTTGCCGCGCGGCTGGTCGCGCACCTGGCCCAACCTGCTGACGGCGGAAGCGGTGCGCGGCTTCGAGTTCACCACGTTCACGCAGGAAGACCAGGATGCGGTGGCACCGCACGCGGCGATGCTGCCGTTCACGCGCAACCTGTTCGACCCGATGGATTTCACGCCGATTTCGTTCGGCGACATCCCGAAGATCCGGCGCACCACGCGCAACGGCTTCGAGCTGGCCGAGGCGGTGCTGTTCACGTCCGGCATCCAGCACTTCGCCGAGATCCCGCAAGGCATGGCGAGCGCGCCGGACTACGTCCAGGCGCTGCTGCGCGACCTGCCGCGCAGCTGGGACGACAGCCGCTTCGTGGCGGGCGAGCCAGGCAAGTACGTCGTCATCGCCCGCAAGGCTGGCGACGCCTGGTACGTGGCCGGCATCAACGCACAGGACAGCGCGCAGGCGCTGGTGCTGGACCTGTCGTTCGCCAAGGGCGCCGGCCGCATCGTCACCGATGGTGCCGGCGAGCGCGAATTCTCGCAGGCGGACCTGCGCGCCGCGAAGCGCACCGCCATCGGCATCGCGCCGAAAGGCGGTTTCGTGGCCATCTTCAGATAGACAAAAGACTTACAACAAAGGAGACAAGAAGACATGATAAAACGTACCATCCTCGCCATCAGCCTCGCGGCCTGCGGCAGCGCGTTCGCGCAGGTCGCGGTGACGATCGACACGGCCAAGCCGGGTCCTGTCATCAACAAGAACATCTACGGCCAGTTCGCCGAGCACCTGGGCACCGGCATCTACGAAGGCATGTGGGTCGGGCCCGAGTCGCCCATCCCGAACACGAAGGGCTGGCGCAACGACGTCATCGGCGCGCTCAAGGAACTGCACGTGCCGCTGGTGCGCTGGCCGGGCGGCTGCTTCGCCGACGAGTACCACTGGAAGGACGGCATCGGCCCGCGCGACAAGCGCCCCGTCAAGGTCAACACCAACTGGGGCGGCGTGGAAGAGAACAACGCCGTGGGCACGCACGAGTTCTTCGACCTGGCCGAGCTGCTGGGTGCCGAGGTCTACGTCAACGGCAACCTGGGCACGGGCTCGAACCAGGAAATGTCGGAATGGGTCGAGTACATGACGTCCGACTCGAAATCCACGCTGGCCGAACTGCGCCGCAAGAACGGCCGCGACAAGCCATGGAAGCTGGACTATTTCGCCATCGGCAACGAGGCATGGGGCTGCGGCGGCAACATGACGCCGGAACACTACGCCAACCTGTACAAGAATGCCGCCGCCTTCGTGCGCACGCCGCCGAACGCCAAGCCGAAGTTCGTCGCCAGCGGCGGCCATGACAACGACATCCGCTGGTCCGACGTGCTGTCGAAACAGATCAAGCAGAACATCGACGGCATCAGCTTCCACTACTACACGATCCCGACCGGCAAGTGGGAAGTGAAGGGCGCTGCCACGGGCTTCAAGGAAGACCAGTGGGCCAGCACGATGAAGAACACGCTGGCGATGGACAAGCTGATTCGCCAGAACACGGCGCTGATGGACAAGAACGACCCGCAGAAGAAGATCGGCCTGTATGTCGACGAGTGGGGCACGTGGTACGACGTCGAGCCGGGCACCAACGCCGGCTTCCTGTACCAGCAGAACAGCCTGCGCGACGCGGTCGTCGCGGCGCTCAACTTCAACATCTTCCATGCCCACGCCGAGCGGGTGCGCATGACGAACATCGCGCAGATGGTCAACGTGCTGCAGGCGATGATCCTGACCGACAAGAACCGCATGATCCTGACGCCGACGTACCACGCGTTCCGGATGTACGTGCCGTTCCAGGACGCGACGGCGCTGCCGGTGGCGATCAAGAACAACGGCAAGTACAGCGTCGGCAGCGTCTCGGTGCCGCAGGTGAGCGCTTCGGCCGCGCGCGGCAAGGACGGCAAGGTGTACCTGGCACTCGTCAACACCAACCCGAACAAGGCGGTGGACGTAACGGTCAACGTGACCGGCATGGGTGCCGGGAAAGCGGTCGGCCAGGTGCTGACGGCGGCGGCGATGGATGCGCACAACACGTTCGCATCGCCCGAAGCGGTGAAACCGGCGCCGTTCGCGGCGCAGGCCAATGGGGGCAAGCTGACCGTCCAGCTGCCAGCGAAGTCCGTCGTCGTTACGTCCGTGGAGTAAACCATGCAACCATCCATCCTGGTAAAGACCCTGGCAGTGGCAGGTATCGTCTCGCTCGCGGCATGCGGCGGCGGCGGTGACGATCCGGCGGGCGCCACGACGGCCGCCTCGGTGACGACGTCCGGCGCGAAGAGCGGCGGCATGTCCAACACGGCGCAGCGCCTGTCGGTGGGGTTCACCGAAGCGGGCGTGCACGATCCATCGGTGATCCGCGCCAACAACCAGTACTACGTGTTCGGCTCGCACCTGGCCGCGGCGAAGACGCCCGACCTGCTGAACTGGACCAAGATCGCCGACGGCGTCAACGCGGCCAATCCGCTGATCCCGAACGTGGCCGGCCAGCTGGCCGAGACGTTCGCGTGGGCCCAGACCTCCACCCTGTGGGCGCCGGACGTGATCCGCCTGGACGACGGCAAGTACTATATGTACTACAACGCCTGCAAGGGCGATTCGCCCCGCTCGGCGCTGGGTATCGCCGTGGCCGACCATATCGAGGGTCCGTACGTCAACAAGGGCATCATCCTGAAGTCGGGCATGTGGGGCCAGCCGAGCCATGACGGCACCATCTACGACGCGACCAGGCACCCGAACGCGGTCGACCCGAACGTGTTCCGCGACCACCGGGGCAAGCTGTGGATGATCTACGGCTCGTACTCGGGCGGCATCTTCATCCTGCAGCTCGATCCGGCCAACGGCATGCCGCTGCCGGGGCAAGGCTACGGCAAGCACCTCTTGGGCGGGAACCACTCGCGCATCGAAGGCGCCTATGTGCTGTACAGCCCGCAGTCGAAGTACTACTACATGTTCACGTCGTTCGGCGGGCTCGATTCGTTCGGCGCCTACAATATGCGGGTGGCCCGTTCGCGCAATCCGGACGGTCCGTACGTGGACGGCAAGGGCACCGACATGGCGACGGTCAAGTCCGACCCGACCAAGCCGCTGTTCGACGACGCCAGCATCGCCCCGCACGGCCAGAAGCTGTTCGGCAACCACCAGTTCGCGCTGGCCTCCGGTGAAGTGGGCACGCCGCTGGGCTACGTGTCGGCGGGCCACAACAGTGCCTTCTACGACGCGGCGACGAAGCAGCATTTCCTCGTGTTCCACACGCGCTTCCCGAACATGGGCGAGATGCACGAGTTGCGCGTGCACCAGATGTTCATCAACGAGAACGACTGGCCGGTGGTGGCACCGCTGCGCTACGTGCCGCTCAGTAAAGGCAAGGAGGTACCGGTGTCGGTCAGTGCCACGGCGGCGGCCGGGACCTACAAGTTCGTCAACCACAACAAGGAAATCACGGCGTATGTCGTGCCGTCGCAGGTCGTCAAGCTGGGCAAGGACGGCAAGGTCACGGGCGCCGTCAAGGGCAAGTGGACGCACCGGGGCAACAACAATGTCGCGCTGGTCCTGGACGGTTCGACCAAGCAGTACCGCGGCGTGCTGTCGCGCCAGTGGAACACCAATGCGAATGCGTTCACGGTGACGTTCTCGGTGCAGAATACCGACGGCGTCTCGCTGTGGGGCGTGCGCACGGGGGACTAGAGAAGGATGAAGATGAACAGTATCAAGGCGATGGCGCTGGCCGTCGCCTGCGCGGCGGGTGGGCTCACCTGGGCCGCGCAGGCGGCCCAGGTGGGGGTGCACGATCCCGTGATGGCAAAGGACGGCGCGCGTTACTACGTCTTCAGCACGGGGCCGGGCATCACGTTCTACAGTTCGGCCGACCTGCGCGAGTGGGTGCCGGAAGGGCGGGTGTTCGCGGGCGAGCCGGCGTGGGCCAAACGGGCCGCGCCGTCGTTCGACGGCCACGTCTGGGCGCCCGACGTGGTGCGGCACGACGGCAAGTTCCTGCTGTACTACTCGGTATCGGGCTTCGGCAAGAACACGTCCGGTATCGGCGTCACGGTCAACCGGACGCTCGATCCCCGCTCGCCCGACTACAAGTGGGAGGACCAGGGGATGGTGCTGCAGTCGGTGCCGGGCCGGGACGACTGGAACGCGATCGACCCCGCCGTCATCGCGGACAAGGCGGGCAACGGCTGGATGTCGTTCGGCTCGTTCTGGGGCGGGCTCAAACTCGTCAAACTCGATGCCAGCTGGACGCGCCTGGCGGAGCCGCAGCAATGGCACACGATCGCGACGCGCGAGCGGCCCGCGTCGACCCCGTCCAGCGAGGCGGGGCCGGCGGAGATCGAGGCGCCGTTCATCTTCAAGAAGGGCGACTGGTACTACCTGTTCGCCTCCTGGGGCCTGTGCTGCCAGAAGGAGAAGAGCACGTACCACGTCGTCGTCGGCCGCGCGAAGGACGTCATCGGGCCGTACCTGGACAAGCACGGCAAGGACATGGCCAAGGGCGGCGGCACCCTGGTCGTCAAGGGCAACAAGGACTGGGTAGGCCTGGGCCACAACAGCGCCTACACGTTCGACGGCCGCGACGTGCTGGTGCTGCACGCCTACGAAACGGCCGACGGTTACCAGCAGAAGCTCAAGGTCCTCGACATGCAGTGGGACGGCGCCGGCTGGCCGACGGTCGATCCCGCGCAGCTGGACAGCTACCAAAGCAAGCTGCTGCCCGCACGCTAAAGCTCGGCCGCTATTCAAGGCCATCATGAAGCTATCCTTCCGGTTTGGCGGCGCTGTTGCGCTGTCGCTTGCCCTGTCAGCCTCCGCCGCCGAACTGTTCCCCCTGCGCGACGTGCGCCTGGCCGCCGGGCCCTTCCTGGCAGCGCAGCAGACGGATCTGCGCTATCTGCTGGCGCTGGACGCGGATCGACTGCTGGCGCCGTTCCGCCGCGAGGCGGGGCTGCCGCTGCCGAAGCCGGGCTACGGCAACTGGGAGTCGTCCGGGCTGGATGGCCACATGGGCGGGCATTACCTGTCCGCGCTGGCGTTCATGGTGGCGTCCACCGACGATCCGCGCGTGCGCGAGCGGCTGGCGTACTTCGTCGCGCAGCTGAAGCAGTGCCAGGCGGCGGACGGCTACCTGGGCGGCATTCCCGGCGGGCGCGCCGCGTGGGCTGAGATCGCGCAAGGCAAGCTCCATGCGGACAACTTCAGCGTCAACGGCAAGTGGGTGCCCTGGTACAACCTGCACAAGACCTTTGCCGGCCTGCGCGACGCGTGGCAGGTGGCCGGCAACGGGGACGCGCGCGCCATGCTCGTCAAGCTGTCCGACTGGGCCCTGGCGCTGACGTCGCAGCTGTCGGACGAGCAGATGCAGGCGATGCTGAGAAGCGAACATGGCGGCATGAACGAGGTGCTGGCCGACGTCGCCAAGCTGACCGGCGACATCAAGTACCTGCACCTGGCCCGCCGCTTCTCGCACCGGGCCATCCTCGAGCCGCTGGCCAGGGGCGAGGACCGCCTGACCGGCCTGCACGCCAACACGCAGATCCCGAAGGTCATCGGCTTCGAGCGCATCGGCCAGGCGACGGGCGAGCCGCACTGGGATGCGGCCGCGCGCACGTTCTGGCAGACGGTCGTCGACAAGCGATCCGTCGCCATCGGCGGCAACAGCGTCAAGGAGCACTTCCACGACAGCGCCGACTTCGCACCGATGACCGACGAGGTGGAAGGCCCCGAGACCTGCAATACCTACAATATGCTGAAGCTGACGGCGTTGCTGTTCGAGCGCCAGCCAGCCCGGCGCTACGGCGACTATTACGAGCGCGCGCTGTACAACCATATCCTCGCCTCGCAGCGGCCCGGATCGGGCGGCTTCGTCTACTTCACGCCGATGCGGCCGAACCACTACCGCGTGTATTCGCAGGTGGACGAAGGCATGTGGTGCTGCGTCGGCTCCGGCATCGAAAGCCACGCCAGGCACGGTGAATTCATCTATGCCCACGACAACGACGACCTGTACGTCAACCTGTACGTCGCCTCCACCTTGCACTGGCGCGACAAGGGCGTGCGGATCGTGCAAAGCACCCGCTTCCCCGACGTCGCGACGACCCGCCTGACCGTGCAAGGCAGCGCCACCTACGCCCTGAAGCTGCGCTACCCCGGCTGGGTCAAGCCCGGCGCACTGCGCGTGCGGGTCAACGGCAAGCCGGTCAACGCCAGGCCGGGCGACGACGGCTACGTGCGCATCGCCCGCACCTGGCGCAACGGCGACACGGTGGACGTGACGCTGCCGATGACGACGCGCCTGGAACGGATGCCGGACCGGTCCAACTACTACGCGGTCCTGCACGGGCCGATCGTGCTGGCGGCGAAGACGGCGCCCTTCGCCAACGAGAAGCTGAACGTCCTTGCCGACGGCTCGCGCATGGGCCATATCGCCCAGGGGCCAACGTGCCCGCAAGAGGCCGCGCCTCTCCTCGTCAGCGACACGCGGGACTTCCTGCACCGCTTCAAGCCCGTGCCGGGCCAGCCGCTGACGTTTACGGCACCGGGGCTGATCCAGGGCCCCAACGCGGCCGGCCTGCGCCTGATCCCGTTCTTCCGCCTGCACGACGCCCGCTACATGTTGTACTGGCAGCATAGCACCCCGGCCGGCGCCGCCGAGCTGCGGCTGCGCACGGCGCAGGGCGAGGCCGAGCGCATCGCGCTGGCGCGCCGCACCGTCGACCAGGTCGCGCCGGGCGAGCAGCAGCCCGAATCGGACCATGCCTTCCAGGGTGAAGGGGCGGACGCAGGCATCAACGGCGGGCGCCACTGGCGCCATGCGAGCGGATGGTTCAGCTATCGCCTGAACGACAAGCTGGGCGAGGGCAGGGTGCTGCGGCTGACGTTTGCCGCGGCGGACGCGGGCCGCAGCTTCGACGTGCTGGGCAACGGCCGGTTGCTGCGCTCCGTCACGCTGGCGCCAGACGAGCGGCCGTTCTACGACGTCGACATCGACGTGCCGGCCGGCCTGGCCCGCGACGGCGCGTTGACCGTCAAGTTCGTCGCGCGGCCCGGATCGCTGGCCGGTGGCTTGTACGGGGTACGCCTGCTGCGTGACGACACGAACTGATAACAAAAAAGATATCGCGAGGAAGAAAAAATGTATTGGATCGACATGATGCTTTCTCCTAATATAGATTCATAAAAAGACAATCCAGGAGACCTACCATGCCCGCATTCAGCCGCACCCGCAGGAACCTCATCGCCGCCGCCATCGTACTGGCCGGCACCTCCGCCGCTTTCCACGCCAGCGCGGCGAAACCGCTCGTCATCGGCTTCTCGCAAGTCGGCGCGGAAAGCGAATGGCGCACCGCCAATACTGTCTCCATCAAGGATGCGGCGAAAAAGGCCGGCGTCAACCTGAAGTTCGCCGATGCCCAGCAGCGCCAGGAAAACCAGGTCAAGGCGATCCGCTCGTTCATCGCCCAGCGCGTGGACGTGATCGCGTTCTCCCCGGTGGTCGAATCGGGCTGGGACACGGTGCTGCGCGAGGCCAAGGCCGCCAAGATCCCCGTCATCCTGACGGACCGCGACGTCAACGTCACGGACAAGTCGCTGTATGTCACGCTGATCGGCTCCGATTTCGTGGAGGAGGGCCGCCGCGCCGGCCGCTGGCTGGTCGAGCACGCGAAGAAGAATCCGGGCAAGGTGCTGAACATCGTCGAGCTGCAGGGCACCGTGGGCTCCGCGCCCGCCATCGACCGCAAGGCCGGCTTCGAGGAAGTCACCAAGGGCAATGCGCAACTGAAGATGCTGCGCACCCAGACGGGCGAATTCACCCGTGCCAAGGGCAAGGAAGTGATGGAAGCCTTCCTGAAGGCGCACGGCAAGAACATCAACGTGCTGTACGCGCACAACGACGACATGGCCATCGGCGCCATCCAGGCCATCGAGGAAGCGGGCCTGAAACCGGGCAAGGACATCGTCATCGTGTCGATCGACGGGGTGAAAGGCGCGTTCGAGGCCATGATGCAGGGTAAGCTGAACGTCACCGTCGAATGCAGCCCGCTGCTGGGTCCCCAGCTGATGCAGGCGGCGGCCGACGTCGTCGCCGGCAAGCCGGTACCGAAGCGCATCGTGACCCAGGAGGGCGTATTCCCGGCTGAAGTGGCGGCCAAGGAATTCCCGAACCGTAAATACTGATGGCAACGCAAGCCAAGGCCGGCCCGCTCAGGCCGGTGCTGGAGCTGGCCGGCATCCACAAGGCCTTCCCCGGTGTGAAGGCCTTGTCCGATGCGGGCCTGCGCTTGTATCCCGGCGAGGTGCACACGCTGATGGGCCAGAACGGCGCCGGCAAGTCCACGCTGATCAAGGTGCTGACGGGCGTCTACACGCCCGATGCGGGCACGATCCTGCTGGACGGGCGCCCCGTCAGTCCGCGCTCCACGCTGGAAGCGCAGCAACTGGGCATCAGCACCGTCTACCAGGAAGTCAACCTGTGTCCCAACCTGTCGGTCGCGGAAAACATCTTCATCGGCCGCTACCCGAAAACGCTGTTTGGCATCGACTGGGCCACGATGCGGCGCAATGCGCAGACCCTGCTGCGCCAGCTGGAGATCGACATCGACGTGACGGCGCCGCTGTCGCGCTATCCGCTGGCGATCCAGCAGATGGTGGCGATCTCGCGCGCGCTGGACATCTCGGCCAAGGTCTTGATCCTGGACGAACCCACGTCCAGCCTGGACGAGCCGGAAGTGCAGCTGCTGTTCCGCGTGCTGCGCCGCCTGCGCGAGCAGGGCATGGCGATCCTGTTCGTTACGCACTTCCTCGACCAGACCTATGCCATTTCCGACCGCATCACCGTGATGCGCAACGGCGAACGCGAAGGCGAATACGCCTGCAGCGAGCTGTCGCGCCTGGCGCTTGTGAACAAGATGGTGGGCGCGCCCGCCGCGCCGGAGCCGGCTGAAGCCATGCAGCATGCGGATGCGGTGACGCATGGCGCGGCGCTGCTGGCCACGCGCGGCCTGGCCCGCAAGGGCGTGCTGGCGCCGGTGGACGTGACGATCCACCAAGGCGAGGTGCTGGGCCTGGCCGGCCTGCTGGGGTCCGGCCGCACGGAGCTGGCGCGGCTGCTGTTCGGTGCCGACAAGGCCGATGCGGGTGCCATCGCGATGGATGGGCGCGAGCGCGTGTTCGGCACGCCGCGCGACGCCATCGCGGCCGGCATCGGCTTCTGCTCGGAAGACCGCAAGCACGAGGGCGCGATCCTGTCGCTGTCGGTGCGCGAGAACCTGATCCTCGCACTGCAGGCGAAGACCGGCATGCTGCGGGCGATCCCCTTGAAACGCCAGCAGCAACTGGCGACCGACTACGTCAAATGGCTGGGCATCAAGACGGCCAGCATCGAAACCCCGATCGGCACGCTGTCGGGCGGTAACCAGCAGAAGGTGTTGCTGGCACGGTGGCTGGCCACCGATCCGCGCCTGCTGATCCTGGATGAACCGACGCGCGGCATCGACGTGCGCGCCAAGCAGGAAATCATGGATTACGTAACGAAGTTGTGCCGCAAGGGTTTGTCGATCCTGTTCATCTCGTCGGAGCTGCCCGAGGTGCTGCGCTGCAGCGACCGCATGGTCGTCATGCGCGACCGCAAGGCCTGCGGCGAATACCGCCGCGGTGAGCTCGACGAGCAGTCCGTGCTGCAGGTGATCGCGGGAGAGCAGGCATGAGCGCCGCGCCTCTGAAAGCGCCGGCGCCCGCGCCGGTGACAGCGCAGGCCCCGAGGGCGAGTGCCGCCAGCCTGCTGCTGCACCCGCTGGCCAAGCCGCTGCTGGCGCTGGCCGCACTGCTGGTACTGGACCTTATTTTCATCCCCGGCTTCTTCACGTTGCAGATCCGCGACGGCCACCTGTACGGTCCCCTGATCGACATCGTCAACCGGGCCGCCCCGCTGATGCTGGCGGCGCTGGGCATGACCCTGGTGATCGCCACGCGCGGCATCGACATCTCGGTGGGCGCCGTGGTCGCGCTGTCCGGCACGATGGCCGCCATGCTGGTGGGCGGCACGATGGTCGTCAACAACGGCGTGCCGGAGTATGTCGCCAACACGCCGATGGCGCTGGCGCTGGCCGCCGCCATGGGCGCGGCCGTCCTGTGCGGCGCCTGGAACGGCCTGCTGGTCGCGGGCCTGAAGCTGCAGCCCATCGTCGCCACGCTGATCCTGATGGTGGCGGGGCGCGGGCTGGCGCAACTGCTGACGGACGGCCAGATCGTCACCGTCTATTATCAACCGTTCTTCTTCCTGGGCAGCGGCTACCTGCTGGGGATCCCGTTCGCCTTGTGGGTCGTGGCGGCCGTGTTGCTGGTCGTCGGCCTGTTGCTGAAGAAGACGGCACTGGGCCTGTTCATCCAGGCCGTCGGCATCAATCCCGTCGCGGCGCGCCTGGCCGGCCTGCGCACCGCCACGCTGATCTTCTTCGTCTACGTGTTCTGCTCGGCCTGCGCGGGCCTGGCCGGCCTGATGATCGCCTCGAACATCAAGAGCGCGGACGCCAACAACGCCGGGCTGCTGCTGGAACTGGACGCCATCCTGGCCGTCACGCTGGGCGGCACGTCGCTCGCGGGGGGCAAGTTCAGCCTGGCGGGCAGCATGATCGGCGCGCTGATCATCCAGACGCTGACGTACACGATCTATTCGCTGGGCGTGCCGCCGGAGGTCAACATGGTCGTCAAGTCGGTCGTCGTCTTCGCCGTCTGCCTGTCGCAGTCGGCCGGGTTCAAGAACATCTGGAAGGGGCGGGCATGAGCGCCGTACTGACCGGTGCGCGCGGCGTGGCCGGGGCACCTTACTTCACTTCGGTCGTCACCGTGATCCTGCTGGCCGTACTGCTGCTGGCCGGCGGCGCCGCCTACCCGGGCTTCCTGTCCTGGCAGGTCATGCTGAACCTGCTGATCGACAACGCGTTCCTGCTGGTGATCGCGATCGGCATGGGCATCGTCATCCTGTCCGGCGGGATCGACCTGTCGGTCGGATCCGTGCTGGCATTGACGACGATGGTGGCGGCCTGGCTGCTGGGCAGCGCGCAGTGGCCGCCGGCCGTCGTCATCGTGGCCGTGCTGGCGCTGGGTGCGTTGTTCGGCGCCGCCCAGGGCGCACTGATTCATTACTTCCAGCTGCAGCCGTTCATCGTCACGCTGGCCGGCATGTTCCTGGCGCGCGGCCTGTGCTACCTGATCAGCATCGAATCGATCACGATCGACGATCCGCTGTTCGTCGCCATTTCGCAGGTCCAAGTGCCCGTGCTGGGCGGCTTCCTGTCGGTCGGCGCGCTGGTCGCGCTGGCGCTGCTCGCGGTGACGATCTGGGTCTCGCGCCGCACCGCCTTCGGCCGGGCCGTCTATGCCATCGGCGGCAACGAGCAGTCGGCCCTGATGATGGGGCTGGCCGTGGGCCGCACCCGCGTGCTGGTGTACAGCTTCAGCGGTTTCTGCGCCGCGCTGGGCGGCGTGCTGTTCGCGTTCTACATGTTGTCCGGCTATGGCCAGCATGCGCAGGGCACGGAGCTCGACGCCATCGCGGCCGTCGTCATCGGCGGTACCCTGCTGTCGGGCGGCTACGGCTACGTGGCCGGCGCTTTGTCCGGCGTGCTGGTGCTGGGCACGATCCAGACCCTGATCGCCTTCGACGGCACCTTGTCGTCGTGGTGGACCAAGATCGTCATCGGCGCGTTGCTGTTCCTGTTCTGCGTCGTGCAGCGCCTGCTGTCGGCGCGCGTTCCAACCTAGGAGATTCCATGTTTCACAAGACCCTCGTTGCCGCGGCCCTGGCCGCGGCAAGCCTGGCTGCGCACGTCGTTGCCCATGCCGCCAATCCGCTGTTCCCGAACATCTACACGGCCGATCCGGCCGCGCTGGTCGACAACGGCCGCGTCTACCTGTACGTCGGCAAGGACGACGCGGCGGCGGATGCCAAGGATTACCTGATGAAGGAATGGCGCGTGTACTCCACCTGCGACATGAAGACCTGGAAGGAACACGGCGCGCCGCTGTCCGTCCAGACCTTCGGCTGGGCGCGCGCCGACGCCTGGGCCTCCGACATCGCCAAGCGCAATGGCAAATACTACTTCTATGCCACCGTCGACCATGCGACGAACCCCGGCAAGGCGATCGGCGTGGCCGTCTCGGACAGCCCCACGGGTCCTTTCAAGGACGCGCGCGGCACGGCGCTCGTCACCAACGACATGACGAAGGAATCGGACATCCCGTGGGACGACATCGACCCGACGGTGTTCATCGACGACGACGGCCAGGCCTACCTGTACTGGGGCAACCGCGTGCTGAAGTGGGCCAAGCTGAAACCGAACATGATCGAGCTCGATGGCCCGATCCACACGCAGGGCATCGACAACTTCACGGAAGCGGCCTACCTGCACAAGCACAAGGGCACGTACTACCTGAGCTACTCGCGCGAGTTCCCGGAAGAGACGGCGTATGCCACCGGACCCAGCGCCACGGGGCCGTGGACCTACCGCGGCGTCATCATGAAGAAGAACGCGGTGGTGAAGACGATCCACCATGCGATCGTCGACTTCAACGGCAAGTCGTACATCTTCTACCACAACGACAAGCTGCCGGGCGGCGGCGAATGGCGCCGTTCGGCCGCCGTGGAGGAGCTGCCCTACAACGCCGACGGCACCATCGCCTTCGTGCCGCAGACGGCCGAAGGCCCGGCCGCCAACCCGAGCCCGAACTGCCGCTGACGAACCGCCGCTGATTCACCCTCCCCGCAACGCCGGCTCGAACGGTACCCGCAGCGACGGGCACCGTTCGACGCGACACGGCAATGATATGATTTGCCGATGGATACACTCAACCCGAACTGGTTTCTCCGCGCGCGCTTGAAAACGCGCCAACTGCTGCTCTTGATCGCGCTCGACGAACAGCGCAACATCCACCGCGCCGCCGAAGTCCTGCACATGACGCAGCCGGCCGCGTCGAAGCAGATCAAGGATCTCGAGGAGATGCTGGACGTGAAGCTGTTCGAGCGGCTGCCGCGCGGCATGGAACCCACGTTGTACGGCGAGACGATGATCCGGCATGCGCGCATGGCGCTGACCAGCCTGTCGCTGGCCCACGACGACGTGCTGGCGCTCAAATCCGGCCTGGTGGGGCAGGTCGAGGTGGGTGTCATCATGACGCCCGCCATGTCGCTGCTGCCCAAGGCCATTGCCCGCATCAAGCAGCAGGCGCCGCTGCTGCGCATCGGCGTGCACCTGGAGTCGTCCAACACGCTGCTGGACATGCTGGAACGGGGCACGCTGGACTTCATGATCGGTCGGATCCTGGAGCGCGACAACAGTTCGCACCTGATCTACGAGGAACTGACCGAGGAGCCGGCATGCGCGGTGGCGCGGCCCGGCCATCCGCTGCTGTCGAAGGAAGCGCCGCAGTTGAAGGACCTGGCCACGCATGGCTGGATCCTGCCGCCGCAGGGCAGCATCCTGCGCCACCGTTGCGACATGATGTTCCGCCGCGCCGGCCTGGAGCCGCCCGCCAACGTCGTCGACACGACGGCGCTGCTCCTGATCACGGCGCTGCTGCAGCAGACCGACATGCTGCACGTGATGCCGATCGACGTGGCGCGATACTACGAGTCGCTCAACGTGCTGGCGATCCTGCCGATCGAGCTGCCGTTCAAGATGGACGCCTTCGGCATCATCCGCCAGCACGACCACCTGCTGTCGCCAGGTGCCAACCTGCTGCTGGGCGCCGTGCGCGCCGCCGCCGAGGAAGTCTACTGACCCAAGCCTATGGAAAGGGCGCCGATGTCGTTCGTGTTCTCCAGCCTGAACCACCCGCAGCGCGTGCCGCTCGCCGCCGAACTGCATTCGCGTCCCTTTCTCAAACTGCGCGCGCCCGAGCGGGTGTCGCACATCGCCGTGTTCGGCCATGGCCGCAACCACAATGCGACGGCCCAGCATGCGCTGCTGGCGGCATTGTGCGCGCGCTTCGGCGTGGCCGCGCCGGCACGCGAAGCCAGCCACTTCCAGCACGACTTCGGCCGCTTCCGCCTGAAGTGGGAGCTGCATTCCGAGTTCGCCACCTATACGTTCGCGGAACGGCTCGAGGCGACCGGCTTCGAGGCCATGCCGATCGCGCACGTGCCGCAGGACTGGCTGCTGGCCTTGCAGGGCCGCGTGCTGGTGGCCGCCCACGTCATCCTGCGCAAGGGCGGCGTGGCCGAGCACGCGCCCGTGCACGAGCTGTTCGAGGGCACGTCGCTGGCGGCCAGCCGCGTCATGCAGGGCGCCGAACTGTGTTCCGATTTCGCGATCCAGGCCGATGGCTTCTCGCGCTTCGTCGTCAACGACGTCGACATGCGCGAGCAGCAGGCGGGCCGCCTGGTGCAGCGCGTGCTGGAGATCGAAACGTATCGCATGATGGCGCTGTATGGCCTGCCGGCGGCGCAGCGCGCAGTGCCGGAGCTGAACGCGGTCGAGAAGGACCTGGCCGAGGCGACGGCCGCGCTGGTGCAGTCGGACGGCACCACCGAACAGGCGCTGTTGCAGCGGATCACGCACCTGGCCGCACGGCTGGAGCAGCTGTCGCTGGAGAACAGCTACCGCTTTGCGGCCTCGAAGGCCTACTTCCGGCTGGTGAACGCCCGCATCGACGAGCTGCGCGAGCACCGCATCGAAGGCGTGCCCACGGTGGCGGAATTCATGGAGCGGCGCCTGGCCCCGGCCATGAGCACGTGCGAGGCGGTGGCGGCGCGCCAGGACGCGCTGGCGCGCCGCATCGCCAACAGCAACGACCTGCTGCGCACCCGCGTCGGCATCGTGCAGGAAACGCAGAACCGGCAGATCCTGCAGTCGCTCAACGCCCGCGCCGCGCAGCAACTGCGCCTGCAGCAGGCGGTGGAAGGCCTGTCGGTGGCGGCGATCTCGTACTACGTGGTGGGCCTGATCGGCTACGGCGTCAAGGGTGCCAAGGGCCTGGGCTGGCCCGTCAATCCGGATGCCGTGATCGGCGCGGCGGTGCCGCTGGTGGCCGCGGCGGTCTGGCTGGCGCTGCGCAATATGCACCGGCGCCTGCAGCACGCCCACGGCTGAGCGAGGGGGCGGCCCATCGTGCATAATGCCGCGTCTGCGGAACATTATCGGGTCACCATGAAGAGTTTGAGCATGCTGGCGGGCACCATGGCCCTGGCCGGCCTGTTGTGCGGCTGCGCCACCCCGGTGCACGGCGGCGACCGCCATGCGGTCGGCACATTGCGGTTCATCGGCGAGCAGCGTATCGCGCCCAAGCTGGCGTATGCCGGCACCACCGTCGGCGGGCTGTCCGGCATCGACTACGACCCGGCCAGGGCCACCTGGATCATCGTCAGCGACGACCGCTCCAACCTGCAGGCCGCGCGCTTCTACACGGCGCGCCTGGCGGTAAGCGGCGCCGCGCTCGGCCCGGTGGAGCTCACCGGGACGCACGCGCTGCGCCAGGCCGACGGCAGTCCCCATCCGGACGTGGGCCATTTCGCCACCGACGGCGGCACGGTGCTGGACCTGGAATCGATCCGCTTCGACCCCCTTGACGGCAGCATCTGGTACACCAGCGAGGGCGATGGCCGCTTCGGCCTCGATCCGCTGGTGCGGCATGCGCGCAGCGACGGCACCTTGCTGGGCGAGTTGCCGTTGCCGCCGCTGCTGCGCATCTCGCGCGACGGCCGCACTGGCGCGCGCAACAACCTGAACCTGGAAAGCCTGTCGTTCGCGCCCGATGGCGCCAGCCTGTGGATCGCGCTGGAGGCGCCGCTGTACCAGGACGGCCCCGTGCCGTCGGTGGCGAGCGGTGCGCTGTGCCGCATGGTCCAGCTGGACCGTGCCGGCAAGGTGCTGCGCCAGGTGGCCTATCCGGCCGACCCGATTCCCGCGCCACCGGGACCCGGCAAGGCGGCCGAAACGGGCATCGCCGAAATCCTCGCTTCCGGCCAGGATAAACTGCTGGTGCTGGAACGGGCGGCGGTGCAGGGTGCTGATGGGGCCTACCGCAACCATATCCGCCTGTACGAGGCCGACGTGACGGGCGCCACCGACGTGGCCGCGCTGCCGGCGCTTGCCGGCGCCATGGTGGTGCCGGCCCGCAAGCGCCTGGTGCTGGACCTGGACACGCTGGCGCTGCCCCGCGTCGACAACATAGAAGGCATGTCCTGGGGCCCGCGCCTGGCCAATGGCCACGCCACGCTGGTATTGGTCGCCGACGACAACTTCAGCGCCTCGCAGGTGACGCAGGTGATGTTGTTCGAAGTACTGCCATAGCAAACGGGGCGCGCCGATCGCGCCCGGCGCGGTAAGCTGCATGCGTACATATTGCAAGGCAGGCCCAATGAGCACTCCCGATTTCGGCCAACTGATCCTGGATGAAACGCCGGACGCGCTGGTGGTCACGACCCCGGAAGGCGTCGTGCTGCACTGGACACGGGGTGCCGAAGCGGTGTTCGGCTACACCGCGGCCGAGGCGCTAGGTCTAACGCTGGCGCAGCTGATCGTGCCCCCCGGGATGGTGGCGGCGGAGCTGGCCGTCATCCAGGCCACCCTGGACCAGGGGGCGGCGAACTACGAATCGATGCGCCGCGCCAAGGACGGCACGCTGCTCTATATCGACAGCTCCAGCAAGGCGATCCGTGATCCGGACGGCGTCGTGCGCCACATCCTGTGGAGCAAGAAGGACGTGACGGCGCTGAAGGTGACGCGCGACGCGGCCATGGCGGCGGCGCGCTTCGGCGCGCTCGTCGAGCTGCTGCCGGACGCGATCGTGATGGCCAACGCGGCCGGTCGCATCGTGCTGGCGAACAGCCAGGCCGAGGCCCTGTTCGGCTATGGGCACGGGGCGCTGCGGGGCAAGCCGCTGGAATTGCTGATGCCGGCGCGCTACCGCGGGCCCCACGTGGCGCAGCGCGTCGCCTACGCGCTGGCACCGAAGGTGCGGCCGATGGGATTCGGCCGCGAACTGTATGGCCAGCGCGCCAGCGGCGACGAATTCCCCGTCGAGATCAGCTTGTCGCCCGTGCCGGTCGACGACGGCGTGCTGGTGATGAGCGCGATCCGCGACATCGGCGAGCGCAAGCGCATCGAGCTGGCGCTGCAGGAGAAGAACGCGGAGCTGGCGGCGGCCAGCCTGGCGAAGGACCAGTTCCTGTCCAGCATGTCGCACGAGCTGCGCACGCCCCTGAATGCCATCATCGGCTTTACGGGCACGCTGCTGATGCAATTGCCGGGCCCCGTCAACGCCGACCAGGCGCACCAGCTGCGCACGATCCAGTCCAGCGCGCGCCACCTGCTGTCGCTCATCAACGATATCCTCGACATCACCAAGATCGCCTCCGGCAAGGTCGACCTGCACATCGAGTCGTTCGACTGCAGCGCCGTGCTGGAGGGCGTGGCCGCGATGTTCGCGCCGCTGGCGCGCCAGAAAGGACTGGCACTGGAGGTGCGGTTGCCGGCGCGGCCGATGCCCGTCACGACGGACCGGCGCGCGGTGCAGCAGATCGTCATCAACCTGCTGAACAACGCCATCAAGTTTACGGAGCAGGGCAGCGTAGTGCTGCAGGCGCGCAGCGAGTCCGACGACACCATTGTCGTCGACGTGGTGGACACGGGCATCGGCATCGCGCCGGACCACCTGGCGCTGCTGTTCCGGCCCTTCACGCAGCTGGACCAGGGCACCACGCGGCAGTTCGAGGGCACGGGGCTGGGCCTGCACCTGAGCGAGCGGCTGGCCGCGTTGATCGGCGCTGTCATCGCCGTGCGCAGCGCCGGCGGCGAGGGCAGCACGTTCACCTTGCGCCTGCCGGCGCGCGCGGCGCCGCCCTGACGGGCATTGGCAGGCGGCGCGGCGCCCTGTATGCTGCGGCGGCACTCCACTCATGAAGGAACCAGATGAAAAAACTGATCCACCGCGGCATCTTGGGCCTGAGCCTGGGCTTGGGCGTGGCCCTCAGCCTGACCTTGGCCGGCTGCAACCGTGCCGAAGCGCCGAAACCGGCCGATGCGACGCCGGTCGCGCTGCAGAAAATCGATACCGTGCCGGGCACCGGCAAGGAAGCACTGGCCGGCAGCACCGCCGTCGTCCACTACACGGGCTGGCTGTACGCGCCCAACGCGGACCAGCAGCATGGGGCCCAGTTCGACTCCTCGCGCGGCCGTGACCCGTTCAGCTTCCGCCTTGGCGCCGGCCAGGTCATTCCGGGCTGGGACCAAGGCGTGCAGGGCATGAAGGTGGGGGGCAGGCGCACCTTGATCGTGCCCGCCGCCATGGGCTACGGCGCCAGCGGCGCCGGCCCGATCCCGCCCAACGCCAACCTGATCTTCGAGGTCGAGCTGCTGGACGTGCAGTAAGCTGCAAAAACGGTGACAGTCACCCTTTTCAAGAATGGGTGACAGTCACCGTTTTACCGAGCGGGCGCGGGATTGTTGCGCCAGCCGGAATAATGTATTGCCCGGCCCGGCCATTCCGGTAGGCTGGCGAAAGCGGGACAATGGCTGCACCTTCCACCATCAAGGAACAGCCATGAAACTGCACTACCATCCGATCTCCGGCCACGCCCATCGCGTGCAGAACTTCCTGTCCATCCTGGGCCTGCCGCACCAGCTGGTGCTGGTGGACCTGACGCGCGGCGAGCACAAGGCGCCGCCGTTCCTCGCGCTCAATCCGTTCGGCCAGGTTCCCGTGCTGGAGGACGGCGGCCACGTCATCCCCGATTCGAACGCGATCCTCGTCTACCTGGCGCGCCGTTATGCGCCCGAATGGTTGCCGGCGGCGCCGCTGGCCGAGGCGGCCGTGCAGCGCTGGCTGTCGGTGGCGGCGGGCGACGTCGCCTTCGGCATGGCGGCGGCCCGCATCGTGCAGTTGTTCGGGCGCGCCGACGACATGGCGCCGCTGGTGGCGCGCGCGCATCGCATCCTGGCGCTGATGGAGGCGCAGCTCACCGGACGCGAATGGATCGCGCTCGATACGCCGACGATCGCCGACATCTCGCTGTACAGCTATGCCGCGCGGGCGCCCGAGGGCAACGTCGACCTGGTACCGTATCCCAACGTGCGCGCCTGGCTGGAACGCATCGAGGCACTGCCCGGCTTCGCGCCGTTCGGCCGTACCCCGGTCGGGCTGGCGGCCTAGATCATGGACGGCCCGCTGCCATCGCCGTGGCACGACGGCGAACGGGCGCTGCAACGCACCGTGGGGCTGGAACAGCGCATGGACGAAGTGGGCCGCAAGGTCGTGCGGCCCTACATGCCCGACCAGCACCGCGCGTTCTTTGCCCAGCTGCCGTTCGTCGTGCTGGGCAGCGTGGATGCCAGCGGCGATGCCTGGGCCACCCTGCGCGCCGGGCCGCCCGGCTTCCTGGCCTCGCCCGACCCGCGCACGCTGCGCATCGATCTTCGGCCCGAACCGGCCGATCCCGCGCAGGCTGGCATGGCGGACGGCGCGGCCGTCGGCCTGCTGGGCATCGAGCTGCACACGCGCCGGCGCAACCGCGTCAACGGCACGCTGCGCGCAACCGATGGCGGCTACGTGCTGGACGTGCAGGAATCGTTCGGCAACTGCCCCCAATATATCCAGGTGCGGCACTGGTCGCCGGCCCCGGCCCATCCGGTACCGGCGCAGGAACTGTCGGCCCTGGGGCCGGAGGAGCGGGCGTGGATCGGCACGGCGGCCACGCTGTTCGTGGCCACTTATGCGGACATTGCGAGCGACACGGCGGCCGGGCGGCGCGTGGACGTCTCGCACCGGGGCGGTGCCGCGGGCTTCGTCCAGGTCGCGCCGGACGGCATCTTGACGGTCCCGGATTACCCGGGCAACCGCTTCTTCAACACCCTGGGCAACCTGCTGCTGAACGGCCGCGCCGGCCTGGTCTTCGTTGATTTCGCCAGCGGCGACCTGCTGCAGCTGAGCGGAGACGCGGCAGTGGTGCTGGCGGACGGGGGATTGCCGGGCGCGGAACGGCTGTGGCGTTTCACGCCGCGGCGCATCGTGCGGCGGGCCGGCGCGCTGCCGCTGCGCTGGCAAGACCGCTGAGCCCGTGTCCCATTCCGGTGACTGACCCCGCGGTGGGACACGGGCTCAGCGGTAGGTCAGCTGGCGGAGCCGGCGTAGACGCGCCGGGCCAGCGCCGCTTCGACGTCGCCGGCCGCGGCCAGCGGCTCCAGCTGGCGCATCGCCAGGTGGCGCAGCATGGCCAGCATCGACAGGCCCAGCGTGGCCGGGTCGCGCGGCCGCGTGTCGATGATGCACAGGCTGCCCAGCGCGTAGCCGGTCGACAGGATCAGCGGCGCACCGGCGTGGAAGCGGATATGCGGCGGGCCGTCCACCAGCGGGTTGTCGTGGAAGCGCGGGTCGGCCTTGGCGTCCGGCACCACCATGACCTCGCTGCGCAGGATCGTGTGGCCGCAGAACGAGATGTCGCGGCTGGTCTGGCACGTGCCGCCCATGCCGACGCTGGCCTTGAACCACTGGCGGTCGGCGTCGAGCAGGGTGATCAGCGCGATGGGCACCTGGTATTCGCGCGCGGCGAATTCCACGAACTGGTTGAAGCGCTGGTCCGGCGGCGTGCCAGCAACAGCAGGGTGTGCAGCGCCGCCAGGCGTGCGCCTTCGTTGTCCGGTAGCGATGGTGTCAACATGAAAGTCAGTGGTGGCGGCAGGCCCGCGGTTGGTCATGGTTGACGCTACTTTACTCCAGGCATCTCGGGCGCGCCAGCTTACACTTTTTTTGCTCCGTTCTCGTTGGATTTCTGGCAAGATGCGCCGCATGTCAACAATGCGGAGAGACGGATGCGAAGAGGTGATGGGGGTGGCGCGCGCCGATGGGCCAGGCGGATCGTGGTCGGCCTGTCGCTGCTGCTGGCGCTCGTCTTCCTGACGGCCTGGTACTTCCTGCGGGGCAGCCTGCCGCTGCTGGACGGCCGCCGCACCGTAGCCGGCCTGCATGGCGTCGTCAGTGTCGCGCGCGACGCCCGCGGCGTGCCCTCGATCGCCGGCAACCACCGCGAGGATGTCGCCTACGCCACCGGATTCGTGCACGCGCAGGACCGCTTCTTCCAGATGGACCTGCTGCGCCGCATGGCGGCGGGCGAGCTGGCCGAGCTGTTTGGCGCCAAGGCGTTGCCGCTGGACCGCGCCCACCGCCTGCACCGTTTCCGCGCCCGCGCCGCGACGGCCTGGCTGACGCTGCCCCCCGCAGACCGCCAACTGCTGGAACGCTACACGGCCGGCGTCAACGACGGCCTCAATGCCCTGGGCACGCGGCCCTTCGAATACGGCCTGCTGCGCATGCAGCCGCGCGCCTGGTCGGCGCACGACACGTTGCTCGCCATCTTCGCGATGTACCTGGACCTGCAAGGCAATGCCACCGCGCGCGAGCTGTCGCGCGGCTGGCTGCGCGAACACGCGGACCCGGCGCAGCTGGCGTTCCTGCTGCCCACCGCCAGCCGCTGGGATGCGCCGCTGGACGCTGCCGACATCGCACTGGCCAAGGCGCCCGTGCCGGACCGGGCGCCGGCGTGGTGGGGCAAGGCGGCCCCGTCCGACCCGGCGCTGCTGGCGCTGGACGACACGGTCTCGTCGATCGGAAGCAACAACTGGGCCGTCGCCGGTGGGCGCAGCCAGGGCGGCGGCGCCATCGTTTCCGACGACATGCACCTGGGGATCAAGCTGCCCAACACGTGGTACCGCGCGCTGCTGCAGGTCCCGGACGGCAACGGCAGCACGCGCCGCCTGGTCGGCGTCAGCCTGCCCGGTGCGCCGTTCATCATTGTCGGCACCAACGGCCACGTGGCGTGGGCCTTCACCAACAGCTATGGCGACTATCAGGACCTGGTGACGGCGCAGCTCGATGCCGCCCACCCGGGCCAGGTGCGGTTGAACGGCCAATGGGAGAAGATCGTCGAACATGCCGAGACGATCCTCGTCAAGGACGCGCCGGCCGAAACGCTGAAGGTGCGCGACACGTCCCTCGGACCGCTGATGGAGGCGGGCGGGCGCACCTACGCGGTGCACTGGATCGCCCATGAGACCGCGCTCGTGAATGTCAACCTGCGCAAGCTGGAAGGCGCCAACACGCTGGACGAGGCGCTGGCGATTGCCAGCACGGCCGGCATCCCGGCGCAGAACTTCGTGGCCGGCGACGCCGCCGGCAACATCGGCTGGACGATCGCCGGGCCGCTGCCGCGCCGCACTGGCAAGGGTGATGGCCCGACCGATGCCACGTTCCCGCTGGCGGATGGCGCGGCGGGCTGGCAGGGCTGGCTGGCCCCGGCCGAATATCCGCGCGTGGTCAATCCGGCCGGCGGCCAGCTGGTCACCGCCAACAGCCGCCAGCTGGCCGGTGCCGGCGCCGCCTTGCTGGGCGACGGCGGCTTCGACCTGGGCGCGCGCACGCGCCAGGCCCGCGATGCGTTGACCGCGCTGGGGCCGCACACGGACGAACGGGCCGTGTACGGCGTCATGCTGGACGACCGTGCGCTGTACATGGCGGGCTGGCGCGACCGCGCGCTGGCCGTGCTGGACCAGGCGGCGCTGGCGGGCCAGCCGAAACGGGCGGAAGCGGCCCGGCTGCTGCGCGAGAACTGGACGGGCCGCGCCAGCCCCGATGCGGCGGGCTACCGCATCGCGCGCGGGTTCATGTGGTCGCTGTACGAATTGCTGTACGGCGGTGCCAATGTGCCGATGCAGGCGCTGGCATCCGGCGCCGGCGCTGCCGCGGCGGAACGGCGCTGGCCGGAAGTGGTGGCCCGGCTGCTGGACGAGCAGCCGGCCGGCTGGCTGCCGCGCCAGTACGACAGCTGGCGCGCGCTGCAGCTGGCCGCGCTGGACCGCACCGTGGCCGACCTGGAGGCGGACGGCACGGCCCTGCGCGACGCCACCTGGGGCGCGCGCAACCGCGCCGCGATCGCCCACCCGCTCGCCCAGGCCGTGCCGGCGCTGCGCCAATGGCTGAGCGCCCCGGCCGATCCGCTGCCGGGGGACAACCACATGCCGCGCGTGTCAGGCCGCACGTACGGTCAATCCCAGCGGCTGACGGTGTCGCCGGGCAAGGAAGAGCAGGGCGTGTTCAATATGCCGGGCGGCCAGAGCGGCCATCCGCTGTCGCCATACTTCCTGGCCGGCCACGCCGAGTGGGTGGCGGGCACGCCGACGCCGCTGCTGCCCGGCCCCGTCGAGCACACCCTGGCTTTCATGCCGTGATGCGCGCCCGCCCGTTCCGCAAAAGGGTGCATAATTGCCACGCATAGTCGTCACGACGGGAGAGGCAGGCATGATCAACGATTTCGCCACGGCGGCCCAGGCCACGATGTCCTACCTGCGCCACCGGCTGGGTTTCAAGCTCTGGATGGTCACGCGCACGGAGGGCGACGACTGGATCGTCCTGTTCGCGGACGATGCCGGCTACGGCATCAAGGCGGGCCAGGCATTCCGCTGGACCGATACCATCTGCTCGCGCATGGTGCTGGGTCACGGCCCCAACATCGCCCCGTCCACCACGGACGTAGCGGCCTACGCGGAAGCGCCGCTGGCGCGCCAGCTGGGCATCGGCGCCTACGTGGGCGTGCCGCTGCACCGCACCGACGGCTCGCTGTTCGGCACCCTGGTGGGGCTCGACCCGCAACCGCGCGACAAGACCATCCGCGAAGAACTCGATACCGTGACGCTGCTGGCCGACCTGCTCAGCGCGGTGTTGAACGGGGAGCTGAACGCAGGCGACGCCGTGCGCCAGGCCGAGCGGGTCGGGGCGGACGCCACGCGTGACGGCCTGACGGGCCTGTACAACCGGCGCGGCTGGGACATGCTGCTGCAGCGCGAGGAGGAACGCTGCAGCCGCTATGGCCATTCGGCCTGCGTCGTCTCGATCGACCTGGACGACCTCAAGTTCATCAACGACGCCCAGGGCAGCGCCTCGGGCGACGCGCTGCTGATGCGCACCGCCCGCGCCCTGGAGGGCGTCACGCGCGGCTCGGACGTGGTGGCGCGCCTGGGCGACGACGAATTCGGCATGCTGATGGTGGAATGCGACTACTTCGATGCCCAGGCCATGCTGCTGCGCGTGCAGGAAGCGCTGGCCGGGTCCGACGTGCGGGCGTCGCTGGGCATGGCAATGCGCAAGGCCGGCTACGACCTTGAGGAAGCATTCGCGATGGCCGATGCGGAGATGTACCGGGCCAAGCGCAGCCGCAAGGTGCTCAATTAGCCTGACGTTCCCGCGGCTTCGGAGGCTTGGGGTCTGTCCCTGCACAGGGACTGAGGTATCCCGGGTTTTGTAGTCAGGCTAAATAGGGGACAATACGTTCCAGAGGCCCTATGACTACGAAACCAGAAAAAACCCCTGTGAAGGATGCTGACGCCCAGCCGAAGCATCGTTCTGTCTACACTAAAGAGTTCAAACTTGCTGCGGTGGCGCGCCTGAAGAGCAGCGGCCAGACTGCGGAAGCGCTCGCTATCGAACTTGGCATACGTCGCAATCAGCTCTACAAATGGGCTAAGGCGATCGAGCAAAATGGACCAGAAGCGAGTTTCGGCAGCCGGGGGCGCAAGCCTGCCAGCGAGCAAAGCGAGCTCGTACTGGTTAAGCGCGAACTCAGTAGACTGAAGGAAGATTTTGAAATCCTAAAAAAGTTGCAGGCGTCCTTCACGCGGCTAAAGCGTTGAAGTACGCCTGTATTGAAGAGCAGCGCGAGCACTTTCCTGTGCGTTCGCTTTGTCGTGTGCTAGGGGTTAAGTGCGGCAGCTACTATGCTTTCCGTCGACGTCGCGGCACCGTCATGCCCAGCCAGGAAGACCTGGCATTGCGGGAACAGATCCGGAGCCTGCATGACTCGCATCGTCATGCTCTCGGGGCTGTCAAGACGTGGCGCGTGCTGAACGCCAAAGGCGTCAATTGCAGCAAGCATCAGGTGGCTCGACTGCGTAAGCTTGAATCGATCGAGGCCAAACGCAAGGCCAAATTTCGCGTCATGCACGCCCATCAACACACGGAACCGCCAGCACCTGATTTGCTCAAGCGATGCTTTACCGTGAAGGCACCGAACAAGGTCTGGGTCAGCGACATCACGACCATCCATACCCGTGAAGGCTGGCTGCACTTGGCCATCGTTCTCGATCTGTTTGCACGTCGGATCGTTGGATGGGCCATGAACCAGTGCCAGGATGCCTCGCTGCCAATCGGCGCATTACGGATGGCTTACGCCCAGCGTCAGCCAGGGCCAGGCCTCGTCTGCCATACAGATCAGGGTTCGGTATACGGCTCCAAACCCTATCGGCGAGTGCTTGACGAGCGTGGCCTCAAGGCCAGCATGAGCCGCCGGGGCAACTGTCATGACAATGCCGTAGCAGAGAGCTGGTTTTCCACGCTCAAGAACGAGCTGACACGCCATGAGATCTATCCAACAAGGGCTGAGGCAATCGCCGCGATATCGGACTACATCGAGCTGTACTACAATGCACGGCGACCTCACCAAACGCTGAAATATCTCAGCCCCGTTGAGGTCGAAAAAGAGTTCTTAATTCTTAATTGAACTGGCTACAGAATCCGGGCTACCTCAGACTGACCCCGGTTTTTATCGTCAGCCAGCGCATCTTTTCCGATCGAAACCGGGGTCGGTCCCGCTGCGGGGACAGACCCCGAACCTTGCCGTGCGGCGATCCCGAACAACGCCCGCACCCCCGGCACCCGCCGCACCAGCTCGAAAATACCGAGGCTGAACGTCAACGTCAGCACCACCAGCACGGCCCCTTCCGGCCCGGGCGCCATCCGCACGGGTTTCAGCAGCATCGCCATCCCGACGATCAAGGTCTGGTGCACGATGTAGACCGGGTACACGGCCAGGGTCAGGTAGCGGCGAGCGGCGCTGTCGGCGTCCAGGTGGCGCCGCGCGAAGCCGCACAGTGCGACGATCGCGCACCACTGGAACGGGCTGCGCACGCCGGCGGCCAGCAAGCCAAAGCCACGCCAGCCATAGGCTGCTTCCGGCAAGGAGTACAGGCACACCAGCAGCGCCCAGCCGGCCAGCGCGATGGCGAGCGCGTGCCAGCGCAACCGTTCCAGTTCGGCCCAGAAGCGCTGCCGCGCCGCCAGCAGCACGCCGGCCAGGAACAGCGGCAGGTAGACGGCGTGGTTGTACCAGTCGTCCACCAGCGCGTGGGTCTCCTCGAAATACGGCTTCAGCGCAATCCGGGCCAGTGCCAGGTAGGCGGCGGGCAGCAGCAGGGCACGCGGGCCCGCCAGCAGGCTCGCCAGGCGCTCGCCCGCACGGTCCAGCCGCTGAGTGCCGGCCAGGAACGCGAGCAATGCCAGCACGACCGTGTAGGCCCACAGGTAGGCCAGGAACCACAGGTGGTTCCAGGTGGGCAGGTCGAGGCAGTCGTCGCCGCGGCAGAAGCCGTGGTAGGCCGACACGTACAGGCGCATGAAGTCGGCATAGCTGCCCGCATACCCGAGCTTCTCGATCACCTCGCAATAGGACTGTGGCGGAACGATGACCAGCATGCCGAACAGCAGCGGCAGCAGCAGGCGCCGGCTCCTCTCGCGCAGGAACCGCCCGCGCGCCAGCTTCGCCAGCAGGAAGCCCGATGCCGCCCCGCCGATCAGGAACAGCAGCGACATGCGCCAGGGCGACGACAGCAGCATCAGGGGCTCGATGGCGGCACTGGCATACGGGCTCTTCACGTGCCAGTCCCATGTCACGTAGTACATGCCCGTGTGGTACAGGATCAGCAGGAAGAACGCGGCGATGCGCAACCAGTCGAGGAAATACAGGCGGCTGGCGGAATGCACGGCGGTGGTCACGATGGCGGGCCCTCGGTAATGGACGATGAGCCAGCTTAGGCCGGGCCTACCGGCGGCGCCAGCGGCATGGGGCGGGCCGGGGGACGGCCGGGGCGAGCCGGCGTCACTGCTTGACTTGTCGGTTGCCCGCTGTCAGTCCGTCACCTTGCCGCGCAGCGCCTTGACCTGGCCGCTGCGGGTCTTCGCATCGAGCCGGCGCCGCTGCGACGCGCGGGTGGGCCGGGTGGCGCGCCGCGGTGGCGGCACGTCGGCGGCGGCATCCACCAGTGCCTGCAGCCGCTGCAGCGCATCGGCCTTGTTCTGTTCCAGGCTGCGCGACGCCTGCGCCTTGATGACCAGCACGCCCGCGTCCGTGATGCGGCTGTCGCGCAATGCCAACAGGCGTGCCTTGACGGCTTCCGGCAGTTGCGAGGCGCCGATGTCGAAGCGGGCGTGCACGGCGCACGACACTTTATTGACGTTCTGCCCGCCCGGGCCCTGGGCGCGGATGGCGGTGAATTCGATGTCGGCGGGGTCGATGACGGTACTCATGGCGGCATTGTACGCGGCGGCGCAAGCGCCGCCAGCAACGCCGTCCGGTACTGCCGGCTCAGCGGGGCTTGCGTACCGCCGTGCAGCAGCACGCTGCCGTCGCCCTTGTCGTTGGTGGCGATCCGCTCGACGCAGGCCAGTTGCACCGCCGCCCGGCGGTGGCAGCGCATGAACCCCGGCCCCAGTTGGGGCAGCAGGGCGGCCAGCGTGTGCCGCAGCAGCGGTGCGCCGGCCGCCGTGTGCAGCACGACGTAGTTGTCGGCGGTCTCCAGCCACAGGATGTCGCCTGTGCGCACGACCCGCGTGGCCCCCCGTTCGCCGACCAGCAGTTGCGCCAGCCCGGCCGGCGCCAGGTTTGCCCGTTCGCGCAGGCGGCCTTGCAGGCGTTCCAGCGTGCGTGCCAGGCGGTTGCCGTCGCAGGGCTTGAGCAGGTAATCGACCGCGCAGGCCTCGAAGGCGTCCAGCGCATAGGTGTCGTAGGCCGTGACGAAGACGACCAGCGGGGCGGGCGCCGGCAAGGTCGCCGCCAGCGCGGCGGCAGCCTCCAGGCCGTTCACTTCCGGCATCTGGATGTCGAGGAAGACGACGTCCGGCCGGAATGCGGCCGCGACCTCCAGCGCCTCGACGCCGTCGCGCGCTTCGGCCAGCGCCGCGATGCCCGGCTGCGCGGCCAGCAACTGGCGCAGCCGGGCCCGTGCCGGCCGTTCGTCGTCGACGATCAGGACCCGCATGGCAGCTCTATCCGCGCCAGCACGCCGGCGGGCGCCAGCTGGGTCAAGGCCAGCGTCGCCGCCGTGCCGTGCAGGCCGGCCAGCCGGTCGCGCAGGTTGCGCAAGGCGATGCCGGTACCGTCCGTAGCCGCGTCGGCCAATTGGCCGGCATCGTCCTGCACGGCCAGTGCCAGCCGCTCGCCCGCGCGCAGCGCCGAGATCACGATGGCGACGTGGCCGCGGCGCCGCTCCACGGTGTGGCGGAACACGTTTTCCAGCAGCGGCTGCAGGCACATGAACGGTACCGGGCAGGCATCCAGGCCAGCGCCGATGTCCCACGCCAGCGTGACACGGTCTTCATGCCGGGCCATCATCAGGTCGGCGTAGCCGCGCAGCAGGCGCAGTTCGTCGGCCAGCGGCACTTGCTGGCGCTGGCCACCGTCCAGCGTGGCGCGCAGGACGTCGGCCAGGCGCACCAATAACGTGTCGGCGCGCTGCACGTCCTCGTGCATCAGGGCCGACACGGTATTCAACGCATTGAACAGGAAGTGCGGCTGCATCTGTTGCGTCAGCTGGCGCAGTTGCGCGTCGCGCAGCAGGCCCGCCGTGCGTTCGGCGCGCAGCTTCGCATCGATCATGGCCTGCCAGGACAGCAGGCCGAACGTGACGAGAACGAACAGCGAGAAGAACACCGTGATGCGCACGTCTTCGTAGAAAAACGTCTGCGGCCAGGGATCGTGCCGGTATTCCTGCCCGGCCAGCGCATACACGCCGTGGCGGATGCCGAAGGCCAGCGGCACGAACGCCAGCCAGAACACGAACAGCCAGGGCAGCTGGACGAGGAACCAGCGCCGCGGCGTCGCCACCAGCGCGTCGTGGCGGCGCGTGCAGCGGCGCTGGGCCAGCAGCAGCACGGTCGCCACCAGCAGCGACGAGCCTTCCCACAGCACGGGTTGCCACAGCTGGCGGCCGCCGTCGCGCAGGTAGTCCTGCACGGCGGTCGTCGTCATCATGAGCCAGAACAGTCCCCACGCTGCGCCCACCAGCAGGCGCAGGGAGCGGGGCGGGGTGCTGGTCTCGCTCATCGCAGGTAGGCTTCCCGTTCAGGCCTTGTGGCGCGCTTCGACGAGGTCGATCTCGCGCACCAGCTTGCGCGAGATCTCGTCGGAGATGTGCTCGTGGCGCGCCAGGTTGAAGATGGTGCGGCGTTCGGCCTGCAGGGCGGCCAGGCGCAGCGCCCGTTCGGCCATGTCGAGCTGGCGGTGGCGCGCGGCCGCTTCCTCGTCGTCGCCGGTGCCGGTGGTGTCCAGGCGGTGCTGGTACAGCGCGATGACGCGGCCGGCCGCCTCCGGGTACATGTCGCACTCGTCGCCCTTGTGCATCAACTCCATCTGGGCCCGCTCGACGGCGGCGATCGCCGCGCTGGCCGCCTCGCGCCGGGCCAGGTCTTCCTCCTGCTGCTCGGCCGGCTCCTCCGGGAAGTGCAGGCCGCCCAGCAGGCGCGGCAAGCCGATGCTGGCGGCCACCAGGGAGATCAGGATCACGGTGCTGGCCAGGAAGATCGTCAGGTCGCGCGCGGGGAACGGCGCGCCGCCGGGCAGGGCCAGGGGCAGCGTCATCACGCCGGCCAATGTGATGGCGCCGCGCACGCCGGCCAGCGACATCGCCAGCAGCACCCGCAGCGGCGGCTGGCGCACGGCCTCGCCGCGCCGGGTCTTGCGGTACAGGGTGATGCGCAGCGCCGTCCAGACCCACAGGAAGCGCAGCGTCATCAGGCCGAACGAAATGGCGAACGCGTACAGTACCAGCCACCACGCGTTGACATGGCCGCTCTGGCTGAGCGAGACGCGGGCGCCTTCCATGATGTCGGGCAGCTGCTCGCCCAGCAGCACGAACATGACGCCGTTCAGCGCGAACTGCACCGTGTCCCACACGGCCGACCGCTGGATGCGCGTGTTGGCCATGACCTGGCCGGACAGCTCGACATAACTCATCGTGACGCCGGCCGCCACGGCGGCCAGGATGCCGGAAGCATGCAGGTGCTCGGCGGCCAGGTAGGCGCCGAACGGCATCAGCAGGTTGACGAGGATGGGCGAGCCGGCCGGCTCGCCGAAGCGGCGGAACAGGAAGCGCTGCACCCACGTGATGGCCAGCACCGTCAGCACGCCGGCGCCGATGCCGCCGGCGACGAGCCAGACGAAGGTCAGCGAGGCCTTGGTCAGCGAGAAGGCACCGGTCATCGCGGCGGCGACGGCGAAGCGGAAGCACACCAGGCCGCTGGCATCGTTCAGCAGCGATTCGCCTTCCAGGATGTGCATCAGGCGTTTCGGGATCGGCGCGCGCGACGCGATCGACGACACGGCGACGGGGTCGGTGGGCGAGACGATCGCGGCCAGCGCGAAGGCGACGGGCAGCGGCATCGCCGGAATCAGCCAGTGGATCAGGAAGCCGGCCCCGACGACGGTGAAGATGACGAGGCCCAGCGCCAGCTCGAGGATGATGGCCTTGTCGCGAAACAGGCCGCTTTTGGGAATGCGCCAGCCGTCCAGGAACAACAGCGGCGGCAGGAACAGCAGGAAGAACAGGGCCGGGTCCATCTGCACGCCATGGCCCGTAAAGCCGGCGATGACGGCGCCCAGGCCGATCTGCACGAGAGGCAGCGGCACGGCCAGCGGCAATACGCGCACGAGATAGGCGCTGGCGACGACGGCCAGCAGCATTGCCAAAACGATTTCGATCGAATCCATCCTGCCTTGTTGTATCGGGTTGTGAGCAGGGGAATTATAGGGGAGGGTGGTGTGTTACCGTCCGGCTCTTGTGCGACACCCCTATCGACGATCATGTGCGCTGCGATCCTGTTCTACGAAACCGACAAGCCGTACGGCTGCTTCTCCAATTTCTCGCGCCATCCCATCGTCATCGGCGGCGTCACATGGCCCACCAGCGAGCACTACTTTCAGGCGGCAAAATTCACCAAGCGCACGGACGTCGATGCGGTGCGCTCCGCGCCGACGCCGTTCCTCGCGGCGCAGATGGGGCGCGAGCGCCGGCGGTCATTCCGGAACGACTGGGATAGCGCGCGCGACGAGGTCATGCGCGAGGCGCTGCATGCCAAGTTCACCCAGCACACTGACTTGTTGGCGATCTTGTTGTCAACGCATGGCGCCGCGCTGGTCGAGCACACGCGCAACGACCGTTATTGGGCCCACGGCGGCGACGGTAGTGGCCTCAACATGCTCGGCGCGCCACCCACCTGCGCTGCAACAGCGCCATCCCCAACAAACCGGTACCAAGGAGCGGCAGCGAGCCCGGCTCGACCAGGACATACTGGATGGTGACCATGTGCTGCTCCTTCGAGGTGGGTGGTGCCACAGGCATGCGCGCCGTAATACCGATGAGCGGATAGCGCGCCAGCTGTTGATTCCCAACGGAATCAGACACTTCCAGCCGGCAGTGCGCCGCCGGGCACGGAAGTGCAAGGAAAACCGACGTACGGACTCTGGTGTTTTTGAAACGGTTCTGTCATAATCATGCCTCTTCTGCGGGAGTAGCTCAGTTGGTAGAGCGCAACCTTGCCAAGGTTGAGGTCGAGAGTTCGAGACTCTTCTCCCGCTCCAGAATTCAAAAAGACGCCCGCGGGCGTCTTTTTTCATTGTTCTTTTCATTGTTGGGCCGCATCGACGCGCCGGTTTTTCCGCCATCGTTTTATATTTGTCATCGGTGTTGTTTTCCGCCACTGCCGAGCCTTGCCATTAAGTTCAGGAATGGCGGTTCGACGGAATTTCTCGCCTATACTGGCCCAACGTTCCGCATGGCGCGGCAGAGATTTGAGATCGGGGATTAGCAATGAAAAGCGTACAACAGGAAATCGACGAACGCACCAACCTTACCAACACCAACAAATTCGAGCTCCTGCTGTTCCGCCTGGGTGCCGACGCCAACGGCGAGCACTCGGAACTGTACGGCATCAATGTGTTCAAGATCCGCGAGATCGTGGCGATGCCGCCCGTGACGGCGGTGGCCGGCTCGCAGCCGCACATGCTGGGTGTCGTCAACCTGCGCGGACAGATCATCCCGGTGATGGACCTGCCGGCGATCGTCGGCGTCACGCCGAAGACGGGCCTGAACATCATGCTGGTCACCGAATTCGCCCGCACCACGCAGGCGTTCGCGGTGGAGTCGGTGGACGAGATCGTGCGCCTGGACTGGAGCCAGGTGCTGACGGCCGAAGGCAGCAACGCGACGGGCATGGTGACGTCGATCGCCCGCCTGGACGGCGACACGAGCGGCACGCGCCTGGCGCAGGTGCTGGACGTGGAAACGATCCTGCGCCGCATGGTGCCGGCGGAAGGCAAGGACGTCGATCCGGAATCGATCGGTCCGAAGCTGGCGCTCAAGCAGGGCAGCTTCATCCTGGCGGCCGACGACTCCGTCGTGGCCCGCAACCTGATCGAGCAGGGCTTGCAAGCGATGAACGCGCCATTCGTCATGACGAAGTCTGGCAAGGAAGCGTGGGATAAGCTCAACAGCATCGCCGAGGGCTGCAAGGCCGAGGGCATCGCCATCGAGGACCGCGTCGCCCTGGTGCTGACCGACCTGGAAATGCCGGAGATGGACGGCTTCACGCTGACCCGCAAGGTCAAGCAGGACCCGCGCTTCTCGAAGATCCCGGTGGTGATCCACTCTTCGCTGTCGGGCAAGACCAACGAAGACCACGTCAAGGGCGTGGGCGCGGATGCCTACGTGGCGAAGTTCGTCGCGGAAGACCTGGCCGAGACCATCCGCCGCGTGCTGCACAAGCCGGCGTAAGCGGCAAGCTCCCCTAAGGAAAGAAGGCAGGCGCGAGCCTGCCTCTTTTTTTTGCGCTATGATGCCTTTTCCATAACTTGGGAGCATCGATCATGGCCGCGAATACCATCCTCTTCCTGACGGGCGACTTTGCCGAGGACTACGAAACCATGGTGCCGTTCCAGGCGCTGCAAGCCGTGGGCCACACCGTACATGCCGTCTGTCCCGGCAAGGGGGCCGGGGACAAGATCAAGACGGCCATCCACGATTTCGAAGGCGACCAGACCTACACCGAAAAGCCGGGCCACCTGTTCGCGCTGAACGCGGCGTTCGACGACGTCGACGTGGCCCGCTACGACGCGCTGATGATCGCCGGCGGCCGCGCGCCCGAGTATCTGCGCCTGAACCCGCGCGTGCTGGAAGTGGTGCGCGAGTTCGCGCAGGCGGGCAAGCCGATCGCCGCCGTTTGCCACGGCGCCCAGGTGCTGGCCGCCGCCGACGTGATCCGGGGCCGCAATATCTCGTGCTATCCGGCCTGCTCGCCGGAGGTGAAGCTGGCGGGCGCCGACTACGCCGACATCGCCGTCGACGCGGCTGTCACGGACGGCCAGTTCGTCACGGCCCCGGCCTGGCCCGCGCATCCGCAGTGGATCGCGCAGTTCCTGCGGCTGTTGGGGACCGAGATCCGCCTGTAACGGCTCAGGCTCGGGAACAAACCCGCCGGTGACAGGAGCCTGTCACCACGGATTCACAGCCGCGCCGCGTGCCACGCCAGGTGATCGGCCACGAACGTGGCAATGAAATAGTAGCCGTGGTCGTACCCCGCATGGCGCCGCAGCGTCAGCGGCTGGCCGGCTTGCGCGCACGCTTCCTCGAACGCTTCCGGATACAGCTGCTCGGCCAGGAACTTGTCGGCCAGGCCCTGGTCCACCAGGATGCCGTCGGGGAAGGGCGCCTGCATGGTCGCCATCAGCGCGCTGGCGTCGTGCCGCGCCCACGTGCGCTCGTCCGCGCCCAGGTAGCCGGTGAAGGCCTTGCGGCCCCACGGGCAGCGCATCGGCGCGGCGATCGGCGCGAGCGCGGACACCGTGCGGAACAGGTCCGGCCGGCGCAGCGCCAGCGTCAGCGCGCCGTGGCCACCCATCGAGTGGCCGAAGATGCCGACGCGGGCGCCGTCCACCGGCGAATGGTCCAGTACCAGCGCACGCAGCTCGTGCAGGTAGCTCTCCATACGGTAGTGCGTGGCCCACGGCTGCTGCGTCGCATCCAGGTAGAAGCCGGCGCCCACGCCGAAGTCCCAGCTGTCCGCCTCGCCGGGCACGTTCGCGCCGCGCGGGCTCGTGTCCGGCGCGACCAGCACGATGCCATGTTCGGCCGCATGGCGCTGGGCGCCGGCCTTGGTCATGAAGGTCTCTTCCGTGCAGGTCAGGCCGGCCAGGTAGAACAGCGCGGGCAGGCGCGCGCCGTCCGCATGGGCCGGGATGAAGACGGAAAAGCGCATCGGCAGGCCGATGGCGCTCGACTGGTGGCGGAAGAAGCGCTGCACGCCGCCGAAGCAGGCGTGTTCGCTGAGGAGTTCCAGCATGATGTGTCCTTATGTGGTGGTCCGCCGGATTGTATAACCAACTCGGGCACCGGGATGGAAACAGGAAAGACGGTGACTGTCACCGCTTTCCGGACTTGGCTGGAAACAGGGGGCTGTCCCGGGTTTTGGGATGTCGTGCGACACCGTTGCGTTTCTTGCTATAAAGTCACCATAAGTCACTACGGATGAGTTATCCGGCCTGATGTTACAATTGCCGGCGTTTGCATTTGTGCAAATGTATTCCTGCCGATCCTGCCCGGCATTTTCTCGACAATAGGAGGAACCCTCTATGCCAGATTTCCTGGTTATCTCGGCCGAACTAGCGTGGCCGCTCGCTGTACTGCTGGCCTGGCTGGCCGGCGAATTCATACACCGCTGGACCAAGCTGCCGCGCATCAGCGTATATGGCCTGGTCGGCTTCCTGTGCGCCCAGGCCTTCCCGGACCTGTTCATGACGGAAGGGTCCAGTCCCGTTACCCTGCTGGCCAACGTCGCGTTCGGCCTGATCCTGTTCGAACTGGGGTATCGCGTCAACCTGCATTGGCTGCGCATTAACCCGTGGGTGCCCGTCAGCGGCCTGGTCGAGACGTTTGCCACGTTCGGCGTCGTCTACCTGATCGCCCACCTGTGGGGCCTGCCGTCGATGACGTCGCTGCTGCTGGCATCGCTGGCGATGTCGACGTCGCCCGCCGGCGTGCTGCGCGTGATCAACGAGCAGCGCAGCTCGGGCCAGGTGACGGAGCGCGTGCTGCACCTGGTCGCCATGAACTGCGTGCTGGCGGTGCTGGTGTTCAAGGTCATCGTCGGCTTCTGGGTGTTCCAGACGTCCGGCAGCCTGACGCAGGCGATCTCGCACAGCCTGATCGAACTGGTCGCCTCGGCGCTGCTGGGCGCCGTGTTCGGCATGGTGGTCCCGGCCGTGCTGCGCCACCTGGGCACGCTGTCGCGCGACGGCACCGTCGCCTTCGCGCTGGTCGTCGTGATCCTGGTCGCCATCACCCACGCGGCCGACCTGTCGCCCGTGCTGGCCACGCTGGCATTCGGCCTGACGGCGCGCCACCGCCGCGTCGCGTTCACCCGCACGGTGCGTAATTTCGGCGCCATCGGCGAGCTGATGACGGTGCTGCTGTTCGTCTTCGCCGTCTCGACCCTCAGCTGGAACAACGTGCTGTTCGGCGGCGGCCTGGCCATCGTGCTGCTGCTGGCGCGCCTGCTCGTCAAGACGGTCAGCGTCGCCGCGTTCGCCCACGTGGGCGGCATCCCGTGGCGCAAGGGCATCCTGACGGGTGTCGCGCTGTCGCCGATGTCCGTGTTCGTCGTGCTGCTGCTGGAGCAGACCAAGTACGCGGGCATCGTGCTCGTGGACGAACTGGCGGCGGTGGCCGCGATGACGCTGTTCATGGAAGTGATCGGCCCGATCTTCACCCAGCGCGCCCTGATCCTGGCGCGCGAAACGGCACAGGAGTAAGCCATGCCATTAGAAACCTTCAACGGCGGAACGCCCCTGACCATGGGCGTCGAACTGGAGCTGCAACTGGTCAGCTTCTCCGACTACGACCTGACCGCGTCCAGCCCGGACCTGCTGCACCTGCTGGCGCGCAAGCCGTTCCCGGGCAACGTGACGCCCGAGATCACGGAGAGCATGATCGAGATTAACAGCGACGTGCACACCAGGCACAGCGAGCTGCTGGCGCAGCTGCACGAGGTGCGCGACACGCTGGTGACGGCGGGCGAGCAGCTCAATATCGGCATCGCCGGCGGCGGCACGCACCCGTTCCAGAAATGGGTCGAGCGGCGCATCTTCGAGAAGCCCCGCTTCAAGCAGGTGTCGCAGCTGTACGGCTACCTGGCCAAGCAGTTCACGGTGTTCGGCCAGCACGTGCACATCGGCTGCGCCAACGGCGACGACGCGCTGTTCCTGCTGCATTCGCTGTCGCGCTACCTGCCGCATTTCATCGCGTTGTCGGCGTCGTCGCCGTTCGTGCAGGGCGGCGACACGCTGTTCAACTCGGCCCGCCTGAACTCCGTGTTCGCGTTCCCGATGAGCGGGCGCGCGCCATTCCTGCTGTCGTGGGACGAGTTCGAACACAGCTACTTCGCCAAGATGGAGCACACGGGCGTCATCAAGAGCATGAAGGACTTCTACTGGGACATCCGGCCGAAGCCCGAATACGGCACCATCGAGCTGCGCGTATGCGACACGCCGCTGACGGTGGAGCGTGCCGCCGCGCTGGCGTGCTACCTGCAAGCGCTGTGCGCCTACCTGCTGGAACGCAAGGAGGAGCCGCCGGCGGAGGACGACTACCTGGTGTACAACTACAACCGCTTCCAGGCGTGCCGCTTCGGCCTCGATGGCACGGTGGTGCATCCGAAGACGTATGAAAGCCTGTCGCTGCGCGAGGACATCCTGACGACCTTGCGCAAGATGGACCCGTACGCGGAAAAGCTGGGCGGGACGGCTGCGCTGAACCACCTCATGCAGGTAACGCACATGGGCAGCGACGCCCAGTACCTGCGCGACCAGTTCAACGCCAGCGGCAGCGTCGAGGGCATCGTGGATGCGGCGGTGCGGCGCTTCCGGGGAAGAATGTAAAGAACGTTGTTACCAGGGGTGTGAAGAGTGTTGGGGACGGACACCTCGCTGCGCGGCTGTGCCGCGCAGCGAGGATGTCGGTCCCCAAGTCATCAGAAGCGGGTCTCCCGCGCCACCCGCAGGAAGTTGTCGAGAATCCCCGTGCAATCGAGCAGCTCCTCGCCGCCGGCGCGGTGGAACTCCGGGTGCCACTGCAGGCCCATGACGAATGGCGCCTTGCGGTAGCGGATCGCTTCCACCACGCCGTCCGGCACGGACAGCGCCTCCACCTGCATGTCGCGCCCCAGCGTCTTGACGGCCTGGTGGTGGATCGAATTGACGACGCCCCCCAGGCGCTGGCCGAACAGCTTCGCCAGCGATGACTCGGGCGGGAACACGATCTCGTGGCGGTGGCGGTCGTAGTCGTCGTGCACGTGCGGCAGCGCCGTCGGCACGTCGGTGGCGATGTCCTGGTACAGCGTGCCGCCAAAGGCCACGTTGATCAGCTGGCAGCCCCTGCAGATGCCCAGCACGGGCTTGCCCGCCTCGACGAATTCGTGCAGCAGCTCCAGCTCGTACATGTCGCGCGCGCGGTCGCCGCTCCATTCCGGGCGCGTGGGCGTCTCCGCATAGCTTTGCGGCGATACGTCCGCGCCGCCCTGCAGCACCAGGCCATCCAGGTGCTTGGCATAGTCGCGCAGGCGGATGTTGGAGGGGTGCAGCAGGCCGTCCGTGTTCACGGTCGGGATCATGAACACCAGCACGTCGCGCGACATCACCCATTGCGCGATCGACTCCTCCAGGTACTGCAGGTTCTTGCTGCGCAGGCCCGTGGCGCCGGGCTCCGGATGGAAGATGCGCGCCGAGATGCCGATGCGCAGGGGGCGCTGCATGACGCGCCGCGTGACGGCCGCCGCGACGCGCTGGTAGCGCGCCTTGATGACGCGGCCCCACAGCGAGAACACGGAGTCGCCCGGGTCGATGTAGCGGGGCGTGTCGTCCCTGCGGCGGCTGTGTTCGCGCTCCGGACCCGCCGCGCCGTCCTTGCGGCGCTGGTCTTGCTCGCCGTCGTTCATGTGCTCTCCCATGCTGCCTGCTATAAGGTGAAGGGCAGGGGCTGCAGGCCGAAGCTTTCGTCGATCACCTCGATGCTGGAGAGCAGGCCGCCCAGGCCCGCGTTCAGGCGGGTCAGGTGGGCCGGCTCCAGCTTGGCCAGGGCCTCCGGCAACAGGCCGCGGGCCGGTTTCGGTGCCGCTTCCAGCAGCGCTTGCCCCTCTGCGGAAAGGAACAGTTTTACCACACGCTGATCAGCAGGGTCGCGCGTCTTGACGACGAAGCCCTTGCGCACCAGGCCTTCCAGCAGGTTGCTGGTAGTGGCCTGGCGGATCGCCAGCAGCGCCGTGACCTGCCCCACGCGCAGGCCGGGCGCTTCCGCCAGTTCCTGCATGATCCACAACTGGGCGCCGTTGACGCCGCACTGCTTCTCGATCCACAGCGAATGCCGCTGCGCCGCCCGGATCACCACGCGCAGCTTTTGGAGCACCTCCAGGCTGCCCGAACGACCGTCTTCCGGCACCGTGCCGCTGTCACTTGCCCCACCGTTCCCGCCTGCCTTGCCGCTCATGTCCGCGCGCGCTCCTTGTCGTGTGGCACAAATAGATTTTTAGGAATATAATTTGCGGCTATGAAAGCCAACCCTTCAACGCACGGGGCGGCTAAATGGTTTACCGGGCGCCGCGCTTAGGGCGCATTGCCCGTCACCCGAGGCGGGTCGCGCCTCAGCACAGGCCGGCCGCAGCGCCGCCGGTATCGGAAGCGAACGAACAATGCAGGAGTTGAGTCCCGAACTGCGCAGCTTCATCCTGACGCTGCCGTCTGTCCCATTCTTGGAAGCCCTGCTGCTCGTGCATGCGGCACCCGACCAGATCTGGACCGCCGAAGCCATCGCGCGCCGGCTGTACCTGCAGGGGATCGCCCCCGCACTGCAGATCGTCGAGCAGTTGACGGCGCGCGGCTTCTGCGTGGCCACGAGCGACGGCCAGCTGGCGTACCGACCGGCCGACCCGGCGCTGCACGAAGCCGTCACGCAACTGGCGGCGATCTACCGCCAGCAGCTGATCGAGATCACGCGCCTGGTACACGGATAAGCCGGGCCTGGCGGCACGAATAACCGCTAGAATAGGTCGTCCCCCCAAACACGAGGTTCCGATGACCGCCGCGACGCCGACCGAACGCCGTGCGACCCAAGCCACCGGCACCGCCCAGGCGCAACGCGCGCGCGTGCTGCCACTGCTGTTCCCCTTCCTGCTGGTCGTCGCGGCGCTGGTCGTCGACGGCTTGCTGTTCTACCGCGCCAACCGCGTGCCCACGGCGGTCCCGATCGGGATCGCGCTGGCGCTGTTGATCCTGCTGACGTTGAAGTACTTCTGGGCCGGCGGCTGGCCGCGGCCGCGTGCTGCCTGGTGGCCGGGGCGGCGCTGGCGGCGATCTACCTGACACCGCTGCGCGCGACGCAGATCCAGGCGGTGCACACGGCGCGCTTCCTGGTCAAGGCCCCGGCCTATCGCGCCGAAGCGGCGCGCGCGCCCATCGATGCGGAAACCGGGCGGCGCTATCGCGAGTGGCGCTGGGAGACGCAGCCGGTCGCCAGTACCACCCTGGTCTACGACGAAAGCGACGCGCTGGCACGGCGCGTCAAGCCGCGCCAGGGCAAGCTGGCCGAGGCCGACCAGGTCTACCCGGTCGCGCCGCATTTCTACGTGGTGGTCGGTTACGCGCTGTAGGCCGGGAGCGGCAACGCGTAGTCGAAGCGGTAGCGGTGCACGCCGTCCTCCATCGTGAGCGCCAGCGTGCCCGCGATACCGGCCAGGTCGCCGCTGCCGCTGCCCGGCGTGACGACGACCAGCAGGCTGTCGCGCCCCGCCAGCATCGTACCGGAGTGCTGCAGCACGCAGCTGCCATGGCGCCCGGCCAGCGTGCCCGTGAAGCGCTCCAGCGCGACGTAGCCGGCGCTGCCGTCGCCCGGGCGGCCGGCCGTCAGCATCTCGCCGCTGCTGGTGCCTGCCAGCGGACCGGCGTAGGTTTTCGTGAACGTCATGCGCGAGGCCGGGTCATCCGCGCCCGACCAGCTGCCCGCCGGCGTATACGCGATCTCGAAGGTTCCCGTGACACTGGTCGATTCCATCGGCTGCTCTCCATCGTTGATAATGGCGCCAGTCTAGTCAACGCCATGGAACAGGGATTGGAAAAAAACGACAAGCGCCCAGGCGCGCCGAAAGGCGTCGTCGATCCGGCCGGCGCGGCCCGCCGCATCAGCCTGCGCCAGCACGCACCGGCACGGGCGCTGGCCCACTGCATCGAATACTTCTGGATCGTCGAATGGGACCTGCGCGGACAGCCCACCCAGACCCAGCGCGTACTGCCGTATCCGAACGTGCACCTGGCGTTCGAAGCCGGCGAGGCGACGCTGCATGGCGTGGCTGTGGGGCCGTTCGAGAAGACCTTGCAGGGGCAGGGCCGGGTGCTGGGCGTGCGCTTGCGCCCAGGCGGCTCGCGTGCCTTCGTCGGTGGCGACGTGGCCGCCCTGACGGGACGCGTGCTGCCGTCGGCGCTGTGGCTGGAAATGCCCACCGACGCCGCACGGGCGGTGGTGCATGCGGCCGACGATGCCGGCATGATCGCGGCCGCGCACGAACTGCTGGCGCCGCGTATCGCCGCGCTGGCGCCGGACCCGCGCGCGGCGCTGGCCGAGCGCGCCGTGCTGGCCGCCCAGGCCGAGCGGGGGCCTGTCAGCGTGGCCGCCTTGTCCCAGGCGGTCGACCTGGACGAGCGCGCCTTGCAGCGGCTGTTCCGCACTTACGTGGGCGTGCCGCCGAAGTGGGTGATCCAGCGCTTCCGCCTGCAGGAGGCGGCCGCCCGGCTCGCGGCCCCCGGCCCGGTCGACCTGGCCCTGCTGGCGCAGGAGCTGGGTTTCTTCGACCAGGCCCACCTGACGCGCGGCTTTACCAGCTTGGTAGGGCGGGCGCCGCTGGAGTACTGGAGGAGCCAGCAGCGCGGACTGGTCGGTTGATTCTTTGATAAATCGGGCGCTGGTCTGTATATACTATCGGGCAGCCAGACCATCCGGTAATGCCATGCCAGATTCCCCCAACAGCTGGACCGAATTCACCCCGCGCGCTCGAGTCGGTGCGCCGTACGTACGAAGACGCCGGCAACCAGGCCCGGATCGACATCGCGCACCGCGTGCAGCGCTGGTCGAACCAGGTCGGCGAGTCGCTGGCCAGCGTTGCCGCGGCCAGCATGAAGATCGACACGGTGCGCTGCATGTGGGCCGTCCGGACCGCGCTGGACGATTCGCAGCCGCGCTTTGTCGCGCTGCTCAAGGAGCGCTTCGCCGGCATCGATTTTTCGATGGTGATCCACCTGCTGCACGAGATGATGAAGCAGGTGGCGCTGTACCTGGGCGGCGGTGCCGTGCTGGGCGCCACGGCCGGTGGCGCCGTGGGTGCGCTGGTTGGCGGCGTGGGGGCCATTCCGGGTGCGGCGATGGGTGCGCAGGCGGGCCTGGCGATCGGCACCGAGATCCTCGTCTGGATGGGCCTGGGCATGCTGGTGATGGACATGAGCCGCACGGTGCCCGACCTGTGCAAGCTGTTCGCGCAAGGCTTCGCCAGTGCCTGGAGCGCCGGCGAACTGCCGGACGATGCCCATGAGAAGCGCCTGCGGCTGATGCGCCAGGCCGCCGATGCGTTCGCCGAAGGCGAGATGCTGCTCGTCAAGGCCATCCTGACGGCGCTGGTGCTGTACCTGTCGCGCGGCCAGGTTCAAAACTCGATGCTGGTGCAGAACCTGTCGAAGAGCAAGCTCGGCCCCCGCTTCGCCGAATGGGTGGGCCAGAACCGCGACAAGCTGATGCGGCACCCGGGCCTGCAGCCGAAAATCGCCAGCGCGCAGGGCGCCGCCGAGGCCGGTGCGCCGAAAGCCACGGCCGCCAAGCCGGAGGCGCCCAAGCCGGCCGAGGCGCCGCCGCCCAAGCAGGGTGTGGCGAAAAGCGAATATCCCTGCGTGCAGATCGGCAAACCCGTCAACCCGAACACGGGCGCCAAGGTCCTGCTGGGCGAGCTGGACCTGGATTTCACCTTGCCGGCGCCGCTGCCGATCGTCTGGCAGCGCACCTACAGCTCCGCGCAGCGCAAGGTCGGCTGGCTGGGCCAAGGCTGGGCGCTGCCCATCAGCGATACGCTGCAGGTCAGCGCGGACGAAGTCGTCGTCATGGATGCGTTCGACCGCGAAATCACCTTCTCGCTGCCACGGGTGGGCGAATCGATCTATTCGCCATCCGAACAGATCACCCTGGTGCGCACGGACGACAACACGTTCGAGTTGGTCGACAACAACGGCCTGCGCACGCACTTCGCCATCCTGTACGGCGGCGGCATCGCCCGGCTGACCGGCTGGCAGGACGCCAACAGCAACCACATCCGCATCGAGTACGACGCCCGCCAGTTGCCGGTCCGCATCGACGACAGCGCCGGCCACAGCCTGGCGCTGGAATTCGGCCAGGTGCGTGGCGACGTGCGTCTGCTGTCCGTGACCTTGCTGCCGGCCTCGCCGGAGCAGACCGCGCAAACGCTGGTGCGCTACGAATACGACGACCACGGCGACCTGCGCCGCGTGCGCAACCGCGCCGGCGACGTGGTCCGTCAGTTCGCCTACCGCCACCACATCATGGTGGAGCACGGTCAGCCCGACGGCCTGATCTCCCGCTACGAATACGATATCGAAGGCCCCAGCGGCAAAGTGCTGCGCAACTGGACCAACACGGGCCAGTGGTGGCAGTTCGAATACCGGCCGCACGAAACGGTCGTCATCGACCAGCTGGGCCGCAAGGAGCAGTACCGCTTCGACCTGCGCGGCCGCCTGATCGCGCAACTGGATGCGGCCGGCGGCGGCACGAGCTACAAGCTGGATGGCAACGGCAACCTGCTGCAATTGAAGGACCCGGCCGGGCGCACGATCCGCTACCGCTACGACGAGCGCAGCCGCGTGATCCGCGTCGAACGGGGCGAGCGCGGCACGGGCATCGTCTACGACGGCCGGTTCGACAAGCCGGCCCTGATCACCGATGCACTGGGCGCGACAACGGTACTGCGCTACGACAACCAGGGCAACCTCACCAGCGTGACAAACGCGCTGGGCCAGCGCACGGCGTACCAGTACGACGACCGTGGTTTGCCTATCAAAGTGACGGATGCACGCGGCGGCGTCAAGCAACTGGCGTACAACCGCGCCGGCCAGTTGATCGCGTACACGGACTGCTCGGGCAGCACCAGTAACTTCAGCTACGACGACGAAGGCCGCCTGGTCCGCGCGACCGATCCAAATGGGCACGCCAGCACGTATGCGTACGATGCCCTGGGCCGCCTGCAAGCGGTCACGCACGCCGACAACACCACGGAGCGTTACGAATACGACCACCTGGGCCGCCTGGTCGCGCACATCGACCCCGCCGGCCACCGCACCGCCTACCAGCTCGACCGCGACGGCAAGCCATTAAAACGCATCGACGCGCGCGGTGGCGTGCGTGAATACCGCTACAACACGGCGCGCCGCATCGCCGAGCTGATCAACGAAAACGGCGACGTCCACCGCTTCGTCTACGACGAGCTGGACCGGCTGATCGAGGAGACCAGCTTCGATGCCCGGCTGACGCGTTATCGCTACGACGGCAGCGGCCTGCTGGTCGGCAAGGAAGAGCTGGGCTGCGCACCGCGCACCGAAACCACCCCGATCGCGACCACCTACGTGCGCGACAGCCTGGGCCAGCTGATCGAAAAGGAAATCGCGCGCGTGACGGGTATCGCACAGGCCCAGCAGCTGCGCCTGCGCTACGCGTACGACGCACTGGGCAGGATGACGCAGGCGACGAATGCGGATGCGACCGTCACGATGGCGTACGACGCGCTGGGCCAGCTGGTGTCGGAGCAGACGGAAGCGTCCGGTGCCAGCACGCTGCTGCGTCACGCCTACGACGAGCTGGGCAACCGCGTGCAGACGACCTTGCCGGACGGGCGCGTGCTGAACAACCTGTACTACGGCTCGGGGCACCTGCACCAGATCAACCTGGATGGCGAACTCATTACCGATATCGAGCGGGATCGCGCGCACCGGATGGTCAGCCGCACGCAGGGGGCGCTGGTCAGCCAGTTCCAGTACGATCCCGTCGGCCGTCTGCTGTCGCAAACTGCCGGCAAGCCTACTGCCGGTGAGGGCGCGGCGCCTGTTATCGCGCGCAAGTACGAGTACGATGAGGTCGGCAATCTCGTGTCGATCGACGACCAGCGCAACGGCGTTACGCGCTACAGCTACGATCCGATCGGGCGCATCCTGTCGGCCGTGCAGCCGAACCTGTCGGAGCGCTTCGCTTTCGATCCGGCGCACAATCTGCTCGATACCACCGTCGCGTCGGTTGGCCGTGTCGAGGGCAATCGCATCCGGGTCTACGAAGACAAGCGGTATGACTACGACGAGCATGGCAATGTCGTCGAGAAGCTGATCGGCAAGCATACCCGGATGCGCTTTGAGTGGAATGGCGCGCATCAGATGGTCAAGAGCATTGTGGCGCGGAACTCGTCCGATGCCGCGCAGACGGTTCGTTATGTCTATGATCCCTTCGGGCGGCGGATTGCGAAGCGGGATGCGTTTGGGCTGACGCGGTTTGTTTGGGATGGCGATCGCCTGCTCTGCGAACAGCGCGGCAGTCACTCGCGCACCCACGTTTACGGTGGGGATGCATTTGTGCCGCTAGCTCGCATCGATTCCATACCGGATGCTGATTCGGCCTTACGAGTCGAAGTTCGACATGTGCACACAGATCATCTGGGCACGCCTCGCGAGCTGACGAATTCCGATGGTAGGGTTGGCTGGGCTGCTCTGTATCGGACCTGGGGAAATGTTTTAAGCGTACTAGAGACAGTTCCACAAGCTTCCCTAGCGGACGATCACACCAATGACGTAAGATCAGCGCAGCCGATTCGTTTCCAAGGACAGTATTACGACAACGAAAGCGGGCTACATTACAACCGATTTCGTTACTATGACCCGGACATTGGTCGCTTCGTCTCAGTCGACCCGATCAGCTTGTCGGGCGGGCCAAACGCTTTCGCTTATGCTCCCAACCCGATCAGCTGGAGCGATGCTCTTGGTCTGGCTCCATGCCGAACGGGTAAAGGGACCCCCTCGCTGACCAGTGGGGATGCTGCGTCAAGTTCGCCGAATACGACGCGCTCGGGGGTGACGCGAACTAATGCTGCCGACTGGCGTGCCCTACGCGACCACTGGGAGGACGTCGGTTACGGAGAGATATTGAGTAACGATAACCTGACCGCCATCGCAAAGGGCCGAACCCCAAGGGTCGACGAAACATGGGTGCGAGCTTTTCCTGAAGATGCTGGTCTGATGGGCGAAAAGATATCGATGCATCATATTGGCAGCACGCCGGTAACAGTACCATTACCGGCGACGCACCATTTAGATGCGCATATGCCGGGTGGGTTTCGATACAATATTGGCGGACCAGGTTCTGCGCTACCATTTTACCCAAGAACGTCTGCTAAACCATGAGGGAATAATGCAAAGCCAACTGGAACAGGATCGTAAAACAGAGCTGTTGTTGTTCTTCCTGGTCGGAGACCCAGCCGAGGGAGACCGCGCGGAAATTTTGAAAACGATCGAAGAAATGTCTGCGTCGCGACAGTGGGTTCTTGGTCCGCCAAGGTTTGTCGATACTGTGGATCATAGCGGCACTCATCCAGATGACTTGCCGATAGTAACGATAGGCGGAGCGCTGGAATTATATTCTGCGTCCGCCGCTGAGTTATCTCGTGACATCGACCGGCTTCACCTTGAAGAGGTCGAATGCATTGTTGATCGCATCCAAAGCCTGTCTGCCGAACGTAACTTGGAGTTTGAATTTGAGCTTGATGGGCAGTATGTGGGCACGATTGACTGTGGCAATGTCGATGACACGCTTGCGAAAGGCCTAATAGAAGAGTGGCGAAATCATATCAATGCATCAAGTTGAGATTGAGTGAGGGCACCCAATGTGGTGAAAAAGTCGTTGTAATGTGGTTCGGCACAAAAGCTTACGGGGAGGAGGTATCCTTCTCGCAGCTGCCGTGCCGCCCAAGGCGTGTCAAATGGTGTTAACCCGAGATTCCTCAATGCTGACATTAGGTTGGGGGCCGCACTATATGTAGCGAACAGCCTGGAGCTGCTATTGCTAAACTTGAATCGGGCCTTCGCAATTCGCAGTCAGTCGAGACGTTCAATTTCGTGCCACGGGAATCCACGCTAGTACGCTTTGCTACTTCAATGGGACGTGCTATGGCAGACACCATCGTCGATATGCGCCGGCCGCACCCTTCCAGCTTCGAGGATGCTACTGTTGCGCCAGCGCGCGCTACAGGGTGCTGGACCATGGACTTGCATGTATCGAGAGCGCTAATCAGCGTAACCCTCTGATTAACATTCACGCGGTCCTGACGAGTAATCCGTGCCGTATTGCCCTACCGCCCAAAATACCGCGCATGCAACGCCTCCAGCCGCACCTCGTGCGCCGGCTGCGCCAGCACCACCCGTCCCCCCTGCAACAGGCACACGTGATCGGCAATGGCCACCGCCTGTGCCGTATTCTGCTCGACCAGCACGATGGTGCGGCCCTCCGCCTTGAGCCGGGCCAGCACTTCGAACAGCTCGGCGACGACGATGGGGGCGAGGCCCAGCGACGGCTCGTCGATGACGAGGATGCGCGGATCGGCCATCAGCGCGCGCGCCAGCGCGACCATCTGCGCTTCGCCGCCGGACAGCGAGCCGGCGGCCTGGCGGCGCCGTTCGGCCAGGCGGGGGAACATCGCGTACGCGGCGGCCAGCCGTTCCTGTACGTGCGGGCGGTGGCGCCGCGCGTAGGCGCCCATAACCAGGTTTTCCTCCACCGTCATCGCCTGGAAGACCATGCGGCCTTCCGGCACCATCGCGATGCCGGCATCGGCCATGCGCCAGGTGGGCGTGCCGTCGATGCGGGCGCCGTCCAGGCGGATTTCGCCCTGGCTGACGGGCACCAGGCCCATTAACGCGCGCAGCAACGTGGTCTTGCCCGCGCCGTTCGGGCCGACGATCGTCATCAGCTTGCCGGCCGCGCACTGCAGCGACACGTCCCACAACACGTTGATGGCGCCATAGCCGGCGCGTACGTTGGCCAGTTCAAGCATGCGCGGCCCCCGTGCCCAGGTAGCTGCGCATGACGGCCGGGTCGCGGAACACGGCGTCCGGCGTGCCGTCCGCGATCAGGCGGCCCGCATCGAGCACCGCCACGCGGCGGCACAGGTCGCCGATCGTTTCGATGTCGTGCTCGATGATGACGATGCCCACGCCGAAGCGCGCGTGCAGGTCGCGCAGCATGCCCATGAAATGGCGCTTCGCCGTCGTCTCCAGCCCGGCCAGCACTTCGTCCAGCAGCAGCAGGCGCGGGTTCGTCGCCAGCGCCTTGGCCACTTCCAGCGCCTTCAGCTCCGTCAGCGCAAGGCCGGTTGCCGCATCGCGTCCGGCCTTGCCCGCGAGGCCCGTGAAGTCGAGCACCTCGGCGATCCGGGTTTCGTCCACCCGGCCGGTGCCGAAGCGCTGCGCCACCACGAGGTTCTCGCGCACCGTCAGCTGGTGCAGCGGCTGCGGGATCTGGAACGTGCGGCCCAGCCCTAGCCGGGCGCGCCGGAACAGCGGTATCCGCCCGATGTCCTTGCCGTCCAGGCGGATGCTGCCAGCGGCCGGTCGCACCAGGCCAGAAATGGCGTTGAACAGCGTGGTCTTGCCGGCGCCGTTCGGCCCGACCAGGCCCAGCACGTCGTCCGCCGCGATGCGCAGGCTGACGCCGTCCACCGCGGCCAGGGCGCCGAAACGCACCGTGACGTTGTCCAGTTCAAGCATCGCGCCGCCGTGCCAGCAGCGGCAGCAGGCCGCGCGGGCTGAACACGATCATCGCTACCAGCAGCGCGCCCAGGACCAGCTGGTGCCCGCCGGGCAGCCAGCTCTTGAAGAGCAGCTGGTCCAGCAGGTAGATGACGACGGCGCCCAGCAGCGGTCCCGCCACCGTGCGGTAGCCGCCGAAGATCGCCGCCACGATGGGCAGCGTCACCCACAGGCCGGCGAACGCGTAGTCGGGTTCCAGGAAACCGATGTAGTGGGCATTGAAGGCGCCCACGACGCCGGTCATGAACGCGGACAGCAACAGCATCGCGCCCTTCAGCAGCGTACTGTCCACGCCCAGCACGCGGGTGGCGTCCTCACTGCCGTGCATGGCCCGCAGCGCCAGGCCGTAATGGCTGGCCGCCACGCGCGCGTACGTCCACGCGCACAGGCAGACGATCGTCAGGATCACGAAATAGGCGCCGGTGCGCGTGCCGAAGTCGATGCCTGCGATCACCGGCAGCGGCGGGATGCCGGCGATGCCGGCCGCGCCGCCCGTCACGGACGACCATTCGGTGGCGACGATGCGGAAGATGTGGGCGAACGCCAGGATCGCCAGCGCGAAGTAGGGCCCGCGCAGCCGCAGCACGGGCAGCATGACGAGTGCCGCCAGCACGGCGCCCACGCCGCCCAGCAGCAGCCCCACGGGCACGGGCAGGCCTGCGCGTGCCGTCACGAGCGCCGAGACATAGCCGCCGACACCGACGAACGCCGAATGGCCGAAGCTGACCATGCCGCCCAGGTTGCCCAGGAGCGCCCAGGCCAGGGCGATGCCGCCGATGACGAGCGCCGCATCGACCAGGCTCATGACGTAGCTGCTGTGCCCCAGCAGCAGCGGCACGCCGACATAGGCGGCCAGCAGCAGCAACGGAATGGACGCGCGCTTCATCCGCGCCTCGCAGTCGCGCCCAGCAAGCCGTTGGGCAGCACGAACAGCACCAGCAGGAACAGGCCCATGCCGGCCAGCTCCTGCAGCGCCGAACTGGCCAGCGTCACCGTCAGCGCTTCGGCCACGCCCAGCAGCACGGCACCCAGCAGCACGCCGGGAATCGAGCCGACACCCGCCAGTACGGTGATGACGAAGGCCTTGACCGTCAGCGCGGCGCCCAGCGCGGGCTGGATCACGCCGACGCTGTACAGGGCCACGCCGGCGCACGCGGCCAGCATGCCGGCTACCAGGAACGCGACCAGTTCCGCACGGCCGGGCGCGACGCCCATCAGCTGGGCGGCATCGCGGTTGCCGGCGACGGCCCGCACGGCGCGGCCATGCCAGGTCTTCGCCAGCCACCACCACAGGGCGCCCATCAGCAGCAGGCTGGCACCGAACGATACCAGCTCGCCGCGCATGGCGAACAGGGGGCCGGCCACGACAGCCTCCTGCAGCCAGGGCGAGGACGTCGAGCGCACGTCGGCCGACCAGACCAGCAGCATCGTGTTGGTCAGGATGACGCCGATGCCGAACGTGGCGATCAGCGAGTTGATCTCGCGGTCCACGTGGATGCGGGCGACGACGAAGTGGACGGCGGCGGCGGCCGCGCACACGAGGGCCAGCGCCGCGGGGATGGCCGCCAGCGGCGATGCGCCCAGCCGGCTTTCCACCGTATAGGCGACGTAGGCCGCCAGCAGCACCAGTTCGCCATGCGCCAGGTTGATCACCCGCATCGTGCCGAACACGAGGGCCAGCCCCAGCGCCACGAGCGCGTAGGCGCCGCCGGCCAGCACGCCGGAGTACAGCGCCTGCAGGACGAGTTCCGTCATCGCCGGCAGGTCACCATGGCACGGCCGGATAGGCCATCTTGCCCGTCGCATGCTGCGGCGGCCAGACGATGACGATATTCTTGCCCTGGTGTTGGCCCATCCGGTGGCTGAAGTGGACGTTGTCGCCGTTGGCCGCGAACTGCACGCGCCCGATCAGCGTGTCGCGGTCGGTGCGGCGCAGTTCCTCGGCAATACCGCCCTTGGCGACGGTGCCCTTGTCGGCCGCGCGCGCGATGGCCTCGAACAGCAGCATCGACTGCACGTAACCGAACTGGCCCAAATAGTCCGGTTCCTTCTTGTACAACTGGCGGTAGGTGTCGGCGAACGCCTTGCCGTCGGCGCCGGTAAACGTGGCCGGGTAGGGCAGCAGGGCCGTGCCGTACACGTTCGGCATCAGGTCCGGAAACTCGGCGGCCATCTTCGGCGTGGCCAGCGACCACACGCCCACCATCGCCTTGACCTGCGGCTTCAGTACGCGCGCGGCGCGCAGGATGCCGACATAGTCGTTTTCGTAGCCCACCATGAACACGGCATCGGGCCGGTCCTGCAGGCGGATCTTGTTGACGATGGGCTTGAAGTCCGTGATGGCGGGATCGAACGGGTGTTCCGCGACCTTGACGCCCTGCGCGGCCAGCGCCTTGCCCACCGAGCGTGCCAGGTCCGACGTCGCGTCCTTGGTCGAATAGACGATCGACACGCCCTTGACCTTCATGTCGCCGAACAGGCCCAGTGCGGCCTTCTCGTAGCCGGCCGTGTTGTTGATGCGGAAGAAGTTGCGGCGGCCCGCCGCGACCAGGCTGTCGTCCACGCCGCCGGAGGTGATGTAGACGAGGCCCAGCTTGTCGGCCGTGCTTGACGCCGGCGCGATATTGTTCGAGCCATAGCCGCCCGTGATGGCGACGGCACCCATGCCGGCCAGCTTTTCGACGGCCGCAATCGCCTTGGCGGGCGCCGACTCGTCGTCGACGGTGACGATTTTTATCTTGTGCTTGCCGTTGGCGCGGTTGAACACTTCCGCAGCAACCATCACGCCTTCATGCATGCCGGCGCCGACGCGCGCCAGCGACCCGGTGAGCGGCAGTTCGGCGCCGACCGTGAATTCGGCGGCGCGGGCGGCGAGGGCGGCCAGCAGCAGGGTGGCCAGCAGGGCGGATCGTTTGAGTGTGTGCATGTCGTCTCCTTTTTTATGGTGTTGGCCGTGGGGGCGTCCCCGAAGTTCGCGCGCGCGCCGCCGTCCAACTTCGGGGTCAGTCCCCTGCGGGGACAGGCCCCAGCCGCGCCGCCATCTCCTGCAGCCGCCCCTTCAGTATCTTCCCGGTCGCCGCCGCCGGCAAGGCCTCCAGCACGACGATCCGGCCCGGCCGCTTGTACGGCGCCAGCGCCGCCGCCGCGTGGGCCGCCAGCAGCGCCGCCAGCCCGGCCCGGGCGGCCCGCGCATCCGGCTCCACGTAGGCGATGACTTCCTCGTTGCCGTCCGCGCAGGCACGGCCCACCACGGCGGACTGCGCCACCGCCGGGTGCGCGTTCAATACCGTTTCCACTTCGAGCGGATAGACGTTGAAGCCGGAACGGATGATCAGCTCCTTCGTGCGGCCCACGATGAACAGCGCGCCGTCCGCGTCCTGGCGGCCCATGTCCCCCGTATCGAGCCAGCCGCCGGGGCGCAGCGCGGCGGCCGTCTGCGCCGGGTCGCGGTAGTAGCCCAGCATCAGTCCCGGGCTGCGTACCCACAGCACGCCCGGCTGGCCGGGCGCCACGTCCGTGCCGGCGCCATCGACGATCCGTAGCGCGACGCCAGGTATGGGGTAACCCACGGACGTGTCGGCACGCGGCGCCGCCAGGTCGGTCTGGCTGATGGTCGGCCCGCTTTCCGTCATGCCGTAGCCGTTGTGCAGCGCCACGCCCAGCAGGCGCTCGGCGGCCGCCTTCAGGCTGGGCGTCAGCGGCGAGCCGCCCGCATAGGCGAAGCGCAGGTCGTTCGGCAGCGACGGGGCGTCGCCCGCCAGTTCCAGCAGCCGCGCGAACATGGCCGGCACGCCCTGCAGGATCGTCAGGCGTTCTTCGCGCAGGGCCTGCAGCAGGCCTTCGGCCGTGAAGCGCGGCGCCAGCACCAGGCAGGCGCCCGCGTACAGGGTGCCCAGCATGACGGATGCCAGGCCATACACGTGCGACGTGGGCAGCGCGCCGTACGCGCGGTCGTGCGGCACCAGGCCGCGCAGCCGGCTGGACACGGCCGCCACGTACAACAGGCCCCGGTGCGACAGCATTACCCCTTTCGGCTGGCCCGTCGTGCCCGTCGTATAGACCAGGGCCGCCGGCTGCGCGGCACCGTCCGCATGCACGGGTTCGGGCACGCAGTCGTCGTTCAACGCACCGGCCAGCCATGGTCCGAACGGTCCCGCCATGGCGGGCGCGCCATGCCGCTCGCCATGTGCCTGCGCCTGCGGCGAGACGTTGGCCGTGTACAGCACGATGCGCGCGCCGCTGTGGCTGCGCAGTGCATCCACTTCGGGGCCCGACAGGCGGGCGTTGACGTTGACGATCCACGCGTCCGCCAGGCCCGCGGCAAACAGCAGCGCGACCAGATTGGCGCAGTTTTCGCCCACCACCATGACGCGGTCGCCCGGCCGCACGCCCAGCGCCCGCAGTTGCGCGGCGCAGTCCTGCACCGCCTGCCACAGGCTCGCGTAATCGACGCTACCCGCGTGCGGATCGCGCAACGCCGGCGCGCCAGGCGTGGCGGCGGCATGGGCCTGGACGATGCCGGCCAGGCGCGATGGCAGGGCCGCCAGCAGCGCGGGGATGTCCAACGGGTCAGCCACGGCGCTCCCGCAGCATGTTGCGGGCGATGACGAGCTGCTGGATCTGCGACGTGCCCTCGTAGATGCGGAACAGGCGCACGTCGCGGTAGAAACGCTCGGCGGCGTAGTCGGCGATGTAGCCGGCGCCGCCATGGATCTGCACGGCGCGGTCGGCCACGCGGCCGCACATCTCGGACGCGAACAGCTTGCAGCAGGAGGCTTCAGTGGAGACATCGGCGCCTTCGTCGCGCCGGCGCGCCGCGTCCAGTACCATGCACTTGGCCGCGTAGATCTCCGTGCGGCTGTCCGCCAGCATCGCCTGGATCAACTGGAATTCGGCGATGGGCTGGCCGAACTGGCGCCGTTCCAGCGCGTATGTCAGGGCGTCGTCCAGCATGCGCTCGGCCGCGCCGACGCAGACGGCGGCGATGTGCAGGCGGCCCTTGTCCAGCACCTTCATCGCCGTCTTGAAGCCGACGCCTTCGACGCCGCCGATCAGGTTCGCCGCGGGCACGCGGCAGTCCTCGAAGATGACGTCGCACGTGTGAGCGCCGCGCTGGCCCATCTTGCGGTCGGTCTTGCCCAGCGACAGCCCGTGCGTACCCCGTTCGACGACAAAGGCGGAGATGGCGCCGGCGCCCTGGCGCGTGGCATCGGTGCGGGCCATCACGGTGAAGATGGAGGCTTCCGGTGCGTTGGTGATGTAGCGCTTGGTGCCGTCGATGACGTAATGGTCGCCGTCGCGCACCGCGCTGGTGCGCAACGAAGCCGCGTCCGATCCCGATTCGGGTTCGGTCAGGGCAAACGCGCCGATGATGTCGCCCGACGCGAGACGGGGCAGCCAGCGCTGTTTCTGTTCCCCGGTGCCGTCGATGACGATGCCCTGCGCGCCGATGCCGTTGTTGGTGCCGACCAGCGAACGGAACGCCGGGGACGCCCAGGCCAGCTCGAACGCTACCCGCACCTCCTCCTCCATCGGCAAAGCCAGGCCGCCATACGCTTCCGGGATCGACAGCCCGAACAGCCCCAGCTCGCGCATCTGCTGCACGATGGCGGGCGGGATCTCGTCGCTCTCGGCCACCGTTGCCTCGGCCGGCACCAGCACCGCGCGCACGAAGCGGCGGATGCTGTCGGTCAGCAGGGCGAGGGTTTCGGCATCGCGGATCATGTTTTCTTTCGCTAGTTGCAGGCGTCGTGGACAGACGGCCCCGGCGGGCGCACGACCCGCCGGGCGGGCTCATGAGGCGGGCCGGAAGCGCCTGGCAGGCAGTGTGCCGAGCGCTGCCGCTCATGTCAACCGTTGGCGGCGGGCGTTACTAGCAAGCGCGTAGCCGCATTGTTCAGGACAACACGGCTGCACGTTCCCCTTAACCTGATGGCATCATTCGGTTAGACTCCAACTTCCACGACCACCGGATATCGCACAATGACGCTCAGCAGTATGGAACAAGCCCGGCCCGTCAACGAACCGGAACTGAGGCCCAGTACGCTGCGTTTCCCCGTGGTGGGGGTGGGTGCATCCGCCGGCGGCCTGCCGGCGCTGCTGCGCCTGTTCGAGCATATGCCGGCCCGCACCGGCATGGCGTTTGTCGTCATCCTGCACCTGTCGCCCAAACACGAGAGCTCGGCCGACAACGTGCTGCAGCGCGCGACCCGGATGCCCGTCGTCCAGGTCACTCATCGCGTGGCCATCGAGCCCGACCACGTATACGTGATTGCGCCGAACCTGCACCTGTCGATGGACGACGGCCACCTGGAGGTTGGCGAGCTGCAGCGCCCGCGCGGCCAGCACGTGGCCATCGACATCTTCTTTCGGGCATTGGCCGACGTGCATCGCGAGCGCTCGTTCGCCATCGTGCTGTCGGGCACGGGCACCGACGGTTCCGTCGGGCTGGAACGGATCAAGGAGCAGGGGGCCTGACGTTCGCGCAAGCCCCGGATGACGCCGAACACGACGGCATGCCGCAGGCGGCGATCGACACGGGCATGGTCGACTTCGTCCTGCCTGCCGCGGAGATCGCGGGCAAGCTGGTGGAACTGTGGGAAAACGCGCGCCAGATCAACCTGCCGCCGGCGGGCGATGGCGACGGCGGCATCGCGGCCGATACCGACGAGGAGATCGAGCGCGCCGCCAGCGAAGTGGCGCTGCAGCGGATTATCACGATGCTGTGCGCCAACACGGGACACGATTTCCGCCACTACAAGCGCGCCACCGTGCTGCGCCGGATCGAGCGGCGCATGCAGGTCAAGGGCGTGCCGTCGCTGTCCGCGTATGCCGAGGTGCTGGAGCGCGAACCGGCCGAGTTCAAGGCCCTCTTGAAGGACATGCTGATCGGCGTGACCAACTTCTTCCGCGACCGCGAGGCCTTCGAGGCGCTCGAGCGCGACGTGATTCCGGAGCTGTTCCGTGACCGGCCGCCCGCCGACCAGATCCGCGCCTGGGTCGCGGCCTGCGCCACCGGCCAGGAAGCCTATTCGCTGACGATGCTGCTGGTGGACGAAGGCTCGCGTTTGCCGAAGCCGCCGGACATCCAGGTGTTCGCCTCCGATATCGACGAGAGCGCCGTGTCGGTCGCCCGCGCCGGCGTCTACCCATCGTCCATCATGATGGACGTGCCGCCGGCCCGGCTGCGCCAGTTCTTCACCAAGGAGGACGAGCGCTACCGCATCCGCAAGTCGGTGCGCGACCGCATCCTGTTCGCCTCGCACAACCTGCTGCGCGACCCGCCGTTCTCCAAGCTGGACCTGATTTCCTGCCGCAACCTGCTGATCTACCTGAACCGCGACGTGCAGTTGCGTGTGATGGAGATGTTCCACTCGGCGCTGAAGCCGGATGGCTTCCTGTTCCTGGGCTCGTCCGAGTCGGCTGATGCCGCCGCCGAGTTCTTCGTGCCGTTCGACAAGAAGAACCGCATCTACCGGGCCCGGCCGCTGTCGCGCGCGACCCGCTACGTGCCGGCGCTGTCGACGGCGCCGCTGGCCCGCCTGCCCGAGCTGGGCAACGCGGGCGGCACTGTGCGGCGGGCATTCTCGTACGCGGACGTGCACCAGCGCGCCCTGACCAAGTTCGCGCCGCCGTCCGTCATCGTCGACCGCGATTCGAACATCGTGCACATGTCGGACACGGCGGGGCGCTTCCTGCGCCACGTGGGCGGCGAACCCTCGCGCAGCATCCTGCACCTGGTGCTGCCGGAACTGCGGCTGGAACTGCGCAGCGCGCTGTACCAGGCCCTGCAGACCGGCAACAGCGTCGAGGGCCAGCGCGTGCTGGTACGGCGCGACGAGCAGGCCTACTTCGTCAACATCATCGTGCGCCCGTTTGCCGACGAGGCCGCCAACAGCGATTTTGTGCTGGTGTTGTTCGAGGAAACCGAGCAGTCGATGAACAGCGAACCGGCCTCGGTACAGGCCGAGCACAAGGACCTGGTGCTGCACCAGCTGGAACAGGAACTGCAGCGCAGCAAGGAAAAGCTGCAGGAAACCATCGAGCACTCGGAGGTGTCGAACGAGGAGCTGCGCGCCTCCAACGAGGAGTTGCAGGCGATCAACGAAGAGCTGCGCTCGGCCACCGAGGAGTTGGAGACCAGCAAGGAAGAGCTGCAGTCCGTCAACGAAGAGCTGATCACCGTCAATTACGAGTTGAAGGTCAAGGTCGAGGAAACGGGCAAGGCCAACGACGACCTGAACAACCTGATCGCCTCCACCAACATCGCCACGATCTTCGTCGACCGGTCCATGCGCATCAAGCGCTTCACGCCGCGCGCGGCCGACGTGTTTTCCATCATCCCGACCGACATCGGCCGCTCGCTGCTGGACATCACCCACCGGCTCGACTACGACCAGCTGGCGGACGACGTCTCGGCCACGTTCGAGACGCTGCGCCTGGTGGAACGCGAAGTGCGCAGCAACGACGGCCGCCACTATATCGTCCGGCTGCTGCCTTACCGCACGACGGAGGACCGGATCGAGGGCGCCGTGATGACGTTCTTCGACATCACGGGCCGGCGTGAGGCCGAAGCGCAGTTGCGCAAGGGCGAGGAATGGATGCGCCTGGTGGCCGAAAGCACGCACGACTACGCCATCATCACGATCGATCCACAAGGCCGCGTGACGGGCTGGAACAAGGGCGCCGAGCGCAACTTCGGCTACACGGAGGATGAGGTGATGGGGCGCGAGCTGGACTTCATCTTCACGCCGGAAGACCTGGCTGCCGGCGTGCCCGCCGAGGAACGGGCGCGGGCCCGGGCCGAAGGGCGCGCCGAGGACGAGCGCTGGCACATGCGCAAGGACGGCAGCCGCTTCTTCTGCGTGGGCGTGACGACGCCGCTGCGCAACGGCGAGTTCTACGGTTATGCCAAGATCGCCCGCGACCAGACGCATCGGGTGCAGATCGAATCGCAGCGCGAGGCGGCGCTGTCGAACGAGCAGGCGGTGCGCTCGCAGGCCGAGATGGACAGTGCGCTGAAGGACGAGTTCCTGGCTGTGATGTCGCACGAGCTGCGCCACCCGCTCAACCTGATCTATATCAACGCCGAGCTGATGTCGCGCCTGCCGCCGGTGCGTGAGACGCCTGCGGCGGCGCGCGCCGTCGCGGTGATCCGCAATGCCGTCGGCAGCCAGGCCAAGATCATCGACGACCTGCTCGACATGTCGCGCCTTTCCACTGGCAAGTTGTCGCTCAACCGCCAGGAAGTTGACCTGGGCGATATCACGGCCAAGCTGATGGACGTGGTCCGCACGGACCCGATGGTGAACAGCCTGGACGTGCGCTTCACGCCATACGACACGCCGCTGATCGTCTCGGCCGACCCGGTCCGGATCGAGCAGGTGGTGCTGAACCTGCTCAGCAATGCGATCAAGTTCACGCCGGCCGGCGGCACGGTAACGGTGGTGCTGAGCCAGGACGACGGCTTGGCCCGGCTCGACGTGACCGACACGGGTGCGGGCATCTCGGCCGAGTTCCTGCCGCAGGTGTTCCAGATGTTCCGCCAGGGCGGCGCCAAGGCGGTGCGCAACAAGGCGGGGCTGGGTATCGGCCTGGCGCTGGTGCGCCAGATCGTCGAGCTGCATGGCGGCCGGGTCGAGGCTACCTCGGCCGGTGTCGGCACCGGCAGCCGGTTCAGCCTGTGGCTGCCCTTGTCGCAGGAGACGCTGCCGACGCAGCACGAAGCGGGCGCGCAGTTGTCCTCCTGCGTGGCGGGCCGGCGTATCTTGCTGGTGGACGACATGGAGGATTCTGCGTACGTCTTCCAGACCTTGCTGGAACTGGAGGGCGCCACCGTCAGCGTGGCAACCAAGGCGCGCGACGGCCTGGTGGTGCTGGGGAACCGCGAGATCGACCTCGTCATCTCCGACCTGTCGATGCCGGACATGGACGGGTTCGAGTTCATCCGGGCCTTGCGCGCGATCCCGGCGCTGCACGACCTGCCGGCAATCGCAGCCAGTGGCCTGGGCCGTGACAAGGATGTGCAGGCCGCGCTGGCGGCCGGCTTCTCCGACCACATCACCAAGCCGGTCGAGATCGAGCTGCTGTGCGCCAAGATCGCGCGGCTGTTGCCGTGCCAGCCGGGCTGATGCGCGGCTGACCCCGGTGCGTTGGTGCATGCGCCGCTGCGTGCACTGGCGCACCGAGCGCGCGGACGGCGTTGGCAATAATCGCTGTCATGATCGAACTGACTACCGTGCCAGCCGATGAGGCCATCGTCATCGGCACCTCCACCGGCGGCCTGCACGCGCTGCAGACCGTGATTGCCGGCCTGCCGCTGGGCCTGCCCGCCGCCGTGTTGATCGTCATGCACACGGCGGAGGGCGAGAGCCTGTTGCCGGCGCTGCTGGCGCGGGTGGCCCGGATGCCGCTGCGCCACGCCCGCGACGGCGAACCCGTCCTGGCCGGGCGCATCCTCGTGGCGCCGCCGGGCCAGCACCTGATGGTGGAGCGCACCGGTGCCGGCTGCCGGGCCGTGCTGACGCGGGGGCCGAAGGAAAACTACTGCCGGCCCGCGATCGACGTGCTGTTCCGCTCGGCCGCGGCGGCCTACGGGCCGCGCGCCACCGGCGTGGTGCTGACCGGCCAGCTCGACGATGGCACGATGGGCCTGCTGTCGATCAAGACCTGCGGCGGCCGCGCCGTCGTGCAATTGCCGGAGGATGCGGTGGCGCCGTCGATGCCGGCCAGTGCGCTGCAGCACGTCGACGTCGACAAAGTGTTGCGCCTGCCCGAGATCGCGGGCGCGTTGACCCAGATGGTCGGCGGCGCGGTGCCGGCAGTCCCCGCGGCGACGCCGACCCCCGAATGGATTCAGCTGGAAAACCGGTATGCCGGCAAAGGAAGCGATATGGACAGCCTTGCAAGGATAGCGACGCCATCCACCTTCACGTGCCCCGAGTGTCAGGGCACCTTGTGGGAAGTGCGCAGCCCCGGCTTGAAGCGCTACCGCTGCCACACGGGCCATGCGTTGACCGAGCAGACGCTGGCGTCGCTGCAGGACCGCCTGGTCGAGGACGCGTTGTCGTCCGCGCTGCGCGCCCTGCACGAAAAGGAAAAGCTGTTGCGCCAGATGGCCGAGGATGCCGTGCAGGCAGGCCAGGCCAAGGCGGCGCTCGATCACGTGCAGCAGGCCGCCGAGGCGCAGCGCAGCGCCGAGGTGCTGCATCGGCTGATCACGGCCCGTCATGTGGCCGACGGCGCGCTCGAGTCGGCTTGACTTTTTTACTGTAGAAATTGTTGCAATCCTGCCTGGAGATGTCCTACAAGAAGCGACGGAACACTCCTATAGCTGCGTCGGCCTGTGCGGGCGATCATTGCGCCAGGTGCCAGCGCGCGCCGGCTTACCGCCGGTGCCGTGCCGTGCCTCTTCAACGCCAACCGTCAGGAGGAATCACGAATGTTTGCACACAATAAGCGTCTCCAGTACACCGTCCGCGTCAGCGGCCCCAACCCGGGCCTGGCCAACCTGATGCTCGAGCAGTTCGGCGGCCCGCAGGGCGAGCTCGCCGCGGCCATGCGTTACTTCACCCAGGCCGTGGCCGAGGACGATCCAGGCCGCAAGGACATGCTGTTCGACATCGCCACCGAGGAGCTGTCGCACCTGGAGGTGATCGGCAATATCGTCGTCATGCTGAACAAGGGCGCCAAGGGCGCGCTGGCGGAGGGCGTCGAGGAAGAAGGCGAGCTGTACCGCAAGATCACGGGGGCTGGCAACGACAGCCACATCACGCAGGTGCTGTATGGCGCGGGCGCACCGCTGACCAACTCGGCCGGCGTGCCCTGGACCGCAGCGTACATCGACAGCATTTCCGAGCCGACCGCCGACCTGCGCTCGAATATCGCGGCCGAGGCACGCGCCAAGATCGTCTATGAGCGCCTGATCAACCTGACGGACGACCCGGGCGTGAAGGAAGCGCTGGGCTTCCTGATGACGCGCGAGATCGCGCACCAGAAATCGTTCGAGAAGGCCCTGTACTCGATCCAGCCGAACTTCCCTCCGGGCAAACTGGCGGGCCGGCCGGAGTTCGCCAGCGTGTACTTCAACATGTCGCAGGGCGGCCCGGAAATCGCCGGCTCGTGGAACAGCGGCTCGAAGTGGAACGTGGTGTCCGACCGCGACCAGCAGATGGGCGTGGACGGTGGCGGCGGCGAATCGTCCGTCGAACTGCCGGCCAAGGATGCGGAAGTGCTGAACCAGATGGCGCTGCGCACCCAGTCCAACCCGACCGTCGACCCGCTGACGGGCGCTGAACTGGGCATGATGGCCGATCCCGGCCAGATCGATTCCGCGTCGGCCGGCGGCGGTCCGAAGACTGCACCGGGCGGTGACGGCGACTACACGAAAGGCTGACCATGCAGAGTGCCCGCGCGTTCCCGCATAACCTGCGCCTGGCCCTCGGGGCGGCGATCTGCCTGGCCGGCGCGTTGGCTTTGCTGGATGATATCGTGGGCGAAGTGCAGGCCTTCGACGGCCGCGTCCATGGCGCCCTGATGGGGGGCGCCATGGCGGCGCTGGCGACAGCGCTGGGCACGCTGCCCGTGCTGCTGTCGCAGAAGTTCTCGCAGCGCACCTACGACGGCTTCCTGGGCTTCGGCGCCGGCGTGATGCTGGCGGCGACGGCCTTCTCGCTGGTCATGCCGGCCATTGCCGCCAGCAAGGGCGCGGGGGCAGGGCCGTTCGAGGCCAGCCTGACCGTGGGCGGCGGTATCCTGCTGGGCATGGGCCTGGTGCTGCTGCTCGACCGGGTGGCACGCCACGAGACACTGCTCGACGGCGCCGACCCGGCCCGCAGCGATTCGGTCAAGCGGGCCTGGCTGTTCGTGGCGGCCGTCGCCATCCACAACCTGCCGGAAGGGCTGGCGATCGGGGTGGCCTACGCCGGCGTCGATCTTGCCAAGGCGCACAGCCTGGCCACGGGCATCTCCATCCAGGACGTGCCGGAGGGCCTGGTGGTGGCGCTGGCGCTGCGCACCGTGGGCTACGGCCGCCTGTTCTCTTGCGCGCTGGGCGTTGCATCGGGGCTGATCGAGCCCGTGGCCGCCGTCAGCGGCGCCGTGCTGATCGAGTTCGCGCGCGGCCTGCTGCCGTGGGGCCTGGCGCTGGCAGCCGGGGCGATGCTGTTCGTCATCGTGCATGACGTGGTGCCCGAGTCGCACCGCAATGGCAACTCGACCAGCGCTTCCTGCGCCGTCGTGTTCGGCTTCATCCTGATGATGGTGCTGGATACGGCCCTGGCGTAGCGCTTGCCTGGCCGCGCAGCAGCGCGATGGCGGCCGCGTCGTCCACCTGGGGGAACAGTTCGTAGTGCCGGCTGACGGCGACAAAGTCGTCCGGCACGGCCAGGCACACGGTCTCGTCGCACAACGATGCGATCAGGTCCAGCGCGTCGCGCGATGCCACCGGCACCGCGGCGATCAACCGCTCCGGCTGTTGCGCGCGCAGCGCGCGCAGGGCCGCGGCCATCGTCGCACCGGTGGCCAGGCCATCGTCGATCACGATCACGCAGCGCCCGGCCACCGGCGCGGCCGGTCCATAGGCGGCGCGGCGCTGGCGCATCACGGCCAGCTGCTCGGCCGTCTGCTGTTCCACCCATGCCATGCCGGTGCGGGCCCGGTGGAACCATGGGGCCAGCTCGCGGTGCCCATGCTCGTCGACGGCGCCCACGGCCAGTTCCGGATCGATGGCGGAAGCAATCTTGCGCACCAGGACCACGTCGAGCTGGCCGCCCAGCCGGTCGGCGACGATCCGGCCCATGGGCACGGCACCGCGGGGGATCGCCAGCACGAGCGGGTTGCGGCCGCGCCACGCGTCCAGGCGGTCGGCCAGCAAATGAGCCGCCTGATCGCGGTCGCGCAATGGTAAGCTGACAGTGTCGCGCATCTTGCCCCCTTGGTGGAACGGACAGGATAGCGCAGAATGGAGCGCATATGAATCTGTCGGCGGCAGGCAAGGCAAGGCAAGACAGCCGGGCCGGCGCCGCCGCTGCACGACAGGCTGGAGACGACAATGACTGCCACGCTGATTTCTCCCTTCAGGCCAGGCGACCGGATCCTGGTTGCCTGCGGCGACCGCGCGGCGGCCGAGGCGCTGGCACGCGTGTTCGTCACGTCCGGCTTCACGGTCCGGCTGGCCTTCGACGGCGTTTCGGCGCTGGACAAGGCCCGCGCCTTCTTCCCATCGGTGGCCGTGGTGGGCATGGACCTGCAATACCTGGACGGCTTCCAGCTGGCCCGCGCGTTGCGCACGATCCCGGGCTGCGCACGCATGCGCGTCCTGGCCATGCTGGGGCGCGGCGTGGGGCTGCTGGACCGGCACCGCTGCTTCGACTACATCCTGCGGGCGCCGCGGCCGCCATTTGCCGGCAAGCCCGTGTGGAAGCTGGACGGCGACGGGCTGGCCGTCAAGCCGACCATCGGCTGGTAGCGGCGGCCGCTACAACGCGGCGGGATGCGCCCGCGGCACCTGTCCGTTCAGGGTGGCGGCGACCTTGTCCAGCAGCTCGGCCAGATGATAGGGTTTCGCCAGCACGGGTAGCCTCTCGGTGGCATGGCCCGGCAACTGCTCCATGTAACCCGTCGTCAGCAGGATCGGCAGGTGTGGCCAGCGCTCGCGCACTTGCCCGGCCAGCTCCAGGCCGTCCATGCCGCCGGGCATGATCACATCCGTAAAGAGCAGGCTGATGCCGCTTTCCTCCTCCAGCACGCGCAGCGCCTGCTCGCCGCTTGCGACCGCCCGCACGCGATACCCGTTCGCCATCAGCATGGCCTGGCCCAGTTCGCGCACGTCGTCGTTGTCCTCCACCACGAGGATGGTGCCCTTGGCAGGCAGCTCCGTCTGGGGCGTGGGCGCCAGGGCGGCCGGGCCGATAAGCTCCTCGCGCTGGTCGGCGACGGGGAAGATCAGTCGCACCGTGGTGCCGCGTCCCGTCTCGCTGGACAGCTCCAGGCGGCCCTGGGACTGCTGCACGAAGCCGTGCACCATCGCCAGGCCCAGGCCCGTGCCGGGACCCTTGGTCGTGAAGAACGGCTCGGTGGCGCGGCGCAGCACTTCCGGGGGCATGCCTTCGCCCTCGTCGATCACGCACAGCACGACATAGCGCCCCGGCGGCAGGCCCAGGCGCTGGCGGTGCTCCGGCTCGGCCAGCAGCGAGGTGCCCACCGTGACGGTGCCGCCGCGCGGCATGGCGTCGCGTGCGTTGATCAGCACGTTCAGCAGGGCCATCTCCAGGTGCGTGGGATCGAGCTGGCAGGGCGGCAGGCCGGGCCGCAGGTCCAGGTGCAGCTGGACGTGCTCGCCCAAGGTGCGCACCAGCATCTCGCTGAAATCCACCACCAGCGCATTCAGGTTGATGCGGCGCGGCTCGAGACGCTGCTTGCGGGCGAAGGTCAGCAGTTGCTGCGTCAGCGCGCCGCCCTTCATCGCCGCCTTCTGGGCGCGGCCGATGGCGTCGCGGGCCTGCTGCGGGTTGCCCAGCAGGCGCTGGGCCAGCTCCAGGTTGCCGTTGATGACCTGCAGCAGGTTGTTGAAGTCGTGCGCCAGGCCGGCCGTCAGCTGGCCGATGGCCTCCATCTTCTGCGCCTGCAAGTAGGAATGCTCGTAGACGCGACGCTGCGTGATGTCCATCTGCGAAGCGAAGAAGTGCAGCAGCTTGCCCTGCTTGTCGAAGATCGGGCCGATGAACAGCGCGTTCCAGAACGGTGTGCCGTCCGCCTTGTAGTTGAGGATATCCACCGCGACGGCGCGGTGCTCGCGCACGGCATGGCGCACCTCGTCGATGGTGGCGGGGTCCGTTTCCGGGCCCTGCAGCAGGCGGCAGTTGCGGCCCATGACGTCTTCTTCCCGGTACAGGGTCAGGTCGTAGAACGCGTTGTTGGCGAACACGATTGGATTGTCGGGCTGGTTCGGGTCCGTGACGATCATCGGCATGCGCGTCATCTCGACGGCGGCAAAGAAGATGTTGCCGCGTTCGTCCAGGCCGGAGTCGCCGATGAACGTGGCCTGCCAGTGGCGCATGCCGGGATTGCCCAGCGGGCTGACGGCATTGCCCTCCAGCTGGCCCTGGGCCAGCACGCCGAAGCTCTGGCCGTTGCCCTGGTGTTCGATGGTCCTGTTCTTGTCGTTGATGTCATTGCCGGTGGCCATAACGGTGTCCTTGTCGATGCGCTCAGGGTCATGGTAGGAGCGGCGCGTGCGTGCGGCTGTTCGCAGCCGCACACAAAGACTGCCTGTGCCAGCCGTGCCGCCCGTCGCGGGCGGATTGACTACAATGGTGGGCCGTCGGCATCGATACGGAGGAACATATGACTGGTCAAGGCGCGCAGGCGCACTACGACGTGGCCGCCATCATGGGTGGCCTGTACGGCGACGGCTTCATCGCCTGCAAGGGCGCGTTCACACGGGAGTGGGTGCAGCAGCTGGGCGAGGACATCGACATGCTGTTCCGCCAGGCGCTTGCCCAGCCCGGCGGCGCGCTGCCGCGCGGGCCGAATCGCTTCTATGTCGAAATCCACCCCGAGCGGCTGCGCGGTTTCGTCGACATCATCACGCATCCATGGGTGGTGGCCGTGTGCCGGGCGATCCTGGGGCCCGACTACCGCATCGTCGAGGCGGGCTTCGACGTGCCCGGCCCCGGCGCGCTGCACCAGCCGTGGCACCGCGACTTCGCGGCACCCGAGGCGACCCTGACGGGGCGTCGCCTGAATTCGCTGGCGTTCAACATCACGACGGTGGACGTGACGCAGGAAATGGGCCCGTTCGAGATCGCCCCCGGCACGCAGTGGGACACGCTGGAAGGCGGCGACCCGATGTTCCCGGCACGCGACCTGTGGCCCCGCTACGAGGCGCTGGCCCAGCGCAAGCTGGCGCAGATGGGCGACATCTCGGCCCGCTCGGCGCTGACGATTCACCGCGGCACGGCCAACCAGTCCAATAAATCACGTCCGGTCTTCGTGCTGGGCGTGGACGCGCCGGACGCGCGCAACGCCGAGAAGCACGACCTGCAATTGACGCGGCCGTATTACGACAGCCTGCCGGAAGAGGTGCGGCGCCACCTGACGTGCCGCGTGGTCGACACGCTCGATCCGATCGTGCAGGAGCATACGATCGACGGGTTGCTGGAAGGGGTGTCGCCGGGGGCGCGAATGGGGATGGGGGGCTGATCCGGCCCCGGATGCCACCGGTGACCGGCTCTTGCCCGGCAGGGCAGGTGCCTGTCACCGCGGTTGGCTACGCTGTCCCTGCAAGCGCTCCACCAACCCCGGCAATTCCTCCATCGCACCGAAGGTCAATGTCGCCCCGGCCTGCAGCAGGCGCTCCGCCTGCCCTGCCGGGCTGTGCGGTCCGCCCGTAAAACCCAGCACGACGGTGCCGGCCGCCACGGCCGCGTGCACGCCCGTCACGCTGTCCTCGATGACCACGCAGTTGGCGGGCGCGGCGCCCATCCCGGCCGCGGCCGTCAGGTAGACGGCCGGATCGGGTTTCGGCCGGCCCGCGATGTCGGCCGTGTACAGCCCGCCCGTGAACAGCGAGATCAGCCCGGTACGTTCCAGCAGTCCCTGCACCCGCATCAGGCGGCTGTTGCTGGCCACGGCCTTCGGCAGCGGGATCGCCTCGAGCGCCGCGCGCACGCCGGGCACGGCTTGCGCCTTGCGGTCGCATTCTCCCTCGACGACGCCGCGCATCACGGCCAGGTCCGGCACGGTCGGCTCGGGCAGGCGCAGCTCGGCGCAAACGCCCAGCACCAACGCTTCCAGCTTGAGGCCCAGACGTGGGCGGATCAGTTCGACGAGCCGGTCGCGCTCCCCGGCGATGGGAACGAGGAAGTCGGCAAGGGCTTGCAGGGCGACGGCTTCGCTGTCGATCAAGACGCCGTCGCAATCGGAAATCAGGTGGGTAATCGGCATGCCTGGCTTTGCGTGATGAAGACGGCCGATCATGCCATATCGCCATTTATTTCTCAGGCGTACGGGACACGGGGATAACGCCGGCTCAGGCCTTGATGTCGATCAGCGTGCCCAGGCGCTCGTCGGCGGCCTGGATGACCTTGGCGGACAGGCTGTAGCCCAGTTTATACACCAGCGAATTCGTGATCGACGTGGCGGGATCCGTGCCGGACGGGGCGCCACCGGCGTCCTGCGCGGCCGACAGCTCGCGCGCCGCGATCGACAGCGTCACGCCCGTACCCGCAGGCCGCGCTTCGTTGAAGCTGGCCGTCTGCGGCGCGTAGCCCTGGGTCGCCAGGTTCGCGGTGTTGTGACCTTCGACGGCGAGCCCTTGCTGGTTCGCCTGCAGGCCGGCCAGGCCCGTGCTGAGGGAAGTGATCGCCATATCGGATTCCGGTCGGACAAGCTAGTTTATCCTGAGTAACTCTCCAGCGCACGCGCCCCGGGTCGGCTGTCGCGCCCACGCCGCAGTTCGCGTCCGTACAGATGCGCTGACGCAACAGTTGGGCGGTCCGTCCGATGACAAAAAGCCAGGGTTGAACTTTTGGGATTGCGTTACGGGAACATTGATACCAGAATCGGGTTATTGCCTTGCGTAAATTAACCCGAGCGTATCATGTTCGCTGTTCCATCTACCGTCCGCCAGTTCGCCATTGCCGCAGCCCTCAGCTGCGCCCTCGTGCCCGCCGCCATCGCGCAGCAGTCGCTGCCGCTCGACACGCGCCTGAACGAGCAGATCATCATGGTACCGGCCGGGGCCGCGCTGGACGTGAAGCTGGAGACGACGCTGTACAAGCCGAACGGGCCGGGGCCGTTTCCCCTGCTGATCATCAACCACGGCAAGTCGCCCGGCGATCCGAAGGCACAGTCGCGCGACCGCTTCGTGTACATGGCGGCGCAGTTCGTCAAGCGCGGCTATGCCGTGATGGTGCCGATGCGCACGGGCTTTGCCCACTCGACCGGCACCTACACGGACTACGGCTGCAATATGAAGGCGAACGGCTACCAGCAGGCCGGCGACATCGCCGACGTCGTGACGTATGCGCGCAGCCAGCACTGGATCGACGGCGAGCGCATCGTCATCGCCGGCCAGTCGTATGGCGGCTTGGCCAGCGTCGCGCTGTCCACCCAGGAACTGCCGGGCGTGCGTGGCGTGATGAACTTCGCCGGCGGCCTGAAAGTCCATGGCGGCAGCTGCGACTGGCAGCAGGCCCTCGTCAACGCATTTGCCGAATATGGCCGCAAGAACCGCATCGAGACGCTGTGGATGTACGGCGCCAACGACAGCTATTTCGGCCCGCAGCTGGTGGCGCGCCTGTACGAGGCGTTCAACGGCAACGGCGGGCGGGTCGACCTGGTGGCCTACGGCGCCTTCAAGCACGATGCCCACACCATGCTGGGCAGCCGCGACGGCCAGCCGATCTGGCTGCCGGAAGTGGAGCGCTTCCTGCAGCGTGTCGGCATGCCGACCGAGCAGGTCTACGCGGTGGCCGAGCCGGTGCCGCAGGCGCCGACGAATTATGCCGCGCTGGACGACGTGGCCGCCGTGCCGTTCCTGCCGGAGCGCGGGCGCCAGCAGTACCGCGCCTTCCTGTCGAAGCAGACGCCGCGCGCGTTTGCCGTCTCGGCCAGCGGTGCGTGGGGCTGGGCCGAAGAGGGCGAGTCCGTCAACGAACGGGCGCTGGCCGCCTGCCAGTCGGCCAGCCGCCAGCCATGCCGGCTGTACACCGTGGACGACTACGTGGTCTGGAGCGACACGCCGGACCCGGTCAACAATACGGCGACCGGCCGCACGGAATAAGCTGGCATAAGCTGTACGGCGAAGCACGACAGCGGTGCGCTAAGCGCGCCGGCCCTGCTGCTATGATGGGGCCATGTGCGGACGCTTCGACCAAAACGACATCGCGCGGCGTTACATCGCCGCTTTCGGCTGGGCCGACGCTGCCTATCGCAGCGAGGCGCCGCCCACCTACAACGCCGCGCCCGGCACCTACCGCCCTGTCCTCCACATCGAGGACGGCCAGTTGGCGATGGACGACCTGCACTGGGGCTACCGCGCCGCCTGGGCGGCCGAAAAGCTGCCCGTCTGCGTCAACGCCCGCCTGGAAAAAGTCACCAACAACTACTGGGGCAAGCTGCTCAAGACGGGTCGCGCCGTCGTGCCGGCCAATGGCTGGTACGAGTGGACGGGCGAGAAGGGCAAGCGCCAGCCCTGGCACATCCACCGCAAGGACCGCGAGCCGATCTTCATGCTGGCGCTGGCCAACTTCGGCCCGTTCAAGGAACACAAGGCGGAGTCGGGCTTCGTGCTGATCACGGCCGATGCGCAAGGCGGCATGGTGGACGTGCACGATCGCCGCCCCGTCGTGCTGAACGCGGCCGATGCCGCCACGTGGCTGGACCCGGATTTGTCGAAGGAACAGGCCGAAATGCTGGCGCGCCAGATGGCGCTGGGGCCGGAGATGTTCGAGTGGTACCGCGTCAGCCCGGAAGTGAACTACGCGGGGCGCGACGGTGCGCACCTGGCCGAGCCGCTGCCCGACCTCCTGGAGCGGGACGATGAACGATAAGCGCCTGCCCGGCATGGTCCGGGTGCGCGGTGCGCGCGAACACAACCTGAAGAACGTCGACCTGGACATCCCGCGTGATGCGCTGGTCGTCTTTACCGGCGTGTCCGGCTCCGGCAAGTCGTCGCTGGCGTTCGGTACCCTGTATGCGGAGGCGCAGCGGCGCTACCTGGAATCGGTGTCGCCCTATGCGCGCCGCCTGTTCCACCAGATGCCGGTGCCGCAGGTGGACGAGATCGACGGCCTGCCGCCCGCGGTGGCATTGCAGCAGCAGCGCGGCTCGCCGACGACGCGCTCGTCGGTCGGCAGCGTCACCACCTTGTCGAACTCCCTGCGCATGCTGTACTCGCGTGCCGGCGACTACCCGGCGGGGCAGGAGCTGCTGTACGCGGAGTCGTTCTCGCCCAACACGCCCGAAGGCGCCTGCCCCGAGTGCCATGGCCTGGGCCGGGTGTACGAGGTGACGGAGCAGTCGATGGTGCCGGACGATACGCTGACGATCCGCGAGCGGGCCGTCGCCGCCTGGCCGCCCGCTTGGCACGGCCAGAACCTGCGCGATATCCTCGTCACCCTGGGCTACGACGTCGACACCCCCTGGCGCGACCTGCCGAAGAAGGACCGCGACTGGATCCTGTACACGGACGAGACGCCCACGGTGCCTGTCTATGCCGGCCTGACCCCGGAGGAGACCAAGCGGGCCCTGAAGCGCAAGGACCCGCCCAGCTACCAGGGCACGTTCACGGGCGCGCGCAAGTACGTGCTGCAGACGTTCGCCAACACGGAAAGCGCGTCGATGAAGAAGCGGGTGGCGCGCTACATGGTCAGCAACGAGTGCCCCGTCTGTCGCGGCAAGCGGCTGCGCGCGGAATCGCTGTCGGTCACGTTTGCCGGCCACGACATCACGGGCATCTCGCGCCTGCCGCTGGCGCGCCTGGCGCAGACGATGCGCCCGTATGCGGACGGCAGCGCCAAGGCCAGCGCCAAGGAACGCGCCGCGCACCCGGAAAAACTGATCGTCACGCAGCGCATCGCCCAGGACGTGCTGGCCCGGCTGGACGTGCTGCTGGACCTGGGCCTCGGCTACCTCACCCTGGACCGCAGCACGCCGACCCTGTCGCCGGGCGAGCTGCAGCGGCTGCGCCTGGCCACGCAGGTGCGCTCGAACCTGTTCGGCGTCGTCTACGTGCTGGACGAGCCGTCGGCCGGCCTGCACCCGGCCGACACGGTGGCGCTGCTGCGCGCGATGGACCGGCTGAAGGCATCCGGCAATTCGCTGTTCGTCGTCGAACATGCGCTGGACGTGATCCGCCACGCCGACTGGATCGTGGACGTGGGCCCGGCGGCCGGCGAGGGTGGCGGCGCAGTGCTGTACAGCGGCGAGCCGGACGGGCTGCGGGAGGTGCCGGCCTCGCAAACGCGGCGCTACCTGTTCCCGCAAGAAGCACCGCCAGCACGCGCCGTGCGCGAACCGGCACGCTGGCTGACACTGCAGGACGTCACGCGCAACAACCTGCACCGGCTCGATGCGGCGTTCCCGCTTAGCGTCTTCACGACGGTGACGGGTGTTTCCGGTTCCGGCAAGTCGAGCCTCGTCAGCCAGGTGCTGGTGGAGCTGGTGGCGCGCGCGCTGGGGCACGACGTGGCGGCCGAACCGGAAGAGGGCGAGGAGCTGGAGCGCACCGTCGAGCTGCCGCTCGAGGGCCGCATTGTCGGGGGACTGGAGTATGTGCGCCGCATGGTGCGGGTGGACCAGAAGCCGATCGGCCGCACGCCGCGCTCGAACCTGGCCACGTACACGGGCCTGTTCGACCACGTGCGCAAGCTGTTCGCCGCGACCAAGACGGCCAAGGCACGCCGCTACGATGCCGGCCGGTTCTCGTTCAATGTCGCCAAGGGCCGCTGCGACAACTGCGAGGGCGAAGGTTTCGTCATGGTCGAACTGCTGTTCCTGCCCAGCGTGTATGCGCCATGCCCCGTCTGCGCGGGCGCCCGCTACAACGCCAAGACGCTGGAGGTGACGTACCGCGAGCGCAACATCGCCGAGGTGCTGGGCATGACGGTGGACGCCGCCTGGGAATTCTTTGCCGACGAAGCGCCGCTGCACCGGGCGCTCGACGTGCTGCGTGAAGTGGGACTGGGCTACCTGCGCCTGGGGCAGCCGGCCACGGAGCTGTCCGGCGGCGAGGCGCAGCGCATCAAGCTGGCCACCGAGCTGCAACGCGCCTCGCGCGGCGACACGCTGTACGTGCTGGACGAGCCCACCACGGGCCTGCACCCGGCGGACGTGGAGCGGCTGATCGTGCAGTTGCAAAAGCTGGTCGACGCGGGCAACACGGTCGTCGCGGTGGAGCACGACATGCGCGTGGTGGCCGCCAGCGACTGGGTCATCGACATCGGCCCGGGTGCCGGCGAGGAGGGTGGCACTGTTGTCGCGGCCGGGCCGCCGGCGCAGGTGGCGCGCAGCAAGGAGAGCCGGACGGCGCCTTATTTGCGGCGGTTCCTGGGCGGCTCTGGCGGCACCGAGCGCCCCTCACGCGCGGCGTCCCAGGGCTAGGGTCTGTCCCTGCGGGACTGACCCTGGTTTTTCTCGCCGGCACCGGCATACCGGATAGATTCCCATCCAGGCGTCGCACCGCGGGCTTCCTCTCCCGTCCTCACAACGCAAAATACGCCACCACCCCCAACCCGGCGCTGCCCCACACCATCGGCATCACCGCCCCGCGCAACCACTGCGCCACGATGGCGCTGGGCCGGTGCAGGTGCACCAGCGCGTGCACCGCCAGCAGGTTCTGTACCGCGACGATCGCGTTGAGCAGGATCGCCACCGTCAGGCCCCACGTCACCATGACGTCGGCGCCGGCCACCGGTGGCGTACGCTGCGCCAGCATGATGACGCAGCCGTGCACCACGCCCAGCAGCAGGCCCAGCGCGCCGACGTTGACGAAGCGCGGGTTGAAGTAGCGGGCGCGCCACTGCGGTACCAGCGCCAGTGCGTGCAGCAGCAGCGCAAGCAGCACGCCGCCTTGCAGCGCGGCGGCCAGTTGGCGGAACAGTCCGGGGTCGTGCATGAGCCACTCCGTCAGGCTGTCACGCCGAATGCCTCGGCCAGGGTCTGCATCGAGCCCGTGGCACCGGCGTCATAGCCGGGCAGCGCGTCGATCAGCGCGTGGCAGGCGGGCGAGCGCAGCACGGCGACCAGGTCGCGCACCGGCGACTCGCCCGCGGCGGCGCACGGCAGCGCCAGGAAGTAGCGTTCGCGCAGCAGCGGCAGGAATTCCAGGCCGAAGCGCTCGGCGGCCGTGCGCACGCCCAGGCCCACGTCGGCCATGCCGCTGGCGATGTAGGCGGCGACGGCGCTGTGCGTGAACTCGGCGCTGCCGAAGCCGTTGATCGCCGTGGGCGCGATGCCGGCTTCGGCCAGCAGCATTTCCAGCAGCAGCCGGGTGCCGGAGCCGGTCTGGCGGTTGACGAAGCGCACGCCGGGCGCCGCCAGGTCGGCCAGGCCACGGATGCCGCGCGGATTGCCGGGCGCGACGAACAGGCCCTGCTCGCGCACCGCCAGGTGCAGCACGCAATGGCGCGCGGGATCGAGCCAGCGCTGGCAGGCGGCGACGAAGGGCTGCTCGAACGGGCCGACGGGTACGTGGAAGCCCGCCAGGTCGCACTCGCCGCGGGCCAGGGCCGCCAGCGCATCCGTGCTGTTGCGGTAGCGCAGCTCCACGGGCAGCTGCAGCGTGTGCAGGTGTTGCGTCAACGCCGCCACGGCAAAGCCATGGCTGGCATCCAGGCGGAGTGCGCGCGGCTCGCCCGCCACCATCTTGCCCAACTCGCCTTCCAGCTCCGACGCGAGACTTTCCAGCGTGGGCGACAGGCGCGCGGCGATGCGGCGGTCCGCCCACACCAGCTTTTGTGCCAGCGCCGTCAGGCTGGTGCCACGGCCGCGGCCCGTGGCCAGCAGCGCCTGGCCGAACTGCCCCTCGGCCTCGCGCAGCAGGCCCCAGGCGTAGCGGTACGACAGGCGCACGGCTTTCGCGGCCCGGGCGATCGATCCGGTCTCCTGGATCTCCTTCAGCAACGCCAGCAGCGCGGCCGTGTCGAGCGCTCGGTCGGCGCGCACGCTGATTTCCCACTGCGGATGAATCTTCACTCTGAACATATGCACAAAATAGCATATTTCAGCCGCCGTACGCGCGTGATACGCTCCGCCTGATGGGCAGCACTCGTCCCGAATCCGCGCCCCTGAATATGCTCAAGTGCAGCATATGATTTCGTCAAGCCAGACCACCTCGTCAAGCCCGATCATTGGAGACCCGCCGGCTGTGAACCACCCGACCATACCCATCGCCGTCGCCAGTGGGGGCGCCGAGGACAGTGCCAAGGCGGGAGCCAGCCGCGAACGCAAGCGCCAGGCGCCGCGCGGGCGCCGTGTCGAGCCGGCCGCGCTGGCCGAAGTGCAGGCGCTGCTGGCCGATGCGCCGCGCCGGCGCGACCTGCTGATCGAACACCTGCACCTGATCCAGGACCGCTACGGCTGCCTGGCCACGACCCACCTGGCTGCGCTGGCCCAGGAGCTGCGCATGGCGCAGGCCGAGGTGTATGAAGTGGCATCGTTCTACCACCATTTCGACATCGTGCGCGAAGGGGAAACGGCGCCGGCGGCGCTGACCGTGCGCGTGTGCGCCGGCCTGTCGTGCGAGATGGCCGGCGCCACTGCGCTGCTGGACAAGTTGCCCGCGTTGCTGGGCACGGAGGTACGCGTGCTGGCCGCGCCCTGCATCGGCCGCTGCGAGCAGGCGCCCGCAGCGCTGGTGGGCCAACAGGGCGTGCCTGCCGCCACGGCGCAGTCCATCGCTGCCGCCTTGGCCGGAACGGCAGTGGCGATCCCCGCGCATATCGGCTACGACGAATACGTGGCCGGCGGCGGTTACGCGCTGCTGGGTGACTGCGTGGCCGGTGCCCGCAGCGGCGAATCGCTGATTGCCGCGCTGGAGCACGCGGGCCTGCGCGGCCTGGGCGGCGCCGGCTTCCCGGCCGGGCGCAAATGGCGCATCGTCAAGGCCGAGGCCGGACCCCGCCTCATGGCCGTCAACCTGGACGAAGGCGAACCGGGCACGTTCAAGGACCGCGCCTACCTGGAGCGCGACCCGCACCGCTTCCTGGAGGGCATGCTGCTGGCCGCGTGGGTGGTCGGCATCCGCGACATCTACGTCTATGTGCGCGACGAGTACCACGACGCCCGCGCACTGCTGGGGACGGAACTGGCGCGCCTGCAGGCTGCCGCGCCGGTGCCGGACCTGCCGACGATCCACCTGCGCCGTGGCGCGGGTGCCTACATCTGCGGCGAGGAATCGGCGATGATCGAGTCGATCGAGGGCAAGCGCGGCATGCCGCGCCTGCGTCCGCCGTACGTGGCGCAGGTGGGGTTGTTCGGCCGGCCCACGCTGGAACACAATTTCGAGACGCTGTACTGGGTGCGCGACATCGTCGAGCGGGGCCCGGAGTGGTTCGCGGGCCAGGGCCGCCACGGCCGCAAGGGCCTGCGTTCCTTTTCCGTCTCGGGACGCGTGCGCGAGCCCGGCGTCAAGCTGGCGCCGGCCGGCATCACGGTGCGCGAACTGATCGCCGAGTACTGCGGCGGCATGGCGGACGGCCACTCGTTGTACGGCTACCTGCCGGGCGGCGCTTCCGGCGGCATCCTGCCCGCCGCGCTGGGCGACGTGCCCCTCGACTTCGATACCCTGCAGCCGCATGGCTGCTTCATCGGCTCGGCCGCCGTGATCGTGCTGTCGCAGCACGACAGCGCGGTGGCGGCCGCGCGCAACACCATGCGCTTCTTCCGCGACGAGTCGTGCGGCCAGTGCACGCCGTGCCGCGTGGGCACGGCCAAGGCGCTGCAGCTGATCGAGGCGCCACGCTGGGATACCGCGCTGCTGGGCGAGCTGGGCCAGGTGATGCGCGACGCGTCGATCTGCGGCCTGGGCCAGGCGGCACCGAATCCGGTCGACTGCGTCATCCGCTACTTCCCGCAGGAGATCGCATGATCGGCTTCCAACTGAACGGCTGCGACGTGCAGGCCCACGCCGGCGAAACGCTGCTGGACGTGGCGCGGCGCGAGGGCATCGACGTGCCGCACCTGTGCTACCAGGACGGCCTGACCGCGGCCGGCAATTGCCGCGCCTGCGTGGTCGAGGTCGAGGGCGAGCGCACCCTGGCACCGTCGTGCTGCCGCGCGCCGCTGCCCGGCATGAAGGTCGAAACGGCCAGCCCCCGTGCGCTGGCGGCGCAGAAGATGGTGCTGGAACTGCTGCAGTCGGACCTGGCCGAAGCCACCTATACCCGTCACAACGAAGTGGACGCGTGGGCGGCCCGGCTGCAGGTCGGCAAACCGCGCTTCGCCTCGCGCGTGCAGCCGGCGCGCGACGCCAGCCACGCGGCGATCACCGTCAACCTGGACGCGTGCATCCAGTGCACCCGCTGCGTGCGCGCCTGCCGCGACGAACAGGGCAACGACGTGATCGGCTTGGCCCTGCGCGGCGATGGCGCGAAGATCGTGTTCGACATGGATGACCCGATGGGCGCCTCCACCTGCGTGGCCTGCGGCGAATGCGTGCAGGCCTGCCCGACGGGGGCGCTGGCGCCGGCGCGGGGCGCCGCGATGCAGGTGCCCGACCAGCAGGTGGCATCGGTCTGCCCGTTCTGCGGCGTGGGCTGCCAGCTGACCTACAATGTGGTAGGCAACCGCATCGTCTCGGTGGAAGGCCGCGACGGTCCGGCCAACCACGGCCGCCTGTGCGTCAAGGGCCGCTACGGCTTCGACTACGCGCACCATCCGCAGCGCCTGACCAAGCCGCTGATCCGCCGCAGCGGGGTGCCGAAGTCCGCATCGGCACCGATGGATCCGGCGCAGGTGCTGGACGTGTTCCGCGAGGCGAGCTGGGAAGAGGCGCTGGCACTGGCCGGCGGCGGCCTGGCGCGCATCCGCGACCTGCATGGTCGCAAGGCGCTGGCCGGCTTCGGCTCGGCCAAGGGCAGCAACGAGGAGGCTTACCTGTTCCAGAAGCTGGTGCGCACGGGCTTCGGCAGCAACAACGTCGACCACTGCACGCGGCTGTGCCATGCCTCCTCGGTGGCGGCGCTGCTGGAGGGGATCGGCTCGGGCGCCGTGTCGAACCCCGTGATGGACGTGCTGCAGGCCGACGTGGTGATCGTCATCGGCGCCAACCCCACCGTCAACCATCCGGTGGCCGCCACGTGGATCAAGAACGCGGTCAGGTCCGGCACCAAGCTCATCTTGTGCGACCCGCGCCGCTCGGAGCTGGCGCGCCATGCGCACCGCACCTTGCAGTTCAAGCCCGATACCGACGTGGCGCTGCTGAACGCCATGATGCACACGATCGTGGCAGAGGGGCTGGCGGACGAAGCCTTCATCGCCAGCCGCACCAGCGGCTACGAGGCGCTGGCGGCCAACGTGGCGCAGTACAGCCCCGAGGCGATGGCGCCCCTGTGCGGCATCGACGCCGAGACGATCCGCTACGTGGCGCGGCTGTATGCCACCTCGAAGGCCTCGATGATCCTGTGGGGCATGGGCGTGTCGCAGCACGTGCACGGCACCGACAACGCGCGCTGCCTGATTGCGCTGGCCCTGCTGACGGGCCAGATCGGCCGGCCCGGCACGGGCCTGCATCCGCTGCGCGGCCAGAACAACGTGCAGGGCGCATCCGACGCGGGCCTGATCCCGATGATGTACCCGGACTACCAGCGCGTGACGGAGCCGGCGGTACGCGAGCGCTTCGCGCAGGCGTGGAACGTGCCCGCCGCCGCACTGGACGACCAGCCCGGCCTCACGGTCGTGGAGGTGATGGAGGCGATCCTGGCCGGCGGCGTGCGCGGGATGTACATCATGGGCGAAAACCCGGCCATGTCCGACCCGGACGCCAACCATGCGCGCGAGGCGCTGGCCGCGCTCGACCTGCTGGTAGTGCAGGACATCTTCCTCACCGAGACGGCCTACCTGGCCGACGTGATCCTGCCGGCCAGCGCGTTCCCGGAAAAGACGGGCACCTTCACCAATACGGACCGCCTGGTACAGCTGGGCCGCCAGGCCATCGAGCCGCCGGGCGAGGCGAAGCAGGACCTGTGGATCGTGTGCCAGCTGGCGCGCCGCCTCGGCCTGGACTGGAAATATGGCCACGTAGCGGAAGTGTTCGACGAGATGCGGCGGCTGATGCCCAGCATGGCCGGCATCACGTGGCAGCGGCTGGAGCGGGAGGGCGCCGTGGTCCACCCTTGTCCGCAGGAGGACCATCCCGGCACGCCGGTCGTGTTCACCGAGACGTTCCCGCGCCCGGACGGGCGGGCGCGCTTCGTCCCTGCGGACATCATCCCGGCCGACGAGCGTCCCGATGCCGAGTACCCGCTGGTGCTGATCACGGGCCGCCAGCTGGAACACTGGCATACGGGCAGCATGACGCGCCGCGCCGGCGTGCTCGATGCGCTGGAGCCGGACCCGGTCGCGCTGGTTCATCCGCTCGACCTGGCGGCGCTGGGCGTGGCGCCCGGCGGCGTCATCACGCTGGCTTCGCGCCGCGGCAGCGTGGCGCTGTATGCACGGGCGGACGACGCCTCGCCGCGCGGCGCCGTGTTCGTGCCGTTCTGCTATTACGAGGCGGCCATCAACCGCCTGACCAACGCGGCGCTGGACCCGTTCGGCAAGATCCCGGAGTTCAAGTACTGCGCGATCCGCATGACGGCCGGCGGCAGCGTGGCAGCGCAGGGCAGCTACGGCGGCGGCCAGATACTCGACCGGCTGGAGGAAACCGCATGAGCCGGTTACCGCAACTTTCGGCTGCGCGCCTGCCGCTGATCCAGCCCGTGACCGCGCGCGACGAGAAGGAGCGTGCGACGGCGCTGAACATCCCGGCCGAGCGCCCACTGACCGTCTACCTGGACGGGCGCGAGCTGATTACCCTGATGACCCTGGGCGCGGCACCGGAGGCGCTGGTGCTGGGCTACCTGCGCAACCAGCGCCTGCTTGCGCTGGACGACATCGCGGCGGTGCAGGTGTCGTGGGACGAGGCCGGGGCCAGCGGCACGGCGGCGGTGACCACGCGCGCCGGCGTGGCCGACCTGGAAGAGCGCACGGCGCGCCGTGTCGTCACGACCGGCTGCGGCCAGGGGTCCGTGTTCGGCACCGTCATGGACGAGGTGGACAATATCGTGCTGCCGCCTGGAGCCCGGCTGCGGCAGGGCGTCATCTACCGCATCGTCGAGACGATCCGCACCCAGCCTTCCGTCTATAAACAGGCGGGCTCCGTGCACGGCTGCGGCCTGTTCGACAGCGCGGGCAACCTGCTGCACTTCGTCGAGGACGTGGGGCGCCACAACGCGGTGGACGCCATCGCGGGCCTCATGTGGCTGGAGGGCGAGACGGGCGGCGACAAGGTGTTCTACACGACCGGGCGCCTGACGTCCGAGATGGTCATCAAGGGCGCGCAGATGGGCATTCCGTTCCTGCTGTCGCGTTCCGGCACCACCGAGATGGGCCACGCCGTCGCCCGGCAGACCGGCATGACCTTGCTGGCGCGCTGCTCCGGCAAGCACTTCACGGTGCTGGCCGCGCCGCAGCGCATCGTGTTCGAGCCGGAACTGCTGGAGCCCTGATGGCGTTGACGGCCGCGCTGCATGATGCCTTCCGGCTGCTGCTGACGGGCGACCCCGTCCTGTGGCGCATCATCTGGATCTCCGTCAGCACCAGCATGCTGGGGCTTGTCATCGCGACGCCCTTTGCCGTCGGCGCCGGCTATGCCATCGCGATGCACCAGTTCCTCGGCCGCCGGCTCGTCATCTGGCTGGCCCAGGCGGCGCTGTCGCTGCCGACAGTGCTGATCGGTCTCCTGTTGTACCTGCTGCTGTCGCGCCACGGTCCGCTGGGGCCCCTGCAATGGCTGTTCGCCCAGCCGGGCATCGTGGCCGGGCAGGTGGTCATCGCGCTGCCGGTGCTGCTGGCCTTTACCCTGACGGCCGTGCAGGCGGCCGACCCGCGCCTGGCGGAGACGGCGATCGCGCACGGTGCCTCGCGCTGGCGCGTGATGACGACCCTCTTGTACGAGGTGCGCTTCGGCGTGATGGCCGCCGTGATCAGCGGTTTCGGCCGCGTGATCTCGGAAGTGGGCTGCGCCATGATGGTGGGCGGGAACATCGCCGGCGAGACGCGCACGATCACGACGGCCATCGCGCTCGAGACCAGCAAGGGCGACTTCGCCCAGGGCATCGCGCTGGGCATCGTGCTGGTGACGATCGCGCTGGCGATGAACGGCGCACTGATGCTGCTGCAGGGCGATGCCCATGCCGCGCGGGGGCGCGCATGACGGCTCCGCTACTGGCAGCGCCACTGCTGACGGCCGCGCGGCTGCACAAGCGCCACGGCGCGCACACGCTGTTCGACCTGCGCGAGTTCCGCCTGGACGTGGCCAGCGCCTACGTGCTGACGGGCGTGAACGGCGCCGGCAAAAGCACGCTGCTGCGCGTGCTGGCCGGCCTGGTGCCGGTGGACGCGGAGGACGTGCGCCTGGATGGCGAGCCGGTGACATTGCGGCCGTACCCGCGCGCGCTGCGCGACGCCATCGTCTACGTCCACCAGCACCCGGTGATGTTCTCCACCAGCGTGCCGGCCAATATCGCGTACGGCCTCCAGGCCCGTGGCGCGCCGCGCGCGCTGGTGCGGGAACGGGTGGAAGAGGCGATGGCCTGGGCCGGCGTGACGCACCTGCGCGGCAGCGATCCGGCCACGCTGTCCGGGGGTGAGAAGCAGCGGGTGGCGCTGGCACGGGCCCGCGTGCTGCGGCCGCGCCTGCTGCTGCTGGACGAGCCCACGGCCAACCTCGATGGCGAGGCGCGCGAGCAGGTCATCGCGCTGATCCCCACGCTGACGGGCGCCGGCACCAGCGTGGTCATGGCCTGCCACGACCGCGACCTGATCAACCTGCCCGACGTGCGCCGCCTGAAGCTGCGCGACGGGCATATCGAATACCGCTAGTTTTTCCTGAAGGAGTCCGCATGAAACGCCGTTCCCTGTTCCTGCTTGCCACCGCGCTGGCCTTTGGCGGCAGCGCCTGGGCCCAGCAGCCGCTGCGCCTGTCCACCACCACCAGCACGGAAAACTCCGGCCTGCTGGCCTACCTGCTGCCGTTCTACGAGGCGAAGACGGGCACCAAGGTGCAGGTCATCTCGGTCGGCACCGGCAAGGCGCTGGAGCTGGCGAAGAACGGCGACGTCGACGTCACGCTGGTGCATGCGCGCCCGGCCGAGGACAAGTTCGTGGCCGAAGGCTGGGGCGTGGACCGGCGCGACGTGATGTACAACGACTTCATCGTGGTCGGCCCCGTGTCCGACCCGGACGGGATCAAGGGCGGCAAGGACGTGCTGGCCGCGTTCAGGAAGATGGCGGCAGGCCCGGCGAAGTTCATCTCGCGCGGCGACAACTCCGGCACGGACATCATGGAAAAGGCCTACTGGAAGCAGGTCGGCGCCCAACCCACGGGCGCGCGCTACCTGTCCGCAGGCCTGGGCATGGGCGAGGTGCTGACGATGGCGGCCGAGCTGCAGGCCTACACGCTGACGGACCGCGCCACCTATGGCGTCTACCAGGCCAGGACGGGCCTGGCCATCATGGTCGAGGGCGACCCGAAGATGTTCAACCCGTATGGCATCATCGCCGTCAATCCGGCCAGGCACCCGGGCATCAACTACAAGGGGGCGAAGCGGCTGATCGCGTGGATCACGTCGCCGGAAGGCCAGGCGAAGATCGCCGCGTTCAAGCCGGCCGGCCGGCAGCTGTTCTATCCGTCGGCCAAGTGACGGCCTACGCGTAGGTGTCGATGAGGCTGCCGACGGTGTTGGTGTCGGTGGCGTTGTCCGTGCGTGCTTGAGGTGGCTGCGTGGCCGTTTGCTGCGCCGCGCGGTCGGCGGCTTGTTCGGCCGCCTTCCTCGTCGCTTCGGCCTGCAGCCGGGCGATCTGCTGCTGCAGCGCCTGCAGTTCCTGGCTGAGCTGCTGCGCCTGCTTCTGTCCCGTCTCGCTCGTCTCCTTCTGCGCTTCCGCCAGTTCCTTCTGCTTGGCCGCCACCTGCTTTTGCAGGCTGGCAATCTGCGCGGCGTTGCCGTTGCTATTGCTCGCGGCGGTCGTGGCTGCCGTCCCGGTGCGCGTCACTGCTGAAACCATATCCATTCCTCATCTTCTCTGATCGACAGGGAAATTATCGACGCCGCAGGCAAGGTTGCGCAGCCTTGTCGATGTAAAGCCAGGTAAAGTCAGTGCCGAAAATGGCTGAAAATGCAAGAGTGTCAGCGCGTCACATGTTTGATCGAGATCATGCCCGTCGTGGTCAGTCCACGTAGCCTTGTCACGCCGCATGGCGTTCTGCCGGCGGACTTCCAAAACTATTCTATAGAGGCAACCATGTTCCCATTCTCGCAAAGCATCACGCCTGCGGCGAAGAATCACGTGCAGGCGCAAATCGCATTCTTCAACGACTTCTCCCGTTCGTTGTTCCAGACGGCACAGCAGGTCAACGAGCTGACCCTGCAGATGGCGCAGACGATCCTCGAGGACAGCGCCGCCACGGGGCAGGCCATCGTCACGGCCGGCAAGCCGACCGAGGTGTTCAGCGTCACCGCTTCCCGGGCCCAGCCGGCGGCGGAGCGGCTGCGGGCGTACCAGCAGCAACTGTCGCGCATCGCGGCGGACAGCCACACCAAGCTGGTCCGTGTGGCCGGCGAGCATGCCGAGGAAACGGCACGTGCGGCGCGCGAGCTGAGCGACGAAGTGACGCGCGTGACGTCCGAGGAAACGGAGCGCACGGTGCGCCGTCAGCACGACACCATGCGCCAGCTGGCCAACCCGCTGGACAGCATGGTGGACTCGGCCACGCGCCAGGCCCGCGCCGCGATGGGCAACGGCCACGACGCGGCGGAGCACATGGGCCAGGCCGCGGCCCACACGGCGCAGGCGGCCCAGGCCGCCACGCGCCAGGCCGGCCGCAAGGAAGGCCAGCCGGGCTGACGGCTGCGGTTTGACTGGCCCGCCTCGGGTGGGCCGCATGCGGCGGCGCTGGGCTGAGCGTTGTCGTATGCAGCGGGTGCCGGCGCGGCGGGCGGTCGCGCGGTGTCCGCAGCGGAGCGGCGCCTGCCGCCGGGCCGGCCGCGCGGGGCGCGTGGCCGGTGTCCGCTTTGGTCGATCCCCGCCTTGTGTCGGTCGCGTTGGCCATCCGGGCCTCCGACGCCTGCGTTCCCGTCTGTCCCCCATGTCTCGCTGGCGCCATCCGTTCGTGCCGGGCGTTACACTCGTCTTCCGGATGAGCAGAGGAGAGCGCGCATGGGCGATCTGATCGAATTATTGCAATGGCCGGCGATGGCGGCATCGCTGCTGGCCGCATGGCTGGTGGGCTCGCGCAGTGCGCGGCGGCGGCTGTCGGGGTTTATCGTTTTCCTCGTCAGTAACGTCATGTGGGTGATCTGGGGCTGGCATGACGACGCGTGGGCGCTGATCGTATTAAACTGCTGCCTGGCCGCGACCAATATCCGCGGCATCGTCAAGAACGAGAAGGGACAGGAGCAGGAATGAGCAACGAATCACTGCACGTCGTCTGCCCGCACTGCGACGGCGTCAACCGCGTACCGGCGCAGCGCCTGGAGGAACACCCCACCTGCGGCAAATGCCAGCTCGAGCTGTTCGGCGGCAAGCCGGCCGACCTGGCCAGCGCCCGCTTCCTGAAGCATATCGAACGCAGCGACGTGCCCGTGCTGGTCGACTTCTGGGCACCCTGGTGCGGCCCCTGCCGCACGATGGCGCCGTTCTACGAACAGGCCGCCAAGCGGCTGGAACCGGACGTGCGGGTCGTCAAGGTCGATACGGAAGCGAATCCGGACATCGGCGCGCGCTACGCGATCCGCAGCATTCCCACGCTGGCCCTGTTCCGCAATGGCCGTGAAGTGGCCCGGCAGGCTGGGGCGATGGACGTCAACAGCATCGTCGCATGGGTGGCGCGCAATGTGGGCGCTTGAGTTTGCAACGTATCGCCGCCGCGGATGAAAACCAGGGTCAGTCCCGCAGGGACAGACCCTGAGCCCGGTGGCATCGAGGGACGCTGGGGGTTCGTCCCTGTAAGCGAAAGCGCCAGCGCTTGCCGGCGGCGGCCCCCGGGACCGACCCCGGTTTCATCCGCGCCCGGGAGCCGCCGACGTAAAACAGCGCCTGGGGTCTGTCCCCGGTAAGCGAAAGCGCCAGCGCTGGCCAGCGGCGGCCCCAGGGGACTGACCCCGGTTTTCATCCGCGGCGGCAAGGCATCGAGCTGCGAAGGCCCCCAGCCGCCGGGACAGACAATCCAGTATAAGTAAATAAAATAGTTTACTTATGGTCGCGCCAGCCGTACACTGGCCGCATGAAAACCCCCATCCTGATCGCCGCAGCCTGTTTGTTGGCGCTGCTCTCCACCGTCGGCACGTCGCTGCCGTATCCGATCCTGCCGCCCTTGTTCGCCTCGGGCGCCGTTAACGGCCTGAACAGCTTCCTCGGCCTGCCGCCCAAGCTGCTGTTCGGGATCGCGCTGACGGTCAATCCCGTCGGCCTGCTGATCGGCGCCACGTTGCTGGGGCCCGTGTCCGACCGCTATGGCCGCCGGCCGGTGCTGCTGGCCACGGCTTTCGGCGCGGCCGCCGGCCATGCCGTGACGGCGCTGGCGCTGGTGCTCGAATCGTTTCCGCTGTTTATCGCAGCGCGCTTCATCACCGGCCTGATGGAAGGCAACAGCGCGGTCGCGCGCGCGCTGCTGGCCGAACGCCTGGCCGGGCAGGAGCGGGTGCGGGCGCTGTCATTGCTGAACGGCGCATTCCACCTGGGCTGGTTAGTGGGACCGCTGCTGGCCGGGCTGACGGTGGGCTTCGGCATCACGGTGCCGTTCATCGTCGCCATTGTCGCGCTGGTACTGGCGGGCGTACTCGTCATGATCGCCGTGCCGTCCGGGCGCCATGGCGCAGGCGCTGAGCCTGGACAGGACTCGCTGTGGCAGGTCGCACGACGCAACAACGTGCTGCACCTGCTGCGCCATCCGCCGCTGCGCACGCTGTTCGCCATCCAGCTGGCATGCAGTTGCGGCATCACGGCGTTCTACGACTTCTTTCCGCTGTGGCTGGTCGAAGTGGGTGGCTACGATACGGCCCGGATCGCCATCGTCAACACGGCGCTGTGCGGCGTGATGACGGGCGCGGCCGTGGTCGCTGGCCGGGTGCGGACCGGTGATCCGCTGCGCCAGGCGGCGTGGTATGCCTGCGCGATCGCGGCGGCCGTCGCCGGCGTCGCCCTGGGCAACCTGTGGGTGGGCATCGGTGCGATCGTACTGTTCGGTATCCCGAATGCGTTCTACAATGCGACGATGCAGCCCTGGGCCGCCGAGCGCTTCGCCGCGCACGGGCAGGGCGCCGTCATGGGCCTGTTGTCGACGACGTTCTGCCTGGCCAGCATCGTGACGGCGCTGGCGGGATCGTGGCTCGTGCTGGTCGATACCCGGCTGGTGCTGGGCACTGGCGCAATGCTGTCGCTGTGGGCCGGCTGGCGCCTGCGGCGCTGGCACGCCGAGGTGTCCGTGGCCCTACCCGTCAATGCTACTACCTGAAGAAACCCATGCATACCGCCGACCAGATCCTGTTCCTGCTGAAGACCCGCGGGCCCAACACCGCGCAGCAGCTGGCCGAGATCCTCGACCTGACGTCGATGGGTACTCGGCGCCACCTCGAAGCGGCCCAGGAAAAAGGCCTGGTGACATACGAGGACGTGGCTGAGAAGGTGGGACGGCCGGCGCGCCGCTGGCTGCTCACGGCCGCGGGCCACGCCCGCTTCCCGGACCGGCACGCCGACGTCACCGTGCAACTGATCGACCAGGTCAGGGCGCTGTTCGGCGACGCCGCGATGGACCAGCTGATCGTGGCACGCGAGGGTGCCAGCGAAGCGGCCTATCGGGCCGCGATCGGCAGCGGCACGCCGCTGCCCGAGCGGGTCGCCGCGTTGGCCCATGCGCGCGACCTGGAAGGCTATATGGCCGAGGTGGCGACGGCGCCGGACGGCGCGCTGCTGCTGGTCGAGAACCATTGCCCCATCTGCGCCGCCGCCCGTGCCTGCCAGCAGTTCTGCCGCTCGGAGCTGGATGTGTTCCAGCGTGTGCTGGGTCCCGATTGCAGCGTCGAGCGCAGCGAACACCAGCTGGCAGGGGCACGCCGCTGCGCCTACCGCATCGTTCCTGTGTGACGGGGCTGGCGCCACGATATGCGCCGCTCGTGTACAGTAGTCAAAAACACAAGGGAGGTTAGCATGGCAATGGAAGAAGAAATGCGCCGCAAGTTCGTCGCCGAAGTCTGGCACCGCTTCGAGGAACTGCAGAACTGGGCAATCGCCAACTGGCCGGACAGCGAGCATCCGCTGTCCACGTCCGACTTCGTCGAGGGCCGCAAGGAGATCCTTGGCCTGGGCCTGCCGCCGGCGCAGAAGCTGAAGCAGGACCCGCAGGCGGCACCCGAGCCGGAAGACGGCGGCCCGCAGTACCTGGACGTGACGCCGGCCCCGTGGCCGTGATCAGCCCTGCCGTGCCGGCGCCTTGCCGGCATGCGCCAGCACCCATGCCAGCAGGCTGACGACGAGGCAGCCCAGCACCCCGCACGCCAGTTTGAAGGCGCTGTCGAACAGCAGCGGCGCCACCAGGCCGGACACCAGCGCGAACAACGTCATCTGGATGAACGACTGCATCGACGCGGCCAGGCCGCTGTTGTTGGGGAAGTGGTTCAGCGCCATCAGCGACAGCGGCGGCATCGCGATGGCCAGCGCCAGCGAATAGAAGAACAGCGGCAGCACGGCCCACGGGATCGCCGCCGTGAACAGGTACGTGTAGGCCACGTTGGCCAGCGCCGCCAGCGCCATGCCCGCATACGCGATCCAGACCAGCTTATCCTGCGCGTAACGGTGCGCCACCTTGCCCGACACCGCCGACCCCACCACCATGCCCGCGACGAGCGGGATGAACAGCCAGGCGAATGCCGTCTCCGGCAGGTGCAGGATGTGCATGACGAAGTACGCGGCCGAGCCGATGTACAGCGCGAAGCCGCCGAACGCCACGCCCAGCGCAACCGCCAGCAGCAGGAACTGGCGATGCCGCAGCACCTTCAGGTAGTTGCCGGCGATGGTCCCGAAGTGGAACGGGTGGCGGTCGCGCGGCGCCAGGCTCTCCGGCAGCCAGCGCCAGACGGCGAACATCATCACGGCGCCGAACAGCGCCAGGAACCAGAAGATCGAGCGCCAGCCGTAGCTTACCTGCAGCCAGCCGCCCAGGATCGGTGCCAGCGCGGGCGCCAGGCCGAACACCATCATGATGTGGCCGAGGATCTTCTGTGCCTCGGCGCCGGAGAAGCGGTCCTGCACGATGGCGCGTCCGACAACGGAACCGGCTCCGGAAGCCAGCCCTTGCAGCACGCGGCAGGCCAGCAGGAAGCCCAGCGAACCCGCCACCGCGCCGCCGACGCAGGCGCCGATGTACAGCACCAGCGACCCCAGGATGATGGGGCGACGGCCGAACGTATCCGACAGCGTGCCGTAGAACAGCATCATGAACGCAAAGCAGAACAGGAACAGCGACAGCGTCTGCTGCACGGCCAGGGGCGTCGCGCCGAACTCGGCGCCGATGGCGGGGAAGGAGGGCAGGTAGGTGTCGATCGCCAGCGGACCGACCATCGACAGCCCGGCCAGGAGCACGGTCAGCAGAATATTCATGGAAGGAGTATCGTTGATGCTGCTTTACAAAAGATCGCGACGAAAGAACTGCGGCGTTGTCGCGATCGGGGCGGCTATTTTACGCGAGCGCGGCCGTTCGTGCAGGAGCCCCGCGCATATCGATATGCGGTAACAGCATAACGCCGCGCGAAATTATTCTTTAGAATGCGTGCCCCGATTCAGTAAGCTGCTTTTTTTCACGACCAAGATCATGACAATCGATACCTTCGACGGCACCGGCGTCAAGCCGGCACACTGGGACCTGGATGCGGTCGTGGCGGCGCTGCGCGTCTCGCGCGAGGCCACCCATAATATCCGCCACCAGCGCCGTATCCGCGAACTGCCGTCGCGCGAGGCGCTGACGACGATCGTCAACGGCCTGTTCGCCGTGCTGTTCCCGACCCACTACGGCCGCCCCAATCTCACGGACGAGAGCATCGACTACTTTGTCGGCGATACGCTCAATACAACGCTGAACCGCCTGACGGAACAGGTCCGCCGCGGCCTCCAGTTCGCCGACGGGGTGGAGGCGACGGAAGAATCGCTGACGCAGCGCGCCCACGAGATCACGCGGCAGTTCGCGGCCAGCCTGCCGGACATCCGCGCGCTGATCGTGTCGGACGTGCAGGCGGCGTATGCCGGGGATCCCGCCGCCACGTCGATTGCCGAAATCATGCTGTGCTATCCCGGCACCATCGGCATCCTGCATTACCGCCTGGCACACCAGCTGCACAGGCTGGGCTCTCCGTTCATCGCCCGCATGATCTGCGACATCAGCCACTCGCTGACGGGCATCGACATCCACCCGGCGGCGACCATCGGCGCCAGCTTCTTCATCGATCACGGCACCGGTGTCGTCATCGGCGAGACGGCGATCCTGGGCGAGCGCGTGCGCCTGTACCAGCACGTCACGCTGGGCGCGAAGCGCTTCCCGGCCGATGCGTCGGGCATGCTGATCAAGGGCACGCCGCGCCACCCGATCGTCGAGGACGACGTCGTCATCTACGCGGGCGCCACGGTCCTGGGCCGCATCACCATCGGTGCCGGCTCCACCATCGGCGGCAACGTCTGGCTGACGCAAAGCGTGCCGCCCAACAGCAGCGTGTCGCAGGCGCAGATGAGGAATGACTGAATGCGCGACTGAGCGCGGCCAGGACCGGCGCGCTACTCGGCGGGCGGCCCCACGTCGGTCGACTCGGGCAGCGTGAAGTCGCCCCGCTCGAACGCGGCCAGCACCTCGCGCGCCGCCTCCAGGTCGGCTTCCGGCACCAGCACGCGCGTACCGCCCAGCGCTGGCGCCAGCAGGAAGTTCACCTGGACGTGCTGGTCGTCGGCGACGACCGCTGCGATCCCTGCCGCGCGCAGGCAGCCGCGCAGCAGGTGGGCCTCGGTGGGCACGAGGCGGCGGGCGACGAGGCGGTAGTCGGTGGTCATGGTGCGCTCCGGTCAAGGCGATGTGCCATGCTACCACCCGCACGTCAGGCGCGGTTCCCCAGGCTGTCGTGCCACGCCAGCAGGCGCCGCTCCAGCGCCTGCATGACGCTGTCGCTGGCCTTGCCCAGCAGCGCCAGCAGCAGGATCGCCGCCAGCACGATGTCCGCACGACCCGTCTCGCGCCCGTCGCTGAGCAGGTAGCCCAGGCCCCGGCTGGCGGCGATCAGTTCAGCCGCCACCGTGAACAGCCATGCCAGCGACAGGCCGTTGCGCAGGCCCGTCAGCAGGGCCGGCAACGCGGCCGGCAGCAACACCCGCCGCGCCAGGCCGACATCGCTTACGCGGACATCCAGCCGGTGTTCCTGCCGCCGTCGGATGCGCGCGCAGCGTTCGAGCGGGGCGCCGTCGATGCCTGGATGCCGACTACCTGAAGCAGGTCGCCGTCGCCGCCGACACGCTGGGCTACGACGGCGTGCTGCTGCCGACCGGCCGCTCGTGCGAGGACGCGTGGGTGGTGGCTTCGTCGCTGATCCACGCAACGAAGCAGCTGAAGTTCCTCGTGGCGGTGCGGCCCGGCCTGTCCACGCCCGGCCTGGCGGTGCGCATGGCGTCCACGTTCGACCGGCTGTCGAACGGGCGCCTGCTGATCAACGTGGTAACGGGCGACGATCCGACCGAGCTGGCCGCGGACGGCCTGTTTGCCGACCACGCCGAGCGCTATGAGATCTCCGATGAGTTCATCCGCATCTGGCGCGGCGCGCTGTCCGGCGCGGGCGGCGATGCCGGCTTCGACTTCGAAGGCAAGCACCTGAAGGTGAAGGGCGCCAGGACGCTGTACCCCCCGGTGCAGAAGCCGTATCCGCCGCTGTACTTCGGCGGCTCGTCGGCTGCGGCGCACGACCTGGCGGCCGAGCAGATGGACGTCTACCTGACGTGGGGCGAGCCGCCGGCGGCCGTCGCCGGGAAGATCGCCGACATCCGCCAGCGCGCCGCTGCGCATGGCCGCACGGTCAGTTTCGGCATCCGCCTGCACGTGATCGTGCGCGAGACCAACGAGGCGGCCTGGCGCGCGGCCGACGAGCTGATCTCGCACCTGGACGACGACGTCATCGCCAAGGCCCAGGCCACGTTTGCCCGGATGGACTCGGAAGGGCAGCGCCGCATGGCCGCGCTGCACGGCGGCCGGCGCGACAAGCTGGAAGTGTCGCCCAACCTGTGGGCCGGCGTGGGCCTGGCGCGCGGCGGCGCCGGCACCGCGCTGGTGGGCGACGCCGAGACGGTGGCCGAACGCATCCGCGAATACCAGGCGCTGGGCATCGAGACGTTCATCTTCTCCGGCTACCCGCACCTGGAGGAGTCGTACCGCTTCGCCGAGCTGGTGTTCCCGCTGCTGGGCAAGGGCAAGGCCAGCGGCGAGCAGTCGATCACGGGGCCGTTCGGGGAGGTGATGGCGACCGATATCGTCCCATCCGTACCCTCCGTGCCGAGGAAGGCTGCATGATGGGCAGCGCCATCATCGCCGCGCCGCGCGCGGGTGGGCCCGGCGCATGGCAGTCGGTTCGGGCCGGCCTGGCGCCCTGGCTGCTGCCGATCGCACTGCTACTGGCGTGGGAGCTGTCGGCCCGCACCGGCTGGCTGTCCAGCCGCATCCTGCCGGGACCGTGGGCGGTGGCACAGGCCTTCTGGGCGCTGGCCGTGTCGGGCGAGCTGTGGACGCACCTGCGCACCCGCCTGTGGCGGGCGCTGTCCGGCTTTGCCGTCGGTGCCGGCGCCGGCCTGCTGCTGGGACTCCTGACGGGCAGCTTCCGCCGCGCCGAGACGCTGCTGGACACGACCTTGCAGATGATCCGCAACATCCCGGCGCTGGCGCTGATCCCGCTCGTGATCCTGTGGTTCGGCATCGACGAAAGCGCCAAGCTGTTCCTGCTGGCCGTCGGGGTGTTCTTCCCGGTCTACCTGAACATGTTCCATGGCATCCGTTCGGCGGACGCCCAGCTGATCGAGATGGCCAGGAGCTACGGCTTGCGCGGCTGGCCGCTGTACCGCGACGTGATCCTGCCGGCCGCGCTGCCGTCGATCCTGGTAGGCGTGCGCTTCTCGCTGGGCCTCGTGTGGGTGCTGCTGATCGTGGCCGAGACGATCTCGGCGCAGGCCGGCATCGGCTATATGACGATGAACGCGCGCGAATTCCTGCGGACCGACGTGGTGCTGGTGGGCGTGCTGCTGTACGCGCTGCTGGGCAAGCTGGCCGACCTGTTTGCGCGCGGCCTGGAACGACGCCTGCTGCGCTGGAACCCGGCGTACCGTTGATGACGAAAGGATGACCATGCTGCACGCCACGATCCCCATCGATACCGAGCTGTTTGTCACGGCGCCGGCCGCGCCGGTCGAGCGCCGCAGGCAAGCCGCGCCCGCGCTGTTGCCACGCCAGGGCGCCGCCGTCACGCTGCGGAGCCTGACCAAAGCCTATGGCGAACGCACCGTGCTGGACGCCATCGGGCTGCGCCTGGACGCGGGCGAGTTCGTCGCCGTCGTCGGGCGCAGCGGCTGCGGCAAGAGCACGCTGCTGCGCACGATCGCCGGCCTCGTTGCGCTCGATGGCGGCAACGTCGACGTCGACCCCGGCACCACGGTGCGCATGATGTTCCAGGAGCCGCGCCTGCTGCCGTGGAAGACGGTGCTCGACAACGTGGCGCTGGGCCTGGCCGATGGCGGGCCGCACGCGGCGGCGCAGGCGCTGGCGGCCGTCGGCCTGGCCGAACGTGCCGACGCCTGGCCCGCCGAGCTGTCGGGCGGGCAGCGCCAGCGGGTCGCGCTGGCGCGGGCGCTGGTGCACCAACCGTAGCTGCTGCTGCTGCTGGACGAGCCGCTGGGCGCACTGGATGCCCTGACGCGCATCGAGATGCAGCAGCTGATCGAGTCGCTGTGGCGCAAGCGCGGCTTCACGGCCGTGCTGGTGACGCACGACGTGCAGGAAGCGGTGGCACTGGCCGACCGCGTGCTGCTGATCGAGGAGGGCCGCATCACGCTGGACGTGGCCGTCGACCTGCCACGCCCCCGTGCGCGCGGTTCGCGCGAGTTCGCCGCCGTCGAGAGCCGGCTGCTGGCGCGGCTGCTGGACGCTTGAAGGACGTCCGTCCCGCGGACCGTCGCAGCTCCGGCTGAGGGTCTGTCCCGGAGGGACAGACCCCACCTCCCCGGGCAGGTGCCATCCGCCGCTCCCCTTTGGCAGATGTGCGGCCGAGTAGCCATCCGCTACCATGTTCTCAATGGCCAGCGGTTTTTATTATCGAGTTTTTCGATAATAAATCGGTAAATTTTCCGTTTTACTCTCCGCCGTGCCCCGCGCATAATGCTCGGGTTCCGTACAACCTCAGACTGGAGAGTCCTACATGAAAAAACTGCTGGCCCTGACCACCACGCTGGCCGCTGCCTTGACTGTCTCCGTGGCAGCGCACGCCGCGCCGGAAACCTACGTCATCGACAACTCGCACACGTTCGCGCGCTTCTCGTACACCCACCTGGGGTTCTCGACGCAGGAGAGCCGTTTCGACAGCACCAAGGGCAAGATCACGCTGGACCGTGCCGCCAAGACGGGTTCGGTGGACGTGACGATCGATGCGAAGTCGGTCAGCACGGGCTCCGACCTGTTCAACAGCCATATCCAGGGTGCCGACTTCTTCGATACGGCCAAGTACCCGACAATCACGTACAAGTCCACCAAGTTCAACTTCAACGGCGATGCGCTGGCGTCGGTCGACGGCAACCTGACCATCAAGGGCGTCACCAAGCCCGTCACCTTGCAGGTCACGTCGTTCAAGTGCCAGCCGCACCCGATGGCCAAGAAGGATGCCTGCGGCGCCAACGCGACCGCGACCATCAAGCGCAGCGAATTCAACGCGGGCAAGTATGCGCCGAACGTCAGCGACGAAGTGAAGCTGACCTTCGCGATCGAGGCAATCAAGGAGTAACACCCCGGCCGGCAGCGCAGGCTGCCGGCGCCTGCATCGGTCGGCGCGTTTTTGCGTTTTTTTTGTACGACAGCCGAGGAACACATGAAACGACCGATGCACTACGCTGCCATGCTGGCGGCGGGACTGGCCGCGCCTTGCGCACTCACACTGGCCCCGACAATGGCCAGCGCGGCCGACCTGATCATCACGAACGCGAAGATCGCGACGATGGTCAAGGAAGGACAATTCGCCCAGGCCGTCGCCGTGGACGGCGGCAAGATCGTGTCCGTTGGCAGCACGGCGCAAATCCTCAAGCACAAGACCCGTACGACCCGCGTCATCGATGGGGGCGGCCGCACCGTCATTCCCGGCCTGAACGACTCGCACCTGCACATCATCGCGAAGGCCTGCACTACAACGCCGAGTTGCGCTGGGATGGCGTGAAGTCGCTGGCCGAAGCCCTGCGCATGCTCAGGGAGCAGGCCGCGCGCACGCCGGACGGGCAATGGGGCGCTGGCGAAACCGGATCGCAACGACCACCTGTTCTACGCCAACGGCTACAACACCGAGGGCGGCGGCGAGAACCTGGTGTGGAGCGCGGCCGATTTCGAGAACTTCCTGGAGCCGCGTCCCGACATGCCGCCACAGATGGAAGGCGAGCTCGAAGCGGTGCTGCGCCTGCTGGTGAAGAACCGCTGGCCGTTCCGTATCCACGCCACCTATGGCGAGTCGATCGAGCGCGACCTGGCCGTCATCGAGAAGGTCAACCGGCACATCCCGCTGGCCGGGCCGCGCTGGTTCTTCGATCACGCCGAGACCATCACGGACGCGCAACTGGCGCGCGTGAAGGCACTGGGCGGCGGCATCGCCGTGCAGAATCGCACGTACTACCAGGGCGAAGCCTACTGGCAGCGCTACGGTGCACAAACCCGCCAGATGCCGCCGATCCGCACGATGCTGAAGATGGGCATTCCCGTCGGCCTCGGCACCGACGGCACCCGGGTCAGCAGCTATGGCCGATGGCCATCGTTGTACTGGGCCGTCACCGGCAAGACCGCCGGGGGCTTGCAGATGTGGCAGCCGGGCGATGCCCTGAGCCGGTTCGACGCGCTGCGGCTGATGACGCGCGGCAGTGCCTGGATGAGCGGCGAGGAACACGTCAAGGGCACCATCGCGCCGGGCCAGTATGCCGACCTGGTGGTGCTGCCGCGGGATTACTTCACGATGCCGGCAGATGGCATCCGCAAGCTGGAAAGCATGCTGACCATCGTCAACGGCAAGGTCGTGTATGGCGCCGGGCCATTTGCGCGAGTGGCCCCGGCCGCGCTGCCGGTCGAACCCGCATGGAGCCCCATCAAGGTGTACGGTGGCTTCCAGAACCGGTAAGGCGGCCATGCGAAGTCTGCCAATCTTGCGCGCGTTGACCGGCGCGGATGCGCGGCTAAGGAGGAGTTGTTGAACCCATGGGGTCAGGCACCGATCGGCGGGGCGCAGACCCGCGGATCGGTGCCCGACCCCGGTGTCTACAGCAGCCCGGAGGCGCCCAGGGCGGCGCCGGCTCCCAGCAGCCACAACAAGTGGATGCGGGTGCGCCACAGGACCAGCGCTGCGCCGGCGGAGACGAGGTACAGCGGCCAGTCCGCCGCCGTGCCGCCGTTGGCGCCGGCGAGTACGATGCCCGTCGAAACCAGCATGCCGATTACGAGCGGGGCCATCCCTTGCTTGAACGCGCGCACGGCGCGCAGCTCGCGGTTGCGGTGGCCCCAGCCGGTGGCGAGCAGCATCAGCACGCTGCTGGGCAGCATGATCCCGATCATCGTGACGAGGACGCCCAGCACGGCCGCCACGTGGCTGCCCGCGTTCAGCCCGACCGTCCAGCCCAGCAGCGCGACGAACAGCACGTTCGGTCCTGGGGCGGCCTGGGCGATGGCGATCGCGTCGGCGAATTGCTGCTGCGTCATCCAGCCATGTTGTTCGACCAGGTAGCGGTGCATTTCGCCCGTGGTGGAGATGGCGCCGCCCACCGACATCAGCGACAGCACCAGGTAGTGGGCGAACAGGTCGATCCAGTCGTGCCACGTCAGCACGATATGCACGACAGGCACGACAGGCGCGCCGGCGCTCATGGCTTGAGCCGCCGGTAGGTCAGCACGCAGCCGGTGCCGCCCAGTACCAGCAGCACGGGCAGCATCGGCAGGCGCAGGACCGCCAGGGCGCCGATGGCCAGCAGGGCCAGCGTGGCGGTCAGCGGCAGCGGCAACGGATGGCGACGCAGCGTGGCGGCCAGCTTCACGCCGGTGGCGACGATCATGCCGGCCGCGACGGCCGCCATGCCGCGCAATGCGCCGGCCACGCGGGGATCGGCGGCAAACAGGGCGTACACCGTGGCCAGGGCCAGCACGACGAGCGATGGCACCAGCAGCATGCCCGCCAGCGCGGCCAGGGCCCCCGTCAGCCCGAAACAGCGGTTGCCGATGACGAGCGACAGGTTGACGACGTTCGGCCCGGGCATCGTCTGTGCCACGGCCCATTCCTCGACGAACTCCTCCTGCGTCATCCAGCGCCGCCGCTCCACCATTTCGCGTTGGACGACGGGCAGCACGCCGCCGAACCCTTGCAGGGCCAGCAGCGTGAAGGCGACGAACAGGTGCGTGCGCGACCTGGGTCGCGCGGGGCCGTCGGCAGGTGCGACGCCGGTGGCGGTCGAAAGGTCGGGCGCGGCAGGGGGCAGCGGATCGGCAGGCATTGCGCCATTATCCCCGCGCGCCGCCCTGCTGTCACCCCGGGGTCAGCCGCCGCCGATGCCCTCGGTGATGGTGCCGCTGCCGCCGCAGTTGGGGCAGGCCTTGCCGTCGGCCTGCTTGCCGCTGCCGGCGCAGGCAGGGCAGATGTCCTCGCCGGTGCCGGGGGTACCGGCGGGGGCTTCGTCACCAGGATTCATGGGCGGGGTGGAACTGGTCATGGCAATCTCCTGTCTGATTGGGTGAGCGCAGCTTAGCGCGAAGCGGCTTGCCGCACTGCGCGGCAGCTAACACAGGGAGACGCTGCCAGGGAGACGCTGCCAGGGAGACGCCGGCCGCCGGCCGGCGCAGCCAGTCACAAGGGCAACGATGGGTTGACTTTCAGGATTCATGTCCAATACTCTTGTCAGGCCGCGGCGCATTGCGCTATCTCATACATCCAGCAATATTTCTCCACGAGGACTGCAATGGAAGCGATCGATACGCGTACCGCGCACCCGCATGTGCGCAAGGACCGGCTGCACAGCGACATTGTCGACAAGGGGATCTTGCTGCAGGGGCAGGTCGGCACCGTTTGCGCGCTGGAATACCTGAAGGCCCACAGTATCGCGGTGGACGTCATCCAGCGCGTATTGGCGGGCTCGGCACGGCGTCGTCCGGTGCACTAGCGTCGAAGGGCCTGCGCTGGCGCACGTCGGTTATGCACAAAAATTGTCAGAACGAAAACGCGCCGGATTTTTTGCGCGAGCTCGGGATTGTCTGCAGATGAGGCTGTAAGTGCTTGATTTTGCTGGTGGCTGTTTCTGCCTGTTGAACGGGCAGTTTAAGGAAAATGGCGTCGTTGCGGGCGCTTTGCCTTGTCAAGAGGCCCTTATCAACAAAGTTATCCCCAAGTCGTGTGGATATTCCAAAAAATGCTTTGCAATCCAAGACTTAGCGTCGAAATAAGCGACGCGGGCGCCGGGTTGGCACGAGCGTGGAATGCATGCGCCGCGGCCCGTCAGGCAGGCGGCACCGCCGTGCCATCCCCCGCCTCGAGACGAGCTTCCAGTACCAAGCGGTCGGCACCCGGGCTGGGCTGGGCCGACAGCGCCACCCGCACCGGGGGCTCGCCCAGCTCGACGGTACCGGTCCAGCTCCTGCCGTCGCGCAGTGCCTGCAGCGCACCGTTGGCGGCGGCATGCACCGATGCCAGCGCCGCCTGGGCCGCGGCGACGCGGCGCTGCGCTTCCGACAGACTGTGATACCCGCGCAGCGACGCAATGACCGTGGTAAACAGCTTGCGGGTGGTCAGGTCGGTCTTGCACCAGAAATCGTTGATGTCGTAATCCAGGATAATGCCGTGCTCCAGCGCCTGGCCGGGCTGTCCGGTGCGCAGGACGATGCGGACGAGGGCGTTCTGCAGCTCGTCGCGGATCCGGGTGGCGACCCGCAGGCCCGCGTCCGTCGTCTCCATGATCACGTCCAGCAGGACCAGTGCGACGTCGTCGTGCTGGCGCAACATCTGCAACGCCTCGTGACCACTGTAAGCATGGAGGAACGACAGGCGGCGCCCCATGAATACCGCATTACTGAGCGAAAACTTGGTGACGACGTGCACATCGACGTCATCGTCGACGATCAGCACTTTCCATGGCGCAGGCGCCACCACCGCCACTTCATCGGCGGCCGGCACCTCGTCTTCAATCATCCAGCCTTCGCTGGCGTCGTCGGCTTTTGATTCCATTGTTTCGCTCGCGGCAAGAAAACCATCATCGTCCCCGCTATGACACTATTCCTCCTCGGCATTTTTGTCAAAGCATTCCCTTGCCGCACCCGGGTCGGGCCCGGGTACAAAAATATTTACCGCGACAGCGCGAGCCGCCGCGAAGGCCGACCGGCCCATCCGTAAGTGCCTGATTTTATGCACCAAAAAATTTGCCTCCTGAACAGGCAATTTGTTGAAACCCGCACCAATACAGCGTCTCCAGCCTGTCAAGCCCCGCTTTTCCACATCGTTATCCACACCTGAAGTGGATAAGTCGAAAAACGGCTTTAGAAACTGCCTGTTAGCAATCATTCCTCAAGCAGCTCAGCGGTATGAAACCGCGCCTCGCGCCGGCCTGGCAAGCTTGCACGCGTCCACGCGCGCCCTTACGGTAACCATAATACAACGGCAGTACGAAGCTCACCGCTGTTCTTCGCCTACGGCACGACAGCCCCGCTGCCAGCGGCACCTGCCGATCGGCATCCAGGATTCTGGCTGCCGCTGTGCCTCGGCAACGTTACAAGGGTACGGTAGCCAGGTGCCGCAACTGCTCGAAGCGCTCCAGGAACAGCGTGTAAGCCCGTTCCGGTCCCACCGGCTCGATGCGGCCCGGGTGCGGTGGCGGCAGGTGGCCCCACTCGATCCATGCCGGCGGCAGCAGGTCGCGCAATTCCGTCGCCATGCTGACGAGATCGGCATGCTTGATGATGGGATCGTCGTCGTCAAAGCCGAAGCGCCGCCGCAGTGCCTGCTTCACCGGCAGCACGCGTTCGCGGACATAGCGCCGCCCCAGCATCACCTTCACGGGCGAAGGCCAGTCGCCCAGGAATTCCTCGCAATCGTGCAGCAGCGCCGCATACGCCAGCGCGGGCGGCACCAGCCGCGACACCATGACGCAATGCTCGGCCACCGAATACCACGGCCGGGCGGCGCCGCCCCAGCGTGGCTGGGAAGCCAGGCACAGCGCGATATCCGTGATGGGCAGGCCCGTCGCATCCGGCGCCAGCAGGTCCAGCACGAAACCCGATGGCAGCAGGATGGCCGTGCGCCCGTCGGGCTTGTCGCCAGGCCGGTCTACAGGGCCGTTGAGCAGATCGCATCGCATGATGGGCAGATTATAATACGAACACTGTATGAATGTACAGTGGCGCGCGGCTAGCGGGCCACGATGGCGAAACGCAGCGCCAATTCGTCCTGCACGGCCATCGCGCCGCCCAGTACGGCAAACGGCACCAGGCCGAAGTCGGTCTGGCGCATGGCCAGCGTACCGCTGGCGACCACGCCGTCCGCGGCGCTCGTCACGGCGACGGGTACGTCATACCGCCGCGTAACGCCATGCAGCGTGATGGCGGCCTGGACGGTCTGGGGGCCGGTGCGCTCGATGGCGACGTCGACCCAGGGGTAGCGCTCGGCGTCCAGCACGCGCGTCAGCATATTGTGGCGCGTGCCGGCGATCGCCTCGGCGGAAAGGATGGTGTCCAGCCCGGCCTGCGCGCGCAGGGCGGGTTCGTCCACCGTCAGCTCGTCCAGGCGGAAGCGCAGCGCCGCGCGGTTGCCGGCGGGATCGACGGTGCCCACCACGGTGCGGGCCGCCACCACGTGATCGTGGCCCAGCCGGGCCAGCGGTCCGCCGCGACGCACCGTGATGGCGATCAGCGAAGCGGCGCTGTCGACGCTCAGTACGCCGGTAACGGGCGGCGGCACCGGCGCGCCGGCGATGGGCGAGGCGGGGAGCGCCGAGGTGGGGCCGGCAGCAGCGCCAGAAGCAGGTTCAGAAGCAGGGTCGGAAACAGGTGAGGGCGCACGACAGGCTGCCAGCGCCAGGACGGCGCCGGCGGCACCCAGCAGCGCACGCTTGCGGTTTGAAAGGGAGATCGGCATGGCGCCAGTGTAGCGCATGGGCGGACGCGACGACGGCGCAGCCGGCCGGAGCCGGACTGCGCCGTCTTATGGTCTCGACGCGAGCGTCACACGGCCGTCATTTTGCCGTGAGAAGATGCGCCTGCTCTTTCAAATCTCTCCCGATTTGAAATTTTTGACCCGCGTCGCCGATGCGGGTTTTTTTTGCCCGCGCGTCCTCTTCCAGGCGGAACTGGCGCACCATCTGCGCCAGGCTGGCCGCCTCGTCCTGCATGGCGCTGGCAGCGGCGGCCGCTTCCTCGACCAGGGCGGCGTTCTGCTGCGTCACCTGGTCCATGTGCGTGATGGCCGTGTTGACCTGCTCGATGCCGGCCGTCTGCTCTTCGGTGGCGCTGCGGATCTCGGCCATGATGTCGGTTACGCGGCGCACACTGTTGACCACTTCTTCCATCGTGGTACCGGCCTGCTCGACCAGGCGGCTGCCGGCCTCGACCTGTCCGACGGAATTGCCGATCAGTTCCTTGATTTCGCGCGCGGCGGCGGCACTGCGCTGCGCCAGCGTGCGCACCTCGCCCGCCACCACGGCGAAGCCGCGGCCCTGTTCGCCGGCCCGGGCCGCTTCGACTGCCGCATTCAGCGCCAGGATGTTGGTCTGGAAGGCGATGCCGTCGATGACGCCGATGATGTCGACGATCTTCTGCGACGACGCGTTGATCGATCCCATCGTCTCCACCACCTGCGCCACGACGGCGCCGCCGCGGGCCGCCACATCCGACGCGCTTTGCGCCAGCTGGTTGGCCTGGCGGGCATTGTCCGCGTTCTGGCGCACCGTGGCCGTCAGTTCTTCCATTGAGCTGGCGGTCTGCTCCAGGTCGCCAGCTTGCTGTTCCGTGCGCGAGCACAGGTCCTGGTTGCCGGTGGCGATCTCGCTCGAGGCGGAGGCAATGTGTTCGGCACCGGTGCGCACCTTGCCGACCACGGCCGACAGGTGGTGGCTGATGCCGTTCATCGCCTGCGTCAGGCGTGCGATCTCATCCTGGCCGCGCACGTCCATGCGCACCGTCAGGTCGCCTGCGGCGATCTGGCTGGCGGCCCGCTCGACCTCGGCCAGCGGGCGCGTGATGTAACGGCGCACCGCGAAGTACAACAGCACCGAGAACACGAGCAGGGCGGCAAAGCCCAGCAGCACGTAGCGGTTGCGCAGTGCCGTCGCCTCGGCCGTGATTTCCTCGGTATAGGCGCCGCCGGCCAGCACCCAGTTCCATTCCTTGAAGTAGCCGTACACGGCGATCTTCTCGCGTGGCGCCGGTTCGTCCGGGTTGGCCCACGGGTAGCGGATCACGCCTTCCTTCTTCTCCAGCATTTCGCGGATGAACGCGTTGCCGTTGGCGTCCTTCGACTCCAGGATGCTGTCGCCTTCGCGCTTCGGGTGCACGATCAGCTTGCCCAGGTTGGGGCCGGGCGTTGCATTGAGCACGTAGAAGTAGCCCGTCTCGCCGACCTTGATCGACTTGATGCGCTGCTTCAGCGTGGCCACCTCGTGGGAGACATCGACGCCCACGTACAGCACGCCAACGATCTTGCCGGTCGCGTCGCGCACCGGGTCGTAGCGGGTGATGAACTGTTTGCCGAACAGCGTGGCCAGGCCGGTATAGCTCTGGCCGGCGCGCAGCAGCGCGTAGCCGGGGTGCGTCCGGTCCAGCATGGTGCCGACGGCGCGGGTGCCGTCTTCCTTCTTGACGGAGGTGGACACGCGGATGAAATCCTCGCCCGTGACGGCAAATATGGTTGCCGTCGCGCGGCTCTGGGCGGTAAAGCGGTCGGGGATCGTGAAGTCGTTGTTCAACACGCGCTCGCCATCCTTGATCGTTGGCGCCGGCTTGCCGCCCACCTCGACGATGGTATCGCTATCGAGGCTGAACTTGTTGTCGAACTGGGCGCTCAGGACCTTGGCAAAGCTGTTGGCCTCGCTGGTGACGGCGGTGTTGAACAGGTCCACCATGTTCTTCACGCCGTCGAGTTCCTGGCGCACGCTGTCGGTGGCGCGTTGTTCCAGCAGGCGACCGGTGCCGATGCTGATGATGACGATCAGGCACGTCAGCACCAGACTGATCAGGCCGAAAGTGAGCAGGGTGATGCGGGTCCCCACGCCCCAGGTGTTGGGATGAAACGATTGTTTGGTCATAATGAATTCCTTAGTTTGGAAGTCCCAAAACCTGGTCGGCATCTGCGGGCGCTGCCGCATCCAATCGGCGCCCCGTCTGCTCGGGTTTTTGATGCCGGTTTTGAAACGTTTTCTTTCTTTCCTTAATGAAGTTCTAAGCCTCGAGAGAATGAAAACTGGCAAAGTGTAACCCGTACCGCGCAATAATTGTTGAGCGGCAGGTTGCCGGATTCCTCAAATCCGGCACAGTTTCTTCTGTCCGGCACGCCTCGTGCCAGGGCGGAACCTCGCTCTTTACCCTTGTGATATCCCCGCGCTCTCATAAAGAAAGCGTTTTGACCGGCCCCCTCCTCAGACTGCGACCGGTCTTTTTTTTTGTTCGTCTTGTTTATTCTCCTGTCGCATTAAAAAGACACGCCTCGCCAAATGGCGCTATCATTTGTCGTTCATATAATTCCAAGGAGTCAATATGATCGACTTATATACTGCCGCCACGCCGAACGGCCACAAGATCTCCATCGCACTGGAAGAGCTCGAGCTGCAATACACGTTGCACGTGCTGGACCTGGCCGCAAACGAACAAAAGGAACCGTGGTTCCTGAATATCAATCCGAACGGTCGCATTCCCGCCATCGTCGATCGCGCCAACGACAACTTTGCCGTGTTCGAATCGGGCGCCATCCTGATCTACCTGGCCGAGAAAACGGGGCGCCTGCTGCCCGCCGACGCCGAAGGCCGCTCGCGCGTGCTGCAATGGCTGATGTTCCAGATGGGTGGCATTGGCCCGATGATGGGCCAGGCCAACGTGTTCTACCGCTATTTCCCCGAAAAGCTGCAGCCCGCCATCGACCGCTACCAGGGCGAGTCGAAGCGCCTGTTCCGCGTACTGGACGGCCAGCTGCGCGACAACGAGTACCTGGCGGGCGAGTATTCGATCGCCGATATCGCCAACTGGGCGTGGGTGCGGACGCACAAATGGTCCGGCGTCGACGTCGACGACTTGCCGAACCTGCAACGCTGGCTCAAGGCTGTCGGCGAACGACCCGCGGTCCAGCGCGGCATCATGCTGCCGGCCTCGGATGTGCTGGATCGTGCCGAGAATGACGATCAAGCCGCCAAGTTCGCGCAATCTGCACGCAACATGCTGGAAACGGGCCAGTCACGGCAGGGGAAAGGTTGAAATTATACCTGACTTCCAGTTGGTTTGTATGTCCAAATGGAAATAAATCTAGTTGTAAAGAAATAATCGCAAGACGCAGGCGTTGAAACCGGCGGCGTCGGGCACCTGTCTGGCGGTTCGCGACCAGACAAATGCCTGACGCCAGGGGTCTCACCAGGGCGACTCCTAAGCGATCCGCTTGTACCACGGTTCCCGGGCCACGACCTGCTGGTAGCGCCGCGCCAGCGGTTCCTTGTCGTCCAGCTCGCGGTCGATGCCCAGCACGCCCAGCATGGCCAGGCTGTCGTCGAACAGTTGCAGCACGCGGTGGCGCAGCAGCGGGCCGAAGTCCGGCAGGGCACGGCGGCATACGATCAACTGGAACTCGTTGAACGACGCGTCCGTGACGAGGTTGTACTGCGCCCACGTGATGCGGCTTCGCAGCTGGGGCAACGGCACCAGTGCGCCGTCCTCCGGCTGGAAGTAGTCGGCCAGGCGGCCGCATCCGCCAGCCTGCTGGTAGCGCTGCTGGCAGGCCGCCATCCGCTCCGGCGCGATCGAGGCCGTCACGGCTTCCTCCAGCAGGGCATCGCTCGACACGGTCGCGTAGATTTCGGTACGCCACAGCAGTTGACGTTCCGCCAACAGCACGGCCACCGTCCAGGCCTGCTCGGCACCGGCGCAATCGGCCAGCCATACCTTGGGCAGCGGGGCGCCGGGCAGGCACTGTTCCGCCACCGCCAGCAGGTGCATCGCCTCCAGCGGATCGTCGAACATCGATGCGGACGGCACCGACAGCGCCCGCAACAGCGCCGCCGACGTCGCCATGTCGTGCAGCACCCGGTCCTGCAACTGGGACAAGGTGCGCAGGCCGCGCCGCTGCAGCAGCGCGAACAGCTTGCGCTTCAGGGTGGCCCGGTCGTGCGACCGGAAGTCGAAGCCGAAGCGCTGCACCAGCGCCTCCAGCAGCAACTCCAGCTCGAGCTCCTCCACGTCCGGTGCGTAGTCCGGCCGCAGCTTTTCCACGGCGGCGCTCATGCCCGCGCCGCTCAATGCAGCCAGACGCGCATCAGCGACAGCAGCTGAGCCACGTCCACCGGTTTGGTGATGTAGTCGGACGCGCCCGCGGCGATGCACTTGTCGCGGTCACCCTTCATCGCCTTCGCCGTCAGGGTGATGATCGGCAGCGACCGGAACTTCGGGATACGGCGGATCGCCCGCATCGTGTCGTAGCCGTCCATCTCCGGCATCATGATGTCCATCAGGACGATCTCGATGGTCGGGTCGCGCTCCAGTACCTCGATGCCGTCGCGGCCGTTCTCGGCGAACGACACCTGCATCTGCTGGCGCTCCAGCAAGGAGGACAGCGCGAAGATGTTGCGCAGGTCGTCGTCGACGATCAGCACCTTGCGCCCCGCCAGTCCGGAGTCGGCCGCGTGCACCTGCTCCAGCATGCGCCGCTGCGCTTCCGGCAGGCTGGCCTGCGAGCGGTGCAGGAACAGCGCCGTCTCGTCCAGCAGGCGCTCCGGCGAGCGGGCATCCTTGATGACGATGGTCTTGGCGTAGCGCTTGAGCTTTGCCACTTCCTTCTTGTTCAGCTCCTTGGCGGTGTTGATCACCACCGGCAGGTCGCGCAGCTTGATGTCCTTGCCGATCAGGTCCAGCAGTTCGAAGCCGGAGATGTCGGGCAGGGTCAGGTCCAGCACCATGCAGTCGAAGTGGCTGGTGCGCAGCGCGGCAAGGGCTTCCTCGCCGGTGCCGACGGCCTGGATGTCGACGTCCGTCGCGCCGATCAGCGCCACGATGGCGTCGCGCTGGCCGGCCTCGTCGTCCACCACCAGCAGGCTGCGCTTGCCGCCCATCAGGAACTTCTGGATGCGCGTGAACTGCTCTTGCAGCGCTTCCTTGTCGACGGGCTTGTTCATGAACGAGATGGCGCCCGAGCGCAGGGCACGTTCCCGTTCGCGCGAGGCGGACATCACGTGCACGGGAATATGGCGCGTGCTGGGGTCGCGCTTGAGGCGGTCCAGCACCGTGAAGCCGTCGATGTCCGGCAGGTCCAGGTCCAGGAGGATCGCCGACGGCAGGTAGTCGCGCGCCAGCGACAGCGCCGAGTCGCCCTGGTGGATGACGATGCCCTTGAAGTTCTTCTCGCGGGCGAAGTCCAGCACGATCTTGGCGAAGCGCTCGTCGTCCTCGATGATCAGCACCGAAGGGTCGCCCGGGGCCGTCAGGCCGCGGTCGTCGATCGTCGAGCTGTAGGTTTCCGCTTCCGCGTCCAGTTCCGATGGCGGCCGGCGCTCGATGATCTCGACGTCCGCTGCCTGCTGGCTGTAGACGATCTTCGGCGGCTGCGGCGCCAGGCGCTGCGGGGCAGGGCGGGGCTGCTCGTAGTTGACGAAGCCGGCGCGGTTATACGGCAGGAACAGCGTGAACGTGGAGCCGCTGCCGACCACCGATTCGACGCGGATCTCGCCGCCCAGGAGGCGGGCCAGCTCGCGCGAGATCGACAGGCCCAGGCCCGTGCCGCCGTACTTGCGGGCGGTGGAGCCGTCGGCCTGCTGGAAGGCTTCGAAGATCAGCTGCAGCTTGTCGGACGCGATACCGACGCCCGTATCGCTGACGGAGAACGCCAGCACGGCGTCGGCGTTGGCGAGATTCGGGTTGTCCGGACTCCAGCCGCCGCCGACGACGCCGATCTCCAGCGCGACCTGGCCGTGCGACGTGAACTTGAACGCGTTCGACAGCAGGTTCTTCAGCACCTGCTGCAGGCGGGTGGTGTCCGTCATCAGGGAAGCCGGCAGGTTGTCCGCCAGCGATACCGTGAAGCCCAGGTGCTTGGCCTCGGCCATGTGGCGGAACGTGCGGTCCACGTAGTTGCGCAGGTTGGCGAAGCGGTACTCCGACACGTCCAGCGTGACGGTGCCGGACTCGATCTTCGACAGGTCCAGGATGTCGTTGATGAGGGTCAGGAGGTCGGAGCCGGAGCCGTGGATGGTCTTGGCGAATTCGACCTGTTTCGACGACAGGTTGCCTTCCGGGTTGTCGCCCAGCTGCTGCGCCAGGATCAGCAGCGAATTCAGCGGCGTGCGCAGCTCGTGCGACATATTGGCCAGGAACTCGGACTTGTACTTCGACGACAGCGCCAGCTGCGTGGCTTTTTCCTCCAGCGCCAGCTTGGCCTGCTCCACCTCGCGGTTCTTGCGCTCCACCTCGATGTTCTGTTCGGACAGCAGGCGCGCCTTTTCGGCCAGCTCCTGGTTGGTCTGCTGCAGTTCCTGGGCGAGCGACTGCGACTGCGTCAGCAGCGACTCGGTGCGGCTGTTCGCCTCGATGGTGTTCAGCACGACGCCGATCGACTCCATCAGCTGGTCCAGGAACGACAGGTGGGTCTCCGTGAAGCGATCCAGCGACGCGATCTCGATGACGGCCTTGACCTGCTGCTCGAACAGGATCGGCAGCACGACGATATTGGTCGGCGGTGCGGCGCCCAGGCCGGACGAGACGACGATGTAGTCACGCGGCACGTCCGTCAGCCAGATGCGCACCTTCTCCAGCGCGCACTGGCCCACCAGGCCTTCGCCCGGCAGGAAGGAGGTGGGCAGCTTGCGGCTGGAGCGGTAGCCATAGCTGGCGATCATGCGCAGGCGCGCGTCGTCCAGCTGCGAATCCATCATGTAGAACACGCCGTGGTGCGCCGACACCAGCGGTGCCAGTTCGGACAGGATCAGCTTCGTCACCGCCTGCAGGTCGCGCTGGCCCTGCAGCAGCCGGGTGAAGCGCGCCAGGTTGGTCTTCAGCCAGTCCTGCTGCGCGTTCTTCTGCGTGGTTTCCTTCAGGTTGCGGATCATCTCGTTGATGTTGTCCTTCAGGTAGGAGACCTCGCCGCGCGCTTCCACCTGGATGGAGCGGGACAGGTCGCCCCGCGTCACCGCCGTCGCCACCTCGCCGATCGCGCGCATCTGGTTGGTCAGGTTGGCCGCCAGCTGGTTGACGTTCTCCGTCAAGTCCTTCCACGTGCCCGCGACACCCGGCACGTTGGCCTGGCCGCCCAGCTTGCCTTCGGTACCCACCTCGCGCGCCACCCGCGTCACTTCCGAAGCGAACGACGACAGCTGATCCACCATCACGTTGATGGTGTCCTTCAGCTCGAGAATCTCGCCCTTGACGTCCACCGTGATCTTCTTCGACAGGTCGCCGCGCGCCACGGCCGTGGTCACCGCCGCGATGTTGCGCACCTGGCCCGTCAGGTTCGACGCCATGAAGTTGACGTTGTCGGTCAAGTCCTTCCACGTGCCGCCCACGCCGGGCACGTAGGCCTGGCCGCCCAGCTTGCCCTCGGTGCCGACCTCGCGCGCCACCCGCGTCACTTCCGATGCAAAGGACGACAGCTGGTCGACCATGACGTTGATGGTGTTCTTCAGTTCCAGGATCTCGCCCTTGACGTCGACCGTGATCTTCTTGGACAGGTCGCCGTTCGCCACGGCGGTCGTCACTTCCGCGATGTTGCGCACCTGGCCCGTCAGGTTACCCGCCAGCTGGTTGACGTTCTCCGTCAAGTCCTTCCACGTGCCGGCGACTCCCGGCACGTTGGCCTGGCCACCCAGCTTGCCTTCCGTGCCCACCTCGCGCGCCACGCGCGTCACTTCCGAGGCGAAGGAGTTCAGCTGGTCGACCATGACGTTGATGGTGTTCTTCAGCTCGAGAATCTCGCCTTTCACGTCCACCGTGATCTTCTTCGACAGGTCGCCGTTCGCCACCGCCGTCGTCACGTCCGCGATATTGCGGACCTGGCCCGTCAGGTTACCGGCCATCGAGTTGACCGAGTCGGTCAAGTCCTTCCACGTGCCGGCCACGCCCTTCACCTGCGCCTGGCCGCCCAGCTTGCCTTCGGTACCCACCTCGCGCGCCACGCGCGTCACTTCGGAAGCGAAGGAGGACAGCTGGTCCACCATGACGTTGATGGTGTTCTTCAGCTCGAGAATTTCACCTTTGACGTCCACCGTGATCTTTTTCGACAGGTCGCCGTTCGCCACGGCGGTCGTCACGGCCGCGATGTTGCGCACCTGGCCCGTCAGGTTTGACGCCATGAAGTTGACGTTGTCGGTCAAGTCCTTCCACGTGCCGCCCACGCCGGGCACGTACGCCTGGCCGCCCAGCTTCCCTTCGGTACCGACCTCGCGCGCCACGCGCGTCACCTCGGAGGCGAAGGAGCGCAGCTGGTCCACCATGACGTTGATGGTGTCCTTCAGCTGCAGGATCTCGCCGCGCACGTCCACCGTGATCTTCTTCGACAGGTCGCCGTTGGCCACGGCCGTCGTCACCTCGGCGATATTGCGCACCTGCGACGTCAGGTTACCCGCCATCGAGTTGACCGAGTCGGTCAAGTCCTTCCACGTGCCGGCCACGCCCTTGACCTGCGCCTGCCCGCCCAGCTTGCCCTCGGTGCCGACTTCGCGCGCGACGCGCGTCACTTCGGAGGAAAACGACAGCAGCTGTTCCACCATCGTATTTGCCGTGGTGGCGGCGCGCAGGTACTGGCCCTTCAGCGGATGACCGTCCACCTCCAGTGCCATCGTCTGCGACAGGTCGCCCTTCGCCACGGCGCCGATGACGCGCGCCATCTCGGTGGTGGGGCGCACCAGGTCGTCGATCAGCGTGTTGACGGCGCTGATGATCGTGGCCCAGCCGCCCGACACGTTGGTGACGGGCGCCCGCTGGGTCAGGCGGCCTTCGCGGCCCACCACGCGGCTGACTTCCGTGACATTGCGCACGATCCGTTCGTTCGTCTCGATGATGTCGTTCAGCGTGTCGGCGATCTTGCCGGAGACGCCCGTCCAGTCGGACGGCATGCGCGCGGAGAAATCGCCTTTTTTCAGTGCCATCAGAGTGGCCAGGATCAGCTTCAGGTCCAGTTCTTCGGGCAGTTCGGTCATGTCGTTCATTGACGCTTCCCTCTAGTTATACAAGTGTGATGATTGCCGGCGCGCGCGGCCGGCGGATGGAACGGTAACGGTTGGATGGATGGGGCGGAAGGCGCAACGAACGCAGGCAGGCGGGCCGGCAGCGCCAGCCAGCCTGTAGCGAAGCGCCGGCACGGGGCCGGACTGCCGTTCAGGAGATCATTTTCGGGAGTATGCACGACACACCGCTACGTTGCGCCAGATCGATTCGCCTGCTTCGGTCAGACAATACGCCTGTACCGGTACCAGTCAAGCAAAAAACGCCCTCAGGCAAGCATCCAGTTTAGCAACAATGCCATAAAAATAGGAAACAATTTCCCAGCATACGGCAGTGTGAAGTTTCTTGCGCGCACGATTGAGCACACGGACCAGAAAATAGGGGACAGTCACCTATTTCGAGGTCCGGCGTCCGCTGGCAGCACGGGCTATCCGAGCTGTCGCCGCAGGAACGTGTACGTCAACGCCCACATCTGCGCCTGCTGGTCGTTGTTGGCGGCGCCGGCATGGCCGCCTTCCGTATTTTCCCAGTACAGCACGTCGTGGCCCTGCTCTTGCATTCTTGCCACCATCTTGCGGGCATGGCCCGGATGGACGCGGTCGTCGCGGGTCGACGTGGTAAACAGGACGCGCGGATAACGCCGGCCCGGCTCCACCCGATGGTAAGGCGAATAGCGCCGGATGAAGTCCCACTGGGCCGGATCGTCCGGGTCACCGTATTCGCCCATCCACGACGCCCCGGCCAGCAGCTTGCTGTAGCGGCGCATGTCCAGCAGCGGCACCTGGCAGACGACGGCGCCGAACAGCTCCGGGCGCTGCGTCAGCGCCGCTCCCACCAGCAGGCCGCCGTTGCTGCCGCCCATGATCCCCAGGTGGGCCGGGCTGGTCAGCTTGCGCGCGATGACGTCCTCGGCAACGGCGATAAAGTCGTCGAAGGCGCGCTGGCGCTGGTCCTTCAGCGCCGCCTGGTGCCAGCGCGGACCGAATTCGCCGCCGCCGCGGATATTGGCCAGCACGTAGACGCCGCCCTGGCTGAGCCAGGCGGCGCCCGTGATGCCGCTGTAGAAGGGTTTCAGCGACACCTCGAAGCCGCCATAGCCGTACAGTACCGTCGGATTGCTGCCGTCGAGCGGCGCCTCCCGGTCGCGCACGACAAAGTAGGGGACGGCCGTGCCGTCCGACGACGTCGCCTGGTGCTGCTCGACGACCAGCCGCTCGGCGTCGAAGTAGCCCGGCAGCGCCTGCACGGGCGTGCGCGCGTCGCTGCCTGCCGTGGCAAGGTACAGCGTGGTGGGATGGAGGAAATCGTTGACCGTCAGGAAATAGTCGTCGGACCCGATATCGTCCAGCGGCGCCACCTCCAGCGTGCCGAACGCGGGCGTGTCGACGACGCGGCGCTGCCAGGCCCCGTCCACGTGACGCAGCTCGACGAGGCGGTTGCGCACATTGTCCAGCTCGTTCAACAGCAGGGTCGAGCGCGTGGCCGCCACGCCGTCCAGCGACGACGTCGGCGTGGGTGCGAACAACACGTCGAAATGGCGTCCTCCCGCCAGGAAGTCGGCCAGTGGCGTGGCCAGCAGCGCGCCCTGGGGCCAGGTGCGGTCCGCCACCGTCCACGCCGAGCGCAACTCGACGATGAGCTGGTCGCGCACGGTGTAGGCATTGGCGTCCGCCGGCTTGTCGATCTTCGTCAGCGCGGCACCGTCGCGCAGGAACAGCTCGCTGCTGTAGAAATCGATCTGGCGCGAGATGAACTGGTGGCTGTGGCCGGGCGTGAAGTCCTTGTAGGCACCCACGCCCAGGTCGTCCGGCGCGGCCTCGAACAGCGTGCGTGCCGCGGCCAACGGCGTGCCGCGGCGCCATTCCTTGACGATGCGGGGATAGCCTGAAGCGGTCATCGAACCCGGGCCGAAGTCGGTGCAGACGAACACCGTGTCGGCATCGATCCATGCCACCGAGCTTTTCGCCTCCGGCAGGTTGAATCCATCCGTGACGAAGCGGCGGGCGGCAATATCGAACTCGCGCACCACGGCCGCGTCGCCGCCGCCGCGCGACAGCGAGAGCAGGCAGCGATTGCCGTCGGGGTACAGCGACGACACGCCTTGCCATACCCAGTTCTCGTCTTCCTCGCGCGCAAGCGCATCGAGGTCGAGTACCGTTTCCCATTGGGGCTTGCCAGCGCGATAGTGCTCCAGCGCGGTACGGCGCCACAGGCCGCGCACGTGGTCGGCGTCGCGCCAGAAGTTGTAGAAGAAGGCGCCGTGCTTGCGCACGTACGGGATGCGTTCCTTGCTGTCCAGGATGGTCTGCAGCCGCTCCCGCAGGGCCTGGTAGCCCGGTTGCGCCTGCAGCTCCGCCAGCGCCACCGCGTTGCGTTCGCGCACCCATGCGAGCTGGGCATCGCCGTCCACTTCCTCCAGCCACAGGTACGGATCGGCTTCGGTGGCGGCGCTGCCGGCCAAAGCGGTCGAGTCGGGGGCGGCGGCCAGCCGGCGTTGCGGGCGGAACGTAGTGGAACGCATCGGATCTCCTGTGTGACGATGACGTTACTCTACACCAGCGCCGCAGGAAGCGCCCGACGCGGCGCCGGCTCAGGCGCGGCGGCGTTGCACCAGGGCGAATGCACCCAGCCCCAGCCCCACCAGCAGCAGGGAACCGGGCTCGGGCACCTCGGTGCCGCGCACGGAGATGTCCAGGATCAGCCGTGGCGCGGCGCCGGTGGTGCCGCCCGGGGTATCGCCGGCGCCGAAGAACAGCTCGTTGAACTCGGCGCTGAAGTTCTCGTCCGCGAACAGGAGAATCGACAGCAGCTCGTCGTTGCCGAAGTCGTCGATGGACAGCCCCGTCAGGTCGATTTCCACCAGGCCCTCCGGCGTGCCGGCGACGAACAGGGTATCGCCCAGTACCTGCGTATAGTTGTTCCACAGCTCGGTGGACGAGCTGGCCTGCGTCCAGGTATCGGTGCCACCCAGTCCGGCGTTCAGGCGCGTCGTGGTCGGTTCGCCGCCCTGGCCCAGGAAGTCCAGTTGCAGGCGCGCGGAGTTGATGACCAGCGGCTGGCCGGAGGTCAGTAAAGGCGTCAGCGCGCTGGTGTCGAAGCGGATGATCGACTGGATGTCGGCCGTCGGGTCCCCCGCCTGGGTGTTGCGCACCGACAGGAAATTGCTGGCATTGAGCGGGCCGGGGAATGGCGTCGCGTCGTTACCGAACATATAACCGAAGCCATCGGTCTGCATGGTCAGGTTGAACGGGATGGCATGCGCTTGCGGGGCGGCCAGCAGGGTTGCGGCCAAGGTGGCCAGCCCCAGTATTCTTGCGATCGTATTTTTCATTGCGCGTTCTCCAAGAGAGATGTCCTTGAGGAAAAGCAAAGTGCATGCCTGCTCTGGCCGGACTTTACGAATCAATGACTTGGCATTTGATCCAGCTCAAGGTGTAAAGTAAATCGACAGCTGTTCAGCGCTTGACCGTTCGTGCCCGCATCATTCGTGTGGCGGCGCCCGTGCCGTCGAGGTCACAATAGAGGTTGGCACTGATTGCCACAACACGGAGAACGCATGCGTATCGCTACATTCAATGTCAACGGCATCGGCAGTCGCCTGCCGGCCCTGCTGCAATGGCTGGAGGAAAAGCAGCCGGACGTCGCCTGCCTGCAGGAGCTGAAGGCACCCCAGGAAAAATTCCCGCTGGAAGCCATCCGGGCCGCCGGCTATGACGCCATCTGGCATGGCCAGAAGAGCTGGAACGGCGTGGCCATCCTGGCCCGCGGCAAGACGCCCCAGGAAATCGGCCGCGGCCTGCCGGGCGATCCGGAGGACGAGCAGAGCCGCTACATCGAGGCGGTGGTCGACGACGTCGTCATCGCGTGCCTGTACCTACCCAATGGCAATCCGGCGCCGGGGCCCAAGTTCGACTACAAGCTGAAGTGGTTCGAACGGCTGATCCGCCGTGGCGAGCAGCTGCTGGCAACGGGCGCAAAGGTCGTGCTGGCGGGCGACTTCAACGTGATGCCCACCGAACTGGATGTGTACAAGCCGGAGCGCTGGGGCGACGATGCGCTGTTCCGGCCGGAAACGCGGGCAGCGTTCCATCGCCTGGTGGCGCAGGGCTGGACCGACTCGCTGCGCACCCTGCACCCGGGCGAGAAGATCTATACCTTCTGGGACTACTTCCGCAACGCGTACGGCCGCGATGCCGGTCTGCGCATCGATCATTTGCTGCTGAGCCCGGCATTGGCGCCGGCGTTGAAGGCCGCAGGGGTGGACCGGGACGTGCGCGGACGGGAAAAGCCCAGCGACCACGCGCCGACCTGGATCGAGCTGGACCTCTCCGTCGCCGGGGCGGAGAAGGCGGGCGGGGAAGCCACGGCTGGGGCAGCCGATGACGATGGGGCCAAGCCCGTCAAGGCGCCGCGCAAGGCGGCGGCACGCAAGGCTGCCGTAAAGTCGGCGGACGAGGCGCCTGTTGCCGTCCCCGCGGCTCGGAAGCGGAAAGCCGCGCCGGCCACCTGATTTCAGCCGTAGAGATCCTGGCGTACGGCTTGCGTGTAATGCGCGTCGAGCTGCCCGGCGGCAGCGGGGTCCACGGCGCGACCTTGCGCGGCGGCATTCAGCGCTTCGACCATTTCGCCCGGTGTCGGCAAGGCTTCCCGGTCCACGCGGCGCTCCGTCTGCCACAGCCCCGCGCGGTTGATCGCCTTGCCGCAGTGAAACAGCACTTCGTCGATTGCGACGACAATGGCCGTCTTCGGCCGTTTGTTCCCTTCAGCCAGGCGCGTGAGCAGGGTGTCGTCCGTCGTCGCGCGGGCGCGGCCGTTGATGCGCATGAACAGTTCCAGCCCGGGAAACAGGAACAGCATGCCGACGCGGTCGTCCCGCGCCAGGTTGCGCAGCGATTCGATGCGGTTATTGCCGGGCCAGTCCGCAAACGCGACGTGGTGGTCGTCCAGCGCGTGTACGAAACCGGGTGGCCCGCCGCGCGGTGAGGCGTCCAGGCCCTGCGCGCTGCCGGTGGCCAGGCAGAAGAACGACGCCACGGCAAGATAGTCGCGATGGAAATCGACGAGGCGATCCAGCACGGCTTGCTGGATACGCTCGGCCGGCGGGTCGTACAGGGCGTCGAGATCGGGGCGGGGGAGGGCGTCGATGGCGGACATGCAAGCTCCTGCGGGTCAAGGGATCCCCAGTGTAAAGGTGGTCGCCGTGGCGGCTGTACAATTGCGGAGCCAATCAATATCGATTTGACGCCAAATGGCTGACGAACACCTCGATCCTGCGCTCATCAATACGTCCGACGGACCCGTCATCATCGTCGCGGCCGCCCACCAGGCCACCGAACGCAGCGCCGGTCCGCACGCGCACTGCCGCGGCCAACTGTTCGGGTCGGTGCAAGGCTTGCTGACCATCGGCGTCGACGACGGCGTCTGGGTCGTGCCAGCCACCCACGCGGTCTGGGTACCACCACACCGCGTGCACTGGGCGCGCGCGCACGGCCCGTTCCATGGCTATGCCGTCTACGTGGCCGAGCCGGCCTGCCCCGGCCTGCCGGCAGCGCCCTGCGCCATCCGCATGTCCGGGTTGCTGCGCGAAGCGACCCAGCGCGCCGCCCGCTGGCCGCTGGGACCGCTGGACAACTACGCCGAACGGCTGGCCGCCGTCATCCTGGACGAGATCGGCTCCTTGCCGGCCGACCCGCTGGGCCTGCCGCTGCCGCGCGACACCCGCCTGCTGCGCATCGCCGATGCCTTGCTGGCCGACCCGGCCGACAGCCGCAGCCTGGAGGATTGGGCGCAGTGGGCGGCAATCAGCGACCGTTCGCTGAGCCGTCGCTTCGTCGCGGAGACGGGTTTTACGTTTACCGCCTGGCGCCAGCGCGCGCGGCTGATGCGCGCGCTGGAGTTGCTGGCCGAGGCGGTGCCGGTGACGCATATTGCGCTGGATTTGGGGTATTCCACGCCGAGTACCTTTATAGGGTTGTTCCGGCGCACGTTCGGGGTGACGCCGGCGGTTTATCGGGAGCGGCTGCAGCGCCGGTCACGGGACCCTGCATCGGATGAATGAGATCGTTGCCAGGGGCTGATGGCGCAGCATCGCGCTTTCTTTCGAGGCGGCTGGCTTCCCGAAAGCCCATCAACAGGGGCGACAGAAACGTTCATCCGGCAGGGCCTGGAACGGCCAGAAGACATGTCGGCTATTTTTTCTCGTTCATCTGTTTGCCGAGCGCAAACGTGGCCCCGCTGATGGTCAGGAAAATCAGCCAGCTCTGATCGAACGTCGGATAAGTAATGCTGCGGACCACGTGGACGCAGCCGATGGCCAGCAACAAGACGTTCACGATGACTGCCTGGAAGCGGTGCACCTGGTCCTTGTCTTCGGCACTACGGATCATGTCGGAGAGCAGGCTCCTGGACAGGCCGGCGTTGGGCTGCTTCACCGCCGTCTTGTCGCTGGCATCGACGGCCCAGGAAACCCCGGCGATGCCACTGCTGATACCGAGCAGTGCAAGCACCGAATTGTCGATCGGGGGCAGTTCACCCAGCAGGAACCAGAAATAGATGCCCGCAGCGATGGCAAACAGGAACCAGGCGAACAGCTGGATCCGGGTCAGGCTGTATGAAATATCGGATTCCGCCAGCCCGATCGTCATTGCCGGAGAGGCCACAGCGTTCACGGGGTCGCGCAGCGCGGTATCCGCGGCGTCGCGACAGATGACGTCGTATCCGCGCGGCCCTCGACGGTAGGCGGGATATACCGCGGTCAGCAGCGCCGTCCTGTCCTTGACGGCACGGTGCTCCAGCCGCTCGCGCAGCAAACGCGCCTCCGCAACGACACTGGCGAGTTCGGCGGGATACCGGTCGCGCAGGATATCGGTGTAGACAGCGACCGCCAGGGCGAATGCGATCAGCACCACGACGGCAGCGATGGCGCCCATCAGTTGCGCGTCGTCGCTGACAGCGACCCTGGGCTCCTGGGCAGAGGAATATTGCGTCGTGCTGGTCGCGCCGTTGGCCTGCCAGCCAAAGCCGACCCGCAGCGGGACTGTCCCGGTGATCCCTGCTTCCCGGATAATGCCGCTCCACAGCAGCTTGGACTTTTCTTTCGGCTGCAGGTGGATGCGTTCGAACACATAGCCACCGAAGGCATCTTCCTTCCTGACCTGCGTTTCGTCCGTCAGCTCTACGCCGTTAAAGTAGACATACCGTTTGGCGCCGCTTTTTGCCGCATAGGCCACCGAAGCTTGATACGCCGCGGCATCCAGTGCAACGACGATGTCGCCTGCACCGGTGAGCGCGAGCTGAGCGCCCTGCAGAGAATGCTTGCATTCCGACGCGTCGGCTGTCGTTCCCCGCTGCCATTCGTGAGCGCGACAAAACCGGTAGGTATTGACCGAGTAGACCCCTTTGACAATGTGGTCCGACGCCACGGCGGGTTGCTTGGGCTCGGCGGGCGGTTGAGCGCCGCCTTTGTCGCCGGGCTTGGGCGTGCATCCTGGCGGTTGGTTCTGTGCGTTACAGGGCTCCGCGGAGGCTGCCGGGGACAGCAGGCCGCAAAGGCCTGCGAAGAGGATGGCCTGAATGCCGTGGCCAGACGTAATGGGGAACCAGCGCATGGCGCCTCCTGTCGAAGTGATGGCTTAGCGGCATCTCCGGTGTCCGCACGAGGCCGCTGCTCGTACGGTCCAAAAAGATCGCAACACCCATGGGTGCGCGCGTTGCCGCGGCCGGGCCACTGCACTGGGCTGTTGTCCAGGCCCGTTCGCTACCTTGGCGCCGCTGGAGCCGGGCTGCAGCCAGGCTAGTGCCCGGCTGGAGGCCGTTCAGAAGAAGGCGAACGGCACCCCGACGAATACGCCTGCTTTCAGGTCCTTGTCCTTGCTGTCCCAGCCCAGGCGCACGCCGCCGTTCAACGGCACCTTGTCGTTGCCGATCAGGTAGACCGGTAGGTCGACCGTCGTCACATCCTTGCCGAGGTTGCGCGAGACGATGGCGGCAATGGCGATCTTCTTGAACAGGTACCTGGACTCGAACGAAATGACATTGTTCTTCGTGAGCTTGGGCGGGGCGAACGATCCCGTGACACAGATCACCGTAGGATCGGTCCCGCCAACCGGGCAGCGTGTTACTTCATCGTCTGCCTCGTAGCTGCGTTTGTGCTCGGCACGAAACAGCAGGAACAGTTTTTCAATGCGTTCCGGATTCCAGCCGCCGGTGACCGCCAGCGACCATGGCCTGTGATTCTCTTTCTTTTCCGTCAAGGTATCGGGCGTGTAAAATTTTATGTTCTGGAATTCCAGCGCGCCGGAGACGCCCAACAGGAAGCCGCCTGCGCGGGGATAGCCGCCCGCTGCGCGCACCGCGTCGAGTAAATGGGGAGCGTACTTGCGGATATTGTCGACCGGACAGCCGTCCGCCTCGATCTGTTTCCTTAGCTGGTTTAGATGCACCTCGGTGGCGTTTGCCGCAAGCTTCTTTTTTTCCACGTCAAACCGTGCTGCCTGGCCCAGCCGGCAATACTTTTCCGATTCGACCTGGTTCTTTGGCGGTTGCGGGGTGAGGAAGCGGACGTAATTGAAGCCAACCGACGTCGAATTGCCCCAGCCGTCCTGGTGCAGCAAGTCGTGCCGTTTTTCGCCTTTCTCCAGGGGCGCTTCGGCCGTCACGCTCCAGATCGACCATGTTGCAAACCCTGGCTTGTTCACATCGCGCGCAAGCGTTGTTTTCGGGGTACTGGACAGCTTCAGTGACACGCTCGAGCTCTCGTTTGTCGCCGACAGCTGGGCGCCTGGGGCGGAAACGGCGGAGCGCACTTCGGCGCGATAGCCGACCTCGGGAAGATCGACTTTGGGCGGATCGTTCTGTTGACTGAAGCACGATGGCGAAAACAGCATTGTGTTTGCCATCGTCGCTGCCAGGGCAAGGCGGAAGCGGGGTGCCATGATCAGCCTCGCACGGTGAAAAGCCGCTTATCCCAATCGTCGACTTCGCCCGCTGGGATGGTACGCGTTACGTCTAATAACACAGTGCCGTCGTCGGCCACGATCTGGAACTGGAAAGTATCCCCGCTATTGCCCCGGATATCCCAGAAGGCCTCGTATCTTCCTGGCGGAAGTTCAACCGTATTTTCGTTCAGGTTGATACGCTCCGGACCCAGTTCAGTCCAATACCAGTAAGGGCCACTCGGTTGTTGCAAGGTATTTCCGGTAATTGCACTCATGATTTCCCCATTGCAAAGTCGATGGATTTATCCGCCCGTCAGCTGCCGTACTGGCAATCTCGCAAACGCCGGGTTAGCCGCGCTGTCTTCGCGATCAGGAACGCTGCGCAGGTTACTCGTGCGATTGATGGCTGCGACGGGAAATGCCAGATTGCGCCTTTGGCGATATCAGAAACACCCCGCAGAGGGAGGGTATAAAAGGTATATTGTCGTCCGGGGGGCTGGTATTGCCCAGCGGTTGAAAATGGTTGGGTGAACGGGGAAATGGGTGACTGGGTGAATGGGCGAGTAAGTGAACGGGTGAACGGGTAATTATCGTACTTGCTTTAAGCGCGCCTTTCGCCAGGCGCCGTGCTTGGTGATATTGGAACAGCCCATCGGCACCTGGATGACGTTGATTGAGCGCTACGCGCGGGAAATGCACCGGCAGAGCTACCCGGCCGGCGCCAGCGTGCTGCCAGCCCGAGGGAGTCGAGCAGGTAGGGGCGGGCGAGGCAGGTGAAGGCAGGTAAGGCAGGTAAGGCAGGTAAGGCAGGTAAGGGCCGGCAACGCCAAGGCAGCGTCGCAGCCATCCTTAAGCGCCTGTGGCGGATGTTGACGGTCGGCACGCGGGCCAGGCCGTTCTACGCGGATGCCGTCGCGCAGGCGCCAGAGACCGGCTCTCCCAGCCACCGCGGCAGCTCCGGGCGCACGTGTTGCGACACAGCCCGCTCCGCCAACCCCAGCTTGCGCGCCAGCGCCGGAAACGCCCGGCAATAGACCACCTGCACGCCAGCCAGCCGGGCCAGCTGCCGGTATTCCACCACCATCCCTTCCGGCACCTGGGCCAGGATATGCGCCACGCGCGCGCGCCAGTCGTCGGACCACGGGGCAGCGTTTCAGGCAGCCGGACGACGGGGTCGCCCGGCCGCAGCGTGCCGCCGTGCAGCACCCGGGCCAGTACGCCCCGGTCCTGGCCGATGACGCGCGCGATGCCCGGGTGGCGCGCGTCCAGGTAGCCGCACGCTTCGCAGTGGAACGTCAGCGCCACGATGACCTCATCGCCCAGGCGCAGCAGGGTGCCGGAAGGCAGTGTGGCCGTGTCGACGTCGAGCAGCACGTTTTCCCGCAGCGTATGGGCCGCCAGGCCATGGCGGCGGTAGGCCGGCGCACCTGCCAGCAGTACCTGGCGTGGCGACAGGGGATCGGCATGCCGGTCGCCGTCCAGGCCGTGACCCGCAACGGCTTGCGCCAGTGGCGCGGCCGGGATTTCGCCAGCGCCATTGGCTGTGCGGCCTGCCGGCGGGGCCCGGCCGCGCAACATCAGCCCCAGCACGCTGCCGATCACGGCACCGAGACGGTCGGGCTGGATCGATTGGATGGGAGCATCCGCACGGTGCGGTGCCGCGACCGGCGTCGCGGCGTACGGATCGTCGTCGTCGCGGGGGACCCCGGCCGACGCCGGGCCCCGGTTCAGCTGTGCCATGCGCAATGTCCTTGTCTGAAGGTTGTTAAAGCAAATCCGGGCAAATCGAGGCAATCCCACCAGATCCAGGCTGATCCAGGCAAACGGTCTGGAGGACTTCGCCACGGATAGTCGCGACGAAGCCGGCCCCGCCGCGCGAGCCGATGCTCCGACGCATCCTCACTGCCGGGCCGTCCACGCCTTGACGCGGCAAGCCCTCCTTTGAGCATCAAGGCGGTGCCCTGCCGGACGGCCAACAACGGCCGCTTGCGGATAGGATACCGGTAGAAGCGCCGCCTCCCGCGCGCGTACGCTGCCCGGCGACAGCCGGTCCGGCCAGCCGTGCGCCACCGGCAGTGCCGTGGCCGCGCGGCCGGCACGGGCGGCCAGGGGCGGCCGGCGCCGCCAACACGGAAATGGAGACAATGACCAGCACGACCGCAAACACCGCCGCCAGCCCGGCTGCGCCGATCGCCGCGACGGTCTCCAACCCGGCCGCACGCAGGCAGGGCGCCAGCAACGCTGTCGTGCCGGCCACCGCCAGCGCCACGGCGGCCAGCGCCACGCGCGGACAGCCAGCCTCGCGCCGTGGCCGGTGGCCATCCCGACCGCCGCCGAATGCGACCTGCGCAACCGGTTCCTGTTCCGCTCCCACTGTCGCGTGCGCCATTCCTGCCTCCCGTTCGATGTCGTCCAGGTTCGACCCGGCAGTGGCGCAAAAGTTCCTCCCCATCGGCGCGTCGGCCCATGATTCTTGGTGGCCGGGGCCTTTCGGAGTATCCTGCTGTAGTGCAACTTATTCAGACGACGTGTAATGGCTAAATCGGGCGAATTGAGGACGACAATGACGCTGGGCCGCACGCTGCAGTGGGTCATCGGTCTCGCGCTGGCGACGGCGGTCGGGCTGTCGTTCTATGCCGGCGCGCGACGCAGCGTCGAGGAGGATGCCCGCCAGCGCTTCGACAGCGCCACCCGCGCCACTCAGTACAGCATCTCGGCCCGGGTCAAGTCCTACTCCGACGTCGTGCGCGGCCTGGTGGCGCTGTTCCAGACGTCGGACGACCTGTCGCGCCTGCAGTTCCAGCAGTACGTCAACAGCCTGGGGCTGGCACAACACTTTCCCGCCATCGAGGCCATCACGTATGCGCCTCACGTTGTGGATGCGCAACGCGACGCGTTCGTCGCCGCCGTGCGTGCCGACACCAGCCTCGATCCCGGCGGCTATCCCGGCTTCGACATCCGTCCGCCGGGACGCCGGGCCAGCTACGCGCCGCTGACGTGGCTGGAACCGATGTCCACCTTGAAGAACCGCTTCGGCGTGGACATCATCGCCAATCCGGCCATCGAGCGGGCCATGGCGCTGTCGCGCGATACGGGCCAGATCAGCGCCTCCGGCCAGCCCATCATGGTGCCTGGTGCGATTCCCCACGTGGGCCTGGGCATGCGCCTGCCCGTGTACCGGCGCGGCGCGCTCGTCAACGACGTGGCCAGCCGGCGCGCTGCCTACCAGGGCTCGGTCGGCATCGGTTTTTCCGTGGCGGCGCTGGTGCAGGGCGCCATCGACGAGATGGCCGACCGCAAGATCCACATGATCCTGTATTCGGACGGCAACACGCCGCCGGACCAGCGCCGCCTGGAAATCGAGGCCGACGACCGCCTGCTGTACAACGACAACGGTTCGCTGGAGGCGCCGCCCGCGCTGCGTGGCGACCTGGACGACTATTTCGTCGTCGTGCTGCCGATCGATTTCAACGGCAGCCTGTGGAAGGCGCAGTTCAATGCCCACAAGACGGACATCATCAGCGCCTTCGACCGTGCGCTGCCGCGCGTCGCGCTGGCCACCGGCTTCATCGGCACCATGCTGATCTACAGCTACGTGTTCATGCTGACGTCGCAGCGGCGCAAGGCCCAGGAGCAGCGCCGCCTGCTCGACAGCGTGCTCGATACCGTCGATGCGCATGTGTACATGAAGGATGGCGAGCGGCGCTACGTCTACGTCAATGCGCGCCAGGCGCAGGTGATGGGCCGGCCGGCCGACTCCATCGTCGGCCGCACCGACCGCGAGCTGATGCCGGCGGCCGCCGCGGACGCGGCCTGGCAGGAAGACCGGCTGGTGCTGGCGGACGGCATGAGGCGTTCGAGCGAGGGCCAGTATGCGGATGCGGACGGCGCGGTACGCCACCTGTGGACCGTCAAGGCACCCGTGGAACTGGACAGTGGGCGCGCCGTCATCGCCCTCTCCACCGACGTCACGCAGCTGCACCGCCTGAAGGAGGAGGCGCAGGCCGCCAGCGAGGCCAAGAGCGCATTCCTGTCGAACATGAGCCATGAGATCCGCACGCCGATGAACAGCGTGATCGGCATGGCGCACCTGGCGCTGAAATCCGTGACGGACCCGCGCCAGCGCGACTACCTGCAGAAGATCTACCACTCCGGCCAGCACCTGCTGGGGATCATCAACCATATCCTGGATTTCTCCAAGATCGAGGCTGGCCGCCTCGAGCTGGAAGTGCTCGATTTCAGCCTGGATGCGCTGCTGGCCAACGTCGCCAGCCAGCTGGGCGACGATGCCGCGCGGCGCGGCCTGGAACTGGTGTTCGAGACATGGCCCGGCCTGCCGGCGCAGTTGCGCGGCGATCCGCTGCGCCTGGAGCAGGTGCTGCTGAACTTCACCAGCAACGCGATCAAGTTTTCCGAGCAGGGCCGCATCTATATCCGCGCCCGCGCCGAGGAGACGCGCGACAGCGCGATCGTGGTGCGCTTCGAGGTGCAGGACAGCGGCATCGGCATGACGCCGCAGCAGGTCGCCAACCTGTTCCAGTCGTTCCACCAGGCCGACGCGTCGACCACCCGCAAGTATGGCGGCACGGGCCTGGGCCTCGTCATCAGCAAGCAGTTGGCCGAGCTGATGGGCGGTACGGTCGGCGTCGAAAGCGCACCCGGCGTCGGCAGCACGTTCTGGTTTACCGCGCGGCTGCAGCGCGGCGCCGAACTAGCGCCGGCCAGCCCGGCCGCCCTGGAGGACAGCACGATGGCCGCGATCCGCGGCGCCAGCATCCTGCTGGTGGAGGACAACGTGTTCAGCCAGCAGGTGGGCCAGGAGCTGCTGGAGGACGCCGGCGCCACCGTCGTCGTCGCCAACAACGGCCGCGAGGCCATCGACCTGTTGCAGAAGGGGCAGTTCGACTGCGTGCTGATGGACGTGCAGATGCCGGTGATGGACGGCTACGAGGCAACCCGCCAGATCCGCGCCCACCCGCGCCTGTCCGGCACGCTGGTGATTGCGATGACGGCCAACGCGGGCCGCGAGGACGAAGCGCGCTGCCTGGCGGCCGGGATGGACGAGTTCGTCACCAAGCCGATCGCGCCGGCCTTGCTGTTCGGCGTGCTGTCGAAGTGGCTGAGCCAGCGGGCGGCCCATGCGCGGCCGCCCGCCGTGCGCAGCACGACCGCGCCGGCGCTGCAGCCGGCCATGCCCGCCACGCCGGCGCCGGTCAATGAGCTGCCGCCGGCGGCGGCCGGCGCGCCGCTGTTCGACATCACGGCGCTGGGCCAGACCTTCGGCAACAAACCGGCGAAGATGCGCAAGTACACGCTGATGTTCCTGGAGTCGGCACGGGAGGGAATGGACGAGGTGGACGAGGCGCTGGCGCAGGGCGACGTCACCCGGCTGTCCGAGCTGGGGCACCGCATCAAGTCGTCGGCGCGGGCGGTGGGGGCGCAAAGCTTCGCCGAACTGTGCCTGGCGCTGGAGCGGCTGCGCAAGGGCGGCCGCATCGAGGAGGCACGGGCCATCGTCGTCCATATGCGCCCGTTGCTGGACCAGCTGGAGCTGTACGTCGAGGAAGAGCTGGAAGCGTGGCTGCCCGGGACGGCCGAGTGAAGTCGCGCCCTGGCGGCAACTGAGCGATAATAGGGTTTGTAACCCGACCCGCCAAAGCCGTTCCAGCTGCATGACCTCTCCCATTTCCCCCGGCCTTTTGATCCTGCACGGCAACCAGCTGGAGCAGTTGCGCGCCGCCGTGTTCCAGTGGCTGCGCGGCCATCCGCTCGATCCGCTGGAAACCGATATCCTGCTGGTGCAGTCGAACGGGGTGGCGGAGTGGCTGAAGATCGCCATGGCCGAGGAGATGGGCGTGTGCGCAGCCACGCGGGTGGCGCTGCCGGCTCGTTTCCTGTGGCAAGCCTACCGCGCCATGCTGGGACGCGAGCGGGTGCCGCGCATTTCGGCCTTCGACAAGAGCCCGCTGGCGTGGCGCCTGATGCGGCTGCTGCCGGCGCTGCTGGCGGAGGAAACGTTCGCGCCGCTGCGCCACTTCCTGGCGGACGGCGATCCGGAGCGGCGCCTGCAGCTGGCCGAGCGGCTGTCCGACCTGTTCGACCAGTACCAGGTGTACCGGGCCGACTGGCTGGCCGACTGGGCGGCCGGGCGCGACCAGATGCGCTGCCCGCGCGGCGTGGCCTACCCGCTGCCGGAAGGGCAGCGCTGGCAGGCCGCGTTGTGGCGCGCCATCGTGGCCAGCGTGCCGGAGGAGGAGCGGGCCCTGGGCCGCGCCAGCGTGCATACGGAATTCGTGCGCGCCGTGGAGCAGGGCGCGCAACCGGTGCTGCCGCTGCCACGCCGCGTCGTGCTGTTCGGCGTCTCGGCACTGCCGTACCAGACCTTGCAGGCGCTGGCCGCGCTGGCCCGTTTCACGCAGGTGATCGTGGCCGTGCCCAACCCGTGCCGCTACTACTGGGGCGACATCATCGACGGGCGCGACCTGCTGCGCGCGGCGCGCCGGCGCCAGCAGCCGAAGCACGGTGTCGACCTGGCGGCGGTGCCGCTGGAAGAACTGCATGCGCACAGCCATCCGCTGCTGGCGAGCTGGGGCCGGCAGGGACGCGACTACATCCGTATGCTCGACGAATTCGACGAAGCATCCAGCAGCGCCGGCGAGACCGATCACCTGCGCGTGGACCTGTTCAACGACGACGCCGGCGACACCTTGCTGCGCCAGTTGCAGGGCGCCGTGCGCGACTTGCTGCCCTTGGCAGAACATGCCTTCCCGGCTCCCGACCCGGGCGACCGCTCCATCGTGTTCCACGTCGCCCACAGCGTGCAGCGCGAGGTGGAGGTACTGCACGACCAGTTGCTGGCGATGTTCGCGGCTGATCCGACTTTGCGTCCGCGCGACGTGGTCGTGATGGTGCCCGATATCGACGTCTTCACGGCCGCCATCCACGCCGTGTTCGGCCAGTACCGGCGCGGCCGCACGGCACTGGACGCGCGCCACATCCCGTTCGAGATCGGCGACGTCAACGACCGCAGCGTCAATCCGCTGCTGGTGGCGCTGGAATGGCTGCTGCGCCTGCCGCAGCAGCGCTGCCGCCAGAGCGAGGTGCGCGACCTGCTGGACGTGCCGGCCGTGGCCACGCGCTTCGGCCTGGCCCCGGACGACCTGCCGATCCTGGGCCAGTGGATCGAGGGCGCCGGCGTGCGCTGGGGCCTGGACCGGCGCCACCGCGAAGGCCTGGGCCTGGGCCCGGCGGGGGAACAGAATGCGTGGATCTTCGGCATCCGGCGCATGCTGCTGGGTTATGCCAGCGGCACCGGCGCGGCCTTTGGCGACATCGAGCCGTATGGCGAAGTGGGCGGCCTCGATGCGGCGCTGGCGGGCTCGCTGGCCCAGCTGGTCGAGCAGTTGCTGGCCTGGCGCGCCGCGCTGGCGCAGGCCCGCACGCCAGTAGAATGGGGCGACCAGGCGCGCGCGCTGCTGGCCGCGTTCTTCGACGCGCGCGAGGAAGCCGACCGCCTGACCTTGAACCAGCTGAACGACACGCTGAATGCATGGCTGGAAACGTGCGAAGGCGCCGGCTTCGACGAACCGGTGCCGCTGTCGGTGCTGCGCGAAGCGTGGCTGGGTGCGCTGGACGAGCCTTCGCTGGAGCACCAGTTCGTCTCCGGCGGCGTCACGTTCTGCACCCTGATGCCGATGCGTGCGGTACCGTTCCGCGTCGTGTGCCTGCTGGGCATGAACGATGGCGACTTCCCGCGCCGTGCCAGCCGGCTCGATTTCGACCTGCTGGCGCTGCCCGGCATGGGCCGCCCGGGCGACCGCTCGCGCCGCGACGACGACCGCTACCTGATGCTCGAAGCGGTGCTGGCCGCGCGCGATACCTTGTACGTCAGCTGGTGCGGCCGCAATGTGCGCGACAACAGCGAGCAGCCGCCCTCCGTGCTGGTGGCGCAGCTGATGGACTACCTGAAGGCGGGTTGGCAGCTGCCGGACCTGCACGCGTGGACCACCGAGCACGCGCTGCAGCCGTTCTCGCGGCGCTATTTCGAAGAGGGTGGACTGCGCACCTATGCGGGCGAGTGGCGCGCGGCGCACCACCTGGACGAGGGCAACCCGGACGATGCCGGCATGGCGCTGGCGCCGTTCGAGATCGACGAGCGCTTCCGCCTCAAGCTGTCGATGCTGGCCGCGTTCCTGCGCCAGCCGGTGCGCTTCTTCTTCCGCCAGCGCCTGGGTGTGGTATTTACCGAATCGGCCCTGGTCGGCGAGGACGAAGAGCCGTTCGGCCTCGATGGCCTGCAGCGCTACAACCTGGAGGACGCGCTGCTGCAGGATGCGGGCGAGGAAGACGAGGAGGATGCCGGCAGGGCGCTGGCCGGCCTGCTGGCGCGGGCCGAACGGCTGCAGCGCGAGGGCGTGTTGCCCATCGGCCTGATCGGCGACAAGGTGCGCGATACGCTGGTGCAGTCCCTGCTGCCGGTGCGCCAGGCCTGGCTGCGCCTGCGCGCGCGTTACCCCATCCGGCCAACAAACTGCCCGTCGGCCTGGAACTGGACGGCATCGTGCTGGAAGACTGGATCGACCAGTTGCGCAGCGACGGCGAGCAGACCGTGTGGCTGCTGCAGATGTCGTCGAAAGCGCTCGACAAGGCGGGCCAGCCGCGCGGCGACAAGCTGCTCGGCATGTGGTTGCGCCAGCTGGCCGCCAGCGCCCAGGGCGCCGCGTTCACCGGGCTGCTGGTGGCGCGCGATGCGGTCGTGACGATGCCGCCGCTGGACCGGGACGACGCCCGCGCCGTGCTGGCCGCGTTGGTTACCCAGTGGCGCCGCGGCATGGACGGTCCGCTGCCGGTGGCCTGCCGCACGGCCCTGGCGCTGGTCACGGGGGCGACGCCCGCACCGTGTACGACGGCGGTTTCGACCTGGAAGGCGAGGGCGGCGACGAGTGCCTGGCACGCCTGTGGCCGGATTACGGCGCGCTGGCGGCGCAGCCGGACCATGCGCGCGTGGCGCAGGATTTGTATGGCCCGCTGGCGGCATGGTTGAAGGAGCACGTCACCGTGCAGCCGATCGACGGGGAGGGCGCATGAGCGACGGGATGCAAGGCACACCGCTGCTGGACGCGCTGACCTTCCCGCTGCACGGCTCGCGCCTGATCGAAGCCAGCGCGGGCACCGGCAAGACGTGGACGATTGCCGCGCTGTACGTGCGCCTGGTGCTGGGCCACGGCGGCGAGAACGGCTACCTGCGCCCTCTGCTGCCGGCCGACATCCTCGTCATGACGTTTACCCGCGCCGCCACGCGCGAGTTGTCGAACCGCGTGCGCGAACGGCTGGTGGAGGCGGCCGCGTACTTCCGTGGCCAGGCCGACGGGGGCGACGACTACCTGGATGCGCTGCTGGAGTCGTATCCCGGCGAGAGCGCGCGCCAGCAGGCCGCGCACCGCCTGATGCTGGCGGCCGAGACGATGGACGAAGCGGCCATCTTCACGATCGACTCGTGGTGCCAGCGCATGCTGCGCGAGCACGCGTTCGACAGCGGCAGCCTGTTCGACGAGGAACTGGTCAGCGACGAGGCCGCGCTGTTCGAGGACGCCGCGCACGACTACTGGCGCCAGCACGTGTATCCGCTGCGCGAACCGGCGCTGGGCGCGCTGCTGGCCTGCTGGCCGGATGTCGGCCGCCTGAAAGCCAGCCTGCGCGACCTGGTCAAGCGGGCCGACGGCAGCTGGCACCGCGATGGCGAAGGCCAGCCGGTGGCGCTGGGCACGCTGATCGGGGCGACGCTGCACGAACTGCAGGAACGCCTGGCGGCGCTGAAGGCCGGCTGGATCGAGCGCATCGAACGGATGGAGATCTGGCTGGAGGAAAAGAAGGACGCGGGCCTGCTGAACGGACGCAAGATCCAGATGAAGTGGCTGGCCGGCTGGTTCGGCAGCCTGCGCGTGTGGGCTGCCGACCCGGCTCGCGTCGATCCGGACATGGCGGCCGCAGGCTGGCACCGCCTGTCGCCGGACGGCATCGCCGAGGCGTACGAGGGCAGCGACGTGCCGGCCGAATTCGCCGAACTGCGCCAGCTGAAAGACGACCTGGCGGAAATTGAGCCGCTGTCGCACCGGCTGTACCGGCACGCCGCCGCCGTCATCGCGGCGCGCATGGAGGAACTGAAACGGCGCAACCGCCAGTTCGGCTTTGCCGACATGCTGCAGCGCCTGCAAGCCGCGCTGGAGGGGGAAAACGGCGCGGCGCTGCGCGAGCGCATCACGCAGCAGTACCCGGTGGCGCTGGTGGACGAATTCCAGGACACGGCACCGAGCCAGTACCGCATCTTCGACCTGTTGTACCGCGTCGCGGAGAACGACCCGGCGCTGGGCCTGTTCCTGATCGGCGACCCGAAGCAGTCGATCTATGGCTTTCGCGGTGCCGACATCCACAGCTACCTGGCCGCGCGCCGCGCCACGGCCGGGCGCCACTTCCAGCTGGGCACCAACTACCGCTCCACCCGCGAGGTGGTGGAAGCGGTCAATCGCATCTTCCTGCATGCCGAGCGCCTGGCGGACGACAAGGGCTTCGACAAGGGCGCGTTCCGCTTCCGCTCGGGCGCCGTCAATCCGCTGCCGTTCGATCCCGTCGATGCCAAGGGGCGGCCGGAGCGGCTGGTCGGCGTGGACGGCCAACTGCAGGCGTTGACGGTGTCGTGTGCCGAGGCGCCCGACCTGCGCGCGGACGCCTACCGCGACTTCTTTGCGCATCACTGCGCCGAGCACATCGTCGAGCTGCTGAACCACCCGGGCACGGGCTTCGACGGGCTGGAAGGCTTCCGCCGGCTGCAACCGGCCGACATCGCCATCCTGGTGCGCGACAGGAAGGAAGCCAAGGCGATCCGCGATGCGTTGCGGCGGCGGCGCGTGCCCAGCGTCTACCTGTCCGACAAGGACTCGGTGCTGGACAGCGACGAGGCGCGCGACGTGCTGCGCTGGCTGACCGCCCTGGCGAACCCGCTCGACGGCGGCCTCGCACGGGCGGCGTTTGCCACGCGCACGGCCAACCTGCCGCTGGCGGAACTGGCGCGGCTGTCGGCCGACGAGCTGGCGTGGGAGGCACGCACCGAGCAGCTGAAAGCCTTGCACACGATCTGGCAGCGCCAGGGCGTGCTGGCGATGCTGCGCCGCTTCATCCACGAGCTTGGCCTGCCCGCGGCGCTGCTGGCGCAGCCGGGCGGCGAGCGGCGGCTCACCAACCTCCTGCACCTGGCCGAACTGCTGCAGTCGGCCAGCCGTCAACTCGATGGCGAGCAGGCGCTGATCCGCTGGATGGCCGAGCAAGTGGAGGGCGAGGGCGACAACAGCGACGAGCAGGTGCTGCGCCTGGAGTCCGATGCGGAGCTGGTGAAAGTCGTCACCGTGCACAAGTCCAAGGGCCTGGAATATCCGCTGGTGTACCTGCCGTTCGCCGTCACGGCGAGAAAAGTCGAGCGGCGCAACCGCAGCTTCTTCGAATACACCGACCGCGAGGGCGTACGCCGTATCGACATGGCGCTGTCCGACGATGCCCACGCGGCCGTGGAGGCGGCCCGGATCGAGGAGGAACTGCGCCTGCTGTACGTGGCGCTGACGCGCGCGCGCCACTTCCTGTGGCTGGGTGTGGCGGCGCTGCCGGCCAAGGCCAAGGGCGCCAACATGCTGCACGAGTCGGCGCTGGGCTACCTGCTGACGGGCGGCGCGCCGCTGCCGGCCGATGCGCTGCAGGAGCGCTGGCAGCACCTGCGCGGCGACTGCGCCGCGATCGGCGTCGCTGCCGCCGGCATGCCGGAGCGGGTCACGCTGCTGGCACGTGTCGAGCACAAACCCCCGCTTGGGAAGGTGGAACCATTCACGGCGCAGTTCGAGCGCGACTGGTCGGTGGGCAGCTTCACGTCGCTGACGCGCGGCGTGCAGGTGGAAGCGCCGGTGCCGGTGCCGCGCGACGCGCTGGAAGCGACCTTGCTGGAAGGCGAGGACAGCGATCCGGCCGGTGCGCCGGCACAGGTGCAGGAAGCGCCATGGCACCGCTTCCCGCGCGGCTCCGTGCCCGGCAATTTCCTGCACGAGCAACTGGAGTGGCTGGCGCAGGAAGGCTTCGACAGCGTCCATGACGCCAGCTTCGACGCCCGCATCGGCCGCCGCATCGAGCGGGCCGGCTGGGGCCACCGGCTGGAGGACACCATCGCCTGGCTGCGCGAACTGGTCGTTACCCCGTTGCCGCCGTTGGGCGCGGCGCTGCAGGACGTCGGCATGCTGCTGCCGGAGATGGAATTCTGGTTCCCCAGCGAGCACCTGGCCACCGGCGCGCTGGACGCGTTGTGCCGCCGTCACCTGCTGGCCGGGATCGCCCGGCCGCCGCTGCCGCAGCGCGCGCTGCACGGCATGCTGAAGGGATTTTCCGACCTGGTGTTCGAGCACGCGGGACGCTACTGGGTGCTGGACTACAAGTCGAACGCGCTGGGTGCGCGCGACAGCGCCTATCACACGGCGGCGCTGGCGCACGGCATGGCAGAGCACCGCTACGACGTGCAGGGCGCGATCTACCTGCTGGCGCTGCACCGGCTGCTGCAAAGCCGGCTGGGCGACGGCTACGAGCCCGCGCGACACCTGGGCGGCGCCGTGTTCTGGTTCCTGCGCGGTGTCGGCAATGCCGCCACGCGCGGCTGCTACCTGATCGCGCCGGACCAGGAACTGCTGGACGGCCTGGATGCGCTGATGCACGCCAGCGCGCCGGCCGATTTGACGGACGACGCATGAAGAAGAACGATCCACAGGCCGAAGCGGCCCGCAGCGTCGCCACCCTGGCGCAGCTGGACGCGCTGACGGAGGCGGGCAAGCTGCGCCGGCTGGCCGGGGCATTCGCCCGCTTCGTCGCCACCCTGGGCCATGCGCCCGCGCCGCTGCTGGTGGCCAGCGCGCTGCTGTCCGAGCTGGAAGGGCGCGGCCACAGCTGCCTGGTGCTGGCCGACCTGGCGCACGACCCGTCCGCGCAACTGGGCTGGCTCGATGGCGAGTGGGCGGCGCTGCGCGCGCTGGCCGGGCCGCTGCCGAAGAAGGCGGCCGACTGGCGCAACCTGCTGCAGGCCTGCGAGCAGGTCTGGCCCGTGGGCGACCTCGATTTCAACCAGCCGCTGGTGCTGGACGGCGAACGGCTGTACCTGCGCCGCTACTGGCGCGACGAGACCATGGTGGCGGCCTCCGTCGTGCGCCGCGCGGCCACGGCGCGCCCGGTCGACGCGGCCGCCGTGCGGGGCTGGCTGGACCGGCTGTTCGAACCGCGCGCCGATGCCAGGCCCGAGGCGGGCCCCGACTGGCAGAAGATCGCCTGCGCCGTCGCCCTGCGCAGCGACCTGGCCGTCATCACGGGCGGTCCCGGCACCGGCAAGACGTACACGGTGGCGCGCTTGCTCGCGCTGCTGTTCGCGATGGCGGGAGCAGGCCAGGCCCACGGCCTGCGCATCGCGCTGGCGGCGCCCACCGGCAAGGCCGCCGCGCGCTTGAAGCAGTCGATCGACCAGGCGCTGGACGAGCTGGCAGACAAGCTGGGCGACAGCCTGCCGCTGCGCGAACTGGCGGCGCGCATGGGCGCCGCCCGCACCTTGCATTCGCTGCTGGGCGCGCGGCCCGACACGCGCAGCTTTGCCTACCACGCCGGTAATCCGCTCGACGTGGACGTGCTGATCGTCGACGAGGCGTCGATGGTGCACCTGGAGATGATGGCGTCGCTGCTGGCGGCGCTGCCCGCCCATGCGCGCCTGGTCCTGCTGGGCGACAAGGACCAGCTGGCGTCGGTGGAGGCGGGCGCCGTGCTGGGCGACCTGTGCGCCGAGGCGGAAAGCGGCAACTACCACCAGGCGACGGTGGCGTACGTGCAGGCCGCCACGGGCGAAACCATCCCGGCCGATTTCGCCGCGCGCGACGGCGGTGCGCTGGCACAAAGCATCGTCATGCTGCGCCAGAGCCGCCGCTTCGGCGGGCCGATCGGCGCGCTGGCGTTGGCCGTCAACCGGGGCGACGCGGACGCCGCGCGCGCGGTGCTGCGCGCCGGACCTGCCGAACACGGCGACCGGGTGCACTGGATCGAAGGGGCCACGCCGCAGGACGTGCTGGCGCTGGCGGTCGACGGCCGGCCCGGCGCGCCGCAGGGCTACCGCGATTACCTGACCCTGGTGAAAGAGGGGCCGGACGCGTGGGGCGGCGACTACACGGGCTGGGTGCGCGCGGTGCTGCGCCGCTTCGAGCAGTTCCGCCTGCTGTGCGCCGTGCGCGCGGGCGAGTGGGGCGTGGCCGGCCTGAACGAGGCCATCGAGGCGCGGCTGGATGCGGCCCGGCTGATCCGCCGCCGCGGTGAGTGGTACGTGGGCCGTCCCGTGATGGTGACCCGCAACGATTACGCCACCGGCGTCTACAACGGCGACATCGGCCTGACCTTGCCGGACCCGCTGCGACCGGGCTCCCTGCGCGTCTGGTTCGCCGACGGCGACGCGATCCGCAGCGTGCTGGCGACGCGCCTGCGCGACGTCGAGACGGCGTTCGCGATGACGGTCCACAAATCGCAGGGGTCGGAGTTCACGCACACGGCGATGGTGCTGCCGCGCGAAATCAATGCCGTGCTGGCGCGCGAACTGGTCTACACGGGCATCACGCGGGCACGCGAGTTCTTCACGCTGGTGTCGCCCAACGCCGACGTGCTGGGCCAGGCCATTGCCGAGCGTACGCAGCGGGCCAGCGGCTTGCGCGAGGCTTTGCTGCGGTAGGCGGGACCTGACACCACGGGTTCCCATGGACTACCAATAAGCTGCGATGAAAAACCTACCAATACTAAACTTCCAGCAAATCATGCCGTTAAGTCAGCATGACCGCCATCTCATTCCGTCCCACCCTCCCGGCAGCCCTGCGCGCGACAACACCGGCCTTGCGCCAGCCGGCTGCCCCGGCACCAGCCGGCACCGCGACGCCATCGGCCGTCGTCACGCTCAGTGGCGCAGGGTTGGCCGCGCAGGCCGGTGACGCCTCAGTTGCCGCCGCACCGCCTGGCCTGCGCTTCCAGGACCTGGCAGCCCCCATGTTCGACACGCTCAAGGCTGGCGGCCCCGTGGCGATCGGCAGCGACGTGCTGCCGCCCGATGTCGACAACCGCTTCAGCCTGGCCATCGTCACCGCCAGCGGCACCAGGGTGGCCCTGACCCTGGCCAGCCGCGGCGACGAGCTGCTGGTACAGGTCAACGCCGCTGCCGCGCTGGGCGACAGCGAGCGCAACGCCGTGGCGGCGCTGGCCGAAGGCTACCAGGATGCCATCGACGGCCTGGCGCTGCTGGGCAAACTGAAGAGCGCGCGCGACATTCCCCTCGAGCGCCAGCTGGTACGCGACCTGCTCGATACCTTGCAGCCGTACCGGGCCGGCCGACCGGCCGAGGCGACCTCGCGCGAGGACAGGGAGGAGGAGCACCTGCAGGCGCTGGCGGCGCTGGAGCCCGAGGTGCTGTTGCTCGGTAGCGCCGGCGAACTGACGGGGCGCGACGCCCGGCTGGCAATGGATGAATAAGCGCCCTGGCGGCTGTCTTGTTGCAAACTTGCACCACCTTGACCTCCAGGCAGCACTCATTTTTGACTTTCGATCAAGTTTGTCACGACAATGATCAAACATATAACGTCAACACGGGGGATGTCATGGCAACGCTGCGGGACCACATCAAGAGCGACGTCGTGCGGGGGCTCGATTTCATGTCGCCGCTGGACCTGGCGGCGCTGGGCGCTGCGGAAGTCGAGGCCGTGCGGCTGGACTTTACGTCCGGCTTCGACGCTTCGATGAAGCGCGCCCTGAACGTACCGCTGACCAAGGTGGCGCGACGCCACGGCGGCCAGTCCAGCCGGGTGATCTCCTTTACCGAGACGGAGGCACTGAAGACCGTTGGCGGGGCGATCGACCTGACCGCCGCGGCCGCCGAGGGCCAACAATTCGGGGGAGAATGACATGGGACGCACCGTGAAGACAGCCTTGGGCATCGTGCTGCTGCTGTGCGGCGCTACCGCGCAGGCCCAGCTGACGCTGCGCCAGAGCGCGGAGTTCGAGGACCCCGGCACCAGCAACAAGCCGGCGCGGCTGGGCTATTCGCGCAACGCGGGAGAAGCGGCGGCCGCGATTGCGCTGGCGCTGACGTACACGTTCAAGCCGATGGCGCCGGGCACGGACAGCATCGTCGAGCCCTTCGTCGCGCTGGGCATCGAAGACGACGACACCACGAGCACGGACCGCAAGGCGGTGGAGCTGGGCCTGCGGGCGACCATCGGCGATGCGTTCGAACGAAAGAACGTCTGGCTGCTCGACGCGGGGCTGGGCAAGAGCCGCGACCGCGGTGCCGGCACGGAGGGCAGCTATGCGCGCGCGACGGCGGAACTGGTCAGCCAGTACCTGAAGTTCGGCGTTGGCTACACGCCGGGCGAATGGGGACTGTTCCTGCGGCCGCGCGTGGGCATCTACTATGCCAAGACGGATGAGACGAGCAATCCCGCACTGGTGCCGACGGGGTCCGGTAAGGGCGCGCTGGCCGAGTTGGGACTGGACTTCTTCCCCAAGTTCAGCAGCCGCACCCGCGTCAGCTACAGCGGCAAGGTGTCGCGCGACGCCAGCGTGTCGGGCAACCGCGTCAAGGAAACCTACCGCAAGCACGTGCTGACGGCCGAGTACCTGTTCTACGACTTCAGGGCACCGCCGCCGCCCGGTTCCGCGCGCTTTTCGCTGATCGCCGAGCGGCGGGTCGGCTCCGATCCGCTGGAGGGTCAGCCCGTGCGGAAGAACCGGACCGGCGTCTACCTGGGCGTCAAGTTCTGATCCCAGATGGGCGAAGGCCACCGCGACAGCGCTGCACAGCGCAAATCGCGAAAATTGGGGACAGCCTCCTATTCCTCAAAAATTGGGGACAGCCTCCCATTCCTCGGAATCGGAGGCTGTCCCCAATTCGCGGAATCGGAGGCTGTCCCCAATTCGCGCACGACTTCAAGGCGCCACCGTCGCCCGGTTCGGCGCGCTTCTCGCTGATTGCGGAGCGGCGGGGCGGCTGCGATCCGCTGGAAGGGCAGCCGCTCACGAAGAACCGTACCGGCGTGTACCTGGGCGTCAAGTGTTGATCCTGGATGGGCGAAGGCCGCCGCGATAGCGCTGGACAGCGAAAATTGGGGACAGCCTCCCATTCTTAAATTGGGGACAGCCTCCCATTCGTCGGAATCGGAGGCTGTCCCCAATTCGCACAATTCGCGCAATCGGAGGCTGTCCCCAATTCGCGGTCACCAATTCGCGCACCAATTCGCGCACAATCGGAGGCTGTCCCCAATGCGGAGCTATATCGCCGAGGAGTGGCGTGCGCGGTGCTACTGCCGGCGCTGCGCCGGCCAGTGATGGCGACGCATCAATCCGCGCGGCGGCGGCGCGGCTTCTTCGTCGGGGCAGCCTTCTTGCGGCCATTCGACACCTTCGACGCCTTCAGGCGCCCGGCCGAAGCCTTGATCAGCGAGGCGGGCGCCGAGCGGGCCAGGCGCTTGGTGGTGGTGCGGCCTTCGTCGCCGGTGATCAGGCGGCGGATATTGAGCGCGTCCATGATGCGCGCCGAGTTGGCGCTGGCATTCAGCAGCACCATCGTCGCGTTCTTGCCGGCCGCCTTGATGCGCATGATCAGGCAGCGGCCCGCTTCTTCCGTGTAGCCCGTCTTGGACAGGCCGATGTCCCAGCCCTTGGCACCGACCAGGCGGTTGGTGTTGTGGTACTCGACGCTGCGGCCCTTGACGTTGATGACTTCGCGCGTGTCCGTCGTCATGCGGGTGATGTCCGGGTAGGCGGCGGCGGCGGTCGCCATCTTGACGAGATCGGTCGCGGTCGACGTGTTGGCCGGCGACAGGCCGGTCGGTTCGGCGATCCGCGTCTGCGCCATGCCCAGCGCGCGTACCTTGCGGTCGACGGCGGCCTTGAACGCGGCCGGGCCGCCCGGGAACGTGCGTGCCAGCGAGGCGGCGGCGCGATTGTCGGAGGACATCAGTGCCAGCTGCAGCACCTCGCCGCGCGACAACGTGGCGCCGACGGGAACGCGCGACGTGCTGTGCTTGAGCACGTCCACGTCCTGCCGGTCGATGCTGATCTGCTCGTCCATGTCCAGCTTCGCGTCCAGCACGACCATGGCCGTCATCAACTTGGTCAGCGAGGCGATCGGGACGACGGAGGTGGCATTCTTTTCCAGCAGGACCTTGCCGGTGCCGTCTTCGACGACCAGCACGGATTGCGAGCCCAGCGGTACAGCGACCGCGGCCGCGGAACAGGACAGCAGCAGGGCGACAGCAAATTTTCTGATCATTTTGGCATGAGATGGGGAAATCGGGGCGCAGTGCGGCACATGGATCGCGGTGAACCACGTCTATCCATGCGGCAACTTACTCGAAGTACAGACGATAGCATCGTTGCGCTGCCCAGTCCAGACGCTGTCAGCAGTGCGCGACGGCAGATATCCCCTCGCGCCAATGAAAAAGGAGGCCGAAGCCTCCTTTTAAGCGTGCCATAAGATTCCGTTACTTCGTCGCGTAGATCTTGTCGAACTCGCCGCCATCGTCGAAGTGGCGCTTCTGCGCCGCGCGCCAGCCGCCGAACACGTCGTCCACGGTGAACAGCTTGATGGGCCTGAACGTGGCTTCGTATTTCTTTGCCACGGCCGCCGAGCGCGGTCGCAGGAAGTGCTTGGCGATCGTCTCCTGGCCCTGTTCCGTGTACAGGAAGTTCAGGTAGGCCGTCGCTTCCTTGCGCACGCCGCGCTTGTCGACCACCTTGTCCACCACGGCGACCGGCGACTCCGCCAGGATCGACGTGGACGGGTAGACGATGTCGAAGTTCTGGCCGAACTCCTTGCGCACCAGCTGCACTTCGTTCTCGAACGTCACCAGCACGTCGCCGATCTGGCGCTGCGTGAACGTGGTCGTCGCGGCGCGGCCGCCGGTATCCAGGATCGGCACGTTCTTGAAGATCTTCGTCACCAGGTCGCGCGCCTGGGCGTCGCTGCCGCCGGCCTGCAGCACGGAGCCCCAAGCCGCCAGGTAGGTGTAGCGGCCATTGCCGGCCGTCTTTGGATTCGGGATCACGACCGCCGTGCCGGCCTTGGCCAGGTCGGCCCAGTCCTTGATGCCTTTCGGATTGCCCTTACGCACCAGGAACACCATCGTGGAGTAGCTGGGGGCCGCATTGTGCGGGAACTTTTTCGCCCAATCCTTGGCGACGAGACCCTTGTCGGCCAGCATGTCGATATCGTTGGCCTGGTTCATCGTCACGACGGACGCCTCCAGCCCGTCCGCCACGGCGCGGGCCTGCTTGGAGGAGCCGCCGTGCGACTGCTTGATCTGGATGGTCTTGCCGGTCGTCTTCTGGAACTGCGCCTGGAAGGCGGGATTGATGTCCTGGTACAGCTCGCGGGCGACGTCGTACGAGACGTTCAGCAGGGTCACGTCGGCGGCCGCGGCCGGCAGCGCGACGGCGGCGCCGATGGCGGACGCCAGCAACAGGCGGCGAGCGGTGCTAAATACGATTTTGTTATGTGCCATGGTGTGCTCGTGGTGGAAAACAGATATCAATGGTCGGCAATTCCCCGCTGAAAAGATACTAAATTTTCGTAATATGCTTAGATGCCACCCCGGCTGCCGGGCGGCGCCAGCCGTCGCCACGGCTTCTGGCCGACTCGTGTATAGTCCCGCTGTCGCACCGGTGCCCAAGAGGCGACCGCGCATTTCCGGATCACAAGCACATGAGTTTTGACATTCGACCAGCCGTACCGCAAGACGCCACTGCCGCCTGTGCCGTGCTGCGTCGCTCCATCGAGGAGTGCTGCGGGCTCGACCATCATGGCGATGCCGCCATCCTGGCTGCGTGGCTGGGCAACAAGACGCCGAAGACGGTTTCCGCCTGGTTCGAATCGCCGACCAACTATTCGCTGGTGGCCGTGCGTGGCGAAGCCGTCGTGGGTGTGGCGCTGCTGACGGGCGCCGGCAAGCTGGCGCTGTGCTACCTGGCACCCGAGGCCATGGGGCAGGGCACCGGCAAGGCCCTGCTGGCGCGGATCGAGCAGCAGGCGCTGGCGCTCGGGATGAAGACGGTGTTCCTGCACAGCACGGCCACGGCGGAAGGGTTCTTTGCCGGCCAGGGCTACCGCCGCGACGGCCAAGTGCGGGCGCCGTATGGCATCGACACGGTGCTGTTCTGGAAACCCCTCGCCGCGGACGGCAGCGCGCCCGATTCGCAACGCAAGCGCTTCTGCAACTGCAGTTCCGCCTGAGCGGCCGCCTGCGGCCTGTCTTTCAGCCGAGCCGGCCCCGCTGCAGTGCGCCCGTCTCGCGGCGGATCGCCATCAGCATGCCGCAACCCAACCCCAGTGTCATCATGGCCGTGCCGCCATAGCTGATGAACGGCAGCGGTACGCCGACGACGGGGAAGATACCGCTGACCATGCCGATATTAATGAAGGCGTAGGTGAACAGGATCATCGTCAAGGCGCCGCCCAGCAGGCGCGAAAACGGCGTCGCCGCTTGCGCCGTGATTTGCAGGCCGCGCAGGATGAGCAGGAAATACAGCACCAGCAGCGCGATATTGCCGGCCAGGCCGAATTCCTCGGCAAACACGGAAAAGATGAAATCCGTCGAACGCTCCGGCAGGAAGCCCAGGTGCCCCTGCGTGCCCTCCAGCCAGCCCTTGCCCGACACGCCGCCGGCACCGATGGCGATGCCGGCCTGCTTGATCTGGAAGCCCTTGCCGAGTGGGTCGGCCTCCGGGTGCAGCAGCGTCAGCACGCGCTGGCGCTGGTAGTCGTGCAGCAGCGGCCACGACAGGGGAATCGCGGCGACCCCGGCCACGGCAAGCCCCAGCAGCGCGCGCCAAGAGAGGCCGGCCAGCACGATCACGTAAGCCCCTGCCGCCAGCACCAGCAGGGCGGTGCCCAGGTCGGGCTGCTTCATGATCAGGCCGACGGGAATGGCCAGCAGCACGGCCGCCGCGGCAAACGCCTGCACGCGCGGCGTCCCCCGGTAATGATGGAAGAACCAGGCCAGCATCAGCGGCATGGCGATCTTCATGATCTCGGACGGCTGGAAATCGAACCCCACGGACAACCAGCGCGTCGCCCCCTTCTTGCTGACGCCGGCAAACTGCACGGCCAGCAGCAGCAACACGCCGATGCCATACACCGCCGGCGCGTAGCGCATCAGCTGGCGCGGCGGCACGTTGGCGGCCAGCCACAGCACGCCGAGCGCGATGCCGACATTGCGCAGCTGGGCGGCGAAGCGCCCGGGAAAGTCGGCAGCCGCCGAATACACGGTGACGAGGCCCGTCGCCAGCAGCAATCCGATGCACAGCAGCAGCGGCACGTCGACGGCGACGTAGGGCCGGAGACGCGGCCACAGGCCGGTCCGGGTCATTGCAGGGCCTGCAGCCAGACGACGCGGCCGATCAGCACGGCCATGCCGGCAGCGGCAACGATGGCAAGGGAAGCAAGGCGGCGCTTGAAGCGGGCGGTGGCGGGATCGGGCGGCATCGGTCGGAAGATGGAAGCGGGCGGGCGCCATTATACGGCCGTAGTTGTCGTCGTTGCACGGTCATCTATAAATGTCACGTCGGCGGGGCGCTGCCGTTGGTTACCTGCTGTTACTTGGCGACGCGGCGCGATGCCATTATCGTTACTGCAATGCGGCGCCTGCCGCCCCCATCGGCACCAGCTGGCACCAGCCGGCACCATCAGGAGCGCACCATGCCAGAGCCAATGCAGCCCTACCTCATCGTGCCTGCGGGCGATATGCTGTCCTGCCTTGGCGCACGGCATCTCGCGGCAGGCGCGCCGCTGGGGCTGATGCCGCGTGACCGTGACAACGCGGTACCGTGCTGGCTGTTCGCGGATGGCCTCATCCGGCTGGCCGGACATGGGGACCTGTGCCTTGACGTGCGCGCCGTCCACGGCGGGGCAGGCCAGGCATGCCTCGGCACGGTATTGGCGGGCAAGCTGTCGCAGCACTGGCAGTGGCTGGAGCAGCCGGGCGTCATCGTCAACGACCTGTATCCGAAGCTGGTACTGGACAGCGCCGACGCCCGCCTGACGCCGGGCAACCCGGTCCAGGTGCGTGCGCGCAACGGCGCCGCCGGCCAGGACTGGACCCGGCAAGCCCCCGGGACGGGGCGCGGCGACTGACGGCATCAGGCGGGCGTGCCCAGCCGGGCCAGCACGGCCGCACAGCACAGTTGCGCGAGCTGTTCCTGGCGCGCGATGGCCGGGCCCGTGCCCACGTCGGCCTGTTCGCTCCAGACGATCGTGCCCTCGTGCACGGCCGTCATCGCCAGTTGGGTGCGCATCACCACGCCGTCGCCGCGCACGCTGGCGGCCAGCACGTAGGCCGGCGCGGCGCCGCTGGCCGGAACATGGAAGCCGGGCTGGCCGTCGATCAGGCGGCTGCCCAGGTCGCGGTGCAGCCGGTGGCGCAGTTCGGCGGCGAGGCCGGCGGCGAAGATGGACGCGGCACCGCCGCTGCCGGCCTCGACGGGGAGCAGCAGGATGCGGGCGTGGCCTGGCGCGTCGTCGTACTGCCGGGTCAGCTCCGGCACATAGCCCCGCCGGGGTACCCGGATGCGGATGGGATCGGCACGGCCAGGGCCGGCGTAATAGTCTTCCAGCCGGCGGCGCAGGCGACCGGCCTGGACCCGCACGACCGGATCCTCGTCCGGCCGGTAGCTGCGGGCATCGCGGCGGTAAACGTCGATCCCCACCATGTACTCCTTGACGGGCTCCTGGGGCAGGTCCAGCCGCCGGCAGACGAGGTAGTCCAGCAGTTCCGCACTGCGGCGGGCGCGGCCGAACAGGGCGCTGGACAGGATGCGTCCCAGCTGCTGGCGGACAGCGTCGGGCGCGACGTCGCTAGGTTCAAGCGGGTCGCAAAGTGTGTGTAACGGAAAGTTCATGATCTGCTCCATCGATGTTAAGATGACACCATGCTGACGGTGGCTGCCAGCGATGGATGGACAGTACCCGTGCAGCGTGCAAGCTGCCTTCTGAAAACCTTCGGGCCCGCAAGTGCCTGAATCGAATGGGTTTTTTTATGGGAAATGCCGAGCGGTTCCTGGATCGGGGGTTCGACTTCGGCGCCTGGCGGGTCGAACCGGGGAGCAACTCCCTGTACCGCGATGGGCAGCGCCGCCAGTTGGAACCGCGCGCGATGGAAGTGCTTGTCCTGCTGTGCCGCCACGCCGGCGAGGTGTTGTCGGCCGATGCGATCCTCGACACCTGCTGGGGCGGCGTACCCACCGGCGACAATCCGCTGCACAAGATCCTGACCCAGTTGCGCCACGCACTGGGCGATTCCGCCACGGCCCCCAGCTATATAGAGACGATCCGCAAGCGCGGTTACCGGGCCATTGCCGACGTGCGCGTCGAGCCCCGCCAGCAGGCCTGGGCCGGGACGCCGTTTCGCGGCCTCGCCGCGTTCGGCCGTGCCGATGCCGCGATTTTCCACGGCCGGCGCCAGGCCACGGAGCAACTGCTGCAGGTGGTCCGTCAGCAAGTGGAGGGCGGCTGCGCCATGGTGGCCGTGCTGGGGCCGTCCGGCTCGGGCAAGAGTTCGCTGGTCCAGGCCGGCCTCCTGGCCCGGCTGCACGACACGCCATTGCCCGGCCTGCCGCTGGCCGATACGCTGACGCTCGACTGTGCCGACCTGGGCAGTGCCAGCCTGTTCGACGCGCTGGGCAGCGTGCTGCTCGATGCCGAGCTCGACGGCGACACGCTGTTCGGCAGTGACAGCGCCGCCGGTCTGGGCGCCCGGCTGCGCGATGACATGGTGAGCTTGACGGCGGCGCTGCAGGCGCGCCTGGGGCTGATCGGCCTGGGCCTGTTCGTCGACCATCTGGAAGCGATCTACCGCCATCCGCACGTCAGCGACGGCGAACGTGCGACCTTCATCGGCGCCCTGGAGGCGCTGGCCCGCACTGGCCGCATTCTTGTCGTGCTGGCTTGCCGCAACGATTTCTACCCTGAACTGATGACGTCGGCACCGTTGTGCGCGCTGAAGGCGCGCGGCGGCCATTTCGACCTGGCGCCGCCGGGTCCGTCCGAGATCGCGCAGATCATCCGGCTGCCGGCCCAGGCGGCCGGGTTGCGCTTCGAGACGGACGAGGCCAGCGGCGCCCGGCTGGACGATGTGCTGTGCTCTGATGCGGCGGGCAGCGGCGACATGCTGCCGCTGCTGGAGTACTGCCTGCACGAGCTGTACCGCCGCCGCGGCGAGGAGGGACTGCTGACGTTTGCCGTCTACCGGGAACTGGGCGGCATCGAAGGCTCCATCGGCGCGCGGGCGGAACAGGTCGTCGCCGCGCTGGGTCCGGCCGAAGTGGCGGCACTGCCGCGCGTGCTGTCGCAGCTGGCCAGCGTGGCGGACAACCAGCTGGCGGTGACGGCGCGCGCGGTACCATGGTCGACGTTGCGGACAGGGCCGGAGCAGGCACTGGTGCAGGCGCTGGTCGATGCGCGGCTGTTTGTCACCGACCTGGCCGCCGGTGTCGCGACCTATGGCATCGCCCACGAGGCGCTGCTGCGGCGCTGGCCGCGCGCGGTCGAGTGGATCGACCGCCATCGGCAGGCCCTGCAGGAGCTGACCAGGACCGGTACGCAGGCGGCGCGCTGGCATGCGGCGGGCCGACCGGCCGACTTGCTGTTGCCGCCGGGCCAGCAAGCACGTCAGGCGGCACGCTTGCTGGCGCTGCCGGAGTTCTCGTTGCCGGCGCTCGAACGTGATTTCATCCAGGCGTCGCTGGGCCGCGCCCGCCGCAGCGAACGGCTGCGCCTGCTGGTAGCGGGTACGCTGTTGCTGCTGGCGCTGCTGGCGATCGGCCTTGGCATCGCGGCCCAGGGTGCCCGCCAGAAGGCCGAACGGCACCGCGGCGAGGCCGAAGCGCTGATGGCCTATATGCTGGGCGAATTCGTCGACCGCTTGCGGCCGCTGGGCCGGCTCGACTTGCTCGACAGTGTCAGCACGCGGGCGCTCGGCTACCTGGCGGATGCCGAGCGCGAGCATGGCAGTCCCGTCGAGTTGACCCAGCGGGCCAAGGCGCTGCAGCTGATTGCCGAGGTCAAGCAGGCGCGCGCCGATCCGGCCGCCGCCCGCAGCGCCTTGACGAGTGCCCGCGCGATCCTGCAACAACAGCGGCGCGAACTGCCGCGCTCGCGCGACGTGCTGGTCAACTACGGTGCCAATGCCTTCATGCTGGGGCAGCTGCATTTCGATGCCAACGAGCTCGACAAGGCGACATCGTACTTCCTTGAATACCGCGACGTCAGCGACGCGGTAGCCGCGCTCGCACCGGACGACCCCGCGGCATGGATCGAGCAGTCGTATGCGGCCAACACCCTCGGCACGCTAGCGTTGCAGCAAGGCCGGCCTGAGGCGGCGGCAATCGAGTTCGCGCGGTCGGTGCAACTGAAGGGGAGGGCCTTGGCGGCGCGCCCCGGCGATGCCCAGTTGCAGGCGGACCTGGCGGATAGCCTGTCTTGGCTCGCCACCGCACGGGAGCGGTTGGGCGACCTGGCGCAGGCCGCGGCGCTGTACGAACATCAGGAGACCCTGTTGCGCGCATTGCATCGCGCCAAGCCGGGCGATGGCTTGTGGACGCATCGCTATGCGCTGGCCCTGTGGCAGAAGGGCGAGCTGCTGGTGGCGCTGGGCCGGGACGGCGCTGCCACGGCGGCGCTGGCGCACGCCGCCGAGCTGTTCGGCCGGCTGGTGGAACAGGATGCCAGCAATCGTTCCTGGCAGGCTGAGCGCGCGGGCGTGCGCTTGCCGCTGGCCTGGCTGGCGCCGGACGCGCCGACGGCGCTGCGACAGGCGCGTGCGGCGGCCCATGAGTTCGAGACCCTGGCGGCCCTCGAGCCGAAGAAAGTCCACTTGGCCGGGTTGGCGGCGTCAGCCCGGGTCGCCGAGGCGGCCGCGCAGCACCGTGCGGACCGGCTGCCGGTGGCACGGCAGGTGCTGACGCCGGCGCTGGCGCGGCTCACCGCGCTGCACGCCACCGCACCGGAAACGGAGCGGGTGCTCGAGAGCCTTGTCCATGGCTGGCTGACGGCAGCGGCGCTGTACCGCAGCGAGCGCGACACGGCCCGCATGCGCCAGGCGTGCGCGCACGTCCAGGATCTGCTGGGCCCGGTCGCGGCTGCCAACCGCGACTATCGGGTGCTGTCGGCCTGGGTGCTCAGCCAGCACTGCCTGGGCACGGCGACGCGCGCGCGCGCGGAGGAGGCCGCCCTGATGCGGATGGGCTACCGCGCCTCCGCCTACGTGGGCGCCCTGCGCACCTTGCAGCCCGAATCCGTTTCCCTCACGCCACCATGAAAGGTTTCACATGACCACAGTAAACACGCATTTCTTCAACGTGCCCGTGCGCGTATTTGCCTCCACGGCCACGCCGCCGGTGTACACCGCCTATTACGATTTCCCGACAATTAACGTGACCTATCCGAACGCCACCATCGTCTACCAGCTGATCGAGGCGCCGGCCAACGTGACGCTGGGGCAGGCCAGCGTGACCCCGGCTCCGGCTCCATTCAATTGTGTCACGGTCGATGGCGGCCGGACGATCGTGATCGCCGACACGGATGCGCAAAGCACCACGGAGAAGACCTACCAGGTCCATATCGCACTCATCACGCCGACCGGGACGGTCCAGATCGACCCGCAGATCATCAACAGCCCGATCCGCCGCTGACGGCGGCAGCGCTGCGGCTTCAGGCCCGCAGCAACCCCTGGCCGAACGCCTTCAGTTCGCCGGGGGCGAACGCGACCCAGCCGCTGGTGTCATCGACCGGCTGCGTCGCAACGATCGCCTTGCCCGCCTGGAGCCGGTAGTGCAGGTTGGTCGAGCAATGGGCGAACAGCGTGTCGCCATTGGACAGGATGAAATTGAAGGTGCCGTGGGCGGCGATTTCGCCCGCCAGTTCGGCCATCGCCGCGCGCAGCACATGCGGCGCCGGCGCGCCATGGGGGAAGCGTCGCGCCAGTTGCGACAGCAGGTGGCAGAACGCGGCCTCGCTGTCCGTGTCGCCCTGCGGGCGGTACAGGCTGGGCTGCGGTGCAAAACCCTTCAGGTCGCCATTGTGGGCGAAGCTCCACGTCTGGTCCCACAGCCGGCGCGCGAACGGGTGGCTGTTTTCCAGCGCGATACGGCCCTGGGTGGCCTTGCGGATGTGGGCCAGGATATTGCGGGCCCGCAGCGGACGGCGGCGGATGCGCGCCGCCAGCGGCGAGTCGATGGCGGCCCGGTGGTCGGTAAACAGGCGGCAGCGCTTGCCGCTGTGGAAGGCGATGCCCCAGCCGTCCTTGTGCTCGTCGGTGCGGCCGCCCCGTTCGGCGAAGACGTCGAAGAATGCGCCGAGCCCGGCGGGGAGGCTGCTGTTCAATCCGAGGAGCTGGCACATGGCGACACCGAATCCCGTTAATAAGTATGTTGAGTTAGGGTAACAATACGCCCGCACGACTGCCGAGGGAACGAATCTTTTCCAATATGCTTATTTAGCCCAGCATGGTTGTTGTTGTGTGGCAATTTCTCGTGCGGGGTTATTCGTCTGCCGCATAAGAAACGGCGAAACGATTCGTTTTCCGGCGGCACCCTGGCGCGTACGCTGTCTCCATCGATCCTTCGTGGCGAAAGGCAGCAATGCGTTATCCGATCCTGAACCAATATCTGGCGGGGCTCGTTCAACGGGCCGATGCGTCGTCCTCCCTGTGGCTGGACGCGTCGGGCCGGGCCCATGGCCGTTTCTTCAACTGCACCATGACGAGTGTGTTCCAGCCCGTGCGCATCCTCGACAGCGGCTCGCTCGCGGCGTGCGAGGGGCTGGCAAGGGGCATCTCGGCCGAGGATGAAGGGTTGTCGCTGTGGCGCCTGCTGGAGCACGCGGCCAGCGACGACGAATCGGTCGAACTGGACCGGCTGTGCCGCATGCTGCACGCCATCAATTTCTTCCGCCAGCCTGAAAGCGCGGACACCGACCTGCACCTGAACGTGCATGGCCGCCTGCTGAGCGCCGTCAGCAGCAACCATGGTTTTGCGTTCCGCCGCATCCTGGACGCGCTGGAGCTGCCGCTGGCCCGCATCGTCCTGCAACTGCCGGCCACCGTGCCGCAGCAGGGCTGGCTGCTGAACTACGTGGCCGACAACTACCGCCGCAACGGCTTCCGCTTTGCCGTCACCGTCGCGAGCGCGGCGGAGGGGCTGGGGCTGGTCGAGCGCGTGCGGCCGGACATCGTGCGCGTGGATGCACGCCTCGCTTGCGACTGGGAAGCGCTGGCGCGGTTGATCGACACCGTCGGCAACGCCGGCGGGCGGGCCCTGTTCCACCATGCCGAGCGGCCCGATGCGCTCAAGGCGCTGCACGGCATCGCCGAGCTGGCGTCGTACGTGCCGCTGGTGCAGGGGCACGCGTTGGACCTGCCGCGCGCCGTGTTGCCGGGGCTGGCGGCGCGGGCGGCGGCATGAGCGGGGCAGGCTTAAAGCCGGCTTAAGAATGTTGTGCGGCGGGCCACACAGTTAAAGTGATTTCTCAAGTTCGGGCGCCGATCGGCTATAGTGTCGGCACGTAATCGAGCACGACCCGCTTCTTGAGACACTCATGGCAACACGCAGAACATTCCTCAGCAAGACCCTCGGCCTGACGGCCGCAAGTTTCATCGGCGCGCCATTGGTGGGCCTCGCGCCTGCACGCGCGGCGCAGGACGGCCTGCAGCCGCCGCCCGACATCTTCGACGCCCAGGCCCTGGACCTCGAATTCTGGATCAAGCCGCGCACGTTGACGGTGACCCGGCCGCAAAGCGGCGAGAAGGCCTCCGTGCTGTACTGGCGCGACGGCGAGGTGATCGACTCGGCCTACGAGCAGCTGTGCCACCTGTTGCGCGACGTGAACGGCAAGGAAACGGCGCGGATCGATCCGAAACTGCTGGAAACGCTGTGGGGCGCGCAGGCCTTCGTGGCACGCTACGGCATCGAGAGCCCGGTGGAAATCCTGTCCGGCTACCGCACGCCCGCGTCGAACCAGCGCCTGCGCGAGCAGGGCATCCCGGCCGCGCGCCAGTCGCTGCACATGGAGGGCAAGGCCGCCGACGTGCGCATCGCCAACCTGAACGAGGAAGTGCTGGGCGGCCTGGTGAAGAGCTTCCGCCAGGGCGGGGTGGGGTTCTACTACCGCAGCGGTCCGCGCGGCGGGTGGATCCATGCCGATACGGGGCTGAAGCGGACCTGGAAGGGGTAGGGGTCTGTCCCCGCAGGGGACTGACCCTGAAGTTTGCCGGAGGGCCGTTAACGTCGGGGTCAGTCCCTGAAGGGACAGACCCCACTCCGGTCAGCTGTAGTAGTACGGATTGGGCGGCACCGAATCCTTCTTCTGCCGGTCCACCGCATCCAGGTCCTGCTTGTGGTCCCACCAGATCTTCCAGCCGCGACGCTGGTCTTCCTCCACGTGAGGATGGTCGTGCATGTAGCCGTTCAGGAACTCCTCGAATTCCGAGACATATTTCGTCAGTTTCATCATTCCTCCTTGTTCGGTTACACTGCCGGGCTGCCGCCAATCACTATTTCCAACAGACCATGCAGGACATCACAGATCAGGACGCCGAGCGTCCGCGTTTCCGGCCCGTGCCGTGGACGGGGTTGGAAACCCCCGCCGACGTCGAGTTGTGGATCGCCGAATACAACCTCGCGCTGCAGGAACATATCCGGCCCAACGAGACGGGCTATGGCGTGAAGTTCACGCTGGCCGAAGGCGGCGAGATCTACCTGCAGACGGTCGACAATGCCATCGTGCTCGATGTTACGGCGGACGCCGAATGGGTGGCGCCGCTGATCGTCGCCGTCGCCAGGGTCGAGCCGCCGCGCGGCTCCTTGTGGGTGCTGCCGGACGACAAACTGGTGCAGCTGATCATGGGGCTGTCCAGCCTGATCGCCAGCACCACCCTCGTGTCCGGCCACAATTTCGGCCGCCGGCGCTGACTTCACGCTGACCACATGGGCGCATCCCGGCGCCTTTCAAGACCTGCAGATTCGCCTCCATTGCCGTGCGCCAGCGTGGCGCCACCACGCGCGCCACGGCGCGAGAATGACGCAGGGACTCGCTCGACGAGTCCCATCGTGCATGCCAGGCTGACCGCACGCTCGACAGCAGCGTGCGGTCAGCGGGCGTTACAGGTGAGCGTTACTTTCATTCCAGCGAAGTAATTCCAGAGGGATTATGGACAACAGGGATCGCGCGGCGGCCAACGAGGTTCTTCCTGTCTCTCCCGGGCCCGGAACCGGCGCCGGAACCGGAGCCGGCTTGCAACTCATTACCGGGCTGGACGGCCAGGTTCCGGTCGCAAGCCCTTCCGGCCTGGATACGCATGAGGCGCTGCTGATGGCGCTGGGGGCGGGACCGCTGCCGGGCGGGCCGGGCACGGCCGCGCTGCCGGCCGAGCGCGAGGCGGCCCTGTTCGGTGAACTGTACCTGCTTGCCCCCGTAGGCTGCCTGCTGCTCGATGCGGACACCACGATCCTGCAGGCCAACCTGGTCGGCGCCGGCCAGCTGGGCATCGACCGCGCGGGCGCACGGCGCCACCGCCTGCGCGCCTTTGTCGCCCAACGCTTCCTGGCCGATTTCGATGCCTTCGTCGCCGCCGCCCGCGCCAGCGGCGCGCCGCTGCGCCTGCAATTGCAGTTGCAGCCCAGGCGCGGCGAGCCCGGCATGCCCGTGACCCTCGTCGCCAGTAGCGACGGCGAGCATGTGCGCGTCACGGTGGAGCCGGCGGAAGGGCGCGTGGCCGCGCTGGAAAAGAGCGAGGAACGGTTCCGCCGCATCGTCCAGACGGCGCGGGAAGGGATCTGGGAGCTGGACGCCACGGCGCGCACCACGTTTGTCAATCCGCGCCTGGCGGACATGCTGGGCTACCGCATCGAGGACATGCTGGACCGGCCGCTGGTGGATTTCATGGATGCGGAGGGGCGTTCGATCCTCGAGCGCAATATCGCCCGGCGCCAGCAGGGCCTGGCGGAGCGGCGCGAGTTCAAGTTCATCCGGAGCGACGGCAGCGAACTGTGGGCGCACCTGGCCACCAACCCGCTGCTGGACGCACGCGGCGCCTGCCTGGGCGCGCTGGCCCTGGTCTCCGATATCACGCAGGACAAGGAAGCGGTGGACCTGGCCTGGCACCAGGCCAACTTCGATGCGCTGACGGGGCTGCCGAACCGCAATATGTTCCACGAACGGCTGCGCCACGAGATGCGCAAGGCCCGGCGCGACGGCGGCTACCTGGCGCTGCTGTTCATCGATCTCGACCAGTTCAAGCAGATCAACGATACGTTCGGCCACAGCCAGGGCGACGCCTTGCTTGTCGAGGCGGCCCGGCGCATCGGCGGCTGCATGCGCGCGTCCGACACGCTGGCGCGCATCGGCGGCGACGAGTTCGTCGCCAACCTGCCCGGGCTGACGGCCGTGCAGGATGCGGAGCGGGTGGCGCAGGACGTCATCGCCGTGCTGAACCGGCCGTTCGACCTGTCTGGCGAGCAGGGCCTGATCTCGGGCAGCGTCGGGATCGCGCTGTACCCATCGGATGCCGCCGACGCGGAGGAACTGCTGCGCCATGCCGACCAGGCCATGTACGCGGCCAAGAACGGCGGACGCAACCGCTACAGCTATTTCACGTCGGACATGCAGGCGGCGGCCCAGCAGCGCCTGCGCCTGGCCAACGACCTGCGTCGCGCCGCCGCCGAGCGGGAATTCGAGCTGTATTACCAACCCATCATCAACCTGCAGAGCGGCGGCATCGAGCGGGCCGAGGCGCTGCTGCGCTGGCACCATCCGGAGCGGGGCCTGCTGAACCCGGCAGATTTCATCGCCGGGGCCGAGTCGGCCGGGGTGCTGCAGGAGATCGGCGCATGGGCGTTCCGGCAGGCGGCCGACCAGGTGCTGGCGTGGCAGCGCGAGCTGGGCCGGCCGTTCCAGGTCAGCATCAACCAGTCGCCGGCCGAACTGCGTGCCGACAACCCGTCCTGGCGCGACTACGTCGACAGCCTGCAACTGCCGCCACGCAGCATCGTCATCGACGTGCCGGAAGACCTGCTGGGCGAGCCGGACGGTGCCGCGCTGGAGCAGTTGCGGCGCCTGCATGCGATGGGCCTGCAGGTGGCGCTGGACGATTTCGGTACCGGCCACTCCGCGCTGGCGCAGCTCAAGCGCTTCGACATCGACTACCTGAAGATCGACCGCAGCTTCGTGGCCGGGCTGGCCGGCGACACGGGCGACCTGGCGCTGTGCGAGGCCATCATCGTGCTGGCGCACAAGCTGGGCCTGGAAGTGGTGGCGGAAGGGGTGGAGAACGATACCCAGCTGGCGCTGCTGCGCGCGGCCGGCTGCGATTATGCGCAAGGGTACGGGATCGCGCGGCCGGCACCGGCAGCACAGGTGCTGGCGCTGGCCCGTTCGGCCGGCCGGCCCGCGTTGACGGCCGACGGCGGCGTGGGGATGAATGCCGGGGCAAGGGCCGGGGCGAATGCGGTGGGGAATGCGGTGGCGCAGTGATGGCTGGGGTCTGTCCCTGCGGGACTGACTCCGAAGTTAGCCAGCGTTTCGACGGATTGAACAGAGCTTTCGCGGATTCATGGCCTTGCGAGACCGGCCCCGAGGATGGCCGCACGCTGTAGCGACATGCAAGCGAACTTCGGGGTCAGTCCCTTGCAGGGACAGACCCCAGGCCTGCGCCGGTCTTTGCCAACTCAGCGCAAGGTCAGCAGCGAAACCACCCGCTCGCGATTGATGCCCACCAGCGCGGAGGTCAGCGCCTGCAGGGACTGGTAGCCGGGTTCCTTCGCGATGGTGGCGAACTTGTCGGCGATGTCCTCGACGCCGGCCGTCTCGATTGCCGGCATGCTCGTCTCGGCGCGGGCCTGCGCCGCGGTCAGCTCCTGGCGCACCTTCGACAGGGCCGCCTCGACGTGCGACAGCGCCCGCATGACCTGCTGCAGCGTCTCGCGCATCTGCTCGATGTCGCCCGTGCCCCAGTTTTCCGGCATCACGACAGGCGCTTCGGCATCCACCTTCAGGCGGTTCAGCTGGCCGGTCGGGAAGCGGATGCCGCTGCCCTGCACGGCAAACGCGTCGCGCACGGCGGGAAAGTTGGCTTCGTCGGCGGAGAACACCAGTTCGCCGTTCTGTCCCACCGATACCCGCACGCCGGCCGGCGCCAGGGCCTGGTCGAAGCGGCCGACGATTTCATTGTCCGACAAGCCCGGCGACAGGTGCACGGAGCGCAAGCCCTGCGTGCCGCCGCCCAGCGACACCGCCAGCGTCTCGCGCGCGCCGTTGCGCAGGTTGGCCAGGTTCATGCCGCGCACGGAGAAGCGCTGGCTGGCCGGCTCGCCCTTGGTGAAGTTCAGGCGTGCGTCGAGGGAGCCGCCCGTGGCCTCGCGGCGCGCGCGCCACGTGTCGGAGAACTGGCGCACCTGCTGCTCGACCTGGCCGTCGCGCATCTGGCGCGCGGCCAGCTTGGCCGACAGGTCGCTCTTGAGCGCGCGCAGCTGGGCCGCGCTCTGCTCGAGGAAGTCGACCGCCTGCTGGGCGCTGGAAATGTCGTTCTGGAGGGGCTGGTCCCAGTTGCTGAGGCCGCGCCGGAGCGGGGCGGGAGCGGGGGCGCCGCTCAGCGGCGCCGCCTCCTGGGCAGCGCCCGCGTTCGCCAGACCGGCCTGGTCCAGCGTGGAAGCTGAGCCGGCGGAGTCCGTGGCGATGCCGGAGGAACTGGAGCGCTGTATGATTTGCATAGCGGTGTCAGTACGAGAATAACTACATTGTCAAAAATCGCTGCATGGTGGCTCAGAGTACATTGAACAGCGACAGGTTGCTGATCTTGGAGTACGACTGATAGCTGGCCTGCAGAGCCATATTGTAGCCCGCGAGCTCGGTCGATGCGACACCGTAATCGAGCCGTGCGAGGTCGTTGATCGCCGTCTTGTTGGACAGGCTGACGTTGGCGTGGTTGCCGTCCAGCGTGCTCAAGACGTTCTGCGCGCCGCCGAACTTGGCGATCTTGGCGGCCAGTGCCTCCTGCGCCGTTTCCACGCTGGCCATCGTGTTGCTGAGCACGCTCTTGAGCGGATCGTGCGACGAGTCCGTGGTCGTGTTGCGCAGCGCATCGATGGCGGCGTTCAGGTCGTTCAGCACCGTTTCCACGCCGGAGACGTCGACGTTGACCGCCTGCGTGATGCCGTTGCCCACCACGACCTTCTGCTCCTTGGTGTTGCCGTCGAAGGTGTACGTGGTGCCGTCGAACACGATCGGCGTCTTCGTCACTTCCGTGCCGGCAAAGATGTACTTGCCTTCCTGGTCGCGCGTGTTGGCGTTGTACAGGATCGAATCGCGCAGCGCTTCCAGGCTGCCGACCATCGACTTCAGGTCGTCCGGCGTGTTGCTGCCGTCGGCGGCCCAGACCAGCAGGTCGTGGGCGGCGCCCAGGTCGCCGACCATGCCCGACATGTAGCTTTCGTTCTTGGTCAGGCGGATCTTGACCGCGCCGATGTTCTCGCGGTACTGGCCGACGATGGCTTCCTCGCGGTTCAGGCGCGACACCCGCACGTTCGTGATGGGGTCGTCGGACGGCACCAGGATGTTCTGGCCGGTCGACATCTGTTGCGAAATGCGGGCCGTCATGGTCTGGTTCAGTTCCAGCGAGCGGGCCAGCGTGGCCTGGTATTGGGTCGTAGCGATGCGCATGGTGTGCTCCTTAGCCGAACATGGCCAGCGTGGAATCGAACAATTGGTTCGCCACCGCCAGCACCTTCATATTGGCCTGGTACATATTCTGGAATTCGACGAGGTTGATGGCTTCCTCGTCACGGTTGACGCCACTGGTGGCGGCCCAGTCGTCCTCGGCCTGGCGGCGGATCGTCAAGGCCGTGTTCAGCAGCGACTGGTTCTGCTGGCTGTCGACGGCCAGCTTGCCGACCAGCTGGGTGTCCGCGTCGCCGATCGACACGCTGCCGACCGACGTCAGCGTGATGGTCTGCTGCTTGATCGCGACCAGGGCCTGCAGGTTGGTGCTGTCGCCGGGGGCCTCGCCGGCGGCGGCAAAGGCCAGGTCCGTGGCGGCATAGCCGGCCGGGACCGACAGGATGCCGCCGGCGCCGCCGCCGTTCAGCGCGAACAGCGGCGTGCCCGCGTTGCCGGCCGGATCGGTACCCGCGGCCAGCTGCGTGTTGACGGCCGTCGCCATCTGCTCGGCCATCTCCTTGATGGACGTCTGCAGCGGCAGCAGCGTGTTGCGTTCGAAGTTGCCCAGGCCGCCCAGCTGGCCGCCCATCCTGGCGTCGTCGATCGCATAGGTGGAGCGGGCAAACGTGGCTTCCATCACGGGCGAACCGCTGGTCGTGTTGATGCCCAGCGAGCCGGCCATCTTGCCGACGACAAGCGGCTGGCCCGTCTTCAGCGACACCGTGCGCGAGCCATCCGGCTGTTCCAGCACCTCGATCGAGGCCAGTTGCGACAGCTGGTCGATGGCGACGTCGCGCTCGTCGACGAGGCCGGACGTGTTGGTGCCCAGTGCGCCCGCCGTCACGATGCGTTCGTTCAGCGACGCGATGTTGGCCACCAGCGTATTGAACTTCGGCAGCACCGATTCGCGCTGCTGCTGCACCGACAACTGCTGGTTGCGGGTAACGGCGTAGATGCTGTTGAAGCTTTCCGCCATCGCATGGGCGGCCGTGACGACCTGGCCGCGCAGCGGGCCGGACGTGGGATCTTCGCCCACGGCGTTCAGCGCCTTGAAGAAGTTGTCCACGCCGTTCGACAGGCTGGACTGCTCGTCGCCCATCACCTGTTCCAGCTGGGTCAGGTAGGGCTGCACCTGGTTGCGCTGGCCCAGTTCGGAGTTGGCGCGCCACATCTGCTGGCTCTTGTACGAGTCGGAGAAGCGCAGCATCGCGCTCAGCTTGACGCCGGAGCCGGCGCCCTGGGCGCTGTAGCCGGCCGTCACGGCCGTCAGCAGCACACCCTGGCGCGTATAGCCCTTGGTCTGCAGGTTGGCGATGTTCTGGCTGGAGGCGTTCAGCGAAGCCTGGGCAGCGACAGCACCGGACAGTGCGTTGTTGAGAATGGTCATGGCGGAATAGTTCCTGGTATCGGCCGTGCGGGCCGGGGATTCGTTCCCCGCCAGCACCGTTACTTGTTAAAGGCGACCGCGCCCTGCGTTACATTAAGCCCGCAGCTCACGCTTGCGGCTTATTTTTCGCATCGACAACGGGAGTTGTCTGGGAATTAAGGTCGAGGGCAGGGCCGCGGGGCGCGGCGGGCGCCGGCATCAGCTGGCGCAGGATGGCGTCGGCGACGCCGAACGCACGTTGGCCGGCCAGCTGGTCGGCCACCAGGCCGTCCGCCATGTCCAGCATGTCGCTGTTGATCGAGTCTTTATAGATGCTGTCTTCGCCCGCCATTTCCTTGGTCGAGCTGCGCATCTGTTTCAGCATGTGGCCGATGAAGAAGCTCTCGAACTTGACGGCGGCCTGTTCGGCCTTCTTGCGGTAGGCGGCATCGTCGGCCGGCGCGACGGAAGGCGCCGGGGTGTCTTCCAGCGCGGCGGCGGGCGGCAGGCTGGCTGCGTGCAGGCGGGTATCCATCAGATCACCACCAGTTCGCCTTCGATGGCGCCGGCCTGGTCGAGCGCCTGCAGGATCGCCATGATGTCGTCCGGGGTCGCGCCCAGGCTGTTGACGACGTCGATGATCGACTGCAGCTTGGCGCCGGCCGGCCACTTGAACATCTGGCCCGAGCCCTGGTCCACGCTGACGGCGGAATTGGGCGTGACGGCCGTGCGGCCGCCCGACAGGGGACCCGGCTGGCTGACCTTGGAGCTTTCCGAGATGACCACCTTGAGCGAACCGTGCGTGACGGCGGCGGCCTTCACGCGCAGGCCTTCGGCGATGACGACGGTGCCGGTGCGCGAATTGAACACCACTTTCGGGTTTTCCTGGCCCTGCTCGATGGCCAGTCCTTCCAGCTTGGCCATGAAGGCCACGCGCTGGGTCGGGTTCTCCGGGGCGATCACGGCGATGCTGGTGGCGTCGTCCGTGCTGGCCACGTTGCCGAACTTCTTGTTGATCGAGTCGACGATATTGGTCGCCGTCTCGAACGACGGGCGCTTCAGCGACAGGCGCACGGTGGCGTTGGTGGAGAAGTCGGTGGCGATCTCGCGCTCGATCATCGCGCCGTTCGGGATGCGGCCCGTGGTGGGCGTGTTGACGGTGACGGACGAGCCGCTCTTGCCGGCCGCCGACAGGCCGCCGACGACGACGTTGCCCTGCGCCAGCGCATAGGTCTCGTTGTCGGCCGCGCGCAGCGGCGTCAGCAGCAGCGAACCGCCGCGCAGGCTTTTCGCATCGCCCAGCGAGGACACGGTCACGTCGATCGGCTGGCCGCGGCGGTAGCCGGGCGGGAACACGGCCGACACCATCACGGCCGCCACGTTCTTGCTTTTCGCGTCGGCGCCATCCGGCATCTTGACGCCGAACTGCTTCAGCATGTTGACGACGGACTGGCTGGCGAACTTCACCTGGGTCGAGTCGCCGGAGCCGTTCAGGCCCACGACGATGCCGTAGCCGACCAGCGGGTTTTCGCGCACGCCTTCGATCGAGACGAGGTTGCGCAGCACCTGGGCGGCCTGGGCGGGGAGGGCGGACAGCATGGTCGAGCTGAACAGCGCAGCGGCCAGCAGGGTTTTCAGAGCACGGGTTTTCATCTGCACCTCAGAACGGCATCAATGGGCCGAGGAAGAAGCGGGACAGCCAGCCCGGCTGCTGGGTATCGGCCAGCGTGCCTTGCGCCGAATAGGCGATGCGGGCATTGGCGATGCGTTGCGAGGACACCTGGTTGTTGGCGTCGATATCGGCGGCGCGCAGGTAGCCGCGCAGGCGCACGAATTCCTCGCCGTGGTTCAGGGTCAGGCCCTTCTCGCCGGCGACCTTCAGCAGGCCGTTCGGCATGACTTCCTGCACGATCACGGTGATCGCACCGGACAGCGCGTTCTGCTGCGTGGCCGTGGCGTCGCCCTGGAACGCGTGGTTCGAGTTCAGCTCGACACCGGCTTTCGGGAACGTCTTGCCCAGCAGGCCGGGCGCGGCGACGCCGACGCCGGAATCCTTGCCCAGCTTGGTGCCGGCGGATTTCGATGCCTGCGTGGTTTCCTGCAGGATCACGGTGACGAGGTCGCCGACGCGGAAGGCGCGGCTGTCCGACGTCAGCGACAGGCCGGCGTCGGCCGAGAACACGCCGCCGGAAACGCCGCGCGGCGCGGCCGAACGGGCCACGCTGGGCGGTTCGTCGAAGGGACCGGGGCGGACCGCCGCCGGTTGGATGGTGGCGCAACCGGCCAGCAACAACGCGGCCATTGCGCTCAGTTGCGCTTTCATCATTATCGTGCTGCCTGTGCGAGATATTGCAGCATATTGTCTGCTGCGGACAGAACCTTCGTGTTCATTTCATAGGTACGCTGCGCGGCGATCATGTCGACCATTTCCTCGACCACCTGGACGTTGGACGCTTCCAGCGCACCTTGCTTGAGCTTGCCGAACTGGGCGTCGCCGGGGCGGCCTTCCGTCGGCGCGCCGGAGGAGGCCGTTTCCTGGAACAGGTTCTCGCCCAGCGCCTGCAGGCCGGCCGGGTTGATGAACGACGTCAGCGTCAGCTGGCCCACCTGCTGCGGCGTGGTGGTACCCGGCATCGTCACGGACACGGTACCGTTTTCCGCGATCGTCACGGAGGTGGCGGTCGGCGGCACGGTGATCTGCGGCACCAGGGGCAGGCCCTGCGCATTGATCAGCACGCCATTGGCGTCCAGGCCCAGCTGGCCGGCACGGGTGTAGCCCGCTTCGCCGTTGGGACGCTGCACCTGCAGGAAGCCGTTACCGCTGATCATCACGTCGAACTGGTTGCTGGTGATCTGGGCGTTACCGGTCGTGAACACCTTCTGGGTGCCGACGATATGGGTACCGTTACCCAGCTGCACGCCGGTCGGCGCCAGCGTGTTGTTGTCGGCGCGCTGCGCGCCCGGCTGGCCTTCGACCGAGTAGAACAGGTCTTCGAAGACGACGCGGTCCTTCTTGAAGCCCACCGTGTTGGCGTTGGCCAGGTTGTTGGCGATGGCTTGCAGCTTGGCATCTTGTGCCTGCACGCCGGTCTTGCTGATCCACATTGCTGGATTCATCGGATACTCCTGTAGTGTGTTGCGCTAGGGTCTGTTACGGCATGCTGTCGGGCAACTTTAATCTTGCCCGATCAGCATGGTCAACCGCCGATCAGGCGGTTGCCGGCCTGGGTCATGTCGTCCGCGGCCTTGAACAGTTTCATCTGGACTTCGAAGGTGCGAGTCAGGCTCATCGTGGCCACCATCTCTTCGACGGCGGATACGTTGCTCCCTTCCAGATGACCGGCGCGCACCTGCACCGTGTTATCCGTCGGCAGTACCTGGCCGTCACGCATGACGATCAGGCCTGCCTCGTTCTTGGTCAGCTCGGAGCCTTCGGCCTTGACGAGCTTGAGCTTGTCGATCACCTGCATCTCGCCCATGCCGCCCGGGCTCTGGATCGACACCGTGCCGTCCTGGCCGATTTCGATCCGGGCGTTCTGCGGCAGCGTGATCGGGCCGCCTTCGCCCAGCAACTGCATGCCGTTGACGGTCATCGTGCCGTCCGCGTCCAGCGTGATGTTGCCGGCGCGGGTGTAGGCTTCGCCCGTCGGGCCTTCCACGGCAAAGTAGCCGTTGCCGGAGATGGCCACGTCGAGTTCGCGGCCGGTGGCACGCAGCGTGCCCTGCTTGGTCGAGATCGCGTTGGCCTGCATCTGCGACATGTGGCGGTCGTCGTAGCCGTAGCCCTGGGCGGCTTGCGCCGTCGCCAGTTCCAGGTTGGCGCGGAAGCCCGCCGTGTCGGCGTTCGCCAGGTTGTTGGCGTGCACCTGCTGGCCCCGCAGGGCCCGCTCGGCGCCGCTCATGGCGGTGTAGATCAATGCATCCATTTACGGTCGCTCCGCTTACAGGGCCTGCATCAGCGATTGCAGCATCTGGTTTTCGGTCGTGATGACCTTCGAGTTCGCCTGGTAGTTGCGCTGCGAACCCATCAGGCCGACCAGTTCCGACGTGATGTCCACGTTCGAACCTTCCAAGGTGGCGATCGCCAGGCTGCCGGCCACGCTCTCGCCCGGATTGCTCTCGGTGATCGTGCCAACATTGCCGTTGGCGACCCAGCTGGTGTCGTTCACGGGGGTCAGCGCATCCTCGTTCGACATCGTGGCCAGCAGGATCTGGCCGACGGCCTGCTGCTCGCCGTTCGAGTACTTGGCGATGACCTTGCCGTCCGAGCCCAGCTCGACGCCCACGTACTGGCCCGTCGTGTAGCCGTTCGCCACGTTGGTCGACGTGGTCGCTTCGCCGGCCTGGAACGTGGTGCCGGTGTAATCGACCATGATGTCGGCATTCGCGGCCGGGGCCGGGGCGAACGTGATGTTGTTCGTCGCAGGCGCGTTCAGCAGCTTGCCGGCGCTGTCGAAGTTCAGCGTCACGGGGGTACCGGACGCAGCTGGCTCGCCGTCCACCAGGATGTGCACGGTCACGTCCAGCGACGAGTCGGTGGTGCGCGCGAAATACTGCGTCACGGTGTGCGATTTACCCTGCGAGTCGAACGCCAGCGTCGTCTTCGACATGTTGTAGGACGATGGGTCCGGCGGCGTGGCGGCCGTCGGCGAGGCCGGGAACGTGCCGGTCGGCGCTTTCCAGTCGGCCGACAGGTTGGCGGCGAAGTCGATCTCCGTGGAGGCCTTGGCTTCCAGGGTCGTGGTCGGCACGACGATGTCGCCCTTCGGGCCCGGTGCGGCAACGCCCGGCGTCAGCTTGGCGCCCTGCACGCGGTGGCCGGCGCTGTCGACCAGGAAGTCGTTGCCGTCCTTCGTGAAGATGCCGACGCGGCTGTAGACTTCCTGGCCCGTCGAGGTCTTGCTGATGAAGAAGCCGCGGCCGTCGATGGACGCGTCCATGGCGCGACCCGTGTTCAGCACGCCGCCCGTCAGGCTGATGTTCTGCGTGGTCGAGCCGATCTGGGTGCCGGTGGGCTGGCTGCCCGCGTACATCGACGTGAAGTTGGCGCGCTGGGCCTTGTAGCCGTAGGTGCCCGCGTTGGCGATGTTGTTGGAAATGCTGTTGAGCTGCTCGTTGATGGCCTGGATGCCGGACAGTGCGATATTGAAACTCATGTCTGAGGTCCTTACAGAGTGGTGTTGGCAGCGCCGGCAGCGGCGACAGCGGTTTGGGATTTACCGTTGAAAGCGGTAACGTTGCTCGGTGCCACTTCGCCGACGTTGGCGATGTTGAGCACAATGCTGCCGTTCGAGCCCAGGCGCACACTGTTCAGGCGACCGGCGATATCCACCGGTGCTTGCTCGCCCGAGCTGGTGACGACCTTCATCTTGTAGGTACCGGCCGGCAGACCCATCGCCGTCGGATCGATCGAGAACGGCACGCTGCCCTGCGACAGCGGGCCGAGTGCCAGTTCATGGTCCTGGCCGCCCGCATCCGTCAGCACCAGCGTGGTCTTGCTGCTGTTGCCGGACAGGGTGAGGGCACCGCTGACCTTGTTGCCGTCCAGCTTGACGCTGTCCACGTTGGCCATCACTTCCGAGCCCACCTGGCCGCCCAGCGCCAGCACCTGCATGCTTTGCAGCACGCTGGCGTTGTTGCTGGTCAGCGAAGCCAGGCTCTGCAGCGCTTCCGTCTGCGACAGCTGGGTCAGCTGCTGGACGAACTGCGACGGATCGGACGGTTCTAGCGGATCCTGGTTCTGGATCTGCGCGACGAGCAGCTTGGTAAACATCTCCTTGCTCTCGCCCATCGTGTTGGCCGCCGGTGCGGCATTGGCGGCCGTGTTGGCGGCGCCAGCGCCGGCCGCGTTCGTGAACAGGTTCGTTTCCATTACATTTCACCCAGTTTCAGAAGGGATTGCTGCATGGTCCGGATCCGGCCCAGCACTTCGACATTCGTTTCAAAGGCGCGCGAGGCGGACATCATGTCCGTCATCTCCGCCACCTGGTTGACGTTCGGGTAGAACACCATGCCCTCGGCATTTGCCATGGGATTGTCCGGCTCGTATACCTTGCGCAGCGGCTCGGCGCTCTCGACGACGTCGAGCACCTGCACCTTGCCGCCGGCAGCCGCGTTCGGGCCTTCGTTCATCACGGCGGCGAACACGGGCTTGCGGGCGCGGTAGGTGTCGTTCTCGTTGCCGGACACGGAGTCGGCATTGGCCAGGTTCGACGCCACGGTGTTCAGGCGCACGGTTTGCGCTGCCATGGCCGAGCCGGCGATCTGGGAAATATCCTTGAAGCTCATCGGTTAACTCCGGGAAGGGTTGGTCACTGGCCGTTGATGGCCTTGGCCAGACCCTTCAGCTTCATGTTGATGAAGGTGAGACTGGTCTGGAAGTCGGTCGCGTTCTGCGAGAACGCCGCCTGCTCGACGCCGATCTCGACGGTATTGCCGTCGGTGGTCGGGTGGAATGGCACGCGGTACAGCGGATCGCTGTCGGACAGCAGGGACAGGCCGCCCTCGTTGCTGGCCTGCAGCTGCGCCATCGAGGCCGAGAAATCCATGTCCTGGGCCTGGTAGCCCGGGGTGTTCTCGTTGGCGATGTTCGAAGCGAGAATGCGGGTACGCTCCGAACGCAGTTGCAATGCGCCGGCGTGTACGCCGGTCGCTTCCTTGAAATTGATTCCCATTTGTTTCTCCCCTTCAATGAGCCGCCTACATGGCGGAACAGCCCATGTAAAATGGCTACGGCCGCGGCGCTGGCAGAACGTAAAGTTGCATCAAACGTTACTCCCGGCCTGACTTCAGTTTAAAGGTATTGCCCATGTTCAACAAACGAATTCTACCCCGGTTTCTCACTCTGTTGCTCATCGGAACGACTAAAGTTTCGTGGTCCGCCCCTGTGGCGCCGGAACGGCTTGTCGCCCAGGTGCAACAAGCAGCGCAACAGGAATTAAAGCGGCATGCCGAACTGTCAAACTGGCTGGAACCCCAGTTCGAGGTCGAGGTTGTCCGGAACACACGGCCGCTGGGACCCTGCAATGCGGCTCCCAGAGTGGAAGCAGCCGATGTGCGCAGTCCGGCGCGGATGCGCTTCGTGGCAATCTGTCCAGATGCCGGCGGCTGGCGATACGATTTCGTCACGCGCGCGAAGATTTCCGCGCGGGTTGTCATTGCGGCAAATGACTTGTCAAGTGGTAAAACCGTGGCGGCCGACGATGTGTTGCTGGAGCGCCACGACATCACGGGAACACCGGACGCGTTCTCGGATTTGGCGGCGGTCCAGGAGATGGCGACACGCCGCACGATCCGCGCCGGCACCGTCCTGCGGGCCAATATGCTGGTGGCGCCGACGCTGGTGAAGCGGGGCGAGCCCGTGCGCATCGTCGCCAAGCGCGACCAGATCGAGGTCAGCATGAGCGGCGAGGCGCTGGACACGGGCGCACGTGGCGCCACGGTCCGCGTCAAGAACGCCAGCGGCGTGACCATCCGGGCCCGGGTGACCGAACTGGGCCAGGTCGAGCCGGTGGACTGACTGCAACCTTTGAATTTCGGAAATTCTGTCGAAAAATCAGACACTTGGAAGATGGTCAACGGCTGCGCGGGTTGGCCGGGTAACGGTCGCGTGGACTGCTAAGTTGAGATGGCGGAGCGGGTTCTCCGCACGGATTCTCAACCAGCAACCACAGGAGTGACTGATGAAAACGCTCGTACAACGTATTTCGGCCGGCGTGGCCGCGACTTTAGCTTCCGTCGCGCTCGCCGCCAGCGCCCAAGCCGCCATCGGCGACGCCAGCGCGACCGACGTCACATTGGCCGGCCAGCCGGCGGACGCGTTTGCGTACGCCGACGGCTGGAATCCCCATGCCGGCCCGTCCGGCGACACCAGCGGCTTCGACAGCGCCTTTGCCGGCTACGGCAGCGGCGCCTGGCAATTGCTGGACCGTGCCGAGCGCTGGTCCGGCTTCCAGAACACGGGCCAGCTCAACTTCTCGTTGACGGAAACGACGGGCACCACGGGCGAGTGGAGCGTCACCAATACGAGCGCCACCATGAATATGACGCTGGACCTGGTCTTCGCCATCCACGCCGGCGGACGGGGCGGCGCCTGGCTGTTCGACGACCAGATGATCCAGGCCGGCCAGACCCTGGACGGCACCTGGCAGATCCTGTGGACCAACGTCGGCGGCAACGTGCCGGACTTTTCCAACGTCACCATCTTCGGGCGCGACATCGTGCTGACGCCGATTCCGGAGCCGGCCGAGTACGCGATGCTCGTGGCCGGGCTGGGCTTGCTGTCGTTACGGTCCCGGGCGAAGCGCTGACCTGGCCGAGGTACCGGAGACGGGCACCTGAGCGGGCGCGGCCGCACCCGATCGGATGGCCGTCATCCCGGGCTTCGCCAACGCTCGCGCCAACTCAACCGACAACCAAGGATCGACGATGAAAATGCTCATACGACAACTGGTGGCCGGGCTGGCCGCCACCCTTGCTGCACTCGTGCCGGCCAGTGCCGTCCATGCCGCCGTGGCCGACGCCAGCGCCGCCGACGCCACGCTGGACGGCCGCCCGGCGGACGCCTTCGTGTTCAAGTCCGGCTGGAACCCGCACGCAGGCCGCCATGGCAACACCAGCGGCTTCGACACCGCGTTCGCCCCTTACGGCAGCGGCGCCTGGACCTTGCTGGACAAATACGACCACCGCGCCGGTTTCCTCAACCTGGGCCAGCTGCAATTCACGTTCAGCGAATCGACCACCACTGCCGGGCTGTGGTCGGTCACCAATACCAGTGCGACGACGGCGATCACGCTCGACCTCGCGTTCGCGATCCACGCGGGCAGTCCGGGCGCCGCCTGGCTGTTCGACGACGCCACGCTCCTGCCGGGGCAGACGTTCGACGGCAGTTGGCAGGTCCGCTGGACCAACCGCGCCGGCGATCCACCCGATTTCTCGACGCTGGCGCTGTTCGGGCGCGACACCGTGCTCACGCCGGTACCGGAACCCGGAGTGTGGGGCATGCTGGGCGTGGGACTGGGAGTGTTGTTCCTGCGGCGGCGGGAGGAGGAGGACTGACGTCTCCAGGCGTGGGGTCTGTCCCTTCGGGACTGGCCCCGGTTTTCATCGCACTGGGTGAGCAGACGTATCACAACGTCAAGCAGGCGCTAACGATAGAAACCGGGGTCGGTCCCTTGCAGGGACAGACCCCAAGCCCGCGCCGCCAGCTTCTGCGCGTAGGCGGGATCGGTGGCCAACAGGCCTGGATTGTTGGACGCGGGGCTGGGGGTGCTGTTCCTGCGGCGGCGGCAGGAGGAGGATTGACGTCGCCAGGCTTGGGGTCTGTCCCTTTGGGACTGACCCCGGTTTCCATCGCACTGGGTGAGCAGACGTATCACAACGTCAAGCAGGCGCTAACGATAGAAACCGGGGTCTGTCCCTTGCAGGGACAGACCCCAAGCCCGCGCCGCCAGCTTCTGCGCGTAGGCGGGATCGGTGGACAACAGGCCTGGATTGTTGGGCGCGGGGCTGGGGGTGCTGTTCCTGCGGCGGCGCGCATAGGAGGACTGACGTCGCCAGGCTTGGGGTCTGTCCCTTCGGGACTGACCCCGGTTTCCATCGCACTGGGTGAGCAGACGTATCACAACGTCAGGCAGGCGCTAACGATAAAAACCGATAAAAACCGGGGTCGGTCCCTTGCAGGGACAGACCCCAAGCCCAGCCGACACCACCGGTTCGGCGGCAGGATCAGTATTCCGTCCGCGCCACCCGCGCCGCCAGCTTGGCCAGCTTCTGCGCGTAGGCGGGATCGGTGGCGTAGCCACCTTGCTGCAGGCCCTGGGCGAACGCGTGGGCATCGCTGCCCGTGTTCAGGGCCTTCTGGTAGCGCGGATTGGTGGCCAGCAGGCCCGCATAGTCGCGGAACGCGCTGGCCTGGTCCGGATAGCTGCGGAATTTCTCGACCTTCTTGACGGCTGCGCCGTGCTCGTATTCCGTCGTGACGTTGGCGGCAACATCGCCCTGCCACGAACCGCCGGCCTTGATGCCGAACAGGTTGTTGCTGTCGACCGTGCCGTTGCGCAGCGGACGCTGGCCCCAGCCCGATTCCAGCGCGGCATGGGCGGCGACGATGTCGGGCGAAACGCCCAGCTTGCGCGCTGCTTCCTCCGCGTGGGGCCGGATCGACGCCAGGAACTGCTGCTGCAGGTCGCCGTCGATGCCGTGCTGCCCATCCACCCCGGCCGCGCCGTCGATGGCGCCGCTGCTTTCCACGCCGCCCAGTGCGTTGGCCGTCAGGCGCGCGCGCAATGCGGCACCGTCCGCCGACAGCGGGGTGGCGGAGTCGCCGCCGAATCCGCCGCCGCCATTGCCGATGAAGGCCGCCACGTCGGATTGCACCTGGCGGAAGGTACTCGAGAAGCCGGCCGCGCCGCCACCGGAAAAGCCGGAGGGCAGGGCGGGGCGGGCCGCCGTCATGTTCGAGGCGGTGGCGGCGGTCGCCTGCGTGGGCGCCGTGGCAAACGTGAAATCAGACCGGTTCATAGAGTTGATCTTCGCCGTGCAGCACGCGCTGCATGATCGTGTATTGTTCGGCCAGCAAGTCGCCGTTGCGCTTGCCGCCGGCCTTGGCCGCACTCACCATCTGTTCCAGCTCGGCCCAGTCGTCCTGCACGCGCACCCGCGATTCCGGGCGCAGCAGGGCAAAGATCGCCGCCATCGACGGCGCCGGGCCGGCCAGCAGCGTGGCCAGCTCGACACGACGGGCGCGGCGCGCCTCCAGCGTATCGACCAGTGCGGCGATCGCGCTGGCGATACTGCCCAGGCGCTCGCGCTGGTGGCGGATGGCGGCGTCGAACTGCTCGTCCAGCAGTTGCAGCAGTTCGGCGTAGCCGGCCTTGTCGTCCACGAGGCCCTGCAGCAACTGCTTCATCGCGTCCTGGCGCGACAGCGGCGCCTGGGCGGTCTTGCCGTTCACTCAATGCTCTCCGTGAAAACGCTGGATCAGGCCAGCGAGCTTGTTCGCGTTGAACGGCAGCTCGCCCTTCGCCAGCGCATCGCGCAACATCGCCACCTTCTCGTGGTCGATGTCGGGCATTTCCTTCATCGCCTGCAGGGCCGGCTGCATCACCGCCGACTGCAGGGTTTCCCGAGCGACCTGTGCCGGCGCGCGGACGGACTCGGCCGGCGCGCTGTCGGTAACCGTCTGGACGGCGACGGTACCGGGAGCTCCACTAGAAATACGCATACGTTGACCTCTTGCCTTGGTTTCAATTGCCATGTCGGTTACCTCCCGCCGGATTGCAGCTTCTCGCGCAGCTGCTTGAGCACGTTGACATCCGGCAGCTCGGTGTCGACGCCCGGCGCCAATCGTTCCTTTTCGCCCGGCATGCCGAACATCGCGGCGATCGCGCTGGCCTGGCCACGGGTCAGGATCAGCAATTCGATGCGGCGGTTGACGCCGGCGGCGGCGTTCTTCATGTCGAGCGGTGCCCGGTCGGCCATGCCGACGACTTGCAGGACGCTGTCGGCCGGCATGCTGCCCGCAAGCAGCTGGGCCCGCGCGGACATCGCGCGGTTCGACGACAGGTTCCAGTTCGAAAATGCGGAGTGGCTGGTATCCGCATATTGTAGCGAATCCGTGTGGCCTACGATCAGCATTTGGTTCTCCATGCGTGCAAAAAGGGGTCCCATCTGCCGCATAAGTGTCGTAAATTTGCCCGTCGGAATGGCGCTGCCACGTACAAACATGCCTTGTTTATCAGTATCGTGCAGCATCACGCGCAAACCGTACGGCGTGACGACCGACTGCAGGTTGCTGGCCAGGCCAGCATCCTTGCTCATGTCCTTTAACGCCTTGGCAAGCAATGCCAGGTCGTCCGGCGTGTCGTAGCTGACCTTGGACGGCGCGGCCTCGGGGCTGTCCTCCGTGCTTTTCTCGGCCTTGCCGTCCGTCTCCGCATTGCCCGTGCGGGGCATCGGGAAACGCTCGATCAGGCTGCCGCGCGGGCCGCCGATCTGCTCGGGCATCACGCCCTTGCCCTGGTCGGTCCGGTTGCCGTCCGACTGCGTCAGGATCTGCTGCAGGCTTTCGGTATTGCGCGACGCCATCAGCCACAGCACGAGGAACAGGCACATCAATGCCAGGCAGAAGTCGGCGAACGCCACTTTCCATGCCCCGCCGTGCTCGTCATGCGCGTGCTTGCCGCCCCCGCGCTTGACGATCGTCATCTCATGGTGTTTGTCATGCGGCTTTTGCACGGCCACCTCCCCGGCTGCTGCCACCCGCATCGTCGCCGCCTTCCATCGCGGTGATCCAGCTTTCCAGCTGCGCGAAGCTCGGCTTGGTGTTGAGCTGTACCAGGCGGCGGCCGGCGTCGATCGCCAGCAGGGCCGGCTTGCCGGCCACGTGCGTCACCAGCACGACCTTGACGATTTCCATCGTGGACGCTTCCTCGCCCACCAGCTGCTTGAGCATGTTGCAGACGGGGTCGATCAGGCCATAGCACAGGAAAATACCGATGAACGTGCCGACCATCGCCGCGCCCACCTTCTCGGCGATCTCGCCCGACGACGCGCCTTCGCCCACGGTGCCCATCGTGATGACGATGCCCAGCACGGCCGCCAGGATGCCGAAGCCCGGCATGGCTTCGCCGATCTTGTTGAGCGACTTGGCCGGCTGCGTCAGTTCCTCGTGGATCAGTTCCAGTTCCTGTTCCAGCACGCCTTCCAGTTCGTGTGCGTTGATCTTGCCCATCGCCATCAGGCGGAAGTTGTCGACGATGAACGCCAGCAGCTTCGGCTCTTCCAGCACGAGCGGATAACGCTGGAAGATCGCGCTGTCCTTCGGCGCCTCGACGTGGGCGTCCAGCGCCTTCAGGCCGCCGGCCGCCAGTTGCAGCAGTTCGTACATCAGCAGCAGCAACTGGCGCTGGAATTCGGAGTCGTACTTCTTGCGCACGACGATTTTCTTCAACTGGTGCGTCAGCTCGTGCAGCACGTGGCCCGGGTTGCCCAGTACCAGTGCGCCCGCGCCGGCGCCGGCGATGACGAGCACCTCGATGGGGTGCCAGATGGCCGCGAACGTGCCGCCCATCAGGACGTAGCCGCCGAAGACGCTGCCGAAAATGATGACAAAGCCAATAATTTGCTGCATGGTGTAGTTCCTTTTTTATCGGGCCGCGCTTACGCCTGCAGCACCGCTTTCATCTTGTTCAGCGCGGCCTTGTTCAGCTGGCATACGCGGGCATCCGTCAGGTCCAGCACGGCCGCGATTTCCTTGTAGCTCAGCTCGAACTCGTAATACATCTGCACGACGCGCTGTTCGCGTTCGTTCAGGCCGTTCAGGGCCTGTTCCAGGCTGCGCCGCACCATCAACTGCTCTTCCGGGCCGGGCGTATGGCCCGCGCCCGCTTCGGAGCCCTGTTCCTGCAGCAGGTCGTCGAAACTGGCCAATACCTCGGCGTTCTCGTCGAGCTGGTAGGCCATGTATTCGTCGGCCGTGATGCCCAGGCCGGCGATGGCTTCCTGTTCGGTCGGTTCGCGGCCCAGCTTGCGCGTCAGCGCGCGCACGGCGTCGCGCAGCTTGTGGCTCTGCTGGCGCACGGCACGCGGACGCCAGTCCTGGCGGCGCAGCTCATCCAGGATGGCGCCGCGGATGCGCAGGCTGGCATAGCTGCCGAAGCCCGCGTCCGGTTCGCCGTAGCGGCGCAGCGCTTCCAGCAGGCCCATCAGGCCGATCTGCTCCATGTCCTCGCGGTCGATGGCGCCCGCGACCTGGGAATTCAACTGGCGGACGATCTTCTTGACCAGCGGCGCGTACGCCAGCAGGTGCTTCTGTTCGGCTGCCGGGGTCATCGCCGCGGCCGCGCTCGGTGCGGCGAATGCTTCGCCGTAGCTTTCGCCATAGCTTGCGCCATAGCTTTCGGAATAATTTTCGGTTGCTACCAAAGCCATGCTTGCCTCACTCTCGTTCCAGCCGCATCACTCGATGATCAGCTTGCCGATCATGACTTCCTTGAAGGGCTGGTCGCGGCCATCCTTCTCGTAGGTCTCCTCGTAGGCCTTGTTCAGCTCTTCGGCAAACTGGTCGATCGTCATGCCCCGCGCCTTGTCCACCGACAGGCCGGACAGCTGGCGCACGGCGACGCTGCGCAGCATCGGCAGGTGTTCCTTGGCTTCCTTTTCCTGCTTGACGGGCGTCGCCACGACGAGGTCGGCCGACAGGTAGTGCGACACGTTCTCGCCCTCGCCGCGGCGCAGCATGACGATGACCTTGTCCACCGTGAGGTACTTCAGCGGCTCCACTTCCTCGTCCGACTTCTCTTCCTTTTTCTTCTTCCTAGCCTTGGCGTCGCCCTTGGCCTGCTTGCCGTCTTCCTCGACGTGCTCGGCATCGGCCTTCGGCGCCGCGAAATACCATACCGCCCCGCCGGCGCCGCCGGCGCACAGCAGCGCCACGGCCGCGAAGGCGATGATCATCTTCTTGTTCATTTACTCGTTACTCCCGCTCGGTCAGCATGGCAAAGGTGGAGGAGGGCGTATCGTCCTCGGACAGCGCACGGCCCGGGCCGCGTTCCTGCTGTTCGCGCTCCCCTTGCTGGCGGCCACCGCCGCCGTCGGCCAGGCCACGGTTGGTGGACGACGATACCGTCACCGCCACGTCGCTGAACTGACGCTGCGACAGGTCCTGGCGCATGTTGTCGCTGACGGTGTTCAACTGGCGCAGCACGTCGCTGTTGCTGGCCGACAGGTTCACCTGCAGGGCGCCGGCCGTGTGGCGGATCGAGATCTCGATGCTGCCCAGGTTCGGCGGTTCCAGGCGGATCACCGCATGGTCGTTATTGCGTTGCAGCTGCAGCTGCAGGCGGTCGCCCAGCGCCGCGCGCAGCGGCTGCTGCCACTGGTCGGGATTGCCGGCCAGCTTCACCGTCGCGGCGGCAGTGCTGCCGTCCGCCGCCGGAGCCGCTGCCGACATCACGCTGCGGAACGACGACGGGTTCTGGCCGCTGTCGTCGCCGCGGCCATTCGTGCCCCGGCCATTCGTATCCGAGGCCAGGCCCGCTTCCTGTGCCACGGCCGTGACGGGTGCCGCGGTGACGGCGCCCGTGCCGGTGCCGGCCGGCAGGGCAGCGCGGCCGTTGCCGGCCGCATTGGCGTCGTCGCCCTGGACCGGCGTCACGGCCGGCGCCTGCGTGCGACCGCCAGCCGGCAGCAGGGTAGCCGTGATGGCGTTGGCGGCCGCCTGGCGCGCCTGGTCCGAGGTGGCGGCCAGCAGCGACAGGTTGCGCACCTGGCCGGCGGCGCCATCCAGCGCCGCCAGGCCGTTGCCGGCCACGGCGGCAGTGCCCGTAGCCGGCGTGCCGGCGACCGTCGGGGCGGCGGCATCCGGACGGACGGCAGCCAGTACGGCAAAGTTCATCATCGGCAGCATCGCGGCCAGCGGCGCGGCGCTCGTGTCGACGGCAGCGCTGTCGCCTTCCGCCGTTGCCACCGCGGCGTCGCCGGCGGGCGCGGCTGCGCCCTCCAGGCCGGCCATGTCGAGGCCCGGCACGGCGGCCGCGGCCACGTCCAGCAGTTGCGCGAACAGCGCGGGCAAGCCCGTCGCGTCGGCCTGGCCGTCAGCGGGCAGTCCCGGTGCGGCGGTTACACCCGGCAGCGTCGTGTCGGGAGTCGCGCCACCCGGCGCGGAGGGAAAGGTCATCATCATGCTTCGGTTCCGGCAAAATCGTTATCCAGGGCATAGGCAAGCCAGCCCTCCTTGTGCGTATTCATGTGCTGCAAGTGTTTGCCCAGTTCCGCGCTGGCCGCTGCGGCCAGCCGTACCGCTTCGCGGTGCAACTGGCGCAAGGCGGCGAGGGCCGCCTTTTCGGCGGGCGTCCACTTGCCCTGGGCGGCCATGGCCGGCAAGGAGGACGCCATCAACGTATTGATGTCCACCAGCGCATCCCAATCGGACGCGGCGGTGGCGGCGGACAGGCGCTGGCCCATCCGCATTAACTGCTGTTGCCTATCCATGCTTGGCCTGCACGCCAAGCCAGCCCTGGCGGATCGTCGACAACAGGCCCACGACCTCGTCGATGATGGCAGGGTCCATGTCGATGCCGGCCCGGTACAGGCGCGCGGCGCAGTAGTCGTACAGGCGGCCGAGGTTGGCGACGACTTCGCCGCCATTGTCGAAATCGAGCGAGCTGGACAGGCCATTGATGATCTGCGTGCACTTGTCCAGGCTGGTCGCCTTGAGCTCGTAGCGCTTGCCCACGACGTGGCCGCGGGCACGGGCCAGCTCTTCCAGCAGGCCGTCGGTCAGGACCAGCACCAGCTCGATCGGCGAGGCGCGCGCGGTCTGCGCGTCCAGGTTGGTCGAGTGGTATTCGCTGTATGCGTCGTGATTCATCATGGGGTCACCGTTCTATGCTTGTATGCTGGTTGTCCCTGCTCGCTCGGCCGGCCGGTCAGGCTCAGTTCGATTTATCGCCGAACAGGGCGTCGAAAATACTGGTATTGCTGCTCATCTGCGCCTGCAGCGTCTGCAGCTTCGTAAATTGGTTCAGGTAGCGCACGTAGGCCGACTCGTACTGCTTGTCCAGGCGGGCCTGGCGGTCCAGGATCGTGCTCTGCAGCTTCGTGTTGTTGTCGCGCCGCTTCGAGATCTGGCCCGTCGACGTGTCCGTCCACTGGTCCATCAGCTTGTCCAGGCTGCCCATCACGCCGGACGGCGTCGTCAGGCTGGACGAGCCCATGACGGCGTCCAGGCCCGTCGGATTCGCCGCCAGCGCCTTGTTCAGGCGGGTCGTGTCCAGGGCCAGCGTGCCGTCGCGCTGGGCCGTGATGCCGTAGTTCACCAGGCTGACGCCGCCCACCTGCTGGCGCAGCGCTGCCTGCATGCGGGTGCGCAGCGCCTGCACGCCTGCGTCCGCGTGGAACACGGCGGCGGCGTCGCCCTTGGTTGCGTCGCCCGAGTCCGTCAGGCCCTGCAGCGTCTTGATCATGGCGTTCCAGCCGTCCACGAAGCCTTGCAGGTTGGCCTGGGTGCCGGACGAATCCGTGCCGACCGTCAGGCTGACCGGTTTCTCGCCCAGCGTCTGGGCCTTGGTGAACGTCATCGACACACCGTCGATGACGTTGTACGTGTTCGACGCCTGCTGCAGCGGCGTGCCGGTGCCCTGGTCGCCCAGCCAGACGATGGCGTCCTGCGCCACGATCAGGTCCTTGCGGTTACCCGGCAGGTCCAGTGCATCCTTCAGCGCGCCGGCGGGCAGGGCGGTCGTGTCGATCGACACCGTGTTCGCCGCGCCCGTCTCGGTGCCCGTCAACACCAGTTGCTGGACGCCGTTGACCGTCATCGTCGAGGCCGTTACCTTGGCCGTGTTGCCGGAAGCGATATTGATCGCCGCCGCCAGTTCCTTGACGGACAGGATGCCGTCGCCGCTCTTGTCGGCCGTGGCCAGGTCGACCGGGAAGCTGGTCGAGCCCACCGACACGGAAATCGTGCCCGCTTCGGCGATCGGCGTCGTGTCGCTCAGGTTTTCGTAGGCGGCCTGGTTGGCCGTGGCCAGCTGTTCCACGTAGAAGAAGTAGTTGCCCGGCGTGGCCGACGTGCTGGCCGAGGCGGTGCCCACCGTCGAGCTGAACGTCGCCGACGTGGCCAGCACCGATTTCTTCAGCGACAGGCCGGACATCACGCCTTCGAACGTGTTCAGCGCCGAGTTCAGGCTCGACAGGGCTTTTTCCGTCGACGTGGCGGTCGTGTTCTGCGACGTCAGGATCGACTGGCGGTCCTGGATATAGGCCGTGGCCAGCTGGGTCGCGGTGCTTTTCGGATCGTAGGTTGCTGCGGTCGTTGCCATTTTCGTGCTCCGAGGAAATTATTGAGAGTGTACCTTGGGTAGAAGCGACCAAAGGCGCGTTCCCATGAAATTTATTTCCGTATGGATCCAAATTGGCTTATTTTTGGCCGCGCAGCCACAGTTGTGTAGCCAGGTCGTCATGCACTTTGCGTTCTTGCACGTTCTTCGCCGTCGTCACGACCGCCTGCTTCTTTTCCAGCACCTGGCCCAGCACCTCGCGCTTGACGAACGCGGCCGTCAGGGCCCGTTGCGACACCGCCATGTCCGCCTCGTGCATCGTCAGGTCGAGCCGGTGGTTGTCCGCCATCGCCAGCACGGCCTGCTTGTAATTGCCGCAGTTGGCCGCCAGCGCGATCGGCAGGGCGCCCGAGGCACCGCTGTTGGTGGCCAGGCTGTGCAGCCGTTCCAGGTTCTTGCGGTAGCGCTCGGCCGTGGCCTCTTTTTCGGCCTGCACGGCCTGCAGCTTTTCCACCTCGGTCGTGCGCAGGGCCACCAGGGTCGACAGGTTGCGGATCAAATTCAGGTCGCTCACTTCATCAGCCTTTCAAGTTGCTCCACGCACGGCGTGTACGGTGCGTCTTCCTTCGTTCCCTGGCACAGGAACGCCTCGATATGGGGGTGCAGCTGGACCGCCCGGTCCGTCACCGGATCGGCGCCCGGCACGTAGGCGCCCAGCGGAATCAGGTCGCGCACCCGGTCGTGCTTGGCCATCGCCGCCTTCAGGGCGCGCGCGGCCAGCATGTGTTCCTTGCTGATGATGCCGTTCATGCAACGGCTGATCGACTGGCCCACGTCGATCGCGGGGTAGTGGCCTCGCTCGGCCAGCGAACGCGTCAGCACGATGTGGCCGTCCAGGATCGCCCGCGCCGTGTCGACGATGGGGTCCTGCTGGTCGTCGCCCTCGGCCAGCACCGTGTAGATGGCGCTCATCGAGCCGTCGTCGTGTTCGCCGTTGCCGGCCGATTCCACCAGCTGCGGCAGGTTCGAGAACACCGACGGCGGATAACCTTTGGTGGCGGGCGGCTCGCCCAGCGCCAGCGCGACTTCGCGCAGTGCCATCGCGTAACGCGTCAGCGAATCCACCAGCAGCAGCACGTTCTTGCCCTGGTCGCGGTAGTGCGCCGCGATCGAGTGGCACAATTCCGTGGCCATCACGCGCATCATCGGCGACTCGTCGGCCGGCGCGATCACCAGCACGGCCTTTTTCAGCCCTTCCGCGCCCAGCGACATGTCGACGAATTCGCGCACCTCGCGCGAGCGTTCGCCGATCAGGCCGACCACGACGACATCGGCCACCGTCTGCCGCGTGATCAGGCCCAGCAGCACGGACTTGCCGACGCCGGAGCCGGCCATCAGGCCCACGCGCTGGCCCTTGCCCAGGGTCAGCATCGAATTGATGGCGCGCACGCCCACGTCCAGGGGCTCGTGCACGGGCTTCTTGCGCAGCGGATTGACCTTGGGCGGCTGCGATTCCAGCACGTGTTCGCCCGTCAGCTTGCCCAGCCCGTCGATGGGCTCGCCCAGGCCGTTGACCATGCGGCCCAGCCAGCCGTTGCCGATCTGCAGATTGACCTTGTCCGCGTGCGGCAGCACGCGTGCGCCGGTCGCGAGGCCGATGGCTTTCTTGAACGGCATCAGGTACGACACCTTGTCGCGGAAACCGACCACCTGCGCGTCCAGCCAGCCGCCCTCGATCGTCTCGATCTGGCAGCGCTGGCCCGTGTGCATGGGGCAGCCGACCGCTTCCAGCAACAAGCCCTGCGCACCCACCAGGCGGCCCGTCGGGGTCGCCATCGGTACGGCGTCGAGCTCCAGTTTGCGCAGTGCGTCAGCGATCATTCGTCGTTCTCGTCTTCGTCATCGCCGCCATCGGCGGCCTGCAATTGTTTGTCCACCTGTTCCATCACCGCGGCCAGGCGCTGCGTGCAGCCGGCATCGACTTCGCTGTCGCCAGCGCGGATGCGGCACTCGCCCGGTTCCAGCCGCGCGTCGGCGATCAGGTTCCAGCGCTTGGCGCGCTTCGGGTCCAGCTCCGTCACGCGCTTGAGTTCCTCGGGATTCAGGAACACGTCGATTTCCTCGCGCGTCGGCGGCATCGAGGCCAGCGTCTCGTCGACGAGGGCCATGATCTGCACCGGCTGCAAGGCCAGCTCGGCGCGGATCACGGAGCGGGCCACCTTGGCGACCAGGTCCACCACTTCCTTGCGCTGCGCCGCGCGGTAGTCGCTGCGCAGTTTCTTCAGGCTTTTCAGCATGGCATCGACGGGGCGGGCCAACTGGTCGAAGCCGACCAGCGTTTCCTGCCGGCCTTCCTCGCGACCTTGCGCCATGCCCTGCTCGCGGCCGGCCTCGTAGCCGTCTTCCTGGCCGCGCTGCAGGCCGATCTCGTAGCCGTCGCGCTGCCCTTGCTCGTAGCCCTCGCTGATCGACGCCTGCCACTCGGCGGCGTCGACCGTTGCGGTGCCGCCGCCGCGCTGTCCCGCCGGCGGCGTGTGATGCGACAGCGGTGGGAACCGGTAAGGGCGGAACTGCTTCATTCGACCACCGTCTCGGCAAACAGCTGCACTTCGACTTCGCCGGAATCGGCCAGCGCCTTGACGGTCGCCATGATTTCCTGGCGGCTTGCCTCGATGCGCGACATCGGCACGGGGCCGGCGCGGCGCATCATGTCCTCGAAGGCTTGCGCCTGGCGTTTCGGCATCGTCTTCAGCACGGCGTCGCGGATCGACTGCTCGGCGCCTTTCAGCGCGATGGCCCACTGCTCCAGCGGCACTTCCTCGATGATGCGCGACAGCACGGCTTCGGTCTGCGTCGACAGGATCAGGAAGTCGTACATCGACAGCTCGATCTGCGCGACGATCGACGGGTCATGGGCGCGCAGCAGCTCAACCACCTGGGCACGGTTGCCCGGCAGGCGATTGAGGATCTCGGCCACCTGCTTGACGCCTTCGATGCTGGTGCTCTGCATGTCGAAGGAGGCCAGGCAGCGATCGACCAGCTCGTCCAGCTCGACCAGCAGGTCGCGGTCGATCTCGTCCAGGCGGGCCAGCGACAGCAGCACCAGGTCGCGCCCTTCCATCGGCAGGCCGTCGATGATCTGGCCGGCCAGCGCGGGCGGCAGGAAGGCCAGGAACACGGCCTGCATGCGCACGTGCTCGTTGGCGATGTAGTCGGCCAGCCACTTCGGCGAGGCCCACTGCAGGCGCGCCATCTTGGGGCGCAGCTCGTCGCCATAGATGTTGTTGAGCACCGTGTTGGCGATGTCGCCGCCCAGCGCCAGGTCCAGCGAGCGCTTCAGGTAGGAGCGCGACGCGCCGTGTACGCCGGACTGTTCGCGGTAGTCGTCGAAGAAGGTCTGGATCGCCGTCTTGACGGCCTCGACCTTGATGCCGCTCATGCGCGACATGACTTGCGTCACTTCCAGCAGCTCCTCGCGGGACAGGCAGCGCAGCACGGCCGCGGCCTGTTCCTCGCCGATCGACAGCAGCACGATGGCGGCCTGCTCGACCGGAGTCAGGTTGGCGCCCTCGGTGGGCATCATTTCGTTGATGTTGGCGTTCATGTTCGCGTTCCCGTTATTGAGCTCGGCCATTCTTCTGCATCCACTGTTTCACGACTTCCGCAACGCGCTCCGGCTCTTTCTCGGCCAGAACCTTCAGGTGATCGACCATCACGTCCACCGGCGAGCCGGCAGGTGGCAGGTTATAGTTCTCCAGCAGCGGCACCACCGGCATGCCCGACGAGCTCATCTCGACGGCGGCAGGGGCGCCAGCCACGGTCGCTGCCGGCGACGTGCCCAGCGCGGCCGGGGTACCTGCTGCCGCGTCGGCGGCGGGCAGGGCGACGGCATCGGTACGGCGGTCGGTGCCGCTGCGGGTATCCAGTGCCAGCGGTGCCGCGGTCGTCATGCCGGCAGGGGCCAGGCGGTTCGTCAGCAGGCGCAGCAGCGGACGCAGGACCAGGAAGTAACCCAGCAGCGCGGCAAGTGCGTAGCTGGCCCAGCCGCTGATGTCGACGATGTTGTCGCGCTCTTCCCACCATTGCACCGGGGCTGCCTTCGGCGGGAAATTCATCGCCGTGACGACCAGCGTGTCGCCGCGCTCGGCATTGATGCCCAGGCCGTTACGCAGCACCTTGTCGATGTTGGCCAGCTCGGCGGCGGTGAAGCCCGTCTTCGGGTTCATCGCGGCGGACTGCGCCAGGACGACGGCGACGTTCTGGTGTTCCAGGCGGCCGCGGGCGCGCTTGGTTTGTACGATACTGCGGTCGTACGCATACTGGCGCGTGGTTGCATTCTTGCGTGCGGTACCGTCGGGCAGCTGGCCCGGTGCACCTGGCGCGGCGGCGGCGCCGTCGGCACCGGCGTCGGCAGGGGCGGCCGGATCGGCAGCTTGCGGCGGGCGGTTCGACAGCGTGCCCGGCACGCCCATCACCATGCGGTTGCGGTCCTGCTCGTCGCGCATCGCTTCGCTCGTGACCTTCGGCGTCTCGCCGAACTTCTCGACCGTTTCCTCGACCTTGTCGTTGTCCACGGACGCGGTCACGCTGACCTTGAAGTTGTCTTCGCCCATGATCGGGCCCAGCAGGCCGCGGATGTTGCCCTTGATCTCTTCCTGGATGCGCTTCTGGCTTTCGTTGCCGCTGGCGGTGGCGTCGAAGCCATCCGTCAGGTCGACGCGCGAGGACAGCAGGTTGCCGGCCTGGTCGACCAGGCTGACGCGCGCCGGCGCCAGGCTGGCGACGCTGCCCGACACCATGTTGACGACGGCGGCGATATGCTCCGGTGCCAGCGTGCGGCCTGGCTTGAGGCCGACGACGACGGAAGCGGAGGACTTTTCACCGTCCGACGACACGAACGACGTCGACTTGGCGATCGACAGGTGCACGCGGGCCGAGGCGATCGGCTCCAGGGTCATGATGGACTGTGCCAGTTCGCCTTCCAGGCCGCGGCGGAAGCGCACGTCCTGCACGAACTGCGACACGCCCAGCGGATCGTTCTTGTCCATCAGCTCCAGGCCGGCCGGCAGTTGCGCGGTGACGCCCTTGGACGCCAGCAGCATGCGCACCTTGCCCAGCATTTCATCGGGCACGAGCACCTGGCCGCTGTCCGGGTGGATGCGGTAAGGAATCTGCTCCGCTTCCAGCACGGACATCATGTCGGCCGCGGCGACTTTCTCGCGGGCGCCGAAGACTGGCTTGTAGCCGGCCTGGTCCTTCCACAGGAACATCAGGACGAGGGCCGTCACGCCGACTGCCAGCAGCAGCAGCGGATACAGGTTTTTCATCAGGGCAGGCGGCACACCCGGCATGCCATTGGAGGTACCACGCCAGCGCCCGAAGGCGGACTTTACAGTGTTGATCACGTCGGAACTTTCGCTTGAAACAGAGGAATTACGGCTGAAAGAATGTCGGCTGAAGAGGTCGGCTGAAAGTCAGCGGACTTACAGCGGCAGCTTGATGAGCTCGTCGACAGCGCCCATTACTTTGTTGCGAACCTGCATCAACATCGAGAAAGACAGGCTGGCTTCCTGGCTGGCCATCATGGCACCGACCAGGTCGTCACTGCGGCCGGCGTCGACATCGGCCATTTTTGCGCTGGCGGCCTGGTCGGCCGCATTCACGCCGGAGACGGCGTTCTGCATTGCTTGCGCGAAGGAACCGGCGGAACCGCCGGAAAAGGATGGGTCCATGAACTGCGCGGCCGGCGCGATGGAGGCCGCTTGCTGGGCCAGGTCGTTGGCCGCGTTGGTCAGGGATGCCAGGTCGGCTTGGATCATGCCGGCGAATTCGTTTGCCATCTGTTTCTCACTTTCTGCAACGTTGATCTACGTTTTCCATAGTGCAACCCTTGAAGCTGTTGCCAGGGCTCACCGTGGCTGGCTTTCAGGGGGTGCTACGGGCTCGGATTCCGCTTGGGGTTGCCAGCGCTGCAACCTGTTTGGAAATCCGAAAAACTGCTGACATAACCTGCATCCGATTATCTGGATGAGCCGCATGATTAATTGCAATCATGCTGAAATAATGTGCCAGGGTCGATTCAGTGCGCTGCATTGTTTCCTGTAAGAGAAACGCTGTTACTTTGGCAAATGTCCTTAATAATCAAACACTAGGGACTGCTTGTCATTTTGCTGCGGGACAGCAGTGTGTTGCTCGGGACAGGGATAAGCTTACCGGGTGGCAACTACGCTGTAAAGAGGAATTTGGAGAATTGTGCGTATTGACGCGTGGCAATAACCAGGAATTTCGGGTATTCTAGCGTGCCTGGATCGTCCACTTGTATACTTTGCGATACGATGTGAAAAGCAGACGGAATATGCGGACGGATGACACTGATGACTAAAATACAAACCACCGCCAGGCCGCTCGTACTTGACCCGGCCCTGCTGGGAAGGCCCGTGCACCGGCTGCCGCATTTCGCGGCGCAGCTGCGCGACGACCTCGTGGCGGCACTGCGCCAGGGGCCCGTGCGGCGCTACTGGGGCAACTTCATGGTGGAAGCGGTCGACTTCTCGCGCCTGGACGGCAGCGAGGCGCGGGTGCGCTGGCAGCACTATGCGGCCGCCAACGGTGTGCTGGGCTTTGCACTGGAACGTAAGGTGTTGCTGTCCGTGCTGAATAACCGTTATGGTCGTGGCAAGGAAAGCGGACCTGTCGTGGACGAAGCGGCCGTGAAAGTCACGGCGACGGAAGAGCGGTTGGCCGTTGTTTTAGGCCAACAACTGGCAGCCGTCGTGGCCCAGCGGATCGTGGCGAACCTGCCCGGCGCTGACAAACCGTCAACCGCCGAGGTGCACGCCGTGCCAGGTTCCTACCCGCCCAAGGGTACGTGGATCGTCACGATGAACGTGCGCGAAGGCGAGTTGGAAGGCAGGGTCTGGTTCGCGCTGGACAAGAATCTGATGACCGACGTGTTGCGTGGCGTGTTGCCGGAGCGCGACACCGGCCCGAAATCGCAGAAGCAGTCCGGTCCGCTGGCGCAGCGCCTGCAGGTGGCGCTGAACGGCAGGCTGGTGAGCAAGGAGGTCACGCTGGGCGCGCTGTTCGACCTGCGCGTCGGCGACGTGATCCCGGTCAGCCTGCACAGGGCCGATGTGATGCTCGAAGACTCGCGGCTGTTCACGGCCGCGGTGACCGAACACAAGGGAAAACTGTGCCTAACATCTTTTGAAGACGTCGAATAACATGATGAACATAAACGCTAACGGCACCAACGACGCGATGCTCGAAGACGTGACGGAAGAGATGATCCTCGACCCCGTGCCCGGCGAACTGGCCGATGTGCCGGCGCCGCGCGCACCGCGCCGCGACCTGCCGCAAATGATGCGCAAGATCCCCGTCACGCTGACCCTGGAGGTGGGCTCGGCCCGCATCTCGCTGCAGGACCTGATGAGTATCGGTCCCGACAGCGTCGTCGAGCTGGACGTGCTGGCCGGGGAGCCTCTCGTCATCAAGGTCAACGGCACGGCCATCGGCCGCGCCGAAGTGGTCGTGGCGGGCGAGAACTATGGCTTGAAGGTCATCGACCTGGACGGGTTGAACCTCGACATGATGACGTCATGACGACGTGCCTTGCAACCCTGGCCGGCCGCTTGAGCCGGCCTTTTGCTTTTGGGGGTGTCTTGACGAGATTGCCACGCTTGTTTCCTGTAAGCTTATTTTCTGTTGCCCTGTTCCTGCTGGCGGCGGCGCTGACCGCCATGCCGCTCGAGAGCTGGGCGCAGGCGGCGGCGCAGGCGCCCGCCAACACGCCGGACCTGCTGGCCGGGGTCGTGCCCGGGGCGGCCACCGACCTGTCGGTCAAGATGCAGATCCTGATCTTCATGACCCTCTTGGGCCTGTTGCCCATGATGGTCATGATGATGACGAGCTTTACCCGCTTCGTCATCGTGTTGTCCCTGCTGCGCTCCGCGCTGGGCCTGCAGCAGGGCCTGCCCAACCGGATCATCACCGGCATCGCGCTGATTCTCACCTTGCTCGTGATGAAGCCGATCGGCGACCAGGTCTGGCGCGACGCCTTCGTGCCGTATGACCAGGACCGCATCGGCCTGAACGAGGCCCTGCGCATCGCCGAGCAGCCCGTGTCGCGCTTCATGCTGGCCCAGACCAGCAAGGCGGCGCTGAAGCAGATCGCCACCTTGGCAGGCGAGGGCAACGTGACGGTGCCGATGAACCATGGCTTTGCCGTCAAGCTGGCCGCGTTCGTGCTGTCCGAACTGAAGACGGCGTTCCAGATCGGCTGCATGCTGTTCATTCCCTTCCTGATCATCGACCTCGTGGTGTCGTCGGTCCTGATGGCGATGGGTATGATGATGCTGTCCCCGCTCGTCATCTCGCTGCCGTTCAAGCTGCTGTTGTTCGTGCTGGTCGATGGCTGGACGCTGACGGTCAACACGCTGGTCACCAGCATCCAGGCCTATTAGGGAGGCGCGACCATGCTGACACCCGACGTCGCCGTCGATCTCGTCGTCGAGGCCCTGAACATCGTCATGGTCCTCGTGCTGGTGCTGGTGATCCCGGGCCTCGTGATGGGCCTCGTGGTCGCGCTGTTCCAGGCCGCGACCCAGATCAACGAACAGACGCTGTCGTTCCTGCCGCGTCTCCTGGTCACGCTGTTCGCCATCATCCTGACGGGGCGCTGGATGGCCGGCTACCTGATGGACTACTGCGTGTCCATCTTCACGCGCGCCGCCACCCTGGTCGGCTAGCCGAACGAATCCGTGGAACAGGTCCTCGCCAATCTCTTTCCCCTGCTGAACGCGCTGTGGTGGCCTTTCGTGCGCGCGATGGCGCTGCTGTCGGCCGCGCCCGTGCTGGGCGAGGCCATGGTGCCGGTGCCGATCCGGATGCTGGTATCGCTCGTCATCGCGGTATTGATGCTGCCGGTCACGGGCAAGACGATGGTGGTGATCGACCCGTTCTCGCTGGCCGCCGCCGTCGCCACCCTGGAGCAGGCCATCATCGGCTTCGTGCTGGGCCTGGCCTTCCATTTCGCCATGTCCGTCATCAGCCTGCTCGGCTACATCGTGTCCTCGCAGATGGGCTTCTCGATGGCGGTCATGAACGACCCGCTGAACGGTACGTCGTCGGACGTGGTCTCGGGCCTGTTGTCGATGCTGGCCATCATCGTCTTCTTCGCCATCGACGGCCACCTCGTCATCACCAACGTCATCGGCGCCAGCTTCAAGGCCTGGCCGCTGGGCTCGGGATTCGCGCCGCTGCTGCTGCAGACGGTCGCGTGGAACGTGGCGTGGATCTTCTCGGCGGCGATGCTGCTGGCGATTCCCATCGTGTTCTCCACCGTGGTGGTGCAGATCGGTTTCGGCTTCCTGAACCGCGTGGCGCCGTCGCTGAACCTGTTCTCGCTGGGCTTTTCCGTCATCACCGTGTATGGCCTCCTGATGCTGGGCCAGGTGGTGCGCTTCATTCCCGACCATTACACGCGCATGTCGGGCCAGGTGCTGGAGATGATCCGGCAACAGATGCAGGCGGCTCCCACCCTGGTGCCGCGCCCGCGCGCGGGGCTGACCCTGGAGGTGCCACGCCATGGCTGACAGCAGCGACAAGACCGAGAAGGCGTCACAGCAGAAGCTGAAGAAGGCGCGCGAGGAAGGGCAGGTGGTACGGTCGAAGGACCTGGCCACCGCCGTGGGCATCCTCGTCAGCCTGAAGCTGTTCATCTACCTGCTGCCGTCCTACCTGGACCAGTTCCGCGCCATCTTCGGCCAGAGCTTCGTCACGCTCGATGCAGGGGATGCGATCGGCAACGCGATGTCGGACGTGTTCTACGAAGCGAGCATCCTCCTGGTGAAGATGGTGGCGCCGCTGTTCATCGTGCCGTTCTGTATCGTGCTGTCGTCGGTGCTGCCGGGCGGGTTCATGCTGAGCGCGAAAAACCTGCAGCCGAAATTCTCCCGCATGAATCCCATGTCGAACATCGGCCGGCTGTTCTCGGCCAAGCATGGCGGCGAGCTGGCGCTGTCGGTCGCCAAGGCGGGCGTGCTGATCGCCGTGCTGGTGCACCTGGCCCGCTCCACGATACACGACTACACGCGCCTGCAGTCGCTGCCGCTGACGCAGGCGCTCGTCAACGGCGCCGGCCTGATGGCGGACGGCCTGATGGCGCTGGTGTCGATCTTCATCCTGTTTGCCATCCTCGACGTGCCGGCGCAGGCGTTCTTCTTCGCCAAGGGCCAGCGCATGAGCAAGCAGGAGGTCAAGGAAGAACACAAGAGCAGCGAGGGGCGGCCCGAAGTGAAGGGGCGTATCCGCCAGTTGCAGCGCGCCATGGCGCAGCGCAGCGCCCGGAAAACCGTGCCGACGGCCGACGTGGTGGTCGTCAATCCGGAACACTATGCCGTCGCCCTGAAGTACGACGAGTCGCGCGCCGAGGCGCCGTTCGTCGTGGCCAAGGGCGTCGACGAGCTGGCGCTGTACATCAAGTCGATCGCGCAGGAGCACAAGATCGAGGTGCTGACGTTGCCGCCGCTGGCGCGCGCGATCTACAACACGGCCCAGGTCAACCAGCAGATTCCCGTGCAGTTGTACCAGGCCGTATCGCAGGTGCTGCACTACGTGCTGCAGCTGAAGGCCTTCAAGACCGGGGGCAGGCAGGGACTGCCGCCATTCCCGGACCAGATCATTGTCCCGCCATCCATGAGTGAGGTTTCGCCGTCATGAATTTGTTGAACCGCATCGTCGCCGAATTACGCCGCCATAAGTTCGCCACGCCGCTGTTCGTCATGTCCATCCTGGGCATGATCATCCTGCCGTTGCCGCCGATCCTCCTGGACGTGCTGTTCACGTTTAATATCGTGCTGGCCCTGATCGTCATCCTCGTGTCGGTGCAGGCCAAGCGGCCGCTGGACTTCTCCGTGTTCCCCACGGTGATCCTGGCCACGACGATGCTGCGCCTGACCCTGAACGTGGCGTCCACCCGCGTGGTGCTGCTGCACGGCCACGAGGGCACGCACGCGGCCGGGCGGGTGGTGGAGGCGTTCGGCAACGTCGTCATCGGCGGTAACTTCGTCGTCGGTCTCGTCGTGTTCGTGATCCTGATGATCATCAACTTCGCCGTGGTGACGAAGGGCGCGGAGCGGATCTCGGAGGTATCGGCCAGGTTCACGCTGGACGCGCTGCCGGGCAAGCAGATGGCCATCGACGCCGACCTGAACGCAGGCCTGATCAACCAGGAAAAGGCGCAGCAGCGCCGCCGCGAAGTGGGGATGGAAGCGGACTTCTACGGCGCCATGGACGGTGCCTCCAAGTTCGTGCGGGGCGACGCCATCGCGTCGATCCTGATCCTCATCATCAACCTGGTGGGCGGTGTCGCCATCGGCGCGCTGATGCAGGACATGAGCTTCGGCGACGCGTTCCGCCAGTACGCGCTGCTGACGATCGGCGACGGCCTCGTCGCCCAGATCCCCGCGCTGCTGCTGTCGGCAGCCGCCGCCATCATCGTCACGCGTATTTCGGACTCGGGCGACTTCGAGTCCGAAGTGGGCAAGCAGCTGCTGGCCAGCCCGAACATCCTGTTCTCCGCCGCCGGCCTGATGGTCGTGCTGGGCATCGTGCCGGGCATGCCGTGGCTGCCGTTCCTGTCGTTCGGGGGCGCGCTGGCCTACGCCGGCTATCGCATGATGCAAGGCGCCGTGGCGCCGCCGGACACCAAGCAGATCGAGGCGATCCAGGCCGCGCTGTCGGAAGAGAAGACGCCGGAGCTGGAGTGGCAGAGCCTGCCCGTCGTGCACCCGCTGCAGGTGCTCCTGGGTTACAAGCTCGTCGGCCTGATCGACAAGGCGCAGGGCGAGGTGCTGACGAAGCGCATCCGCGGCGTGCGCCAGAGCCTGTCCGAAGGCATGGGCATGGTGCTGCCGCCGATCGGCGTGCGCGACGACCTGGGCCTCAAACCCTCGCAATACTCCGTGGTGCTGGGCGGCGCCGCCGTCGCCCACGCCGAGGTGTTCCCGGACCGGCTGATGGCGATCCCGTCGCCGAACATGTACGGGCAAGTGGACGGCATTCCCGGCGTCGAGCCGGCGTACGGCATGCCGGTGGTGTGGATCGACCCGGCCGACAAGGCACAGGCCCTGGGCATGGGCTACCAGGTCGTCGAAGCGCCCAGCGCGATCGCCACCCACGTGTCGAAGCTGATCCGCGAATACCTGCCCGAGCTGTTCCGCCACGACGACGTGGCCGCGCTGATGGAGCGCCTGACGGCGCTGGCGCCGAAGCTGGGCTCCGCGCTGGACAAGGCGATGACGCACACGCAGCTCTTGCGCGTGTTCCGCGTGCTGCTGGCGGAGAACGTGTCGCTGAAAGACATCGTACCGATCGCGACGACCTTGCTGGACAGCTCGGAGACGACCAAGGACCCGATCCTGCTGGCGGCCGAGGTGCGCTGCGCGCTGCGGCGGCAGATCGTCAACAGCCTGTTCGGCCAGAAGAAGGAAATGCTGGCCTTCAACCTGGGCGGCGAGCTGGAAAACATGCTGCTGGGCTCCCTGAACCAGGCGCGGGCCAGCGGCAAGATCGTGCTGGACAACTACCCGATCGACCCGCACCTGCTGGCCCAGCTGCAGGTCAACATGCCGGTGGCCCGCGAACAGATGAAGCAGGCGGCGACGCCGCCGATCCTGCTCGTGCTGCCGCAGATCCGGCCGCTCTTGGCGCGCTACGCAAGGTTGTTTGCGCCGGGGCTGCATGTGCTGTCGTATAACGAGGTGCCCGAGAACCGGGAGGTGTCGATTATCGGGACGGTGGGGTAGGGCGCCAAGGCGGGCACGTGCGCTAGCGCCGTTCCGCGTGGCGGCGTGCTTATTTTATTGTCGCCGGCTCGGCCCGAATGGGGACTGATGCGGCCGGACTGCGCTCCTGCCGGGTATTCACGGCAAACACCGTCAACAGTGTCTCGCGTGCCTGGGCAGCCTGCTGGTTACAAACGACCATGCGTCGTCCGTGTCGTTGCCGCGCAGCGTTTCAAGCCGATGACCACGAAAAGGACGCCTGACTGGATGAAGCGAAGCCCACTTTTGCGTCCGCATTTCCCTTGCCGACGAGCTCAAGTGAACTACCGACTCATCGCTAAACTACACTTTCAATGTCGCCGTGCGCAGTGGCGTCCGGCGTCCATTGGATGCGTTTCCGAAGTAACAGATGTCTCGGTGGAAGGGCTTTAGTCGATAATATATGGCGAAAGGTACTCTTGGGTAAATAGTTTGGTGCATGAGTTCAGTATGCAATCCGATGCGTCGTGATTGGAAATAAAATACATGTAAAAATCGTACCCGAAATGGAATTCGATTTCAGCGCCAATCAGTTTACACCAGAATTCCTCGCGCAATATAGAGGAGATCAGTCTTGGAAGCTGGGTTGTGGAAAATGATGCGCCTTCGTATATGTCACTTTCAGCAGTGTTGGTCTTTTCGAGCCCCTGAATCCGTAAGCTGCCAACGCGGAAATAATTGCATAGAACTAAGGCTAAGGATATATATTCGCCTTCGATGTTCAGATATTCCCTCATGCGTTCTTCATCAGTCACAGCAACTTCTGAGAAACTCTTCCACTCAGAATTCGGTGATCGTAATGTCCCGTCAAAGCCGAGATATTTATATTTCGTTATTCTATAGGAATAATTCATTCCAATCCCCATTCGTGATGGGATGAACCGTGGAAGTGATGTTTGCGTACTGGATCAGGTATGACATCGATTTCGACTCTCTGGCGTAATAATCGAGTATTGGTTTCAACGATAGAAATCACAGATTTCGCCTCTCCGACGGGCCGATGCGAGCGCGCATGTTCCTAGTCCCGCTGATGATGAGACCAGCTTTGTCGGCGGCCCGCGTATGGCAGGTGGCCATTAGTTGCTGCTGGGAGACGCCCGTAACAGGTCTTGCAGAAATTGGTTTTCCTCTTTTGTTAACACGTCATTAAACCGTGGGGCCGCTGAGGTCCACGGATACCCAAGATGGAAAATCTCGAGTGCCAGATCACGTATGAGAGCCCAAGCACGCTTGTCTTCAGACGTTCGCAACGCGCTTTTCAACCGTTCGAGTAAGGGCTTTGCGTCGCGCGGCGTCAAGAAGGTATCGTCATGGAAATGCGTCGCGCCGAGAATATGACAGGCGTATGAGGATCCTAACGCAGTAATTAAATAGAGGAGCGCATCTATGTACTGCAAAGGCGTGACAGCCAATTGGTCAGGAATAGTTGTGCCAGTTTTTATGTAGGAGTTTCGTAGCTCCAGGCACCTCGCTAAATAATCCGTGATGAGCGTATCCGGCGTGTCTTCAAAGTCATCCTCGCTAGAGTCTGCACCGGCTGTTCCGCCCAGGTCGCGCTGAGCTGCCAAGGTGCGAGCATGTGATAGGTCATAGCCGGAAATATTCTGCGGATGAGTCCAGCGGTACTCTCCCAGGCCTTCTTCCTCATATTCAATATGGCGAATTTCTGATAACGATATAGTGTGCATTTTTGTGCTTAGCCTATCCGGTTACGAATTTAATTTTGCGTTATATTTTGGTGTTACCGTTAGCGCCGTGTTAATGCGCTCTATATATGGATCAGCTAGCGCATGAAGCTGGGATTTTTGGCATGCAGTCAGATTATATGCTGCGTCAGATTGTTTTAGTATCTTTTTGAGACGGTCTCTGATGGCAATGCCTTTTGCAGTATGGAATTTTCCACCAGTCGGTAAACCCGTTGCCCGCTCATGGGCAATAGCGCCCGAAACGCCTCCCGGAATTGTAGGGTTTGCCCCAGCATGTCCGGCATCAGTAAAAATTGGCGGCCGGGGGGCGCTACTTGTGATGCATCGTAGGCAGTTTGCTGAGTTGGTAAGGAAGTAGCTGGCATCTCATTGGTCAAGATCAAATCGAGCGTGGCTTGATCAACACAGCTACCGCGGCAGATGTACACACAAACATCGGCGTTTTGCGAGCTATGGCAAGGTCATCGACAAGGCGCAGGGCGAGGTGCTGACGAAACGCATCCGCGGCGTGCGCCAGAGCCTGTCTGAAGGCATGGGCATGGTGCTGCCGCCGATCGGCGTGCGCGACGACCTGGGCCTCAAACCCTCGCAGTACTCCGTGGTGCTGGGCGGCGCCGCCGTCGCCCACGCCGAGGTGTTCCCGGACCGGCTGATGGCGATCCCGTCGCCGAACATGTACGGGCAAGTGGACGGCATCCCCGGCGTCGAGCCGGCGTACGGCATGCCGGTGGTGTGGATCGACCCGGCCGACAAGGCGCAGGCGCTGGGCATGGGCTACCAGGTCGTCGAAGCCCCCAGCGCGATCGCCACCCACGTCTCGAAGCTGATCCGCGAATACCTGCCCGAGCTGTTCCGCCACGACGACGTAGCCGCGCTGATGGAGCGCCTGACGGCGCTGGCGCCGAAGCTGGGCTCCGCGCTGGACAAGGCCATGACGCACACGCAGCTCTTGCGCGTGTTCCGCGTGCTGCTGGCGGAGAACGTGTCGCTGAAGGACATCGTGCCGATCGCCACCACCTTGCTGGACAGCTCGGAGACGACCAAGGACCCGATCCTGCTGGCGGCCGAGGTGCGCTGCGCGCTGCGGCGGCAGATCGTCAACAGCCTGTTCGGCCAGAAGAAGGAAATGCTGGCCTTCAACCTGGGCGGCGAGCTGGAAAACATGCTGCTGGGCTCCCTGAACCAGGCGCGGGCCAGCGGCAAGATCGTACTGGACAACTACCCGATCGACCCGCACCTGCTGGCCCAGCTGCAGGTCAACATGCCGGTGGCCCGCGAACAGATGAAGCAGGCGGCCACGCCGCCGATCCTGCTCGTGCTGCCGCAGATCCGGCCGCTGCTGGCGCGCTATGCAAGGCTGTTTGCGCCGGGGTTGCATATGTTGTCGTATAACGAGGTGCCCGAGAACCGGGAGGTGTCGATTATCGGGACGGTGGGGTGAGGGCCGCGAAGAACTGGGGTCAGACTGAGATGGCCCGGATATCGTAGCCAGGTCCACAGGCTTGTTGCATCGATTGCAAACGCGCTATGCTTGCGGCCTCTATCAACACTGCCGACTTCGAATGATGTTTCCCGACGCTGATCAGGCGATTGCATGATCGCCAGCATCGAATTCGCCACGGGATTGCTGGGGCTGTTCCTGGCTTTTCCACTGCTGGCAATGATGCGCAACCGCCCCGCGAACGGCTGGCTGGGCCTGTTCATCCTGTCGGTCTCGCTGCTGTCCCTGGCCTTTCCCATCTACGCCCGGCTGCCGCAACTGTTCGGCTTGTTCGACTGGCCGCTTGCCGCGGTGGGTGCGTTCTTCTACTGCTACGTGCGCAGCCTGACCGGCCTCGGTAACGCTCGCCAGCAGCAGTGGCACTTCCTGCCTCTCGCGTTGCTCGTTGGCGCCCTGGCATACGGCCGTGCCTTCCACTCTGGCCCTGACTTGCTCGGCCTGCTGTTTGGTGGTTCGCTGCCGTTGTTCGGCATGCTGCTGCTGGGTTTCCAGCTGCTGGCTGGATGCTACGCCGTGGCAGCGCTGTACCGGCTCGGCCAGTACCGGACGAGATTGCGCGAGCGTTATTCGTCGGTCGAGCGGCGCGATCTGCAGTGGCTCTCTTGGCTCAGTGTGTGCTTTATTGCGCTGCTGATCTTGTGGATACCATCCAATTTGATCGGGGGAGTCTGGACACTACTGCTGATTCTCGGGCGATTGCTCGTCCTGTATTTTGTCGGCTGGTTCGGCTTGCGCCAGGGGGCCGTATTCATGACGCCCATCGCCGCGGGCAAGGCGGACGGAATCGATCAAGCCGCCCGGCCGGCGGTCATCGAGGTGAAAACGCCGGCTGACGAATTCTCTTGCGCCGATATCGATCCGGTGGTGGAACAGAAATATGCACGCTCCGGCATGACGGAAGCGGCCGGGCAGTTGATCGGCGAGCGTATGCGGCGCTGGGAGGAGCATGAGCGCGGTTATCTCGATTCTGATATCAAACTGGTCGATCTCGCTGAATGCATCGGGACATCGCCCCAATTGCTGTCGCAGTATCTCAACGATATTCTCGCGACGAGTTTTTTTGATTACATCAATGGCCTGCGCGTCGCCGAGGTCCAGCGACTGATGCGCGATCGTGCCAACGACGGGCGTACACTGCTGGACCTCGCGTTCGCGGCTGGCTTCAACAGCAAGTCCACGTTTAACAATTCTTTCAAAAAAATCAACGGCTTGGCGCCTTCCAGCTGGCGCCGGCTGCAGCGCGGGACGTCCGTGCCGATCGGCCAGGGCGTCGCCGCGAGCGTGTCGGAGCACACTTAAGGCCGGCTGTCTGACCAAAGGCAGCTATCGCCCCGCGCTGCGGCCCACTATCGGCCGTGCAGGGTTTTCCATCCTGACGACATTTCTTCATGAAAAACATCTTCCTCGCTTTTTCGCTGGCGGCGCTGGCTGCGAGCAGCGGGCCGGCGCTGGCTGGCGATAACGTGATTACCCCACCGATGGTGACAATCAAAGGCGGCCAATTCTTGATGGGCAGCCTTGATAATCCCAAGGACGACAATTATCCGACCTCCGAGCCGGTGCACGCAGTTAAAATAAAATCGTTCCGCCTGTCCAAATACGAAACGACGGTCAAGCAGTTTCGCCAATTCGTCGAGGCGACAGGCTACCGGGCTGCCGGCGATTGCTGGAAACTTGCGGCCAATGATTGGGGTATGGAAGCGGGGCCGGTGGCTTGGGATTCGCCTGTCAATGCGCCCACCGATTATCATCCGGTCATGTGCGTGAGCTGGAACGATGCCCATGCTTACGTGCAATGGCTGTCCCGGCAAACGGGCAAACAATATCGCTTGCCGAGCGAAGCGGAATGGGAATACGCCGCCCGCGCGGGCAGCAACGCGCGCTATCCGTTTGGCAACGATCCCGCGGCGCTTTGCAAGTATGCCAATGTGTTCGACCGCAGCGGCAAGGCTGCCATCACGCGCCTGACGGGTAAATCCAGGGACGAAGTGAACTGCGATGACGGGGCGGGATTGACGTCGGTGGTGGGCATGTATGCGCCCAATGCTTTCGGGCTGCACGACATGCTTGGCAATGTGGGCGAATTTGTCGAGGACTGCCAGCATTTGACCTACGAAGGCGCTCCCGCCGACGGCAGCGCGTGGACGAGTGCGTGCGCGGCGTTTCACGGCGGTGCGATGGCGATCCACCGCGGCGGCGGCTACAACAATGGCGCGGTCGGTGCCAGCCCGACCTATCGCGGACACGCCGGCCTGGACAACCGCAGCAGCCTTGGCGAAGGGTTCCGTATCGCTGAAACGATCGAGGGCGAGCCGAAGCAAAAGAGCCGTGACGCAAAGGCGGCGCAGCAAAGTGCATTCGAGGCAGGCCTCGCCAGCGCGCAACACGCGGAACGCATCAGCCGGGGCGGGGCCAAGGCCAGCCCGAAATAGTCGACCGTCGGCAGCGTGGCGGCCGTTCGGCAGGCCGCCGCCAACAGGCGGATGCCGGCCGCCAGCAATCGCTACGGCAGGATCGCCTCCGGATCGCTGGCGCACACGTCGCGCAGCGCCTGGCGCTGGCCCAGCCACTGGTTCGTCAGGCACAGCAGCGTGGCATTGACGGTTTCGCCTTGCCTGGTGGTCTCGATCAGCACCTCGGCATGGAACGGCCGGCCCTGGACGGGCGTGACGGTCAGCGACATGCGGGTCGGCAGCTCGCCGCGGCGCACTTCGGTGGCGGCGGTGGTCACCGGGCGCACGCCGCCGCTGGCGTGCTTGCGCACCAGGGGATGTGCCGCGACGACTTTGTGTGCTTCGGTCTCGATGCGCGCCCGCGCGCTGGCCTCGCTGACGGCGCCCGGGGCGCAGCGGCGCGTGTGCTCTTCGGCCAGCTTGCGGTCGACGTCTGCATCGGCCGCGGCGGATCTGGCGCGCATGGCCGCCTCCCCGGCGACCTGGTCGGGGAGGCGGCCGAGGCCCGTGGCGATGTCCGCCTCGACCTGCGCCATTTTCGCCTGCGCATCGGCGCCGGCGCGCGCGGCGCGTTCGCGGAACGGGTCCGGCGTGGCCTTGTCCCATGCCTGCAGCCGTTCCACTACCCGACGCGTCACGGCCGGGTCGGCGGCCAGGGCCGGCATGACCAGGGGCGCGACCACCATCTGCATGGCGCCCATCGCCGCGCCGATCTCGCCCGGCTCCAGCGCCAGTTGCCGGGCCGAGCGCAGCCGCGCGGCCAGGTACAGGAATGCCGCCTGCTCCTTGTCGCCTGTGGTGCGGGCAGCCTGCGCCAGCTGGAACAGCACGACCGGATACGAGGGCATGGCGGGATCGCGCAGCGCGCTGTCGATGGCGCCTCGTACGATGGCGGGGTCGCAGGAGGCCAGCGGGGCCGTGGTGTCCGCTGCCGGCGCGGCGACGGCGGGGCGCCACAGGGGAACCAGGCACAGGGCCATGGCGGGCAGCAGGGTGAATTTCATCGGTGTTCCGGACGACCTGGTAACGGGCAGGTGCCGCTCATCTTATCTTACTACGGGAGCATGGCAATGCGAGCGCGCCGCGGTCCTGTCTCCAACCAACCGCGGTGTGAGGCAAAGCGCGGCTCACCGCGCGCTCGACGTGAGAGCGAGCGCCTCATCCTCCTGACGGGGGGACGCATGGATGCGTATGCTGACCGCCGGGCCCCGCTCCTGCCGGGCGTTAACGGCGTACACAGTCAACAGCGTCTCGCGTGCTTGGCTTGCTTGCGTGGGATTTTCGAAGATGCTGAAGTCGAACAGCATTGCATTGCCCTCGATCTTGCCGCGGTGGGGTTCGGGCTCGATGAACATGAACGCGTCATCGGACTGCACAAAACGAAATCCCGTCTGCGCAAGATCCGCCGCGGTGCCGTTTTGCAGCTGTACGCTCAGCATGACCTGTCCCTGGATGCATGAGTCCGTTCGCAAGAAAGGATCGGCCGGCGCCAGCGGTGCCCGGTCGATACGCTGCACGCTCACGACAGGCGGCGCAAGGTTCGTGTTGACGGGGGCGCGGTCCCAGTCGAATGTCTCGGGCACCGCCGGGGCGAACGGCCGGTAGTTCGAAATGAACATGCAAGGGTATGCAGGCAGAGAGGCAACGCCAAGCACGGCGGCAATGACGAGCGGTCGCAGCATGGTGATGAGCTATCGTGAAAAAGACACGATAGCATCGATAAACGAAACCTGGCGCAAAGGACGCGCCAGGCTCAGCGGGACAGAAATGGGAATGCGCGCTGGCGCGCCGTGGGCGCTACCGTCCCGCGCCCGGCTCGAAAAACAACTCATCCGCCGGCAGCGGCTGCGACAGCAGCACCGCCACCTCGGCCATCGTGCGGAACAGGGCGGGCGTCAGCTGGTCGACTTGCCGTCCGCTCGGCTGGTTGCCGCCGACAGGCGCCAGTTCGCGCATCAGGTGGGCGCGCGCGATGGTGATGCCGCTGCGGTTCGCCAGTTGCGCGATCTGCGGCAGCAGCGTGCGCATGTGCTGCATCGCCGCCTGCTGGGCTGCACCGATCTCCAGCAGCACGCCGCCCACGATCGGTTCCATCTGCACGACAACCTTGCCCAGGTCCCCCAGGAACACTTCCAGGCGCAAGGCGAGCCGGGGCGCTGCGGGACGCCGCGCACGGCGCTCGGATTCGTCGTCCTCCAGCGCGCGCGTCACCACCCGCAGCACGAGCTTTTCGGCGCCCCACGCGTACACGGCGAATTTCCACGCCTCCGTCTCGGCCACCACGTGCGAGGGCACGCGGCCGCCCTGCAGTACCGTGGCCGCCTGGTCCGACTGGAACAGGCCCGATGGCAGGCGCCGGCCTTCGGCCTGCTGCTGCAGGGCCGCACGCTGCTCGGCGTAGTTGCGCACCATGACCATCCAGGATGCCGCCAGTACCGACGTGTCGGGCGTCTGCCAGACCAGCTGGCGCGCCGCGAACAGCTGGTTCGGCTGCATCGCGCCCGTGTCGGCCAGCAGGCCTTCCAGCGCCATCTTGCCGGCCAGCGCGGCCGGTGCGGCACTGGCGAGCAGGCGACCGTCCATCGCGTCCAGCGCGGCACCCACGGCCGCGGGCAGGCCCGGGTCGAGCGCGAACGGCGCTCCGGCCGGCGCCTCGCCCGTAAGCGGCGGCGGCACGAAGGGGCGCGGCTGCTGGCCCGTGGGGTCGCGGAGTATCCGTTCGGTGACGGTCGGCGCGGTAGGCGCGAGTCGGTCTATTGCCATACAAACAGCTTACCATGCAGGGATAAAAAAAAGCCAACCGCGCTGGCGGTTGGCTCCGGCTGGGGCGGACCCGATCGCGGGTCCGGCCATCAGGATTATTGCAGCAGGGACAGGACCAGCGAGGACTGGCTGTTGGACTGCTTCAGCATCGCGGTGCCGGCTTGCAGCAGCATCTGGTTCGACGTCATGTTGGCCGATTCCGTCGCGAAGTCGACGTCCATGATGCGGCCGGAGGCGTTCTTCGTGTTGGTCGAGATGCTCGACAGGTTGTTGTAGACGTGATCCAGGCGGTTCGAGACAGCACCCAGCTTCGAGCGCATCGTGCCCACGGAGTCGATCGCGTCGGACAGCGTCTTGATCGTCGCGTTGGCGTTGGTCGCGCCGGTGGCGGCGTCCGCACCGGAGATTTCCGTACCGGCGGATGCAGCAGCCGTGCCGGCGGCGCCGTCGTACTGCGTGGCGGCCAGCTTGATCTTGGCGTGCACGGCGGTCATTTCGACCGAGAAGTCGGCCGTCATTTTTTCGTCCTTGTCGGAACCGATCTGGAACGTGATCGTGGTCGACAGCTTGCCGGTCGTGTCCGTCAGCAGGTTGGTGCCGCCGAACTTGGTGTTCGTCATGATGTTGCCCAGTTCGTTCGACAGCGAGTCGAACTCGGCCTGCATCGCGGACTGGTCATCCTTGGTCGAGGAACCGTCGGCAGCTTGCGTTGCCAGATCCTTCATGCGGTTCAGGATGTTGGTCGTCTCATCCAGCGCGCCTTCGGCGGTTTGCATCAGCGAGATCGAGTTCTGCGTGTTGCGCATTGCCACTTGCATGCCGCTCGTCTGGGTCTTCAGGCGGGTCGCGATCTGCAGGCCAGCAGCGTCGTCCATGGCGGAGTTGATACGGTAGCCGGTCGACAGGCGGGTCATCGACGTCGACAGGGTGCTCTGCGTGCGGGTCAGCGAGTTCTGTGCGGACAGGGCGGCGTTGTTGGTGTGAAGGCTCAGCATGTTGGTTACTCCGGTTCTAAGGGGTTCGATTTAGAGCAGCTTTCTGCGCTCTCATGAGTACAAGACGACCGCCCTGGAACGGACATTAAGTGCCGCGCGGAAATTATTTCAGTTTTTTTTGCGGGTGAAAAAAAAGCGCCCGGGGCTGGGCCCGGGCGCCGTTGTCGGATTGCTACCGAACCGATATCACATATTCGGATAGTTCGGACCGCCGCCGCCTTCCGGCGTCACCCAGACGATGTTCTGGGTCGGGTCCTTGATATCGCACGTCTTGCAGTGGACGCAGTTCTGGGCGTTGATCTGCAGGCGCTCGGCGCCGTCGTCGTTCTTGACGAACTCGTACACGCCAGCCGGGCAGTAGCGCTGCTCCGGGCCTGCGTACTTCGCCAGGTTGACATCCACCGGGACCGACGGGTTCTTCAGCGTCAGGTGGACCGGCTGGTCTTCCGCGTGGTTCGTGTTGGAGATGAACACGGACGACAGCTTGTCGAACGTCAGCTTGCCGTCCGGCTTCGGGTAGACGATCGGCTGGTAGTTCGCCGCCGGCTTCAGGCAGGCATGATCCGGCTCGCTGTGGTGCAGGGTCCAGGGCGCCTTGCCGCGGAACACGATCTGGTCGATGCCCGTCATGATGGAGCCGTAGATCAGGCCTTTGTTCAGGTACTGCTTGACGTTGCGCGCCACGTGCAGTTCCTCGTGCAGCCAGGACTGCTCGAACGCGACCGGGTAGGCCGTCAGCTCGTCGAACTGGCGGCTCTCGCCCAGCGCGGCCACGAGGGCCTCGGCGGCCAGCATGCCCGACTTGATGGCGGCATGGCTGCCCTTGATGCGGCTCATGTTGAGGAAGCCGGCGTCGCAGCCGATCAGTGCGCCGCCCGGGAATACCAGCTTCGGCAGCGACTGCAGGCCGCCGGCCGTGATGGCGCGGGCGCCATACGAGATGCGCTTGCCGCCTTCGAAGAACTGGCGGATTTCCGGGTGCGTCTTGTAGCGCTGGAATTCCTCGTACGGCGACAGGTACGGGTTCTGGTAGTTCAGGCCGACGACGTAGCCGACGACGACCTGGTTGTTTTCCATGTGGTACAGGAACGAGCCGCCGTAGGTGTCATGCGCCAGCGGCCAGCCGGACGTGTGGATGACGAGACCGGGCTGGTGCTTGGCGGGATCGATTTCCCACAGTTCCTTGATGCCGATGCCGTACGCCTGCGGGTCCTTGCCCTTGTTCAGGTCGTACTTGGCCATCAGCTGCTTGCCCAGGTGGCCGCGCGAGCCCTCGGCGAACAGCGTGTACTTGCCATGCAGTTCCATGCCCAGCTGGAAGTCGGGGCCCGGCTCGCCGTCGCGCTTGACGCCCATATTGCCGGTGGCGACGCCCTTGACGGAGCCGTCCTCGTTGTACAGGATCTCGGCGGCGGGGAAGCCGGGGAAGATCTCGACACCCAGCGCTTCGGCCTGCTGGCCCAGCCAGCGCACGACATTGCCGAGCGAGATCACGTAGTTGCCATGGTTTTCCAGGCACTTCGGGATCATGAAGTTCGGCGTCTTGTAGGCTTTGGTCTCGGTCAGGAACAGCACGCGGTCTTCCGTGACCTCGGTATTCAACGGCGCGCCCAGCTCTTTCCAGTTGGGAATCAGCTCGGTCAGCGCGCGCGGATCCATGACGGCGCCGGACAGGATATGGGCGCCCAGCTCGCCGCCTTTCTCCAGTACGACAACAGAAATCTCCTGGCCCTTCTCCTGGGCCAGTTGCTTGATGCGAATGGCTGCCGACAGGCCGGCCGGGCCGCCGCCGACGATCACGACGTCATACTCCATCGCTTCGCGCGGGCCGTACTGTTCAACGAGATTTGTCATATGAATTGTAGTTTTGAAGGTGAAACGTAGAAATTAGCACGAGTGTGCTTCTTTTCCCGCGCAAATGCAACGGCATTGTATTAGATGTTCCCGTCTAATACGGTTGATTGTGTAAGATATTGGACACTACGCGGACACTACGCGGACACTGAGCGAAGAATGCGCGGGCACGCGCCGTGACAACGAACAACAAGGAGCAGTCGTGGGCATCGAAGTCAATTTTGAAGGCAAGATCGCGCTGGTCACGGGCGCGTCGTCGGGACTGGGCGCGCGCTTCGCCAAGGTGCTTGCCAGCGCCGGCGCACAGGTGGTGCTGGCATCGCGCCGCACCGAGCGGCTCAAGGAGCTGCGCGCGGAGATCGAGGCGGACGGCGGCGCGGCCCACGTGGTGGCGCTGGACGTGACGGACTACGCCAGCATCAAGTCCGCCATCGCCCACGCCGAGACGGAGGCCGGCCCGATCGACATCCTCGTCAACAACTCGGGCGTCTCGACGACGCAGCGCCTGGTCGACGTCACGCCGGAAGACTACAGCTTCATCATGGACACCAACCTGCGCGGCGCCTTCTTCGTGGCTCAGGAAACGGCCAAGCGCATGATCGCGCGGGCCAAGGGCGACCCGAAGAAGCAGCACCGCATCATCAACATCGCCTCGGTGGCCGGGCTGCGCGTGCTGCCGCAGATCGGCGTCTACTGCATGAGCAAGGCGGGCATCATCCACATGACGAAGGCCATGGCGGTGGAGTGGGGCAAGTACGGCATCAATACCAATGCGATCTGCCCGGGCTACATCTCGACGGAAATCAACGAGGACTATTTCGCCAGCGAACAAGGGCAGCGCCTGATCGACCTGCTGCCGCGCAAGCGCCCCGGCAAGCCGGAGGACCTCGATGGCCTGATGCTGCTGCTGGCCGGCGAGGAGGCGCATTTCATCAACGGCGCCGTGATTTCGGCCGACGATGGGATGACGGCGCAGTGAAATCCGGTGACGGGCGCCCGCAGGGGCCGTGGATCGTAGATGGGCGGCGTGGAGCGGAACGAGCGCCTCTGGCGCCGCGCGCAGCTTGCAATTGGAGAATGTCTTGATCACTGCGCAGGAGCGCTATCGTGGCGCGTTGGCCGGCCTGGCCTGCGGCGACGCCCTCGGCACGAGCGTGGAATTCGCGCCGCGCGGCACGTTTGCCGAGGTGACGGACATGACGGGCGGCGGCCCCTTCGGGCTGCAGCCGGGCCAATGGACCGACGACACGTCGATGGCGCTGTGCCTTGCCCACAGCCTGCTGTATCGGCAAGGTTTCGATGCGATCGACCAGATGAACCGCTACTGCAACTGGTACCAGTACGGTTACCTGAGCAGTACGGGCGATTGCTTCGACATCGGCAACGCGACGGCGGGTGCGCTGCGTCGTTACCTCGCCGACAAGAACCCGTTTGCCGGCTCGCCGGACCCGGCCAGCGCAGGCAACGGGGCATTGATGCGGCTGGCGCCGGTGCCGATGTTCTACGCTGCCGACCAGGCGGCCGTCTGGCGCTTTGCCGGCGAGAGCACGCGCACGACGCATGGCGCGGCGGAGGCCATCGACTGCTCGCGCCTGTTTGCCCTGCAGGTGCAAGCCGCCTTGCTGGGACGGCCGAAGCACGAGGTGCTGGCGCCGCCATGCCCGGAACCGTTGAGTGCAAAGGTCGCGGCGCTTGCGGCTGGCGCCTACCTTGACAAGCCGGTCGGCGCCATCAAGGGCAGCGGTTATTGTGTCGAGTCGCTCGAGGCGGCGCTGTGGTGCTTCGCGCACACCGACACTTACGCGGCGGCCGTGCTGCGCGCCGTGAACCTGGGCGACGATGCCGATACCACTGCGGCGATCTGCGGCCAGCTGGCGGGCGCCTATTATGGGATCGGGCAGATTCCCGGCCATTGGGTGGCGCAACTGGCATTGCGGGACGAGATCTTGCTGCTGGCGGACCGGCTCCTGTCGGAGCGGGCAGCCTGATATTGGGGACAGCCTCCGATTGACATTGTGATATTGGGGACAGCCTCCAATTGGCGGCTGGGGCGCAAGCGGATCAACAGGGTCTGCCCCGTAGGGGCCTGACCCTAATGCCGCTAAGTTAAGCGCACGGTCGCGGGGTTAGGGTCTGCCGGGCCGCCGTATCGCCCCGCAGGGGACTGACCCTGGTTTTAATCGCAGAAGCATGAACTTCCGCGAGAAAAACCGGGGTCAGCCGGATCGCCGGACCGCCCAAAAAACGGGACAGACCCCAAGCCTTGAGGCTGTTGTACGGATATCAGAATCTCTTAACTTAGCGGCATTAGGGCCTGACCCTGGTTTCAATCAGGGAGTGGGGAACAGCCTCCGAATCCCGTTGCCCTGGGTTACCGGCTGCCGCGGCTGGTGCTATCGGAGGCTGTCCCCGATTCGCGCCCGGCCGTGCTATCGGTGATATCGGAGGCTGTCCCCGATTTGGTGTGCTGCCGCGGTTCGGCGACTTCGTACGCCAGCGCTGCCGCCAGCGTCACCTCCAGCGCGGTGCCCTGGCCCGGGCCGCTGGCCATGCGCAGGCTGGCGCCGATGCCGGCGGCCCGTTCGCGCATGCCGACCAGGCCCCAGTGGCCCGGCCGGCTGCCGGCCTGCGCCACGGCGGCGTCGAGGCCGCGGCCGTCGTCGCGCACCCGCAGCGTGAAGGCGGCGGCGCCGTAGTCCACTTCCAGCACGATGTGCCCGGCCTGGGCGTAACGGGCGGCGTTGCACAGCGCCTCGCGGGCGATCGCCTGGATCTCCTCGCTGACGTGGGCCTGCAGCGGCTGGCGCGTGCCCGTCACTACCATCTCGAACGCATGCGTGCCCGGTTCGGCCAGGCCGTCGGCAAACTCGCGCAGCGCTTCGGCCAGGTCGGCCGGCGGCGCGCTGGCACGCAGGTCCATGATCTGGTCGCGGCCCTCGGCCAGCAGGCGGTCGGCGCGGTCCAGCGCCAGGTCGAGGCGGGCGCGCTCGCGCGAGCCAGCCGGCAGCTGGCGCACGTGCGCGTGGAATGACATGATCAGGCCCTGCACGGCCTGCAGCAGCGTGTCGTGCAGCGAGCGGGCGATGCGCGAGCGCTCGGCCAGGCGTTCGTGCATGCGTTCCTGCAGGCGCTCTGCCAGGCGGCGCGTCACGTGCCGCATGCGCAGCACATAAGCGCCGAACAGCAGCGCGCCTGCGGCAAGTACCAGCAGCACGATGAACCATGGCGTCTGCACGAAGGTGGGCGGGATATGCAGGTCGAGGACGGCGCCCGCGTCGTTCCACAAGCCGTCCTCGTTGGCGGCCGTGACGTGGAAGCGGTACGTGCCCGGCGCCAGGTTGGTGTAGAACGCCTCGCGCCGGCCCACGGCTTCCTGCCAGCCATGGTCGACGCCCTCGAGCCGGTAGCGCAGCCGGACCCGCTCCGGCATCGCCAGCGACAGCGCCGTGAAGGCCACCTGCACGCTGTCGCTCCCTTGCGGCAGGGTCACCGCGGCGCCAGCCGGATAAGCGCGGCCCGCAGCGGTAACGGCGCGGATCAGCACCGGCGGCGCCAGCCGGTTGCGCGGGATATTGACCGGGTCGAGCAGGGCGACCGCGCTGCCGGTGGCAAACCACAGCAGGCCATCCGGCGCCACCACGAGCGATGGCAGCGGCCGCAGTTGCGAAGCGTGGCCGCGCAGGCCGTCGAGGGCGCCGAAGCGCTCGAAAGCGACGGGATCCGACGGCGCGCGCAGCCAGCGGGCCAACGCATCTGCCGCGATCCGGTAGATGCCGTCCGCACCGTGCAGCCACAGGTCGCCGCCGGCCAGCCGGACGATGCCCGACACGCCCCGGAACGGCTCGCCGCCTGCGCCGCGCAGGGGAAGGAAGCCGCCGTCGCGGTACAGCGCCGTGCCGGCCTCGCCGCCGGCCCACATGCCGGCGCCATCCGGATACAGGGCCAGCACGGTGCCCACGTGCAGGCCGTGGCGCGCGTCGAGGCGATGGACTCGCTCGTCGCGCCCGACCAGGCTGACCTGGTTGCGGGCATGACCCATCCAGATCGCGCCGTCGGCGCCGCGCGCCATCGTCAGCGCCAGCGCGGACGGAAACCCGGCCAGGCCGCCGTCCCGTGTCCAGCGCCCGTCCCGCAGGCGGAACAGGCCGCCGCCGGAGAACGATGCCCACAGTGCGCCGTCGTCGGCCTGCAGCAGGGCTTGCGGATCGAGCCCGCGCACGCCGGCCGGAGCACGGTGGCGCCGCCCAGCCGGTAGCCCACCCACAAGGCGCCGTCGCGCGCGGCCAGCAGGCCAAGGACATTGGTGGAGTAGAGCGGGTGCCCGTGTACGCTGTCGGTGCGTTCGAAGCGCACGCCGTCGTAGCGGTACAGGCCCGTGGCGGTGGCGATCCACAGCCAGCCGTCCGCGCCCTGGGCGAATTTCAGCACGTCGACGGGAGCGCCCTGCAGGCTGCCCCAGGCCGTGTGCGTGTAGTCGACCGGCAGCGGCGCGGGCGCGGCGCGGGCAGGCAGCGAGACCAGCAGCCAGAGCAGGATGACCGCGCGGCGCAGGAGGCGGAGTAAGGTCACGGGCAGGTGGATGATTACCAAATGTCAACTGTCACTATAGCCTATTGCCGCGCAGCGGTCACGGGGCCGGGTTCGCCCAGCAGTTCGACGATCCAGTCGATGAAGACCCGCAGCCGGCGGCTGACGTGGCGCGTGGCGGGATAGGCGACATACAGCGGCATCGGATCGACGTCCCAGCCGGCGAACAGGGGCAGCAGCGCGCCCGAGGCGGCGTGCGGCCGGGCCATGTAATCGGGCAGCCACAGCACGCCAAGGCCGGCCAGGCCTGCCGCCAGGTAGGCGTTGCCGTCGTCGGTGCGCACCGCGTAGCGCCCGTGGACCCGGGCCTCCTCACCGCCACGCCGCATGGCGTAGGGCGCATGGCCGTCCGGCGTGGACCAGCGGTAGGCGATGATGCGATGGCGCCGGTCCGCCAGCTCGTCCGGATGCGCCGGAACGCCGGCACGGGCCAGGTAGGCGGGGGCGGCGTAGACGCCCAGGCGCAGGTCCGCCAGGCGGCGTGCCTTGAGTGCATTGTCCGTCACGGCGCCGCCCCGCACGACGCAATCGACGCCGTCGCCGATCGGGTCCACCTTGCGGTCGCTGGCGCCCAGCTCCAGTTCGATGTCCGGATAGCGCGCATGGAAGGCCGGCAGCGCGGGCATCAGCACCAGCGTCGCCAGCGGGCTCGGTACGTCCACGCGCAACGTGCCGCGCGGAGCGGTGGCGGCGCCAGGCAGGCCGCTTTCCAGCGCTTCCAGCCCGGCCAGCAGCCGCACTACCTGCTCGTAATACGCGGCACCGTCGGCCGTGACGTTGACCTTGCGCGTGGTGCGATGCAGCAGCTGCACGCGCAGGCGTGCCTCCAGCTGCTGCACGAGCTGCGTCACCGTCGTGCGGCTCAGGTGCAGCGTGGCGGCCGCCTTGGTGAAACTGCCCGTCTCGACGACGCGGACAAAGGCCTGCATGGCATGGAACCGGTCCATTCGATCTCCCGTTTGTTTGGATTATACAAACAGTCTTGCGCAAGCTTGCCCGTTTATGCCCGCGGAGGGACCGGCTACAGTTTGTGTCAACCAAACAAAGAGGAGCAACAGCATGACACGTGACGTCGTTTTCCCGGCGGGTCGCCAGGCCCTGTATGAACGCAACCGCTATTCGCCGGCGGTGCGGGCTGGCGGCCTGCTCTTCGTCTCCGGCCAGGTGGGCAGCCGCGAGGACGGCTCGCCGGAACCGGAGCTGGATGCCCAGGTGCGGCGTGCGTTCGCGAACCTGAACGCCGTGCTGGCGGCGGCCGGCTGCACCTTTGCCGACGTGGTGGACGTGACCGTCTTCATCGTCGATCCGGAAGAGCGCTTCGAACGCATCTGGGTGGTCGCGCAGGCGTTCTGGGGCGAGGCGCCTTACCCCACGGTGACGGCCGTCGGCGTCACCTGGCTGTATGGCTTCGACTTCGAGATCAAGGTGGTGGCGCAGCTGCCGGGTTGAATTCGCGGCAGTGGCTTTGCACGGATGGGACCGTGTCCATGTCGGGGTGTGACCCCATGGTGGACATGGGCTCAGCCGTTGGCGCCGGCCTGGCCGGTCATCCGCGCCCGCACCACCCGGTGCACGAAGCCCAGCTTTGCCAGCACGGCCGGCCCCAGCGTGAACGGATAGGCGTCCGGCATGCCGATGCTGCGGCTCAGGCTGTTGAGGACGTACGTCAGGGCGAACCATTCCTGCGCCGTGTCGTCGAAGGCGTCGGTCCTCGCGGGCGCCACGGCGATTTCCAGTGCCGGCTCGTTCGGCTTGCGCGGCGTGAGCGAGACGCCGCACGCATGCGCGGTCTCCAGCGTGTCCATCATGTGCAGGTAGTGCGCCCACGTCTCGGCCCAGTCTTCCCACGGGTGCGCGCTGGCATAGCTGCTGACGAAGCGGCTCTCCCAGTCCGCCGGCGGACCGTCGCTGTAATGGCGCTGCAGGCTGGCGCCATAGTCGGCGCGCTCGTCGCCGAACAGCTCGCGGCATTCGTCGATCCACGGCGTGCCCACCACCAGCCGGTCGAAATAATAATGCCCGCTTTCGTGGCGGAAGTGCCCAAGAAGCGTGCGGTATCGCTCGTGCATCTGCTCGCGCGTGCGCTCGCGCTCGGCCGGGTCGGCCTCGGCGATGTTCAGGGTGATGACGCCGTTGGCGTGCCCCGTCATGACCGGCTCGCCGGAGACGCCGTCCTCCAGGAACTGGAATGCCAGGCCCGTCTCAGGCTCGACCTCCTTCGAGACGGGCGTCAGGCGCAAGGTCGCCAGCGAAAACAGCAGGCGGCGCTTGGCCGCTTCCAGGCGCGACCACAGCACGCGGTTCTTGTCCGACGACAGGGCAGGGATCACGACGGTCAGCTGGCACGATGCGCACAGCTCGTGGGGATCGTCGGCCGGCAGCATCCAGTTGCACACGTCGTGCTGGACGTAATTGGCGCACTGCTTGTACAGCTTGCCCTCGTCGCGCCGGTTCAGGCTGCGCCACTGGCCGTTGCCGGCAGGGTCGAAGCTGTTGATGCTGCGCAGCGTCGGCTGGTAGCCCAGCATGCTGCCGCAGTTGAAGCAGACGGTGTTCTCGAAAAAGACCTGCTGGGCGCACTTGTCGCAATGAAACGTGATCATGGGCTTTGTCGGAATGTAAGTTGTTAGTATTTCATGAATCTAACAGCTAACGCCAGCCGGCAGCGCCCGGCACCGACCGGCGGCGCTAGCGCGTCACGCCCATCAGTTTGTGCACCAGCTCGCTCGACGTCGCGGCGCCGAACTTGCGCATCAGCTTGGCACGGTGCATTTCCACCGTGCGCGGCGACAGGTCCGTTTCGCGCGCGATCATCTTGCTGGTCTTGCCTTCGACCAGGAAGGCGGCGATCTCGCGTTCGCGCGGCGTCAACTCGGCCGATACCGGGCGCTTTTCGCTGACGTCCTCGAACGTCCACACCCCGGCCCCCAGCGGGTCGCGCGGGTCGAGCGCGCGGCCCGTGACGTGGCACCAGAACAGCTCACCGCTGGCGCGGCGCATGATGCGCTCGTCCGAATAGCGGCCGCGCGCGTTCATGATGGGGATGATGCGGTGGCCGGTACGCAGGAACTCGTCCATCGTGGGGTACAGGCGCAGGAAGGATTCGCCGTCCAGCGCGCCGTGCGGGTAGCCGAACATCGACGTCAGCGCGTCGTTGCTGGACTGGATCACGCGGTTGACGGAGATGCACATGCCCACGGGCGCGAACTTGAAGATGGTTTCGTAGTCGATTTCGTAGGGGGCGTTCATCGGTGCGGCGTCATCCGTATTTCCATTGATAACCTCAGGTTGCAGGTATTTCTACGGTATTGTACTTTCCAGTCGTGTCCTCTATTCTGGTACGCCATCTGTACGACAGAGCGGGACCTTGCGTGCACGCTCGCGTGCACCGGGGGAGCTTATCAAAAAATAGAGGGGTCACCAATGAACAAAATCTATCCCGACGCGAACGCGGCGCTGGCCGGCATCGTCCAGGACGGCCAGACGATCGCCGTCGGCGGCTTCGGCCTGTGCGGCATTCCCGAGGCGCTGATCGCGGCGCTGCGCGATTCCGGCGTCAAGGGCCTGACGGCCATCTCCAACAACGCGGGCGTGGATGGCTTCGGCCTGGGCCAACTGCTGGAAACGCGCCAGATCAGGAAGATGGTCGCCTCCTACGTGGGCGAGAACAAGGAATTCGCGCGGCAGTACCTGGCCGGTGAGCTGGAGCTGGAATTCACCCCGCAAGGCACGCTGGCCGAGAAGCTGCGTGCCGGCGGCGCCGGCATCCCCGCCTTCTTCACGAAGACCGGCGTCGGCACGATCGTTGCCGAAGGCAAGGAAATCCGCGAGTTCGACGGCGAGCAGTACGTGATGGAGCGCAGCCTGGTGGCGGATGTGGCGCTGGTCAAGGCGTGGAAGGCCGACAAGGCCGGCAACCTGGTGTACCGCAAGACGGCACGCAACTTCAACCCCAACGTGGCCGCCGCCGGCAAGATCACTGTCGTCGAAGTCGAAGAGCTGGTGGAAGTGGGCAAGATCGATCCGGACGAAGTCCACACGCCCGGCATCTTCGTGCACCGCATCGTGCTGAACGCCCACCCGGAAAAACGCATCGAACAGCGCACCGTGCGTTCGAACTGAGGAGACAGACATGGCATGGACTCGTGATCAAATGGCCGCGCGCGCGGCGCAGGAGCTGCAGGACGGCTTCTACGTGAACCTGGGCATCGGCCTGCCCACCCTGGTGGCCAACTACGTCCCGAACGACATCGAAGTATTCCTGCAGTCGGAAAACGGCCTGCTGGGCATCGGCCCGTTCCCGACCGACGAGGAAGTGGACGCCGACCTGATCAACGCGGGCAAGCAGACCGTGACGGCGCTGCCGGGCTCGGCCTACTTCAGCTCGGCCGACTCGTTCGGCATGATCCGCGGCGGCAAGATCAACCTGGCGATCCTGGGTGCGATGCAGGTGTCGGAAAAGGGCGACCTGGCCAACTGGATGATCCCCGGCAAGATGGTCAAGGGCATGGGCGGCGCGATGGACCTCGTCGCCGGCGTCAAGAAGGTGGTGGTGCTGATGGAGCACGTGGCCACCGCCAAGGATGGCACCACGTCGCACAAGATCCTGCCGCAGTGCGACCTGCCGCTGACGGGCGTCGGCGTCGTCGACCTGATCATTACCGACCTGGGCGTGATGGAAGTCACGGAGGGTGGCCTGAAGGTCACCGAGCTGGCGCCGGACGTGACGCGCGAGCAGATCGCCGCCGCCACCGGCGTGGCGCTGGACTTCTCAAAGCTCTGATCGGTAAGCGCTTGAACGAAGGCACGCCGCGGCGTGCCTTTTTTTTGCTTTTCAAATCGAGGAGAAAACGATAATGCAACCCAATGCCATGTCCCGCGCCGCCTTCAGCGCCCGGGTGTTTGCCGTGTACGTAGTGGCAGTCGGGGCAGTGCTGCTGCTGGTGCCGAACCTGCTGCTGCGGCTGTTCGGGATCGCTCCCACCGCCGAGATCTGGATACGGGTGGCAGGCCTGATCGCGTTCAACCTGGGCATCTACGTGTGGGTGGCGGCCCACTACCGGCCGTTCCTGCAGGCGTCGATCTACACGCGGAGCCTGGTCTTTGTCGTGCTGACCGGTTTTGCGCTGTCGGGTATGGCCGACCCGATGCTGGCGCTGTTCGGCGTGGTGGACCTGGCCGGTGCCGTCTGGACCTGGCTGGCCCTGCGGGCGGACGCGCGGGTTGCCGGCCCCCTGGCCGTGGCCGGCATCGGGGCGGTGCGATGACGGTGTCGCGCCTGCCCCGGCGGCGGGTATTGCAACTGGTCGCGCTGGCTGCCGCGGCCGTCGGGTGCACGCCATTGCCGCGTACCGCTGAGGCGCAGCCGGGCAGCGGCTTCAACGGCGTGCTGCTGTTGCGTCGCGACGGAACGCACCTGCCGCTGACGCCGCTGCAAGCCACGCTGCGCTTCGGCGCCGCCCCGCCGGCCTTCGCGCCCGGCAGCCGGTTCGATTATTCGCTGACGAACTGGGTGGTGCTGGCCGCCATCGTCGAGCAGGTTACCGGCGTGCCGTTCCGCACGACCGTGACGGAACTCGTACTGCGTCCCGCCGGCACGCGCGACACGGGATTTGCCGACGGCTTGTTCGGTGGAGCTGGCGAAGCCATCGCGTACGCCGCGCCCGAGCCTGGCCTGCCAGCGCGCCGCAAGATGTCGCCCACGCCCGCATATGCCGCTGCCAGCGGCAGCCTGTACAGCACGGCGGCCGACCTGGCGCTGCTGGCGCGCATGGTGTACGACGGCCCGCTGCTGGCACCAGCCTCGCTGGCCGAGCTGGGCAGGGTGCAGGTGCCGGATGAGGAGTATGCGCTGGGCGGCCGCGTCAAGCGCATGGTGCTGGGTGGTCGGGAGCGGCCGGTAGCATGGTTGACCGGGGCTGTGGGCGGCTACAAGTCACTGCTGGCTTATGTGCCGGGCGACGGCGCCACTGTCGCGATGCTGGGGAATATGGACCGGTGCAATCGACGCAGGCCGCGACGGCCCGGCGGCTGCTGGGCGAGTTGTACGCCTGAGGTACGGGTCAGTGCTGCGCGCGGAGGCACGTTCGTCGCTCGCGCTGTGTCTGTAAAGCCGCGTTCGATTTGACCTCGGCCAACGGCACGATAATATTTCATTGCCAGCTCAGCAAACAGCCTATGGTAAGAACTAGGGAAGGATGCTTTGAACGTGCTAAAATAGCAAGATTTGCGTGGATGGCTGCCGCGCATCGGCGCCGAAATGCCACCAGCGCCTCTGAACAAATCCGTCGCATAACAGTTCCATGACCGAACCCACGCAAGCCCCGCCCAAGCCCGCCCAACGCCCGCCGGAAGTCGCGGTCGCGCCGCTCAACACGATCGACCAGCAAGACGTCGGTGCGGCAGCAGCAGCCTTCGACAAATGGCTGCGCAAGATCAGCCACGACTACGTGACGCTGGAGCGCCTGAGCACCGTGGCCGGCAGCCTGCCCGTGATCGGCAACATCATGGCGCTGATCGACGCGGTCATGGATGTCATCGGCGTGATCCAGAAGTACATCGCCAGGAAGGAACCCGATTTTCTGGAATGGGTCAGCCTGGGCATCAACCTGATCGGCGTGATGCCGCTGCCGGCAACGAGCGCGGCGCGCATGAGCCTGCGTCCGGCCCTGCACCTGGCCCGGCAAAAGTTGGCGATGGGCGTCAAGGATGTCGGCGCCGCGGTGGTCGAAGTGCTGGTTGTGCACCTCAACGCCAGGCTGGCCGGCGAGCTCGAGACTTTTATCGATGGCGCGATGAGCAGGCTGTCCGGCATCCTCGACGAATGCGCCAAGGTTGCCGACGGCATCGCCGACGACCTGATCAAGATCCTCAATCGCTGCATCGGCAACGAGCCGCTGTTCGACATCGCTCCCCCCGCGGAAGCGGAAAGCAAGCTGCACGACCCCAAGGTGCAAAGCAGTTGGCGCCGCATGCTGGGCGCCCTGGACCGGCAGTACAAGAGGGCCGCGAACTACGCTGCCGCCACGGCAGCCAGGCAGTTGCCGCAAAGTGCAGTAGCTGGCGTGAGAGCCATCATCGGTCACCTGAAGGAATTCAAGCCGGCGTTTCGCGGCAAGCTCGCCTCACTGGCCGACGAACAGGCGCAGATGAGCATCAAGTGGATCCTGATGCGCCTGCGGGACGCGGTTATCGAGCACAAGAAGCGGTATCCGGTACTGGTGCCCTCCGCCAAGGGCGCGCAGCACAAGAAAGATAAACCCGGGCAGGAGCTTGCCGCCACCCGCCATCAAAGCCCGGCAACTAGCGACGCCAATAACTGCAAGCTGTGCCCCGCCAAAGGCGGCACGGCGCGCTCGATCAGCTTTGCCACCGGCGCCGAAACGTTTACGCATACCGACTTCGTGCTGGACGCGCCGCTCCCGATCGAGTGGAACCGCACCTACCGCAGCCAGCTGACCGCCTATGATCGCGGCAATCTCGGCGCGCGCTGGTTGACCCCGTACAGCACGCGCATCGACGTCATCGGCCAGGGCAAGCCCACCGGCCTGCGCTATCACGCCGCCGATGGCCGCAGCCACCGCTACCCCTGGTTGGCAGTCGGCGAAAAGCTCCACGACCCGGTCGAGCAGATCACGCTGACCCGCCTGAGCATCACCTTGCTGACGCTAGACTTCGGCAAGCCGCTGCCAGAAGGCGAACCCAGCCCATGGCGCGAAACGTATGAGCTGACCGACACCGTCCGCGCCAAAGCGGCGGAAATGGGCAAGCAGCATTTCCGGCTGATCTCGCTGCATGCCAAAGACGGCGCGGCCCTCGGCTTGCGCTACGACCACGTCGTCGCCGGCGAGACGGTACTTAGCGACATCATCAGCAAGCAAGGTGACACCATCATCGCCCATGCCGGCACCCAGGTCGATGCCGGCACCGGCTGCATCCGCGCGCTGTGGGAAATCCAGGACGGCAAGCTGGTGCGCCAGCTCGCCGCCTATGACTACGACGAGCACGGCGATCTGGTGTACGCCCAGGACGAAAACGCCGCCGCCTGGCACTACCAGTACGACCACCACCTCGTCACCCGCTACACCGACCGCACCGGGCGCGGCATCAACCTGGCGTACGACAGCACCGAGCCAAGCGCCAAGGCGATCCGCGAGTGGGCCGACGATGGGACCCACGATACCCGGCTGGAATGGGACAAGAACATCCGCCTGACCTACGTCACCGATGCGCTGGGCAACGAGACCCGCTACTACTACGACATCGCCGGCTACACCTACCGCACGGTGTACCCGGACGGCGGCGAGGAATGGTTCTTCCGCGACGACGCGAAGAACGTCGTCCGCCACATCCACGCCGACGGCACCAGCGAACATTTCCGTTACGACGACCACGGCAACCTGCTCACGCACACCCGCGCCGATGGCAGCCAGGTCCATTTCGAGTATGACGCCCAGCACCGCATCACCGGCATCCTCGACGCCGAAGGCGGCACCTGGAAGCGCGACTACAATGCGCAAGGCCACCTGGTCGAGGAAACCGATCCGCGCGGTAACAAGACGCAATACGCCAACGACAAGGTCGGCAGACCGGTCGAAGTCACCGATGCCAAGGGAGGCGTCAAGAAGCTTGCCTACACCCCGGATGGCCAGCTCGCCAGCTACACCGACTGTTCCGGGCACAGCAGCCAGTGGGCATACGACGAGCGCAAGCGCCTGGCCAAAAGCATCGACGCCGCGGGCAACGTTACGCGCTATCGCTACACGCCGGTAAGTAGCGAAACCCTGACGCTCGCGCACAGCGAAGAAATTGGCAATCATCCCGGCCAACTCGAAGCCGTCATCCACCCCGACGGCACCGAAGAGCAACTGCGCCACGACGCTGAGGGCCGGCTGCTCGCGCACATCGACGCACTGCAACGCAGGACAGCCTACCGCTACACCGCAGCCGGCTTGATCGCAAAGCGCACCGACGCGCTTGGACAAAGCTTGCAGTACCGTTGGGACGCGCTGGGTCGCCTGTCCGCGCTGGAAAACGAAAATGGCAGCGTCTACCGTTTCCAGTACGATCCGGTCGGCCGCCTGCTGCAGGAACAGGGTTTCGATGGCAAGACCACCGAGTACCGCTACCATGAAGGCACCGGCGTGCTGGCGGAAACCGTCGAAGCCGGCGTCACCACGCGGCTCGAGTTCGACGCCATGGGCCGGCTCGTACAACGCCGCGCCGCAGCCCCCGGCCAGTCCGAGCAGATCGAAACCTTCGCCTACAACGCCAACGGCCAACTGGCCGACGCAAGGAACGAGCACGCCCGACTGCAATGGTTTTACGACGCTGCCGGTAATTTGGTACGCGAGCACCAGCATTACCAAGGTCCATTCCACCCGGACAAGCGCACCGCGGTCTGGCACCACGGCTACGATGAACTCAACCAGCGCATCGGCACCATTCGCCCGGACGGCCACCGCATCGAGTGGCTGACCTACGGCGCCGGCCACGTACACGGCCTGCTGCTCGACGGGCAAGAACTCGTGTCTTTCGAGCGGGACGCGCTGTACCAGGAAACCAGACGCACACAGGCCAACGGCCTGCTGCAAACGATGAAGTACGACCCGACCGGCCGCCTGATCGAGCAGCAGCTCGGCACGATCGCACGCGCCCAGCAGAACTTCGCTCCCGACCAGTATCGCCCCGACCTGCAAGTCGGCATGCAAGCAGCGATCCAGCGGCGCTACCGCTACGACCAGTCCGGCCAGCTGACCGGGATCGACGACAACCGGCGCGGCCGCATCGAGTACCGTTACGACCCGGTCGGGCGCCTGCTGGCGGCAAACAGCGCGATGGGCCATGAAACCTTCGCCTTCGACCCGGCCGGCAATATCCGGGCGCCGGCTGCTCCGCAGCGAGAAGCGATCAGTCACCGCGCCCCACTGCCAAAGGTGCTGGACAACCTGCTCAAGGAATATGCCGGCACCAGCTACCGCTACGACGAGCGCGGCAACCTCGTCGAACGGGTGCAGAATGGACAGCGCGACACGTTCGAATGGGATGCGTTCAACCGGATGGCCCGCGCCAACACCCGGCACGGCGTAACTACCTTCGCCTACGACCCGCTGGGGCGGCGTATTGCCAAGCACAGCCAAGCGAGTGAAGGTACGGCCATCCGGCAGACGACCCGGACCATACACGGCTGGGATGGCGACACCTTGGCGCTGGAAAGCAGCGTGCACGGAGGTCATGCGGCGGGTGAACGGACAGTACACTATGTGTACGAGCGCGGCAGCTTCGTGCCGCTGGTGCAGGCCACGCGACGCCAGGCGCTTCAGCTGGCGCCCACTACTGATGTCAGAGCGCTGATGTCTGCCAACGACGGCAGATACGACATTGCGCTCGATCCGCTATGGAATGGGGAAATCGAGCAGGAAGCCGAGCCGTTCGCCAAGGATGAGATCGCCTTTTATCAGTGCGACCATTTAGGCACTCCGCAAGAGTTGACGGATTGCGATGGCAAAGTTGCGTGGTCGGCGCAGTACCAGGCGTGGGGGAAAGCGAAAGATGCAATCAGCAACGCCGCGTACAAGGCTGGGATACGTAACCCGGTCCGGTTCCAAGGGCAGTATCTAGATGATGAGACCGGGCTACATTACAACCGGCATCGGTATTACGATCCTGGAGCGGGACGGTATGTTTCCCAAGATCCTATCGGTCTTTTCGGTGGACTGAACATATATCAATATGGCGAAAATCCAGTCGAATGGATCGATCCCCTAGGACTCAAGGGACGCGGTGGTAAGAAGAAGCAAGGATCAGCTGAGCCGGAAAATGGCACTCCGTCACGAACGTGCCCTCACGCGGACGTTGTTAATGCACTCAAGAATTTTCAGGGCAAGCGTTATCAGTATGGTAACAACGCCTTTATATTGGATAAGGCGGCAATGACACACATCCTAAAGCGGCACCATCCAGAATATTGGGATGGTTCGCAGAAGAAGAAGCAGAGCTTCCTGTGTGCTCAAGACTCTATCTCGGGAATCGAGCAGGAGATTGAGGCAACACTCCAGAATCATGCCGATCGACTGCGCGAATCTGGAGCGACGAACAGTACTTTCCAACTGCCGAGTCCAAACGGGCATACGGTTGGGCTGAACAGAGGCCGCATCGGTCAATTTTATTGAGAGCAAAACATGACATTCCATGTCGAAACGAAGCTAAAACGCGGCGATAAGTTCGTTTCTATTGAAGATTGGAGCGGCATCATCAGTGACCCTCAGTACATCGAGGGAGTAGTTGTGATGTCGTATCAGGGCCAAACGTTGATGGGGGAAGACTTTTGGGACGACGTCAACTATATGTGGCCTTATCTGCTTAACGGTCTGCCGGAGATCGCTCAGGGCAAGAATTGGAGTACACGGTTTCCGGACCAACCCATTACTTTCAGCGTCGAACACATAGCGCCGGATTGGCTGCTTCTGCATGTCTATGCCGAAGACGAAGAGTACGTGAAAAAGAAGATTCCGAAGTGCGAGTATCTCTCCGAAATGGCGCGTGCAGGTCGCGATTTCTTATCGCGGCTTTACCGTATCTGCCAGGCTGCGGATATGCCTTTCGAGCACTATGCGAGGCTGCTCGATGAATTGCCTCGGACCTGACGATTTCTCCGAGGCGTTTGTTTTGAGCTGGAGTGCGCGCTTCATTTCAGTGGTAACACCTCAATATTGGGGTCACTATCTTTCAGGGGAGCATCCGCTTGAAGAGTGGTGACAAGCACGTCGTTCGACCTTGGGGGGCAGTATATGACACACGATCTGATAGAGGCCTTTATCGAAAAGTGGCTTGATTTCCAGCTTCAGATTCGTCAGAAGGACGGGTTCAATGAGCCCTTGTTTGAAGAGCTGGTTAAATTACTACAGCAGATCAAACCGCTATTGGAGAGGAAAGACTCAATTCCCAAAAGTCTCGCTGAGATTTTTCTTGACATGTGGGGAGCGATGACCAGCTGCGCAGAGATGTACGGCATTGACGTGCAGCAGAGAATTTATGTGGCGGCCGACCATCTGACTAACCACGCCCGAGACATCTGCACGAGTTGAAGTAGTTTTCGAAACCGTGACGAAGAAAGGCCAATGTCGTGTTTATCGCCGGCGGTGACCAGAGTCATTACATCCGTTTGTGGAAGGGTCCGGCACTGGAGCGGACGCTGACTGCCTTGATGCAGAAAAACGTGCCGGTTGGCGGTACCCAGCGCCGGCCTGGCCGTGCTCGGGCAATTCGATTACTCCGCACTCTATAAATCGGCCGCCCCCGAATTGGCCTTGCTCGATCCGTACTACAAGGACATACGTTCGACCCAACTCCGTTGAGCCCGACGGATAGCTTTATCGCGCCACCGGCATTGGCCAGCCTGATTTTCGATTCGCATTTCGACAGCCGCGATCTCGCGGGGCCGCTTCGTCGCCTTCGTTCCAGGATCGCGGCGCCATTGGTCACGCCGACCGGCACGGTCGGATGCCCCGGCGGCGTGCTTCCCGCATCCGCCAGCGGCAGGATGACCGCGCGCGGCATCGGCACCAGCGTCGAACCAGCATTGCTGGTTCGGGGCAACGGCGACGGCAAGCCTGTCACGGCGAAACGGATCAGCAACATCTCGACGACGACGGAAAGCGCGTCCATTTGGTTCGCCCCTCTGTCGCGCCCGCGGTGTGCAGCCCGAAGACACCCGTGACCGTGGCCGATGTGGAGGTAAGAAAGCTGGCGGACTCGAATACGCTGTTCCACCTCACCGACTGGACCGGCGTACCAGTGTATGAGCAGATGGACGTTACCTCCGGCACCTTATTCCCGGCGGACTGGTATTGATAGCGTAATTTGCGCACCGCGCTGTCCCCGTAAGCCGCGCTTCCAGCGCAGCCCCATCTTTACATTGCCCGGTCGCGGCCAGGTGCCGCGACTACAGGAACCGTAGCGTCACGTTGGTCGCAGTGGCCTCGTCGGCGTGCGAATTCGTCTCACATCACCCATCCACCGCCGATCAAAATCCAAATCCGCCCCGGGGCCGGATCAAGGTTTATTCGAACTGGCCGCTCACTGAAGCCGCCAAAAAATGTATTATTTTTTACACATCGTTGCCGATGCTGAAAAATAGCGGCAAAACGATTGATCAATTCCTCCTGCCGCGCTAGTGTAAAAGCAGGCTGGCATCGACCATACCGATGCCAGTGTTTTTATGTCGAAACGTGGTAGTGAGAGCGCATGGTAGCTATCTGCCTGGCTGCATCGTCATTGGGCGACGGGTCCGGTATCGCCCGACATTGCTTGCGCCTGATGTCGGCTACACACCGCCGGCAACTGCACCGGCGCTCCATTCAACGCGAATCTCCATGGAAAATCCAAGCAACTCTACGAGTACATCACCTGGGGGCAGTGAATGTCATATCAGCACGAGAACCGGCCGGTTCCAAAGCGTATCGCCATCCGTGTCATGCAGGCTTTCGGTTTCTCGGCGAGCGCCAGTCTGCTGGCCTCATTGGTTTTCCCGGCCGCCGCGCAGGAGGCGCAGCCGATGCAAAGAGTTGAAATCACCGGGTCCTCGATCAAGCGGCTCAATGCCGAAACCGCGTTGCCGGTGCAATTGATCACCCGCGCCGACATCGAAAAGAGCGGTACCACCACGGCGGCGGAACTATTGTCGAAGGTGTCGGCCAATACGGCAGCGCTGACCGATGGCGCCAGCTTCAGCGACATTGCCGGACAGCGCGGTTTCAATGGCGCCAATCTGCGCGGCATTGGCGTGTCGTCGACCCTGGTATTGCTCAACGGGCGTCGATTGGCCAACTTTGCTTCGCCTGGCGGCAACGCTGGCGTCGACCTGAACGCGATCCCATCGGCCGCAATCGACCGGGTCGAGGTGCTCAAGGACGGCGCTTCGGCCATTTACGGTACCGATGCGATCGGCGGCGTGATCAACTTCATCACGCGCCGCAACTACGAGGGTCTTGATGCCAGCGCCTATTATGGCGACACCCAGCACGGCGGCGCACGCAAGGCGATGGCGACCGTGTCGGGCGGCATCGGCAATCTCGCGACCGATCGCTACAACGTGCTGGCCGTGCTCGATTACCAGGACACGGGCAGCCTGCGCTCGTCGCAGCGCAGCTGGATCGGTTCGGCCTACCAGCCCGACATCAATCTCGATTCGGGCAGCTCGAATACCTTTCCCGCCAACGTCCGCCGCACGCGCGCCAATGGCACCACGGCCACCGGTCCGCGCCTGAACCCCAGCGCACCGGCCTGCAATCCGCCGGCGACCGTCTTTGCGCCGGACAGTTTCGTGGGCCCCGCAGCCTGCATGTACGATTACATGCAGGACACCGAACTGTTTCCGGATTCGAAGCGCATGTCGCTGCTCACCCGTGGCCAGTTTGCGCTCGACAAGGACACGACCTTGTATGGAGAAGTGCTCGTCAACAAGACGAAGACCACGTACCGCATCAGCGCATTGACGATCTCCGGCGCGATCTACCCGCTGGCCGGACAGTACTATCCCCATGCGCTGATAACGAGCGACAAAACGCCGCTCGTCGTCAACATGCGCCTGACCGAGGGGGGGCCGCGCACCAACGACATCGATGCGACTGCCACGCGCCTGCTCGTCGGTGTGAAGGGGGAGGCACGGGGCTGGGACTACGACATGGCGCTCAATCACAGCGTTAGCAAGGTCGACGACCAGTATGTCGATGGTTACGTCAAGACCACGCTGTTCGACGACGCGTTCGCGAGCGGCCAGATCAATCCGTTCGGGCCATCGGGCCCTGCGGGGCAGGCCCTGCTGGCGGCGGCCAAGGTCAACGACCTGGCGCGGCACTCACGCGGCACGACCGATTCGTTCGACATCAAGGCCACCCACGACCTGTTCGCGATGGCGGGCGGCAACGCTGCCGTTGCGCTCGGCGCGGAATACCGGCGCGAGAAAATGTCGTTCACGCCATCCGCGCTGCTGGCGGCCGGGGAGATCCGCGGCGAAGGCACGGCAACGCCGTTTTCCGGCGGACGCAACGTCAAGGCCGTGTATGCCGAGTTCAACCTGCCTTTGCTGGCCAGCCTGGAAGCGCAGCTGGCGCTGCGCCATGACCGCTACGACGACGTGGGCTCGACGACCAACCCCAAGGTCGGCGTGCGCTGGAATCCCATGAAGGAAGTCGTGGTACGCGGTTCTTACGGCACCGGCTTTCGGGCGCCGTCCCTTGCCGACCTGTACAGCCCGGTGCGGCTGGGCCAGGCCAACGGCATCTACAACGACCCGCTCGGGTGCATCAAGGTGGGGGCGATCGACAACACGGAGAACCCGGACTACTGTGGCCTGCAACCGGACAAGCTCAGGGGCGGCTCGGCGTCCCTGCGCCCGGAAGAGTCGAAGCAGTTTTCGCTGGGCCTGGTGGTCGAACCCATCCGTGCCGTCACGGCGACACTGGACTACTGGCGCATCAAGAAAACCGACGTGATCGTCTCGCCGGAAGGCTCGTACTTCACGGACCCCGTGCGCAACGCCGCCTACATCGTCCGCGGCGATGCCGATCCGGCCCTGCCGGGCATCCCGGGACCGATCCTGTCGATCGATTCTCGGCTGCGCAATATCGGCTTGCTGAAAACCTCGGGCGCCGACCTGGGCGTCGAGTGGCGCCTGCCGGCCAACGCGCTGGGCAAATTTGCCGTCGCGCTGAACGGTACCTATGTGTTCGACTACAAGACGCGCGAGACGGTCGAGGGCCCCGATATCAGTGCGCTGGGCGTGTACACCAACGACCAGATTATCCAGCGCTGGCGCCATACCGTCAGCCTGGACTACGAGCGCGGACCGCTCAACCTGACCTTGCAGCAAACCTACCTGAGCGGCTATCGCGACCAGAACCTGCTTGCGGACGGCTCGGTGCATCGGGTCGACTCCTACTCGCTGCTCGACCTGACGGGCGGGTATCAGGTCTCGACCGCGCTGAAGCTGCGTGGCGGCATCAGGAACCTGCTGGACAAGAACCCGCCGCGCTCGAACCAGCTGTTCAGTTTCTCGGTCGGGTACGACCCGAGCTACACCGATCCGCGCGGACGCCAGTTTTACGGCGCTTTGGCTTACTCGTTCAAATAGCCGGCGGCGGAGCAGCCCGGTCCTGCAGCCTGCTGCGCAAATAAAAAAAAGCACCGACCCCGCGGTCGGTGCTTTTGCCGGGTGGCCGCGCGGGATTTATGCCTGCTTCGCCAGCACCACCGGCTCTCCATGCGCCACGTCTTCCAGCGGCTCGTGCGGTGCGCTCGGGTTGGCCAGTTCGCGCTGCATCGTTGCCATGTCCAGCTCGCCTTCCCATTTCGACACGACGAGGGCGGCGACGCCGTTGCCGACGAAGTTCGTCAGGGCGCGGCACTCGCTCATGAAGCGGTCGATACCCAGGATCAGTGCCATGCCGGCCACGGGGATCGTCGGCACGACGGCCAGGGTGGCGGCCAGCGTGATGAAGCCCGCGCCGGTGATGCCGGAGGCGCCCTTCGACGTCAGCATCGCCACGCCCAGGATCGTCAGTTCCTGCGTCAAGGTCAGGTCCGTGTTGGTGGCTTGTGCCACGAACAGGGCGGCCATCGTCATGTAGATGTTGGTGCCGTCCAGATTGAACGAATAGCCGGTCGGGACAACCAGGCCGACGACAGGCTTGGAGGCGCCCAGGCGCTGCAGCTTCGTCATCAGCGAGGGCAGCGCGCTTTCCGACGAGCTCGTGCCCAGCACGATCAGCAGTTCTTCCTTGATGTAGGCGATGAAGCGCACGATCGAGAAGCCGGTGAACTTGGCGATGGCGCCCAGCACGATGAAGACGAACAGCGCGCAGGTCAGGTAGAACGAACCCATCAGCTTGGCCAGCGGCAGCAGCGAGTCGATGCCGTATTTGCCGATGGTGAAGGCCATGGCGCCGAACGCGCCGATCGGGGCGGCCTTCATGATGATGTTGACCATGCCGAAGATGGCGGCGCCGGCCTCGTCGATCAGTTTCGCCACGGGGCGGCCTTTTTCGCCCAGCAGCGACAGGGCAAAGCCGAACAGCACGGAAATCAACAGCACCTGCAGGATGTCGCCCTTGGCGAACGCATCGACGACGGTGTTCGGGATGATGTTCAGCACGAAGTCGACGGTGGACTGGTGCGACGCCTTTTCCGTGTACTGGGCGATGGCCTTGGTGTCCAGGGTGGCCGGATCGGCGTTGAAGCCCGCGCCCGGCTTGACGATGTTGGCGACGAACAGGCCGATCACCAGCGCGAACGTGGAGACGACTTCGAAGTACAGCAGCGCCTTGCCGCCCACGCGGCCGATCTTCTTGACGTCCTGCATGCCGGCGATGCCGGTGACGACGGTACAGAAGATCACGGGCGCGATGATCATCTTGATCAGCTTGATGAAGCCGTCACCCAGCGGTTTCATCGCGACGGCATCCGTCGGCAGGTAGATGCCCAACAGCACGCCAACGGCGATGGCGAACAGTACCTGCACGTACAGGATTTTATAGAACGGTTTTTTCATGGTGGTCTCCAGCTCCCGGGTGTTGCACGGTTTTCGATGGAGCCATCATGCCGAACGATCTCAGATATCACCATTGTGATTATCCGCATTGTGGTTTGCCCTATCAGGGGTATCCACATTGGGGTTTTCACGTAGTTCCGCCGCTACCGTGCGACACTCAGGGCCTGTCCCTGCCAAGGGACCGCCCCCGGTTTCTATCCGGGCAGTCGACGCACGCCAGAGACCGTTCGCCTGCAGCGAATAGAACCGGGGTCAATCCCCTGCGGGGACAGACCCTGAGCCTTCCCCTCATTTTTAATAGACGAGTACTAGACTAGCCAGCTCCTGCATAGCTTCGTGGAGCTGGCTGTGCGTCAGCCTTCAATACCTGACGTCGGCGAGCCATTGGCGAGCTAAGGAAACGATCGACACAGTTTTCGCGGATTTGGGTTTGCTGCCGTAGCGCATACGATAGCCCCGACTTTGCGCAACGATGCCGATGATCCATAGGGCGAAGCTGAGCAAGGTGCCGATAAGAAGTAGTGCGGCGAGACGCTTGGGTTGGCGTGTTTGACTGTGGCGAATCCCCATCCCCCACCGCGGGTTTTTGAGGTCGCGGAAAGTCTGTTCGATTTGCATGCGACAGCTGTATAAGGCGACGATCTGTTTTGCACGCAGCTTCGATAGCCCTGGTGAGACGGACAACAGCCAGGGTTCGGATTGTCCCTTACGCTGTTTGTTGCTGTGATGGCTGCCGGCGTCATTGCCGAAGACGGTCAATTTCTTTCGTCCTTGGGGCGACTTCTTCACCAAAGTCAGACGGCATTTCACCAAGCGCGATTGGGTATGTTCGAACCGTCCCAAATCGCGTGGGACCTTAGTGGCGTGAGGGTAAAGCTCTTTGCAAGGCTGCCACTTCGTGGTGCCTTCTGCGCGAACCGTGTCGAGATTACGAATTCTACCGATCCAATCGTAGCCGAGCTCGCCGAGCATCTGGAACCAAGTCCCCCGAAAGCCCGCGTCGGTGATGATCACTGGACTGCGGTGTGGAGGCAGTACCGTCCGTAGAGTCTCCAGGAAACGATGATGGACTTGTCTGCTGCCATACGACTTGGTCGGATGCAGCTCCTCATAAATCGTGATCGCACGCCCCTCCACCACCACGGCGGCGCGCAGCAAATGCTGACTTACATCCGGCAGCAAATCAGACCAATCGACGATTACTGCAATGCGCTCCTGATGCGGCAGGAGGTGGTGCGCCAAGGCCTTGAAGATGCTTACCCGCTCCTTGGCCAAGTGAGCGTTACTTAGAAGGCGGTCGATGCGCTTGATCCGATAGCGTAGGCTTACTTCACTTTCTAGCGCCTTGCTCATTCCCATCATTGCCAGCCCGCCGCTGCTGGCCGCTTCGACAGCATCGGCCAAGCATCTCCGCCGTTTGGCGTGCATCGCGGAGCACTGATCGGCCAAAAACTTCTGTATGATTTGCTGTGCATGCATGGTCTGTGCCTTTCATTCGCAGTTTAGTCGCTACGAATAAAAGGGCTAACACAGCCATGCATGCGCCGTTTTTGGGATTGAAAGTTAACAGCTTCCGCTTCCGTTTACAACAGAAATTTGTGGGGAAGGCTCAGGGACAGACCCCAAGCGGGCCCGCGGGCGCTCAAGCAAGCAGGGGATACCCCAACGCCCGCGCCTCGTCCTCCAGCTGCGCGATGCGGTCGTAGGCCTCGTCGCCGCGGTACTCGAAGGCCCGGACGCGCAATGGCGCGAGGGTGGCCAGCAGCGCCGCGTCGGGTGCCAGCAGTGCCGTCCGCAAGCGTTCGACGGATGCCGCCGGCAGGTCCGCTCCCGCCACCAGCGGCAACCCGGGGGTGGCGGCGGAATATCCCAGCACTGCCAGCCCGGCGACGTCCGCCGGCCGTTCCTCGCACAGGTAGGCCCACGTGACGCAGTCGATGGCGGCGATGTCGGCGGCGCCGGCCCGCACCATCGCCACGCTGGCGGCATGGCTGCCGGACCAGTCCACGGCGCCGAAGAAGCGCCCGTCGCGGGCCAGCGGCGCGACCGCATGGCGCAGCAGGTTCATGCCGCTGTTCGAGTGGCCTTCGTTGACGGCGGCGACGCGGCCGCGCGCGTCGGCCAGGGTGGCGATGCCGCTGTCCTCCCGCACCACCAGCGCACTGCGGTAGTCGCTGCCATTGCAGCCCGGCACGTCGTAGCACGGCGTCGCCAGCAGGGTGACGTCATCCCGCAGGGCCGTCACATAGGGGTAGCCGCAAGTCTGGCTAAGGAGCAGGCCGGGGTGCTTCCAGTAGCCCGGCAGGGGCACGTCGCGTACCAGCATCGTCTCACTATCCAGGCCGGCCTGCAGCAGCAGGGCCGCGGCGAATGCTTCGTACCCATCCCGCAGCCGTGGCGACACGTTGTACATGGGCAGCGCGACCGTCCAGCTCACGATGCCACCGGTGCCAGGTGCGGATGGACGGGTGCGTCGACGGGCGTGAAGCCGTGCCGGCGCATCAGCTCCCCATAGCCCGCGACGTGGAAGCCGCCGCTGCGGGCCAGGTAGTGGGCGCGGCGCGCCCGGAACACGCGCGGCAGCAGGTACCACGGCAGCGACGGCAGGTCGTGGTGGACGAGGTGCAGGTTATTGTTCAGGAACAGCAGCCGCAGCACGGGTCCCGCCTCGTTCAGCACAATGCGCTGCTTGTGGTGTGCGGCCGGGCGGTGTTCGTAGTACGAGCGGATCATCGCCAGCGACTGCGCCGGGTAGGCGATCGCCAGCAGGTAGTACAGCGGGGCGATGCCGTAACGCGTGTCCAGCCACCACAGCATAACGCCCAGCATGGCGAAGTGGCCCACCCACATGGTCCGTCGCGGTGCCCGCAGCGCGCCGCTCCAGGTGGCGCCGATGGCCAGCGCCGGACCGACCAGCAGGCGGCCCCAGAATGTCTTGTTGAACCAGTACAGCGCCCGCAGCGGCCGGCCCATCGCGGCCCAGTCGCGCGGCGACAGGTAGCAGCTTTCCGTGTCCAGCGCCGGCAAGGTCAGGTGTGAATCGTCGTGGTGCCGCAGGTGGCTGTCGCGGTACAGCGCGTACGGGTACCAGACGGCCAGCGGGGCCGTGCCGAACAGCCGGTTCAGCCAGGCCTTGCGGGTAGGGTGGCCGTGGATCAGCTCATGCTGCAGCGACAGGTACCACGCACACCACCACACCATCAGCACCGTCGCCAATGGCGTACCCAGTTCGCGCCAGTACGCCACCGTCGTCCACCAGCCGCCGTGGATCCCGACGATCAGCAGCCAGGTGGGCCACTCGCCCAGCCATACCCACCGTCCCCTCTCGGACATGACCTGGGCGCGCTGGGCGGCATCCAGGTATTCCGAGCGCTGGGCGGCGGGTCGGCTCATGGCATCAGAAGCGCGCGCTCACGCGCAGCCCCACGGTGCGGGGGCGCACCAGGTAGACGAGGTTGCCCGGCTGGATCGCGATGCCGTTCGGGACCACGTCGCTGACCTTGGCGCCGTTGGTGAGGTTGGTGCCGAACAGCCCGATTTCATAGCCGCGCGTGCGGTACGTCACGGTAGCGTTGAGCGTGTTCGACGACGGGATGCGCGCATAGCTGCCCTGGCTGGCCGCGAAGTTGGTGTAAGCCTCGCCGCGGTAGGCATAGCTGGCCGACAGGCCCACTTCGTCGGCGCCGGCCACGGGGATCGTGTAGCTCGCCGTGGCGCTGGCGGCAAAGCGGGGCGCGTACGGCACGCGGCTGCCGGCCGGGATGTTCTGCGCCGGGATGCCCGTGACGACGGTATCGGTCGCGCTGGCGTGGTTGTACGACGCGCTCACGCCGACCGATGCCTGCCGGGTCAGCTTGAAGGCGCTTTCCAGCTCCACGCCCTTGCTGCGGATCTTGCCCGCGTTCTGCGTGAAGTAATACGTGCAGGGCAGCCGGTTGAACACCTGCACGTCGTCCCAGTCGATCAGGTAGGCGCTGGCGTTGACGGTCAGGCGCCGCCCCAGCAGCGTGTTCTTCGAGCCGGCCTCGAAGTTCCACAGGCTGTCCGGCGCGAAGGTGGTCGGCGCGTGCACGCCGCAGAAATTGAACGGCACCGGCTGGTTGTTGCCGCCGTAGCGGAAGCCCTTGCCGGCCGACGCGTACAGCGTGTGGTCCGGGTCGATGCGCCAGGCGGCCGCAAGGCGCGGATTGGCGCCGCGCGCGGTGGCGCTGCTGGACGAGACTTCCGGCTGGCCCGTCGGCACGGCCGGCGTGGCGGTGACGAGGTTGCCGAACAGGCCCGTGAACTTCAGGTCGAAGTCCTGCGTGCCGCGGAACAGGCGCAGGCCCGCCGTCAGGTCGAGCCGGTCCCATACGGTGTACGTGGCTTCGGCAAACAGGGCCAGCTGGCGCGAATTCGTGTTCTGGTAGCCGGAAAAATAGTTGTCCGGGCTGAAGGACTGGTCGTTCACCTGCGAGTCGTAGCCGGGGAAGTTGCGCGTGGCCGCGTAGCGCGCGTCGAAGCCGGCGGTGGGCTGGTCCTGGCGCGTGTCGCGCCGGCCCTGCTCATAGAATGCGCCGGCCGTCCATTTCAACGGGCCGTCCCCCTTGGACTGCAGGCGCAGCTCCTGGGCAAAATCCTCGATGGCGTTGCCGATGCGGTAGGCCGACTGCATCAAGGGCGGCTGGCCGCCGAAGATGAAGGCGGTGGCCGGGTACTGGGCCGACGTCACGTACCATGTCTTGCGGTGCAGGTAGGAAGTGGACGAGACCAGCGTGGCCGTGCCCAGTTCCTGGTTCAACGTCAGGTTGTACAGCTGCAGCTGGTCGTTGCTGGCCTGCGGCAGCAGCGCGTACGTGGTGTAGGGTGCCAGGTCGGCGTAGGCGTCGTTGACGCCGCCCTTGATGTTCGACGCCGTGATGCTGGCGTCCACCAGCAGGTCGCGGCTGGCCTTGAGGCGCGCGGCGATGCGGCCCTGGTTGGTGGAGACGCCGTTGGTCGTGGCGCCGTTGTAGGCATTGCGGATATAGCCTGAGTCCCGGCCCGTGTAGCCGGTCACGCGCAGCGCCAGCACGTCGTCTTTCACTGGCAGGTTGACCGTGCCGCGCAGGTTGTGGTTGGTGCCGCCGAAACCGGAGGTGCGCGAACCGACCGCCTCGACGGACCCGAACAGGTCGTTGAATTCCGGCTTGCGGGTGATCTGGCGCACGGCGCCCGCCATCGCGCCGGCGCCGAACAGCGTGCCCTGCGGGCCTTGCAGCACCTCGACGCGCTCCAGGTCCAGCACCTTCAGGTCCGGGTTGGCCGACTTCAGGGTGACGGGCATCTCGTCGATATAGACGGCGACCAGCGAGGCATCCTGCACTTCGGAAGGCACGATGCCGCGCACGACCAGGCCACGCATGGTGACGTTGTTGACCCCGGCCCCTTGCTGCTGCACCGTCATCGCCGGCACCACGTTGGCGATGTCGGCCAGGTTGCCCAGGCCATAGCGGCTCAGGCTGTCCGGCTTGACGACGGTGATCGCGGCCGGCACGTCCTGCACGTCGACGGCGCCGGTGCGGGTGGCCGTGACCTCGACCCGTTCGATGATGTCGCCGGTGGCGGGGGTGGGCACGGCATCGGCGCCATGCGCGAGGGCACTCGTGGCGGCAAGTACGGCAAGGGTGAGTGGGCGAAGCGGTTGCTGCATCGGTTGTCCTTGTTATTGTCGGGTAGGCGCGGCCGGCTCGCCTCCACGCTGCAAGTATGGGGGCGCGTCCGCGCGGGGGGAACGAAGTTTAATGTGCTTGGATATACGGTTCCGGAGAAAGAACCACTGCGCGGCCCGGAGCACCGGGCCGTAGGAGGAGGGCTACTGCGCGACCCAGCCGCCGTCCACGTTCCAGGCGGCGCCGCGGACCTGGGCGGCGGCATCGCTGCACAGGAACACGGCCAGCCCGCCCAGCTGCTCGGGCGTGACGAAGTCGCCGGACGGCTGCTTGTCGGCCAGCAGCGCGTGCTTGGCCTGTTCGTTCGAAAGGCCTTCCCTGGCGGCGCGGTCGTCGACCTGTTTCTGTACCAGGGGCGTCAGCACGAAGCCGGGGCAGATCGCGTTGACGGTGACGCCCGTGCTGGCCGTCTCCAGCGCCGTCACCTTGGTCAGCCCCACCAGGCCGTGCTTGGCCGCCACGTAGGCCGACTTGCCGGCGGACCCCACCAGGCCGTGTGCCGAGGCCAGGTTGATGATCCGGCCCCAGTTCTTCGCCTTCATTGCCGGCAGCGCCAGGCGCGTGGTGTGGAAGGCCGACGTGAGGTTGATGGCGATGATGGCGTCCCATTTCTCGACGGGGAACTCGTCGACGTTGGCCACGTACTGGATACCGGCATTGTTGACGAGGATGTCCACGCCGCCGAACTGCTCGGTGGCGAAGGCCATCATCGCTTCGATCTCGGTGGGTTTGCTCATGTCCGCGTTGTGGTGCGCCGTGCGCACCCCGTACCGGCGCGCCGTCTCTTCCTGCAGCGCGGCGATGGCCTGCGCTTCGCCGAAGCCGTTGAAGACGATGTCCGCGCCCTGTGCCGCCAACGCTTGCGCGATGCCCAGGCCGATGCCGGACGTGGAGCCGGTGACGAGTGCGATCTTGCCGGCCAGTGCGCCAGCGTTGGCGCCTGGGGCTGGGTTGCTTGCAGTGCTGCTCATGGTTGTCCTTTACTGAGTAAAAATGCTCGGTTTGGTCCTGCCGGGGGCGCTGCGCTACACTTCCGGGGGATTTTATCCGCAGCGCACGGTAAAATGTAGCGCAAAAACCAATACTCGGCAGGAGGAAGACGCATGAGCGACCCGGTAACAGTGAAGTCAGTGCAGTGCATCTCGCCCGCCGGCCTGCACCGCATGGCCTACAAGGAGTGGGGCGATCCGGCCAATCCCGAGGTGCTCGTATGCGTGCACGGCGTGACGCGCGTGTCGGACGATTTCGACGACCTGGCGCGCGCGCTGGCGGAGCGCTACCGCGTGGTCTGCCCCGATGTCGTCGGGCGCGGCCGCTCGGGGCGCCTGCGCAATCCCGAGCTGTACGTGGTGCCGCAATACGTCAGCGACATGGTGACCCTGCTGGCACGCGTGCTGGCCAACGGCGAGCGGCAGAAGGTGCACTGGATCGGTACGTCGATGGGCGGCCTGATCGGCATGGGCCTGGCCTCGCTGCCGGACAGCCCGATCGAGCGCCTCGTGCTGAACGATATCGGCCCCGTGCTCGATCCGGCCGCGCTGCACCGCATCGGCGACTATATCGGCCAGGACCTGCGCTTCGCCACCTTCGAGGCGGGCGCGCAGTTCGTGCGCGACGTGTCGCAGCCGTTCGGCCCCCATACCGACGCCCAATGGGACAAGATGGCGCGCGACGTGCTGCGCCAGGACGCCAACGGCGAGTGGGTGCGCCACTACGACATGGGCCTGGCGCTGCCGTTCCGCGCCGCCACGCCCGAATCGGTGGCCGCCGACGGCACCAGGCTGTGGGCGGCCTACGATGCGATCCGCTGCCCGACGCTGGTGGTACGGGGCGAACTGTCCGACCTGCTGTCGCGCGCGACGGCCCAGGAGATGACGCAGCGCGGACCGCGCGCGCAACTGGTCGAGATCGCGGGCGTCGGCCATGCGCCGATGCTGATCCAGCCCGACCAGATCGCCGTCATCCGCGAATTTTTGTTGAACCAGTAGAGAAAGAAGAACTAAATGGAAATTAAACGACTGCACGTTGGCAAGCGCCTGTCCGAAGTGGCGATCCACAACAACACCGTCTACCTGGCCGGCCAGATCGCCGAGGACACCACGGCGGACATCGCCGGGCAGACCCGCGAGGTGCTGGCCCACGTGGACCGCCTGCTGGCGGAAAGCGGCAGCGACAAGAGCTGCATCCTGTCGACCCAGATCTACATCAGCGACATGGCGCTGTTCCCCGCGATGAACGAGGAATGGGATGCGTGGGTCGCGCAGGGCCACACGCCGCCGCGCGCCACCGTCGAGGCCAAGCTGGCCAATCCGGCCTGCCTCGTCGAAATCGTCGTCGTCGCCGCGCAGCGCTGACGGCACGCCCGCGTGTGAGGAGCATCCCCGCCGCCGGTGGCGGGGCGCGGGCCAGGAAGGACGTCGCAACGACGGTCACGCCGGCATTGACAGGGTTTAAGGTTGCATTATGGTTTCCATCGCGGCGCTGAACAGCGCAACGTCCGATCAGCTGGTCCAGGGGTTGTCCCACGAAGACGGCGTGCGCGTGCTGGCGGCGCTCGATTTCGCCAGCGACGCCTATGCCGGCAAGACCGCCACGAGCGGCCAGAATGCGTTCGACTTCGCCGTCGGCGTCGCCACCACACTGGCGCTGCTGCGCACCGACGCGGCCACCCGCATCGCTGGCCTCATGTTCGAGCTGTGCCTGCTCGATCCGGCCCAGGCCATCGTCATCGAACCGAAGTTCGGCAAGGAAGTGTCCGACCTGGTGACGGGCGTGCACCAACTCATCCGCCTGCGCGAGCTGACCCAGGGCAGCCCGGCCGCCACACGCGGCAAGAACGCGGCGCAGCAGGCCGTGGCGCAGATGGAAACGCTGCGCAAGATGCTGCTGGCGATGGCGTCCGACATGCGCGTCGTGCTGGTGCGCCTCGCTTCCTGCTGCAGCACGCTGCGTTATTTCGCGGACGCGAAACTGTTCAACGAGATGACGCGCACCTACGGCCGCGAAACGCTGGACCTGTACGCGCCGCTGGCGAACCGCCTCGGCATCTGGCAGATCAAGTGGGAGCTGGAGGACCTGTCGTTCCGCTTCATCGAGCCGGAGAACTACAAGCGCATCGCCAAGATGCTGGAAGAGAAGCGCATGATGCGCGAGAGCTTCGTCGAGCAGTCGATCGAGCGGCTGCAGACGGAGCTGGCAAACGCCGGCATCGCGGCCGAGGTGTTCGGCCGGCCCAAGCACATCTACAGCATCTGGAACAAGATGCGCGGCAAGGAGCTGGACTTCAACGAACTGTATGACGTGCGCGCGTTCCGCGTCATCGTGGCGGACGTCAAGACCTGCTACACGGTGCTGGGCGTCGTGCACAATATCTGGACGCCGATTCCGAAGGAATTCGACGACTACATCTCGCGCCCCAAGCCGAACGGCTACCAGTCGCTGCACACGGTGGTGACGGCGGACGACGGCCGGCCGCTGGAAGTGCAGATCCGCACCCAGGAGATGCACAGCTTCGCCGAATATGGCGTGGCGGCGCACTGGCGCTACAAGGAGGAGGGCGGCTCCAACTTCCAGGGCCAGAAGTACGACGAGAAGATCGCCTGGCTGCGCCAGCTGCTGGCGTGGAAGACCGACGTGGCCGATGCCGTCGTCGGCCAGGAAGAGCTGCAGCGCGAGTGGGTGGAAAAACTGAAGTCCGCCGCGCTGGACGACCGCATCTTTGTCCTGACGCCGCAGGCGCGGGTGCTGGAGCTGCCGGTGGGCGCGACGCCGATCGACTTCGCCTACCACCTGCACAGCGACGTGGGCCACCGCTGCCGCGGTGCGCGCGTGGACGGCATCATGGTGCCGTTGAATACCCCGCTCAAGAGCGGCCAGACGTGCGAGATCATCACCGCCAAGGGCGCGCCCGGCACGGCGGGACCGTCGCGCGACTGGCTCAGCCCGGGCTATGCCGTCAGCAACCGCACCCGCGCCAAGGTGCGCGCGTGGTTCCACGCGATCGACATGCAGGAGACGCTGTCGCACGGGCGCGCGCTGGTCGAGAAATCGCTGCAGCGCGAGGGCAAGACGGCCGTCAACCTGGAAGCGCTGGCGCAGAAGCTGGGCTTCGGCAAGGTGGACGACCTGTTCCTGGCCGTCGGCAAGGAGGAGTTCAGCCTGCGCCACGTGGAGCAGGCGCTGCACGACCCGGCCGAGGCGCCGCCGCCGGAAGACGCCGTGGTACTCAACAAGAGCCGTGCCTCGTCGACGGAGCAGGGCGCCAAGTCCGGCGTGCTGGTGGTCGGCACGGAAGGCCTGATGACGCAGCTGGCGCGCTGCTGCAAGCCGGCGCCGCCGGATCCCATCGTGGGCTTCGTCACGCGCGGCAAGGGCGTGTCGATCCACCGCCTCTCGTGCAAGAACTTCGCCGAGATGCGCGCCAAGGCGCCCGAGCGCGTCATCGTCACCGAATGGGGTAATACGCGCAGCGACACGGTCTATCCGGTCGACCTGTTCGTGCTGGCGGGCGACCGCCAGGGCCTGTTGCGCGACATCTCCGAGATCTTCTCGCGCGAGAAGATCAACGTGATCGGCGTGAACACGCAAAGCGCCAAGGGCCAGGCGCGCATGACCTTCACCGCCGAGATCGGCGCCACGGCCCAGCTGCAGAAGGCGCTGACGGCCATCTCAGAGGTCACCGGGGTGCTCGAGGCCCGGCGGGCCTAGGGTCTGTCCCCCTCGGGGGACTGACCCTGAAGTTCGGTGTGAACTTTCCGCGAACCTCGTTGAACTTCGGGGTCAGTCCCCTGCGGGGACAGACCCCAAGCTCGTACCTCCACGGCTGGGCACGAAAACAACACCGTGACAATTGGTGACAATCCGTGACAACGTCACCGCGCCGCCAGGGCTACGCTGTTGCAAGCCCTAGCCCGGGAGGTCGCGATGAGTGCCGTACCCCAGCCGTCAGATCCGCTGTTCCAGCCGCTGCCAGACGAAGCCCTGGAGCCGCCGCAGGCGCGCACGCAGCCAGCCGAGGCGCCGTCCGGCGCGCTGGGCGACGGCCAACTGGGCGTGGACGACGTGCTGCGGGCGGAGCGCGCGCACGTCGATCGCTGGCGCGACCGCATCCACGTCCCCCATGACGCGCCGCTCGCCGCGCTGGCGCTGTCCGGCGGCGGCATCCGCAGCGCCACGTTCGGCCTCGGCGTGCTGGAAGCGCTGCGCGACCTGGGTTGCCTGCACCGCTTCGATTACTGGTCGTCCGTGTCCGGCGGCGGCTACATCATGGCGTGGCTGCGCGCCCACTGCCATCGCGACGGCGCCAGCTGGCTGGCGCCCCAGCTGGCCGCCCATTGGCGCCAGTCGATCGCCCACCTCAGCAAGTTCTCCAATTACCTGTCGCCCAAGGTCGGCCTGTTCAGCGCCGACACCTGGACGATGCTGACCACGTGGATGCGCAACGCCGCGCTGGTCCAGCTGACGATCATCTGCGGCCTCGTGCTGCTGCTCCTGGTGCCGCAGCTGGCGATGCGCTGGTTCGCCATCTGGCCCGAATACGAGCTGTTGCGCGGTGGCGCCATCGGCATCTTTGTCGCCGCCGTCGTGCTGCTGGCGGCGAACCAGCTGCGCCAGCGGCGCGACCAGGGTGGCTCCGCGCAGGCGTCGCCGCTGCAGCGCGACTGGCGCTTCCATCCGGAGCACTGGGGGCGCTGGGCCGGTGCCAGCGCGATACTCTTGTCGGTCTGCGCCGCGCTGTGGCTCGTCACCGGCTTCAATCCGTTCGAGACGGCGCCCGTCAGCGCCTGGGCCGTGCCGATCGCCGCGCTGCTGATGCTGGGCTCCTTGTGCGCACTGCCGGCGCTGGCGCGCTGCAATGTGTTCCGGAGCGAGTGCTCGTGGCCCGATTTCGGCCAGGCCGCAGTGCAGAAGTGGATCGTCGTGCCGATGCTGCTGACCAGCGTGGAGCTGTCCGCCGTGCTGGCCCACCTGGCGCGCGACCTGCCCGCCGGCGTCACCTACGGTGCCTTGCTGGCGGGGCAGCCCAGTGCCTGGCCGTTCCAGCTGGCGCTGGCGTTTACGGCGCTGGTGGTGCTGGCCTGCTGCTCGCTGCGCTGCTGGCGCGGCACCACCGGCACGCACCAGGTCCCGCGCGTACTGTTCAATGCCGTGCTGATCGCGCTGGCGTCGGCCGTCTGCATGTTCGCCCTGCACGCGATGTTCTGCGGCATCCTGTGGCTGATGCACTCGTTCGATGCCGGCGCGCGCGACCGGCTCGGCTTCGAGGTGCGGTCGTGGCATGCGTTCATCTGGGGGCCGACATTGATCCTGTCCGCGTTCGCGTCGGCCGTGACCCTGATGATCGGCCTGCTGGGCAAGGCGTCGCTGGAAGGCATGCGCGAGTGGTGGAGCCGGCTGGCGGCGTGGCTGTGGATCTATGCCACGGCGTGGAACGTGCTGACCTTGTCGGCATTGTATGGCCCCATGCTGGTGTTGTGGCTGGCCAGCCTGGAGCACTGGAAGGCCCTGGCGCCCGTCGCCGGCTGGATCGGCACCACGGCCGCCGGCCTGTTTGCCGCCAACTCCGCCGCGTCCGGCGGCGACGACACGATCCGCTCGAAGCGCCGCACGCTGCCCAATGTGGCCCTCAACATCCTGACGAAGATCGCACCGCCGCTCTTTATCGTCGGCTTGCTGATCGGCGTGGCCTCGGTGCTGTACCTGGTACTGACCTATGCCGCGGTACCGGATGCGGCCATCGCCATCGACTTCCGCCGGTGCACGGGCGCGGCGTGCTGGGACGCCTACTGGACACAGCGCTGGACGCCGTCGGCGGGCACGATCGGCGCCGTGATGCTGGCCGTGGCGCTGGTGGGTGCGCTCCTGGCGTGGCGCGTGGACATCAACGAATTCAGCCTGCATGCGTTCTACCGCAGCCGGCTGGCGCGCTGCTACCTGGGCGCTTCGCACCGGGCCCGCAAGCCGCAGAATTTCACCCAGTTCGACGAGAAGGACGATATCGCCCTGTGCGCATTGCAGCCGCGGGAAGGCAAGGGCGCGCCGGCCGCGCTGCCGCTGCACCTGATCAACTGTACTGTCAACCTGGGCGGCTCCGGCGACCTGTCGCTGCACACCCGTCATGGCGCGTCGTTTACGATCGGCCCGGTGGCGCTGGGCAGCGACTACGGCGAACATCCCGACGACAAGATCGGCTACCGCCGCCACCAGCCCTGCGACGACATGGGCACGGGCGAGCTGACGCTGGCGGAGGCGATCTCCGTGTCGGGCGCGGCGGCGAGCCCGAACCAGGGCTTCCACTCCTCACCCGCGGTGGCGTTCATGATGACGCTGTTTAACGTGCGGCTGGGACGCTGGTTCGCCAATCCCCGCTTCCCCCGCCAGCGCACGTCGCCGGCCCTCAGCACGGGCTGCCTGCTGATGGAGCTGTTCGCGTCGGCCAACGAGCGTTCGCGCTACCTGATGATTTCCGATGGCGGGCACTTCGACAACCTCGGGGTCTACGAACTGGTGCGGCGGCGCTGCGAACTGATCGTCGCCGTGGACGCCGAGTGCGACCCGGCGCTGCGCTGCGGCGCGCTCGGTACGCTGATCCGGCTGTGCAAGGTCGACTTCAACGCCGATATCGAAATCGACGTGACGGCGCTGGCGGTGGATGGGGCGACAGGGCAGAGCAAGGCCAGTTGCGTGGTCGGCCGCATCGTCTACCGCAACGCGGCCGGGGTGGCCGAATGCGAAGGCGTGCTGGTGTACCTGAAGGCTTCGCTGTCGCCCACGGTCAACGACGCCTCGCTGCGCCAGTACCATGCGGAGCATCCCGCCTTTCCGCACGAATCGACGGGCGACCAGTTCTACGGCGAGGACCAGTTCGAGAGCTACCGCCGGCTGGGCCGGCACATCGCCACCGAAGCTTTGGGCCCTGGCATGGAGGCCGACCTGGCCGAGCGGTTGCGTCAGGTGCGGGCCGACTTCGCGCCGTGATCCCGGCGTTCATGCAAGTGGCCGGTACAGGATGTACGCGTCCACGAGCCCGAGCTGGGCGTGCCGGAAGGCGCGCGGTATCCTGCCGACCCGCCGGAATCCCAAGCTGCGATACAGCGCAAGCGCGGCGGTATTAGTCTTGAGCACCTGGTTGAATTGCATGGCGTCGAATCCGGCCGCCGTTGCGGCCTCGAGACAGTGCGTCACCATCCTGCGGCCCAGGCCATGCCCACGTGCCTCCCGGCTCACCAGGAAGGTGGCGGTGGCGACGTGCGCACCGCGACCGGGCATGTTGGCGCCGAACCGGTACATGCCCAGCAGCCGGTCTTCCGCCCAGGCCAGCACGCACCCTGGCGCGGCGAGCCACTGGCTGGCGATGAGCCGTTCGTCGATCCCTTCGGTAAAGGGCAGGGCATCGCCTTCGGCGCAGACGGCGCGCAGCAGTGCGAGCATCCTGTCCGCATCGGCGGCCCTGGCGTACCTGAGTTCCACTTCCCCCATCCTGCAGTCCTCCCGGTCGACAGCGGTTAACAAGTCCCCTAGCCGGGCCGTCCCTGGCGCCCGGCCACCTCGGCCTGCAAGGTGACGTGATCGATACCGTGCCGCTCCAGCAGCATCATGCGGATGGCCTTCAACACGCGCGGCCAATGCGCCAGGTCCGCCACCTCGACGTGGCCGATCAGGGCCGGCTCGCCGGGCGACATGTCCCACACGTGCAGGTCGTGCACGGAGACGACGCCGTCCACCGCTTCCAGGTCCGCGCCCAGCTGCAGGTAGTCGATGTGCGCGGGCACCCCTTCCATCAGGTGATGGCCGGATTCGCGCAGGATGCCGTAGGTAGACTTGAGCAGCAGCAGCGAGACGATCAGCGACAGCAGCGGGTCGATCTGCATCCAGCCCGTGTACCAGATCACGGCGCCGGCAATCAGCGCCGCCACCGATCCCAGCATGTCGCCCAGCACGTGCACCAGCGCGGCACGGGTATTCAGGCTGTCGCGGTCCTTCGACAGCACCCACGCGACGGCCAGGTTGACGCACAGGCCGATGGCGGCCACGATGAACACGGTGCCGCCGGCCACCTGCTGCGGCTGGGCGAAGCGGTGCACCGCCTCGAACACGATCCAGCCCACCACCAGCAGCATGACGAGGCCATTGACGAAGGCGGCCAGCGCCTCGGCGCGGCCGAAGCCGAACGAGTAGCGCGAGGAGGGCGGACGGCGGGCGATCAGCTGGGCGAACAGGGCCAGGCCCAGCGACGCGGCATCCGTCACCATGTGGCCGGCGTCGGAAATCAACGCGAGGGAATTCGACAGGAAGCCAGCCCCCACCTCGACGCCGGCAAACAGCAGGGTGAGGCCGAGCGCCCACGCCAGGATGGACAGGCTGCGGTCGGCGCGCTGGTGGCGGTACTTGGCATCGCCCTTCAGGTGGGCATGCAGGTGGCTGGGTGCATTCATGGGACGGGCAAGAGATTATTTATAGGCGCCGCATGCGATGACGTGCCGGTCCACGATGCGGAACCAGGTTTCCTTCACGCGCAGCTGGTGGGTGAACGGATGCACCCGGGTATAGTGTACGGGACCGGTGTCGCCCTTCTGCGCACGGGTGACGATTTCGCGGACGTAGTACTTGTCGTTGGCGTCGCGCCAGTCCCACGCGTGACGGCCGATCAGCTGCGGCTGGGTACCATGCGCGAGGATGCGCCCGCGCGTGCTGTACACGGTCACGTACAGGTCGCGGTAGTTGAAGGCGCCGAACGGATTGCTGATCTCGGCCATCGCCCGCTCGGGTCCCAGTTCGCGCATCAACGCGGCGGCCTTGTCGACCATGGCGCGCGCTTCCTCCGCCGTACCCGGCTCGGCCGTGCCGATGCCCGGGCACAGCAGTACAGTCCACAGCAGGGCGGCCCGGGATCGGGAGGACAGGAAGGGTTTCATGGCGACAGTCAATATAGCATGGGCTATGGTTAAGCCGGCCAGGATGGGATCCTGGAGACAATTTCGGGTTGGCCCTTGTTTTTCTCTCGTTGCCTCCCTATAATGCTGGGCATCGGGCGGTTAGTTCAGCTGGTTAGAATACTTGGTCGACATCCAAGGGGTCGGGGATTCGAATTCCTCACCGCCCACCAGAACAAGTAGTGCAGCAGTAAAGGTAGCAGGCAGTAAAGTCCAGGGTAGTGCTGTTGTGTGACGCATGTCGCGTAGTATCACTGCCCCGGGCCACCGGGCGGTTAGTTCAGCTGGTTAGAATACTTGGTCGACATCCAAGGGGTCGGGGATTCGAATTCCTCACCGCCCACCAGAATTCCAGGAGCCTCGTCGCAAACGAGGCTCTCATCTTGTAAGAGCGAGAAAGGCACACCGGTTATGACACCGCGAACTACGACCGCAGGGTTTGGTGAGTGACGCTAGTCGATCGGCTTTCTTTTGCTTTTCAATCTGAGGAAGAACGCGGCTAGGCCGCGTTTTTTTTCGTCCCGCTTTTCGTACATCCGTTCCCCCTATACTTTTTGCAGCAGCTTAAGCGGCCCATGTGCCGATTGGAGATCACTATGGTATCAGTCCGACTTCCCGATGGGTCCGTGCGCCAGTTCGACGCGCCCGTCACCGTCGCCCAGGTGGCATCGAACATCAGCAACAGCCTGGCCAAGGCCGCGCTGGCCGGCAAGGTCGACGGCAAGGTCGTCGACACGTCGTTCCTGATCGAGCAGGATGCCGATGTCGCCATCGTCACGGACAAGGATCCGGAAGGCCTGGATGTCATTCGCCACTCCACCGCCCACCTGCTGGCTTATGCCGTCAAGGAGCTGTTCCCGGACGCGCAGGTGACTATCGGCCCGACGATCGAAAACGGCTTCTACTACGACTTCTCGTACAAGCGCCCGTTCACGCCGGACGACCTGGTGGCGATCGAGAAAAAGATGGCCGAGCTGGTCAAGAAGGACGAGCCCGTGACGCGCAAGGTGCTGCCGCGCGACGAGGCCGTGGATTACTTCAAGTCCATCGGCGAGCACTACAAGGCCGAAATCATCGCGTCGATCCCGGCCAATGAAGACGTGTCGCTGTACAGCGAAGGCAAGTTCACCGACCTGTGCCGCGGTCCGCACGTGCCGTCCACCGGCAAGCTGAAGGTGTTCAAGCTGATGAAGCTGGCGGGCGCCTACTGGCGCGGCGACTCGAAGAACGAGATGCTGCAGCGGGTCTACGGCACCGCCTGGGCCAAGAAGGAAGAGCAGGAGCAGTACCTGCACATGCTGGAAGAGGCGGAAAAGCGCGACCACCGCAAACTGGGCAAGCAGCTGGACTTCTTCCACTTCCAGGACGAGGCGCCGGGCCTGGTGTTCTGGCATCCGAAGGGCTGGACCATCTGGCAGCAGGTCGAGCAGTACATGCGCAAGAAGTACCAGGACAACGGCTACCAGGAAGTCAAGGCGCCGCAGATCCTGGACGCGAGCCTGTGGGGCAAGACGGGCCACTGGGACAACTACCGCGAAAACATGTTCGTGACGGAGTCTGAGAACCGTTCGTACGCATTGAAGCCGATGAACTGCCCGGGCCACGTGCAGATCTTCAACTCGGCCATGCGTTCGTACCGCGACCTGCCGCTGCGCTACGGCGAATTCGGCCAGTGCCACCGCAACGAGCCGTCCGGCGCGCTGCACGGCATCATGCGCGTGCGCGGCTTCACGCAGGACGATGGCCACATCTTCTGCACCCACGAGCAGATCGAGCCGGAAGTGGTGGCGTTCCACCAGCAGGCGATGGAGGTGTATGCCGACTTCGACTTCACCAATATCGAAGTCAAGCTGGCGCTGCGTCCGGACAACCGCATCGGCACGGACGAGATCTGGAACGACGCCGAGGAAGCGCTGCGCCAGGGCCTGCGCGCCTGCGGCGTGACGTGGACCGAGCTGCCGGGTGAGGGCGCGTTCTACGGTCCGAAGATCGAATACCACCTGAAGGATTCGCTGGGCCGCCCATGGCAGGTCGGCACCATGCAGGTCGACTTCTTCATGCCGGAACGCCTGGGCGCCGAGTATGTCGCCGATGACAACACCCGCAAGGTACCTGTCATGCTGCACCGCGCGATCGTCGGTTCGATGGAGCGCTTCATCGGCATCCTGATCGAGAACTATGCGGGTGCGCTGCCGATGTGGCTGGCGCCGGTGCAGGTTGCCGTGCTCAACATTTCGGACAGCCAGGCCGAGTACGCGACCGCATTGGCGGCAAAGCTGCGCCAGCACGGGTTCCGCGTCACGGCTGATTTGCGCAACGAGAAGATCACGTATAAAATACGCGAACATTCCGTCCAAAAGTTGCCGTACATCCTGGTGATCGGCGACAAGGAACGGGATGCCAATACCGTGGCCGTGCGTGCGCGGGGCAATGTCGATCTCGGCGTAATGTCGATCGACGCCCTGGTCGAGCGACTCCAGCAGGATGTCGCCAACAAAGCCTGACGGTACGCCTCGGTGCGTGGCACCGAGGCATCCGTAACCGGCCACACCTAACAAATTTCTTAAAGGAAACTGCAATAGCTACTGACAAGTCGCATCGCATCAATGGCGAAATCACGGCACCGGAAATGCGCCTGTCCGGTGTCAACAATGAGCCGCTGGGTATCGTAAGCCTGGCCGAAGCCTTCCGTCTCGCGGAAGAAGCGAACGTTGACCTCGTGGAGATCGCGCCGACGGCGCAGCCACCGGTTTGCCGTCTGATGGACTACGGCAAGTTCAAGTATTCGGAGCAGAAGAAGGCGCACGAAGCAAAATTGAAGCAGAAGATCATCGCCGTGAAGGAAGTCAAATTCCGTCCGGGTACCGATGATGGCGACTACAACATCAAGCTGCGCAATCTGATCAAGTTCCTGGAAGAAGGCGACAAGACGAAAATCACGTTGCGTTTCCGCGGCCGCGAAATGGCCCACCAGGACATCGGCATGCGCATGCTGGAGCGTCTGAAGGCTGACCTGGAAGAGCATGGCCAGGTGGAGCAGTTCCCGAAGATGGAAGGGCGCCAGATGATCATGGTCATCGCCCCGAAAAAGAAGAAATAGGCGTCGGCAAACTCGCAAAGCGGGCGTATTCCGGGTCCGCCGTGCTCATCGTACTAAAGTACGATTCCGCGCGGCGGGCCCGAACTGCATCCCGCTGTGCGAGTTTTCCGAGGCCTCTTTCAAGCGATGCCTCCGGTTTGCGGCATTGCGGTTGGAAAAATCGGTTATAATTGCCGGCTGCCGAGTTGCATCCGGCGAAAAGAATTTGCAGCCCCAAGCTGCAACATGTAGTGGCCCCGCTGCCGCTGCATCAACAAGTGAAAGCAGGCACCCAAGCGCAACGTGTTGTTGCCACCTGCAATCCTGTTCATTTGGAGCTGTCCGCGAGGACAGATGTGTTATGCCAAAAATGAAGACCAAAAGCTCCGCGAAGAAGCGTTTTCGCGTGCGTCCGGGTGGTACCGTCAAGTCGGGTATGGCGTTCAAGCGTCACATCCTGACCAAGAAGACCACCAAAAACAAGCGTCAACTGCGTGGTACCCGCAACATCAATGCGTCCGACGTCACGAGCGTCCTGCGCATGATGCCGTCCGCTTAATCTCACACTCATCTAAGGAGCTACTATGCCTCGAGTAAAACGTGGGGTTACTGCGCGTGCCCGTCATAAAAAAGTACTGAATCTGGCCAAGGGTTACCGCGGTCGTCGCAGCAAGGTTTACCGTATTGCCAAGCAAGCAGTCATGCGCGCTGGCCAGTACGCTTACCGCGACCGTCGTAACAAGAAGCGCGTCTTCCGCGCCCTGTGGATCACCCGTATCAACGCGGCGTCGCGTGAACACGGCCTGACCTACAGCGTCTTCATGAACGGCCTGAAGAAAGCCGCTATCGAACTGGACCGTAAAGTCCTGGCCGATATGGCCGTGGCTGACAAGCCGGCGTTTGCCGCGATTGTCAACGCCGTGAAAGCAAAAATCGCTGCCTGATAGTCAGTGATCGATGTTGCGTGCCGCCGGAAAGCGGCACGAAGAGCGGGGCAGGGTATAACAACCTGGGCCCCGTTTTTAATTTCCAGCATAGGAAAACAGTCGGATGAACTCCCTCGAACAATTGGTCGTCGCGGCCCAGGCTGACTTTATCGCCGCCGTCGACGCCGCCGCACTTGAAAACGCCAAAGCCATCTATCTCGGCAAGACCGGCCGGATCACCGAATTGATGAAGGGTCTCGGCAAGCTCGAGCCCGAGGAAAAGAAGGCGCAAGGCGCACTGATCAACGCCGCCAAGCAGCAGATCGAGGCCGCGCTGACCGCGCGCCGCGATGCGCTGGCGGATGCCCAGCTGCAGCTGCGCCTGAACGCGGAAGCCATCGACGTCACCTTGCCCGGCCGCGGCCGCGCCACCGGTGGCCTGCACCCCGTCATGCGCACGTGGGAACGGGTCGAGGCCATCTTCCGCTCGATCGGCTTCGACGTGGCCGGCGGCCCGGAAATCGAAACCGACTGGACCAATTTCACCGCACTGAACAGCCCGGAAAACCACCCGGCCCGTTCGATGCAGGACACCTTCTACATCGAAGGCAACGACAGCACGGGCAAGCCGCTGCTGCTGCGCACCCACACGAGCCCGATGCAGGTGCGCTACGCGCGCAGCCACCAGCCGCCGATCAAGGTGATCGCGCCGGGCCGCACGTACCGCGTCGACAGCGATGCCACCCACTCGCCGATGTTCCACCAGGTCGAAGGCCTGTGGATCGCCGAGAACATCAGCTTTGCCGACCTGAAGGGCGTGTACCTGAACTTCGTCAAGGCATTCTTCGAGACGGACGACCTGCAAGTCCGGTTCCGGCCCTCGTACTTCCCGTTCACGGAACCGTCGGCCGAGATCGACATCGCATTCGGCTCGGGTCCCTTGAAGGGCCGCTGGCTGGAAGTGTCCGGTTCGGGCCAGGTGCATCCGAACGTCGTGCGCAATTTCGGGCTGGACCCGGAAAAATACATCGGCTTCGCGTTCGGCTCCGGCCTGGAGCGCCTGACGATGCTGCGCTATGGCGTCAACGACCTGCGCCTGTTTTACGAAGGCGACCTGCGCTTCCTGAAACAGTTCAATTAAAAGAATAAATCCGAGGGCTGAATATGCAATTCTCCGAAAACTGGCTCCGCACCATGGCCGATCCGAAGATGACTTCGGATGAACTGTCGCATCTCCTGACGATGTCCGGCCTGGAAGTCGAAGAAGTCGAGCCCGTTGCGCCGTCGTTCTCCAACGTCGTCGTCGGCCACGTGCGCGAGATGCAGAAGCATCCGAACGCGGACCGCCTGAACGTCTGCCAGGTCGACGTCGGCACGGGCACGCTGCTCAACATCGTTTGCGGCGCGCCCAACGTGCGCCCTGGCTTGAAGGTTGTCTGCGCCAAGGCCGGCGCCGTGCTGCCGCCGGGTGCCGACGGCAAGCCGTTCGAGATCAAGGTGGGCCAGCTGCGCGGCGTCGAGTCGCAAGGCATGCTGTGCTCCGCGCGCGAGCTGAAGCTGTCGGAAGACCACGGCGGCCTGCTGGAGCTGCCGGACGACGCGCCGGTCGGCGCCGACTTCCGCGACTACTACGCGCTGGACGACCTGAAATTCACCATCAAGCTGACGCCGAACAAGGCCGACTGCCTGTCCGTGCTGGGCGTCGCGCGCGAAGTGTCCGCGCTGACGGGCGTGCCGCTGCAAGCACCGCAATGCACGCCGGTGGCCGTCAATACGGACGAGAAGCTGCCAGTGAAAATCAGTGCGCCGGACCTGTGCGGCCGCTTCTCCGGCCGCGTCATCCGCAACCTGGACGCCAAGGCGGCCACGCCCGACTGGATGAAGCAGCGCCTGGAGCGCAGCGGCCAGCGCAGCCTGTCGGCCCTGGTCGACATTTCCAATTACGTCATGCTGGAACTGGGCCGGCCGTCGCACGTGTTCGACCTGGACAAGATCCACGGTGGCCTGGATGTACGCTGGGGCAAGGCGGGCGAATCGCTCAAGCTCCTGAACGGCAACACGGTCGCCGTGGACGAGTGGGTGGGCGTCATTGCCGACGACAAGGAACTGGAATCGTTGGCCGGTATCATGGGCGGCGACGCGACCGCCGTCTCGCTGGACACCACCAATATCTACCTGGAAGCGGCGTTCTGGTGGCCGAACGCCATCCAGGGCCGCGCCCGCAAGTACAACTTCTCGACCGATGCGGCGCACCGCTTCGAGCGCGGCGTGGATTACGCGACGACGGTGCAACATATCGAGCGCATCACCGCGCTGATCCTGGAGATCTGCGGCACGCCGGAAACAAAGGTCGGCCCCGTCGACGACATCGTTGCCGGACTGCCGCAACGCGCGCCCGTCAAGATGCGCACCAGCCGGGCCCAGAAGGTCATCGGCGTGCCGCTGACGGACGCGGTGGTGGCCGACATCTTCACGCGCCTGGCGCTGCCGTTCACGCTGGAGGACGGCGTGTTCTCCGTGACGAGCCCCAGCTACCGCTTTGACATCGAGATCGAGGAAGACCTGATCGAGGAAGTGGCGCGCGTGTACGGTTTCGAGAACATCCCGGCCCGCCCGCCGGTGGCCGAAAACACGATGCGCATCGAGCCGGAGAACACCCGTTCGATCTTTGCCGTGCGCCACCAGCTGGCCGACCTGGGCTACCAGGAAGTCGTCAACATGAGCTTCGTGGAAGCCCAGTGGGAACTGGACTTCGCCGGCAACGACAACCCGATCAAGTTGCAGAACCCGATCGCCAGCCAGCTGTCGGTGATGCGCTCGGCGCTGATCGGCAGCCTGGTCGCCAACGTGCGCTACAACCTGAACCGCAAGGCGCCCCGCGTGCGCGTGTTCGAGGTGGGCGCGGTCTACCATCGCGATGCAGCCGTGGTGGACGGTCCCCTGAGCGTGGCCGGCTACCGCCAGCCGCAGCGCGTGGCCGCGATGGCCTACGGCCCGCAGGCGGACGAGCAGTGGGGCCAGCCGACCCGCGACGTCGACTTCTTCGACATCAAGGCCGACCTGGAAGCGCTGTTCGCGCCGGCGCAGCTGCGTTTTGCCAAGCTGGAGCATCCGGCGCTGCACCCGGGCCGTGCGGCGTCCGTAACGCTGGACGGCCAGGTCATCGGCTTCGTTGGCGAACTGCATCCGCGCTGGCTGCAGAAATACGACCTGCCAAAAGCCCCGGTGCTGTTCGAGGTGGACGCCGATGCGCTGCAGCAACGCAGCGTGCCGCAGTACCAGGAGATCTCGAAGTTCCCGGGCACGACGCGGGACCTGGCACTGGTGGTCAAGCAGCACGTGGCGGCGCAGGATCTGCTCGATGCCTTTGCCGCGGCGGTGGCCGCAAGCGAGCACGGACGCATCGTGCAAGCCATTGTTTTGTTTGACGAATATCGCGGCAAGGGGCTGGAGGCGGACGAAAAATCGCTTGCTTTCCGCTTTAGCTTGCAAGATACTCAAACCACCCTGCAGGACGAGCTGGTCGACGCCCTGATGACTGCGCTGGCCGATGCGGCCGCGCAAAAACAGGGTGCCAAGGTACGCAAGTAACGTCCCCGGCTGGATCCTGGCAGGAATCCCGGCCGCCTCCTGGCGTGGCGCTGAAGCTGACAAAAAAGTTGTCATTAAGCTGTCATTAAGGGAGGCGCGGGCCGCCGGCAGGTATAGTCACGCACTCATCAGTTCATCCCGCGAGTCCGGCCCAGGCCGGACTCGGTGTTCTTTGTAAAGGCAGGGCAGGAAAATTAACAACAACGACGTCGATTCCGCGGTATTGCAATCTGCGCTGGATGCCGAGTTGCACAGCGCCATGCAGGTTGCCAAGGTACGCAAGGAAGCTGAAAAAGACTTGCCCACGCTGACGAAAGCCGAGCTGGCCGAACTGCTGTTCGAACAGGTCGGGCTGAACAAGCGTGAGGCCAAGGACATGGTCGAGACCTTCTTCGACGAGATTCGCAACGCGCTGGAGCGGGGCGAAGCCGTCAAGCTGTCCGGTTTCGGCAATTTCCAGCTGCGCGACAAGCCGCAGCGGCCAGGCCGCAACCCGAAGACGGGCGAGGAAATCCCCATCACGGCCCGCCGGGTCGTCACCTTCCATGCCAGCCAGAAGCTCAAGGCGATGGTGGAAGAAAGTGCCGCGCTGGCACGTGCTGCCTGATTAAAGGGTGGACATGAACGATCGCATCGGCAAGACCGATCTGGTGAGCCTGCCGCCGATCCCGGCCAAGCGCTATTTCACGATCGGCGAGGTCAGCGAACTGTGCGGCGTGAAGCCCCATGTGTTGCGTTATTGGGAACAGGAATTCACCCAGCTCAAACCCGTCAAGCGGCGCGGCAACCGGCGCTATTACCAGCACCACGAGGTGCTGCTGATCCGCCGCATCCGTGAACTGCTGTATGAACAGGGTTTTACCATCAGTGGCGCGCGCAATAAGCTGGACAGCCGTGGCGCGGCCGCGCAGGAAGAGTATGATGGTGGTTCGGGCATGGCCGACGAGGCCGGGACCGAGGCACTGCCGCCGTTGGACCGCGACATGATCCGCGACGAACTGCAGGCCATCCTGGCGTTGTTGAAATGAAGGATGTTGAAAACCGCCGAGTGCGGCTCCATATCGCCCTGGGATGAAGCGGCGACCGGCGCGCACCGTGCGGTATCACCACCGTTACGGCGCGTCACGGCAAAAGACGTGGCAGCGTCGGGCGGCGCGGGCAGCGTCTTTTTTTTCGTCCGGCGAGCGATTCATGTCGGCGCGACAATGCGCGAGAGCGTTAAATGTTTGGTGATACAATATCAACGTTATGATTTTGCCAGTGAAAATGCAGACGCTGATCCGGAGCGGCGAGCGCTCCAGAACGACTTCCCCAAGCTAGGGACATACGAGGGAAAACAATGATACGCGTTGCCATTTGTGACGATCATCAGATAGTTAGAGCAGGATTCAAGCAGATTTTTTCGTCGTCCGACGAGTTTTCGGTCGTGGCGGAAGGCAGCACCGGCCGGGAAGCACTCGATATCGCGCGACGCGAGATCTGCGACGTCCTGCTGCTGGATATCGCCATGCCAGACCAGAGCGGTATCGACACCCTGCGCACCATCCGCCAGGGCCAGCCGGACTTGCCGGTGCTCATCCTGTCGGGCTACCCGGCCCAGCAGTACGCACTGAACCTGTTCAAGATGGGGGCCAACGGCTACCTGAACAAGGAATGCGAGGCCGACGAGCTGATCACGGCCGTCCGCACTGTCTACCAGGGCCGCCGCTACGTCAGTTCGCAGGTTGGCGAACTGCTGGCGCAAAGCTTCGACCGCGATCCGAACACGGCCTTGCACACGGAACTGTCCGACCGCGAATTCCAGGTCTTCCTGCGTCTTGCGCGCGGCGCCACCGTCTCCGATATCGGTACGGCGCTGTCTCTCAGCATCAAGACCGTCAGCACTTACCGCACCCGCATCATGGAGAAAATGGGCTTGCAATCGAACAGTGACCTGACATACTACGCTATGAAGAACAACCTGTTGGATTGAAGTCCCGGCAGCGCGGCGAGGCTTCCGGTCTTGCCGCGTGCCTTGCCTCCGCCACCAAGGGCGCCCGCCAGTCCGTCAGTTTCACCTCGCAGTTCCTGCCTTCACTGCGCCGTCCGCGCACCTTCTACCGATTGTTGTTCCTCGGCGCAACTTTTTGGCGTCGAATGAGCTTTCCACGAGGCATTAATTGGCTCGGCAGTCTATAATAGCCTGCTCCCGCCGCCGCGCGTCAGCGAAGGATGCTTCAGGATGTACTTCACCGTCAAAGCAGGTCCGCAGCACCGCCTGCCTCTCTACAAGACCATACTGTGCGTCACGTGCGTGCTGTTCCTGATCGTCAATGGCCTGAGCCTGTTTCACAATCTTGAATCGCTGAAGAGCGCCAACGCCCACACGCTGCAGAGCTCGCGCGTGGCCGAACGCCTGCAGTACCTGGGCGTACTGGTACAGGATGCCGAGAGCAGCATGCGCGGCTATTTCATCTCCGGCAACGAGACCTACCTGGGGCCGACACGTGCCGTCATGGCCGACACGGAAGCGGAGTTCGTCCTGCTTGAGAAACTGCTGGCCGATAACCCGGCCCAGTTGAAAAACCTGAACCAGCTGCACCAGCTGGTCCGCCGCAAGCTGGCGATGATGGGGCAGGCCATCGAAGTCTACAAACACAGCGGCCTGGACGAGATCGTCAACATCGCCCGCTATGGCGACGAGCGCAGCGGCATGGACGAGATCCGGTTGCAGACGGTCATCATGATCCAGGAGCAGAACGAAACGCTGGCCGCCCGCAGCGCGCGCTTCTACGACGAATACCATAAGGCGCTGATGCTGGGCATGGGCATCAATGCGATCGCCATCGTCGTGCTGGTGATGTTCTACCAGCTCGTGCGGCGCAGCTATTTCAACCAGGCAACCGTCGAGCACGCGCTGCAGCAGTCCAACGAGAACCTGGAAGAGATGGTGGCGCAGCGCACGGAGCAGCTGTCAGTGCTGTCGCGTCACCTGATCAGTATTTCGGAAGAGGAAAAGGCCCGCTTGTCGCGCGAACTGCACGACGAGATGGGGGCGCACCTGACGTCGATCAGCATGGACATCGGGGCCGTCATCCAGCCGCTGCAAAAGAGCGAGCCGGAGCTGGTGGCGCAGCTGCGCCGGGCCCGCGCCACGCTGCTGGAAACGGTGGAGCTGAAGCGCCGCATCATCGAGAACCTGCGCCCCAGCCTGCTGGACAACCTGGGCCTGTGCGCCGCCATCGACAGCTACACGGAAGACTTCGCCCGGCTGACGGGCATCCCGTGCGATACGCAGATCGGCGCCGAGGTGGACGCCATCGCGCGCGGTGGCGAAGCCAGCCTGTCGATCGCCTTGTTCCGCATCGTGCAGGAATCGCTGACGAATATCCGCAAGTATGCCCGTGCGCAGCACGTGTCGGTCACGCTGAAACAATCGGAGGAGGGGTTGCTGGTGCTGCGCATCATCGACGACGGCATCGGCATCGCGTCCGATATGATCGTCAAGCCGATGTCGCATGGCCTGCTGGGCATGCGCGAGCGCGCGCTGCTGCTGGGCGGTACCCTGACGATCCGGCGCGGCCGGGGCGACAAGGGTACCTGTATCGAGGTGTTCATCCCGCTGCATGGCGGGGCCGCGGCGGCCGAGCCGCCCCGGCAGATCAGCAACCTGCTACGTCAACGAGCAGACGATCATATTCCGTCTTTGCCACCTTGTAGCACTCGCCCGCATAGCGTTCCAGCCCTGCACGATCCAGCACCGTGATATTGCCGCGGCGGTAGGTGATCAGGCCGTCTTCCTGCAGCTTGCCGGCGGCGGCCGTGATGCTTTCGCGCCGCACGCCCAGCATGATCGAGATCATTTCCTGGGTCACTTTCAGCTCGTTGCTGGGGGAGCGGTCCAGGCGATCCAGCAGCCAGCGGCACAGTTTCTGCTCGATCGAGCTGTGGCGGCCGCCGACGGCGTTCTGCGCCATCTGCGCAAACAGGGCCGTGTTGTAGCGCATCAGGAGCTGGGGCAGGGCGCCGCCCTGGTTGAACACGTCGCGCAGGGCTTGCGCCTTCAGGCGGTAGCCGTAGCCGGCGCTTTGCACGACCGCCGTGCACATGGCACGTTCGCCGGGGAACATCGAGACGCCGACGACGCCTTCATGGCCGACGACCGCGATCTCGGTGGTCGCGCCGTCTTCCATCACGTACAGCAGCGACACGATGGCGGTGGTGGGGAAGTAGACGTTTTCCAGCTTGCTGCCGTATTCGAACAGTTCCTTGCCAAACGGCAGCTGAACCAGTTCCAGGTGCTCGAACAGCGATTCCAGTACAGGGCGAGGCAGTGCGGCCAGCAGTTCGTTCTGCTGGGTACCGCTGTAGCTGACAACGGGCCGGGACGCCACTTTGAAGTCCCGCGAGCCGACAGGCATGGAGCGGGAAACATTGTTCTTTTCGATGGCGCCAGGTTGAGTGTTGTTCATTTTATCCTCACAGAGCTTAAGTACACGGTACGCTGGTCGGGGCCGGGCGCTGGTTTGTCCAGGACCGGGAGCGCTTCTGTTCTCGCGCTGCTTTGGCCGATTGCGTAGGTAGTACTTTAGTTTTCTATGTAGGTTGCGAACATAAGACGGGTTTCCGCTGGGGTGTAGGCTGGTAACATGGCAACATGTCAGTCTAGTCCTACCGCAACATGACATTTCCATATCATGGAACCCAAATGGTGCGGCGCACGATTGGCGGACGCGGCCCGCATCGGCGCTGGGAGGCGCATGACCACTGCGATTGGCGGCGGCAGCCGGTCGCCGCACATCGTTTCGACGTCCGTTTCCCGATGTGCGTTAAGGCTCAGCCCGGTGGCGCGGGGCAACCGCCGGGTTGCTGAAAAACACGGCAGTTCAGGCAAACTCCTACAAGCCCTTGAAGTGGTAACGCGACAGTAACGCCCGCGCCATCACGCGGTTCGTCGTTGCGCCACAACGGTTTCAGGCATCGCTCAGTTGCGCACGCAGCCGGAAATGGCGCAACGCCCCGTTCAGCGCTGTCGACTCCTCATGGATACGGCGGGCACCCGCCGATGCCGCGGCCGTCAGCGCGGCGTTGCGCCGGTTCATCCGGTCGATGCGGTCCAGCGCGTCGTTCAGCGCGGCGATTTCCATGCGTTGCCCGTTCTCGACGGCGCCGATACGCTCCAGCACCGCCGTCATCTGGCCAACGGCATCGAGCAGTTGCGTCATCGCCTGGCCAGCGGTATCGGCCAGGCCGCTGCCGCGGTCCACGTTGGCGACGGACGCGGCAATCAGTTGCTTGACCTCCAGCGCCGCCGCGGCCGAACGCTGCGCCAGGCTGCGTACCTCCGCCGCGACGACGGCGAAGCCACGCCCCTGTTCGCCGGCACGCGCGGCCTCGACCGCGGCGTTCAGGGCCAGGATATTGGTCTGGAACGCGATGCCGTCGATGACGCCGATGATGTCGGCAATGCGCGCCGAGCTGCTGCGCATCGACCTGACCACGTCCACCACGGCCAGCACTTCCTCGCCGCTGCGGGCGGCAATGGTGCCGGCCGTGCGGGCCAGCGCGCCGCCTTGCTGGACGTGCACGCCGTTGTGCTGGACGGCCTCGGCCAGCTCATGCATCGACGCGACCGTTTGCGCCAGCGCCTGCGCCTGTGCGTCCGTTTGCGCGGACAGGCCGGCGTTGCCCGCAGCCAGCTCGTCGGCCGTGCCGCCGATGCGGTGCGCGCCCTGGCGGATGTCCGCCACCAGGGCATCCAGCGTCAGCAGCGTGGCCCCGAACGCATTCGTCAAGCTACCCAGCTCGTCGCGGGCAGGCGAGGCGATACGTACCGACAGGTCGCCTGCCGCGGCCGCGTGCACGGCGCCGTGCAGCGCGCCGATGTCGCGTGCGAACGAGCGGTACAGTCCCGTGTACAGCCACGCTGCCAGCGCGATCGCGGCGACCAGGGCGGCCAGCACCAGGTTGCGGCGCAACGTGTCGCGTGCGGCACGCTCGGCCAACGCGTCGTCGAGCGCGGCCGCCGCGACGCGGACGATGCCATGCAGGCCGTCGATGGCGCCTGCCCCGGCCGCGTTGAACTGCGGGCCGGAGGTCTGGTCCACGGCATTCGTCACTTCGTTGTGGGCGCGGTCGAGAAAGGCCAGCGCGGCCGGTACGGCCCCCGGTGGGGCGCCAGTTGCCGCGCCAGTGCGCCGTCCGCCGCGGCGATGGCGGCCAGCTGGTCCGGCACCCGTTCCAGCGCATGGCGTGCCAGCATGGCCGTGGCATTGAGCAGCTGGTCTTCGTTGCCTTCCAACAGGCCGCTGTCGATATAGGCGCCGCCACGGGCGGCGATGACGGACAAGCCTTCCGCGCTGTCGCCGAAGGTGTCGGCAAACAGGCGGGCCAGGTGGTGCGTTCGCACTTCCGGATCGAGGCTGAGGCCGGACCGGTCGGCCACCTGCGCCGCCAGCCGCGCCGTTTCGACGACCAGGGCGCTGTGCTGGGCAAAGCTGGATTTGGCGGTGCGTTCGGGCGCTGCGCCATGCAACGCGGCCCATTGCCGCGCCAGCCGGTCCGTTGGCGACAATACCGCCTCGCCGGCTTCGCGCCGCCATTGGTCCAGTTCGGCCAGGCGGGTGCTCAACTGCCGCGCCACCAGGGCAGTCTCGGCCGGCTGGCGTCCGGCGAGGCGCAGATGCTCGAGCGCCCGGTGCTGCTGCGTCAGGCGCGCGATCTCGGTCAGCCGCAGGATACCGGCAACGCCGGTGCGCTCCAGCCGCGTCGCCGCGACGGAGCGCTGCAACTCCGCCATCAGGAAGCCGGTCGCCACCAGCAGCGGCAACAGGAGCACGGCGGAAACGACGAGGAACTTGGGCAGCAGGCGCAGGCGCTGCATCAGGCGCACGGCAGGGGCGAACAGGATTGGCATTGTCATTTAGTATTAGAAATTGCTCATGAGCATAATGCCGCTGCTTTGTGACCGGGCGATGAAATGGCGCCATCGCACCGCCGGGCCCGCGCCCACGCGAGTGTACGCTGGGGCATAATCGTCGCCATGATCACTCGTGTACTGCTCGTCGAAGACGATCCCACCCTGGCCGACGCCATCGGGCGCCTGCTGGCAGGCCATGCCATGCAGGTCGATACCGTGCCGGACGGCGCGCTGGCCGATGCGCGCCTGGCTGCGGGCGAGACCTGGGACGTGCTGATCCTCGATATCGGCCTGCCCGGCATGGACGGTTTCACGATGGTGCGACGCCTGCGCGCCCGCGGCAGCGTGGCGCCGGTGCTGCTGTTGACGGCGCGCGACGCCGTGGAGGACCGTGTCAAGGGACTGGAGCTGGGCGCGGACGACTACCTGGTCAAACCGTTCGCCACGCCCGAACTGGTGGCGCGGGTGCGCGCGCTGGCGCGCCGGCACGCGCCCCGTGCCGCCGTGCTGGCGCTGGGGGACTTGAGCCTGGACAGCAGCACGCGCCGCGCCAGGGTGGGCGAGCGCATCGTCGACCTGTCGGCGCGCGAGTGGGCCGTGCTGGAGTACCTGCTGCAGCACGTGTCGCGCGTGGTGTCCAAGCAGCAGATCATCGACGCCATCCTGCCGCTGGGCGACGACGTCACGCCCAACGCCGTCGAAGTGTATATCTCGCGCGTGCGCCAGAAGACGGCGGATGCGGGCATCGCCATCCGCACCATCCGCGGCTTCGGCTACATGCTGGAACCGGCCGGGTCCTGATGGCCAGCATCCGCGTGCGCCTGCTGCGCTGGTTGATCGGCCCGATCCTGCTCGTCAACCTGGCGGGCGGCGCGCTGGTGTACGCGCTGGCGTGGCTGCCGGCGCAGCTCGCATTCGACCAGGGCCTGCTGGACACGGCCCATGCGCTGGCGGCCCTGCCGTCACCAGCCGGGCAGGGGGCGGGCCACCGGGACGGCGATGGGCTCTACGTGGCCGTGCGCGACAATGCCGGCCGGCTGCTCGCGGGCGACGCCGACCTGCCGCGGGGCGGGGCCGCCGGCCAGGCCGTCGATGCCGTCGTACGCGGCGAGCCGGTACGCCTGGTAGGGCTGCGCACGGGCCAAGGCACCACGGTGACGGTCGCCAAGGCCCTGCGCCAGCGCGGCCAGGCGCAGGCCGCCATCGTGCGCGCGCTGGTGCTGCTGGAAGCGGTGGCCACACTGGTGTCGGCCATCCTGATCTGGTACGCGGTCACGCGTGGCCTGCGGCCATTGCGGCAGCTGCGTGCCGCGCTGCGTGCCCGCGCCGCGGACGACATGGCGCCGCTTGCCATGGAGGACGTGCCGACGGAACTCGAACCGGTGGTGCGCGCCGTGAACGGCTTGCTGGAACAGTCGGCGCAGAACGCCCGGGCGCGGCAGGACTTCCTGGCCAATATGGCGCACCAGCTGCGCACACCGCTGGCCGGGCTGCAGGCGCAGCTGGACGTGCTGCCGCGTGCCCGGCCGGGAGGCGAGGATGCACGTGCGCTCGCCATGATGCGCGCCGCCACGGAGCGCATGAGCCGCCAGGTCGGCCAGTTGCTGGTACTGGCGCGCGCCGAGCCGGGACAGGCGGGACCACGCCGCCTGGAGCCCGTCGCGCTGGACGCTCTGCTGGGGGAAACCGTGCAGCAATTCGTCGAGCAGGCTGCGCGCAAGGACATCGACCTGGGCTTCGAGCTGGCGCCGGCCACGGTGCCGGGCGACCGCTTCCAGTTGCGCGACCTGGCCGATAACCTGATCGACAATGCGCTGCGCTACACGCCCGTTGGCGGGCGCGTGACGGTCTCGTGCGGCATGGATGGCGACGCGGCGGTACTGGCAGTGGAGGACAACGGCCCCGGCATCCCGCCCGCACTGCGCGCCGCCGTGTTCAGCCGCTTCGTGCGGCTGGATGAACACAGCGCCGGCACCGGCATCGGCCTGGCCATCGTGCGCGAGATCGCTGCCGCGCATGGCGCGCGGGTGGACATCGAGACCGCGGCCGGCGGGCGGGGCGCGCGGTTTATAGTAAGGTTCGAGAGTCCCTCGCTACGCCAGGAGTCGCCATGATCGTCCGATTCGCCAGCATCCTCGCGCTGTGCGCCATGCTGCTGCCCGCCCATGCACAGAAGCCAGCCAGCCGCGCCGAAGCGGTGCGCATCCTCGCGGACATGCGCCGCATCGTCACCCCGCATGGCGTCGAGCGCGTGCGGGCGGTACGGATCGGCGGCATCGACCAGTGGATCGCGGTGCGCGGCGTGGACCGCCGCAACCCCGTGCTGCTGATGCTGCACGGCGGCCCCGGGTATGTCTCGATGCCGACCAGCTGGTACTTCCAGCGGGGCTGGGAAGACTTCTTCACGGTGGTGCAATGGGACCAGCGCGGCGCCGGCAAGACGTACGCCGCCAACGATCCGGTCGTCGTCGGTCCGACGATGACACGGGCGCGCATGATCGCCGATGCGGAAGAAATGGTGGCATGGCTGCGCCGCGAGTTCGGCAAGGAGCGCATCTACGTGCTCGGCCATTCATGGGGGAGTTCGCTGGGCATCGAGCTGGCACGCCGCCATCCAGACTGGCTGCACGCATACATCGGCGCGGGGCAGATCGTCGACGGACCCGAGAGCGAGCGACGCGGGCTGCGCTTCGCGCTCGATGCCGCCCGGCGCGATCGCAACGCCGTGGCCGTGCGCGAGCTGGAAGCGCTCGGAGCGTATGCGGCGCCCGGCCATCCGGTCGTGCTGCGCGACCTGTACGTGCAGCGCAAGTGGCTGGGCTATTACGGCGGCGCGGTGCACGGCCGGCGCAACGGCAGCCATGAGGGCGCCGCCGCCCGCCTGGCGCCGGAGTACTCGGATGCCGACCTGCGCACCCTCTGGACGGCCAACGATTTCTCGGCGGAGCGCCTGCTGGCGCAGACGGTGACGCTGGACTTCAGCGGCTGGACCCGTTTCGACTGCCCGATTCTCCTGTTCAATGGCCGGCACGACCGCAACGTCTCGGCCAGCGTTGCCGCCGAGTGGTTCCAGCAAGTGCAGGCACCGCACAAGGCGCTGGTCTGGTTCGAACATTCGGCGCATGAGATGTTCAACGAGGAGCCGGGCAAGATGCTGGCGGCACTGCTGCAGGCGCGTGCCATTGCCGAGAAGGCGGGGGACGTGGCGCCGTAGAAACCGCTTGATCGGCCGTTCACGCTGCCTTGAACCCAAGACCGAAAACCGGGGTCGGACCCAGCGGGTCTGACCCCAGCCTCTGCTTTTGGGTGAAAAATGGCGCTGGCACCAAGCTACGGCTTGTTGATAACCTGGCGGCATTTGGGGCATTTAGTGACAGTCACCCATTCAAAAAACGGTGACAGTCACCGATTTAGCGGCAAAAACCACACTGTCAGCCTCCCGTCAGGATTTCCTCAGGGTAACGTCAGCTTTCAATAGTAGACTGTAGGCAATATATTTTGCCCTGCAGTGGAGCTGGCATGCCTATCCGTTCGAATTCCGCCCCGCGCCAACGCGGCTTTACCCTCGTCGAAGTCCTCATCACGGTCGCCATCGTGGCAATCCTGTCCGCCGTCGCGATGCCGATGTACCGGGATCACGTCACCCGTGGCCGGCTGGCCGAGGCGTTTTCCGCGCTGGGCAGCGTGCAGCCGACGGCGGAACAGCACTGGTCGAATACCCGTTCGTACGCAGGCCTCGGAGGCCTGAATGCCTTCCCGCGCGCCAGCCAGAATTTCGACTATGCGCTCACCGCAGCCGACAACGCGTCGTACCTCGTCACCGCCACCGGCAAGGGCGCCGTGCTGGGCTTCGTGTTTACCGTCGACCAGAACGGCAACCGCGCCACGACGGCCGCGCCGTCCGGATGGACCGCCAATGCCGGCTGCTGGACCGACCGCAAGAGCGGCGAATGCGTCCACTGACATCGAACCGGCCCGCCGGCTTCACCCTCGTGGAGCTGATGGTGGCGATCGCCATCATGGGCACGCTGCTGGCCGTCGGCATCCCCAACATGACCAGCTGGGTGCTGTCGAACAAGGCGCGCGGCGCGTCGGAATTCTATGCCGAAGGCCTGGCGACGGCGCGGCGCGAGGCCATCACGCGCAATGCCGCCAGCCGCTTCGTACTGAGCCCCAACGCCAACGGCCAGCTGGACTGGCAGGTCGACGTCTGCTTCCCCGTGCCGGGTACGCCGTGCAGTGCCGACAGCGGCAGCTGGTCCACGGTCGCCACCGCGGCCGACAACGACCCGAATGCCGCCACGCCCTACAAATCCATGTTCCGCGCCGCGAATGCGCTGCCGAACGCGGATGCGCTGGTCCCGACCTTGCAGCCGCAGGGCAGCACCGGCGTCTACTTCACGGCGCTGGGCTGGGTCGACACGACCGATGCACAACGCCTGACGCGCCTGACGCTGACGCCCGCCGCCCACCTGCGCGACGGGATCGCCACCGTGGCGCTGGCGATCCCGCTCGGCGGCGTGGTGGCCAAGTGCAATCCGGACGTCGCCGCACCCGACTCGAGGGCCTGCCCATGAAACCTGTCACCTTGCGCCAACAGGCCGGCGTCGCCCTGCTGGAAGTAGTGATCGCCGTGATCCTGCTGGGGATCGGCCTGTTGGGAGCCATCGGCCTGCAGGCGCGGTCGTACTCGGCGCTGGCCGATGCGGGCCAGCGCGCCGAAGCGACGATCCAGGCCGACAAGCTGGTCGCGATGATGAACACGGACGTGGCCAATATCGGCAGCTATGCACTGGCCGCCAACGGCACGCCCGCCGCCGCGCTGGCGCCGTGGGTGGCGGAAACGCGCACGCTGATCCCGGGCGCCACGGCCGTCGTCGTCGTGGCGCAGCAGGGCACGCGCTGGCGCGTCGACATCACGATCGCGTGGCGCCGCAAACAGGGCACCGATACCAATACCCACCGGGTGACCGCCTATGTCATCTAGCGTGCATGCCCGCGACGGCGGTTTCTCCCTCGTCGAGCTGCTGGTCAGCGTCCTGGTCGGCATGCTGGCGATCGTCTTCGCCACCCGGCTGTTCGTCAGCAGTGAGCAGAACAAGGCGGCAGCGGTGGGCGGATCCGACGCCGTGCAGAACGGCATGCTGGCCATGTTCTCGATCAGTAACGACGCGAGCCAGGCTGGCTGGGGCCTGAACGACACGCTGCTGTCCGGCTGCGACACCACTTTCACCGACACGGCCGGCTACGTACTGCCCGTCGTCATGCGCGGCGCCGTCGAGACGACGCCGCTGGCGCCCGTGATCATCGAGAGCGGCGGCACCGCATCGGACCGCATCACGCTGATGGCGGGCAGCGCCATGAGCGGCGTGGGGTCCGAACGCCTGCGCGACAACTACGCGGGGGCCAATTCCATCAACGTCGCCACCAACCAGCCGTTCGGCTACCTGCAGGGCACCGTCGTCGTCGTGGCGCCCGAGCCGGCCGGCGGCAAGTGCGCGCTGGCGCAGCTGTCGGCGACGCCGCCCGGCTTCACGCTGACCTTCGACGCGGGCGCCGCGTTCCGCTTCAACCGCGCGGCGCTGGGCAATGCCTACAGCGCCGGGCAGGCGCGCGTGTACAACCTGGGTCCGCTGGCGCAGCTGGCCTTCCACACCTGGTCGGTCAGCAACGGCAACCTGATGCTGCGCGCGACCGACCTGGCCGGCGCTGCCGGCGCGCCGGCGGCGGTGGCCGACAACATCGTCGCGATCAAGGGCCAATACGGTTTCGACACCCGGGCGGCGGCCTCGTTCGATCCCACCACCGGCATGCAGGTGGGCGCCTGGAGCGCGACGATGATCGATGCCGACGGCGACGGCGTGACCGCCGGCGCCGGCGACTTCCAGCGTGTGGCCGCCGTGCGCCTTGCCGTGATCGCCCGCAGCAAGATGCCGGAAAAGCCCGACGCGGTGACGAAGCAGTGCGGCGCCACCACCGCGCCGCTGACCGTGTTCGCCGGCCGTTCGCCGGCCAGCGTGGCCGCGGCATCCGTCACCGTCAACGTCGACACGATCGCCGACTGGCGGTGCTATCGCTACCGGGCCTTCGAGACGATCGTCCCGGTCCGCAACGCGGCGTGGAGGCCATGATGCCGACCATGCACTTGTACCTGCACCCGCACCCGCGCCAGCGCGGCATCGCCTTGCCCGTCATGCTGATCATGCTGACGGTGCTCCTGATCAGCAGCATCTACCTGCTGCGTTCCACCACCTCGACCACCCTGACGACGTCGAACCTGGCCTACGAGGCCGCGCTGTCGAAGTCCGCCGACCTGGGCCTGCATACGGCGTTCGACTGGCTCAGCACCGTCGACAAGGGCCAGCTGACGCAGGACCGCGCCGCGGCCGGCTACGTCGCCACGCTCAACCCCGCCTGGTCGGTGCGCACGCCCGCCTTCTGGCAGGGCTCCGCGTTCGTCACGGAAGCGACGACGAACGTGCGCATCGAATACGTCATCCACCGCATGTGCACGGCCGTGGGCGACTACAACGCCGGCAACAGCTGCACGCTGACGTCGGCCAAGAAGAACGTCGGCGCGCGGACGCAGATGGGCGACAGCCTGTCCTCGGACGCGCCGGCCTACCAGGACAAGCCGCAGCTGCACTACGTGATCACGGCGCGCGTGTTCGGCGCGCGCGGCGGCAATGTCGTCAACCAGACCGTCGTCATGATGGGGCCCTGAGGCTCCGCACAGGTAATCGCCATGAAAACACGCCCCGTGATAACACGCCTCTTTCTGCTGGCGCTGTGCCTTGGCCTGCCGGCCTTCGCCGCGCAGACCCAGATCGCCCAGGTGCCGCTGCTGAACATCAGCGGCACCGGCACCGTCAAGCCGAACCTGATGCTGTTGTTCGACAACTCCGGCTCGATGGAGCAGACCTACACGCCGGACTACGTCAACGACAACCTGTGCCGCACCAGCAGCCGCCTGGCCAACGGCGTGACGTCCTGCACGGTCGGCCATCCGCCGTTCATGAGCCCGGACTTCAACAAGCAGTACTACAATCCGCAGATCCGCTACCAGCCGCCGATCAAGGCGGACGGCACCTATTATCCGGAGCAGACGGCGGCGGCCACCGCCAACTGGACCAACGTTGCCAGCGACGGTTTCGGCAAGCAGAACGTCAACCTGTACGGCAATGGCGACACGGCCATCGACCTGACGACCCAGTTCCCCGACCTGCGCTGGTGCGACCCGGACAACACGAGCGACTGCAAGGTCAACAGCGCGACATACACCTACCCGGACAACACGTACACGGCCGCCGGCGCCATCAGCACGGGGCCGTACTACTACACCATCGGCGTGGCGGAGTACTGCACCGACGCGGCAATGAAGACGTGCGTCTCGACCACCGCCGGCGCGGCCGCGCCTTCGGGCTATCCCGTGCCGGCGCTGGTGCGCTGGTGCGACACGCGCAACCTGACCAATTGCCAGGCCAAGCGCGTCGGCAGCTTCCTGTACCCGCGCTACTCGCAGGCGCTGGGCGCGGCCGTGGCCTACGGCACCGTGACCATCGGCGCCAGCCGCACCAGCAGCGCGTTGACGATCAACTCGATCGTCGTCAACGACCCGGATGGCAACCGCACCGTCACCAACGGCGCCGTCAGTGCGCCGAACGGCACCAACACGGCGCTGAAGCAGCAGACGCTGGCGAGCGCGCTGGCGTCGTCGATCATGGCCCGCACCGGCACCACGTATCCCTACCTGGCCTGCGTGAAGAACCCGATCGGCGTGGCCAACGTGCCGGCCTGCTCGACGTTCGGCATCAATCTCGCCAGCGACAGCGTGCTGGCGATCCTGCCCGTGTCGTGCAGCGGCAGCAAGAGCGTCGCCACCTGCCAGCCGTACTACGACAACTCGCGCAGCGGCTGGGGCATCACGGTCGATGCGACCAGCACCCGGCTGGGCGCACCCACCGGCCTGCTGCGCATCACCGGCAGCACGGCCAACAACCGGCAGGCCTCGCTGGCCAACGTGGCCTTGAACGGCAACAACCTGTTCACCAACCTCGCGCTGGGCACGAACGGTGGCAACACCAGCGCGGCAACCGCGGCGACCGCGATCGTCAACCGCATCGGCACCTCCGGTACCGTGCGGGCCTACGCCGGCGGCAACGGCATCACCCCCACGTGCGCGCAGGCCGCCGAGGCGGGCACCGTCTGCCTGGTCGACACCGCCAACAATGCACCCGCCAAGGACGTTACCGTCGGTAACCTGAGCAACCGGGGCACGATGACGATCGCGCCGGTGGACACGTTCGTCGACGTCGACACCATCCCGACCACCGTGCAGGCCATCTCGGCGGGCAGCGGTGCGCCCAGCACGTTCGCCCGCGTCAACATCGTCAGCGGCCGGACCTATCCGAAGTCGCTCGGCCGCACCGACTGCGCCGGCAGTACCTGCACCTACGCGGAGGAGATGACGAACTTCGCAAACTGGTACTCGTACTACAAATCGCGCCTGCAGATGATGAAGACGTCCGTCGGCATTGCCTTTACGCGCCTGAACGGCAACTACCGGGTCGGCTACGTGCGCCTGTCCAGCGCGGGCGCCGGCAACGCGGTGGAGCTGAAACCGGCCGACTTCACGGGCACGGCCCGCACCAGCTGGTATTCGACGCTGTACAACACGACGACGTCCGGCTCCACGCCGATCCGCACCGCGATGGACAACGTGGGTCGCATGTACGCCAACCTCACGCCGTACAACTACGCCAGCGGCCAGGAAGTGGTGCAGTACCCGTGCCAGCAGAACTTCCTGATCCTGACGACGGACGGCTACTGGAACGGCAACTCGACCGCGAATGTCGTCAACAACGACGACAGGGAAAGCGCCACCCGCTTCTGCCTGAAGAAGGACGGTTGCGTGGACACGCGCAGCCAGAGCCAGCCCTCGATTTCCGACGTGGCCCTGCACTGGTACAACGGCGGCTCCAGCACGGGTACCGTGTCGCTGCGCCCCGACCTGGAGCCGAACATGCTCAAGCCCGGCCTGGTGCCGGCCGCCGCGGGCGAGAACACGCACCTGCACATGACCACCTACACGCTGGGCCTGGGCGTGGACGGCGTGATGAACTACGAACCGAAGTACGACAGCGCGCCGATCGTCAACGGCGATTTCTTCAACCTGAAAAGCGGCGTCACCAGCGGCTGCCCGTGGAATGGCGGCGGCGCCTACGTGTGGCCGGACCCGCAGGTGACGAGCACCGCTTCCACCGTGCAGGAGCGGGTGGACGACCTGTGGCACGCCGCCATCAATGGCCATGGCAAGTACTTCAGCGCCAGCCAGCCGAAGGACGTCGTGGCGGGCCTGCAGGAAGCGCTCGACAAGATGCAGGTCAGCGTGGGCGCCGCCGCGGCGGCGGCCACCTCGACCCCCAACATCTCGCTGGAAGACAACGACATCTTCTCGTCCACGTTCACCACCGTGAAGTGGTTCGGCGTGCTGTCGAAGCGCAATGTGGACACCGCCACCGGCATCGTCGATGCGACGCCCGTGTGGACGACGGCCACGGCGATGGGCGGGCAGGTCGCGACGAGCGGCACGGCCGGCGCCACCACGGACGGGCGCACGATCTGGATGCGCGACGGCGCGACGACGGACCTGAAGCCGTTCTACTTTGCGAACATGAGCGCGGCGGAGAAGGCCTGGTTCACCAACAAGTGCCCGCTGCTGACGCAGTGCACGCTGCTGGACGGCGACAATCGCGCGCTGGTCAACGCCGGCACGGAGCTGGTCAACTGGCTGCGCGGCCAGCAGCAGCATGCCGACGACGTCGTGTTCCGCGCCTACAGCAGCAGCCGCGATGCCGACCCGGCCGCCACTGCCACGGTGCCGGTGGTGCTGGGCGATATCGCGTCGTCCAAGCCGGCCTACATGCGCGATCCGCGCAAGGCCTACACGCTGTCGGGCTACGAAACGTTCAAGAGCACGTATGCCGGGCGCGCGCCCGCCGTGTTCGTGGCGGCCAACGACGGCATGCTGCACGCCTTCAACGCGGCCGACGGCAGCGCCGGCGGGCGCGAACTGTGGGCCTACGTACCGCGCATCACGATGCAGAAGCTGCCGGTGCTGGCCTCGACGACCTACGGCACCAACCACCAGTACACGACGGACGGCTCGCCGGAACTGGCGGACGTGCAGATCGGCGGGCAATGGCGCACCATCCTGGTGGCGGGCCTGAACGGTGGCGGCCGCGGCTACTATGCGCTGGACGTGACGGATGCCGGGCCCGCATGGACCGATGCCGCCGGCACTGCCCGCGGCGGCCAGCGTCCGAAACTGCTGTGGGAGCTGTGCGCGGATGCGGCCCTGTGCCCGCAGAGCCGAACGGACGCCAACAATATCGGCCTGACCTTCGGCGCACCGCAGTTCGGCATGCACAACGGCCGCTGGGTCGTCTACCTGACGTCCGGCTACAACAACGTGCCGGGCGTCGACAACGTCAACACGGGCGACGGCAAGGGCTACCTGTTCATCGTCGACGTGGCGACGGGTGAAGTGCTCGACCGGGTCAGCACCAATCTCGGCGACACGACCACGCCATCGGGGCTGGCGCGCATCACGGCGATCTCGAACGATCCCGCCACCGACCCGGTCACGACCTATATCTACGGCGGCGACAACCAGGGCAACCTGTTCCGCTTCGACCTGACGGCCGCCGCCTCCGTCAAGCGCATCGGCATCGCCGCCGTGGACGGCGTGGCCCAGCCCATCACGGCGCGGCCGGATGTGACGCTGTGCGCGGTGACAACGACGGCGGACAGCGGCGCCACGGCGCAAAGCGCCCAGCGTGTGGTGATGTTCGGCACGGGGCGCCTGCTGGACCTGCCTGACATCGGCAACACGGACGTGCAAAGCCTGTACGCGCTGCGCGACGACGGTGCGGCGGACCTGAACCTGCGCGGCAGCACGATGGTGGCGCAGACGTTGTCGCAGCGCACCTCGACCGAAGGCACGGGCGACGACGCCGTCACGACCATCGACGAGATCGACCTGACCGGCACGCGGGTGGACCTGTCGCGCAACAGCGGCTGGTACTTCGACTGGAAGCTCAACGCGGGCGAACGGATGAACCTCGACCCGAAGATCGTCAGCGGGGTGGGCAACGTGGTGACCAACGTGCCGACGTCGGAATCGTCGTGCTCCGTGGGCGGCACGTCGAACTTCTATGCGGTGGACGTGTGCAAGGGCACGGGCGTGAACGGCACGCTGGTGGGCAGCATGCTGTCGAACACGTCGGCGGCAGTGGGCTTCATCATCGTGCGGCTGCCGAAGGGCGACCTGAAGCTGATCACGACGACCGCCAAGGGCGAAACGCTGACGCGGCCGTTGCAGGAGCTGGACACGGTGGGGGCGCACCGGGCCGGCTGGCGCCGGGTGAAGGGTGACTGAGGGGCGACTGATGGGGTGCCCGACGGCCCGGGGCCCTGAAAAGCGCCCGGGCGCGGCCAAAAAACGGTAAAATCCCGGGTTTTCCCGTGAGCCGTTTGATTGGCCGCCACCATGTCCGAAGATATCGAAGTCACCAGCCCAGACAACCAGGAAGCTGCCGCCGGCAGCGCCAAGGCACCCGCGCAGATCGCCCGCGAAGTGCAGCGCCGCCGCACGTTCGGCATCATTTCCCACCCCGACGCCGGCAAGACGACGCTGACGGAAAAGCTGCTGCTGTTCTCGGGCGCGATCCAGATGGCCGGCACGGTCAAGGCGCGCAAGAGCGCGCGCCACGCCACCTCCGACTGGATGGAGATCGAGAAGCAGCGCGGCATTTCCGTCGCGTCCTCGGTGATGCAGTTCGACTTCCGCGACCACATCATCAACCTGCTCGACACGCCCGGCCACCAGGACTTCTCGGAAGACACGTACCGCGTGCTGACGGCGGTCGACTCGGCGCTGATGGTGATCGACGCGGCCAAGGGTGTCGAGGCGCAGACGATCAAGCTGCTGGACGTGTGCCGCATGCGCAATACGCCGATCGTCACGTTCATGAACAAGATGGACCGCGAGACGCGCGATCCGCTCGAGCTGCTCGACGAATTGGAATCGGTGCTGAAGATCCAGTGCGCCCCGGTGACCTGGCCGATCGGCATGGGCAAGAACTTCCGCGGCGTGTACCACCTGCTGCGCGACGAGGTGCTGCTGTTCCGCGCGGGCGAGGAAAGCGCCAACCAGACGTTCGAAGTGATCAAGGGCATCGACAATCCGAAGCTCGCGGCGATGTTCCCGCTCGAGATGGACCAGCTGAGGATGGAAGTGGAACTGGTGCACGGCGCCTCGCATCCGTTCAACCTGGAGGAATTCCTGGCCGGTATCCAGACGCCCGTGTTCTTCGGCTCCGCGATCAACAACTTCGGCGTGCGCGAGATCCTGTCCGCGCTGGTCGACTGGGCGCCGCCGCCGCGCGAGCGCGACGCCACCGTGCGCTCCGTGGCACCGACCGAGCAGCCGTTCTCCGGCTTCGTCTTCAAGATCCAGGCCAATATGGACCCGGCGCACCGCGACCGCATCGCGTTCCTGCGCGTGTGCTCGGGACGCTTCGAGCGCGGCATGAAGGTCAAGCACCTGCGCCTGGGCCGCGAGGTCAAGGTGTCGTCGGTGGTGACGTTCATGGCGTCGTCGCGCGAGCAGGTCGAGGAAGCCTACGCGGGCGACATCATCGGCCTGCCGAATCACGGCAACATGCAGATCGGCGACAGCTTCTCGGAAGGCGAGATGCTGCAGTTCACGGGCATCCCGTACTTCGCGCCGGACTTCTTCCGTTCGGTGCGCATCCGTAACCCGCTCAAGATCAAGCAGCTGCACAAGGGCCTGCAGCAGCTGGGCGAAGAGGGCGCCGTGCAGGTGTTCAAGCCGGTGCAGGGCGGCGAGCTGGTACTGGGCGCCGTCGGCGTGCTGCAGTTCGAGGTGGTCGCCAGCCGCCTGATGAACGAGTACGGCGTCGATGCCGTGTTCGAAGGCACCAGCATCAGCAGCGCGCGCTGGGTCTCGTCGGAGGACAAGAAGGCCCTGGCCGACTTCGAGAACGCGCTGGGCCACAACGTCGCCTACGACGCCGCCGGCAATATGGCGTACCTGGCCACGTCGGGCGTCAACCTGCGCCTGACGCAGGAGCGCTGGCCGCAGCTGACGTTCCACGCGACGCGCGAGCACGCCACCAAGCTGGCGTGATGCCTGGGGGTCTGTCCCAGCGGGACTGCCCCGAAGTTCAACAGCGTGTCGACGGAGCCAGCAAAACTTCAGGGGCAGTCCCTAGCAAGGACGGACCCCTGTTGATCCGGCGGCTCAAGCGCCGCCAAACTCCCGCTCGATCAGCCCCACCGCCGCCTTCACCCCATCCTCCCGCCGCATCGCGGCCCCGATCGCGGCGGCCCGCACCGCCATCTGCGGCTGCCCCAGCACCTCGCGGATCCGGTCCGCCAACGCCTGCGCCGTTACATCGCGCCGCCGCAAGGCCTTGCCGGCAATGCCCAGCCGGCGCAACTCGCTGCCCCAATGTTCCTGCTCGCTGATATGGGCGATGATGACCGACGGCTTGCCGGCCAGCGTGGCCGCCTGCGTCGTGCCGGCGCCGCCATGATGCACGACGACGGCGCAGCGGGGGAAGATCGTGTGATGCGGCGCGGCCGATATATAGAGTATCCGTTCGTCGGACGTCACGCCGCAGTCCTGCCAGGACGGGGCCTGGACGATGGCGCGGCAGCCGGCCAGCCGGGCGGCTTCGGAAAACAGCGCCAAGGTCGCCCGCTGCGCCGCCGGCTCCTCGGGCGTCCAGCTGCCCAGCGTCATGTAGACTGGTGCCGGGCCGGCGGCCAGGAAGGCGTCCAGCGTGGGCGGCAGCGTGCCTTCGACAGCCATGTTCGGCATGTCGAGGAAGCCGCACACGTGCACCGACGCCGGCCAGTCCGGCTGGCGCACGCAGATCTGCGGGCTGACGGCCATCAGGGTCAGGCGCGGCGAGACCCAGGCGTCGTCGACGATGTCGCGCGCGGGCGGCAGGCCGAGCTGGCGGCGCAGCCGGTTGGGGTAGGGCGTGAACGTGCGGTTCAGCATGATGCGGGTGAGCCACCACAGCGCCCGGTTGACCGTCGGACCGAAACTGCCCAGCGGGTGCGCATGCACGGTCGGAATGCTGCCATGGGCCAGGAACACGCTGGCGTAGGGCACGCCCGCCTGCAGCGCGGCCACCTGCAGCGGATGCACGATGAAGTGGCCGATGACGAGATCGGACTGCGCGCACAGCCGCTGCGCGGCCGCGAGCATGTCATCTTCCACGGGCGCGAACACCAGGCGCATCAGCGCCGCGGCCTGGCGCATTGGATCGCGGATCGAATAGATCTCCTGCATGATGCCCTGTGCCTCGGCCGCGGCCAGCAGCGGCGTGCCGGCGGCTTCGATGCGCAGGCCGGGGCGCGACGCCAAGCGCGCGTACGCGTCCGTATCCACGGTCGTGACGACGAGCGTCACGTCGTGGCCGGCCGCGTGCAGGCCCTCGGCCAGTGCCAGGAACGGGCGCACGTCGCCGTGACTGCCCCAGGTTTGCATGCCGATCCGCATCGTTACCCTTGTTTGAAAGTTAAGATCTTCGAATTATCGCCGGTTTTCGGCGTACTTGCCGGAAGCGCTTGACAGTGCCGGTCCACCTGGGTACTGTATTACGCAATTAATACAGCATACAGACGATGACTACTCATACCGCAGCGCTGTTCGCGATCGCGCCCGGCTCGGCCTTGGGGCCGAACGTGCCGAGCGGATGGGCGTATGCAGTGGGGAGACTGCCATAGGCAAGGAATACGCTGCCATACGGGACGCCCGCATGCTGCGCCACGATCTGCAGCGGATACACGATTGAACGGCCGATCACCAGGTCCGATTGTGCACACCCTCTATGCCGCAGAGAACATTTCGTCCTCGACCAGCGCGAACACGAGCCGCATCAAGGTCACCGCCCGGCGATCGGATCGCGAACTCTGTAGTTCTCCTCCGTGATGCCCTGCGCTCCGGCCGCGCCGAGCCGCGGCAAGCCTGCTGCTTCGATGCGTAGTCCGAAGAGCGACGCCATGAGCGCGTAGCTATCCGTGTCGCTCGTCGTGACCACGAGCGTGACGTTGTGGCCCGCAGTGTGCGGGCCCTCGGCCAGCGCCAGGAACGGGTGCAAGTCGCCGTGACTACCCCAAGTGTGCCTACCAATGTTCAAGGAGCCGTTACCCCCTTACCGAGAGATGAGAGTAACGCAAAGTGGATTCACATATCAGCTTGCTTAAATATTGTGGCGCAACACGCCCATCACCGTGAGATATCGATGTAGAAACATCCCAAAGCTTGAGTGGTACGCGCATGCGCACTAGGCAAATCTCTATATTGCGTCTCCACGCCTGCGATTTTACCGCTTGCTAGGCCTGCAGAGGTCAGAGATATAATAACACCATGGCTGGCTCCCCCTGACACCAAACGCACTTCATAGATATTTAGTTGGTCCATAAATTTCTCCGATTTGTTTTTTTCGTGCTAAACGTATGCAGCAAAAGCTGTATCTAAAAAAATACACAGGCATATCCTACCCCGTTTGATTGCTGACGCAGCATCGTCCCGTAGTCACGATTAGCCCCAGGCAGCCTCGTTCGACGGATATAGTGAAGGCTTCACGGCCAATGTGTGACTGAATGTCAAACTTGGACCTGAGGCGCCGACGCAAGCCGACGCGCATTACATCTCACTAGTATTTGATTATCACAAGAACAGTAATGTCGAGCACGCCTGGGGATTTTGCTCAGCTGACGGCCTAGCCGTTGCGAGCCAGAGCCAACAGCAATATACAAATTTTGCTACATACACGACCAACGCTTCGCTAGATATAGGCCGGCTCCTCCGACTACCGCACCTATCCTCACACCAATGGCCCATCCTATCAGCGGAACGATACCGCCACTAACAGCTTCGACTTCAACGTTGGAAAGCTCTACCATTTTTTCGACGACTTGTTTGTTGTCTTCAACGCCCATAATGCCTCCAGAATTAGCACAGTCTTACAAAAAATTCCTGCCCAAAAACCCAGCCAAAATAAACCCCAACCGTAAATCCGGATGCTAAGAATGCATCCTTCCAGGTGGCAAGATTGGTCATTTCTTCCTCCATTAAACCGAACAGTGGCGCGTGCCGTACGCAAAGCTCATAAAAGTCCAGCCCGCTGCAACTCCTGAGGTGAAACCCGCTGCGTAAAGCGCAGCGACTGCCAGCGGTATCACACCGCCCGAGATGTCATCGATCTCCTCCATCGATAGTGTCCTCAAGTTCTCAAAAGCTAGTACGTCCGCTGCTTGCATAGTGATCTCCCAGTTAGCGGCAAGTTGCCGTGTTTGCAGTATCTGTCGAATGGACCTGTATGGTGTTGAGATTTTGCAATTCATATTGCATATCTGGATCCGGCTAGTTGGGTCGTGGGCGGGGACGAGATTGGGCGCCTGGCGCACTTTTGATTGCGACGCCGCTGCCGGAAGCGTTAGTTTCGTGATGGAGATAATGTCTCTCGCGATGGGGTTCCTCATAATGTTGCCTAGCCCTGCGACGAAACTGAATTGTTCGTTGCGCGCTAGTGCCCTCCCGCCACGCTTGACATACCAGGCTCCTCCGTCTACTGTATTGGTATACCAATACACATACATCTGATGACTACTCATACCGCAGCGCTGTTCGCGATCGCGCCCGGCTCGGCCGAGCCGATCTACCGCCAGCTGATCGAGCAGGTCCGGCGCATGGTTGCCGCCGGCGTGCTGGCGCCGGGCGACGGCCTGCCTTCCGTGCGCGAGACGGCGCAGGCGCTGGCCGTCAACCCGATGACCGTGTCGAAGGCCTGGAACATGCTGGAGACGGAAGGGCTGCTGACGCGCGTGCGCGGCCTGGGCATGCAGGTCGCGGCGCGCCGCGGCGGTGCCACGGCCGCGGCGCGGACCAAGCTGCTGCGGCCCACGCTGGAGCGGGCGGCGGCCGAGGCCCGCCAGCTGGAGCTGGGCGACGACGAGGTGCTGGAACTGTTTCAACTTATCCTGAAAGAGACGCGATGAACGAGACCGTGGTACAGGCCCGGGGCCTGCAAAAGACGTTCGGCCGCCAGCAGGTGCTGCGCGGCGTGGACTGGCAGGTGCCGCGCGGGACCGTCGTGGGCCTGTTGGGCCGCAATGGCGCCGGCAAGTCGACCCTGCTGGAATGCCTGCTGGGACTGCGCGAGACGGATGCCGGCAGCGCCACGCTGTTCGGCGAGCCGGTCACCGCCTTGCCGGAAGCGACGCGCGGGCGCATCGGCTACGTGCCGCAGAAGGCCGAGGCGTTCGAGTGACTGACCCCCGTGCAGATGCTGGAGTATTTCCGCGCGCTCTACCCGGGCTGGAACGACGCCCGCGTCGAGGGCCTGCTGCAGCGCTGGGGCTTCGGCGGCGAGCTGCGCACGAAGCCGATCGGCCGGCTGTCCGGTGGCGAGAAGCAGCGCCTGGCGATCGTGCGCGCGCTGGCGCACGAGCCGGAGCTGCTCGTGCTGGACGAGCCGGTCGCCAGCCTCGATCCCGCCGGTCGGCGCGAATTCCTGCGTGAGCTGATCGGCACCGTGGTCGACGGCGGCACCACGGTGGTGTTCTCGACCCATATCCTGTCGGACCTGGAACGCGTGGCGCTGGATGTCGCCTTCCTGCACGATGGCCGCATCGGCCTGCAGGCGCCGCTGGACGAGCTGCTGGAAGGCGCGCGCCGCGTGACCGGCGCCGCGGCGGCAGTCGATGCCCTGGGCCTGCGCGGCGAGTTGCGGCGCGAGCGACTGGCGGGCTACAACGTTACCGTGGTGGCGCGCTTGTCAGGCGACGAACTGGAACGGTTGCACGCCGTACCCGGCTGCGCAATGACGCCCTGAGCCTGGAAGACCTGTTCGTCGAGGTGACGAAATGACGCCCGCCGATGCCGCCGCCTGGCGCGCACTGCTGCGCCAGCCCGTGCTGTCGTGGCGCGTGTACCGCGGGCTGGGTCGTCTGGGCGCTGCTCGGTGGCGCGGTGCTGGCCTTCGCGGCATTCGGCATCGCGCTGTCGGACTGGCGTGCCGGCATGACATCTGCCGGCATGTTCCTGACGGCGCTGCTCGTGGCCTGGTGGCTGGAGCTTCTTCGCAATGCGATTTGCCTGAACGAGCCGGCGCTGGCCTGCCTCGTGCCGGGCCAGCACCGGCGCATCGTACTGGCCGTCGCCGGCGCGTGGGCGCTGGGGGCGCTGACGATCGGGCTGCTGCTTGGCGCGGCCTTCGATCACGTCGGCTATGCGCTGCTGGCCGCCGCCGCCGGCTTGTTGTACCTGGCGGCGTTGCAGCAGTGGCCGTGGCTGATGGTGGCGGCCCTGGCGGTGATGGTGCTGGACCGCTTCGTGCCGCTGCTGCCGTCGGCCGCCACGCGTGCCGCTTTCATGGCCGCTGGCGAGACGAACGTGACGCTCGCCGGCCTGGCACTGTTGCTGGTGCCCGGCGCAGCCGTACTGCGGCTCCTGCTGCCGCGCGGCGGCGACAGGCACCTGGCCTGGCAACGCCGTTACGAGGCGCGGGCGCAGGCAATGCGCGACGCGCTGGCGTTGCCGGGGCGGGAGCATGTACCGGCATGGCGTTCCTCGTCCTGGCTGCAGCAGCCTTACCTGGCCGGCCTGCGGCGCCTGAGCGAACGGGCCGGCATGGGCCGCCCGCCGCGCAACCGCGCCCAGGCGCTGCTGTTCGCGCTGCGTGCCGGCGCGCACCCGGGTGCCATGCTGGCGGCGGTGGCGGCCAGTACGGCATTCGCGCTGGCGGCCGGCAGCAAGCTGGGTGGCGGCATGGATCGGGACGGCCTGGCGGGACTGGCTTGCGTCATGCTGCTGGCAACCCCATTGGTGACGCACGTGCATGCCGTATTGACGGCGCTGCAGCGTTATCGCATCGAGCAGGCCCTGCTGCGCCTGGCGCCGGCGGCACCGTGCAGCAGCCAGTTCAACCGCGCGCTGGGCGCGGCGCTGCTGGCGCGCTTTGCCTTGTTGTGGCTGACCTGCACGGCGGGCGCTTCGCTCACCGTGGCCGCGTGGGACCCGGCGTCGCGGGGCAGGGGGCGGTCGGCATCAGTGCCGCGCTGACCCTGCTGCTGGCACCCGCGCTGTTGCGCGACCACGCGGCCAGCCGGCGTCTGTCGACGCAGGTCATGACGCTCGTCGTCGTTGCGATCGTCACGCTGTCCGTCCTGCTGCGGATCGTCACGGTGATGTGGCGTTCGCAGATGCCGTGGTTGCCGATTGCCGTCATCGCATTGCTTGCCGCCGGGTTGACGTGGCGCGCCTGGCGCCGCCTGCAGGCGCTGCCGCCGGCCTTCCCGGCCGGGCGGCTCGCGCACGATTGAGCTGGCAGGACGCAGTTACTTGGCCGGCGTCGCCAGCGGCTGGCCCTTTTCGAGGATATAGACGCCGACGAGCCGGGCAGGTTCGGCGCCCGGGTTGCGCGCCGCATGCACGATGCCGGCCGGGATGATGAACGCTTCGCCGGCCTTCAGCCGGCGTGGCGGCTGGCCATCGATCAGCAGTTCGCCTTCCCCTCCGAGGAAATAGCTGATCTCGTCGCCGGGGTGGGTATGGCGCGGGGCCGTGGCGCCGGCCGCGATCTCGATGTGCGCGACGATGGCTTCCCGGTTCGGCACGGAGACGTCGCCGCGGACGATCTCGGTGCGCTTCAGTGGCGGCGTGGCCGTTCCGCTCTGTGCCATTGCGGCACCGGCCCAGTACAGGAAAAGGGCCGCGATGGCCCGTGCGCCCAGACTCATGCTTTGCTGTGTCATGCCAGTCTCCCTCAATGGTGTCATGGTCGCGCGCGATGGCGCAGGACCATGGTACCGCATCAGGGCTTGTGGAACAGGGCGTCGACGATGCTGCCCAGCCACGCGACGATCAGTATGGCGGCGGCGATATTGCTGCCCGGCCCGGTGTTGGTGGCTTCGATCTGCTGCTGGATGAGGACGGGGTCGAGGGCCAGGGTGCCTGCCGCGATCCGATCGACGATGGCACTCGCGGCGGCCAGCGCCGTCCACAGCAGGAACAGCACGGCCGCGAGTGCCGGAATCATGCACAGGGCGGCGCGCGCCGGACGTTTGAGAACGATGAGCTGGCCCAGGCCCGGAAACAGCAGGGCCGAGCACAACGCCGCTTTGACAGATGATTTCATTTTGCCCGATTGTGGTGCCGCAACCGGCATCGACCCGATGCCGGTTGCGGCGGATGGTATCGCTGCATTCTGCCTGAATCGTCAGGTGGCCGGCGCTACCGCCACGCTGACCAGGCGCGATCAGGCCGGGTCAGGTTCGTTGGCGACTTCCGGCATCAGGTAGGCCTCGCGTGCTGCCGGGGAAGCGGGGTCGGGTTCGTTGGCGATTTCCGGATCGACGTTGAATTCGATCTTGTCGCTGTCGATGAAGTGCAGCGTAAGATTGAAATTGGCTGCTCTCGTGTTGGCATCGCTGAAGGTGACCAGCTTGCCGCTTTCGCTGATGCTGGGCTCACTGAGCTGATCCTCACGCCCCGGCTTGACCGTGACCGACTTGAACTTGACGCCAGCGGGCGTCGGCGACACCAGCTGGTAGTTGATCACGGTGTCGGCCTCGGTGACCTTGAGCGCCGCCGGCTCGAACGTGGTCTTGTACTTCGTCTTTTTCGATACCGGGTCCACGTACGGGAGCGCGGTAACGAGCACGTTCATGAACGATGTTGGGGTGACGGGTGTCATTTTTCAGTTCCCTGGTTGGTGGTGATAGAAGTGAGGTATTTTCGATCCTGGTAGCCGATCCCGCGCAATAGCGCGACCTGCTTTTCCGCTTCGGCCTTGAGGCCCAGGCAGATCGTCGCCTCCACGAAGGGCACGAGCATCGTGTAGTCGGCGCTGTGCCGGTTATCGGCGACGAGCGCTTTGGCCGACCGGCATCGCGTTGCCGCCTTCTCGGCGTTGCCCAGCTGTTTCCAGATTCTTGCGTCGAGCAGGTGCAACTGCGCGATGACCGAGCGCAGCGAAGGGTCCGCAGGCGCCGCTGCCTGTACCTGGGCAGCGGCGGCGAGCAGCGGGATCAGATTTTCTTGCGCCGCCGCCGGCTTGCCCATGCGTAGCCGGCTCTCGGCAATGATCATCCTGGCCTTCAGCGCGAGCTGCTTGAGGTCGTGCCGCTTGGGATCCAGTTTGACCAACTCGTCGATCGCAGGCAGCAACGCCTCGGCCGTTACCAGGACCTGGCCCGCGTCCGTGTCGATGCTCATGTCGAGGCGCTTCAACCTGACGGCATGCAGGCTTTTCTGCCAGCTTCGGTTGGAGGGGTCCTGCCTGCCGATCTCGGCAAGATGCGCCTCTGCGCGCTCGTAGAACTCCCGCGCTTCCTTGACCTGGCCCAGGGCCTGCTTGAGTTCGGCCTGCCGCCACAGGGCGAAAGCCAGACGCTGGGTCCAGACCGCATTGCCGCTGTGCTCGCGGTGGACGCCTTCCATCAGCATCTCCTCGTCATGGAACAGCGCAAGGGCCTTCTTCAGTTCGCCGCGTTTCACGATGGTCGAGGCCAGCCAGGAAACGCTGTTGGCCAGGTCGACGATACGAGCCGTGTTGCCGGGTTCGCGACGGATGACGATTCTCTTCAACTCTGCAGCCTTGCTGAACGCGGCTGCGGCTTGCACGAGTTCTCCCTGCTTGAGCGCGGCGCTGCCGAGGCTGTTGTGGGCATAGGACAGCTCCAGCAAGCTGTCGACGCTTTGGCGATCGGCGACGACGAGCCGCTCCGCCAGCGTCCTGTAATGTGTCATGTGCCGCATCGAGCCGGCCCAGTCGCGGCGGTCGTAATAGATCTGCCCGATCCAGAAGGCATTGGCACCCGTGGCCTTGAGGACCGCCGGGTCCCCGGGGAAGCGCTGCAGTTGACGCTGAAGAATATCGCCGGACGCTGTCAATGCCTCCAGTGCCGCGGCCGCATTGGCACGGGCAATATTGACTTCGGCAATGAGCTGCAGGCTCTTCGCCCGCTGCATGGCTTCATGATGGTTGTCGTCCTCGCGCTCCCTGGCCGCGAGGAACGACAGCGCCTTTCCGCTGACGTCGCTGAGCAGGTCGAGACGCCCCAGCGGCTTGAGCTTGTCGACGAAATCGCCCAGCATGAAGCTCATCAGATTTTCGGCATCCGCGCGCTTGCGCTCCGCCTCGTCACGCGTCTGGCTGGCCAGCAGGCCCAGTCCGATGGCAAGCAGGGCAAGCAGCACGATGATCGTCATGGCCGCGATGCGCAGCCGTTCGCCAAGCTTCGCACCGCGCAACGAGGTCGTTACGTACGCTTTCTCGTGCGGCGCAAGGCTGAATCCGTCGAGCGCCAGCAGCGAGGTGGCCTGGGTCACCTGTATCCCCGCCGGCAGCAGCAAATCCCGCGGCCGGCCCGCCGCCATCCAGCGCTCGGCCTGCGTCGCCACGCGGGTGCGGATCTGCAGCGCCTGCCGGTGCCGCTCGATCCATTCGACCACGCGCGGCCAGCGCCGCAGCAGCGCCTCGTGGGCGACGCCGAACGTGGGCACGTCGCCCGTCAGCTCGCTGACGAACAGGCGAGCTTCCACCAGCGCGCGTACCACTTCGCGTTTTGCTTCGCTGTCCAGGGCGGCCCACGGCGTGCGGCGTGCCGTTATGGCGCCCTGGGTTTCACCGATATTCACGAGCAGCGACAGCACGTGAGGCAGGGCGGCCTGCTGCGCGGCCGGCAGCCTTGCCACGACCTGCTCGGCGCGCACGCCCAGTGCGCCCTCGATGCCGCCCAACTGGCGGAACACGTCGAACTTCAAGGTGCCGTCGTCGCCGCGCTGGCGATACAGTTCGTCCAGGCAGTACTGCAGCAGCGGCAGCGCGTCCGGACTGGCACGGGCGGCGTCGCACAGGACGTCGTCCAGGCTGGCGCCGGTGGCCGCGTCGTGCTCGAACGCCAGTTGCGCCGCACGTGCCGGCTGGCGCACCATCTGCGCGATGTCGGCGCCGCCCGGCGGCTCAACGTCGAAGTGACCGCCGCGGCCCTTCAGCGCCATCAGTTCCGGCAGGGCGATCAGGGCCGGATAGAAATCGTTGCGGCAGGCCAGGATGACCAGCACGCCGGCGCGGGCCAGTTGCTCCAGCACCGCGACGAATTGTGCGCGGTCGGCGTCGCTCGTTGCCGGCGCACGGAAAACCGCTTCGAGCCGATCGATGAACACACCGATGCGGGGCAAGCCCTGGCTGTCCAATTCCGCTGCCACGGCTTGCGGCTCCTCGCGCAGGCGGCGCGCCAGCGCATCGGCGCTGCTGCCTTCGAAGCAGCGCGCGTCAGCCAGTTCCGCGTCCAGCAGCACCGCGGCCAGCGCCTCGAACAGCCCGCCGCCACCCAGGTCCGCACAGTCCATGTGCAGCACGCAGGACAGCGCGACGGGACCGGCATCGGCCAGTGCGGGCAGCAGGCCGGCGCGCACCAGCGACGTCTTGCCGGAGCCGGACGGCCCCAGCACCAGGGCCATCGGACAGCCGCCGGCCACCTGCGCCAGCACCAGGTCGCGCAGCCGCTGCGTCGCCTGCACGCGGCCGAAGAAGATGGCCGCATGGCTTTCCTGGAACGCTTCCAGGCCGCGGAAAGGCGAACCGCCGTGCCAGGTTTCGGCATGATCGGCCGCCTCGACAACGCTGGCGATGGCCCGGTATCCCCGCTTGCGGACCGTCTCGATATAGCGTGGCTCGGTACTGGAGTCCCCCAGGGCGCGGCGTAATTGGGCGATCGCCTTGTGCACAGGGTTGTCGCCCAGCTCGGCCGTCCCCCAGCACTTCTGCAGCAATTCTTCCGCCGGGATCACGGCGCCAGGATGGCGGCACAGGTAGCGCAGCACGTCCATCGCACGCGGTTCCAGCGTCGCGCGGGCGTCGCCGTGGCTCAGCGAGTTGCCGCCCACGTCCACCTGCCAGTCGCCGAAGCGGAACCCGCGTCCATCCATCGTGCTCTATCCCTGAAAAAATATTATCAATCGAATCAATGACTTGCTCTTCCGGCAGGTTTCCGGAAGGCGCGCACACGCGACGGTCGGTACTGTTCGGCTTGACTGAAGAACACGAATCTTAACATTTCCCCAAGAAAATAAAATGCCAGAGTTTAATTTTTCCGACCGTGAAGTTTTTTCACAACGCTACCTGAAGCCGTTGCTGATCGACCCGCTGGAAGAGCGCCTCAACGCGATGCCCGACTATACGTTGACGTTGCCGGCCGGGGCGGTTGCATCTGGGCAAGGGGCGATCAACGACAAGTCGGGCGTAACCGCCAGTAACGCCGGCCTGCGGGCGCGCTTTGTCCGCACGCCGTCGGGCTGGTACTACGGCGACCATGTGTTGCTCCAGTGGCAACAGCCGGGCGACGTCAGCCACCAGCGCGAGTCGGAGCAGGACCTGCAATATGGCGTGTCGGTAACGGAACAGCCGGACATGGCCGGCGTGCCGCGCCTGACGGTCGACCTGTATGGCTCCCTGATGCGTTACGAGCGCGATGCCGTCAGCCAGACGGTGGGCCGGGGACGCCAGGTCGACCTGGGACGCGGTTGGGCGCGGGCGACGTTGCACTGGTCCCTCCAGTTGCAACTGATCGTCGACAGCGGCGGCCGCGCCAACCTGGTCAGCCGCGTGCGCAAGGCCGCCCCGGTCGCGGACGGCGGCAAGTCGGGCGCGTACATTGCCTCCGACCCGCTGGCCCACCTGCTCAACCTGCCGCGCCTGACGCAGGCGTGGGACCACGGCAGCGCCAGCCTGTCGGCCGTGCAGGACTATCTCGTCGCGCGGCTGGCCGCCGCCATCGAACCGGCACTGGCCAATGATTGAAGCGCTGCTGGCCAGCCTGGCGCTGTACCCGGACGCCGCGGCGCGGACGCAGCCACTGTTCATCGTCCACGACGACGCGGGAGTACCGCTCGTCTTCAATGTCGATGGCGCCGGCCGGCTGCTGCTGGCACGCGGGGAGGCGGCCATGACGGCGGTGGAGCCGATCGCCGGGTTCATCGTCCGCGCCGCCGATATCCGCCAGGCCGGCGATGGCACGCTCGCCGTCGCGTTGGCCTTGTCCACCGGCGACGGCGACGCGCTCTACGTGGGCACCGGCATCCCCACCACGCTGGATCATGCGGGCTGGCGCGTGCGCCTGGCCGCCCTGCAGCCTTGCCCGGGACTACCGGCCGGGACGCGCGTGGCGCGGCTGGCCTTCGGGCCCCTGCTGGCAGGCGCGCCGCCCTTGCTGCTGGTCGACGCCAGCGTGCGCGGCGCGGCCCGTACCTGGTACTGCAACGCCGCCATGCCGGCGCTGGGCGTGCAGCCGCTGCTGCCGCCGGCCACCGCGCTAGGGGCGCAGGTACACGCCGTCGGCACCTACCGGCTGCCCGGTGTGTGGGCGCTGCGCCAGGGCGGCGGGGAGGGCGCGATGCAATACAACTTGAAGGACGACCTGAAGGACGAGCTGAAATTCACGTCCTTCGCCGCGTCGTTCGGCTGGCAGGTCGACGTCGCCTACCAGAACCTGCCGACCCATACCCGCAGCGTGCTGCTGGCGACGGGTTCGATGCCGAATGTGCCGGACGTGTTCGTGGCCGGCGACTGTATCGTCGTCTACCGCGGCAGCAATCCGGTGCCGCAACGGGTGGCGCAGGTGGCCGGCGCCCGCCTGGTGTGGAGCGCACACAACGACGCCGGCGAATACCTGGCGTATGCGGATGAAGAGGGCGCGACATGGCTGCTGGCGCGGTCCGCGCGCGGGGCCTGGCGTGCGCCGGTGCTGCTGACGCGGTCCGCCGCGGTGTTGACGGTGACGGGCAATGGCACGGTCTACGCGGCCATGCGCGCTGGCGGCGGGATTGCGTTGCAGCGGTTCGATTTCATGGTTACGAAGTAAGCCCGTGGGTGCCAGTCACCGTAGAAAAAACGCCGTCGCGGCTCGGCGAGCGGCGACGGCGTTCGATGGCGACGCGAGGCTTATTCGTAGGCGCTGATCGGTGCGCAGCCGCACATCAGGTTACGGTCGCCGTAGACGTTGTCGGCGCGGCCCACCGTCGGCCAGTACTTGTTCTTGCGCAGCGACGGCAGCGGGTAGGCGGCCGTTTCGCGGCTGTACTGGCGGTCCCACGTATCGGACGTCAGCACCGCGGCCGTGTGCGGGGCGAACTTGAGCGGGTTGTTGGCCTTGTCGAACTCGCCGCTTTCCACCTTGGCGATTTCGCCACGGATGGCGATCATCGCGTCGATGAAGCGGTCCAGCTCCGCCTTCGACTCCGATTCGGTCGGCTCGATCATCAAGGTACCCGGCACCGGGAAGCTCATCGTCGGCGCGTGGAAGCCGAAGTCCATCAGGCGCTTGGCCACGTCCTCGTTGCTGATGCCGGTGGCGTCCGTCAGCGGACGCAGGTCCAGGATGCACTCGTGCGCCACCAGGCCGTCGTGGCCCGAGTACAGCACGGGGTAGTGCGGCGCCAGGCGGCGGGCGATGTAGTTGGCGTTCAGGATCGCCGTTTCCGTCGCCGCCGTCAGGCCTTGCGCGCCCATCATCGCGATGTACATCCACGAGATCGGCAGGATCGAGGCGGAGCCGAAGGCCGCGGCCGAGACGGCGCCGATGCCGTTCTCGTTGCGGGCGTAGCCGGTCGAACGCTGGTTCGGCAGGAACTCGGCCAGGTGCGCGCCCACGCCGATCGGACCGACACCGGGGCCGCCGCCGCCGTGCGGGATGCAGAACGTCTTGTGCAGGTTCAGGTGCGACACGTCGCCGCCGAACGCGCCCGGCGCCGCCACGCCCACCAGGGCGTTCATGTTGGCGCCGTCGATGTAGACCTGGCCGCCGTGCGCGTGCACGATGTCGCACAGTTCCTTGATGCCTTCCTCGAACACGCCGTGGGTGGACGGATACGTCACCATCACGCACGCCAGGTTCTTGCTGTGCTGTTCGGCCTTGGCCTTCAGGTCGGCCAGGTCGACGTTGCCGTTCTCGTCGCAGGCGGTGACGACCACCTGCATATTGACCATCGATGCAGAGGCCGGGTTGGTGCCGTGCGCGGACGACGGGATCAGGCAGATGTTGCGGTGGCCTTCGCCGCGCGACTGGTGGTACTTCTGGATCACCAGGAGGCCCGCGTATTCGCCCTGCGAGCCGGCGTTCGGCTGCAGCGACACGGCGGCGTAGCCGGTGACGGCGCACAGCATGTCTTCCAGCTGGGCGATCATCTCGCGGTAGCCGACGGTCTGGTCATCCGGCGCGAACGGGTGGATGTTCGAGAACTCGGGCCACGTCACGGGGATCATCTCGCTGGTCGCGTTCAGCTTCATCGTGCAGGAACCCAGCGGGATCATGGTGCGGTCCAGCGCCAGGTCCTTGTCGGCCAGGCTGCGCAGGTAGCGCAGCATCTCCGTCTCGCTGTGGTAGCGGTTGAAGACCGGGTGCGTCAGGTAGTCGCTGCTGCGTGCCAGCGACTGCGGGAAGGCCTCGACCACTTCCGCCTCGACGGCGGCGAAGTCGGGGGCCGGCTTGCCGTCGGCGAACACCGTCCACAGGGCAGCCAGCGTGTTGCGGTCGGTGGTCTCGTCCAGCGACACGCCCACATGGTGCGCGTCGATCTTGCGCAGGTTGATGCCGTTGGCCACCGCGGCTGCATGCAGTTCGGCCGCGCGGTCGGTGCGGATCGTCAGCGTGTCGAAGAACGAGTCGCTCGTCAGGGCGTAGCCCAGCGTGCGCAGGTAGGCAGCCAGCACGCCGGCGTAGCGGTGTACCCGCTTGGCGATGTTGGCCAGGCCTTGCGGGCCGTGGTAGACGGCGTACATCGACGCGATGACGGCCAGCAGCACCTGCGCGGTGCAGATGTTCGACGTGGCTTTTTCGCGGCGGATGTGCTGTTCGCGCGTCTGCAGCGCCAGGCGATAGGCCGTGTTGCCCTGCTGGTCGACGGTAACGCCGACCAGGCGGCCCGGCATCGAGCGCTTGTACTCGTCGCGCGTCGCCATGTAGCCCGCGTGCGGGCCGCCGAAGCCCAGCGGCACGCCGAAGCGCTGGCTGTTGCCGACGACGACGTCCGCACCCCATTCGCCCGGTGGCGTCAACAAGGTCAGTGCCAGCAGGTCGGCCGCCACGACGACCATCGCGCCGCTGGCCTTGACCTTCTCGACGTCGGCGCGGTAGTCGCGCACGGCGCCATCCGCGCCCGGGTATTGCAGCAGGACGCCGAAGGCATCCGTCACGCCCGCCAGCTCGGCCGGATCGAACGTCTTCACCTCGATGCCCAGCGGCTCGGCGCGCGTGCGCACCACTTCCAGCGTCTGCGGCAGCACGTCGTTGGCGACGCAGAAGGTCTTCGATTTCGATTTGCCGACCCGCATCAAGAGCGTCATGGCCTCGGCGGCCGACGTGCCTTCGTCCAGCATGGACGCGTTGGCGATGCCCATGCCGGTCAGGTCCGTGATGGCCTGCTGGAAGTTCAGGATCGCTTCCAGGCGGCCCTGCGAGATCTCCGGCTGGTAGGGCGTGTAGGCGGTGTACCAGGCCGGGTTCTCGAAGATATTGCGCAGCACGACGCCGGGCGTGTACGTGCCGTAGTAGCCCTGGCCGATCAGGGAGGTCAGCACCTTGTTCTTCCTCGCCAGACCCTTCAGCACGGCCAGCGCTTCCTGTTCCGGCTTCGGTTCGACGAACTGGCCGAGGGGCAGGGGCGCACGGTTGCGGATGTGGGCCGGAACGATGGCGTCGATCAGCGCGGCGCGCGTGGCGTAGCCGAGCGTGTCGAGCATCTGCTGTTGTTCGGCGGTGTCCGGGCCGATGTGGCGGGCGATGAACGCATCGCGGGCTTCGAGTTGGGTCAGGCTGGTGCGGGTCATGTGAAGATCTCTTGGGCCAAAGAAGAAAGGCCGGCATTGGCCGGCCCTTGTACTGCGGGAGTTAAGCTGCGGTGGTCTTGCCGTACGCGGCGGCGTCCAGCAGGCCGTCCAGCTGCGACACGTCGGCCGGCTTCAGCTTGAACAGCCAGGCGTCGTACGCGTTGGCGTTGATCGATTCCGGGGCACCGGCCACGGCTTCGTTGACTTCGGTGATCTCGCCCGACAGGGGCGAGTAGATGTCGGAGGCGGCCTTGACCGACTCCACCACGGCGGCGTCGTCGCCGGCGGTGAAAGCGGTGCCGACCTTCGGCAGTTCGACGAACACGATGTCGCCCAGCGCATCCTGCGCGAATTCGGTGATGCCGACCGTGACGGTGCCGTCGGACTCCAGGCGTACCCACTCGTGGGACTCGGTGTACTTCAGCTCTGCAGGAATATTGCTCATGTGTGCTCCAAAAGGGGTGTTGTTGTTGGGTTCCGGCCCGCGCAGGCGCCGCTGCTGCCTGACTGGTGCTTACGCAGCCAGGATTTTACCGTTGCGGACGAAAGGCAGCTTCACGACTGTCGCCGCCAGCTTCTTGTCGCGGATCTCGACGTGGACGGTGTCGCCGACCTGCACACCGGTCGGGACGCGCGCCAGCGCGATCGCCTGCTGCATCGTGGGGCTGAAGGTGCCGGACGTAATCTCGCCCGTGTCGCCATTGGCGGCGATGACTTTCTGGTGGGCGCGCAGCACGCCGCCTTTTTCGCGCAGGATCAGGCCGACGAACTGGGCGTTCTGGCCCTTGGCCTGCAGCGCGGCCTTGCCGACGAAATCGCGCTCGCTGACCAGGTCGATGGTCCAGGCCAGGCCCGCGTCCAGCGGGTTGACCGATTCGTCCATGTCCTGGCCGTACAGGTTCATGCCCGCTTCCAGGCGCAGCGTGTCGCGCGCGCCCAGGCCGGCCGGCTTGACGCCGGCCCCGACCAGCGCGTTCCACAGCGCTTCGGCCTGCGTGGCAGCGACGCCGATCTCGAAGCCGTCCTCGCCGGTGTAGCCGGTGCGGGCGATCATCGCCTCGCCAAACGCGGTGCCGGGCACCAGTGCCACGTTGAACGGCTTCATCTCGGCGGTCGGCTCCTGCGCCTCGGGGATCACCTGCCACACTTTGGCGCGGGCGTTCGGGCCCTGCACGGCGATCAGCGCCATGGCATCGGCGCCGTCACGGCGCTGGGTGATGGTGAGATTGGTGCCCCAGGCGTCGTTCTGGGCGTTCATCCACGCCACGTCCTTCTCGGCCGTGCCGGCATTGACCACCAGGCGGAACCAGTTTTCGTCGATGAAATAGACGATCAGGTCGTCGATGACGCCACCCTCGGGATTGAGCATGCAGGAGTACAGGGCCTTGCCGGAGGCCTGCAGCTTGTCGACGTTGTTGGCCAGCAGGCGACGCAGGAAAGCGTGCACGTCGCTGCCCTTGATATCGACCACGCACATGTGCGCCACGTCGAACATGCCGACGTCGGTGCGCACGGCATGGTGTTCCTCGATCTGCGAGCCGTAGTTGACGGGCATGTCCCAGCCGCCGAAGTCGACCATGCGGGCGCCCAGGGCGCGGTGGGCGTTGTTGAGTGGGGTGGATTTCAACGTCATGACTTCCTCGGACTGGTTGTAGGGTTAACAGCACAAGCCAGGAGAAGCCGACAGCACTTTTCCACGGTTGTTCGTCACCCCTCTGTCCTCGGTACCTGAGAGATAGCGGGCCGGTGATACCGATTCCGCACGCCCCTTCGGTGGGCAATCTGACGCTCTTGCACGTGATTGCCGCTCTCCAGAGTTTGGCCGCCTGCTGGCAGCCCCTGACCGGTCCTTTTGCCTGAGAGTTTTCGGGTAGTGCCCCTTCGGCGGCAGCATGGCTGCGCTCTCCCGGTCGAGGATCGGGACTATATGTCAGTTGGCTGGGGGTGTCAATGTGGCCGGGAATGCCACGGCGGGTCAGCTCCGTTCGCTTTGCGGTGGCCGGGCTGCGTGCAACTGACCCAGTGTTCGTCGCAGCTTGCGCGCAGCTGTGAGAGGAAGTGCTCCGTATTGTAGATCGTGCGGCGATCGGCAAGAACAGCCCTTACAGTACCGGCAAGCCAAACCCCTGGCTGCCAGTGACGCCCTGGTGGAAATTCCAGCAGGAGAAAATATCATGCATCGAGGAATTGGCCGCATGCGGCTGCCGCACCGGTCGTGCGGCCCCAAAGAACCGCCTGCGCTAGAATGACAGCCACCATTTGGAGAGGTATAAAAACTATGAGCGAAGACAAGCAAAAACTGGATGGGGCGGCCTGGTACACGTTGTCGGGCGACGTCAACAGCGACATGGTGCACCGCGTGTTCGATGCCGTCGCCGACATGACGGAAGACGGCGTCGAGACGGCGCACATCCTGATCCAGTCGAACGGCGGCTATGTCAGCGACGGCCTGTGCCTGCACAATTACCTGAGCAGCCTGCCGATCAAGATCGTCACCTACAACGCGGGCGCCGTGGCGTCGATCGCCGTGATCCTGTTCCTGGCCGGCGAGGAGCGGTATGCCAGCGAGACGGCGCGCTTCATGGTGCATAAATCGCATGCAAGCGCCCCGTCGGGCGCCCGGCCCGACGCGCTGCGCATCATCGTCGAGGGCCTGCAGGCGGACGACGCGCGCACCGAATCCATCCTGCGCAAGCACGTCCACCTGTCGGACGAGCACTGGGCCGTGCATGCCTACTCGGACCTGCACCTGACCGCGCGCGATGCCGCCAAGGTCAATCTCGTCAACGACGTGCGCGACTTCAAGCCGCCCAAGGGCAAGCGCGTCACCAATATCTGATCGCCCTTGGTCGAAGTCCCATGTTAAACGAGCCTGGCAGGTGACCCTGGCCAGGCTCGTCGGAGCGGCGGGGCGCTCCCGAGAATATCTGCCCTTTGCTTACTTGCCTTTCGACTTCTTGCCGTCGTTCTTGTGACTTTGACGGCCGGCTTCCACGTGCTGTTCGTGCGTGCCGCCCTGGGTGCCGCCGCCGGAGCGCGAGCCCTGGTTACCCGACTGCTTGCTGCCGCTGCTGGAAGAGCCCTGTTTGCTGCCACCGCTTTTCTGATTCGAGGCCATGTTGCTTTCCTTTCAGTGATGGAGAGAGTCGTTTGCCGAAGGCGCATCGGAAGTCCGGCTCCGGCCGCCAAGCTGGCTGCCGTGGCGCAAATGCGTTTCCGGTGCTGAAATCATGCGTTTTTGCTCAGGTCCGTAGTATCGGAGTTTACCGTCCTGACATGTAGGACAAGACCCCTTGCCGCCTTATTTGGTGGGCTTCTTTCGATATGCCCGCACCGCGGGGCGGGGACCGGGGTGGCGTCCGGATCGGTCCGGCGTGGTAAAAAACACGGTCATCGACGGTTTTGCTATTGCCGAGTGGCAATGTTATGCCAGAATGGCGCAAAGCGGCATGCGCGTGCCGTACTTTGCCATCGTCATTGCCGATCCTATGCCCGCTGCCGCCGAACCCGCCGTATCCGCACCGCCCGCCGTGTCGCCCCGGCACGCGCTGCTGGAACAGCTGATCGCCACTGCCGTGTCCGGGGCTGCCGAGCAGATGCGTGTGCTTGCCACCGGCCTGGCCGGTGCGTTGGTGGACGGCGCCGCGCTGGCGGACGGTGCCCTGCAGGTCCGCCTGCGCGCCGGCAACCTGCTGCGCGAGCGTCATTTCGCCTTTCTCCACCTGGCCAGCGACGCGCTGCAACGCGAGCTGCGTCACGCCATCGCACAGCTGGCCCCGGCGCCAGCCGTGCTGGACCTGGCCCTGGTGTCCTACGAGGAGATGGAGGCGCAGGTCACGCTGGGCGGCGTCGCCCGGGTGTTCGATGCGGCGCATGCGGACGCGCTGGCGGCCCTGACTGCGCGGCTGGCCATCGTCCTGGATCGCCCGCTGCTACGCGGGCAGCAGAACCCTTTCCGGCCGGAGGTGTTCATCGGGGCGCTGCGGCAGGCCTGGCTGCAATTCCAGCCCGAGCCGGAGGCTGCGGCGCTGCTGTTGCCGCTGCTGCGCGCCGGCCGATGCTACGACTTCGCGCCGATCCTGGAGACGCTGAACCAGGCGCTCGAGCGTGCTGGCGTGGCGGCGTCCCGCCCGTCGCGGCAAGCTGCGCACGATGGCCGCGAAGCGGCACTGGCGCAGCAGATGCGGCGCCTGTTCGCCGCGGCGCCGACGGCGGCGCAGGGCGAGCGCGGCAACGCCAGCTCCGCTGCGCTGCTGGCCAGGCTGGCCGGGCCCGCGCGCCCCGGGGGCGCCACGCGCTTGCAGGGCCTGAAGGCCCAGCTGCCCGCGGGCAGCCTGTCGCGCGCGGACGAGACCACCATCGACCTGCTGGATGTCGTGTTCGAGACCGTCGCGGCCGATGGCGACGTCCCGGCGGACATCCGTGACCTGATCCACGCCGTGCAACTGCCCGTGCTGAAGGCCGCGCTGGCGGACCATGCCTTCTTCTTCGAGGCCGACCACCCCGCCCGGCGCCTGCTCGACCTGCTGTCGCGCATGGGCTGGGAGCGCGGTCAGGCTGCGGGCGCCGCGCCGCACGACGCGCTGCTGGCGGCCATGCGGCGCAGCGTCGATACGGTGGCCGGCGCGGCGAGCAGCGACGACGGCGCATTCGCCCACGCCGTCGCGCAGCTGGAAGCGGCGCTGCGCGAGGAAGAGGCCGCGACCCAGGCCGCATTGGCCGGGCCCGTCGCCACCGCACTGCGGCAGGAGCGCCATGCCGCGGCGGCCCAGGCCGCGCGCATGGCCGTCGCGCAGCGGCTGGCGCAGGCCGCGGGCGACGACAATGCCGTCGTCGTGGCCTTCCTGCAGACGCGCTGGACCGACGTGCTGACCCTGGCGCACACGGTCGAGGAGCGCAAGCCCGGTGCCGTACGCAATGCCACGCAGGCGATGGACGACCTGTTGTGGAGCGTGCGGCCGAAGCAGGGTGCCGACGAGCGCCGCCGCCTGATCGCCAGCCTGCCGGCGCTGCTGGCGGTACTGAACCGCTGGCTCGACGTCATCCGCTGGCAGGACGCGGAGCGGCTGCGCTTCTTTGCCGAGCTGGCCGAGTGCCACGCCGCGCTGGTGCGCGCTCCGCTCGACCTGGCGCCGGCGCGGCAGCTGGCGCTGGCGCTCGATGCGACGCGCCTGGCGGCCGCGCGGCGCCAGGCGGCGTCGACGCCCGCGCCACCGGCGGATGCGGCCGCACAGGCGGTCGACGCGCTGGCCCGGGGCACATGGCTGGAGTTCGCCGGCACCGAGCGGGCGCGACGCGTCAAGCTGGCCTGGATCAGTCCCCTGCGTACGCTGTACATCTTCTCCAACGGGACGCGGCAGGAAGCGTTTTCGCTGGCGGCCGATGAACTGGCGCAACGCCTGCGCTCGGGCGCGGCGGTGGTGCTGCCGGACGAGCCCCTGGTGGCGCGCGCGCTGGGCCGCGCCGTCGATGCCCTGGCCGGCAACGACGCGGACGGCGGTGTCCGCGTGGCATGACGTACGATAGATGAACTTGGCTGCGCGATCGCCCGACTTCCCGTTTTTAATCGACACTTAATAAACTATCGGTATTCTCGACGGCTGCTGCGATGGTGCGTTGCGCGCCCGGCGGCCTGGTTTCAGCAAGCGAAAGGCAAATCGGATGACTAGTTGGTGGAACGCCCTGTCGGCACTGGGCGGGATCGAGGTGACGGGACCGTTGGGAATCGCGATCGCGGTGTGGCTGCTGGCCGGCCGCTCATGGCGGCTGTCGCTGGCATGGTGCGTGTTCTACGGCGCCGGCATGACGCTGGTGGTGTTGACCAAGCTCGCCTACATGGGCTGGGGCATCGGTATTCCCGAGCTCAAGTTCGCCGGCCTGTCCGGCCATGCGATGCGGGCCTGTGCCGTGTTTCCCGTGGCGTTCTACCTCGCGCTGCGACACCGGGGTGAACGGCCGAGCCGCGTGGCGCTGGCGGCCGGCGTGGCGCTTGCCGCGCTGGTCAGTATCTCGCGCGTGCCGGTGCTGGCGCACTCGTGGTCCGAGGTGCTGCTGGGCGGTGCCGTCGGCTTTGCCGTGGCGGCCGGTTTCATCTGGCAGGCCCGCAGCGAACACCCGACGGTAGTCGGCCGCCTGCTGCTGGCGCTGTGCATCCCGCCGCTGCTGGTCATGCCGACCAGGGAGCCGGTGCACACGGAACGCATGCTGAAGAAACTCGCGGTCGCGCTGTCCGGTCGCGATACCGCCGTCGAACGGGCCTGGCGCCTCGGTCCGGAACACGCCGACCAGCGCCGCCTGCCGGCCGCGCCGCAACGGCATCCCGATGCCCGGCAGCAGCCCGACAGGCTGCCGGGCTCCCACGTGCGGCTCGCCATCTGATCCGCCATGGCATGCGAATTTGTCCAGGTTGCAGGCGGGCGATGGTATGATAGCCACCTTTCCAATCGTGCCATTGAAGGGAAACGCTGATTTATTCATGGCGGCGATCCTAGCCCTGAGAAAGCGCGCCCAGCGGCGTCGCCAATGCCCCGCCATATCCCGGTATGACGAGGCATTTGCGTATTGCTGGACACGTTTTCAGGACTGATCTCATCCACCATCAATCAATGAGCGCTTCCCAAGGCGAAGAACAGACTACAACGTGCGCCTATCGTCCATCAAATTGTCGGGATTCAAGTCGTTTGTCGATCCCACCAATTTCCAGGTGCCGGGCCAGCTGGTCGGGGTGGTCGGGCCCAACGGGTGCGGCAAGTCGAACATCATCGACGCCGTGCGCTGGGTGCTGGGCGAATCCAAGGCGTCCGAACTGCGCGGCGAGTCGATGCAGGACGTTATCTTCAATGGCTCGACGCATCGCAAGCCGGCCGGGCGCGCCTCCGTCGAACTGGTGTTCGACAATAACGAAGGCAAGGCATCCGGCCAGTGGGGCCAGTACGCGGAAATCGCCGTCAAGCGCACGCTGACGCGCGACGGCACCTCGACCTACTACATCAACGGCCAGAGCGTGCGCCGGCGCGACATCCAGGACATCTTCCTCGGCACGGGCCTGGGCCCGCGCGCCTACGCCATCATCGGCCAGGGCATGATCGCGCGCATCATCGAGTCACGGCCGGAAGAACTGCGCGTGTTCCTCGAGGAAGCGGCCGGCGTCTCGAAATACAAGGAGCGCCGGCGCGAGACGGAAAACCGCCTGCAGGACACGCGCGAGAACCTGCTGCGCGTCGAGGACATCCTGCGTGAACTGAACAACAACCTGGAGCGTCTCGAAGGCCAGGCGGCCGTCGCCATGAAGTTCCACCAGTTGCAGGCCGACCAGGACGAGAAACAAAAGCTGCTGTGGCTCTTGCGCAAGAACGAGGCGCAGGCCGAGCAGGCGCGCTATTTCCGCGAGATGGAGCAGGCCCAGAACGACCTGGAGGAGCAGACCGCCAAGCTGCGCGGCGTCGAGCTGTCGCTGGAGCAGATGCGCCAGGCCCACTTTGCCGTGGGCGACCGGCTGCACACGGCGCAGGGCGCGCTGTACCAGACCAACGCGGAAATCGGCAGCCTGGAAGCGCAGATCAAGTTCGTCGTCGAATCGCGCACGCGCTTGCAGCAGCAGATCGCCACCTTGACGGCGCAGCGCGACCAGTGGCTACGCCAGGCCGAGGAGTATGGCGGACAGGTCGAGGAGGCGGAATTCGAGCTGGAGGAGCTGTCCGCCAAGGTCGAGGAGTCGGCCATGCTGGCCGAGCAGAAGGCCGAGCTGCTGCCCGTGCTGGAGCAGGAATGGCGCGCGGCCCAGGAACGCAGTACGGAGTCGCGCGCCCGCATCATGGCGGCGCAGCAGCAGCTGGAGCTGGAGTCGGCGCACCAGCGCAACGCGTCGAACATTCTCTCGAGCCTGGCCACGCGGCGCGAGCGCCTGCAACAGGAAAAGAACGGCCTGGCGCCGCCCGATTCCGCCCACCTGGACAACCTGCGCTGCCAGCTGGAGGAAAAGCATCAGGTGCTGGAAGAGCAGCGGCTGCAGCTGGAGGAAGCGCTGGAACAGCAGCCGCGCGTGGAAGAGGAGCGGCGCGAGGCGCAGGCCGCCGTGCAGCGCGAGAGCAGCACCAGCGCGCAGCTGGAAGCGCGCCTGAACGCGCTGCGCCAGCTGCAGGAGCGGGTGCAGACGCAGGGCAAGGTCACGCCATGGCTGCAGAAGCACGAGCTCGATGCGCTGCCGCGCCTGTGGCAGAAGCTGCAGATCGAGGAAGGCTGGGAGACGGCGATGGAAGCCGTGCTGCGCGAGCGCACGTCCGCGTTGCAGGTGTCGAACCTGGACTGGGCCAAGGCGTTCCTGGCGGATGCGCCCCCGGCCAAGCTGGCGCTGTTCGCCCCCGTCACCAACGCCCCGGCGCCGGATGCCGCCGTGGCGGGCCTGCGCCCGTTCATCGACTTGCTGAAGCTGAATGACCCGGGCCTGCGCGGCGTGCTGGCCGACTGGCTGCACCATGTCTTCGTTGCCGAGGATGCCGCGCAGGCCTTCGCCGAGCGCGGCAAGCTGCCACCGGGTGCCAGCTTCGTCACGCGCCAGGGCCACCTGATCGGCCCGTCCAGCGTGCGCTTCCATGCGGCCGACTCCGAGCAGGAAGGCATGCTGGGGCGCCAGCACGAGATCGACAACATCGGCAAGCAGCTGAAGGCCCAGGCCATGCTGGCCGAGGAGGCGCGCAGCCGCGCCGTGCGCGCCGAGGCCGCGGTGACGAGCCACGCCCGCCACGTGGCGGAGCTGCGCCAGAAGATCCAGGCATTGACGGCCAGCGTGCATGCGCTGCAGCTGGAAGTCGTCAAGCTGTCCGAGGTCGAGGCCCGCTTCACCCAGCGCAGCACGCAGATCGATGCCGACCTGGCGGAGATCGCCGCGCAGGAAGCGGAGCAGATGCAGGTCAAGCTCGAATCGGAGGAAAAATTCGAGCAGCTCGACATGGAGCTGGCCAACCTGCAGGGCGAGCACGAGGAGGGGCAGGGCGCCTTCCAGCTGAAGGAGCAGCGCCTGGCGGATGCGCGCGAGGCCCTGCGCGAACTGGAACGGCGCGCGCAGGAAGCGCAATTCGCGGAGAAATCCGCGCGCACGCGCATCGAGGAACTGCGCCGCACTATCGCCACCGCCACCACGCAGGCGGCGCAGGTAACCGAAAGCCTGCAGGCGGGCCGGCTGGAGCTGGAAAGCCTGGAGGCGGGCAGCGCCAGCGAAGGCCTGCAGGAGCTGCTGGACCGCCGTTCGCAGCAGGAGCGCGCGCTGGCGGACGCGCGCCATGAACTGGACCAGGTCACGCAGCAGCTGCGCCACGCGGAAGACGCGCGCAGCCAGAACGAGCGCAGCCTGCAGCCGCAGCGCGACCGCATCATGGAGCTGCAGCTGAAGGAACAGGCGGCGCGCCTGAACCAGGAACAATTCGCGCAGCAACTGGCGGAAGCGCAAGCCGACGAGGCTGCGCTGGCAAGCAAGCTGCACCCGGACATGAAGGCGCAGTACCTGCAGGGCGAAGTGACCCGGCTGACCAACGCCATCGCCGCGCTGGGCGCCGTCAACCTGGCGGCCCTGGACGAGCTGGCGACGGCCTCCGAGCGCAAGAACTTCCTCGACTCGCAGAACGCCGACCTGATGGAGGCGATCACGACGCTGGAGGATGCGATCGCCCGCATCGACAAGGAAACCCGCGACCTGCTGCAGGAAACCTTCGACAAGGTCAACGGCCACTTCTCGGAGCTGTTCCCGATCCTGTTCGGCGGCGGCCAGGCCAAGCTGATCATGACGGGCGACGAGATCCTCAACGCGGGCGTGCAGGTGATGGCGCAGCCGCCCGGCAAGAAGAACGCGACGATCCACCTGCTGTCCGGCGGCGAAAAGGCGCTGACGGCGACGGCGCTCGTGTTCTCGATGTTCCGCCTCAACCCGGCGCCGTTCTGCCTGCTCGACGAAGTCGACGCACCGCTGGACGACGCCAATACGGAGCGTTTCTGCCGCATGGTGAAACGCATGTCCGACCAGACCCAATTCCTCTTCATCTCGCACAACAAGATCGCGATGGAGATGGCCACTCAACTGATCGGTGTGACGATGCAGGAGCAGGGCGTATCGCGCATCGTGGCGGTGGATATGGAAGCCGCCATCAATTTCGCTTCCGAGGCACAAGCAGCATGACAGATTTCCAGACCAGTTTGATCGCAGCGGCCGGCGTGTTCGTCGCCGGCGTTTTCGTCTACAACAAGTGGCAGGAGCACAAGGCCAAGAAGAGCGTCGAGCGCGCCTTCGCGTCCGAGCACGACGACGTGCTGATGCGCAAGGGCGAGGACCCGGTCTACGGTGCCGATGGCGACCTGGCCGCGCGCAGCGAGCCCAGTTTCAGCCTGGGCGACGTGTCGATGGTCGACGGCGGCTCCGGCGCCTACGCCGTGCCGGCCCACGAGGAGCCGGTGGCCCCGACCCTGTCACCGGTGGACGACGACGTCGCCATCGCTCCGGCGACCGCGCCCGCCGCCGAAGCGGACGTGCCGCCTGCCGCCCCGCGCCAGGAACCGCAGCTGGCCGACCCATTGGCAACCGAGCCGCCGATTCCGGTCCCGCCGCGCGCCGCCGATGCGGCTGTACCGCGCGCCGAGCTGGCAACGGCGCTGGTCGATCCGCTGGTGGACTGCCTGCTGCCGCTGGAACTGGCCGCGCCGATGCGGGGCGAGAAGCTGCTGCCGGCGCTGCACAAGCTGCGCCTGGTCGGCAGCAAACCGGTGCACTACATCGGCCTCGCCGTCAGCGGCGACTGGGAACCGATCCAGCACGGCACCGTCTACACCAAGCTGCAGGGCGGCGTCCAGCTGGCCAGCCGCACCACGGCCCTGAACGAACTGGAATACTCCGAGCTGGTGACGCGCCTGCGCAGCATGGCCGACGAGATCGGCGCCGAACCGCACGTGCCCGACATGATCGAGGTGATGGCCGAGGCGAAGAACCTGCACCGCTTCGTGGCCAGCCATGACGCCCAGCTGGGCGTCAACCTGGCCGCCAACGGCGCGCCATGGGCCATCGCCACGCTGATCGGCGCGCTGGAGAAGCAGGGCTTCGACGTGCGTCCGGACGGCCGCTTCGTGATGCCCGACGGCGAGGGCGGCCAGCTGTTCACGCTGTCCACCAACGTCTCGCCGGCCGAGGAAACGACGCCGCGCCTGACACTGCTGCTGGACGTGCCCTGCGTGGCCCCGGCGCGCGACGGCTTCGGCGCGATGATCGCCTGCGCCAAGGCGCTGGTGCAGCGCCTCGATGCCGTCATCGTCGACGACTACAACCAGCCGCTGACGGATGCGGCGCTGGCGGAGATCGCCGGCCAGGTGCGCGACTTCTATGCCGACATGGAAGCTTCGGACATTCCCGCCGGCTCCACGCGCGCGCTGCGCTTGTTCAACTGACGGAGGCGCGATGTCGAAGCAGACCCCCGCCGAGCGCGCGGCCTGGCTGACGGCGGAACTGAACCGCCACCTGTACGCCTACCACGTGCTGGACGCGCCGACGATTCCGGATGCCGAGTACGACAAGCTGTTCATCGAACTCCAGCAGCTGGAGGCGGCGCATCCCGACCTGGTGGCGCCGGATTCGCCGACGGTGCGCGTGGGCGCGCCGCCGCTGGGCCAGTTCGAGCCCGTCACGCACGCCGTGCCCATGCTGTCCCTGAACAACGGCTTCACGGAAGAGGACATCGACAACTTCGACCGCCGCGTGCGCGAGGGACTCGATGCGATCGAAGTGGACTACGCGGCCGAAGTGAAGTTCGACGGGCTGGCGATCAACCTGCGCTACGAAAACGGCGTGTTCGTGCAGGCGGCCACGCGCGGCGACGGCTACACGGGCGAGGATGTGTCGGCCAATATCCGCACCATCCGCACGATCCCGCTGCGCCTGCACGGCGCGAACCTGCCGGCGGTGCTGGAAGTGCGCGGCGAAGTGCTGATGTTCAAGGCCGACTTCCATGCCATGAACGAGCGCCAGCGCGCCGCCGGGCAGAAGGAATTCGTCAATCCCCGCAACGCCGCGGCCGGCGCATTGCGCCAGCTGGACTCGCGCATCACGGCCGAGCGCAAGCTGCGCTTCTTCGCCTACGGCATCGGCGAACTGGTGGGGGCGGAGATGCCGGCCACGCACGGCGCGCTGCTGGACTGGTACGAGCAACTGGGCCTGCCGGTGGCAAAGGAACGCGCCGTCGTGCGCGGCAAGGACGGCCTGCTGGACTTCTATACGCGCATCGGCCAGGCGCGCCCCGCGATGCCGTACGAAATCGACGGCGTGGTGTACAAGGCCAACCGCCTGGCGGACCAGCGCGCGCTGGGCTTCGTGTCGCGCGCTCCGCGCTTCGCGCTGGCCCATAAATTCCCGGCCGAGGAAGCCCTGACGACCGTGCAGGCCATCGAGGTGCAGGTGGGCCGCACCGGTGCGATCACGCCGGTGGCCCGGCTGGTGCCCGTGTTCGTGGGCGGCGTCACCGTCACCAACGCGACGTTGCACAACGAGGACGAAGTGCGCCGCAAGGACGTGCGCGTGGGCGACACCGTGATCGTACGGCGCGCCGGCGACGTCATCCCCGAAGTGCTGGCCGTGGTGCTGGAGCGGCGCCCGGTGCCGGCGCCGGCAGCGTACGTGCTGCCGACGCTGTGCCCGGTGTGCGGTTCGCACGTGGTGCGCGAGGAAGGCGAGGCCGTGGCGCGCTGCTCCGGCGGCCTGACGTGCGCGGCGCAGCGCAAGGAAGCCATCCGCCACTTCGCCGGCCGCCGCATGATGGACATCGAAGGCCTGGGCGATCGCTACATCGACAGCCTGGTCGAATGCAGCCTGGTGCACAGCGTGGCCGACCTGTACAAGCTGACGCTGGACGACCTGCTGCAGATGAAGCGCATGGCCGACGAGCGCGAAGGCACCACGCCCGATACGGTCAAGCAGGGCAAGGTGGCGACCAAGTGGGCCGACAACCTGCTGCAGGCGATCGAGGCCAGCAAGCGCCCGCCGCTGGAGCGGCTGCTGTTCGCGCTGGGCATCCGCCACGTGGGCGAATCGACGGCCAAGACGCTGGCCGACTGGCTGGGCCGTTTCGACCTGGTGCGCCAGGCACCCGAGGCACTGCTGCGCGTACTGCCGGACATCGGCGGCACCGTGGCTGAATCGATCGCCGACTTCTTCGCGGAAGAGAAGAACCAGCAGGCCATCGATGCACTGCTGGCGGCCGGCGTGGCGCCGCAAGGCGAGCATGCGCCCAAGGCCCAGCTGCGCGAGAAGCTGGACCCCGTCAAGCTGCTGGCGGCGCTGGCCATCCCGAAACTGACGGAGCCGCGCGCGCGCCAGCTGATGGAGCAGGGCGTCACGTTCGAATCGCTGGCGAGCCGCCGCACCTTCGACGTCTATGGCCTGCCTGCGACCGTGGCAGGCGCGCTGGAAGAATGGATGGCGCGGCCCGAGCACCGCGATGCGCTGCTGCGCCTGGACAAGCTGCGCGCGGAACTGCTGGCCCAGCTGCCCGAAGCCGCGGCGGCGGAAGGGCCGATGAGCGGCAAGACGTTCGTCCTGACGGGCACTTTGCCGACGCTGAGCCGCGACGCGGCCGGCGCCATGATCGAGGCGGCCGGCGGCAAGGTATCCGGCTCCGTGTCGAAGAAGACGTCGTACGTCGTCGCCGGTGCCGAGGCGGGCAGCAAGCTGGCCAAGGCGGAAGAGCTGGGCGTGGACATCCTGGACGAGGCAGGCCTGCTGGCACTGCTGGGCAAATAGGAAGGGGACGCATGAACGCGATCAAGAAAGCCGTCTTTCCCGTGGCGGGCCTGGGCAGCCGCTTCCTGCCCGCCACCAAGGCGCAGCCGAAGGAGATGCTGCCGATCGTCGACAAGCCGCTGATCCAGTACGCGGTCGAGGAAGCGGTGGCGGCGGGCATCACGGACCTCGTGTTCATCACGGGGCGCAACAAGCGCGCCATCGAGGACCATTTCGACAAGGCCTACGAGCTGGAAGCGGAACTGGAGGCGGCCAACAAGCAGGCCTTGCTGGAACTGGTCCGCAACGTGATTCCGAAGCACGTCAACTGCATCTACATCCGCCAGTCCGCGCCGCTGGGCCTGGGCCACGCGGTGCTGTGCGCCCGGCCCATCGTCGGCAACGAACCCTTTGCCGTACTGCTGGCGGACGACTTCATGGACACCGATAACGGCACCGCGCCGGTGCTGGCGCAGATGACGCGGCAGTACGAGTTCGAGCGTGCCAGCCTGCTGGCGGTGCAGGAGGTGCCGCGCGAGCATACGCGCCAGTACGGCATCGTCAGCGCCAGCCCGTATCGCGAGCGGCTCGAGCTGGTGACGGGCATCGTCGAGAAGCCGGCGCCGGAGGAGGCCCCGTCCACGCTGGCGGTGGTGGGGCGCTACGTGCTGTCGGCCCGCATCTTCGAATACCTGGAGCAACTGGGCACGGGGGCCGGCGGCGAGATCCAGCTGACCGACGGCATCGCCGCGCTGCTCAAGCACGAGCGCGTGCTGGCCTACCGCTACGACGGCCAGCGCTACGACTGCGGCTCCAAGCTGGGCTACCTGAAGGCGATGGTGGCGATGGGCCTGAAGCATCCCGAGACGGGGCCGGAATTTGCCGACTACGTCGCGCAGGTGCAGGGAGCGGGGCAATGACGGTGCGCGAGATCCTGAAACTGGGCGACCCGCGCCTGCTGCGCCAGGCCGAACCCGTGCGCGCGTTCGATACGCCCGAGCTGCATGCGCTGGTCGCCGACCTGTTCGACACCATGCACGCGGCCAACGGCGCCGGGCTGGCGGCGCCGCAGATCGGCGTCAACCTGCAGGTCGTCATCTTCGGCTTCAAGTCCAACGTGCGCTATCCGGACGCGCCGCAGGTGCCGGAAACGGTGCTGATCAATCCCGTGCTGACGCCGCTCGGCAACGAGCTGGAAGAGGGCTTCGAAGGCTGCCTGTCGGTGCCGGGCCTGCGCGGCAGCGTGCCGCGCCACGTGCGCCTGCACTACGAGGGATTCGACCAGTACGGTAACCGCATCGTGCGCGACGCGGCCGACTTCCACGCCCGCGTGGTGCAGCACGAGGTGGATCACCTGCATGGCATCCTGTACCCGATGCGGATTCGCGATTTTTCGAAGTTCGGGTTCACCAGCGTGATGTTTCCCGATCTGGACCCGAACGACGACGATTGACGGGAGTTTTTGCGGCTTGGGGTCTGTCCCTGCGGGACTGACCCCGAAGTTTGGCTGCGTTTCGACGCCGTGGAGTGGACTTCGGGGTCAGTCCCCATGGGGGACAGACCCTAGCACATTGGCGCCGTCACGAATCTGTCGTAATATCCCGGCAGCTTATTCACCTTATAACAATCCGGGATATCTGATCCCGGCCACCGGGAGCAACACAGGATGAACCAGTCCACATCGTCCAATCCACTGGAATTTTCCGCACGGGGGATCATCCTCGGCATCCTGATCACCTTGGTATTCACGGCCGCCCAGGTCTACCTGGGCCTGAAAGTGGGCCTGACGTTCGCCACGTCGATTCCCGCTGCCGTCATTTCGATGGCGCTGCTGTCCGCCTTCAAGGATGCGACCATCCAGGAAAACAACATCGTGCAGACGATCGCGTCGGCCGCCGGCACGCTGGCTTCCGTCATCTTCGTGCTGCCGGGCCTCTTGATGATCGGCTGGTGGGCCAGCATCCCGTTCTGGCCCACGTTCGGCGCTTGCGCCATCGGCGGCGTGTTGGGGGTGATGTACACGGTGCCGTTGCGCCGCGCGCTGGTGTCGCAGTCGAACCTGCCGTATCCGGAAGGCGTCGCCGCCGCCGAGGTGCTGAAGGTCGGCACCGCGTCGCGCGCCGGCGCACAGGAAGGCAAGGCCGGACTGAAGGCCGTGATCCTGGGCACGCTGGCCTCCGCGTTCTTCGCGCTCCTGGCCGCCATCAAGGTGGGCGCCGCCGAGGTGGCCCATTACTTCCGCTTCGGCGCCGGCAGCGGCGCCACCGGCCTGGGCGCCTCCACTTCGCTCGCGCTCATCGGTGCCGGCCACCTGATGGGCATTACCGTCGGCATCGCCATGCTGGCCGGCCTGGTCATCGCGTGGGGCATCCTGGTGCCGATCCTGACCGCCGCGACGCCGATGGCCGCCGGCGCGTCGGTCGCCGACCACGCGCTGGGCGTGTGGAGCACGCAGGTGCGCATGATGGGCGCCGGCACGATCGGCGCCGCCGCCATCGTCACGCTGGCGACGCTGGCCAAGCCGGTGCTGGGTGGCCTGAGCTCCGCGCTGGAAGCGGCCCGTGCCGCCAAGCACGGCGGCGCCGCCGTGCCACGCATCGACCGTGACATGCCGATCTTTATCGTCGGCCTGGTTACCCTGATCGCCCTGGTGCCAGCCGGTTGGCTGCTGGCATCGTTCCTGGAAGGCGGCGCCCTGGCCTCGATCTCGACGCCGCTGGTCGCCGTCGGCATCGGCTACATCCTGGTCGCGGGCATCCTGGCCGCGGCGGTATGCGGCTACATGGCGGGCCTGATCGGCTCGTCCAACTCGCCCGTCTCCGGCATCGCCATCCTGACGATCCTGGGCGCCGCCACGTCGGTCGGCATCGTCGGCCGCCAGATCATGGGCCCGGACACGGCCCAGGCGCTGATCGCGTTCGCGCTGTTCGTGACGACGGTCGTGCTGGCGGTGGCCGTGATCGGCAACGACAACCTGCAGGACCTCAAGACCGGCCAGCTGGTCGGCGCCACCCCGTGGAAGCAGCAGGTCGCGCTGATCATCGGCGTGTTCGCCGGCTCGTGCGTCGTGCCGCAGGTGCTGGACCTGTTGAACCACGCCTACGGTTTCGCGGGCGCGCCAAACCAGAACGCGATCTCGGACCAGCCGCTGGCGGCGCCGCAGGCCACGCTGATCTCGACGCTGGCGCGCGGCGTCATCGGCGGCGACCTGCCGTGGCACCTGATCGGCTGGGGCGCAGTGATCGGCCTGGGCCTGGTCGCATTCGATTTCGTGCTGAAGAAGGCCAGCAACGGCAAGTACAGCCTGCCGCCGCTGGGCGTCGGCCTGGCGGTCTACCTGCCGTCCGCCGTGACGGCGCCCGTCGTCGTCGGCGCGGTGGCCGGCTACTATTTCGAGAAGGCCATGCGCAGCAAGACGTACGGCGAGGCCGCGTCGCGCGTGGGCGTGCTGGTGATGTCCGGCTTCATCGTGGGCGAGAGCCTGTTCAACGTGGCGCTGGCAGGCCTGATCGTCGCCTCCGGCAAGAGCGAGCCGCTGGACTTCGGCGTGGGCCTGCCGGAAGGCACGGGCATGCTGGTGTCGCTGGTGGCCGCCGGCGTGCTGCTGGGCAGCCTGTACCGCTGGGCCGCCAACTCGGCGCGCAAGATCGAGGCGTAACGGCTTCCCGACTCAGAAACGATAGCCCACCAGCACGGCGCCGCTCGGCGCCGTGTCCTTGCGCGCCAGCGGGCTGCGCGCCGCGTCGCGCGTCAGTGCGGTGATGCCCGCCATCGCCGTGACGGACCAGCGTTCATCGAACTGGTGCCGCCAGGTCATGCCCAGTTCCACTTCGTACAAGCCGGCTTTCGGCGTGAATCGGCGGTAGCCGGATTGCGCCGACTGGGCCGCGTCGACGCCGTAGTAGGTCCGCACGTAATCGGCGTCGGCCAGGTTGGCCGACAGTGCCAGCGTGACCTGGTCGGCCGCGCGGTCGAACAGGGTGCCGGTCAGGCCGAGCGACAGCGTGCGGCCGTTCTCACGGTGACTCAGCGGCAGTTCCGCGGCCGCGCTCAGCTCCAGGCCATCGACGATCTCGTAGCCGCCTTGCACCATGACGGTGGCGCTGCCTTTGACGTCGCCCATGCCGCGCAGCGCCGTGCTGCCGCGGGCACCACCGAGGCCGGCACGATCGCGCTCGCTGCGCCCGCCGCGGTAGCCCAGCGCCACGCTGGCGCTGACCGGGCCCAGCGCGCGGCCGTAGCCGATGCCGCGTAACGAGCTGGCATAGAGGCCGTTGGCCATCTGGTAGTCGATCCCGAGGGCGGGGCCGACAACGTGTTCGTCGGCCCCCGAGAAGCGCGGCCCGCCGGCGATGCCGCCGGCCAGGGTCAGGACGTTGGCGTCGTCGGCGGCGTGGGCCAGGCTGGTCGCGAGCACGGCGGCAAAGGCGATCATGCGGATGTTGTTCTTCATCGGTAGTCCAGGACAGTTGTGGAGCCGGCAGTATCGGCGCAGGCGATGAAGCAAACCTGAGCCGCGCATGAAGATTGCATGAAGGGCGCGGATCTTCACCCGCCGTTCATGTGGCGATGGTTTAATACGCCCCATGAAAATCCTGCTGATCGAAGACGATATGGACCTGGGCAACGGCGTGCGCATCGCACTGGCCGACCAGGGCCTGGACGTGGTGTGGGTACGCCACCTGAAAGACGCCAATGCCTGGCTCGAGGACGACCGGTGCGACCTCGTGCTGCTGGACCTGGGCCTGCCGGACGGCGACGGCCTGACCTTGCTGACGCGGCTGCGGCGCGAGCGCAGCGAGCTGCCCGTGCTGATCCTGAGCGCGCGCGACGCCTTGCCGGACCGGCTGCGCGGACTCGACTCCGGCGCGGACGATTACCTGGTCAAGCCGTTCGAGCTGGCCGAGCTGCTGTCGCGCGTGCGGGCGCTGGCCCGGCGCAGCTACGGCTTCGATGGCGCGGTGCTGGAACTGCGCGGCGTTGTCCTGCACGTGTCGACCCGGCGCGTCACCGTCGCGGGCCGGCCGGTGGAGCTGACGGCCAGCGAATTCATCCTGCTGAAGACGCTGATGATGCGGGCCGACCGCGTCGTCACGCGACGCCACCTGGAAGAGCAGGCGCTGCCTGGCGCCCAGGCCAATGCCAGCAATGCGCTGGACGTGCACATGGCGAACCTGCGCCGCAAGGTCGGCGATGGCCTGGTGCGCACCGTGCGCGGCGTGGGCTACGTGATCGATCAAGCCGGCCCGCCCGCAGGCGGCACGCCATGATGCCGGTGAGGCGCCGGTTGGCGGTCGTGTTCCAGGCGTTGTTGCGGCCCAGCCTGACGCGCCGGCTGCTGCTGGCCCAGATGGCGCTGCTGGCGCTGTTGTGGCTCGTCAGCGCCGCATTGATCATCTTCGACGGCGTCAACGAGCATTCGATGCTGAAGGATAACGGCGTGTTCGATGCCGTGTTGACGGTGGCGCAGAACATGGACGACCGGCCCGAGCGCCGCACGGCCTCCCTGGCGGCCATCGACCGGGCGATCAGCGAGGATTCAGGGGCGGAAGATTCCCGCATCGTGCCGGCCATCGTGCTGACCCGGGCCGGCCAGGAAATCTACCGCTCGCCGACGGCGCCGCGCGGCGTGCGCAATACCCGGCTGGACGTGATCGAGGCGTTCGTCGTCGATGGCGTGCGTTGGCGCGCCCGCACGCGCCAGTCGCCCGACGGATCCGTCAGGATGATGTTCATCGCCCCTGGCGACTGGAAGAACGTGGCCTTGACGGTCAACTCCCGCAGTTTCTACCTGATGCCCATCCTCGTCAGCATCCCGTTCCTGATTCCCCCCGCCTGGCTGTCGATCCGGCTCGCGCTGCGGCCCTGGAACCGGGTGGCCCAGGAAGTGGCTTCGCGCGGACCACAGGACCTGGCGCCGTTGACGTTCCGGCCGCGCCACCGCGAGCTGGGGGCCATGGTGGACAGCATCGATGCGTTGATGCGCCGTGTCGACGAGGCAAGCCGGCGCGAACGCGCCTTTATCGCCGATGCCGCGCACGAGCTGCGCACGCCGCTGGCCGCGCTGCGCATCAACGTGGAGGCATTGCGCGCCCATGCCGAGGACCCGGGCCAGCGCCAGCTGCTGGCGGGAATCGTCAGCGCCAACGCGCGCGCCGCGCGCCTGGTGGGACAATTGCTGAACCTGATGCGCAGCGAGGCGACCGGCGCCAATGCCGCGCGCGACGAGACGGTGGCGCTGGAGCTGGGCGAGCTGCTGCAGGAGCGGATGGCGGCGCTGGCCTGTCTGGCCACTGCCGGCGGGGTCGAGCTGGACCTGGCGGCGGCGCAGCCGGTCCACATTCGCGGCCGGCGCGAAGCCCTGACGTCGCTGCTGGACAACCTGCTCGACAATGCCATCAAGTACAGTCCCGCCGGCGCGACAGTGATGGTGACGTTGGCAAACGCAGAGGGCATGGCGCGGTTGACGGTGGCCGATGCCGGCCCGGGGATCGCGCCCGCATGGCGCGAGCGGGTGTTCGACCGCTTTTTCCGGGCACCGGACCAGGCCCACAGCGGCAGCGGCCTGGGACTGGCGATCGCCCATGCGGTCGTCGCGCAGCATGGCGGCACGATCGTGCTGGGGGAGGCGGGACAGGGCGGTTTGCTGGTGACGGTGCGGTTGCCGCTGGCCTGAGCCACGCGGCAGCGTTCCAGCAGTTTAGCGAATCGGGCGACTCGGCGAATCGGGGACCGAATCGGGGACAGCCTCCGATTCTGAAACGTAACGCGGCGCTTAACTGGAGGCTGTCCCCAATTTCACGGCGCTTAACTGGAGGCTGTCCCCAATTTTCCAATCGGAGGCTGTCCCCAATTTTCCAATTTCCCCGTAAACGCTTAGCGCCGATTGGCGCTCATGCGCGCCAGCACGCGCTCGACTTCCTGCTGCATCTGCGGCGACAGGTTGACGAACTGGCAGCCGATCTGCAGCTGCTCGCCCAGCAGGAAGGAGCGGAAGCGGCGGGCCAGGCGGATCTCCAGGTCGCAGATGACGACGGTGTCGGGACCCAGTTCCAGCCGCACGCGTTGCAGCTTGCGGCCGATGTGCAGGCCGGCCGCGTCGCGCGGGGCGCAGCGCATGCCGACGCCGCCGACGGAGACGTCGTACAGCTGCAGTTCGTAAGGATTGCCGAACAGGACGAACGAGGCGTTGAACGTACTGGCCAGCGGCGTCTCCAGACGCATCGTCGAGCGGCGGTTCAGCACGACGGCGCGCTCCGGGAACTCGGCCGGCACGTAGGTCGGATGACCCGGTTCGGCCTGCCAGTCGGCCGACAGCTCGAACTGGAAGCGCGAGGACTGCAGCATCGCCACGAAGGTGCAGCGTCCCATCGGCAGCGCGCTGCCCTCGTTCAGCTCCAGCATGAAATGGGGCTGTTCCGGGTGAACCCACAGGATGCGTGCAAGGACCGGCGTGCTGTCGCCGGCCGGGTAGATCGACACGGCATCGCCCCGTTCGGCCAGCACCTGCAGCGAGTCGCCGATCTGGTCGATGTCGGTGATCTCATGCGACGGCGCCGTGAGGGCGATGCGTTCCAGCGCATCGGCCGGGCGCGGCGGTCCCTTGCGGTGTGGATTGGGCTGGCACACGGCCGTTGCGTCTAGCAAGGCGGCCTGGTGGCTGGCTACGGATAGATTGCTCATTGCGTCCCCTGGGCTGTTGCGCCGGAAAGCACCACGGAAGACCTGCGCGGCCGTCCATTTCGGGCGGCGCTTCGCGCTGTAGGTCCGGACGGCCATCGTATTGAGCCAGGTGGCCCGCTCGCGGCGCGATTTGCTGGGTGCTTTCATGCGTATTTACACGTAGAAGGATAACAGTAAAGCTTTGAACTTCGAGCAACTATGTTGTTTTTAGGACTAGAATCTTTCTTCGGGAGAAAGATAACGCCACTGGCCTACCGGCAGGTCGCCCAGCTTGACCCTGCCGATGCGCACGCGCTTGAGCCCGACCACCTTCAGGCCCACCATCTCGCACATGCGCCGGATCTGGCGCTTCTTGCCCTCGCGCAGCGTGAAGCTGAGCTGGTCGTCGTTCTGCCAGCGCACCTTCGCCGGCAGCAGCGGCTTGCCGTCCATCCACAGCCCGTGATTCAGTTTTTTCAGGTCGGCATCCGGCAGCTTGCCTGGTTTCGTATACTGCACCCGTACAAGGTACTCCTTGTCGATCTCCGTGTCCTGCCCGATCAGGTGTTTCGCGATGCGGCCGTCCTGCGTCAGCACCAGGAGGCCCACCGAATCGATGTCCAGGCGGCCGGCGGGGACCAGGCTGCGCAACTGCGTCGGGTGGAACTGCTCGGGCGACGGATCGTCGGCCCAGCGGTTCTCCGGCTTGATCAGCGCCACCGCCGGGGTGTAGCCATCCTCGGCCTGGCCCGACACATAGCCCATCGGCTTGTTGATCAGGATCGTCACGCGCTTGGACTGCTCGGCGGCGGCTTGGCGTTCCACCGTCACCTTCTGGCTCGGGTAGACCTTCGTGCCCAGTTCCGAGACGACGTTGCCGTCGACCCGCACCCAGCCCTTGGCGATCCATTCGTCGGCCTCGCGGCGGGAGCACAGGCCCAGTTCGGACATGCGCTTGGACAGGCGTAGTAATTCTTCAGACATCAGACTTTCAAGGCTTCCAATAAATCGGTTTCAAGTTGCAGCTGGGTGCGCGTGTTGGCCAGCGTGGCGCCGTCGACGATGAAGACATCCTCGACGCGTTCGCCCAGCGTCATGATCTTCGCCGTGTGCAGGTTGACCTTGTATTTGGTCAGCACGTTGGCGATGGAGTACAGCAGCCCGGTGCGGTCGTTGGCCGCCACGGACAGCAGATAATACTGGCCCCGTTCGTCCGGCCGCAGGTCCACGGTCGGCTGGATGGGGAAGGTGCGCGACAGGCGCGACAGCCGGCCCCGCGTGGGCGGCTGCAGCGGCGCCGCGGAGGTCAGGAGGTCGCACAGCTCGTGTTCGATCAGGCTGATGATGTCGCGGTAGCTCTTGGCGAAGCTCTGCTCGGTGACGAGGAACGTGTCGAGCGCGTAGCCGTGCTTCGTGGTGTGGATCTTCGCGTCCAGGATCGAGAAGTTCTTGCGGTCGAAGTAGCCGCAGATGCGGGCGAACAGGTCGGGCTGGTCGCGTACGTAGACGGCGATCTGCAGGCCTTCGCCGATCGGCGCCAGGCGGCATTTCACCACCGGCTTGTCGCTGTTCAGGCGGTCGTACAGGGCGCGCGTCTGCCACGCGATGTCCGACGAATCGTGGCGCAGGAAGTAGGCCATGTCGAGCTGCTGCCACAGCGGCTCGTGCGCATCGGGCGGCAGGCCGTACAGGCGCAGCGTGGCCAAGGCCTCCTGCTGGCGGTTCTTCAGCTCGCGGTCGGCCGACGGCGGCTCGCCGCCCAGCACGCGCAACGTCATCTTGTACAGGTCTTCCAGCAGCTTGGCCTTCCACGCGTTCCACACTTTCGGGCTGGTGCCCCGGATGTCGGCCACCGTCAGCAGGTACAGGCCCGTCAGGTGGCGCTCGTCCTTCACTGTCCTGGCGAACGCCGCGATGACGTCCGGATCGGACAGGTCCTGCTTCTGCGCCACCGTCGACATCAGCAGGTGCTGCTCGACGAGGAAGGCGACCAGCTCGGTCTCGTGCGCGCTCATGCCGTGATCCTGGCAGAACTGCACGACGTCGGCCACGCCCAGTTTCGAATGGTCGCCGCCGCGGCCCTTGGCGATGTCGTGGAACAGCGCGGCCACGTACAGCAGCCAGTGCTGCGGGTAGTTCGCCATCAGCTGGCTGCAGAACGGGTATTCGTGCGCGTGCTCCGGCATCGTGAAGCGACGCATGTTGCGCACCACCATCAGGATGTGCTGGTCGACCGTGTAGACGTGGAACAGGTCGTGCTGCATCTGGCCGACGATCTTGCGGAAGTTCGGCAGGTAGCGGCCCAGGATCGACAGGTCGTTCATGCGCCGCAGCGCGTGGATGATGCCGACCGGCGCCTGCAGGATGCGCAGGAAGTAGGCGCGGTTGACGGGATCGGCGCGGAAGCGGCCGTCGATCTTGAAGCGCTCGTGCCACAGCGCGCGGGTGGCGCGGGCCGTGATGCCCTTCAGGGCCGGGCGCTCCGTCATCAGCACGAAGATCTCCAGCATGGCCGACGGCGTCTGCTCGAACACGTCGTCGCTGGCGATGTCGATGAAGCCGTTCACTTCGTTGAAGCGGGCATTGATCGGCTGCGGCTCGTCGTCCTGCGGGAACAGGCGCGCCTCGATGTTCTGCAGCAGGATGGTGTTGAGCTGGGTAACGGTCTTGGCGGCCCAATAGTAGCGCTGCATCAGGTATTCGCTGGCGCGGCGCATGTGGATGCCGCTGCCGGTGGAATGCAGGCCCAGGCTTTCGGCCACCGCCGTCTGCACGTCGAACACGAGGCGGTCCTCGCGCCGGCCGGCATGCAGGTGCAGGCGCACGCGGATGTCCTTGAAGGCGCGCTCCTTTTCCATCAGCTGGCGCGCCTCGGTCTGGGTGATCAGGCCGCGCGTGGCCAGCGTGCGCCACGAACTGGCCAACCCGGCCGCCTTGGCCACCCACAGGATCACCTGCAGGTCGCGCAGGCCGCCGGGGCTTTCCTTGCAATTGGGTTCGAGCGAGAACGCCGTGTCCTCGTACTTGGCATGGCGCTGGCGCATCTCGGACGTCTTCGCGTGGAAGAACGCCTGCGGGTCCATGGCCGCGTCGTAGGCTTCCTGCAGCTGCTCGAACAGCTGGCGGTTGCCAGCCACGCAGCGCGCTTCCAGCAGGCTCGTTTGCACCGTGATGTCCGCCTTCGACTCGTGCAGGCACTCGTCGATCGTGCGGATACTGCTGCCGATCTCCAGGCCCAGGTCCCACAGCAGCTGGACGAACTCCTCCAGCTTGTGCCGGGTGTCCTCGTCGGGCGCCTTGTGCAGCAGAATCAGCACATCGACGTCGGAATGGGGGAACAACTCGCCGCGCCCGTACCCGCCCACGCCCACCAGCGCCGTCTCCGGCGGCAACCCGGCTTCGTGCCAGGCCTGTTCCAGCACCGCGTCGACGCTCTGGCGCAGGCCGCGCAGCAGCTTTTCCGGCTTGCCGTCCTCGTGGAAGGTCGCGATGACGACCTGGCGGTCCGACTTCAGGCGGCCCTTCAGCTGGTTGCGCAACTGGTCGCGCGGCTGCCCGCACGCGGCGATCACGGTGTTCATGGGCGTGTGCCGGTCAGGCGGCCTTGGCGGCGGTGATGAAGGCCGGCGGCGGCGGCGAGCCGGCCGACAGCGTCAGCACTTCGTAGCCCGTTTCCGTCACCAGCACCATGTGCTCCCACTGCGCCGACAGGCTGCGGTCCTTCGTCTTGATCGTCCAGCCGTCGTTCATCTCGCGGATGTCGCGGCGGCCCGCGTTGATCATCGGCTCGATCGTGAAGATCATGCCCGGTTTCAGTTCCTCGCCCGTGCCGGGCTTGCCGTAGTGGAGCACCTGCGGCTCCTCGTGGAAGCCCTTGCCGATGCCGTGGCCGCAGAATTCGCGCACGACGCTGTAGCCGGCCTTCTCGGCGTGCACCTGGATGGCGTGGCCGATGTCGCCGAAGTGGCCGCCAGGGCGCACCTGGGCGATGCCCAGCCACATGCATTCGTACGTCACCTCCGTCAGGCGCTTGGCCAGGATCGACGGCTCGCCAATGTAGAACATGCGGCTGTTGTCGCCGTGGTAGCCATCCTTGGTGATGATCGTGATGTCCAGGTTGACCACGTCGCCGTTCTTCAGCACCTTGTCGCCGGGAATGCCGTGGCAGATGACGTCGTTGACGGAGGTGCAGATCGCCTTCGGGTAGGGGGTGTAGCCGGGCGGCGCGTAGTTCAGCGGCGCCGGCACGGTGCCCTGCACGTTCGTCATGTACTCGTGGCACAGGCGATCGAGCTCGCCCGTGGTGACGCCTGGCTTGACGAACGGCGTGATGTAGTCGAGGACTTCGGAACCCAGGCGGCCGGCAAGGCGCATGCCTTCGATGTCTGCGGGGGTCTTGATGGAAATGGCCATATTGTTCGGATCGTGTTCGGTAAGGGCGCGGCAAGGGTGCAATGAGGAGCGCGCAAGTCGAGATTATAAACGAGGCACACCCATCCGGCCGGGCCGGTCGACGTTGATCGAAGGCAATATCAGTGCTGTAGGGCGGAAATGCAACGCGCGCCGCGGGGGCGCTCAGGTTCGCGCGGCCGCCTTGCGCGCCGTGCGCCGGCTCCAGCCGGCCACGACGCCGGCACCGGCCAGCAGCATGGCCCACGTGGAGGCTTCCGGCACGGCCTGGACCGGCTGGTCCTCGTCCCAGCCCCACAGTGCCGGGTTGCCGCCCTCGGCCAGCAGGCGCGGCTCGCCTGCGCCGTCCCCTTCGTCCGCGCCGTCGCTGTCGCCGCCTTCATCGCCGGGACCGTCGGACAGGCCCAGCTCCGTTCCCGTCAGCCAGTCGAGCGGGTGGCGCCCGGGCTGCCATGGCTCGATCGGAACAGGTTCCGCCACGGCCACGGGCTGGTCCGGCTGTTGCGGCGCCGCCTTGGCACGGCGCGTGATGCGGCTGACGTTGCCACAGATCCTGGGCACGAGGATGCAATGCTGGTCGGCACAATAGACGGCCCCAGGCTCGCTGCGTGCTTCCGTCCAGCGACTGCGGTCGACGGTGCCGCACATGCGTGCCTTGCCGAAGTGCATGTCGCGGATGGCCGGGTCGTAGCGGCCGTCGCCGACGATGGCGTCACGCCGGATCGCCACGCGGTCGTCCGGCGTGCCAGCGGTGATCTTGTCCAGCAAGACCTTGCGCTGCGCGGCCGGGATGTCCGGATAGTGGGCCAGTGCCGTGGCGGTATCGCCCCGGTAGGGATCGACACCGGGCCGGTTCCAGGAACAGGTGGCGCTGACAGACAGCGTGGCGGCCAGGGCGGCGGCGATGAGAGGCATGATGCGAGTCCTGCAAAATTTGCACTAGTTCATATTTTAATTCCAGAATTAAAATTGCTGGTTGGTATTTCGCAAATATTAATGGAAAGTTTTTTAATGCTGTGGTTGCAAGTCCACAGTGGCGTCGCCGGTTGATTCCATGAGGAAACGCAGGAGCTCGCGGCTGGCGTCCGGGCCCTTGGGATCCGTGTAGCTGCCGCTGGCGCTGCCGCCCGCCCAGGCGTGGCCGCCGCCGTGCAGGACCCAGTGCTCGGCGACGACACGTCCATCCGCCGCCGTGTGCACGGAGCGGGTGTAGCGGCGTCCGCCCGCCGCTTTCGCCTGGGTGACGGCCGGCTTGCCGCTGCCGTGCGGCGCCAGCGCGTCGGCCAGTACCTGCTCGCCGTTGACGGCGTGTACCGTGCGGTCCTTGTCGCCATGGAACACGATCAGCGGCGGCGATGTCGCCTTGCGGCCGTGGTGCGCCTTGCGGCCCGCCTTCATGGCCTGCAATGCCGCCGGCAGGTCCTGCGCGGCGCCGTAGGGCAGGCCGGAGTGGACGCCCACGGCGCGGAACAGTTCCGGATACAGTGTGCCGACGATGACGGCCATCGCACCGCCCGCCGACAAGCCGGCGATGGCGACCCGGCGCGGGTCCACGGCGTAGCGCCGCATCACCTCCTGCGTCATGCCGGCGATGATGGCCGGCTCGCCGCGCCCGTGCTGCTGGTCGCCCGGCGCGAACCAGTTCCAGCAGCGCGACTGGTTGGCTTGCTGCGATTGCGCCGGATACAGCACGAGGCAGCCCGTCTCCTCGGCGACCTGGTTCATGCGCGTGCCGGCCGCGAAGTCGTCCGGGTCCTGCGTGCAGCCGTGCAGCATGACCAGCAGCGGCACCGGCTGGCCCGTATAGGTGCTGGGGACGTACAGCTTGTAGCCGCGGGTGCCGGCGTGGTTGCTGAAGCTGGCGTCGGCGAACGTGGCGCCGGCAGGAACGGGAGGGGGTGGAGTGCGTTTGCGCATGACTGGTGAGCTGGGCATCGACAGGCCTTCGGGCAGTTCGAAACCGTCGGGCAGCTTGAATCCTTCGGGCAGCGCAAACGCGCCGGCTTTGCCGAAGGCCCCGGCAGGGCCCGCCGGCATGGTGACGCCCTCGGGCAGGCGCACACCCAGCCCGGCGAGGAACCCGGCCAGGTCCTGGGCCGGCGCCGCGCCGGCGTCGCCGTCTCCGGCCGGGGCCCCGTGGGCGTAGTCCGGGGCCGCGTTCAGGTCCTTGAACGTGCGCGCCCCGGAGGAGAGCGGGGCGGTGCCGGCAGGCGCTTCGCCCGCGGCGCTACCGCCCATGGCGTGGCGCAGCGCGGTCGTGGAGGCGGCCGGGCCGTCCTTCAGCAGTTGTTGCGTGGCAGCCTGCAGGCGTGCCATCAGTTGGGAATCGAATTTCATGTCTTGCCTTTCGTGCCGGCGTGCCGGCGAGTCAGCCGATCCGCCCCTTCAGGGCGGCCTTGACGGCCGGGCTGGCGTGTAAGGCGCCCAGCACGGCAATGGAATGGATGGTGGCGGCGGCGAGTTCGGGCGGGACATCCGGACCGATCGTCGCCAGGCCAACCACCCGGATATTGAGCGTCTCGCCGGCGGCCTGTACGGCCTCCAGGTCGGCGCGCGAATAATGCTGCACCCCGAGCACGAGCTTGTCGCGCATGACGGTCTGGCGCACCACGTCCGCATGCAGCTGCAACTGGTTGCGAATCGCGGTGCGGATCAGGTCCGTGCGGTTCGCATAGAAACCCTGCTGTACCAGCAGGTCGATCTGTCCCAGGTCCACCGGAAACAGGTTGATCGTGATTTTTTCCGAGTCGATGGCCCGGGTCTTGATGTCGTTCGGCATGCTTGTCCTGTCATTCCTCCATCCGGGCACCATCCCGTTGGATGGTATATGTTACCGCGATCGGAGATTTCAAGGGCTGTTTTTCCGGCCCCAGCGCGACGGCTGTCGTTCAGCTTTCGCTGCCCTTGGGCGCGGCAAGGTCGTTCTCGTCCAGCAGGTAGCCCTCGTCGGCCGCCAGCTGCGCCGCCGGCGGCAGCTTCTCGTGCTCACGCGCGCGCGCCAGCAGCACCTGGACGTTGTCGATCTTGTGGCGCGCGGCGTGTGCCAGTGTCGCGGCCGTCAGCGGTTCCGGCAGCATCAGCTCGCAGGCATGGGCGGCTGTCACGGCCGGGTGGTCGACGCCCAGGCCCGCGGCGCCGCGCTCGTCGCGTTCCAGTAGCCGCAGCACTTCGCGCAGGCCCTGTTCCAGTTTTTCCAGTTGCATCGATTGCATGGTGGCTCCTTGGCTAGGGATCGGGGTAGGATGTGCAGGAAGGTAAGGTATCGATTGGCGCTCGCTTGTCAGGATAAGCTAACGCCTGCGGTGGCGCCGTCCGGTTCGGCGGCGCCGCGCATGCCCGCGGCGCGGTACAGTAGCGCGGCGGATAAGCGAGAACAATAACCTGACCACCGGTCGCAACAAGAGGAACGAGCAATGCCAGACGCCATACCTACCTACGAAGAAGTTGCCGAAGCCGCAGCCCGCCTGCGCGAGGAAGGCAGCCCCGTTACGATCGACGCCGTGCGCGAAATGGTCGGCAGCGGCTCGGCCGCCGCGATCCTGCGCCACCTGGCGGCCTGGCGCGAGGCCGAGCAGCCGATGCCGGCGCCACCGTCCGCCACGATCCCGCCCGAGCTGGCGACGGCGTTGACGGACTGGGCGCGCCGTCACGCCGAGGAGGCGGGTGCGGGCGCGCGCGAAGCGCTGGAGCGGGCCCGCGGCGACATCGAGGAGCTGCTGCGTTCGGGCGACGAGATCGAGTTCGAGCGCAACCAGGCACAGGCCGTCAATGCCGAACAGGCCGAACAGATCGAGCAGTTGACGGTCGAGCTGCGCGACGCCCGCCGCGTGGCCACGGAGGCGCTCGTCAGCAAGGCCAAGGACCAACTGGCCATCGACGGCAAGGAGCGCCAGATCAACGACCTGCGCCAGCAACTGGAGCGCAACGTGACCGCCTCCGCGGCCGATTCGGACGCCCGCCTGGCGGCCGAGATGGAACTCGTCGGCGCGGTGACGGCGCGCGACGAATTTGCATCGGAAATCAAGCAGCTGCGTCAGCAGCTCGACGCCGTCAAGGCCGAGCGGGCTACGCTGCGGGCCGAGATGGACGCGCTGCGCGGGCGACGACAGCAGTAGAGGGCAGTGCGTGCCGCCCGGCCGCGCCCGTGGCAGGGCGGCCGGTGGCGCGGGATGCTCAGGCGGTGCGCTTGCGTCGCGCGGCCGCGCCGCCCAGGACGGCCAGGCCGCCCGCAAGCAACGCGATGGTGGCCGGCTCCGGCACCGGCGTGACGGCATAGTGCAGCGTGCGCGCCTGGCCGTAGATCCGTCCCGTGGGGTTGCCGTCGGCCAGCAGCGTGATCACGGCCTGCGGGTCCTGCGCCAGCGCGGTCAGGTCGAGGTCCACTGGATCGAGCGCCGTGATGCCGGGATAATCCTCCGGGGCCACGCTGAAGTTATGCGTGAACCACAGGGTATCGGCCTGGGCAGTCGCCGCGGCGGCGAAGCTGACCAGGGTCGGTCCCCTGCGGTCCGGTGCGAACAGCAGTTCCACCGTGCGCGTACCGTCGAACCGGAAAGCCGTCCCGTCATAGGAGAACACCGCGTTCATCCGGACGTCGGAGAACGTGAATTGCGCCCAATCGGTCTGCTCCATCCGGCGATCGTCGACGATGGCGGTGACCTCGAGCGAGTAGGGGGTGCCGTCGACGAACCTGGCACCGCCGAAATGCGAGCCCATCGCGGAGTCGTAGACGACGCCGGAGGTCTTGCTGGTGATGGCATACGTTTTCGCTTGAGCGACCTGGGCCGAGCTGACGCAGAGCAACACGGCAAGGGATAGTGATTTGTACATTGAGTCTCCATATTGACGATCGACCTGACGGTGCGCGGCTGACCGGTGCCCCGAGTCAGTCCACTGCACCGTCGAGGGCAATTCGACAATATCACACTGACATGCCAAGTTAATAATTTCCGAATGACAGTTTCCATTGGCAACGTTTAGTTACACGGCCGCGCCGGGGCGGTGGCACGTTTTTGCGTAGCGCAGCCGTCTCGTCTGCGGGTTTGCTCCCGGTCGCCCGCGTCCCGCAAAGCGTGCGCTGGTGCGGCCCGCGCCGCCCGCATCCGGACGCCTCGGTGGCGAGGCTTGTTCGCCAGTCCGGAAGCGGCTATAATCTCGGGTTGCCCGACCCCACGTCGGGTAATGTTGTAAAATCCACACTTTTTATAAACTCGAATCCTCTCTGCAAGGGTGCCCGCAAGGGTGACTGATTGGATTCCAGACCCAACCCTGGAGTAAATATGTCTGTAACGATGCGTGAAATGCTGGAAGCCGGCGTCCATTTCGGTCACCAAACCCGTTTCTGGAACCCAAAGATGGCACCGTTCATCTTCGGCCACCGCAACAAGATTCACATCATCAACCTGGAAAAAACCATGGCGATGTACCAGGAGGCGATGAAGACCGTCCGCCAACTGGCCGCGAACCGTGGCACGATCCTGATGGTGGGCACCAAGCGCCAGGCGCGCGACATCATCGCCGCTGAAGCCCAGCGCGCGGGTGTTCCTTATGTCGACCAGCGCTGGCTGGGCGGCATGCTGACCAACTTCAAGACCATCAAGACCTCGATCAAGCGCCTGAAGGACATGGAAGCTACCATCGAAGACGGTTCCGTCGAGAAGCTGACCAAGAAGGATGCACTGCTGTTCCGTCGCGAACTGGAAAAGCTGCAAAAGTCCATCGGCGGTATCAAGGATATGGGCGGTGTGCCTGACGCGATCTTCGTAGTCGACGTCGGCTACCACAAGGGCGCGATCACCGAAGCGCAGAAGCTGGGTATCCCGGTCATCGGCGTGGTCGACACCAACCACTCGCCAGCCGGCGTGGATTACATCATCCCTGGTAACGACGACTCCTCCAAAGCGATCACCCTGTACGCCCGCGGCGTGGCAGATGCGATCCTGGAAGGCCGCGCAAACGCCTCCGCTGACGTCCTGGAACAGATCAAGACGGCATCCGGCGACGAATTCGTGGAAGTGAACGAGCAAGCGTAATGTTTGGCACCGCCTTGTGCGAACAGGGCGGGTGACAGCTTTGAAAAGGGGTGGCTCTTCAAGCTCCCCTTTTTTTTAACGAAATGCCGGATGAGCAGGCCGCCGCAAGGTGCCGCCCTGGCGATTTCACCGAATACCCACCGAATAACAGGAGAAAAACATGGCAGCGATTACTGCAGCAATGGTTGGCGAACTGCGCGCCAAGACCGACGCCCCGATGATGGAATGCAAGAAGGCCCTGACCGAAGCGGCCGGCGACATGGACAAGGCGGAAGAGATTCTGCGCGTTAAGCTGGGCGGCAAGGCTGCCAAGGCATCGGCGCGCGTGACCGCCGAAGGCGTCGTCGCGGCATTCATCTCGGGCAATGTAGGCGCCCTGGTGGAAGTGAACTCCGAAACCGACTTCGTCGCCAAGAACGACGACTTCCTGGCGCTGGCCAACACGGCAGCCCGCCTGGCCGCCGAAAAGAACCCGGCCGACGTGGCTGCCCTGCTGGCGCTGCCGACCGAGTCGGGCCAGACGCTGGACGAAGTGCGCTCCGCCCTGGTCGGCAAGATCGGCGAGAACATGTCGATCCGTCGCTTCCAGCGTTTCGAAACGACCGGCAAGCTGGCTTCGTACCTGCACGGCACCCGTATCGGCGTGATCGTCGACTTCGAAGGCGCCGACGAGCAAGTGGGCAAGGACGTGGCCATGCACATCGCGGCAATGAAGCCGGTGGCCCTGTCGTCCGACCAGGTTCCTGCTGAAATGATCGAGAAAGAGCGCTCGGTTGCCCAGGCCAAGGCCGACGAAGATGCTGCCAAGGCCGCTGCCGAAGGCAAGCCGGCCCAGTCCGCCGACATCGTCGCCAAGCGCCTGGAAGGTTCCGTGCAGAAGTACCTGAAAGAGGTATCGCTGCTGAACCAGGCATTCGTCAAGAACGACAAGCAATCCGTCGAGCAGATGCTGAAGGCCGCCAACGCGACCGTCAAGGGCTTCACCATGTACGTGGTGGGCGAAGGCATCGAGAAGAAAGTAGACGATTTCGCCGCCGAAGTAGCAGCCCAGATGGCTGCTTCCAAGGGAGCGTAATTTCAGAAAACGGGCCGCGAGGCCCGTTTTTTTAAGGTGGGTGTTGGCAAGGCATCGCGTTGGCGAGTCTGCGGTGAAAACCGGGGTCAGTCCCGCAGGGACAGACCCCCCCGACATCTGCCGTCCTGGATGTACCTCGGCCGCGGCCCCACGAGGGCGGCGCGGCTGAAATCCCCCCGGCGGGGTGCGGCGTTCCGCTATTATTGCCGCCGGAGAGTTATCGGCCGGCGTGGCTGCCCAGGCGGGCGCCACGGCGGCCATCGAATCAATTTTTAAAGGAGCCCCAGCTCATGTCAAAACCAGCCTACAAGCGCGTCCTCCTCAAATTGTCCGGCGAAGCCCTGATGGGCGACGACGCCTACGGCATCAACCGTGGCACGATCGAGCGCATGGTGGCCGACGTGGCCGAGGTCGCGAAACTGGGTGTGGAACTGGCGGTCGTCATTGGCGGCGGCAACATCTTCCGTGGTGTGGCGCCAGGCGCCCAGGGCATGGATCGTGCGACCGCCGACTACATGGGCATGCTGGCCACCGTCATGAACGCGCTGGCCCTGGCCGACGCGATGCGTCACGTGGGCGTCACCGCGCGCGTGATGTCGGCGATCGGCATCGAGCAGGTCGTCGAGCCGTACGTGCGCCCGAAGGCGCTGCAGTACCTGGAAGAAGGCAAGGTCGTCATCTTCGCGGCCGGCACCGGCAACCCGTTCTTCACGACCGATACCGCCGCCGCGCTGCGCGGCTCGGAAGTGTCGGCCGAGATCGTGCTGAAAGCCACCAAGGTCGATGGCGTCTACAGCGCCGACCCGAAGAAGGACCCGGAAGCCACGCTGTACCACACCATCAGCTTCGACGAGGCGATCGCCAAGCAGCTGCAGGTCATGGACGCCACCGCTTTTGCGCTGTGCCGCGACCAGAAGCTGCCCATCAAGGTGTTCTCGATCACCAAGCCCGGCGCTATGATGCGCGTTATCATGGGTGAGGAAGAAGGCACCCTGGTCCACGTTTAACAAGTTTCAAAGAAACAGGAGAGAACACATGTCTACAGCCGACATCAAGAAAAATGCCCAGGACAAGATGGCGAAGTCGCTGGAAACGCTGAAGGCCGACCTGGCCAAGGTCCGCACGGGCCGCGCACACACGGGCATCCTGGACCATGTGATGGTCGAGTACTACGGCAATCCGACCCCGATCAACCAGGTCGCCAGCCTGACCCTGGTCGATGCCCGCACCATTGGCGTCCAGCCGTTCGAGAAGAAGATGGCCGCCGCCATCGAGAAGGCGATCCGCGAAGCCGACCTGGGCCTGAATCCCTCGTCGCAGGGCGAGCAGATCCGCGTGCCGACGCCGGCGCTGACGGAAGAGCGCCGCAAGGAAATGGTCAAGCTGTGCAAGAGCGAGGCGGAAGACGCGAAGATCGCCGTGCGCAACATCCGTCGCGACGCCAACGAGCAGCTGAAGAAGCTGACCAAGGACAAGGCGATTTCGGAAGACGAAGAGCGCCGCGCCTCGGACGACGTGCAGAAGCTGACCGACAAGGCCATCGTCGACATCGACAAGATCGTGGCCGAGAAGGAAAAGGAAGTCCTGACGGTCTGACGACCGCGATGCCGGGGACGGTTCGCTGTTTTCTGGGAAATATTTTCCGAAAACAGGGGACTGTCCCCGGTTTTTTTGTTATAAAGTCAGCTTTTGGTTGAAGCGTTTACATGAAATATTCGAGTTCGACGACTGCGGTACCGGAAGTGCCGGATGTGCCGCGCCACCTGGCGATCATCATGGACGGCAACGGACGCTGGGCCACCAAGCGCTTCCTGCCCCGGGTCGCGGGTCACGTCAAGGGTGTCGAGGCGGTGCGTACCGTGGTCGAGGCCTGCGTGCAGCGCGGTATCGAGTACCTGACCGTGTTTGCCTTCAGTTCGGAGAACTGGCGCCGGCCGGAAGAAGAAGTGTCGCTGCTGATGCGCCTGTTCGTCACCGCGCTGGAGCGCGAAGTGGCGAAGATGCACGCCAATAACATCCGCCTGAAGGTCGTGGGCGACCTGTCCCGCTTCGATGCCAAGCTGCGCGAGATGATCGCCGCGGCCGAGCGCAAGACCGCCAACAATACCCGCCTGACCGTCACCGTGTGCGCCAACTATGGCGGGCGCTGGGATATCATGCAGGCCGTCGGCAAGATGGTGGCGGCCCATCCGGGCGCGACCGACTTTTCCGAAGAGCAGCTGGCGCCGCACCTGGCGATGGCGTATGCCCCCGAGCCCGACCTGTTCATCCGGACCGGCGGCGAGGAGCGCATCTCGAATTTCCTGTTGTGGCAGCTCGCCTATACCGAGCTGTATTTCACCGACACGTACTGGCCCGATTTCACCAGCGAGAAGCTGGACGAGGCCATCGCGTCCTATCAGCACCGCGAGCGCCGCTTCGGCCGCACCGGTGAACAACTGGCCAAGGCCAAATAAGCGATTCCGATCATGCTGAAGACCCGGATCATTACTGCTGTCGTGCTGCTGGTCGTCGTGCTGGCCGTGCTGTTCTCCGGCTCCGCGCCCGCCGTGCAGGCACTGGTGGCGCTGACGTTCGGCGCCGCCGTGTGGGAAGCCTTCCGCCTGTTCACCTTGCGCGGCGCCGTCGTCGTGGCGCTGTGCTGGACGGCGGCATTTGCCTACACCTTCTTCTTCCACGACGGCCTGGCGCAGGCGCGCTTCTGGTTCGGCCTGGCCAGCGCCATCTGGCTGCTGCGCTTTTTCCCGTCCCTGAAGCTGGGGCTGCCGGGGCCGCAGGGCTTCGGCAACACGCTGCTGGCCATGGTGTACGCCGTGACGGTGGTGGCGTGCTTCGTGGCGATCCTGGTGCTGTTCGGCCGTTCGCCCGTCTACCTGCTGTCGGCCATGGCCATCGTGTGGATGGCCGACATCGGCGCCTACTTCGCCGGCAAGAAGTTCGGCAAGCGCAAGCTGGCGCCGTCCATTTCGCCGGGCAAGTCGTGGGAAGGCGCCGTCGGCGGCTGGATCGCGGTGCTCGTGCTGGCCAGTGCCACCGTGCTGGCGGCGCCTGCGGTGCCGCTGCTGCAGGACACGGTTCCCGTGCACCTGCAGGCGCGCATGGGATGGGGCCTGGCGCTGCTGGCGCTGACGGTGCTCGTGATCGCCTCGGTCGTGGGCGACCTGTTCGAGTCCCAACTGAAGCGCCGCGCCGGCTTCAAGGACAGCAGCAACCTGCTGCCCGGCCACGGCGGCGTGCTCGATCGCATCGACGCGCTGGTGCCGGTGCTGCCCCTGGTGGCGCTGATGGGCGGCTGGCAGTAAAGTCTGGCAGTGAATACCACGCCGGCAGGCCTGCCCGCCGGCGCAACGGGGGCCGCGGTGCCGCCGCCCCCTGCAGAGGAAACAACATGCAACGTATCACCATTCTTGGCGCCACCGGTTCGATCGGCGTCTCCACGCTGGACGTCATCGCCCGCCATCCCGACCGTTATACCGTCCATGCCCTGTCCGCGCATGGCCGCGTGCAGGAACTGGCCGCGCAGTGCGCGCAGTTCCGCCCGGCCCGCGCCGTCGTCGGCAGCGCCGCCGCGGCCGACCAGCTGGCCGCGCTGCTGCGTGCGATGAACCTGGACACGCAGGTGGAGTGGGGCGAGGCCGCGCTGTGCGCCATCGCGTCCGCGCCGGAAGTCGATGGCGTGATGGCTGCCATCGTCGGCGCCGCCGGCCTGGCGCCCACGCTGGCCGCCGCCCGCGCGGGCAAGAAGGTCATGCTGGCCAACAAGGAAGCGCTCGTGATGTCGGGCCAGCTGTTCATGGACGCGGTGCAGGAAAGCGGTGCCACGCTGCTGCCCATCGACAGCGAACACAATGCGATCTTCCAATGCCTGCCGACGACGTACCGCCGTGTGCCCGATGCGGCCGGCGTCACCAAGATCCTGCTGACGGCGTCCGGCGGCCCGTTCCTCAAGCGCGCCGTCGAGTCGCTCGACAGCGTCACCCCGGACGAAGCCTGCAAGCACCCGAAATGGGTCATGGGCCGCAAGATCTCCGTCGATTCCGCCACGATGATGAACAAGGGCCTCGAGGTGATCGAGGCGCACTGGCTGTTCGGTGCAAGCGCCGAGCGCATCGAGGTCGTCATCCATCCGCAGTCCGTGATCCACTCGATGGTGTCGTACAACGACGGCTCCGTGCTGGCGGAGCTGGGCAATCCGGACATGCGCACGCCGATCGCGCACGCGCTGGCCTACCCGGAGCGCATCGCCTCGGGCGTCGCGCAGCTGGATTTGACGCAGGTCGGCACGCTGCAGTTCGAGAAGCCCGACTTCGGCCGCTTCCCCTGCCTGGCATTGGCGTACGACGCGTTGCGCGCAGGCGGCACCGCGCCGGCGCTGCTGAACGCCGCCAACGAGGTGGCGGTGCAGGCCTTCCTGGACGAGCGCATCGGCTTTCGCCAGATCGACCGCGTCATCGCCGCCGTGATGGACGAGCTGCCGCACGGCGCGGCCTTGTCGATCGAGGCGGTGATGGCGCAGGATGCGCTGGCGCGCGAAGCTGCGCTGCGCGTCATCGCCACCCTCGACCGGCCGCTGTTGACGGCGGCCGGCGCATAGGTCCGGCCGGGAGGGCTCCATGAACCTGCTGCAGACGCTGGTCGCCTTCGTCATCGCGCTGGGCACGCTGATCGTGTTCCACGAGCTGGGTCACTACCTCGTGGCGCGCTGGTGCGGCGTCAAGGTGCTGCGCTTCTCCGTGGGCATGGGCCGCATCGTCTGGTCGCGCCGGTTCGGGCCGGACCAGACCGAATGGGCCATCTCCGCGCTGCCGCTGGGCGGCTACGTGAAGATGCTGGACGCGCGCGAGCAGGACCTGAAGCACCTGCCGGAAGCGGACCTGCGCCGCGAGTTCACGCGCCAGAGCGTGTACAAACGCATCGCCATCGTCGCCGCCGGGCCGCTGGCCAACTTCCTGCTGGCGATCGTGCTGTTCGCCGGCCTGTACATGCATGGCATCGAGGAGCCGGCCGCCCGCCTGGCGCAGCCAGCGCAAGGCACGCCGGCGCAGCTGGCCGGATTGAAACGCGATGACGTCGTCGACGCCGTCAACGGCGTGCGCGTGACCGGCTGGTCGGAGCTGCGCTGGCAGCTCGTGCGCGCCGCTGTCGATGCGCAGGAAGGCGCGGACGCCCGCATCGAGGTACGCCGGCCCGCGCGCGGCAGCTTTACCTTCACGCTGCCGGCCAAGTCGCTGGCGACGCTCGATCTCGATGGCGACGTACCGGCTGCGCTGGGCTTCGCCATCGCGCTGCCGCCGCCGGTGCTGGGCAAGGTCGATCCGAGCGGTGCCGGTGCCCGCGCCGGCTTGCGTACGGGCGACGCGGTGGTCGGCATGGATGGCGCGCCCGTCGTGGACGTGGGCGCCTTCACTCAGGCGGTGCGCGCGGCGCCGGGCCGCGCCATCGTGCTCGATGTGCGGCGCGCCGGCCAGCCGATGCAGTTGACGATCGTGCCGGAGGCCGCGCGTGCGGACGATCCCCGTAAAGGTTCTGTAACAGTCGGTAAGATCAAGGTGGAGCTGGTGGGCCGCCCGGATATGATCGTCGTGGCCGATGGTCCCGTGCGCGCCACCAGCAAGGCGGTGCGGCGCGTGTGGGACTCCTCGGTGCTGACGGTACGCATGATCGGCCGGATGCTGACAGGCGATGTCTCGTGGAAGAACGTGACCGGTCCGATCACGATCGCCGACTACGCGGGCCAGAGTTCGCGCATCGGCCTGGCCAGCTACCTGTCATTCCTGGCAGTGGTCAGCATCAGCCTTGGCGTAATGAATTTGCTACCGATTCCCGTTCTGGATGGTGGCCATTTGCTGTATTATTCGCTGGAAGTTTTGACTGGGCGCCCGGTGCCGGAGCGTTTTGGGGAGATTGCACAGCGTCTGGGCGTGGGGTTGTTGGTGACCTTGATGGCGCTCGCTGTGTTCAACGACGTCGCGCGGTTGATGTGATCCGCCCGCCACGCGTGCAGTCTCGTGTTCGGGAAGCTGGTTCGGAATGTGCGCACGTGGCGCCCATCGCGAAACGGCTTCCATGCCATTATATTTGCCAATGAAATTCCAATCTGATCGCTTTGCCTTGCCTTCCTTTCGCCGCAGCCTGATCGGTGCCGCCGTCCTGGCCTTCTGCTCTGGCAGCGCTTGTGCCATCGCCCCCTTCGTCGTCAAGGACATCCGCGTCGAAGGCATCCAGCGCACCGAAGCCGGCACCGTGTTCAGCTACCTGCCGGTGCGCGTGGGCGAGACGTTCAGCGACGACAAGAGCGTGGCCGCGATCAAGGCACTGTACGCGACCGGCATCTTCAAGGACGTGCGCCTGGAGGCGGACGGCAACGTGCTGGTGGTGATCGTCGAGGAGCGTCCCGCGATCGCCAAGGTGGATTTCGCCGGCACCCATGAATTCGAGAAGGACATGCTGGTCAAGGCGCTGAAGGACATCGGCGTGGGCGAGGCCAAGACCTTCGACAAGGCGACGGTGGACCGCGCCGAGCAGGAGCTGAAGCGCCAGTACCTGTCGCGCGGCCTGTACGGCGTGAAGATCACGACCACCGTGACGCCGATGGAACGCAACCGCGTCAGCATCAACTTCGGCGTGGACGAGGGCGAGATCGCCCGCATCAAGCAGATCAACATCGTCGGCAACAAGGTCTTCTCCGACAAGGAGCTGCGCAAGGAACTGGCGCTGAACACGAGCGGCTGGTTCAGCTGGTACACCAAGGCCGACCAGTATTCGAAGACCAAGCTGACGGGCGATATCGAATCGCTGAAATCGTTCTACCTGGACCGCGGCTACATCGAGATGAACGTCGACTCGACCCAGGTGTCGATCACGCCGGACAAGAAGGACATCTACCTCACCATCAACATCACCGAAGGCGAGAAGTACACCGTCTCGGACATCAAGTTCGAAGGCGAGATGTTCGGCCGCGAGGAAGAGCTGCGCCAGCTGGTGCTGCTCAAACCGGGCCAGACCTATTCGGGCGCGCGCCTGACGGCCACGAACAAGCTGATCACGGAGCGCCTGGGTAACTTCGGCTACGCGTTCGCCAACGTCAACGCCAATCCGGAAGTGAACCGCGAGAAGCGCGAAGTGGCGTTCACGTTCATGATCGACCCGGGCAAGCGTGCCTACGTGCGCCACATGAACATCGCCGGCAACACGACCACGCGCGACGAGGTGATCCGCCGCGAGTTCCGCCAGTTCGAATCGAGCTGGTACGACGCCAACAAGATCAAGCTGTCGCGCGACCGCGTCGACCGCCTGGGCTACTTCAAGGACGTGACGATCGACACGCCCGAAGCGCAGGGCACGTCCGACCAGGTCGACGTCAACCTGACGGTGGTCGAGAAGCCGACCGGCTCGTTCCAGATCGGCGGCGCGTTCTCGCAGGCCGAAAAATTCAGCCTGAACGCCTCGATCCAGCAGGCCAACTTCGCCGGTTCCGGCAACACCGTCGGCATCGACCTGAACACCAGCAAGTACAGCCGCACGATCGCGTTCTCTGAAACCAATCCGTACTTCACGGACGATGGCGTGTCGCAGAGCTATGAGCTGTACCTGCGCACGTACCGCCCGCCGGCGGTCAACATCGGTGCGTACTCGATCAAGCAGACGGGCGGCCGCGTCAGCTGGGGCGTGCCGTTCTCCGAAGTCGATACCGTGTTCTTCGGCATCGGCCTGGAGCACGCCAACATCGAAACCGACCCGACCAGCCCGAGCTACTTCAAGAAGTACGTGCGCGACCTGGGCGGCCCGGCCAGCGGCGAAGGTTCCGTCTCGTCCAACTCGGTGCCGCTGACGGTGGCATGGGGCCGCGACAGCCGCGACAGCGCCGTCACGCCGACGGTGGGCCGCTACCAGCGCGCCAACCTGGAGCTGGACCTGATCGGCGACACCAAATACTACCGCGCCATCTACGAACACCAGTGGTATCGTCCGCTGACGTCGACGATGACGCTGGCGCTGAAGGGCGAGTTCGACTACGGCCACGGCATCGGCAGCAAGCCTTACCCCGTCTTCAAGAACTTCTACGCGGGCGGCATCGGCTCGGTGCGCGGCTACTACAGCTCGTCGCTGGGCTACGTCGACCCCGTCAACTTCGACGCGCTGGGCGGCTCCTCGCGCCTGATCGGCAATGCCGAGCTGCAGATGCCGTTCCCCGGCCAGGGCAAGGACCGCAGCCTGCGCTGGTTCGGCTTCCTCGACGGTGGCCAGGTCTACCAGGAAGGCCAGAAGATGCGCCTGTCCGAGCTGCGCTTCTCGACGGGCCTGGGCATCAGCTGGATTTCTCCCGTGGGACCGCTCAAGTTGAGTTATGCTAAGCCCTTGAACGCCAAACCGGGCGATCGCCTGGAACGCTTCCAGTTCCAGATGGGCACGGGCTTCTGACGCCGGTCCGCGACAGGCCAAGCCAGTCCGGTGTATTCGTTATAGGAGAATCATGTTGAAGACTGCATCCGCTACGCTGGGCAAGTTCGTTGCCGCTTCGGCGCTGGGCTGCTGCGCGTTGGGCGCGTTCGCCCCGGCGCAGGCGCAGTCCTCCCGCATCGCCTGGCTGAGCCCCGAGCGCATCTACAATGAATCGAAGCTGGCCACGCTGGCGACGAAGAAACTGCAGGAAGAGTTCGCCAAGCGCGAGCAGACCGTCAAGGACCTGGCGCAGCGCCTGAAGGACGCTTCCGACAAGCTCGAGAAGGACATCCCCACGCTGAGCGAGGGCGAGCGCAACAAGCGCCAGCGCGAGGTGGTGGAGCTGGACAAGGAATTCCAGCGCCGCCAGCGCGAGTTCCGCGAAGACGTCAACCAGCGCAGCAACGAGGAGCGCGCCGCCATCGCCGAGAAGGCCACGCGCATCATCAAGCGGCTGGCGGAAACGGAAGGCTACGACATCGTGCTGCAGGATGCCGTGTGGGCCAACCCCCGCATCGACATCACCAAGAAGGTGCTGGACGAGCTGGACAAGGATAAATAATCAGATTGGATCACCCGATGGGCCTTCGACTAGGAGAACTGGTCGAACGCTTGGGCGGACAGTTGATCGGCGACCCGAACACGCAAGTGTCCGGGATCGCGCCATTGACGGACGCCGGCGTTTCACACATCAGCTTTCTCACCAACAGCAAGTTTCGCGCGCAGGCCGGGCAAAGCCGGGCCGCCGCGCTGATCGTATCCCCCAACGACGATGCGCTCATCGCCCAGGCCTACCGGGGCGCGCGCATCGTCACGCCCAATCCGTACGCGTACTTCGCCCACGCGGCGCAGTGGTTCGAATCGCTGACGGCGCACGTGCCGCCGGCGGGCATCCACCCCAGTGCGGTGGTCGATCCGACGGCCAGCATCGACCCGACGGCGCACGTGGGCGCCAACGTGACGATCGAGGCGGGCGCGCGGATCGGCGCCAACGTCGTCATCGACGCCGGCTGCTATGTCGGCCGTGACGCGCAGGTCGGCGCGGGCACGCATTTCTTCGCCAACGTGACGTTCCATGCGCGCTGCACGATCGGCGCGCGCGGCATCGTCCATTCGGGCGCCGTGATCGGCACCGACGGCTTCGGCTTCGCCAACGAGGGGGGCGTCTATGTGCGCATCCCGCAAACGGGGCGCGTGGTGATCGGTGACGACGTCGACATCGGCGCCTCCACCACGATCGACCGCGGCGCGCTGGCCGACACGGTCATCGAGGACGGCGTCAAGCTGGACAACCAGATCCAGATCGGCCACAACTGCCACATCGGCGCGCACACGGCGATGGCCGGTTGCGTCGGCGTGGCCGGCAGCGCAAGGATCGGCAAGTACTGTACCTTCGGCGGCGCCGCGATGGTGCTGGGCCACCTGACCATCGCCGACAAGGTGCACGTGTCGTCGGGCAGCCTGGTGTCGCGCTCCATCCTGGAGCCGGGCCAGTACACGGGCTTCTACCCGCTGGCCAAGAACAGCGAGTGGGAGAAATCCGCCGCCATCGTGCGCAACCTCGCCAGCATGCGCGAGAAGATCCGCGCGCTGGAGAAAACCATTAAAACGATAACGACACAAGACGAGAAACAAGACGAATCATGACGACTGCAGACAACAAGACGCTCGACATCAACCAGATCAAGGCCCTGCTGCCGCACCGCTATCCGATGCTGCTGGTGGACCGGGTGCTGACCTGGGAAGCGAACAAGACGATCACCGCCATCAAGAACGTGACCGCCAACGAGGAATTCTTCAACGGCCACTTCCCGCACAAGCCCGTGATGCCGGGCGTGCTGATGATCGAGGCGATGGCCCAGACGGCCGCGCTGCTGTCGTTCCTGTCGACCAACGTGAAGCCGGACGAGAACTCGGTCGTGTACTTCGTCGGCATCGACAACACCCGCTTCAAGCGCCCCGTGGTCCCGGGCGACCAGCTCAAGATGGACGTCGAGATCGTGCGCACGTCGCGCGGCATCTGGAAGTACAAGGCCGTGGGCAGCGTGGACGGCCAGGTGGCCGTCGAGGCGGACCTGATGTGCACCATCCGTAACACGGTCGAAGCGTAAGCAAGTCGGAGGCAAGCATGGCTACCATCCATCCAACCGCGATCGTCGACCCGAAGGCGCAGCTGGGCGAGGGCGTCGAGATCGGCGCCTACTCGATCGTGGGTCCGGACGTCGTCATCGGCGACCGTACCTGGGTCGGTCCGCACGTCGTCATCGAAGGCCACACGACGATCGGTTGCGACAACAAGTTCTTCCAGTTCTCGTCGATCGGCGCACCGCCGCAGGACAAGAAGTGGCAGGGCGAACCGACCCGCCTGGAAGTGGGCGACCGCAACACGATCCGAGAGTTCTGCACGTTCAACCTGGGCACGGTGCAGGACAAGGGCGTGACGAAGCTGGGCAACGACAACTGGATCTCGGCCTACGTGCACCTGGCGCACGACTGCGTGGTGGGCAACCACACCATCTTCTCGAACAATGCGCAGATGGCGGGCCACGTGGAGATCGGCGACTGGGTCATCATGAGCGGCTACGCCAACGTGCACCAGTTCTGCAAGATCGGTGCCCACGCGTTCGTTGGCATGAGCACCAGCCTGACGCAGGACGTGCCGCCGTTCGTGCTGTTGAACGGTAACCCGGCGCAGGCGCACGGCATCAATATCGAAGGCCTGAAGCGGCGCGGCTTTACGCGCGAGCAGATCAACGCGCTGCGCGCCGCCTACAAGACGCTGTACCGCTCCGGCCTGACCCTGGAAGAGGCCAAGGCGGCGCTGCTGGAGCAGGAGCAGGCCACGCCGGATGCGGCCGAACACCTGCGGGCATTCCGTACCTTCCTCGATACCGCGAGCCGTGGCATCGTTCGCTGACAGCGTCGGCTCGGTCGCGCTGGTGGCCGGCGAGCCATCGGGCGACCTGCTGGCGGGGCGGCTGCTGTCCGGCCTGCGCCGCCACCTGCCGCGCACGCAGTTCCACGGCATCGGCGGACCGCAGATGATCGCCCAGGGTTTCGAATCGCACTGGCCGATGGAGACGATGACGGTGCGCGGCCTGTTCGAGATCATTCCCCGCTACCGCGAGCTGAAAGGCATCCAGAACGCGCTGCGCGACCGCTTGATCGCCGAGCGCCCGGCCGTGTTCATCGGCGCCGACTACCCGGGCTTCAACCTGGGCCTGGAGGCGCAGCTGAAGGACGCGGGCATCCCGACGATGCACTACATCGGGCCGCAGATCTGGGCCTGGCGGGGCGGGCGCATCAAGAAGATCGTGCGCTCCGTGTCGCACATGCTGGTGGTGTTCCCGTTCGAAGCGCAAATCTACGAAAAGGCGGGCGTGCCCGTCACGTACGTGGGTCATCCGCTGGCGGAAGTGATCCCGCTGGCGCCCGACACGGCGGCGGCGCGGCGTGCCCTGGGCCTGCCGGAGGATGCCAACGTCGTCACGCTGATGCCGGGCAGCCGCATGGGTGAACTGAAGTACAACACGGTGGCGTTCGTCGGCGCGCTGAAGCTGCTGCTGCAGCGCGATCGCTCGCTGCGCTTCGTGGCGCCGATGGCTGGCGACAAGCAGAAGCAGTACTTCCTCGAGCTGGTGGCGCAGGCGGGCCTGCAGGACGTGCCGGTCCAGCTGCTGGACGGGCAGAGCCACACGGCCATCTGCGCGGCCGACGCGGTGCTGGTGGCATCCGGCACGGCATCTTTGGAAGTGGCGCTGTTCAAGAAGCCGATGGTGATCGCGTATAGAATGATGCGGGCATCGTGGGAAATCATGCGCCACATGGGGTACCAGCCGTGGATCGGCATGCCCAACATCCTGGCGCGCGAATTCCTCGTGCCGGAACTGCTGCAGCACCACGCCAGCCCCCAGGCGCTGGCCGACGCGATGTGGCGGCAACTGACGGACGTGCCGCACCGGCTGCAACTGGTGCAGCGCTTCACGGACATGCACCACAGCCTGCTGCGCAACAGCGCGGAAGAGAGCGCGGCGGCCGTGATGAAGGTGATCGAAGCGAATCAGAAACGATGAATACCATGCAGACCGGCCTGTTCGACGACTTGCCGTACTCCCTCGACGAAATCATCTGCGGCGTGGACGAAGCGGGCCGCGGGCCGCTGGCCGGCCCCGTGTACGCGGCGGCCGTGATCCTGCATCGCGAGCGCCCCATCGATGGCCTGCGCGATTCGAAGAAGCTGACCGAAGCGCGGCGCGAGGAACTGGCGCCGCTGATCAAGCGCGATTGCGTGGCCTGGGCCATCGCCAAGGCGTCCGAGGCGGAGATCGACAAACTCAATATCCTGCAGGCTTCCCTGCTGGCGATGAGGCGGGCCGTACATGCGCTGGAGACGATCCCCACGCTGGCCCTGATCGACGGCAACAAGTGTCCCGTGATGCGCATCCAGACCATCGCGATCGTGGACGGCGACGACAAGATCGAGTCCATCTCGGCCGCGTCGATCCTGGCCAAGACGGCGCGCGACGACGCGCTGCGCAAGCTGCACAAGAAGTACCCGCAGTACGGCTTCGACCAGCACAAGGGCTACGGCACCGCGCAGCACCTGGAAGCCTTGCGCACGCACGGCGTCTCGCCCGTGCACCGCCGCTCGTTCGCGCCCGTGCGCGAGCTGATCGAGCTGGCGTTCTGAAGAAAAGCCCACTTTGAAGACCATTACTTCGCGCGACAACGCGCAATACAAGGACCTGAAGCAGCTGGCCACGAGCTCGCAGGCGCGCCGCAAGGCCGGCCGCACGCTGCTGGACGGCGTGCACCTGTGCGAGACGTGGCTGCAGCTGCGCGGCCATCCCGAGCAGTGCATCGTCAGTGCCGGCGCCCTGGACAACCCGGAAGTGGCCGCGATGGTGGCCCGGCTGGAAGGCGAGCACGCGCACGTGCTGTGCTTCCCGGATGCGCTGTACGCGGCGCTCAGCCAGGTGGAGCACGGCGTCGGCATCATGTTCCTCGTCGCGACGCCGCAGCGGGCCACGCCGGCCGCGCTGTCCGTCAACGCGGTACTGCTCGATAACGTGCAGGACCCCGGCAACGTGGGCTCGATCCTGCGCAGCGCGGCCGCCGCCGGCATCCGCGAAGTCTGGTGCAGCCCCGGCACGGCGTTCTGCTGGTCGCCCAAGGTGCTGCGCGCCGCGATGGGCGCCCACTTCGTGCTCGACATCTTCGAGAACGTCGAACTGGCGCCGTTGCTGGCGGATGCCCCGATCGCGACCCTGGCCACCAGCGGCTATGCGACCCAGCGGCTGTACGACGTGGACCTGAAGCAGCCGGTGGCCTGGGTGTTCGGCCACGAAGGGCAGGGCGTCTCGAGCGAACTGCTGGGCCTGGCGCGCCACCAGGTCGTCATCCCGCACCTGGGCCAGGTCGAGTCGCTCAACGTCGCCGCGTGTGCGGCGGTATGCTTTTTCGAGCAAGTCAGGCAGAATCTCGACTGAAGGTCTTTTCCCAACAGCAGGCCATGAGCGAAATAGGAGCGCGGATGGAGATCGCACAGCTGCAGTTTCTGGTCGCCGAAGCCGAGCCCGTACAGCGTGAGCTGCTGGCCGGCCTGCTGCGCAGCCTCGGTGCGCAGCACATCCACACGGTGCCGGACGGCCACGCCGCGCTGCTGGCCGTGCAGGGCGCCGCGCCGCCCATCGACATCGCGGTCATCGACCTGGCGCTGCCGGGCATGGACGGCCTGGAGCTGATCCGCCGCCTGGCCGAGGAGCGCTGCCGCGCAGGCCTGATCGTCGTCGGCGCGCAGAGCGGCGACATCCTGTTTTCCGTCGAGACGATGGCGCTGGCGTATGGCGTCGACCTGCTGGGCACGACGGCCAAGCCGGCCACCGTCAGCCGGCTGGAGAAGCTGATCGGCCACTACGCGCCGGCAAACAGCCCGGCCCCTGTTCCGGCCCATCCCGAATTCACGTTTGCCGAGGTCGGGCGCGGCTTGCAGGCGCGCGAGTTCGACCCGTTCTTCCAGCCCAAGATCGAGCTGGAGACGGGCCAGTTGAAGGGGCTGGAGATGTTCGCGCGCTGGCGTCATCCGCACCACGGCGTACTGGGTCCGGCCGCGTTCGTGCCGGTGCTGGAGGCCAATGGGCGCATGGATTTCCTCGACTGGAGCATGATCGAGAAATCGGTGGCCGCCTGCCGCACGCTGCACGACCAGGGCATCCCGATCTCGTTCTCCGTCAACGTCGCTCCCGGCACGCTGTCGCACCCCCAGTTCGTGGGCCAGATCACGGCCTGCCTGGAACGGCACCGCATCCTGCCGGGCTACCTGACGTTCGAGATCACGGAATCGGCCGTGCTGCAGACCGACCCGCACTTCCTGGAGCGGCTGCTGCGGCTGCGCATGATGGGCTTCGGCCTGGCGATCGACGACTACGGCACGGGGCGCTCGAACCTGCAGCTGCTGGCCAGCATTCCGTTCTCGGAGCTGAAGATCGATCGCAGCTTCGTCGATGGCGCCTCGAAGAAGCGCGCCCTCGGCACCGTGCTGAAATCGTACCTGGGGCTGGCGCGCAGCCTGGACCGGCGCTCGTGCGCCGTCGGCGTCGAGACCAAGCAGGACTGGGACTTCCTGCAGGGGCTGGGCTGCACCTACGCCCAGGGCTACTACATCGGCAGCCCGATGGCCGTCGAGGACGTGCCGGCATGGCTGGCGGAGTGGCGCGAGTTTTTCTAGTCGAACTTGCCGCCCCGCAGCAGCACAATCGCCCCGCCGATCACGATCGTCGCCAGCAGCAGGCTGACACCGCCGTTGGCGACGAATTCCATCACGATACGGCCCGGATGGTCGTCCCACGAAATGCAGCGGCGCTCCGGGCACGTGCTGCCCGTGGTGACAATGCGCCAGAACTTGCCGCCGATGTGGTACAGCCCCCAGCAGGCGAACGGATAGACGATCAGCAGGCCGAAGATGCCCAGCCCGTCGTCGTCGCCGCCGTTGCCCGGCACGCGTGGCGGTGGCGGTTGATTCGTCTGTCCCTGCGCGCGCTGGCGCCTTTTCCTCGTACGTTTTCCCATCGGCGCGAGCTTAGCACGCCACGCCGCGGTGAAAGTGCGCGGATTGTCACATTCCCGGTGCCGGCGTCACGGGAATCGGCATGCGCAGGCTGACGTTGAACATGTTCCAGCCACGGATCACGGCGATCGCGTAACCCAGCTCGGTGATTTCGTTGTCGCTGAAGTGCTCCTGCAACTGCGCAAAGTCGGCGTCCGTCGGTTCGCGCTGGGGGATCGCATTGACGGCTTCGGCCCAGTTCAGCGCGGCGCGTTCGCGTTCGCTGAAGAAGGGCGACTCGCGCCAGGCGGACACGGTGTTCAGGTGACGCGGGTCCCGGTCCGCCTTGACGAGCGCGCGCCAGTGCATGTCGATGCAGACGCCGCAGCCGTTGATCTGCGAGACGCGCAGGAAGACCAGCTCGGCCAGTTGCGGTCCCAGGGAACTTTCCTTGACGGAGTCGGACAGCGCCAGCATGGCGCGGAAGTTGGCAGGGGCGTGGTGGTAGAAGTTCAGGCGGGCAGCTTGCGTCATGATGTTCTCCGGTTCGGTGGCGGCAGGTGCACCGTGCGCCTGCCATACCCATTAGACGGCGCCGCGAGTGCGCTTGTGACAGGCGCAGCCCAGAAAAATCACGCCAGGGCGCCGATGCCGGCCAACTTGTCCGGATTGCGCACGACGTAGACGGCAACGATCCTGCCGTCGTCCACGATGAACGACTGGGCCGATTCGATGACGCCGTCCACGTAGCGCAGCAGGCCCGGTTCGCCGTTGATGCGGGCCATGCGGTACGTGACGGCGCCCGGATACTGCGCCTGCACCCACCAGTACAGGCCCGCGATCCGGGCGGCGCCGCGCAGGATGCGGCCGAACGACGGCACCTTGCCGCCGCCGTCGGAGACGAACTGCACGTCGCCGGCCAGGAACGTCTTCATCGCCGCGCGGTCGCCGCTGGCGGCAGCCTGCATGAAACCCGTCAGCACCTCGCGATGCACGTCGCGCGAGACGACGAAGCGGGGCTGTTCCTGGCGCACCCGTTCCTGCGCACGATGGACCAGCTGGCGGCACGCGGCCTCGCTCTTGCCCAGGGTGGCCGCCAGGTCGGCGTAGTCCTGGTCGAATACCTGGCGCATCAGGAACGCGGCGCGCTCCTCCGGCGCGAGGCGTTCCAGCACCCACAGCATGGCCACCGACACGTCGCTGGCCAGTTCGGCCGCGCGCTCCGGCGTCTGGTCATCCAGCTCCACCAGCGGCTCCGGCAGCCACCAGCCGATGTACGCCTCGCGCTCCGTCTGGCGCGAGCGCAGGCGGTCGATGGCCAGGCGCGTGGCGGTCGTCACGAGCCAGGCCTCGGGCGATTGCACGGCAGCCTGCTCGCTGCCATGCCAGCGCAGCCAGGCGTCCTGGACGACGTCCTCCGCATCGGCACGGGTGCCCAGCATGCGGTAGGCGATGGCGAACAGGCGGGGCCGCAGTGCGGCAAAGACGGTGTCGGTCACGGAACTCTCCAGGATGGTCATGCGGCTTAGACGAACGGGGTATCGTCGTTGTGACAGCGGTTTCCTGAGGCAAAGGTGTTGGCACGCGGCCCCATTTGTCACTACATTTGCCGGCTGGAGCATACCAACATTTAACGTATTGACTGGGAGTATATCGATGGACGAAGACACGATCATGCCGTCGCGGCGCCGTTTTGTCGGTGCCGTTGCCACCGGCCTGGCCGCCAGCACGGCCGCAACGGGTGCGCTGGCACAGCAGGGTGGCACTGGTAGCGGTAACAGCGGCGCCCGCAAACCGCTGCCGAACTATCCCAAGCCGCCGTTCCCGAAACAGCAGCAGCCGTGGCCGGGCCTGGCGGGCAAGATGACGCCGCGGCCGGACCATGGCGAGACCAGCTACCAGGGCAGCGGCCGCCTGAACGGCCGCAAGGCCCTGGTCACGGGCGGCGATTCCGGCATCGGCCGCGCCGCCGCGATCGCCTACGCACGCGAGGGGGCTGACGTCGCGCTGAGCTACCTGCCGGCCGAGGAGCCGGACGCGCGCGAAGTGGCGGAGCTGATCCGCGCGGCCGGGCGCAAGGCCGTGCTGCTGCCGGGCGACATCCGCGACGAGGCGTTCTGCAAGAAGCTCGTCGAGGACGCCGCACGCCAGCTGGGCGGGCTGGACATCCTGGTCAGCAATGCGGCGCGCCAGCAGTCGGTGGAGTCGATCCTGGAGTTGACGACGGCCCAGTTCGACTGGACGATGAAGACCAACCTGTACGCCAATTTCTGGATCTGCAAGGCGGCCGTGGGGCTGATGAAGCCGGGCAGCGCCATCATCGTCACGGCATCCGTGCAGGCCTACGATCCGTCGCCGAACCTGCTCGACTATGCGCAGACCAAGGCGGCGCAGGTGGCATTCACCAAGGCGTTGGCGCAGCAGGTGGCGGACAAGGGCATCCGCGTCAATGCGGTGGCGCCGGGGCCGATCTGGACGCCGCTGCAGGTGACCGGCGGCCAGAAGCCGGACGCGCTGGAAAAATTCGGTGCCGACACGCCGATGAAACGCCCTGGCCAGCCGGCCGAGCTCGCCAGCGTCTATGTCACGCTGGCGGCCGACGACGCCAGCTATACGACAGGGCAGGTGTACGGGGTGGCGGGCGGCAAGGGCAACCCGTGAAGCGGGGTGCGGCGACGCACCACGCAAGCCTGACGCTTCGCTCCAGCTGAACTCGGGTCCACCTTGGGGTCACAACCCGACATGGACACGAGCCCGGCCGTTGGCCCAGGCGTCAGCGCTTGACGCGCCCGAACGCCTCGCCCTTCTTCCATGTCGGCATCGTTGCCGCGTTCGCCACGGCATAGCCCAGGTTCAGCGTGAACTGGGCCTGCTGCACCATGCCGGACAGGTCCCAGTCCGGCCGGTATTCATCCGTCACCTGGTGGTAGTCCCTCTTGAAGCCGACCATCTTCGCGCTCGACGTCGAATGGTCGTGCTCGAACTCGAAGTGGCCGTCGCCGGAGAACACGGCCGAGCCCACGTTAAAGGCCGGCACCCCGGCCTTGGCGAACACAAAGTGGTCGGCGCGGAAATACGCGCCCGACAGGTCGGGGATCGACGGCGCCAGCTTCAGCCCCATCTTCCTTGCCACCTGGGCCGACGTCTCGTACAGGCTGCTGCGCTCGGCGCCCGCCACGCCGATATCCTTCGTGCGGCCGGCGAAGTTCATGCTGTCCAGGTTCAGGTCGGCCGCCGTTTGCGCCAGCGGTACGACCGGATTGGCCACATACGCCGCCGCGCCCAGCAGGCCCTGTTCCTCGGCGGCCGGCCACAGGAAGACCTGCGTGCGCTTGGCCGGGCGCTTGACGGCTTCGGCCGCCATCGCCAGCAGTGCCGCGCTGCCGGACGCGTTGTCGATGGCGCCGTTGTAGATGTGGTCCTTGCCATCCGGCGCCACGTCGTCGATGCCCAGGTGGTCCCAGTGCGCCGAGTAGACCACAGCCTGCTGCTTCAGCCTGGCATCGGTGCCGGGCACGATGCCGACGACGTTGAACTGCTCGACCTGGCGGATCGTCGAACGCAGCTCGACGTGCGTGACCACCTTCAGGTCGACGGGGCGGAAGTCGCGCCGTTCGGCCTGGGCCCGCAGCACGTCCAGGTCGAAGCCGGCGGACAGGAACAGTTCGCGCGCCATGTCCTCGTGCAACCACCCTTCGATCGGATTGCCGGGGCCCTTCAGGTGGAAGCGTTCGTGCGAGAAGCCGTTGGCCGGCACGCTCCACGGATAGGAGGCGGAGGGTGTCGTATGGATCAGCAGCGCGCCGGCGGCCCCGCGCCGCACCGCTTCCTCGAACTTGTACAGCCAGCGACCGTAGTAGGTGTAGGCCTTGCCGGCAAAGCGGTTCGGTTCCTCGGCCGTGGGCTGCGGGTCGTTGACCATCATGACGAGGATCTTGCCCTTGACGTCGACGTCCTTGTAGTCGTCCCATTGTTCCTCGTCCGCCTTGACGCCGTAGCCGACGAACAGCAGCGGCGCGTCGAACGACAGGCTGGCCTTGCCGCTGCCCGTGCCGAACACGATGTCCTTGCCGACGATGGGTTGCAGGCGCGTCGCACCGGCGCGGAACGTCACTTTGCTGTCGGGCAGCAGCTTGCTGCCCTCGAACTTCACGGACTGCCGGTAGCCCCCGGTGGGCATGGGTTGCAGGCCGATGACGTGCGCCTGCGTTTCCAGGTAGCGCACGGCCAGGTCGCCGCCGCGCTGGCCCGTGCCGCGGCCTTCCAGCAGGTCGTCGGCCAGGAACGCCAGGTGGCCGCGCAGCGCGTGTTCGGGGACGGCCGGGGCTTGCTGGGCAAGGGCGGCAGGGCTGGACAAGGCGGTGACGAGGGCGGCGGCGCTGATGGCGCGCAGGCGGTGCAGGGTGGGCATGGGCGAGGTTCCGGTTGAATTGCAGAGACGGAAATCTTACCCGATCTGTCCGCCGGCTTGGGCGGCAGCTCGACCGCCGTTCCTTGATGAACGGCGACAAGCTGGGCGCATTCAGGGAATGTTGGCCGGTGGCTGACACGGGCGAGTTTTGCGGATCCGCCCGCCCATCGGAGGCGCTTGGGGTCTGTCCCCGGTAAGTGTCGGCCTTCGCGCTTGCTCGCGGCGTCACGAGGGGACTGACCCTAATGCCGCTAAGTGAAGACCATAAGCACCCCTACGGCGAAGGGCCGGGGTCAGACCCGGCGGGTCTGACCCCAGTTCTTGGTCTTGGTTTTCAGGAGAAGCCAGCGGCTCGCTGACCTATGCGTAGGGACTGACCCCGAAGTTTGTTAGCGTCTCGACGAATCCGGCCAAACTTCGGGGTCAGTCCCCTGGATACGTTACAAGCAAGCGCGCGAGCGAACACTTACCGGGGACTGACCCCAGCTTTCACTCAATACTCCCGCCGGTTCGGCTTGATCTCCTGCAGGATCGTCGTGGAAATCTCTTCGATCGACTTGGTGGTGGATGACAGCCAGCGGATGCCCTCGCGCTTCATCATCTTTTCCGCCTCGTTGACTTCGTAGCGGCAATTCTCCAGCGATGCATACTTGCTGCCGGCGCGCCGCTCGTTGCGGATTTCCGTCAGCCGCTCCGGCGTGATCGTCAGGCCGAAGATCTTCGGTTTGTAGTCGTACAGGGCGGACGGCAGCTTGCCGCGCTCGAAATCGTCCGGGATCAGCGGATAGTTGGCGGCCTTGATGCCGTACTGCATCGCCAGGTACAGCGACGTCGGCGTCTTGCCCGAGCGCGACACCCCCACCAGGATGACGTCCGCCGAGGCCAGGTTCTTGTGCGACTGGCCGTCGTCGTGCGCCAGCGAGAAGTTGATGGCCTCGATGCGGTTCTTGTATTCCTCGCTGTCGACGATATTGTGCGAGCGCCCGATCGTGTGCGTCGATTTCACGCCCAGTTCCTGCTCCAGCGGCGCGACGAACGTCTGGAACAGGTCCATGTGCAGGCCGTTGCACTGGCGGATGACACTCGACAGCTCGGCCTGCACCAAGGTGCTGAAGATGATGGGGCGCTGGCCGTCGGCCGCCGCCATCTCGTTGATCTTGCGGGCCGCGTCGCGCGCCTTGTCCACGGTATCGATGAACGGCAGGCGGATCTGGCGGAAGCGCAGCTCGAACTGGGTCAGCACGGAATGGCCGAAGGTCTCGGCGGTGATGCCGGTGCCGTCGGAAACGAAGAAGACGGTGCGGGCCGCCGCGGGGCGTTGCTCAGATGTCATGAAGAGGGTCTTGTATTTGTGAATCGTCAATTTCCGCCGCAGGCTGTAAAATGTCCGGCAACAGTTGGATTGTGCTGCACGGCCTCCAGAATAACAAGACATGCCGGCATGCCTGCAAGAGGAATACAAGACTCCCGACTTCGGACCGCGGCACGAACGCCGGCCCTGCGCTGCTCAGGCAGCACGCGCGGGCGGCGGGAAACGGTGCGGCGTTGACGGGCGTCCCGGAGCATCGCTCCGCCAGGTTTCTAAACAGTAAGGGTGTCATTATGACCAACATGTCTAACGCAGTACTGAAGGAGCCCGCGCCGGGCGAGAACGCGGTGTACGTCGCCGCGTTCGAGGAGCTGCGCATGACGGACGTCGAGTCCGTCGGCGGCAAGAACGCCTCGCTGGGCGAGATGATCAGCCAGCTCGCGGAAGCGGGCGTCAACGTACCGGGCGGCTTCGCCACCACGGCCCAGGCCTTCCGCGACTTCCTCACCCATTCCATCGACGGCGGCAAGCCGCTGGCCGACCGCATCGCCGACCGCCTGGCCGACCTGAACGTGGACGACGTCCGTTCGCTGGCGCAGGCCGGCGCGGACATCCGCCAGTGGATCGTCGATACGCCGTTCCAGCCCCGCCTGGAGCAGGAAATCCGCGCGTTCTACGACAAGCTGGTGGCCGAGTCGGATGCCGAGATGTCGTTTGCCGTGCGTTCCTCCGCCACCGCGGAAGACCTGCCGGATGCTTCGTTCGCGGGCCAGCAGGAGACGTTCCTGAACGTGGTCGGCATCGACAACGTGCTCGATGCGATGAAGCACGTGTTCGCGTCGCTGTACAACGACCGCGCCATCTCGTACCGCGTGCACAAGGGCTTCACGCACGCTGAAGTGGCCCTGTCGGCCGGCGTGCAGCGCATGGTGCGCTCCGACCTGGGCGCCGCCGGCGTCATGTTCACCCTCGACACCGAGTCCGGCTTCAAGGACGTGGTGTTCATCACGTCCAGCTACGGCCTGGGCGAGACGGTGGTGCAGGGCGCCGTCAACCCGGACGAATTCTACGTCCACAAGCCGATGCTGGAGCAGGGCAAGTCGCCCGTTATCCGCCGCAATATCGGGTCAAAACTGATCAAGATGGAATTCACCAGCGAGGCGAAAGCCGGCCGCTCCGTGAAGACCGTCGACGTGCCGATCGAACTGCGCAACCGCTACTCGCTGACGGATGCGGAAGTGGTCGAGCTGGCGAAATACGCCGTCATCATCGAGAACCACTACGGCCGTCCGATGGACATCGAGTGGGGCAAGGACGGCCGCGACGGCAAGCTGTTCATCCTGCAGGCGCGCCCGGAAACGGTCAAGTCGCAGCAGAAGGCGACCGACGCGCAGCAGCGCTTCAAGCTTAAATCCACCGGCACCGTGCTGGCCTCGGGCCGCGCCATCGGCCAGAAGATCGGCGCCGGTCCCGTGCGCGTGATCCACGATCCGTCCGAGATGGAGCGCGTGCAGCCGGGCGACGTGCTGGTGGCGGACATGACCGACCCGAACTGGGAACCCGTCATGAAGCGCGCCTCGGCAATCGTCACGAACCGTGGCGGCCGTACCTGCCACGCGGCGATTATCGCCCGTGAACTGGGCGTGCCGGCGGTGGTCGGCTGCGGCGACGCGACCGAAGTGCTGAAGGACGGCACGTTCGTCACCGTCTCCTGCGCCGAAGGCGACGAAGGCAAGATCTACGACGGCCTGCTGGAAACGGAAGTGTCGGAAGTGGCCCGCGGCGAACTGCCGCAGCTGCCCGTGAAGATCATGCTCAACGTGGGCAATCCGCAGCTGGCCTTCGACTTCCAGCAGGTGCCGAACGCCGGCGTGGGCCTGGCCCGCCTGGAGTTCATCATCAACAACAACATCGGCGTGCACCCGAAGGCGATCCTGGAATACCCGAACATCGATCCGGACCTGAAGAAGGCCGTGGAGTCGGTGGCGCGCGGCCATGCGTCGCCCAAGGCGTTCTACGTCGACAAGCTGGCCGAGGGCGTGGCGACGATCGCCGCCGCGTTCTGGCCGAAGCCCGTCATCGTGCGCCTGTCCGACTTCAAGTCGAACGAGTACAAGAAGCTGATCGGCGGTTCGCGCTACGAGCCGGACGAGGAAAACCCGATGCTGGGCTTCCGCGGCGCCGCGCGCTACCTGGCCGAGGACTTCGCCGAGTCGTTCAACATGGAATGCCTGGCGATGAAGCGCGTGCGCGAGGACATGGGCCTGACCAACGTCGAACTGATGGTGCCGTTCGTGCGCACCATCGGCCAGGCGCGTAAAGTCGTCGAGCTGCTGGCCAAGAATGGCCTGAAGCGCGGCGAGAATGGCCTGCGCCTGATCATGATGTGCGAGATCCCGTCCAACGCCGTGCTGGCCGACCAGTTCCTGGAGTACTTCGACGGCTTCTCGATCGGTTCGAACGACCTGACCCAGCTGACCCTGGGCCTGGATCGCGACTCCGGCATGGAACTGCTGGCGGCCGACTTCGACGAACGCGATCCGGCCGTGAAAGCGCTGCTGGCGATGGCGATCTCCGCTTGCCGCAAGCAGGGCAAGTACATCGGCATTTGCGGCCAGGGCCCATCGGACCATCCGGACCTGGCCGAGTGGCTGATGGAGCAGGGCATCGAGTCGATGTCGCTGAACCCGGACTCCGTCATCGACACGTGGCAGAAACTGGCGGCGCTGCAGAAATAATCCCTACCCAACAATAGGAAATTACATTATTGTTACCCTCGCCGCCCACTGGGCCGCGAGGGTTTTTTCTTGATAGGAGGCGATCGAAGATGGCGGACTGGATCATGTGGCTCATCGCGGCCGGGGTGCTGGTCGCGCTGGAGCTGTTCAGCGGGACGTTCTACCTGCTGATGGTGGCCGTGGGCGCCCTGGCCGGCGCGCTGCTGGCCTTCCTGCGCGTCGACCTGCCGGGCCAGATGCTGGCCGCCGCCCTCGTCGGCATCGTGGCCACCGTGCTGCTGCGGCGCAGCCGCTATGCCCGCACTGCCCGCGGCGAGGCGGGCAGCGATCCCAACGTCAACCTCGATATCGGCCAGACCGTCCAGGTCACGCACTGGGAGCATGGCGCCGCGCGCGTCATGTACCGGGGCGCGCTGTGGGATGTGGAGCTGGCCCCCGGCGCCGTCGCGCAGGCGGGCATCTTCACGATCCGCGCAGTGCGTGGCAGCACTCTCATCGTCAGCTGATCCTCGGCTGGGCGCCAGGCTGGCGCCACGCGCACGCGGCCCTGGCCATCTTCATCGCAATAAGGACAACAATATGGACATTACATTCGGCGGCGTCACGCTGGTCATCCTGCTCGTGGCACTGGTCTTCGTCTTCAAGACCATCAACGTGGTGCCGCAGCAGCACGCGTGGGTGGTCGAACGGCTCGGCAAGTACCACGCGACCCTGGGCCCGGGCCTGAACATCGTCGTGCCGTTCATCGACCGCATCGCCTACAAGCATATCCTGAAGGAGATCCCGCTGGACGTGCCGTCGCAGGTCTGCATCACGAAGGACAATACGCAGCTGCAGGTGGATGGCATCCTGTACTTCCAGGTGACCGATGCGATGCGCGCGTCCTACGGTTCGTCCAACTACGTGGCCGCCATCACGCAGCTGGCGCAGACGACGCTGCGCTCGGTGATCGGCCGCATGGAGCTGGACAAGACGTTCGAGGAGCGCGACCAGATCAACACCTCGGTGGTCAATGCCATCGACGAATCGGCCGCCAACTGGGGCGTAAAGGTGCTGCGCTACGAGATCAAGGACCTGACGCCGCCGGCCGACATCCTGCACGCGATGCAGGCGCAGATCACGGCCGAGCGGGGCAAGCGGGCGCTGATCGCCGCCTCCGAAGGGCGCAAGCAGGAGCAGATCAATATCGCCACGGGCGAACGGGAAGCGTCCATTGCCCGCTCCGAGGGCGAGAAGCAGGCCGCCATCAACCGCGCGCAGGGCGAGGCGGCCGCCATCACGGCGATTGCCGACGCGACCGCCGGTGCGCTGCGCCAGGTGGGCGCCGCCATCGAGCAGCCGGGCGGCTCGGAAGCGGTCAACCTGCGCGTGGCCGAGCAGTACGTCGACGCATTCGCCCGCCTGGCGAAAACCAACAACACGCTGATCGTGCCCGCCAACCTGGGCGACATGAGCAGCCTGATCGCCACCGCGATGCAGGTGGCGAAAACGCAAAAGGCCGAGCGCACCGTCGTGCGGCCCGATTGAGGAGAGACTATGGCAACGTGGGGTATCGGACCGTACGGCAACGACTTCGCGCAGGACTGGGCGGAAGACCTGCAGGAATCGAACGACTTGTACTTTATCGAGAACACGCTGGACAACGTGTTGTCGGCCGGGCAGGCCGACGTGCTGGAGGCCCCGTTCGGTGCCGAAGGGCTGGCGGCCGTCGAGACGCTGCTGCGCCTGTTCGGCCGCGACGGCGTGGCCGACGAGGACTCGCAAGCGGTGGACGACTGGGTCGGCGCCATCAAGGGCCGTTTCCGCCCGCGCACGGACCTGTTCGAGAAGGCCGGGCGGGCGCTGGACCTGATCCTGTCGGAACGGTCCGAATTGCGCGAGTTGTGGCAGGATAGCGAGCATTACGAACCATGGCGTGCCGGCGTACTGGCACAACAGGCGCGCCTGCAAGCATGACGGGATCTTCCATGGCGGTAACGAAGACGATCGTGGCGCTGGCCGCCGCGTGCTGCATGGCAGCGGCAGTGGCCGCGCCCGCGGATGAGACACTGCAACGGCTGGGGCAGATCCGGGCCATGCCGGCGGCCACGGGCCCGCAGGATGCATTGCGCCAGCGCGGCGAGCTGGATGCGGCCTGGCGCTGGTTCGGCAACCACAAGGCCGATGCCTTGCCGGTGCTGCGGCGCGAACTGGCGGCGGAACTGAAGAAGGCGCAACCGAACCAGCTGCTGCTGCTGGACGTGGGCTACTTCCTGCGCGCGCAGGGCGAGCCAAGCGACAGGGCCCTGGCGCTGCAGGCACTGCTGCGCATCGACCCCGCCGGCACCGTGCCGCAGTCGCAAAGCCAGCAGCTGTTCCGCTACGTGCACGCGCTGGCGGCCGAGCGCGACGTCCGCCTGTTCCCGCTGCTGGACAAGGTCTTCCTGCGCGGCCGCGTCACCGTGTTCCTGCCGCAGCAGGGCTATACGGTCGACGAGACGTCCACCTGCATCTACTTGTACGGCCAGTATGGCGTGGCGGCGGAGCGCCACCTGCGTGGCCTGCTGGGCGACGCCAGCGTCGTCAACCGCGCCTTGGAGGTGCTGATGTGGGTGGGTTCGCCGGACAGCGTGCCGGCCGTGGCGGCGCTGCTGAGCACGGCCGACGCCGATACCTTCGCACGTGCCGCCACGTTCCTGCTGCGTGCCGGCGGGCCGCAGGGGCGCGACGCGTTGCTGGCCTTCGATCCGCGCGGCCTGCAGGGCAAGACGCTGGAGTTCTACCGCCAGACCCGCGGCCAGCTCGATCGCATGACGTTCGACGCGCTGGCAAACCAGCTGGTCGAGGTGGCCGAAGACCGCGCGCCCGCCGCGCCAGCGGCGATACGCGGGCTCGATGCCGCGGCGGCCCGCCAGGTCTTCGCCACGCTGCACGCGACCTACGGCAGCTATGAAGGCATCGCGCCGGCCGCCATCGCCCGCGCCGCGCTGCCGCGCCAGGCGCTGATCGACGAGCTGGTAAAAGTGCGCGAACGCAGCCTGCTGCGCGTGTCCGGCGAGGCGCTGGCCGATATCGATACCACCAATACGCTGATCAATACCGTGCGGTTCCGCGACTGAATCCGCCGGTGCCGCTGGGGTCTGTCCCTGCACAGGGACTGACCCCGAAGTTTGGCTCGTGTTCAGCAGACCAGACTTCAGGGTCAGTCCCCGCCGGGGACAGACCCTAAACCGATCCGCGACCCGCTTTCAGGGTCTTGTCGCCCAGTTCTTCACGCCGCCGGCCAGCCGGAAGTGCTAGCATCCGCGCATGAACTCCACGACCGAGCAGCACGACCACGTCACCGACGTCACCGCCGACTACCTGCACCGCCTGGCCGGGTTCCTGGACAGCCACCGCCGCGTGCTGGTGCTGACGGGCGCCGGGCTGTCCACGGCCTCCGGCATTCCCGGTTATCGCGATGCCGAGGGCATCCGCCGCGGCCGCCCGCCCACCGAAGGGCCGGAATTTCGCCGCTCCGATGCGCTGCGCCGCCGCTACTGGGCGCGCAGCATGGTGGGCTGGCCGGTGCTGGCCCAGGCCGGGCCGAACGACGGCCACCGGGCGCTGGCGCGGCTGGAGCGGGGCGGCCACGTCGAGCGCGTCATCACGCAAAACGTCGACGGGCTGCACCAGCGCGCGGGCACGCACAGCCTGATCGAACTGCACGGCAATATCCACCAGGTGCGCTGCCTGGCCTGCGGCCACGTCCAGCCGCGCGCACGGGTGCAGGAACGGCTGTTGCACGACAACCCGGCCCTGGCCGGCGTGCTGGCACAGCCGCTGCCGGATGGGGACGCGCAGCTGGAGCCGGAGTCGCTGGACCATTTCGTGGTGCCGGACTGCGACGTATGCGGCGGCATGCTGCAGCCGGACGTCGTATTTTTTGGCGACAACGTCCCGCGCGACCGCACGGCGCAAGCGCTGCGCTGGATGGACGAGGCGGACGCGCTGCTGGTAGTGGGATCTTCGCTGATGGTGTTCTCGGGCTTCCGGTTCGCCAAGTCGGCAGCCGCCGCCGGCAAGCCCATCGCCGCCGTCAATGTCGGCAAGACCCGCGCGGACGACCTGATCGGCCTGAAGGTGGCATTGCCCGCCCAGCAGGTATTGCCACGCGTGGCGGCGCTGCTGGAGGGCGGTCCGGTCAGCTGAAGTCAGCTCAGCTCAGTTCAGCTCAAATCGTGCAGGTCGCGCGCCAGCGCGGGGCCGACCGTGAAATGCGTAAAGCGCACGGTCAGTCCCTCCCGCTCGGGCGTGCAGCACATCGGGCCGACGAGGTAGCGGGCGGCGGCCGGGAACGGCGCCAGCCGCAGCAGCGGCCACGTGACGCCGTCGGCCGAATACTGCACGCGGATCGCACCGTTCGCCACCGTCACGCGCAGCCAGAACCCGTCGGGCAGGGGCGGCGCCATGCCGGTCGCCCAGTCCGAACGCTCGGTCGTCAGCACCGTGCTGAGCATCAGGGCGCCGTCGGAAAACTCGACGCCGGCCTTGATCCAATGCCGCTCGTCGATCCGGACCATCAGGCCGGCCTGGTCGTATAGCTCGTGGAAGTCGCCGCGCACGTGCACCTGGGCGGTAAAGTCGCCGGCGACGGCGCGGCCGAGGAAGTGGCCGCTGTCGCGGATGAAGCCATAGCTGGTGATGCGCCAGAAGTCGGTGGCGCGGTCGGTGGTGACGGTCAGGCCGGCGTCATCGAGCGTATGTCGGGCCGGCTCGTTGAGCCAGGTGCAGTCGGAGAACATGGGTGGGTGGCGTTGTCGAAAACGCCACTATATACCGCCCGACGTGTCAGTGGATCGGCGGATCAGCGCGTCATCAGCATGGAGCGGACGATGCCTTCCTTGGCCAGCACGTAGTCGTGGCCCGCCAGCACGAAGTTGCTCTGCGGCTGGACGACCTTGATGTTGATGAACACCATGTCGCTCGTCTCGGCATAGGAACCGACCACGACCGCTTGGGCATTGTGGCTCTGCGCCACTTCGCCGATTTCGCGCGTGAGCATCAGCTCGCCCTGGTTGCGCTTCAGGTAGACGCTGTTGCGCAGCTTCATCTCGAGCATCTTGAGGCCGCCCTGCGCCATGCGCGTGGAGATCTGCTCGGACACGAGCCGGCCCAGGGTCGAGGTCTGGTCCAGTGCGTCGATATTGACGACGGTGGCCATGATCAGGGGCTTGTCGGCGGCCAGCTTGCCCGACAACTGCGTCAGCAGCGTGTCCGCCGCCTTGTAGTTGGCCGAGACGAACTGGTTCGACGCGACCGTCGAGTAGTTCGGTTCGTCCTTGGCGGGACCGGTGGCGCAGCCGGCCAGCAGGGCGCCGGCGACGAGACAGGCGAGGGCGCGCATCAGCGGCCTCCCTGCACTTTGAATACCTTGCTCAATTGCGTGTCCTCTTCCTTGATGCCGTACAGCGCACGGTCGGTGTCGGCCACATAATACGCCGATGTCGAGCGGGCATAGTAACGGTACTGGTCGCCTACCGACAGCGTCACCAGCAATTCCGTCTTCGGCGTCGCGCCCGGTGCGAACTGGCTGTGGAACCAGCGGAACGCATCCGCACCGCCGGCCAGCGCGATGGAGGCGATCGTCGGATTGATGTCGGACAGCACCCAGACGCCGGTCGCCAGCGCGGTAGGGGCGCCGGCGTAGCGGTACTGCGGGCGCTCCGGCGTAAAGGTCACCGCCTGGATGTCCAGTTCCAGTTTCCACGCGCCGGCAGGCGTACGCGCGACAATGAAGCCATCCTTGACGAGCGACGTCATCAGTTGCGCGATGACGGCTTTCTTGAACGGCGACGCTTCCTTGTCCTCGGCCAGGTAGAACGGCCGGGTCGGATGCTTCTTCATGTCCGTCACGACGCGCTGTTCGATATGGTCGGCAATCGTCGTCCAGTGCGCGGCCGCCTGCAGCTTTTCCTGGCGGGAGGTCGGGAAGTTGCTGGCCACGGGCGTCGGCGAGTACGGCACGGCGCAGCCGGCCAGCGTGGCCGCAAGGACGGTAACGAGAATGGGGGCTTTGACAGACATGGGAAAGGCCGGTAATGGTCAGCCGCCAGTGTACCATGCGTGTTTCCACGTGGAAATCAAACGCCATTGTCGCGTCGCGTGGCCGCGACGGATTGTCAGGCTGTCAGTGCTACGAGAAGAACCACAGGACGATGCCCAGCACGCCCAGGGCCGGCAAGCCGTTGAGCGCCAGCGCTGTGCGGCTGAGCCAGCGCTGCTTGTCCGTGCCGGCCATGGAACCCAATGCCACCAGCGTGCCAAGCAGCCCGCCCGCGCCGAGCGCCAGCACGGATTCCGCCAGGCACGTCAGGCCAAAGCCGCCACAGTTCGCCGCCCCACCCAGGAACACGCCATTGAACAGCAGCACGGCCACCAGGTAGGTCAGGAGGGCGATGGCGGCGCTGACGTTGGCCCAGGGATTGACCTGCGACGGACCGGTACGGCGGCGGCCGCCGATGCCGAAGGGACGAAACGAACGAAAGGGACGGAACGCCATCAACGACGGTGCTGCTTCATCGCTGCCTGGACCTCGCGGCTGGCGTCGCGGTCCTTCTCGCTGGCACGCTTGTCGTGCTGCTTCTTGCCCTTGGCCAGGCCGATCTCGCATTTCACGCGGCCGCCCTTGTAGTGCAGGTTCAGCGGCACCAGCGTGTAGCCGGCCCGCTCGACCTTGCCGATCAGCTTGTCGATTTCCTGGCGGTGCAGCAGCAGCTTGCGCGTGCGCACGGCTTCGGGGTGGATGTGGGTGGAGGCGGTGGGCAGTGCGCTGATGTGCGCGCCAAACAGGTACAGTTCGTTATCGCGGATCGTAACGTATGCTTCCTTGATCTGGACGCGCGCATCGCGGATCGCCTTGACTTCCCAGCCTTCGAGGACAATGCCCGCTTCGAAGCGGTCTTCGATGAAGTAGTCGTGGAAGGCTTTGCGGTTATCGGCAATAGTCATGAGTAATGTGGTCTTTGGCGCGGGTCGGTTAAACTACGGTTGTCGCGCAACAGGCGCGGGAGGTGTTTTCAAGGCGTGCACCCGGTGCAGGCCCCCTCGCATTTTCCAACATGATAGCAAACGGTTAAAGAATGGCAGTAGTGCACAAGTCGGTTTTGCTGGGATACAGCGCCAGGCAGATGTTCGATCTCGTCGACAGGGTCGAGGATTATCCCAAATTCCTGCCGTGGTGTGGCGGGGTCGAGGTCCGCGAGCGGGGCGACAACAAGGTCGTGGCCAGCGTCGGCATCAACTTCCATGGCGTGCGCCAGAGCTTCACGACGGCCAATACCAACACGCCGCCCACGGCTATCCACATGAGCCTGGTCGACGGTCCGTTCAAGACCTTGACCGGCGTCTGGACCTTCAAGGAGCTGCGCGAGGATGCCTGCAAGGTCGAGCTGGACCTGCAGTACGAATTCTCCAGCCGCCTGCTCGAGCAGGTCATCGGCCCCGTGTTCGGCATGATCGCCAACAGCATGGTCGATTCGTTTACCAAGCGTGCCGAAACGGTGTATGGCTGAAATGCGGGCTGACCATGGCTGAGCGCATCAAGATCTCGCTGTGTTACGCCAGCGGCCCGAATCCGCTGCTGCGGGCGCTCGAGGTGGACGCCGGCACGACGATCGGCCAGGCCATCGAGCTGTCCGGCATGTTGCAGGACGCCCCCGAGATCAACCTCGTCACGATGCCCGTCGGTATCTACGGCAAGAAGAAGACGCTCGACACGGTCCTGCAGGCACGCGACCGCGTCGAGATCTACCGGCCGCTGATCGTCGATCCCAAGAATGCGCGGCGGCGGCGGGCGAAGAAGGACACCGCTGCGCCTGCGCCAGCATTGCCCACGACCGATGCCGGCGAAGCATTGACGCAATTGGCGGCCGGCAATACCGTCGGGCCGGAGAACGGCTGACGACCAAGCATTGAAGACTGACGACCGACGGCTGACGGCCGCGCGGGACCGCATTCCGCGCAGCTGCGTGCCCGCGGTTCTCAACGCAGCTCGAACAAATAATCCCCCCGGCCTGGTGGCCGGCGGACGTCACCGAGCCGTACTTCGGCGTCTGCGGGAATTCCTTGCGCACGCCCGCCTGCACGTCGCTGAACACGGTGCTGCCCGGTTTCCAGTTCGAAATCGAGCCCATCGCCTGCATCAGGTTCCACGCGAAGATGGAATGGCCGTCCTTGCCTTCGTCCGCCACCGGCTCATCGCCGCCGGATGAAATCACCACGACGGAGCGCTTGGCCAGCACGCTTTCGGCCGTCACGTCACGCCCCACGGCCTCCATGCCGTCGCGTGCGAAGGCGCCGGAATAGCAGCTGTCCGAAATCACCACCATCTGGCTCGAGCGGATGCCCGACAGCAGCCGCGCCACGTCCACGTTCGAAATCCAATGGCTGGGCTCGCTTGCCAGCGCATCCGCCGGCAGCCAGTAGCCGGCGCCGTTCTTCTCCAGCGAATAGCCGTGGCCGGCGTAGTAGATGACGACGCTGTCAGTGCTGTTGATCTCCACGGACAGCTGGTTCAGGGTGCGGATGATGTCCGCCTTGGTTGGGTTGCGCACGACCCGCACTTCATAGCCCAGCTTGTCGGCGAACAGTTTCGACACCGCGTCCACGTCCGGCACGGCATTTTCCAGCGGCGGAATCGTCTTGTCGGCATAGTCGTTGATGCCGAACAGCACCGCGATCTTGCGTTCGATCTGCGGCAAGTGCGCCGTGGCGGCCCGGACGCTCTTCGGCGGCGCGACATCGTCCGCCGAGCTGCCGGTGGTGCCTCCTGTCGAGCTGCCGGTCGTCTCGACCTTGCCTACCAGCGCGGCCAGGCGCGTGTCCGCGCCGATCAGGTTGAGCTGGTTCGGCGTGATGCGGCAAGCGCCCGACAGCGATTCCACTACCGTCGTGCAGGGCTGCACGTCGGCCAGGCTGGGGTCCAGGTCCAGTTTATAGACGGCATCGGCAAAGAGCTTGCGCTTGAAGGTGCGGCGCTGGGCGATCAGCTGGCCCAGTTCCTCCTGCGACATCGCGCCGATGCGCACGGCGCCATACGTGCGGCCGACGCCCGGGTTGGAGATGTCGAGCAACCCGCCCGTGCCGGGACGCGGATCGATCGCCGGCAACCCGCCGTTCAGCGCAGACGCGATCGCGGCCACGCTGGCCCCCTGGGCCTGCTGCGAAGGACTGGCGGGGGCGTTGCCGAGGGTGACTTCCAGCGCCACGTCGTTGCCCGGCGCCTGCACCAGCACGTAGTTCAGGGCGGACAACCCGGACCCGATGACGGGGTAGATGCCCGGCTGGGCCGGCGTCGGCGCCGTACTCTGCCAGACCAGCCCGCCGCTCGTGGCCGAGGCCAGCGTGTCCGCCCCCTTGAAGCCCGTCACGGTGCCGGACAGCCCGTCGATGCCCAGGCCCGGGTCGCGCAGCGCCGGCGCGGCTGTGTAGAACAGCGTGGCCGGCGTGATGGCGCCGCCATTGCCGACCGCCGTGGCCGTCACCGTATTGCCGGCGCCCGTCAGGTCGGTCGTGCCCACGCGGTAGTTCAGCGCGTCCGCCCCGGAGATCTGGAAGACGCCGGTTACGGTGACGCTCTTCGCCTGGCCCACGCTCGCCGTGTCGTACGCACCTTGTCCGGGTCCGGTCACGGCAAGGGCATCGCCGGCGATAGCGCCGTCCAGGGCGTACTGGCCCGCGCCCAGCGTGGCGCCGGTGCCGGCGTCGTACTCCTTCACGACGGCGCCGACGATGGCCAGGTCCACGGGGCGGGGCGTGATCGCCGCCCGCGCCGTGGCGCCTTCGGCCAGGACATAGTTGGCCGCATCCGGCCCCGTCAGCGTGCCGCCCGTGATGGCGACGACCTTGCCCGTGCCCACGTTCTTGCTGTCGAACTGGCCGGTGGCGCCCGCCAGTGCCAGCACGTCCCCGTCCAGCGCGCCGGACAAGGCACCGGACAGCGCAGCGCTGAGATTGCCGTCGTAGACCTTGTCCGCCGCCGTGATGCCGACCGCGTCGATGGGGCGGGGCGCGATGGTGGCCGTCGTCGTGTGGCTGCCTGCCAGCGTGTAGTTGCCCGCGTCGGCCCCCGTCAGCGCGCCGCCGGTCACCGTCACGGCCTTGCCCGTGCCGGCGTTCTTCGTGTCGAACTGGCCGGTCGCGCCCGACAGGGCGAGCACGTCGCCGGGCAGCGCATCCGCCAGGGTGCCTGCCAAGGTGGCGGCGCGCGTGCCGTCGTAGACCTTGTCCAGCGCCGTGATGCCGGTGGCGGCGATCGCCAGCGGCGTGATGCTGGCCGTCGTCGTGAGCGTGCCGGACAGGGTGTAGTTGCCGGCGTCGCCGCCGCCCAGCGCGCCGGCCGAGATGGTGACGCGCTTGGCCGCCCCCACGTGCTTGTCGTCGAACATCGCCGAAGCGCCCGCCAGCACGACGTCGTCGCCCGCCAGCGCTTCGGTCAGCACGCCACTGATCGCGGCAGTACGGGTGGCATCGTAGACCTTGTCGGCGGCCGTGATGCCGGCAGCGGAAATCGGCCGGGGCGTGATGCTGGCCGTCGTGCCGGCGCCATCGGCCACGACATAGTTGCCGCCGTCCGGCCCGCCCAGCGTGGCGGCGGCGATCGTGACGCGCTTGCCCGTTCCAGCGTCTTTCGTGTCGAACAGGCCGGTGGCGCCCGCCAGTGTCACGCGGTCGCCCTCCAGCGCTTCGGCCAGCGTGCCGCTGACCGTGGCCGCGCGGGTGCCGTCGTAGACCTTGTCCGCGGCGCTCAGTCCTGTCGCGGCGATGGGGCGGCGCGCGATGTCCGCCCGCGTCGTGTGGTCCGGCACCAGGATGTAGTTGTTGCGGTCGGCGCCCGCCAGCGCGCCGCCGCTGATCGTGACGAGTTTGTCCGTGCCCGCGTGTTTGGTGTCGAACAGGCCGGTGGCGCCGGTCAGGAACAGCACGTCGCCGGGCAGCGCCTCGGACAGCGTGCCTTCCAGCGTTGCCGTGCGAGTGGCATCGTATATCTTGTCGCGCGCCGTGATACCGGTGGGCGCAAGCGGTCGCGCCGTGATGGTGGCGCGCGTGACGTGCTCGCCGGCGAGGCGATAGTTGCTACGGTCCGCGCCCGTCAGCGTGGCGCCGCGGACGGTGACCGCCTTGGCCACGCCGACGTTCTTGTCGGCGAAGGTTCCGGTGCCGTCGAGCGCCAGGTCGTCGCCCGCCAGCGCCTCGGCCAGCGTGCCGGACAGCGCGGCGGCGCGGGTGCCGTCGTAGACCCGGTCCACGGCCGTGATGCCGGCCGCCGAGATCGTCACTGGCGTGATGTCCGCCGTCGTCGTCGCGCTGCCGGACAGGGCGTAGTTGCGGGCATCGGCGCCGGCCAATGCGCCCCCCGCAACGGTAACGGTCTTGCCGGCGCCGACGTTTTTCGTGTCGAACAGCCCGGTGGCGCCGTCCAGGCTGACCCGGTCGCCTTCGACGATGCCGGCCAGCGAGCCGGTCACCGTTGCCGTGCGGGTGGCGTCATACACCTTGTCGGCGGCGACGACACCGGCGATGGTGGCGCCCTTCGGCGTGACGTCGCCCCGGTAGGACTGGGCGGCCCCATAGACGGGGCGGTCGCCCGGCGCCCGTACGTCGAAGTAGCCGTCCTCCGTGGCGAAGACGATGGACTTGTCCAGCCCCGCGTTGCGGTTGTCGAATTCGCCCTCGGCCGCACTGGCGCCTGCGCGGGCGCGCACCGTGAAGCCCGGGGCGGCATCGTGCGTGAGCACACGCGAGAACCGCGCGTTCCTGGTGCCGTCGTACGTCCGGGCGGCATCCACCTTGATGGTCAGGTCGAGCGGGGCGGCCAGCAGGATGCCGTGGGCGCCGACGCCAGCGACCGCCGTGGGCGCATCCGCCGCGTCGAACTGCACGAACGTGTAGGGCAGGTCGGCCAGGGCCGCCGTGGGGAAGGGGCCGCTGCGCAGGTAGACGAGCCAGCGCCCGGCCGGGGTGGCCAGCACGCTGGCGCTGTTGGCCAGGCTGGCGGTGTCGATCCTGAGCGCGTCGCCCGTCGCTGCCGCGGCCAGGTCGGCGTGGTCCAGCGTGGTGCTGCCGGCATCGATGCCGATCGCCCCACTCGCGTCGATGGTCGTGTCGGTCAGGGACACGGCGCCGCCGGTCATCGTCACGCTGCCGGCAGCGCCTGCCCGGGCGTCGAGGCTGGCACTGCGCAGCATGACGGTGCGAGGGCCATCGAGCGCTTGCGCGGTCAACAGGATGCCCCCGGCCGTCGATGCGATGGCGCTGTCCTCGATGTCCAGCGCATTCGACAGCAGCGCGACGCTGCCGCCCGTGAGCCGGCTGGAGGAGGAGACGGCAAGCTCGGGCGCTTCCAGGTACAGTTCCCCCGCGGCGTTCAACGTCGAGTTTACGATGTCGATGTCATCCCGTGCCAGCCGGATGTCGCCAGGGCCGGGCGTCGCCGCCAGGGTGGTCGTCAAGGTGGCATTCGTCAGCGTCGCCCGGTTCGCCAGGTCGCTGTCGGCACCGGCCAGTTCGAGGCCGCCACCCTGGGCCTGCAACGTCGAGCCGCTGACGACGAAGTCGTCGGCGGTCAGCCTGAAGGCGGGCGCGTTCAGCGTGCTGCCCGCTTCGATGTGCATGACCGTGGCGGACAGGTCGAGGGCGTTGCTGGCCGTCAGCGTCGATCCCGTCACGTCCAGCTGCCGGTCGCGCACGACGATCCGCCCCAGCAGCGGCGAGCCGGCACCGCTGGCGCGCAGGGTCGAGCCGGCGATCGACACGGTGCCGAGGCTGTCCCGGGAGCTGAGCGCGATCAGGCCGCCCGTCGCGGCCAGGCCTGTCTCCGTCATCGTCAGGGCATCGGCGGACACGCCGATGCTGCTGCCGGCCAGGCTGCTGCCTGCGCCGATGTCGACGGTGCCGCCGCGCAGGCCGATGGCGCCCGCGCCCGCATCGAGGGTGGCGTCGTGCAGGTCGATGCGTGCGGCCGGGCGACTGGCGTCCGGCCCGGCCGTCATGACGATGTCGCCGCCGTTGGAAAGGATGCTGGCGCCGGCCCGCAGGACGACGTTGCCTGCGCGGTTGCCGTCGCTGTCGGCCGTCAGCGTCACGGCCAGCGGGTTGCTGCCGGCCGCGATGCGGATGCCCGGATCGACGACAATGTCATTGTGCGCTTCGAGGGTCAGCCTGGCACCCGCCGCGGCGTCGGTGGCGACGATGTCCGTTTCGACGCGGATATTGCCCTCCTGGGTCGTCAGGTCGCCACCGCCGGTGCGCACGATCACGTTGCTGTCCGTCTGCAGCGCGCGCGTGATGACGTCCGCGCGCACTTCGGTGTCGTCCGCGCTCGATTCGATGGCGAACATGAACGTTGTGTCGGCATCGGCACCGACCGCGCCGCAGCAGCCTCCGGCAACGATGGCGATATTGCCCGGGTCCAGCAGCCACGTGCCCCCCTTGCCACGCGCGGCGGAGACGTCGAGGGCGCGGGGTTGCGCATCCAGATAGTGGCCGGAAGTTTCGATCAGCCCGCCATTGCCGCCGCCGGGGCCGCCGCGCGCCTCGACGGTGCCGAACACGCGCGTGGCGCGGTCGCTCCACAGGACGATCTTGCCGCCGTCGCCGGACGCCGTGGCGTTGGCGCGGATGGACGCTTGCGGCCCCAGGTAGCTGGCCTGGGCATGGGGCACGGCGGCGTTGCCGCCCTGGTAGTCGCCACCCACGAGGATTTCATCGGCGCCGGTCGCGCCCGAGGCATCGACCAGCGCGTTGCCATCCACGCCGACCTGCCGTCCCAGCAGGTGAATGCGCCCGCCCCGGCCGGCATTGCTGCGGGCCGACACGGCGCCCTGGGCCAGCGTGGCGCCCTGTGCCGATGCCGCCAGCACGGTGCCGCCGGTGCCGCTGCCGGCGGTGTCCGCGCTCGTGGTGCTGCCGGCGGCCAGCCGGACGTCCCCTTGCGCGCGCAGCACGACGCGGCCGGCGGCATCGGTCCCCACGCTGTCCGCGCGCACGATGCCCTGCTGGTTGACGATGCCGCCATGGACGTCGATGCTGCCGCCACCGTGCGCCAGCAGCGTGCCCAGGTTGACTGCCGCGTTGGCCGGCGCGCTCACGCGCACGATCACGTTCGGCATGCCGGAGTCGACCAGGTCGATGCTGCGGCCGGCGGCCAGCACGACCTGGCCGCCGGGGCTGGCGACCAGCCCCTCGTTGCGCACGGCGTCCCCCATCAGCCAGACACGCCCGCCAAAGCTGGTGCGGATCTCGCCCTGGTTCAGGACCTGGCCCACCGGGCCGCCCGCGCTGTCGAAGCGCAGCCGGCCCGCCAGGAAGTCGTCGTTCGACAGGGGCAGGGTGGAGGCCACCAGGGCGCCGACATCGATGCGCGCATTGGCGCCGAACAGCACACCGTGAGGGTTGACGAGCCACACGCCGCCGTTCGACGACAGGCTGCCCAGGATGGCCGACGGGTCGTTGCCGACCACGCGGTTCAATACCTGGCTGGCCGCGCTTTGCTGCGCGAAATGGACGCTGTTGCGCGCGCCAACGGAGAACGCCTGCCAGTCCAGCACCGCATGCGGGCTGTTGGTGACGGTCATGCGCCCGCCGTCGGTGGCAATGGCGGCAGTGCCATGGACGACGGTGGCCCCCGTGGGCAGTTGCGCCCATGCAGCGGCCATCATGGCGCCCAGGGCGATGGCGACGGCGGCGGCCCGCCCGTGCCGGGCGCAGCGTGCCGCACCTTGGACTACCCCGGCGCGCGGTGTGTCGAACGACTGTTTCATGATGGCTTCTCCGGAGACACGGGCTGGCGCTGGGGCGCGGCCGGCCCGTTAAAAAATCAGGTTGAGGGCGACGTGGCCGCGTACGTCGCCCGGCGCGGTATTGATGCCCCGTTCCAGCGCGCGGCCGATGTTCACGCTGGCGCTGGCTTTGCGGCCGAGGCCCAGGCGCACGCCGATACCGGCGCCCGTCAGCTGGCAGGACGTGCGGTCGGTGCCGCGGCAGGGCAGGTCGCGGTGGTTGGCGATGCGGCCGTGATCGACGAACAGGTAGGGCTGCACGCGCAGGCCGTTGGCCAGCTCGGATGCCTTGGGCGCCGCTTCCACGCGCAGCAGCAGGCCCGTGTCGCCGGACAGCTCCCGCTCGGCATAGCCGCGCACGCTGGCCGCACCGCCAAGGCCGAAGCGTTCGCCCGAGATCAGCGCATGCGGGCTGTATTGCAGCTCGATGCGCACGTTGAGGGAGAAGCCGGCCGCGAACGCGCGATCCGCGAACCCGGCGGCGCGCGCGATGGCGTAGCTGCGGGCCGCGCCAGGGCGCGCCGCCTCGAATGTTGTGCGGGCACTGCCGGCCGCATTGACCGACAGCCCGCCACTGACGCCATAGGCCAGTTGCGGCCCCTGTCGCTGGCCCGTGTAGGACAGGCTGACCGGTACCGTCGTGATGTCCACGGCCGCGGAACCGCAGGCCGCCGGGCCGAAGTCGCCGATCGAGCAGTCGTCCTCGTACCTGCGCGAATCCAGCCCCAGCGTGACGTGGTGATCGTACTCGCCGATGCGATCGAGGTTGCGGTTGGCGCGCAGGCCCAGCACCGTGCCGCGCCCGGTGAACGACAGGGGCCCGGCCGGCGTGATCGTGGTGCCGTTGCTGACGCTGGAGTGGGCGACGAACGCATCGAGCGAGGCCGCGTGGGCATACAGCGGCACGCGATAGCCGGCGCTGTAGATCTTCACGCGGCCCGGGTCCTCGGGCGACGTCTGGAATTGCAGCGTGCCCACATGGTCGCGGCCGAACAGGTTCGCATGCTGGATGCCCACGCTGACACGGTGCCGCCCGGTGCTGTGGTTGCCGGTGTTGTTGTACCCGACCAGGTACTGCACGGGATGGGACTCGGTCACGTTGACGTCCGCATCGATCTCGCCGGGCCGGGCGCCCGCCGTCAGCGTGACCTTGACGTTCTTGGCCGGATTGTCGTTACTGAGCTGGATGTCGCGGTCCACGCTGCCCACGCGCGGCGTCGTGCCTTCGACGAGGCTGGGCAATCCCGCGCGCACGTTGGCGGCGTCGAAATAGCGGTTGCCCGCGATGCGGACATTGGCCAGTTTGCCTTCCACGACGTGGATCACCACGTTGCCAGCGGCCGCCTGTTGCTCGGGATGTAGGCGACGACGCCGCCATAGCCGGCATCGCGATAGGCATCCTGCACCCGCCCCGCAGCCCCGTTGAGTTCGGCCATCGTGGTGCGGCTGCCGGCCAGGCCGGCCGTCAGGGCCTGCAGCGTCGCCGCCGGCAACAGCGTATTGCCTTGCACGGCCACCGAGGCGACCTGCACGGCCTGTTGCGCGGGCGCGGGCGCAGGTGCCTGGGCCAGCGCCATGCCCATCTGCAGGCCCAGCACGCAGCAGCCGGCCTGCCGGACCAATACGCGACGCGGGTGCCGTCGCCCTGGCAACGTCGTCAGCGCGGCACGGGCAAGCAGCGATGTGAGGCAGCGCACGACCATGGTTTCTCCTCGATGCAACGGGGTTGCCGACGGCGATCGGTGTTGGCGCGGGGCCCGGCCTGCCATGGGTACGCGGCGGGTGACACGTGGCATCCCGACACTCTTCGATGATCTGACGCCGGGAATGGGCGGCGCGTGATGATCGAGCGCAATCCGTATTGAGCGCAATGCCGGATCGTTCAGCGCTGCGGGCGTGCATTACCAACCCCGTGTTTAACGGGGAGTCCATATTTGCACCGCAGTTTGCCGATGAAAAATAAATTCACCAATTCTGTCGATGCAAGCAACGCCGGAAAGCGTGTTGAATTCAATGCGATCGGGAGATCTTTGCACCGCGCTTGAAAACAGCGAAAGGGCGTAATTGAGTATAGTCCAAAATATCGGCCGATAACCGTGCGTGGTACCGTCGCAACAAGCGCCGCAATGCTTGCCGTTTGCGGGGGGCACGCCTAGAATCAAAATGTCGTCCGGTTAATGCGCGGCAAATGGCGGGGACTGCTGGGTAATTGTGTCCCGCTGTTTATTTATCTCAGCCATTATTGCGTGCCGATATCGGTCGCCGCCCGTCGGGATAATCCCCGGCGTCCGGTACCGTCGATGTGATTGCTCATCCGTGCCATGCGATGTCATACGATGTCATGCGCTGTCCGGCCGAGCACACCGTCGAATGACATTGCCGGCGATGGCGTTGTTACCTGCCCGCAACCAGCGGCGTTTCATGTTTGCGGGGTCTGCATATGGATTTGCGTGTATCCGCGCTGTCGCACCCCGGGGGCCGGGCCGTCAACGAAGACGCCTGCGGTTATTGGGAAGGGCCGGGTTGCTGGATCGGGGTGCTGTCGGATGGACTGGGTGGCCATGCCGGGGAGAAGTTGCTTCCCAGGTCGCCGTGGCGGCGGCCCTGGCCAGCTTCCGGCATGCCCCGTACGCAACGGCCGCCGGTGTCGTTGCCGCGCTGCACGCCGCCAATGAAAGTTTGCTGGCCGAACAGCGGCGTAGGCCCGAGCTGGCCAGCATGCGGGCCACGCTCGTGGTGTTGGCCGTCGACACGCGCAATGCCCTGGCCACCTGGGGCCATGTGGGCGACACGCGGCTGTATTGCTTTCGCGCCCACGCGGTACTGCTGCAAACGCGCGACCACAGCGTCGTCCAGGCGATGGTCGATGCCGGCTACCTGGCGCCAGAACGCCTGCGCGATTCGCCGCACCGCAATGCACTGTTGAGTGCGCTGGGCGAGGCGGCGCTGCCGGCACCGCGCATCGAGGCGCCCCTGCACGTGCGCGACGGCGACCATTTCCTGCTGTGCACCGACGGGTTCTGGGAATACGCCCTCGAGGAGGACATGGCGCGGGGCCTGGCCGCTGGCGCCGATCCGGCGACGTGGCTGAGGCGGCTCGAACAGCTGGTGCGCGCGCGCGGGCGCCCCGGCCAGGACAATTACTCGGCGCTGGCAGTGGCCTGCACCGATCCATGCACGACAGTGCTGCGCAGTTCTTCTGCAAGGAGTGTGAGATGAAACAAGGACTATGGATGGCCGCCTGGCTGCTGCTGGGCACTGGGCCCGGCGCGGCGCAGGAGGCGCCGGTGCTGGCGGAAGGCGAGGTGACGCAAAAGGCCCTGGTCGACGCGTTGGCGCCGGCCCGGGAGGTGCGCACTCGCAGCCTGCGGGTCCGGCGCGACGACGAAGTGGGCGGCCAGGCGGCCAAGCCGGCCAGCGCCTCGCTGCTGATCACGTTCGAGACCAACTCGGCGGCGCTGACGGCGGCCGCGCGCCGGTCGCTGGACGTGGTGGGCGCGGCCCTGAGCTCGGAGAAACTGGCCGGTTCGCGCTTCGCCATCGAAGGGCATGCCGATCCGCGCGGCATGCCGCAGGCCAACTTGAAGCTGTCACAGTCCCGCGCCGAATCCGTGCGGGAGTATCTGGTAGGCAACGGCAAGATCGATACCGCCCGCATCGACGCGGTAGGCAAGGGCGACCGCGAGCTGATGAACCGTGACAACCCGGCGGCGGCCGAAAACCGCCGCGTGACGATCGTCAACCTGTCCAGGTAGGGGCAAGTAGTCCCTTACGGCGCCACTTCCTCGATGGCAAAGGCAGTGGCGGCGTAGGCGTGCGAGCAGGCCGTGCCGGTGCAGGCGGGTGCGCCGGCAAACAGCGGCGCCTTGCCCGTATGGGCGCGCTGCAGCTGGGCCGCGCGGGCGATGGGAAATTCACTGAACAGTTCGCTGGCCGTCAGTCCGGCGGCATCGAACCGGCGCGGCGTGTCCGACACCATGACGACCAGGTGGTCGGTGCCGGCAGGACCGCCAGCCTCCAGGCGCCAGCGGCCCGTGCCGGGTTGCGTGCCCGGCAATTGCATCGTCTGTCCCGCGCCGATGGCGTTGTTCCGGTCGATGGCGTTGGGAAACAGCAGCCAGAAGTTGTTGCGGTCGCTGCCCACCATATAGAGATAGACATAGCCCGCATGCGAGGCACGAACGGACAGCCTCAGGCTGTCGTGCCCGATCCGCACCCGCGCATTTTCGACCTCGACGACAGCACTGCGCTCCGTGCTCGCGCCGGCAACGATGGCGTCCAGTGCCGCGACTGGCTCGAACACCGCGACGGGCGTGGGCTGCGGCCGCGTTGGCGGCTGGGCCGGCTTCGCTGGCGGCAAGGGTGCCGTGGGGATCGGTACGACCAGCGGCTTGTCCGACCCGACCGTCCAGTAGCCCAGCCCGGCCGCCGCGGTCACGAACACGGCAATGCCGGCATACACCGCTGCGCGCGACCTGGGCGGCGCGACGGCGGCGGTGACGGCTGCCGGCGCGGGCGGCAGCGGGGCAGTCCGGAGCACCGAATCCTGGGAGCGCTGCGCACCGCTGGCGCTGTCGTGCAGCCCCAGCAGCGCCCGCATGCCGGCAACGTCCTGCGGGCGCTGCTCGGCCTTGACAGCGAGCGCGGCGTCGATCGCCGCCAGGAAAGCCGCGCTGTAGCGATCCCCATACCGCTGTGCCAGCGGCACGTACGGATCGGCAATGATGCGGCCGACAGCGGGCGGCGGCGGCCGGCCGTCGATAGCGTAATGCACGACGGCCGCCAGCGCATACAGGTCGGTCCAGGCACCCTGGCGCATGCCCGGCACCTCGGCATATTGTTCCAGCGGCGCGTACCCTTGCTTGAGGATAACGGTAAACGCCTGGGTCATGCCTTCGATCGCGCGCCGCGCGGCGCCAAAGTCCAGCAGCAGCGGACGGGCGTCGTCCAGCATCAGGATATTATCGGGTGCGATATCGCGGTGGAAACATTGCTGGGCGTGGATGAGCGCCAGCGCATCGAGCAGCTGCGCCATCAGCTGGCGCAACCAGGCCTCCTCCGGCGGTCCGGTACGCGCCTTCATCGCGTCTTTCAACGTCACGCCCTGGTAGCACGGCATCACCATGTAGGCCGTGCCGTTGGCTTCCCAGAACCGGTAGACCTTGACGAGCGCGGGGTGATCGAAATGGGCCAGCATGCGGGCTTCGTTGACGAAGCTGCGCAGCCCGGCCTGGAACATGTCCGCATGGCGCGCCGAGTTAACGTGGACGTTTGCCTGCGACCGGGAGGCCAGGGCGGACGGCATGTATTCCTTCAGCGCCACGTCGCGGCCGAGCGAGCAGTCGTGCGCCCGGTAGACGATGCCGAAGCCACCGACGCCCAGCAGGCCGACGATCTCGAATTCCCCAAGCCGGGTGCCCACGGGCAGGACGGTGTCGCCGGACTCGGACGAAATCGTGCCTGCCAGCGCGGCAGCGCGCCCGCCGGACGCCAGTACCGTGTGCTCGTCGTCTTGCGATTCGTTCATGCGCGCAGCGCTCCCGGCGGGTGGGACGTCCGGCCGCGGCTTCGGACCGGGCCGGCGGGAAACCCGCGTACAGGCGGGCTGCGATCTAGACTAACACGCCCGTTCCGGGTCGGCATCCCTCAATAACGAGGGCCGCATCGACAGGGTAAGGCCGTCCAATCGATGCAGGCAAGAATATCTGGCCAATTCGTGGAAATTCATCTTTCTATCTGGATATAAACCCGGCCGGGGGTTATCGACCTGTCCTCATAGTGCGGGCTGTCGATGGGAGGGCTATCGACCTGGCATTTGGATGAGCTGGCGGCGTAACTGCGTGGCGGCCTTAATGTCGAGCTGGTAATAGGTAGCCATATGTAGACAAATGTCGGTGATTTGTAATGCGTCACATAATTCAAACAATCGAGAAAAATTTGAATATTTTTCCTGGCCGCGGAAGTATAGTTAAGCTGTGACGACGCAACGATCGCCACCACCCGATAAGCGGACTGATTAATTATTTCGATAATCCTGCCAGCAGGGCGAGCACATCCTTTATGACGAGAGCGGGCATTGATCCGCCCAGGGATCGAATCGACGATTCGAATTGAAGAGACGCATACCTATTGCGCCAAGCCGGCCGCCAAACGGCCAGTGAACGGCTGAAAAATGGCCGGGGTAATACACGACCAAAAAGAATCAGTGCACGCTGGCGGTTCGTTCCGATATCGCCAATGACCTGATTCGCCTATTAATCCCGCAGGAGTATCGCCAACCATGGAAATGATCGATATCGGCGCATTGCAACAGGCCGTGGACGGCGCGGACCCGTGCGGCCCCGACCTGGAATACGACCCGGCATTCCAGGAGCTCGAGCGCAACCTGGTCGGTAAACCCGAGGTGCAGTACGGCGCCACCATCACGCAGGCCGTGCCGCCGGACTGGAAAGCAGTGCGGCGCCAGGCTGCGGACCTGCTGGGGCGCACACGTGACCTGCGCATTGCCGTGGCGCTGGCCCGTGCCGTCCTGGCGCTGGACGGACTGGCCGGCTTCGCGACCACCCTGCAGGCGATCGAAGGCATGCTGACGACGCAATGGGAAGGCTTGCACCCGCAACTCGATGCCGACGACGACAACGATCCCACCTTGCGCATCAACAGCCTGGGGCCGCTGACCGATCCCGCGACAGTCCTCCGCGAACTGCACGATACCGCGTTCGTACAGCTGCCGGGCCTGGGGCCGCTGTCGCTGCGCCAGCTTGACTATGCGACGGGCGAGGCACCCGCGCCGGCCGGCCACGTGGCACTGGCGGCGGCAACGATCGAACAAGCGTTCCAGGCGGTACCGCAGGAAGCGGTGCAGGCCGCCTTGACGGCGGCGCGGCAGGCCCACGCCAGCGTCGCGGCCATCGAGATGCTGCTGGGCGAACGGGTCGGCAATGCGCAGGCGCCCAATCTGGCGCCGTTGTTGCGGTCGCTGGCGCGCATTGGCGCGGCGCTGCAGCCGCACATCAGGGAAGCCGTCGTGGTGGCGACCGCCGAGGCGCCGGCGCTGACCGCGCCCGACGCGCCAGCGGCCCCGGCGGCCGCGCCCGTGCAAGGACTCTCGGGCGACATCCTGGACCGCGAAGACGTGCTGCGTGCCATCGACATGCTGCTGGCCTACTACCAGCGCCACGAACCCTCCAGCCCGGTGCCGCTGCTGCTCGAACGGGCCCGGCGGCTGGTGCCGAAATCGTTCATGGAAGTCATGCAAGACCTGGCGCCGGACGGCGTCAGCCAGTTGCTCGTCATCCGCGGCCCGTTGCCGCAGCAGTAGCCATTCAACCATCAGGAGGTTCATCGTGGCCAAGGAAAGCAGTCAGAAGTTCATCGCCCGCAACCGGGCGCCGCGGGTGCAGATCGAATATGACGTCGAAGTCTACGGCGCCGAAAAAAAGGTGCAGTTGCCATTCGTGATGGGGGTGCTGGCCGACCTGTCCGGCCAGCCGGCCGAACCGCTGGCACCCGTGGCCGAGCGCAAGTTCCTGGAGATCGACGTCGACAATTTCGACGAGCGCCTGAAGGCCATGAAGCCGCGCGCGGCGGTGCAGGTGCCGAACAGCCTGACGGGCGAAGGCAATATCGCCGTCGACCTGACCTTCGAGAGCATGGACGACTTCAGCCCGGCCGCCATCGCCCGCAAGGTCGAACCGCTGCGCCAGTTGCTGGAGGCGCGCGGCCAGCTGGCCAACCTGATGACCTACATGGACGGCAAGACGGGCGCGGAGGAACTGATCGCGAAACTGCTGGCCGAGCCGGCCCTGATGCACTCGCTGACGGCGGCACCGAAGCCCACCGAATGAACCCACCGGATGAACCAATAGGGAGAACACCATGGCAGATGCAGCGGCAGCACTACAGCAGGAAAGCGGCGTGCTGGAGGCAAGCGACTTCAGCGCCCTGTTGCAGAAGGAATTCAAGCCCCAGTCCGACAAGGCGCGCGAGTCGGTCGAAGTGGCGGTGCGCACGCTGGCCGAACAGGCGCTGGCCGGCACCAGCCTGGTGTCGGGCGACGTGCTGGCCACCATCGAAAGCCTGATCGCCGCGCTGGACAAGAAGCTGACCGAGCAGGTCAACCTGATCCTGCACACGGAGCAGTTCCAGGCGGTGGAGTCGGCGTGGCGCGGCCTGCACTACCTCGTCAACAATACCGAGACGGACGAAATGCTCAAGATCCGCGTCATGAACATCTCGAAGAACGACCTGGGCAAGACGCTGAAGAAGTTCAAGGGCACGGCCTGGGACCAGAGCCCCATCTTCAAGAAGATGTACGAGCAGGAGTTCGGCCAGTTCGGCGGCGAGCCGTTCGGCTGCATCGTGGCCGACTACTACTTCGACAACGGCGCGCCGGACGTCGAGCTGCTGACGTCGATGGCCAAGGTGGCGGCGGCCGCGCACGCGCCGTTCATCTCGGCGGCTGCGCCATCGGTGATGCTGATGGATTCCTGGAACGAGCTGGCCAATCCGCGCGACCTGACCAAGATCTTCCAGACGCCGGAACACGCGGCCTGGCGTTCGTTCCGCGAATCCGAGGACTCGCGCTACGTGGGCCTGGCGATGCCGCGCTACCTGGCGCGCCAGCCGTACGGCGCGAAAACCGACCCGGTCGCCGAGTTCGATTTCGAGGAAGACACCAGCGCACCGGGCAGCAAGAACTACACGTGGGCCAACGCCGCCTACGCCATGGCCGTCAACATCAACCGCTCGTTCAAGCTGTATGGCTGGTGCTCGCGCATCCGTGGCATCGAGTCGGGCGGCGCCGTCGAAGGCCTGCCGGTACACACGTTCCCGACCGACGACGGTGGCGTGGACATGCAGTGCCCGACCGAGATCGCCATCTCCGACCGGCGCGAGGCGGAGCTGGCCGCGAACGGCTTCATGCCGCTGGTGCACAAGAAGAATACCGATTTCGCCGCCTTCATCGGCGCCCAGTCGCTGCACAAGCCGGCCGAATACGACGACCCGGATGCCACCGCCAATGCCAACCTGGCCGCGCGGCTGCCGTACCTCTTTGCCACGTGCCGTTTCGCGCACTACCTGAAGTGCATCGTGCGCGACAAGATCGGCTCGTTCAAGGAACGCGGCGACATGGAGCGCTGGCTGACCAAGTGGATCATGCAGTACGTCGATGGCGACCCCGTCAACTCCAGCGAAGAGTACAAGGCAAGGAAGCCGCTGGCTGCCGCCGAGGTGGTACTGGAAGACGTCGAAGGCAATCCCGGCTACTACACATCCAAGTTTTACCTGCGCCCTCATTACCAGCTGGAGGGGTTGACCGTGTCACTAAGGCTGGTGTCGAAGCTGCCGTCGGCGAAAGTATGACGAACAGTGTTGTTGCAGCGTAGTTTTCATTCACCGCCACGGCAAGCAACCGCGGCACAACAGGAGAAGCAAAATGGCCGTAGACATGTTCATCAATATGGGTGCCGACATCAAGGGCGAGACCACCGACGAGGCACAGAAGAAGAAAAACGACATCGACGTGCTGGCATGGAGCTGGGGCATGAGCCAGTCCGGCACGACCCACATGGGTGGTGGCGGGGGCTCGGGCAAGGCCAGTTTCCAGGACCTGTCGTTCACCAAATACGTCGACAGTGCCAGCAACGCCTTGATGTTCGCCCTGGCACGGGGCAAGCACGTGGAGAAGGCCGAGCTCCTGGTCCGCAAGGCGGGCGCCGGCCAGGTCGACTACATAAAAATCACCATGGAAGAGGTGCTGGTGACGTCGATTTCGACCGGCGGCAGCGGCGGCGAGGACCGGCTGACGGAGAACGTCACGCTCAATTTTGCCAAGGTCAATTTTGTCTACAAGCCACAGGACGAGAAGGGGATACTCGGCGGCGACATGGCATTCACATGGGACATCGCCGCATCGACCGGCAAGGTCCAGTGAAATCGCGGGGGCCCCGAACGTGGGCCCCTTTCCAAGCGCACCGCGGAGTGTTCATCATGCAAGCACAACAGCTCATTCGCGACGGCGACCTGGCCGGCGCACTGCAAGCCCTGCAGCAGGCGGTGCGCCAGGACAGCGCCGATGCGAAGCTGCGCACGTTCCTGTTCCAGCTGCTGGCCGTCCAGGGCGACTGGCAGCGCGCGCTGACGCAACTGAACGTGGCGGGCGAACTCGATGCCGGCACCCTGCCGATGGTGCAGACCTACCGCGCGGCGATCCAGTGCGAAGCCCTGCGCGCCGCCGTGTTCGAAGGCGAGCGCATGCCCCACATCCTGGGCGAACCGGCGGACTGGCTCGGCCTCCTGGTCGAGGCCTTGCGCGCCGACCATGTCGCGCCTGAGCGCGCCGCGGCATTGCGCGAACAGGCGTTCGAGCTGGCCAGCGCATCGCCGGGCACCATCGACGGCGTGCCGTTCGGCTGGCTGGCCGATGCCGACCAGCGCCTGGGCCCCGTCCTGGAAGCCGTCATCGACGGCCGCTATGCCTGGCTGCCGTTCATGCACCTGGCCGCGCTGGACATCGAACCCCCGGCGGACCTGCGCGATGCCGTGTGGGCCGCCGCCACCTTCACATTTGCCGACGGCGGGCAGTCGGTCGGCCTGATTCCGGCGCGCTATGCGGGCACGGTCGAGGAGGGCGACGACGCGCTCAAGCAGTGCCGCCGCACCGAGTGGATCGGGCCGCGCGGGCTGGGCCAGCGCATGTTCGTCACGGACGCCGGCGAGCACGCCCTGCTGGATACGCGCAGCATCGTCTTCACCGGCAATCCGGAGAACGGCAATGGCTGAACTGGCCCCGCGCGAGCGCCTGCAGCCTTCGCTGCTGGATCGGCTCACCGATCACGAACCGGAGATCCCGGTGGAGTCGCGCGAGCGGCGCGTGCTGTCGGCCCGCGCACTGCGCGAAGGCGTGCTGCGCGACCTGGGCTGGCTGCTCAACGCCACCAACCTGCTGTCGGTCACGAACGCGCCGGCGCTGCCGCACGTGGCCGGCTCCGTCCTCAATTTCGGCATGCCGGATATCTCGGGCGCCTCGCTGGCCGGCATGAACCTGGCCGACCTGGAACGGGCCATCCGCCAGGCGATCTGGGATTTCGAGCCGCGCCTGAACCGGTCCTCCGTGACCGTGCGGGCGCTGCCGTCCGACAGCGTCGCCAAGGTCGTGTTCGAGATCCAGGGCGACCTGTGGGCCCAGCCGTATCCAGAGCGGCTGTACCTGCGCACGGAACTCGATCTCGACGTGGCCAGCGTGCGCGTGACCGACCAGGCCGGAGCCGCGCCATGACCTCGCCGCGCTTCCTGCAGTACTACAGCCAGGAGCTGCAGCACCTGCGCGAGATGGGCGGCGAATTCGCCGCGCGCTATCCGAAGGTGGCTGGCCGGCTGGGCCTGGAAGGCTTCGAGTGTGCCGACCCGTACGTGGAACGGCTGCTGGAAGGCTTCTCGTTCCTGACCGCGCGCGTGCAGATGAAGATCGACGCGGAGTTCCCCCGCTTTACCCAACACCTGTGCGAGCTGGTCTACCCGCACTTCCTGGCACCGACGCCGTCGATGGCGGTGGTGCAGTACCAGCCCGACCTGTCCAGCCCCGCCTTGCAGAAAGGCTGCGAGATCCCGGCCGGCACCGCCATGCGCAGCCTGCTGGGCCGCGACGATACCACGGCTTGCGAATACCGCAGCGCCCATGCCGTGACGTTGTGGCCCATCGAACTGGCCGAGGCCAGGTTCTTCACGTACGCGGGCAGCATCGACGGCATCGACGCGGCGCTGCCACCCGGCATCAAGGCAGGCCTGCGCATGCGGCTGCGCACGACCCACGGTGCGCCCTTTGCCACGCTGCCGCTGGATCGCCTGGCGTTGCACCTGCGCGGCGGCGATGCACTGCCGGCCCAGATCCACGAGCGCCTGCTGGCCAGCGTCGTGGGCGTACTGGTCATGCCCGCCGTCCGGCCGGCCTCGTGGCACCGGCTGCTGCCGCGCTCAGCCCTGCAGCCCGCCGGTTTCGGCGAGGGCCAGGCGTTGCTGCCCGGCGCGCAGCGCAGCTTCCAGGGCTACCGGCTGCTGCAGGAGTACTTCGCGTTCGCCCCGCGCTTCCTGTTCCTCGACCTGCTTGGGCTGCGCACGGCGACCGGTTGCTGCGCCGAACCGGAGCTCGATATCGTCATCCTGCTGGACCAGGGCGATGCCCGCCTGGAGCAGATGCTCGACACGGCGCACTTTGCATTGCATTGCACGCCGGTCGTCAACCTGTTCCCCCGGCGGGCCGACCGCATCGACCTGTCCGGCGACCGGTTCGAGCACCATGTGCTGGTGGACCGCACGCGGCCGCTGGACTTCGAAGTGCACAGCATCGCCAGCGTCACGGGGTACGGCAGCGGCGCCGACAGCGAGCAGCACTTCGAACCGCTGTATGGCGCGTCCGACCTGGGCGGCCCGGAGCGGGCCTATTACCAGGTCCGCCGCGAAGCCCGGCTGCTGTCGCAGCGCCAGCGCGAGCGTGGCCCGCGCAGTTCCTATGTCGGCAGCGAGACGTTCATCACGCTGGTGGATCCGGCCGAAGCGCCGTACCGCCATGACCTGCGCCAGCTGGGCGTGACCGTCTGGTGCAGCAACCGCGACCTGCCGCTGTCGATGCCGCTGGGCGTGGGCAATACCGACTTCGTGCTCGATCACGGCGCACCCGTGCTGGCCGTGCGCGTCGTCGCCGGACCGAGCCGTCCGTTGCCGTCCTTTGCGGAAGGCGCGCTGGCATGGCGGCTCGTCAACCAGCTCTCGCTCAACTACCTGTCGCTGGCCGATACGCAACCCGGTGGCGATGGTGCCGTCGCGTTGCGCGAGCTGCTGGCGCTGTACTGCCACAAGGAAGATCCGGTCGCGCAGCGGCAGGTGGAAGGCGTGCGTTCGGTGCAGGCCCGCCCGCTGACGCGGCGCATGCCGACACCCGGCCCGATCACGTTCGGCCGCGGCCTCGAGGTGACCGTCACGCTGGACGATGCCGCGTTCGAGGGGGCCGGCGCGTTCCTGCTGGGTGCGGTGCTGAGCCACTTCTTCCAGCAATACGTTGCCATCAACACGTTTGTCGAGACGGTGGTCAAGACGGTAGCGCGCGGCACCATCATGCGCTGGCCGGCACGGGAGGGCGTATGCGCGATCCTGTAGAAGTCGAGCGCCAGCTGGCCGCGCGGGCCGGCCGGATGGACTTTTTCCAGGCCCTGCGCCTGCTGGAAAATGCCCACCCTGGGCTGCCCCGGATCGGCGCTGCGCTGCGTCCGCGCGACGAACCCGTGCGCTTCGGCCAGGACCCGTCGCTGCTGTTCGAACCGGGCGCACTGCGCTCGTTCGTCCCGGCCGATGCGCGCCGCCAGCCGCGCCTGACCGTCAACTTCCTGGGCCTCTTCGGGCCGAACGGGCCGCTGCCATTGCACCTGACCGAGCATGCGCGGGAACGCGCCCGGCACCATGGCGACGGCACGATGACGGCCTTCTTCGACATCTTCCACCACCGGGTGCTGGCGCTGTTCTACCGCGCCCGCGCCAGCGCCGAGCCGGCGATCAGCCTGGACCGGGCCGGCGGCGACCGGTTCGGCGACTACGTCGGCAGCCTGTGCGGCATCGGCACGGCCGCGCTGCGCGACCGGGACGCCATTGGCGACTTCGCCAAGCTGCATTTCGCCGGCCTGCTGGGCAACGGCCGGCGGCCGGCGTCCGGTCTGGCGACGATCCTGCGTGCCTACTACGGGCTGCCGGTGCTGCTGGAGCAGTTCGCCGGCCACTGGATGCGCATTCCGACGGCTGCGCAGACCCGCATCGGCGGCCAGGACCTGGGCAACCGGCTCGGCACGTCGGCCGTGCTGGGCAAGCAGGTGTGGGACTGCCAGCACAAGTTCCGGCTCGTCTTCGGCCCGCTCGACTATGCGGATTACCTGCGCCTGCTGCCTGGTGCGCCGGGCATGCGCCGGCTGCAGGCGTGGGTGCGCCAGTATGCGGGGCTGGCGCTGGACTGGGATGTGCGGCTGGTGCTCAAGCGGGAAGCGGTGCCGCGCCTCCGGCTGGGGGCGATGCGGCTGGGCTGGACCACCTACCTGGCCAGCGCGCCGGCGCGGTGCGATGCCGATCGATTGACACTCAGGGGCGGCGCTGCCGCGGCCTGACCGGACCAACAGGAGAACAACATGGCCGATATCAGCCGCGTCGCATTGTTTGGCAAGCTCGATGCATTGTGCTACCGCGCGATCGAAAGCAGCACCGTCTTCTGCAAGCTGCGGGGAATCCCTACGTGGAACCGATCCACTGGGTACACCAGATCCTGCAGCTGCAGGACTCGGACCTGCACCGCATCGTGCGGCATTACGAGCTCGATGGCGCCGTGCTGGCGCGCGACCTGACGGCGGCGCTGGACCGCCTGCCGCGCGGCGCCACGTCCGTCACGGACCTGTCGTCGCACGTGGAGGAGCTGGTCGAGCGGGCCTGGGTGTACGGCACGCTGATGTTCGGCGAAGGCGCGGTGCGCAGCGGCCACCTGGTGGTGGCGGCGCTGAAGACGGCCAACCTGCGCAACGCGCTGTTCGCGATCAGCCGCCAGTTCGAGCGCATCAAGCCGGACGACCTGGCCGAGCGGTTCGCCAGCCTGCTGAAGGATTCGCCGGAAGCGCGCATGGCGGCCAGCGACGGCTTCGTCACGGCGGCGCCCGGCGAAGCTTCCGGTGCCGTGGCGCCGGCCGCCATGGGCAAGCAGGAAGCGCTGAAGAAATATACCGTCGATCTCACCGAACAGGCGCGGGACGGCAAGATGGACCCGATCGTGGGGCGCGACGACGAGATCCGCCAGATGGTCGATATCCTGATGCGGCGCCGCCAGAACAACCCGATCATGATCGGCGAGGCGGGCGTCGGCAAGACGGCGGTGGTGGAAGGGTTTGCGCAGCGCATCGCGCGCGGCGACGTGCCGCCCGCGCTGAAGGAAGTGCGGCTGCTGACGCTGGACGTGGGCCTGCTGCAGGCCGGCGCCAGCATGAAGGGCGAGTTCGAGCAGCGGCTGCGCGCTGTGATCGACGAGGTGCAGGCCAGCGAGAAGCCCATCATCCTGTTCATCGACGAGACCCATACCCTGGTCGGGGCAGGCGGGGCGGCCGGCACGGGCGACGCCGCCAACCTGTTGAAACCGGCGCTGGCGCGCGGCACCTTGCGCACCATCGGCGCCACCACCTTCGCCGAATACAAGAAGCACATCGAGAAGGACCCGGCGTTGACGCGGCGTTTCCAGAGCATCCAGGTGGACGAGCCGGACGAGGCGCGCGCCATCCTGATGATGCGGGGCGTGGCCTCGACGATGGAGCAGCACCACAAGGTGCAGATCCTGGACGAAGCGCTGGAGGCGGCCGTGCGGCTGTCGCACCGCTACATCCCGGGCCGCCAGTTGCCCGACAAGTCCGTCAGCCTGCTCGACACGGCCAGCGCCCGCGTGGCGGTCAGCCTGCATGCGACGCCGGCCGAGGTGGACGACAGCCGCAAGCGCATCGACGCCCTGACGACGGAGCTGGAGATCATCCGCCGCGAGGACGCGATCGGCATCGACACGGCCCGGCGCGCCAGCGCGGCCCAAACGGCGCTGGACGAGGAACAGGGCCGGCTGGCGGCGCTGGAGGTACGCTGGCAGGGCGAGCGCGCGCTGGTCGATGAACTGTTGGCGCTGCGCGCCCGGCTGCGCGATGGGACCAAGCCGGTCGAGGGCACGGACAACGACAACGAGCGGGCCGGCTGGCGCGAACAACTGCAGTGCGTGCAGGCGAAGCTGGCGGCGCTGCAGGGGGAACAGCCGCTGGTGCTGGCCACCGTCGACTACCAGGCCGTCGCCGCCGTGGTGGGCGACTGGACCGGCATTCCCGTCGGCCGGATGGCCAAGAACGAACTGGAAAACATCCTCAACATCGGCGCGGTGCTGGCCCAGCGCGTGGTGGGCCAGGACCACGCGATGGAGATGATCGCCCGGCGCATCCAGACGTCGCGCGCGGGCCTGGACAATCCCGGCAAGCCGGTGGGCGTGTTCCTGCTGGCCGGCACCTCCGGCGTCGGCAAGACCGAGACGGCGCTGGCGCTGGCCGAGGCGCTGTACGGCGGCGAGCAGAACCTCATCACCATCAACATGAGCGAATACCAGGAAGCGCACACGGTATCGACGTTGAAGGGCGCGCCGCCCGGCTACGTGGGTTACGGCGAAGGCGGTGTGCTGACGGAAGCGGTGCGGCGCAAGCCGTATTCGGTGGTGCTGCTGGACGAAGTGGAGAAAGCACACCCGGACGTGCACGAGATCTTCTACCAGGTATTCGACAAGGGTTTCATGGAAGACGGGGAAGGGCGCTTCATCGACTTCAAGAACACGCTGATCATCCTCACCACCAACGCCGGTACCGACCTGATCGCCGGGCTGTGCAAGGATCCGGAGCTGATGCCCGATCCGGAAGGCATGGCCAAGGCGTTGCGGCCGGCATTGCTGAAGGTGTTCCCGCCGGCGCTGCTGGGGCGCCTGGTGACGATCCCGTATTACCCGTTGTCCGACGCGATGCTGGGCCAGATCGTGCGGCTGCAGCTGGAGCGCGTCAAGCGGCGCGTCGAGGCGCGGTATGGCATCCCGTTCGCGTATGGCGAGGATGTGGTGCAGCTGGTGGTATCGCGTTGCACCGAGAGCGAGTCGGGTGGGCGGATGATCGATGCGATCCTGACCAATACGATGCTGCCTGACCTAAGCCGGGAGTTCCTGCTGCGGATGACCTGTGGCGCGCTGCCATCGGCCCTGAGCGTGGGTGCTGATTCGAACGGCTTCGAGTACTCATTCGGGGCCGGAGTGGGACTGGTGCAATAGGTGGGGCGCAACGTACGCGCAGCGGGCCGAATCGACGAGGGCCCCAAGCTTGTCGACACTCGGAACATGCCGGGATGGCACGCGGTATCGTCGTTGACGTTGTAAAGCCGGTAAGGGTGCAGAACCGCCTCGGCTGTATATATCTTGCGTATTGGGAGAGGATTGGACATGAGCTACCAAATCACGATCAACAGGACCGCGATCACCGTTTCGGACAGTCAGCTGACGAGTAGTCCCCTCACGCCCATCCGGGGCCGCAACAGGGGGGACGTCGAAGTCACGTTCTCCACCGCCTCGGGTACTGTCTGCCTTCACATGCATCCGGATGGACAACCGGGTGCAATGTCCTTGAACGGCCGCTTTAACAATCCGCAAGACACCGTTCCCCTGGACGTTGCCAGCGTGATCCATGGTAGATCGGATTTCGCGGCAACGGTCAGATCTTGTACGCCCGTGTCGCGAGCAGACGCTTCCTCGTCATGGCGGCGCGTGTAGGGCTATCGCCGCCGGGATCAGGGATGCCGGGCAGGCTCAGGCATCCGATATGCGGCCTCGCTGCCTGCAGGGACAAGACAGGGAAGGCACTTTGCCAGGTGGATGAAGACTTGGCCCGCCTGCGGCCTGTCGGTCATCAAGCGTTTCACGGAGGAGCATGATCATGCCGATCGACTGGAGCAAGAAATTCAAGCCGGAATACGATGCGGCACGGGCCGTCATCGCCCAGAACGGCAACTACGCACCTGACTGGCGGCCGCTGGTGCGGGAACTGGAGGAGCTGATGTCGCCCACGGGTTTCGACGCCGGCAAGGAAAACGCGCTGGGCAAGCTGCGCGTGAAGGTCACGGAGGGCACCGGGAAGGCAAAGGTGAGCGAGGACCGTGGCATCCTGCAGGGAGCCGCGGCCTGGGTCGAAGGCGACGCGGGCACCTTGACGGCGGCCGCGAAGAAGCGCGCCGCCTGCCTGAAGCTGCTGCGCCACGTCTACCTGCAGAACAAGGCGGGCAACCGCAAGGTCTGGGTAGTGTCGCTGCCGACCGCCATCACGGACTGGCCGAGCCGCTACATCACCGCACACGGCGATACGGTGGGTGCGGCGAAGACCGCCCTTGCCAGCAATAATGAAATCTTCAGCGAGGAACAGAAGCGCTATCTAGGCACCAGCGTGCAGCAGGCGCTGGCCTGGTGCCAGAAGGCCGGTATCGTGCTTGCCCAGGCAGCGTCGAAGGGCAAGGACAAGGCCACCACGGATGCGCGCGCAATGGTGTCTCGCTGGTTCGCCGAAGCGGGGTTAGCCGATGCGACCCTTGCCACCTACATCGCGGACCTGGGCGCGGGCTTCAAGAAGATCATCGCCATGCTCAACAAGGGCAACCTCGTCCTGACGGACTGGGTGCCGTTCCGCGGCACGACCGATGCCGACGAAGCCGACTTCCTGGCCGCGGAGGCGTTCACATTCGCCAGCAACGGCGAAGGCATGGACGTCGTCTACATCGAAAGCACCTTCTTCACCTGGGCAGCCGGCGATATCCTCACCGGCCAGGCCAACTGGACCCGCATCGTCGTGCACGAGTTGTCGCACCTCGTCTGCGGTACCGCGGACGTGAAGAATGGCGGGGACCGCTATGGCTCGTACGGCATCGGGCCGCACGCCGGCTATCCGGGCAGCGACTGTATCCGCAATGCCGACAACTGGGCCTTCTTTGCCGCCGATTGTGGCGGTGCGCTGACCGATGCCGAGCGCGCGAGTGCTTTGACAATCAAGTGAACATGGGACTGCGCCTTCTGCTGCTGCCGCTCGCCGTCGCGGGCTGTGCGGACAGCGCCCAGTCGGGCCCGTCATCCACCAAGGAGAACACTGCCATGAGCGATACGCCCAGCGCCAGCCGCAAGGCACCACCCCAGGTCGAGCCCGTCGTCCACGCCGGGGTCCGTTACGAACAGGACATGCAGAGCGGCAAGCACGGCGGCGACCAGCCCGGCGGCTACCTGGTCGCCATCGATCCCGCCAGCGGCGAGCGGCTGTGGATGCTGAAGGTGTACCAGGTGCCGACCCAGTCCGACGCGCCATTCCAGCCGGGGCGCTACTTCCGCAGCATGAAGCTGGCGGCCGATGGGGCCCACCTGGAGATCGAGAACGAGGTCGGCGGCAAATATTTGGTTGACCTGGCTGGCCGCCAGGCCGAATGGGTGTCCGGGCCGGATTCGGTACACCAGCACGCGAGGCGCTAGGGGACGTTTGTCGCCGCCCGCGATCCACATCAACATGGAGTAAATCATGCCCAACGCCGTACTACCAGACCTCGATGTGATACTCATCCGCCTTCGCCACCAGGAAGACAACGTTGACCTCGCGGGCTATGAAACGATCAAGAAAGCGCTCGACTGGGAGCTCGGCGGCAAAGCCATTGCCAAAGAGGTCGCCATGGCAGGCGGGGATGCCGCAGCGAAGAAGGTAGCCGGGGCTGCGGTGCAGGCGATCTTCGCGACTACCGCCCCGGCCACGGCAACGGTGGTTACCACTGCTGCCGTGGGTGCATTCGGTTCGCTCGCGCCCGTACTGGCAGTATGGGTGGGCGCAGCCCAGGTCGCATACTCGACGAAAAAGTCGTTCGCATACTGGGACCTGGTATCGAAAGACAAGAGAGGCGGCGGCCTGTATCCGTGCACTTGCGGAAAGTGCGACGCTCATGCCTTCTACCTCGCCAATCGCTTCGACGTGAAGCAAGCGACCTTCGCGGCATCGCTGTTCGTCGTGCCAGCCGTGTATACCGTCCCCAAAATGGTGTACGACACCTTTTTGAATTCAACGCTGAAGGAACGCAAACTGACGCTGGCCAAGGACCTGCAGGCCGGTGCCCTCGCGCTCGGCAAACTGGATCGGAGTACGAAACCTGCCCAGGTAACGGTCGTGCGTCCCGGCTGCCGCAAGGCGCAGGCACTCATCGCGCTACTGTTCGGCGAAGCCCATGCGGACCGTGCCCGCTATCGGAAAACGCTGGCCGCAATCCTGACGGCAAACGGCTACCGGGCGATCGCCGGCAAATTCTGAGCGCCACAAGGAAAGCGATCCAACCATGCCAAACCAAGTCTCCATGGGCGCCATGATGACGTGCACGATGGGCGCAGCCCCATCGTCGCTCGTTGTCCTGCCCAAGAACAAGGTCCTGTGCGAAGGCCCGCCGGCGGCCAACATCATGGACCACATCCCGATGGTGAATATCCTGCCGTTCGGGGTCTGCATGTCGCCCGCCAATCCGATGGTGGCGGCGGCAACCGCCGCGGCGATGGGCGTGCTGACGCCGATGCCGTGCATTCCTGCGACCGCGGCGCCCTGGGTGCCGGGCGCGCCCACGGTGCTGCTGGCGAACATGCCCACGCTCGACAACGTGTCGAAGTGCCTGTGCAACTGGGGCGGCGTGATCCAGTTCACGACCTCCGGCACCGTCAAGACGCAGGTGCCTTGACCGGAACGCGGGCCGCGCGATGGCGCGGCCGCACGATGAGCAGTGTGAAGGACTTGGCCCGCGGGCCCGGGAGAATGTCATGTATCAGTGGAAGATCATCACCGAACGCTTCGTCGGCAAGGTTTTCGATCGCATGTGCGCGGCGATCGGCAGCCAGAAGCTCGCGGCAGCCGCGCTGGAGCCCCACGTCGTGACGCTGGGGCCGGAGACGCGCGTGCAGCGCTACCTGAATCCCGAATATGTACAGGACCCCGGCGGGCTCGTACAGAGTCATCCCCGGGGCAGCCAGCGCGACGACGTCCGCCTGTCCGGGAACTTCATCGGCAAGGTCAAGTACTGCGGCTCCTATCTCGGCCTGGCGCCGCAGCAGGGACGCAAGCAGGCATCGATCCTGTCGATGATCGGAAGATTCGGCGTCGATACGGAACTGGGGCATTACACGCAGAAGGCCGATCCGGCCACGGGCGAGTCGGACCTGCAGCGCGGCATACGCGTGCACGGCGACCGCCGCATGGCCAATGGATTGGTCAACCCGGTATTGGGCGCGGGCGCAAAATATGTCGTGACGTACGAGGTGGTCAGGCCCGTCCGCTACCTGTACCTGGACTTCACCAATGCCGATCTCAGGGCATTGCTGGACGAGCTGGGGCGCGATCCCGACATCGCGGCGGACCTGCCGCGCGGCATGTCGCTGTCCGACCTGTGCGTCAGCGACGAGGCCAGGATGGATCAGCTGCTGCACCGGTCGCTGGCGGCCGCGCTGTACGAAGCGCGGCACCTGCTCAAACTCGACGGCATCATCATGCGCAGCACGCGTGGCCGGGCGGACAACAATACCGTGGACAGCGCGATCATCTGCTACTGGAGCGACGACGGCGCCGTGCTCGACTGGATCCAGCCAAAGCGGATCGCCTACTTCGACTACGCCGACGCCATGCCCCGCATGGTCTCCGTGGATGTCGACGCGCTGACCGATTACCGCAGCCTGCGCGATACCGCCAGGAAGGCGGACAAGCGCTAGCCGTGTTTCCACCTGCCGCCAGCAGCCGACACCCACACCGATGACTACCATGCAGCCCACCCAAGCCAACCGCCCCGTCACCGTCACGTCCGCCCTGGGTGCGGACGTGCTGCTGTTTCGCCGCATGCAGTGCAGCGAGGCGCTGGGACAGCTGTTCGAGTTCCGCGTGCAGCTCGAGTCCTCCCGTGCCGATATCGCCACGGCGGACGTGCTGGGCCAGCCGCTGACGGTCACGCTGGACCTGGAGGAAGGCGGCGAGCGGCACTTCCACGGGATCGTGACGCGCTTTGCCTACCTGGGCTGGCGCGACGGCATGCCGGCCTGGGAGGCAATCGTGCACCCCGCGCTGTGGCTGCTGACGCGCTCGTCCGACTGCCGCATCTTCCAGGACAAGACCGCGCTGGAGATCGTCAAGGCGGTGTGCGGCGACGGCTGCTATGGCGGGTTGATCAAGATCGATGCGGGCAAGCTGTCGTCCACGCCGGCCAAGCGCGAGTTCTGCGTGCAGTATCGTGAGTCCGACTTCGACTTCGTCAGCCGGCTGCTGGAAGAAGAGGGCATCTACTACTATTTCCGGCATGAGGCGGGCGCGCACACGATGGTGCTGGCGGACGGCTACGGCGCCCACGCCAGCGCCGCCGGCTATGCCACGCTGCCGTTCTGGGACGAACAGGAGGGCCGGCGCGCGCCCGGGAAGGCGGTGTCGCGCATGTGGCCCGCCGGCGCCGTGCAGAGCGGCGAGTACGCCCTCAACGATTATGACTTCGAGCAGCCCGCCGCCATTCGCAACGCGGGCCTGCTGGTGAAGTCGGCCATCGCCGCGCCGTACACCGCCCAGCGCTTCCGTCAGTACGACTACCCGGGCCGCTACAAGGCGGCGGGGGCGGGCGAAAGCCGGGCCCGGGCGCGGATGGAGGCGCTGCATGGCCAGGGCGAGCAGGTGGACGGCGCGACCAACGCGCGTGGCATCGGTGCCGGCGCCCTGTTCAAGCTGGCCGAGCACCCGCGTGCGGACCAGAACCGCGAGTTTCTCGTCACCGCCACGGCAATCGAGTTCGCCAGTTCCGCCTACGGCAGCGGCGGCACACAGGGGGCGTTCGAGTTCCAGTGCTCGTTCCAGGCGGTGGGCAAGGAGCACAGCTACCGGCCACCGCGCAGTGCCGCCCGGCCCTTCGTGCACGGCCCGCAGACGGCCATCGTGGTCGGCAAGGCGGGCGAGGAAACCTGGACCGACAAGCATGGCCGCATCAAGGTGCAGTTCCACTGGGAGCGCGAGCGCCACGACGACGACACCAGCTCGTGCTGGGTGCGCGTGCAGCAGGGCTGGGCCGGCAAGGGCTGGGGCACGATGTTCATACCCCGTATCGGCATGGAAGTGGTGGTCAGTTTTCTCGAGGGCGATCCCGACCAGCCGCTGGTGACGGGCTGCGTCTACAACGCCGACACCGTCGTACCGTACGATCTGCCGGCCCACCAGACCCGCTCGACGATCAAGACCAACAGCTCGAAGGGCGGTGGCGGCTACAACGAGCTGCGCTTCGAGGACAAGAAGGGCGCCGAGGAACTCTACATCCAGGCCGAGAAGGACTGCAACCGCGTGGTGAAGAACAACGACACGCTGAAGGTGGGTTTCGAGAAGAAGGACAAGGGCGACCAGACGATCGCGATCTGCCACGACCAGAGCATCGACGTGGGCAACGACCGCAAGGTCCACGTGGTCAACGACGAAACCGTCACGGTCGATGCCAACCAGAAGCTCGACGTCGGCAAGGACCGCAGCGTCCACGTGGTCAACGACGAAACGGTCAAGGTGGACGCCAATCAGAAGATCGAGGTCGGCAAGGACCGCAGCGTCCAGGTGGGCAAGGACGAAACGGTCAAGGTGGATGCCAACCAAAAGGTCGACGTGGGCAAGACCATCGTCATCGAGGCGGGCACGTCGATCGAACTGAAGGTGGGCGGCAGCAGCGTCAAGATCGAGCCGGCGAAGATCACGTTGAAGTCGGCGCAGATCGCCATCGAGGCCGACGGCGTCATCTCGATCAAGGCCGGCGGCGTGCTGACAGCCGAGGGTGCCCTCGTGAAAATCAACTGATCCCGGAGGATACGTGCACCATCATCGCTTCTCCAAAGACGCTGCCGACGGTCCGTCGCGCACTGCGTACCGCTTGCAGCGGAGGCACCATGCCGATCTCGCTTGAAGTGCAAGCCTACCGCGGGGTGGCGCCCATGCCGCCGCTGGGCCGGCGCTTCGACCACAGCGGCGGCGTGCTGGGGCGCGGGGCGGGCAGCGACCTGGTGCTGGACGATCCCACCAAGTACATCTCGCGGGCCCATGCGCGCATCGAATTTAGGGACGGCGGCTGGTTCCTCGTCGACCTGGGCAGCAATCCCAGCCTCGTCAACGGCCAACTGCTGGGCGATGCCGGCTCGGCGCGGCTGGTGGGGGGCGAGCGTATCGATATCGGCGACTACACCTTGGTCGCCACGCTCGAGCCGGAACCTGCGCCCGCGCCGGCGTTGGCGATGCCGCTGTACGACGAGGCGCCGGACGCGCTGGCGCACGCCGCGATCGTCGACGTGGCCGGGCCGTTCGACGCGGCATTCGATCCTGCCCACGATCCGCTCGGCCTGAACCTGGCGCCGGTGCACGCTGCCCCGTCCGGGCCCGGGTATCGGGGCGCGGAATCCGATCATGCGCCGCCGGAGCAGGCCGTGCTGATCATGCCGCCGCCCGTGCTGGCGGCCGCGCCGCTCATCCCGGACGACTACGATCCGCTCGCGGACGTGTTGCCAGGGCGCGCAGCCGAACCCGCGCCGCCTGAACCGCAACGGCTGGCGCCCGAGGTCCCCATCCACGGCGACCGCGTGGCGGCGCCGGCCACCGACGACAACCGGGTCCTGCAAGCGCTGCTGCGCGGCCTGGGCGTGCCCGACCTGCACAGCCGGCATGACGCGCAAGCGCTGGCGGAACTGGCCGGCGCCATGCTGCGCGAGGCCACGGCCGGCACCATCGGCGTGCTGATGGCGCGCACGTTGACCAAGCGCGGCAGCCGGGTCGAGATGACGATGATCGCGCCCGAAGCCAACAACCCGTTGAAGTTCTTCCCCGATGCGACGACAGCGCTGACGCACATGCTGCAGGGGCCCTTGCCGGGCTACCTGCCGCCCGATCGCGCATTTGCCGGCGCCTTTGTCGACCTGCGGGCGCACGAGCTGGCGGTGATGGCGGGCACGCGCGCGGCGCTGGCCGGCGTGCTGCGCCGCTTCGACCCGGCCGTGATCGAGGAGCGGCTGCACGAACCGGGTTTGCTGGCGAAGGTGTTCGCGGGCGGCCACAAGACGCGCATGTGGGATCGCATGGTGCAGGTGTACGACCAGCTGGCCCTGGAAGCAGACGAGGATTTCCAGCGCCTGTTCGGCGAAGCGTTCGCGCAGGCTTATGAAGAGCAGGTGCGCCGGCTGAAGGATGCCGGCTGCTGACAAACCCATCAACCATGGCGGAACAAGATGAGCTGGAACCGTAAAGTGATCTGGTCGGAGGGCATGCTGCTGCAGCCGCAGCACCTGCAGCAGCACGACCGCTACCTGCACAGCGTGCTGGAGGCCCGCGTGACCGCCTTGCGCGCCTATGCGTGGGGCTTCTCGTCGCTGGTGATCGACGAGGGCTTGCTGGCGCAGGGCAAGCTGGCGCTGCTGTCGTGCCGCGCCGTGCTGCCGGACGGGACTCCGCTGGTGCTGCCGCAGGACGATGCGTTGCCGCCCCCGCTGCAGATCCCGGAGGATGCGCGCGACATGCTGGTGGTCCTCGCGTTGCCCGTGCGCCGGCCCGGCATCGCCGAAACCGACGATGCGCCGGGTCCGGAGAATTTCGCCCGCTACCGCACCATCGAATACGAGGCAATGGACAGCAACGGCCTGGACAACGCGGCACTGATGCAGGTGGGCAGCCTGCGGCTGCGCCTCGCGCTGGCGCGCGACGTGGCCAATGGCTGCACCGCGCTGGGCGTGGCGCGCGTGATCGAGCGCCGGCCGGACCAGCGCGTGGTGCTCGATGCGGCGTATTGTCCGCCGTGCCTCGATGTCCGGGCGGCGCCGCGGCTGGGCGCGTTTGCCGACGAACTGGTCGGCCTGCTGGGACAACGGGCCCAGGCGCTGGCCAGCCGGCTGAGCCAGCCCGGCGTGGGGGGCGCCGCCGAGATCGCCGATTTCCTGATGCTGCAACTGCTCAACCGCAGCCTGCCCCTGTTTGTCCACCTGGCCGGCACGACAGGGCTGCACCCGGAGGCGTTGTATGGGGAGCTGGCCCGGCTGGCCGGGGAACTGGCCACGTTCTGCAAGCCGGACAAGCTGGCCACCGGCTACCCCGTCTACCGGCACGACCGGCTGGCCGAGACGTTCCAGCCCGTGCTGGAGGATGTGCGCGCGGCGCTGTCGCAAGTGATCGATCCGCATGCCGTGGCGCTGAAGCTGGAGGAACGCCAGTTCGGCCTGCGCGTGGCCGTCGTGCCCGATCCCGAGCTGCTGCGCACTGCCACCTTTATCCTGGCCGTCAACGCGCAGGTGCCGCCCGAGGCCGTGCGCAGCGGTTTTCCCGCCATGGTCAAGATCGGCTCGGTGGAGAAGATCCGCGACCTCGTCAACCTGCAACTGCCGGGCATCGCGCTGCGTGCGTTGCCGGTCGCGCCACGCCAGCTGCCATTCCATGCCGGCTACACGTACTTCGAGCTGGACCGCAACAGCGACTACTGGCGTCCGCTGCTGACGTCGGCCGGCTTCGCGCTGCACGTGCCGAACGAGTACCCGGGCCTGCAGATGGAATTCTGGGCCATCCGCAAATAGCGGCCACACGAGAAGGATGACACCGTGAGCGCGAACGAATCCGAACAACCCCTGCAGGACACGGACCGGACCATGCTGGTGCCGCGCCCCGGCCTGCATCCGGCGCCCGCGCAGGCGCCATCCTTGCTGCCGCGCGAGCCGGTTGTCGCGGCGCCGCCAGCCCGGCCGCTGGAACCGCAGCAGTGGCATGGCGTGGGACTGAACTCGCTGGTCGCGGCCGCCAATCCACTGCTGGACCTGGTGCCGCCGCTGCGGCGCATGGCCGCCCATCCGGACGTGGAAGGCCTGCGCATCGGCCTCGTGCAGGCGATCCGCACGTTCGAGCTGGCGGCGAAGGCCGCGCAGCTGGATGCCGAACTGATCGCGGCGGCGCGCTATGCGCTGTGCACCTTGCTCGATGAAACGATTGCATCTACGCCTTGGGGCGGCGGCGCCTGGTCCAGCCGCAGCCTGCTGGTGACGTTCCATAACGAGGCCTTTGGCGGCGAAAAGTTCTTCCTGATCCTGCAAAAGCTGAGCCAGGATCCGCAGACATCGCTGCCGGCACTGGAGCTGATGTACGTCTGCCTGGCGCTGGGTTTCGAAGGACGCTACCGCGTGCTCGAGAACGGCCGCAGCCAGCTCGACGCGCTGCGCGAGCGGCTGCTGCAGATGATCGAGCGGCAGCGCGGCACGGCGGGGCCCGAATTGTCGGCACACTGGCACGGCCAGGGCGGTGCCGGCGAGCCGCTGTGGCGCGCCGTGCCCGTGTGGATCGTCGCGGCCTGCGCCGCGGCCTTGTTGCTGCTCCTGCAGCTGGTGCTGTCGTACCGGCTGGGACAGGCCTCCGACCCCGTGTTCGCCAACCTGCTGTCGCTGAAGACGGCCGCCCCGCCCGCGGCGGCCCCGGCTGCCCCACGCGCCCCCGAACAATCGGCGCACCTGGCGACGTTCCTGGCACCGGAGATCGCGCAGGGGCTGGTCAGCGTGGCCGAACGGGACGGCCGCGCCACCGTCACGCTGCGCGGCGACGGCGTATTCGCGTCCGGCAGCGGTGAAGTGGCGCCGGCCTATCTGCCGTTGCTGGGCCGGATCGGCGCGGCGCTGGCCTCGGTCCCTGGCAAGGTGGCGGTGGTGGGCCATACGGACAATGTGCGGCCCGGCTTGTCCGCCCGCTTCCCGTCCAACTACGAGCTGTCGCGCACCAGGGCCGAAACGGTGCGGACCTTGCTGGCGCAGCGCGCCGGTCCCGCCACGCGCTACGAGGTGGAAGGGCACGGCGAGGCCGAGCCGCTCGTGCCGAACGACACCGCGGCCAACCGCGCGCGCAACCGGCGCGTGGAGATCGTTGTCGCCACGCCGGCATCCTGACGGGGGAACCATGAAAAAGCTGCTCCGCTGGCTGGTCAAGCCGCCCGTATTGGCGCTGCTGGGCGTGCTGCTGCTTGCCCTTGTCATCTGGTTCGAAGCGCCGCTGGTGTCCTTCGACGGCCACGCACCGTTCGCCCCGGAGTGGGTGCGCTGGTACTGGATCGTCGCGCTGCTGGCACTGTGGGCCCTGTGGTTCGGCGGCAAGCTGCTGGCCGTCAAGCTGGCCAACCTGCACCTGATGAAAAGCCTGGTGGCGCAGCAGCAGCCGGCCGCCGGGCAGCCGCTGCCAGAAGTGGCCGCCGAGCTGGCACAGCTCAACCAGCGCATGCGCGAAGCGCTGGCCGTGCTGCGCAAGTCGCGCACGGGCGGCCGGGGCGGGCTGTACCAACTGCCGTGGTACATGATCATCGGCGCTCCTGGTACGGGCAAGACGACGGCACTGACGCGCTCCGGGCTGGAGTTTCCGCTGGCCGGCAGCCTGGGCACGGGGGCCATCGGCGGGATCGGCGGCACCCGCAATTGCGAGTGGTGGTTTACCGACGAAGCCGTGCTGCTGGACACGGCGGGGCGCTACACGACGCAGGACAGCGACGCCCAGGCCGACCACGCCGCCTGGACCGGCTTCCTGCAACTGCTGCGGCGGCACCGGCGCCGGCGTCCGATCAACGGCGTCATCCTGGCGCTGTCGCTGACGGACCTGCTGCGCCGGGACGACGCCGGCCGCGCCGCGCACGTGGCCGCGCTGCGCGCGCGGCTGCAGGAGCTGCACGAGCAGCTGGGACTGCGCTTTCCCGTCTATGTGCTGGTCACCAAGTGCGACCTGCTGGCCGGGTTCGTGGAATTCTTCGACACGCTGAGCCGCGAAGAGCGGGGCCAGGTGTGGGGCGTGACGTTCCCGCCGGACGGCACCCTGGCCGCTTTCCCCGCCGAATTCGACCAGCTCGAGCAGCGCCTGCAGGCCCGCGTGCTGGCGCGCATGCAGCAAGAGCGCGACCCTGAGCGGCGCGCGCTTGTCTACCGCTTCCCCCAGCAGTTTGCCGGCATCCGCGATGCGCTGGCGACGTTCCTGAACGAGGTGTTCGAACCGAACCGCTACGAGCAGCAGGCGTGGTTGCGGGGCGTGTACTTCAGCAGCGGCACGCAGGAGGGCACGCCGCTGGACCGGGTGATGAGCGCCTTGGCGGCCTCCTTCGGCGTCGACCGGCAGGTGCTGGCGCCGCATGGCATGGGCGGCGCGGCGCAGCCGGAAGGGCGCAGCTATTTCCTCACGCGGGTGCTGCGCGACGTCATGTTCCCGGAGGCGCAACTGGCCGGCGTCAACCGGACGCTGGAGCGCCGGCGTCAGTGGATGCAATGGGGCGGCATGGGCGCGGCGGCGCTGCTGTTCCTGCTGACGGCAGGCGCGATGGTGCGCAGCTACCTGCGCAACGATGCGTATGTGCGCGAAGTGGCCGACCGGACCGGTGAGCTGGCGCGGCGCGTCGCGGCGGGCGGGCCGATCCTGCCGGTGCTGGACGCGGCCCGCGCGCTGCCGGGCGGCTACGCGGAACGCGAGCAGTCGCCACCCTGGGCAATGCGCTTCGGGCTGTACCAGGGCGACAAGCTGGGCGAGGCCGCCCGCATCGCTTACCGCCGCCTGCTGCAGGAAGCGCTGCTGCCGCGCGTGCAGCAAAGAATGGAGGAGCGACTGCGGCGCGGCAACGCGGGCGATACCGACACGCTGTACGAAACGCTGCGCGTGTACCTGATGCTGGGGGACCCCGGCCATTTCGACACGGGCTCGGTGGCCGGCTGGCTGGCCTGGGACAACCCGCAGGCGCAGGCGGACTTGGGCGAGGCGGGCCTGCTGGCACTGTCCGCGCACCAGGAAGCGCTGCTGGAAACGCTGCGCGAAGGGCAGGCGCTGCCGCAGCTGGACAAGGATCTGGTGGCCAGCACGCGCCTGGCGCTGGCGCAGATGTCGCTGGAGCAGCGCGTCTACACCAGCCTGAAGCGCCGCGTGATGGCCAGTGGCCTGGCGGAGTTCTCGCCGGTCAGCGCCGGCGGTCCCCAGGCGGCCTCCGTGCTGACACGGCGCAGCGGCGCGCCGCTGACGCGCGGCATCGACGGCATGTTCACGGTGGCCGGCCACGCCAGCTTCGTGGAGGCATCCAAGGCAGCGCTGGCCAGCGTGGCGGCCGAGCGCTGGGTGCTGGCGCGGCAGGAGGCCGCCACGGGCGACGAAGCGGCCATGCGCCAGGCGGTGCTGCGGCTGTACTACGACGACTACATCAAGGAGTGGGATGCGCTGCTGGCGGACGTGGCGGTGCGCCCGTTCGACACGATGGAGCAGGGCGCGCGCATGGCCAACCTGCTGGGCGGCCCGGAATCGCCGCTGCGCAAGTTCCTGCTGGCCGCCAGCCGCGAAACCACGCTGGCCGGCGCCGCCAAGCCGCCCGTGCCCGCTGCCGCGGCGGGCGTCGCGGCCAGGCTGGGCGGCTACGCCAAACGCCTGCAAGGCGCGCTGGGCAGCGGCGCGCCGCCACCCGACGCGGTCACGACGGACCATCCCGTCGACACCCACTTCGACGCCTTGCACAAGCTCACGGCTGGCACCCCACCGCCACTGGACGCGGCATTGCAGACGCTGAAGGACGTGGCCGTCTTCCTCGACGCGGCGGCAGCGGCCAAGCGCAGCGGCACGCCGCCACCGCCGGCGGACGCGCTGGCGCGGGTACGGCTGGAAGCGGACGGCAAGCCCGAGCCGCTGGCGGGCGTGCTGAAGACCATTGACAGCAGCGGCGCCGGGCTGGCCTCCGGCAGCGAACGCGAGCGCCTGAACGCGCTGTGGCGCGCGGGCCCTGCCACATTCTGCCGGCAAGCCGTCGCCGGCCGTTACCCGATCGTACGCAGCTCCGGCGTCGATATCCCCGCCGAGGACTTCGGCAAGCTGTTCGCCCCGGGAGGGCTGATCGACGACTTCTTCCAGAAGAACCTGGTGCAATACGTGGACATGGGTGGCAGCCAGTGGCGCTGGCGTCCGACCGCCAGCAACGGTGCGCTGGGCATCCCGCAAGCCACGCTGGACGAATTCCAGCGCGCCGCCCGCATCCGCGACGCCTGGTTCGGCGCCGGCGGCCGGCTCGCGTCGCTGCGCTTTACGCTGCGCCCGGTCTCACTCGACCCGGCACTCAGCAAGGTAGCGCTGGACATCGATGGCCAGCCGCTGGTCGTCGCGCCGGGCGCGCTGGCTGCCGGCACGTTCCAGCTGCCGAGCGGGAAGGGTAATGGCCAGGTGCAGCTGGAGACGGTCCCGGCCGGCAGTCATGGCACGCTGCGGCGGGAGGGGCCGTGGGCGTGGTTGCGGATGCTGGATGCAGCCGCCGTCGAGCAGACTGGGCAGAGCGAGCGCTACAAGGTGACGTTCGATGTGGATGGGCGCAAGGCGGTGTTTGAAATGACGGCCAGCAGTGTCGTCAATCCATTCCGGCGTGGGGTGTTGGAGCAGTTTCGGTGTATGGATGGTTTGTGAGGTCCGGAACTTAACTTCTTCGAATTTATCAGGCCGCCGCTTATGTCCTGAAATGTTTGTGATCGAAAGCAGTAAAAACGCGTATTCAACAAACAAGGGGGATTTTCATGGGTAAGTATCTGATCACAAAGAATTTCCAACTGTTACTTGTGGACTGCAGATATGATGGTCGAATGAAGTTGAGTGAAGGTGACTTCTACATAAACGTACAATCCATCGAGGAAAACCCTGACGACAAGCCGTCGGTTTTTAGTCGCAACAAGCATTATCGGTTCTCCCAGCCGCTGGAGGAAGCTTCTTTTGAGAACGTGTTGGAAGAGTGGAGGCGAAACACACTTACCCTTTACCGGGGGCTGCCGGGCTGCCACTATAGTTGGAGCTCCTTTATGCAAGGGGAATTGCGCGGCGAGGGGAATGTTGATTATCCAACCTACTCAATGGATGTAGGCGGGACGAGTTGGCTTCCGTCTGATGATATTGCAATGGCGCAGATTGTGGCTAACCAGTGTAATGACGCGTACACCAAGACGAAATCGTTCTTCGAGCCCATCGCAACTGCCTTCGTTGTTTCGATCAACTGTGGTGTCCACTCTGGGCGTGTAATTTGCTGGCTTAACGACGGAGAGATCGCAATCAAGGGGCCACTGATTTTTGGACAGTACCGAATGCACAGCATTTTATGGCTTGATGCCCTAATGCCTGATTGGCATCCATGGCCAATCGCTCTACGTGACATTTACGTGCTGCCGCCTCAACGTCCTTTCAAACCTGGCTCCAGTGATCTGATCAGGGATTGGTGGATTGCCTGTCAGCCTTGGGTGGACCGTATTTTGTCGTGCGATGATGTATTAGCCCTGCGTCTAAAAGTAAAGAGGGCAAATCGCAGAGTGCTGGCGGCAGGTCTCGACGCACGACGAAAGGCACTTGGATACACGGATTAGTCACAAGCGGGGGCAGCTTGAGGTAATCCCGACATTCCGACGCATGCAGCGCGGGTAAACGTCAAGGTGCGATACGCCGGGCGCAGCTTTGCAGGCGTGCGAGACTGGCATCGTATGGACCGATTCCGGTGCTCTGCGTAGTTCGTGGCTGATCGCGCTCGGGGCACGGCAAATAAGTTCAGAGCGGATGCTGCACCGGTTGTCGAGCATTGTCATTACGACCGCACCCTGCAACGAACGCGTCAAGATGCGGCAGGCTTACTTGCAGTGTTCCGCCACCGCCGCCACGCTCCGCCGCGACTCCTCGGCCCGCTGCGCATCCCCCAACACCTCCCGCTCGCCCTTGTCGTTATACCGAACGATGCGCCCGCCGCCCTCCAGCGCACGCTGGTTCTGGCGCGCGTTCTCGCAACTGGCAGTACGCTGCGCCCGCGACTTGGCCTCATCCGCCGCGCGGCCGGCCAGCTCGGCCGCAGCGGCGCGTCGCTGTTCATAGGCAGCGTTGCGCTCGGCCAGCGTAGGTGCCGCCTTGGTTGGTGCAGAGGGTGACGGAGCTGGGTCCGGCTGCCGCAACTGCTCGCGCAAATCCGGCATGTGCCCACGCGGCGCCTTGAAGACGCGTGCGGCAGGGACAGAGGCGGGCGGCGGCTGGTCCGAATACACGGGCCGGCCATTGGCATCCTTCCAGGCCCACTGGGCCTGGGCCAGGGCGCACGCACCTAGCAGCACGGCGGCAACGCCAGCGCGGACAAGTTTCACCGGGGTGTTTCCATGCAGAATCATCAGACGATTTCACCTTGAAAGCGCGCTAAAGTCAATCGAACGCGCAAAAAATGTGGCGAATTTTGCCGCCTTGCAAGGACGGCACGCGTGAACTTCTGTATAATTCACTTTTGCGCCGATAGGAAATGTACTATGCGTCTACTCCAAAAAGCACTCACGTTCGATGACGTGCTCCTCGTTCCAGCATACTCGAACGTTCTGCCTGCCAACACGTCCCTCCGCACCAAGCTGACCCGCAATATTTCGCTGAACATCCCGCTGTTGTCCGCGGCGATGGACACGGTCACCGAAGCGCGTCTCGCCATCGCCATGGCGCAAGAGGGCGGTATCGGCATCATCCACAAGAACCTCCGTCCGACCGACCAGGCGCGCGAAGTGGCGAAGGTCAAGCGTTTCGAAGCGGGCGTGCTGCGCGACCCAATCACGATTCCGCCGGACATGAAGATCCGCGACGTGATCAAGCTGACGGAGCAGTACGGCATCAGCGGCTTCCCGGTCGTCGAAGGCAAGGAAGTGGTCGGCATCATCACCAACCGCGACCTGCGTTTCGAGCAGGAACTGGACGCGGAAGTGCGCGCCAAGATGACGCCGCGCGAGAAGCTGGTCACGGTCAAGGAAGACGCGGACACGACCGAAGCGAAGCGCCTGATGAACAAGCACCGCCTGGAGCGCGTGATCGTCGTCAACGACGCGTTCGAGCTGCGCGGCCTGATCACGGTGAAGGACATCCAGAAGTCGACGGAACACCCGAACGCCTCGAAAGACCAGCACGGCAAGCTGCTGGTGGGCGCGGCCGTCGGCGTGGGCGCCAAGGATGAAGAGCGCATCGAGCTGCTGGTGCAAGCCGGCGTGGACGTACTGGTGGTGGACACGGCGCACGGCCACTCCCAGGGCATCCTGGACCGCGTAAAGTACATCAAGACGAAATACCCGCACGTGGACGTCATCGGCGGCAACATCGCCACGGCGGCCGCCGCGAAGGCGCTGGTGGAGTACGGCGCGGACGCGGTGAAAGTCGGCATCGGCCCCGGCTCCATCTGCACCACCCGTATCGTCGCCGGCGTCGGCGTGCCCCAGATCACCGCCATCTCGAACGTGGCGCAGGCGCTGGAAGGCACCGGCGTGCCGTGCATCGCGGACGGCGGCATCCGCTTCTCGGGCGACATCTCGAAGGCCCTGGCGGCCGGCGCGTCGACCGTCATGATGGGTTCCATGTTTGCCGGTACCGAGGAAGCGCCGGGCGAAGTGATCCTGTACCAGGGCCGCTCGTACAAGTCGTACCGCGGCATGGGTTCGCTGGGCGCGATGGCGGAAGGCTCGGCCGACCGCTACTTCCAGGAAGCGTCGGCCAAGGCCGACAAGTTCGTGCCGGAAGGCATTGAAGGCCGTGTGGCCTACAAGGGCTCCGTGCTGGCGATCATCTTCCAGCTGGTCGGCGGCGTGCGCCAGTCGATGGGCTACTGTGGCTGCGCCACGATCGACGAACTGCGCGAGAAAGCGGAATTCGTCGAGATCACGTCGGCGGGCATGCGCGAGTCGCACGTGCACGACGTGCAGATCACCAAGGAAGCGCCGAACTACCGTTCGGAATAATGCCCTTTGCAACGCCGGCTCGCGCCGGCGTTGTTTCATTGGTCTGGCCATCCTTCTCCGGTTTCCTCAGTTTTCATCTATTCAATGCACTCTAAAATCCTCATCCTCGATTTCGGTTCCCAGGTAACCCAGCTGATCGCGCGTCGTGTGCGCGATGCGGGCGTGTTCTCGGAAGTCTATCCCTACGACGTCTCCGACGAGTTCATCCGCAACTACGGCGCCGCCGGCGTCATCCTGTCCGGCAGCCACAACTCCACGCTGGAAGGCGACTCGCCCCGTGCGCCGCAATCCGTGTTCGAGCTGGGCGTGCCCGTGCTGGGCATCTGCTATGGCATGCAGACGATGGCTGCGCAACTGGGCGGCAAGGTGGAGAACGGCAAGGTACGCGAATTCGGCTATGCCGAAGTGCGTGCGCGCGGCCACACGGCCCTGCTGAACGGCATCAACGACTTCGTCACGCACGAAGGCCACGGCATGCTGAAAGTCTGGATGAGCCACGGCGACAAGGTGCTGGACATGCCGCCGGGCTTCAAGCTGATGGCGTCGACGGACAGCTGCCCGATCGCCGGCATGGCGGACGAAGAGCGCAAGTTCTACGCCGTGCAGTGGCACCCGGAAGTGACGCACACGGTGCAGGGCAAGGCCATGCTGGGCCGTTTCGTGCACGAGATCTGCGGCTGCAAGTCCGACTGGAACATGCCGGACTACATCAGCGAAGCCGTCGAGAAGATCCGCGCGCAGGTCGGCACGGACGAGGTGATCCTGGGCCTGTCCGGCGGCGTCGATTCGTCGGTGGCGGCAGCGCTGATCCACCGCGCCATCGGCGACCAGCTGACGTGCGTGTTCGTCGACCACGGCCTGCTGCGCCTGAACGAAGGCGAGATGGTGATGGACATGTTCGCCAAGAACCTGGGCGTCAAGGTCATCCGGGTGGACGCGGTCGACCAGTTCATGGGCAAGCTGGCCGGCGTCACGGACCCGGAAGCCAAGCGCAAGATCATCGGCGCCGAGTTCGTCGAGGTGTTCAACGCGGAGTCGGCCAAGCTGACCAACGCGAAATGGCTGGCGCAGGGCACAATCTATCCGGACGTGATCGAATCGGCCGGCAAGGGCAAGAAGGGCCAGACGATCAAGAGCCACCACAACGTGGGTGGCCTGCCGGAAGACATGAAGCTCAAGCTGCTGGAACCGCTGCGCGAGCTGTTCAAGGACGAGGTACGCAAGCTGGGTGTCGCGCTGGGCCTGCCGTACGAGATGGTCTACCGCCACCCGTTCCCGGGCCCGGGCCTGGGCGTGCGCATCCTGGGCGAAGTGAAGAAGGACTACGCCGACCTGCTGCGCCGGGCGGATGCGATCTTCATCGAAGAGCTGCGCAACACGCCGTACGAGGCGGCAATCGTGCCAGGCTTCGACCAGGACGCCGCCCCGCGCAACTGGTACGAAGCGACGTCGCAGGCGTTTGCCGTGTTCCTGCCCGTGAAATCGGTGGGCGTGATGGGCGACGGCCGCACCTATGACTACGTTGTCGCGCTGCGCGCCGTGCAGACGCAGGACTTCATGACGGCGCACTGGGCGCATTTGCCGCACGAGCTGCTGGGCAAGGTGTCGAACCGGATCATCAATGAGGTTCGTGGGTTGAACCGGGTCGTGTATGACATTTCCGGGAAGCCGCCGGCGACGATTGAGTGGGAGTGATCGCCTAGCGTAAAAAGCTCGGCATCCCCAGGCACCGAAGTCGAAAATGCCCCTGATTTCAGGGGCATTTTTTATGCCTGTCCGGTCAGCGAGGGACCCTTCGCAGCCAGAAGCGCGCTCCAGGGAAACGGTGCGCCGCGCGCAGGTAGGTCTGGTGGCGGATCGCGGTCTCCCGCTCAAGAAGGGCGTTGTACCAGGCTTCCATGGCAGCGCAAGCAGCCTTCGGCGCAAGGCCTGCGGCGCTGTCCAGGTGTGAGACAAGCTCGGCGGCAGCTGCGAGGGCATTGGTCAACCCGCTGCCCGACAGCGGATCCAGGCTGACTGCGGCATCGCCAAGTGACAGCCGGTGCATGCCGGTAAACGGGCGGCTGGCGGAAAAACGTGCGTCGCAGCCGGCGGACTCAACGAAGACAGGTGCTTCGGCGGCGAGTTCATTTACCAGAGGAGATTCCCCGAAAATGCGGCGGAAGAAGCACGAGCGCGCTGCGCCACCGGCAGGCAAAAGGTCGGCATCGCTGAGGAAGACCAACTGTGCGGTACTAGTGCTGGCAGGTGGCACGTACCACCAGCCTTCGGCGGTGGCCTCGACCACCAGGCAATCGGTTGGGCGCTTGGTCGCGAAAGGGAAGGTCAAGGCCACCAGCTTGTCATAGTGACGCCGTTGCGACATGCCACCGGTGCGGCTGGAGCGGCCTGCCGCCCATACCACGAAGCGCGCACTGATGTTCCAGGTTTGAAGGCGACCAAGCTGCAGCTCGACTGCGGTCGGCCCGTCGTCCGACCAGGACACATGGCCTTCCGACTGGCGAACCGGTGAACGTGCGATCTGAGCGTGCAACTGCGCCTCGATCTGGGCGGGCGTGAATGCGGCACCGGCGCCGCCGCCGAGAAGCTCGTAGTCGTGGAAGTGCGGCGTTTCGTCCTCCCAGGCCGACAGCAGTCCACGACACGCCAGGGCACCCTCCGGTAGCGCCAGTCCGTGGCTGGCGAGGTGGTGCAGGCACCATGGCGGCATCACTTCGGTTGGCCTTGCCGCCGCCGCACCGCGCTGCTTGACCAGTATTACGTCATGGCCCGCGCGCGCTGACAAGAGCGCAGTCAGCGCGCCGGCGGGGCCGCCGCCAACGACCAGGATGTCGCAGTCGGCCATTTTGCTCAAGCGCCCAGCGCAGGGTCGCGACCTTGTTCGACGGCGAGGCCGGTGTCGTTGGTCGACACTATGCCGAGTTTCATGACATCGTCGACGAGCCGGGCATGCGTCATCGTCGGGCGCAGCCATGGGCGCGCGGGCCCGGCTTCCTGCGGCACCTCGTTTGGTCGCTGTGCCGGCCACCAGCCCGAGCCGCATTTCAGGAAGTCGGCTTGCCACGGCTGCGCCATGTGGGCGGTCAGGTCGCCTGGCGCCAGCCCGGCCCCGAACCTGAACTCGAACGGATCGAGGTCATACAGGTTCACGTCGGTAACGTTGATACCCGTCTCGATCCCCGGGAAGAAGCCTTGGCCAACCGTGCCGTCCAGTGCCGCCCTTGTCAGTTGATCGCACAGCCCGCGATCTGGCCGCGCGGCGGCCGTGAAGTCGCCATCGGCCCAACGATCCAGCGCGTCGAGCTGCCAGGCGCGCAATTCAAAGCTTTGCAGGACGTTCTCGCATTGCCTCACCAACTGGGCCGTGTTCTGCCGCAGTGGCTGGTTTGCCGCGGACGGATCGGCTAGCGCCGCCCAGTCGGTACTGATGCTGTGCCATAGTGCGTTCGAGCTCACCAGTTGCAGCGCGGAAGCACGTTCGATCATGGGCCGGATGTCGGTGTCGAACGACACTTGTTCGGGCTGCTGGAGCACGCCGTTCTCGTAGGCGGCGCCAAGGATGACGTCGCGCAGCGTCACGATGCCGCGGGTAAGTGGAGAGAAATCAGGCGGGGCGACGCAGACCCACGCCGGGGCGGCGTCGACTGCGCCAGCGCCGGGTATGCTGATGCGGGCGCTGACCGGGCCGTCGCTCACGTCGTCATACCAATCGGGATTATTGTAGAAGTCCGCGCCGATCGGTGCCGGCGGATTCGACAGCGAAGCGGCGGTACCATGTCCTCCCAGAACAACAAGGCGCTGGCTGCTGTCGGTGAAGATGGTGCCCAGCTTGACGGTGGTCCCACGGTAGCTTCCGTCCAGGTCGAGCCAGGGCGCACTGGCGCCGCTCACGTTCCCTTCGGTAAGAATGAGGCGGTCGGTACGGGCTGGATCCAGTTGTATTGCACGCGGACGATCGGGTGGCGCGGGCGGGCGCTTGACCGCATCCTTAGCATTGCCCAGCTTGACGGACCAGGTGACGGTTGCGCCTGCGGGAAGACTGGCCGGGCGGGGCGCGCTGCCGTCGTCCGGGACCTCGAACAAATGGAACCGCGCGCCCTGGCGTTTGGTGCGGTACAGTGCGTCCTTGAATGCGTGGACGGGCTGCTCCGAGCCGTCAGTCCGGATCTCCGTGCCGACCGTGTCGAGTGTCTCGGCGCCGATAAAGAATTCGTCCGCGCTGTTACCGACGCGAGCGATGCCAATAGGGGGGTAAATCGCATATTTCATTTTCAGTTCTCCTGTAGCAGTTGTTGCCGTTGCTGGCAATAGTTCTCGATCGAATCGATCCGCAGACGGGCCACCGGATCGTCACCTTGCATGAGCGTCTCTTTGATACGGGACAGCGTTTCTCGCTCGGATCGATCGAGCGTGGCGAAGCGGGCTGCGAAAGAGGCCGCATCGGAAGGCATGGTTTCATCGCGCAGGCCGTAAGGCGGACCGGCCTTTTGCGGGCCCTGTTCGTCGAGCGCTCGGCTGGACAGGTCGTTCGCCAGTGGCTGGATCACCTGATTCATCAGGTCCACGGCGAAGTCGATCGCTTTGGCTCTGGTGGGGGATCCCTGCGGCTTGCTGTAGGACCAGGCAATAAGTACCAGCAAGCATTCGTACTGCAGATTGAAGAGTTCGGCCCACAAGACGGTGATGGGATGCGTAACCGGTCTTGCTGATGGGTCCTCGGGTATCACGGTGCCTGGCAGGTGGGGCGTACGCGCGAGCGGCCGGACGCGAACGGCGCCGGCCTCGAGGCGATCCAGCAAGCGGATGTAGCGGGCAAAGTGCGAGTCTTCGCTGCCGGTGACGCCCTCGCCCTGCAGCGTGATCGCGTCGATGGCAGCAAGTGCTTCCGCGCGGTTGCGGACAGGCATGGCGATGAAGCCGGGGATGGAATGCCACTCGGTCTGGGTTGCGGCAAATCTGTCGATAGTCGCGGGGTCGACAAAGTCTTCCTCGGCCAAGTGCCATCCAGGAGTGCATGTGCCAATGTCGGCCAATACGGGCTGCACCTCGTCGTCGGCCAGGAACAGCCAGTGGATTGCCGCGTACAGGTTATGGACCGGTCGCGTGGTGTAACCTAATCGACCCGCCTTGAGTCGCAGCGTTTCGACACGTTCTGCAACAGCGGGGTTGTCGAACTTCCCGGGGCTTTCGATTGCCACGAAGTTGCCCAGGGTCGTCCGGCTGAGGCTTTCCAGAGTCAGGGGGAGTGGATTGAGATTGCTGGCGCGGCGCAAGGTGTCGCGGCCGAAATGGATGACGGCAGGGTAGCCGTGCTCGTTGACGCCAGCGATTGCCAGCAGCAAGTTCTGTACGGTGAGGAGATGCCCCATCTCCTGCACTGCCACGGTGCTGAGTGTCCTTGCGTCGCTATCGCGCAAGGACTGCGCCGCGTACAGGTATTGCACCATCAAGGCGTGCTCGATTTCCGCAGCGAGCCGCAGCAGGCCGATGGCATCTTCGCGCGGACTTGCGGCGTTGGCGACGCGAGGGATGCCGCACGCTGCCGCTGGCTGGAGACCGTTGCCGGGGGCCTCCATAGCGGTCCACTGAATGTCGGGGAATTTCATACAACTTCCTCCCTTTTGGCTAATCCGATCTGTTCCAGTACTACTCGTGAAGTGTGCGATGCCTGATTGAGGGCGTCGCTCGGATTGAGCAGCCGCGCCCCTTCATGCCGCCGCGCCTGTTCCCACAGTTGCCGTCCTAGTGCGGTCAAACGCACGTAGCCGCGCGTCACCCACGGGGACCATAGGCGCGCGAGGCCCCCGCTGCCGATACGACCCAGGCCATACTCGGCGCCAAAGCCGAAACAGACTGGATTGACGTTACCGTCGGGCTCCACCACCAGCATCCCCAGCACTTCGGCCGGACTGCGCAGCGCCGCATGCTCGACCGGGGCACCGTAGACCAGCCCGGGCAGGGCGGCGATCACGTCGCGGTGTACGAGATCGACATGGACCTGCATGGTCTCGTGGTACAGGCAAGCCAGCAGCCGGGCAGTCATGTAAAGTTCTTGCAGGCCCCGCTCATCGAGTAATTGGGCGCCCAGGTTGTCGCGTGCTCGCCCCGAGCTTGCAACCACGTGCAACTGCAGCATGCTGGCGCCATGAGCGCGCGCCATGGCCGCGACGTGCTCGACCTCATCGACATTGAAGCGGCTTACGCCACACACGACGCTGGTAGGAATGCCGGCGTCCACCATGGAGTCAAGCGCGGCCAACGCGCCGGACAAGGCGCCCGGTCGCCCCCGCAACGCATCATGGGCGGCGTGCAGGCCGTCGATGCTTACCGCCACCGAGTCGCAACGTTTCAGAATGTCCAGGACGCCCGGACGGCCTGTCAGCAGGCCGTTCGTCACCACGCCGCTCTGCATGCCGAACCCGGCCGCTGTATCGACGAGCTCGCCCAGCCACGGGTACAGCAGCGGTTCGCCGCCGGAAATGGCCAGCCGCCGATATCCCCATTGCGCTGCCTGGCGGATTGCCCCGAGCGCCAACGCCGGTTCCAGCCGGTCCGCTGCGTATGGCGAGCTGGAGGAGTAGCAATGGCCACAGGCCAGATTGCAGCGGCGTGTGGGGTGCAAATGCAGCGTGGGGGCGCCGCCCGGCCCGGGGTGCATGACTGGAGCATCCATCACATCCGCATGCCCACGTTGACGCGCCAGTTGGTCGGAGCGATGACCCCCTCTGCGAAGATTGTGATTTCCTTCACGTCCTCGAGCTGGCCGGCCTGTGCAACAACGGCCGCCAGGCGCTCCGGTGGCACGTCAAACTGCGCGACCACGCCTTTGGAAATGGGGTTGAGTTCCGCCCGGACATCGGCGAGCTTGACGTCCTCAAAATAGAGCCGGCCAAGATGGTCGACTGCCCTGGAAAGCGCCTGGTCGGACAGCGACAGGCGTGAGCTGATTGCTTCGCGGATGCGTTTTTCGTCGAATTGCGCCATGATGTTCTCCTTGGGTACAGTTGGGCGGTCAATACCGCAGGGCAAAAGTTAGTTTCCATTGTTTTTCGCGCAACAGGGTCTCCTCGTTAGTGCCACGCACGTACGCCAGCAGCAAGCTTGCGTAATTGTTGGGGTCGAGGCTAAGGCTCAGCGCGTGCGCAATGTGGTTGATGCTGGAAGGACCGCGCACCTTGGCGAGCCCCGTGTAGCTGAAGTGGTATTCGACCGGCACGTCGCGTCCGACAATATCTACCCCGAGTACGCCGCCCGCGCGCAGGAAATTCTCCTGATGGGCTGCGGTGTCGGGATCGCGCGAGCGGCTCGTGAAGTGGCCGAGTTTTAGCTTTCCCTTCACGACCGGACGTATCGCGAAGGCATCAAAATTGATCAGCAGATTCGTGACGTACCGTCCTTCTTCCTTGCGCGGCCAGTACGGCGTGTATTCCACGCTTGCGGCCACCACTCGCGTGCCGTCCACGCGGTCCTGGAAATACGTAGGACGGAAGGTGAGCCGGTGGTTCCCGACTTCGTGTTGCTCGTAGATGAGGCCGGCGTGCAATTGGTTGAGCTTCCGGTCCCGAGCGTCTTCACCGTCGACCCTCGTGCTGCGCCGCGCCATGCCCAGGTAGCCGATCCACGCGGTCCTGGTCAGATTCGTGACCTGCTCTTGTCCGACGAAGCCGACATAGGCATTGCTGCTGACGGTCCGGCTATGGCCGACCTCATCTCGTTCAATGCTGAAATCGGCAGGGGTGGAAGCCCTGAATTCCCTGGTGTCGCGTCGGATCACCAGCTCGTCGGGGTGGCCGCGTAAGCGCAGACGCATCGCTACGCCAGCGCTGCTCTCGACGGCTTCGGCCGTCTGCCGATCCGTATCGCGAGTAGTGCACAGCAGCGGGTTGACCTGGTCGGGGGTCAGGAAAAAGTCAGCCTTGGAGCTGCCCGCAGGAAGGCTGAACTCCGGCTGGGGATTGCTGAACAGAAGAGTGATCTGGGTCATCAGCCTCGTGGAATCGCGCTTTTCGTCGGCATCACAGGCGCCCCCCATCTTGTCGCACGGGGTATCACCCATTCGCATGAGCGCAGCCAGCAACGGCGCATTACTGGTCCCATCGGCCTGGCCCGTGGCTTTGCGGAACGTCGATCCGATCCGATGGTGTTCTACCAGCAGCTTGGCCAGGGCCTCCTTGTCCACGTACTTGTCGGGTCCGCACAGCTTCTTGTCGCTGTAGAGAGAATCGCCGGCCGACGCCGCATGCGCGCCGCACAGGGCGAGCGCAAGGACGGCAAGATTCGACCGTTGTGCCCAGCCGCCACGTTTGGTATCGCCCATGCCAGCCTCCTCAGTTCGTGCGCGCCGACACGGCGGCGCACAGATCGATTTCGTCGTAAGCCATGGCGTTCTCGCAGAAGGTGTAATCGTAGGAGAACGTGTACGCGGGTGTGTTCTCGCGCAGGCGATGGCTGATCGCCAGCAGGATACGCGCCAATTTGTCGAGGTCGCCCGCCACCACGGTACCCATAGGCGATTCCTGAGTGCGTGGCGGTCGCTCAAAGCCTTCCTTTTTCAACACTGCAAGGACGACTTCCACTACGGTTTCGAGTTTGCTTAATTTCGACATGGTGCACCTCCAGGTTGGAACGTTGACGTGCGTTTGCAGCGGTACTGGTTGAATTGATGGGGCGTTAATATCCAACAGCACATTTCTTATAAGCCAGCGACATGGGTTAGTTTCAAAATGGATCCGATTGGTATTGAATTGCCGACGGTTATCTCGGCCAGGGCGCCGCTTGTGTCGTATATGTGACATAAGACCGCGAGCCTGCACCCCAAACAACACCCGAACGGGTGAAATCGTGGAATACTGTCTTATTCGTTGTACGGCGGGGACGACCATGGACAGCCTGATCCGGGAAATATATGAAGCGGCCGTCATTGCAGAGAAATGGCCGGGATTGCTTCGCACTTTAGGCGAATATTTCGGCACCAAAGGCGCCTTGCTGTTTACGCTGTCGGCCGATTCCACATGCTGGGTGGGCGGGGGAGAAATGGCCGACATCATGGAAGAGTGCCTGGCCGGGGGCTGGATGGCCGATAATGAGCGGCCGACGCGGGTGCAGGCCCTGCGGCACCCCGGCTTCGTGACCGAGCTGGACGTGATGTCCGAACAGGAACTTCTGCATCTGCCCATCTGCCGCGAATTCTTGCATCCTCGTGGCTGTTTTGCCGCTGCGGGAACGTATGTGACCGGCCTGGACGGCGCCGGATTGATGCTGTCGGTGGAAGGTTTTCCCGATCATCAAGCCGCAATGGCCGCGATACCGCAGCTCAATACCTTGCGTCCTCATCTTGCGCGAGCAATTCAGTTGGCGGGCCAGTTTCGTTTGCAGTTGATGAGAGGGCATGTGGAGGCATTGCAGGCCATCGGCGCGGCTACCTGCGTTATTAATGCGACGGGAAAATTAATGACGAATAATGCGCGGTTCGAGGACGAGCTGGGAAATACGTTTCTGGATATTCGTGGCGCTTTATGTTTATCGGATAAACGTGCGCAGCAGCAGTTGTCCTGGACGACGGAGCTAATGCGACGCAATAGTTTTTCCGGCTGTTCCATTGTAATTGGTTGCGAACCGGACGCGACAAGAGTACTGCATGTCCTGCCGATAAGCGGGCGTGCCAACGATCTGTTTTGCCAGGCCGCCGCGTTATTGGTGCTGACTAATCCCGCGCGGTCCGTGCATTTGTCTGGACAATTCCTCCAGCAACTGTTCGACCTGACACCGGCGGAGGCGCGCCTGGCAGTCCTGGTGGGTACCCGCAACGCAACGTTGTCGCAAGTTGCAGCCGATGCCGGGCTGTCGATCAACACGGCGAAAAGCCAGATGCGGTCCATCTTCCAGAAGACCGGCACGGAGCGGCAGACCGACCTGGTGCGCCTGCTGATGGGAGCCGGGACCATCCAGCCTGCGGCGGATGGTGCCCCGCCGTGACACGCATGGCGATGGCGAACTGCAGGCCGGCGCGGATGGCAGGTCCAGCAGGATACAGCCGTGCTGGCGGATGAGGTAGGCGACGGCTTCGGATGGCGCGCAGGATGAGATCACGAGCGCATGAGGCCGGCGCTCCGAGCGCAGCGTCAGCAGCCCTGCCGCAGGCCTGGCGCCGGACCAGCTGTCGGCAACGATGAAGTACTGGCCGGTCCGGATGGCTGGCCGGCAAGCGCCAGCGGGAGCGGCGTTTGCAAGCCCACCAGCAAGATGGGCGGAAGGGGCGGCGGGGCAGACCCTGGGAGGCAATGCGCCAACCCGGTGGAAGCGATCAACCTGCCGATCATTTCGCAGAATGGGCCGGAATGTGACAATCTCCGTATTTTTGCGCGCTTGCCACAGGCTAGAATGCGCCCTTTACCTGACACCATTCCCGCCACATGAAAAACGTACGAAACCTCTTGCTGGTGCTGGCGGCCGCTTGCGCCTGCGTGCACACCGGAGCCCAGACCCTCGACGAACTGGCCAGGAACGGCCACAGCACGGCGGCCGGCACGATGGATGGTGAAAGCTACGTCGCCACGATAAAGGGCCGCGTCGGCATCGCCGTGGTCAACACCGACAAGGTCGAGCTGCGCGATCGCACGGTGTACGTCAACGGCAAGTCATATGGCAAGGTGCCGGAAGTGTGCGAGGTCCGCTACGTCGTGACGAAGGAAGGCGGCACGCTGTTCGTCGACGGCCAGCCCCGCCCCGAGCCGGTGCCCCGGCGCTGAGCCTGGCGCGGCCGATCGTGCTCACTGCCCATGCTGGGCCGTTTGGCCCGCGCTTCATGGCGCAGCGCAGACGAAGCTGTCGGCCCTGTCCACGTCACCGCTGCCCCGGTACTTCGGCCAGCCTGGATAATCGCACAGCGGCCGGGTACGGCCAGGCACGCCGAACGTATCCGTCACGACCGGGTGGTCCGGCGCGATACCGTTCTCGGTCCAGTTCTCCAATACCTTCAGCGCATCCCACGACGCGTTGAACGTCGTGCTGTCCAAAATTGGCGACAACCATCCGATTGTGGTGCGAAAGGATGCGCGACAGGCGTAGAGTGGATGGATGAAGCGGGCCGGATCGCCGTCGCGGCAGTTCACCGATGGAGGGCATATGGGAAATCTGACGAAGCTGGACGATACGCGCGTCCAGGAGTTCATCCGCTGGTCGCAGGCAAGCGCCAAATATCTTCTCTGGCAGGACGGCGACAGCGCGCCGTCCGTCGTCAAGGTCAACCGCGTCGCATGGGGTTTCCTGATGGAGACCATTCGAGGCGATACCCGGCACCGCTATGACTACGATTTCGATGCAGCAGCTGCCGAACACTATATGTACATCCGGTTTCTCGCCGGGAATTCCGGCGACCCGACCTGTCACACGGCGCCGACGCTGTATGCCCTGAAAAAGGTGTTCTACCAATTGCTGGGACGCCTGCAGGAAGACCAGGCGCAAGGGGGGCATCCGGTGCTGCCGTCGAATCCTTATATTGTCGCGTGGGGACAAAAGGGCGTGATGGACGGCTTGGCGGACTACAAATCCCTGTCCAAGGGCGCGGACTACCAGGTCGGTGCAGCAATGGGTGCCTTGGCCCGTTTTGTCGTGTCACCGAGCATGGCCGACAAGATTGCCGGGTACGCCATCAAGAGCGGCAAGGCGCTGCCCGCGTATATGAAATAGCGCCGCCATCCGAGCCGCGCAGTCGCGGGGCGGCTTGCGCAGCAGGAAATCACAGCCTCCCATCGTCCAGCAACTCCCGCGTCCGCTGCAAGGTCGACAGCAATGCCATCCGATACCCCTGGTCGCTATCCATCCAGGCCTGCTCCGCCTGTTCCTCGGGCCCGCCCGGCGTCTTGCCCCGCAAGCCGGTGTAGCAGTAGAACCTGAGCTGCAGCGCACCCTCGGCATCCTCGAACAACTCGTTGACGATGACGCCCTCGCGCGGGCCGACGGCCTGTTGACGGGAACGGTGGCGGTCGAATAGATCATGATGGCTCTCCGGGAGGGAATGGTCAGGCGGCAATGGCTTGCGCAACGAACTCGCGGTAGGAACGCAGCGGGCGTCCCAGCAGGACGGTCAGGCGGGTCGCATCGTCCGGTCCCGCCACCATGCCGTCGCTCTGGAACCGTTCGCTCATCAACCGCATGTCGTAGGCCATCCAGCCCGGCATGAACCGGCGCAGGTTCTGCTCGAACGCGGCCGTATCGTCGCCACCGTAGGCTATCGGGCGGCGCAGCGCTTCCGTCCAGATGGCGGCGGCGTCGTGACCGGTCAGCGTGTCCGGGCCGACGAGGTCGATGCGGTCGAGTGGCAGGTCGGTGGCGGCGCGGTCGCGGCGAAGCAATTCGATGGCCGCGATCTCGCCGATATCGCGCGCGTCGATCATCGCCAGACCCTTGGCGCCGATCGGCATTGGATACACGCCGTACGCGGTGACGGTGTCCTTGACCGTCAGGTCGTTGTCCATGAAGTAGGCCGGGCGCAGGATCGTGGCCGAAAAGCCCATCTGCTCGATCATCCGTTCGACGGCGAATTTTCCGGCGAAATGCGGCACGTCGACGTAACGATCGCTGTGGATCACGGACAGGTAGACGACCCGCTGCACGCCCGCCTGCCGCGCCACGTTCAGGGCGATCAGCGCCTGCGTCACCTCGTCGGGCACCACGGCGTTCAGCAGGAAGAACGTCGAGACGCCGTCGAAGGCCTTGCGCAGGGAGTCCACGTCCAGCAGGTCGCCCTGGACGACCTCGACGCCGGCCGGCAGGTCGGCGTTGGCGGGATTGCGGACAAGGGCGCGGACGGCCGCGTCGCGCTGGACGAGTTGTGCGACGACATTGCGGCCGACGTTGCCCGTGGCACCGGTAACGAGAATGGTCATGATGATTGCTCCTGGTTGGTTGAGAGTGTCGGTGGACGCTTTGCATGGTAGATGTCCCATGGACGTACCGATAGACGGTATAGTTGGACACTCCGTCCCACCAGCGATACACATGGATCTTCTTGCACTGGCCGATTTCAACCTCGTCGCCCGCCACGGCGGCTTCGGCCGGGCCGCGCGCGCCAGCGGCCGTCCCAAGGCGACCTTGTCGCGCCGGGTGCTGGGACTGGAGGCGAGTCTGGGCGTGCGCCTGCTGGAGCGCGGCGCGCGCACGCTGAAACTGACGCAGGAGGGCCAGGCCTTGCACGCGCGCATGGGGCCGCTGTTGCTGGAGATCGACGAGACGGTGGCGGCGGTCACGTCCGGCAAAAGCACCGCTAGCGGCCGGCTGCGCATCAGCGCGCCGTTGCTGTTCTCGCAGATGGCAATGGGCAAGCTGGCGGCCAGCTTTGCGCTGGCCTATCCCGACGTGCGGCTGGAAGTCACGGCCGAGGACCGTCCGGTCGACATGGTCGAGGAGGGGTACGACCTGGTCATCCGCGTCAATCCCGCGCGCGACGAAACGCTGGTCGGAAGGATTTTCCTGCGCGACCGGCTGGCGGTCGTGGCGCACCCGGCAATCGGGCGACCGGTGGCCGACGAGCCCGTTCCCGCCGTGGTGCGTGCCAATGCGGACAGCCTCACGACCTGGAACCTGAAGCAGGGTCCAGGCATCGCCATCGAATCGAGGTTGCGGCTGTCGTCCTTGCTGATGGTGCGCGACGCCGTCCTGGCCGGCGTCGGCGCCGCCTGCCTGCCCGTTTCACTGGTCAGCCAGGACCTGGCAGCGGGACGCCTGGTGCATTGGGGCGATCTGGATGTCCCCGAGATAGCGCTTTGGGCGTTGTATCCGTCACGGCGGCTGCTGAGTGCCCGCGTCACGGCGTTTCTCGACCACCTGAAAGCGGCGTTCCCGCATGGTACGCCGGACGAGCTGGCGGCGTACCTGCGCGACTTCTAGCGCGGCAATCGCGGCGACAGCGAAGCGCGGCACCCATGTGCAGCACGCCCGAGTGCGTATAATCGCGGATTCGCCGTCGCATGAGCCGCCGGCAGCACAATCGCAACACCATCTTCTTCAGCGTTTTCTGGAATCCATCATGGAAATCAAGGTCAATTTTCTCGACAAGCTCCGCCTGGAAGCGAAGTTCGACGACTTCACGGTCATCGCCGACCAGCCCATCCGCTACAAGGGCGACGGCTCCGCGCCCGGTCCGTTCGACTACTTCCTGGCCTCGTCGGCCTTGTGCGCGGCCTATTTCGTCAAGCTGTACTGCGACACGCGCAATATCCCGACCGAGAACATCCGCCTGTCGCAGAACAATATCGTCGATCCGGAAAACCGCTACGCGCAGATCTTCAAGATCCAGGTCGAACTGCCGGCCGATATCTCCGACAAGGACCGCCAGGGCATCCTGCGCTCGATCGACCGCTGCACGGTGAAAAAAGTGGTGCAGCAGGGCCCGGAGTTCGTCATCGAGGAAGTGGAAAGCCTGGACGCCGATGCGCAGGCGCTGCTGACGCTGCAGCCGGGCGGCGACAGCGCCACCTACATCCCCGGCAAGGACCTGCCCCTGGAGCAGACCATCGCCAATATGTCGGGCCTCCTGGCGGGCCTGGGCATCAAGATCGAAATCGCTTCCTGGCGCAATATCGTGCCGAACGTCTGGTCGCTGCACATCCGCGATGCCCACTCGCCCATGTGCTTCACCAACGGCAAGGGCGCGACCAAGGAGAGCGCGCTGGCTTCCGCGCTGGGCGAATACATCGAGCGCCTCAGCGCGAATCACTTCTATGCCGGCGCCTACTGGGGCGCGGACCTCGCCAACGCCGACTTCGTGCATTACCCGAACGAGCGCTGGTTCAAGCCGCGCCGCAAGGATGCGCTGCCCGAGGAAATCCTCGACGAATACTGCCTGGAGATCTACGATCCGGACGGCGAGCTGCGTGCCTCGCACCTGGTCGACACGAACTCCGGCAACGTCGCGCGCGGCATCTGCTCGCTGCCGTTCGTGCGCCAGTCCGATGGCGCCACGGTGTACTTCCCGTCGAATCTCGTCGAGAACCTGTACGCCAGCAATGGCATGAGCGCCGGGAACACGCTGGCCGAGGCGCAGGTGCAGTGCCTGTCCGAGATCTTCGAGCGGGCCGTCAAGCGCGAGATCATCGAAGGCGAACTGGCGCTGCCGGACGTCCCTGCGGAGGTTCTGGCGAAATACCCGCGCATCCTGGCCGGCATCCAGGCGCTGGAAGAGCAGGGCTTCCCGGTGCTCGTCAAGGATGCATCACTGGGCGGCGAATATCCCGTCATGTGCGTGACGTTGATGAATCCGCGCACCGGGGGTGTGTTCGCGTCGTTCGGCGCGCACCCGAGCTTCGAGGTGGCACTGGAGCGCAGCCTGACGGAGCTGCTGCAGGGCCGCAGCTTCGAAGGCCTGAACGACCTGCCGCCGCCGACCTTTGCCAGCGCGGCCGTGACGGAGCCGTACAACTTCGTCGAACACTTCATCGATTCCAGCGGCATCGTGTCGTGGCGCTTCTTCAGCGCGAAGGCGGACTACGACTTCGTCGAGTGGGATTTCACCAGCGCGGGCGAGAACGCCAACGCCGAGGAAGCGGCCCGGTTGCTGGGCCTCCTGGCCAACGCCGGCAAGGAAGTCTATATCGCCGAATACAACGAACTGGGCGCGGTGGCCTGCCGCATCCTGGTGCCAGGCTACTCGGAGATCTATCCGGTCGAGGACCTGGTGTGGGACAACACCAATAAATCGCTGCTGTTCCGGGAAGACATCCTGAACCTGCACCGCCTGGACGACAAGCAGCTGGAAGCGCTGCTGGACCGGTTGGAAAACAACGAGCTGGACGAATACTCCGACATTGCCACCCTGATCGGCATCGAGTTCGACGAGAACACGGAGTGGGGCCAGCTGACGGTGCTGGAACTGCGCCTCCTGATCAACCTGGCGCTGGGGCGCTTCGAGGACGCGCACGACCTGGTCGGCGCCTTCCTGCAGTACAACGACAATACCGTCGAACGCCGCCTGTTCTACCAGGCCCTGAACGTGGTGCTGGAAGTGGCGCTGGACGACGACCTGGACATCGACGACTACGTCGCCAACTTCCGCCGCATGTTCGGCAATGCGCGCATGGACGCCGCCCTGGGCTCGGTCGACGGCAGCGTGCGCTTCCACGGGCTGACGCCAGTCGGCATGGACCTGGCGGGCCTGGACCGCCACCAGCGCCTGCTGGACAGCTATCGCAAGCTGCACAAGGCCCGCGCGGCGGCCGCAGCGAAATAACAGGAGAACACTATGACGATTTTTGCGAAACCCGTGTTCGACGCCACCGTCGTCTACGACGGCAACGAACTGTTCAAGGGCCGCGGCGCGGCCGGCATGTGGGCCGAGAAGCTGGCCGTCGAACTGGAAAGCCCCGTCACCGTCGAGAAGGTCGGCACGGGCTGGGCGCTGTGCGGCACCGTCGATGGCGTCGCCGTGCGCTGGGGCATTCATGGCCAGCGCCTGGCGCGACTGGAACCGGCCGCTTGACATGTCCATGACGCTGGTTTACTCCACCGAAAGCGGCCGCATGTGCCCGGCGTGCCGCCAGCCGCTCGCCGGTTGCGCCTGCAAGGGCGCGGCCGTACCGCTGGGCGACGGCAACGTGCGCGTGGCACGCCAGACGAAGGGCCGGGGCGGCAAGTGCGTCACGGTCGTCAAGGGGCTGGCGCTCGATGCCGCCGCACTGGCCGTGCTGGGCAAGCAGTTGCGCACCGCATGCGGCTCGGGCGGCACCGTCAAGGATGGCGTCATCGAAGTGCAGGGCGACCATTGCGACGTCGTGATGGACGTGCTGACCAAGGCCGGCCACAGGCCGAAACGGACGGGCGGCTGATGCCACCGTCACCAACCAGAAGGGATTGCATGAAAACGATGTTGCTTGCTGCCGGCCTGGCAGCCGGTGCCGCGGCCTGGGCCGCACCGGTTGCACCGGTTGCACCTGTCGCACCTGTTGCTCCTGCCGCCGCCGTACAAACCCGCGACGTGCCCATCAACCAGTTCCTGCAGGGCCGCCTGCCGGTGCCGGTGGCATTGAACGTGCCGGTACCGGTGGAGTACGCCCAGTCGGGTGTCAAGCGGGTCGGTTATTCGTACTGGATGCGTCCGGCGGATGCGGCCACGGCCACGGCGGAGAAGTTGCCGACCCGCAATGGCTACATGGTGGCGTCGCTGGCGACGAAAGTGACGTACGACGCACGCCACAAGGTGTTCTACGGCATCGACGATCCCGGCACGCTGAACAAGATGAAAAGCGTGGCGACCAACGTGCAGGTGCGCCAGTTCAAGGACGCCAAGCATCCGGCCGTGCTGCTGTCGATGAACAGCGGCACGACGGGCCAGCCCGCCTACTTCATGTACATGGCGACGGGCGTCAAGAACGAGGTGTTCTTCCTGTCGTTCCAGCCGCTGGACGGGCGCCGCGATATCGGCGACGCCGTGTGGGCGAAGCTGGCGGCCAATATCCGCTAGCCCCGCCCGCGGGGAATACGCTTAGTGCGCGGTTGCCCCGGCCGCGCCGATGCCCGTTTCCGAACGCACTTCCTGGGCCGCAAAGCCGGCCTTGTCGATGGCGGCGCGCTTGCTGCTGTCCGTCACCGAGAACAGCCAGATGCCGACGAAGCCCACCGTCATCGAGAACAGCGCCGGCGACGTGTACGGGAAGATGGCCGTGGCGTTGTGGAACACGTCGACCCACACCGATTTCGACAGCACGGTCAAGGTCACGGCCGTGATCAGGCCCAGGAAGCCGCCGACGGTCGCGCCGCGCGTGGTGCACTTGCTCCACAGGACCGACATGAACAGCACGGGGAAGTTGGCCGAGGCGGCAATCGCAAAGGCCAGCGACACCATGAACGCCACGTTCTGCTTCTCGAACACGATGCCCAGCAGGACGGCGATGGCGCCCAGCACGATGGTCGTGAACTTCGACACGCGCAGTTCGCTGCCCGGGGCCGGCTGGCCCTTCTTGATGACGGTGGCGTACAGGTCGTGCGACACGGCGGAGGCGCCGGACAACGTCAGGCCGGCCACCACCGCCAGGATCGTCGCGAAGGCCACGGCCGAGATGAAGCCCAGGAACACGTCGCCGCCCACGGCCTTGGCCAGGTGCACCGCCGCCATGTTGTCGCCACCCAGCAGCTTGCCGGCGGCATCCTTGAAGCCCGCGTTGGTACCGACCAGGACGATGGCGCCGAAGCCGATGATGAACACCAGCACGTAGAAGTAGCCGATCCAGGTGGTGGCCCACAGCACCGACTTGCGCGCTTCCTTGGCGCTCGGTACGGTGAAGAAGCGCATCAGGATGTGCGGCAGGCCCGCGGTACCGAACATCAGCGCCATGCCGAACGAAATGCCGGAGATCGGGTCCTTGATGAAGCCGCCCGGGCCCATGATGGCGTCGCCCTTGGCGTGCACGTGCACGGCCTCGGCAAACAGCGCGGACGGGCTGAAGTCATACAGCGCCAGCACGGAGAACGCCATGAACGTGGTCGCGCCCAGCAGCATCACGGCCTTGATGATCTGCACCCACGTGGTGGCGGTCATGCCGCCGAACAGCACGTACACCATCATCAGGAGGCCCACCAGCACGACGGCGATCCAGTAGTCCAGCCCGAACAGCAGCTTGATCAGCTGGCCGGCACCGACCATCTGGGCGATCAGGTAGAACAGCACGACGACCAGCGTGCCGGACGCGGCAAACATGCGCACGGGCTTCTGGGCGAAGCGATAGGCGGCCACGTCCGCAAACGTGAAGCGGCCCAGGTTGCGCAGGCGCTCGGCCATCAGGAACGTCAGTACGGGCCAGCCGACCAGGAAGCCGATCGCATAGATCAGGCCGTCGAAGCCGTTGGCGAACACCGCCGCGGAGATGCCGAGGAACGACGCGGCCGACATGAAGTCGCCCGCGATGGCCAGGCCGTTCTGGAAGCCGGTAATGCCGCCGCCGGCCGTGTAGAAGTCGGAAGCCGAGCGGGTGCGCCCGGCGGCCCATTTGGTGATGAACAGCGTCAGCAGCACGAAGGCCGCGAACATGACGATCGCGGTCCAGTTGGTGGCCTGCTTGGTCGACTGGCCCAGGTCGGGTGCGGCGAATACGGCGCCGGCAACGCTTAGGAGAAGCAGGGCAGGCAGGGCGGCCACGCCGCGCAGCGCGAAACGGCCGCTCATGCGCGCACCTCTTCGGCCTGCTTGGCCGGCACCCGTGCGGCGTTCTTGTGGATGGCGTCCGTCAACGCGTCGAACTCGCGGTTGGCGCGGCGCACGTAGATGCCAGTGACGGCGACGGTGAACAGGATCACGAACAGGCCGAGCGGCACGCCGCGCGACATGACGCCATCGCCGATCTTGCCGGCCATGAATTCCTTGCCGAAGGCGTTCAGGGCCGTGAAGCCGTAATACGCGATCATGACGGACCAGGTCAGCATCCAGCCGTAGCGCGAGCGGGTTTTCACCAGTTTCTGGTAATTGGGGTCGTTCTTGACCCGGTGAACGAGGTCTTGTTCCATGGTGCTTTGTCTCCAGTAATTTTTCGTAGGGCCAGCTTGCTTGGGCAAACTGCCAGGCTGAACCCTACGGAAAATTTCTTACCGCTTGCTTACGGATGAGGAGACGGGGGTCTGTCCCCGGTAAGTGCTGGCTTACGGATGAGGCGACTGGGGTCTGTCCCCGGTAAGTGCTGGCTTGAGCGCTGGCACGGGTCGTCACCAGGGGACTGACCCCGGTTTTCACCGCGATCTGGACGAAAACCCGGGTCAGTCCCCTCGATACGGCAACGGCAAGCGCGCCGGCCGTCGCTTACCGGGGACGGACCCCAGCGGAGCGGCGGTCAGCTCATAACCACCGCGTATCCGGCATCTTCAGGAGCCCGGCCAGCTTCGTCAGCACGAAGCGCATCTGCTCGCGCGACCCTGCCATCAGCGCGATGCGCACGTACTGCCGGCCCTCGCCATCGCCGTTCATCGAGAACGCGTCGCCGCCGGCGACCAGCAACTGGTGGCCGCGGGCGATGGCGGCGAACTGGTCGCCGCCGCTCCAGAACTCGGGCAGCTTCAGCCACAGGTGATAGGCGGTCGGCAGGGCGGCATAGTCGAACTGTCCCAGCAGCTCGCGCGCCATCAGCTGGCGCTGCCGGGCCTCGGTGCGCTGGGCGTTGCACAGTTCCTGCGCCTTGCCGCTGTTGATCAGGGTGGTCGCCAGCTGGGCGGCCAGCGGCGACACCATCCACACGCTGGTGCGCACGCTGGCGGCCAGCCCCGCCAGCCACGCGGGCGGGCAGTGCAGGTAGCCCAGGCGCACCGTCGACGAGACGGATTTCGACAGGCTCGTCAGGTACAGCGTCCGCTCCGGCGCATAGCTGGCCAGCGGCAGCAGCGGCGTGGGCGCGAGGAAGCCGTACAGGTCGTCGTCGACGAGGATGAAGTCGAACTCCCGGGCCAGCGCCGCGATCGCACTGCGCCGCGCCGCCGACATTACCCGGGTGGTGGGATTCTGGCAGGTGGCGATGCAGATCACCATGGCGGGCCGCTCGCGCTGGCACAGCTCGCGCAGGCTGGCCGGGTCCATGCCTTCCTCGTCCATCGCCACGCCGCGCAGGCGCCGGCCCAGCCCATGCACGACGGAGGCCACGCCCGGGTAGCACAGCGACTCGCCCAGCACCAGGTCGCCCGCGCGCGTCAGCGCATTCACCGCCACCCACAGGCCATGCTGGGCGCCGGCCGTCAGCAGCACCTGCTCCGGCCGCGCGGCCAGGCCGGCCGCCTGCATCCAGGCGGCGCCGGCCTGGCGGTGCAGGGGATGGCCGCCGTCCGGCGTGTAGTCCAGCATTTCCGACAGCAGCGGCGACTGGCTCAGTTCCAGCAGGGCGGCGCGCACGTACGGTTCCTGCAGCGGCAGGTTGGGCTTGACGATGGACAGGTCGAGCCACCCGCCCATCGGCTCCGCTGGCGGGGACGGGGCCGGGACCAGGGGCGTACTGACCAGCTCGGCCAGTCCTTCCTGCGCGCGCACGTAGGTACCGCGGCCGACCTCGCCCTGCACCAGGCCACGCCGCTGCGCCAGCTCGTAAGCCCGGTTCACCGTGCCCGGCGTCACCCGCAGCAGGGCCGCCAGCTCTTTCAGCGTGGGCAGCCGGGTGCCGTTGCTGAGCACACCGGCGCGGATGTCGCGTTCCAGCGCCGCCGCGATTTTTTCATAGATCGGGCCCTCAGTCTGCACGAGTTCCGGCTGCCACATGGTGTTTCCTTGATTGGGTTGATTAGGGCGATTGCACTATTTTACAACATTGCAAGTCAGTACCGCAGCGATGCAATTCGTTTCCATTCTGCATCTCACCATTACATAGCCTAATAATAAGCGGTTTTCGCAACATCAAACAGAACAATGTGTTGACCGATTGCGATGTTTACACTAAATTAACTAGGCAATTTACATCGAATAAATCGATGTAAGTTTCGAGCGGCACGTCCGCATCCGTCCACTCAGCCGGGAACAGCCCATGTTTGATCGTCATACCCATACCCTTGCCGCCATCGATCCCGAAATCGACGCGGTCATCCAGCGCGAGACGCAGCGCCAGGAAGAGCACATCGAGCTCATCGCTTCGGAAAACTACACGTCGCCTGCCGTGCTGGCGGCGGTCGGCTCGCAACTCACGAATAAATATGCGGAAGGCTATCCCGGCAAGCGCTATTACGGTGGCTGCGACATCGTCGACGAGGCCGAGCGCCTCGCCATCGCCCGCCTGCGCAGCCTGTTCGGCGCCGAATGCGCCAACGTGCAGCCGCATTCCGGCTCGCAGGCCAACCAGGCCGTGTTCTTCGCCGCCCTCAAGCCGGGCGACACCATCCTCGGCATGAGCCTGGCCGAAGGGGGCCACCTGACGCACGGCATGCCCCTGAACATCAGCGGCAAGTGGTTCGACGTGCACAGCTATGGCTTGAACGAAGCCGAGGAGATCGACTACGAGGCAATGGAGCGCACCGCCCATGCCGTGCGGCCGAAAATGATCATCGCCGGCGCTTCCGCGTATTCGCTGCGGATCGACTTCGAGCGCTTCGCCCGGGTCGCGCGCGACGTCGGCGCGTACTTCATGGTCGACATGGCGCATTACTCCGGCCTGATCGCCGGCGGCCAGTACCCGAACCCCGTGCCGCATGCGGACTTCGTCACGTCCACCACCCACAAGGGCTTGCGCGGTCCGCGCGGCGGCGTGATCCTGATGAAGGAGCAGCACGAGAAGGCCGTCAATTCCGCCATCTTCCCCGGCACGCAAGGCGGGCCGCTGATGCACGTGGTGGCCGGCAAGGCCGTGGCGTTCAAGGAAGCGCTGGCGCCGTCGTTCCGCCAGTACCAGGAACAGGTGCTGGCCAACGCTGCCGCCATGGCGGGCGCCCTGCAGGAACGCGGCCTGCGCATCGTCTCGAACCGCACCGAGAGCCACCTGATGCTGGTCGACCTGCGCGAGGCCGGCATCACGGGCAAGGACGCCGAGCGCATCCTGGGCGACGTCTGCATCACCTGCAACAAGAACTCGATCCCGAACGACCCGCAGAAACCCGTGATCACCAGCGGCATCCGCCTGGGCAGCCCGGCGATCACCACGCGCGGGTTCGGCGTGGCCGAAGCGCGCCTGGTTGGCAACTTGGTGGCGGACGTGCTGCACGCGCCCACCGACGCGCCGACGCTGGCGCGCGTGCACGAGCAGGTGCGCGCGCTGTGCCGCGACTTCCCCGTGTACCGCTAAGGACCCGTCATGACCAGCCCATTGCAAACATTGCGCGAGGACAGTTCGGTCTCCGCGCTGGTGGCGGGATTCCTCGCCGTCCTGATCTCGTATGCCGGTCCGCTCGTGATCGTGTTCCAGGCCGCCCGGCTGGCCCATCTTTCCGAGGCGCAGACGTCGTCGTGGATCTGGGCCATCTCGATCGGCAGCGGCCTGACGGGCCTGGTGCTGAGCTGGCGCCTGAAGACCCCCGTCATCACGGCCTGGTCCACCCCGGGCGCCGCGCTGCTGGTGACGATGCTGACCACGATGCCGCTGGGGCAGGCGATCGGTGCCTATATCACCAGTTCCGTGGCAATCACGCTGATCGGCCTGTCCGGTGCCTTCGACCGCTTCATCAGCCGCATCCCGAAGGGCATCGCCGCGGCGATGCTGGCCGGGATCCTGCTGCGCTTCGGCACGGAAGTGTTCACGTCGATCAAGGCCAACCCCGCGCTGGTGCTGCTGATGGTGCTCACCTTCCTGGTCGCCAAGCGGGCGTTGCCCCGGTACGCGATTGCCGGCGTGCTGCTGGTCGGGACCGCGTTTGCCGTCACGACCGGCACCACCCACCTGTCGCAACTGGAGCTGGCTGTCGTGCGGCCCGTGTGGACGACGCCCGAATGGTCCTGGCACGCGGTGTTGAGCCTGGGCCTGCCGCTGGCGCTCGTCACGCTGACGGGCCAGTACGTGCCGGGCATGGCCGTGCTGCGCACGTCCGGCTACCAGGTGCCGGCCAGCGGCATCATCGCCACGACCGGTTTCGCCTCGCTGCTGCTGGCACCGTTCGGCGCCCATGGTGTCAACCTCGCGGCCATCACGGCGGCCATCTGCACGGGCAAGGAAGCCCACGAGAACGCCGACCGGCGCTACGTGGCCGGCGTGGCGGGCGGCGCCATTTATGTGGTCGTCGGCACGTTCGGCGGGGCGCTGGCACTGCTGTTCTCGTCGCTGCCGCACGAACTGATCGCCGCGCTGGCCGGCCTGGCGCTGATCGGCGCCATCACGACGGGGCTGATCGGCACCGTGCAGGACGAAAGCCACCGCGACGCCAGCATCGTCACCTTCCTGGTGACCGCGTCGGGCATGAGCTTCCTGGGCCTGGGCGCCGCGTTCTGGGGCCTCGTGATCGGCGGCGCTGCCTACCTCGTACTGCACAAGCCGTGGAAACGCCCGGCACCGCAGCTTGCAACCCTGAAGAAGGCTTGACGAACGATGACACAATCCTTTGATTTCCTCGTGGTCGGCGGCGGCATCGCCGGCATCGCGGTGGCCTCCGAGCTGGCGCGCCAAGGCAGCGTGCTGGTGCTGGAACGCGAACAAAGCCTCGCCTACCACACGACCGGCCGCTCGGCGGCCATCTCGATGGAGAGCTACGGCAACGCGCTGATCCGCCGGCTTACCTGCGCCTCGCGCGCGTTCTTCGAAGAGCCGCCCGCGGAACTGACCGGCGACGCGCTGAGCGCGCCACGGGGCGCCCTGATCCTGGGCGACGAGGCGCACTGGGGCAAGCTGCAGGCGCGCTACGGCGCCGTCAGGCAGCACGTGCCGAGCGCCTGCTGGGTCGAACGCGGCGACATCGCCGAGCTGGCGCCGTTCATGGCGCCGCAGTGGATCGCCGGCATCTACGAGCCAAGCGCGTTCGACCTCGACGTGCATGCCATCCACAGCGCCTTCCTGCGCGGCCTGCGCCTGCGCGGCGGGCAGGTCCGGACGTCGACGGAAATCGTCGCCGCCAGGCGCGAGGGCAGGGCATGGGACGTGCGCCTGGCCGACGGCAGCCACGTCGCGGCCGGCACCATCGTCAATGCCGCCGGCGCGTGGGCGGATGTCGTGGCGCAGCGCTGCGGCGCCACGACTTTGGGCATCCAGCCGTTGCTGCGCACGGTCGTCGTGATCGACCCCCAGTGCGAGGTCACGGATTGCCCTTACATCGGCACCGTCGACGAGCAGCTGTTCATCAAGCCCGACGTGGGCCGCCTGATGGTGTCGCCGTGCGATGAGACGCCGGCCGAGCCGCATGACGCGCTGCCCGACGAATTGGGCGTGGCGATCGCCATGGACCGGCTGGAGCGGGCCACGACCTTGCGCCCACAACGCATCATGAACCGCTGGGCCGGCCTGCGCGTATTCGTGCCGGACCGCAGCCCCATCGTCGGCGCGCATCCGGACGAGGAAGGCTTCGTCTGGTGCGCCGCGCTGGGCGGCTACGGCATCCAGACGGCGCCCGCGATGGCCCGGCTGTGCGCGGCGCTAGCGACCGGCAGCGGCGTGCCCGCCGACCTGGCCGGCATCGATGCCGCCGACGTGGCACCCGGCCGCGTGCTCGGGATGGCCGCCCAGGCCGTCACGGCCGTGGCCGAACTGGCCTAGCACAGCACCGATTTCGTCGTAGTTCCCCTTTATCTTTCGACTTACTCACCCACAAGGAACCAGCATGAACCAGGTAACAGAACGCATCGACCTCGCCGACGCAGCGGAGCGCAGCATCGTCTTCACGGACAAGGCGCCCCTGCCGCTGGGCACCTATTCGCAGGGCGTCCGGGTCGGCAACATGGTGTTCCTGGCCGCGCAAACGCCCGTCGTGCCCGGCACGAACGACATCGCCGAGGGCGGCTTCGAAGGCCAGGTACGCCAGACCTTCAGCAACCTCAAGACGATGGCCGAAGGCTGCGGCGGCACGATCGACGACATCGTCCAGGTCACCGTCTACATCACCGACATCGCCAAGTTCCCCGTCATGAACGCCATCATGGCCGAATTCTTCCAGCAGCCGTACCCGGCCCGCACGACGGTCGGCGCCGCCAGCCTGGCGCGCGGCACGCTGGTGGCGATCGACGCCATCCTGGTCCAGCGCAGCTGAGCACCTGCGGCCTGCGGCTGCGGCCAAGGGCCGGGGCCGCTTCGTTGTTCAACCACCCAAGGAAAACGAATCTGTCATGAGCATGGAAACGGGTTACCTGCTGCGCTGCCTGCACTGTCATACGAGCTATGCAAAGAATGAGGTCGGTTATTGCTGTCCCACCTGCGAACTGGACGGCGCGCTGGACGTGCTGTACGACTACGAGCGCATCGGAGCCAGCTTCCGCGCCGACGTGGCCCGCCGTGACGCCTTCGACATGTGGCGCTACCGCAGCCTGCTGCCGATCCCGGCGGATTTCCGGCCGGTGCTGCACACGGGTGGCTCGCCCCTGTACACGCTCAGGCACGACGAGCGGGGCAGGATCCTCGTCAAGGACGACACCCGCAACCCGACCGGCTCCCTGAAGGACCGCGCCAGCGCGCTGGCGGTGGCACTGGCCAGCAGCCGCGGCTACGACACCATCGCCACGGCCAGCACGGGCAATGCCGCTGCGGCGCTGGCCTGCATGAGCGCGGCCAGCGGCATGCGCTGCGTGATCTTCGCCCCGGACAGCGCACCAAGGGAAAAACTGGCCCAGATGCGTGCCTACGGCGCCAGCGTCATCGAAGTGGCGGGCGGCTACGACGAAGCATTCGTCGCCTGCTATGAAGCGTGCAAGGAAAACGGCTGGTACAACCGCAGCACGGGCATCAACTCGTACATGTCGGAAGGGAAGAAGACGGTCTCCTTCGAGATCGCCGAGCAACTGCACTGGCAGGTGCCGGACCGCGTCTTCGTCCCGGTCGGCAATGGCTGCATCGTCGGCGCCGTCTACAAGGGTTTCCACGAGCTGTACCAGATGGGCTGCACCGACCGCGTTCCCCGCATCATGGGCGTGCAGGCCAGCGGCAGCGACTTCATGTACCGCGCCTGGCGCGCGGGCACGGGCCCGAACGGCGCGACGGCGCAACCGGCCCGCACGTCGGCCGGCAGCATCAGCGTGGCCCTGCCGCGCGACCGCATCAAGGCGCTGCGCGCCATCGAGCACAGCGGCGGCGAATTCATCACCGTCACCGACGCCGAAATCTTCGACGCCGTCACCGCGCTGGCGCGCGGCTGCGGGGTCTTTGCCGAAGCGGGCGCCGCCGCGGCGTACGCCGGCATGCAGAAGTGGGGCTCGCTGGCGGCGGACGAGACCGCCGTCGTGCTGGTGACCGGGACCGGGTTGAAGGATATTGCCGGGTTGCTCAGGAGTGGGGTGCTGGCGGAGGCGGTGGGGGAGCGGCAGGTGGTGGCGGCTTGAGGGCGGTTGCGCCGTTGCGCAGCGAGTTTTGCACCATGCTGGTGGCTTGGTGACACCGCGTACGCGCTACGGCGGGTCGTCGCGGTACTCGAACAGCAGTACCTGGTTGCCGTCGGGGTCACGCAGCAGGAGATGGGACCGTCACGGTACGCATCTGGATGCGCCGCGAATTGTGGGCAACAGCTGGCTTACCTATGATCCATGCAAGGTTCCATCGAGATCTATCCATCTCACTACAGGAATCTCATAGAAGTACATATTCAGGTTAGAGTCAAACTCATCCACTGCTTCTGGCGGCCAGAGGTCGCGGAGATAGCTCACGATCTCGCTGCTGGAAGCGTCCCAGACTTTTCCGAGGGGTCGTCGGGCCTGCAAAACTTGATCTTCCCCTGGTCGAGCCACAGTGTCAGGATTTCGAAAAAGGTGCGTTTCTGGTCCGTAAACGACATGCCTCTGTTGTTACCCTCGATTGCACTGAATAGCCCGGATATCCGTAATCCGTACGAATCGCTATAGATTTTTTTCCAGGTTCGGTACTGTCATGATCTGTCTTTAATGCCAGCAATATGGAAATGCGCGTTACCGTGCTATCCCTGCATGCGGAGTGCAACGTCGGCTATTTCTGCGCTTCGATCAATGCTCATCTCCCAATCTGTCGAATGCCTTAATGCCATCGTCCAAGTACTTTACCGTGGTCTCAACCGCAGGGGAATTGCCGAATGCTGTGAGCCAAATTCCAAGCTTGGCAGTACTTTCGAGCAATACGGTGGCGTTAAGCTTCATTGCGAGTTGCTCGACTAGCTCTGTCTCGGTTACTGGCAATGTAATTTCAGACGGCCAGCTAATCAGGGCACCTTGCGCGAAACCTTCGGTGTATTGTGTGAACTGCATAAACCCTATGGCGTCAGCCAACGGATGTTCAAACGACTCTACTTCCATTCCAGTTATCGCTGTCCAAGCGTCAACCACGTTTCTCTCAGCTATGTACGATCGAAAAAAAATCTGTATAGACGTTACGTTACCCACGTTTTTCGCTCCTGCTACGTTCGGCATTTCTCTGGTGTGTGTGACTTATCGCCGGCGATCCCAATTGATACGTCCCATCGGTACTGCAAACGCACCCGGGGCGTTTAGGAGGGGAACTGTCTTGCCTACCCAGGCCTCGTCGCGAAGTCGAGAACTTCGTGCACAGAGGGTAATACATTACCACCGTTTTACTCGGTTCGCTCTCATAGTCTAACGTGGAGCAAGAAGGGTGTCTTTCTGATCGTGCGCAGAGTGCCAAACTTGTTCAAAGTCCGTTTTAGTTATTTCTGAGGGCTGGAATTGCGGGTCGAGCGCGATCTCTTCTATGGGCGGAAGGGGGCTTCACTCAGTCTGGCAGTTCCTATATGCTCTTCTTTACTCGCGTAGCTGCACGTCCCATCGGTATAAATCTCAACTTTACGATGTTCCCACAGTTCGCCGTCAAGTTCGCTGTATAACCGGATAGGTTCAGTCTCGATAGCGTGAAACCATATTACGCGAAAGTATCTCATTCTTTAAGACCCTTTTCGCTACATGATTGTGATTCGCGGATATCAGTCGTTTCATTCATTGCTAAAAATTGGTTTAGCCGGCAGAGCTGCAACTTGAAGGCGCTATCAGCTTGATAATATTCCAGAAATTGGACATTCTCGTCATCTAGCGGCGAAGCGGGAGCAGGGTGCTAAAACGAAACTGACAAGCCTTAGTGAAATAAATCCAACCACACTAACGTTGTAGCGCGTCTGACGGGTCTGCCGGAGAGATAGTTTTTTCCGAAACCGCTTCAGCGACTATCCTTAGAATCTTTTTATCGTTCCATGCGTCAACGAAATCAAACACGGTGAACAGCTCGACATTATCCTCCTCCGCGGTAGCACAGCATTCCCGCAAATAATCGCCTTCGCATTGAGTAGAACCGCGGCTCAACGCCTTACCATAAGGGCTTGCAGCATAGCAACTTATAGCGTTGCGAAAAACCAGTGTGTGTTTTTGTTCTTGCCAATCAACGTAGTCGATTTCTATTGCTGCGGGCTGCATCCGCAAGGCCGTTATGCTCGCGTCGCTAAGAACCATCTTATCAAAATTAAATTTCATATTGCTCATTTGTATCCACGCCAAGGAACTCTCGGCATCCAGCCCGAAGGTAATCCCGCCTGAGGTGATTAGCCTTTCTGTCTTGGTCGATGCGGAAAGGTTTATAAGCAGACGCCCTGCATCAAGAAATACACGTAAAGTGCCCGGTTCATCTTTAATGCTTACATCTGGCCAGTCCGTAGTATTCACTACTGGGATGCCAGTTAAGCTATTCACACACTGAAGATCGACCACTGGAAATTTTCGGATCACCTTCCCAGGCAGAAGCAAGCATATCTCGATAATCGCATAAGATATGCCGCCGATGGATATTTCAAGAAAGGAAGATTTAAAATCTCCAGTTTGCCAATAGAGCTGCCATTCATGCGAGTGGTTTTCGCGGCACAATTTGAATGGCAGGTAATCACCAAATTCCGCTCTGAATTCACCGCTGTTCAGAGCATCGATTATGTTCAGCAATTCATTATCCTCGGTAGCCGGCAGAGCTTCAACTTGAAGGCGCTATCAGCTTGATGATAATTCCCAATTTGGACATGCTCATCATCCCGCGCCGAAGCGGGAGCGGGGTGCTAAAATGAATTCCACCATGACGATGAATTCCTTATAGTCGGGTTGCCAAATGTGGTAGCGCGGCGCAAACTTAGAAACAGAGCCCATGGCTGACCACTCGCTTCTGTGTTGATTGGCAGAGCGCGATATCGCGAGCGCCTGATGCGATACGGATTTTTCCTCTCGGAAGCTATTCAGGCTTTTGGAGCTAAAATTCCGTGCTGGGCAAGAGCGGCTTGTAGAGAGGGTGAAAGTTCGGAGTCTAGCGCGTCCCACCCATATAATTCGCATTCTTGCAATAATCTAGTCAGGCCCGGCGTCCCAAAAAAATGAATTATATCCCAAACTAAATCCACGTCGAACCCGTTTTCCGCATCGCCTTCCTGCAGAATCTTCCTTAGCTCGTTAGCATCCTTGTTCTGATATCCCTCGATGCCAGCTATCGGTGCAATGAGCCCGGCTTTTAACATGTAGTAAACGAATGCTACCACGTCTTCACGCCAATCCTCAGGACTTCGTCCATATTGTCCACCACACACATTTGGCAGCATCGCATTTGGGGAGAAATCTTCCAGCCCGAGTGCAATAGTTTGTCGTTGTATATCGATATCGAATTTCATCATTAATCACCGATTCTAGGAAACTTGAATTTCGCGACATTGCCGCTATTGATGGCTTTGATTGCGGCGCTATTCACCTCAACCGTTGCGGTAGCAGCGGCTGTGCTGGCGGAAGCGTCGCCAGCGACGCGGTAGGTAATTACGCTTCCGTCCGGCATTTTCGCCACCCAAGATTTCCCGCTCATAATCGGTATTACCTTATCTGGTGCTTGTCCATTGAACGCTGCCTTTGCGAATGCCTCTGCTGTGGCATTCGGTGATGCAGAGGCCGGCATGGGAATGGGCGTACCTAGTCCGCCAATACCCGGGGGGAGTTTTCCTTCGCGGTCAAGGAGCGAGGGGGGCACGCCACGTGGATCATTTCCTTCAGCGCCGCCACGCCCCTTGCAGGGAGTTAAACCCAGTGGATCAACTAGATTGACTGGATTGCTAGCGTACATGTAACTGTTGCTGCCTCCCACCAGCCCAATTGGGTCTATCGAGAGGAACCGGCCCATATCGGGATCGTAATAGCGCAATTGGTTGTAATGTAGCCCAGTATCGGTGTCGTAATATTGCCCTTGAAAGCGAATCGTTTGCGCTGGATCTAGCCCCCCAGGGTCGTTGAAGCTCTTTGTTAAACGCGTTTCATCAGGATGAACCGCCACGTTGCCCCACAATCGATATGCAGCAGCCCAGACTACGCCACCTTCCTGGTTTGTCAGCTCGCGCGGTGTCCCTAAATGATCTGTATGAAAGTGTCGCACATCAGCCGGACGTATGGGGCCGGCGACAGAAATCGAGTCCACGCGTGCCAGCGGCACGAATGCCTCTTCACCGTACACGTACGTCCTGGAATGGCTACCCCGCTGCTCGCAAAGCAACCGATTACCATCCCACACAAACCGCGTAACGCCAAACGCGTCCTTCTTCGCAATCCGTCGCCCAAACGCATCATAAGCATACCGAACCGTCTGAGCGCTGTCGGAAGCATTGCGTGCGACGATGCTCTTGACCATCTGATGCGCGGCATTCCACTCGAACCGCATCCGCGTATGCTTGCCGATCAGCTTCTCGACGACATTGCCATGCTCGTCGTAGTCATATCGCTTGTCTTCATAGACCCGGATGCGATTGCCCTCGACACGGCCAACCGACGCGACGGTGGTATCGAGCAGATTGTGCGCCGGATCGAAAGCGAAGCGCTCCGACAGGTTCGGCTGCACGGCCGACAGGATGCGCCCGATCGGATCGTAGCTGTAGCGCGTAACGCCGTTGCGCTGGTCGTCGATCGACACGAGATTGCCGACCTCATCGTACTCGTACTTGCGCGCGATGACGGGCGCCGCACCCTCGCCGGCAGTAGGCTTGCCGGCAGTTTGCGACAGCAGACGGCCGACGGGATCGTACTGGAACTGGCTGACCAGCGCCCCCTGGGTGCGGCTGACCATCCGGTGCGCCCGATCCCGCTCAATGTCGGTAATGAGCTCCCCATCCAGGTTGATCTGGTGCAGGTGCCCCGAGCCGTAGTACAGGTTGTTCAGCACGCGCCCGTCCGGCAAGGTCGTCTGCACGCGATTGCCCAGCTCGTCGTAGGCGTGACGAACCAGCGTGCTGGCACCGGCGGCTTCCGTCTGCTCCGACACCAGCTGGCCCAGCGCGTCGTACGCCATCGTGACGGTCGCATCCGCATTCATCGCCTGCGTCATGCGGCCCAGTGCGTCGTAGGCATAGCGCAGGCGCAGCTGCTGGGCCTGCGCGATACCCGTCACGCGCGCGATCTCCTTTTCGATCAGCTGGCCCAGGCTGTCGCGCACGTAGGTGGTCGCAATCGGGGTGGTTTCGGTGCGCGGTGCGCAGCCCAGCTCTTCCTTGCCGACCAGCAGGCCGCTGCCGTCGTAGCGATAACGTGTCAGCCGGGCATCGAAGCTGGTCTCCTCGATCAGGCGGTCCAGCTCGTCGTAGACGAAGCGGTGGACGTCGCCGTTTTCGTTGATCAGCTCGGCGATGCGGCGCGCCGTGTCGTAGCGGTATTCGAGCACGCCACCGCGCGCGTCGATGCGTTTGAGGGGTTTGCCGTCGCGGTCGAGCTGGTACGCGGTGCGGTGGCCGGCGGGATCGATGTGCGCGACCAGGCGGCCGAGGTGGTCGTATTCGTAACGCTCCGTGGTGCCGTCCGCGTGCGTGACCGCCTGCAGGCGGCCCAGGGTATCGTACGAGTACGTGCTGGTGTGGCCATTTGGATCGGTCGCGCGGACCAGGCGGCCTTCGTCGTCGTAAGCGAAGTGGCTGGTGCTGCCCGAGCAGTCCGTGTACGCGATCAACTGGCCGGCGCGGTTGTAGGCCAGTTGCTTGACGCCGCCGCGTGCATCCGTCACTTTCACCGGCAGGCCACGGTCGTCGTACTGGTACGCCGTGCGCTGGCCCAGCGCGTTTGTCACGCTGGTGAGGTTGCCCTGGTTGTCGTAGCGCAGTACCGTTGTCGCGCCCAGTGCATCGGTGATCAGGGCGGGCTTGTCGAAGCGGCCGTCGTAGACGATGCCCGTGCCGCGCTCGCCCCGTTCGACGCGGATCACGCGGCTGCGCTCGTCGTAGCGGTAGCGGATCGTGCGCCCGGCCGGGTCCTTCAATTGCAGCAGGTTGCCGTTGCCATCCAGCTTGTAGCTCGTGCCGCCGCCGGCCGCATCCAGTTGCGCGATCAGGCGGCCGCGCAGGTCGAAGCGGTACTGCTCCTTGCGGCCCAGCTGGTCGATGACGACCGTTTCGTGCGGCCGGTATTCGAACTGCCACCACTGGCCCGTGTTGGTCCAGTTGCGAAGGACTTTGCCGCTGGGGTCTTCGAGATCGTATTCGTAGCGCGAGACCAGCCCGTCCGGCTGGCCGTGCTCCACCATGATGTGGTGGCGGTAGGCGAACTGGCGGACGACGTCGCCGGCGCGGTTGCGCACGCGGCGCAGGTCGCCGTGGTCGTCGTAGTCGTAGCGCACCAGCGTTTGCGCGGTCTGCTCCGGCGAGGCCGGCAGCAAGGTCACGGACAGCAGACGCACGTCGCCGCGCACCTGGCCGAATTCCAGCACCAGGCTGTGGCCGGCGCTGTCGTCGATGCGGGCCGGCAGCTGGCGGGCGTCGTACTCGATACGGATGTGGTTGCTGTTGGCGTCCTGCCAGCCGGTCAGCCGCGCGATGCCGCCGCCGTACAGGATGGCGAACTGCGTGCGCAGGCCGTTGCTGTCGACCAGCTCGAACGTGCTGTCGTCCGTGCGCACCAGGGTGATCTGTTCGGATGGCGAATAGATCGATTCGCCCACCCGTGGCAGCGAGAAGGTGATTTCGCGGTCGAACGCATCCATGACGACGACTTCGTCCGCGCTGACCTGCAGCGTATCGCTGATGGGCAGCGCCCAGCCTTGGCCCAGCCAGCCGACCTTGCGCTGCGCGGAGCTGTAGGTGCGCTGCCAGACGATCGGCAGCGGCGCCGGCAAGGTGAAATCCAGGTCCAGCTCGCCCAGCAGGACCTTGGCGCCCGTGTTCGGGTTGACGGGTTTGCCGATCTGCACGCAGGGATATTCGCTTTTCGCCACACCCTGCTTGGGCGGCGGCGCCTCGGCCGGCTTGGGCGCCTCCGGCTTGGCGGCCGTGGCTTTCGGCGCACCGGCCTCGGCGGCGCCCTGCGCGCTGGCGATTTTCGGCTGCAGGCCCGGGTGCCGCATCAGCTTGTCGCGGTTCTGGCCCACCCATTCGGCGAAGCGGGGGCCGAGCTTGCTCTTCGACAGGTTCTGCACCAGCATCGAGTTTTGAACCTGGCCGCGCGACAGGTACAGCACCAGCGCCGTCAGGATGGCCTTGACGAGCAGCATCTCGCCTTCGGCGAACGCATCGGCGGCCTGGCGCATCAGCCGCAGGCGCTTCTCATGGGCATCGTCCGGCAGTTCGCCGGCGCTCCAGGCACTGGCGAAGCCTTGCGCGAACAGCTTGCACAGGTCGGGCACCGTGCGGCTCATGTCCATCACCAGCATGCCCAGGCCCATCCAGACGAGGATCTCGGTGCCGATCGCCAGGCCCGCCTGCGCACCCATCGCCGCACCCGGAATGGCCCCCACGCCGCCAACCAGCGCACCCACGGCGCCACCGGCCGTGGCGCCCAGCACGGCACCGCCGCCCAGGTACAGCGCCATCAGCTTCATCATCTCGTGCAGCAGGTGGATCACCATCGAAAAATCGATGCCGGCGAAGCGCTCCTTGAGCAGCGCGACAAAGCGCGGCTGCGAATCGTCCAGCGCGGTCCGGACGGCCCACATGCAGCGCACCGTGTCGATCTTCATGCTGGCCGCGGCAACGCTGGCCAGCGACTCGCCGACCTGGTTCGACCAGCGCTGCACGCGGTGCGCGATGTCGATCCGGGCCTGGTTGCCGGCGTCTTCGTACGTACGGCGCACCGACTCGAGCGCGCGGGTGAATTCGGTCCAGCTGTTGAGGGAATCTGGCATGGTTTCAACTGCGAATTTTGGGAGGTCGCCGGCACCGATCCGTTCAGTGGACAGTGCATTTCTGATAGTATAAACAGGATTTATCAAAAACCTAATATTGTGTGTCGGCCGGCCTCGCGCCGCCGCACGCGCCAGGCGTTCGCCGGTCCGGGCGGCGGCGCAATGCATTGCTGTGCCAACTCGGACGTACCGATGCAGGAGTCGCAAAATGTCATCAGAATCGCTCGATAGCCCGGCCAAGGCCGGGCTCGTTCCCCAAGGAGCCGCGAAGCCGTCCGACCTGCCGGCCGCCGGCAAACTGGCGGTCAGCGCGGCAGCCCTGGCCGGTGTCGATGCCAAGGCGCTTGGCGTGGCCAGTACCGCGCTCGACACGGCCAGCCTGCTGCAGGCCGGCGCCGGGGCGTCGGCCCTGGCAAGCGGCGCGGTCGGTCTTGCCGGCCTTGCCAATCCCCAGCTGGGGCAGGCACTGCAGGTGGCATCGCAAGTCCAGTCGTTGGCCCAGAAAAGCGACGCCTTGAGCGCGCCGGCGCAACAGGCCGCGGCGCTGGTCAAGGAAGCGCCGACGGCGCTGGCGGAAACGGCAGGCGCGGTGGAAAAGCTCGTGATCGCCGAGCACCCGCTGGCGGGACAGGCCGTCAGCGATTTCGCCGTAGCCGAGGCGCCATTCGTGCCGCCCGCCATCGATCCGGCCGGGCAGGGCGACGTGGCGACGGCAGCCGCCAGTGCGCTGGCGCAGTTCAGCGACGGCCGCCGCCTGCTGCGCTTCTACTCGCCGCTGGCGGGCGACAAGGCGCTGCTGATCGAGTCGCTGAGCGGCACCGCCGCGATCTCCGAGCAGTTCTCGTTCAACCTCAGCCTGATCTCGGAAAACGCCGGGATCGACCTGAAGGACATGATGGGCAAGAATGTCAGCGTCAGCGTCCAGCTGGCCGACGGCAGCGAGCACTTCATCAACGGCTACGTCCATTCGTTCGGCTTCAGCCACTCGGACGGCGGCTTCGCGTTCTACCACGCCCAGATCGTCCCCTGGCTGAGCTACCTGAAGCAGCGCGTCAACTCGCGCATCTTCCAGGACCAGAGCGTGCTCGAGGTGCTGGACGCCGTCTTCAAGGGCGACTACAACGGCCTGGCCAACTACGAGTTCCGCACCGGCCAGACCTACAAGCCGGAAAACTTCATCGTCCAGTACGACGAGACGGACGAGCATTTCGTCTGCCGGCTGATGGAACGCCATGGCCTGTTCTATTACTTCGAGCACAGGCCGAACGGCCACGTGATGGTCATCAGCGACGATTCGCGGTCGGCCGCGTTCTGTCCGCCGCAGGAAGACCATGCCGAGGTGGAATTCAACGGCGGCAACCGCTGGCACGACCAGGACAGCGTCACGGCCCTGGCCGCCGAACGCAAGCTGCAGTCGACCAAGGTCGCGCTCAATACGTTCGACTTCAAGTCGCCGAACACGCTGCAATACGTGGAAGTCCCGACCGTCACCCGGCAGGGCGACATGCCGACGATGGAAATCTACGACGGCAACCCGGCCTTCTCGTACAGGGACAAGGACGACGGCCAGCGCGAGGCGCGCCAGCGCCTGGAGGTGCTGGAGTGGCAGGCCAAGGTGTTTGCCGGGGCATCCGACTGTCGCGGCCTGGTGGCCGGCCATACGTTCAAGCTCCTGGGCCATCACTGGTTCGACCCCACGGGGGAGGGCGACAACGACTTCCTCGTCCTGTCGGTGCAGTACAACGCCCGCAACAACTATTTCGAACGGGGCCAGAGCGACGTCTACCGCAATACCTTCACGGCCATCCGCCGCAAGATCCCGTACCGGCCGCGCCGCGCCCATCCGGCGCCGCGCATGCCGGGCCCGCAATCGGCCACGGTAGTGGGGCCGAAGGGTACGGAAATCCATACCGACAAGTTCGGCCGCATCAAGGTGCAATTCCACTGGGACCGCTACGGCCGCCGCGACGAGCGCAGCTCCTGCTGGATCCGCGTGTCGCAGCCGTGGGCGGGGCAGGGCTGGGGGACGATCTCGATTCCCCGCATCGGCCAGGAAGTGATCATCGACTACCTGGAAGGCGATCCCGACCGCCCCGTCTGCACGGGCCGCCTGTTCAACGCCGACCAGCCGGCCCCGTACGGCCTGCCGGACGGCGCCCACATGATGGGCTTCAAGAGCCGCTCCACGCCGGGTGGTGGCGGCTTCTGCGAGATGGTGATCCACGACCAGAAGGGCAAGGAGCTGATCAATATCCATTCGCAGAAGGATATGGTCACGACCGTGCAGAACACGCAGGCGACGGTCGTCAACGGACCGCACCAGACCAACACGGTCAGCAGCGGCTTTCAGACCAACACGGTCAAGCAGTACATCGTGACGACGGCGCAGACGGGCCACATCCACGAGACGGCCAAGACGAACATCGAGATGACGGCGCAGGATGCGCACATCCACCAGACGGCCAGGACCAATATCGAGCTGACGGCGCAGGACGACTACATCCACCAGACCGCGAAGACGAATATCGAGCTGGTGGCGCAGAACGCCCACCTGCACCAGACGGCCAAGCAGAACATCGAGCTGACGTCGCAGACGGAGCACATCCACCTGAAGGCCAACACGGACATCACGCTGGAAGTGGGCGCCAGCAAGATCGTGCTGCAGCAGGACGGCACGATCCTGATCCAGGGCGTCAACGTCGCCGTGATGGGCAGCCGGATCGACCTGAACAAATGAGCGAGCAAGGACCAAGCGAGAACCTTATGCCAGAAACCCAGCTGTACCACGCCAACCACGCCACCTTCGCATTGCCCGCGCAGCTGAAGGACAAGACGATGCACATGTTCACGCTGCGCGACGACGGTCCCAGCGAGTTCAACGTGGTGGTGTCGCATGCGGACGTCAAGCCGGAAGAACGGCTGGAGGAATTCGGCGACCGCCTGGCCATGGAGTTGACGCGGGCGCTGCCCCGGTTCCAGCTGAAGGCGATGACCGAGCGCAGCGTCGACGGCGCGCCGGCGCTGGAACTGGTGTACAGCTGGCGCAACGAAGCGGGTTATATGCACCAGCGCCAGATCATCACCCTCGTGGCCGGCAGCAAGCCGGGCACGCGCGAGGCACTGCTGCTCGCCGCCACTTGCCTGTCCGCCTTCACCGACGAGTGGAACGCCGCGTTCGACGCCATCGTCGACAGCATCAAGCTGCGCCGTCCGCTGGCCGAAGCGCCAGCGGCGCCAACCAGCATGCCCGCGCGCCCGGCGCTGCCGACGATCTTCGCGCTGTCGGAGGCGCGCAAGACGCTGCACGTGTTCGCCAACAAGGATGAGGTTGCGGCGAAGCTGTCCGCGCGCGACATGGAGCAGGACCGCTGGGAATTCTACGACGCCAACGGCACGCGCTTGCTGGCCAGCGTCACGCGCGGCAGTGGCGGCCTCTCGCTGCTGCGGCCCGCCGGCACGCTCACGCTCGAGCGCACGGCCGAACCGCAGGGGGCCAAACTGGGCGAGCGCCTGCACCTGGCGCAATACATCCAGGCCAGCTCGTCGAGCGTGCCCTTCTACAGCCTGACGGAGGTGCGCGCGCACCTGGAGCAGGTGGCGAAGGCCTGACGTGCCGGCAGCAGCGCGACTGCTTGACCCCGTCGGGCACAGCCCGACGATGAGCTGGCTGCTGAAGGGCCTGCTGATCGGTGCCGCCATTGCGGTGGCCGGCGTGGCGATCGTGGGCACGGGCGGGCTGGCAGCCGTGGCCGTCGTCGGCGCCGGCGCGGCCATGGGCGCCGGGCTGGGCGAGGCCATGAGCACGATGAGTTTTGCGCCGAAGGAAGTGACGGGCGCCATCGCCATGACGGGCTCGTCCAATGTGTTCGTCAACAACCTGGCGGCGGCACGGGCACACGCGGACATGGTTGCCTGCAGCAAGCACCCGGGACCGATACCGATCGCCACGGGCAGCGGCCAGGTGTTCATCAACGGCACGCCGGCCGCTCGGGTGGACGACAAGACCGGCTGCAGCGCCGTCATCACGAAGGGCTCGACCAACGTCTATATCGGCGGCGGCACCGTACAGACCGATACCATCAACCCGGAGGACCTGGTGCCGGGGTGGGTGCATGCTTCGTTGCTGGTGGTGGGCATTGGCTCGGCCATTATCCTGGCGGGGCCTGTCGTCGCGGCCGGCGGTCTGGTCGGCGCCATTGCCGGCGGTTATGGCGGCGGCTGGCTCGGCGGCAAAGTGTTCGGCGAAGGCAGCGATGGACAGAAGTGGTCGGCCATCGCCGGCAGCTTCCTGGGCGGTTTCCTGGGCGCGAAAGGCGCTCCCCGGGCCTGGGAATCTGCCTGGGGCAAGGGACCGTCGACCGCGCCTCCTGCCGTGCCGGCGAGCGCCGCAAAACCCGCGTTGCCGCCGCCTAAGCCTGCTGACCCCGTGGTGCCCGCAACGGGAGAGCCGGCCACCGTCTTCCGCGTGCAAGGTGGCACGCCGCCGCGAGCCAGCCGCAATATTATTGCGATCGACGCAGACGGCAACCCGACCATCCAGAGCACAACGCTTAACATCAGCATCGGCGACCCGGTCCACGCCGAGTATTTCCAGACGCTGCGGCCCGGCAGCAAAGTCGTGTCGTTTAAAATTCCGGCTTGGCTGGATGACTTCATTCAGGAAACCGCGATACCCCAGTCGGGTTACCGCAGCAATCCGGCGAACCAGGGTGGGTTGGCGCCAAAGATCGTCGACCCTACCACGCCGGGACGGTCCTATGAGCTGCCGGCAGTGTGGGCCAAGTGGCTGGAAGAAAATGCCATCCCGGGATCAGGAAAAGTGAAATGACAAATCTAGAAGAAACATTGGGGCCGGCAACGCCGGAATTGCTCGAGCCGGACAACGTTCTCGCGGTAGTACGGTACCGCGGCGAAATCCAGTACCGCTTGTCGGATCGGGAGAACTGGATACTGGACTGGGCCAAGCGACGGCAGGAATTCGTGACGGCTGGCCATGCGATGCCGGCGCTGCGGGACATGGCATTGCAACGGTCCGGCATCGCCATCCTGGACCAGGACACGGTCGAGCTGTTCCTGGGCGCGCCCGGTGTGCACCGGATCGATCCCGATTTCCTGCGCAAGTCGCTGCTGGAGCGTTTCGACAGCGCCGGGTCATGGTGGGACGTCGAATTCCTGTTCCCCATCGCGTTCGTCGATTTCGACAACCGGCGCTTCGCCGGCTTCTACCAGGACGGACCCAGGCTGGAGCGCTATGTTCCCGACGACTGGAGCGGGGAGTTCGCGGACTTCGCGAATACCTATCCCGAAGACATCTACCCGAGTGCGGCCAAGTTCTGGATCCTCGACGGCAAGGATCTGCTGCGGGAGCTGATCGAGCGCGGGCGCGACAGCTAGACCCAGCAGGACCCGGCTACCGGTAGTCGCCGTTGCTTGCGGCGACCGATGTGCTTTTTCGCTTAACGAACAACGTTGTCGGCGATACAATGCGATGAGCTCGCCTGAGCGCCGACAGTGGACGATTCCGACAGCAGAACAAGGACCGATCGATGCCCGCCGCAGCACGACTTACCGACCCCATCGGGCATAGCCCGACCATGAGCTGGCTCCTGAAGGGCCTGCTGATCGGCGCGGCGATTGCGGTGGCCGGGGTGGCGATCGTGGGCACCGGCGGGCTGGCGGCCGTCGCCATCGTCGGCGCGGGTGCCGCGATGGGCGCCGGATTGGGCGAGGCGATGAGCACGATGAGCTTTGCCGCGAAGGAGGTCACAGGCGGCATCGCGCTGGCCGGCTCGTCCAATGTGTTCGTCAACGGCCTGGCAGCGGCGCGCGCCCACGTGGACATGGTCGCGTGCAGCAAGCATCCGGGGCCGATACCGATCGCCACGGGCAGCGGGCAGGTCTTCATCAACAGCATGCCCGCCGCGCGGGTGGACGACAAGACCGGCTGCAGCGCCGTCATCACGAAGGGCTCGGGCAACGTCTATATCGGCGGCGGGACCGTGCAGACCGACGATATTCACCCTGAGGACCTGGTGCCCGGCTGGGTGCATGCCTCCTTGCTTGTGGTCGGAGTGGGCTCGGCGATTATCCTGGCAGGGCCTGTCATAGCCGTCGGCAGCCTGATCGGCGCGTTTGCCGGCGGTTATGGCGGGTCCTGGGCCGGCGGCAAGATCTTTGGCGAAGGGTCCGACGGGCAGAAGTGGTCGGCCATCGCCGGCAGCTTCCTGGGCGGGTATCTGGGGGCCAAGGCGGCACCTGGGGCATGGAACTTTGCGCAACGGGTTCAGGTAACAGTGCAGCCAGGAACTTTAGGCATGAATGGTGGTAATCTAAAATTCTCGCTCAAGCCCAAAAGTTCCTCTGAGCCTACCTCGGCGGAATTGCCACGACAGAGCAGCAGGCCTGAATGGTTGCGGCGTCTTGATGAGGGTAATGACTTCAACGCTGAGCGCGCGTCGGAATATCCCTACAACGAAGTTTACATCGATAGTCCAAAAGGAAGCGGGTACACTAGACTTGACTCTTATAACCCTATCGCAGGCGAAATTGTTTCGCGAAAGTTTACTCAACTTTCAGATATTCAGGAAAAAACAGCAATCGGGTATATCAATGAGATTGGCGCTAAATATCCGGTGGATGCTACAATTGCAAGAGTGCCGTCAAGCGCAGAATTGGCGGGCGAGAAACTAGCAGGTCAGCACTATTTGGAAGTTCCTGTTCAGGTTCGGCCTGTTCCGCAGTCTGTGCTGGAAGCTGCAGAACGCGCAGGTGTTGTGATCCGCGATGTCAATGGTAAAATATACTGATGAAACAACAAATCTTTTATTGCAAAAGCTGGTTTCGTGCCAAGAAAAAGCCTACCGAGGTGTGGTCGGTCGAACAGGCCGAAGCTGCTCACGAAAATAGGACACAATACACAGCTCTTGTCGGCAACCTTGAGCATCCATACTGCTTTATAGAGGTCGCTGACAGTGCAGTTGTAGTCGGTTTCTTGGACCAATTCCTACGGGAATCCTTAACGTACGTTTTCAAGGAAGTGGAGTCGGGGAGGTTGTTCCTGTCCATGGCAACTCATCGCGAGTTCGAGGCTGAGACGGATAAGGTCAGTGGCGGAGCCAATTATGTCTTCAAGACCGATGGGGTTGTACATATCAGGCACGAATCTTTCAACCCTCATACAGTGGAGACTGCCATGTCATCTTTCGATCCTGCCCCGAATTATGCTTCGCGGCCTGCATTCGGCGAATATGACGATGTCATGCGTATAGAAAGAGCCTGACTCAGCCTGATTCTCGACATCCATGCCGACACGCCCTCCGGATTGCGTTGCCATCCGCGGAGATGGACCGCGGACAGCCAGTAGAATTTGCATATTCGCCACTAAATTGTTCCCGCCACTGCAGCCAATTGCTGGTGAAGGATTGTCGACTGACGAACGTAGTTCCATAACGGAAGGCCCGATTCGATTGTGAAACTGCGCAACCAAACTTTGTCGGGAGAACGACTTCTACTCAGCAATGTAGAGGTGCACAGCCTCGGCCCTGACCTTGTACTCGATCATTGCGAAGTGTATTCCGACTGCGGGCGGCGCGCGCTGATCGTCAGTGGCGTTCGGATGACCGGTGGCCGTTTTGTCCAGTAGGACAGGACATTGCGCGACTACCAGTTCCGCCGTGTTCACTTTGACGGTGTGAAGCTCGTTGGAACGTTCATTGGCTGCGATTTCGGCAGCTGGGATTCGGCTGACATAGGATCGATCGCAAACTGCGACTTTACGGATGCGGTCCTCGACGGCTGCCGTTTCCTGAACGCCGACGTGCAATCGATTGAACTGCCGAGGTGGCCTTGCTTCGCTATCGAGAACCCGGCCGAGGCGCGCGAGTACGTTATGCGTACCGAGTGGCCCGCCAGGACGCGGATTACCCTCGACGTTTATACGGACGTGGACCCGGAGTGCAGTGCGTCGCTTGGCGATGCCGCACGCATGGCAAAGCAGGCAGGCCTCTCACTGGAAGACATTCGGCAACTGCTCCTTGCTATTCCAGGGATCCGTATTCGTGATTGATTCAATGGCCAATATTGTGCTGTCACCTTGCTGGCGCCCCGGCCGCTCAGGCGTGCCGGCAGCCTGGTTCGATCTTGCCGATGAGGCCGCTCAAATCCTCGCATTCCTGACGTCGTCGTTGCAAGGCGTGTATGTCACGAGCCAGCGTGACGGCACGCCATCCCTGCTGTACGCTTATACGGTGGGCGGCGACCTGTGCCTCGACCACGGACGCCCGCGACTGGAGACCGTTCCCCGGCGCTTCGCGTCGATCTGGCACCGCTTGCCGGCCCCATTGCGACAGTTCTACGAAACGCTGCACAACGGCTGGACGTTCCAGCCGTCCAATTCGATGGGGCCGTTGCCCGTGGAGGATTGGGCCTTCCTTTCCGAAGACCGCTTCGACATCGACGCCGTCACCGCGCGCGCTATGCAGTGGACAGCGGCCGGGTCCTGGCGGTCTTTCATAACGGCGCCGGAGACTACCTGTGCCTCCACTTTCCCGACGACGCCGGCCAGCCGGCGTCTGGCATGAGCTGGTGGCACGAGCAGCCGGACGAGCTGGAACCCGTCGATTTCATGGCCACGCTCGATGCATGGGTGGGCTTGTTTGTCGACGAAGCGGATCGTAAAGGATAAAGATGACGACACTGCCGGACGCGCTGTACGCACAGATCGCCGAAGCATGCCGCGCAGGCGACACCTTCGCCGAAGCAGGCCAACTGGAAGCCGCCAAGGCACGCTACCTTGAGGCACTCAAGTTGCTGCCCCCCGAGCACCGCGAGTGGGAGGCGGCGACATGGATCCATGTCGCCCTCGGCGACGCCCACTTTCGCCTGCACGCTCACAACAAGGCGTTCAAATGCTTCCACAACGCCGTCCAATGCCCGGGCGGGCTGGGCAACCCATACATCCACCTGCGCCTGGGCCAGCTGTACTTCGAGCGCGGCGACGTCGACAAGGCCGCCGACGAACTGACCCGGGCCTACATGGGCGGAGGCGTCGAACTCTTCATGGAAGACGATCCGAAATACCTGGCATTCCTGGAAACCAGGATCGCGCTGTAGCTCACTCCCACGCCCGTGCCGCCGACCGGTACCACGTCCACGCGAACCCGGCGCCGATCGACAGGCCGCCGCGCTCCCGCAGCAGCGGGCTGTCCCGGTTGGTCGCGTGGCCGAGATGGTCGTAGCGCAGCAGCCCGAACACCCGCCAGTCGGGCGCCACCCGACGGGACAGATTCAAGCCCACGCGCGTGGCGATCAGTCCCCCGCGCGCCCGGTAGGCCGGCCGGTCCGCCGTCGCGTATTGGGGCGCCACCTCGTACAAATAGGCGTTCAGGCCCGCGTTGCCGGCCACCGCGCCCACGCTGGCCGAAGCCTGCCAGAGCCCGTCGTCGCCCCCGGTCTCGCAGACGAGACGAGGTTCGATGACGAGGCCGTGGCGCCGGAACCCGTGCCCCAGCTCGAACGGCGCCCGCAGCGGCAGCTCGAGGCGCACGGCGCTGGACGCATCCGGCCTGGCCAGCAGCACCTTCAGGCGCGGCCCGAATTCCACCAGCGGGTGCAGGTCCGGCATGCCGCTGCGTGCCGCCACGTCGCGCGAGCGGGCCGGCAGCGACGCCGCGAAACCGATGTCCAGTTCCACCTTGTCGCTGTCGAACAGGCGCGCGCCGATGCCCGAGCGGTCGGCACGCAGCACCTTGCCGCGGTAGATCACCAGTGGCAGCGCGAGGGCGCGGGTGGAGCGGTCGTCCGCACCGGGGTAGGCCGGCGTCGAGGCCGCGCCGGCGGCAATGCCGACTTCCCATAGCGGCAGGTCGGGTGCGGGCTGTGCCGCGAACGCGGGCACGCCCAATGCCGCCAACGCCGCGCCGTACCGGCGACAGAGGTTCAACAACCGGTAACGTTTCATCGGCTTGCCCTTCCGTTCGTGTCGAGGCCTTCATGGTAACGCGGCTGGCGCGAAACCCGGGGCACGCACCGGCCGTTTAGCACCGTCCCCACTAAACTGACGGCCATCCATGGCGGCGGCCACGCCCCGTTCCGACGCTCTTCCTATAATCCGCAGCTCCCAACAATGACGGAGGCCAAGGATGAAACGACAAATGAATGGATGGTTGACCGCGGCGGCGCTGCTGCTGACGGTGGCGGGGCAGGCGTCGGCCCTGCCCACGTGCGCCAGCGCGGGCTCGGACCCCGATGGCGACGGCTGGGGCTGGGAGAACAACCAGTCCTGCAAGGTGGCGCCGGCCGCGACGCATTGCGCCAGCGCCGCCTCCGATCCGGATGGCGACGGCTGGGGCTGGGAAGGCGGCATGTCCTGCAAGGTCGTCTTCAAGGGATTCCGGGTCGCCGGCAGCGTGGTCAACGACGCCAACGGCAACCCCTTCGTCGCGCGCGGCGTCAACAACCCGCATGCGTGGTACGACCAGCAGTCCTACGATGTGCTGCCGAACCTGGCGGCGCGCAAGACCAACCTGATCCGCGTGGTCTGGACCATGAGCGGCAGCGCCACGCGGCTGGACCAGGTGCTGACGGCGATCGAGGCGCAGAAGATGGTGTCGATCGTCGAACTGCACGACGGCACCGGCAACAACGATGCCGCCGTGCTGCGCAACATGGCCAGCTACTGGGTGCGGCCGGACGTGCTGGCCGTGCTGAAGAAGCACGAGCGCACCACGATGGTCAACATCGCCAACGAATGGGGCGACGGCAGCAAGACGCCACTGCAATGGCGCGACGACTACAAGGGCCCCATCACGACCTTGCGCAACGCGGGCCTGACGACGACCCTCGTGATCGACAACCCCGACTATGGCGGCAACCCGAACGGCGGCCTGTGGTACGGCCAGGAGCTGCTCGATCACGACCCGCGCCACAACCTGCTGTTTGCCGTCCACATGTACGGCACGTACAACAACCCGGACGACATCTACAACACGATGAACGGCTACAAGACCCGCAACCTGCCGCTGCTGATCGGCGAGTTCGGCTACAACTACAACAACGGCGCCAACAACCTCAACGCGCGGGTCGACGCACCGCGCCTGATGCAGTGGGCCCAGCAGTTCCAGGTCGGCACCGTGGCCTGGTCGACGGCGGGCAACGACGGCCCCAACGCCTGGCTGGACCTGATGACCAACTGGTCGGCGACGACGGCCTGGGGCAACCTGGTGTGGTACAGCCAGTACGGCATCGCCAACACCGCCAAGCGCGCCACCATCTACTGACGGCGAACCGGAAAACGGTGACAGTCACCATTTTTCCTCGGTCTCCCTTGCGCCCCGAAAAACGGTGACTGTCACCGTTTTCCCCTTTTCCTCACCTGTCAAAGTCTGCAAGCCTATTGCCACCGCTTAACCTTGTGCTAACATCTAAATACAAATGATTCTCATTACATAAGAACACTATGCGTCCAAAACTCAATCGTACCGTCCTCGCCTTGCTGACCGCTGGCGTCATCCCCCATGTCCACGCGGGCACTGAAGACACCTCCCCCATGGAAGGGGCGGTGCCGCAGGTGGTCGTCAGCGCCGAGCGCAACGACACCTTTGCCGGCGGCCAGGTGGCGCGCCAGGCCCGCCTCGGCATGCTGGGCGATGCGGACGTGATGTCCACGCCGTTCAACGTCAGCAGCTATACGGCGCAAGCCATCGCCGACCAGCAGGCCGTCACCGTGGCCGACGTGCTGGCGCGCGATCCGGCCGTGCGCGCCACGGGGCAGGGCGGCGGCATCCTCGATGCCTTCTTCATCCGCGGCTTCGCCATCGGCGAAGGCAACGTGGGCGAGATCGCGCTGGACGGCCAGTACGGCGTGGCGCCGAACTACCGCGTCTTTGCCGACTATGCCGAGCGGGTCGAAGTGATCAAGGGCCCGGCGGCGCTGTTGTATGGGATGTCGCCCAACAGCGGCATCGGCGGCGTCGTCAATATCGTGCCCAAGCGCGCCCAGGCCGCCGACGTGACCCGGCTGACGCTCGATGCCGCCGGCGATTCCCAGCTGGGTGCGCACCTGGACATCGGCCGGCGCTTCGGCGCCAAGCGCGAATTTGGCGTGCGCGTCAACGGCCGCCACCAGCAGGGCGATACGCCGCTCGACAAGCAGGAGCGCCGCGCCGATGTCGGCGCGCTGGCGCTGGACTACCGGGGCGAGCGCCTGCGCATGACGCTGGACGCACTGGCCCAGGCGGAGCGTTTCGACGCACCGTCGCGCCCCTTCCTGGCGGCGGCAGGGGTGGCGGTGCCGCGCGCGCCGGACGGCCGGCGCAACGTCACGCAGGCGTGGGAGTGGGCCAAGATCGAAGACCGCTCGGTGCTGTGGCGCGCCGAGTACGACGCAACGGATGCGCTGACGCTGTTCGCCAACGCCGGCGGTGCCCGCACGGACGTGGCGCGCCTGTTCGGCACGCCGACGGTCCTGAACGCGGCGGGGGACACCCGGGTCACGCCGGACAATTTCCGCCTGGAGGTGCGCCGCGCCACGCTCGACGGCGGGCTGCGCGCCGCCTTCGACACGGCCGGGGTGCGCCATGCCGTCACGCTGCAGGCCAGCCGCTACCGCGACGAACTCGATCGCGCCGCGGTCAGCGGCCGCCCCGTGCTGTCGAACCTGTACGCGCCGCTGGCCGCGCCGGCCCAGGACGTGGCCGCACCGGCGCTGGTGCCGAGGGTGTCGGAGACGCACCTGTCCGGCGTCGCGCTGGCCGACACCATGACGGCGCTGGATGAACGGCTGCTGGTCACGCTGGGCGTGCGCCGCCAGCAGGTCGAGTCCGACAACTTCAATGCCAGCGGCGTCACCACCGCAAGCTACGACCGCCGCGCCACCGCGCCGATGCTCGGTATCGCGTTCAAGCCGTGGCGCCAACTGGCGCTGTACGCCAACCGCATCGAGGGCCTCAGCAAGGGCGACACGGCACCGCCCACCGCCGCCAACGCCGGCGAGATCTTCGCGCCTTACAAATCCCGGCAGAACGAGGTCGGCGTCAAGTTCGAGCGCGGCACGCTGGCCGGCACCGTCAGTGTCTTCCGCATCGAGAAGCCGAGCGGCCAGCTGACCGGCAACGTGTATGGCGTCGATGGCGAACAGCGCAACCAGGGCGTGGAGCTGGCCCTGTTCGGCCAGGCCGCGCCGGGCGTGCGGCTGACGGGCGGCGTGACGTTCCTGGACGCCGAGCTGACCCGCACCAACAGCGCCGCCACGCTGGGCAAGACGCCGGTCGGCGTGCCGTCGTCGCAAGCCAACCTGGGCACCGAGTGGGATACCGCGCTGGCCGGACTCACCGTGTCGGGCAGCGTTTCGTACACCGACCGCCAATACGTCAACCAGGCCAACACGCAGAGCATCCCGAGCTGGACGCGGCTGGACCTCGGTGCGCGCTATCGCACCAGGGTGGCCGGCCGCGACACGACCTTGCGCGCCAGCGTCACGAACGTCGCCAACCGCGACTACTGGTCCGGCGTGGCGTCGTACGGCGCCTTCGTCCAGGGCGCACCCCGCACCTTGCTGCTGTCGGCCGCCATCGATCTCTGATCCACCACCGAAAGGAAGCACCATGCAAAAGCCCCTGGTACCGCTGCTGGACCAGGCGGTGGCGGCATTGCTGCACGCCGCGCCGCGCCAGCTGCTCGACCTGGTCGAGACCCACGGTTCGCCACTGAACGTCGTCTGGCCGCACATCCTGCGGCAGAACGTCGAAACGATGCGCAGCGTCCTGCGGGCGCACGACGTACGGCACGAGCTCTTCTACGGGCCAAGGTCAACAAGTCGCAGGCACTGGTGCAGGCGGCGGTGGACAGCGGCATCGGCGTGGACGTCTCCAGCGTGTACGAACTGCGCGATGCGCTGCGCGCCGGCGTGGACCCGGCCCGCGTGGTGGCGACCGGGCCGGCCAAGACGCACGCCTTCCATGCCGAGCTGCTGGCCTGCGGCGCGCTGATCTCGGTCGATTCGATCGGCGAATTGGCCGAGCTGGAAGCCTGCGTCGCGCCATCCACACCGCCACCACGGGTCCGCATCCTGCTGCGCTACCGCCCCGCCTCGAACCGCGCCAGCCGTTTTGGCATGGACGAAGCCGAGCTGCTGCAATGCCTGAAGCGCCTCGCCACGCGGCGCACGGCATTCACGTTCGAGGGATTCCATTGCCACCTGGGCGGTTATGCCTGGGAGACGCGCGTGCAGGCGGTGCATGAACTGGCCGCCGCCGTGGGCGCGGCGCGCGAGCTGGACCTGCGCCCGCGCATGCTCGACATCGGTGGCGGCCTGCCGGTGCGCTACGTCGAGGGCGAGGCCTACGATGCCTTCCTGCCGGCACAGACGCCGGACGATTACCGCACCGGCCGGGTGCCTGACTCGTACTACCCCTACGGCGGCCGCACCGACGCCGCCGCGTGGCTGCGACAACTGCTGGCGGCGCCCTGCGTCGGCGGGCGCACGGTAGCGCACTACCTGAACGCCGAGCAGCTGGTGCTGGCGCTGGAGCCGGGCCGCAGCCTGGTGGACCAGGCGGCGGTGACGGCCTTCCGCGTGATCCGCGTCAAGGCACTGGCCGACGGCCGCCACGTCGTGTTCGTCGAGGGCAGCAGCTTCAGCGCCTGCGAGACGTGGTTCGGCTCGGAGTTCCTGGTCGATCCCGTGCTGGTGCCGGCCGACCCGGAACGGGGAGCGGACGGCCCGCGCTTCGGCGCCTATATCGCGGGCCACAGCTGCCTCGACGACGACGTCGTCACCAACCGCATCCTCGACTTCGACCGGCGTCCCGAACCCGGCGACCTGCTGGTGTACGCCAACACCGCCGGTTACCAGATGGACCTGCTGGAGAACGAATTTCACCGCCATCCGATGCCGCGCCGGATCGTGGTGCGTACCAACCCGCGCGGCGCCATGGAGTTCTCACCCGACTAGAAAGGATGTCGCAATGATCTTGAGCAAAGTGACCGACCTGATCGGCAATACGCCGATCCTGTGTCTCCCCGTCCCAGCGAAACAAGCCAGGCTCCTTCTGAAAATTGAAAAGAACAATCCTGGCGGCAGCATCAAGGACCGGATGGCACGCAACATGGTCATCGCCGCGCTCAAGTCGGGCCGCCTGCAACCGGGCGGCACGATCGTCGAATCCTCCTCGGGCAATACCGCCATCGGCCTCGCCATCACCGCGATCGAGTTCGGCCTGCGCTTCATCGCCGTCGTCGACCACCATGCCGCGCAGGACAAGATCGCCGTGCTGCGCGCGCTGGGTGCCGAAGTGCGCTACGTGGAAGGCACATTCCGCGAGGACGAGGTGGCCGTCGTCGAGCGCCAGCGCCTGGCGGCCGAACTGGCCGGCAAGATCCCCGGCGCCATCTTCATGAACCAGTCCGACAATATCGCCAACGCCGGCGGCTACTTCGACTTCGTGCGCGAGGTGATCGACCAGGTCGGCGGGACCATCGACGCCTATGTCGGCTGCGTCGGCACCGGGGGCTCCATGACCGGCATCGCGCGCGGCCTCAAGCTGCACAACCCGAAGGCCACCGTACTGGCCGTCGAACCGGACGGCTCCATCGTGTTCGGCCAGCCCGGCCATCCGTACTACCAGTCCGGCACCGGCACGCCGGCCGGCGACACGGTCGGCCTCGTGCTGGACTACAGCTGCATCGACCTGGGCGTGCAGGTGACGGACGCGCAGGCATTCGAGACGGCGCGCTACGTGGCGCGCCACACGGGCCTGCTGGTGGGCGGCTCCACCGGCGGCGTGATCTACAAGGCGCTGGAGTACATCCATCGTGGCGTCATCGGCGGCAACGTGATCGCCGCGGTGGCGGACGGCGGCGAAAAATACCTGCACACGGTCTTCAGCGACAGCTGGCTGGGCGAGCGCGGGCTGCTGGACCCGTCCATCGGCATGCAGCTGGACGCCTGGCTGGGCCAGGAGCAAGGGCAGGCGCTGCAACCCGCACCGGCCATGCCGCGCCTGAGCGTGGTGTGAGCATGGAACGCCTGAACGTTCTGATCTGCGGCGGTGGCCGCACCGGCCACCTGAATGCGGTGCTGTACAGGCAGCAGCCGGGCGTGCGGGTGGCGCTCCTCACCAGCCAGGCAGACCTGGTCGGCCGGCAGGGCGCCGCGCTCGCCGCGCTGCTGCCCGACGGCGGCCAGTTGACGGGGCAGCCCGACCTGGTGACGGACCGCCCGGCCGAGGCGGCGCAAGATGCCGACGTCGTCATCGTCACCGTACCCGCGCACGCCCGGCCGGCGCTGCTGCGCGCGCTGGCACCGCACCTGCCGGCCGACAAACCGGTGTACGTCGGGGCCATTCCCGGCTTCTGCGGTTTCGACTGGCTGGCCGAGCAGGCCCTGGCCGAGCGGCCCAACGCCGTCATCTGGGGCATGAAGGACGTGCCGCACACCGCCTACGACCTCCAGCCCGGCGTATCGGTGCGGATGGGCGGCGCCAAGAGCACGCTGTACGTCGGCACCCACCAGCGCGAGAGCGCTGCCGCGCGGCAGGCATTGCTGGGCCACCTGCGCCGGCTGTACACGGCACCGGTCGAACTGCTGGCGCACTACCTCGAGATCACGCTGACGCCGGGGAACCCGATCATGCATCCCTCCGTCGTGTATGGGCTGGTGGGGCCCTACGGCCAGTGGCACGGCAAGCCATTCGACAAGCCGCTGTGCTGGTGGACCGATTGCGCCGAGCTGTCCGCCTACTTCCTCGAGCGCAGCGACGAGGAAAGCCAGGCGCTGTGCCGCGCCGTCGAGCGGCGGCTGGCCGTGGACCTGGGGTCGGTGCTGCCGTTGAAGCAGGAGATCGTCGACGCCTACGGCGACCAGATCCGCGACAGCGCCACGATGCTGTCCGTGCTGCGCACCAACCGGGCCTACGACGCCATCGTCGCGCCGCTGGTGCGCGATGCGGACGGCTACCGCATCGACCGCGGCAGCCGCGCCTTCCACGAAGACGTGGCGTACGGCCTGGCGCTGCTGGTCGAGATGGGCCGGCGCCTGCAGGTGCCGCTGCCGCACATCGAGGAAATCTACCGCTGGAACGTCGAGTACATGGGGGGCCTGCGCGACTCCGCGCTGGACTACTTCCCCGCTGCCTGGCCCGCTTGAACCGACCATAGGACTACCATGAACCATTCATCTCTTCCGCAGCAAGCGCAATCCGCGGCCGACCGCGCGCTGGCAGGCGCGCGCCGCAATGCGCTGCGGCGCCTGGTGCGCTGCCTGTTCGCCGAAAAAATCATCGATCCGGCCCGGCTGGTGTTCGCGCCGCGCGAGCGGGGTGCCTGGCTGCCGTTGTGGCCGCGCCAGGCGCTGCTGCACTTCGAAGACCTGTGGCTCGCACCGGCCGCGACGTTCGTCAATCGGGGTGCCATCGAGCTCGTAAAGGCCGACGCCAGCCGCACGCCCATCGACGAACCGGGCCAGTTGATCGACGTGTTGCGCGAACACTTCGACTTTGCGCCCGGCGATGCAGGTGTCGAGCGCCTGCGCGCCGACATGGCCAACAGCGTCGCCAACGACGCGCTGGCCCGGGTGCACCGCGCCGGCTGGAACGCCGAACTGGCCGACGCCATCGCATCGAGCGGCGCGGCAGGTCTCTTCGATCTCGTACGACGCCAGTACAGCGTGCGCGATGGCGCGGTACTGCTGGACCAGTGGGGCGCGCTGGAAGGCCACCCGTTCTATCCGACCTGGAAAACCAAGCCTGACCTGAATCCGGAGGAGGTCGCGCGGCTGTCGCCCGAGTTCAACGCCCGGGTCAACGTGCGCGTGGGCGCCCTGCGGGGCGACATGGCCTACATCGAGCGCATGCCGCACGTGGCGAGCTACCACGAGTGGTTCGCCAGCCACTTCCCGGCCATCTGGGAAGACTGGACCGCGGGGCTGCGCGCGCGCGACCTCGATCCCGCCGCGTGGCTGCCGCTGCCGATCCACGAGTGGCAGCTGGCGCACTACGTGCCGCAGGAGTATGCGGCCGAGATCGCGGAAGGCCTGCTGTTGCTGGAGGGGCCGGACGTGCCGACCTGGCCGACGATGTCGTTCCGCACGATGATGCCGCTGGCCCCAGGCGATGCGCCGTTCATCAAGCTGCCGCTGGCGCTGTGGCTGACGAGCGAGCAGCGCAGCCTGCAGGCCAAGTCGATCCACATGGGACCCCGCATCAGCACGGTGATCCAGCGCATCCTGGCCGACGAGGGCGGCTTCGGCGGCAAGCTGGCCATCTTCACGGAGGAAGTGGCGCTGCATTACCGCCACGCGGAGAAGCGGGAGGACCGGCCGGGCCGGCACCTGTCGGTGGCCTACCGCGCCAGCCGCGCCGCCTTCGAGCGCGACGATGGCCTCCTGCCCGTGACGGTCGCGGCACTGCTGACGGAGGCGCCGGACGGCCGTCCGCTCGTCGCCGAGCTGGTCGGGGAGGGCGACGTGACGGCCTGGTTCCGCCGCTATGCGCACGTGGTCACGCAACCGGTTGTCGCCATCTACCTGCTGTACGGTATCGCGCTGGAAGCGCACCAGCAGAACACCTCGGTGCTGTTTGGTGCGGACGGCCAGCCGGAGAGCCTCCTGATCCGCGACTTCGGCGACGGCCGCACCTACGCGCCGCTGCTGGCGGCGCGTGGCCACACGCTGCAGCCTTACGTCCACCCGGGCATCCTGCCGACGGTGTTCGACGGCGACATCGGGCCCGTGCGCGCGTTTGTCATCGATGCCTGCCTGGTGTGCCACCTGCACGAGCTGGCGTTGCTGCTGACGCGTGCCTACGGCCTGGCGGACGAGCGCTTGTGGCGCGTACTGCGCGACGAGCTCGCGGCGGCCTTCGATGCGGTCGAGCAGCGCGTCGATCCGGCATTCTGGCAGGCCGAGCGCGCCGCCTTCCTGGAGCAGCCGTGGCCGACCCGCTCGGTGCTGCGCATGCACCTGCAGCAGTACGCCGACTACCGGCTGACGCACGAGCTGCAGAATCCGCTGACTGAGCCGCCGACCGAGCCGCTGGCGCAGGCCGGCACGGCGGCATGACGGGGGCGGGGGCGCCGCGCGAGCGCCTGGTCCACGTGCTGTTCGCGCTGCAGCTGGTGTCGATGGGCGCGATGGAGATGAGCGGGCCGTTCTGGCCCGTGCATTTGCGCGCGCTGACCGGCTCGGAGGCGTTGTTCGGCTTTGCCGCCGTGGCGGTGTATGTCGGGCCGATGCTGGGCATCGTCCTGACCAGCACCTTCTGGGGTCGCGTCGGCGACCGCCACGGCCACCAGCTGATGATGATCCGGGCGTTGCTCGGCCTGGCGCTGACGCAGCTGGCGCTGGCGCATGCGGCCGACGTCTGGAGCATCCTCGTGCTGCGGTTCGTGCAGGGGGCCTGCGCCGGCTACATCGCGCCGGCCCAGGCCTACGGCGTCGGCATCACGGCGCCGGAGCGCAGGGCGCGGCTGTTCGCGTACCTGCAGGTGGCCACCAATGTCGGCTCGCTGGCGGGCGCCGTGGCGGGCGGCGCGATCCTGGATCACGCCAGCTTCTACTGGATCAACGTGACGGCGGCGCTGCTGTGCGGCCTGTGCGCGGCGGCCGTCGCCGTGTGCCTGCCCCGGCAGCCGGCAGCGGCGCCTGGCGCCGGTCCGCGCCAGCCGGCGGCAGCGTCGTCCGACGCGAATCCGGCCGCGCTGCCCGGGCTGCTGCTGGTGCTGGGCCTGCTGCTGGTCAGTCGTACCATCACGCAGACGCCGTTCGCCCTGTACGTGCACGAGACGTTCGGCGCCGCCAACTGGCTGGCGGGCCTGTGCTACGGCCTGCTGGCGCTGGGGTTCGTCCTGTCGGCGGCCTTGTGGGCGCGCCATTTCGAGCGACGGCCGCAAGTGCAAGTCCTGCGGCGCATGACGTGGATCGCCCTCGGCTGCGCCGTGCTGATGGCCGCCGCCGCCGGCACGCGCTCGATCGGCGTGTTTGCCGCGCTGCACCTGGCCTGGGGCGTGCTGCTGGGGGCGACGACTCCGGTGCTGATGGCACTGGTCTCGAAGGCCGCCGGCACGCTGCGCCAGGGCCACGTGCTGGGCACCGCGCAGAGCATCACGCAGTTCTCGTCGATCGCCGGCATCGCACTGGGGGGGCTGCTGATGCAGCGCACCGGCCTGCAGTACACGTATTGCTGGGTGGCGCTGGCGTACGTGCTGGCCGCGCTGGCCGTCTACGCGGTTCGCCGCGCCACGGCGCCGCATCCATTGGGAGGAAATGCACATGTCCGATGAGCTGTCGTACTGCGTCGCCATCAAGCCGCTGGCCTTCTTCCGCTCATCCGAGCACGTCAACCGGGTGGACGTGCACAAGCTGGCGGCCAGCATCGCCGACACCGGGGTCTGGACGACGCCGATCCCGGTGGACAGCGAGACGGGCATCATCATGGACGGCAACCACCGCGCCAGCGCCGCTGCGCTGCTGCGGCTGCGCTACGTCCCCTGCGTGCTGCTGAGCTACGGCGACGCCCGCGTCAGCGTGACCCACTGGCGCACGGGCGAGCCGTTCCGGGTGGCCGGCATCTACGAGCCGATCCTCGGCGCCGGGCAGGTGCTGCCGTACAAGACGACGCGGCACCGCTTCGCGCCGGCGCTGCCGCGCACGGCGATCGACCTGGCGGTGCTGCGCTAGCGCCCCCACAGCCCAGCCCATGTCCCACCGCGGGGTCAGTCACCAAAGTGGGACACGAGCACAACACTGGCAACCGCCGGGCTCGTGTCCTTGCCGGGGTGTGACCCCATGGTGGACACGGGCCCGGCTGTGGCGGACGCTCAGTCCGCCGCGTGCCGCACGAACACCGCCGTCGTGCGGCCCGGGATCGTGAAGCTGCCCGTGCGGCTGTCGTAGCCTGACGTTTTCACCACCGCATCGCTGCCGTTGCGCTGGATCGGGTGCAGTCGCAGCTTGCGGCCGGCCAGCTCCGGCAGGGCGACGGTCTTCGCCACCTTGTCGACGTTGAACACCACCACCACCTGCTTGTACTGCGCGCCCGGGTAGGCGGTTGGCTCGCTGCCGGCAATGCTCATGGCGACGATGCCCGGCACCTGAGTCGGCCCCGTGTTGTGGAACTTCAGGCGTTCCGTCACGTCCTGCGCGGTGCGCAGGCGGAACAGCGTGCTGTCCTTGCGGATCGCCAGCAGTTCCTCGAAGCCCGCCTTGGCGGCCAGGATGGCGCGGCGGTCCGGCGCGATCAGCGGATTCGCCAGCACCGGCGCCATGACGGACCAGCTGCCCTCGTTGACGCCCGCCATCGGCAGGCCCACGCCGAAGTTGTTGGACGCATAGCTGTAGTCGAGGCGGTTGAACCAGTCGCCCGCGTTGTAGCTGTCCCGGTCCAGCGACTTCGAACGCAGGATCTCCTGGCCCGCATGGATGAACGGAATGCCCTGCGCCAGGATGTTGACGGCATTGGCCAGGTTCTGCACCCGTACCCGTTCGGCCACGGTCGTCCCTTGCGGCAGCTTCAGCGCGTTGACGTCGAACAGCGTCTGGTTGTCGTGCGCCTCGACGTAGTTGATCGTCTCGGCCGGATTGCCCGCGAAGCCGGCCTGCTGGCCGAAGTAGTCGATCTGGGCGTTGCTGCGCACGTTGCCGAAGCGGTCAGTGAAGCGGTAGTCGCGCAAGGTGCCGGACAGCGCCACGCGTGCCAGGTCGGCCAGGCGCAATGCATCGTCGCGCGTCTGCGTCGACTGGCCGTTCGGATCGAACCACACGCCGTTGACGAAGCCCTGCTGCGTGACGAGCGCGCTGCCCGTGTCGCAGCAGCCGCCGCCGCGCACGGTGTCGCGGATGCGGTCGTTGAACGAGCCGATGCCGGTGCCGAACATATTGGCCTGGCGCGCCTGCACGAAGCGGGCGTCGTTGCCGACGGCGCCGAAGTTCCAGGCTTCGCCGTACACGTAGATCGGGCGCTCGGCGGCCTTGCTGGCCGCCGTCTGCACGCGCTTCATCAGGTCCAGCGGCGTGAAGCCCATGATGTCGAAGCGGAAGCTGTCGATCTTGTACTTGGCCGCCCACAGCTTGGTCGAATCGACGATCAGCTTGGCCATCATCGTGTTTTCCTGGGCCGTGTCGGCGCAGCAGCTGTCGTTGAGCTGGTTGCCTTCCGCGCCCAGGCGGTAGTAGTAGGCCGGCACGATGCGGTCCAGCACCGACAGCGGGCCTTGCTGCGACTGGCTGGTATGGTTGTAGACGACATCCATCGCCACGCGCAGGCCTGCCTCGTGCAGCGCCTGCACCATCGCGCGGAACTCGCGCACGCGCACGGCGCCGTCGCTGGTGTCGGTCGCATAGCTGCCTTCCGGCGCGTTGTAGTGGACCGGGTCGTAACCCCAGTTGAAGCAGTCGGCGTTCTGCGTGGTGGCGACGGCCGCCTGCTGGACGGTGCCGTCGGCGGCGCCGTTCGGAATCGCGGGCGTTGTGCAGCGGGTCTCGTCGACGCTGGCGAAGTCGAACGCGGGCAGCAGGTGCACGTGCGTCAGGCCGGCCTTCTGCAGGGACTTCAGGTGGCGCATCGGTGCCGACTCGGTGTCGGTGAACGCCAGGTACTTGCCGCGGTGGGCCGCTGGCACCGTGTTGTCGCTGGCCGAGAAGTCGCGGATGTGCAGTTCGTACAGCGCAATGTCGGTCGGCGCATCCAGTTTCGGGATGCGCTGCTCGTCCCAGCCGGCCGGTTTCAGGGCCGGGCTGTCCAGGTTGGCCACGAAGCTCCTGGTGCTGTTGGCCGATACGCTGATCGAGTACGGATCGGTCACGGTGTTCGTCACCAGCGTGTTGTTGGCCCAGCGCGACAGCACCTGTACCGTGTACGTGTAGTAGGCGTGGTTGGTCCACGATGCGTCGGGTGCCGTGTAGGTCCACAGGCCGCTGGCCGGATCGTGCTTCATCGCGACCGGTGTCGCCGTCGCCGCGTTCGCGCTGGCGTAGATGTCCAGCCGGACGGACTTCGCCGTCGGCGCCCATACGCGGAACGTGGGCACGCCCTGGCGGTTGAACGTCAGCCCCAGCTGCGCCATGCTGGCCAGCGGCGCATAGACCGCATCGAGCATGCCGGCCTGCTGCAGCGACGTGACCTGCACCAGCTTGCCGGCCGCGTCGAACTGGGCGATGGCGAACTGGCCGCTGACGACCCGCGCCAGCGTGGCCGCGTCGGCATCCGTCATGCGCAGTCCGGTGGCGTCGGCCAGGTGCGGGAATTTCTGGCGCACGGCATCGGGCAGGGCGGCCGCGCGCAGGTTGACGCTGCCGTCGGCGCCGGCCAGGCCGGTGCTCGCGTCCGGGCTGGCCGTCAAGCCGCCGTTGGCCGCGTAGAAGAGTTTATAGGTGGCGCCCGCGGGCGCGCCCGGCCAGGCCAGCGCCGTTGCCGACAGCCAGTGCGCCTTGGCGCTGCCCAGGTTGCCGAAGCTGAGGGCCGGCTGACTGGTGTAGACGGTGCAGTCGCCTTCCAGCATCCACACCTCCTGGCCCGCGGTCATCACGTCGGGGCGCAGGGCGGCCTGCTGGTCGGCGCCGCAGTTCTTGCTGCCGTTGCCGTCCGTGACGAGGAACGAGATGGCGGTCTTGCCCGCAGCCAGCGGGATGTCGACGTAGCCGCCGAACGCGTCGCTGTTCGTGAACATGAAGCGGCCCGAGATCCACGCCGGGCTGGGGTGCAGCGGACCGTCCCACGAATACACGCCCCATTGCGCCGAATCGTTCTGGATGCGGTGGAAGTGCATGCGGATGGTGCCGGGCGCGACGGCGGGCGCCGTGGCGGCGTTCGGGGCAGTGACGCCCCCTGACAGCCTGGTCGGTGCGGCGGCGCCGCTTGTATCGTCGCCGCCGGCGCCGCAGCCGGCCAGCAGGGCCGCGCAGGCGAGCCCGAGGCTCAGGCGTGAACCTAAACTACTTCCGATGATCATTGTGTCTCCTGTTTGTTCTTGTCAAGAGTGCAGCGCCGGATGGCGAGTGCCAGGTCAGCGCAACAATCGATGTAATAATACTACTGCGCTAGATGCGCTGCCGCGGGCTTTTCAAGCAACGTTGCAAACTTTCCACTACAGGGCGCCCTGTAGTCGGCCAAACAACGGTATCGTTGCCAATGCGGCCTGACCAATTTAGAATGGCCTGACCGCATGCTTGCCATCCAGGCACCCATCCGGCATCGACCATCTTCGACCGAGGCCCACACCCGGCAAGCTCGAACTGGCAAGGGACACGCGAGGTGTCCCCTGGCGACCGCCTCCGGCGGCGCTTCCGACATCACAATAACCAGATCGGAGACACCCTTGAACACCAAGCATCTCGCAGGCGTGCTGGCGCTCCTCGCCGCCACCGCCACCTCCGCTGCCCACGCCGCCCCCATCGCCTTGCAGGATGCCGTCATCACGGCCACCTACAACGGCAGCGCCGCCGGCATGCTGGGCCTGGACCGGCAGTTCGCCGCCGAACCGGGCTCCAACACGACCCGGCTCGATCCCACCGGCAGTGGCGTCGAGTTCCTGACCGGCGACTACCTGTTCGGCATCGATTTTTCCCCCAGCGGCATGCTGACGGTGATCGCCAACGGCGCCATTCCCACAGGCGCTTACGCCATGCGCTTCGACTTCGGCACCAGCCTCGCCGCCGCCATCGGCTCGGTGACGTTCACGGGTGCCAGCGGCGCCACCGGCATTCCCGTCGCGGCGCTGATCGACAGTCACACCATCGAACTCGATCTCGGCGCCGTCGCTTGGAGCGAATTCGGGTCGGTGACGGCGCAGCTGGGCACCGCCGCCGCGGTCCCGGAGCCGGCGACGTCCGCACTGCTGCTGACGGGACTGGCGGGCCTGTTGCTGGTCCGGCGCCGCGCTGCCCGCTAGCGTCCTGGCGCGGCCTTCGCCGCGCTCGATAAACCACAGGAGAATCACATGCGACACCCATTCAAGGCGGCGCTGGGCGCTGCCGTGCTGCTGTACGCCACCACCCATGCCGCGGCGGCGGTCGACGCCGCGCGCCAGCCCGCCCCGCTGGACGGCTGGGCCAGCCAGGCCGGCGGCACGCTGGGCGGCTCGGCCGCTCCAGGCAGCCAGGTCTACACCGTGGCCAACCGCGCCCAGTTGCTGGCCGCGCTGTACAACGGCGGCACCAACCCGAAGATCATCAAGTTGACGGGCATCGTGGATATGAGCGAAGGGCAGCCGTTCACCAGCAGCGCCGACCAGGCCGCGCGCGGTGCCGTTCGGCTCAAGAGCAATACGACGCTGATCGGCGCTGGCGGCAACGCCGGCATCGTCAACGGCCACATCATCGTGTCGAACGCGTCCCAGGTCATCATCCGCAACCTGAAGCTCGTCAATGCCTGCGACGTGGGACCCGTGTGGGACCCGGCCGACGGCGCCACCGGCAACTGGAACGCGGCGTTCGACGCCATCGGCGTCTCCGGTGCCGATCACGTCTGGATCGACCACGTCAGCTTCACCGACGCGCCGCTGACGGACGACTTCCTGCCCGTCGAGAACGGCCACGTGCGCCAATGCCACGACGGCGCGCTGGACATCACGAACGGCTCCGACTACGTGACGGTCTCCTACAACCTGTTCGAGCAGCACAACAAGAACAACCTGGTTGGCGGCAGCGACAGCGCCACGGGAGACGAAGGGCGCCTGCGCATCACCTTCAGCAACAACGTCTTCCGCGACGTGGCCAGCCGGGCGCCACGCGTGCGCTTCGGCCAGGTCCACCTGTTCAACAACTACTTCACCGGATCGAAAACGCATCCGGTCTACCCGGTCAGCTACAGCGTCGGCGTGGGCAACGCCGCCAAGATCCTCGCCAACAACAACATCTTCGAGATCGCCGGCGCCCTCGCTTGCCCGGACGTGGTGAAGGACTTTGCCGGCGCCGTGCCGGGCGCCTTCCGCGACACGGGCTCTCTGCTGAACGGTGCGGCGCTGGGGGCGTGCGCCGTCTCGTCCAATGTGACCTGGACCCCGCCGTATCCGTACAGCGTGCGTCCGGCCGCCCTGGTCAAGGCCAACGCGCTGGCGCAGGCGGGCGGCGGCAAGCTGGCCACCACGGTGACGGGCACCGGCAGCACGACGATCGACACGGGTCCCGTGACCGCCTGCCCGGCGTCCGGCCTGTACTTCTGCGACGACTTCCAGGCCGGTACGGCCGCCCGCTGGGACCTGCTGCCGGTGCCGGGACCGAACGGCAGCTTCCGGGTGCAGGACGAGGTGGCCGGCAGCGCCAACAAGGTGCTGCAGTACACGGCCGCCTCCACCGGCGGCGTGCTGGCGCTGATCAAGCCGGCCGCGCTGGCGGCCGTGCCAGCGGGCGACTACTACGTGGAGGCGCGCATCCGGCCGCTGACCAACGGCACGACGGGCAACAAGCAGCTATACCTCGTCACCCGCTACACGGACCCCGCCAACTGGTACGGCGCGGGCCTGAACGTGCAGAACAGCACCGCCAATACCCAGGTCGAGATCGCGAAGATGCTGGCCGGATCGCTGAGCCGCCCACGCCAGGTCAAGAAGCCGATCGCCATGGACGGGCCGTTCTACACGGTGCGCTTCGAACTGGTGGGCAGCACCCTGACGGTCTACCTGGATGGCGAGAACCTGGGGTCGATCGTGGACAGTGCCTTCGCGGCGCGCGGCGTGGTGGGCCTGTACACGGCCAACAAATCGTTCCAGATCGACGACGTGCGCATCGGCGACCCGGCGCAGAGACCGGCCCAGCTGGCGCTCGATCCAGCCGTCACCACTTACGCCGCGGAAGCCGGCGATGCGCCGTACCGGCTTGCCGTCAACGCGGTCGCGCCGGACGGCCGCGCGGACAGCTGCACGGCGGTGTCCAGCAACCCCGCCGTGGCCAGTGTCACGCTGGACGGCAATACGGCGACGATCACGCCGCTGGCGGCAGGCTCGGCGGACATCGTGTTCCGCTCTGGCGCCGATCCGGCGTTGACGCGGACGATCGCGGCCACCATCGCGCCGCGCTTCGTGCAGCCGACGCAGACGTACGCGCTGCAATCCGCGACGGCGCCGGCGCCGCTGGCCGCCGCGGAACCGGTGGACGTGGCACTCAAGCTGACGTTCGACGCGCCGCCCACGCTGGGCAGCGGCGGCTCCGTGCGCATCTACCGCAAGGCGGACGATGTGCTGGTGGACGTCGTCCGCACCGGTGCCGAGAGCGACGTGCTGGGCTATCCCGGCCAGGAGCAGGTGCGCAAGGTGAATACGGTGCCGATCCGGATCGACGGGAACACAGCGACGATCCGGTTGCACGGCGGCAGGCTGGCCTACGGCACCGACTACTACGTGGCGATCGCGGACGGCGTGTTCGCCAACGCGCGGCTGGGCGGCGTGCCGTTCGTCGGCATCGGCAAGGCGGCCGGCTGGACGTTCGCCACCAAGGCGGCCGCGCCGGCGGGCGACGTGCTGACGGTGGATGACGACGGCACGGCCGACTTCCGTACCGTGCAGGGAGCGCTGAACCACGCCATGCAGCACCTGGCGAAGGCGGCGCCCGTGACCATCGATGTACGCAATGGCACCTACGAGGAGCTGCTGTACCTGCGCGGCAAGGACAACGTCGGCATCGTGGGCGAGAGCCGCGACGGCGTCGAGATCCGCTACACCAACAACGAGACGCTGAACCCGGGCACCGGTGCCAGCCAGGTCGCCAACGCGAACGGCACGAACGGCGGGCGCGCGCTGATGCTTGTGGAGGCGGCCGACATGCTGCGCCTGCAAAACCTCACGCTGCGCAATACGACCCTGCGTTCGCCCGCCATCTCGGGCCAGGCCGAAACGCTGTACTTCAACAGCGACGGCGGCCGCCTCGTCGCGCAGGATGCGGCGTTCCACAGCGAGCAGGACACCCTGAACCTGAAGGGCTGGTCATGGTTCCACCGCACGCTGGTGGCCGGCAACGTGGACTTCATCTGGGGCAGCCCCCGCGCCGCGCTGTTCGAGGACAGCGAGATCCGCTCGGTGGGCGACAGCGCCAATGCCGCCAATGGCGGCTACGTGCTGCAGGCGCGGGTACCGGCCGCCACCGACAAGGGCTTCGTGTTCCTCGACAGCCGCCTGACGCACGGTCCGGGTCCCGGCCCGCTGCATGGCGACGTGCCGGCCGGCGCGACCTGGCTGGCGCGCAGTCCCGGCGGCACGGCAAGCTGGGACAACATCGCCTTCATCAACTGTCGCATGGGTCGCCACGTGGCGGCGGCGGGATGGGCCGGACCGGGCGTCAATGGCCAGCCGGCACCCAATCCTGCGGTGCCGAATGCAGTGTCGGGCTGGCGCGAGTACGGCACGACGGACCTGGAGGGCAACCCGATCGACCTGGCCGCGCGCGTGGGCGGCTTCCAGCTCGATGCGCAGGACGTCGCCGCCGGCTTCGGCACGCGCGCGCAGGTGTTTGCGGGGTATGGCGGAGGGGCCGGCTGGGCGCCGCAGCCTTGATCCGGCGCGCCGGCAGGTGTGCTTGATATGGCAGGGCGCAGGGGCATACTGCCGGCTCCTTGCCACCCATGTCCGCCATGTCACGGAAGCCGTCCGCCGAATCCTCCTCGAGCGCCAGCACGCCCCGGCGCAGCGATGCGGTGCAGAATCGCGACCGCCTGCTGGACGCGGCCGAAGCCGTATTCCTGCAAGAAGGCGTACAGGCGCCGCTGGACGCCGTGGCGCAGCGGGCCGGTGTCGGCCGTGCCACGCTGTTCCGGCATTTCGCCGACCGGCATGCACTCATTGCAGGCCTGCTGGAGCGCACCCTTGCCACCATCGAGGGTGAGGCGGCCAGGGGTGCCGGCGACCCTTACGCGCTGGCCCGCCTGCTGCGCTTCCTGGCGCAGCACCTGCTGGCGCGGGCGCCGTTGACGGAATACTGGCAGGCCTGCGACCATGACAGTGCCGAATTCCAGGCGGCGCTGGCCCGCTTCGTCGCGGCGTTCGAGGGACCGGTCGCCGCCGCCGTGGCCGCCGGCACGTGCCGGGCCGACTTCCAGGCGGCAGATGTGGTGCTGCTGGCATCCCTGCTGGGAGGGGCGCTGTATGCGCGGGCCCCCGGGCAGCGCAGCCAGCTGGCCGCGCGGGCCTGGCAGCTCATGGTCCAGGCGGCGCAGTTGCGCGAACCGGCCGCGCCGTAGTCCCGTCAGTGGACCGGGGCCGTGGCCGCCGGTGCCAACGTGGCCGTGCGGGTGCGGCACTCCGCCAGCACGCGTGCCTGCACGGCGACGAGCGCCACGTAGCCCACCAGCTCCGCCAGTTCCTCGAAGCGTTGCCCCGGCAGCGTCACCAGGCAGGCGTGCACGTGTTCTTCCGCGCAGCTCGAGCCCAGCGCCGCCGCCAGCACGACCAACAAGGCCATCCAGGGAAAACGGCCACGCGCCAGCACGGCGTACAGCTGGCGATCGAGCCGGCAGCGCCAGGCCGACCAGGCCGACCACGCCAGCAGGGCCGCCAGCAGCGGCGTCACGAAGGGGCGGTACCACAGGTGGTGCGACGTGAAGACGGGGCCGGCCGCCGTCATGCGGTCGGGGGCGAACAGCACGGCCCCCCAGCTCATCTCGCGCCCGATCAGCAGGACCCACAGTGGCATCACGCTGCGCGCCAGCAGGGCCGCCGGCGCGGGACGGTCGCGCAGCCATGACGCCACGGCCCACGCCCAGCCGATAGAGAGCACGAGGACATCGCCTTCCTCGACGATGCCGTTCTCCCACACCCATGCAGGCGGGATCGCCTGCGACAGCGGGTAGCAGCAAAGCAGGGCACACAGCAGAACCCATGGGGTCATGCGGTCGTAGAGGGAGGGATTGGCGCGCATGGAGTCATCCTGGCCGATGCCGGCATAAATTGATACCCAGCGTATCAGTTTGCGCGCGAGTGCGGCCACACCGGACGCGGACGGCGTCGCCAGCATCCGATGTACCCGAACTACATCAGTGACGTCACCTGTCAAGTATACCGTACCAAAACTACATCATCAGCGGGAACACGGTTGACTGGCCTGCGCTGATCGCAAACAATCGCATCAACTGACGGAAAGCTTCGGCAAACAGAAGCACAGTCAGATAAGTAGTTCGACTACATCAGCATTGTAGTCGGATCTGCCGGCCACCGTGGCCATCACAACCGGAGACAACCACCATGAAACAACGTATCCTCGCCGCCGCCCTGGCGGCCGCGACGCTTGGCGCCGCATCGCACGCCAACGCCGCCACCCCCACCCAGCAGGCCGGCGCCAGCAAGGCCATCCTGCTGCAGGGCTTCCACTGGCATTCCGCCAACAGTACCAGCCCGAACTGGTACAACAAACTGCGCGGCAACGCCACCGACCTGGCGGCGCTGGGCATCACGCACGTCTGGTTCCCTCCGCCCTCCGATTCGGCGGCGCGTGAAGGTTACCTGCCGCGCCGGCTCGACGTGCTCGATTCGAACTACGGCAGTTCTTCCGACCTGTACGAGGTCGTACGGGCGTTCAAGGAGCAGGGCATTCAGTCATTGGCCGACATCGTCGTCAACCACCGCGTGGGCACCAAGGGCTGGGCCGATTTCACCAATCCGACGTGGAGCACGCACACGGTCGTCAATGGCGACGAATGCAATTGCGGCTTGGGTAGTGGCGACACGGGGACGGGCTTCTCGGCCGGGCGCGACCTCGATCACACCAACGTGGGCGAGACCCAGAACGGCATCAAGCACTGGCTGAACTACACGGTCAAGCCGGTGGGCTTCACGGGCCTGCGCTTCGACTACGTGCGCGGCTTTGGCGCCGGCTACGCGGGCCAGTATGCGAACGCCTTCGCGCCGGACTTCTGCGTGGGTGAAGTCTGGCCCGATTTCGACCTGAACAACCTGAACGCCAACCGCCAGATGATCATGGACTGGATCAACGGTACCGGCAACGCGTGCGGCGCGTTCGACTTCACCACCAAGGGCATCCTGAACGACGCCCTCGCCAACGGCAATTACTGGCGCCTGAAGGCCACCGACGGCAAGCCGCAGGGAACCATCGGCTGGTGGCCCGCGATGTCGGTGACGTTCGTCGACAACCACGACACGGGACCGGCGGAAAGCTGCGGCACCGGCCAGAACCTGTGGGCCGCACCGTGCGGCAGCGTGATGCAGGGCTACGCCTACATCCTGACCCATCCGGGCATCCCCACGGTGTTCTACCCGCACGTGTACGACTGGGGCCTGAAGACCCAGATCGGCGCGCTGATCAACGCGCGCAAGGCAGCCGGAGTGACCTCCACGTCGGCCGTCGCGATCCAGCAGGCCACGCAGGGGCTGTACGCGGCCATCGTCACGGGCGGCACGCGCCAGCTGGCCATGAAGATCGGCCCGAACAGCTGGAGCCCGGGCACCGGCTGGACGCTGCAGGCCTCCGGGACCAACTACGCGGTCTGGATCAAGTAGGCGTCAAGTACGGCCTCAGCCCTCGCCGCGTGCCAGGCGCACACCGAGGGCGGCGGCGGCCAGCGCGGCGCCCAGCACCAGCACCGTATTGCTGCCCTGGTGCCCGCGCCGCTGGCCGCTGCGAATGCCGCTGGGACCCTCTGGCGGCGCGTACATCGTGCCGGTCGTCGGCCGCGCCGGCGCCGCTTTCCTCGACCAATGGTCCATGAAACGGTTCATCAGCGAGGCGGCGACGGGATTGGCCAGTTCGCCCAGCCGCAGCGCGCTTTCCGGCGCACCCAGCACCGTGGTATCGCGCGGGCGGCGCGCCAGCTTGACGACGGCGTCCGCCACCTTCTCCGGCGTCAGCGCGCCGGGCGGGAACGTCAGCCTTGCCCCCGTGTAGTTGCCGGCGTGGTAGATCGCCGGGGTGTCGACAAAGGTGGGGTAGACGTCGCACACGTGGATATCCGGCCAGTCGCGCAGCTCGCCGCGCAGCGCCGCGCTGAAGCCGCGCAGGCCGAACTTGCTGGCGGCATAGGCGGCCGCATAGGGCGACGTGATGAAGCCGCCCAGCGAAATCATGTTGACCCAGATGCCGTGGCCCTGTTGCTGGAAGATGGGCAGCACCGCGTGGGCGTCGTTCATATGGCTGACCAGATTGGCCTCGATCACGCGGTGATGGTCGGCGATGGGCACGTCGAGGTATTTGCCGACGACGCCGATGCCCACGTCGCTGAACCACAGGTCGATGCCTCCCAGCGCTTCCCGGGCGCCAGCTGCGAAGCGCGCCACGGCGGCGGCATCGGTAACGTCGACAATGCCGATCTGCGCTTGTCCACCGGCCGCGCGGCACTGCGCGGCGATGTCTTCCAGGCCTTCGCGGCCGCGGGCGCCCAGCACGAGGCGGCAGCCCTGGCGGGCAAAGGCGATGGCGGTGGCGGCGCCGATGCCGCTGGAGGCGCCGGTGATGACGATGCGATTTCCATGTTTCAAGTATTTTGCCATGCTGTTCCCTTGTTCACGTTGGTCGAAGCAGCCGGCTGGCTGCGCTCGGGGATATGGTGCCCGCATTGTCGGATTGGCGGTCGCACGGCTGACGCCTTGCGCGGCCCGGGCGCCAGTCGTCGCAAAACAACGGGCGCCGAATTTCTGATTCTGCCGCTCACGGAACCCGCGCATACTGGGATCTGCCGGTTGAACAAGATCCGCAGCGTGGCGGCCCGGGTGGCTTGCACGATCTGGAAAGGCCTGCTGGACAGGAATATGCGGCGGGGCGCACCGGTACGAACCTTGCCATGGAGGCGTCATGGGCGCAGTCGGGAACGCGGCTTGGCGCGAGCTGAGCTACGAGGCACAGGACGGACTGTCGATCACCGGGCTCGCCGCCTATCTGTCGGTGTGCTCGCGCCAGCTGGCGCACACGTTGCACAAGCGCGCAAAGCTGTATCTCTGGATCGGCTGCGCCATCGCGTCGATGGGGCTGGTTTTTTTCTATTTCGGGCTCGGCAAGCAGGTGGCCGATGTCCGCCAGTGGCGCGACCTCGGTGTCCAGGATATCGTGGTACTGATCCGTAACCTGGGCGTGGCGGTCTTCATCGAATACGTGGCGGTGTTTTTCCTGATGCAGTATCGCCACACGATGAACGACTTTCGCTACTTCCAGCGCATCCAGCGCCGCCGCGAAGAGCTGCTGCTGGCGATCAAGATCACCGGCGCGAAGGACGTGACGGAGGCCATGCGTGAACTGGTCAAGAAGGACACCGTATTCTCCAGCGCGCCGGATGCCGAAGCTGCACCCAACAACTGGGCCAAGGTCGAAAAACAGGAGATCGAATTCGTCCACAAGATGTTCGAGACTTACATGAAGTGGGAGAGCGAGAAGCGCAAGGCGGATGAGGGGGCGAAGGAAGACACTGCCGCCGGCGCCAGGGCCGGAGCTGCCGACAGCGCGCAAACGAGGGCGCCGGGATAGCGGTCGCGCAAGTGCGGCCCCGGCGTTGGCGCCGTATAATCCGGTACAACGCCATCAACGGCGGCACCGTTGCCGTCCCCATCGCCTTCAAATGACAGCCCAGCCCTCGCTCACCATCGCCCGCATCCTCCACGCCGGCTACGTCTTCGACTGCGCCGGCACCCGCGTCGCCTTCGACACCATCTTCGAGAACCCGTTCAGCCGCAACTGCCACGCGTTTCCCGACGTGCGCTTCGACGTGGCGGCGATCCGCGCCCAGCGCTTCGATGCAGTCTTCATTTCCCATTTCCACGACGACCACTGCTCGCTCGACAGCCTGGACCTGCTGGACCGCGCCACGCCGCTGTATATCTACTGCGGGTTCGACGAGCTGTTCGGCATGGTGAAAAAGCTGGGGTTCACGCAGGTGACGCCGCTGCGGCTGGACGAGGCCGTGCAGGTCGGGCCCTTCCGCGTGACGCCGCGCGAGGCGATGGATGCGGAAGTCGATTCCATGTTCCAGGTGCAGACGGCCGGGCTGAATGTGTTGAATGTCGTCGATTCGTGGATCGACGACGGCACGCTGGCGCACCTTGTAGAGCAAGGTCCGTGGGACATGGTGCTGTGGCCGTTCCAGACGATGCGTGAGATCGAGGTGCTCGCGCCGACGAGGGCCGCGGCCGCGCCGCCAGCGCTGCCAGAGCACTGGATCGGACAATTGCAGGCGCTGGCGCCGCGCTACGTCGTGCCCAGTTCCTGCCAGTTCCGCCTGGAGCCCTGGTCCTGGTACAACCGTGCATTCTTCCCCATTTCGTATGCGCTGTTCGCACGCGAAGTGACGGCAGCACTGCCGGATACGCAGGTGGTGCGTCTCGATCCAGGCGTCGCGGTGCGGCTCGATGGCACGGCGCTGCAGCCGGCGGGACGGCTCGACTGGGTCATCCCGGTCGGCCCGCAGGACGTCGATTACGTCTACGAAGGCAACGCCGCGCCACCGCCGACCGCCGCCATCGCGCGCGAATTCCCTGCGCTGACAGCGCTGCAGCATGCCCGCGTCATGCACTTCTGCCTGACCGAACTGCCGGCACGCTACGCCGAGACCGAAGCCGCGTGCGACTACTTCGACGTGCCGCGCGTGTGGCAACTGACGCTGTACGACACAGCCGGCACGCCCACGCAGTTGCGCTACCGGCTGGCGCCCGGCGCGCCGGCCACGCTCGACGAGACGGCGGCGCCGGTGGGCTGGCGCACCGAGGTGCCGGCGGCCAAGCTGTATGCGGCGCTGGAGGAAGGGGAAGCGTTGACGTCGATGTACCTGCGCGTCAACGACATGGTGTTCGAAGCGGACACGGAGCGGGCGCTGGCGGACGCCGACGTGGTGGATGACCCGCTGATCCGCTGCGTGTTCGGCGAGACGTTTGGCGCCTACCAGGCCGCGCAGTTGCGCCGGCTGATGGCGGGACGCTGATCACCGGGCGCGTTATTTGCCCAGCAGGCGCAGCGACTCTTCCCAGTCGTCGCGCCACGCGCGCAGGAAGTCGTGCGTGTTGAACGCCTTCTTCAATGGCCCCAGCGGCGCGCGGTAGACGTCATGCAGGCCCAGGGCCAACGTCACCGGATTCCACACGGCGTTGCGCTTGGACTTGCGGGCACTGGCTTTGACGCGCGCGCCGTCGTCGCCGAAGATGCCGATCGCGTCGTCCAGCGCCTGCGACAGGTCGAGCCGCACGATGCGGCCGAAGGCTGCCAGCACCTCATCCTTGCCGATGCCGAACGGCGATTCGGCGACCGGCTTTGCTGCCGGCGCGGGCGGCTGAAGCAGCCGCTTGGCCAGTGCCGCCAGGTCCTTCTTCTGGAAGCGCAGTTCGTCCAGCCGGCGCAGGAAGCCCGGTGCCGGCGGGCGCGCCACGATGCCGTAGGCGTCCTTGGTCAGCGTGATCGACACGTTCGGACTGCCGGCGGCAAGGCGGGCGACGTCGCCTTCGAAGAAGATCGGCGCCGCATAACCGCCGTTGGCGTCGCCGAACAGCTCCGGCAGCGCCGCGTCGTAGTCGAGCCACACGTAGGGTGTCACGCCGTGTTCCAGCAGCGTGGCCAGTGTCCAGGGCGTGCCGGTTTGTTGCGCCAGCCAGGCGCAGGCTTCTTCGGTCGTGGCCCGGAAGGGCAGGTCGGGGATGCTCATCGGATATCGGCAGGACGTTGCGGGAGGAGCGCCATTGTAGTGCAGCAGCCGTCCGCCGGCGACGCTGGGCGCGATCGCGGCGATAATATCGGCTCATCGTGACAAGGAACGACCATGCAAGAGTTGATAGCGCAATTGATCCGCCTGTACCTGCCGGCCGGCCAGGCCCCCGCCGAACTGGCAGCGCAACTGGAAGGGCAGGCCACGCCTGCGTTCGCCCTTGGGCACGCCGGGACGGTGCGCGCGATCGTGCTGCCATTCGACGCCCGGCCCGATATGGACGGGGCGGCACAATGGGAACGGCTGTGCGAGGTGGCGAACCTGCTGCAGGCCGAGCAGGGGTTGCCGGCACCGGCCGTCAGCATCAACGGCGCCACCGGCTACCGGCTGTGGCTGTCGTTTGCCGACGCGATGCCGGTGGCGCTGGCGCAGCAGCTGCACGACCTGCTGCGGTCGGCGTACTGTCCCGCTGTGCCGCAGTCCGACGTGCTGGCGCCAGTGCCGCTGCCGCCATGCCTGAACCGCGCCAGCGGCCGCTGGGCGGCGTTCATCCATCCCGGCATGGGCGCGTCGTTCGCGGACGAGCCGGGGCTGGAGATGCGGCCGCCGCTTGCCGCCCAGGCCGCGTTCCTGCAGGGGATCGACAGCGCCACGCTCGCGCAGGTGCGCCGGGCGCTCGAGCTCCTGCAGCGTGCGCCGGAGGAAGCGGTAGCGCCACCGGCCATCGCCGCGACGCCAGCGGGCCTGCTGCTGAAGGATGCCACGCTGGAGGACATCGTCCGTCATCTGCATTCGATGCATATCGAGCCGACCTTCCGCCACGTGCTGCCGGGGCTGGGGTCTGTCCCTGCAAGGGACGACTGACCCCGAAGTTCCCCCCCACCCAAGGACCGCCGGCCTCGGCCCCTGGTGGCGTGGGCACCGAACGGCGTTCCACCCCGATTTTTCACGGGAATGAACGCCATTTCACATCGTGGTATTGCGCCGCCGTATCCGAACATTTTCCTCTCTCATTGCGCGAAAAGGCATTTCATATGATGAGATAATGAGGCTAAGTCACTGATAAGTCGAAGAAACCTTGAGAACAACAACTCTTATATAAGACATAGGACTTTCCGAAACTTCGTCTAGAATGAAGTCATCGGGTCAGCGATTGTGTGCACTGCAAAACACCGCAGGCCGCCGACCCAACCGATTCCGATTCACTCATTCTGGAGCGCCACCATGTCACAGTACCAAACCGATATCGATGCCATCGCCACCCTGAAGTCGAAAGAGGGCAGCGCCTGGGACGCCATCAACCCCGAGTCCGCGGCCCGCATGCGTGCGCAGAACCGCTTCAAGACCGGCCTGGATATCGCCCGCTACACGGCCGCCATCATGCGCCGCGACATGGCGGCCTATGATGCCGACCCGTCCCAGTACACGCAGTCGCTGGGCTGCTGGCACGGCTTCATCGGCCAGCAGAAGCTGATCTCGATCAAGAAGCACTTCAACAGCACCGACCGCCGCTACCTGTACCTGTCCGGCTGGATGGTTGCCGCGCTGCGCTCCGAGTTCGGTCCGCTGCCGGACCAGTCGATGCACGAGAAGACCGCCGTCGCCGCGCTGATCAAAGAGCTGTACACCTTCCTGCGCCAGGCCGACGCCCGTGAGCTGGGCGGCCTGTTCCGCCAGCTGGACGACGCCAAGGACGACGCTTCCCGCGCCGCCATCCAGGCCAAGATCGACGGCTTCGTCACCCACGTGGTGCCGATCATCGCCGACATCGACGCCGGCTTCGGCAACGCGGAAGCCACCTACCTGATGGCCAAGCAAATGATCGAAGCGGGTGCGTGCTGCATCCAGATCGAGAACCAGGTGTCGGACGAGAAGCAGTGCGGCCACCAGGACGGCAAGGTCACCGTGCCGCACGAGGACTTCCTGGCCAAGATCCGCGCCGTGCGCTACGCCTTCCTGGAGCTGGGCGTGGACGACGGCCTGATCGTCGCCCGTACCGACTCGCTGGGCGCCGGCCTGACCAAGCAGATTGCCTACACCCGCGAACCGGGCGACCTGGGCGACCAGTACAACAGCTTCCTGGACGTCGAGGAAGTCTCGGCCGACGCGCTGGCGAACGGCGACGTCGTCATCAAGCAAGGCGGCAAGCTGGTGCGTCCGAAGCGCCTGCCAAGCAACCTGTTCCAGTTCCGCCAGGGCACCGGCGAAGCGCGCTGCGTGCTGGACTGCATCACGTCGCTGCAGAATGGCGCCGACCTGCTGTGGATCGAAACGGAAAAACCGCACATCGCCCAGATCGGCGGCATGGTCAAGGAAATCCGCAAGGTGATCCCGAACGCCAAGCTGGTGTACAACAACAGCCCGTCGTTCAACTGGACGCTGAACTTCCGCCAGCAGGTGTTCGACGCGATGAAGGAAGAGGGCAAGGACGTGTCGAAGTACGACCGCGCCCAGCTGATGAGCGCCGAATACGACGAGACGGAACTGGCCCGCGAGGCGGACGAGCGCATCCGCACGTTCCAGGCCGACGCGGCCCGCGAAGCCGGCATCTTCCACCACCTGATCACGCTGCCGACGTACCACACGGCCGCGCTGTCGACCGACAACCTGGCCAAGGAATACTTCGGCGAGCAGGGCATGCTGGGCTACGTGGCCGGCGTGCAGCGCAAGGAAATCCGCCAGGGCATCGCCTGCGTCAAGCACCAGAACATGTCCGGCTCGGACATCGGCGACGACCACAAGGAGTACTTCAGCGGCGAAGCGGCCCTGAAGGCGGGCGGCGCGCACAACACGATGAACCAGTTCTGACGATTCGTCGGGCCTGAACAAAAAAGCCGGGGTGACCCGGCTTTTTGTCATTGGCGCTGTGCCCCGGTCGTAATGCACTTCCCGGACGCGCCCGCCGTTTTACTCATCAGGCAGACCAGTCATTTGTCAGCGTCCGTCCACCCCATGTCGCGCGCAAACTCGCGCGCAAAACGCCGGTAGCCCGGCACCGTGAAGTGGATCAGGTCGCGCGCCATCAGCGGCGGCGACTGGCGCGCCCAAGTGTACGCGGCACCCATGCCGCCCATCGCCTCCAGCATGCTCCACGTGGCGCAGCCGGCCGCAGCGCCCACTTCACGCTGCACGCGCCCGATCTCGGCGTGCACCCGCGAGTACCGGTACAGGACGATCTTCGGGGCCTTCGCCTTGCCTTTGCCCTTGCGCTTGCCGCGGTTGACCGACTGCGGCACCAGCACGCCGCGGTCGCCCGGCGCGATCAGCACGCACGCGGCTTGAGGAAACACGGTGCGCATATTGCGTACGGATTCTTCCAGCGTGCGCCGGTAGGCGGCGCTGTCGAACGGCCGGGCGGCACCTTCGTTGGTGCCGAATTCCAGCATCACGAGCTGGTAGTCGCGCTGGCCGAACCAGGATGCCAGGTAGTCCAGCTGCGGCGTTTTCCAGCCCGCCACCGTGGCGCCGGGGTAGCCGAAAACGTCCATCGCCAGCTGGCTGGCGCGCTGCGCCTGCAGGTCGAGCCCGTGCAGCCGCATCGGTCCCACGATGAGGCGCATCTTCACTTGCGAGATCGGCCGGTCGGCCGCCAGCTCCAGCACGGCCGGGCCGGGTTGCCGGTCCAGCGTGACCTGGGTTTCGGCCGCGCCGTCGACGCTGATGCCGACCACGGTCGGTGCCGCCGTCTGCTGGTACAGGATGCGCACGCGTTCGTAGTTGGCCACGCGTTTGTCGGTGCGCACATCCCACGCGAGGGTCGCGCCGGCCTGCTCGGTGACCAGGTTGACGAGGCCGGGGCCGGGGGTGCGCGCATGATCGCCGCCCAGGTAGCCCAGTTCGTACTTCCACTGCGGCGACACGCACGAGCGCCGGATCGGCAGGCGCACGCCGGCGCGCCCCATGTTCGCCGGCAGCAGTACGTTCGACACATTATCGAGCGGTACCTTCAGCTGGCGCGCCAGTTCTTCGCTGAAGAACGCGGCCGCCAGGTGGCTGTCGCCCCAGATCGCGATGCGCGCGGCGGGGCCGGGAAGCGGTGCCGCCGCTGGCGTGGTGCCGCCGGGCGCGGGCGCCGCTTCGGCCTGTGCTTGCACTATCTCCTGCACCACCTCTTCGTCGGGTACTTCCAGCGGGTCGGGATTGGGAGTGGCGGGACGGCGCGGCGCAGGCGCGCTCCGCTCGCATTCGAGGTTGCCCACGTCAGGGTGCGCCTGCACCGGAAGCGTGGTCACGACCGGCACCAGCGGTGCGGCAAAGGTGGGCGCGGCCGGCACGGCGGCGGCGATCAGGACAGCGGATATCGGTAAACGCATGGGTCTCCAGCCACGCAAGCGGTGGCGCAAAAGGTTGAATGGCGATCGGCGGGGCGTCAGTCGGTCGTCGGGACGTGGGCGCCGGCCGCCACGAGGTTGAGCTTGCGCTGTTCGGTGCGCACCTTGTCGATATAGGTGTCGCTGGCAGGGCCGCCGCCAACATAGAAGCGCAGGCCTGCCGCCTCCGAGCCGCCTTTCAGCTTGACGCAGTCGCGCAGGATCTCCACGCCCACCCGCAGGAACCCCAGCGCGAGCGCCGCCAGAATGTGGACCAGCGTCAGCAAGCTGCGCAGTGCCATCGTTGTGCTCCTCTCATCGCACCATCCCGGCCGCTCAGGCTCCCGGCCTGCCGACCGGCGTGCTGTTCGCTTGCCGGGGCAGAAGTTGGATTGTGCGCCGCCTCGCCAGGCTCCGTGGCCTGGCCACGTACCGCGGCCGGCAGTTCCGGCGCGACCGCCGCGGCGGTCGGTTCGCCAGTTGCCCCGGCCTGCTGGTGGTGCCGCGGATGCGCACCCGCGTCCGCATGGGCGCGCACCGTGCGGCGCGGCTTCTCGAGCAACGGCGCAGGCGCAGGCGCCGGCTCCGGCAGCGGCAGCGGCGTGCCGCCCGTGGCCGCCTCGATCCGCGCCGCGTAGGCCAGGATGCCGCGGCGCGACAGGTGGATGCCATCCTTGACGAACCAGTCCGGCCGTGCCGCCGAGGCCGCGTTCCAGTCGAGCACGCGCGTATTCGGGAATTCCCGCGTCATGCGCGCGATCAGTTCGTTGTTCGGCGCCGTCCAGCGCCGGTCCGCGTGCACGGTTACCAGCAGCACCGTCTTGCAGCGGGCCAGTGCCCCCAGCAGTTCGCGCAACTGGCCTTCGTTGATGTAGCCGTTCGTCCCCAGGTGCACCAGCACCGTCGAGGCGCCATCGAGCCGGTCCTGCCACCCCTGCACGATCTTGAGGCCGTGGCGGACCTGGCGCCCGACGGCCGCGTCGACCTCGATGCCGGGAATGCTCTTGCGCAGGTGATCCCGCGCCCCCAGCAGCACCGAGTCGCCCAGCGCGTACAGGTGCTCGCCGCCGGAAATGCGCACGCCTGGATCGATGTCCTCCTCCGCTGGCATGATAGCGCCGGCTGGCTGCACGGCCGCCGGCTGCGGTGCCGGTTTTGGCTCCGCAACCGGCAGCGGCGGCAGTACGGCGGGAGCCCCGGCGCTGGCGACGATCACAGGTGCCGGTTCCTCGAATTCCACCGCCCGAATTGCCGTCGAAAAAAGCAGCGCGATGATAACGTACGCACCCAGCACGGCCTTCTTGGGGGTGTCGCCGGCCTGCTTCAGTTCGTAGCGGATGGCCGGCTTCTCCACCGCCTGGTACATTGCTTCGGAGACGATCAACACGACGGCCAGCGCCGGCAGGAAGACGTCCCAACGTGCGAAATCCGTGAACCCGAGCAGGCGCATCCAGACGAACACGAGCCAGTGCACGAGGTACAGCGAGTACGAGCGCAGCCCGAACCATTGCACGACGCGGGTGCGCAGCAACGCCGACACGAAGAACTCGCGGTCGCCCATCGTCACGTAGGCAACGATGCAGGTCAGCAGCGGCACCACCAGGAAGGCGCCCCGGTACAGCCACGGGTTGGACGTGTCCATCGTGCCGATCATGGCACCCAGCAGGGCCAGTGCCAGCAGCGCCAGGGCGCGCCAGCACAGGCGCGCCAGCGGCCCGACGGCGCGCGGCAGCCATGGATTCCAGAAGCACGCCAGCGCGGCGCCCGTCAGCAGGCCCATGGCGTGCGTGTCCGTGCCCAGGTAGATGCGGTTCTGGTCGATCGCGTCAATATTGAGCTCGTACAGGTGCCACATCCATGCCGTGCTGCCCAACGTGGCCGCCAGCGCCAGGACGCCCGCGGCGCGCGGCCCGCCGCGTTTCAGCACCAGGTAGACGAGCGGCGGCCAGACGATGTAGAACTGCTCCTCGATCGCCAGCGACCACAGGTGGCGCAAGACGTGCGGCGTGGTGTCGAAGTAGTCCTGGCGGTCGACGATCTGCCACCAGTTCGACAGGTACAGGAAGGCGGCCGGCGTATCGGCGATGAACTTGCGCAACGCGTCGGGCGACAGCACCGACGTCCCCAGGAACGCAATCAGGACCAGGCCCAGCACGGGCGGCAGCAGGCGCTTGAGGCGGCGGAAATAGAAGTTCAGGAAGCGGAAATCGCCCTCGCTGCGGTATTCCTTCAGCAGGATCGACGTGATGATGAAGCCGGAGATCGTGAAGAACATGTCGACGCCGAAGAAGCCGGCGTTGAACACGCCCGTGATCTCGCAGTGGAACAGGATGACGGAGACGACCGCCAGCGCCCGCAGGCCATCGAGTTCGGCGAAACGGGGACTGCCGGTAAGGGGTGTGGTGTGCGACATGGATGCCGTAGGGCGGTTGCGGTTAGTGCTGCGGGAGGTTGAATCGATGGGAACGGGCGAACAGGCGCCCGCTGACCTCATAGCCTTGCGCCGTCAGGTGCGTCAGGTCCGGCTGCATCAGCGGTGGATTGGCGCGGGCCCAGCGCAGCGCCGTGCCGGCGCCGCCCGTTGCGCCCTGCCAGTCCCAGAAGGCGCAGCCGAACTGCGCGCCCACCTGTTTCTGCGTGCTGGCGATGCGGCGGTGGATGGCCGAGTACTTCATCGGGTCGGCCGGTCGTGCGCCCGTCACGCCGCGGTCGGGCGGGCCGACCAGGATGCAACGGGCATGCGGCTGCAGCTGGCGCATCCGCGCCAGGCTGGCGCGCAGGCTGCCGGCATAAGCGACCGGATCGAAGGCCGGGCTGGCGCCTTCGTTGGTGCCGTACTGCAGGATGAGCACGTCGTATGCAGGCGCGCCGGGCAGCAGCCGCGCGTCGATGTGCTGCCAGCCGCGCACTTGGGCACCCGGCACGCTCAGGATATCCAGAACGGCGCGCGGCGCGCCCTCGTAGTGCGGCAGGAAGCCGTGCAGGCGCACGTGCCCGGACACGAGGCGCAGGCGCAGCTGCGCCATCGGCACGCGCGGCGCGATACGCAGCACGCCGGTCGCCGTGCGGCTGAGGGGAATCAACTGCTCCTCCTGGCCGTCGACGGCCACGGCCAGCAGCAGCGAGTCGTCCGGCGCACCCTTGTCGTACAGGATGTCGAGCTGGCGCACGCGCGTGTCCGGCCGCGGGAAGCGGAAGTCCAGTGCCAGCGTCTGGCCGGGGCTGGACGACTCCATGCTGAGCAGCCCTGGCGAGAAGGCGGGGGTATCGCCCTTGGCCCGGTAGGCATACGCGGTATGCCAGCCCACGCTGGCGCAGGCCGCCTTGAGCGGCAGGGCCAGGCCAGGCACGCGCAGGCCAGCCTGGATGAACGACGGCAGCACGGCGGTCCGCTCGATGCCGGAGCCCTGCAATGCCGCGTCGACGAAGTTGCGGGCCGACGTCAGGCTGTCGCCCCACACGCCGATGCGGTAGGGTGCCGCTGCCGGTACCGCGGCGGTGGCGGGCAGCGCCTGCCATGCGAAGCCTGCGCCAGCCGCGGCTTCGGTGGGCAGCGGGACGGGGCAGTCCGGGGCGGCATGGGCGACGCGCAGCGACGCCGCTGCCAGCAGCGCGGCCAGCAGGGGGGGCAGATGAATGCCGGCGCTCACCGGGAAGCCCCGGCAGGCAAGGACGGACGGACAGAGGGATAAAGCGGTGGCGCGCCGGCTGGACGGCGGATGCGGGAACGGCGGGCGCCCATGGATGGTGGTGTGCGAGTAGGGTCCTGGTAAGAAAAACCCGGCCCGCCGCCCGGCGCACTCACGCCATCGTCACGGTCGGTCCGATTTTCCGAGCAGGATGATAGCGAACCGACATCTTACTGTAAAGCCAAAAACTTTAATTTTCTGGCATCTCCACGCCGGGAGCCATCGCGCCGTCAGTCCAGGAAGTCGGCATACTCGCGCCGGGCATAGCCTGCCAGCCCGCGCCACGGCAGTTCGTGCGTCACGCCCGGCTGCACCGTCAGCACCATGCGGTGGGTGGACGTGCCGGCCACGTCGCCGCTTTCGATCACCAGCGGGATCTCGCGGCGCTCGTCCCACAGCACGCGTTCGTAGGCGCCGTCGCGTTGCCGTTCGCGCCAGCGAGCGCCCGGCACGTCCGACTTGCGTGCCGCCAGCGGCAGCGCGCGCAGCCGCTGCGGGTCGAGCAGGTAGTAGGCGCGTGTCCACGAACCGTCGAAGCCGACATTGTCGAATTCTCCCGGGGGCACGGCGATCACTTCGCGCGCGGCGGCATCGACGTACTCGAGCCGCACCTTGCCGCCGTCCAGCGTGACGTGGCGCGGCAGCAGCGCCGGGTTGAAGTGCTTGTGCACGGAGGTGGCGCGCGCGGCGGCATGGCGCGCGCCGGGTTTGCCATGGGCGTGGTCATGCCGGGCGCTGGCCTGGGGCGGCAGCACCCGCGCGGACCACACGTGGCCGTCGCGGCGCAGCATGGTTTCCTCGAAACGGGCTTCGCGCGTGACGCCTTCGGCGGTCACGGTGCGGCTGGAGTAGGCGATGCGCAGGTCCAGGTCCGGTGCCGCGTGGGCGGCGCCGGCCAGGCACAGGACAGAAAGAGGCAGGTAGTGGCGTGTCATGGGAATCGGTCGCGGGCCGGAGTGGACGCCCCGGCCCGCAAAGGCTGAACCATCAGAAACCGAACGCGGACTTCAGCAGGCGGAACACACGGGTGTTGTCCAGCGTGCCCTTGAAGCCCTTCGCGCCGGCGCCGGTAGCGAACAGCTGGACGTCGCCGCCGCCGTGCGTCTCGCTGGACAGGCGCACGCCCGTCTCCTGCAGGTAGTTGTCGGCCATGGCCGCAGTGCTGTCGACACTGGTGCGCACGGCCGGGCGGTTCGGGCCGTTGCCGAACACCAGCGTCGTGTACGTGTTGCCATCCGCATCCTTGTTCGGGCTGTTGTCGCGGTAGCTGCGGTTGATGTCCAGGATCGGGTTGCCGCGCTTGCCGTAGCCGTTGAACGCCAGCGTGTGGTCATGGTCTGCCGTGACGACGACCAGCGTATTGGCCAAGGTCGGGTCGGTCAGCCTGGCCTTGGCCAGCGCCGCCTTGACGGCATCGTCGAACGCGATCGTGTCCACCAGCGCGCGCTTGGCGTTGGTGCCGTGCAGCGCGTGGTCGATGCGACCGCCTTCGACCATCAGGAAGTAGCCGTTGGCATTCTGGCCGAGGAGCTCCATCGCCTTGACGGTCATCTCGGCAAGGCTCGGCTGGTTGGCGCCTTCGCCCAGCGGCGGCGTGGCGGCGCGATCGAGCTCGTACTCCAGGTGACTCTTACTGCTGTACAGGCCAATGAATTTCTTGCCGGGCGCCGCCGCGTTCATCTCCGCCTTGCTGGCGGCGACCGTATAGCCCTTGGCGGCCAGTTCCGTCAGCAGGTTGCGCCCGTCGGCGCGGCCGCCCGCATTGGTGCCGGCCGCATAAGGCGTGAAGTGATTGCGCCCGCCGCCCATCAGCACATCCACGCCGTCGCCCAGCGCGGGGTTGTAGCCAGCGCCGCCCGGCACCAGCTGGGCCGCGATCGCATACTGCGCGTTGCGGTTGCAGATGTGCGCGTAGGTGGCGGCCGGGGTGGCGTGGGTCAGCTCCGTCGTCGTGATGGCGCCCACGGCCTTGCCCTTGGCCTTGGCCAGTTCCAGAATCGTAGGCACCGCCGTGCCGTTGTTGGCCGCGCAGTTGTTGACGGTCAGGTTGCCGTTGGCGTCCCTGCCCGGATTGGTGGCGACGGTGTCGGCCGACATGGAGATGACTTCGTTCTTCATCTTCACGCCCGTCATGTAGGCGGCCATCGAGGGCGCGCTGTCGGTGGTCTGGGCGTCCTGCGAGTAGGTCTTGATGCGGGCGGTGCGGCCCAGCGTATCCATCGTCAGGCTGCCGGCCTCGCCGTACTTGAAAATGCGCGCCGCGGTGACCGTGGACGGGCCCATGCCGTCGCCCAGGAAGAAGATGATGTTCTTGGCCTCGCCGGCGGCATGGGCGGTGTGCGCAGCGGAGAAGGAGAGCGCCAGCGCGGTGGCTAACAGGGTGCGTTTCATAGGATATCCGTGGTGGTGAGGGCGGCTCACAGGCCGGCCGCGGTCTTGACGAGATCGAACACGCGGGTGTTGTCGATCGTGCCGGTAAACGTCTCGGCGCCTTTGCCGATGGCGCCCAGGAACACGTCCGTGCCGCCATGCGTCTCGCCGCCCACGCCCATGCGCACCGCCGCTTCCTGGTGGTACGTGTTGGCGCCGGTGACGCTGTCGTCCAGCGCGGCCTGGCTGGCGCGGCTGGCCTGCACGCGGTTTTCGCCGGTGCCGAAGCCGATGATGGAGTACGGTGCGCCGTCGAGGTCCTTGTCGGTGGCGCCGGTCACGTAGTTCTTGACTACGCCCAGCACGCCGGCATTGCCGGCAGCGGTCTTGCCGGTGCGCTTGGCATAGCCATTCAAGACCAGCGTGTGGTCATGGTCGGTCGTGACGACGATCAGCGTGTTCTTCAGGTCCGGATCCGTCAGCTTGGCCTTGGCGATGGCGGCCTTGATGGCGTTGTCGAATGCGACCGTGTCCTGCAATGCCTTCTTTGCCGTGGTTTCGTGCAGCGCATGGTCGATGCGGCCACCCTCGACCATCAGGAAGTAGCCCTTGCCGTTGCGGGCCAGGACGTCCATCGCCTTGGTCGTCATGTCGGCCAGGCTGGGTTCCTTGGCCGGATCGCGGTCCAGGTCATAGCTCATGTGGCTGGACGTGAAGAGGCCCACCAGCTTGTCGGTCTTGGCCGCATCGATGGCGGCGAACTCGCCGGCGTTGCCCGCGTAGGCGTAGCTCTTCGCCTTCAGTTCGGCGACCAGGTCGCGGCCGTCGGCGCGTTTGCCGCCGTCCTTGACGGGCTTGAAGAACTGGCTGCCGCCACCCAGCAGCACGTCCAGGCCCGTGCTGCCCAGTGCCGCGTTGTAGCCGGCGCCGCCCGGCACGAGGGCCGCGGCGATGTCGTTCTCCAGGTCGCGGTGGCAGATGTGCGCGTAGGTGGCGGCCGGCGTGGCGTGGGTGACGCGCGCCGTCGTGACGACGCCGGCGGCCAGGCCCTGCGCCTTGGCCAGTTCCAGCAGCGTGGTGGCGGGCTTGCCGTTGCCGCTGCCGCAGGCGTTGCCCAGCCTGTTGCCGGCGCTGTCGGCCACCGGATCGACGGCCCTGGTCTCCTGCGACATCGACAGGACCTCGTTGTTCATCTTCACGCCCGTCATGTAGGCGGCCATCGACGGTGCGCTGTCGGTGACTTGCGCGTCGTTGGAGAACGTCTTGACGAAGGCCGTTTCGGGCAGCGTGTCCATCGTCAGCTCGCCGTCCTCGCCGACGGCGTAGATGCGCGCGGCCGTCATCGTCGTCAGGCCCATGCCGTCGCCCAGGAAGAAGATGACGTTCTTCGGCGCGGCGGCCACCGGCGGGTTGGTCGGTGATACGGGCGCGGTACCCGGGGTGGAGTCGCTGTCGCTGCCGCAGCCGGCCAGTACGGCCGCGCTGAGCGTCGCGAGGAGGAGTGCCTTGTATTTCATGTCATCGATCCGGCGGATTGGAAAGATGGCGAGATTAGCAAGGCGTTGTGACGGCTTCATGACGGGCCGGCGCGGCCCGCTGGCTCAGCAGGCAGTGGGCCGCAGGCGCTCCACCTCGAGCCCGAACAGGGGGCGCAGCCGGGTGCCAGCGACGTTGCCCGCAAAGGCCGCGACGAGCCACAGCCAGCCATGCAGGCTGCCCGACACGATGCCGCTGAAGTAGGCACCGATATTGCAGCCGTAGGCCAGCCGGGCGCCGTAGCCGAGCAGCAGGCCGCCCACCACGGCGGCGACCAACGAGCGCAGGGGCAGGCGCCACACGGGCGCATAGCGCCCCGCCAGCGCCGCGGCCAGCATGGCCCCCAGCACGATGGCGATGTCCATCACCGAAGTGATGTCGTGCGACACCGGTGCGGCCAGCGCGGCGGCGTTGGCCTTGGTCATCCAGAACGGCCAGCTCGCCACGTCGACACCGGCCAGCGCCGCGACCTTGGCGCCCCACAGCGCGAACGCGGACGTGACGCCCCACGGCCGCCCGGCCAGCGCCAGCGTGGCGAAGTTCAGCAGCACCAGCGCGAGGGCGCCCGCCATCAGCGGCCACGGTCCGTGCAGCCAACGCGACCCGCGCGCCGGCTGCACGTGCGCGGCCACCAGCCGGCCATGGCGACGCTTCTCGACGACGACCGTGACCGCCGCGATCAGCGCGAACAGCAGCCAGTTCAGCACGAGCGCCGGCGCCAGGCCCAGTGCCGCGACGACGGAGACCGGCTGCAGCTGCGGCAGCGAGGTCCAGAACGGCATATGCGCGGTGCCCACCAGCGAGCCGGCGATGAACGCGGCCAGGGTGACGAGCATGCGCGTGCTGCCGCCGCCCACCGTGTACAGCGTGCCGGAAGCGCAGCCGCCGCCCAGCTGCATGCCGATGCCGAAAATGAAGGCGCCGACGACCACCGAGGTGCCCGCGGGCGACACCAGGCCCTTGACGGGATTGCCGAACAGCGTGCCCGCCGCCAGCGCAGGGAAGAACAGGGCGACCCCGACGGCCAGCATCAGCATCTGCGCGCGCAGGCCGGCGCCACGGCCGTCCGCAATGAACACCCGCCATGCGGACGTAAAGCCGAACGCGGCGTGGTACAGCGATATGCCCAGCAGGGCGCCGACGACCCACAGTGCCGCCTGGCGCGGGCCGACCTGCTGCGCAAGGTACCAGGCCCCCGCCAGGATGGCGACGAGGGCGATGCCCAGTGGCGCGGGATCGATGGCGGTGCGGCGGGGAACGAGGACGGCGGGAGTGGACATGATGGCAGGCCTGGAAGACTGGAAGGGCGTTATTGTCGCGCGGTTTGCCGATTCCTGCTTGCACCCGGCGGCTGGCGCTCGGCGCGTCCCGGCTAATACGAAAGCCACGGCGCAAGTAAGTAACAATTGCGAACAATTGCTCATTGTTGTATTTTGCAGCCCCTCCGAAAAAGGGGTGGTTTTTTTCATGCGCCGGTCGCATCATTATTTACATCAAGCCTCGCCAAGCAATTGCGCACCTACCGCGGTGCGGGCGATATTCACTTTGACCGACACCGATAATATCCGCCGCGATTGGCGGGAGGGCCTGCTTGCGCCTTTTTATTGGCAGCGGGCTGGAAGGAGAGCAAATGATCGACGCGGCAATACGCTGCCTGGCCGGCGAACTGAACGATTTTTTCGGCCGCACGCTGGAGACGGCCGAGGACATGGTCGTGGTGTCCAACCTGCTCGGTGCCGATGGCGCCGTGGCGCCGGACGTGACCAACAAGATCGTGCTGTTCCTGACGGCGATCGAGCGCGACACGACGACCCAGCGCGGACCCGAGCAGCCAGGCCGCGCGTTTGTCGGCGGCGGCCCTTTGTTCCTGAATATCTACGTGATGGCGGCGGCGAACTTTACAGGCCGCAATTACCAGGACGCGCTGCGCCTGATATCGCTGCTGATCGGCTTCTTTCACGAACGGCCGGTATTCGACCGGTATAAAAGTCCGGCCATGGATCTGTCCATCGAAAAACTGATACTGGATATCGAGAATACCCCGCCGCCAGTCATGAGTAATATCTGGGGCGTATTGGGCGGACGTTATCTGCCATCGGTTTTATATCGGGTCCGCGTGGTCGCGATCGATAATGGTCATATTATCGGCCGGCAGGTCGGCATTATCGATCCGACGGTCGCGACGGAACGGCGGCGGGCACCATGAGCGCGTATCGCGAACTGTTCCGGCTGCGTCTCGAGCACGCCTACCACGGCGGCGCCTGGCCCGGCTGGGCCGTCGAGCCAAACGGCGCCACCCGGGCGCTGATGGACGCGGCTGGCGTGCTGACGCGCCGCTGCGACGACGAGCTGGCATTCCTGCTGCCGTCCGCCCGGGCGGATTGCCTGCAGGGCGATGACGACGGTGCGGCCGCGTTCCTGCTGCTCGTCCATGCGCAGGACCCGCTGTTCGCGTCGTACACCCTGCCCGCCGTCCCGCCCGGGCAGTTGCTGCTGGCCGACAGCCGCGAGGCCGGTATCGACGGGGTGCTGCACGCCGGCGCCACGCTGGCGGAACGGGACCTGCACGGTGCCGACGCGCTGGCGGCGCACCTGCCGACAGCCGGGGTGCCGCGGCGGCCCGCGCTGCTGGTCCGCATCGAACCGGATGCGGCCGCGCCGGCGCGGCGCTACACGGCCCGCTTCGACGCCGCCAGCAGCTACTGGAAGTACTACGTCAGCGGTGCGCTGGCGGGACGGCCGCTGGCGATCGCGGACCTGGACGGCATCGTGGCCTTCCATGCGGACCAGGAAGCGGACCTCACGCCGGCGCGGCGGGCGCGCGTGTTCGTGTCCGACCGTCCGATCGCGCTGCGGGCCAGGCCGGGCGAGCGCTTCGTATTGAAGGAACTGGGGCCGTTCGGCGAACGCGTCCTGATCAAGAGAATGCCCGTGGCGGGCACCGGGCTGCGACAGCGGGCGGTGCGCGACGGGCAGGTGGTGCAGGTGTCGGAAATTTTTATCAACCAGTGATCAACGGAGCAGCGACGTGGCCTACAAGACCCCCGGCGTATATATTCTTGAAAAAGACGCCTTTCCCAACTCGGTGGTCGAAGTCGCGACCGCCGTCCCCGCCTTCATCGGTTACACCGAGAAGGCCGACAACAAAGGGACCGCCCTTGGCGGCAAACCCTGGCGTATCACGTCGATGAGCGAATACATCGACTACTTCGGCGGCCCGCCGGCCAGCCGCTTCAACCTGGCCGAGGCGGCGCCGGAAGCGGCCGTCGAACCCGACCTGCTGATTGCCGTCCCCGGCGGTGCGCCGAACGAGCGCAAGGCCTACTGGCTGGTGCAGGACAGCGGCGCCTACCTGCTGTACTACAGCCTGCAGCTGTTCTTCGCCAATGGCGGCGGACCGTGCTATATCGTTTCGGTGGGCAGCTACGGCGACTCGGTCGAAGCCGACCCGCTGCTGGCCGGGCTGGACGCCCTGCGCAAGGAGCAGGAGCCGACCATGGTCGTCGTGCCCGATGCCATGCTGCTGAAGGGGACGCCGGAAAGCCTCTCGGCTACCGCCATCGCCGTGCAGCAGGCGGTCTTGCAGCATTGCGGCGAAACGATGAAGAACCGCTTCGCGATCCTCGACATCCACGACGGCTTCCGCGACCGCAAGGACCCAGCCGGCGACCCGATCGCCAGGTTCCGCGATGCGCTGGGCGTCAACAACCTGCATTTCGCCGCGGCGTACTACCCATGGCTGGACACCAGCATCGTGCAGGAAACCGCGCTGAGCTTCCTGAACCTGACGGACAAGGGCCTCCTGAAGACGTTGCTGACGGCGGACCTGAAGCTGGACCCGGCGCAGGCGCCGACCGACCCGATCCCGCGCAAGGGCTTCGACGAGAAGGTGGCGGGCGTGAACAGCCTGGACAGCACGTGGGAGCTGGACGGCGAACGCCTGAAGACCCCCGATGACGTGGCCCGTGCCCAGCTGGGCCTGCACCAGATGCTGGCCAAGTTCAGTCCCGTGTACGCCACCATCGTCACCGGCATCGCGCGCCGCCTGAACCGCCTGCCGCCGGCAGCGGCCATGGCGGGCGTCTACACCAGCGTGGACAACAGCCGCGGCGTGTGGAAAGCCCCCGCCAACGTCAGCCTGAACGCCGTCATCGCGCCCACCGTCAGCATCAGCCACGCGGAGCAGGAAGACCTGAACGTGACAACGTCGGGCAAGTCGATCAACGCCGTGCGCGCCTTCATCGGCTCGGGCGTGCTGGTGTGGGGCGCCCGTACGCTGGACGGCAACAGCCTGGACTGGCGCTACATCAACGTGCGCCGCACGATGATCATGCTGGAGGAGTCGCTGCGCCTGGCGATGGCCGCCTACGTGTTCGAACCGAACACCGCCAACACGTGGGTCACCGTGAAGGGCATGGCGACCAACTTCCTGACCGGGATCTGGAAGCGCGGCGGCCTGGCCGGCGCCTCGCCGGAGGATGCGTTCTCCGTCTTCGTCGGCCTCGGCGAAACGATGACGGCCGAGGACATCCTGGAAGGGCGCATGAACATGACGATCCTGGTGGCGCTGTCGCGGCCGGCCGAGTTCATCGAGATCACCTTCCAGCAGCAGATGCAGAAGTCCTGATCCCAACCACCACCAACCTTTAAACGAGTGAGGAAACCATGCCAGATGACGGATCAGCACAATCGACCAGCCTGTGGCCGATACCCAAGTTTCACTTCCAGGTCAAATGGGATTCGGAAGTGATGTCGTTCCAGGAAGTGAGCGGACTGCAGATCGAGATGGAGGAACTGAAGTACCGCGCCGGCGACAGCAAGTCGTTCACCGTGCTGAAGATGCCCGGCATGATGAAGGTCGGGAACGTGACGATGAAGAAGGGCGTGTACAAGGGCGACAACAAGTTCTGGGTCTGGTTCAACGAGATCAAGATGAACACCATCAAGCGCAAGCCCATCACCATCAGCCTGCTGGACGAGACGGGCGCGCCGACGATGGTGTGGACCCTGCAGAACGCCTGGCCCATCAAGATCACGAGCACGGACCTGAAGGCCGAGGGCAACGAGGTGGCGATCGAGACCATCGAGATCGCCCACGAAGGCCTGACGATCGCCAACGGCTGACGGCAATGAGCGACGACGTCGGCAACCTGGCAGCGAAGGCCGCGGAGATGGCGGCCGGGCTGCTGGCGGGGGCGGGGGCACCGGCAGCGCCGCCGCTCGCGCCGGCCATTCCACCGCCGCCGCCCGGCGGGCCGCCTGGCGGCAAGGCGTATGTGCCCAGCCGGGCCACCGGTGGTGGCGGCGCCATCACGGCCGAGCAGCTGCGCGCCCGCAAGGAGGGACTGCAGCAATACCACCCGGGCAATGCGATGCCGCGCGCGTACTCCTTCCGGGTCGTGTTCGGCGAGAAGAATCTGTCCAACGACGCGTCGTTCCAGGAAGTGTCGGGTATCGGCGCCACGATGGAGACGGAGGCGGTGCAGGAAGGCGGCGAGAACCGCTACGTGCTGCAGCTGCCCAAGGGCGTGCAGCACGGGCCCCTGGTGCTCAAGCGCGGCGTCGGCGCGAGCAATTCGGCCCTGGTGCGCTGGTGCCGGGCCACGCTGGAGGGCGGCCTGGGGCTGCAGGTGATGACGGCGCCGCTGACCGTCTACCTGCTCGATCCCGGCTTGGAGCCGCTGCGGGCGTGGCTGTTCGCCAACGCCTACCCGACCAAGTGGGAGGCCAGCGCGTTCGACGCGAACAAGAACGAGGTGGCGATCGAGACCATCTCGCTGGTGTACACCTTTTGCAACCGGATATTGTGATCATGACCATCGAAATCGGCAAGCTGTCCATCAAGTCCAGTGTCGCCAACGGTAACGATACGGACAAGAAGAAGGACCAGGAGAAGGACCAGGACGAAGGCGAGTGCTGCGGCAAGCCCGGGGCACGCAACCGCACCAGCCAGGCCGGCGCATGGCTGGCCGATCTGCGCCGCCAGGCCGACGAACTGGCCGAACGGGCCCGGGAGCGCTGACATGAGCGAGAAGGCGCGCTTGAAGATCGAGCAGCTGGACAAGGCCGGCAACCCGGGCGACACGTTCGAGGCCGCGATCAACCCGGCCACGTACTCGCTGTCCACGGAGTTTTGTTTCACGGAAGAGAACAAGCTGCTGCAGGAGCTGCCCGACAAGCTGGAGCTGCCGGCGCTGATCCTGGATGGCACCGGCGTGGTGCCCATCGGCGACGGCCAGCCACGCACGGTGCCGGAACAACTGGCGGCGCTGCGCAAGGTCGTCACCGTCTCCGCGGACAGCGACTACCGGACCCGCCCCATCGTGCGCGTCAGCTGGGGCACGCTGCAGTTCCGCGGCCGCGTCAAGAAGATGGACGTGACCTACACGCTGTTCGCACCGAACGGCGTACCGCTGCGGGCCACCGTGAAGCTGGGCTTCATCGGCCCGGATACGCCGCCGGCATTCGGTCCCAGCGCCACGCCCGACCCGCAGGCGCCGCAACTGCGCAAGCAGCTGCAGGTCAGCGCCGATACGCTGCCGCAGATCTGCTTCAGCGCGTACGCCGATCCGGGCCGCGACCAGGCGGTGGCGCGGGCCAACGCCCTGACGTCGATCCGCAACCTGCCCCCCGGGCAGAGCCTCGTCCTGTAACGGGAGCCGACCATGGCCGTTTCCCCCCGCGCCGACCGGCAGGGCGACCTGTTTGTCGAGATCCACGCCAATGGCGTCCAGCTGGCCGATACGGTGACCGTCCTGTCGGTCGAGATCACGACGGCCGTCAACCGTATTCCGCTGGCGCGCATCGTGCTGCACGACGACAGCGACACGGACGCGGCACCGCGCTTCGCCGTCAGCGACGGCGCCGCGCTGGCGCCCGGCGCCGGCGTCGTCATCAAGGCGGGCTACGGTGCCGCGCGCGCCACGCTGTTCGAGGGCATCGTGATCCGCCACGGCATGCGCATCGCCAGCTTCGGCCAAGGCCGGCTGGTGGTGGAATGCCGCGACAAGGCGGTGGCGTTGACGGTCGGGCGCAAATGCGCCAACTTCGTCGACCTGAAGGACAGCGACATCATCAAGAAGCTGGCCAGCGCCGGCGGGCTGGCGGCCACGGTGGCCGATACCACGGCCACGCACAAGGAGCTGGTGCAGTACGACGTCAGCGACTGGGATTTCCTGCTGGCGCGCGCCGAGGCCAATGGCCTGGTCGTGTTGGCCAGCGGCGGCAAGCTGGCGGTCGCGGCACCGGACGTGAAGACGGCGCCGGCGCTGTGCGTCACCTACGGCAAGGACCTGAACGAGTTCGAGGGCGACCTGGATGCGCGCCACCAGCTGGCCGCCGTGACCGGTGTCGGCTGGGACCCCGCGACGCAGGAGATCGTCGAGCAACGCGCCGAGCCGCCCAGCCTGAACGCGCACGGCAACCTGGATGCCGCCGCGCTGGCCAAGGTCATCGGCCTGAAGGCCTGGCGCCTGCAGTCGCCGCTGCCGCTCGATACCGACGGGTTGAAGGCCTGGACGGCGGCGCGCCAGCTGAAGGCGGCGCTGGCGCGGGTGCGCGGGCGCATGCGCTTCCTGGGCAGCGCGCTGGCGCTGCCGGGCACCCTGATGGAGGTTGCCGGTACCGGCACGCGCTTTGCCGGGCAAGCCTGGCTGAGCAGCGTGACGCACCTGATTTCCGACGGCGACTGGAGCACGGAGGCGGAGTTCGGCCTGGCGCCCGAGGCGCTGGCCGAGCGCCAGTCGCTGGCCGCGCCGCTGGCGGGCGGGCTGACGGCCGGCGTCACGGGGCTGCAGATCGGCGTCGTGCTGAAGCTGAACGAGGACCCGGCGCAGCAGCACAAGGTGCAGGTGGCGCTGCCCGTCACGCAGGCCGAGACGGCAGGCGTATGGGCGCGCCTGGCCAGCGGCTACGGCTCCAGCGGCGTGGGCAGCTTCTTCATCCCCGAGGTGGGCGACGAGGTGCTGCTGGGGTTTCTCGACAGCGACCCGTCGCACCCCGTCATCCTGGGCAGCCTGTACAGCAGCAAGCGGGCGCCGCCGTACGCGCTGACGGCGGAAAACAACACCAAGGCCATCGTCACGCGCAGCAAGCTGACGATCGAGTTCGACGAAGAGAAGAAGGTCATCACCGTCCGCACCCCGGGCCGGCAGTCGGTCGTCTTGAGCGACGACGCCAAGTCGATCGTGCTGGAGGACCAGACGGGCAACAAGGTGACCTTGTCGCCGGACGGCATCGCGCTGGACAGCCCGAAAGACATCGCCATCACGGCCAAGGGCAAGATCACGCTGGCCGCGACGGGCGAGATCGGCATCACCAGCGCGGCCGACCTGACCCAGAGCGCCATGAACATCGCCAGCACCGCCAAGGCGGGCTTCAGCGCCAAGGGCGCCTCCAGCGCGGAATTGTCGGCCAGCGGCCAGACGACCGTCAAGGGTGCCATGGTGATGATCAACTGACGTGCCAACGAGGACCGAGCCATGCCCCCCGCCGCCCGCGTGACCGACCTGCACACCTGTCCCATGGTGACGCCCGGCCTGCCGCCTGTCCCGCACGTGGGCGGGCCCGTGATCGGCCCGGGCGTGCCGACCGTCATGGTCGGCAAGATGATCGCCGCCGTCGTGGGCGACGCCTGCACGTGCGTGGGACCGCCGGACACGATCGCGAAGGGGTCGGCCACGGTCATGATCGGCGGCAAACCGGCCGCGCGCGTGGGCGACCTGACGGCGCATGGCGGCACGATCCCGGCAGGCTGCCCCACCGTGATGATCGGGGGATGACATGACGAGCCGTTCGTTCCTGGGTACCGGATGGGCCTTCCCACCCAGCTTCAGCCGCGCCGGGGGGACCACGATGGTCGACGACGACGTCGACATCCGCGAGAGCCTCGTGATCCTGCTGTCGACCCGGCCCGGCGAGCGGGTGATGCGCCCGCTGTACGGCTGCAACCTGCATGCGCTGGTGTTCGAGCAGGTCAGCGAGACGGTGGTCGGTGCCATCCGCCAGGCGGTGGCCAGCGCGGTCGAACGCTGCGAGCCGCGCGTCCAGGTGGTGCTGGTGACGGTGCTGCCGGGGCCCGACCTGGACGGCGTGCTGCCCATCGAGATCGTCTACCGTGTGCGCGCCACCAACACCACGCACAACCTGGTCTACCCGTTCTACGTCGAGGCGGCGCGATGAGCATGCGCGAAGGCCTGGCCCAGCACGAGCGCCTGCCGGCGGCGCTGGCGCCGCACTACATCGACGTGGACGAGCTGGCGCCGGCGCAGCTGATGACGCTGGCGCTGCAGTACGCCGGCCTGGTGCGCTTTGCCGAGGCGGGACCGGCGGCCGGTTGGGACCGCACCTGGCGCGACTACTTTGCCGGCGACGAGACAGCCGTGATGGCCGAGATCCTGGCGCTGCGGGTGCCGCAGCACCGCGCCGCCTTCGATGCGCTGGTGGACCACGCGCTGGACGCGGTGGCGCCGGGCGCCGAGCCGGTCGGGCGCGAGCAATCGCCCACCTTCCGGCTGCGCGCGCTGGTGCGCCGGCTGGAGGGGTGGTCGGATGTGCTGCTGCGCGGCGGCAGCCCGGCCGGCGTCGACCTGGGCAACCTGATCGCGGGTGTGCTGGCCACCCTGGAGCCGTCGCTGCGCAAGGCGCTGGCATTCCACGATGCGCGGCCGGAGTGGGACAAGCAGGCCGACCCGCATGAGCTGCTGGCGCAACTGGCCACCTTGCTGCAACTCGATACCGCGCCGGCGGCACGGGATGACGCGCTGCGGGCGCTGTACCGGACCTGGTTCAACCAGCTGGCCAAGGCGATCGAAATGATCCAGCGCGGCGCGGCCGCACGGCTGCAGCACAGCCTGCACAGCGGCACGCACGATCCGGGCGCGGGACTGCTGCTGGCGTTCGTGCGGCTGTATGGCGCGGCGCAGGAGAAGGTCAACCGGCTGACCGAGGCGCACCTGGACTTCTACTACGACGACGTGCTGCGCCAGCGGCCGCGCGCGCCCGTGCGTGATACGGCCTTTCTCGTGTTCGAGCGCAGTCCGGACGGAGGCCGCGTGCGGGTGCCGGCCGGCACGGCGTTCCTGGCGCCCGGCACGGCGCAGCAGGCGGACCTGGCGTACCTGTCGCGCACCCCGCTGGAGGTGGGCGATGCGCGCCTGTGCGCGCTGTACACGCTGTTCTGCGAGCGCAATCCGCTGACGGCGCCGGAGAATCGCCTGCAGGAGTCCTGCCAGGGCAAGGACAAGAGCTATCCGACCGCGTGCCGGGTGGCCCGGCTGCCCGTACCGGAAGCGGCGGCCGCCGTCGCGACGGCGCACCTGACACCGCACCCGCTGTTCGGTGCCCCCCGCACCGCCTCCGCCACGGCGCCCGGGCAAGCGGCCCGGCTGGGCTTTGCACTGGGCAGCAACGTGCTGTCGCTGCGCGAGGGCGAACGGGCCGTGCATGTGGTACTGCAGCTGGGCATGGAACGGACCGCGGATGGTTGCGCCGCTTCGCTGGGCCAGCGCCTCGAGCTGCTGGCGCGCGCGATGGGAGAGTCGGCGGTCGAGGTGCGCTACAAGGTGCTGCGCCGCATGTTTACGCTGAGCGTGACGGGGCCGGCCGGCTGGATCGCGGTACCCGGCTACAGCGCGACGTTCGCACCGGCCGGCGAGCACGGCGCGCATGACGCGCTGCACCTGTATTTCACACTGGCGCCGGAGGTCGAGCCGGTGGTCCCGTTCGACGCCGCCGTGCACGGCCCCGACGGCAGCGGCGCCTGCCCGCTGCTGCGGGTGGAACTGGACGATGACGGCTACCTGTATCCATACGGGCTGCTGCGCGGCTTGCCGCTGGTGCGCGCCCGCATCGACGCCACCGTGCGCGGCCACCGCTCGCTGATCCTGCACAACCAGCTGGGCGCCTTGTCGCCGGCGGCGCCGTTCCAGCCTTTCGGCCCGCTGCCCGAGCGCGGCTCCTACCTGGTGGTGGGCAGCGCCGAGGCGGCCTGCAAGCACCTGACGAGCGCCGAACTGGTGTTGCAATGGAACGGACTGCCGCGCGCGGCAGGGGGGCTGCGCGGCTGGTACGCCGGCTATGGCGACGAACCGTTCGAGGAGGTCGGCTGCCAGGTGGGGGTGCTGGCGGACGGCCGCTGGCAGCCGGGCGAGATGCAGGGTCCGCCGCGGCACGTGCTGTTTTCCGAGCGGCTGGCGACGCCGCACTACCCGATCGCGCCGGTGGAAACGGTGCTGCTGACGCCAGTGCTGCACCTCGGGCGTGCCACGCGACCGAAGGCGGGCCAGCCGTTCGGCTGGGGACCGGGCGCCACGGCAGGCTTCTTCCGCCTGACCCTGGCCACGCAGGGCGATTTCGTGCTGGGACACCGGGCTTATCCGCAGCGGCTGGCCACGGTGCTGACGCATAACGCGCACCGGCGCTACCGCCTGCAGCCGCTGGCGGCACCGAATCCGCCGTACACGCCCGTGCTGGAGTCGCTGTCGATGAACTACACGGCCAGCGCCACCATCGGCCCGACGCCCGGACCGGACGGCGAGGCGCTGCTGCGCCTGCACCCGTTCGGCTGGGAGGCCGCGCGCGGCGGCAGCGAGGGCGGCGACCTGCTGCTGCCGCCACTCGACTATTCGGGCAACCTGTACCTGGGCTTTTCGGCCGGCGACCTGCGCGCCACGCTGACGCTGTTCTTCCATCTGGTCGAGGATGCGCTGCCGATGGCCGGGCGACAGGGCCGCAACGCCAGCTGGTCCTACCTCGCCGACAACAAGTGGCAGCCGCTGCCGCCGCACGCGATCCTGGCCGACTCCACCCACGGTTTCCTGCGGCCCGGCATCGTCACGCTGGCACTGCCGCCCGATATCGGCCAGGACAACACGGTAATGCCGTCCGGCCTGTACTGGTTGCGGGTCGGCTGCGAGAACGACTTGAACAAGTTCTGCCAGCTGTACTCGGTGCATCCGCACGCGCTGCAGGTATGGCGCGACCTGGCAGAGGCGGCCCCGGCAGGTCCGGCACGCATTCCGGCCGGCGCCATCCGTCGCCCGCGCTCGACGATCCCGGGCCTGGGCCGGCTGACGCAGATGACGGCCAGCACCGAAGGACGGCCGCTGGAGGACCGCCAGCAGCTGCGCCGGCGCACGGCCGAACGACTGCGCCACAAGGGCCGCGCGATCCTGCCGGCGGACTACGAGCGGTTGGTGCTGGAGCGCTTTCCCCAAATCGACCGTGTCAAGTGCTTTCCCAACCTGTCGCTGTCGCGCCATCCGGATGGCAGCACGTGCCCGGGACACGTGCTGGTCGTCGCGCTGCCGCCGTTCGAATCGCGCGGTCACATGGCGGTGCTGCCACGGCTGAACGGCGACCTGGTCGCACAGGTGCACGACTACCTGGCCGGGCGCATGGCGCCCGGCGTGACGCTGGAAGTGGCCAATCCGTTCTACCAGCGCATCCAGGTGCGCTGCAAGGTGCGCCTCGCGCCGGGCGTCGATCACGGTTGGTACGTCAACCTGCTGGACCGGCTGGTGTCGGACCATATCTCGCCGTGGAGCGGTACCGGCAATACCAGCCCGTTCGGCTGGTGCATCCGCCAGCACGACATCGAGGCGGCCTTGCTGGCGCAGGACGAAGTGCTGGGCGTGTCGGAGTTCTCGATGCTCAGCGTGAGCGATGCGGGCAGCGAGCGCTACCTGCTGACGGATACGGCGGTGCCGGGGCGGGGCGGGCGGCCGGCGCCGGACGTGACGCCGCTGTATCCCTGGAGCGTGGCGGTGCCGATCCGCCGCCACGCGATCCTCGTGGCCGGCAGCGAACAGTCGCGCATCGCGACCCGCACCGGCATCGGCAAGCTCGAGATCGGCAGCACCTTCATCATTCCAGGCGAGGCACAAGATGGCAAAGCGCAATAGGGAAACATTGAAGAAGCGTTTCGGCGACGGCGAGATGCCGTCCTCCAGCGACTTCGGCGACCTGATCGAATCGGTCCTGAACATCCATGACGACGGCATCGCGCACAACGAGCATGATGGACTGCGCCTGACGCAGGTGGGCAGCAATCATCGGGTCCTCAGCCTGTATGGCGCCGTCGAGGAGCGGGGCGCCGCCTGGGGCTTCGGCCTCGACCAGCACCGCGCCACGCTGACGCTCGAGGTGGCGCGGCACGGCCACGCGACGGACGGGCCGGCCGTCGACGACGACGACGATGGCGGCGGCCATGCGGTGCTGACCTTGCTGGCGCCCACGGAGCAGGAGCGCAACGCGTGGGTGGGCGTCAACAACCGTCATCCCCGCTGCGAGCTGGATGTGGACGGCGTCGTGGCGTACTCGGGGCGCATGGGCGCGGACGGGGCCAGCGCCGCCCCGGCGGACGCCGAATGGCATACGATCGCGGGGCCGTTCCAGGGCTGCACGGCGCTGGAGGTGATGGCCGGGGCGGGCCGTCCCCATACGGGCAAGTACGCGCTGATGCATGCCTTTGCTCTGCGCACTTTTAGCGCCAAGGGCGAATTCACCTACCACCAGGCCCACTACGACTCGCGCCGCCACCGCATGGAACTGCGCTGGCTGGACAGCAAGGAGGTGCCGGGCGATTACTGCCTGCAGATCCGCGTCAACTGCGCCTACGGCGCGGATACGTGGATCCGCTACCAGCTCGCCACCTTGTGGTTCGACCCGCAGATGACGCAGTGCGGCGTGCCGCCGGCGCAGCAGGAGCGGCCATGAACGCGCGCCTGCAAGGCCGCTTCGGCCTCGGTCTCGACCCGCTCCAGGCTCGCCTCGTACACGCCGCGCTGGTCGAGCTGCCGTGGCGCACGGTGCACGCCCTGGTGGCGCGGCTGGAGGAGTGGATGGCGCATCCTGGCGCACCGTTCGCGCTGGATGCCGACGAGCTGGCGCTGGTGCTGGAAGCGCTGGCGAACCTGCCGTACCGGCGCGTGCATGGCCTGATTGCCAGCTTGCGTGGCCAGCTGGCTGCGGTCGACGGGGGCCAGCCATGAGTACCTCTCTGCCCGTCCCGGCCGCGCTGGCCGCGCCGGTGCTGGCCGGCCTGGCCGCCGGCACGGCCCGGGAAGGCCTGGACTTCGAGGCGCTGCGCAGCGCCGGCATCGCGGCGCTGCAGCAGTTGTGCGGCGCCCGCTGGACCGACTTCAACGCGCACGACCCGGGCGTGACGGTACTGGAGCAGCTGGCCTACAGCCTGACCGACCTGGCCTACCGGACCGGCTTCGACATGGCCGACTACCTGACGGGGCCGGATGGCACCATCGACTACGCCAACCTGGCGCTGCATCCGCCCGAAGCGGTGCTGCCCGCCGCCGCGCTGACGGTGGACGATTACCGCCGCCTGCTGTACGGCGCGCTGCCGGACCTGGCCGACATCTGGGTCCGGCCGGCGGGCGACGGCCTGCTGGCGGTGGACGTGATGGGCGCGGATGCGATCGTGGCGGCGGTACCGGGCCGGGAGCCGGAGGCGACACCAGGGCCGCTGGGCCGGCAGGTGCGGGCGCTGTACGCGGGGCACCGGGCGCTGGGCGAGGACCTGCTGCACGTGCGCGAGGTGCGTCCGCGACCGTACTACCTGCGTGGCGAGATCGACACGTGCGGCGAGCGCGACCCGGCCGAGGTGCTGGCACGCATCCTGCACGACTGCGACGAGTACCTGTCGTCGGGGATGTCGGTGCGGCGCATGCGCGATGTGATCGCCCAGGGTCTTGCGCCGGAAATGGTATACGACGGCCCGGCGACGCGGCATGGCCACGTCGTGGCGCGGCCGGCCGCGACAGAGCCGGTGACGGTCAGCGAATTGATCGGCGTGATCCAGCGGATCGAGGGCGTGCGCCGCATCCGCGCGCTGGCGATCCTGGACGAGCACCTGCAGCCCTGCGCGGCCATCGTGCGCGACAGCGAGAGCGGCACGTGCCCCGTGCTGCCGTTCCCGGACGACGACGCCACCATCGAGCTGCTGCGCCTGCAGCCGGAGCAAGGTATCGAGTATGGCGTCAGCGAACAGCTGGTGCCGCCCGGGCCGGCCTGGCATGCGGCCAACCGGCTGCTGTACGACGAAGCCCGGCTGGAGCTGGCCAAGCTGCGTTTCGAGCAGCGTGCCTTCCGCGGCGATGCGGGCGGGGCGGGCACACGTTACCCGCTGCCGCAGGGCCGCTACCGCGAACTGCGCGCTTACTACTCGGTGCAGCACGAGTTCCCGGCAGTGTACGGCGTCGGCAAGTATGGCTTGCCCGAGTCGGCCAGCGCGGCGCGGCAGGTGCAGGCGCGCCAGTTGCAGGGCTTCCTGTACCCGATGGAACAGCTGATGGCGAACTACCTGCAGAACCTGCAGGACCTGCCCGCGCTGTTCGCGCTGGACGGCGCGGACCGGCGCAGCTATTTCGCGCAGTACCTGGACGGCGCGGCGCTGCCGGGCATGGCGGAGCTGTACCGCGACGAGGATGTGCCGCAGCGCATCCATCGAGCCCTGGCGCGCCAGGACGACTACTACGAGCGCAAGGGCAGGGTGTACGACTACTTGCTGGCACTGCATGGCGACGCGTTCCCGCAGACGGCGCTGCGGCGCTTCAACCAATACCATCCAACCACGACCGGGGCCTGGCTGCTGGAGGCCAAGCGCCGGCTGCTGGCGGCGCAGGTGGCGCTGGGCGCGGGCCGCGGCCGCGGTGGCGACTACACGCTGCCGCCCGATGCGCCCGGCGCGGTGGCACCGCTGGCGTGGCGGGTCGCCATCCTGGTGGGATTCGACGGCGGCGAGCGTTCGCGCAGCCTGTGCCCGGCGCAGGACGGCCGCCCCGTCACGTTGCAGGAACACGACGAGGACGTGCTGCCGCCACCGGCGCCGGCCGACTGGCTGCCGCTGCCGCCGCCGCGCGACGAGGCACCGGTGCCCGGCATCGTGCCGGAGCGCTTGTTGCCGGAGGATGGCGTACCCGAGGGCCTGCTGCGCGACGGCGCGCTGCTGTCGGGCTACCGGCTGGCGCGCGACGGCGGCGACTACCTGTTGTACGTGCAGGCCGGGGCCGGGTGGCGCTTGCTGGGCCGTTACGGCCGCCGTGCCGACGCCATCGGTTCGGCCCATGCGGCCGTGGCCCGGCTGGCGGCGCTGAACCGGCAGTGCGAGGGCCTGCACCTGGTGGAGCACATCCTGCTGCGGCCCGTCGATCCGCAGCGCCAACCGCCGTTCAATCCGGCCTTCTACCATGCCCGCCTCAGCGTGGTGCTGCCGCGCTGGACGGTGCGCTGCGCCGACCGCGCCTTCCGCAACTTCGTCGAGGAGACCGTGCGCGAGAACTGCCCGGCCCACCTGCAGCCCAACTTCCTGTGGCTGGCGCCGGCGGCGATGGCGCGCTTCGAGGCGCTGCGGGACGCCTGGCGCGCCGCGCTGCGCGCCTATCACACGGCATCCGACGACGAGATGGCCGCGCTGGCCGAACCCTTGCACGAGGCTTGCGGGGCAATGGTCGCCTTCCTGCGCGAGTACCGCACGGAGCCCACATGAACGCGCGCCACCTGATCGAGACGCTGGACTTCGACTTCGCCTGTGCGGGGCCGCAACCGGACCTGGACGACGACGAGGCGCTGGCGCGGCTGCTGCGCGACGTGCTGTTGCCGGTCGTCGAGCAAACGCTGGCAGCCTGCGACGAACCAGGCACGGTGCTGGTCTTGCCCGCGCTGGACATCGACCTGGGTACGCTCCCGCGCGCCGACTTCCGTGCCGAAGCCGGGCGACGGCTGCGCAGCGCGCTGCTGGACGCGCTGGACGGCGCGCGGCGGTGCGCGGCCGGCACCGCGCTCCACGGCGGCGATGCCGCTGGTGCCGCCACGCTGCACGTAGTCACGGAGCGCGACCTGGCGCAACTGGCCGGCTTCCTGGCAACGGGCCGCCTGCCGTGGCATGCCGGCGTCGCCGGACACACTGCGCATATCGCCTTGCTCGACCGGTTGTTGGCCGGCGCCCCAGCGCGGCTGCCGCCACTGCTGGCCGCGGCATTGGCGCAGCCCGATGGCGCGCGCAGGCTGGCGGCGCAGTTTCCCGCGCGGCAGCTGGAGGCGCTGCTGCGTCTGACGGCCGGTGGTGTGCCGGACACGGCCGCCCGACCCCTGGACGCCTGCGCGTCGTCCGCCCTGCTGCGGGCGCGATTGGCGCAGCCGTCCGGCGCAGCGACCGGCCACGCGGAGCCGGCGGCGGCGTTGGCGGCATTTCTGCACAGCGGCCGGCTGGACGCCACTGGCGCGGGCGCACGCGGCATGGACGATGACGGCTTGGCGCCGCACGTGCGGCTGCTGGAGCGGGCGTTGGCCGGGCCGGTAGCCGCGCTGCAAGCGGTCGTGCGCCGCGCGCTGGCGCATGCCGCCAGCGCGCGCCGGCTGGTCGACCAGTACTCGCCTGAACAGCTGGCCGCGCTGGCACGGCGCTGCGCGCCCCGGCGTGCGGTGGCGCTGCTCGCGCAACTCGCGTCCGACGCGCCAGCACTGGCGTGGCGCCGGGTGCTCGCCGCATGCCTGGAGGGCGACGAGGGCACGGATGCGCTGCCCGCGGTGGGGGATGACCTGGCGCGGCTGACGGCGTTCCTGTCCGGTAGCGCGCCATTGCCGGGCGCCGAGGCGGTGCTGGCACGCGCGATCGCGGCGGCGGCAACCGATCGCGGTCGCGCATTGCGGCTGGTGCTTGCCCAGGCCGGGGTCGACGCGGCAGCCGAGCGCCTGGCGCAACGCTTGCCGGGGGCGCTGCTGGTGCGGTTGGCCGAACGGCTGGCGCCCGCACCCGCCCGCGCCGCCGCGGCATGGGCGCACGATACGCTGGCCGGCGCGGCAGCCATGGGCGCCGGTACGGCGCAGCTGCGTGCGTTGGCCATGCTGTGCTGGCGGCACGTGCTGCTGGCCGCTGTCGAGCGGCGGCCGGCGCCGCCCACCGCGCTGCTGCACGCGGCCGTGGGCGTGGCGCCGCAGGGCACCGTTGCGGGGGCGACGGCTGCGGCGACTGCCGCCGAGCGGGCGTTGGCCGATCTGGCCGGGTATCTGGCGTCGGGGCACGGACCAGGTGTGGCGGCCCCGTCACTGTTGCTGGAGCACGCGCTTGGCGCCGCGCCGACGCGGGCCGGACTGACGGCGGCGTTGACGCCCGTATTGACGCGGCGCCAGGCATTCCGGCGGCTGGTGGAGGGCATGCCCGCCGTGCTGCTCGAGCGGCTGGCGCACCTTGCGGCGCCGCACGATGCGCCGCGCGTACTCGCCAGCTTGCAGCAGCACCTGGCGACCGCGGCGCGGCACGGCGCAGGCACCATGGATCTGGCGCGGCTGGCCAGCATCGGTTGGGAGCGCGCCCTGGTGACGCTGCTGTGCCGGCACCATGGCGCGGACGACGCGGCGCTGCCGGTGGTGCCGGCGTTGGCTGGGGTGCCTGCGATGCCGGCGGCGCAGACCGGCACGTGGGTTGCGGCGGCAACGACGGGGCCGGCGTACGCCACGCCGCCCGCGCCCGTCGCCCAACCCGCTACCGCCGCATGCGCGCGCGCGCGCCTGCTGGAATTCCTCGCCACGGGCCGGCTCGCACCGACACAGCAAGATGCAACCCGGGAACCGACGGCAGTGGACCTGCTGGACGACGTACTGGCCGGTGCCGATGCGGCGCTCTGGCCCGCGCTGGCCGCGGTACTGGCAGCGCCGGCCGCTCTCCGGCGCCTTCTCGAACAATTCCCCGAGCGTCAATGGCGGGCGCTGGTCCGGTCTGCCCAGCCGGAGCACGCCGAGGCGTTGTGTGCGCTGGCCGCCACGGCCGGAGGCGGGGCACCGGAAGAGTCGATGGCGTGGCGCCTGCTGGTGCTGGCCGCCGTCGCGGCGGCGGGCACGCCGCTCGCGCCCGGGCAACTGCGCGGGCCAGCGCCAGCGGGGGCATTGCCACCGGTAAGCGATGCGGCCGATGGCGTCGCGCGGCTGGCGCACTGGCTGCGCACCGGCGCCTTGCCGCCTGGGGCAGACGCGCAGCCGGGCGCATTGCTGGCGAGCGCCATCGCGGCGACGGCCGACCCTGCACGGCTGCACGCCGCCCTGGCAGCGGCGCTTGTCCGGCCGGCGGCAGCGCGGCGCCTGGCCACGCTGGTACCGCAGGAGCAGTTGGAAACGCTGCTGTGGCTCGTCGCCCCGACGGCGGCCGCAAGCACCATCGACGCTGCCGCCGAGGTGCGCGCCCTGGCGCTGGCACGCGGCGCCACCACCGCCCGCGCCGAAACATTCGCTGCGCGCTGCCGGCAAGTCGCGCTGGCCGACCTGTTGGGGCGCGACGGGACCACCGCGGTGCAGCGGCGCGATCCGCGCCATGCCATGCGCGCGGCGACCGGCCCCAGCGACGCCCAGGCGCCGGCCGGGCAGGCGCCACGGTCCGCACTGGAACAGTTGGCGGTCTTCCTCGCCAGCGGCCGGCTCGACCCGCCGCAGACACCGCAAGCCACGGCGCCGGCGCACGTGACAGTGCTGGACGCGCTGCTGGCGGCGCCCGCGGATGCACTGCTGGCGGTACTGGCGGACGCGCTGGCGCATCCCGCCAGCCGACGCCGCTTGATCGAACAATTCCCGGATCGCCAGTTGCTGGCCATCGTCGCGCTGGCGCAGCCCGGCGGTCACGCGGCATCGCCGGCGCACTTGGCGCCCGCCGTTGCGGCTGACCGGCATGCGTCCTGGCTTGCGCTACTGGCCGCGGCGCTGGCCGATCGCGCCACCGAGCCGCACGCCAGCCACTTGCAGGCGCCGCATGGCCGCGTGGGCGCCGATGATGCGTGGATCGACGAGCTGTTCCAGGCACCCGTGCCGGTGCTGCGGCTGAAGGTGTCCACTATCCTGTCGCAGCCGGCGATGGCGGCAACGCTGGTCGAGCGCCTGGCCGACAGCCAGTTGGGTCGGCTCGTCCAGATGCTGCAGCCGGGACGTGGTGCACAGCCGCTGCTCGACTTTGCACCGCCGGCAGCGGCGGGGCCGCAAGCGCGGGCCCGCCACTGGCACGCCCTGCTGGGCGCCGCGCTTGAGGATCCTGGGTTCCAGCGGCCGGCACCCCAACCCACAGCCGCTGTCGCGCCGCCTGGCGATGACGTTCCAACCAACGCCGACGGTCGCCACGTCGGCCTCATCGCCGACGACGTGCGCCACTTCGGCGCGCACGTCGCCTGGCTCGACACCTTGCTGGCGGTACCGTCGGCGGCACTGTGGACGACACTGGCCGCCGCATTGCGCCAGCCCGGCCGCGTCCGCCGATTGATGCTGCAATTCCCGCAACGGCAACTCGATGCCCTGTTAAGGCTGGCACAGCAGCAGGCGGCCGCAGGCCACCGCGAGCAGGCCGACGCCCTGCCAGCCGGGCCGGAACGCGACAGTGCCCACTGGCGGCAAAGGTTCAGCGCAGCCATCGCCGCCGCGGCGCCGATGCGCGCGAACGAATCGGAGGCCGTCCCCGATTCGATTCAGTCGAGGCGGCAATCGGGGACAGCCTCCGACTGCGCGGAATCGGGGACAGCCTCCGATTCCGCCGCCTTTGCCGACGCCGACCCGGTGCGGGCCAACGAATCGGAGGCTGTCCCCGATTCGAGCGCTGCGGCAGCGCTCGCCGCCCCGCCGCAATCGGGGACAGCCTCCGAGTCCTCCGAGACGTCGCACGAGGCGCTGCTGGCGCGCTTGTCATCGTTCCTGGCCGATGCCGACCCGACAGCGACGCCGGGCCCGGTTGAATATGTCGGCAGCTCGCCGGCACACCCGCCCCAGGCCGAGACCGGGGCCACGCCAGGTGCAGAAACCGTCGTGTGCGGCCTGGCCGCGCAATTGGGGACAGCCTCCGATTCCGCACAATTGGGGACAGCCTCCGATTCCATAGCCTGCGCCGCCGCGGGCCCGCTGCGGGGGACCAAATCGGAGGCTATCCCCAATTTGCCGGATCGGGCCACTGCGGCAGCGCTCGCCGCACCTGCAAAAGCAGGGACAGCCTCCGGGTCGCCGGCAAGCCAGCCGATCCCGGCAAGTCCTGGCAGCGGGCCGCGGCGCGTCGCCGCCGGCCAAGTTCCGGGCATCCTGCGACGGCTGCCAGCCGCCGTCACGCCGCCGCCGTGGCACGCCGCGCCGGCGGATGGCCGCAAGGCCCGCGCCGTTCGCGACGTGCTGCGAGCGGCGCAAGCCGGGACAGGGGCGCCGGCCCGCCCGGGCAAGCTGCCGGTGCACCGGGCCGTCGCCACAAACCCGTTCCACCCCGCTGGCCGCGATGTCGCGCAAGTGGAAGCCGCATGCGCCAAGATGCTCGCCTTGCTGGCGGAGCGCGACACATCCCTGCGCGCGGCGGCGGGACCGTACGGAGCCGTCGCGGCAGCTCTCACCGGCAGCGGCACGGCCGCCTGGCATCGCTTGCTGGGCGAACGCGATGCGTCCGTAACGAACGCATTACGCGGCCTTGCCGCCGGCCCGGCAACGCGGGCCGCGCTGGCGGCGGGCCTGCCCGATGCGATGCTGGCCGATCTGGTCGCGCTGCTCAAGCCGGACAGTGCGCCGCCAGCACCGCCGCACGACGCCAGCCCGGCCACCCGCCAGCGCTGCTGGCGTGCAGCCCTGGCCGCGGCCGTCAGCGACCGGCCAATGCTGCCGCCGGCATCGCTGCCGGACCCGAAGACCGCGACGATGACCCCGTGGCCTACCAGCGCGCCCGAGGAAGCCGAACCGCTGGCCGAAGGCGACACTCTGGCCCTGCCGAACGCCGGCATGGTCCTGCTGGCGCCTTACCTGCCACGGCTGTTCGGGGTGCTGGGCCTCGTGGCCGACGGCCGGTTCACGGATGCCGCGGCGGCCGAGCGCGCGGCATTGCTGCTGCAGTTTGCGGTCAGCGGCCAGCCCGGCGCCCCGGAGTACCAGCTGCCGTTGAACAAACTGCTGTGCGGCCTCGCCGCGGAAGCACCGCTGCCGCTGGCGATCGAGATCACGCCGCACGAGCGCGCCGCGATCGACAGCCTGCTGGGCGCGATGATCGAGAGCTGGAGCGCCCTGGGCCGCACCTCGGTGGACGGCTTCCGCGAAGCCTTCCTGATGCGCAAGGGCGAGCTGCTGCGCGGCGCCGAGGACTGGCGCCTGGCCGTTGCACCGGGCCCCTTCGACATGCTGATGGACCGCCTGCCATGGAGTTTTTCGCTGATCCGCTACCCGTGGATGGCGCAGCCGCTCCACGTCACGTGGCGCCGGCCATAAGGAGACGCCCATGAATGCCGCCGTCCTGCAAACGAATGCCGCCGCGCTGGAGCGCGAGGCGGCCTGGTTCGGCCAGGTGCTGCACGCACGCTTCGCCCACTACTTCGGCGAGCCGGGCATGCCGTTCGCGCCCGATGCCGCGCCCGACCTGGCCCGCGACGATTCCGACTACGCGCAACTGGCGCGCGAGCTGGCGCTGGGCCCGGACGAGCGCCTGGTGCTGATGCTGGCGCTGCTGCCGCACCTGCGCCCGCAGGCGCTGGACCTGTTCTTCACGCAAAACAAGCTGCAGGGCCAGCGTTTCACGGAATTCGGCGGCTGGCGCGGCAAGACCCACGAAGGCTTCCTGCCCACGTGCGAGACGGCCGCCTTCCTGCTGGCGGGCGACGACCTGGAACGCCGCTTCGCCGTACTGGCGCTGTTCGACGACGCTCACCCGCTGCTGCGCGGCCGCGTCCTGCGCCTGGAGTACCCGGCCGCCGGCGAGCCGCAGCTGGGCGCCATGTTGATCGTCACACCCGAATGCCTGCAGCGAGTGACGACGGGCGTGCGCCACAAGCCCGACTACGCGAGCAATTTCCCGGCCAAGCTGATCACCACGCAGCTGACGTGGGACGACCTGGTGCTCGCGCCCGAAGCGCGCTATGACGTGGAAAGCGTGGAGATCTGGATCCGCGAGTCCAGGCATCTGCTGCGCGAGTGGAGCCTGGAGCGTGCCGTCAAGCCGGGCTACCGCTGCCTGTTCTACGGTCCGCCCGGCACGGGCAAGACACTGACGGCCACGCTGATCGGCGCGGCGGCCGGCGTGGACGTGTACCGCATCGACCTGTCGATGCTGGTCTCGAAATACATCGGCGAGACGGAGAAGAACCTGGCCAACGTGTTCGACCAGGCCCAGGACCGGCGCTGGATCCTGTTCTTCGACGAAGCCGACGCGCTGTTCGGCACCCGCACCGAAGGCAACACGTCGAACGACCGGCACGCCAACCAGGAAATCGCCTACCTGCTGCAGCGGGTGGAGGATTTTCCCGGCGTCGTGATCCTGGCCAGCAACCTGAAGGGCAATATCGACCAGGCGTTCGCGCGCCGCTTCCAGGGCGCGATCTATTTCGGCATGCCCGATGCAGCGCAGCGCCTGCGGCTGTGGCGCTGCATCTTCCGCGACCCGGCGCGCCTGGGCACGGACGTGGACCTGCGCCGCCTGGCCGACGAGCACGAGCTGTCCGGCGGCTCGATGACGAACGTTGCCCGCCATGCCGCCATCTGCGCCACGCGCCAGGGCCGCGCGTATGTGACGCAGGCCGAACTGCTGCAGGGAATCCGCAAGGAACTGCTCAAGGAAGGAAGGTCGTACTGACATGAAGCCCCATCTCATCGCGCTGCTGGCCGCCACGCTGGCGCCCATGCTGGCCCTGGCGCTGGGCCAGGAAGCCCCGCCCGAACCCGTGTCGTCGCCCGGTCGGGCCGTCACGGCGCCCGTGGCCGTCGTTGCCGCGCCGGTCGCCGGCCCGGTCACGCCGCCCGCGGCGTTGCGCCCCGTACCGTCCCATCCTGCCGCGCCGGCGGCGCAAGCAAGCGTGGCGAAGCCGCCCGCGACGCCGTCTGAACGGCGCGCCCGCGCTGCCCGCATCGACGCGCTGGAGGCCGCCGTGCGGCAGCGGCTCGCCAGTCCCGCGGCGGAACGCATCTTCCGCAAGTACAACGCGACCCACGGCCGCCAGATCCAGCATCACCTGGCCGACGTCTACGGCAAGGAGCCGGCCTTTGTCGCCGACGCGGGCGGGGTCGGCCGGCCGCTGGGCGACAGCATTGTCGGCCCCGTCACGCTGAGATGGCTGGGGCGCTTCTGCGCCGACTATGGCATCGTGGCCAGCGACCCACAGTTCGAGCAGGAAGTGGTGGCCTCGCTGGAACAGGTGGCCGCGATCGCGCGCGCGCATCCGGACTGGCAGAACATCCTGTTCAGCGCCGACTTCGAGGCCTGGATCAACGAGCAGCCGTCGCCGCAGCGCATCCGCAACCTGAAGATCCGCCGTTCCGGCGCGGCGGCGCAGGTCAATGCGCTGATCGAGCAGTACCTGCAGGCGCGCCGGCCGGCGGCGGCCGCGGCGCCGATGAACAGCTCGCCGATCGAGGTGACCTATGTCTACGATCCCAGGCAACCGGCCGCGGTGGCGGACTTCGCGGCCATCGCGCAACGGCTGCAAGGCCTGGTCGGGCGGGCGCCGGCCGACGAAGCCTGGTTTGTCGACGACGTCCGCGAGGCGATGGGCGGGATGGCCTTGTCCACCGAGACACTGCACCTGATCAAGCGCTACGCGCAAGTCGACGTCTACATGGTACGGCCGGCGTTGATCGTCAGGTTGCGCAAGGAAGGGCTTGGCGACACGCTGGTGACGACCATCCAGGAACAGATGGGGGGCATCGAGTTCGGCACGGTGCAGGAGTTCGTGGACGCCCTGGACGTGGTGGCCGATGCCAGCGACGACCCGCAGGCGATTCGTGACAAGGCGCGCTGGCTGGTGCGCGAGGCCCGCTTCCCGCGTTACCGCGTGCCGGCCACGCTGGCGGCCGATCTCGCGGCCGACGCCCCGCTCGAGGCGCCGCTGGCCGCCCTGTTCGCGGGCATCGCCAACATCGACTATCCCACCAAGGCGCTGTTCGACAAGGCGCTGCAGTTCCAGGTACAACGGGCGCTGCACATGTGTCCCCAGCCGCGCGGCGCCAGCCCGTTCCCGCTGGACGATACGCACTTCGAGGCGCTGGCGCTGCTGCCGCCGGTGCATGACGACATCTTCGCCCGCATCCGCCAACTGCGCGCGGCACGCAACTGCAGCGCCGAACAACTGATGGAGGCCGATGCACTGGCCTACCAGGCCTACCGGCTCGTCGCGCCGCGGCTGGACCGCAAGATGCGCCTGGAAGCGTGGCATGCCGCCAGCGTCGAGAAGAAGCGCGCCAGCAGCTGGGCGATCGCCAACTGCCGCTGCGGCCGGCCGGCGCGCCAGGGCATGGTGTACGGCTTCTACCCATTGTGGACGCAGGCGGGCGAGCGGCAGATCGATTTCGGCGCGTTGACGCGCATCGGCCTGTACGGCGTAAACATCGACGAGCGCGGCGAGTTGCGGCCGCCGCCACGCCTGTCCAACCATGCGCTGCCGGAAAACCTGGCCGAACTGATGGTGGCGGCGCACCGGCATCGCGTCGCGGTGGACTGGGTCCTGGGCCGCAGCAGCTGGAGCACCTGGGCGCAGCATACGCCGGCCCAGAAGAAGGCCTTCTTTCGCCGGCTGGAGCAGAACATCGTCGACAAGCTGGACCAGTCCAACGGCCGCGCGCACCCGGCATTGACCCGGCTGGCATCGCTGGGCGCCGACCGGGGCGCCACGGCGGGCGATGGCGTTGTCCTGTACCTGCGCCACTTCCCTGCCGCGGACAAGGAACTGTTCAACGAGTTCGTGCGCTCGGTATGGGTCCGGCTGCAGGGCATGACACCGGCGCGGTCGTTCGCGCTGATGGTCGACTACACGGAGCTGGCCACCCCGGGGCCCTTCGAGTATCGCAACCTGCACGCGCTGGTCAGCGCCACGAACAAGATCGATGCGGCGGTCTCGTTCGCCGACAGCAAGGACCAGCTGATGAACGACATGCCGATCCTGCTGGTGCTGCCGGAGCCGACGCAGGAGAGCAAGCAGAACCTGCGCGCCGGCGTGCAGGATGTGTTGCACGGCACGGAAAGCCTGCGCCTGCTGCGCGACTTCGTCCCGGTGGTGGCCTACGACGGCAGGCATTCCCAGCAGTTGGCCGACGACATCGTCTACGTTTCCGAGAACTATTTCGGCATCGGCTTCTGGCCGCTGCCGTTCGCCTCGACCCAGGACGGCGTCGGCCACAACGCCGGCGAAAGCAGCAGCATCGTCCGGCTGCTGGAGCTGTATTACCAGCCCAATGGCGACCCGCTGTCCCGCTGGGATCGCACCATGAGCTACCTGTGCCCCCATCGCCTGTGGCTGCGCTACGTGGCCTGGCTGGCGCTGTTCGTCGCGGCGGGCGTGGCCTGGTTCTACTTGCGCTGCCGTGGCTGCAACGAGCGCTTCGACAACAGCCTGGTCTATTCCAGCGTGATGGTGGCCCTGATGGCACTGCCGCTGCTGGCGCTGTTCGTGCTGGTGCTGGGCGATCCGGTCTTGGAACCGTACGCGCCGGTGCTGCTGGTGCTGTACGGGACCAGCGGCCTGGTGCTGGCCGCGCTGGTGGCGAGGTACTACTTCAACAAGTCGCGGCGCAAGGTGCCGTAAGGGCTTGACCGAACCCGTTACAAACCTGGAGGCGATATGGAGAGTTACAAGTTGAAGCCGGCGGATGAGGCGGCGCATACAGCACAGCCTACTGCAGCGGCCTTGGCATCCCCAATGCAGCAGATGGCGGACCAATCGCCGCGCACCGTGCAGGCGCGAGAGCGGGCCGCGCTGATGCAGCGCGCAGCATGGCCAAATCGCACCGGGCTGCCGGACGGGCTCAAGGCGGGTATCGAATCGCTGTCGCGCATGCGCATGGACCACGTGCGGGTGCACTACGGCTCAGCCCAGCCGGCACAATTGCACGCGCACGCCTTTGCGCAGGGCGCCGAGATTCACCTGGCGCCGGGGCAGGAGCACCACCTGCCGCATGAGGCATGGCACGTGGTGCAGCAAGCGCAGGGCAGGGTCACGCCGACGGGCCGCACGCAGCGCGGCGTGCCCCTCAATGACGATCGGGCGCTCGAGGCGGAGGCCGATACGATGGGCGGGCGCGCGATCGCAACGGGGCACGCCGAGCTGCCCGGCGACAGGGCACTGGCGATCCCGACGGCGGTCGCTCCCGTCGCCGTGCAAGCGAAGAAGATTGTCGGCCTCGACGGGACGACGCGGGAAGTGGCGGAGGACTATGTATTGGGAGAGGGCGAGTCCCTTGCCGACGACGTAGCGGTGCCGGAGGAAACCGCCGCCGCGCAGCACGGCGGCGCGTTGGGGGAGGCAGCCAGCATGACTGCGCACGGTGGCATGGCCAGGGCACACGCTCGGTTTGAACAGGTCATGGGAATGCCCGACCTGATGCGGCTGCTGTTGGATTTTGCCGGCTCGTCAGGCGAGCGCGATATCCCAGCCCTCAGCAAAACCCTGTATCACAGCGTGCTCAGGGTACGCCAGGAGGATGCCCAACGGCGGACGGCCTGGATCAGGAACAGGAAGCTGGCGTACGCCATGCCGAGCCTCGAGTGGGCTGAAGCGGACAGGCACGCGGACGCACAGCATGCTGAACAGCTCATACCGCTGCTGAAAGCGGCGATCCGGGAAACGCCTCAAGGCAAGGCAACGAGTGCCGATGTCCTCGACGGAATGAATTACCGTCAACTGGAACTCATGCATGCCAAGCTGGTCTACACCAAAGGCACGTTGACCAAGATCCCGTCGATGAAGGACGTGGCGGTGCCACCCTTGACCTCGTTCGCAACGCATTTCGATGTCATGCGCGCGCAAGTGATTTCCAAGCAGCCTTTATCGGCCCAAACCGAAAGCTTGTTGCAGCAATTGATGCCGAAACTGCAGGAGCTGACGCACAGGATACGGCTGACCCACTATTATGATGCCGCGTCGGAGGAGCCGATCCTGCGGAGTGGCCGGCTGCAGAGCAAGGCCAGGCGGATGTTGCGTGCGGGCGGCAAGCAGGTGCCGAACAAGAGTTGCAAGCTCGACGATGCACTGGGCAATATCGACCACGTCTTCTTCTTTGCCGAATACGAGAAAGACGACGAACATCGGGCCCCGTTCCGGAATACCCGGTTCGGTGGCAAGGCGGATGAGAGCGACGCGACCCTCAATCAGAAATCGGAACTCGACGGTACGGAACGACGCGTTTCGTTTCCCCTGAACCAGGTCCCCGTGTCCGGAATGCACGGCTATACGAAGGACCTGAACAGCTTGCCAAACCTGGACGCTGTGCACAACGTCTTTTCCGGTGCGCCACCGGCCGGCGCCAACGGCAAGCCGCAGCACGACGAAACGACGCTTGGTGGTGTCCATTTGTTGATGGACCTGCTGCGCCAGCGCTTCAAGGCCTCGCAATTTCCAGGATCGAAGAAGAGTAAGACGCCTGAGAAAATGGTAAATGCGTTGAAGGCCATGTCGCTGTCCAAGTTGCACAAGTTCCTGTTCCGACGCCATCCCGGACTCGACAGCGGGGACGAGATGAATCCGCAAATCCTCGTTCCCGGCAGCGTGCCATTTACAACGCCCGGCGTGCGTTTCGATTCGCCGCCCGGTCACGGGAAGTGACGCCGCGGCAGGGGCAGCGCGACCAAGCCGTGCCGCAAGGACATTTTTTTTCAGACGACCGGAGCCGATACTGCTAAAATATTAACGCAAATTAACAACGCATACGCGAACGACATGAGCATCATCGGCTGGATCCGCGAAGGCGACGCCGCCTCCTGCGGCGGTACCGTCAAGCAGGGCCACTCTCACTACACCAGCCACGGCAAGCCGCTGGCCCATCACGGCAGCCCGATCGCCTGCAGGAAGAACTGCGTGGTGGTGGCGGGCGACCATCATTTCACGTTGCCGGACGGCCTGCCGCAGGCGCTGCACGGCGACAAGAGCAGCAACGGCTGCCCCCTGGCCTCGACCCTGAACGGCATCCACGGCATCGACGATCCGTCGGGCGCACCGCCGGCCACAGCGTGGTTCCAGCCGGCCGCGGCCGCCCTGGCGGCCACCGTGGCGCCGGAAGCGCTGGAGGAGGCGCTGGCCGAAGCGCCCTGGGTACCGGGCCAGTACGACGACCGCTACGTGCTGCTGGGGGCGAGCGACGGCGAGCCGCTGACGCACGTCGACTATGCGGTGGAGCGCGAGGACGGCAGCATCGAACACGGCACCACCGACGCGGAAGGCCACACGCATCTGCTCAAGCAGACGCTGGAGCAGGAGCACGTGCGCATCTACCTGGCGGAAGACGCATGAGCGCGGTGCTGGACAAGAACGGCAAGCCGATGCGGCTGGTCGCCGCGACCAACACGACGCCGGTGGCCGATGCCAAGGCCAAGCAGTTGCGTGTGTGCAACTGCGGCAACGATGTCATTCCCATTGCCGAGTACATGGTGGAGGAGATGCGGCGTAATCCTTTCTCCCCGCATGGGTTGAAGATGACGCAGGCGAACGGCTACGACATCGTCAAGGAAATGGACAAGTGGCAGGCGCAGCCGTGGTATTCGAAACTCGGCGGGCCGCCCGACTTCAACAGCATCCTGATCGCCGAGAAGACTCGGGCGTACACGATCTGGGCCGAGCGGGTCGGGCCGGGCCGGCCGTGGGACCACAAGCCGATCTTGCGGGAGCGCTTGCTCAAGCAGAAGATCTACCGCAAAGGCTGGCAGCGCTACGGTAACGAAGACTATTTCTACGACATCTGGTCGAATATCCACTATGGCTACGTCGGGGTGGCATGTGGCTTCGGCCAGGACGAATTGCTGGGCGGTGCCGGCCTCGCGCAGGCTGCCAGCGATATCTGGACGAAGGTCAAGGAGTGGCAAGCGCCGACGGTGCAACACCATCCGGAGAACGGCGCGTGGGCGAACCGGTTCGACGATATTCCAGACCATATTTCCATCAAGCTCGGCGTCCAGTTGTACCGGCAGGCGAAACCTGCCGCGCTCACCGTGGCGATGCTGCTGAAGCTGATTGCCGGCGTGCCGATACCCTGGGGCACGCCCGACAACAAGGCAAAGTGGCCGCACGAGTGCGTCAAGTGACGGAATGGAAGAATGAAAAAAATCCTCAAGATCGCAGCGGTGCTGACGCTGTGCTGGCTTGCCTTCGGCGCGTATGTCCATACCAAACCGTTGATCGCCCTGCATTACGCCCCGGAAGCTGCCGGGCCCGTGGTGTATTTCCTGAACCGGGATGACCATATCGTGAAGGAGAAGATCCACCCGGGAGAGGTGAAGGAGTTTCGCATTCCGCGCAATCCAAAGCCCAACTACTACATCGACGTCAGCCTGCCATTCTCCAGCCACGACGGCGTGGAGTTGACACCGCCGTTCAGCCGCGTGGACGTGTACATCGGTGCCGATGCGAAGATCGTCCGTACCGTCGTGCACACCGATTTCTGGGCGCGGATCGGTGCGGACTGATCTGCCCGCAACGCCAGCGCGGGCCGTGCTCCGGTCGATCGCGAGGAAGCTCGCGATCGCGGTCGGCACGTTCGGGCTGCTGTGGCTGACCCTGGCCGCGCAGGCCAGATTGTCGCCCCTCGTGGTGCTCCATTACGCCGCGGATGCGAAAGCGCCCGTCGGCTATTTCTTCAACGAAGACAACGATATCGTCAAGGATGCGATCGCGCCGGGCGCCAGCCTGGAATTTCGCACCAGCCGCTGGCGACGGCCCGACTATTACCTGCAGGTCAGCTTGCCCCTGGCGAGCGGGGATGCGGTGGAGCTGAAGCCGCCGTTCAGCCGGGTGGACATCTATATCGGCGCCGACGCGCGGATGACCCGCACGGTCACCGATACCCGCTTCTGGGCGCGGTTCGGTAGCGCATAGCGCTGCGCGCAGCGACATCCATCCGGGAAGCCTTGCCGCACGTTTAGTAACTTTTAGACATCATCTTGCCTGGAATCTATGTGTTTTTATGGTAAGATGAGGCCCTTTTCGTTAGTCGAAGTCGACGCAGGTACTTACATGAAACACGGGATGCAAGAAGTGGCGCAATCGCTCCAGGATCTGATCACCGGCGGGGCACAGCACCGGCGCCTGTTGCGCCTTTCGTTCCCGCACGACGACGGTCCCGCGACCAGGCTGCTGGTCAACCAGCTCGACGCATTCGAAGCTGTGTCGCGCGATTTCGAGTTCCGCGTCGAACTGATCTCGGACAGCGCGACGCTGGCGCTGAAAGACCTGCAGGGCAAGCTGATGACGGTCGAACTGGTGCGCGGCGACGGCAGCCTGCGCTACTTCAGCGGCTACGTGTTCAGCTTCCGCCTTGTCACCACCGACGGCGGCTTCGCCTTCTACGAGGCGATCCTGGGACCCTGGCTGAAATACCTCGGCCTGCGCAAGGACAACTACCTGTTCCACGGCAAGTCGCTGCGCGACCAGACCGAAAGCATCTTTGCCGACTACTCGACGCTGCCGGACTGGGACTGCCGCATCCAGGGCGAGGACCCGCCGATGACGGACGCGTGCCAGTTCGACGAGACCGACCACAATTACCTGCACCGGCGCTGGGAAGCGGTAGGCTGGCATTACTGGTACGAGCACACCGACCGGGGGCACAAGCTGGTGCTGTCGGACGAGTCGCGTCATGCCGACCCCATCGATGGCGACGGCCACGTGCGCTTCCAGAGCCATGGTGGTGCCATCGAAGAGGACGGCATCGGCCAGTGGTCGCCCGTGCGCGCCATCGCGCCGGCCAGCGTGGCCCTGTCCGGCTTCAACTTCAAGCATCCGGTGCCTTCCCAGGTGACCATGCCGACGGTGAACCAGCAGGGCAGCGTGGTGCACGTCGAATCGTACGAATACACGGGCGCCTACGGCTTCGACAGCCTGCAGGATGGCGACCGCCTGGCGCAGCTGCGCATGGAAGAGGCGGAAGCGGCAGCCAAGCATTTCGACGGCGCCGGCAACAGCCGCTATGTCCAGCCGGGACGATGGTTCACCCTGCGCGACCATTTCTATGCCGACGCCATCGGCCGCGCCGAGGACTCAGGCCGGCACGAGTTCCTGGTGCTGGAGGTGCGCCACACGGCCCGCAACAACTACCTGCAGAACAGCAAGCCGGCCGAGTACACCAATACGTTGCGCTGCATCCGCAAGCTGGTGCCGTGGCGTCCCGGTCGCAACTTCAACAGCGTCGAGACGAAGATCCTGGCGCCGCAGACGGCCACCGTGGTCGGGCCGCGCGGGCCGGACAGCATCTACACGGACGAGTACGGACGCATCCGCGTGCAGTTCCACTGGGACCGCGAGGGCGACAACGACGAACGCAGTTCGGCCTGGCTGCGCGTGGCCAGTTCCTGGGCCGGCGGCGAGCTGGGCATGGCCGCCGTGCCGCGCGTGGGCAGCGAAGTCATCGTGCAATGGCTGGGCGGCTCGCCCGACCGGCCCATCGTCACGGGCAGCGTCTTCAACGAGCGCAACATGCCGCCGTGGCAGCAGCCCAACCAGCACGCGCTGACGGGCCTGCGCAGCCGCGAGCTGGCACCCAACACGGGCAACGCCGCCGGTGGGCGCAGCAATCACCTGATCCTGGACGATACCCACAACCGCATCCAGGCCCAGCTCAAGAGCGATCACCAGCACAGCCAGCTGTCGCTGGGCCACATCACGCGCGTGGAAGACAACAGCGGGCGCAAGGACGGCCGTGGCGAAGGCTGGGAACTGGCCACCAATGCGTGGGGCGTCGCACGCGCCGGCATGGGCATGCTGCTGACCACCGAGGCGCGCAACGATGCCGCCGGCCACGTCAAGGACATGGGCGAGACCATCGGCCGGCTGGGCGCCGCGCGCGAGCGTCATGAGCAGCTGGGCGAGCTGGCCCGGCAGCACGTGGCGCAGGACGCGACCGTCGACCAGGATGCGACCGGTGCGGCGCTGAAGGCGCAGAACGACGCCATCGCCGGCAGCGGCCAGGCGCAGGGCGAGCTGAGCGAGCCGCAACTGGTGCTCTCCAGCCCGGCCGGCATTGCCACCAGCACCGCGCGCAGCACGCACATCCAGAGCGACCGCCACACGGTGCTCAATACGGGCGAGCACCTGTCCATCACGACGGGCAAGAGCCTGCTGGCCAGCCTGACGGAAAAGCTCAGCGTGTTCGTCTACAAGGCCGGCATGAAGCTGTTCGCCGCCAAGGGCAAGGTGGAAATCCAGGCCCAGAGCGACAACGTGGAGATCATCGCCGAGCAGGTGCTGAAACTGATCAGCACGAAAAAGAACATCGAGATCGGCGCGTGCGAGGAAATCCTGCTGCACGCGGGGGCAGCTTCATCCGCATCAGCGCGAAGGGTATCCAGCAGGGCACCGGTGGCAAGTGGGAGGCGCATGCCGCCAGCCACGCCGCCACCGGCCCGCAGAACCTGGAGGCCACGTTCGCCGCCATGCCGGCCGCCGAGTTGGGCCCGCACAGCCTGCGCTTTGCCTTCCCGGGCGCGGACGACGTCGTCACGGCGCTGGGCGTGGTGGGCAAGGCGTACAAGATCCTCGACAAGGCGGGCAAGGAACTGGCCGCCGGCGTCGTGGGCGCCGACGGCCGCCTGCCGCGGCTGGAGCTGCCGGACAACGACCAGCTCACCTTGCACCTGGGCGAAGACACCTGGCGCAGCATCAAGCTCGACCTGGAGGAACCCATGCCGGAGATCGAACGGACCGAGCATGACTTCTACCACGACGAGGACGAAGACGTGGAGCAGGAGGTGCACGAAGAGTTCGGCCGCTACGCGTCGTCGTTGTCGGGCGTCGATCCGTCGAATTTCCTGAGCAGCAATCTGCTCGGCAAGCTCATCACCAATCCCGAAGGGGAGGAATAATCATGATCAACAGCATTCTGAAAACCCTGGTGCTGGCCGGGTGCGTGGCGCTGGGCGCCCACGGCGGCGCCAGTGCCGCCCCGGCCGGCGCCGCCGCCAGCGTGTCGTCGTTGCAGCAGGGCCTGCACCAGTGGGCCGTCCTGAAAGGCAAGCTGGTCCTCGTCAACGGCACCTACCAGGACGTCACGACCTACAAGCGCAGCCTGACGTTCTACTTCGAGAGCAAGCCGGGCGCCGCGTGGCTGCACGTGCCCGTGATCGACAGCCCCACCGAGCAGGAAACGACGTGGTTCAGCATCTCGCAAGGCGAGCAGACGGTGGCCGATGCCGCCGTGGTGGCGCGTGGCGAGGGCGTCGAGCTGGTGATTGCCGAGACCAAGCCCGGCAAGGGCGCGCCGGTCGCCGTGCGCTGGTACCGCCTGGCCGAATCGGATGACGACAATCCGGACGGTCCGGCGTACTTCTTCAAGAGAACCTCCGCCACCAGCTACCCGGCCAAGGCCAAGCTCACGGTCGAGCAGGTGCTGAAAAAAGAGATTTCTTCCCGATCGAGCAAATAAGCCGCAGTCATGACCCGTGAATTCATCAGCGCCCAATACGACGCCAGCATCAAGACCGTCGATTACGTCGGCAACGACGGCACGCACCTGCTGCGTACCGGCGGCACCATCGCCTGGCGTTTCAACAATCCCGGCAACCTGCGCCCGGCCGGCGAAAAGCTGATCATGGGCGCCATCGGCATCGGCCAGACCAAGGGCAACGGCGCGTTCCTGATCTTCAAGAGCTACGAGGAAGGGCGCCTGCAGAAGAAGAAGCTGCTGCGCCGCCGGTACAACGACCGCACCATCTACACGATGCTGACCGGCATCCCCGACCCCAAGCGGCCCGGCAAGATGATGCTGGGCTACGCGCCGGCGTCGGACAAGAACGATCCGCTGGCCTACGCCAACGCCATCAGCAAGCATACCGGCCTGCCGATCACGACGCGCCTGTCCGATATTTCCGACGCCAAGCTGGAAGAGGTGATGGATGCCATGGAAAAGAAAGAGGGTTTCCATGGCATGAAGGACACGCGCAAGGAGCGCGAAGTCGGCACCACTTCCGTGACCGTCTCGGACGGCGCCAAGCCGAAGGCCGACCTGCCGGTACAGATCAAGATCGGCGACAAGACCTACGAGAAGAAGACCGACCGGAACGGCCAGTTGCCCAAGATCGCCCACACGGAACCGGGCAAGAAGGCCGAGATCCACGTGGCCGACGTGTCGGGCGTATGGCAGAAGCGTTTCGAGTTCGTCATGGACGGCATGTCGGCTGCTTATGTGCTGCTGCACGACATGGTCAGCTACGAGGCGCCGACGGCGCCCAAGAAGCCGCCGGCAACGCCCACCAGCACGGCGCGCAAGCCGTTCGACCACGTTGTGGACCGCAAGGAGACGCTGGGAATCCTGGCCACGCGCTTCGGCACGACCGTGGACGCGATCATGAAGGACAATCCGGCCATCAAGGACCCCAGCAAGATCTACGTGGGCCAGGTGATCGGCATCTACGGGCCGCCGTCGGGCAAGGCGGGCAAGCCGAAGTCGGCGCCGGCGAAGCCGCCGGCCAGGCCGGCGGCGGGCGCAGGCAAGCCGGCCGCCGCTGCGGCGCCGGCAGCGGCCGCGGGCGCGCCCGCGGCAAGCGCCGACCTGACGCGCAGCAAGCAGGGCAAGGGCGAGCCGCTGGCGATCGTGCCGGTGGACCAGAAGACGGCGCCGTGGATGGCCGTGGCGATCGAAGAAGCCAAGAAGTGGGCCGGCAAGGAAGAAGACGTCATCACCAAGACGGGCAACTACCACAAGCGGATGGACATGGCAGGCAATATGGTGAATACGGCCTGGTGTGCGTCGTTTGCGAACTATTGCCTGAAGACGGCCGGGGCGCCGTACGAGAAGAGTGCGTCGTCGCAGTTCCCCGTCTCGTCGAAAAAATTCAAGAAGATCAGCAAGCCGGTGTATGGCGCGCTGCTGGTCATGCGCAACTACGTGCATGCCACGGGCAAGGCGCACTACACGGGCCACGTCACCTTCGTGTATGGTCTTACGAAAGACGGCAAGGTTGCCGGCCTGGGCGGCAACCAGGGCGATCGCCTGAAAGTCTCCGCCTATGCGTTGACGGGCATCTCCGGCAGTTTCAAGCTGAAGGACGGCACGCGGCTTGACCAGAGGTTCCACGGCTTCTATATTCCCATCACCTACGAGGAGTATGCGAAGTCGCAGGACGACCCGGACATTGTCGATGTCGCCGACATCAACAAGAATTTCCTGAACATTAACGCCACCCAGGGCGCGAACGAGAAGACACAATGATCCACCCGTTGAAGCAATCCCTCCTGGCGCTGGCCATGCTGGCCGGTACCACGGCGGCCCAGGCCGGCTCGCCCGACGGCTTGAACATCGCCGCTGTCGCGGACGAAACCGCACTGCCGTACGTCGGCGCGGTGAAGCAGTTCGTGGCCGACCACGCCGCCTCCAGCATCAGCTGCGGCGAGTATGCACTGAACCTGGCGAACGTCTACACGACCGACCTGCCGCCGCAGCTGACCGCCGGGCTGGCGCTCGCGGCGATCAAGGACAAGGCCAAGCGCAAGAAGCTGGGCAAGGTGCTGACAGGCTACCGCGACAAGACGATCGACCGGGGTTTCGACGGAGCGCTGGCGTACGAGGTCAAAGCCGGGCAGCTGCGGTTCTATGGCATCTCCGGCGCGAGTGACGAAAAGGTCGTGGTGTCGACCTTGCCCGTTGCCGATGCGGCAAGCCAGAAGAAGGTCAACGTGGCCGCGTGCAAGGCGCTGGCCAGCCTGCCGGTCCTGGCCGAGCCCTAAGGCGCCCGGGCCGCCAGGCCTGCATCCTGGCGCCGCTGGAGCCATCCGCCGGCGCCGTCCACCGTGCGCCATCCGCGGTCCTCGATCCGTATACTTGCTCCTCTCCGGCCCCTTCCGGTCGCCACACGACAGGAGTTGCGTATGTTCAAATCGCCCTGGCTGACATGGACGACGGTGCTCGGGATCGCCCTGGGCGGTTTCTTCGACGGTATCCTGCTGCACCAGGTGCTGCAGTGGCACCATTTCCTCAGTCTTGTTCCCGGCATGGATGACCTGCGCCTGCAGGTCATGTGGGACGGCTACTTCCATGTGGCGATGTATGTCGTCGCGATGCTCGGGCTGTGGGGCCTGTGGCGCGCACGCCGCGCCAATGCGCCCGTGCCGGGCGCCACCGCGCTGGCCGCGGCCGCGCTGCTGGGGTTCGCGGTGTGGAACTTCATCGACGTCGCGGGGGCCCACTGGATCCTGCGCATCCACCGCATCCGCGTGGGCGTGCCGGAGCCGCTGTGGTGGGACCTGGGCTGGCTGTTCGCGTTCGGCGTGCTGCCGCTGGCCCTGTGGTACTGGCTGCGCGGGCGGGCGTCCGGTCCCGGCAGCCCGACGGCCGCGCTGGCGACCCTGGCGCTGACGGTGACGGCGGCCGGCGCCTGGGCGCTGCGCGAGCCGCCCGGCCAGCAGTTCACCGCCGTCGTGTTCGCGCCCGGCACCACGCCCGCCCAGGTGTTCCGCGCGCTCGACGCCAGCGACGCCCGGCTGGTCTGGACGGACCGGCCGATGGGTGTCGTGCTGGTGTCCGTGCCACGGGACAAGCGCTGGGGCTTCTACCGCCACGGCGCCGTGCTGGTCAGCGGCACCGGCCTGCCTGCCGGCTGCCTTGCGTGGAGCAAGGCGTAGCACGCCGTCAGAACGCCACCCGCACCCCCGCATTGAAGCGCCGCCCCACGTCCTCCAAGGTCAGGAACTGGCTTTCGTTGCTGGCATATTCGTGCATCCGTTCGTTGGTGAGATTGATCGCGTCCACGTACAAATCGATGCGTTCCGTCGCGTTGAAGCGCAGGCTGCCATCGGCTTGCCCGTAGGCGGTGCGGGTGCGGGGCAGGGTGCTGCCGCCGCCGCAGTCCACGGAGAAGCGGTTGCGCCAGTTGTAGCTGGCCCGGGCCTGGAAGCGGCTGTTCTCGTAGAACAGCGAGGCGTTGTACGACTGGCGCGACAGGCCCGGATAGCCGCAGGCCGGGGCGTCGCCGTCCGTCTCCCGGGTCCCCTCGGCGTCCACGTAGGTATAGTTGGCCGCGACGCCGAAGCCGTTCAGCCATGGCAAACCGGTGTCGAACGCATACTGGCCTGCCAGTTCAAGACCGCGGATGCGACCACGCTGGCCGTTGCGCACGCGCGTGTCGTGCACGATCTCGTCGAACTGCGGGATGCGCAGGTCCACCAGCTTGGTTTCCAGGAAGTCCGACACCCTCTTGTGGAATACGGCCGCGCTGACGTAGTTGGTCTTCGGCAGGTACCACTCCCACGACACGTCCAGGTTCTTCGACTGCATCGGCTTCAGGTAGGGATTGCCGCCACCCGTCTGGACGTCGCCGAAGCGCCCGCCGTACCAGTTGTCCACGCCCATCTGCGACAGCGTCGGCCGCGTCACGGTCTTCGACGCGCCCAGGCGCAGCAGCATGTCCGCGCGCAGGTCGAACTTGAGGTTGGCCGACGGCAGGAAGCTGTTGTAGCTGTTGTCCACCGTCGTCACCGTGGTGGGGCCCCAGTTCGAGATGAACGTCGTGTCGTTCGGGCTTTTCACGGCGGAGAGCAGCGTGCGGCTGATGCCAGTCGACGTGGACTGCACGTGCACGGCGCGCAGCCCGACGTTGCCGGACCAGCCCGCACCTTCCCATTTGCTGTCGACGAACAGGCTGGCGACCTTTTCCTTCACGGCCCACATGGACGGCTTGGTGTAGTCGATCGCCATCGGACCGTTCGGGTATTTCGACCGGTCGGCATACAGCGCCGGGTCGTTCGACTGCGCCAGCAGCGACGGCTGGTTCAGGTAGTTCATGTAGGCATGCGGATCGAACGCCAGGTAGCTGGACGGCGCCTGGCCGCCGACCAGCTGTCCGTGATGGCCTTGTTCTGGCGCGACGCGCGGTCGGTATAGGAAATCGACGCCGTCACAGCGAGGTCGCGCGCCCTGTTGGCATAGGAATACATGCCGGCGATATTCGGCGTGTGTTTTTCCGAATTCGAATCCCAGGCGTCGGCGATATTGACGACGGACGAATGACCGCTCTTGCCGGATAATGGCCGGGCCGTCTGGATATCCACGGTCGAACCGATACCGCCTTCCGGCAGGAACGGTTGCGAGGTTTTATACACGAGGGCTTTTGAAATCAGATCGGACGACAGCAGGTCGAACAAGAATTCCCGTCCGCCCGTGGCGCTGGTCAGCGTGCGCCCGTTGACCAGCACATTATTGAATTCGGGGCCCAGGCCGCGTACGGATATATAGCGGCCTTCACCTTATCGCGCTGGATCTGCACGCCGGTGACCCGCTGCAGCGATTCGGCGATATTCGTGTCAGGGAACTTGCCGGCGTCCTCCGCCGAGACGGCGTCCACCACGCCTTCCTGCAGGCGCTTGGTCGCCAGCGACGAGCTCAGCGAAGCCCGGATGCCGCTGACGATCACCTTGGTCACCGGCTCGCTGTCCTGGGCCACGCTGGCCGGCGGCAGCGCCAGCCCGGCCAATGCCGCCAATACCACGCGCGCATCGCGCGAATACCCTTTCCTGGTGTTTTCCATACTCGTCCCGTCTCCGTGTTGTTGTAATTGGAACTGCGAGAAAACCATGTACGGCCGACCGCGACAGCCGGGCCGCGAATCGATGCTAGCAGTGGCCTACCCGGCTGACGTATGCCGTTTGAACGGTTATTTATAGCGTTTTGACATGGTTATCGGCTGGTAAATGACGCCGTCGACAATGTCGCGTCAACGAATAAACCGGACCGCTCGGATAATCGAGCGGTATTTGCGCGCGGATTCGCTGCGCTGCGCGCCACCGCGTCATTCGATCAATTGGCGCATGAAAGCCGCGGCGTTACGGCCAGGTGCCTGAGCACGGACGAGGACGGCTGCAGCGTTGTTGCTTGCCAACAGTACTTGTGCAAACGCAAGATGAGATGGCGCACAGTGGTATCCTTGTGTCCGCACGGCCTCGCCCCCGCCGGAACCCCTTAACTCTTGCTGGCAGCCACCGGCCCCGCGGTCATCCATGTCCCATCCCTCCCTTCCGGTTTCCCATGACACCAGCCGCGCACACGCGCGCCGGCACGCGTGCTCGTGCGACCTCGGGGCGCACTGGCAAACAGGCGCCGACGGCATCGTTGTCGATGTGCTGGCGCAGCCGCGGCAGCTGGCCGACGCCTTGCGCGGCACGGCGCTGGTGGACTGGCTCGCGGGCGCCCATCCGCTGGCCGGACCGGTGGCGGCGCAGGTGGCCGCGGCGATGGCGTGCGGCGTGGCGTTCCGGGAGGAGCTGGCGCTGGCGTGCGACGAAGGCGAAACGCGCCATGTCGTGATTTCGGGCCTGCCGCAGGACGGCGGTTACCGCGGCGCGATCGTCGACGTGACGGAGGCGCGCGCGCAGCTCGAGCACGCGCTGCGCGGCGAAGCGGGGCACCGCCTGCTGGTGGACAACAGCACGGACCTGATCGCCCACTGCGGGCCGGAAGGGCGTTACGTGCACATCTCGCCCTCCTACACGCGCATGATGGGCTGGACGCCGGCCGACATGGTGGGTGCGCCCGTCATCGATTTCCTCCATCCGGACGACCAGCCCGGGGCCGACGTCGCGCTGGCCGCCGTGCTGGGCGGCCAGCAGGTCAGCATCGAAGTACGCAAGCGCATGCCGGACGGCCGCTTCGTCTGGCTCGGCACCAACGCCGGGCCCGTCACCGATCCGGACACGGGACGCTGCCTGGGCGCGGTGATGATCTCGCGCGACATCACGCGCGAGAAGGAAATGGTGCGGCAGATCCGCGCCATGGCGGAGCAGAACGTGGCGCTGATCGAGAACTCGCCGGACATCATGCTGCTGCTCTCGCTGCAGGGCACGATCCTGCACGTCAACCAGTCGCTGCGCGCGGTGCTGGGCTACGAGCCGGCCGACGTGACGGGCAAGCCCGGCATGGACTTCATCCGCGCCGACGCCAGCACCGCCACGGCGGAAAAGATCATGGAGCTGAGCCGGCGCGACGGCGACTTCAGCACGACGGTCGGCTGCCGCCACAAGGACGGCACGCCGGTGCAGCTGGCGCTGTGCATGCGCCGCCCGCCCGGCAGCGACGTGATCTACGCCAGCGCGCGCGACGTCACGGAAAGCTGGCGCACCCGCCTCGCGTTGCAGAAGTCGCACGAGCATACGCGCACGCTGCTGGAAAGCATCCATGACGGCTTCTTCTCCGTCAACGAGCAGTGGCAGATCACGTACGCGAATATGCGCGCCGCCGATTTCGTCGGCGTCGATCGCGACGCCTCGATCGGCAAGATCCTGTGGGACGTGGCGCCATCCCTGTGCGCCACCGAGATCGGCGCGCGCTACCGCCGTGCGATGGCCGAGCGCCGCAGCACCAGCTTCGAACTGCCGTACGAGCCGCTGAACGCCTGGCTGAGCGAACGGGTGTATGCGCACGAGGACGGCCTGTCGGTGTTCTTCCACGACATCACGGAACGCAAGCAGGCCGAGACCCGCCTGGAACAGCTGGCCACGCGCGACACGCTGACCGGGCTGCCGAACCGCGCCTGGATCAACCGCCGCGTGGAGACGATGCTGGGCCAGCCCGGCGCCGGCCACTGTCCCACGGTGTTCTTCATCGACCTGAACCGCTTCAAGGCCATCAACGATTCGCTGGGCCACGCGACCGGGGACCGGCTGCTGCAGGAGGTGGGTCAGCGGCTGGCATCGTGCATGCGGCCGGACGACGAAGTGGCGCGCCTGGGCGGCGACGAGTTCGTGGTGGCCGCGCGCTGCGCCGACCGGGGCGCGGCGGCCGCCATCGCGGAGCGGCTGCTGGCGGTACTGCGTGCGCCGTTCCTGGTCGATGGCATGGAATTGTCGGTGGGCGCGTCGATCGGCATCGGCATGGCGGACGGTACGGACGCCTCGCCCGCGCAGTTGTTCCAGAACGCCGACACGGCCATGTACAAGGCCAAGGCCCTGGGCAATGGCTCCTACCAGTTCTTCGAGCCGGAGATGAGCACGGAGGCCAGGCGCCGGCTGACGCTGGAGCTGGCGCTGCCGCGCGCGCTGGCGCTGGGCCAGCTGGAAGTGGTGTACCAGCCGCGCATGCACCTGCGCTCCCTGACGCCATGCGGGATGGAGGCGCTGCTGCGCTGGCGCCATCCGGAGTTCGGGCCCGTGTCGCCACTGGAGTTCATCCCGATCGCCGAGGAGCGGGGCCAGATCGAGGCCATCGGCGCCTGGGTGCTGCGGGAGGCTTGCCGCTTCGCCCGCCACGTCAATGACGTGCATGGGCTGTCGCTGCGGGTGTCCGTCAACGTGTCGGCCCGGCAGTTGCGCTCGGCCGACCTCGTCGGCCACGTGGGCGAGGCCCTGGCGGCGGCCGACCTGCCGGCCGACTGCCTGGAGCTGGAGATCACGGAAAGCGCGCTGATCGAGGACGTGGCCGGGTCGGCCGCCACCTTGCGCGAGCTGAAGGCGCTGGGCATCAAGCTGTCGCTGGACGATTTCGGCACGGGCTACTCCAGCCTGTCGTACCTGAAGCGTTTCCCGGTCGATGTGCTGAAGCTGGACCGTTCGTTCCTCAGCGAGGACGAGCACGACACGGCATTCATCCGCGCGCTGGTCGGCATGGCGCACGTGCTGGGGCTGTCCGTCGTGGCCGAGGGGATCGAAACGGAGACGATGCTGGAAGCGCTGCACCATGCCCGCTGCGACGAGGGCAGGGGTATCTGTTCGCGCGGCCCTTGGGGGTGGCCGAGTTCGAGGCGTTCCTGGCCGGGTGAGCAGGAACCCCTGGTGACAGGCGCCCATCTGCCGGTCGCAGGCCGACTGACAGGTGCCTGTCGCCCGTGCCATCAGCCAGTTCGGCCCACCAGCGCGCCATGCCATGCCTCCCGCTCCGCGGGCGTGGGCGTACCGAGGTAGTGGAACTTGCCGGCGACGAGCGTGGCGACAGGCACGCCGTCGCGGAACAGCGCGCGGTTGCCCGCCAGCGCAGGCACCTTGTCGCCCGGCAGCAGGGTGCCGCACTGGTTCAGCGGATCGACGCCCGAGACCGCCACCAGGCTGCCGTCGTGCTCGCGCCGGCGCATGTCGCGCAGCAGCGCAATCGCCTCGGGCAGCGCGAACTGCTCGCCCGACAGGCCGGCGACGAAGCGTCCGCCACGGATCTCGCCGCGCGCTTCCAGGCGGTGGTAGACAGGCAGCAGCTCGCGCCAGGCGGGCAGCCAGGCCGCTTCCCGTTCCAGCAGGTGCCAGAACATGACGCCGTAGCGGCGCAACAAGGTCAGCGCGATGTGCTCCAGCGTCTCCGGCTCCGTGCGCGGGCGGCGCGACGGTGCCGGTGCGGGTGGCGCGGTGTCCGCCGAGCGTTCGACCAGCGTCACGCCATCGGCGCGCCGCACCAGTGCCCAGCGGCCCGCTTCCTCCATGGTCGGCCCGGCCCCCTTGCGACGGCGGCGGTCCATCGTGTTGCGCCTGGCCGCCGGCACCAGCATGGCGCGCAGGCCGGCGAAACTGTCCGCATTGACGAGGCCTGTCGCCACCAGCTCGCCCAGCGCGTCTTCCAGTTCGGTGCCCAGCAGGCGGGCGTCGTGCGCCAGCTCGTCGAAGAACATGGCGCCATGCCGGCGCAGCGCGTCCACCACGCGCAGCGCGCGGGCCGACAGCGCCACTTCGCCGGCGACTGCCGGCAGCGCGTGCCACAGGCCCAGCTGGCGGCGCGGCAGCAGCACCAGCGGCGTGCCGCGCACGGGACCGCCGCTGGCGCTGGCCGGCGCGCCCACCCGCGTCCAGACGATGCGACCGGCGCGACACAGTTCGTCCAGGTACAGCTGCGAATAGTCGCGCACCCGCGTTGCCAGCAGTTCGCTTTCCCACGCGCCGGCGGCCGCCTCGTAGCCTTCCAGCTGGGCCAGCACCTGGGCCAGCGCGTCGCCGCCCTGCAGGCGGGCATCCGGCGCCACGTGCTGCCACTCGAACAGGAAACGCATGAAATCGCGCCGCTCGACGGGTTCGATCTCGCGCCGCAGGTGGCGGATCGTGTAGCGGTGGATGCGCGCCAGCAGGTGGCGCTCGCACCATTGCTCGGCCGCCGCCCCCGGCGTGAACCTCCCGCGCAGCACGTAGCCTTGCGCTTCCAGCTGCGCCAGCGCGCTCGCCACCGTGCCCTCCGGCAGCCGCAGCGGCGCCGCGATGGCGGCCAATGTCTGCGGCCCGAAGCCGGACAGGCGGGCACGCAGGACTTCCACCAGCGCGGCGTCGCGCGTCCAAGGTTCGTCGCCGGCCAGTGCCAGGCGCTCCGGCACGGCCAGCGGCGGTGCCGGCACGGCGTCCGGCCAGGCCGCCTGCACGCACGTCAGCCGTTCCAGCGCCACCCACAGCCGGTCGAGCCGTGTGGCCCGGCCGCCGGCGGCCAGCGCCGCCAGCCATGCGGGCCAGCCGTCGTTCGCGGCCGCTTCGTCGACGGTGACGCAGGCCAGCGCCACCAGTGCCTCGTGCATCTCGTCGCTGTTGCGCACGGCGGGCCAGCTTTCCGTCGCGACGGACTCGATGGCGCCCGCGTCCAGCGCCCCCAGGTCGTCGGTGGACGTCGGTTCGGTCCAGCGCCGGTTCAGCACCGCCTGGGTGCGCCGTTCCTCCAGCGGTGCGTCATCGAGGAAGGCATACGGGCGCGCATTCAGGATCTCCATCGCCAGCGGCGACGGCGCCGGCAGGTCGCGTGCCAGCAGCGTGACCTGGCCCGCTTCCATGCGGCGCAGCAGCGCCAGCCAGCCTTCGGCGTCCATCGCCTCGTGCAGGCAGTCGTCCAGCGTCTGGTCCACCAGCGGATGGCTGGGAATCTCGCGCTCGCCCGCGATGTTCTCCAGGCACGCTGCCTGGTCGGGGAACACGGCGGCCAGCATGTCGTCGCTCTTCATGCGCATCAGCTGCGGCGCCACCTTGCGCCCGCCGGCGAAGCGGGGCAGGGCCAGCGCCGTGGTGGCGTTCCAGCGCCAGCGCACGTTGAACAGCGGCGCATCCAGCAATGCCTGCACCAGCACGTGCTGCGCGCTGTTCGAGCGCAGGTAGCGCCACACCTCGTCGAGCGGGAAACTGTGGCTGTCCGACAGGGACAGCACGATCGCATCCTCCGTCGCGGCGGCCTGCAGCTCGAAGTTGAACGTGCGGCAGAAGCGCTTGCGCAGCGCCAGCCCCCAGGCCCGGTTGATGCGGCTGCCATAGGGCGAGTGCAGCACCAGCTGCATGCCGCCCGATTCGTCGAAGAAGCGCTCCAGCACCAGCGTGGCCGCGGTGGGCAGCGCGCCCAGCGCGGCGCGGGCGCGTGCCAGGTACTCGACGATCTGGCGCGCCGCGTCGTCGTCCAGGCCCAGGTGTTCAAACAGCCACTGCACGGCATGCTCGATGGCGGCGGCGCCGTCGTCGCGCTCACCCAGCAGGCGGTCGATCTCGCCGCGCAGGCGCGCCACGCCCAGCGACAGCTCGTCGCTGCGCCCGGGCGCTTCGCCCAGCCAGAACGGGATGTTGGGTGCGGCGCCGCGGGCATCCTCGACACGCACCTTGCCCGCTTCCACGCGCAGGATGCGGTATGACGTGTTCCCCAGCTGGAACACGTCGCCGGCCAGGCTTTCGACCGCGAAGTCCTCGTGCACGGTGCCCACGTTCAGGCCGGCCGGTTCCAGCAGGACCGTGAAGTCGGCGTTGTCGGGGATCGTCCCGCCCGACATCACGGCGGCCAGCTTGCCGCCGCGCCGGCCGCGCACCGTGCCGCTGACGGTATCGCGGTGCAGCCAGGCGCCGCGCACGCCCTGGCGGCTGTAGTAGCCCTCGACCAGCATGCGCAGCACGGCCTCGAAGCGCTCGCGCGGCAGGGCCGCATAAGGCGTGGCGCCCCGTATCAGGTCGAACAGCGCGTCCTCGCCCCATTCGCGCAGGCCCGCTTCGGCCACGATCTGCTGCGCCAGCACGTCCAGCGGCGCGACGGGGATGCGCAGCGCGTCGAGTTCGTCGCGGCGCACGCAGTCCAGCAGTGCCGCGCATTCGATCAGGTCGTCGCGCGACGTGGGGAACAGCCGCCCCTTCGGCAGGCCGCCAACGTGGTGGCCGGAGCGGCCGACCCGCTGCAGGAAGGCGGCGATGCTGCGCGGCGAGCCGACCTGGCACACCAGGTCGACGTCGCCGATGTCGATGCCCAGCTCCAGCGAGGCCGTGGCGATCAGCATACGCAGCTCGCCCCGCTTCAGGCGCTGCTCGGCGTCCAGGCGGAACTCCTTGGCCAGGCTGCCGTGGTGCGCCGTCACGTGTTCGGCACCCAGGCGGTCGCCCAGGTGGCGCGCCATGCGCTCCGCCATCCGGCGCGTATTGACGAAGACGAGGGTGGTGCGGTGCAGCGCGGCCAGTTCCGCCAGCCGGTCGTAGACCCGGTCCCACACCTCGTTCGGCATCACGGCCTCCAGCGGCACGGGCGGCAGCTCCAGGCCCAGGTCGCGCTCCCGCACGTGGCCGACATCGACGATGGCACACGGCCGCTCCGCGCCGGCCAGGAACTGCGCGACGACGGCGATGGGTTTCTGGGTGGCGGACAGGCCGATGCGTACCGCCGGCCGGGCCAGCAGTGCGTCGAGCCGTTCCAGGCTGAGCGCCAGGTGGCTGCCGCGCTTGCCGCCGGCCACCGCATGGATCTCGTCGACGATGACGGTGCGCACGGTGGCCAGCATGGCGCGGCCGGAGTCGCTGCCCAGCAGCACGTACAGCGATTCCGGGGTCGAGACCAGGATATGGGGCGGGCGCCTGCGCGCCGCGTTGCGCTCGGCCTGCGGGGTGTCGCCCGTGCGCACGGCGCTGCGGATGCCGTGCGGCGGCAGGTCCAATGCGGCCAGTTGCGCATCGATCCCCTCCAGCGGGGCCAGCAGGTTGACGCGGATGTCGTTCGACAGCGCCTTCAGTGGCGACACGTACAGTACGCGCGTCTCGTCCGGCAGCGGCGCTTGGGCGCTTTCGCGCACCAGCGCGTCGATGGCGGCCAGGAACGCCGTCAGTGTCTTGCCCGAGCCCGTGGGCGCGGCGATCAGCGTGGTGCGGCCGGCCTGCACCAGCGGCCAGGCGCGCCGCTGGGCCTCGGTGGCGCCGGCAAAGGCGGCGCGGAACCACGCCGCGACGGCGGGGTGGAAATCGTGCAGCGGGTCCGGCGCCATCGCCTCAGCGGTCGTGGAATTCGCCCGCGTTGGCGAACAGGTCCCACGTGGCGATGAACAGGGCCGCGATCACGGGCCCGATGACGAAGCCGTTCAGGCCGAACAGCGCCATGCCGCCGATGGTGGACAGCAGCACCACGTAGTCGGGCAGCTTGGTGTCCTTGCCGACCAGGATGGGGCGCAGCAGGTTGTCCACCAGGCCGATCACCATGACGCCATAGACGATCAGGCCCACCCCCTGCCACACCGACCCCGTGACGAGGAAGTAGATGGCGACGGGACCCCAGATGATGGCGGCGCCGACGGCGGGCAGCAGCGACAGGAACGCCATCACGACGCCCCACAGCAGGGGGCCGGGCACGTCGAGGAACCAGAACGCCATCCCGCCCAGCGCGCCCTGGGCCAGGGCGACGAGGATGTTGCCCTTGACGGTGGCGCGGATGACGGTGATGAAGTTCTGGAACAGCGGCTCCTTGTAGCGCTCGCTGAGCGGCACGGCGCTGCGGATCTTGGCGGACAGCGTCTGGCCGTCGCGGAACAGGAAGAACAGCAGGTACAGCATGACCGTCACGCTGACCATGAAGTCGAGGGCGTTGCGGCCGACATTGATGGCGTACTTGGCGGTGGCCTGGCTGATCTGGGCGGCGGCGGCCGTCAGCTTGGCCTCCAGCGTGGCCAGGCTGGTCAGCTCGAAGCGCTCCAGCAGCCCCAGCGCCCAGGACGGCATGCCGTTGATGGCGCGCTGGAACATGGTGCCGAAATTGATCTGGCCCGACTCGATCATCGCGTACACGGCGGCGGCCTGGTCCACCAGCGAGATGGCGATCAGGGTCACGGGCAGGATCACCATCAGCAGGATCAGCAGCAGGGCGATCAGCGCGGAGGCGGTCGGCTTGTTGCCGCTGACCTCCAGCAGGCGGTAATGCAGGGGCGCGAACACGATCGCGAACACGACACCCCAGAAGATGGCGCCCGCGAACGGACTGAGGATCCAGATGAAGGCCAGGGTGACGAGGCCGAGCAGCAGCAGGAACGAGTTTTGCGGCAGGGTGAATTGCTTCATGGGGCTCCAAAGGACAATATTGCTTACGTTGCCACATGATAGACGATCCCACGGCCCGGCCCGGTCATGCACGTGCGGAATGGCCGCGTGTGCGTGTACGCGACACTTTGGCAGAGCGTCCTTGATGTTTTGCTTTGCTCGGCTAGATTACAGTGACCGGCTAGCAGAACGCATCCGACGCCACCCGGCGGCGCTGGCGGAAGGGAGGTGCCGTGCTGTCCAGTCCTTGCGCCCACGTGGTGCCCGCCGCACTGCTGGGGTTGTCGCTGTTGGCACTGCCGAGCATCGCGCAGCCGGCTCCCTGTCCGGCCGGCACGGTGGTGCGGACGGCGGCGGCCAACGACAATGTCTGCGTCAGCCCGGCCAGCCGGCGCCGTGCCGCGGCCGACAACGCGCGTGCGCCGCTGCTGTGGGTCAGCGGACCGTTCGGGCCCAAGACCTGCGCGCAGGGCTTTGTCTGGCGCGAGGCGTTTGCCGCCGATACCACGTGCGTGACGACAGCCGTGCGGGAAGAAACCCTGCAGGAAAACGCGGGGCCGCGCGGAGACCTGCCGCCGTGAGCCCGCGTCTTTTCGTGCTGATCGGCGCCCTGGCGCTGCTGTCGCTGTGGCACGGCACGGCGGGTGGCGTCAACGAGACGCCGGCGCGCTTCGGCGCGGCCGCCACCGATGGCACGATCGCGCGCGACGGCATCGCGGCGCGCGCCTACGTGCTGCACCGGGCCATGGCGTGTGGCAACGAATTCGCGTTCGCGCGCGGTTTCGCGCTGGCCAGCCGGCGTGGCAAGGCATTCGATGCGCCGGTACCGAACCTGGCTCAGTGGCCCGTCACGCTGATGCTGGGCAAGGCCGCGCTGCTGGCCGACCGGTCGCACCGGGCGTGGGACTGCGAGATGTTCCTGAGCGGCGCGGAGGTGCGGCGCGACTGGCTGCCGCTGACCTCGGATGGCGTCGCCCATCAGGGCGAAACGGACCACGACATCGTCAACCGGGTATATCTTGAGCTGTACGACAGCGCGGCGGGCGTCAGCGGTGCCGCCTGTGCCGGGGTCGCGCGCGAAAAGGAGGGGGAGATGGTCGGCCTGCGCCTCAGCCAGGAGTGCCTGGCCCGGCAGATCCGCGCCGTCATGACCCATCCACGCCACGGCCCCTGGACGGAGGAGGGCGGCGTCGTCACGCCAGAGCTGGCGGGCACCAGCGCCGGCAAGCTGCCGTGCCTGTCCGAGTTCACGTTCAAGCTGGAGGGGCTGAACGGCGACTGGGACATGGCCGTCATCGAGTACACGCGCCTGGCGGCGCTGCTGCTCCGCTTCGGCCGTTCCACCTTGCCGATCGGCGAGGACGTCGCGGCGGCCGTCGCGGTGCTCAACCGCCGCTTCCTGACCTTGCGCAGCAGTCCGGAACAGGGCGCGACCGCGCGCGAGGTGTTCAATCTCGTCACCAGCTGCGGCAACCTGCCCAACCAGTATGGCGCCGCCATCGACACGGTCAACGGCACGGGCGCCGACCCCGGCAGCTATTCGGAGGCGGCCAGCGATGCGCTCGGCAAGAAGTCGTTCTGGGACAGCCTGTGGCGCTTCCTGGCCGCGCTGGTGATCGTCGTGGTGTTCCTGCTGGCCGCGGCGCTGGTGGGGATCATCGCCGGGGCCATCGCGGGCGCGCTGGCGGGCGCGGTGGGCGTGGGCGTGGCGGTGGCCGTCGCCGTCGGCGCCGTCGTGCTGATCACGTTTGCCGGCGGCGGCATCGAGGAAACGGAAAACCACCTGCTGATGCAGAACTCGTCGCGCTATGTGAAGAACAAGCTGATGATGGCCGAGCTCAGCGCGCAGGACGAGCGCAAGGGGTTCGATACCATCGCGGAACTGAACGAGGAGCTGCGCGTCTGGCTGCTGATGCGGATGCAGCGCATCGTGCGCGAGGAGTTCGTCGAGTACAACGCCAAGCCGTACAACCGCTTCAGCCATGCGGCCATCCTGAACCTGCTCGACTACGCATGCGACGTGTCGTGGGACTACGAGTCGAGCCGCTTCATCCTGCACAGCGACCGCGCATGCGACGTCAAGGACCAGCCTGTCGTGGACGCGGCGGCCGCGCTGCTGGACCTGTCGGCGGCCAAGCTGGCGGTCGGCTCGCTGGAAGGACGCCGCCTGATTCCCTACCGCCGGCTGGCCGAGGAAAACTATGTCTACTACCGGGGCCGTTCGCTCCTCGAACTGGGCGCCGGCGCCGACAACCAGCTGGCTGCCCTGCAGGTATGGACAGGGCAGATGCGCCATGCGCCGGACCAGGAGGCCAAGCCATATACGTTCGGCCAGCTGGTGTGGTTCTCGACGTCGCAATACCGCCCCGACCCGATGATCCTCGCTATCGCGGTCGACAAGACGGTCGGGCGCGAACAGCAGTACCGCCACCACACGCGCGAGCGCTATGCCAGCGGCAATGGCTGGCTGATCACCGCTGGCGGCAGCAACGAGGAACCGGCGCAGGGGTTCCGCTCGCCCTTGGGATTCACGATCTATCCGCCGATCAGCGGGGACGTCGTCAACGACCGCGGCGTGGGCGTGCCGACGACGCTGATGACGGCGGCGCCCGTGATGGGGGCGGACGGCAAGGCGCTGGACCGGGCCCGCGTCAAGCAGTTCCTGCGTTTCGACGGCAAGGAAGTCGACTGGGGCCTGCTGGACGAGAAAAGCGAGCCCACGGGCCTGAAGACGGGCAAGCCGATGTGGTCCTTCTCCGACAACCACTGCGTGGCGGGCTCGTTCGCGTGTGGACTGCGGCCGCGCATGCCGGAGGATTTCGATCCGAACACCTGCGGCGCGCGCACCCTGGCGCGCCATTTCGTCGTCGTCGATTCGACCCGGTGCAGCGCGTTCAACGACCGCGACGGCGTGGCGGCGAACGACCTGTTCATCGCGATCTACCGCAGTCCACAGGGCTGGGGTTTCTTCGAAGTGGCCCAGCAGGATGCCTATGGCCGCTCGCTCGACGTCTTCGTCAATGAACTCAAGCGGGAGAACGGTGGCCGGTTCGCGGCCTGGGCAGCGGCCAGGGCCGGCGACCGGGTCGAGTACTTTGCCGTGACGCAGAAGCGCCTGCTGACGTTCACGCCGGCGCACGAGGCGTTCGGCGCCGACCGGCGCGCTTGCGGTGTCGTCAACCACGAAAGCGGTGCCCGCTTCACCATCAGCAATGTCGCGGCGACCCAGGCCGCCAACTGCCGCTCGGTGGGGCCGCGCATCTTCATCGACCTGAACGACGCGCGCAATCCGGTGCGGCGGGGAGAGGCAGGGTTGGCCCTTGAACGCTATCCCCGCTAGCCATGCGTTCCGGTGGCGCCACGCACTGGCCGCGTCGATGCTGGCCTGGACGGGTGGCGCCACTGCCGCCCCGCAGGTCGTGACGGTGTGCGGCCGTGCCGATGCGCCAGGGGGCCTCAACCTGGAGACGGCCTACGCGGCCGGCGGCATCATCCAGATCCGCTGCCCACCCGGGCAGACCGAGATCGTACTGACCCGGACCTTGGCAACGCCGGCCACCGTCGAAATCGACGGCGCCGGCAAGGTGGCGCTGCGCGGCCCGGTGGCGGGCCCCTTGTTTGCCGTGGGGATGGGATTGCACCTGACGGGCGTCACGGTATCCAATCCGCGCACCGCCGCCACCGCCGGCGCGCCGAACGCGGGCAGCATCGCGGTCGGCGCCGTGCGGGGCGCGGCGATCGAGTTGCGCGGTGTCGTCACGCAGGACAGCCTGGCTGCGTACGTTGCGCGGGACCTGATGGCCCAGGACAGCACGTTTGCGCGCAATGGCGACCCGGCCCGGCCCGGCGCGTTCGCCGCCATCGTCAGCGCCGACCGCATCGCCCTGCGCAATGTCACGTTCAACGGCAACTTCGATGCCCCCATCGGCGGCGGCTCGGCGCCGATCACGGGCCAGCGCGCGCTGGCGCGCACCGTGTCGATCGTCGACAGCACCTTTACCAACAACCGCACACCATTGTTGTTGACGGATGCGATGGTGGAAATCCGCCGCACCCGCTTCCAGGGCAACGGCACGCCGCCCGGGCAGTGGGGCGCGGCATGGGGCTGCTGCGGCGGCGCGCTGACGCTGGTACGCTGCGATGCCACGCTGGCGCAGGCCACCTTCCGCGACAATGCAAGCGCCGGCTTCGGTGGCGCCATCCAGGCGCTGGGCACGCGGCTGCGCATCGAGGACAGCGTCTTCGAAGCCAACCGGGCCCGTGCCGGCGGCGCGGTCATGTCCTGGGGCCGGGCGCCGCTCCTGAATCCGTGGAGCGAGGAAGCGTGGACGGCCCAGCCGGGGCTGACCTTGTCGCGCACCCAGTTCCGCCGCAACGCCGCGCCGCTCGGGGGCGGCGCGCTGTTGTTCTCTGGCCGGGTGGACGGCGAGCAGGTGCTGTTCCGGTCGAACGAGGGCGGTGCCATCGCCGGCTGGCAGGCATTGGCCTTGCCGGCGCCGTTCGATGGCGTACTGCCCGCGTTGGCGGCCAGTACTGTCGCGCCACCGGCGGACGTGCTGGCACTGGCGCGGCCGATCCTGGTCGACAACGTGGCCGCGCTGGGGCCGGCGATTGCCGCGGGCACTGCGACGGTGGAGATCGGCAATGGGCTGGTCGCGCGCAACGGGCCGGCCGGGACAACGGGCGCGATCAATGCTGCCAGGATTGTCTTGACGAACACGACCGTTGCGGACAACCCTGCCGGCGGGCTGGCGGGACCGTCCGGGGCGGCGGGGGCGGTCAGCCTGGGCAACACGATCCTGCTGCGCAATGCGGGGTTTCAATGCGCTCCGGGCACGGCAGCGGCCGGTCTGGGCGGCAACCTGCAGTATCCGGGCAGCGACTGCGGCGGCAGCGCCAGCGCGCGCGAACCGGGTCTGGGTGGGAACTACCGTCCTGGATTGACGAGCGCGGCGCGCGACAGCGGCGTGACGGCGCTGTGCACGAGCCATGCGCTGGTGGCCAGCGTCGACCTGTTCGGCCGTGCGCGGCTGCAGCGTGGCCGCTGCGACGCCGGCGCCATCGAGGAACCGCTGCTCCAGTCCCTGGCTGCCGGGCTGGGGGCGGCAGGGGGGGCAGCCGGCCAGGCACGGCTGTTGGCGCTGCTGTTCGTGCTGGCCATCCTGCTGTTCCTGGTCGGCTTGTGGTTGAGCATGCGGCGGCGCCAACGCCGGTGCCGGCGTGCCGCGGGCTGACGGGATTGCCCTTTGGACAAAGGCCGCGAAGCGGTAGAAAGAACCGAAAAAATTTCCGCACGCAATTTAATGGCGGCGCCGGGACGGTCGTCTTGTACCTATGAGCGGGCAGCAAACTGCCCTGAACCAATACCAACCGGAGCAACATCATGCTGAGCCTGCACACCAACAACGCCGCCCTGTCCGCCCAGAACTCGCTGACCCGTACCCAGAGCCAGCTGTCGACGTCGATGACCCGCCTGTCGACCGGCTACCGTATCAATTCGGCAATGGACGACGCGGCTGGCCTGCAGATCGCCACCCGCCTGAAGACCCAGACGAGCGGCATGCAAGTGGCGATGCGCAACACGCAGAACTCGATCTCGCTGATGCAGACCGCCGAAGGCGCGCTGGACGAGACGACCAACATCCTGAACCGCATGAAGGACCTGGCAACCCAGGCTGCCGACGGTTCCTCGACGATGGACGACCAGGCTGCGATGCAGGCCGAGTTCGATTCGCTGTCGAACGAACTGGGCAACATCATGACGAACACCAAGTTCGGCGGTACCAACCTGATGACGGACGGCACCGGCAAGCTGTCGACGACGATCACGTTCCAGATCGGTTCGGACAAGGACGAAAAGATGACGGCCGATTTCACGACGGAAATGACCGCCGTGCACGCCAAGATCAAGGTGGCCGCCACGCAGTACGACGGTGCCGCCGCAACCGCCGCCGCCGCTGCCGGCACGGAAATCTCCGGCGCGGATGCCACGACCGGCGCGACCAACGCCAACACCACGATCAAGAACCTGGCGGACGCCATCGACGCGGTCGGCGCCGTGCGCTCGAAGCTGGGTGCCGTGTCGAACCGCCTGGATCACGTGTACAACAACCTGTCGAGCATCTCGACCAACACGAAGAACGCCACCGGCCGCATCATGGACGTGGACTTCGCGACGGAATCGGCGAACATGACGTCGAACCAGATGCTGCTGCAAGCCGGCACCGCCATGCTGAAGCAGTCCAACAGCCAATCGTCGCTGGTCCTGTCGCTGCTGCAATAATCCTGACGGCGTAGCAAAACCACAAAATTGGGGACAGCCTCCGATTTCCTGGCCAGCCTGGCGGGGAAATCGGAGGCTGTCCCCAATTCTTCAATTCTCACATCGCCGCCCCGGAGCAGCGCCAGGTTTGCCGTGATCCACTCGGCCGGGCAGTCCCACCTCGCCAGCGACTGCAGGCGCGCCACCGTCTCTGCAATATTAGGGACCAATTCGCAGTCCCAATTCGCACACGGTTTTCCAAGACGGTGACTGTCACCGTTTCTTTTCAGCCGGCGCGCGCTCCAGCGCGGCCACGTCGCCGCCCCGGATCAGCGCCAGGTGCGCCGTGATCCATTCGGCCGGGCGGTCCCACCACGCCAGTGCCTGCAGGCGCGCCACCGTCTCCGCATCGAAGCGTGCGCGCACGGGACGGGCCGGGTTGCCGCCCACGATCGTGTAGGGTGCCACGTCCGCCGTCACGACGGAGCGCGCCGCCACGATGGCGCCGTCGCCGATCGTCACTCCCGGCATGACCAGCACGTCGTAGCCGATCCACACGTCGTTGCCGACGACCGTGTCGCCCTTGTACGGCAGGTCGCCCGGTGCCGGACGCGCACTTTCCCAGCCATTGCCGAAAATGAAGAACGGATAGGTCGAGATGCCGTCCATCTGGTGGTTGGCACCGTTCATGATGAACTTCACGCCGCGCGCCAGCGCGCAGAACTTGCCGATGCGGAGCAAGTCGCCGATGAACGGGAAGTGATACAGCACGTTGCGCTGGAAAGCCTCGGGGCCGTCCGGATCGTCGTAATAGGTGTAGTCGCCGATGACGATATTGGGTGCGTCGACGACGTTCTTCAGGTAGCACACCTGGGGAAAGCCGGCCATCGGGCTGGGGTTGGCGGGGTCCGGTCCGTGCATGCGCCCTCCTGGCAAAAGCGCTACTGTAGCGCAAGCGCGGCAGGATTCGCCAGCAAGAACCGGAGCGCACCGGGATGGGGACGGCACTACAGTGCCATTACCTCAACCAACCGGGAGTTTTCCATGTTCGACTTCGACAACAAGGTCGCCATCGTGACCGGCGCTTCGTCCGGCGTCGGCCGCGCCACCGCGCTGCTGCTGGCCGGGCGCGGCGCCAGCGTGGTACTGAATGCCCGCCACGCCGGGCCGCTGGAGGAAACCGTGCACGCGATCCGCGCGCGCGGCGGACGCGCCGAGGCGGTGGCGGGAGATGCCGCCGACCCTGCCACGCACGAGCGCTTGATCGCGGCCGCGCAGGCGTTCGGCGGGCTCGATATCGCCATCAACAATGCCGGCATCGTGGGCCCGATCGTGCCGCTGGCCGAGCTGGCGCCGGCGCAATGGCAGGAGGTGCTGGCCGTAAACCTGACAGCCGCCTTCCTGGGCGCGCGCAGCCAGATTCCTGCCATGCTGGCGCGCGGCGGCGGTGCGCTGGTGTTCACGTCCAGCTTTGTCGGCACCAGTGTGGGGTTGCCCGGCATGACGGCGTACGGCGCGGCCAAGGCGGGGCTGATGGGACTCGTCAAGGGCATCACGGCGGACTACGCGGCGCAAGGCATCCGCGCCAACGCCGTGCTGCCGGGCGGCGTCGATACGCCGATGGGCGGGGACCAGGCCAACAAGGACCGGGCGGCAGGTCTGCATGCGCTGCGCCGCATCGCCCGGCCGGAGGAAATCGCCGCGGCGATCGCCTTCCTGGCCAGTCCCGCGGCCAGCTTCGTGGCGGGCGCGGCGCTGTTTGCGGACGGCGGCAATGCGGCGGTGAAATAGATTGGAAGGTCGTCCAGGGCAAGCATCCCGGGGCGCAGCCCGCGCGGATTGTCAGGCGCCGTCCCGCCCTCTTACTCGAAGTCTTCCGCCAGGTTCTTCCAGCCGTGCTTCTTGGCGAAGTCGGCAAACGCCTCCGGGGCTTCCAGCACGATCATCTTGCTCTCCTGCAGGCCGGCGTCGCCAAGGCCGAAGTCGGGACCCTTGTAGCCCAGCGCGCGCAGGCGCTCGACGATGGCGCGCAGCAGCACGCTGTCCTTGTGGGCGCCGTCCAGTTGCCGGGCGAAGTCCACGTAGACATCGATGATGCCGTAGCCCTCGTCGGGGATGCGGATGGCCTTGACGTCGTGCGCCTGGCCGCTGCTGTCGGCGGCCTTGAAGGGGCCGGACAGTAAGATGTCGGTATCGTTGCTCATGGCGCCAGCATAACAGCTACGGCGATCGCTGTCGCCTGTGCGAGGCGTGCTGCGTGCGCAGCCGGGACCGTGCCGCCGACGCTCCCGCACCCCTTCCGCGCCAACGGTCGACAACCGCCCGCGAAGCCAGCGTCCACCGCGCGCAGCTGCAGATGCTGTCCAGCATCATACAACGATGCCACAATGTCGTATTGACAATGGCTTTGGAGAGGTGTTCATGGACTACAGACGCGAAATCGACGGATTGCGGGCGCTGGCAATATTGCCGGTGATACTGTTTCACGCCGGTTTTGGTGTGGTCAGCGGAGGATTCGTCGGCGTCGACGTGTTCTTCGTGATCAGCGGTTACCTGATCACGACGATCGTCCTTGCCGAACTGGCGCGGGGAGATTTTTCGATCGCCGGATTCTATGAACGCCGGGCCCGGCGCATCCTGCCGGCGATGTTCGTCGTCATCCTGCTGTGCCTGCCCGTCGCCTGGGTCATGCTCGATCCGTTCGAGATGAAGGAGTTCAGCCAGAGCATCTTCGCCACCTCGCTGTTCTCGTCCAACTTCTATTTCTTCCTGAAGACGGGCTACTTCGACATCTCCGCCGAACTGAAGCCCCTGCTGCACACCTGGAGCCTGGCCGTCGAGGAACATTACTACATCTTGTTCCCGCTGGCGATCATGCCCCTGTGGAAGCATGGCCGCAAGCTGATCCCGCCCGTGTTCGCGACGATCTTCGCGGCCAGCCTGCTGTTCGCGCAGTGGGGCATCATGTACCACCCGTCGATGGCCTTCTACCTGCTGCCGGCCCGGGCATGGGAAATCATGCTGGGAACGCTGTGCGCGATTGTGCTGTCGCGCAATGGAGAGCGCAAGCTGGCGGCCCCGCCGTGGGCCGAGCAACTGGCCAGCCTGGCTGGCCTCGTGCTGATCGTCGGCGCCGTCCTTGCCTTCGACGGCAAGACGCTGGCACCGGGTCCCGCGATGCTGGTGCCCACCGTGGGCGCCGCCCTGGTCATCCTGTTCGCCCGTCCGGGCACGCTGGCGCACCAACTGCTGGGGCTGCGTGCGTTCGTACTGATCGGCCTGGTGTCATACAGTGCCTACCTGTGGCACCAGCCCGCGTTGGCGTTCTACCGCCTTTACTTCGTCGACGATCCGTCCCATACCGTCGCCATCGCCCTGATCGTGGCCGTGTTCGTGCTGGCCTACCTGACCTACCGCCTGGTCGAGACGCCATTTCGTGCCCGCGGCGCGCTGCGGCTGACCCGCCGGCAGGTGTTCGCCTTTGCCCTGATCGGCCTGGTGGCGATGGCGGCCGTCGGTTTCAGCGGCCACCACTGGCGCGGCTTTCCGGGCCGCAATGTGCAGACGCTGCGCCTGGGCCAGAATGGCGGCCTGTCGTTCGCGTGCTCCGGCGCCGACCTGGACGATGCGCGCTGCAAGTCCAAGGCAGATCCGAAAGTCATCCTGTGGGGCGACAGCTACGCCATGCACCTGGGCCAGGCGCTGGCGGATGTCTACCGCGACCAGGGCCTGTGGCAGATGACGCTGTCGTCCTGCCCGCCGGTGCCGGGCTTCCTGGATGCGCCGGTGAAGGCGGCGGTGACGTGCGACAAGTTCAACGACCGTGTCATCGAGAAGCTGCGCACGCTGCCGCATCCGGAAGCATATACGGTCGTGATCTCGAGCATGTCGAACCTGGCGGCACCGCTGTACCGGCCGATGTCGTCCAATACCTTCGACGAGCTGTCGAAACGGGGCTACAAGCTGGTGCTGGTCTCGCAAACGCCGCGCTATCGCGGCACGAAAAGATGCCTGAAGATGCACATCCGCAGCGATGGCGACTTCTCGTCGTGCACGTTCGACTTCAACCAGGCGGACAACCGGTCGTTCTTCGACCAGTTGCGCGCGTTCTCGGCCACGCACAATGCGCAATTCGTCGACCTGTCCCGGCTGTTCTGCGACGACAGCCAGCGCTGCTCGATCCAGAAGGACGGCGTCCTGCTGGTACGCGATATCGGCCACATGTCGACGGAGTCGACCGGCAAACTGGCCGCGTTTCTGCGCAGCCAGTTGCAGCCGACCGGGCGGGTGGCCGGTGCGCCGCCGTCGGCCGGCGTCCCCGCGGCACAGGCGCGCTGACGCGACCGGCTGGCGGTGGCTGTCCACCGTCAGCCGAGGTATAGTGCAACTTCGATCATTCCGATGGGGGTTGCGTGAACCAGACTCTGCTCCACTTGGCGGCCGCCGCGTCGCTTGTCCTTGCCCTGCCTCTCTGCTGCGGCGCCCAGACGCAGCCGGACCTGCCGCTGAAAACCCAGGTCCGCACCGGCGTCGAGCGCATGTATCCGTGGCTCGACGGCATCTACAAGGACTTGCACGCCCATCCCGAAATCGCTTTCCAGGAAGTGCGCACGGCCGCCAGGCTGGCCGCCGAGATGCGCAAGCTGGGCTTCGACGTGACGGAGAAAGTAGGCAAGACGGGCATCGTGGCCGTGCTGCGCAACGGCGCCGGGCCAACGGTGCTGGTGCGCACGGAACTGGACGGCCTGCCGATGGAAGAGAAGACCGGCCTGCCGTACGCGAGCCGGGCCCGCGCCACCAGCGAGGGGCGCGACAGCTTCGTCACGCACAGCTGCGGCCACGACATCCACATGGCCGGCTGGCTGGGCGCGGCCCGCACGCTGGTCGAGCTGAAAAGTCAGTGGCAGGGGACGCTCGTCTTCATCGGCCAGCCGGCCGAGGAGATCACCTCGGGCGCCCGGGCGATGCTGGAGGACGGGCTGTTCAAACGCTTCCCCAAGCCGGACTACGCGTTCGCGCTGCACTCGTGGCCGCTGGCGCACGGCACGGTGGGCTACAACAGCGGCCCGGTCTCGTCCAACTCGGACGGCCTGGAGATCGTCTTCAAGGGCCGCGGCGGGCATGGCTCGGCGCCGGACAAGGCGCTCGACCCGATCGCCATCGCGGCGCGCTTCGTCGTCGACGTGCAGACGGTGATCAGCCGCGAAAAGGACCCGAAGGAATTCGGCGTCGTCACGATCGGCGCGATCAATGGCGGCACGGTCGGCAATATCATCCCGGACAGCGTCGTGGTACGGGGCACGATCCGTTCCTACAGCCCCGAAGTACGGGCCAAGCTGGTCGAGGGCGTACGGCGCGTTGCCAACGCGTCCGCCGCCATGGCGGGCGCGCCGGCGCCGGACGTGCAACTGGCAGCGGGGGGCGCGGCCATCGTCAACGACGAGGCGCTGGTGCGGCGCACGGAGCTGGTGTTCCAGGATGCCTTCGGCAAGGCCAACGCCCAGCGCATGCCGGCGATGACGGCCAGCGAGGACTTTTCCCAATTCGCCAACCAGGGCATCCCGTCGATGTTCTTCTTTACGGGCGTGTACGATCCGAAGGACGTCGCCGAGGCCCAGCGGCCGGGCGGGAAGCCGGTCGCCTTCAATCACTCGCCGTTCTACGCCCCGGTCCCCGAACCCTCGATCAAGACAGCTGCCCAGGCGATGAGCTTGGCGGTACTCAACGTACTGAAGCGCTGACGGCCGGGCCTCACTGCGGGGGCAGGCGCCGAAGCGACGTATCGCGGCCGAGCCCGCGTCCCGTTTCGGGGCAGGCACCAAGATGAGACACGAGCCCGGCCGTAGGCTGTCGGCACTGCGGCCGGGGCCGTGTCCCACCGCGGGGTCAGGCACCGCAGCGAGACACGAACTCGGCCGCAGTCGCGCCGCTGCAAGATTGCTATGTGAACTTCAGGAAATTTTGCCATTACGGCAACCGCGTCGTCTTTGGTAGCGCTATAATGCCGCGCAGGAGTGTTGCCTGCATGACATGATTGCGCGAGGCCTGACGGGCGCCGCCGCTCATCCGGATGATTTTTGTTGCCCCATGTTAGCGCACTGGGGCGGCTTGAGGCATCGTGTCCGGTGCAGATGCAGGCAGAAAGAGCGACAGCCTGACCGCACGGACGGCACCCATCGGCGGGCTGGACGGGTGCGGGCGGTTGTCTTGATTGGCGAATTAAAACAACTATCACCCGATGAACACTTTCTCTACCCTCGACTCGGTCGTTTTCCTCGTCTATTTCGTCATCGTCGCGGCCTACGGCCTGTGGGTCTACTACCGGCGCAAGAAGACCACGTCCGGCCAGGCCTCGCATGACTACTTCCTGGCCGAAGGCTCGCTGACGTGGTGGGCCATCGGCGCTTCGCTGATCGCGTCCAATATCTCGGCCGAACAGTTCATCGGCATGAGCGGCTCCGGCTTCAAGATCGGCATGGCCATTGCCGTGTACGAGTTGATGGCAGCTGCCACGCTCGTCATCGTCGCCGTGTTCTTCATGCCCGTCTACCTGAAGAACCGCATCTACACGATGCCCCAGTTCCTCGAACAGCGCTACGGCAAGGCGGTGGCGACGACGATGGCGCTGTTCTGGCTGGGCCTGTACGTGGTGGTGAACCTGACGTCGATCCTGTACCTGGGCGCGCTGGCCATTTCCAGCGTTGCCGGACTGAACGTCTTCGCCTGCATGCTGTTCCTGGCCGTGTTCGCGGCCGTCATCACGCTGGGCGGCATGAAGGTGATCGGCTATACGGACGTGATCCAGGTGCTGTGCCTGGTTGTCGGCGGCCTGGTGACGACGTGGATCGCGCTGGACCTCGTCGCGGCACTGGCCGGTGGGCAGGGCGCCATTGCCGGCGCCAGCGAGCTGTTCAAGCGGGCCGGCAGTCACTTCGACATGGTGCTGGCACGCGACAACCCCAACTACATGGACCTGCCGGGCCTGTCGACCCTGATCGGCGGCATGGTGATCGTCAACCTGAACTACTGGGGCTGCAACCAGTACATCACCCAGCGCGCGCTGGGCGCGGACCTGCCGACGGCGCGCAAGGGCCTGCTCTTTGCCGCCTTCCTGAAACTGCTGATGCCCGTGATCGTCGTGTTGCCGGGCATCGCGGCCTTCGCGCTGGACAAGTCCGGCGCGCTGGGCGATTCGTTGCGTGCCGGTGGCGAGCTCAATCCCGACCGCGCCTACCCGACCTTGCTGGCGCTGCTGCCGTCCGGCCTGAAGGGCGTGGCGTTTGCCGCGCTGACGGCGGCGGTGGTGGCCTCCCTGGCCGGCAAGGCCAACAGTATCGCGACCATCTTCACGCTCGATATCTACAAGCAGCATTTCAACCGCGAAGCCTCCGAGCAGCGCATGGTCTGGATCGGCCGGGTGAGCGTCATCGTCGCCATCGCGCTGGCCGTGCTGATCGCACCGTTCCTCGGCATCGACAAGAAGGGCGGCTTCCAGTACATCCAGGAATACACGGGCTTCGTGTCGCCGGGCATCCTGGCCATGTTCCTGCTGGGCTTCTTCTGGCGCCACACGACACCGGCCGCCGCCATGTTCGCCACCATCGGCGGCCTGGTGTTCTCGATTGTCCTGAAATTCCTGCCGGGAATGATGGACCTGTCGTTCCTGGCCCCGATCGGCTTTGCGGTCGACAACGGCACCGGCCTGTACGAGATCCCGTTCCTGGACCGGATGTTCATCGTGTTCTGGGTGGTCGTCGCCGGCATGGTGCTGATCAGCAAGCTGGGCAAGCAGGACGGGACCGTGCGCCGCATGCAGGTGGACCGGGCGCTGTTCCGCGTGGACGGCGGCTTCGCGCTGGGCGCGGCAGTCATCTGCGTGCTGCTGGCGCTGATTTACGGCATCCTGTGGTGACCTGACCTTGGCGCGCACGCTCTGGCGTGCGACCCGCCACGCTGTTTTGTTTAGACTGGCGAAGCAAGCACTTCGCCAGTGATGTTCAGTTTCATAAGGAAAACCATGTTCAATCCATCAGACCATCCGCATCGCCGCTACAACCCGTTGACGGGCGAATGGGTGCTCGTGTCGCCGCACCGCGCCAAGCGCCCGTGGCAGGGCGCGCAGGAGGCCCCGGACAATACGCCGAAACCGTCGCACGATCCCACCTGCTACCTGTGCGCCGGCAATACCCGGGTCAATGGCGTCAAGAACCCCGACTACGCGGGCACGTATGTGTTCGAGAACGACTTTGCCGCGCTGATGCCCGATACGCCGGATGCGGCACCCGACACCGACCCCCTGATGCGCACGATGAGCGTGCGCGGCACCAGCCGCGTGATCTGTTTTTCCCCCGACCACAGCGCCACGCTGCCGCAACTGTCGCCCGGCGCCATCGAGGAAGTCGTCAATACCTGGTGCGCCCAGGCCGAAGAGCTGGGCCGCACCTACCGCTGGGTGCAGGTGTTCGAGAACAAGGGTGCCGCGATGGGCTGCTCGAACCCGCACCCGCATGGCCAGATCTGGGCCAACAGCTTCCTGCCCAACCTGCCGGCGGCGGAAGAGCGCGAGCAGACCGCCTATCACGCGGAGCAGGGCCGTTCCTTGCTGCTCGACTATGTGCAACGCGAGGCGGACGGCGAACGGGTTGTCGTACAGACCGAATTCTGGCTGGCCGTCGTGCCGTACTGGGCCAGCTGGCCGTTCGAGACGCTGCTGCTGCCGCGCTTCCCCGTGCAGCGGCTGGAGCAGCTGACGCCGCCGCAGCGGGCCGACCTGGCCATCGCGCTGAAGCGCCTGACGACACGCTACGACAACCTGTTCAAGACCTCGTTCCCCTATTCGATGGGATGGCACGGCGCGCCGTATGGCGACACGCCATCCCCCGCATGGCAGCTGCACGCCCACTTCTATCCGCCACTGCTGCGCTCGGCGACCGTGCGCAAGTTCATGGTCGGCTTTGAAATGCTGGCCGAGGCGCAGCGCGACCTGACGCCGGAACAGGCGGCCGCCCAGTTGCGGGCCCAATCGGAAGTCCATTACCTTCAACCCAACGACAAGCAAGAACAAGATGAGTGATCCCGTGGTCCAATCCACCCCTATCGAGCGCACCCGCGCCGCTTTCGCCGCCGTGTTCGGCGGCGCCCCGGCCGTGGTTGTCCAGGCGCCCGGCCGCGTCAACCTGATCGGCGAGCATACCGACTACAACGACGGCCTCGTGCTGCCCTGCGCGATCGACTACCGCACGGTGATCGCGGCCAGCGGGCGGGCCGACCGCACGGTGCGCATCGTCGCGGCCGACTATGGCAACGCGATCGACGAGTTCTCGCTGGATGCGCCCATCGAGCGGCGCGACGAACCGATGTGGGCCAACTACGTGCGCGGCGTCATCGACGTGCTCGTCAAGCGGGGCCTGCCGATGCGCGGCCTGGACCTGGCCATTTCCGGCGACGTGCCGCAGGGCGCCGGGCTGTCGTCGTCGGCATCGCTGTCGGTGGCCGTCGGCCGCGTGTTTGCCACGCTGCCGGGTTTCGAAGGCCTGAGCCCGATCGACATCGCGCTGATCGCCCAGCAGGCCGAGAACGATTTCGTGGGCTGCAAGTGCGGCAACATGGACCAGATCATCTCGGCCTCGGGCGTCCTCGGCCACGCGCTCCTGATCGACTGCCGCTCGCTGCAAACCCAGCCGGTACCGATCCCGGCCGGCGCCGCGATCATGATCTTCCACTCGCACGTCGAGCGCGGCCTGGTCGACAGCGAGTACAACACCCGTCGCCGCCAGTGTGAAGAAGTGGCGCGCCACTTCGGCGTGCCGGCCCTGCGCGACGTCGACCTGGCCATGCTGGAAGCACGGGGCGGCGAGCTCGATCCGCTGGCGTTGCGCCGGGCCCGCCACGTCGTCACGGAAAATGCCCGCGTCGAGGCGGCAGGCAAGGCGCTGGCGGCGGGCGACCTGGCGCGCATGGGCGAGCTGATGGCCGCGTCGCACGTGTCGATGCGGGACGATTTCGAGATCACGGTACCGCTGATCGACCAGTTGGTCGAGATCGTCGGCAAGGTGATCGGCACCAGCGGCGGGGTGCGCATGACGGGCGGCGGTTTCGGCGGCTGCGTGGTGGCCCTGGTACCCGCCGGCCAGGTCGAGGCGGTCAGTGCCGCCGTGGCCCGCGAGTATTGCGGGCCGGAGGGCCAGCAGGCCACCATCTACGTTTGCAGCGCCGCCGCCGGGGCTGGTGTCGTGGCGGCGTAAGGTTTTGCTATGGCCGGGCTCGTGTCCACCTTGGGGTCACACCCCGACATGGACACGAGCCCGGCCGTTTTTCTTCCAGCCGCTAGCATGTTGCAATTCTTGCGTGAACGTTCCGACCCGCCAGTGGGGCCCTGTCCTACGTCCAGCTAGCCGGACGCCTTATAAAAACAAAGTTCGACCGTCGTTACCATGGCATCACCTTAACGCGACACGCCAGCCAACACGGCACCGGCACGTCGCCGATGGGATGCAATGTCAACCTGAAATGTTTTTAACGCTTAAGGAGAAACATCATGGCATCGAACCGTAACAACAACCCGCAGGGCAACAACCTGTTCACCAAGAACAGTGGCAACAGCCAGTCCGGTAACCGTGGCAACAGCCAGTCGGGCGACGCGAGCAACCGCGGCTTCGCGTCGATGGACCCGGAACGCCAGCGCGAGATCGCCAGCGAAGGCGGCCGCGCAGCCCACGCGTCGGGCAACGCGCACGAGTTCAACTCGGAAGAGGCACGTCGTGCGGGCTCCATGAGCCACAAGAACGACGGTAACCGCCAAAGCGGCAACCAGGGCAATGGCGGTGGTAACCAGGGCGGCAACAGCGGCGGCCGTGGTACCCAGGGCGGCACGCCCGAGCAGCATGCGCAGGCCGGCCGCCAAAGCCACAAGAACGATCGCTAAGCAGCATTAATGCGATGCAGAAACCGCCCTTCGGGGCGGTTTTTTTATGCGCGCAGTTTGCCGAGTGTGTGGAAATTCCGGCAAGCAGCGCGAGCGGACGGCGCGGGGGCAGCGTAGGGCGCGGCGTTGCCACCACCACACTTCACGATGCCCGAGTGATTGCGCGGCCGATCAGTTACCCCGATAGGTCGAATAGCCGAACGGGCTCAGCAGTAAGGGCACATGGTAGTGCCGGTCCGTCGCGTCCACATTGAACTCCACCGGGATTTGCGGGAAGAAGCTGGGCTTGCCGAGCCGTGCGTAATGGTCGCCGGTACGGAACACGATGCGGTAGCTGCCACCGGTAAGCCTTTGCCCCTGGGGATACAGGGCGGTTACGCGGCCTTGTGCGTCCGTAACGGCATTCGACAACTGGCGCCAGTCGTTGCCGCTGCGCTGCTCGAGTGTGACGGCAATGCCGGCGGTGGGCTCGCCGGTCTGCAGGTCCAGTACGTGAACGCTGAGCGGGTTGGACGGCATGGCGGCCCGCACGGGTGTGAAGAGGGCGCACCCCGCGGCCAGGGTAAGGGTAAAGATCGAGCGGGTGGATAGAGTCATGGGGCAACCTGAGAGTGGACAGGTGTGCATCTTGCCCGGGCGAGCGAGGTCGCCGGATGACAATTTCGTCATCCGCGTGTGTTGCCGCCGCTGCCTGAACGTTCCGACCCGGCCGTAAGACATGCTCCTACGGCGCCGCAGCCGGACGACTTATAAGAATGTCGCGTTCCAGCCTTTAAGATGAACTCACCTTAACGCGACACACCCGCCACGATGGCAAGGCAGGTCGCCGATGGGATGCAATGTCAACCTGAAATGTTAACCACGCTTAAGGAGAAACATCATGGCATCGAATCGCAACAACAACCCACAAGGCAACAACCAGTTCACGAAAGACAGCGGCAACAGCCAGTCCGGCAACCGTGGCAACAGCCAGTCGGGCGATACCAGCAACCGGGGCTTTGCGTCGATGGACCCACAGCGCCAGCGCGAGATCGCCAGCGAGGGCGGCCGTGCGGCCCACGCTGCCGGCACGGCCCATGAGTTCACGTCGGAGGAAGCGCGCCGCGCCGGCTCCATGAGCCACAAGAACGACGGTAACCGCCAGAGCGGCAGCGAAGGCAACGGCGGCGGCAACCGTGGCGGCAACCAAGGCGGCAACGGTGGCGGCACCCGTGGCGGTACGCCCGAGCAGCACGCCCAGGCCGGGCGCCAGAGCCACAAGAACGACAAGCGTTGATGCCGTCGTTCCCTGATGCGAGAGAGTAGCTTGCCGCCCTTCGGGGCGGTTTTTTTTTGGCGCCGCGCCGACCTCGCCTGGCGCCGCGGGCGCGGCGCCGTTGCGTCCGCGCGGCGGCAAACCGCGGCCGCGCAAAATACGCTTGTCCGGCGCGTGATAACGGCGCATGCTTTTCCGACAATTCACTCAACGGAGGCTGCCATGGTTCGTACCGGAAATGCGACTCGCCCCTTGCTGTGCAAGACCGCCCTGTGGACCGCGCTTGCGGCCGCGTTACCCGCGGCGCTGGCCCAGCACACCCGGCTGGCGGACCCGATTCCCGCGCCATTGGCCGTCAGCCCCGTTACCGTCACGCTGCGGCCGCTGCTGCAAGGACTCGTGTCGCCCGTGGCGGCGGCGGTGGCGCCTGGCGAACCGGGTAACCTGTACGTCGCGGACCAGATCGGTATCGTGTGGCGTACCGCGGTGGGTCCGGATGCCGTGCAGAAGAATGCACGCACGGCGTTCCTGGACGTGCGCAGCCGGCTGGTGCCGCTGGGAGCGCGCGACGAACGCGGCCTGCTGGGGCTGGCATTCCATCCTGACTATGCCCGCAACGGACGCCTGTACACGTATACGTCGGAGCCGGCCGCGTCGCCCGCCGACTTCAGCACGCAGCCGCCCGGCGTCGCGCCGAACCACCAGAGCGTCCTGACGGAGTGGCGTGCCAGCGGCGGCAGCGTCGACCCGGGCAGCGCCCGCGTGCTGCTGCGCATCGACCAGCCGCAATCGAACCACAATGCGGGGGCGCTGGCGTTCGGGCCCGACGAGCTGCTGTATATCGCACTGGGCGACGGCGGCGCTGGCGACGACCAGGGACCGGGCCATGCCGCCGAGGGCAATGCCCAGAGCCTGGCGCCCGGCAATGTGCTGGGCAAGATCCTGCGGATCGATCCGCTCGGCAATAATGCTGCGAACGGCGCCTATGGTATTCCCGCCACTAACCCATTCGTGGGCCGGGCGGGCGCGGACGAGATCTATGCCTATGGACTGCGCAATCCGTTCCGCATGGCCTTTGGCCCCGACGGCACGCTGTGGGCGGGCGACGTGGGACAGGGCGCCATCGAAGAGGTCAACCATATCGTCGCCGGCGGCAACTACGGCTGGCCCGTCAAGGAAGGCAGCTTCCTGTTCGACGCCAACGGCACGTCGCCCGGCTTCGTGTATGCGGCCAGTCCGAACGTTCCGGCCGGCCTCATCGATCCGGTCGCCGAGTACGACCATGCCGACGGTGTCGGGGCGCCGATCGCGCGTCAGGCCGTCATCGGCGGTTATGTCTACACGGGCGCCAGTATTGCCGCCTTGAACGGCCAATACGTCTTCGCCGACTTCATCGGTTCGACAGGAAGTGGCGTACTGCTGACGCTGGGTCCGCGCAACGTCGTGCAGAAGCTGCCGGTGCAGCGCCGTGAGCCGCTGGGGCTGGCCGTACTGGGCATGGCACAGGATGCGGCAGGCGAGCTGTACGTGCTGGCCAGCGCAGGGGGATCGCTGACCGGCACGGGGGGCGTGGTCCTGCGGGTGGCACCGGGGCGCTGACAGTTGGCGCCGACGTGGGCGGTTGCGCTACACTGCGCGTTTTCATGCCGTCTCGTGGTAACCGCCCATGTCGAATCCTTCCGAGTTGCGTGCCTGCGCGCTGCACTGCCTGACTGAAACCGATCCCGCCGCCAAGGCGGCGGCCGTCGAAGCGATGGCGCAGGCGCACGCGGCGGGACGCTTGCCGCTCGATCCCGCCATCGTGCTGGAGCCGGCACTGCCGGTGCCGGGCCGCCCGGCACGGCCGGAGCTGGTATCGCCGCGCCTGGTGGGCCGGCGCTCGATGGCGACCCTGGAAGGGCGCGCGATGCTGATCCATGCGCTGGCCCATATCGAGTTCAACGCCGTCAACCTGGCGCTGGACGCGCTGTGGCGGTTTCCCGGCATGCCGCCGGACTACTATCGCGATTGGTTGCGGGTGGCGCGCGAGGAGGCGTATCACTATTCGCTGCTGGCGGCGCACCTGGCCACGCTGGGCCATGCCTACGGCGATTTCACGGGCCACGACAGCCTTTGGGAAATGGTGGAGAAGACCCGTGCGGACATCACGGCGCGCATGGCGCTCGTGCCACGCACGCTGGAGGCGCGGGGCCTGGATGCGATTCCGCCGCTGCGTGCCAAACTGGCGCAAGCGGGCGACCAGGCCGCGGCCAGCATCCTCGACATCATCCTGCGCGACGAGGTCGGCCACGTCGCCATCGGCAACCACTGGTATGGCTGGCTGTGCGCCCGCCAGGGGCTCGACCCGGCCACGACCTACGACGAGCTGGCGATACGCTACCAGGCACCCGCCATCAAGGGGCCGTTCAACCTGGAGGCCCGCCGCCTGGCGGGCTTCAGCGAGGCCGAGCTGCGCCGCTACACGACGGCGTAAGGGCACCGGCCACCCGGGGATCGGCGTCCCCGTCCGCCAGCGCCTCCCACCTGCCGAACAGGTCCAGCAGGTCCGCGTGCGACTCGCTGAATGCCGCCGTGTCGCGCGGCTCCCGGTTTCCCTCGGCGTTGCCTTGCTGTATGCCCGATGCCGTCATGCCAGTCCCTCCGTGATGTGTGGCGATTATCGGCGCCCTCCCGGCAGTCGCTTGTAGGCGCACGCCGGTCACGGCTGTCAGCCGGATTGCTGTTGCCCCGCCTGGGTGCCGGCTGGAATCGGAGGCTGTCCCCGATTGCAACCGGTCTCAAAGGGAGACTGGCGGTTGCCGTGATGTCAGCTATATCGTTTTTGATATAGCTCATGACAAATATGGCATTGGTAATAAATTAATGTGCGCTTTACGATAACGCCTTTCATACCCTGAAAGGACCTTCCGTGCCTGGGCCCATCGCATCCTCTTCTTCTCCCGCCGCCATCGGGCATCCCGTGGCCGCGTCCAGCTACAAGTCCGCCATGGCGCTGCTGGCCAGCCTGTTCTTCATCTGGGGCTTCATTACCGTCATCAACAACACGCTGTTGCCGCACCTGCGCAGCGTGTTCGAACTCAGCTACACGCAGACGACACTGATCGAATCGGTCTGGTTCATTGCGTACTTTGTCGCCTCGATCCCGTCCGCGCGGCTGATCGAACGGGTCGGCTACAAGAAATCCATGGTCATCGGTCTCGTCATGATGGCCGTGGGTGCGCTCGGCATGATTCCCGCCGCGCGCCTGCCGTCGTATGGCGTCACCCTGTTCGCGCTGTTTGTCATCGCCTGCGGCATCACCTTGCTGCAGGTGGCGGCCAATCCGTACGTGGCCGTGGTCGGTCCCGCCGACACCGCGTCGTCGCGCCTGAACCTGGTACAGGCGTTCAATTCGCTGGGCGCCACGCTGGCACCGCTGTTCGGCGGCTACCTGATCCTGGGCCGCTCGACGGGCGGCACGGCCGGCGCCGACCAGGTGCTGACGCAGGCCGAGCGCCTGGCGGACGCGCAGGCGGTGCAGCTGCCGTACCTGATCGTTGCGTTCGTGCTGGTGTTGCTGGCCATCGCCATCGCCCGCTACCCGCTGCCGGCGATGGGCGGCAAGCGTGTCGAGAAGGCCGACCGGGGCAACCACTCCCTGTGGCGCCACCGCAACCTGGTGTTCGGCATCCCCGCCATCTTCATCTACCTGATCGCGGAGATCGGCGTCGCCAACCTGTTCATCAACTTCGTCTCGCAGCCGCACATCGGCAATGTCACGCATGAGCAGGCGTCGCATTACCTGTTCCTGCTGTGGGGCGGCATGATGGTGGGCCGCTTTGCCGGCAGCATGCTGATGCGCTCGATCTCGGCCGAAAGCGTGCTGGCGGGCGCCGCGATCGGCGCCTGCATCGTGATGCTGGTCGCGACCTTCACGACGGGGCCGACCGCCATGTGGGCGCTGATCGCCGTGGGCCTGTTCCACTCAGTGATGTTCCCGACCATCTTCACGCTGGGCATCCGCGGCCTGGGGCCGTTGACGGAAGAGGGCGCCGGCCTCCTGATCATGGCGATCGCCGGCGGCGCGCTGGTCGTCGTGCAGGGCTGGCTGGCCGATACCTACGGCCTGCAGAATTCGTTCCTGCTGACGGCCGCATGCGAGCTGTACGTGCTGTTCTATGCCGTGTGGGGCGCCAAGCCCACCAACGCGTTCCCCGACGCGGCCACCCGCCAGTAAGATCGGACGCGCCCGGCAGAGTTTGCCGGGCGCGTCTACAATCGTGGCCGGATCACTACAGGAGTTCCCATGAGCAATCTGATCGTCGTCGCCACCATCACCGCCCGCGAGGGCCAGCGCGAGGCGGTACGCGCCGCGCTGGAAGCGGTCGTGCCGCCCAGCCGTGCCGAAAGCGGCTGCCTGCGTTACGAGCTGCACGTCGACAATGCCGACGCCAACCGCTTCGTCATGCTGGAGGAATGGACCGGCGCGGACGCGCTGGCCGCGCACGAAAAGACCCCTCATTTGCGCGACCTGGCCGGCGCTGTCGTCGGCAAGGCCGACCTGCGCATCGACAAGCTGACCAAGCTGGCCTGAACGGCCCGGCCCATGTCCAACGCGGATCACCGCGGGGACACGAGCCCGGCCGTGGCGCCTCATGTGCTGGCGTTGGCGTTGGTGCCGGCGCGGGCGATGACCTTGACAACCAGGTTGTCCAGCGATTCCAGCAGCAGGCGCCAGCCCGGCTTCGCGCCGTTGTCCTCGATCCTGCCCCAGGCGAACACGCGCACGTAGTTCTTGCCCGAGCGGCCCTCGGCCAGGCGGCTCAGCAGCAGGCCGCCGCCCGCGTAGTCGTCGATGCGGGCCAGCGGCAGGTCGATCGCCAGCTTGCGGCTGCCTTCATGCTCGCCGAACTGTTCGCACTCGTCCAGGAAGTTGATGTACACGCGCTTGGGCGCATCCGCCGGCCACAGGCTGATGCGGGCGCCGCCGTAGACGATGCGCCGGCCGTTGGTGGCGGGCGCGATGAAGCGCACCTGCGTGACGGCCTGGCGGTAACTCAAACGCTCGCCCTCGATCGTGACGGTCTGCTCCTTCAGCGCGTCGCCTTCGAACTGGGCCCAGCAATCGATGAACTTTTCCAGCAGCCCCGTGCGGGACTGGCCCGTGCGCGGCCGTCCGGGTGCGTCGCCATCGACCGGCATGGCGGCGGTGGGAGCGCTGGCGCCCGCGGCTGCCGCGCCGGCCGGCTTGTCCGCGCGCCGCGGCGCGAACACGTCGATGACGTCGGTGGCCTTGGCGCGCTCGCGCCGGGTGCCGGCGGGATCGTCGCCGGCCGTGCGGCTGGCTTCGTCCCGCACCCAGATGCAGCTGTCCAGGTGCGGATGGTCCGGCGGCGCGCGAAAGTGGATCTGGCGGAATTTCTCGCGTTCCTCGGCCAGCTTGTGGTAGCCGACCCCGGAAACCAGCGGATTGCAGGCGGCGCGGCAGGCCGGGTCGGAGCAGCGGAACGTGAAGCGCCGCCGCTGGCCGGCCGGCTGGGCGAAATAGGCCCGCTGGGCGCCGTAGATGTCGATCGTCTCATCCAGCTCTTCGCAATACGCTTCCAGGATCTGCAAGGTGTTCTCCTCAGCCGTCTCGATAGCGCGTATTGTGAGCGCAGCCGCGCCGGCGCGCCAGTCCCGTCGTCGCTATAATCGGCCGCATGGATACTCACATCGCCCCCGTCGAACTGGCCAAGGCCTACCGCCTCATCAACCATGGTCCCACCGTCCTGGTGTCCGCCAGCCATGACGGCGTGGCCAACGTCATGGCCGCGGCCTGGGCCTGCGCGCTCGATTTCGCGCCGCCCAAGGTAACGGTCGTGCTGGACAAGAGCACCCGCACGCGCGCGCTGGTCGAGGCCAGCGGCCGCTTCGTGCTGCAGGTGCCGACCGCGCGCCAGCTGCGGCTGACGCAGGCGGTCGGCAACACCAGCATGGCCGACGATGCGGACAAGCTGCGCAACTGCGGCGTCACGCTGTTCCAGGCGGGCGGCGGCGCCGATCCGCTGGTCGAGGGCTGCGCCGCCTGGCTGGTGTGCCGCCTGGTGTCCGAGCCGCACAACCAGCAGGCCTATGACCTCTTCATCGGCGAAGTGGAAAGCGCGTGGGCCGACCCGCGCGTGTTCGCCAACGGCCACTGGCGCTTCGAGGAAGCGGGTCCGGAATGGCGCAGCCTGCACCACGTGGCGGGCGGCCATTACTATGCGATCGGCGCGCCGTTGTCGGCGCACGCCGAAGAAGACGCTACCAGTCCACCTTCATCGCCAGCTTGACGGTGCGCGGCAGCCCGGCCGCCAGGCGCGTGCCGGCGCCGGCCCAGTAGCGCTTGTCGGCCGCATTGTCGACGTTGAGCTGCCAGGTGACCGGCTGCTGCGCCAGTTGCGTCGCATAGCGCGCACCCGTCGAGAACAGGGTGGTGCCGCCCAGGAAGGCCTGGTTCAGGTCGTTTACGGGACGGCGGCCCGTGTAATAGGCGCCGGCGTGGACGGTCAGGCCGGCCGCCGCCTCATATGCCAGGAACGCGCTGGCCGTATGCTTTGCCGCGTTCTCCGGCAGCTTGCCGTCGTAGGCCGCGCCGATGTCGCGGAATCCGGCGTCGAGCGCCTGGCTTGCAACCTGCCAGGACAGGCGCGGGGTGAGCTTGCCCTGTGCCGACAGCTCCACGCCCCGGTAGCGCTGTGTGCCGTCCGCCGTGAACACGTTGGCCGCGTTCGTGTAGTAGCCGGGCCGGTCGATGTCGAACAGCGCGACCTGCAGCAAGGTGCCGACGGGCGCGCGCCAGCGCAGGCCCAGCTCCTTCTGCCGGCTGACGCCCGGCGCCAGGCGCTCGCCCTGGTTGGCGCTGCCCGTGGGCGCCGCCTCGCCTTCCTCCAGCCCCTGCGCGGCCGATGCGTACACGGACCACTCCGGGGCGGGGCGCCAGACCAGCGCCGCCAGCGGTGTCGTCTTGTCGACGCTGTAGTGGGCGGCGCCTTGGTCGCTGCGCAGGCGCGCGGCGCGCACGCCCGCCACCAGCTGCCAGGCGGGGGACAGCGTCATGCGGTCGACGAGGTACAGGCCGGCGTCGCGGCTGTCCAGCGCGGCCGTCGTCGGCGTCGCGGGAACCGTGCCGATCGTCGTGCCGGCCGCGTGGGAGACGGGCAGCGGGTCATACAGGTTCTGCGCCGGGATCGTGTAGTTGGCCTGGTAGATGGGTGCCTGGCCCTTGTCCGTGCGGGTCGCGCCCAGCGTGACGTCGTGCCGCACGGCGCCGGTGGTGACGGTGCCGGACAGCTCCGCCCGTACCATGTCCGAGTCCACGTCCAGGTGCTGCATATTGCCAGCAATGCGGCCCGCGCCATTTGTCACCGCCGCCACGTTCGCGAAGCGGAAGATGGCCAGGTTGCGCTCGCGCTTGGTTTGCGCATGGCCCGCTTCGACAGTCAGGGCCCAGTCGTCGCTGACGGCATAGTCGGCGCGCAGCTGGATGTTGGCGGACTCGGTGGCGAACAGCGCCCAGTCCGGACCCACGGCGCGGCGCGGATCGACGGGGCGGGGCAGTGCGATCGCGCCGGCCACGGCGGCCGGCAGCGCGATCCCCGCCTGCTCCGTCACGCGGCGGCGGTCGTATTCGGCATCCGCCTTGAGGCGCAGCCGCGCGCTGGCCTTCCAGTCCAGCGCCACCGACGCGAAGGCACGGTTGCCGTTGCCCACGCCAGTCATGTGCGAACCCAGCGTGCCACCGGCCGCGTTGACGCGTACGCCCAGCGCGCCATCGGCGCCGAAACGCCGCGCCACGTCGATGGAGGCGATGGCGCTGCCGTTGTCGTCCATCGTGAGGCCGGTGCTGGTGACGGGCCGTGCGCCGGCCCGCTTGGTGACGAAATTGACGACGCCGGCCGGCGACGTGAAGCCGTAGTACAGGGCCGTCGCGCCCTTCAGCACTTCGACCCGTTCCTTGTTCTCCATCGGCACCTGGGAAAAGTTCATGATCGGCAGCGTGCCGTTGAGGCGGTAGTTGGTGCGGTTCTCGACGGCGATGCCGCGCACCACCAGCTGGTCCCATGTTTCGCCGCCGTTCTGCTGGCGCGTCACGCCCGCGGTATTGCGCACCGCGTCGTACAAGCCGCCGGCGGCCTGCAGCGCGAGCACTTCGCGGGTGATGACGTTGACGGTGGACGGCACATCCATGATGTCGCCGCCGCGGAAGGTGCCCGCTTCCACCGTGTGCGGCACGAATCCCTCGGCGCGGGCAGCGGTGATGCGCACGGCCTGCAGCGCGGCGTCGTCGGACTGCGCCTGTGCGGCATATGGAAACGCCAGGCCGAGGGCGAGGGCCAGCGCGGTCGGCTGCGAGGAACGGAGTTGCATGAGAAGAAACGTGTTTGTAGAGGAAGGCAACATCATCCCCTAAATGATAATCATTAACAAGTAACGATTTCTACGTACTGTCGCGCGGCTTGACCCGATTCACCGCTAGAATCGACTCCGGAAGCCCTGCCGGGCCGGTACCCGCCGCCCGGTTCCCATGAGGAAGACATGACACAGGCAGAGCATTGTTCATGGAGTGACGACGACGCGGCCGCCTTTGGCGCACTGATGCTGGGCGGCACGCGCCAGTTCGGCGTCGTCTTTTTCGATGCCGGCCTGTGCATCACGGGCTGGAACAGCGGTGCGCACGCCATCACGGGCTGGGCGGCCGGCGAGGTGCTGGGCCACCCCACGGCGCTGCTGTTCACACCGGAAGACCGGGCCCGCAAGCTGGACGAGCACGAAGCCAGCGCCGCCGCCATCGTCGGCGTGGCCGAGGACGAACGCTGGCACATCCGCAAGGACGGCACGCGCTTCTGGTCCAGCGGCCTGACCCTGCCGCTGGGCAGCGCGCGCTCCGCCTTCGTCAAGGTGTTCCGCGACACCACCCACCTGCGCGGACGCGCCAAGACGCTGGAGAACCTGCTGCAGGAGCACGAGCAGGCGCAGCAGGAACGGGAACGCTTCCTGGCCACCATCGTGCACGAGATGCGCAATCCGCTGTCGCCGCTGAAGATGTCCGTGCAGCTGCTGCAGCGGCAGGGCGACGAGACGGGCCGCCTGGCCGAACCGCTGCGCGTGATCGGCCGCCAGGTCGACTGCCTGGAGGGCCTGATCGAAGACCTGGTCGACCTGACGCGGGTCCAAAAGGGCAAGTTGAGCATCGAGTACGGCATCGTCGAGCTGCAGGGCTTCCTGCGCGAGGCGCTGGACATGTGCCGCGAGGCCGCCGGCATCCGCGGCGTCGCGCTGCACCTGGTGGCGCCGACGGTGCCGATCTACCTGGAGGCGGATGCCCGGCGTTTGCAGCAGGTCGTCGTCAACCTGTGCAACAACGCCATCAAGTTCACGCAGCGGGGCGGCAACGCGTGGCTGACGGCCACCGCCGACCAGAGCCACGTCGTGCTGACGCTGCGCGACGACGGCCGCGGCATCACGGCCGACCTGCTGCCGCGCATCTTCGAGGTTTTCACGCAGGCGGGCGACGCGTCCAGCGGCCGCGGTGCCGGGCTGGGCATCGGGCTGGCCCTCGTCAAGGAAATCGTCAGCCTGCACCAGGGCACGGTGGAGGTGCGCAGCCCGGGCGTCGGCAAGGGCAGCGAGTTCGTGGTGCGGATTCCTCAGCACAAACCGAACGTGGCGGCCCCGCTGGCGGGCCAGCAGGACAGTCCCGCCAGCGCCGGCCCATGACGCTGCAGGTCAGCGGCCGCTGTGGAAATGCTTGCGGATGCCGGCCCAGCACTGCTGGTAGTCGCGCTGGCGCTGCGGGCTGGCCAGCGCCTGCTCGGTCGGCACGATCACATTGCGCGTCTCGAACATGAAGGCCATCGTATCGGCCACCTTGGCCGGCTTGCTGGTGTCGCTGGCGCTGGCCTTGTCGAAGGTGGCGGCGTCCGGACCGTGCCCGCTCATGCAGTTGTGCAGGCTGGCGCCGCCCGGCACGAAGCCGCCGCCTTCCTTGGCGTCGTAGGCGCCGTGGATCAGGCCCATGAATTCGCTGGCCACGTTGCGGTGGAACCAGGGCGGGCGGAACGTGTCCTCGCCGGCCAGCCAGCGCGGCGGGAAGATCACGAAGTCCAGCGTATCCACGCCCGGCGTGTCGGACGGCGCCTGCAGCACGAGGAAGATCGACGGGTCCGGATGGTCGTAGCTGATCGAGCCGATCGTGTTGAAGTGGCGCAGATCGTAGCGGTAGGGCGCGTAGTTGCCGTGCCACGCGACGACGTCCAGCGGCGAATGGCCGATCGGCGCCTGCCACAGGTTGCCGCAGAATTTCGCCACCAGGTTGAACGCGCCTTCGCGCTCCTCGTAGCGGGCGACGGGCGTTTCGAAGTCGCGCGGGTTGGCCAGGCCGTTCGAGCCGATCGGCCCCAGGTCCGGCAGTTGCAGCAGCGCGCCGAAGTTCTCGCAGATGTAGCCGCGCGCGCTGCCGTCCGGCAGGTCCACCGCGAAGCGCACGCCGCGCGGAATCACGGCGATCTGCTGCGGCTCGATGTCGAGCGTGCCCAGCTCCGTGCGCAGGGTCAGGCGGCCCTGCTGCGGCACGATCAGCAGTTCGCCGTCGGCATCGTAGAAGTAGCGGTCCTGCATGGAGCGGTTGGCGGCATACAGGTGGATCGCGCAGCCCGTCATCGCCTCCGGCGACCCGTTGCCGGCCATCGTCACCCAGCCGTCGATGAAGTCGGTCGGCGCGCCGGGCGCCGGCAGCGGGTCCCAGCGCAGCTGGTTCGGCGGCGCCGCGTTGGTAAAGGCGCTGACGATGCGGCCATTGTCCAGGCGTTCGAACTCGCCGTGCTGGGCGGCCGGACGGATGCGGTACAGCCAGGAGCGGCGGTTGTGGCTGCGCGGCGCCGTGAAGGCCGTGCCGGAAATCTGTTCGGCGTACAGGCCGTATGGCGCGCGCTGCGGCGAATTGCGGTGCGCCGGCAGGGCGCCGGGCAGGGCCTCGGTGGCGAATTCGTTGCCAAAACCGACCTGGTAGCCGTCCGGCAGGCTGGTGGAAGCTGTCACGTTGCGTCTCCTGTTGAGGGTTTCCAGGCACTGTAGACCACCCGATAGTATTTTACGAGATCAATAGTTGAATGTAGACTATTCATACCGTAAATGCCTGGAGCCTCGATGGACATCGACCTGAACCTGCTGGCCGTGTTCCAGCACGTCTACCGCGAGCGCCAGATCTCGGCGGCGGCCCGCCGCCTGGGGCTGACGCAGTCCGCCGTCAGCAACGCACTGGCGCGCCTGCGCCGGGTATTCGACGACGAGCTGTTCGTGCGCACCGCCCAGGGCATGCAGCCGACCCCGTTCGCGGAGCAGATCGCGGAGCCCATCGGCGCGGCGCTGGCCAGCGTGGCGCAGGCCCTGAACTACCGCAGCGGCTTCGATCCGGCCACCAGCGAGCGCCGCTTCACGCTCGCGCTGACGGACGTGGGCGAGGTCTATTTCATGCCCGTGCTGATCGAACGCTGCCGCCAGCTGGCGCCCGGCGTGCGGGTGCGCTCGGTGCGCGCCGGCAGCATCGCATTGAAGGAGGAAATGGAAACGGGGCGGGTCGACCTCGCCATCGGCGCCTTCGACGACATGTCGGAGGCGCTGTTCCAGCGCCAGCTGTTCCGCCAGCGCTTCGTGACGATGCTGCGCGCCGGCCATCCGCTGATGGACGGGCCGGTCGATGTGGAACGCTTCGCCGGCGCGGCGCACCTGATCGTCGATGCGGTGGACAGCCCGTACGACCGCGTCAACGGGCTGCTGGCCAAGGCCGGCATCGTGGCGGCCGCCAGCGTGCCGCATTTCACGGCGGTGCCGTATATCGTGGGAGCTGGCGACCTGGTCGTGACGGTGCCGCAAAAGCTGGCCGAGCGCGCCGCCGCACCGTTCGGCCTGGCCTGGATCGAGCCGCCGCTGACGCTGCCTACGTTGCAGACCAACGTGTTCTGGCATCGCCGCTTCGGCCAGGACCCCGGCAACGCCTGGCTGCGCGAGCTGATCGTGGCGCAGTTCGGCGAGTAGCGTCAGGGGCGCATGCCCCCACGCGCGGCGCCGGCGGCGCGGCTCTGTCGCCATCGTTTGCCTTGTCGTTATCCTTGTCCTCGTCCTCGTCGTTCTTGTCGTCGTCCTCGTCCTCGCCCACCACACGCAGGCCATGCGCCATGTCCACCGCCACCCGCTGCACGGGCCGCACATTGCCCACGCCCAGTTCCTCCATCAGTTCCAGGGCGCCCAGCAGCACCTGCTGCTGCGTGTCCATGAAGGTACCGTACGACGGCACCAGCACGAAATAGACGACCTCGAACTCCAGCGCATCCTGCGTCACGTTCTTCAGGTGGGCCCGGTCGAAGCGCACGGCGTCCTGCCGCTCGACGATCTCGCGCAGGCGTGCCGGCAGCTCGCGCGCCATGGCCACGGGGGTGGCGGGATCGAACAGCAGCGAGAACGCGACCCGGCGGTTGGCCATGCGCTTGTAGTTGCGCACCGTGTTCTTCAGCAGGTCGGCATTGGCGATGACGACCTGCTCGCCGCTGTCGGCACGGATGCGGGTCGTCTTCAGGCCGACCTTCTCGACCGACCCGGAGACGCCGTTGACGACGATGGCGTCGCCCACTTCGAACGGCTTGTCGACGGCGATCGACAGCGATGCGAACAGGTCGCCCAGGATGTTCTGCACGGCCAGCGCGACGGCCACGCCGCCGATGCCGAGGCTCGCCACGAACGCGGAGATGTTGATGCCCAGGTTCGCCAGCACGGCCAGCAGGAAGACGGTCCACAACACCGTCTTCAGGGCCCAGTTGACGAGGGTATGGGCGACGGTGGCGGGAGCATCCGGATCCTTGGCATGCGCGCGGAAGTAGCGCTTCGCCGTGACGGACAGGGCATGGTCGATGTACAGGGCCAGCTGGGCGCCCAGCGTGATGAACCACAGGTGGCGCACGCGCAGGTCCCACGGCGCCGGCAGGTCCAGCACCGTCAGGCCGATCAGCAGGGCCGTCAGGGCGATCGCGAGCACGCTGGTGCGGCCCAGCGTGGCGGCCAGGACCTCGGCATACGGCCGGTCGGCCTTGCCCGCCTCGGCCAGCTTGGCGATGCGGCGGCGCGACCAGCGGATCAGCGCGTGCATCGCCAGGAACGCGAGGACGGCCACGGCGGCAGCCGTCAGCCAGTTGTCCAGGTCGATGGTGCGCAGGAACGTGAATTGACTGGTGAATGTCATGCTGCCTCCTTCTTTTGCTCATCGGCAGGGTAGCAAGCACAACGGCAAGATGGCCGCACGGTTCTGCTGAGCAACGGGAGTGGGGACTGTCCCTTCGGGACTGTCCCCGAAGTTTCTCTGCGCCGCAGCGGGCGCATGCAGGGTTGGGGACTGTCCCCGGTTTTCATCCGCGGCGGTGGCTCAACCGTTCCGGGCGCCTCCGCGATAGCAGACCGCTGCTCACGAGCCGGCGATAAAAACCGGGGACAGTCCCCTGCGGGGACAGTCACCAAAAAAAATACCAATCCAATTCCACTTGGTCTAGTATACATGCCAATCCAATACCGGTTGCGATCCAGCCGGCCTGGCGTGTCGCACCTGACGGGGGAATCGAATGAAGCGTCTGTGGTGGTTTGCGGGTTTTTTCCTGTTGTACGAACTGACGGTCTACCTCACCAACGACATGATCATGCCCGGCATGCCGCAGGTGATGGCCGAGTTCAGCGGGCCCAGCCGTTATATCGGTCTGTCGCTCAGCCTGTACATCCTGGGCGGCTGCACGTTGCAGATCATATTAGGACCACTTGCAGACCGCATGGGCAAGCGCCGCGTCATGCTGGGTGGTGCCGCCTTCTTCCTCCTGGCCACGGCGCTGGTGCCGCTGGCGCAGTCGGCCACCCAGTTCCTCGCCATCCGCTTCTTCCAGGGCATGGGGTCGTGTTTCATCTTCATCGGCTACGCCGCCATCCACGAACTGTTCGACGACACCCGCGCCGTCAAGCTGACCACCTTGATGGGCAACACGACCGTCTTCGCGCCACTGATCGGCCCCGTGGTCGGCAGCGCCGTCATCGCGGTACTGGATTGGCGCGCCGTCTTCGTCACCGCGTTCGTGTTGGGGGCGATCGCGTGGCTGGGCCTCGCACGCACGATGCCGGCCGCACGGCCCACCGGCGCCGTCGGCGCCGCGCCGGTGCGTTTGCTGGCCAGCTACCGGGCCATCTTCACCAACCGCACCTTCATGCTGGGTATCCTGGTGGCCGGGCTGGCCATCACGCCGCTGACGGCCTGGATCGGCCTGTCGCCGGCGATCCTGTTGCAGCACGGCGGCGCCAGCTACGGCACCTATATCGCCTGGCAGTGCGCCATCTTCATCGGCTTCGTCCTCAGCACGTTCGCCATCCAGCGCATGGGCGGCGAGCTGCCACTGGGGCGCCTGCTGCGCCAGGGCGGCCTGCTGGCGCTGGCGGGCCTGGGCGGGGCCGGCTTCGTGGCATCGCAGCCGCAGCTGTTCATCGCGTGCATGTTCGTGTTCTCGGCCGGCTTCGGCCTCTTCAACGGCGCACTGGTGCGGATCGCGCTGACCGCCACGGGCCAGTCGATGAACCTGACCTCGGCCGCCATGAGCCTGCTGTACTGCCTCTACATCGCGCTGGGCCTGGAACTGTACAACGCGGTGTGCGAGCGCTTCGGCTACGCGCTGCAGGCCTACGCCTGGTGCGGCGTGCCGGTCGCGCTGGCCGTCTGCGCCGGCTTGTTCCACATCGCGCGCGGCCATGATGCCCGCCAGCGCGCCGTGCTGCCGGTGGCGGCGTAAGGGGATGCGATGAGGGATGCGATGACGTTCGATCTCGACTACGAAGTCCAGGTGCGCGAACTGAAGGCCGAGTTCCTCGCCTGCCGCCAGTGGGAACTGCTGGCCAGCCAGCACGACGGCGTGCGGCCGGAATACGTCGAGCGCCTGCGCCTGCAGCGGCAGGGCTGGCGGCACCGGCTGGCGGCCTTGCGGGCCCACGTGCGGCTGCACTTCGAGCGCTTCGACGCGCGCCGGGTCTCGTCGTTGCTGGCGTTGCCCAGCCGGCCGCTGGCGCCCGCCGAACTGCTGCTGCACCGGATCTGGCTGGGCGGTCCGGTGCCGGACGACGTGCGCCAGGCCATCTGCCAGTGGGGCGCGGCGCTGGACGAGGTGGACCTGCCGGCCGGTGCCGGGTACCGCTCGCTGCTGTGGGTGTGGGACGCCGCCCAGCTGGCCGGCGATCCCCTGTACCGGCCCGGCGCCGATGGCGTGGCGCGCTACACCATCGGCGGCTGCGAACTGGAGGTGCAGGAGCTGGCGCCATTGGTGTGCCGCCACGTGCCGGCGCTGGTGGCACGGCTGCGGCAGTTGCATGCGGCCGGCCGCTACGTCAACCTGTCGGACTACCTGCGCATCCTGGTGCTGCGCGAGTGGGGCGGCATCTACCTGGACGCGGACACGATGCCGTATCGCGCCGCCACCGTGCTGCTGGCGCGGCCGGAAGTGCCGGACTACGTCAGCTTCGCCAGCAGCGGCGCGCAGGTGCGGGCCACGCACGTGTCCTGGCTCAACCTCGTGCGCGACGAGAACGGTTTCCTGGTCGCGCGCCGGGGCGATCCGGCCGTGACGGCGCTGGCGGCCGAGATGACGGACGCGCTGGCGGCGCTGCCCACGCTGCAACCGGGCGCGCTGCAGCAGGCCACTTACTACCGCTGGCGCCAGCACGCGGGCCACACGCTGCTGCCGTGCCACGACCTGATGCAGGACCATGGCGTGCTGGCCGATGTCCGGCCGGAGCGGGTGGTGAGCGGCGTGCAAGGCATGCGGCTGCGTGTGGATGGCGACACGGGGGCACCGCTGCCCCTGTCTCCGACCGAGCAGCAGGCGTACGAGCGTACGGTGGCGGCGTTGGCCGGGCAGGACTGGCGCCTGGCGCACCCGCTGCTGCTGGAGCGGCTGGTCGAGCTGGCGTGGGTCAGCGAAGTGCCGCCGCCAGCCTATGCGCCGCAGCTGCGCGCGGACCCTGATTGCTGCAATTACTATTCGTTCCTGTCGGACGATCCGTGCCTGGACCGTGTCAACCGCCTGTTCGCGGCCTACCTGCTGGCCCGCAACGGCGAGCGTATCGCCCGCGGTGGCTTCTGGTCGCCGATCCGCGGCGGCCTCGCAGCGCCGGCGCCGCAACTGCGCGGCAGGGAGCTGTCGGCCCATGAATGATCCGCGCGCACCGCTGGCCTTCGTGGCCGGCACGGCCGTCCCCGAACGCGACCTGGACCACATGGCCGCGCTGCTGTTCGAGACGAGCTACCTGGAATACTGCTCCGCCGGCAACCGCCTTGGCCTGCCCCTGCGGGCGCTGCAGCGGCGCCAGAACATCGATCCATGGCTGCGCCAGATCCGCGCGCTGTACGTGGGCGGCCGCTTCGCCGGCTTCTACAACGCCGCCACGCTGGGCCAGTATGCCGCCACGCCGGCCGTCAACCATTATCGGGCCGAGGTGCAGGCCATGGATGCGGCCTACGACGCGTTCGTGGCCGCCCATGCGGCGCCGGACCAGCTGTTTGTCGCCAGCCTGGCCATCGAGCCGGCCTGGCGTGGCCGCGGCCTGCTGGATGTGTTGCTGGCGGACGCCGAGGCCGTGGCCCGCGGCGCGGGCTGCACCGCACTCGGGCTGACGGTATGGGGGACCAGCGCCGCGCTGCCCTTGTACCGGCGGCGCGGCTTCGCCACCGCAGGCACCTTCGACGGCGCCCGGGACCTGTTTTTCGACCGGCTGCACTTCATGGTGCGGCCGCTGCCAACGGAGGCGCCATGAGCGGGACCATCGACAGCATCGACACGATCGGCAAGCACAGCATCGGGGAGCGCAACCCGTCCACCGTCGGCGCGGGTGTACCCCGGCTGGCGACACGCGGCGAGCGGCCGCTGCGCGTGCTGAGCGAGGATGATTGGCGTCATTGGGAGGACAATGGCTACGTCGTCGTGCGCGACGCGGTGCCGCGCGCTGTCGTCGAACGGATCGAAGCCCTGGTCTGGGAATTCGAGGAGATGGACCCGGCCGACCCGCGTACCTGGTACCCGCCGGACAAGGTGGCGCTGCGCCGCACGGAGCTGAGCTACAACGCCGGCATGGTGGAGCTGTATCATCACCAGCTGCTGTGGGATGCGCGCCAGTCGCCGCGCGTGCACGGCGCCTTTGCCGACATCTGGGGTACGCCCGAGCTGTGGGTGTCGATCGACCGCGTCAACCTGAACCTGCCGCCGGAGCCGGGCTTCGCGTTCAAGGGCTTCATGCACTACGATTACGATCCGGACGGCGCGGCCGACAGCGTGCAGGGCGTGCTGTCGATCGGCGACCAGCTGGACCCGGAACTGGGCGGCTTCTGCTGCATCCCGCAGCTGTTCCGCGACTACCCGGCCTGGCGCGCGCGCCAGCCGGCCGATTGGGACTGGTACCGGCCCGACGTGGCGGGCCTGCCCATCGAACGCGTGCCGCTGGCCAAGGGCGACCTGCTGATCTTCAACAGCCGGCTGTGCCACGGCATTCGGCAGAACGTCAGCCGCGACCGGGCCCGCATCGCGCAGTACATCGCCATGCTGCCGGCACGCGAGGACGATGCCGCCGCGCGCGAGTGGCGCGTGCGCTGCTGGCGCGAGCGGCTGGCGCCGCAGGGCTACAGCCTACACGGCGATGCGCGCGGCGTGGAGCGCACGCGGTACGATACGGCACAATTGACGCCGCTGGGCGAGCGGCTGCTGGGACTGACGTCCTGGCGCGAGCAGTTTTGACAACGAGAGGAAATTATGGCAGTGCAGACTACAGGGCAGGATGAGGGCATTCATGCGATCGGACAGTTGTTCATGGTGGGCTTCGACGGCCTGGAGCCGGATGCGGCCATCGAGCGGCTGATCCGCGAGCGCCGCATCGGCGGCGTGATCCTGTTCCGGCGCAACGTGCACACCCCGGGGCAGGTGGCGACGCTGTGCCGGCGGCTGCAGGAGATCAACGCGGCAGTGTCCGACGTGCCCCTGCTGATCGCGCTGGACCAGGAGGGTGGCATGGTGATGCGCATCGAGCAGGGCGTGACGCCGATGCCCGCGCCGATGGCGTTCCATGCCGCCGGCTCGCCGGAAGACTGCCGTGCCTTGCACCGCATCAGCGGCGACGAGATGCGCCGCATCGGCGTCAACATGCTGCTGGCGCCCGTGCTGGACGTGAACAACAACCGCGGCAACCCCGTCATCGGCGTGCGCGCCTTCGGCGAGGATGCCGACACCGTGATCCGCTACGGCGGCGCCGCCATCGAAGGGCTGCAGGCAGCGGGCGTGATCGTCACGGCCAAGCACTTCCCCGGCCATGGCGACACGGCAGTGGACTCGCACCATGCGATGGCGCTGGTGGCGCACGACCAGCAGCGCCTGCGCGACGTGGAACTGGCGCCGTTCCGGGCCGCCATCGGGCAGGGTGTCGATGCGATCATGACGGCGCACGTGGCGTTCCCCGCGTTCGAGCCGGATCCGGATGTCCCGGCGACGCTGTCGAGCGCCGTGCTGACCGGCCTGCTGCGCGACGAGATGGGCTATGACGGCGTCGTCATTTCCGATTGCCTGGAGATGGGCGCGATCGCCGACGGCATCGGCGTCGAGCAGGGCGCCGTCGGCACGCTGCGCGCGGGCGCCGACATCGTGCTGATCTCGCACACGGCAGCGCGCCAGCATGCCGCCATCGACGCGGTGGCAGCCGCGCTGGCGTCCGGCGAACTGTCGGCCGAGCGCATCGGCGCTGCACTGGCCCGCGTGCGCCGCCTGAAAGAGGCAGTGGCCGTGCGCGGCTGGCGCGACTTGCCGGCGGTACCCGCAGGCCTGATGGCGCCGGACGCGCTGGCGCTGGCGGCGGATGTACAACGGCGCGCGCTGAAGGTCGAGGGCGCGTTCCGGGCGCTGGACCGGGCTGCGCCGGTGGCGCTGGTCACGTTCGAGGTGCGCGACCGCACCGAAGTGGACGAAGTGGCCAACGGCCGCAACAAGGAAGCGCGCAGTTCGATGCTGGACGCCTTGCGTGCGGCGGGTTTCGACGTGGCGGAACATGCGCTGTCGGCCCAGCCGACGCCGGCGGACGCCGATGCCGCCATCGCGTTCGCCCGCGACGCGGCGCAGATCGTCGTGCAGACGTACAACGCCATGCTGGTCGAGGAACAGCGGCGCGTGCTGGCCGCGCTGCCGGCCGGGCGGCTGTGGGTCGTGGCGGGCCGGCTGCCGTACGACCTCGACCTGGTGCCCGGGGCGCAGGGGCGGCTGGCCGCGTTCGGCTGCCGGCCGCCGGCGCTGGCGCCGGTGGTGGCGCGGCTGACTGGCGCGTGAGGCGTAGGGTCTGTCCCCGCAGGGGACTGACCCTGGTTTTTATCGCGGGCAGGGACCGGCCTTTGTATCGTGGCGGTCCGCCATTGCCGCGGACAAAAACCGGGGTCGGTCCCCTGGCAGCGTCAGCAAAGCTTCCCCAGCCACCACTTACCGGGGACAGACCCCAAGCCCTGCGGACGAAAACCGGGGTCGGTCCCCTGGCAGCGTCAGCAAAGCTTCCCCAGCCACTACTTACCGGGGACAGACCCCAAACCATGGTAACGTACCGGCGTCCAAGCACCGGGAGAGGCCCTTGTTTGCTCGTATGATCCTGCTGGCCGCACTGGCCATCCCCGCCGTCACCGCCATGGCGGCCACCGAATATCGCAACCCGCTCGAACTGCGCCTGCCCGGCGGCGCGCTGGCGCAGAACTGTGCCGACCCGGCCGTGCTGCGCGACCCGCAGGCCGTGCTGCCGACGTGGTACCTGTACTGCACCACGGACCCCGTCAGCAAGGCCGAGAAGGACGGCAAGGGCTGGCGCTTCCGGCTGATGCCGATCTACCGTTCGCACGACCTGGTCGAGTGGGAGTTCGTGACGGACGCCTTTGCCGACCGGCCCGCGCCGGCGGCCCGCACGGCCGGGCTGTGGGCTCCCGAACCCGTGTACATGAACGGCCGCTTCCACCTGTACTACACGATCACCGACGTCGACGATGCCCACAGCCCCGAGCCGGGCTGCGACACCGACAGCGCCATCGGCGTCGCGACCAGCGCCTCCCCCGTCGGGCCGTGGCAGCCGATGTCCGGCCTGGTGGTGCCGCCGCGCCGGGCGGGACCCGGCTGCAAGTTCCATTGGACGTACGACCCGGACGTGCTGGCGCAGGACGACGGCCGGCATTACCTGTACTACGGCAGCTACGGCGGCGGCATGTTCGTGCAGCGCCTCGCCGCCGACGGCCGGTCGGTGCAGGGCGCGCCCATCCGCATCGGCACCAACTGGCGTTACGAGGGCGCCGAAGTGGTACGGCATGGCGACCACTACTACCTGTTCGCGTCGTCCACCAACTGCTGCGCGGGGCCGCTCACGGGCTACGCGCTGTACGTGGGCCGGGCGACGCGGCCGGAAGGGCCGTTCCTGGACCGCCAGGGCGTCGACATGGCGGCCGCCCGCGTCGGCGGCACGCCCGTGCTGCCGCAGAGCGGCAACCGCTGGATCGGCCCCGGCCACAATACGGTGTTCCAGGACGGCGCCGGCCAGTGGTGGACGATCTACCATGCGGTGGACCGCAACGAGCCGTGGTTTGCCGCGCCCGACCTGACCCGCCGCCTGGCCCTGCTGGACCGGGTCGACTGGGTCGACGGCTGGCCGGTGGTGGCGGGCGGGAAGGGACCTTCCGACACCGCCTTGCCCGCACCTGCCTTCGCGGCCGGCGATGCGGATGCGCTGCGCCCGCCGCTGGGCCCCCCGGCCGAGGCCGACGCCGGCCGGCGCCTCTGGCACGAGACGTTCGCCGCCCCGCGCCTGGGCCACGCCTGGCAATGGCTGCGCCGCCCGCCCGCTGCCGACTGGCGGACGGGCAAGGGCGGCCTGGCCTGGCGCACGGGTGCCGGCGACCTGTATGGCGACGTCAACACGGCGGCCGTGCTGACGCGCGCGCTGCCCGCGGGCGACGTGCGCATCGATGCCAAGCTACGCCTCGATGCGCCCGAGGATTGCTGCGCGACCCACGTGCAGGCCGGGCTGGTCGTGCTGGGCGACGACGACAACTACGTCAAGCTGGTCGTCCTGGCGGACGCCGGCCTGCACCAGGTCGAATTCGCCAAGGAAGGCAGCCCGGAGCAGGCCAACTGGCCCCGCTACGGCAACACGGTGGCGGGTACCCCGGGCCAGCCGTGGACCTGGTTGCGGCTGGAGATCCGGCACGCCGGCGCCGAGCAGCAGATCGCCGCCTGGTCCAGCCAGGACGGCAAGGACTGGGTGGGGGGCGGCGTCTGGACGCACCGGCTGGGGCAGGGCGGCAAGCCGCTGCGCCTGGGCCTGGTGGCGATGGGGGGCGGGGCCCGCCAGGCCGTGTTCGCCGACGTCAGTGCGACACGCCTGTCCGCCGAAGTCGCGGGCGAGCAACGGCCGCGCCCAAGCGGACGACGTCGGCAATAATATTACTGGTAGTATGAATCGCACAGGGTGCAGGTGCGCGCCGCAGCGTGGCGCGTCCGTTGCACCCAACGATCGACAGAGCGAAAGACCGAAAGGAGGAGCGACAACGTGGACCACCCCGCCCGCAACTGCGGCGCCCCCAATGGCTCAATCTCGACGGTCCCTGGCAGGCGATGCTGGACGACCAGGCCGCCCACCACGACCCCGCCAGCGTGCCGTTCGACCGTACCATCATCGTGCCTTATCCGCCCGAGGCCCGCGCCAGCGGCCTGCATGACACGGGCTTTCGCCGGCGCGTCTGGTACAAGCGCATCGTCGGCCTGGACGACAACCTGCTGCCGGCGCCGGACGAACGCCTGATGCTGCACTTCGGCGCCGTCAACCACCGCGCCCGGGTCTGGATCAACGGCCACTTCGCCATCCAGCACAAGGGCGGCCACAGCCCGTTCTCCATCGACGTTACCCGCTACCTGTCCAGTCGCACCCTGGAAATCGTCGTGCAGGCCGAGGACGACCCGCACGACATGCACAAGGTGCGCGGCAAGATGGACTGGGAGCTGGAGCCGCACTCGATCTGGTACCCGCGCACGACCGGGATCTGGCGCACCGTCTGGATGGAGAAGGTGGCCTACTCGCACATCGCCCGGCTGCGCTGGACGGCGGACGTGTTCACGTGGCAGGTCCGCCTGGATGCGGACGTGGCCCACCTGCCGAAGAACAGCACGTTGAACGTGGTGCTGCGCCTGGGCGACCAGGTGCTGGTGTCGGACCGCTGCCTGTTGACGGGCGATTGCCTGTCGCGGCTGTTCCAGCTGCCCGACCCGGGCATCGACGACGCCAGGGCGCACTGGATGTGGAGTCCCGAGAGCCCGCAACTGATCGATGCCGAGATCACCTTGCACGCCGAGGATGGCCTGGTGCTGGACCATGTGGTCAGCTACACGGCCCTGCGCACGGTGTCCGTCGATGGCGACCGCTTCCTCCTCAACAGCCGGCCGTACTACCTGCGCATGGTGCTGGACCAGGGCTACTGGCCGGACAGCCTGATGGTGGCATCGGCCGAGCAGTTGCGCCACGACGTGCTGCTGATCAAGCGCCTCGGCTTCAACGGCGTGCGCAAGCACCAGAAATCGGAGGATCCACGCTGGCTGTACTGGTGCGACGTGCTGGGGTTGTGCGTGTGGGCCGAGATGCCGTCCGCCTACGGTTTCTCCAGCGAGACCGTGCACGGGGTGATGGAGGAGTGGAAGGAACTGGTCGAGCGCGACATCTCGCACCCGTGCATCGTGGCCTGGGTGCCGACCAACGAATCGTGGGGCGTGCCCGAGCTGATGCACGACCGCCGCCAGGTGGACTTCGTGCGTGCCATGTATCACATGACGCGGGCGCTGGACGGCACCCGCCCCGTCGTCGGCAACGACGGCTGGGAAATGCCGTGCGGCGATTTCGTCAACGTGCACGACTACCACATCGATCCGGAAGAGCTGTATGCCCGCTATGGCAAGCGCGAGAACCTGCCGTACACGTTCGAACATGTGCGCCCGGCCCGGCGCCGTCTCGTCATCGACGGGTTTTCCGGCATCGACAAGCCGTTGTTCCTGTCCGAATTCGGCGGCATCGCCTGCATGGAGGAGACCGACCCGAAGGGCTGGGGCTATTCCGTTGCCAAGGACGGCGCCGAGCTGCTGGCGCGCTACCGCGAGCTGATGGCGGCGATCCACCGCTGCCGCGCGCTGTCGGGATTCTGCTATACGCAGCTGACCGACACGTTCCACGAGAAGAACGGCCTGTTGACGGAGCAGCGCGTGCCGAAGGCGCCGATCGAGGCGCTGGCCGAAGCCACGCGCGGACCGGAGGCGAGCCTGCACGACTGGTATGTGGACCCGCTGGGGCACAGCCTGCTGTGGCGCGAGAAGCACGCGACCAAGGAGCTGCCGGACTGGCTCGACTCCGGTACGAGCGCCGACGTGCGCATCGCGCTGCAGGAGCCGGCCGCGGAGGTGTCGTCACCGGGGGACGCCGCCACGGCCGGCGAATCCGGGGCCGCCGGGGCGGGGCGCGACGACCAGCCGGGGACGTCCGGGCCACCGGGGCCGCATGTGCGCTGATGGCCTGGGGTCTGTCCCTGCGGGACCGACCCCGGTTTTTATCGCGGACGGCAATGGCATCGCGCCATGCCGAACCGAGGCGAACACCGCAATCCCCTGTGATCAACCAAACTACCTATGGCATTACCCAGCCAACGATTGAAACCGGGGTCGGTCCCCTGCGGGGACAGACCCCAAGCAAAGGAGCTGCGGTGAAGCGTCGCACCCTGATCGGCATGCTGGCCCTGGCATCGATGCTGCCCGCGCGAGCGGCCGAGGTCCAGGTCGTGCGCATGTGGACCCTGCTGAGCGGCGGGGACGGCGCCCGCATGCGCGCGCTGGTGGAAGAATTCAACGCCTCGCAGCAGGCCGTGCGGGTGGAAAGCACCACCTTGAAATGGGGCGAGCCGTTCTACACGAAGCTGATCACGGCGTCCGTCGTGGGCGCGGGACCGGACCTGGCGACGATCCACTTGTCGCGCCTGCCCAACCTGGCTGGCGGCGGCGTGCTGCGGTCCATCGCGCCGGCCGAGCTGGCGGCGGTCGGCCTGGCGGGGGACGATTTCCTGCCGCGCCAGTGGACCAAGTCGCAGCATGCGGGCCGTACCTATGCGGTGCCGCTGGACCAGCATCCGCTGGTCCTGTACTACAACAAGAACCTGGCCGGCAAGGCCGGCCTGCTCGATGCGCAAGGCAACCTGAAACCCATCGAAGGCATGGACGCGCTGACGGATGCGCTCCGCCGCGTCAAGGCGGCCACCGGCAAGGCGGGGCTGACGATGGAAAGCGCGCAAAGCAGCTATGCGATCTGGCGCCTGTGGCTGTCGCTGCTGGCCCAGCAGGGCCTGCCCGTCGTCGCCAACGGCCGCTTCGCCTACGGCCCGGCCGGCGAGGCCACGCTGGCGCGCATCGCGGGCTGGTTCCAGGCCGGCTATGCGACGTCCGGCATGGACTATCCCGCGTCCACCAGCCAGTTCATGGGCGGCAATGCGGGGTTCATGATCAACGGCGTGTGGGAGGTGCCCGAGCTGGTGCGTGGTGCCAAGGCCGGCACGCTGGGCTTCGAGTACGGCATCGTGCCGCTACCCAAGCTGTATGCCGACGCCAGCACGTGGGCCGACTCGCACGGCTTCGCGCTGCCGGCCAATGGCGACAAGCCGATGTCGGCGGCCAAGGCCCATGCGGTGCTGTCGTTCGTGGCCTACGTCAGCCGCCATTCGCTGGGCTGGGCCGAGGGCGGCCACATTCCGGCCTACCGGCCGGTGGCCGAGTCGCCCGAGGCGCTGGCGCTGCAGCCCAATGCCCAGTACGCGGCCGCCGCGCACAGCGTGGTCTACGATCCGGATGGCTGGTACATGGGCGCGGCGGGACCGCTGGAAGCGATTGCGTCGAAGTTCCTGCCGGCGCCGCTGGCGGGCCAGCTGACCCCGGCCGACGCGCTGCGCCGTTTCGAGACGGAAGCCGCGCGCCTGTTGAAGAAGCGCGCGCCGCAATACTGACGGGACCAGGAATGACCTCCATCCATCGCCGCCGCGAGACGTTGCCCGCCATGCTGCTGCTGGCGCCATTCCTTGTCGCGTTCCTGCTGTTCTTCCTGGTCCCCGCGCTGCAGACGTTCTGGCTCAGCCTGACCGACAGCAGCCTGACCCGCACCAGCGCATTCGTCGGCCTGGCCAACTACGCCACGCTCGTGCAGGACCCGTCGTTCTGGGCCGCGCTGGGCAACACGTTCTATTTTTCGCTGCTGACGGTGGTGCCGCTGACGGTGCTGGGCCTCGTGATGGCGCTGCTGGTCGACCGTTTTACGCGCGCCGGGGCCTGGCTGCAGGGCGCGTTCTTCCTGCCGTTCGTGCTGCCGATCTCCGTCATGACCCTGATCGCCGACTGGATGCTGCAGCCCACGTCCGGCGTCGTCAACTACCTGCTGGGCATGCAGCGGGCCTGGTTCGCCGACGTGCACTGGGCGATGCCGATGGTGGCCATCGGCACGATCTGGTGGACGGTGGGTTTCAACATGCTGATGTTCCTGGCCGGGCTGCGCAACATCCCGCGCGAGCTGTACGAGGCGGCCGCGCTGGACGGCGCGCGCGGCTTTGCCCTGTTCCGCCACATCACGTGGCCGCAATTGCGCCCGGTGGCATGGACTGCGCTGGTGCTGCAGTTGATCGCGTCGCTGAAGATCTTCGGCCAGACCTACATCATGACGACGGGCGGGCCGTACAACACCACCCGTGTGACGCTGCACTATATGTATGAAACGGCGTTCACGCAGAGCGATGCCGGCTACGCGGCCGCCATCGCCACGGCGTTCGTCATCGTCGTGGTGCTGCTGTCGCTGCTGCAGGGCTGGATCGCGCGCCGCGTGGGAGGACGGCCATGAAGGGACGCCACAACCTTGGCTGGACCATCGTCGCGGCGGTGGCGGGCATCGTGCTGGCGGCCCTGTGGGCGGCGCCGCTGCTGTGGGCCCTGTCGACGTCGTTGCGGCCCGAGTACGAGACGATCTCGCCGGTATTCCACTGGCTGCCGCAGCACTGGACGCTGGAGGCCTACGGGAAAGTCCTCGGCGCCGGCAACGTGCCGCGCTGGTTGTTCAACAGCGCGCTGGTGGCGCTGCTCGTCACGCTGGTGACGATGGCGGTCAGCCTGATGGCGGCGTATGCGTTCTCGCAGATGCGCTTCCGCGGCCGCGACACGCTGTTCGTGCTGGCGATGCTGGCCTTCCTGCTGCCGTTCGAGGCGCTGCTGGTGCCGCTGTTCCGCATGATGAACCAGCTGGGCCTGATCAACACCTATGCCGGGATCGTGCTGCCGCAAGTGGTGTCGCCCGTCGTGATCTACGTGTTCCGCCAGTTCTTCGATGCGATCCCGGCGGATTTTCGCGAGGCGGCCGTCCTGGACGGCGCTTCGCCATGGCGCGTGCTGTGGAGCGTCTACCTGCCCATGTCCGGCAATATCGTGTGGGCCATGGCCATCGTCACGTTCATCGCCGCCTGGAACAACTTCCTGTGGCCGTTCATCATCGTCACGTCGAACGACATGATGACGATCCCGCTGGGCCTGACGCAGACCTACGACGCGTTCGGCGTGCGCTATGCCCAGCTGATGGCGGCGGCGCTGCTGGGGGCATTGCCCGTGGCGCTGGCATACGTGGTGTTCCAGCGCCGCGTCACCCATGGTTTCCTGGCCGCGACCGGCCTGAAAGGCTGATGCCAGCATGCCCGCGCGCCGCCCGACGATGACCGATATCGCCAAGCAGGCGGGCGTGTCGCAGTCCACGGTGTCGCTGGTGCTGAACGACGTGCGCGGCACCAAGGTGTCGAAGGCCACGCGCGAGCTGGTGCTGGCGATCGCGCGCGAGATCGGTTATCCCCAGGTGCGCCATCCGCGCAGCGGCGCGGCGCCGCAACGCAACCTGATCCTGTACCTGACCGACGAACTGGCCACCAGCCCGCACGCGATGCAGACCATCGACGGCGCCACCAACCACGCCTGGGAGCACGACTGCATCGTGTCCGTGTTCGCCACCCGCAGCGACCCGGCGCGGGAGGCCGCCATCCTGGCGCAGATGCTGGCCAACCCGGCCCTGCTGGGCGTGATCTACGGGACGATCTTTACCCGCCAGGCCAGGGTGCCGGCGGCACTGGGCGGTGGGCGCGTGCCTGTCGTGCTGCTCAACTGCCACGCGCGCGACCATGCCTTTCCCTCCGTCGTGCCGGGCGAGGTGCTGGGCGGGTATGCCGCCACGATGCACCTGGTCGACGCGGGCCACCGCCGCATCGGGTTGATCAACGGCGAGCCCTGGCTGGAGGCGGCCAGCGAGCGCCACAAGGGCTATCGCCAGGCGCTGACCACGGCCGACATCCCCTACGACCCCGTACTCGTGCGCGAGGGTGACTGGCAGGTGGGCAGCGGCTTCGAGCACGCGCTGGCGCTGCTGCGCCTGCCCGACCCGCCCACGGCGCTGTTCTGCGCCAACGACCTGATGGCGGTGGGCGCCATCGATGCCGCCCGCCAGCTGGAGCTGGCCATTCCCGGGCGGCTGTCCATCGTCGGCTACGACGACCAGGACATGGCGCGCTACATCCATCCGCCCCTGACCACGGTACTGCTGCCGAACTACGAGATGGGCCGCTGGGCCGCCGAGACGCTGATCGCCCAGGCGCGCGGCGGCGCGCCTGGGCTGCGCCAGCATATCAAGATGGAATGTCCGCTGGTGGTGCGGGAGTCGGTGGCCCAACCCGCCCGGGAAACCTGAGCTTTGGGGACTGTCCCGCAGGGACTGTCCCCGGTTTTCATCCGCGGCAATTGCACCCCATCGGCGCACGCGCTGCCATGGAAAACCAGGGACAGTCCCCTGCGGGGACAGTCCCTGAACCAAAAGCGTTGCGCACGCCACGCACCGCGTTGGCATTGTTGTACGGTTATGACTAATATTTATTAACCAGTCCAATACCAACACGCATCGGACACCGGCTTTCACCAGGCAAAAGCCAAGCCATCGGCCCGCGCGCGGCGGGAATCGCCTGGGCCAACACAAGTGGAGACCATATGAACGCATCGAGCAAACCTCGCCTGACGCCTGTCTGTGCCGCCGTGCTGCTGCTGGTGGCGGGCGGCGCGCTGGCGCAGCAGCAGGCACCCACGCAGCCGGAAGCCCAGGCAGCACCGCCAGTGGCCGCCGATGCCACGGCGCAGTCCACCGACGCCGCCGGCGCCAGCGCCCAGCAGGGCACGCAGGGGGCCGGCGCCGATGCCACCACGCCCATCGCCACCGTCGAGGTGACCGGTATCCGCCGCAGCATCCGTTCGGCCGAGCAGATCAAGCGCGACGCGCCGCAGGTCGTCGATTCGATCAACGCGGACGACATCGGCAAGTTCCCCGACCGCGCGGCCGGCGATGCGCTGCAGCGGGTGGCGGGGGTGCAGGTGGGGCGCGACCGCGGCGAGACGTCCTCCGTCATCATCCGCGGCCTGCCGGACGTGGCGACGACCCTGGACGGCCAGGACATCTTCACGGGCCGCGGCCGGCGCCTGTCGTACCAGGACCTGCCGGTGCAATCCATTGCCGGCCTGGACGTGTACAAATCCGCCACCGCCAACCAGTTCGAGGGCGGCATCGCGGGCGCCGTCAACATCCGCCTGCGCGCGCCGTTCGACTTCAAGACGCAGACCATCACGGGCTACGTCGAGGACCGCCGCCAGCAGGTCAACGGCAGCGCGGCCACCAAGACCCGCAACAGCCCGGGCGGCGGAGTCCTGTACAGCAACCGCTGGGACACGGGCATGGGCGAAATGGGCCTGCTGCTGGACGCGGCCTACAACAAGGAGCACTGGGGTTATCCGGTACAGTGGAACGACCGGCCGGACCGGCTGTTTTCGGTCAGCCCGGACGGCACGGCCACGCGCCTGAACGACGACCAGCCCGTGGCGCCGCTGCGTGCCGGCGACCGGCTGGGCAGCCTGCCCCACATCGGCGGCATCTACAATGCGGGCGACCGCGAGCGCTTCTCCGGCCATGCCGCGTTCCAGTGGAAGATCAATCCGAAGCTCGAGTTCACCACCCAGTACGTGGGCATGGGCTACCGCGGCCGCCACGAGGTCGACTACCAGCTGGCGATCGTCGGCTGGACGCCGCGCCTGACCAATGTCGTGCTGGGCGAGGAAAACGCCGGCTGCGCCACGCCGGAGGGCGTCATCTGCCCGATCCTGTCCGCCAACGCGCCCGCGGCCCGCTTCGGCGGGCCATACGACTGGGATCCGTACGTGGCCACCAGCGCGTGGGGCGTGCAGGAGCGCACCAACACGCACTTCCTGAACTTCGCGCTGCAGTACCGCGACGGGCCCTGGAGCGTCAACTCCGCGCTGGCGCTGACGCATTCGAAGTTCATCAACGACACCGTCATCGTCGACCAGCAGATCCCCGGCGCCAGCGCCAACGTCTATACCTATGGTGGCGATGGCCACGGTGGCTACAACGCCATCACCACGCCGACCAGCAGCAATCCGCTGCGCGACCCCACCCAGTTCGTGCTGCGCGGCCTGGTGCAGAACTGGGAGGAATCGGTCGGCAAGCAGGCGCAGTGGCGCACGGATGCGACCTACAAGCTGGGCGACGGCCTGCTGCGGGCCGTCAACCTGGGCCTGCGGCTGTCGACCCGCAACACGGAATACCACAGCGCGGAAGGTCACAGCGACGTCAACGGCGCCAATCGGCCCAATCCCGTTGCCGCCTTCGGCCCCGGCTTCGAAAGCCTGGTGCCGGGCGTGGACCGGCTGGGCGGGCCGTTCCTGGTGCCGTCGCGCGACTTCCTGATCGATAATGCCGATGCCGTGCGCGCGGTCTATGGCGCCGCCGCCGGCCGCGTGGCCGACGACCCGACCCGCTACTTCGACCAGCGCGAGCGCACCGTCACGCTGTACGGGTCCGGCCGCTGGCAGACCACGGTGGCGGGCATGGAGGTGAGCGGCGATGCCGGCGTGCGCGTGGTGCGGCTGAACCGCAAGATGCGCGGCACCACCCGCAACGGCGACGTGCTGACGCCGATCGACGTCAAGGCCTCCGAGACCAACGTGCTGCCGAACTTCTCCGCGCTGGTGGGCTGGCGCGAGAACCTGCAGTCGCACTTCTCGGTCGGCAAGACGATCACGCGGCCCGAATTCAACCGGCTCAACCCCGCGATGTCGCTGATCCCGCCCACCGTCAACGCGCCGGGCACGGGCAACGCAGGCAATCCCGCCCTCGATCCCACCAAGTCGACCAACACGGACGTCACGCTGGAATACTACTTCCCGAAAAACGGCTTCGCGCAGGTGGCGCTGTTCCACCGCGACATCAATGGCTACCTGCAGAACTTCACCCAGGACGAAGTCATCGGCGGCCAGACCTACCGCGTCACGCGGCCGCAGAATTCCGGCTCGGGCACGTTGAAGGGCGCCGAGTTCAGCATCCAGAAGTTCTTCGACTTCCTGCCGGGCTTCTGGAGCGGCTTCGGCGCCCAGTTCAACTACACCTACATCTCCGGCGACAACGAGACCCGCACGACGCTGGACAGCCCCACGTTCGAGAAGACCAGCCTGATCGACGTGGCCCGCCGCAGCGCCAACTTCGCCCTGCTGTACGAAGGCCATGGCGTCACGGGCCGGCTGGCCGCGACCCGGCGCGGCGCATATGTCGAGCAGATCGAGGAGCCCCGCTTCCTGCAGGACCGGATGGTGCAGGCGCAGACCTACGTCGACCTGTCGCTGTCGTATGAGCTGACGAAGAACCTGACCTTGCAGTTCGATGCCATCAACCTGACCAAGGAGAAGTACGAGAGCTATGTCGGCAGCGAGAGCCGGCCGCGCGACATCCGCTACACCCCGACCACGTACGGCCTGGCCCTGCGCTTCAAACTGTGAGCGGAGACAGCATGGCCGAGAGCTACGTCAATCCTGTTTATCCGCACACGATGGCCGATCCGTTCGTGCTGAAGCACGACGGCCAGTACTACGCCTACGGCACCGCGCCCGTCGGGGCGGACGGTCGCGCCTTTCCCGTCCTGCGCTCGGCCGACCTGGTGCATTGGGAGCCGCTGGGCCATGCGCTGGTGCCACCCGGCGGCAGCGACTTCTGGGCCCCGGAGGTGGCCGCGCGCGACGGGGTGTTCTATATGTACTACTCGGCGCATGGCATCGACGGCAACGACCACCAGCTGCGCGTGGCCAGCAGCGAGCACCCGGCCGGCCCGTTCCTGGACACGGGCGCGGTGCTGGTGCCGGACCAGCCGTTCTCGATCGACGCCCACCCGTTCCGCGATACGGACGGCCAGTGGTACCTGTACTATTGCGTCGATTTCCTGGAACTGGAGGACGACCACCGGGTCGGCACCGGCATCGTCGTCGACCGCCTGGTGGACATGTGCACGCTGGCCGGCGAGCCGCGCGTGGTCGTGCGCCCGCACGAGGATTGGCACCTGTTCCTGAAGGGACGGGCAATGTACGGCGCCGTGTACGACTGGCACACGGTCGAGGGCCCGGCGGTGCAATGCCATGACGGCCGCTATTACTGCTTCTACAGCGGCGGCGCGTGGGAGCGCGCCAACTACGGGGTCAGCTATGTCGTCGCCGACCACCCGCTGGGACCGTTCCGGCGGCCGGCGCAGGGCGGCCGGGCCCTGCTGATGAGCACCCGGCCAGGCCGGCTGATCGGGCCGGGCCACAATTCGTTTGCGCCGTCGCCCGACGGCAGCGAGACGTGGATCGTCTACCACGCGTGGCAGCCGGACATGGCGGGACGGCGCATGTGCATCGACCGGCTCGACTGGCAGGGCGACCGGCCTTCAACGGCCGGGCCGACCTGGACGGAGCAGCCGGTGCCGTCCGGCACAGCACGCTGACATGTGCCGGGCTGACGCTGTCAGCCGTGCTACAGCGTTTGCGCTTTGGGTATGTAATGTCCTGGACACCGCGGCGAGCGCGGCTGGCGCGGAGACTGGTCATGGACGAGTACGGCACGACAGGGCAGCATCGGGAGGCCCAGGCACTGCCGCTGACCGCCGCGGCAACGGATGGACTGGCCACGCCAGGCCCTGCGGTCCCGCAATTTTCCGACCTGGTGCTGCGCAGCATGACCGATGCCGTGCTGTGCACGGAAGTGCGCGGCGTCGTCACGTACGTCAACCCGGCCGCGGCGGCCCTGCTGGGGGGCGCCCCGGACCGGCTGATCGGTACCGACGTCGAGGCACTGTCGACGTTGTTGACCAGCGCACTGGACCCGATGATCCATCCCATCAAGGCAGTCCTTGCCACGGGCGAGGCCACCCGGGTACCGCCGGGCACCGTGCTGGTGCGCGCCGACGGCAGCGAGTTCGTCATCGAGGACTGCTCGGCGCCCGTGCTGGACGCGGCGGGGGCGCTGGTGGGGGCCGTGATGGTCTTCCACGACGTCACGCAGGCGCACCAGACCATGCTGCAGATGACCTACCAGGCCACCCACGACTTCCTGACCGACCTCCCCAACCGCGCTTTGCTGGACAGCCGCCTGACGCACGAGCTGGCGCAGGCGGCCCGGCGCGGCGCCGGCGTGGCCGTGCTGTACCTTGACCTGGACAACTTCAAGCAGGTCAACGATTCGCTGGGCCACCGCGCCGGCGACCAGCTGCTCGAATCCGTCGCGGCACGCCTGCGCGAGTGCGTGCGGCGCACCGATACCGTCAGCCGCTTCGGTGGCGACGAATTCGTGGTCGTGCTGACGCTGGCCGATAATGCGGCCCACATGGCCGGTGTCACGGCGGGCAAGATCCTGTCGGCGCTGGCCGTGCCGCACCAGGTGGGGGGCGAAGTGCTGCACACCGCGGCCAGCATCGGCATCAGCGTGTCGCCGGAAGACGGCTCGGACGCGGAGGCGCTGGTGAAGAATGCGGACACCGCCTTGTATCTGGCGAAGGCGGCTGGCAAGAACACCTTCCGCTTCTTCGAACCGCATATGAACGTAGACGCCGTGCAACGCCAGCAGCTGCAGAACGCGCTGCGCGCCGCCTTGGGCAGTGGCCAGCTGGCCTTGCACTACCAGCCCAAGTTCGACTTGCGCTCGGGCCAGCTGACCGGCAGCGAGGCGCTGGTGCGCTGGCACCATCCCACGCTCGGCCACGTGCCGCCTGCCCGCTTCATCGCCATAGCCGAGGATTTCGGACTGATCGGTGCGCTGGGACGCTGGGTGCGCGAAGCCGCCTGCGCGCAGATGGTGGCGTGGCAGCGCCAGGGCAGGGCGGCGGCCCACACCGCCGTCAACGTCTCGGCCCAGGAGCTGCACCAGAACAGCTTCGAGGCGGATTTGCTGCGTACCCTGCAGGAGACCGGCGTGGCGCCGGAGCGGCTGCAACTGGAGATCACGGAAGGGGTGCTGCTGCGCGACACGGATGCGGCGCTGGCAAAGCTGAGCCGGATACGGGACATGGGGGTCCGGCTGGCGATCGACGATTTCGGCACCGGCTACTCGAGCCTGAGCTACCTGCGCCGGCTGCCGGTGGACACGATCAAGATCGACCAGAGTTTCATCCGCGAGCTTGGCCGGGACAACGACATCGACGGGGCCGGCGCCGTCATCGTGCGCGCCGTGATCGGCATGGGCCAGAGCATGGGCCGGCGCATCGTGGCCGAGGGCGTGGAGGCGCAGGCGGAGCTCGACTTCCTGCGCCGGCAGGACTGCGACGAAGCGCAGGGCTACTGGTTCAGCGCGGCGTTGCCCGCGGCGGAATTCGCCAGCCGTTACGGCTGACGGCATGGACCCGCCAGGGGCCTCGTGTGACTGCACCGAGCAGCTGCACGCGGCGTGGCACCGGCGCGGACTCCACGCGTTCGATCAGCAGCTGCGCCGTTCGCCGGGGCAGGCCAGCACGCGCTTGATCGTGGCGGGCTTGATGCGCTTACGGGTCAGGAACATGTGCGCATCGCGCAGGCCCAGGGATTGCTGCATCAGCAGGGCGCGGTTGATGACCAGTTCGGTCGTGACGTCGGTGCGGGAATATGCGCGCTGTACTTTGTTCATGCGTCTCTCCTGAGGGTTGGCGGGTTTTTCCTGTGAGCGTGCTTGCAACCCAAGCACCGTGCCAGGATAAACCGTCCAAGCGAACCGGACAGTGCGCCAGTTCACGCAAGCTCGGTTCCGGCAGCCATCTCCCGTCGCCGTCACAGCTCCGGCAGCGCGTGCGGGGGAGGGCCGAACAGCGCCGTCACCATCGGGTCGCGCCGGATCGCCGCCACCGTGCGGCGCAGCGGGTAGGCGATATCGTCGCTCAGGCGGTGCACGCGGCTGCCGTCGGCACGCGTATTGAGGTGTACTGTCAATAGCGGACACGCTTGTCTTAAGCCGCCTGCTGTTCGCTGAAGGATTCGGCGAACAGCGCTGGCGGAACAAAGCCGATGCGGGAATGGCGCCGCTGTCGGTTGTAGAAAATTTCGATGTATTCCTGAATCGAGGCCTTTGCCTCAGCACGGGTGGCATAGCGGCGATGATGGGCAAGCTCATTCTTCAGCGTGCCCCAGAAGCTCTCCATTGGCGCGTTGTCATAGCAGTGCCCGCGGCGCGACATCGAGGCGCGCATGCCGGACTGCGCCACCAGCTCCTGGTAGGCATGGGCGCAGTATTGGCTTCCACGATCTGAATGATGGATCAGCCCTGGTGCCGGCCGTTTGTAGCTCACAGCGCGCCACAGCGCCTGCGTCGTCAGATCTTGCGTCATGCGTTCGCCCATCGCGTAGCCGACGATCTCGCAGGTAAAGACGTCCTTCACGCCGGCCAGGTACAGCCAGCCTTCGGCAGTCGGAATATAGGTGATATCCGTCACCCATACTTCGTCAGGCCGGCGCGGTGCGAACCGCTGTTCCAGCAGGTTTTCAGCAACGGGCAAGTTGTGATTCGAATTCGTCGTTGCGATGAACTTGCGCCGCTGTTTGCAGCGCAGATTGAGCTCCTGGCGCAATCGTCGAACCCGATCGCGGCCGACCTCGTGTCCCTGCGCAGCGAGCTCTCGCTTTATCCGTGGCACTCCGTAAGTCTCGCGGGTCTGCCGATGCACTGCCGTAATCAATACTTTCAGCCGCTCGTCGTCCTGCTTGCGTGTCGACGGCTTCGCCCGCAGCCAGTCGTAGTAGCCGCTGCGCGAGACGTCCAATACTTGGCACATCAGCTTCACAGGATAGTCAGGGAAATTGAGTCGCATCGTCTTTATCCACGCGTACTTGGCAGCGACTCGCGCGCAAAGTACGCCGCCGCTTTTTTTACGATATCCCGCTCCATTTCTGCTTGCGCCAGCTGCTTGCGCAGCTTTGCGTTCTCCGCCTCCAGCTCGGCCACGGAGCGGCTTCCAGGTGCTGTTATTGCAGCCGGCCCGCGTCTGGCTGCTGCTACCCAATTGGCCAGCGTCCCTTTTGGAATGCTGACACGTGCCGCCGCCTGCTCAATGGACAGGCCCTGCGCCAGTACCAGCTTGACAGCTTCTTCCTTGAGTTCGGGGGTGTACGTCTTCTTCAATGTCTTCATAAAGGCTCCTGTTGGCGAACTTTACCAAACAAGAGTGTCCGAAAAAAAAATCAGAGTACCTCAAAATCATGCGCGCTTGGAAGACCGGACAGTTGCCGGATTTTGCTGAGTGGGCGTCCTAACCCAAGAGAGCGCAAAAACACCATGTCGCTTGCCCAAACCGCCCTCATCGCCATCCATGCCACTGCCACCGCCAGCGCCACCACCCCGGCCGCGCCGGACCGGCTGCAGGTACTGCCGAACGGCGAAACGGTATTGGTCGCGACCGTGGTGAACGAGCGCCACTGCGACCGGGACGGGCCCTGCAGCCTGCGGTTCAGGATCGGTGGCAAGACCGGCGCGGTGGTGTATGCGCATGGCGATGTGGAAGGCGTGAAGCCATGTGGACAAGCGCTGTTTGGCACCGCCTGGACTATCCCGGACGGGACGCGGATCGAAGCCCGGGGTCGGTATCGCCTTGCCGGCACCGGCCACGAAATCGACCTCTGTGCCAGCCTGGATGCATTCCTGCGGCGTGTGCGGTGAGCGGCATGCGGCATGTGTAGCGGCGCGCCATAGGCGGCTTTCGCCACGACATACTGTGAACGTGGCAGTTTTGTAAAAATGACAACCCTCGGTTGGGAGGGGTGCTTGTGGCGACATCCTTCATTATCCTTGTCGCGCCGGATGCGATCCACGTACGTTGGGCCGCCGACTTCAAGGGAAAAACGAATGAAGAGATTCGCTGTTCTGATGCTTGCCGCGATGAGCGCTGCGCCAACCTGGGCGGAGCAGCCCCGACCGGATCCCCTCACGGAACTGAATATGCAGATCGAAAGGCTGCCGAACGCCGCTCAAGGGGGGGCATTCGTGGCCACGATATTGAAGATATCGCGACACTGCCAGCCTGGCAGCCCCACGGCCCGTGAATTGGGCGTGACGTTTGCCCGGCTCGTCCAGTACGCAACGCCGGTCGTGCCGCAAGACGTGCTGGCGAAGGCCCTCGGCTTGGGGACCGAGGTCTGGATGACCCTGCAATCGTCATCCTTCTTCCGCTGCGATACATCGGCATTCGCGGTACGTGCCCATGAGCTGCCGTCGCTGGTCACGGCGGAGATGCGGCGCGCGCGCGACCCGCGCCAATTCGACAGGGATCGCATTTCGGCGCCCATGATGCGATAGAACCGAGCCGCATCGCGCCTCGAGGCAGTACGCAACGTCACCGATAGAATCGGAGCCCGGATGAGCCCTGTCGGTTACTGCTCGGCGCGAAATATATAATGTAAGCTAGCGTGCCCGCCAATGGTGATGAGGCTCCGCGGCGGCAGCGCAGCGCGTTTCTGCTCGCTATCCGTGCCATGCGCGCGGCAAGACGACAATTCCGGGGAAGTTCAGCGGATGAATACTCGGCTTCTAACCGAGAGGGCGCTGGTTCGACTCCAGCCCCCGGACCCACGACCCACTAGGAAAGGTGTGACGGAACGCATGGACGACGATACGGCTGGCCAGCAGCCCACGATCGGTACCGGTTTCGCGGCCTTCCAGCTTGCCAAGGCGCTCATGGCCAGCGTGTCTTCCCCGGATGCCGCGGCAAGGGAGCGCGCCGCCGGGCGCGTCGCCTCCTGGGAAGAGATCCTCGGTCACTTGTTCGCCGGCAGCGCCAGCTACGGATCGCGCACACCCATCGACGACGTCCCGGCCTGGGCCACCCTGGAGGTCATGACCGGCGGCTTCGCGACCGGCAGGATGCTGGCAGGCGGGCCGCTGCAGCCCTACGAGCACCAGCTGCTCGACCGCATCGTGCCGGCCGGGCAGGGCAAGGATCGGCTTGCGCTCAACCTGTACTTCCTGACCGATGCCGGCCTGGGCGAGCTGCAGGCGTGGCTGCGGTCCGGCCATTACGACGTGCGCGTACCCGAAGAAGGGGCGCTGCTGACAGTCGCGTGGCTGGCGGCCAACGGGCACGCCGACGCCGCCCGCGACATCGTGGCAGCCATCGCACCGTTCTTCCCGACGCTGCGGTTCTACCCGGTGCCCGACTATCGTCCCCGTCATTTCGGTCCGCGCGTGCATGTGCAGGAGGTGGGGGCCGTCGCCCGCCAGCTTGCCGACATCCGGCCGAACCGGCACGTCATCGCGCAAAAGAGGGCGGCCGAAGTGTGGGCACCGCTGCACGACCGGGCGTTGTCCCTGTTTGCCGAAACCATGGGCGACGAGTTCTGGCCGTGCCAGCAGCGCCCCGTGGACTGGTCGGCACGCGTCGCCACGCTGCTGGCCGAGTACGCGGCGCAGTACAGCGCGAACCAGATCCCGGCGAAGTACCGCAAGCCTGGCAGCCACCATGCCCAGCTGCACGCCTTCCTGCAGCGCTGCGCGACGTCATTCGAGACGCTGACAGGGCGGGACGTCGGACGCATCCGGCATATCCTGCGGTGCAGTGTCGCAAAGAGGGGGATGCCTGCGGCGCCGTCCAGCCAGGCCTACCGCCGCCGGCAGATGGACGATGTCCGTGCGCCGCTGTACGCGGACATCGCCACCGTCGTCGGCCGGCGGCTCGCATCCTATCCCGCCGCGGACGGTCTCGACGACATCGAGTCCGTCCAGCAGAGCGTCGCGCCGGACGAAGGCAGCGATGCCGTGCCGGCCGGCACGGCGATTCCACGGCACATCGCGCGCAAGCTCGAGCGCTGCATGAACGAGACGCCGGAGCTGCTGGTGCGACGCGGATTGATCTCTTCCGGCGAGGTACTTGCGACCGTGCTGCCGCAACTGACGTCGGGTTTGCGCAGCCTGGGCATCGACGATCCGGCGCTGCGTGGGCTGTATGCCGCCATTTACCGCGCGTTCCGCCGGCGCCGCTCGCTGCTGCTGCTGGACCTGCAAAGCCAGGTGCGGCTCGAGGAACTGCCGTGGGTGGCGGCGATCGAGGGCCTGCGCAACGAGAACCTGTCCAGCCGCGCCGCGGCGCGCCAGGCGCTCGAGGCAACCACCCTGCTGGCACTCGAGTTCTTCCCGCATGCGATCCTCCCCAATCGGCTGGTGCGCGAACTGGGCGCGCTGGCGACGAGCGCCGGCGTCGACGTACCGTTGGTCGAGGAGCTGGCGACGGACATCTTCATGGGCGAGTTCTCGCCGAAATTCCTCGATGCCGCGCGGGTTGCCGGGACGCTGCTGCGCGGTTCGCTGTATGCCACGTATTATGGGATCGATTACGACGCCGTCGACAGGCTGGGCGCTGACTCGTCTTCCTCCGCCACGTTCACCTGGCCCTGGCAGAAAGCACGGATGCGCGGACCCGATTTCGCCGCGCTCTGCGCTGCGCGCGCAGGCGTCGCGCTGGGCAGCTTGCGTCCCGCCACGAATGGCATGATCATCGAACAGCAGCAGATCCTGACGACACAGAACCTGGCGCCGCTGGTCGTGCGGCTGGACCTGCGCGCAGCGCTGCAGGGGCGCCTGCAGCAGATGGCCAGGTCGTGCTTCAAGTGGATCTGCGCGCGCAACCAGAGGCAGCTGGACGACTGGCACGGGCGCTTGCTCCGGGTGAAGAACTCGGCTTACGCGTGGCGCCAGATGATCTTCTTCCTGTCCCTGCTGCCTTCGGAAGAGGTGCTGGCCTTCCTGGCTTGGGCGGATGAGTTCCAGGCAAGGCAATCTCCGGCATGGCAGCGGCGCTTCCAGCCTGCCATGCACGGGCTGCGGGGCGCTGTCGAAGGGAGCGCGTCCCAAGGCAACGGGCCGTTCCTGGGCTGGTCCGACAGCAGGCACTGGCTGATGGAGTGAAGCCTGGCCGCGGCCCGCGCCAGCCGCGCGCCGCGCAACCGGATCGACCGCTCAAGCGAAGGAGGTACCGACATGTCGGACCGCATTGAAAAGTTTGTCGAGGCGATGCACATACAGCCGCACGAGCGCATCCTGGAGATCGGCTGCGGCCATGGTGTCGCCGCCTCCCTGATCTGCGAAAAACTGGCGACGGGACACTACGTCGGCATCGACCGCTCGCCAAAGATGGTGGCCGCCGCGACGAAGCGCAATGCGGCGTTCGTGTCGGCAGGGCTGGCGACGTTTGTCGTGGCGACCCTGGAGTCGTACGATCCCGGACAAGCGCGCTTCGACAAGGTGCTGGCGATGCGGGTCCGGCTGTTTCACGACCGGCCCGAGGAAGCGGGACGGCTTGCCGAACGATGGCTAGCTCCCGGCGGCAAGCTGTTCGTGCAGTACGACGAGCCTGGCGGGGGCTAAGAAGCGCCTCCCGCCAGCACCACCTCCACACCGACAGCCGCCAGCACCGCCATCACGGCAGCAGGCGGTGCCGCATCCGTCACCAGCAAATCCACCCCCTCGAACGTGCAAAGCCGGTGCAGGAATGCCTTGCCGAACTTCGACGCATCCGCGACCACGATCACCTGGCTGGCCTGGCGCATCATGACCCCCTTGAGGTCGGCTTCCTCGCTGGACGCACAGGTCAGGCCCTGCGGATCGATGGCGCAGGCGCCGAGGATCAGCTTGTCGAACTGGAACTGCGCAATCCCGTGCCGGGCCTGCGCGCCTTCGAGGCTGCGCTGCCACGGATTGAACTGGCCGCCGGTCAGGTGCAACTCGATGCCGTCGCGCTTGCCCAGGGTCTCGGCGATGTCGATCGAGTTGGTCACGGCATGCAGCGGCGCTGCCGTGAGCGCGCGGGCGACTTCCACCACGGTGGTGGAGGTATCGAACAGCACCCGGTCGCCGTCGCGGATCAGTGCGGCGGCCGCGGCGCCGATGGCCTGCTTGGCCGACAATGCGCCGTCGCGTTCGGCGTATTGCCGCACATGCCTGTCCTGCGGCGGCAGGACCGCGCCGCCGCGCACGCGCAGCACGCGGCCGTCCGCATCGAGCCGCACCACGTCGCGCCGCGCCGTGTCGCGGGTCACGCCGTACAGCCGGCAGATGTCCTCGATGCCGATGCGGTAGTGCTGTGCGAGGTGCGCGCAGATCGCGTCCAGGCGGCGTGCTTGGGTGAGCGGTATTTCCCCGCTCATCGCGGCCCGTGCAGATATGCGCGCAGGACGGACGTCACCAGCTCATGATCTTCTTTTTGCGGCAGGCCGGACACCGTCACGGTACCGATGATTCCTGTACCCCGGATGGCGAGCGGGAAGGCGCCGCCATGCGCCGCGAAGTCGGCGCCATCGATGGCACTGTCGGCGTCGAACGACTGGCCCTTGCTGCGGTAGCGCGTCCCCACGTGCCACGAGCTGCGACCGAAGCGCTGCACGACGTTGTTCTTGCGACGCACCCAGTTGGCATTGTCGGGCGACGTGCCGTCCATCGCGTGGTGGAACAGCTGGTGCCCGTTGCGGGCAATGTCGACCGTTACCGCTTTGCCGAGTGCGCGGGCACGCTCGACCAGCGCGATGCCGAGCCGCAGCGCATCGGCGTTCGAGAACGCGGGAAATTGCAGCTGTTCTTCCTCGGTCTCCAACTCCCTCAACAGGGCGGCATAATCATCCGGCATGGTGTTCTCCTTCGGTGAAATGGACGGTGCGGCATTCGCGATGGCTGCGCAGCGCGAGCTCGATCACCCTGACGACGTCTACCGCATCTTCCGCTTTCACGGGTACTGGCGCGCCTTCGGCGATGGCGCGGTACATGCCGCGATAGAACTCCTGGTAGGCTCCCGGGACCGTTTCGACGGTGTGGTGCGTACCGTCGGCCGTCGTGATATTGGCCCAGTCGGCGGGCACGTCCTGCCCCCAGCCGGCATCGCCGGGCCGGCCACCGCGCTTCAGTGCTTCTTCCTGGGAGTCGATGCCGTGTTTGACGAAGCTGCCGTGGGTACCATGCACCTGGTAGCGCGGGCCGGGGGAGCGCACCAGCGCGCCGGCATGCAGCACTGACCGGGTGGCGCCATGATCCAGCATCAGTTCGAAGGCGTCTTCCACCTGTGCGCCGTCGCGCTGTACCGACAGATGCGCCGTGACCGCGCGTGGCTTGCCGAACAGCGTCAGGGCCTGGTCGATCAGGTGCGAGCCCAGGTCCCACAACACGCCGGCACCAGGCTCCGGCTGTTCCTTCCAGCGCGCCTTCACTTGCGGCGCATAGCGGTCGAAATGCGCGCGGTACGTATGCACCGTGCCCAGCTCGCCCGATGCCAGCGTGCGACGCAGCGTCAGGAAATCGCCGTCCCAGCGGCGATTCTGGTATACGCTCAGTTGCACGCCCTGTCGCCGCGCCAACGCGACCAGTTCGTCGCCCTCCGCGGACGACAGCACGAACGGCTTGTCCACCACGACATGCTTGCCGGCCATCAGCGCAGCCTTGGCCAGCGCATGGTGGCTGGCATTGGGAGTACACACGACGATCAATGCGATGCCTGGGTCGTCCAGCATCGCTTGCGGCGTTTCATCCAGTTGCACGCCGGGATAGACATCGCGCGTCTCTGGTTTTGCGCTGCGGCTGGCGATCCGTGCCAGCCGCAGCCCGGGAACAGTGGCAATGATGGGTGCGTGAAAGGTCGAGCCGCCCAGGCCATAGCCGATCAAGCCAACGGAGTATTGCTGCATGCTGTGCCTCGCTAAGTGATATCGCTTATGGATTGTAAGCGATTTGCGACATCGTGGCAAGCCCGGGGCCGATGCAAGGCACGTGGGCGTCGCGTTCACTGACGCCGTCCGCATGCGTGGCCTCTCTCGACGGCAACCTGCTATGCTGCGTCAGCGGGCCGATTCGCCTGCGGCAGCCTCCAGCGCGGACAACCGCGCGCAAGATGAAAGAGTGTGAATGAGTATCACGGAAAAAACCGCCATTGCCGAGTTGGCGTTCGAACTGGGCAAGGTGACGAGACATGCAGTCGATAATACGGATGCGGGGGCCAACCCGCTCGCGCTGACGAAGATTGCGAACGATTTGCTGGAAGCGGGACACGAGAAAGTGCCCAGCGATTTGCTCATGCTGTTCGTAGCGGGTTTTGAAGAGGGCGATCCGCCCGAACGTCGCACTGACCCGGAAAGCCGCCGGTAGGCATTCCGCGCGGCGCAACGGCCACCACCACATGGAATCCAGCTCATGGATAGCGAGTTCATCACTTCTGTTCCATTCCTTCACACGGAGCGGCTCGTGCTTCGCGCATATCGACGGGAGGACTTTGACGCCTTCGCGGCGCATTGCGCCGACCCGGTCAGCGCGGCCCACCTGGGACCGGCAGACCGCCATGCTGCGTGGCGGATCTTCTGCTCACAAGCGGGGCTATGGCTCATCCATGGCGCCGGCTGGTGGGGTGTCGAGGAAAAAGAGACCGGTCGACTCGTCGGCAGTGTTGGCGCGTTCTTTCGCGAGGAATCCACCGTGATGGAGCTTGGCTGGAATACCTATCGTGCCTTCTGGGCCAGGGATTCGCAAACGAAGCGGCGACGGCCGCCTTGCACCATGCGCTCGAGATCCGACGCGAACCGAAAGTCCGGGCTCTCATCGCTTCGGCCAACGAATCCTCGCTACGCGTTGCCAAGCGCCTTGGCCTGGCTTTTGAAGCGGAAACCGAGATATACGGCAAAGCGGTCGGCATTTATACGCGTGCGCGGGGCGGCCCCGTCGTTTAGGCTACCGGCCTCCATGGGAAGCGGTCGATAGGATCTGCGGTGGGTCCACAGCGGAGGTACACGGGCACGGTCCGTGCATCGGGACTGGGGCCCTGTGCGCAGACGAGCGATGCCATGGCCCAATCGTGCACCCAGGGGCGGACGGCGCAATCCGCACCGATGTGTCATAGTGCCATCGCCAGCATGGATACGGCAGGGCATGCACGCAGGCGCGCATGTCCTGCCGCCGAACTGTTTCATATAGCGTTTTCCGCGGAGAAGATATGTGCAACAAACCCACCCCCCACCGTCATTCGATGTTCTGCATCCTGCCACCGTACCTGCTGAAGGCAATCGCCAAGAACGGCACGCCGGCGCAGCGGGCGTTTGCGATCGACACCTTGTCGGTCGACTTCTCCTTCCGCACCTTCCGCGCCACCAGCGCGGCGACGCAGGCCCTGTCGCCGCGGGCACGGGTGGTCATGGCCGGCACGGCCCCGGCATTGAAGCGCACGGTCTACGACGCGAAGAACCAGCAGGCGCTGCCTGGCGAAGTGGTGCGCGCCGAAGGGGCGGCGGCGACGGGCGACGCGGCCGTGGACGAGGCCTATGACGGCCTCGGCGCCACGTACGACCTGTTCTTCAAGGAGTTCGGCCGCAATTCGATCGACGATGCGGGCATGCCCTTGCATGCCACCGTCCACTACGACAAGGACTACGACAACGCGTTCTGGAACGGCAGCCAGATGGTGTTCGGCGATGGCGACGGGACGCTGTTCAACCGCTTTACCGCATCGCTGGACGTGATCGGCCACGAGCTGGCGCACGGCGTCACGGAGGTCGAGGCGGCACTGGCCTACCAGGGCCAGTCGGGCGCCTTGAACGAGTCGATGTCCGACGTGTTCGGCTCGCTCGTCAGGCAGTACAAGCTGGGCCAGACGGCGGACCAGGCCGACTGGCTGATCGGCGCCGACCTGTTTGTCGAGCCGGGACCCACGCGCCAGGCGCTGCGCTCCATGAAGGCCCCCGGCACTGCCTATGACGACCCGGTGCTGGGCAAGGACCCGCAGCCGGCGCACATGAAGGACTTCGTGCACACCGTGGAGGACAACGGCGGCGTGCACATCAACTCCGGCATCCCGAACCGGGCGTTCTACCTGGTGGCGGTGGCCCTGGGCGGCAATGCCTGGGGCGAGGCGGGAAAGATCTGGTACGAAGCGCTGCAGGACAACCGGCTGAAACCCAATGCCACCTTCAAGCAGTTCGCCAAGCTGACGCAGGCCAGCGCGGACAAGCTGCACGGCGCCGGCAGCGCGCAGTCGAAAGCCGTCGCGAAGGCGTGGCAGGACGTCGGCGTGCTGTAGGGCGCCATGCGTATCGAGCTGGTGACGGAGGGCGGCTTCGCCGCGCTGCCCGGGCTGAACCGGCCCATGGTGCTCGATTGCGCCACCTTGCCGCAAGCCGAGGCCGCGCAGTGCGAGCGGCTGGCGCGTGAACTGGCGGCGGCACCCGGGCCGTCCGCCGCTCCGTCCGCCTTGCGCGACGGGCGGCGTTACCGCCTCACGCTGCACTTCGGCGAGCGCTCGGTCACTTGCGTCGCGGCCGACCAGGCGATGTCCGGCCCGTTCCACGAGCTGCTGCAGATCGTCAAGGCCCACGGCCATCGCTAGCCCTGCCGGGCTGGCGGGGCGCCGTTGTTACTGGCCGGTCGGCGGCTCCCACAACTCGACCTTGTTGCCCTCCGGGTCCAGCACCCAGCCGAACTTGCCGTACTCGGACGCTTCGCTGCCGATGACGTGGCAGCCCTCGGCGCGCAGCGCATCCAGCAGGGCATCCAGGTTGTCGACGCGATAGTTGACCATGAACGGCGCCGCGCTCGGGGCATAGCTGTCGTTGCCGGCCGGGGAGATGCTCCAGACGGTCGAACCGTTGCCGGTGCTGGCGCCTTCGGCCCAGCGGAACGACGTGCCGCCCCAGTCCTGCACGTCGATGCCCAGGTGCGCCCGGTACCACGCGCGCAGGGCCGGCGCATTGCGGGCCTGGAAGAAGATGCCGCCGATGCCGGTGACTCGTTTCATGGATGCTCCTTATTGGATGGGTGGATTCAATTGCCACGGCCGCCGCCAGCGGGCGCGGCCAGCGCTTCCGGCGCGATGGGTTGCGGGACGGCGGCGGCCAGCCGCCTGTCCAGCCAGGCCCGCCACAGTTCGACGCCCTTGGCCAGTTGCAGCGAATAGTCCAGCGCGGGATGGGTGCCGTCGAACGACTCCCCGGGCGCCAGATTGCGGAAGAACAAGGCGACTTGCGCCTCGTCGACCGGACCGGCCGCCAGCACGGTCTCGTAGGTCTGGTTCGGCGCCGCGCTGACCTGGCGGATGCGGCTGGCCGCGAATGGAGGGAACAGCGGCGGGTCGCTGGCACCCTGCATGTCCATCGCGCGGCTGTGGCAGGCCAGGCAGCTGGAGCGGGGATCGTCCACCGGGCCGTTCATGCGGCCCAGGTAACCCAGCTTGCCGTCCGGCGCGCGGGTGGCGAACAACGCCTCCGCCACCGGGTTGACCCAGCCTTGCGGGGGGCGCTGACCGGCCGCGAAATCGGCGCGCGTAAAGGTGGGCGACGTGCCCCATTCCAGGCCTGCGGGCACCAGGTTGTCCCAGTAATCCGCGTGACCGCCGCGGCCATCGAAGTAGAACGTGCCGAACACCCAGCCGTTCAGGCCGTCGCGCGGCGCGTTCTTGATGGCCACGTCCACTTGCAGCAGGCGCAGGGTGACGGGCTGGCCGTTGCCCCGGATGTCGGCCTGCCACGCCAGGTTGTTGCCGGCCAGGTAGGGTGCTTCCTCGTCGGTGGCGTCGGTAAACAGCAGCTTGGCGCTGACGGTTCCTTCCGGGAAGGCAAAGGCGGCGGTGTCCGGCTGGCTGCGTTCGCGCCACACGCGGGCAAACGCCGTGGCGCCCTGGCGGTTGTAGAAGCCGATGGCCCAGTTGTTGGTGCGGCGCGTCTGGACGGCGCTCAGTTCGTGCAGGCGGCTGCCCCGTTCGAACGTCAGGCCATGGATGGGTTCGCGCACCGGGTGCATCCAGGCCGCGTGATACCAGTCGCGCTTGCGGTTCTTGTGCAGCTGCCAGTCGACGGCCGTATTGCCCTCGACGATATAGGCCAGTACCGCGCGCAGGTATGATTCGGGCGCCGTGCGATAGTCGATGTCGCGCCACGGCAGCGCCTCGGCCTTGGCCTGCTTCGGAAAGGTATTGCGCACCTTGAAGCACGGCTGCGCCGCCAGGCATGGCCGCGCGGCCGACTTGCGGAACTCCTGCCGGGCCGCCGCCTTCGTTTTCGCGTCGAGCGCCAGCGCACTCGCGGGAGGGCACGGCAGCAGGGCCGCGATCGATGCCGACAACGTCAACACGGCAAGGCGCGGCAGCAGGCTATTCATGGTGCTCTCCCGACGGCCCCCGGCGGGGCGACAGGGCCATCGTAGCAATCACAGTGATGGCGGTCACTCGCAATGACACTTTCATGACATTTTGTCGCACACCGGTGACGTCGCGGATCAGGTCGGCCCAGTGCTGTTGACCTCATCCATATGTCAAACGCACGTCACAAACGGGGGGTAGGGTATGCCCAGGTGCCGCGCCGGCGGCGCCTGCCCGGCAGCGGCATGCTGCCTTGTCGTGAATTCCACCATGCAAAGGTAAGCCATGTACCCATTTTCCCCGTCCGTCAAGCCCGCCGTACGCTCGCACCTGGACGCCCAGGTGGCCTTCCTGAACGATATGTCGAAGTCGCTGTCGCGCTCCTTCCAGGAACTGTGCCAGCTGAACATCCAGCTGGGCCAGACCCTGCTCGAGGAAAGCGCGATCGCGGGCCAGAAGCTGCTGACGACCGACCGTCCCGACGACGTGATCTCGATCGCGGCAGGGCGCGCCCAGCCGGCTTCGGAGAAGCTGCGCGCCTACCAGCAGCACATCAGCCGTGTCGCCGCCGATGCCCAGGTCGAACTGGCCCGTGTCGCCGAGCAGCACGTGCAGGAAACGTCGCGCACGGCGCGTGCCCTGGCCGACCAGGTGGCGCGTACCGCCGCCGAGGAGACCGACCGCAGCAAGCAGCAGCAGGAAGAATCGATCCGCGCCTTCCGTGATCCGTTCCAGTTCGATAACGGCCAACGCGGCAATGGCAGCAGCAGCCACGGCCACCTGCAGGCCGACAGCGGCAACGGCGGCCTGCACGTCGAGGGCGAGGCCGGCGGCGCGTCGTTCCAGGGCAATGTGCAGGGCACGCCCGCCGCCCAGCCTTCGGGCAAGGGCGGCAAGTCGGCACAACAATAATCGTCAACGATCAGCGCTCAACGAACAGCACTCAACGATAAGCACCCGACGATGAGCGCTCAACCATAAGCAGTCGGCGAGCGACCGCCACCCGCCAACTCGAACGAGGGTCGCAACCGGGGACGCTGGCGCCACCCCTTTTTGTCTGCCACGGCTTGCCGTGGCTTTTTTCGTTAACCCGAGGGGTGCGATGAAAACCGGGGTCAGTCCCCTCGTTGCGCCGGCGGCCCCCGCTGCTGTCGTCACTTACCGGGGACAGACCCCCTACATCACGCGGCCCAGACCATCGGCGCCCCATCCCGCCCGAACGCCAGCATCCCGTCCATCTTCCCCAGCTTGATCGCATTGAGCATGGCGCGCAGCGCGGCGTCGGCCTGGCGCTCGTCCGGCCACTGGCCCGCGCAGCCGGACAAGGTGCTGACCAGCAGCATGTCCCAGTGGGTCCGCCCAGCGCGCCTTGCGCTTCGGCGGCCAGCGCGTCGAAGTTGGCGACGTCCGGCGCGCGCTTGTCCACGCACGCCACCGGCGCCAGCGCCATGCGCGGTCGCTGGCCTGGCGCGCCGGCCTGTTGCGGCTCGGCCTCCAGCGCGGCAAAGGTGAGCAGCAGGAGCTGCGGTTCCGGGCGGGCGCTCCGTCGTGCATGAAGACCGCACCTGGGAGAACGCCTATCGCCAGCGCTGGCAGCACGACAAGATCGTCCGCTCCACGCACGGCGTCAACTGCACCGGCTCCTGCAGCTGGAAGGTCTACGTGAAGAACGGCCTGATCACCTGGGAGACGCAGCAGACCGACTACCCGCGCACCCGTCGCGACCTGCCCAACCACGAGCCGCGCGGCTGCCCGCGCGGCGCCAGCTATTCCTGGTACGTGTACTCGGCCCAGCGCGTCAAGTACCCGATGGTGCGCGGCCGCCTGATGGAGATGTGGCGCGAGGCGCGCCGCACGATGGACCCGGTCGCGGCCTGGGACCACGTCAGCCAGGACCCGGCACGCGCGGCCCGCTACAAGTCCGTGCGCGGCCTGGGCGGCTTCGTGCGCGCCAGCTGGGACGAATGCAACGAGATCATCGCCGCCGCCAACGCGCTGACGATCAAGAAGTACGGCCCCGACCGCATCGTGGGCTTCTCGCCGATTCCCGCCATGTCGATGGTCAGCTACGCGGCCGGCACGCGCTACCTGTCGCTGATCGGCGGCGTGGCGCTGTCGTTCTACGACTGGTACTGCGACCTGCCGCCCGCTTCGCCGCAGGTGTGGGGCGAGCAGACCGACGTGCCGGAATCGGCCGACTGGTACAACTCCACGTACCTGATGGTGTGGGGCTCGAACGTGCCGATGACGCGTACGCCGGATGCGCACTTCTACACCGAGGTGCGCTACAAGGGCACCAAGACGGTGGCGGTGTCGTCCGACTTCGGCGAGATGGCCAAGTTCGGCGACATCTGGCTGGCGCCCACCCAGGGCACGGATGCCGCGCTGGCGATGGCCATGGGCCACGTCATCCTGAAGGAGTTCCACACGGCCGGCCAGTCCGCCTACTTCCGCGAGTACGCCAAGCAGTACACCGACTTCCCGATGCTGGTGCTGCTGAAGGAACACTCAGTTGACAACACCTGCGGCCTGATTCCCGACTACTTCCTGCGCGCCTCGCACCTGGCCCACGACCTGGACGAGACCAACAGCCCGGAATGGAAGACGCTCGTCATCGACGAGCCTTCCGGGCGCATCGTGGCCCCAAGCGGCTCGATCGGTTTCCGCTGGGGCGAGTCCGGCAAATGGAACCTGGAGATGAAGGAGGGTGGCAACCGCGCGCCCGTCGATCCGCGCCTCTCGCTGATCGACTGCAGCGACGACGTGCTGCCGGTGGGCTTCGCCTACTTCGGCGGGCGCGACGCTTCCGACCTGCTGCAGCGCCACGTCCCCGTCAAGCGCGTCACGCTGGCGGACGGCACGACGGCCCTGGTCGCCACCGTGACGACCTGACCATGGCGAACTACGGCATCGACCGGGGCCTGGGCGGCGGCAACGTCGCCAGGGATTATGCCGACGACGTGCCATACACCCCGGCATGGCAGGAGAAGCACACAGGCGTCAAGCCGGCCGCCGTCATCACGGTGGCGCGCCAGTTCGCCGAGAATGCTGACCAGACCCGCGGCAAGAGCATGGTCATCGTCGGCGCCGCGCTGAACCACTGGTACCACATGGACATGACGTATCGCGGCATCATCAACATGCTGATGATGTGCGGCTGTATCGGCCAGTCGGGCGGCGGCTGGGCGCACTACGTGGGCCAGGAAAAACTGCGCCCGCAGACCGGCTGCACCCCGCTGGCGTTCGCGCAGGACTGGAACCGGCCGATGCGCCAGATGAACGGCACGTCGTTCTTCTATGCCCACACCAGCCAGTGGCGCCACGAGAAGCTGCACACCAGCGACATCGCGTCGCCGACGGCCGGACCCGATGTCGCGCCGATGACCTTGTTGGACTACAACGCCAAGGCCGAGCGCATGGGCTGGCTGCCGTCCGCCCCGCAACTGCAGACCAATCCGCTGGACGTCATGGACGCGGCCATCGCCGCCGGCCAGGACCCGGCCGCGTATGCGGTGCAGCAGATCAAGGACGGCAAGCTGCAGTTCTCCTGCGACGATCCGGACAATCCGGCCAACTTCCCGCGCAATATGTTCGTCTGGCGCTCCGACATCCTGGGCAGCTCCGGCAAGGGCCACGAGTACATCCTGAAGTACCTGCTGGGCACCCAGAACGCGCTGATGAGCGACGAAGCGGATTGCATCAAGCCGCGCGATGTGAAAGTGCGTCCGGCCGCCGAGGGCAAGCTGGACCTGCTGGTGGTGCTGGACTTCCGCATGTCCACCACCTGCCTGTACGGCGACATCGTGCTGCCGACGGCCACGTGGTACGAGAAGGACGACCTGAACACGTCGGACATGCACCCGTTCATCCACCCGCTGTCCGAAGCCGTGCAGCCGCTGTGGCAGTCGCGCTCGGACTGGGATATCTACAAGGGCCTGGCCGCCAAGTTCTCCGAGATCGGCGGTGAGTACCTTGGCACCCGCAAGGACCTGGTGCTGACGCCCCTGATGCACGACACGCCGGGCGAACTGGGCCAGCCGTTCGATCCGAAGGACTGGCGCGCCGGCGAGTGCGAGCCGATCCCGGGCAAGACGATGCCGAACATGACGGTCATCGAACGCGACTACCGGCAAATCTGCAAGAAATTCGTGTCGATAGGGCCCCTGCTGGAGAAAATTGGGAACGGCGGCAAGGGCATTTCCTGGAAGACCAGCCACGAGGTCGACGTCCTGCGCGGCATCAACCGCACCGTCCAGGAGGAGGGCGTGTCCAAGGGCCAGCCACGCTTGAACACGGCGATCGACGCGGCCGAGATGATCCTGTCGCTGGCGCCGGAAACGAATGGCCACGTGGCCGTCAAGGCCTGGGCCGCGCTGTCGGAAATCACGGGGCGCGACCACACCCACCTGGCCCTGCCGCGCGAGCATGACAGCATCCGCTTCCGCGACGTGCAGGCGCAGCCGCGCAAGATCATCTCGTCGCCCACCTGGTCGGGCCTCGAGTCGGAGGAAGTCAGCTACAACGCCTGCTACACCAACGTGCACGAACTGATCCCATGGCGCACCCTGACGGGCCGCCAGCAGTTCTACCAGGACCACCGCTGGATGCGCGACTTCGGCGAAGGCCTGCGCGTGTACAAGCCGGCGATCGACACGCGCACGACGGCCGCCGCCATGGGCGCAAGCCCGAACGGCAACAAGGAGATCGCGCTGAACTTCATCACGCCGCACCAGAAGTGGGGCATCCATTCGACCTACTCGGACAACCTGCGCATGCTGACGTTGTCGCGCGGTGGGCCGCACGTGTGGTTGTCCGAGACGGATGCGAAGGCGGCCGGCATCGTCGACAACGACTGGATCGAGGTCTTCAACGTCAACGGCACCCTGACGGCGCGCGCCATCGTCAGCCAGCGCGTCCCGGCCGGCATGACGTTGATGTACCACGCCCAGGAAAAGATCGTCAACGTGCCGGGCGCGGAGATGTCCGGCAAACGCGGCGGCATCCACAATTCGGTCACGCGGGCCGTGACGAAGCCCACGCACATGATCGGCGGCTATGCGCAACTGTCGTGGGGCTTCAACTACTACGGCACCGTGGGCTCGAACCGCGACGAATTCGTGGTGGTGCGCAAGATGAACAAGGTGGACTGGCTCGAAGGCGAGCTGGCCACGACGGCCTAACCGGAGCAAACAATGAAAATCAGAGCGCAAATCGGCATGGTGCTGAACCTGGACAAGTGCATCGGCTGCCATACCTGTTCCGTCGCCTGCAAGAACGTGTGGACAAGCCGCGACGGCGTCGAATACGCGTGGTTCAACAATGTCGAAACGAAGCCCGGCATCGGCTATCCGAAGCAGTGGGAGAACCAGGACAAGTGGAACGGCGGCTGGCGCCGTACGGATGCGGGCAAGATCGAGCCGCGCCAGGGTGGCCGCCTGAAGATCCTGGCCAACATCTTCGCCAACCCGAACCTGCCGCAGATCGACGAGTACTACGAGCCGTTCACGTACGACTACGAGCACCTGCAGAACGCGCCGCTGTCGCAAACGCCGCCGACGGCGGGGCGTCAACGAGCACGAGATCGAGCCGATGGCCGCGTTCTGCATCGAGCGGGGCTTCATCCTGCGACTGATCGGTGTGATGCCGATGGGCGCGACGGGCCGCAACACGGAGTTCCTGCCGCTGGACGCCATCCGCGACCGGCTGGTGCGGCGCTTCGGCCTGGTGGCGCAGGCGCGCGAGCTGGGCGGCGGCCCCGCGCGCTACATGAGTACCCCGGATGGGCGCGCCAGCGTGGGCTTCATCACGCCGCTGTCGCAGCATTTCTGCGCCACCTGCAACCGCGTCCGGCTGGCCGTGGACGGCACCTTGTACATGTGCCTGGGCCAGGAGGAAAGCTATCCGCTGCGGCCCCCTGCTGCGGGGCGGCGCCAGCGACGCCGAACTGGAAGCGGCGATCCGCGCGGCCATCGAACTGAAGCCCCTGCAGCATGACTTCAACCGCCAGCCTGAAAGAATCGTCCGCTTCATGTCGCAGACGGGCGGCTGAGCTCGTGTCCCACCACGGGGTCAGTCACCAGATCGGTCACCAGATCGGGACACGGGCCCGGCAGTCGCCGGTATACTGACAGCATCGCACGGCATTGCCGAGGAAACATGAACAGCCAGACCAGCACCGCCGCAGCACCCCGGACGACCAGCGCGCTGCTGCGCGTCGCGCAGGATCCCGCCTGGCGCAAGCTGTCCACCAAGATCGTCGGCAGCCTGCTGGGCTTCCTGATCGTGGCGTTGACGGTGATCGGCGCCACGCTGTACCTGTCGTGGCAGCTGGAAGGCAGCGCCGCCGCGATCAATGTGACGGGCAGCCTGCGCATGACCAGTTTCCGCCTGAGCCTGGCGGTGTCGGGCATGGCCGAACCGGCGCGGCGCGAGGCAAGCGTGCTGGAAGCCCGCCAGCAGATGGCGGTACTGGACGATACGCTGGCGCAGCTGCGTCATGGCGATCCGCAGCGGCCCCTGCTACTGCCGCCGGCACCGGCGATCCGCCAGACGTTCGAACGCGTCACGGAACACTGGGCGACGCGCCTGCGGCCGGAAACGCTGGCGCTGCTGGCACAGCCGGACATCGAGCCGGCGCAGGCGTGGTCGTTCCAGCGCGATGCCGAGGTGTTCGTCACCGACGTGGCCCGGCTGGTGCAGCAGATCGAGCAGGACAGCGAGACCCGCACGTTCTGGCTGCGCGGCTCGCAATTGCTGCTGCTGGCCCTTGCCACGGCCGGCACCGTCAGCATCATCTACCTGCTGTTCAACCTGATCATCGCGCCTGTCACGTCGCTGCAGGGCGGCATGGCACGCATGCGCGAGCGCGATTTCGAGGTGCGCCTGCCGTCCGACCGGTCGGACGAATTCGGCGAGCTGGCGCAGGGCTTCAACCAGATGGCCGACCGGCTGCAGGGCGTCTACGCCAACCTGGAGCAGCTGGTGGCGACCAAGACGGCCGCGCTGGCGGCGCAGAACCAGGAGCTGGCCCTGTTGTACGACAGCGCCGCGTTCCTGCAGCGCCCGCAGCCGACCGAAGAGATGTGCCAGGGCTTCCTGCGCCGGCTGTCCGAGTACTTCGGTGCCGATGGCGGCTCCGTGCGCATCCTCGAGCCGGGCCGCGGCAACCTGCACATGCTGGTGCACCACGGCCTGTCGCCGCAACTGGTCGAGGCGGAGCATTGCATGAAGGTGGGCGACTGCCTGTGCGGCGAAGCCGTCGAGAAGAAGATCACGATCGTGCACGACCTGCGCCAGATGCCGCGCGGCGCCGAGCTGGAATGCCGCCGCGAGGGCTACGAGACGGTGTCGATGTTCCACATCTACGCGCACCAGCAGCACCTGGGCATGTTCAACCTGCACTTCCGCCGGGTCCGCACGTTCAACGCGCAGGAAAAGGCATTGCTGGAGACGCTGGGCCAGTTGCTGGGTACGGCCATCGAGAACCTGCGCCTGGGCGCGCGCGAGCGCGAGATGGCGATTTCCGAGGAGCGCAACCTGGTGGCGCAGGGCCTGCACGACAGCATCGCGCAGGGCGTCAACTTCCTCAACCTGCAGGTGCAGATGCTGGAGCAGTCGGTCCGTGCCGGCAAGCTCGATGAGGTGAGCGACATCGTGCCGGCGCTGCGCGCTGGCGTGCAGGAGAGCTACGAGGACGTGCGCGAGCTGCTGCTGAACTTCCGTACCCGCCTCGTCGAGGACAGCCTGGTGACGTCGCTGCAGACGACGATCGACAAGTTCGAGCGCCAGGCCGGCATCGAGGTCACGCTGGAAGCGGACCTGGACGGCGCGCCGTTCGCGCGCGAGCAGCAGTTGCAGTTGCTGTTCATCGTGCAGGAAGCGCTGTCGAACGTGCGCAAGCACGCCGGCGCGCGCCACGTGCAGGTCACGCTGAGCGATGCGCAGGATTTCACGCTGTCGATCAAGGACGACGGCCAGGGTTTCGACGTCGCGGCGCTGGCCCAGCAGGGCGAGCATCACGTGGGTATCCACATCATGCGCGAACGCGCCCAGCGCATCTCGGCCACGCTGGAAGTGCAGTCGGCACCCGGGTCGGGCACGACGATCCTGCTGCAGCTACCGCGCGAACTGCGGCGCGCCGCCTGAAGAACAAGGAGAACCATCATGGAAGAAACCACCCAGCCCATCAGCGTGCTGCTGATCGATGACCACACGCTGTTTCGCAGCGGCATCCGTTCGCTGCTGCAGCGCCACCCCGAGTTCGACGTGGTGGGCGAAGCGGCCGACGGCGTCGAGGGCATCAAGCGCGCCAAGCAGCTCAAGCCCCAGGTAGTGCTGCTGGACCTGAACATGCCTGGCATGTCGGGCCTGGAGACGCTGCAACTGCTGCTGCAGGACTGTCCGGACAGCGCCATCGTCATGCTGACGGTGTCGGAGGACGCGCAGGACCTGGCGGCGGCACTGAAGGCGGGCGCCAGCGGCTACCTGCTGAAGAACATCGACACGGACTACCTGACGCGCGCCGTGCGCCGCGCCGCGGCCGGCGAGACCGTGGTGGCCGAAGCGATGACGACCAAGCTGGTGGCGCAGCTGCAGGCCGGCACGCGGCCGGCCGAACCGGCCTCCGACCTGGACCGCCTGACGCCGCGCGAGAAGGAAATCCTGGACTGCCTGGCCAGGGGTGAGAGCAACAAGGTGATCGCCCGCTCGCTAGACCTGTCGGAGAGCACCGTCAAGATCCACGTGCAGAACGTGCTGAAGAAATTGAACCTGTCGAGCCGGGTGCAGGCGGCCGTGTTCGCGGTGGAGCACCGGCATTCGCAGCACGGCTAGGCATGGACCCTATGGGCCAGTGAGGGAGTATACATGGTTACCCGCATCGCCTCGTGCAGCTGCGGCCAGCTGACCGCCCAGGTCAGTGGCGAGCCGCTGCGCAATTCGATCTGCCACTGCCTGGCCTGCCAGCGCCGCACCGGCAGCGTATTCGGCCAGCAGGCCAGGTTCCGGCGCGCCGACGTGGCCGTCACCGGGCAATCGACCCGCTACACGCGTACCGGCGACGAAGGCACGTCGGCCACCTTCCACTTCTGTCCCCGCTGCGGCGCGACGGTCTTCTATGAACTGGAAGAGATGCCCGACGTGGTGGCGATTCCCGTCGGCGCCTTTGCCGACCCGGCCTTTCCGGCGCCGACCGTGTCCGTCTACGAGGCGCGCATGCATGGCTGGGTGGTGGTGCCGCCCGGCACCGAGCATTACGACTAGTTGTGCGGACACCGCGGGTTCTGCCAGCGCCGCCGACCCCTCAACCGCCGCAGCACCCGCCGCAGCAGGGCGGTGGCGGGTGCCTCGCGCACTTCGCTGGCGACGCCGGCCTGCGCCAGCGCGGCACGCAGGCGCTCGGGCGACGTCTGCGGCGACTCGTAGTCGATGGCGACGCTGGCGCCGGCCGTCGACAGGCGCGCGGCCAGCACGCCCGGGGCGGCGCCGAGCACGTCGGCGATGGTGCGGGTGGCGCTGTCGTCGGGAATGCCGGCGAGCTTGAGCATCGTCGTCTGCATGGTGTTCTCCTGGATGTTGTCCTGTTGATGAGGATTCCAGCGTAGTGCCGGCGCAGTGCCGCTGTCCAACGACTGGGCCTGTGGCATGCGAAAAGCATGATCCAGATTGTCTTTTCCGGTGTCGCCTTTGGCAGCGCGGCGGTGCGGCGGGACAATGGGGCGGAGTTCAAGGAGACCATCATGACGTTGCTGACCATCGACGATCCATCCCCCGCCAAGGCCGAAGGTGCCGGCCTGTGGCGGCTGGGCTTCCGCCCGTTCTACCTGCTGGCCGCGGCCTTTGCCGCGCTGGCCATGCCGCTGTGGATGGCGAGCTACTACGGCCTGGCGCTGCGCCTGCCCGCCGTCGGGCTGCTGTGGCACCTGCACGAGATGGTGTTCGGCATGGCGGTGGCCGTCGTGGTCGGCTTCCTGTTCACGGCGGCACGCAACTGGACCAACCTGTGGACGCCGCGCGGCGCACCGCTGGCACTCCTCGCCGCCTTGTGGGTGCCCGGCCGGGTGGCGATGCTGGCCAGCGCCGGGCCCTGGTCCGCACTGGTCGACAGCCTGTTCCTGCCGCTGGCCGCCTGGCCGCTGTGGCGCGTCATGCGCCAGGCCGGCAACAAGCGCAACTACTTCCTGGTTTTCCTGCTGGTGTTGCTGGCGACCGCCAACCTGGCGCACCATGCCGCCGCGCTGGGCTGGGCCAACTGGCCGCCGCTGCTGCCGGCGCAGGCCGCCATCTTCGTCATCGTGCTGATGGAGGCGGTGATCGGCGTGCGCGTGCTGCCCATGTTTACCCGCAACGGCGCACCGGGCAGCAACCCCCTGGTGCGGCCGAAGCTGGACCAGGCCGGGCTGCTGACAACCGTCGCGGCGGGTATCGCGTGGGTTGCCGGCGCCCCGGCCTGGCTGACGGCGGCGCTGTGCGCGGCCGCCGGCGTGCTGACCCTGTGGCGCCTGGCCGGCTGGCAGCCGCAGCGTACGCTCAAAGTACCGCTGCTGTGGATCCTGCACCTGTCCTATGCGTGGATCGGCGTCGGCTTCCTGCTGCTGGCGCTGGCCGCGCTGGGGCGCACGCCTGCCAGCGCCGCGTTCCACGCGCTGACGGTGGGCTCGATGGCGGGCCTGATCGTCGGCATGATGTGCCGCACGTCGCTGGGTCACACGGGCCGCCCCTTGAAAGCCGGCTGGGCCGAGGTGTGGATGTTCGTGGCGATCCAGCTGGCGGCCGGCGCGCGGCTGGTGGCGGCGCTGGATAGCGGCTCGCTGCGCGACGGCGCCATGCTGCTGGCAGCGGGCGCGTGGACGGTGGCGTTCGCGCTGTTCGTCGCCGCCTACGCGGGGCGCCTGGCGCGCCCGCGCATCAACGGCAAGGAAGGCTGAGCGGCAGGCCGGGCGCCAGCCGTATCGACGGACCGGGCGGCCGTCTGCTATCGTGGCGACGAATCCACAAGGAGCCATACCATGCAAGCCGACATCCGCACGCCGCACGTCTACCGCGGCATCTGTGACGCCTCCGCCGCCGTGGCGCTCGATGCCGACCGCTTCGTCGTCGCCGACGACGAAGTCAGCGTCCTCAAGATCTACCGTTTCGACACGCCCGGCCTGCCGCTGCCGGGCGAAGACGTCGACCTGCACGCCTTCCTGGGCGGAAAAGAGGAGGCGGACCTGGAAGGCGGCGCCCTCGTGGGCGACACGGCCTACTGGATCGGTTCGCACGGCGCCGACGGCGACGGCAAGCCGGCCCGGGACGGCGCGTGCTGTTCGCCATGCGCCGCGGCGGAGCGGGCGAGCGGCTGCTGGTGCCGCAGGGCCAGCCGTGCCGGCGCCTGCTGGACGACCTGGCCGGCACGGCAGTCCAGGACGCATATAACCTGCTGGGCGCGGCGCGGCTGGCGCCGAAAGACCCGGGCGGCCTCAGTATCGAAGGGCTGGCCGACACGCCCGCGGGCCACCTGCTGATCGGCTTGCGCAATCCGGTCCCGGCCGCCGGCGCGTTGCTGCTGACCTTGGAGAATCCGGCCGAGGTCGTGCACGGCGAGCGGGCGCGCTTCGGCCCCCACGTGACGCTGGACCTGGGCGGGCAGGGCATCCGCAGCATCGAACGGCACGGCGACAGTTACTTCATCGTGGCGGGGCCGCCGGGCAAGGGCAAGCACTTTGCCGTGTACCGCTGGTCCGGGCGGGCGGACGAGCGCGCGCAGCTGCTGGACGTGCCGCAACTGGCTGGCCTCAATCCGGAAGCGCTGTTCTTCGACCCGGCCGGCACGCTGCACATCCTGTCGGACGACGGCAAGGACCAGCCGGGTGGGGTCAAGCGCAAGCATCTGCCGCCGGAACTGCGGCAGTTCCGGCGGATTTCGGTGGAGCTGGATTAACCCCAAGCGCTAACCCATGGTCCCAGGCTCCCGATTGCAGGTCGCCGACCCGCAATCAGGCGCCTGACACCGGCGTCTTGTCCCTTACCGGGAACAGACCCTAGAACCGGTACTTGACGTTGACGTACACCTGCCGCCCCGCCACGTCCAGCTTCTGCTGCTCCGCTTCGCTGTAGCGGTAGTGCGCCCGCTTCGTGTTGGTGAGGTTGGTGGCGTCCACCGACACGACCAGGCCGGGCCGGATCGTGTAGTTGACGGAGGCCGCCAAGGTGGCCACGCCCTTGGCCATCGTCGGTGCCGTCGGCATCGCCACGCCGTTGATGACGCTCTGGCCCTGGCTGTTGGCGGTGGGCGCGGGCGCCGTCGTGCTGCTGACGTATTTGCCCCGGTAGTTCCATACCAGCCGCGCGCTCAGGCGGTCGTTCTCGAAATAGCCGCCCAGGTTGCCCGCCCACTCGGAGGCGCCCACCATGGGGCGGCCGTCGTCCACCTTTGTCCTGGCCCGGCTGACGTTGGATGTCATGCCGAAGCTGCCCCACAGCGGCCGCTCGAAGGCCACCTCAATGCCCTTGATCCGAGCGCCTTGTTGCGACGACGTGTTGACGAAGAACGTCTTGACCGTGTTGTCGCGCGGGTCCACCAGCTGTACCGTCTCGCCCTGCGTCACGGTACCCGTCTTGACATAGCCGTCGATCGACGAGTGGAACACGTCCACGGCCAGCACGGCGCGCGGCGCGAAGTACCACGACCAGGACAGGTCGGCATTGTCCGACGTGAGCGGCTTCAGGCCCGGATTGGGTCCCGTCACCGTGCAGCCGCTGGCGTTGCAGCCGGGCGTGCCATAGCCGGCGCCCAGCACATTGTAGTTCTGCCGGCCGATGGTGCGGCTGGCGCCGAAGCGGGCCACCATGTCCGGCCGCAGTGCGTAGCGCACGTTCACGCTGGGCAGGAAGTTGTCGAAGCTGCGCTCGCTCGGGGTCTTGAAGTACACCAGTCCCGCCCTGGGGTCGAACGGGACGCCTTCATGATAGGTGCTGCCGTCGCCCGCCGTGGTGATGGCACCCGGATAGGCGGCGCAGGCCAGCGCCGGCTGGCCCGGCTCGGTCTTCAGGCAGGCGCCCGCCGGTACCGGCGTCACGATGTCCGCGTCGACGCGCGTGCGCACGAAGCGCAGGCCGGCGTTGCCGCTCCATGCCCCGCGCTCGAAGCTCTGCATGACGTAGAAGGCGGTCTGGCGTTCGCGCATGTCGATCTCGTTGACCACGCGGCGCTCGAACTCGGGCGTCGTCGGCCGGATCGACGCGGCGATGTAGTCCTTCAGGGCCTGCGGCGTGAAGTAGAATCCCGTATTGTCGAAGGTGCCGTCCAGGTCCAGGCCGAAATCGGCCGGGTAGGGCACGTAGCCCGCAGGTCCGGACCCCAGCGCCGGCGCTCGGAAGGCGGGAGACGTGCGCTCATTGCGGCGGCGGTGGTCGGCGTAGCGAACGCCCGTCTCGAACGTCGTCAGCATGCGCCAGTCCAGGCGGTACTCGGCATCGAGCTGGATGCTGCTTTCGCGGTCGACGGTGCGCGTCGACGATGCGGTGCGACCCACCAGCGCATAGCCGCTGCCGTCCGGATTCAGGCCAGGACGGTTCTCGCCGGCGCCGCGGTACTGCACGAACGGCGCGTCGTCGACGTCGCCCAGGCGGTAGGCGACACCGGTGCCGTAGCGTGCCCACGTGGTGCCCTGGTCGCGCGCCGTCTTGCCGACCCCGCGGGTGGTGGACAGCAGCGCTTTCAGGCGCAGGTCATCGCTGACGCGCCAACCGGCGTCCACGTCCAGGAACGCGCTTTCCGCCGTGGCGCCGTCGCGGTAGAACGCTTCCGAGTTGCCGACGTACTGGGGCGGCGTCCCGTCCGGGAACACGATCTCGGCGCCTTGCAGCACGCGCAGCGGGTGCCCGTACATCGTGGTCTCGTCGACGATGACGGGGTTGCGGATCGAGGCGTAGACCTGGCGGCCATCGACGTTGGTATTGGCCGCGCTGGCCGTCACGGCACCCAGCGGGTCCGCTTTCCCCAGCAGCATGCTGTACATCGCGCCCGACGTCAGGCGACCGTGGTTGTTCGCCTTCATCTTCGAGTAGAACGCGGTGGTCGTCACGTCCAGGCGGTCGTCCGGCTTGTACTGCAGCGAGAACAGGCCGCCCTTGCGGTCGCGCACGCCCTCGACGAACTCGGAGCTCATCGAGCCGGGCATGCGCACGCCTTCCAGGTCCGCGGCAGTCAGGCCGGTGCCCGCCAGCGAGGCATCCGTGACGCCCTTCATCGTGCTCGTGTTGATAACGTCCCAGCCGCTCGACGCGCCGTATGCCAGGCGCGAGACGGAATCGCGCCGGATGTGGCGCTTCTCGGCAAACCCCTGCACGATGACGCCCAGGGTGCCCGCGGCGTTCTTCCAGTTGATGCTGGCGTTCGCATCCGGCGCGCTTTTGCCCGGCAGGTCGGCATGGCTGATGCCCGCGCTGACGACCCCGGACAACCGTTCCTTCTGCGCCAGCGGCTTCCTGGTCGTCACGTTGATCGTGCCGGCCAGGCCGCCGTCGACGAGATTGGCCTGTGCCGTCTTGTAGACGACGGCCTGGTTCAGGACGGAAGAAGGCACCAGCGACAGGCTGGTGCTGCGCGACGACGAGTTCTGGTCGGCGATGTACCAGTCGGCCGTGCTGACGGCATGGCCGTTGAACATGATCAGGCTCATGTCGGGGTTGGTGCCGCGCATCGACACTTTTTCCGCTTCGTCGTAGTCGGTACGCACCGCCACGCCGGGCAGGCGCTGCAGCGAGTCGGCCAGGTTCTTGTCCGGCATCTTGCCGACATCCTCCGCCGTCACGACCTCCACGTTGGCCGTGGCGTTGCGCTTCACGTTCAGCGACCGCGCCAGCGAGGCGCGGATGCCCGGTACTTCCACCTTCTGGATTGCCTGCTCGTCGACCTGCTGCGCGCCGGCATGGCCGGACAGGCCCAGCATCGCCAATGCCACCGCCGCCGCCAGCGGCTTGTGCTTCATCGTCATCGTGCTCTCCCGTGGTTGGTTGCCCGTTCCTGGCCGGTGCCGGCTCTACGGTCAAGTATTGGCGCAGCCATGGTTAAAAGACAATCGGAAGACGATAGAAATGCGGCGTGCGCCCATCGCCCGGGGGAATCGACGGCGCAGCGTTGCGCGCACGCGTCATCCGCGCTATCGTGGACACTTTTGGGCGGGAGCGACGATGCGGGGCACAGCGGCATTGGGAATGGCGGCACTATTGTTGGCGGGGTGTGGCGCCCGGGACGGCCGCGTGCCGGGCACGCCGTCGCCGCAGCCGGTCTACCGCATGACGCCGCGGCAGGTGGACGGCTACCTGGCGCAGCTGCAGGCCACGGAGCCTGACCTGCGCCAGCGCATCGCCGCCATCGGCCGGCGCACCATCGGCCAGCCGTACCGGCTCAACCTGCTGGGGGAGTTCCCGTACCAGATCCACGACGACCTGCCGATGTTCAGCCTGAACTACAGCGACTGCGTGGTGTTCGCGGAGCAGACGTATGCGATGGCGTTGTCCGGCTCCTGGGAGGAGTTTTTCTGGATGCTGCAGCGCATCCGCTATCGCGACGGCATCGTGGGCGTCGCCACCCGCAACCACTATACGGAGCAGGACTGGAACGTCAACAATCGCTGGCTCGTCACGGACGTCAGCGCGCAACTGGCCGGCCAGGATGCCGCCACGTACGAGTTGACGGTCGATCGCGCTACCTTCCTGCGCACGCGCCACGGCACGCCGGCCGACCTGCCGGTCACGCGCAGCACCGAAACCTATGTCCCGACCGCTGTCGTACCCAGGGTGCTGGGCCGGCTGGCGGACGGCGACTTCGTCAACGTCGTCTCGACGCGCGACGGCAAATACTGGGTGTCGCACGTGGGCCTCGTCGTGACCGCGCCGGACGGCACGCGCCAATTCCTCAACTCGGCCGAGCCGCAGGTGCGGGAAGAAACCTTCGACGCGTTTGTCGCGCGCGCCTCGCGGCGGGCCGGGGAGCAGGCCAGCACTGGCAAGCCGGTCACGCGGCTGGCAGGCTTCAAGTTCCTGCGGCTGAACGACGAGATCGTCGTGCCGCCAGCCTTGCCACAGCCGCGCCCCATGCCGGCGCGTTCCCCTCACGCGCCCGGCTGACGCACTTCGATCCAGCACGCGAAGATCGGGTGGCCGCCGATGATCATCGGCGGGCCGGCACGGTGGGCATGGAAGCCGGCGCGACGCAGCAGGCGCTCGATGCCGATCGGCGAGACGGTGATCAGGCGCTTGGCGCCCTGTTCGGCCGCGAAGGCGATCGAGTCCTGCAGCAGTCGCACGGCCACTTCGGAGGAGAACTGCGACAGGGCCGACGTCGTGCGGCTGTTGAAGTCCACCGCGGCAAAGCGCGACAGCTCCCAGACGTCGTCGCTGCACGGCACCGGGGCGCCGTTCATCAACTCCGGAAACACCTCGCCCAGCAGGTAGGGCTGGCTGGTCGGCAGTAAGCGGGCACAGCCGTTTACATTGCCCTGTTCATCCTGCGACACGACGTACAGCGTGTCGGGACGGTCGAACTGGTCCAGCTCCTCGCCGTTGCGCGTGGTCAGTTCCCAACCCAGCGTTTCGACGAAAACCTTGTGACGGTAACGCCCGACACGTTCGAACAACTCTTTGCTGAGGGTGCTGCTGCTGCCCGCGATCTTGTTCATGGCCCGCTCCGATTAAATGATGTGGTTGATCTGGAGTTGCCATTTGACTATTTTTGCGCGGCGGCCAAAACTGTAACATCTGACAGTTTGGCGGAAATGTATCCTGCCGGTCAGTTGGCCTGACAGCATCGGGGCAGTACGGGGGCGGGGTCGCGGCAGTTTGCCGGGTGGGGCAGGTCAGCTGTCGTAGCGACGCTGCAAGTAACGCAACGTTTCCTCCTGCCAGTTGGAACGGTCGATCAGAATCTTCAGCAAAGTGCTGCTGTCTTCGATATCATCTGCAGCACCAGGGCGCATGACGACGCAGAGATTGCTGCGGGGGTCGCCGACGCGACGCAACGCCACCCCGCCGCCATCGGCGCCGGCGCCCATTTCCCAGTCCCAGCCCATCGTCAGGACCGGTTCGCCATCGCCGACCCATTCGGTATAGCCGGTAATGGCGCTGGCGACGGCGCCAGCGCCCGGCGTGGCGAACTCGTCTTCATCAAGGGCGGAGACCAGGTGACGCAATGAGCGCCGCTGCATGGCGTCGAAGGTCATGCGTACGTAGGGTTTGTCGGACATGTAGTTCTCCTGCAAGAGCGACGCCGGGCGCGTCGTATGGGCTATTGAAACGTGGTACGACAGCGCGAGCCACTGTCAAGATTGACAGCGCTGTGTTGTAAATGTTTCTCATTTCCGAATTGCTGAGCGAATTTTTGATTTGACGGCAAATTTCCGTACTGATATTGTCACTTGCAATAAGAGACGCTCCAGTCCGGTCGTGCCACGTCCGGACCCGACGGGCGCAGCCGCCATCATGGCGGCCGGTGGCAATGCCGATGCACACCCGGTGCCGGACGCCGCTTCATAGGGAGTAGAACTGTGAATTTCACGCACTGGCAGGACCTGCAGCTGCAGGGCTTACTGACGGCGAAGACGGAGGACGACCTGTTCGCCGTGCTGGCCGCTGCCGCTCGCGACCTGGGATTCGAATATTGCGCGTACGGGCTGCGAATGCCGCTGCCCGTGTCGAACCCGAAGGTGTACATGCGCAACAACTATTCGACGCACTGGCAGGAGCGCTATGCGCGGCTGAACTACGTGCGCATCGATCCGACCGTCGCGCACGGCATGAAGTCGATCCTGCCGTTGGTCTGGAACGACACGGTGTTCGACCAGTCGCCCGAGTTCTGGGAGGATGCACGCGGCCACGGCCTGCGCGTGGGCTGGGCCCAGTCGTCCTACGACGCGCGCGGCGTGGGCGGCCTGCTGACCCTGGCACGCTCGCACGACACGCTCAGCGAGGCCGAGCTGCGCGAGCATTCGCTGAAGATGTCCTGGCTCGTGCAGGTGGCCCACGAGGGCATGTCGCGGCTTGTCGCAATGGTGTCGCCGGCGCCGTCCGTGCTGACGTCGCGCGAACTGGAGGTACTGCGCTGGACGGCGGACGGCAAGACGTCGGGCGAAGTCGGCCAGATCATGCATATCTCGGAACGCACGGTGAATTTCCACGTCAACAATGCGCTGAGCAAGCTGGGCGCCGTCAACAAGACGGCGGGCGTCGTCAAGGCGGCAATGCTGCGGTTGCTGTAGCCGCAAACAATCGGGGACAGCCTCCGTTTCGCGATGCGGAACGGAGGCTGTCCCTAATTTCGGTGGACTTCCACGTCAACAATGCGCTGAGCGAGCTGGGCGCCGTCAACAAGACGGCCGGGGTGGTCAACGCGGCAATGCTGCGGTTGCTGCAGCCGCAAACAATCGAACAATCGGGGACAGCCTCCGTTTCGCGATGCGAAACGGAGGCTGTCCCCGATTTTCGCGCTTGAGGATGCGAGGTGAACTCCCAGGTCAGCAATGGCGAAGTGAACGGAGCAAGCTGGGTATCGTCAACCTGACGGCGGGCAAGACGGCGATGGTGCGGTTGCGAGAGCCGCGCGCGCAGATTCGGCAAGCAATCGGGGACAGCCTCCGTTTCGCAATGCGAAACGGAGGCTGTCCCCGATTTCAGGTGTTGCAGATGAAAAAACGGGACCCGCGGGTCCCGTTTTCCTTGCGGTCAGTTCAGCAGCGACCGCTTGCGTGCGTAGGCGAAGTAGACGATCAGTCCCAGCAGCAGCCAGGCGCCGAACGCCAGCCACGTCTCCAGCGACAGGTACGTCATCAGGCCCAGGCAGCAGATCACGGCCAGCGCCGGGATCACCGGCACGCCCGGGCAGCGGAACGCGCGGGGCAGGTCCGGGCGCTTCTTGCGCAGCACCACGACGGCCACCGATACCAGGCAGAACGCGGCCAGCGTGCCCATGTTGACCAGCTTGGCCAGCGTGTCCAGCGGGATCAGCGCCGCGATCAGGGCAAAGATGATGCCGACGACCCACGTGGCGAAGAATGGCGTGCCGTACTTCGGATGGATAGTCGACAGGCGCTTCGGCAGCAGGCCGTCGCGCGACATGGCGAAGATCACGCGCGTCTGGCCGTACAGCATGACGAGGATGACGGTGGTCATGCCCAGGATCGCACCCGCGTCGACGAAGCTGGCCACCCAGTTTTCGCCGGCGAACTTCAATGCCAGCGAGACGGGATGGTCGACGCCTTCGAACTGCCTGAACGGCACGATACCGGTCATGATGCCGGACACGACCACGTACAGCAGCGTGCAGACGGCCAGCGAGCCGATGATGCCGATCGGCAGGTCACGGTCGGGACGCTTGACTTCCTCGGCCGCCGACGTCACGGCGTCGAAGCCGATGAACGCGAAGAACACGAGAGCCGCCGCGCCCAGCACACCGGAATGGCCGTAGGGCATGAATGGCTGCCAGTTGACGGGCTCGACATGGCGCACGCCGACGATGATGAACAGCAGCACCACGCCGACCTTGATGGCCACCATGACGTTGTTCAGGCGGGCGGACTCGCGCACCCCCAGCGACAACAGCCCCGTCAGCACCAGCATGATCAGCAGGGCCGGCAGGTTGAAGTAGGTTTCCTTGCCGGGCACCGCGCCAGGCGCCGCCGTCAGGGCGTCCGGCAAGTGCCAGCCGGCACCGGCGATCAGCGACTGGAAGTAGCCGGACCAGCCGACCGACACGGCCGACGTGGCCAGGCCATACTCCAGCATCAGGTCCCAGCCGATCATCCACGCCACCAGTTCGCCCAGCGTGGCATAACTGTAGGTATAGATCGAGCCGGCCACCGGGACGGTGGAGGCGAATTCCGCGTAGCACAGCGCCGCGAAGGCACAGGCAAAGGCGGCGATGATGAACGACAGCGGCAGGGCGGGGCCCGCCGTCAGCGCCCCCGTTCCCGTCAACACGAAAATACCCGTGCCAACGATGGCACCGATGCCCATCAATACGAGATCGAATGGGCCCAGCACTTTTTTCAAACCGCCCGGGTGACGACCGGCCGCGACCATGTCGTCGAGATTCTTAGTTCTGAAAATACTCACTGCTTCTCCAAGTTGGTAACTATATTGTCTCGGCGTGCCGTGCGTTGCCGGGTAGGCCCGCAGCGGTTCTACGTGCGACGCGGACCCTGGATTCGAGGCCGCGCGTCGCCGCCGCATACTAGCACAGCCGCAAGCATGTATATGTACTAACTGCTTGTTCCAAGGGAAACTGTTGCGCAAATGATATGGGAGAGCGGGGCGGGAGCGTCGGCGCGCGGCGGATGGCGCGCCGGGAGGGATGGCGGATCAGTGCAGCAGGCGGCCGCGGCCGTCGACGTAGCGGCTGGGCTGTTCGGCGCCCGCCATGCGGTCCAGGCGCGCCTTCACCAGCCGGTGCCAGGCGTCGGCCCATTTCGATGCCACGACACTCTCTTCGGTCGAGCTCGCATAAAGCGTACGCTCCACGGCGCGTTGTTGCCGTTGCAGGGCGTACGAGACTTTGATGAAGTTGTTCATGTGGTAATCGTGGCGGTGACCCGGCGAAATTGCCTCTGAGACGTATTCTCTCCCGTTCGGATGGCCGTGAATGTGCGCCAGTTCACGTAGGACTGAGATTACATCGTCGAATGCTTCTGTACTACACGCACTGGACCACTCGTCCGACTCTCAAAAGGAGGGCTCAGCAATAAAGTGGAGGAAATGACAACGTTACAGGTGCTCCACATGTACAAGACCAATCAAATCGAATCCGCCGCCCTGCGTGCACCCCTGCAGTCCCTGACGATGCCGGCCAAACGCGCCCAGGCCGTGCCGCAAGGCCTCAGCCTGACGGGCCTGCAGCAGAACGAACTGCTGCGCGCGCTGCCGCAACACGAACTGGAACGCCTGCTGCCGGAACTGGAACTGGTGGCGCTGCCGACCGGCAAACACCTGTACGACTTCGGCGACAAGATCGAATACAGCTACTTCCCCACGACGGCGATCGTTTCGCTGCAATACGTCAACGAAGACGGCATCACGACGGAAATCGCCGTGGTTGGCCGCGAAGGCGTGGCGGGCGTCACGATGTACAAGGGCGAGCGCGCCAGCAACACCGCAGTGGTGCAGGCGGCCGGCTACGGCTACCGCATGCGCACGGACACCCTGCGCGAACTGTTCGGCGAAGGCGGCACGCTGGCGCACCAGCTGATGCGCTACACCAGCTGCCTGTTTGCCCAGCTGGCGCAGAACGTCGTCAGCAGCCGCCACAGCAGCATCGAGCAGAAGCTGTGCCGCTGGCTGCTGGAACGGCTGGACCGTTCGCCATCGTCGGAGCTGAAGGTGACGCAGGAACTGATCGCCAACCTGTTGGGCGTGCGCCGTGAAAGCATCACGGCGGCGGCGGGCAAGCTGCAGGCCGATGGGTTGATCCAGTGCCGCCGCGGCATGGTTGTCGTGCTGGACCGGGCTGGATTGGAACGCTGCGCCGGCGCCTGCTACTTCGCGGCCCGCGGCACGCTGGCGCAGGCCGCTACCCACTGATCGGGACCCGACCAGGCTCGGCTGATTAGTGCGTTGCGTGGCGCCGCGGTACGGCTCCGTCCGGCGCCTGCGACAGCACGCGCAGGATCGTTTCCGGCGGCAGGCCATGTGCGGCCAGGTAGGCCCAGGCCAGCGCCGCGCCGCATTCGCGGTCGAAGCGGATCGCTTCGTCCACGGCCGCGGCCAGTGTCGTGTCACGCCGCCGTTCCCGGCTGGTGTCGCTTACCTGAAACATGTTTGCTCCCGGGCGTAAGAAGCGCGGCCGTTGCTGCGCTCACGGGTAGCATCTACCCTTGCAGCCCGTAAGTCAAGCCGCCTCAACCCTCATCGGATACCGTCGCGCCATAGCGCCGCTCGAACTCGTCGAGGGGCAGGGCGGGTGCGAACAGGAAGCCCTGGTAGGCGTCGCAGCGCTGCTCGCGCAGGAAGCCGAACTGTTGTTCGTTCTCCACGCCTTCCGCGATCACTTTCAATCCCAGCGTCTTGCCCAGAGCCACGATCAACTCGGCGATGGCGCCCGCGTTCGAACCCGTGCTGGCATCGTTGACGAACGAGCGGTCCACTTTCAGGGCGCAGAACGGGAAGCGCTTCAGGTAGCTGAGCGACGAGTAGCCCGTACCGAAGTCGTCCAGCGAAAACAGCACGCCATGCCCGCGCAGCGCCAGCATCTTCTCGATCACGTCGTCCTCGGCCAGGATGCTTTCCGTCAACTCCAGGCTGAGCCGGCTGGGCGGCGCTCCCGTCCGTTCCAGGATCGCCAGCACCCGTTCGACGAAATCGGGCTGGACCAGTTGCTGCACGCTCACGTTGACCGCCAGCGAGATGTCGGCAAGCACGGGCAAGCGGGCCCAGCGGGCCAGGCACGAGCAGGCATCGTCCAGCGCCTGCAGGCCGATCGCCACGATCAGGCCCGTACTCTCGGCCAGGTCGATGAATTCGCCTGGGCCCACCAGGCCGCGCCGGGGATGCTGCCAGCGCAGCAGCATCTCGCCACCCACCAGCTTGCCCTCGGCGCTGAACTGCGGCTGGCAGTGCAGGGGAAAGTGGCCGCCATGCAGGCCCATGCGCAGGTCGTTCTCCAGCAGGCCGCGCGCGTCGATGGCGGCCTGCATGGCCGGATCGAAGAAGCGCAGCGTGTTGCGCCCGGCTGCCTTGGCGTGGTACATGGCGATGTCGGCCTGCTTCAGCACTTCGTCCATGGCGGTGGCCGCGTTGCCGAACAGCGAAATCCCGATGCTGGGGGTGATGGTCACGGCGCGCATGGCCAGCCGGTGCGGCCGCTGCAGCACGGCCAGCATCTTGTGCGCCACCTTTTCCGCTTCCACTGCCGCTTCCTCGTTGCAGGCCCCCAGGTTTTCGAGGGCCACGACGAACTCGTCGCCACCCAGGCGCGCCAGCTGGTCGCTGTCGCGCACGGAATGGCGCAGCCGCTCGGCGACCTGTTGCAGCAGCAGGTCGCCGGCCTCGTGGCCCAGCGTGTCGTTGAGCTGCTTGAAGTTATCCAGGTCGATGAAGAGCAGGGCGCCGACGCGGGCCAGCCGGCTGCTGCGGCTGGCGATCTTGCTCAGCTGCTCCAGCAGGTGGCGCCGGTTCGGCAGGCCCGTCAGGTGATCGAAATAGGCCAGGTGGTAGATGCGACGCTCGCTTTCCTTGCGCTCCGTGAGGTCCGTATTGGTGCCGGACACGCGCACGGGCCGGCCGGCGGCGTCGTGCAGCACGAAGCCGCGCGACAGCACGGGCACATAGTGGCCGTCGCGGTGCGCCAGGCGCAGTTCAATGGAAAAGCTGTCGCGGGTGCCGCCCAGCAACTCCTGCATGAACACGCCGATTGCCAGGCGGTCTTCCGGATGGAGGAAGCGGCGCCAGGTCTGCTGGTCGGCCGTCACCTCGTCGGGCTGGTAGCCCAGCATTTCCCACCAGCGGTCGGAATAGTAGGCTTCGCCACTGCGCAGGTCGAAATCCCAGACCGCGTCGCGCGAGCCGCGCAGCACCAGGCGCAGGCGTTCTTCCGACTTGCGCAACTGCTGTTCGGCGTCCTTCAGGTTGGTGCAATCGGTAAAGCAGACGACGACTTCGACCAGCGCGCCGCCGTCATCGTGCACGGGGTAGGCATTGCAGATCATCCACGAGACACCGCCGCCCTGGCGACGCAGGCCGGCAATGAAGCCGGCCACGGCGATCCCGGTGCGCAGCACCTGGTGCACGGGATACATTTCCACCGGCATCGGGCGGCCGTCGGCCTGCACCAATATCCATTCCGACTGGCTTGCCTCGACGCCACGCAGCTTGTCGAGCGTTCGCCCCAGCAGCCGCTCGGCGGTATGGTTGGCGGTCAGGATCACGCCGTCCGGGCCGTGCACGACGACGCCGGCAGGCAGGTGGTCGAGCAACTCCTGGAAGCGGGCGCTGCCGCTTGCGGGGCGCCCCAGCACGCCGACATAACCGCTCGGCGTGCCCTGCAGGGACTGGATCGGCACGAGCGCCAGGCCCGGTGTGCGGGCCGCCCGCAACGCATCGGCCAGGCCGGCGCCGGCGCCATCGGCTTGCGGCCGCAGCGCGGCGGACAGCACGCCCGCGTCGCCGCCCAACTGTTCGTCGAGGCCGGCACTCAGGCCCAGCAGGCGATGCTGCGCGTCGAGCACGAACACGCCGGCCGGCGGGTGCATGAAGACCGGCGTCGCGCCCGCGCCCGCGCCGGTATTGTCGTCTTTGTCCATGTTGGTCCCCTCCCATCCGATGCTAGCGCGTTTCGTTGCACGTCGGCGCGCACGCGCGGCGGATTGCAGAAACGCCACATGAGCTCGAGACGAACGCGACGGTTTTATTTCCCGATTGCATTTAAAGAAAATTTCGTGCAAGATACAAACCAGTCCACCGCCCTCAACCTTTCGTCGCGTGGATTCGAGTTCCCCACCACACCTCCGCGGGGACGCCGCTCCTGGCGCATCTCACACTTACCGGTTCCGCCCTTCGCACGACGCGCCGCAATGGCCCCTCCTGCCGGCAACCGGTCTATCGTCCCGGCATCCGCCGGGGCTCGTGAACTGCAACTGACTGGAGAATGACATGACGACCTACCAAACGACGACCGCCCCAACGATGGCTTCGCTGCCTGCCGCCCAGGTTTCGGCCCAGGCCGGCAATGGCGAAACGCTGCTGAACTACGATCCGAACCGCCTGCTGGATCACCTGATCGACGTGCTGGACCTGAAGAACGACGCGGCGCTGGCCCGTACGCTCGAAGTGGCACCGCCCGTGATCAGCAAGATCCGCCACTTCCGCCTGGCCATCGGTCCGTCGCTGCTGATCCGCATGCATGAAGTGAGCGACATCACGATCGCCCAACTGCGCGTGCTGATGGGCGACCGCCGCGGCAAGTTCCGCGTCGCCTTCTCGCAGAACGACGTACCGGGCTCGATGCAGCACGCGGCCTGAGTGCAGGTTGAGCACGGCGGCGCCGTGCTTGTCAAAACTGCCTGCTGCTTAGCAGCAACGCCGCACGGTGCCGCTACCCCTTTGCAAGCAATGTTCGGGTACACTCGCGGCAAGGTGCGCGCAACGCTTTGCGCGCGCCTCCCGTTTCCCGAACCCCAGCCCCCGGTTCCTGTGTAGTCCACCGTCATACAGGAAGATTTCCATGCCGACCGGCCGCGCCGCTTCGTCCACCAGTCCGTTCCCACCGTGCGGCCGCCGCCCGGGCCACGCCTCATGAGCTTTTCGCCGATCTTGCCGCGCCAGCGGCTGGGCACGTCGCTTGCCCTGTGGGCATCCGCCAGCGCGCTGCTGCTGACGGTCGTCCTGGTCGTCCTGCTGGGCTACCTGTCCACCGAGGAGCTGAAACGCATGATCGGTACCGGCCTGGCCGAGCGGGCCCGCCACGGTGCCGAGCAGCTCGACGCCACCATGCACGAGCGCTACCGCGAGGTGCGCATGCTGGCGGGACGGCACGAGCTCAGCATGGCGGGCGTGCCCGTCCAGGTGCAGCGCGACACCATCGAGCAATTGCAGGGCAGCTATCCCATGTATGCCTGGATCGGCCTGGTGTCCGTGGACGGCACCGTGCGCGCCGCCACCGGCGAGCTGCTGGAGGGCATCGATGTGTCGAAGCGGCCCTGGTTCTCCGGCGCGCTGCAAGGCAAGTACGTCCATGACGTGCACGAAGCCAAGCTGCTGGCCAAGCTGCTGCCGGCCCAGGCCGGCGGGCCCGCCCGTTTCGTCGACATCGCCTTCCCCGTCCCGGGCGAGGACGGCAAGCCGGCCTATGTACTGGGTGCCCACCTCAATTGGCGCTGGGCCGAGCAGATTCGCAGCCGCATCGACATGGCCTCGAACGGTGGCGAACAGACATTGATCGTCGACCGCGACGGCAAGGTGCTGTCCGGTCCCGAGGGGCTGTCCGGCAGCGCCATCGCCTCGCCCAGCATGGCGCGGGCGCGCGGTGGACGGCCCTACAGCGCCGAGGAGCGCTGGCCGGACGGCCGCACCTACCTGGTCGGCGCGGCCGCCACCACGGGCTACGGCGACTACGCCGGCCTGGGCTGGGTCGTGCTGACGCGGCAGGAGACCCGCATCGCCTACGCGCCCGTGCGCGAACTGCAGCTGCGTGTGTTCGGCGTCGGCGTGGCCGTCGCGCTGGCGTTCTCGCTGCTGGGCTGGCGTGTCTCGCGCCGCATCACCCAGCCGCTGCTGGACGCCGCCACTTCCGCGGCCGCGATCGAGCAGGGCGACCAGCATTCGATCGACGTGGCGCCCGGCAGCTTCTTCGAGCTGGCGGCGCTGACGGGCGCCGTCAACGCCAGCCTGCGCCGCCTGCAGGAGCAGCAGAAGGAGTTGACCACGATGAACGTCCAGCTGGAAGAACGCGTGGCGCAGCGCACGGGCGACCTGGCCCGCTCGCTCGACACGGTACGGCGCAGCGAGGAGCGCATCCGCACGATCCTCGAGACGGCGCAGGATGCTTTCGTCGGCATGGACAGCAATGGCCGCATCACGGACTGGAATCCGCAGGCCGAACAGATGTTCGGCTGGCGCCGCGACGAGGTGCTGGGCAAGCCGCTGCACGAGGTGATGGTGCCGGTGGCGCTGCGCGAGGCGCACCAGCGCGGCATCCAGCGCTTCCTGGCGACCGGCGAGGCGCGCGTGCTGGGACACCGGCTGGAGCTGATGGCGCTGCGCCGCGACGGCAACGAGTTCCCCGTCGAGATGACGATCGGCCTGGTCGACGTGGCCGGCGAGCGCTCGTTCGGCGCCTTCGTCAACGACATCTCCGTGCGCCGCCGCATCGAGCGCGAGCTGGAAAGCGAGCGGACGCTGCTGGCCGCCGTGCTGGAAGCGATCGACGTGGCGGTGGCGGCCTGCGACCAGGCCGGCAACCTGACCCTGTTCAATCGCGCCGCACGCGAGATCTACGGCGTGCCGCGCGATGCCGTGCTGCGGGCCGACTGGCTGCAGCACTGCAGCGTCTACCTGCCGGAGGGCACGGCACCGCTGCCGCCCGAGTCGGTGCCGCTGGCGCGCGCGCTGTCGGGCGAGACCATCAGCGGGATGGAAATCGTCATCGCGCCGCCGGGGCGGCCGGTGCGCCACCTGCTGTGCTCCGGCCATGCGCTGGTCAGCGCCGAGGGCACCCGCCTGGGCGCCGTCGTCGCGAGCAGCGACATCACCGCGCGGCGCGAGGCGGAGCGGCGCCTGGCCGACAGCGAACGGTTCCTGCGCACGATGGCGGACAACAATCCCGCCCTGATCGGCTATGTCGACCGCGAGCGGGTGTACCGCTTCGCCAACCGCAGCTATGGTGCCACGCTGGGCGTGACGACGGACGACATTGTCGGTCACCCCATGCGCGACGTGCTGGGCGAGGCTGCCTATGCGGTGCTGGAGCCTTACGTCACGCAGGCCCTGGCGGGCCAGGCCGTGCATTTCGAGACGGACTTCCAGCACCCCGGCTGGCCGCGCTACTTCATGGGCGACTATATCCCGAACGTGGATGCGGACGGCACCGTGCTGGGCTTCCACACGATGGTGACCGACATCACCGACCGCAAGATGGCGGAACTGAGCCAGGCCCGCAACGAGCGCCTGGCGCAGGCGGCGAGCCGGGCCAAGAGCGAGTTCGTGGCCAACGTCAGCCACGAGATCCGCACGCCGATGAACGCGGTGCTGGGCCTGACCCACCTGCTGGACAGCACCGAGCTGACGCCGCCGCAGCGCGAGTACGTGGGCATGATCCAGTCGTGCGGCAAGACGCTGGTGGGCATCATCAACGACGTGCTGGACTTCTCCAAGATCGAGGCCGGGCGCATCGACATCGCGGCGCTGCCGTTCCAGCTGTCGCAGCTGGTCGAGGCCATCGCCACGGCCATGCGCGCCAGCGACAAGCCGCTGGGCCTCGTGGTGGACGTGGCGCCCGACCTGCCGGCGGCGTATATCGGCGACGCCACCCGGCTGCAGCAGGTCGTGCTGAACCTGGTCGGCAATGCGCTCAAGTTCACCGCCGAGGGCGAGGTGGTCGTCACGCTGGCCCGGATCGCCCAGCACGGCAATACATCCACCTTGCGCATCGACGTGCGCGACAGCGGCATCGGCATCAGCGAAGAGCAGATGGCGCGCCTGTTCCGGCCGTTCGAGCAGGCCGACGCGGGCATCTCGCGCCGCTTCGGCGGCACCGGGCTGGGACTGGCCATCGCACGCCAGCTGGTCGAACTGATGGGCGGGCGCATTGCCGTGTCCAGCGTGCCGGGACAGGGCAGTACCTTCACGGTGACGCTGCCGCTGACGTGCGCGCCGGGAACGCCGGCACCCGCGCCCATGCCGGCCGGCAGGTTGTTGGTCGTCGATGCCAGCGCCGCCGGCCGTGCCGGCAGCGAACACGCGGCCCGGCAACTGGGCTGGAGTGTCACCGGCGTAGCGGACAGCGCGCAGGCGTCGGCCTTGCTCGCCGAGCAGCCGGTCGATGCCATCCTGACCGGGGCGGCGCAGGCCGGCGCCCAGCAACTGCTGGAGCAACACCGTGGCCTGTGGCCCGACCATGCGGTCGTGCTGCTGCAATTGACGGGCGGACCGGACCGCACGGTGCCGCCGTTGTCGCACGCGGTCGCGCTGGCCCGGCCGGTGACGGCGGCCAGCCTGCGCGGCGCGCTGGCGGCGCCCACCCGGCCAGCGCTGCCGGCGCCGCGCGAGGCGGCGGCGGGTACTGGCGGCCTCGCCGGTGCCCGCATCCTGCTCGTCGAGGACAACGCGCTGAACCAGCTGGTGGCGAAAGGTATACTGGAGCCGGCCGGCGCCGTCGTGACGGCCGTGTGGAACGGCCAGGAGGCCGTCGATGCGCTCAGTGCCGACCCGGCCCGCTTCGACCTGGTGCTGATGGACGTGCAGATGCCCGTGATGGATGGCTATACGGCCACCCGGCTGTTGCGCACGCAACTGGGCGTGCGCCAGCCGATCCTGGCGATGAGCGCCGGCGTCACGGCGGCCGAGCGCGAACAGTGCCTGGCCGCCGGCATGAACGATTTCATCGCCAAGCCGGTGGACGTGGAACAGATGATGGAGAGCTTGCGCCAGCACCTGGGCCGCTGGCCCGCCATGGCGCCCGCCACTCCGGCGGCGGCGCCGGCGGCGACCGCCTTCAACGTCGAGCGCCTGGCGGCGCTGAGCGCGGCCGATGCCGGCCAGCGGCAGGCCCTGGTGGGCCTGGTCGAGCGCATGGCGCGGGAGGCGCCGGCGGAGTTGGCGCGTGCCCGTGCCGCCTGGCAAGAGGGCGACGCCCGCGCGGCCGCTTCCGTGCTGCACGCGCTGCGCGGCTCCGTCGGCAGCCTGGGCGCGCGCGACTTCGCCCAGGCCTCGCTGCAGCTGGAAGGCGCGCTGCGCGATGGCCGCGAAGCCGTCGCGGTGGCGCTGTTCGAGGACGTCGCGCGCGAGCTGAACGCGACCACGGTGGCGGCGCGGGCCTGGCTGGCCTCGCAGGCGCCCGAGGTGGTCGAGCCTGAGCCAGCGGGCGAGGACCAGGCGCTCGCACCGCCGGGCTGGGCCCACTGGCTGGCCCTGCTGGCCGAGCGCGACCTGGATGCCGTCACGCAGTACGAGACGCTGCGCGGCTGGCTGGCGCGCCAGCTGGCACCGGCGCAGGGTGCCGCGGTGGCGGCCGCCATGGCCGCACTGGACTTCGACGCCGTGCTGGCGGCGCTGCCGGCCGCCTTGCGCCAGATGTCAGGGCCTGGACAGGAACACGATATGAACGAGGAGAACCAATGAGCGCTGCCCCGCAAGCCGACAGCACGATCCTGATCATCGACGACAACGCGGACACGATCCGGCTGCTGTCCGCCATGGTGCGCGGCCAGGGCAGGGTGCTGTTCGCCACCAGTGGCGCGGCCGGCATCGAGATCGCCCGCCTGCAGCGCCCGCAGCTGATCCTGCTGGACGTCGAGATGGACGGCATGGACGGCTTTGCCGTGTGCGACGTGATCCGGCGCGACCCGGCCCTGCGCAGCAGCGCGATCATCTTCGTGACGGCGCAATCGACGCCGGAGGCGGAGATCGCGTGCCTGGACGCGGGCGCCGTCGATTTCATCCCGAAGCCGCTGAACGCGGCCGTGGTGCAGGCGCGCGTGCGCACCCACCTGCGCCTGCAGGCCGCGCTGTCCACGCTGGACGGCCTGGCGCACCAGGACGGCATGACGGGCCTGTTCAACCGGCGCCATTTCGACAACCAGCTGGCGACGGAGTTCGCCCGTCACCGGCGCCACCTTATGCCGCTGGGGCTGGCGCTGGTGGATGTCGACCACTTCAAGCTGTACAACGACCGCTATGGCCACCAGCAGGGCGACATCTGCCTGCGCCAGGTCGCCGCCGCCATCCGCGAGGGTGCGCGCCGCCCGGGCGAGCTGGCGGCCCGCTACGGCGGCGAGGAATTCGTCGTGCTGCTGCCGAACACGGACCACGACGCCCTGGTCACCTATGGCGACTGGCTGTGCCGCCGCATCGCGGGGCTCAATATCGCCCATCCGACGGCACCGACGGCGCCGTTCGTCACGGCCAGCGTGGGATTGTGCGCGATCTTGCCGGAAGAGCGCGACACGGCCGAAGCGCTGCTGCACACGGCCGACATGGCGCTGTACGACGCCAAGCGCGCGGGCCGTAACCGCAGCGTGGTGGCGCGGGCCGGCGCGACGCCGGGGCGGGCGGCCGATCCCGCGGAGGTGTGAGGAGCCCATGGTAGGCTCAGGGTCTGTCCCCAAAGGGGACTGACCCTGAAGTTTACAGCGGTCGAGGCGAAGCTGCAGAACTTCGGGCCCAGTCCCCTGCAGAGAGCGCAGCAGGGATGTCGAGGCGCACCGCTCCTCGCCTGCGCAGCGATGCGGGCCTACGAGCCGGCATCAAGACCCACCGCATCCGGCGTCCGCCGCTTGCTCCAGTACCCCACGCACAGCACGCCCAGCCACACAGGAATCAGCCACACCGACAGGCGCAGCTCCGGTGTCGCGTACATCACGGCCAGCACGCCGGCCAGGAAGACCAGGCACAGCCAGTTCGACAGCGGATGCCACGGGCTGGGGAAGGCCGTGGCCTGGCCCGCCTGGCGCTTGTGCGCGCGAAAGCGCAGGTGGATCCAGCTGATCATGCCCCAGTTGATGATCAGTGCGGAGACCACGAGGCCCATCAGCAGCTGGAACGCCTGGCCCGGCATGAAGTAGTTCACGCTGACGCAGACCGCCGTCGCCAGCGCCGACACGCCCAGCGCCGCCAGCGGCACGCCGCGCCGGTTCACCTTCAGCAGGGCGCGCGGCGCATTGCCTTGCACGGCCAGGCCGTACAGCATGCGGCTGTTGCAGTAGACGCAGCTGTTGTAGACCGACAGCGCCGCCGTCAGCACGACCACGTTGAGCATCGTCGCCACCCAGTCGCTGTCCAGCGCATGGAAGATCAGCACGAACGGGCTGCCGCCGGTGACCACCTTCTGCCAAGGGTACAGCGACAGCAGCACGCCCAGGGCGCCGATATAGAAGATCAGGATGCGGTAGATGGCCTGGTTGGTCGCTTTCGGGATCGTGCGGGCCGGATCGTCCGCCTCGGCCGCCGTGATGCCGACCAGTTCCAGGCCGCCGAACGAGAACATGATGACGGCGATCGCCATCACGAGGCCCATCACCCCGTTCGGGAAGAAGCCGCCATGGCGCCACAGGTTGGCGACCGACGCTTCCGGCCCGGCGTTGCCGGAGGCCAGCAGCCAGGCACCGAAGCCGATCATGCCGACGATGGCGACGACCTTGACGATGGCGAACCAGAACTCCATCTCGCCGAACGCCTTGACGTTGGCCAGGCTGATGCTGTTGATGATGACGAAGAACGCGAGTGCCGACACCCACGTGGGGATGTCCGGCCACCAGTACTGCACGTAGATGCCGACGGCGGACAGTTCGGCCATGCTGACCAGCACGTACAGCACCCAGTAGTTCCAGCCCGACAGGAAGCCGGCCAGCGGGCCGCAGTACTTGTCGGCGAAGTGGCTGAACGAGCCGGCCACCGGTTCGTCCACCACCATCTCCCCCAGCTGGCGCATGATCAGGAAGGCGACGACGCCGGCGATCGCATAGCCAAGCAGCACGGAGGGCCCGGCCATCTGAATCGTTTGCGCGATGCCCAGGAACAGGCCCGTGCCGATGGCGCCGCCCAGCGCGATCAGCTGGATGTGGCGGCTCTTCAGGCCCCGTTTGAGCTCGTGTCGTTCGTCTGCTGCCATGAATCCCCGCCCGTCGTGGTTGATCGTATTTGATGAAGTGGCATGATTCTAATGCATCGCGGGGGGCGGGCGGCAAGCGCGCCCGTCACGGAGTCCGCGAAGCGGCGAGATCGAGGGACGGCGGCCGCACGCGATAGCCGTCGCGCCCGGCCGCCTTGGCCGCGTACAGGGCCTCGTCGGCCTGGCGCAGCAGGGCATCGCGGCGGCTGCCGGGGCGGCCACCGCCAGCCCGACGCTGGTGGTGACGGCCAGCTGGGCACCGCCGGCCTGGAACGGGGGCCGCATCGCCTCGACGATCTTGCGGCCCAGCGACGCCAGCTCCTCGCCGCCGCCCGGGCGCTCGAACAGCACGACGAACTCGTCGCCCGCCAGGCGGGCCACCGTGTCCGTCGCGCGCACGGTCGCGCGCAGGCGGCGGGCGAACTCGACCAGCACCAGGTCACCCGTCGCGTGGCCGTGGGTGTCGTTGATCAGCTTGAACCGGTCGATATCGAGGTACGCCACGGCCACGCTGGCGCGGGCACGGTGGGCACGCAGCAGTGCCTTGTCCAGTTCGCCCTCGAACATGCGCCGGTTGTACAGGCCCGTCAGCGAGTCGGTACTGGCCAGCCGCGCCATTTCCGCGTCGGCCCGTGCGCGCAGCCGGGTCAGCGAGAAGAACGCCCGGCTCAGCGCACCCACTTCGTCGTCGCGCGACTGGTCGAGCACGTCGATGTCGGCTTCGCCCCGTTCCACGCTGGCCACTTGCGTACGCAGCGTTTCCAGCGGGCGCAGCAGGCGGTGGATGACGAGCCACCCCAACAGGCCGGCCAGCAACGCCAGCAGCGTGGTCGGCAGCATCGCGGCGCGGCGCAGCGCGATCAGCGGGGCAAACGCTTCCGCGGCCGGATAGACGATGCCGACGATCCAGCCCGTCGACGGCACGCGCTTGTAGCCGATCAATGCATCCACGCCCGCCTTGGTCGACGCCCGGCTCCAGCCTTCCGCGCCGGCCAGGGCGCGCTGCGTCGTCGGCATCACGCCGCCGGGCTCCTCGCCCACCTTGCGCAGGATGCGGCGCGGGTCCGGATGGTGCAGGATCGTGCCGTCCGGCGCCAGCAGGAACAGGTAGCCGCTGCGGCCCGGCTTCAGCGGCTCCAGCTGGCCCAGGAAGGACGGCTGGCCCAGGTCGATGCCGCCGGCCAGGATGCAGACGAGGTGGCCGGCCGCGTCGTACACGGGCTCCGTCAGCAGCACCACGGGGCGGCCGGACAACTGGCTGCGGAACGGCTGCGACACGATGCCTTCGTGCTGGCGCACGGTCTCCGTGAAATAGGGGCGTTGGGCGGCCTCGATCGTGCCGATCTGGCGCCGGTCGGCCAGGCTGGCGACCAGCTTGCCGCCCGCATCGAACGCGACCACGTTGAAGAACTGCTCGCGCAGCGTGGCGTGGCGTTCCAGGTAGGCCTGCACGGCGCCGGGCGGTGCCAGGTGGTCCGGATGTGCGCCTTCCGCGACGGCGCGCAGCAGCGTGCGCTTGGCGTCCAGGTCGCGCTCCAGGTGGCCTGCCGCGCTCACCAGCAGGGCGTACTCGCGGTCGCCGACCAGGCCCACCATCTCGCGTTCGGCCAGCGTCAGCGCGGCCAGGGCCAGCAGCACGCCGGAGGCAAACACAAGGACGGTGACGACGAGGGTCAGCCTGGATTTGAGGTTCTTGACTGGATGGACGAAGCGCATGGCGGCAGGGACGAGGCCCGCAGTGTACCACGCACCGCCGGAGCGTCGATGCGTAGCTGGCAACTTGTTGGAAAGCCTGCAACGGCGGGCGCCGTTGGTGGTTGCGTGGTGTTGTTTTGAGGTACGCCAAACGTAAAATTGCTGGATGAAACGTTAAATCTCACCAATACCCACGCCGGCTCGTTGTACTATTGCCGTACGGATACTTCAATCTTTCCTCTCCCCGCGGCAGCAGCGCCGCCTCTGACTTTTTACGGATGACTACCATGAAGAATGGCCACGGACGGCTGACGCCCGCGCTTTGCCTCGCACTTTGCAGCACCGCCGCTTTCACCACTTTCACGCCCGCGCTCGCCCATGCCGAGGATGCCCCGGCCGGCGCCACGTTGACGGGCAATGCCAGCGTCGTGTCGCAATATGTCTCGCGCGGCGTGCGCCAGACGTGGGGCAAGCCGGCCGCGCAGGCGGGCCTGGATTATGTGCATCCGAACGGCTGGTCGGCCGGCACGTGGGTGTCCACGATCAGCGACCGGTTCGTTGAAAAAGGCACGGTGGAATGGGACATCTACGGCGGCTACAGCGGCAGCGTGGGCAACATCGGCTACAGCGCACTGGCCTACTATTACAAATACCCGGGCGCGGTCATCAGCGCGACGGGTACGAAGTTCGACTATGCCGAGCTGTCCGCCGGCCTGACGTACAAGTCCTTCTACGGCAAGTACAACTACACGGTGACGAAGGACTTCTTCGGCATCACGAACGCGCGCGGCACGGGCTACCTGGACGTGGGCGTCAACCATGACCTGGGTCACGGCTGGACGCTGAACCTGCATGCCGGCGACGGCCGCGTGGCCGGCAGCGGCAACGACATCTGGAACTGGCGCGATGCCAAGGCCGGCGTGACGAAGACGCTGGGCGGCGGTTGGAGCGCGGCGGCGGCGTACACCCGCGCCTGGGGCAAGACCGACATCTACAAGAGCTACACCACCGGCATGCCGAAAGACGGCACGATCGACTACAGCGACGTGACGAAAGGTGCCCTGGTGGTGTCCGTCACGCGCACCTTCTGATTATTTTCGAACGAATCATGACCGAGCAGAAGACTTCCCGCTTGTCCCTTTCGCTGAACGCACGCACCTGTATCGCCGCCACCGCGCTGGTGGTGCTCAGTCTCGCGATCACGGGGGCCGTGACGGGCCTGCGCAGCAGCGCCAGCGCGGAAGAGGCCGCACTGAAGCTGGCCCACACGACGAGCCGCGAGGCCGCGCACGCGCTGGCCAGCCGCATCACCGCCAACCTGGCGACCGTGCAAGGCGTCAGCGCGGCCATGCGGGCGACCCATGCGGCCGACATGGCACTGACGCGCGAACAGCAGATCGAGGTCGCGAAGGCCGTGCTGGAGTCGTCAGGCGACATCGTCGGGACATCGATCGCGTGGGAGCCGGACGCGCTGGACGGCAAGGATGCCGACTATGCGGGCAAGGCGCCGGCGTGGGATGCGAGCGGGCGCCACATGCCGTACTTCACGAGGAATCCGGCCGGCGGCGTAGCGGTCACGCCGATCGAGTTCACCACCGCGCCGGGCGCGAACGACTGGTACGACGTGCCGAAGCGTACCGCCAAGGTGCTGTTTACCGATCCGTACATGTACCCGGTCAACGGCAAGGACGTACTGATGGCGTCGCTGGTGGCCCCCATTGTCATCAAAGGCAAATTTGCCGGCGTGACGACGGCCGACCTGATGCTGACGCAGCTGGGCAAGATCCTGGCCGACATGACGACGATGGAGGGCAGCAGCCTGGCGCTGGTGTCGAACGGCGGCATGTATGCCAGCCATCCCGATGCGGCCCGCAACGGCAAGGAAGCGAAGGACATGCCGGCCGAGGCGCTGGCCGCCGTACGGGCGGGCACGCCCTACGAGTACGAGGATGGGGAAGGTGTCGTGCACATGCTGCAGCCGCTGGCGCTGCATCCGGACATCGCGCCCTGGGCCGTGCGCCTGTCGTTCCCGCGCAGCGTGGCCACGGCCGCCGCACGCGAACTGCTGATGTACACGACGCTGGTCTCCGTGCTGTGCGCGCTGGCCGCCGCCCTGGCGATGGTGTGCACGGTGAACCGCCTGACCCGTCCGCTGCGCTCGCTGGCACGGACGATGACGGAACTGGCCGGCGGCAATGCCGACCTGTCCAAGCGCCTGGCGGTGCGCGGCAACGACGAACTGGCCGTGATCGGCCGTGGCTTCAACGACTTCGTCGCCAAGATCGAGCATGTGCTGGCACGGGTGCGCCACAGCTCCGACGCGGTGGCGGTGGCCAGCGCCGAGATCAGCCAGGGCAACCATGACCTGTCGAGCAGGACCGAGCAGCAGGCCAGCTCGCTGCAGGAAACGGCGGCGTCGATGGAAGAACTGACCAGCACCGTCAAGCAGAACTCGGACAACGCCAACCAGGCGCGCCAGCTGGCCGCTTCGGCGTCGGACGTGGCGGTACGGGGTGGCGCCGTGGTGGCGCAGGTGGTCGACACGATGGCGTCGATCAACGTCTCGTCGAACAAGGTGGTGGACATCATCAGCGTGATCGACGGCATCGCCTTCCAGACCAATATCCTGGCGCTGAACGCGGCCGTGGAAGCGGCGCGGGCGGGCGAGCAGGGCCGCGGCTTTGCGGTCGTGGCGTCCGAAGTGCGCAACCTGGCCCAGCGCAGCGCGTCGGCGGCGAAAGAGATCAAGCAGCTGATCGGCGACTCGGTGGCCCAGGTGGAGCAGGGCAGCCGGCTGGTGGCCGATGCCGGCGGAACGATGGACGCCGTCGTCGCCAGCGTCAAGCGGGTGGCGGACATCATCAGCGAGATCGCGGCGGCCAGCGGCGAGCAGAGCAGCGGCATCGCGCAGATCAACCAGGCCGTCGTGCAGATGGATGGCGTGACGCAGCAGAACGCGGCGCTGGTGGAAGAAGCGGCGGCCGCGGCGGAAAGCCTGCAGCACCAGGCCGACACGCTGGTGGCGCTGGTGGGTGAATTCCGCATCGGGAACGTGGGCGCGGCGGCGCGGACGGACAGCGCGCCAGCGTTGCCCGCCCCGGCCCTGGCGGAATAATGTGAATCAAGCTGACCGGCCTGCGGGCCGGCAGTCCAGCGCGCGCCTGGTTTGCGCGCCGTTTGACATTTGGAGTGCGTATGACTGAAACGATCAACAAGAAGCGCCGGCTGGCGCTGTCCCTGAACGGACGCATCTGCCTGGCCGCCAGCACGCTGGTCATCCTGAGCCTGGCGATCACCGCGACGGTGACGGGCGTCCGCGGGCGCGACAGCGCCGAGGCGGCGGCGATGCGCCTCGCGCAGACCGCCGCCAGCGAAGCATCGCAGACGCTGGCCACGCGCATCACGCGCAACCTGACGGCCGTGACGAACCTGGCCGGCTCGATGCGCAGCACCAAGGCGGCCGGCATGCCGCTGGAGCGGGGCCATGTTGCCGAGATGACGAAGGCGACGCTGCTGGGGTCCGAGGACCTGGTCGGCGCCGCCGTGACGTGGGAACCGAACGCGCTGGACGGCAAGGATGCCGAATTCGCCGGCAAGAAGCCGGAATACGACGACACCGGCCGCTACATGCCGTACTTCACCCGCACTCCGGGCGGCGGGGTCGGCGTGGAGGCGATCGTGTTCCCGACGACGCCGGGCGCCAACGACTGGTACGACATTCCGAACAAGACCGGCAAGGTGTTCTTCACGGAGCCCTACGCCTACCCGATCAACGGCAAGGACGTGCAGATGGCGTCGATGGTCGCGCCCATCATGGTGGACGGCAAGTTCATGGGGACGGCCAGCGCCGACTTCGCGCTGACGACCCTGTCCACTATCCTGGCGGGCCTGAAGACGATCGACGGCGGCAAACTCGCGCTGGTGTCGTATGGCGGCCTGTATGCCAGCCATCCGGACGCGGCCCTGAACGGCAAGGAAGCCAAGGACGTGCCGGCCGAAGCCATGGCTGCGGTCCGAGCCGGCAAGGCCTATGAATACCGCGATGCCGACAACAACGTGCACCTGTTGCAGCCGCTGGTCGTGCATCCGGATATCGCGCCGTGGGCCGTGCGCCTGTCGTTCCCGCACAGCGTGGCGACAGCGCCGGCGCGCGAGCTGATGACCTACACCGTGCTGGTCTCGCTGCTGTGCGCGATCGCCGCCGCCGTGGCGATGGTGTGCGTGCTGAACCGCCTGACCCGTCCGCTGCGCTCGCTGGCACGGACGATGACGGAACTGGCCGGCGGCAATGCCGACCTGTCCAAGCGCCTGGCGGTGCGCGGCAACGACGAACTGGCCGTGATCGGCCGTGGCTTCAACGACTTCGTCGCCAAGATCGAGCACGTGCTGGCACGGGTGCGCCACAGCTCCGACGCGGTGGCCGTGGCCAGCGCCGAGATCAGCCAGGGCAATCACGACCTGTCAAGCAGGACCGAGCAGCAGGCCAGCGCGCTGGAAGAGACGGCGGCATCGATGGAAGAGCTGACCAGCACCGTCAAGCAGAACTCGGACAACGCCAACCAGGCACGCCAGCTGGCCGCTTCGGCGTCGAACGTGGCGGTACGGGGCGGCGCCGTGGTGGCGCAGGTGGTCGACACGATGGCGTCGATCAACGCCTCGTCGAACAAGGTGGTGGACATCATCAGCGTCATCGACGGCATCGCGTTCCAGACCAATATCCTGGCGCTGAACGCGGCCGTGGAAGCGGCGCGGGCCGGTGAACAAGGTCGCGGCTTTGCCGTCGTGGCTTCCGAAGTGCGCAACCTGGCGCAGCGCAGCGCGTCGGCGGCGAAGGAGATCAAGCAGCTGATCGGCGACTCGGTGGCCCAGGTGGAGCAGGGCAGCCGGCTGGTGGCCGACGCCGGCGGCACGATGGACGACGTGGTCGCCAGCGTCAAGCGGGTAGCGGACATCATCAGCGAGATCGCGGCGGCCAGCGGTGAGCAGAGCAGCGGGATCTCGCAGATCAACCAGGCCGTCGTGCAGATGGATGGCGTGACGCAGCAGAACGCGGCACTGGTGGAAGAGGCGGCGGCCGCGGCGGAAAGCCTGCAGCACCAGGCCGACACGCTGGTGGCGCTGGTGGGCGAGTTCCGCATCGGCGACGGCGCGGCTGCATCAATCCCGGCCCCAGCCGTGGCCCCTGCCGCGCCGGCGCTGGTGCGCCCCAGCCTGTCGCAGCCCAAGACCGCCGCGGCGGTGGCCCCGGCCAAGCCGAAAAGCCGCGTGACCGAGACGGCCGGCGGCGACGAGTGGGAAACCTTCTGATCATCCCCCGCTGACGGGATCTTCTAGCAGGGAAAAGTCGGCGTTTGCCGGGCCGGCGCGCCAGATGCGCGGCCCGGTTTTTTTTGGGCGGCTGTCCCTGTGGGACTGCCCCCCTGGTTCAGCGGCGTCCCTGCGGACTTCAGGGTCAGTCCCCCGCGGGGACAGACCCTAGGCGTGCGCCGGCTTGCGCCCCAGCAGCTTGCTGGCGGCAAACGCCGCCCCGGCCACGCCGACCACCATCGCGGCCGTGCTGCCGGAGAAGCCGATCGCCGTGTCGCGCGCGATCTTGCCCGCCTGCGGCGTCACCAGCTGCATGCGGCGCTTCGTCATCGCCGCGCCCAGTTCGCTCAGGCGGTCCTGGGTCATCAGCCGCTCGGCGTCCGGCAGCAGCACCGTTTCCTCGTCGGCCACGTGGTGCATCACATCGCGCATCAGTTCGTGGATCAGCTGGTCATGGCGGGGATCGGCGGCATCCGTCGCGCGCAGGGCGGCGATGACGCGGCGCATCTCATTGTGCTCCGGCTCCGCTTTCAGCATGGTGGGATCGCTGCCTTCCAGCTCGCGCATGGCGGGGTAGAAGATTTCCTCCTCAAGCGTGGCATGGATTTCCAGCGCGGTGCAGATCGTTTCCGCCAGCGCCTTTTTCACTTTCGGCTTCTTCGTTGTCGTGTACTGGTGGAACGTCACCAGCGTGTGCGAATGGTCGAAGCGGATCATGTCGGTAATCGTCGGGCTGAGCTTGTTCAGTGAAAACATGTTCTTCTCCTTGTCCTGGTAACGACCCATGTTAGAACGTTAAGACCCCGGACGGCGTAGGAAAACGCCGCACCGCGCTGTCGGCGCAGCACGCGCCATCTCCGTCGAGTCCGTGACCCATGGTGGCATTCCGATGGACACGGGCTCGTCGGTGTTCCTTGTGGCGGTCCCGCTACGGCGGCATTGCGCACAGCTTTGTCCGCCTGGGATATAGTTATCACATGGACCACTGCCGGGGACGCGCATGAAAGGCCAGTATCGTGCCGCAGCGAATCGAAGGAAAGGGTTGCCGGTGTCCGGCCGCGGTCCACATGCCGCCGGGCCGCGCATGCTGACACGCTTCGGCGACCTGTTCCAGGACCATCCGCAGCCGATGTGGATCTACGACCTCGACACGTTGCGCATCCTGCGCGTCAACGCCGCCGCGTGCCGCCACTATGGCTATACGACGGACGAGTTCCTTCACATGACCATCCGCGACATCCGGCCGCGCGACGAGCACGCGCGCCTCGAGGCCGACCTGGCGGCAAGCGCCAGCGAGCACCGGTTGCCGCAGACATCCGGCGTGTGGACCCACCTGAAACGCGACGGCACGCCGATCGCCGTGCGCATTTCCTCCCACGCGGTCACGTACCTGGGCCATCGGGCCCGCCTTGTGTTCGCGCTGGACGTGACGGCGCAGCAGGCCACCGAGCGGGCGTTGTACCGCTCCGAGCAGCTGTATCGCAGCCTGATCGACACGATGCCGCACCAGGTCTACTGGAAGGGCCTCGACTTGCATTATGTCGGTTGCAATCGCGTATTCGCGGAAGCGGCCGGGCTGGACGAGCCGCAGGAAGTGGTGGGCAAGAGCGACGGCGACCTCGTCTGGCGCCGGCAGGCCCAGCGCATGGCGGCGGAGGACCGCATCGTCGTCGACACCGGCCACCCGCTGCTGGACCGCGAGGACACGCTGACGGGCCCGGACGGCAAGCAGCGCCGCTACCTCGTCAACAAGCTGCCGCTGTACGGCCCGGAAGGCGCCATCATCGGCATGCTGGGCACGCTGGAGGATATCACGGCCCGGCGCAAGGCCGAGGAGACGCTGCGCCTGCAGGGCCGCGCGCTGGATGCCAGCGTCAATGCCATCGTCATCACGCGCCAGGAAAACCGGCAGGACAAGATCGTCTACGCCAATCCCGCGTTTGCCCGGATTTCCGGCTACGAGCTGCTGGAGGTCATCGGCCAGGACTGCCGCTTCCTGCAGGCGGACGACCGCGACCAGGAAGGGCTGTACCAGCTGCGCGATGCATTGCAGACCAATCGCGAGGCCACGGTCGTGCTGCGCAACTACCGCAAGGATGGCAGCCTGTTCTGGAACCAGCTGCACATCGCGCCTGTGCTGGACAGCAGCGGCAAGGTCACCCACTGGGTCGGGGTCATCAACGACATCACCGAGACGATGCGCTACCAGCATGAGCTGGAGCACCAGTCCACCCATGACGCGCTGACGGGGCTGCCGAACCGCAACCTGTTCCGCGACCGGCTGGACCAGGCCATCAGCTATGCGGCGCGCTACCGCAACCAGCTGTGGGTGGTCGTGCTGGACCTCGACAACTTCAAGCTGATCAACGATACCCTGGGCCATGCGGTCGGCGACAGCCTGCTGCAGACGGTAGGCGAGCGGCTGCGCGCGGCGCTGCGCGACTCGGACACGGTGGCGCGCCTGGGCGGCGACGAATTCATCCTGCTGCTGCTCGACCAGCCGGGCGGCGGGCTGTCGCCCCGCACCGTGCAGGCGATCCTGGAGGCGGTCAGCGCGCCGATGCGCCTGGGCGCGCACGACCTGGCGCTCACGTGCAGCATGGGCGTGGCCGTGTATCCGCGCGACGGCGAAACGGGTTCCTCGCTGTTCAAGCACGCCGACATCGCGCTGTACCGCGCCAAGGACGGCGGCCGCAACCAGCTGCAGTTCTACACGGAGGAGATGAACGACCGGGTGACCGAGCGCACGCTGATCGAGGGCCACCTGCGCCACGCGCTGGTGCGCAACGAGTTCCTGCTGTACTTCCAGCCCCGCGTGGATTGCGCCAGCGGCCAGGTGGTCGGGCTCGAGGCGCTGCTGCGCTGGCAGCACCCCGAGCTGGGACTGGTGCCGCCGGTGCGCTTCATCAGCGTGGCCGAAGAGACGGGACGGATCGTCGAGATCGGCGAGTGGGTGCTGAAGACCGCCTGCATGCAGGCGGTGGCCTGGCAGCAGGCCGGGCTTGCCCCGGTGCCGGTGGCCGTCAATGTGTCGGCGCGTCAGTTCCGCCACGCGTCTTTCGTGCAGGAAGTGAAGGATGCGCTGGAAGTGAGCGGGCTGGAACCGCGCTACCTGGAGCTGGAGCTGACGGAAAGCGTCATGATGCACAACGTGGATGTCGTCATCGCGGCGATGAGCCAGCTGAAGGGCATGGGCATCTGCCTGTCGATCGACGATTTCGGTACGGGGTACTCGAGCCTGAACTACCTGCGCCGCTTCCCCATCGACTACCTGAAGATCGACCAGAGTTTCGTGCGCGACATGCTGGACGATCCGCCCGGCGCCGCCATCGTGCGCTCGATCATCGCGCTGGGGCACAGCCTGGCGTTCCGCATCATCGCCGAAGGGGTGGAGACGCCGGAACAGCTGGCGTACCTGAAGGAGGAGGGCTGCGACGAGATCCAGGGGTACTTGTGCAGCCGGCCGGTGCCGGAGCGGGAGGCGGCAGTCTTGCTCAGTAGCGGCCGTTGATGCGGCAGGGTCTGTCCCCAAAGGGGACTGACCCTGAAGTTCGCCTGGTTGGCAGCGAACGGCGAGGCATCAGGTCTGCGATGCGGCCGCCGGCATGCGCCAAGCCTGCCGCGGCGTGCACACAGAACTTCGGGGTCAGTCCCGGAGGGACAGACCCCTGGCGGCGCCGGTTCTACGTCAATCGCGGATCTCCAGCGCCCGGTTCAGCGACAGCGCGGCCAGCGACCCCACGGCACCCGACAGCAGGTACAGGCTGACGTAACCCAGGCCGAAGTGCGCCGACAGGCCCAGCGCCACCAGCGGGGCGAACGCGGCGCCCACCAGCCACGACAGGTCGGACGTCAGCGCCGCGCCGGTGTAGCGGTGGCGGGCCGAGAAGTTGGCGGTGACGGCGCCGGCGGCCTGGCCGTACGACAGGCCCAGCAGGGTGAAGCCGACCAGGATGAAGATGTTCTGGCCCGTCTCGCCGCCCTGCATCAGCGTCGGCACGAAGCCGGAGAACACGGCGATCAGCGCGGCCAGCGTGCCCAGCGTGGTGCGGCGGCCGAAGCGGTCGGCGATCAGGCCGGATGCGACGGTGCCGACGATCGCCAGCGCGGCGCCCCACATCTGCAGCACGAGGAAGCCGTCCAGCGAACGGGTCGAGTACAGTTGCACCCACGACAGCGGGAACACGGTCACCAGGTGGAACAGCGCGTAGCTGGCCAGCGCGGCCAGGGCGCCGATGATGATGTTGCGGCCCTGCGTGTGCGACAGTTCGGACAGGCCGACGGGCTCCAGTTCGCGCTCGTCCAGCAGGTGGGCGTATTCCGGCGTGGAGACCAGGCGCAGGCGGGCGAACAGCGCCACCACGTTGATGGCGAAGGCCACGAAGAACGGGAAGCGCCAGCCCCAGTCGAGGAAGTCCAGCGCGGACAGGTTGGCCACCATGTAGGCGAAGATGCCGGCCGCGACGATGAAGCCGACCGGGGCGCCCAGCTGGCCCAGCATGGCATACCAGCCGCGCTTGTTGTGCGGCGCGTTCAGGGCCAGCAGCGACGGCAGGCCGTCCCACGAGCCGCCCTGGGCGACGCCCTGGCAGATGCGGAAGAAGGCCAGCAGCACGATGCCGGTATTGCCGGCTTCGGCATAGGAGGGCAGGAAAGCCATGCCCACGGTGGCCGTCCCGAGCAGAAACAGGGCCCCGGTCAGCTTGCCTTCGCGCGAGTAGCGCCGCTGCACCCACATGAACAGCAGGGTGCCGAACGGGCGGGCGATGAAGGCAAACGAGAAGATGACGAAGGAATACAGCGTGGCGTCGAGCCGGTCATCGAACGGGAAGAACAGCGAGGGGAACACGAGCACCGAGGCGATCGCGTAGACAAAGAAATCGAAGTATTCGGAGGCGCGCCCGATCACGACGCCGACGGCGATCTCGCCGGGATGGATGGCACCGTCCCTTGCATTAATGTTGCGTGCGCCGCCACTGGTGGGACTTGGCTGATAATCCGGTTGGCCTGAAGGGAGTGGTCCGTCAAAAGTAGTCGTTGCCATGGTCGTTACCTTATGTCTCTCTGTCATTGTTCACAAGTCTTAGCAGAATGCGCCGCCTGCAATGCCTGCAGCGCCTTGTACCACTGAACACCGAGTTGACCACCTGGCCCGCTGTGCTGACGGTTCCGACCGTGCCGGCTATAGCACCGTACAGCGCAGTACAGCACCGGGTATGACACCGGGGGTGGGACAAAGTGTCCAATTCCATTCCGCATGCCTGTGACGGTACAGTAACATGTTCTCAATCCTCTGTAGCGCACATAACTTAATGAAATCATCAAAAGTTCGCAGCGGACTGATGCTTCTCCCCCTGTTGTGGCTTGCCGGCTGCAATACGGTGGTGTTGAATCCGTCCGGTGATATCGCGGCGCAGCAGGCTCATCTGGTAGTCGTCTCGACCTTCCTGATGCTGCTGATCGTCGTTCCCGTCATTTTCCTGACGCTGTTGTTTGCCTGGCGTTATCGTAAAAACAATACCACGGCGAAGTACGATCCCGACTGGGACCACTCCACCAAGCTGGAGCTGGTGATCTGGGGCGTACCGCTGCTGCTGATCATCGTGCTGGGCCTGATCACCTGGATCAGCACGCACTTGCTGGACCCGTACCGTCCGCTGCAGCGCCTGGACGAGAAGCGTCCGATCCCCGCCGGCGTCACGCCGATGACGGTGGAAGTGGTGGCGCTGGACTGGAAGTGGCTGTTCATCTACCCGGAGCAGGGCATCGCGACCGTGAATGAACTGGTGACGCCGGTCGATCGCCCGATCAAGTTCAAGCTGACTGCGTCCTCCGTCATGAACGCGTTCTACATCCCCGCGATGGCCGGCATGATCTACACGATGCCCGCCATGGAGACGCAGCTGAACGCCGTCATGAACAAGGCAGGCACGTACGACGGCTTCTCGTCGAACTACAGCGGTGCGGGCTTCTCGCACATGCGCTTCAAGTACCATGCGATGCCGCAGGGCGACTTCGACGCATGGGTGGCGAAGACCAAGGCCGGCGGCGGCGAGCTGACCCGCGCGAACTACACGCAGCTGGCCAAGCCAAGCGAGAAGGATCCTGTGCGCCGTTACGCGGCCGTCGATCCGAGCTTGTACAGCGCGATCGTCAACCTGTGCGTCGAACCGGGCACGAAGTGCATGGCCCAGCAGATGCACGAGGACCAGATGCGCAACGCCAACGCGGCCGCGCACAAGAAGGCGCAGCACGAAGCGAGCAAGAAGCGCGAAGCGGGCGAAATCGCCAGCGTCGCTCAATTGGGTGCCGAGGTATGCACGACGCCTGCCGACAAGCCCACCATTTCCATGAAGAGTAACAATGCAAGCGTATCCAACTGAAACCGATCCGATCTTCGGCAGGCTGAGCTGGGAAGCGATTCCGTTCCATGAACCGATCCTGCTCGCCACGTTCGCCGCTGTCGCCCTGGGCGGTATCGCCCTGGTTGCGGCCCTGACGTATTTCCGCGTCTGGGGCTACCTGTGGAAGAACTGGTTCACCAGTATCGACCACAAGAAAATCGGCATCATGTACATGATCCTGGGCCTCATCATGCTGCTGCGCGGCTTTGCCGACGCGCTGATGATGCGTGCCCAGCAAGCCATTGCCTTTGGCGACAACGCGGGCTTCCTGCCGCCGCACCACTACGACCAGGTCTTCACCGCCCACGGCGTGATCATGATCTTCTTCGTCGCGATGCCGTTCATTACGGGCCTGATGAACTACGTGGTGCCGCTGCAGATCGGCGCGCGCGACGTGGCGTTCCCGTTCCTGAACAACTTCTCGTTCTGGATGACGACGATGGGCGCGGTGCTGGTCATGGCCTCGCTGTTCGTGGGCGAATTCGCCCGTACCGGCTGGCTGGCGTTCCCGCCGCTGTCCGGCATCCTGGCTTCGCCTGACGTGGGGGTGGACTACTACATCTGGTCATTGCAGATCGCCGGGGTGGGGACATTGCTGTCCGGCGTGAACCTGCTCGTCACGATCGTCAAGATGCGTGCCCCTGGCATGGAAATGATGAAGATGCCAGTGTTCACGTGGACCGCGCTGTGCACCAACATCCTGATCGTCGCCGCGTTCCCCGTGCTGACGGCCGTGCTGGGCATGCTGTCGATGGACCGCCTGCTGGGCACGCACTTCTTCACGAACGAACTGGGCGGCAACGCCATGATGTACGTGAACCTGATCTGGATCTGGGGCCACCCGGAGGTGTACATCCTGATCCTGCCATGCTTCGGCATCTTCTCCGAAGTCGTGTCGACGTTCTGCTCCAAGCGCCTGTTCGGCTACACGTCGATGGTGTACGCAACCTGCGTCATCATGATCCTGTCGTACCTGGTCTGGCTGCACCACTTCTTCACGATGGGCTCGGGCGCGTCGGTGAACTCGTTCTTCGGCATCACGACGATGATCATCTCGATCCCGACGGGCGCCAAGCTGTTCAACTGGCTGTTCACGATGTACCGCGGCCGTATCCGCTTCGAACTGCCGATGATGTGGACCATCGCCTTCATGGTCACGTTCACGATCGGCGGCATGACGGGCGTCATGCTGGCGATTCCGCCGGCCGACTTCGTGCTGCACAACTCGCTGTTCCTGGTCGCGCACTTCCACAACGTCATCATCGGCGGCGTGCTGTTCGGCCTGTTCGCCGGTATCAACTACTGGTTCCCGAAAGCGTTCGGCTTCAAGCTGGACGAGTTCTGGGGCAAGGTGTCGTTCTGGTTCTGGGTGATCGGCTTCTACGTGGCCTGGATGCCGGTGTACGCACTGGGCTTCATGGGCGTCACGCGCCGCCTGAACCACATCGAGGATGCCTCGCTGGCGCCGTACTTCCAGCTGGCCTTCGTCGGCGTGCTGATGATCGCCGTCGGTATCGGCGCGATGCTGATCCAGTTCGGCGTGTCGTTCCTGCGTCGCAAGAAGCTGCGCGACATCACGGGCGACCCATGGGACGGCCGTACGCTGGAATGGTCGACGTCGTCGCCACCGCCTGACTACAACTTCGCGTTCACCCCGGTCGTGCACGACAACGACAGCTGGGCGGACATGAAGAAGAACGGCTACAAGCGTCCGTTGAAGGAATTCGTGTCGATCCACATGCCGGCCAACACCGGCGCGGGCTTCATCATCGCGGCGCTGTCGGCCGTGGTGGGCTTCGCGACGATCTGGCACATGTGGGGTCTGGCAATCATCGGCTTCGTCGCCATGATGGTCGCCATCATCGTCCACACGTTCAACTACAAGCGCGATTACTACATCTCGGCGGAAGAAGTGACCCGTACCGAGGAACGCCACACCGCTTTGCTGGGAAGCCATGTCTGACATTAACGTAACCTCCGCCGGCGCGATGAGCGCCGACCCGAGCTCGCGCTACCTCGTGCGCGAGCACCATCCGGAAAACGGGACGATCCTGGGTTTCTGGATCTACCTGATGAGCGACTGCCTGATCTTCGCCTGCCTGTTCGCGACCTATGCCGTACTGGGTCGCAACTACGCCGGCGGCCCGTCGGGTGCCGAGCTGTTCGACCTGAAGCTGATCGCGCTGAACACGGCGTTCCTGCTGTTCTCGTCGATCACCTACGGTTTCGCGATGCTGCAGGCCAAGGTCAAGAACAAGGGCGGCACGCTGCTCTGGCTGGGCATCACGGGCATCTTCGGCCTGTGCTTCCTGGGCGTCGAGATCTATGAGTTCCTGCACCTGATCCACCAGGGCGCGGGCCCGCAGCGCTCGGCCTTCCTGACGGCGTTCTTCGCGCTGGTCGGTACCCACGGCCTGCACGTGACGTTCGGCGCCATCTGGCTGGTCACGCTGATGGTGCAGATCTCGAAACACGGCCTGCACGCGGCGAACATGCGCCGCCTGAACTGCCTGTCGCTGTTCTGGCACTTCCTGGATGTGATCTGGATCGGCGTGTTTACCTTTGTTTACCTGATGGGAGTGCTGCCATGAGCGACCATAACCACCACCACGGTCATGGCGACCACGGCCACGGTCATGACGATCATGGCCACGGCCACGACGACGGCTCCGCCGTGCACGGTTCGATGAAGGATTACGTGATCGGCTTCGTGCTGTCCGTGATCCTGACGGCGATCCCGTTCTGGCTCGTGATGAACCACGTGATCGAAAGCCCGGCCACCACGGCGTACGTCATCCTCGGCTTCGCGGCCGTGCAGATGGTCGTGCACATGGTCTACTTCCTGCACATGAACTCGAAGTCCGAGGGCGGCTGGAACATGCTGGCGCTGATCTTCACGATCATCATCGTCGTGATCACCCTGGCAGGCTCGATCTGGGTCATGTACCACATGAACAAGAACATGATGCCGGTCATGGAAGGCCATACGCCGCAACAGATGCACGACATGCCATGATGGCGGCAGCGCGCGGCACGTCAGGGGGGAAGATCGTCCTGGCCGCCTGCGCGGTGCTGTTGTTCTGCGTGTTTGCCGCACTGGGCACGTGGCAGGTCAAGCGACTGCAATGGAAGCTTGACCTGGTCGAACGCGTCAACACGCGCGTCCATGCAACACCTGTCCCGGCACCGGGCCCTGAACAGTGGGCCCGCGTGACCGCGGAGTCGGACGAATACCGCCGCGTGCGGGTCTCCGGCAAGTTCCTCTACGAATTCACCACCCCCGTACAAACCACGACCGCCAAGGGCATCGGCTTCTGGCTGATGACGCCCCTGTGCCTGGCCGACGGCACGATCGTGTTCGTCAACCGCGGCTTCGTGCCGATGAAGTCCGGCGACCTCGACAAGCCGGCGCCGCCGCGCGCAACGACTACTGTTTGCGCGCCGTTCTCTCAAGCCGCAACCCAAAAGCAGACCCCGGGGTCAGACCCGGCGGGTCTGACCCCAGCCTCTGCCGTTGGGGGTGAGGCTCAACAGCGAACCCCGGGGTCAGGGAGGAGTGCTGGCATGCATGCCAGCACCGCATCGCAGGCCAGGAGCTGTGCTCCTGGAAACCCCTGCGATGCCCCGGCGGGTCCGACCCCAGCTCTTGGTCTTGGGTCTGGCGTGGAGATTACCGGGCTCCTTAGAATGCCCGAGCCCAAAGGCCGCCTGCTGCGCGAGAACGACCCGGCGCACGACCGCTGGTACGTGCGCGACGTGCCGGCGATCGCGGCGCGGCGCAACCTGCGCAACGTGGCGCCGTACTTCGTCGATGCGCCCGCCGGCCTGGAATACCCGCGCGACGCCAGCGAAAAACCGGTCGGCGGCCTGACGGTGATCGCGTTCCCCAACAACCATCTCGTCTATGCCTTGACCTGGTTCGCCCTGGCGGCAATGGTCGCGGGCGGCTATTATCTCGTCCTGCGCTATGAAAAACGCAAGACGAGAGCCCGCAATGCCGCCAACGACTGAGACACCCGAAAGAAGATTTCGCCTGAAGGAGCGGGCGGCGGCGGCCGGCGTCGAATTCGCCGCCGGGCACAAGAACATGATGCAGCTGATCCAGCTGCGCTGGTTTGCCGTGATCGGGCAGCTGACGACGATCGCCGGCGCCAACCTCGTCTACGACATCCGCCTGCCACTGGTGCCCATGCTGCAGGTGCTGGCGTGCCTGATCGCCTTCAACGTGGCCAGCCACCTGCGCTGGCACGAGGTGCGCCACGTGCGCAACACGGAACTGTTCATGGCGCTGCTGGTGGACGTCGCCATCCTGACGTCCCAGCTGTACCTGTCCGGCGGTGCCACCAACCCGTTCGCCTTCCTCTACCTGCTGCAGGTGATCCTGTCGGCCGTGCTGTTGCGCCCCACCTATGCGTGGACGTTCGTGCTCGTCACCGTCGTCTGCATGGCGGGCCTGTCGCGCTACTACCTGCCGCTGCCTTTGGCCCTGGACCATGAACGGGGCATCGAATCGCTGTATGTGCAAGGCCTGCTGATCTGCTTCATGCTGATCGCGGCGTTGCTGGTGTTCTTCATTACCCGCATCACCGACAACCTGCGCGCCGGCGATGCCCAGCTGGCCAACCTGCGCCAGCGTGCGGCCGAGGAAGAGCACGTGGTGCGCATGGGACTGCTCGCTTCGGGTGCCGCGCACGAGCTGGGCACGCCGCTGGCGACCTTGTCCGTCATCCTGGGCGACTGGAAGCGCATGCCCGAGTTCTCGCGCAATCCCGAGCTGCTGGAGGAGATCGGCGAGATGCAGGCGCAGCTCAAGCGCTGCAAGACCATCGTCAGCGGCATCCTGCTGTCGGCCGGCGAGACTCGGGGCGAGTCGTCGACGCGCACCACCTTGCGCACGTTCCTCGACGAGCTGGCACGCGAGTGGCAGGCCAGCCGCCCCGTGGCGGCGTTCGAGTACGACAACCGCATCGGCGCCGATCTCACCATCGTGTTCGACGAGACGTTCAAGCAGATGGTCTGCAATGTGCTGGACAATGCGCGCGAGGCGTCCCCGGCCTGGGTCGGCATGGAAGCGCTGCGCGAGGACGGCCAGCTGGTGCTGCGCGTGACCGACAGGGGCCCCGGCTTCGAGCCGGCGGTGCTGGCCCAGGTGGGCAAACCGTATAATTCGACCAAGGGCCGGCCGGGCAGCGGGCTGGGCTTGTTCCTCGTCGTCAACGTGGCCCGCACGCTGGGCGGCACCGTGGCCGCCCGCAACCGCCCCGAAGGCGGCGCCGAGGTGACCATCCGCCTGCCGCTGGCCACCCTTGCACTGGAAAAGGAATCCGCATGACCGAAGCCGCGCCTGTGCGCACTCTCCTGATCGTCGAGGACGACGAGGCCTTTGCCCGCACCCTGGGGCGCTCGTTCGAGCGCCGCGGCTACCGGGTGCTGCACGCGGCCAACGTGGACGAGGCGTCGGCGTTGCTGCCGGGCCTGGCGCCGGGCGAGCCGGGCTACGCCGTCGTCGACCTCAAGCTGAAGGGCAATTCGTCCGGGCTGGCGTGCGTCCAGATGCTGCACCAGCACGACCCGAGCATGCTGATCGTCGTGCTGACGGGCTACGCCAGCATCAACACGGCGGTCGAGGCGGTCAAGCTGGGCGCCTGCCAGTACCTGGCCAAGCCATCCAACACGGACGATATCGAGGCGGCCTTCGAGCACGTGGCCGGCAGCGGCGAAGTGGAACTGACGGCGCGCGCCACCTCCGTCAAGACGCTGGAGTGGGAGCACATCCACGCCGTGCTGGCCGAGACCGAATTCAATATCTCCGAGGCGGCGCGGCGGCTGGGGATGCACCGGCGCACCCTGGCGCGCAAGCTGGAAAAGCAGCGGGTGAAATAGCGGGTGCAGTAGCGGAAACCCGTGGTGTCAGGCATCGGAGGCGTCCCCGCCCCGATCCGGTGCGTGACACCTCGGGTCTCGTCTTTCTATTCCCATCGACTATCTTCGTGTCGCTGCATTGCCCGCTCACCGAGGCGACGCGCCACCTGATCGACGCCGCCACGCTGGCGTCGATGAAGCGGGGCGCCATGCTCGTCAACACGTCGCGCGGCGGCCTGATCGACACCGTGGCCGTGATCGCCGCGCTGAAGTCGCGCCAGCTGGGCGCCCTGGCCATCGACGTCTACGAGCAGGAGAGTGCGCTGTTCTTCCACGACCACTCGGGCGACATCATCGACGACGACGTCTTCCACCGCCTCGTCACGTTCCCGAACGTGCTGATCACGGGCCACCAGGGCTTCTTCACGATCGAGGCGCTGCGTGAGATCGCCATGATCACGTTCGACAACCTGGACTGCTTCCGCCGCGGCGGGACGTGCGCCAACCTGTTGCCGGCGCTGCAATAGCGGAGACCGATGACATCCATGGGTTGGCGGTTCACATTGCGTACACCGCCTGCAGCGTGAACGCCCGTGGCGCCATCGGCAGGTCGTGCGGCAGGGCCAGGCCCGGTGCCAGGCTGGGTTCGCGCACATCGGCATCGAGCAGGTTGCGCACGCTGGCCGTGAAGTTCCAGCCGGGGCCACCACGCCGCGTCGCCAGCGTCACGTCCATCGTCGTGTAGCCGTCCAGCGGGGCGCGCGCATCGCCGGGGGCGCGCTGGCGCTCGCCGATCCAGTTGACCTGCGCACTGGCCAGCAGCGCGCTGGCCGCATGCCAGTCGGCCCGCGCATTGACGTGGTGGCGTGGCGCGTAGCCCGCATCGCGTCCGCTGGCATCGTCGACACTGCGCTGGTAGGCGTAGTTGCCGACCAGGCGCAGCCGGCGCAGCGTCCAGCTGCCCTCCAGTTCCAGGCCGCGGCCCGTCTGGCTGCCCGCGTTGGCATAGGTCGCGCCCGTGCCGGCCACGGGGTTGGCCAGCGTGCGGATGATGTCGTGCATGCGGTAGCGGAACAGGGTCAGGTTGACGAGCGCGTCGGCCCGGGCCTGCCACGCGAAGGCCGCCTCCAGCGTGCCGTTGGTTTCCGGCTTCAGGGCGGGATTGCCCAGCGCGACCGGGTTGGTGATGCTGTAGCTCTCGTTGAACGAAGGGGCCCGGAACGCGCGGCCATACAGCAGCTTGGCGGTGAGATCGTAGCTGGCATCCCACACCACCGCCAGGCGCGGATTGGTGGTGCCGCCGAAGTCGGAATAGCGGTCATGCCGCACGCCGGCCGTCACGCTCCAGTCGCGCGCCACGCGCCACTCGTCCTGCACGTAGACGTAGTCGATCTTGCGCCGTTGCGGCAGCAGGAACGGGTCGGTGGCAGAGAAATCGGCCACGCCCGGCAGCGGCACGGGCAGGCCATTGCGGGCATAGGTGAAGTTGCGGGTCTCGTGCGTGCGGTACATGTCCAGGTCGTCGTGGCCGACGCCCACGCGCACGTGGTGGCCGCTCCAGCCGCCGTAGTCGGCCCAGGCGGACAGGCGCAGGATGCGTTCGAATGCGTCCGGGCCGCCGCGCATGCCGGCCGGGAAGGCGCCCGTCGGCAGGCGCGCACCCGCCGGCAGCAGCACGAAGTCGACCGGGATCTCCTGGCGATACGCCTGCCGGTTGATGGCCGCGCCCAGTCCCCAGTCGCGCCGCCACTGCGGGTCCGCCCACGTCAGGCCGGTCGTAATGCGCGCGCTGCGCTGCCGGCCCACGGGGTCGAGTGCGGAGGCGATGCCGGCGCCCGTGCCCAGGTCGTCGCGCAGCTTGTAGCCCGCGCGCGCGGTCCAGTGTCCCCAGGCCAGCTGCAGGTTGGCGTCGAGCGCCTGGTAGCCCACGTTGACGGGTCCGGGCGCCAGGCTGGCATCGCTGCCGTACAGGCGGTCGTTACGGCTCTGCGCGTCCGCCTCGATGACGGAGCGGAAGCCATCGCTGCGGCCGCGCCGCAGATAGGCGGCCACGTCGACCGGTCCGATGCTGCCGCCATGCTGCAGCCAGCCGTCGCGCGTGCGGAACGAGCCGGCGCGCACGCCCACTTCGGTGCCCGGCGTGTCGGCCGCGCCCTTGGTGATGAGGTTGACGACGCCGGAGAAGGCGTCGGAGCCGTACAGCGCCGAGCCGGGCCCGCGCATCACCTCGATGCGGGCGATGTGCTCGACCGGGTAGCCGCCCCACAGGTTGCCCTTGTTGCCGGTGAAGGCGGTGGTGACCGGCACGCCATCCTGCAACAGCAGCAGCTGCGGCGTGAACTGGCTGACGATGCCGCGCACCACGTACAGCGGCGTGTAGTTGTTGGCGCTGCGGTTGACGTGCAGGCCCGGCACCGTCTCCAGCACCTGGTCCAGGTCGGTCGCGCCCATGGCGGCGATGTCGGCGGCCGTGATGACGGTTGCCACGCCCGGTGCCCGGCGCAGCGCCGTGCTGCTGCCGCTGGCGATGCTGACGGTGTCGTTGTCGCCATAGACGAGCGACAGGTCCTCCTCGTCGGTGGCGGGCTGCGCGGCGGCGGGCAGGGCAAAGGCGGCGGCCAGCGCCAGGCACACGACGCGTGCGGCGGTGAAAGACTGCGCTGACAACTTCAAGTGGGGCTCCTTGGCTCGGCAATCTGCGTTGACAATGATGAACGGTGCATACAATTGCCGTCTATCAAATGCAGTGTTGTTGAGGCATTGTAACGGCAGCAAGGAAGCTGTCAAACCGGAAATACAACACCGCGAGCGGCGCGCCGTGCTAGGCCCGCAACTGCCGCGGCGCCTCGGCCGACAGGCCGAACTGGCGCCGCACCAGCGCCTCGAACTGCACCGCCGGCACGGGCGCGCTGAGCAGGTAGCCCTGCAGCAAATCGCAGCCGAGCGCCTGCAGGAAGCCCAGCTGCGCCTCGGTCTCCACGCCTTCGGCCACCACTTCCAGGCGCAGGCTGTGCGCCAGCGCGATGATGGCGGTGACGATGGCCACGTCGTCGGCGTCCCGCGGCACGTCGCGCACGAACGAGCGGTCGATCTTGATGATGTCCACGGGGAAGCGCTTCAGGTACGACAGCGACGAGTAGCCGGTGCCGAAGTCGTCGATCGACAGGCGCACGCCCAGCTCGCGCAGCGCATGCAGCGCCGCCAGCGTGTCCTGCGCATGTTCCATCAGCGTGCTTTCCGTGATCTCCAGCTCCAGCAGGTGCGGCGGCAGGCTGGTCGCGGCCAGCACGCCCTGCACCGTGGCGGCGAAATCGGGCTGCAGCAGTTGGCGCACCGACACGTTGACGGCCACCCGCAGCGGCGGCAGGCCTTCACCCAGCCACTGGCACAGGCGCGCGCAGGCCGTGCGCAGGACCCAGTCGCCCAGCGGGTTGATCAACCCCGTCTCTTCGGCCAGCGGGATGAATTCGCCCGGGGGCACCATGCCGCGGGTCGGATGGTGCCAGCGCAGCAGCGCCTCCATCGCGACGATGCGTTCGCCGTCCACCGTCATCTGGGGCTGGTAGTAGACCTCCAGCTGGCCCAGTTCCAGGGCGCGGCGCAGGTCCGCTTCGAGCCGGACATGCTCCGAGATCGACAGCTCCATCGACGGCTCGTAGAACTTGAAGCCGGCATTGGTGCGCTTGGCCTGGTACATGGCGCTGTCGGCATGCTTGACCAGCGTGGCGACATCGTCGCCGTCGCGCGGGTACATGGCGATGCCCACGCTGCTGGTGACGAAGATGTCGTGCCCGTCGATCTGGAACGGCGCCTCCAGGGCGCGGCAGATGGTCTGGGCGACGGCGGCGGCGGCAGGGCCGTCCACGTCGCCCAGCACGACGGTAAATTCGTCGCCGCCCAGGCGCGCCACGGTATCGACATTGCGCACGCTGTGGCGCACCCGCTGCGCCACGGCCACCAGCAGGCGGTCGCCCACGTCGTGGCCCAGGTTGTCGTTGACGTACTTGAAGCGGTCCAGGTCCATGAACAGCACCGCCAGCCTGGTCTCATGGGCACCCGCGTGGGCGATGCCCTGGCCCAGCAGCTCGAAGAACAGCGTGCGGTTCGGCAGGCCTGTCAGCAGGTCGTTGTAGGCCAGGTGGCGGATCTTCTTCTCGGCCCGGTTGGCCTCGATGATGCGGCGCACCCGCTGCGACAGCACGGCATAGTGGATCGGTTTCGGGATGTAGTCGCTGGCGCCGGCGGCGAACGCGCGTTCCACCGAGTTGTTGTCCTGCAGCGCCGTGATCATCAGCACGGGGATGGCGCGCCCGCCCGGCAGTTCCTGCAGGCGCGCGCAGGCGGTGAAGCCGTCCATCACGGGCATCACCGCGTCCATCAGGATCACGTCGGGCTGGCAGCGCGGCAGCATGGCCAGCGCTTCGGCGCCGTCGGCCGCTTCCTCGACCCGGAAGCCGTCGCGCTGCAACGTGTGGCGCAGCGTGGTGCGGGTGCTGCGGTCGTCGTCGACCACCAGCACGCTGGCCTGCTCGGCCAGCGCCAGTTCCATGTCGGCCGCCGGCGTATCCACTTCCGCCTGCAGCAGTGCCGCCACGGCCGCATGGGCCGCGTGCAGGGGCGCCAGCAATGGCGCCACCAATGGGGCCAGTGCCGCCGTGCCGTCCGCCTCGCTGGCGGCCATGGCGCGCTGCTCGGCTTCCTGCGCCAGTGCGGCGAGCACGCTGGCGCCCAGGTTGCCGGCCGCGCCCTTGAGCGCATGGGCGCGCGCCCGCGCGGTGGCGCTGTCGCCCTGGGCGACGGCCGCTTCCAGGTCGGCCAGGTACACGGGCGCGTCCTCCAGGAAGGGCGTCACGGCCTGCGGCAGCGCGGGGCCGAGGATGTCGCGCAACTTGTCGAACACGGCGTGGTCGAGGATGGCGTCGGTGGCATCGCTGCCGCCGGCCGGCGCCGCCGTGCTGGCCGCCGTCGGCAGCCAGCGCTCCAGCTTGTGGCGCAGTTCGACCAGCGTGATCGGCTTGGCCAGGTAGTCGTCCATCCCGGCCGCCAGGCACTTCTCGGCGTCGCCGCGCTGGGTATTGGCCGTCATCGCCACGATGGGCGTGCGGCGGCCCAGGGTGGCTTCGGCGGCGCGGATGTGCGCGGTCGCTTCGTAGCCGTCCATCTCCGGCATGCTGCAGTCCATCAGGATCAGGTCGAAGCGGCCGCGCTGCACGGCGGCCACGGCGGCGCGACCGTCGGCGGCGAACTCGCACACGCAGCCGTTCATCGACAGCATGCCGGCCGCCACCATCTGGTTGGTGCGGTTGTCTTCCGCCACCAGCACACGGAAGGCGCGCGCCGGGGCAGGCAGGGCGGCGGCCGGCGCGGCCAGTGGCGCGACCGGCTGCACGCTGGCCGGCGTGGCGCGGACCGTGAACACGAACGTCGTACCTTCGCCGGGCGTGCTGGCGACCGCGATGTCGCCGCCCATCAGCGCCGTGAGCTGGCGGCAGATCGCCAGGCCAAGGCCGGTGCCGCCGTAGCGCCGCGTCGTCGACGGGTCGGGCTGCACGTACGATTCGAACAGGTGGCGCAGCACGTCGGCGTTCATGCCGATGCCCGTGTCGCGTACCTCGAAGCGCAGGCCGGGGGCGCCGCCGACGTCGGCGGTTGCCACCCGCACCATGACCTCGCCGCGTTCGGTGAACTTGACGGCGTTGCCCAGCAGGTTGATCAGGATCTGGCGCAGCCGCAGGGCGTCGGCATGGACGGCGGCCGGCACGCCGGGCGCCAGGTCGAAGCCCAGCGCGACGCCTTTCTGCTGCGCCGTGCGCGCCAGCAGCTCGACCACGTCGGCCAGCAGGCGGCCCACGTCGAAGTCGCTTTCCTGCAGCGCCAGCTTGCCCGCTTCCATCTTGGAGAAGTCGAGGATGTTGTTGATCAGTTCGATGAGGGTGCGCGACGCGTTCCATGCCACGTCCACGCACTCGCGCTGGCGGGGAGTGAGCTGCATTTCCTTGAGCATGTCCAGCATGCCGACGACGCCATTCAGCGGCGTGCGCACCTCGTGGCTGACGGTAGCCGCGAATTGCGCCTTGATCCGCGCCATGTTGACGGCCGCGTCGCGCGACTCCTTCAGCTCTTCCTCGCGCTGCTCCAGCACCGTCATCATCTGGTTGAACGTGTGCGCCATGTCGACCAGTTCGCGCGGTCCGGCGGCGTCGGCGCGCAAGCGCGCCTCACCACGGCGGGCCCGCCGCATCAGGTTCGACAGTGCACGCAGCGGTTCCGTCATGCGCCGCGTCAGCACGCGCACCAGCAGCAGCAGGATGACGGCAAACGACAGCGTGATGCCGAGGTTGCCCAGCATCAGGGACCAGGTCAGCTTGTTCAGCGTGCCTTTGCCGACCTGGACATGCACGTAGCCCAGCAACTGGGGTTGCTGCTCCTGCGCGTCGAATGGCGACGCCTCGGACTGGCCACCCAGCACCGGCGCGGCAAACAGCCACGCGTCGCCGTTCTCGGCCACCAGCGTGGCGCGGGTGGGGGCGGCGCGGGTGTCGGGCGGCAGCGCCCAGCGGCCGCCGTGGGCCTGCGCCAGCAGCACCCGGTGGCGCGCGTCGCTGATCTGCACCGCCGTCACGTCGGGGAATGCCAGCGTGCTGCCGACCACTTCGCGCGCGTTCTCGGGTGAATGGAACAGCAGGGCCAGGGTGCTCTGGCGGGCGAAATTGTCGGCGACGCGCTGGCCCTGGCCCAGGAAGTAGTCGCGCATGCGGGCGCTCGCCTGCATCGAATTCATCAGCGACGAGAACAGCGCCAGGCCGATGATGGCGACGGAAACGATGACGGACAGCTGCAGGCCGAAGCCGGTGCGGCGCAGGGCCCGGTCGACCCGGCTGGCGACGGAGACGTTCATGGCACCCTTGCGCTCACGGCCGCGGGAACACGAAATCGAAGCTGCGCTGCTGCTGCCAACCCAGCTGCAGGCCCACGTGGCTGGCCGTGCGCAGGTTGATCGCCGTCTGCAGGGTGCGCGACGGGGCCAGCGTGCGCCCGCGCGGGCCGCCCGCCAGCATGCCCAGCGCGGAGCTGGCCAGGGTCCGGCCCATCTCCACGTTGTCGGGCACCATCGCGAACAGCGCGCCCTTCTTCACATGCAGGACGTTGCTGGAGAAGAGCGGCACGCCGCCATTCCACGTCTCGCGCAGCACCAGCGGCAGGATCGTGCTTTCCTCCACCGTGGTGGCGTCGTGCGGCAGCCAGACGGCGTCGCGGCGCCCGTCCGCGGCGGCGATCAGCTGCGGATACAGCTGGGCGGCGCGGGCCATGTCGCCCGCCACGTAGGCGGCCAGCTCCAGCCCCTGGGCCCGGGCGGCGTCGCGCGCCAGGCGGATCAGCCACTCGCTGTTCTTCGGGTTGAAGACGACGATGACACGCTTCAGTTCCGGCAGCAGGGCATGCAGCCGCGCGAACAGCAGCGCCGGGTCCGGCGTCAGGCTGATGCCGGCCACGTTGTCCGTGTCGGAGAGCAGCAGCACGCCACCCACCAGCACGGAAATGTCGCGATCCAGCCCGGCCGTCGCCGACAGGCCCTGGCGCCCGAGCGCGATGACGACCTTGGTGCCGGCCTGGCGCAGCCTGGCGTTGAGTTCGGCGCCGTCCAGCCTGGTGTCGACGGCGTAGCTGCGCACGGGCAGCCCGGTCCGTTCCTCGATCCCCTTGATCATGCTGCTGAACGCGGCCAGGAAAGGCTGCGCCACGTTCGGGTACAGCACCGCGATGGTGCCCTTGCCGATCGAGGCGCGGACGTCCGGCCGGCGCAACTGGTCCTCCAGCTGTGCCATCGTCACGGGCACGACGTCGTCGCGCCCTGGCAACGCCGGACTGGCGCCGTCGATGGTGTCGAACAGCGCGCCGACGGACTGGCGCGCCTGGGCCGGAATGCCGGGCAGCTCGATGGTCGGAAGCGCGGCGGCAGGGGCGCCGCCCAACGTGGGCGTGGCACCCGCGGTGCCGGCCAAGGCGCCAAGCAGCAGCGCGGCCGTGGCCGCTACGCGCGCGGCGCAGGTTTTTGCTCGGATCATTTCGTTCTTTCGGTGCAGGCAGGCCTGCCAACATCACAATGACGCAATACCCGGCAGTATAAGCGTTCCATTAGCCAGAAAGAAATTAATTTACTGACGGCATTATTACCGAACCGCGTGGCTGTCATGGAAAGACGGCGTCGAACGGATGCTGGTGGCTCTCCATATCGAGGCCCAGGTGACTGGCCGTGCGCGTGTTGACGGCGAGCCGCACGGCGCGCAGGGGCTGCAGGCCGGGCCGTGCGGTCTCCTCCGGCCCCACCGCGGCCTGGGCCAACGCGGCCAGCTCGCGGCCCAGCGCCACGTTGTCCGGATATAAAGCGAACAACACGCCTTTCTTGACGTGCAAGATGCTGCTGGAGAACAGGGGGACGGCGCGGTTCCAGGATTCGCGCAGCAGCATCGGCAGGATCGTCGTGTCGTCCACGGTAACGCTGTCCTGCGGCAGCCAGAGCGCATCGCGGCGGCCTTCCGCCATGGCGAAGGCCGCGTGGTAGCCGCGCACCGCACCGGCCAGGTCGTTGGCCTCAATGGCGAGCAGCTCCAGTCCCTGGCCCCGCGCGGCCTCGCGCGCCAGGCGTACGATGGCCTGGCTGTGCACCGGGTGGTAGACGACGAAAACGCGCCGTACGCCCGGCACCAGCGTCTTCAGCCAGGAGAACAGCAGGACCGGGTCGGGCGCCAGGCCGATCCCGCGCCAGCGTTCCGGCTCGGGCAGCGCGCCGATGCCGCCCACGACGATGCCGAAGGAACCGTCCAGCGCCCCCGCCGCGCGCAGGCCCTGGCGGCCCAGTGCGATCACGGTCCGCGCGCCCTGGCGCTTCAGGCCGGACTGCACCTCCGCGCCGCTGCCGGCGCCCACCGGGATCGCGCGCACCTTGCCGCCCAGCTGCTGCTCGACGCCGCCGATGATTTCCGTGAATACCTTGCGGTAGGGTTCGCCGATATCGGGGAACAGCACGGCGATCGTATCGCTGGCCGCCGTGACGGCGCGTGCGGGCCCGGCCAGGCCGGCCAGCAGCAATGCCAGCAGGGCCGCCGAGAACGGGCGGAGAAGGCGCAAACGGGTCACGGGCAATGTTCCAGATAAATATTGCTGTAAAGGTATTTCAGCAGTCTAACGCCCCGGCGGGCGTTTTTGTACCTGTATTATCGAGCATGTTGTCTAGACGTCTCATCCTGGGGTATGCATAGCGGGCTGCAACTTTTGCCGGAGCGCGCTACAGTGTGTCTTTTGCCACACATTCAGGATTCGCCCAAGGAGAACCCATGCAGATCGATCTGACCGGAAGAACCGCCATCGTCACCGGCTCCACGCGGGGCATCGGCTACGCCATTGCGCTGGGACTGGCCCGGGCCGGCGCCAGCGTCGTCGTCACGGGGCGCAAGCAGGTCGACGTGGACGCCGCGCTGGCGCGGCTGGCGGGCGCCGTGCCGGGCGCACGGGTACGGGGCCATGCGGTGGACCTGGGCGGCGCGGCCGGCTTCGACCAGCTCAAGGCGCGTGAACCCGAGTGCGACATCCTCGTCAACAACGTCGGCATCTTCGGGCCGCAGCCCTTTGCCGAGATCCCGGACAGCGAATGGACGCGCTTCTTCGAAGTCAACGTGATGTCCGGCGTGCGCGCGAGCCGCGCCTGGCTGCCCGGCATGCAGCAACGCAATTGGGGTCGCATCGTCTTCATCTCGTCCGAATCGGCCATCAACATCCCGGCGGACATGATCCACTACGGCTTCACGAAAACGGCCAACCTGGCCGTCGCGCGGGGCCTGGCCAAGAGCCTGGCGGGCACGGGCATCACGGTCAACAGCGTGTTGCCGGGCCCGACGCTGTCGGAAGGCGTGCAGGACATGGTGGCGCCAGGCGAGAGCGCCGAGGTGGCGCTGGAGCGCGCCAATGCGTTCGTGCGCGCCCACCGCGCCAGTTCGATCCTGCAGCGCGTCGCCATGCCGGAGGAGGTGGCCAACCTGGTCGTGTACGTGTGCTCGCCCCAGGCATCGGCCACCACCGGCGCCGCGCTGCGGGTGGACGGCGGCACGGCCGATACGATCTGAGCGGCATGACGGACGGCGTCGCACCGGACCCTGGCCGCCAGCGCGCGACGCTGGCGATCCTCGCCATCACGCAGATTGCCTCGTGGGGCTCGCTGTACTACAGCATCACGATCCTGGGGCCGGCGCTGGCGCGCGAGTTCCAATGGAGTGGCGCGATGGTCTACGGCGCCTATTCGTGGAGCCTGATCGTCTCGAGCCTGGCCGCGACGCCGGCCGGCGCGCTGCTGGACCGGCTGGGCGGGCGCGTCGTCATGGGCGCCGGCTCCCTGGCCGCCGCGGCCGGCATGCTGCTGCTGGCCGGCACCACGTCATGGGCGCTGTACGTGCTGGCGTGGACCGTGCTGGGCCTGGCGATGGCGCTGACGTTGTACGAGGCGGCGTTTGCCACGCTGAACCGCGACTTCGGCGCCGCGTCGCGCCGCCTGATCTCGACCCTGACGCTGTTCGGCGGCTTCGCCAGCACGGTATTCTGGCCGCTGACCATGCGCCTGGACACGGCGCTGGGCTGGCGTGGCACGTGCCTCGCCTATGCCGTCATGCACCTGGTGTTGTGCCTGCCCTTGCACCTGTGCCTGGCTGGCCGGCACGGGGGAACGGCCCGGGCCCCGGCGACCGCCAGCGCCAGCGGCGGCGACCTGCAACTGCGCGAGGCGCTGCGCCACCCGGCGTTCTGGAAGCTCGCGCTGGCGTTTGCCGTCAATGCGCTGATCTTTTCCGCACTGGCCGTGCACCTGATCCCGCTGCTGCGCCAGCTGGGCTACGGCGCCACGCTGGCGGTCGCCCTGGCCGCGTTGATCGGGCCGGCCCAGGTGGCGGGGCGGATTGCCGAGCGGTTGTGGTTCCAGGACGCGCCGCCGCAGCGCATCGGCCGGCTCGCCTTTGCCGCGCTGCCGGCCGGACTGCTGGCGATGGTGCTGCTGGCGCACCGGCAGTGGGCGGCCGGCCTGTTCTGCCTGCTGCTGGGGGCCAGCAACGGCGTGCTGACGATCGTCCGTGGCACGGTGCCGCAGGAACTGTTCGGCCGCCGCCATTACGGTGCCATAGCCGGTGCCATGGCCGGCCCATCGCTGCTGGCGCGGGCGGCAGGACCGCTGCTGACGGCGTTGCTGCTGGGCGCGGGCACGTCGCCGCTGGCCCTGCTGGGCCTGTTCCTGGGCTTGTCGCTGCTGTCGCTGGGCGGTTTCGTCGCCGCCACGATACCGGGTGAGCGGCGCTCGGACGGGGTAGCCGAAGCCAAGGCGCCGGGCCCCGGCTGAGCGCTTGCGCTATCATGCCGGGATGAAATACCGACTCTTTCTGTTCGACCTGGACGATACACTGCTGGACTTCAAGGCTTCGGAGCGGCGCTCGTTCGAGCGCACGCTGCGCGCGCTGGGACTGGCGCCGCTGCCTGCGGGTTTGTTCGAGCGCTACCAGGCCATCAACCTGGCGTTGTGGCAGGCCTTCGAGGCAGGCACCGTCGCCAAGGATTTCCTGAAGGTGGAGCGCTTCCGCCGTACGTTCGCCACGGCTGGCCTGGACCTGGATGCCCAGGCGGCCAGCCACCTGTACCTGGAAGCGCTGGCCGATACCGTCGTGCTGGTCGACGGCGCGCGCGAGCTGTGCGCCGCGCTGGCGGAGGTGGGCGAGGTGGGCATCATCACCAATGGCGTCGACCAGATCCAGCAGCGCCGCATCGCCAGTTCCGGCCTGGCCGGACATGTCTCGTTCGTCGCCACGTCGGAAGCGTGCGGCCACGCCAAGCCGGACGGCCGTTTCTTCGACTACACGGTGCGCATGGCGCGCACGTTCACCCCCGCCGAGACCGTGATTGTGGGCGACCGGCTGGATGCCGACATCCTGGGCGCGAACCGCTTCGGGATCGACAGCGTATGGTTCAATCCCGGGACACTGGCCAATGCCGGCACGGCGCGGCCAACGTGGGAGGTGGCGCGGCTGGAGCAGGTGATACCGGTATTGCGTGAGGCAACCGGGGTCTGTCCCCGCGGGGACTGACCCCGAAGTTCGGCGGCGTTCCTGCGAAATGAAGTCACTTCGGGGTCAGTCCCTGTGCAGGGACAGACCCCAAGAAAAATGCCGGGCAAGCCCGGCATTTTCATTTACTGCAGCCAGCGGCCGATTACCAGCCGCGCATTACCAACCAATATCGTGCAGCAGCGGCAACGTCAGGTCCTTCGGCGGCTCGACTTCATGCGTCAGGTCCGAATTGATCGCCGGTTCCATCAGCTGGTTCGGGCGGGCGGACGTGGTGAAGTGCGATACCGAGGAGCCCGGTTCGAACGTCGTCGGCGTGTACATCAGGATACGCTTCTGGTTGTCCGTGCCGGCCATCCTGGTCTCGTCGGCCTTGAACGTGGCGACGATGCCCGACTTGGTGCGGGAACGGTAGGCCAGCTTGGCCTTCAGCGCATTGCCGTCGGCCTGGCTGATGCGCACCGCCGGGATCGTGACGGACGGATCGCTGCCGCTCATGCCGGCCGGGTCGCCTGGGGCGTTGTCGGCGACGATCATGCCGATCGCGCCGGCGGCCTGTACATTGGCGGCCTTGACGACGAACGTGCACGAACCGCGGTCCACCAGCGCGATATTGCCGGCAACGGCTTTCGCGTTGATCGGATTCAGCGGCTCGCAAGCGAAGCCCGTACCGGCTGGCTGGTCGACGACCGGCATCAACTGGCCGGCGACGGTCTTCGAGCCGATCGGCAGGCCGAAGCTGGCTTCGCCGAACTTGTAGTTGCCGGCGGTCGAACCTGCGGCGCTGCCGCTGATGTTGACGACGCCCAGCTTGCCCAGCACGTCAGGCACGGCGGCCGTCACTTCCGGGCCGCTCCAGGACATGCCGTCGCCGCTGACCGCATTGGCGATACGCTCCGCCGGGGTCATCTGCGTCCACGTCTTGTTGGTACGGTTGTCCGTCATGAAGTGATCCCAGATCGACGGAGTGTCCAGGTAGTACTGGCCCGTTTCCTCGTCGGAGAAGCTCTGGAAGCCCAGGCCATGGCCCATTTCGTGCAGCAGCACGGCCACGAAGTCGGTGCCCCCTTGGTCGGCGCCGTCCAGGCCCAGGTAGAAGGGCGAACCGGGCAGGCAGTCCTCGGCCAGGCCCAGGCGCGAGTTGAAGCGCGCGCGGATGTCGGCGATGCTCGGGCTCTGGTCCACGCCGGACAGCTTGTTGGCCAGCGCGCTCGGGTACCAGGTGTTCGCTTTCGGCGCGCCTGGGAAGTCGGAGAACACTTCCATCGTGCCGGCCGAACCCAGCGTCGCGGACGTTGCCGTGCAGCGCAGCGGTTCGAAACTGGCCTGGATGCGGATCGGCACCGAGCTGTTCAGCTTGGAACCCCAGATGTTGGCGGCGTGCGTGAAGGCGATCAGGCGCTGTTCGCCCAGGGTCGTGCCGGTGTTGCCACCGACGGGCTCGACCGGCGTCGGGTCGTTGAAGCCCACGCCCGGTTCGTTGGCGTTGACGATGACGATCGGTGCGGCGGCCTGGGCGGCACCGGCGGCGCTGAACGCGACGGCGAGGGCGGCGATGATGCTCTTCATGTTATTGCGCTTCATAGTTGCGCTCCTTGGCTTGCGCGGTGCGCGTGGTTTGCGTGGCTGCCAGGGCAGCGTCTTCGGTCTCTGCGCAGGCTTCGCTCAGCGAGCCGTCCGCGTTCTTCGTGACGACGGAGTACAGCATCTTGCTGGCCGCGCTGGCGACGCGGGTGCCGTCGGGGCGCGTCACGACCTGCGCTTCCTTCGTGTTGCCGGCCGACAGGCTGGCGCTCTTCAGTGTCTGCGGTACCAGTTGCTTGTATTCGGCAGCGGTAGGCGCGCGCAGCTGGCCGGTTTCGGCGTCGCGCACGACAACCATGCCTTTTTCATCGGCGGCCATGGCGCCCGAGGACATGCCCAGGGCGGCCAGTGCCAGGCCGGCACCGGCGGCGGCGCGGCGGCTGCGGCGGGCCATGAAGCCCACGCCTGCCAGGCCCATGCCCAGCATCAGCCAGGTCGACGGTTCCGGCACGGCGCTGATCGTCACGCTGTCCAGGCCGATGTAGTCGCTGGTGTTGGTGTTGCCCGTGTAGTGGAAGGCGAAGCGGCCCGTGCCGGTGCCCGTGAACTCGGCCGTGTAGCGGGTCCAGTCGCCAGGGTAGGCGGCCGCGTCGATCGACAGCAGGCTCGTCTTGAAGCCACCGATGGCGGTGCCGTTGCCGGCGCCGAACAGCACTCCCAGGTTATCGTCAAAACCTGCATCGGCCGTGCGGGTGTAGAACGTGATGCGCGTCGTGCCCGACAGGGTCAGCTCCGGCGTGATCAGCCAGTTGTCGATGGCACCGGTACCGCTTGCGCCCGACATAAGGTTGGCGGCAGCGTACGAATTGTCCGCGCCGGCCTGGGCCGCGAAGATGCCGTCGTTGCCCTGGAACCAGCTCTGGCCGCCGTTGGCATTGTTGATGACCCAGCCGCTCAGCGAACTGATGTCATCGAAGCCCTCGGTAAGGGAAGTGGGCGGCGTATCTGCGTGGGCCGATGCCGATAGTGTCAGCGCCGCCGATGCAAAAAGAGTGAGGAACGTTTTCATTGGTTCACTTTCGTTTTGACGATAGAGGAGAGTGCAATGTTTTGGAAATTGCAAATCCAGTATAGGCGGAAGAAATGTATCTCTGCCACTGAATTTTTACACTTTGTAATTGTTTTTTTGATTCGTATCCAATATGCAACAGCCGTGGTGATTTCATCCTGCAAGCCCCAGCATCCATGCGGGTCTTGAGGCATTTTGTTGTATTCGAGCACACACTCTGCACATGCGTCTTGACGCCGCCGGCCTTTGTTGAGCTGTAACAAAACGTAACAAGTGTTACGGCATCCGGGGTGCCCGGGTGGCGGTTTCGCGCCCGTGGCGAAGGCGGTTACAATGCTGCCTTTCATCTTCTCTGGCAGAACACGTGCAAAGCCGCCAACTGTATTTCCGCCTGCTGCGGCAATTCCTTTCCCATGGCGGCGTGTTGGCCGCGACCCTCATCGCCGTCGGGGTGGCCTCGCTGACGGACGTGCTCCTGATCCGCCAGTTGCAGAACGTCGTCGACGCCTTGCGCCCGCAGGGCATCAGCCACGGGGCCGAGGTGGCGGGCGGCGTGCTGGCGACAGTAGGCCACTGGATCGACCGCATCATGCCGGTCAATGCGGCCCAGGCGGCGTTGTGGACCATTCCCGTCATCATCATGGCGCTGGCGTTCCTGCGCATGGTCAGCAGCTTTGCCGGCGACTATGGCTCCGCGTGGCTCAGCAATCGCGTCCAGGCGGACCTGCGCAGCCGCATGTTCCATCGTATCCTGCGCCTGCCCAACGGCTACTTCGACCTGTCTTCCACCGGTACCACGCTGTCGCGCGTCACGTTCGACGCCAACCAGGTATCGCAGGCCGGCCTGAACGTCCTCAACGTGGCCGTGCGCGATTCCGTCGCGACCGCTGGCTACCTGGTCTCGCTGTTCACCATCGACTGGCAACTGGCCGTGTTCTGCCTGGGCCTGTTGCCGCTGGTGGCCATCGTCGTCATCTTCGCGGGCCGGCGCATGCGCCGCCTGTCCGAGAGCGCGCAGCACGCGATGGGCGAGCTGACGCGGGTGCTGGACGAAAGCATCGGCGGCCAGCGCGTCGTCAAGATCTTCGGCGGCCAGGCGTATGAACAGCGCCGTTTCGACGAGGTGGTGCGGCTGAACCGCCAACTGGCCGTGAAGCACTCGGCCACGGCGGCGATGAATTCCGGGATCATCATGCTGCTGGTCGGCGCCACGCTGGCGGCCGTGATCTATTTCGCGCTCGTGCGCGCGCAGCAGGGTGCGCTGTCGCCCGGCGCGTTCGTCGCCTTCATGGGCTCCCTGATGGCGATGCAGTCGCCCATCAAGAACCTGACCAAGATCAACGAGCCGCTGCAGCGCGGCCTGGCCGCGGCCAAGTCCGTGTTCGGCCTGATCGACGCACCGATCGAGACCGACACGGGCACGCGCACGCTGGCGCGCGCGGCCGGCCGCATCGAGCTGCGGCAGGTGGGCTTCCGCTACGGCGTCACCGATCCGGATGCGGCACCGGCGCTGCGCGATGTCTCGCTGGACATCGCCGCCGGCGAGACGGTGGCACTGGTGGGCGGCTCCGGCAGCGGCAAGACGACGCTGGCCAGCCTGCTGCCGCGCTTCTACGACGTGTCCACTGGCGCGATCCTGCTGGACGATGTCGACCTGCGCGAGTACCGGCTGGCCGACCTGCGTCAGCAGATCGCGCTGGTCAGCCAGGACGTGGTGCTGTTCAACGACACGCTGGCCGCCAATATCGCCTACGGCGACCCGGCGCCGGACCCGGTCCGCATCGAAGCCGCCGCGCGTGCCGCCTACGCGCATGAATTCATCGAGCGCCAGCCGCAGGGCTATGCGACGCAGGTGGGCGAGAACGGCCTGCGCCTGTCCGGCGGCCAGCGCCAGCGCCTGGCGATCGCCCGCGCGCTGTACAAGGACGCGCCAATCCTGATCCTGGACGAGGCCACCAGCGCGCTCGACACGGAATCGGAACGCCAGGTGCAGGCCGCGCTGGAGCGCCTGATGAAGGGCCGCACCACGGTCGTCATCGCGCACCGGCTGTCGACCATCGAGAACGCGGATCGTATCGTCGTCATGAATGGCGGCGCGATCGCCGAGGCGGGCACGCACGATGCCCTGCTGGCGCAGGGCGGCTTGTATGCCCGGTTGTACCAGACGCAGAAGCAGTCGACAGTGTAAGCCCGGAGGGGACAGGCACGGATCTTCGGCCCGGAGAGGCGAAGATCGGTGCCTGTCCCCGGTGCTTCATGCGTCCTGGGTCTCGGAAGGCGTGCGCACCGGATCGCCCAGCATGTCCTGCACGTACAGCATCGACACCAGCACGGCCAGCACGGCCGTCAGCGGCGTCGCCAGCGCCACGCCGGCCATGCCGAACAGGGCCCCGAACAGCAGCTGCATGACGATGGTGAGCGCCGGCGGCAGCGACACGGTGCGCTTCTCGATCAGCGGCGACAGCAGGTAGCCCTCCACCAGCTGGATGCCGGCAAACAGCAGCACCACGTACAGCGCCTGGGTCGGGTCGCTGGAAAACGCGATCAGCACGGCCGGCACCCCCGCCATCAACGGTCCCAGGTAGGGGATGAAATCGAGCAGCCCCGCGATCAGCCCGAGGATCAGGGCCAGCGGAATATCCAGCAGCGCCAGGCCGGCCGCCGAGGCCACGCCCACCAGCAGCATCGACGCGGCCTTGCCCAGCAGCCAGCGGGCCAGCGTGCGCGACAGCTCGTCCAGCACCTCGCGCGCCCGCGCCCGTTTTGTGGGCGGCACCAGCGTGACGAAGCCCTCGATGTACAGGTGCGGCTGGGCGGCGAAGTAGATGCCGACGAACAGGATGATGACCACGTTGCCCAGCGCGCCCAGCAGGCCGGAGAAGAACAGGCCCGCGTTCGGCACCAGCTGCATCAACTGCTTCTGCATCTGCTGCGGCGACGGCACGCCCGCCAGCAGGCGTTTCAGCAGCGGCTGCTGTTCCATGGCCGCGCGCAGGCGGTGCAGGGCGTCCGGCACCGCCTGCGCCAGGGTGTCGGCCTGCTCGCCGATCTGCGGCGCCATCAGCCAGCCGCCCACGCCGAACACCAGCAGCAATACCGCCCCCACGACGGCCAGTGCCCACTGGCGCGACAGCCGCAAGCGTCGGTGTACCCAGCCGGCCAGCTCGTACAGCAGGATCGCGAACAGCACGCAGGCAAACACCAGCAGCAGCGCGTCATGGGCATACCACAGCGCCGCCAGCACCAGCAGCGTCAGGAGGGCAAGGCCGTTGACGAGCGCCACGCGGCGCGCGAAGCGTTGCCCGGGCATGGGTGGCGGTGGCGAGTCGTTCATTCGTGGCTCCCTTGGCGGGTGGTCAGCAAATAGGCGGCCATGTCGCGCGCATCGCGCTCGGACACGCCCAGTGTCGGCATCGTCGTCGCCGGGTGGACGGCCTGCGGCGCGCGGATCCAGTGCGCCAGGTGTTCGCTCGTGTTGGGCAGCAGGCCGGCGATGTGGCTGCGCCTGCCGAGGTCGTACAGCGGCGGGCCGACATACGTGGCAGGGCCCGTCACGCCGGGGATCAGGTGGCAGCTCTGGCAGGCATATTGGGTCAACGCCACGCGGCCGCGACGGGCGTCCGGCTGCGGCATGGACGTTGGCGCCACCGTGTCCGGCGGCCTGGCCGCCGCCAGCGTGGCCCGGTAGTCCGCCGCCGTCAGGTGCGGCATCCGCTGCAGGAAGGCGACCAGCGCCCACAGCTCGGCCTCGCTCAGCCGGACGCCCCAGGCGGGCATGCCGCTCATCTTGATGCCATGGCGTGTGATCCAGTACAGCTCGCGCGGCTGCCAGTGCCGCGCCGCATCCACCAGCGGGCCTGGCACGGGCTGCATGCTTTGCGCGAACGGCAACGGCGCCACGCCGGGCGCGCCATGGCACTGCTGGCAGTGCTGGCTGTACAGGCCGGCCCCGTGCAGCACGGCGCCCGGCGCCCGCGCCGGCACCGCGACGTCGCGGGCATGGAACGCGACGGAGTGCTGCATGGCCCGTTCCAGCAGCGTGTGGACGAACTGGAAGTGCTGGCGGGTGGCCGCCACGTCGTACCAGCCGCCCCGGAACACCGCGTAGCCCGCCAATGCCGCCACCGCCCCGGCACCCAGCACGGCGGCGACGGCGCTCGCGCTGGCGACTCGGACGGCATGGGATCGGAACGGGCGGTTCATCGGTTCATGTGCACGCTTGGGAACGGTCGGAAATTGTCTTTTCTGTATTATATGGATTCGTCCATTCGATGCAGGAACAGTGCGTGCACGCAAGAGTTCGCTTCGCTTTCCACCGCCGCTCCCTGTCGGCAGGCGCCACCTGCGCCGTGCTGCTGGCGGCCATGCTGTGCGGCTGCGGCAAGGAGCGCGAACCGGCTGTCGACGGTGGCGCCGACCCGGACCGGGGCCGGCGCCTGCTGGCCCAGTTCCAGTGCGGCAGCTGCCACGCCATTCCCGGCGTGGAGGCGGCGCGCGGCACGGCCGGGCCGCCGCTGGCCACGTTCGGGCGCCAGAGCTACATCGCCGGCACCTTGCCGAACGACCCGGCGCCGCTGGCGCGCTGGATCGTCGATCCGCCCGCCGTGAAGCCCGGCACGGCGATGCCGGCCCTGGGCGTCTCGCCGGACGACGCTCGCCACATGGCGGCCTACCTGCACACACTGCGATGACGGCGGGATTCTTCGATCCCGCCGGCCTCGACGCCGTCGTCATTGCCCGGCTGGGCTGGACGATGTTCATTGCCGCCGCCATCATCCTGGCCGCGCTGACCTGGCTGACGCTGGCGGCGCTGCGCCACGAGCGGCGGCCGATACGGGCGCGCTGGTGGATCGTCGGCGGCGGCCTGGCCTTTCCCGTGCTGGGCCTGACCGCGCTGCTGGCGTGGAGCAGCGTCGCCACGGCGCGCCTGTCGCCGCAAACCTCGCTGACGCCGCTGCGCATCGCCGTCACGGGCCACATGTGGTGGTGGCAGGTGCGCTATACCGATCCGGCCACGGGACGCGAGTTCGAACTGGCCAACGAGGTCCACATCCCGGCCGGCCGCCCGGTCTTCCTGGCGCTGGGGGCGGCGGACGTGATCCATGCGTTCTGGGTGCCCGCGCTGGGCGGCAAGATCGACATGGTGCCGGGACGCCTGCACGGCCTGGCGGTGCAGGCGCTGCGGCCCGGCGTCTACCGGGGCCAGTGCGCGGAATATTGCGGCGAGCAACACGCCCGAATGGCGCTGGAAGTCGTGGCGCACCCGCCGGCCGAATACGACGCGTGGCTGGCCGCGCAGGCCCGCCCGGCCAGCGCACCGGCCAGCGCCGAACTGGCGCGCGGGCGCGCCGTCTTCCTGGCCCAGCGCTGCCAGGCGTGCCACGCGGTGCGGGGCGTGACGGCGCAGCCGGCCGGCGCCACGCTGGGTCCCGACCTGACCCACGTGGGCAGCCGCCGCACGATCGCGGCCGGCACCTTGCCCACGCATGCGGCCACGCTGGCCGGCTGGGTGGCCGATCCACAGGCCCACAAGCCCGGCGCCCGCATGCCGGCCACCCGCGCGCTGGACGGCGCCGACCTGCGCGCGCTGGCCGCCTGGCTGGAGTCGCTGAAATGACGGCGCCGCCCGAATCCCTGCTGCCCAGCGCCGTGCCGCGGCCGGACGGCGAGCTGGAGCGGCTGGAACGGGTGTGGCGCACGCCGCGCGGCTGGCGCCTCGTCACGTCCGTCAACAACACCACGGTGGGGCTGCTGTACAGCGGCACCGCCATGCTGTTCTTCCTGCTGGCCGGCATCCTTGGCCTCTTGATGCGCGCGCAGCTGGCCGTGCCGGACAACACGCTGCTGTCCGCCGCCACCTACAACCAGGTCTTCACGATGCACGGCAGCGTGATGATGTTCCTGTTCGCCATCCCGATCGTCGAGGCGCTGGCCGTGTACCTGCTGCCGGGCATGCTGGGCGCACGCGACTTGCCGTTCCCGCGCCTGTCGGCGTATGCGTTCTGGGCCTATGCCATCGGCGGCCTGGGTTTCTTCTGCACCCTGTTCGTGGGCCTGGCACCGGACGGCGGCTGGTTCATGTACCCGCCGCTGACGGGCAAGGCCTATTCGCCGGGCCTGAACGCGGACTTCTGGCTGCTGGGGATCGGCTTCATCGAGATCTCCGCCATTGCCGGCGCCATCGAACTGATCGTCGGCATCCTGTTTACGCGGGCACCGGGCATGACGCTGGCGCGCATGCCGGTCTACGCCTGGTCGATGCTGGTCGTCGGCGTCATGATCGTGTTTGCGTTCCCCGCCATCATCGCCGGCACCGCGCTGCTGGAACTGGAGCGGGCGTTCGACTGGCCGTTCTTCATTCCCGCGCGCGGCGGCGACCCCGTGTTGTGGCAGCACCTGTTCTGGTTCTTCGGCCATCCCGAGGTGTACATCATCTTCCTGCCGGCGGCAGGCATGGTGTCGACGATGATCCCGACGATCGCCCGCACGCCGCTGGTGGGCCGGCGCGCCGTCATCGTCGCGCTGGTCGGCGTGGGCTTCTTCAGCTTCGGCCTGTGGGCGCACCACATGTTCGCGGCGGGGCTGGGCGTGGTCGAGGCGGGCCTGGTGTCGGCCGCCAGCATGGCCGTCGCCGTGCCCACGGCCGTGCAGGTATTCGCCTGGATCGGTACGCTGTGGCGCGGCACGGTGCGCATCACGGCGCCGGCGCTGTTCCTGCTGGGGTTCATGTCCATCTTCGTGCTGGGCGGGCTGACGGGCGTGATGGTGGCGGTGGTGCCGTTCGACTGGCAGGCCCATGACACGTACTTCGTCGTCGCCCACTTCCACTACGTGCTGATCGGCGGCATGGTGTTTCCCGTGTTCGCCGGGATGTATTACTGGCTGCCGCTGGTGCGGGGCCACGCGCTGTCCGAGCGGCTCGGCCGCTGGGTCTTCGGCCTGATGTTCGGCGGCTTCCACCTGGCGTTCTTCCCCATGCACGTCAGCGGCCTGCTGGGCATGCCGCGCCGGGTCTATACGTATCCGTCGGGCCTCGGGCTGGACGGCCTGAACCTTGCGTCCACCGTGGGGGCGTTCGTGTTCGCGACCGGGGTGCTGCTGTTCCTGGTCGACCTGGCGCGCATGTTGCGCCGGCCCGAGCGCGAGCCCGGCAACCCGTGGGGCGCCGCCACGCTGGAATGGCTGCCGGCCGACTGCTACGCCGTGCGCAGCATTCCGCAGGTCGACAGCGCGGAGCCGCTGTGGGACCGCCCGCAACTGGCGGACGAAGTGGCGGCGGGCGCCCACTGGCTGCCCGGCACGGCCACCGGCAAGCGCGAGACGATCGTCACCAGCCCGGTCGCGGCGCGGCCCCTGTACGTGCTGGTGCTGCCCACCGATGGCTGGATGCCGTTCCTGGCGGCCCTCGGCACGGCCGGCTTCTTCCTGCTGCTGACGATCGAATGGACGGCGACGGCCTGGGCCTGCGGCATCGGCGCAATCGGCGCCGTGCTGGCGTGGCTGTGGGGCCAGGACCGGCCCCCGCCCGTGGCCCAGGCCCGGGTGGCGGACAACCTGGGCGCGGCCAACACGCTGCCGGTGGGCGCGCCGGGCCCGGCCAGCCCGTCCTGGTGGGCCACCGTCATCATGCTGGTAGTGGACGCCGGCGTGTTCCTCGCCTTCCTGTTCACGTACGTGCACGTCTCGATGCGGCTCGACATCTGCCCGCCGCCTGGCAGCCGGCTGACGCAGCCCTGGGTGGCGGCGTTGTCGGCCGGGCTGCTGCTGGCCAGCGCCGCCGCGTTCGCGCTGGCCTGGCGCCAGCCGCTGGCGGGCCGCCAGCGGCGGTTGCGCTGGCTGGTCGGCGCAGCCGGCGCCTGCATGGCGGCCTCGTTCGGTCTGGACGCCTGGGCGCAATGGGACGCGGGCCTGGATCCGGTCGCGCACGCATGGGGCGCCAGCGTGGCCGGGCTGCTGGCCTACCAGGGCCTGCACATCGTGCTGCTGGCGTTCGTGGGGCCGTATGTCGCGGCGCGCTCGTGGTGCCGCCGACTGCGTCCGGACAGCCGCGCCACGCTCGACAACGGCGCGCTGATCTGGCTCTACACGGCCGCGCAGGGCCTCGTCATCGCGGCCGCGCTGCACGTCTGGCCGCGGCTGATGGGGTGACGATGGATCGGTTCTGGCCACGCCTCCTCGAAGGAACGGCGCCGCTGCTGGTGTGGGCGGGGCATTTCGCCCTCTGCTACCTGTTCGCGGCGGCGGCCTGCACGCCTGGCGGAGCGGTCGACTGGCGCTGGTGGCTGCTGCTGGGCGTGACGCTGCTGGCCCTGGGCATCTGCGGCTGGCTGCTGTGGCACACCTGCCGCAGGCGCGGCACGGGCTTGCTGGCGCTGGCGCGGCTGGGCAGCGCATGGCTGGCGCTGGTGGCGGTGGGGTGGGGCGGCTTGGTCCTGCTGACGTCGGGGGGATGCCGTTGACACCCTGGGTTGCTTCTGGCTAGAACGAATACACCAGCGTCACGGAAGTCTGCGTATCCGTGTTCTTCTTGTCTTCCGGGACATTGGTATCATTGCGGGCGCTGAACGCGGCCTTCATCTGCATGGTGCCGTTGATCTTGGTCGACAGCGCCGTTTCCGCCACCGAGTGCACGTTCGACGTGCCCCGTTCGACGGCCACCGTCTGCGTAAACAGTGCCGAGGGGCTGATCTGCCAGCGCAGGTTGGCCGCGCCGCGCACCGTCAGGCCGCTTTCTTCCTCGCCGGTGGCGCGCACGCCATTGAAGTAGCCCGGGCCCAGTTCCACTTCCACGATCTTGTCCGGCGACTTGTACAGGCGCTGGCCGCGGCCCACGGAGACGGACGAGTAACGGGTATAGGCACCGAAACGGTCGTCCACGTGGGAGCCCAGCACGTACAGGCGCTGGCCGTCCTCCATCAGCTTGTAGGCCGCCTTGGCGGACAGCGCGAAGCGTTCGGCCGAGCGGATCGACTGCTTGCGACCGTCGCTGTCCTCGCTGCGGTCCTCCTTGAAGAAACCGGTCAGGATGTACTGGTTGCTCCAGTCCTCCAGCTCCTGGCGCGCATCGATCTTGCCGGTCACCGATGTACCGCTGGTATTGCCGCTGGTCGAGATCGCGCCCAGTTCGGCGGACGTGTTCCAGGTGCGTTCCTCGATGATGTCGCCGGCCTGGGCGGCCAGCGGCAGGGCGGCGGCGAGCAGGGCGGCGGAGAGCAGGATGGCTGGTGCTGAGCGTGTGGTCATGGGCATCTTGGGCAGGTGCCGCGGCGGCGGCCCGCGCGGTCGGCGAACATGGCGGGCGCGGACACGGCCGGGTCAAACGGTGGAGCCGGTATTGTAACCCAAGCATGATTTGCGTGCCGTCATGTGCCCTGGCGAACGGAGCGCGGCAAGCGCCGGTGGCACACTGGGCCCACGCTGCCCGGAGGATAGACCATGAAACCAGAAGAAAGCACCGCGCCCAACGCCAACCTGGCCGCCGACGCGCCGGCCGCCGCCCGTGCCGCCGGGCTGCGCTACGTGACCGACGCCCGTCCCGGGCTGGGCCGCATCGCCCGCGATGGCGGCGGCTTCCGCTATGTGGACGCGGACGGCAAGCCGGTGGACGACGAAGCGACGCTGGCCCGCATCAAGTCGCTGGCGATCCCGCCGGCCTGGACGGACGTATGGATCTGCGCCCAGGCCAACGGCCACCTGCAGGCGACGGGGCGCGACGCGCGCGGGCGCAAGCAGTACCGTTACCATCCGCGCTGGCGCAGCGTGCGCGACGACGTCAAGTACGAGCGCATGATCGCGTTCGGCCGCGCCTTGCCCGGCATCCGGCGCGCCGTGGACGCGGCGCTGGGGCTGCCGGGCCTGCCGCGCGAGAAAGTCCTGGCAACCATCGTCTACCTGCTGGAAGCGACGATGATGCGGATCGGTAACGAGGAATACGCCAAGGAGAACAAGTCGTTCGGCCTGACCACGCTGCGCAACCGCCACGTGCGGGTGGACGGCAAGGAAGTCGAGTTCCACTTCCGCGGCAAGAGCGGCGTGTGGCACGACGTCAAGGTGGCGGACCGGCGCCTGGCCCGCATCATCGGCCGTATCCGCGACCTGCCAGGCCAGGAACTGTTCCAGTACGTGGACGACGACGGCAACCGCCACGCGATCGATTCCAGCGACGTCAACGACTACCTGCGCACCATCACGGGCGAGGACTACACGGCCAAGGATTTCCGCACATGGTCCGGCACGGTACTGGCCGCGCTCGCGCTGCAGGAATTCGAGAAGTTCGATTCCGAGACCCAGGCCAAGAAGAATGTCGTGCGCGCCATCGAATCGGTGGCGAAGAAGCTGGGCAACACGCCGTCCGTGTGCCGCAAGTGCTATGTCCATCCGGCCGTGGTGGAGGCGTACATGGACGGCGCCGAGCTGGCCGCCCTACGCACCCGCGCCGAGGAGGAGCTGACGCAGGACCTGCATGCGTTGCAGCCGGAAGAGGCGGCCGTGCTGGCGCTGCTGCAGCAGCGCCTGGAGCGGGAAGCGGAGCAGGCGGCGGCCAAGGGCAAGCAGAAGTCGGTGCGCGTGGCCGCGCCGGCGCGGGCGCGGACCAAGGGCGCTGCCGGCAGCGGTGCGCGGGCCGGGGCGCGCAAGGGCGCCACGGCGCCTGCCTGAAGTCAGCGCCGCGCGACGGCGCGCTCCGTGCCCGGCTGGGCCGCGAACGCCTTCTTCAGGTCTTCCGCCACGAACTTGTGCGCATCCTCCGCCTTCGGCAGCGCGGCCTGCATGCCGAAGAATTCATGCGTGACGCCGTCGAACTCGCGGTACTGCACGGGAACGCCGTCCGCCCGCAGCCGGTCGGCGTAGCCTTTCGCTTCGCTGGCCAGCGGATCGATCTCGGCCGCCACCACCGTCGTCGGCGGCAGGCCCTTCAGCGTGGCGGCCTTCATGGGCAGTGCATACGGGTTCTCGCGCTGCTCGGGCGTGGCCGTGTACTGCTGCAGGAACCATTGCATGGCCGGCTTGTCGAGTGGTTTCGCGTTGGCGTTGCGCTGGTACGACGGCGTGCTCATGTCGTCGTTGACGACGGGATAGATCAGCACCTGGTGGAGTGGCGCCTGCACGCGGCGGTCCCGCGCCATCAGGCCGACGACGGCCGCCAGGTTGCCGCCCGCGCTCTCGCCCGCGACGGCCACGCGGGCCGGATCGCCGTTCAGCTCCTGGGCGTGGGCGACGACCCAGCGCCAGGCCGCGAACGCGTCATCCGGGGCCGCTGGGAAGCGGTGCTCCGGGGCCTGGCGGTAGTCGACCGAGACCACGATCGCGCCCGCGCCCTGGGCCAGCGCCCGGATCGACGGCTCGTAGCGTTTCGTGTCGCCCAGCACGAAGCCGCCACCATGGTAGTAGACCAGCACGGGGAAGGCCCCTTGCCGGGCGGGGTGTAGACGTGCAGGGGGATGGGCCCGGCCGGGCCGGGGGCGTCCAGGTGGCGCACCGCGAGCGGCGGGGTGGACGGCGCCGGCTTGCCTTCCTCCTTCAGCACGCGCTCGACCGCGTCACCCGGCTGGGGCTGGCTGCGGGCCTGCGCCGGGGTCAATGCCGCCAGCGGCTTGACGTCCAGCGCGGCGTAGGCGTCCAGGATCTTCTGCATGGCGGGGGCCGCCTTGGGCGGCTCCTTGCTGTCCAGCGCCTGGACAGGGCCGGCGGCCAGCAGGGCCGCCAGCGCGGCGGTGGTAACGCACGTCGATGGTCGCATGGGTTTCCTCGCAATATTGGATTGCCGCCATGATGCCGGCACGGGGCGGGCGGGGTCTGTGCGCGAGGGCACCGTGCGCCGCCCATGCTCGCGCGGCGCTATGCTGGCGTCCTCGATCGTCGAAAGGAGCCGTGATGGACTCTTGTATGGAAGCCTGCGAGGCCTGTGCGGCCGCGTGCGACCGCTGCGCCGCCGCCTGCCTGCGCGAGGAAGACCCGAAAATGATGGCCGCCTGCATCGCCGGCGATATCGACTGCGCGGCGCTGTGCCGTACCGTGGCCGGATTCCTGGCCCGCGGCAGCGCGCTGGCCAGCAGCCTGTGCGCCGTCTGCGCGGATGTGTGCGAAGCGTGTGCCGACGAATGCGGCAAGCACGACATGGACCACTGCCAGGACTGCGCGGCCGCCTGCCGCCGCTGCGCCGTCGAATGCCGCCGCATGGCCAGTGCCGCCGGAGTCGCCCAGCCGGGCCGGGGCAGCCACATGGCCGCCCACTGAACTACGGCTCGACGGAGTGGGCGCGCTTCAGGCAGCGCAGCACGAACGTCGAGCGGCTGTGGCGGATGCCGGGCAGCTTGTACAGCTTGCGGCGCAGGAATTCCTCATAGCCGGCCGTGCCCGCCACGGCCACCTTGATCAGGTAGTCGTATTCGCCCGTCAGCAGGTAGGCCTCCATCACTTCCGGCAAGTCGGCCAGCGCGTGGCCGAACTTCTCCAGCATGTCGTCGTCGTGGCGCTCCAGCGTCACCTCGATGATCACCGTGTCCGGCAGGCCCAGCGCTTGCTGGTTCAAGAGCGCCGTATAGCCCTCGATGACACCACGCTCCTCCAGCGCGCGCACGCGGTTCCAGCAAGGCGTCGTCGACAGGCCCACCTCGTCGGCCAGCTTGGTGTTCGACAGGCGCCCGTCGCGCCGCAGCGCGCGCAGGATGCGCCGGTCTGTCTGATCCAGTTCTTCCGCCATTTTTCCCCTTCCTGGGTTTTTCGCCGGGAAAGTATAGCTTATGAAGAAGAATGTCCTGGAAAACGGTCCCGGTTGCCCGGTTTTAGGGCGCCTATTCCACCCGCGCCGGGCTAACATTCCCGCATGGACTTGCATATGAAAACATTCCGCCTGCGGGTGGAGCGGGACGTGGCGCTGGCCACGATGGAAACGGTATTGTCGGTGGTGCGCCGGGGTGGCCTGGCGCTGCACGGCCTGCAATTCGCGCCGGGCCGGCACGGCGTCGATGTGGTGCTGGACGTGAGCGCGGACGAGGCCGAGCCGCTGCAGCTGTGCCGCACGCGGCTGTGCAACCTGATCGGTATCCTGAAGATCCGTGAAGTGCCGGGACAGTCCAGGCCGCCGGCGCGGCCGCAAGCCTCCTGACGGGCGCGCTGCGTTCCGACTGCCCGATGCGGCGCATTCCTACGGCCAGCCCCGGACCGGCGTGACAGAATTCCCCTACCGATTTCCACGCGAGGAGAACACCATGAAACACGTCGCATTCGTGCTGGCGGCCACGGTGGCCGCGGCTTGCGCGCAGGCGCAGTTGAGCCAACCCGCCAATGGCCAGGTCAACACGCAGCAGAACACTCAACGCAACACGTCGCTCAACGGCCAGCTCGACACCGCCATCGGCAGCCAGGTCAACACGGGCGCCGGCGGCAGCGTCAGCCCGGCCGGTGTGGGCTCCGCGCGCACGCCGCTGGGCGCTACGCCGCCCGCCGGCCCGTCGCTGTCAAGCGGGACCATCGGTACCCCCGGCGTGACGGCGCCGCTCGGCACCATCGACAGCCGCCCGCCATCGATCGGCAATATGAGCGCGACGGGAACAACCAGCATCACCAACACGACCAGTGGTGCTTCGCTGTCGCCCGGCGCCGTTGGCGCGTCGCAACCGCTGAACAACGGCAGCTGGGGCCCCGGCAGCAACCCCAACAACACGCTCGCGCCGGCACCGGCCGGCGTCACGGGCGGCACGCCTGGCCTCAGCCCGGCCGGGGCGCCGACCGGCCGATGAGCGAGCCGCGCCGCTGTGAGGTACTCGTCATCGGCGGCGGCCCGGGTGGGCTGACGGCGGCCATCTACCTGCGCCGCTTCCGGCGCGACGTGATCGTGGCCGACAAGGGCCACAGCCGCCTGTCGTTGATCCCTGTCAGCCACAACTACCCGGGCTTCCCGGGCGGGGTGCCAGGACGGGAGCTGCTGGACCGGCTGCACCGGCAACTGAGCTGCTATGGCGGCGTTGTCGAGGACCTGGACATCACGGCGTTGCGCAAGGATGGCGACGTGTTCGTGGCCAGCCATGCGAATGGCGAGATCCACACGCCGGTGGTGCTGCTGGCCACCGGTGTCGCCGACGCCGGGCTGCCGGTGGAGGGCTGGCACGAAGCCGTGATGGCTGGCGCGGTGCGCCTGTGTCCCGTCTGCGACGGCTTCGATATCCTCGACAAGAAGGTGGCCGTCGTCTCGCAGCCGCACAACCGCACCGGCCACGCGCTGTTCATGCGCACCTTTTCCTGCGACGTCACGTTGTTCGAGCGCGAGCCGGACCTGCCGCTGTCGGACGAGGAGGCCCAGCACCTGCGCGCGGCCGGCGTGCGCTATATCGCCTCACCCTTGAAGGGCGTCACGCTCACAGAGAGCATGGCGCCCGTGCTGCACACGGAAGACGGCGACGACTACCGCTTCGACGTGTTCTATCCCATGCTGGGCGAGAAAGCCCGTTCGGGCCTGGCAACCGGTATCGGCGCGGCCTGCGGCGACTGCGACAAGTTGATCGTGGACGACCACCAGCGCACGTCGGTGCCGGGGCTGTATGCAGTGGGCGACGTGGTGGTGGGCCTGAACCAGATCAGCGTCGCCACCGGGCAGGCCGCCATTGCCGCCACCGCCATCCACAATGCGCTGCCCTGGCAGTTCCGCTGCCAGGGTTGATGACCCCCCGAGCTGCTCCGGGACGCTTGAAACACCGGTGACAGGCACCTGATTGCGGGTCTGCGACGCGCAATCAGGTACCTGTCACCATGGGTTCCCGCCCCGGCCGCGCGATCGCCCAATCAGAAAAAAGCACCTGCCGCACGGCCTTGACGGCCGCGGGACAGGTGCCCTTGCTCGTTCCCCTGAGGCTTAGACGTCCAGCTTGATGACGGGCTTGACGCTGGAAGCCTGCATCTGCTTGCGCCCGGGTACCGCCTCATCGCCCACGTGATAGGCGGCTGCCGCGGCACCGCCGCCCACCATCACGCTGCCGACCTTCGGCGCATTCGAGGCCGGGGTGCGCAGCGGGTTGACATTGGCCGCCTGCGTCTCGGCCGCCGGTTCCGGCGTGGTCAGCCTGGCGTACTTGCGGGCCGGCGGCGTGTTGTCGATCAGCTCGCGCATGCGGCTGGCCGTGTTTTCCCACGACGTGTTGGCGACGACCTTGCGCATCTTCTCGACCATCTGCACGGTCTCGTCCGGCGTCTGCGCCAGTGCGGCCTTGCAGTGGGCGATGAATTCCTCCGGCGTATGGCCGATGGCGACCACGTGGCTGTAGGGCTGCTCGACGTCGCGGATGGCGGTGGACACGATCGGCAGTTCGGCCGCCATGTATTCCAGCACCTTGGTCGGGCTGATGAACTTGGTTGCCTCGTTCAGCGCGAACGGCATCAGGCAGACATCCCAGCCGGCCAGGAACGTCGGCAGTTCCTCATAGCTGCGCTGGCCCAGGTAGTGCAGGTTGGGGCGCTGCGGCAGCGCGGCCGGATCGATCTTGACGACCGGGCCCACCAGTACCACCTGCCAGTCCGGGTTGGCATCGGCCACCTGGGCCACCAGGTCCGTATCCAGGCGCTCGTCGATGACGCCGTAGAAGCCCAGGCGCGGATGGGGGATGTGGGCCTGGTCCGGATGGCTGTCGGCACGATCCAGTGCGTGGGCGAAGTGCTGCGCATCCACGCTGGACGAGAAGCAGTGCGCGTTGGCGTGACGGGTGCGCTTGGCTTCGTACAGGCTGGGACCGCCCGTGAACACGAGGTCGGCGATGTTGAGCAGCGCCGTCTCGCGCTGCAGCAGCTGGCGCGGCGGATTCTTGAAGGCGGACAGTTCGTCCATGCAGTCGTACACGACCACGGAAGCGTGCAGCTGCGGCAGCAGCGGCAGCGCCATCGGCGTATAGAACCAGACGATCGGATCCTCGTTCTCCGGCACCAGCTTGGCGAGCATCGGCTGCAGCAGCGGAATCTGGTCGTCATGGAAGCCAGGCTGCTGCACCGGGGTGTGCGGCTGGCACACGGTGATGTTCGGCGCTACTTCGCGGGTGCGCATGAAGCTTTCGCCATCATGATGGATGGGCTCTTCCACAAGCACGATCTTGTAATGTTTTGCCAGGCGGGTCAGCAGGTGCTGGGGACGCTGGAAGACGAAGTCCCAGCGGAGGTGACAGAACACGATAATGGTCGACATGATTTCTCCCTTGCCCCAAATGGGTCGTTAGTTGTGGTAGTCAAAAACGCCGTGTCGTGCAGAGGACCCCGATCATCTGCGGCGGCGCGGTGCGCGGCGCGTCGCCTCGCGACGGTCGCGCGGCCAGGCGCCGCCTGGCACGTCTTGCTGCAGCCCGGAGTCGGGCTTTATGCTGGTGCCGGCGGGTCCGGTACGACCAGCTGCACGCTGCGCGTGGCTGCGCTGATCTGTTCCAGCGGAATCTTCGGCGTCCGGTCCGCGTTCAGCAGGCCGTTCGCTTCCTGGTACGTATCGGCGAACTGCGTGTAGCAGAAGCCGGAAAACATCTGCGTCTCGTTGACGACTTTCAACAAGTCCGTGTAGTGCTTGTAGAAGCTCTCCGCGGTATTGGCCCGCGAATAGCCCCAGGTGTCGATCTCCGGCGCCTTGGTGTCGAAGGCGATGCCGCCGAACTCCGTCAGCACGATCGGCTGGCCCCGGTGCGGGAAGCCGTCCAGGGTCAGGATGCGCCCGCCCGGACGGCGCTGGTCGAACAACGTGCGGGCCGGATCGGACACTTCGTAACGCGCCTTGATACGCTGCGGGTCGCTGTCGTAGTCGTGGATGCCCAGGATGTCCGTCGCCGACGCTTCCCAGCCGTCGTTGCCGATCACCGGCCGGGTCGAATCCATCATCCGCGTCATGTGGTACAGCGCCTCCACGGCGTTGCGGTGCGCCTGCATCGACGTCAGGTTCGGCACGCCCCACGACTCGTTGAACGGCACCCACACGATCACGCAGGGATGGCTGTAGTCCCGTTCGATCGCCTCCTGCCACTCCTTGATCAGGCGCGTCATCGAACGCGGGCTGAACGAGTAGGCCGATGGCATTTCTTCCCACACCAGCAGGCCCAGCTTGTCGGCCCAGTACAGGTAGCGCGGGTCCTCGATCTTCTGGTGCTTGCGCACGCCGTTGAAGCCCATTGCCTTGGCCAGCTCCACGTCGCGTTTCAGTGCCGCGTCGTTCGGGGCCGTGATGCCGCTGTCAGGCCAGTAACCCTGGTCCAGCACCAGCTTCAGCGGGTAGGGCCGGCCGTTCAGCATGAAGCGGTCCCGGTTGATCGCCACGGAACGCAGCGCTGTATAGGATCGTACCGTTTCCAGCACTTTGCCGTCGCACCGCAGGGTGAGCTCCACGTCGAGCAGCGTCGGCTTCTCCGGGCTCCACAACAGGTCGTTGCGCGAATCGTCGATACCGGGATCGGAAATGGCGATCTTGCGGTTCGCTTCCTGGCCGATCAGCTTGTAGTCGTCGTCCGCCAGCAGGTGGTCGCCGTGCCACAGCTTGACTTCGACCGACAGGCCCTCGCGGCGTGCGCCGGCGGCCAGGATCTCGCAGCCGATCTCGAAGCCGTCGAAGTGGGGCGTCCAGCGCACCTGCTTGATGTAGGTCGTGGGCACCTGCTCGACCCACACGGTCTGCCAGATGCCGGTCGTGCGCGGATACCAGATCGAGTGGGGTTCCAGCTGCCAGTCCTGCTTGCCGCGCGGCTTCTGCAGGTCCGACGGGTCGTCCTCGGCGCGCAGCACGATCACCTGGCGCGCGCCGTCGACGAGGGCGTCCGTGATGTCGACGCAGAACGACGTGTGGCCGCCCTCGTGCGTCGTCACCAGGCGGTCGTTGACCCAGACCTTGGCCTGGTAGTCGACGGCACCGAAGTGCAGGATCGTGCGTCCGGCGCTGCGTCCCAGCTCGAACGCCAGGCGGTACCAGACCACGTAGTGGAAGCCCATGTCGTGGATGCCGGACAGCTTCGTCTCGCATGCGTACGGCACGTTGATCTCGTGGGTCCACTCGATGCCTTCGTCGGGCCGGCAATAGCGCCGTTCGTCGTCGTACGCGAACTGCCATTTGCCATTCAGGTTCTGCCAGTTGTCGCGCACCAGCTGCGGTCTTGGATATTCGAAGTCGCTCATTGTGTCCTCATGGATGGTTTTGCTTTTTGGGAGGCTCTTGTCATTGGTGTCGTTCATTGAGGCGGTGCCGGGATCAGCAACGTGGCCGACGCCGCCGCGCCGCCGACGCGGCGCATGCGTTCCACCACGCGCATGCCCGCTTGGGACGCCGTGCCGGCGCGGCACAGCGCCACGCAGGCGCCGCCGAATCCGGCGCCGGTCAGGCGCGCGCCGAACACGTCCGGATCGGTGCGCAGCGCTTCGGTCAGTTCGTCCAGCGCGCCGATCGACACTTCGTAGTCGTCGCGCAGGCTGTAGTGCGACAGGTTCATCAGCTCGCCGAAGCGGGCCGCGTCGACGCCGCCGCGCGCTTCCAGCACGCGCAGGTTCTCGCTGACGACGTGGCGGGCGCGCTGCTTCAGGGGCGCGGGCAGGCGTTCCACATCGGCCACGTCGCGCACGTCGCGCAGCGCTTGCACGCCCAGCTGCTGCGAGGCCGCCTCGCATTCGGCCCGGCGCTCGTTGTACTTGCTTTCGGCCAGCTGGCGCGGCACGCCGGAGTTGATGACGATCAGCTCGGCCCCGGGCGGCAGCGGCAGCACCTCGTGGTCCAGCGTGCGCGCATCCAGGAACAGCATGTGCTCCTCGTCGGCCAGGCTGGACGCCATCTGGTCCATGATGCCGCAATTGACGCCCGCGTAGCGGATCTCCGCCTGCTGCGCGATCTGCGCCAGCGTGACGCCGTCGAGTTCGGTCTTCAGCAGTGCGCGGATGGCGCGCAGCGTGGCCACTTCCAGCGCGGCGCTGGAGGACAGGCCCGTGCCCAGCGCGAGGTTGGAGCGCACGTACATGCGCAGCGGCGGCACGGCCACGCCGCGCTGCTGGAGCAGGCGAATACAGCCTTCCATGTAGCGGCCGAAGCCGTGCGGCGCGCTGTCCTCCTGGGCAAAGTCCACCGCCTGGTCCAGCGTCGCCGAATACAGGTGGAACATGCCGTCGTCGCTGCGTGCCGCCATCACATCGGTGCGCTGCGGCGTCGCCACCGGCAGCATGTAACCGTCGTTATAGTCGGTATGCTCGCCCAGCAGGTTGACGCGGCCGGGCGCCCAGACGTGAACCTCGGGCGGGCCACGGAAGAATTCGGTCGGGGACAGCAGGGTTGCCATCATCGTTCCTCCAGCGGGACATGGCCGCCGCGCGCGGGACCGGTGGTCCGGCGGCTCGGTTGCAGGGCGCGGGCGCCTCGGGTGGCCAGGTCGTACAGATGCATGTCGGGAAATCCAATCGCTATAGAGTGTCGCGAGTAGAAATCTTATCAATCATCTGACCCGGTCTTCGCCAATTCCGCGCAGCAATACTCAGCATTTTCGACTCAGCAGTTCGTAACTTCCAGTTACATCGCCGGGCGTTGCGGGCTTCTCACTGGGAGCGCATAACCGGTGGTTAATCGGGTGTAGGAAAAATACTACGCCGGCTGGCGCAAGGGGCTGACAACCGATTGGGGAGCATGGCGAGCGCCGGAGCTCTCGGCAGCGTCCCCGACGGCGGCACGGGTGGCTGCGCGGCAGGGAGGAATGATCCCGCCGGGTTGCTCCTCGCGAGCGCCGCCGGCGGGCGTACGGTCAGACGGCCAGGTAGACGTACTTGGCCAGGAACACGGCGGCAATGATCCACACGATCGGTTTCGCTTCGCGGGGGCGGCCCGTCAGCAGTTTCAGGGCGGCGTACGTAATGAAGCCAAAGGCGATGCCGTGGGCGATGGAATAGGTGAAGGGGATCATCAGCGCCGTGACGGCGGCGGGGATACTCTCGGTCGTCTCACCCCACTCGACGTCGGCCAGGTCGCGCAGCATCAGGCAGGCCACGAACAGCAGCGCGGGCGCCGTGGCGTAGGCCGGTACGACACCGGCCAGCGGGGCGATGAACAGGCAGGCCAGGAACAGCAGCGCGACCACCAGGGCCGTCAGGCCCGTGCGTCCGCCTGCCTGCACGCCGGCGGCGCTCTCGACGTAGGCGGTGGTACTGGAAGTGCCCAGCGCGGCGCCGGCCACGATGGCCGTGCTGTCGGCCAGCAGGGCGCGGTTCAGGCGCTCCATCTTGCCCTCGACCAGCAGGCCGGCGCGGCTGGCGACCCCCATCAGGGTGCCGGTGGCGTCGAACAGCTCGACCAGGAAGAACACCAGCACGATGTTGACGATGCCGGTGGCCATCGCCGCGCCGATCTCCAGCTTGCCCAGCGTGGGCAACAGCGACGGCGGGGTGGAGACGACGCCTTGGAAGGTATTGCCGGCAAAGAAGAAGCTCAGGACCGTCACGACGACGATGCCGATCAGGATGGCGCCCCGTACCTTGAGGCGGTCCAGCGTGACGACCAGCAGGAAGCCGACGATGGCCAGGATCGCGCCCGGCTGGTGCAGGTCGCCGACGGCCACCATGGTCTGCGGATTGGCCGCCACGATGCCTGCGCTCTTCAGCGCGATCAGCGCCAGGAACAGCCCCAGCCCCACGGTGATGGCGGTGCGCAGCGAGCGGGGAATGCCGTTGACGATCATCTCGCGCAGGCCGAACACGCTGACCAGCACGAACAGGCAGCCGGAAATGAACACGGCGCCCAGCGCAACGGGCCAGGGCACGCCCATGCCGCCCACGACGGCATAGGCGAAGTAGGCGTTCAGGCCCATGCCGGGCGCCATGCCGATCGGATAGTTGGCGTACAGGCCCATGATCGCGGTGCCCAGCGCGGCCGCCAGGCAGGTGGCGACGAACACGCTGTCCTTCGGCATGCCGGCCTCGGCCAGGATGGTCGGATTGACGAAGATGATGTAGGCCATCGTCAGGAACGTCGTGACGCCCGCCACGACCTCCGTGCGCACGTTCGTGCCCGCCTCCTTCAGCCCGAATAATTTTTCCGCGATCGACACGATAGCTTCCCCTGTGGTTCAAAGACCGGAGGATACCACCGGGCTCGGCAGGGGACCATGGTGGGTTGCGGCAATTGACAAGGATCGAGTCAGCGTGGGTTGCGTGCTACGGCAGTCGCAGCGCCGCGACGATATCGCCCCAAGCCACGTACTTGAAATTCTGCGGCCCGTCCGGCAGGCGCTTGTAACCATCCTGCACCACCAGCATCCCCTGGCCGAACGCGCCGCCCAGGTTGGCGGACGTGACATCCAGGCCGTCGGTCTCGGACGCGCCGTCGATGCCCGCCGTGGCATCGATGCCGATGCGGAAGGCGCCGTGCACCCGGTACGGCGGCTGCGCGTCCAGCACGACATAGCTGTTGTTGCCCTGGCTGGAGACGACCAGGTAGCTGCGCTCCGGGCCACGGTACAGCCCCATGCCCTCGACGTCCGCCGTCAGGATGCCGCCCACCGGCAGCAGCAGCTTGAGCGGCGCGGCGCGCTCGGCATCGGCCGGCGTCACCCACAGGCCGCGCTTTTCCTCGCCGACGAACAGCGTGCCGCTGGCGTCGTCCGCCACGCAGCCTTCCGGCTGCGAGGCGGTGCGGAAGCTGCGCAGCAGGGTGGCGCCGAACCGTCCCCCGTCTCGGTCGATGCGATAGTGCAGCCAGCGGCCGTCCTTGTCGTTGACGAAGGCCTGCAGCCCGCCGCCGGCCGGCTGGTACAGGCAGGCGCCGTAGATCTCGTCCAGCGGCGTCGGCAGGCGCGCCGCCTCGGCCACCTGGCCGGTGCCGTCGATCGTGAAGACGACGATGCTGTTCTCGTCGCGCTGGGTGGCGAGCGCCAGGTCGAGGCGCGCGTCGCCGAACGCCACGCCCTGGCGTACGTCGACATTGTTCAGGCGTCCGCTTGGCAGCAATTGCGTCTGGCGGCCCTGCAGGTCGTACACCAGCAAGCCCTGCTTCTTGTTGGTGCCCAGGATGCGCGCGGCGGCGGGGTCGGTGGCGTGGCGCCAGATGGCGGGATCGTCGGCTGCGTCGCCGGCACGCGCCACCGGCTCCGTCTGGATGCGTGGCACGACGACCGGCAGCGGCGCCGCGGCGGGCGCCGGCGCGGTCCAGTTCAGCGTCACCTGGTGCCAGCCGGCCTTGCCGCGCGCAAGCAGCGCGCCGTCGCGCGTCGTGAGCGCCTTGCTCGCGCCATCCAGGCGCCGGCGCGGCTGCACCTGCCAGCGCTGGCCGACACGGCGCCAGGCCAGCAGGGCATCGCCATCGACGACCGCCACGCCGCCCGGCAGTAGCGCCAGCGCACCCGGCCCCTTCTTCAGCATCCCCTGGGGTGCGACGAGGCCCAGGGCCTGGCGGCTGGGCGGGCCCTCGGCATCGGCGCCATACGCCCACAGGCCGGAATCCTCCTCGGCCACGAACAGCGTGGCGCTGGCGTCGTCCACGCGGCAGTGCTTGACGTGCGGCGGCAGCGCCAGGCGCCGCACGATGCGGTGGCCTTCGGGCCGCAGCAGCCATTGCTCCGCCTGGCCGTCCTTGCCGACCATGAACAGATGGTCCAGCCGTTGGGCGTCGCGGTACAGGCAGGCCGTCTCGATGCCGAAGCCCGGCGCCGGCACGGGCGCCCACTGCACCAGGCGGCCGTCCTTGACCAGCAGCGGCTGCACGCGCTCCAGGTTGGCGTCGATGACGACAGCCAGCGTGCCGTCGGTGCCGGTACGCGTGTCGAGCTGGCGGGCCCGCAGCGGCAGCGTGGCGGCCGTGCGGCCCGCGCCGTCCAGCAACGTCACGGCATGGCGGTCGATGGCCAGCCAGCCGCCGTCGGGCAGCGCGGCCGCGTCGTGGGCGCTTGCGGGCGGCAGTGCGGACGCGCCCAGCGCAGGTCCCGCCAATGTCGCGAGGAGTATCAGCGCGCGCATCAGAACAGGCTCGCTTTCAGGCCGATCTTGTAGGTGCGGCCGTATTGTTCGTACTGCACGTTGTGCTCCTTGACGCCCTGGTAGACGTAGTATTTCTCATTGTTCAGGTTGGCCGCCTCGAAGGTCAGCTGGACCCGCTTATTCAACTGCCAGGCCAGCGAGAAGTCCAGCTGCTTCTGCGTGTCGACCATGCGGTCGGCGCTGGCGTCCAGCACGTCGTCGCCCAGTTCCAGCAGGTAGGGCGACTTGTAGTTCAGCGCGAGACGGGTGGACAGCGCCCCCCGTTCGTAGCCGACCGCCAGGTTCAGCACCCGGTCCGACTGGCCCGGCATGCGGATCTCGCGGCCGCGGCGCACGCCCGCTTCGAAGCTGTCGATATCGGCGCGGGCGTCGCTCAGCGCGCCGTTGACGCCCACCAGCAGGCCGTTGAACGGCGCCGGCAACATGCGCAGCGGCTGTTGCCAGGCCAGCTCGATGCCGGATACCGACGCCTTGGCGCCGTTGGCATACGACGTCGCCGTCGTGTAGCCGGCCCACGCGCCGCTGCCGGCCAGGTTGGTGGCATAGGTGAAATCGCGGATCGCCTTGTGGAACACGTAGGCGGACACGGTGCCGTCGCTGCCCAGGGTGCGCTCGATGCCCAGGTCCAGGTTGTGCGAGCGCAGCGGCGCCAGGTCCGGATTGCCGATCGTCGCCTCGGTTGCGCTGTCCAGGCTGACGCCGGGGGACAGCTGGCTGAAGTTGGCGCGCACGACGCTGTTGCTCCACGCCGCGCGCACGCTGGTGCGGGCATCGACGTCGTAGCGCGCCTGCAGCGTGGGCAGCCAGTTGGTCGTGCTTCGCGCGCCATGGCGCGCCGTCACGTCGTCGTCCTCGACCTGGTGGCCGTCCGCGCCGAAGCGGGTCCGTTCCACGCGCACGCCGCCCAGCACCGACCAGGCGCCGCGCGCCAGCGTCAGCTGGCCATACCACGCGTCGATATCCTCGCGCATCGTGTAGTCGTCCAGCGCCGATTCGGCCGCCAGTTGCGCGCGGGCGCGATCCAGTCCCGCCACGCGGGCGCGGATCGCGGCCGGGTCCAGCGCCGTGCCGATGCGGCCCAGGGCATAGTCCAGCTCCTGGCCGGCGGTAAAGGCGGTCATCGTGGTGGGGCCGCTGCCCCACCAGTTGCCGCTGCCGCTCTTGCTGCTGTTATAGGCCCACTGGTTGGTGTCGTTGGCCTTGTCGCGCCGGCTCGCCTTGACGCCCGTTTTGACGGCCGCCTGCCAGTCGGCCAGGTCGAACTGGCGGGTGACGTCGAAGCGCAGGTGCTTCTCGCGGTCGACGGAATAGCGCTGCTGCAGCGTGATGCCGTTCAGGGCATAGCTGGCCGGATCGAACGCGCCGGCCGGCGCGACCAGTTGGGGCCGGGCGCCATTGATGTAGCCGACACCCGCGAAGTTCGCCGTGCCGCGGAAGCGGCCGTCGTTCAGCGATTCGGGCGTGTCGTCGTCGGCCCGGCTGGCCGCCGCCTCGACGTGCAACAGCCAGCCATCGAAGCGCTGGTCGGTGCTGGCCACCAGCGAGCGGATCTCCTGCGTGGTCTTGCGCTGGCGGATGCGCCGCTCCAGGCGGGCGGTATCCGTGACGCCCTCGGCCAGCGCGCCGCGCTTGACGTTGCTGACGGTCAGGCGGTCGCGTACCTCGTCGTCCGAGAAGCGGCTGGCGAAGGCACGCAGCGCGTACGAGCTGCCGGCCGCCGGGCGGTAGTCCAGGTTGACGGCACCGGCGTAACGTTCGCGTTGCGGCAGGTAGTCGCGCAGTTCGAAGCCCGCCAGGCCGGCGTCGCCCCAGGCACCGCCGGTCTCGACGTTGTCGGAGCCGAACTTGCGCCGCTCGCCGGACAGGCCGGCCGCCACGCCCACCTTGCCATCGGCGAAGCGGCCCGCCCACAGCACGCCAGCCGTAGGGCTGGTCCGGTCCGTGTTGGTATCGTGGCTGGCCCCCGCGCTGACGGAGAGCAGGGTGCCGGGCAGGTCGAACGCCGACAGCGTCTTCACTTCCACGGTGCCACCCAGGGAGTTGGCATCCTGGTCCGGCGTCAACGTCTTCGATACTTCCAGCGTGCGGATCAGGCCCGCCGGCAGCACGTCCAGCGCGACCGCGCGCCGGCCCGCCTCGGGCGACGGCACCAGCGCGCCGTTGATCGTCACGGCGTTCAGGTCCGGGCCCAGGCCGCGCACGGTGACGTAGCGGCCTTCGCCCTGGTCGCGTTGCACGGAGACGCCGGGCAGCCGGGCCAGTGCCTCCGCGGCATTCTTGTCGGGCAGGCCGCCGATGTCGTCGCTGCTGACGACGCTCACGATGTTGTCGGCTTTTTCCTGGGCCGCGATGGCGCGGGCCAGGCTGGCGCGCTGGCCGGAGACGACGATGGCGCCGGCCAGCGGCGCGGCATCCGGACGGTCCGCCGGCGGCGCGGCATGGGCTGCGGTGCCAGCCAGGATGGCGGCGGCGAGGGCGGTCAGGCGCAGGGCCGGCTGGCCGGCAGGGGAAGCGAAAGGTCGCATGGGGTACGCTGGTGGTTGAAGTGGGGCGGATTCTAGGGACGCCGTATGACGGTTGCGTGACACGGGTGGCGCTTGCCGCCGTCCGGCACGTGCGCCGGGCCCGGATTGAGCCGGAATGACCCGGGCCGCTCGCGGTGGACGGCAGGCCGGCGGGCAGGGCGGCGCGTGCCCGGCACAGGCAATCGCGCAGAGGCCCTGAGCCGTTTGCACCCCCGTCGGCTGTCATCAGGCGGTCACACCGGCGCGCTAGCCTAGTCCGTTTCATTCTCGCCGCCCGCCATGCCGCATCCGCACCGCAATGCCGTCCTCGCCGCCAGCGCCGCACTGGCGGCGTGCCTGTCCCTGTACGCCGCGCTCGGCACCGCCAAGCCGCCGGCGCTGTGGCGTCCCATGGACATGGTGGGCGAGGGCGGCACCGCGCTGATGGCGCTGGTCTGGTTCCTGATCGTGCTGGGCAGCCGTCCGGGCGGGCGCGTGACGCGGCTGCTGGCCGGCGGCCTGGCCGCCATCATGCTGGGGTCCTGGGCCGACTGCCTGGACGAGTTCTGGCGCATCGACAAGGCCGCGCTGTGGGACAACGGCCTGGAAGCGCTGGTCCCGCTGGGGATGGCCGTGCTGACGGCCGGGCTGTATTACTGGCGCCAGGAACAGGTGCGCCTGACGGAACACCTGCACAAGCGCGAGCGCCTGTTCCGCGAACACCGGGCGTTCGACCGCCTGACCCAACTGGCCGACGCGCGCTACCTGCGCGAGCAGTTGCGGCGCGAGCGCGCGCTGCATCCGGACGCCAGTTGCGCGCTGGTGCTGCTCGATATCGATGGCTTCCACGCCATCAACCGCGGCCACGGCCACGCCGAGGGCGACCGGGTGCTGCAGGCGGTCAGCCACATGCTGCTGCTGAACCTGCGCAATGACGACTTGCTGTGCCGCTATGCGGGCGACCGCTTCGCGTTGCTGCTGCCCGGCCTGGACGCGGCCGCCGCGCGCGCCGTGGCACTGCACCTGTGCGCGATGGTGGGGCGGATGCGTCACCATGCCGGCGGCCAGCCCCTGGCGCTGACGCTGCGCTTCGGCTGCGCCGACACGCGCGAAGCCTTCGGCGACGGTGGCGACGGCGTCGAAGCGGTGCTGGCCGGCCTGGCGCGGCGGGTGGACGCGGCACCGGCATGATCGCCTGCCGGTTCGCGAGCGACCCCTGCATCGCGGCGCAACTGCAGCCCGCGCAGGTACTCGATTACGCGCGCAGCCGGGACGCGGCCGACAGCGCGCTGCTGCGCGGGACGGGCATGGCTGGCGCGGCCATGGACACGATGCTGGCGCCCGAGCAGTACCTGCGCCTGCTGGCCAACGCGTTGAAGGTACTGGACAGTCCGGATACCAGCTTCATGCTGGGCCAGCAACTGCTGCCCGGTCACGACGGTGCGTTAAGTCATGCGCTGCTGCAGGCGTCCAGCCTGCGCCAGGCGCTGGAGACCCTGGGCGCCGGCCACGCCCGCCTGACGCCGCTGCTGCGCCCGCGCCTGCAGACGTGGGACGACACTGCCGGGGGGGGGCCGCGCTGGTCTGGACCGACAGCTACGGCGCCCCGGCCCTGCGGCCCGCGCTGGTGGAGATGCACATGACGGCGGTGGTTGCGTTGTGCCGCTGGCTGGGCGGGGTGCGGCTGCCCTGGCGCTTCACGTTCAACCGGACGGCCCCGCGCCACGTCGAGCAGCACGAGGTGCACCTGGGCAGCGAGCTGCGCTTCGGCTGCCACCTGGATGCGATGCTGATCGATGCGCGCTGGCTCGACGAGCCGTGGCCGCGCGGCAGCGCGCTGGCGGCCGCGCGAGCCCTGGCCACGGCGCGACAGGAAGGAATGGGGACGCCGGGGCTGCTGGCGGCCCTGTACGATTGCCTGCTCGAGAACGTGCGCCGGGGCCCGACGCTGGAGGGGACGGCAGCCGCGTTCGGCGTCAGCCCCGCGACATTCAAGCGCCAGCTGCAGCGCCACGGCACCCATTTCCAGGCGGAGCTGGACCAGGTCCGCACGCATGTGGCACTGTGGCTGTTCCATGCACGCCGCGCCGGCAACGAGGCCGTGGCACAGTACCTGGGTTTCCACGACAGCGCCAACTTCCGCCGCTCGTTCAAGCGCTGGACCGGCCAGACGCCGGGGTTGCTGCGGGCTGGCTGGTAATGGTTGGAACACCGGTGTCAGGCACCTTGCTGCGGGTCGGCGACCCGCGGCAAGGTGCCTGATACCATGGGTGACTAGGCCGGCTGCAAAGCCGCCTGCTCGGCAATCCGCCGCGCGCTGACAGGATCCGTCTCGCGCAGGGCCTCGACCACCTCGTGCAGCGAGGAACCGCAGGCGAAGATCAGCACGTCACCCGGCACGCACAGCGACAGGCCATGGCGCAGCGCCTCACGGCCGTTGAGCCGGCTGTGCACCAGGTCGCGCTGGGCGCCGGCCGCAAAGGCGCCGTCCAGCATCAGCTGGGCCGCGGCGCCCTCGGCGCGGCCGCGGTTCTGCGATTCGTAGATGACGATCTCGTCGAACCCCAGCGCGCACGTGCGCCCCACGTTCTGCAGGTCCTCGTCGCGGCGGTCGCCCGGCGCGGTGACCACGCCGATCACGCGGCCGCGGCTGATACCGTGGGCCATCTGCGCCAGCGCCGAGTAGGCGGCCGGGTTGTGGGCATAGTCGACGACGACGGTGACGCCCTGCACGTCGAACAGGTTGCTGCGCAGCGGGTTGCTGCGACCGTCCGAGACGAAGCTGGCCAGGCCACGCGCGATCTCATCGTGCGAGAAGCCGGACGCCATCAGCGCGGCCGCCGCCGCCAGGCCGTTGGCGATGTTGTAGCGGGCATGGCCGTTCATGGTCGACGGCATCTCGTCCGCGCGCAACAGTGCCTGGTGGCGGTTGCCGTCCGCCAGGACCAGCACGCCGTCCTGCAGGTAGCCGGCGCGTCCGCCCGCGTCCAGGTGGCGCAGCAGCACGGAATTGTCCGGGTCCAGCGCGAAATACAGCACTTCCACGTTCTCGCGCAGGCGCGCGGCCATGCGCACGCAGTAACGGTCCTCGGCGTTCAGCACGACGCAGCGCGCCGCCGAATTGGCGACGACGCCCTTGACGCGCGCCAGGTCTTCCACCGTGTTGACGCCGTCCAGGCCCAGGTGGTCGGCGCTGACGTTCAGCATCACGGCCACGTCGCAGCGGTCGAAGGCCAGGCCGCGTTTCAGGATGCCGCCGCGCGCCGTTTCCAGCACGGCGAAGTCGACGTCGGGCGACGTCAGCACGGTGCGCGCCGACCAGTAGCCGCTGCAGTCGCCCCTGACGATGCGCTTGCCGTCCAGGTAGATCCCTTCCGTCGTCGTCACGCCCGTGCGGAAGCCCGCCTGGCGCACGCAGTGGCCCGTCATCAACGCCGTCGTGGTCTTGCCGTTGGTGCCCGTGATGGCGATGACGGGGATGCGGCCGTCGCGGTCGCCGTACATCGCGTCGACGATCGCATCGCCGGCGTCGCGCGGCGCGCCGCTGGCCGGATACTGGTGCATGCGGATGCCGGGGGCCGCGTTGACTTCGATGACAGCGCCGGACTGGCTGTCCAGCGGCCGCGCGATGTCGCGGCAGACCAGGTCGATGCCGGCCACGTCCAGGCCGATCTTGCGGGCCGCGCGCACGCACGTGTCGCGCGTCTCCTCGGGCAGCAGGTCCGTCACGTCCTCGGCGGTGCCGCCGGTGGACAGGTTGGCGTTGCTGCGCAGCGTGACGGGCACCCCGACCGGCAACACGCTGTCGAAGTCGTAGCCCTGCTTGCGCAACTGGGCCGCCGCGTGCTCGTCCAGCGCGATCTGCGTCATCACGTTGGCGTGTCCCTTGCCCCGTGCCGGGTTCTCGTTCTCGCAGGCGACCAGTTCGCGCACGCTGCGGCGGCCGTCGCCGATCACCGTCGGGGGCCGGCGCAGCGAGGCGGCGGCCACCTTGTCGCCCGCCACCAGCACGCGGTAGTCCTGGCCTTCGATGAAACGCTCGACGATGATGCTGCGGCTGTGCTTGCGCGCGCCGTCGAATGCCTCGGCCACTTCCGCCGGCGTCGTGCAGCGCGTCGTCACGCCCTTGCCCTGGTTGGCGTCGAGCGGCTTGACGGTAACGGGGCCGCGCAGGCGGCGCGCGGCGCGCTGGGCGTCTTCCACCGTCGTCACCACGGTGCCGTCCGGGACCGGCACGCCGGCTTCCTTCAGCAGTGCCTTGGTCAACTGCTTGTCGCTGGCGATGCGGCAGGCGATATTGCTGGCGTCGCCCGTCATCGTGGCCTGCAGGCGTTTCTGCCGGCTGCCCCAGCCCAGCTGGAACAGGTTGCCGTGTTCCGTCACGCGGAAATAGGGGATGCGACGGCGCCGCGCGGCGCGCAGCACGGCCGCCGTGCTGGTGCCGACCGCATGGCGCTCGGCGGTGCGCTTCAGCGCGGCCAGCGGCGCGGCGACATCGTACGTCCCGCCGTGCGCCAGCGCATCGACGAGCGCCACGGCGGTGTCGAAGGCTTCGGCGACCACGTGTTCGTCCTTGTAGGCGCACACCACCCGGTAGTGCCCCGGCTGGCCGCGCACGCGGCGGGTGCGGCCAAAACCGGCGGGCGTGCCGGCCTGGCATTGCAGTTCCAGCGCCACGTGTTCGACGATATGGCCCATGAAGGTGCCGTCGCGCAGGCGCTCGACGAAGCCGCCGTAGTGGCCCGGCGAGCAGCGGTGCGCCATCAGGCTGGGCAGGGCGGCCAGCAGGCGTTCGGTGAAACCTTCCAGGTCGCGCGACGACACTTCATACAGGTCCTCGAGGTCCAGCACCGTCAGCAGGCAGGGCCTGGCGGCGTAGAGATTGGGGCCGCGCAGCAGGCGCTGTTCGATGATCTTCATGATACGGGATTCCTCTTGGTGACATTGCGCACGAAGTCCGTCAGCGCATCCGGCGTATTGCGGGTCGCACCGGGCGGCAACTGGTGCGGGTGGTCGATCTCCTCCGCCAGCGCGAAGCTGCTGCCGGTCGGCAGCAGGTGCAGCCGCACGTCGATCAGTTGCGGCGTACCGCCGGACGGGATGTCGGCCACGTTCGAGATCATGGTGCGCCCGTCCACCACCGTCACGCTGCCGGCGCCGATCACTTCGATGCCGACGCCGCGCTCGACGACGAGCGCCGTGTCCTCGTCGATGCCGACGCCCAGCAAATAGGGGTTCTGGGCGACGATGGTCAGGAGTCGCGCCAGCCGATGGCGTTCCGAGAAGTGCTGGTCGATGACCACGCGCTGCACGAAGCCCAGGCCCGCGCCCAGGCTGACCGAACCTTTCTCCGGCAGCAGGTCCGCCTTGCCGTCGGCCAGCATGTGGCCGCACATGGCGGAAGCGCCGGCGCTGGTGCCGCCGATGCAGGCCCCGCGTTCCTTCAGGGCGCTGTGCATCGCCTCGTCCATCAGCGTGCCGCCGATCATGGCCAGCAGGCGCTTCTGGTCGCCACCCGTCATGAAGATGCCGTCCGCCGCGCGCACGCGCTCGGCCAGCGCCGGATCGTTGGCGGTGGCGCGGTCGGGCAGGTCGACCCGCACCAGCTGGCGCACGCCCAGCTCCGTGAACACTTCCTGGTAGCGCCGCCACATCTCGTCCGGCACCTTGCTGGCGGCCGTGATGACGGCGATGGTGGCCTTGCTGCCGCCAGACAGCTCCACGAAGCGGCTGAGGATCTCCTTGTTGTTCTCGCGGTCCTCATGGCCGCCCACGATGACGAGGTGGCCGTGCTGGCGGCGGTCGATCGCTTCGCTCATTTGCCCACCTGCTCACTCATCTGCCCACTCATCTGGGCAAACGGCATCTCGCGGTTGCTGGCACTACCGGCGTCGCGACGGCCAAGGACGATGATGCCCACGTCGATTTCGTCCGGGAACAGCGCCACGCCCTTGTCGGCCGCTTCCTGGGCCGGCATGCCGTCGGCGATCCATTGGTACACGGTATGCGCGAGCAGGCGGCGCACGATGTGCTCGCCGATGCCGGTGACGGCCACGGCGCCTTGCTCGCCCGCGTAGAAGCCGCTGCCGATGATGGGCGTGTCGCCCACGCGGCCCAGCAGCGACGGGGCCGAGCCGCCCGTGGAACAGGCCACGGCGAAGCGGCCCTGGGCGTCGCGCGCCACGGCACCGACCGTATCGCACGGCTTGAACGCCGGCGGGGTGTCGTAGTTCCAGTGCTGGGCGAACGCGCGGTTGGCCACCCCCGGCGTGGCCTGGCCGGTGCCGGACAGCGTGCGCATCAGCTTCTCGTGCTTGTCGCGCTGCCGTGCGCTGATCTCATGGTGGCTGGGGAAACCGGCGGTGCGTGCAAAGCGCTCCGCGCCATCGCCGGCCAGCAGCCAGTGCGGCGTGCCGGCGACGGCCTGCGCCACCAGTACGGGATTTTTCACGCGCTGGATGCAGGCGACGGCGCCCAGTGCGCCGGTCGAATCCATGATCGACGCGTCCATCTCGACGGTCCGGCCGTCCAGGCACAGCACGGAGCCACTGCCGGCGTTGTAGCGGCCATCGTCCTCCATCGCGACGACGGCGTCGACGGCCGCATCGAGCGCCGTGCCGCCGCCGCGCAGGCGGTCGATACCGTTGCTGGCCGCCAGCTGGCAGCCGTCATCCTGGTCGCGGCTGCCACCGGCGCCGCCGTGGACGAGCACCATGGGCTCGTGGGTGTCGTTCTGTTGCATGTTGCCTCTGCTAGCGTGATGTTCAGTGTTGCGGCCGGGTAGCCTTCAGCCAGACCGCCGCGATGCGGTCGGTGTCCTGGTAGGCCGGCGTGTCCAGCTCCTCGCCGAACACGTCCGGGTCGATTTCCTCGTAGGTCCATGTCAACCCGTGCAGCAGCGGCGCGACAGCGTGCAGGAACGGATCCTCGTTGTGGCGCATGGCGACGCCCGTGTACAGCAGCAGCGTGCCGCCAGGGGCAAGCCGACCCACGGCCTGTTCGACCAGCGTGAGCGAAAGCCCGGCACCCAGTTCGCCGCCGCCATGGCGGTAGGCCCGCTCGGACGGGTCCAGCAGGTAGGGCGGGTTCGACACGATCAGGTCGAAGTCGCCGTCGACGTCGGCCAGCAGGTCGCTGCGGCGCACGTCCAGGTTGGCCAGCCCGGCCAGCTCGGCATTGATGCGGGCCAGGCGCATGGCTTTGTCGTTGATGTCCAGGGCCAGGACCTGGGCCTCCGGGCATGCCAGTGCGACGATGGCCGCGCCCGGACCGGCGCCGGCACCCACGTCCGCCGCGCGGCGCACGGCGCGGCCGGCGGCCTGCATGTCCGTCAGCTCGCGCTGCAGCGCGCGGCCGAAGCGGTAGGTATCCGGGCCGAAGAACACGGCGTCCGCGTCGCTGGTGGGGTAGGCCGAGTGGAAGTACAGCTGCCCGCCGAGGGTGCTGGCGCGCAGGGTCGAGCGCCAGCCGTCGCGGTGCGGCTGGGCGATGCCGGCGCCTTGCATCAGGCGCAGGACGTCGGGCGGCACGGCATCGGCCTGGAACGGCCGGCTCCAGCCGAACACGTCGGCCAGGTCGCGCGCCCACACATGGTCGGTGCGGGCCTTGACGCGGCTGTGCGTGGCCGGGGTCACCGTCGTGAACCGGTAGCCGGCGGCCAGCAGCGCGCGGCCCAGTTCCACCAGTGCCCTGGCCTGCGTATCCGGGCGCAGGGGGGCAGGTGCGCCGGCGGGGACGGCGGTGGCCAGGGCAGCGCGGGGCACGGCCGGGTCGGCGCTGCTGGTGGGGGCATTCATCATGGGAGCCTCATTCGTTGACGAAAAAACCGGCAGAGCCGGCGGGGGCCGCGCCACGCGCGGCAAGGGTTCATGGCAAAGGCGTCGTGGCCCAGGTTCATGCCGATGACCGGGCGGGCCTGCCGCCCCGCCGCGTCAGCCGTACAGGCGGCTGAACACGCGCGTGGCCATCAGGCCGGCCGACGTGTGATGCCGGTCCGGCGCCATCAGGCCGACCAGCATGTCCATCGCCTCGTCCTTGCTGCCGGTGGCGGCCAGCCGCGCTTCCAGCAGCCGCAGTTCGCAGCCGATCGATTCCCACGCGTGCTCGTCCTCGGGGAAGCGGTGGCGGATCAGGCCGCGCGGCGCAATGCTGCGCGGTGCCGAGTCCTGGTTCAGCGACTCCATGCTGCGCAACATGGCGCGGTGGCTCAGCACGCGCGGGGTGGCGGTGTCGCCATCCTGCTCGCTGGGGGCATGCTCGCTGCCCGCGCGCGGCGTGGCGATCCAGTCCTGCAGCAGTTGCTGTTCATAAGGGCTGAACACGCCGAACATCTCGGCCCGCTCGCCGTGGATCAGCTTCCAGAAGCGGCTGTTGGCGGCGGGTTCGCCGCGCCTTATCCAGCCTTGTCCCTCCAGCTTTTCCAGGAACGTCGGGATCTGCGCGGGGTCGGCCAGCCAGTCGTTGACGGTGCGGCCGGCCACGCGGCAGTAATCGGAGTGCATGTTCTTGCCGACCGTGCTTTTCGCGGCCAGCATCGCGACCGTCTCCCGCTCCAGGTCGAACGAAGCGATGGCCTGGGTGGTGCCCACGCCCAGGTCGTTGAGGCGGAAGCCGTTCGCCACGCGGCGCAGGAAATCGCTGGCGTCGCCCACGCGCGGCATGATCTGCTTCAGTCCTTCCAGCGCCGTGTGGGCGTGGCCGGTGGCGGCATTGTCCACGGTAACGTGCAGCGTGAAGTAATACGGGTCGATGCCCAGCTCATTGAGTTCATAGGAGGTGATCAGGAGGTGCAGCGGCAGCTGTTCGTAGCCCAGGTTGTAGCCGATCAGCTCGGGCAGGAAGGTTTCCGCGCTCTGCGCCAGTGCCAGCTGGATCGCACCCTGCACGAAGTGGGTGTCGGGCAGGTCCTGCCAGTGCTCGCAGCCGTGCTGCGCCAGCAGCTTCCGGTAGATCAGCACGTGGTTCTTGTCCGGCACGCCGTTGCCCAGTTCTTCCAGGTAGATCCGGATCAGGGGACGGAAGTCCTCGTCGTCCCAGCGCTGCAGTACGCCGTACAGCCAGGCGCCGTCCACCAGCTTCGTTGGCGCCACGGCCTTCAGGAAGTACAGGGCCTGGGCCTTGTTCTGGAAGTAGCGGCGCGGCGCACCTGCCTTGCGCGACGCCAGGTACTCGCGGTATTCGGTGCCCACGGCGTCCGTATGGCGGGCGATCCAGTCCGCCATCTCGTCCAGGGAGTCGGGCAGGTCGGACGGCAGCGCTGCCGCTTCCGCCAGGCGCTGTTCCAGGTATTCCGCGGCCAGCGGCCGGTCTTCCATCATCGCGAGGCGGTTGTAGACGGGCTTGGCGGCATCGGTGCCCACGGTCGGCGTGGCGGCGGCGGAGCACTGGGCAAAGGCGGTTGTTTGCATCGGGGTCTCTTCCATCTATTCGTGCTGCTGCCCGCACGGGCCCAGCGTTGTCATCCATATAACGAGTATGCTGGGGCGTCACGATGCTGAGTAGCAGCACTCATCCCGTTGCCTTGTAAGAGAGGGATTACAAGCGCTCGCATCCGCCGACCGTTCCTCGGGGACATTGCCGCAATTAAAGCTGGCGGCCCGTTGCGCGAGATCAGCCGCCGCCGGACGATGCCTCCTAAACTCCCTCAGCAGCCGGACCTGGGCGCCGGACGAACGAGGAGTAACCGATGAGTAACCCCATCCTGATGCAGTGGGCCCCGCCGCCGGTGCGGGACTTTGTCACCGAGGCGCATGCGGCGCTGCAGCGACACGGACCTGATCATCTGCCGTGCCTGGCGGCGCCGCTGCGCGCGCTGTTCGACCGTCCCGGTATGCTGGCGGAGCTGGTCAACTGCTACTTGCGGCGGGTGGCGAGCGGCGCCATGGACGGCGGCGACCCCAGCATCCAGGTCGACATGCTGCTGTTGTGCCATGCCCCGGCGCTGTCGCTGCGGGTCATCAAGGACCGGGCCGACGTGGCGTCGCTGGCCGCACGGCCATGGCAGGAGACGCTGGTCAACTATCCGGCCAACACGCTGGTCCTGGTGCGGGGCGCCGCCCCGGTGACGGTGCAGTGGTACCGCCTGCAGCCGGGCGCACGATTCGACGTGTTCGACGCCACGCTGGCGATCCGTCCGGACGGGATCGAGACCTATGGCGACGGCAGCCTGATCGAAGTCGATGCGCGGCGCCGCTTCCCCGTGCTGCCGGAAGGGCAGGGCGCGACGTGGATCGCGCTGGCCAGCGCGCCCGTCAACGCCCAGATCGTGTCTTTCGACCGCGCCACCCTGCGACCGCTGGGCGCCAGCATGGCGTCGGAGGAGCACTCGGTGCTGTGCGTGTTGCTGGAGCTGCTCGACCCGGCGGCGCCCGACTATCCGCTGGCGGCCGTGACGGCGCTGACCACCCATCCGGACCACCACGTGCGCTGGGCGGCCGTGACGGCACTGGGCCGGCGTGACGGCGCCGCCGCGCTCGACATCGTCCGCACATTGGCGCAAGCCGACCGCCACCGCTTCGTCCGCAATGCCGCCCGGCGCACGCTGGCACGGCTGGCAACGGCGGGAGCACAGCCATGCTGAAGCAGCGGTTTGCCGGGCGCGCGGCGCCCGAGGGCGTGGCGGTACTGCTGGAACGGGCGCAGCGTGAAGTGGACCCGCGCGACCCGCGATCGCTGATGGCGCTGGCCGCACCGCTGCATGCGCTGGCGGGCGACCGGACCGTGCTGCAGCGCTGCATCCACCACGGCCTGGAGCACTGGCGCGACGGGCCGACGCACTTCTACAGCTCGCAGTCGTGCCACGTGGCGAGCGCGGGCCCGTTCGTCATCCGGATCAACCTGTGGCCGCTGCTGCCGGCCGATCCACGCCGGCGTGCCATCCTGGCGGACGTGCTGTCCTATTTCGACTACCACGACCACAATTTCTCGTTCATCACCGCCAACTACGCCGGTCCCGGCTACGAGACGGATCTGTACAGCTACGATGCGACGTCCATGACGGGCTATCCGGGCGAGCCGGTGGCGTTGACCTACCTGGGCCGCCACACGCTGGACGACGCGACCGTGCTGTTGTACGAAGGCGGCAAGGACGTGCACCGGCAGCTGCCGCCATCGCAGCCGTCGGCGTCGATCAACCTGATGATGACGCCGGCCGATGCGGGGCTGACCAACCAGTTCTACTTCGACGTCGAACGGGGCGTCATCCGCGACTATGTGGGGTCGTGGTCGCACAAGCGTGTCGACGCGCTGGCCTTTGCGCGCTGCTGGCACGACCGGCAAACCCCGGCGCTCCTGCAGCAGATCCTCGAATGCCACCCATGCAGCCGCACCCGTATCGCGGCCGGCCAGGCGCTGGTGGCGATTGCCGGGCCCGATGCGCTGGGCGCCGGCAGCCGCGTCCGGATGCTGCGCGATCCCCTGGCGCGGGCGCTGTGGGACCGGGCGGCACCGGCCCCGGCCGCCATGCCAACGATTTACTCAACCACCGGAAGGGAGGCAACATGAAGCCACTGGAAGTCGCCGGACTGGAATTCACGGCCGATATCGCGGGCGCGCTCGAGGAAACAAAGGTCAGCATCAAGGTGCTGACCAGCGTCATCCGCGAGATCGCCAGCATCATCAGCTGGTGGTAGCAACGGTGCCGCGGCCCCCGTGGCCGCGGCATTCTTCGATTCGCCGCAGCCTGCCGGGCCGTTTTGCTCGCCCGCCGCGCTGTTCGCGCCGGCGCGCTATTTCGGCCGGGGCTTGCGCAGGTGCCGGTCGGCCTGCGGCGCCTGGCCGGTGCGCAGGTCCTGCACGGCCTGGGCAACCGCGCGGGCGGCATTGCGTACCTCTTCCTGCAGCGCCGCATCCTCGTCGAGCGCGCGGTGGCTGTCCGCGTACGACTCGTAATACCCCACGTAGCGCTCGAACGCGCCTTGCGGACCGGCCTTGACGAGGCCCATCCAGTCGAGCCAGTCCGACAGGTTGCGGCGCTGGCTTTCGATCCCCGCCACGTCGCCATGGACGACGACGCCGTAGGCCCGTCCCGCCAGGTGCTTCGGATAGTCCCAGCCGGCCAGCTCGAGGGCCTTGGCCTCGGCGGCCTTCTTGCCGTGCGTGCTGGACGGGTCGGGATTGCCGCCATCCGCGCACACCAGCCGGTCGATCATCAGTTTCAGCGGGGAGGGCGACTGGTACCAGTACGTGGGGGCCACGATCAGGACGCCGTGCGCCGCCACCCATCGCTCGTAGATCTCGTTCATCCAGTCGTTGACCTGGTTCAGGCTGTGGTTCGGATAGCAGCTGCACGGCCAGTGGCACAGCGGCATCGCCGTCGATGCGCAGCCCTTGCACGGGTGGATGTGGTGCGCGTAGGTGGAAGTGACGAGGCTCAGGTCGAGCACGTCGGCCTGCACGCCGGCGGTCTCCAGCGCCGTGCGGGCCCACTCGACCATGCGATAGCTCTTCGACATCTCGCCGGGACAGGTGCCGTCGTTACGCGACGAGGCGCAGACCAGCAGGACCCGCGTCGGCGTGGCGGGGTTCTTTTGTACTTCCTCGGCCACCCGCAAGCGGTCGCGCGCCGCCTTCCATTCGACCGACAGGTCGTATTCCGGGTCGGCGAAGCCGGCGCCGGCCTTTTGCGTGACGGGCGCCTTGCGGCTGTCCTGGTAGTTCTGCCAGGCGACTTCCTCCAGCCGTGCGATATTCTGGCGCAACGGGTCGAAGCGGGGATCGCTGAAATTGGCCACGAACTTCAGGTGGAACGCGTCGCGGCCCAGCTTGCCAGGCGCCTGGCCCGTGCGGACGGCCGGTGTGCCTGAGGTGTTGTCGTCTGTCATTGTCTTCTCCAGGATGTTGCCCGACTGTGGCATCGCCGGCACGGACGTTCCGTACGGTAGCGAACCGAGGCGCAGGCGCTGCCCGTTCAGCCGTCATATGGCCGTCGCAAATTGCAGATACGATCACATCCATGTACACTCGGCATCATTTATGCAAGTCGCACGCTATTCATCTTCCCGTTCCGCATGGCCACCGTTGTCCTGAACCGCCCGCCGCGCCGGCGCAGCTACGCGCAGGACATGCGCGGCCACCACCTGACGTCGAGCCGCGCCTGCGCCGTTACCGTGGCCGCACTGATCCTTGCCGGCGCGGTACTGGACTACGCGCTGTATCCCGATCTGATGGCCAGCTTCGCCGTCGCGCGCGTGCTGGCCGCCGCCGGGGTGCTGGCCGGGCTGGCGTTGTTGTATACCCGTTTCGGCTGCCGCCACGTACACGTCGTCACGTTCGTGTGGCTGACGTTCCCGCAGCTGATGATTGCCTGGATGATCCACGTTGCCGAGGGTGAGGCGTCGCTGTTCTACGCCGGCATCATCCTGACGATCTTCGCGGTTGGTACCTTGTTCCCGGTCGGCTACCTGTACACGCTGGCGTTCGGGCTGCTGACGCTGCTGCTGTACTGGCTGGCGTGCGCGACGCGGCCCGGTGGCATCACGGCGCCCAGCCAGCTGCTGTTCCATGGCACGATCGTCGCGTTCGCGGTGGTCGGGAGCACCGTCTACACCTATTTCGACGAGCAGGGCCGCCGCCTGCTGTTTGCGCTGAAGGACGAGCTGGCGCGCAAGAATGGCGAGCTGGAACGCACCAACCGCGACCTGGCCGGCATCAAGGGCCAGCTGGTGCAGCAGGAAAAGATGGCGGCGCTGGGGACCCTGTCGGCCGGCCTGCTGCACGAGGTGAACAACCCCGTCAACTACTGCATGCTGGCGCTCGACCTGGCGCTGGAGGATCCCGCCGCCCGTGCCAGCGCCCACCTGGCCGAGTGCCTGGCGGACGCGCGCCAGGGCATGGCACGCGTGCAGGCCATCGTGTCCGACCTGCAGACATTCGCCTACCGGGGCGACGGCGCCACGCCGGATGGCCGGTTCAGCATAGGCGCCGCCGTCGACACCGCCGTGCGCCTGGCGCGCCATGAGCTGCAGGCGGCCGGCAACGTGCTGCTGCGCCGCGACATCGCCGGCGCGCCGCCGGTGCGCGGCGACGAGGCGGCCATCGTCGGCGTGCTGATCAACCTGCTGGGCAATGCCGCGCACGCGCTGCGGCAAGGGGCGCAAGCGCGGCCGGAGATCGTCCTCACCGCCGCCCCGGCGGGCGGCAGGCTGCAGGTGACCGTATCCGACAACGGACCCGGTATCGCCCCCGAGCACCTGGGCCGCCTGTTCGAGCCGTTCTTCACGACGCGGGCCGTGGGCCAGGGCCTGGGGCTGGGCCTGTCGATCTGCTACAGCGTTGTGCAGCGCCACGGCGGCCAGCTCAGCGCGGAAAGCGTGCCGGGGGTCTGGACCCGCTTCCGCTTCGACTTGCCGCTGGCGGCGCCCCAACATCCCGGGCAAGCATGAACGGGATCGCCATGCCCTGCGCCGCCACGCTGCCCGTCATCCTCTACGTGGACGACGAGCCGGGTGCGCGCAAGTACTTCCAGCGTGCGCTGGAAGGCCAGGCCACGGTGCTGACGGCGGCCTGCGTCGACGAAGGCAAGGCGCTGCTGGCGCAGCACGGCGACAGCGTCGCCGTGCTGGTGTCGGACCAGCGCATGCCCGGCGCGAACGGCAACGCGCTGCTGTTCCATGCGTGGGAGCGGCACCCGCAGATCGTGCGCGTGCTGACGACGGCGTATTCCGAACTGGCGCAGACCATCGAAGCCGTCAACCAGGGCCGCATCCACCGCTACCTGCCCAAGCCATGGGATATCGTCACGCTGCGCCTGGAAATGGCGCAAGCGGCCGAGCTGGCCGGCCTGCGCCGCCGCCACGACCACCTGCTGCGCGACAAGCTGGCCTCGCGCCGGCGCGAGGTGCTGGCCAACCGGATCGGCCTGCTGTACGCGCTGTGCTTCGCGGACGGGCCGCAGGGCGCGGGATTGGACGCGTACCTGTCCGGCGCCCTGTGCGCAAGGATGCCAGCGCCGGCCTGGCTGCTGGACGACTATACGCAACTGGCCAGTGCGGACGCCTGCCGCGCGGCGGCACTGGCGCGTGCGGTGCGCGGCCACGTGGCCGCACTCGATGCGCGCGCTGCCGAGCCGGCCCAGGGCCTGGCGTTGCTGGCCGAGGTGTTCGGCCCGGCCTGCCGCGCGGGCCACGCCGGCGTCGGCGTGCTGGAGGAGACGGGCGCGCTGGCCGAGTTCCTGGACGGCAGTCCGGACGCTCCCGTGTCGATGCAGCACGCGGCCTGGCTCGCACTGCTGCTGTGGCTGGCCAGGCGCGGCACCACGCTGCTGCTGACAAGCAGTCCCTCGGGTATCCAGTGCCGGCTGGCCGCCGTCGGCGAGCTGCCCACGCGAGCCGGCCTGGCCAGCTGGATCGCGCGCTTCTGACGCGACGCGACAGCCGTGCGCCGTGGCGCGGTGGGCTTCGCTAACATTGTTGGTAACACATCAACCACGAGGAGGTCGTCATGCCACGCGGAGCCAGCCCGAAACGGGAGAAGGAATACGAGAAGCTCGAGAAGCAGTTCGAGAAGGAAGGCCGCTACAAGGGCCGCGAGGAGGAAGTCGCGGCGCGCATCGTCAACAAGCAGCGCAAGGAGTATGGCGAGACCAAGGGCGCCAAGGCGAAGGACCGTGCCGGTACCTCGCCCGACCGCAACGTGCCGATCGCGAACTACGAGCAGCTCACGGTGCCGCAAGTGCGCAGCGCGCTGGCCGAACTGACGGCGGCGCAGCGCAAGAAGGTGCGTACGTACGAGACCGCGCACAAGAACCGCAAGGGCGTGCTGGCGGCGCTGGACCGGCTGCATTGAAGCCAGCCGCCAGCGTAGGAAGCACCCGTGGCGGCCACTGTTTGCGGGTCGTGGACCCACAAACAGGCGCGTGACACCGGGGGTTGTGCCGGATTACCCCCGCAACGCGGCCGCCGGCGTCAATCCCATCGCCACCCACGCGTGCCGGGCCGCGGCCAGCATGGCGACGACCAGCGTGCCCCCCAGCGCCGCGGCCAGCGGCCAGCCGCCGATCGGGGCCCGCTCCACGAACCCGGAGAGGTAGCGCTCGATCGCAAAAGCCGCCAGCGGCAATGCCACCAGGGTGGCGGGCAGCAACAGGGACCCCAGGTCGCGCGCGACCAGCAAACCGATATCCGGCCGGCGCGCGCCGTGCAGCTTGCGCAGCACGATCTCGGCCGTGCGTCGCTGTACGGTATGGGCAGCCAGCGCATAGGTGCCGAACGCCGCGATCCCCAGCGCGACCAGCGTGGCGGCGCCCAGCAGCCGGCCGATGCGCAGATCGTCCGCGTAGCCCGCGGCCAGCACCGCGCCCGCGGGCTGGACCCTGGGCAGCGCGGCGGGGAAATAGCTGGGCCACAGCGCCCGCACGTCCCGCTCCACCCGCGCGACGGCCTGCGGGTCGGTGCGATCGCGTACCCGTACGGTCAGCGTGGGTTGGGCGGCCCACAGCGAATACGCCACCGGACGGGCTGCCTCCCGCAAGGAGCGGAAGCGCAACTCGGGGGCGATGCCGATCACCCGCTTCTGGTGCACCTTGTCGCCATCCGGGAACAGCAAGGTCTGGCCGACGGCGGCGGCCGGGTCGGCATACCCCAGCGCGCGCGCGGCAACGGCGTTCAGCACGAGCGGCACCGCGTCGCTGTCGCGGTCGCGGCGCGGATCGAACAGCCGGCCATGTACCGGCCGCAGCGCGTAGACGTCGAAGAAGGCCGCGCTGACGGGCCGAAAGTCCACCGACGCGCTGGTGCCACCGGGACGTTTCAGTTCGCCCATCCATGCGGAATTCTGGCGGCCCACCGCATCCTGGCTCAACGCCACGCCCGCCACGCCAGGCAGCGCGCCGACGGCGGCGGCGAAGCTGCGCGCCTGCGGCCCGTTCCAATCGGGTTCCGGCATGTCGACCACGAGCAGCGGCGCCGGATCGAAGCCGGCCGGTGCCTGCATGGCGTATGCCGCCTGCCATGCGATCGCCAGCGCGACGGCGCCGAACGCCATGGCGCTGGCGACCTGCACGACCGTCAGTGCGCGACGCCAGCGCGCGCCCGCGGCGGACTCGCTGCCGGCACGACCGGCCAGCACCTGGCGCGGCGCCACGCGCAACGCGATCCATGCGGGATACCCGGCGGTCAGGAGACCCAGCACGCAGCCCAGCAGCACCGCGCCGGCCACGTTCGACAGCGTCACGACGGCGCCCAGGTCGCGGTTCATCAGCGTGCCGAACAACGGTAGCGCCAGCCAGGCCAGCAGCAGGCCGCAGGCGGTCGCCAGCAGGGCGACCAGCATGGACTCGGCCAGGAACTGCAGCGCGATGCGCGGTCCGCGTGCGCCCAGGGCCTTGCGCAGCGCCACCTCGCGCTGGCGCCGCAGCACGCGCACCGTGGCCAGGTTGACGTAGTTGAAGGCAGCCAGGGCCAGGATCAGCAGGGCGATGCCGGCCAGCGCTGCGACGGTGGCGGGATCGGCCCGTTCGCCCGGCTGGGCGATATGGTTGGCGGCGATGTCGCGGTCGAAGTAGGCGGTGCGCAGCGGCGCCAGGTGGATTTCCAGCGGGCGCCGGCCGGCCAGGCGCGCCTTGACCTCTGGCGGATAGTCGTGCAGCACGGGCGCGCGGTCCGCCGCGGCCTGCAGCGCGGCCGCCACCCCTTGCGGATCGGTGCCGGGCGCCAGCCGGAGCAGCATCTTGCCCCACCAGCCGGAGGCGCCGTCCATTTCGCGAGCGAACACCGGGTCCATGACGACGGAAGCGACGCCGACCAGCGCCTGGAACGGCATCGTGGTGGGCCCGTTGGCGGGCACGATGGCGCCCACCCGCAGCAGCTTGCCCTGGACTTGCACGGTGCGGCCCAGCACGTGCTCGCTGCCGAACAGGCGACGCGCGCCGTCGGCCGTCAGCACCAGCTGGTCCGGCCGGACCAGCGTGCCGGGCACGTCGCCCGCCAGCGCGCGCAGGCGCAACGCCTGGGCGAAGCCGGGCATTACCGCCAGGGCCGGCAGTTCGTGGATGCGGCTGTCCACGCGCATGGCAAGGCCCGCGCCGTTCGGCCGCGCCGGCACGAATGCGGCCGCCGCCGTCACGCCGGGCGTCGCCGCGGCCACGCCGCGCAGCAGCAGGGGAGCCTGGTCGAACCAGGGGCTGCCGGGGTCGATATGGTTGCGCAGCTTGACGACGTACAGCGCATCGACGTCGGCGATCGCCGCGTTGTACTGCCACGCATGGCGCACGTAGCCCAGCAACAGCAGGCACGCGGCCAGGCCGATACCCAGGCCGAGGATGGCGATGGCGGCATAGGTCGGCTCGGCGAGCAGGGCGCGCCACGCGAGGCGCAGGTCTCCGGTGATCTTCTGATTGTTCATTGGCGTTCCAGTATGGCGAAGGCGGGAAGGGCTTGCAAGGTGGACCATTCAGCAATATGCGTGCCAGTGAGCCGTGGACGATCCGCGTGCGAGTCCGCGTGCGAACCCGCATCCGGGCGGCGCGGCCCCGGCGCCAGATAGGAGACTCTCAGAACAGGTGGCTGTCACCGTTTTTCGCCGTCTGGCGCCGCCGTCCGCGATTGTCCGGAACCGGACAGCGGTTGTCCGGCCCGGGACACCTCGCGCCCGTGCGTGGCGTCCGTTAGAATGCGGCACCTGTCATTCACGATCGAAGTCGATGTTCCCATCATTGAAGCAAGTCCTGGCGGCCGTGCTGGCCGCCGGCCTGTGGTGCCATGGCGCCCAGGCGTCCCAGATGTGCCCCCAGCATTACGTCGGCGGCCAGGCCCCGCAGATCCAGGGCGACAAGATGGCCCGCGCCACCCGCGAGCTGTGCTACAACGTGTTCGGCATCATGCACTCGGGCGTCACGCGCACCCCGCTGTGGTCCGCCGAGCACCTGAAGGCCAACAACCTGGCCGCGGCGGCGGAGCTGTCGCGCGAGAATTCGTTCCACCCCGAGCTCCAGCTGCCGGCGGCGCAGCGCGCCGAGCTGGCCGATTACGCCCGCAGCGGCTTCGACCGCGGCCACATGGCGCCGAACGGCGACATGCCGGACCGCGCCAGCCAGTACCAGAGCTTCACGCTGGCGAACATGGTCCCGCAGGATGCCGACAACAACCGCCACATCTGGGCCGGCATTGAGCAGGCCGTGCGCAAGATGGCAAAGAAGGAGGGCGAACTGTACGTGATCACGGGTCCGGCCTTCATCGGCAGCGAGCTGCGTAAAGTCGGCAACGTGCTGGTGCCGAGCCACCTGTACAAGGTCGTGTGGAGCCCGCGCCAGCGCGCCGGCGGCGCCTGGTTCGTGGCCAACGAGGCCGATGCACGCGTGCAGACCATGACGATCGCCCAACTGGAAAGCAGGATCGGCATCAATCTGCTACCGTCGCTGTCGGCACGGCAGAAAGAGGAAATGCTGCGGCTGCCGAAGACGAAAGCGGGCAAGCGCAAGCACTCATGATATGGAGGATGAATGAGCAAGAAGGACTTCAAGCCCTATGACAACGAGGCCGACGTGCTGCAGGTGGGCGGCCTGACGATCGAGAACCGCCTCGATCGGATCACGATCGACGGCGACATCGACCTGACGATGGACCAGGCCGGATTGCGCCAGGCGCGCGAGCTGTACCAGTTGCTGGGCGCCGCGGTGGCACGGCTGGAGGCACAGCGCGACCTGCCGGAGCGCCTGCCGCCACCGCAAGTGACGAAGACGGCCAACCCGTTCGAGTAGCCGCCGAACGGTCGGCGCTACGGCATGCGCGTGACGTGCGCTTCGCGCAGCGGGCGCCAGCCGAGGCGCGCCTCGATCAGGCGGCGATAGCCGGTGTCGATATGGGCCGGCGTGCGGCGGATATAGTGCTGCGCCGCCGCCCCCTCGTCGCCGCTGCGGGTGGCGAGCCATTGCAGTACTTCGTGCGCGTCCGGCACGCGGCCGTCCTGTCCCCGGAAGCGGGGTGGCAGGGCGGTCCAGACGGCCGCATCGATGCCGCGTGCGCGGCGCCAGGCGTCGATCGTGGCGGCGTCGGCATGGTGCGCTGCGGGCACGGTGCCGACCCATTCGGGCCGCTCCGGCGTGATCTTCTCGCGTGCGCGCAGCATGGCGCGCGCCGCCTCCAGGTCTCCCGTGTCCAGCCAGGCCCAGTACGTGGGACACAAGCGTGCGCCGGGACACAGCGCGAGGGCCAGTTCCGGCGTGTCCTCGCTGACGCGGCAGAATTCCAGCGCCAGGAGTGGTCCGCCAGGGTGCCAGCCGGAGGCCAGGTGCAAGGGCGCGGGTTTCCACAGCAGGGAGCCCCAGGCAACGACGGCAATCTTCATAGTCGGGTTAGCGCAACCAAAATGGCAGTGTAGTCGAAACCCAAGATGGCAGGCACTCTCCTGCGGATCGTGACCCGCAGGAGAGTGCCTGGCACCGGTGGCGCATCCGGTCTCTGCTACCGCTACCGGTGGATCACCACCAGCAACGCCTTCGCCTCGGCCTTGGCCGGATTGCGGATCGCATGCTGCAGGTCGGCCGGATAGCGCGCCGTGCCGCCCAGCTTGACCTTCTTCTTCTGCGTCCCCACTTCCAGCTCCATCGATCCGTGCAGCACCGTGAGGTGCTCCGTCGTGCCCGGGTCGTGCGGCTGCGACACCAGTTCACCGCCCGGTGCCAGCGTCAGCTCGTACCACTCGTGACGGCCCGCCAGTTCCATCGGCCCGAGGATGCGCAACACGTAGCCGGCATGATGGCCGGGCAGCGTGGGCGTCTCGTGCGCCTCCAGCACGCGGATCGTGTCAACCGCGGGTTGTTCGTCCGACAGGAGCTCGCCGATGGGCACGCCCAGCGCATTGGCCAGGCGCCACGTGATGGCAATGGTGGGGTTGGCCTTCTCGCGCTCGATCTGCGACAGCATCGATTTCGACACGCCGGCAATGCGCGACAGGTCCTCCAGGGTCAGGCCGCGCGCGAGGCGCAGGCGCTGCAGGGCGGCACCCACCTCGGGAGGTGCATTATTGACAAGGGCTTTCATGGTCGGCCGGTAGCTTGCAAATTCCAATATGATTATGTACGATTCAGTATATTGAATTTGCGTTCAAGATAGTGAACTCCGGAGAAAGTATCGAAAAATCGCTGAACTTCGATACCCTGTTCTCCGCAAGTCACGGTACAACATGGGGCAACGCCGGTCAAGCCGGTGGCTGCCAGGACAGTCGAGCAAATACCGAGCAAACCCGAGCAAATCCGAGGAAACCATGAGCGAACAAGCCAAGAGCGCCTTCTACGGCGGCCTGCAACAGAAACTCGATGCGCTGCGCGAACAGGGCCTGTACAAGCCCGAGCGCGTGCTGGCATCGCGCCAGGGCGCCGAAGTGACGAGCGAGGACGGCCGCACCCTGATCAATATGTGCGCCAACAATTACCTCGGCCTGTCCGGGCAGGAATGGGTTGCGCAGGCCTCGATCGACGCCACCGAACAATACGGCTACGGCCTGTCGTCGGTGCGCTTCATCTGCGGCACGCAGACGGTGCACAAGGAGCTGGAACGCGCCATCTCCCAGTTCCTTGGCACGGAAGACACGATCCTGTACGCGGCCGCCTTCGACGCCAACGGCGGCGTGTTCGAGCCGTTGTTCGACGAGAACGACGCGATCATCTCGGATGCGCTGAACCACGCGTCGATCATCGACGGCATCCGTCTGTGCAAGGCGGCGCGCTACCGCTACGCCCACAACGACATGGCCGACCTGGAAGCGCAGCTGCGCCTTGCTGCCGACAAGCGCAACAAGATCATCGTCACCGACGGCGTGTTCTCGATGGACGGCACCATCGCCCAGCTCGACCGGATCGTCGCCCTGGCCGAGCGCTACGGCGCGCTGGTGTTGATCGACGAATGCCACGCCTCCGGCTTCATGGGCAAGACGGGCCGCGGCACGCACGAGCACCACGACGTGGTCGGCAAGATCGACATCATCACGGGCACCCTGGGCAAGGCCCTGGGCGGCGCAATGGGCGGCTTCACGTCGGGCCGCAAGGAAGTGATCGACACGCTGCGCCAGAAGTCGCGCCCTTACCTGTTCTCGAACACGCTGGCGCCGTCCATCGCCGGCGCCTCGCTGGAAGTGCTGAAGCGCCTGTCGGCATCGACCGAGCTGCGCGACCGCCTGCACGAGAACACGGCGTACTTCCGCCAGGAGATCGAGCGGCTGGGCTTCACCATCAAGCCAGGCACGCACCCGGTGGTGCCGGTCATGCTGTTCGACGCGCCGGTGGCGCAGAAGTTCGCGGCGCGCATGTTCGAGCTGGGCGTGCTGCTGTCGGGCTTCTTCTACCCGGTCGTGCCGATGGGCCAGGCGCGCGTGCGCGTGCAGCTGTCGGCCGCGCACACCCGCGAGCAGCTGGACAAGGTACTGGCCGCGTTCGCGCAGGCCGGCAAGGAACTCGGCCTCATCAAGGCCTGACCGCAAAGCTTAACTGTAGAGCTTCAACTGGAAAGAACGACAACGATGGAACGTATCCTGGTAATCGGCGCCAATGGCCAGATCGGCAGCGAACTGGTGGAAGCGCTCGCCGCGCGGCATGGCGCCCACAACGTGTTTGCCACCGACATTTCGCCCACCAACCTGTATAACGCGGAGCAGTACCAGGTGATGAACGTGCTGGACGAGGAAGCGCTGGCGCAGCTGGTGTCGTCACAGGACATCACGCAGGTCTACCAGCTGGCCGCGATGCTGTCGGCCACGGGCGAGGCGGCGCCGCTGCGTGCCTGGAAACTGAACATGGATGGCCTCCTGAACGTGCTGGAAGTGGCGCGCGAACGGGGCGAGGCGGGCAAGCCGCTGAAAGTGTTCTGGCCTTCGTCGATCGCCGCGTTCGGACCGAACACGCCGGCCGTCGACACGCCGCAGATGACGGTGATGGACCCCACGACGATCTACGGCATCAGCAAGCTGGCCGGCGAGCGCCTGTGCGAGTACTATCACCTGAAGTATGGCGTGGACGTGCGCAGCATCCGCTACCCCGGCATCATCAGCTACAAGTCGCCGCCGGGCGGCGGTACCACCGACTACGCGATCGCGATCTTCCATGCGGCGCTGCGCGGCGAGCCGTACGAATGCTTCCTGGGCCCGCAGACGACGCTGCCGATGATCTACATGCCCGACGCGATCCGCGCCACCATCGAGCTGATGGAAGCGCCGGCCGAGAAAGTGAAGATCCGGTCCTCGTACAACGTGGCAGGCGTTTCGTTCAATCCCGAGCAACTGGCCACGGCCATCCGCCGCGAAGTACCCGGCTTCCAGGTTGCCTACAAGCCGGACAGCCGCCAGGCCATCGCCGACACCTGGCCGCAAAGCCTGGACGACGAAGAGGCCCGCGTGCACTGGGGCTGGCAGGCCCGCATCGGCGTCGACGAGATGGTGCGCGACATGCTGGCGCATATCGACGTCAAAGTGGGCGAACCCGCCTGAATGTACCGCGTCATCACACTACTATAAAAGAGACACCCAGATGGACATGAGCGTTTTCGACCTGTTCAAGATCGGCATCGGCCCTTCTTCCTCCCATACCGTGGGCCCGATGGTGGCGGCACGCCGCTTCCTCGTCGAGAACGCCCCGCTGGACGACGTGACCGGCGTCACCGCCGAGCTGTACGGCTCGCTGGCGCTGACCGGCATCGGTCACGCCACCGACAAGGCCGTGATCCTCGGCCTGATGGGCGAGACGCCGCAGGACGTCGATCCGGAGCGAGTCGAGCGCATGCTGGCCGCCGCCGAAGAAGCGGGCGAGCTGCACCTGCTGGGCGAGAAGGTCGTGGCGTTTACGCGCAAGGCCAACCTCGTGTTCCACAATACCGAGAACCTGCCGGAGCACCCGAACGGCATGCGCTTCGTGCTGCACCGGGCCGATGGCGCCAGCGTGAGCAAGGTGTTCTATTCCGTCGGCGGCGGCTTCATTCGCGCCGAAGGCGAGGGCAGTGCACCGGCCGAGCAGCCGGCGGTGGCCGTGCCCTATCCGTTCGACACGATGGCCGACCTGCTGGCGCATGGCGAGCGCACGGGCCTGACGATCCCGCACATGCTGCGCGCGAACGAGCTGTCGCGCATCCCCGCGGCGCAACTGGACGCTGGCCTGGATCGCATCTGGAACGTCATGCGCAGCTGTATCGCGCACGGCCTGGAGACTTCCGGCCAATTGCCGGGCGGCCTGAACGTCAAGCGCCGCGCCGCCAACCTGTGGCGCCAGGCGCAGGGCGCCGACCGGGCCAACGAGCTGCCGCACGACGCGCTCAATGGCGTCAGCCTGTACGCGATGGCCGTCAACGAGGAAAACGCGGCCGGGGGCCGGGTCGTCACGGCGCCCACCAACGGTGCAGCGGGCATCATCCCCGCCGTCCTGAAATACTATGCGGAAGACTGCAAGCCGCTCGATCCCGTCGCCGGCGTGCGCATTTTCCTGCTGACGGCGGCGGCGATCGGCATGCTGTGCAAGCGCAACGCGTCGATTTCGGGCGCGGAGATCGGCTGCCAGGGCGAGGTGGGCGTCGCCTGCGCGATGGCCGCCGCCGGCCTCGTCGCCGCGCTGGGCGGCTCCAATGCCCAGATCGAGAACGCGGCGGAAATCGGCATCGAGCACCACCTGGGCATGACGTGCGACCCGATCGGCGGCCTGGTGCAGATCCCGTGCATCGAGCGCAACGGCATGGGCGCCGTCAAGGCCATCACGGCCGCCTCGTTGTCGCTGAAGGGCGACGGCACCCATTTCGTCAGCCTGGACGAAGTGATCGAGACGATGCGCCAGACGGGCGCGGACATGCAGGCCAAGTACAAGGAAACGTCGCTGGGCGGGCTCGCGGTCCACGTGGTGACCGTCAACCACGCGGCCTGCTGACGGATGGAGCAGGCACCTGTTTGCGGATCCACGACCCGCAAACAGGTGCCTGTCGCCATGGGGCCCTGCCAGCATATTATTCAGATAATTGCCAGAATATACGCAGAATGTCCGGTGGCACTATAATAGTCTTCCCCTTCCCAGCCTAACCGGATTTCTGAACCATGCATTACGTGTCCACCCGCGCCGACGCATCGGCCCCGTCCTCGGATTCTTCCTCCGCAGCGCAGTTTTCTGACATTCTCCTGGGCGGCCTGGCCCCCGACGGCGGCCTGTACCTGCCGGCCGAGTATCCCCAGGTCACCGGCGCCGAACTCGATGCCTGGCGCAAGCTGTCCTACGCGGACCTCGCCATCGAGGTCCTGAAGAAGTTCGCAACCGATATTCCCGAGGCGGACCTGGCCGCGCTGGCGCGCAGGACCTACACGCCCGAGGTGTACCGCAACGCGCGCCCGGACGAAAGCGCGGCCGCCATCACGCCGCTGCGCACGCTGGAGGAAGAGGGCGGCAAGAAGCTGGTGCTGCAGGCGCTGTCGAACGGCCCCACCTTGGCGTTCAAGGACATGGCGATGCAGTTGCTGGGCAACCTGTTCGAATACGCGCTGGCCAAGCAGGACGCGCAGCTGAACATCTTCGGCGCCACGTCCGGCGACACGGGCAGCGCGGCCGAATACGCCATGCGCGGCAAGCGCGGGGTGCGCGTGTTCATGCTGTCGCCGCACAAGAAGATGAGCGCGTTCCAGACGGCGCAGATGTTCTCGCTGCAGGACCCGAACATCTTCAACATCGCCGTCGAAGGCGTATTCGACGACTGCCAGGACATGGTCAAGGCCGTGTCGAACGACCTGGAATTCAAGGCGCGCCACAAGATCGGCACCGTCAACTCGATCAACTGGGCCCGCGTGGTGGCGCAGGCGGTGTACTACTTCCGCGGCTACCTGGCCGCCACGACGTCGAACGACCAGAAGGTGTCGTTTACCGTCCCGTCGGGGAACTTCGGCAATATCTGCGCGGGCCACATCGCCCGCATGATGGGACTGCCGATCGACAAGCTGGTGGTCGCCACCAACGAGAACGACGTGCTGGACGAATTCTTCCGCACCGGCGTCTACCGCGTGCGCAAGTCGGCCGAGACGCATCACACCAGCAGCCCGTCGATGGACATCAGCAAGGCGTCCAACTTCGAGCGCTTCGTCTACGACCTGGTGGGGCGCGACCCGGCCCGCGTGCGCGCGCTGTTCGCCAAGGTCGAAACGGACGGCGGCTTCGACCTGTCCGGCCAGCCGGGCAGCGATGGCGACGAGTTCGCCAAGGCGGCGCAGTATGGCTTCAAGTCCGGCAAATCGACCCACGCCGAGCGCGTGCAGACGATCCGCGACGTGGCCGACGACTACGGCATCGTCATCGATACCCACACCGCCGACGGCATCAAGGTCGCCAAGGAACACCTGGAAGAGGGCGTGCCGATGATCGTGCTGGAGACGGCGCTGGCGGCCAAGTTCAACGAGACGATCCTGGAAGCGCTGGGCGAGGACGCCGAGCGCCCGGCCGGCTTCGAGGACATCGAGGCGCTGCCGCAGAAGTTCACCGTGATGCCGCCCGACGTGGACAAGGTGAAGGCGTATATCGCCGCCAACACGGGGCTGTGATGGCACCTGCGCAATCCATGCAACCGATGCTGACGGTGCGCCAGGCGCTCGAGACGCTGCTGGCGGCCGCCCGTCCCGTCGCCGAGGTCGAGAAGGTCGCCACGCTGGCCGCCAACGGCCGCGTGCTGGCCGCGGACCAGGTCTCCACCCTGGACGTGCCGGGCTTCGACAATACGCAGATGGACGGTTATGCCGTGCGCGTGGCCGATTGCGCCAGCGGTGCCGCGACCTTGCCCGTCTCACAACGCATTCCGGCCGGTCACGTGGGCGAACCGCTGCAGCCCGGCACTGCCGCCCGCATCTTCACCGGCGCGTTCATTCCGCAAGGCGCGGATGCCGTGGTGATGCAGGAGCAGTGCGAAGCCGTGGGAGGCAACGTCACGATCCGCCACGTGCCGCAGGCTGGCGACTGGATCCGCCGGCGCGGCGAGGACATCACGGCGGGCAGCGCGATCCTGCGCGCCGGCACCCGGCTGCGCAGCCAGGAGCTGGGCCTGGCCGCCTCGGTCGGGCTGGACCTGCTGCCCGTGCGGCGCAAGCTGCGCGTGGCGGTGTTCTTCACCGGCGACGAGTTGACGATGCCGGGCGAACCGCTGGCACCGGGCGGTATCTACAACTCGAACCGCTTCACCTTGCGTGCGCTGCTGGAAAACCTGGGCTGCGAGATTGCCGATTTCGGCATCGTGCCCGATTCGCTGGTGGCCACGCGGGCCGTGCTGCGCGAGGCGGCCGACGTCAGTGACCTGATCATCACCTCCGGCGGCGTCTCCGTCGGCGAGGAGGACCACATCAAGCCGGCCGTGGAAGCGGAAGGGAAGCTCAATATGTGGCAGATCGCCGTCAAGCCGGGCAAGCCGCTGGCGTTCGGCGAAGTGAAGCAGGCGTTCTTCCTGGGATTGCCGGGCAATCCCGTGTCCAGCTTCGTCACGTTCCTGCTGTTCGTGCGGCCGTTCCTGCTGCGCCTGCAGGGCGCGGAGGCGCCGCCGCCACGCGCTTACGCGCTGCGTGCCGATTTCGCCTGGAAGGGCGACCGGCGCAACGAGTTCCTGCGCGCCCGCGTCAACGAGACGGGTGGCCTGGACCTGTTCCCGAACCAGAGTTCGGGCGTGCTGACGTCCACCGTGTGGGGCGACGGCCTGATCGACAACCCGGCCGGCCAGGCCATAGCAAAGGGCGACGTCGTCCGCTTCCTCCCGTTCAACGAGCTGCTGTACTGACATGCGCATTCAATTGAAATTCTTCGCCAGCGTGCGCGAGAGCGTCGGCAGTGCCGGCGAAACCATCGACGTGCCGGCGGACGTGACCACGGTCGGCGCGCTGCGCGCGCTGCTCGTTGCCCGCGGCGGACCGTGGGCCCTGGCGCTGGCCGAGGGCCGCGCGCTGCGCATGGCCTGCAACCAGCAGATGTGCGATGCGAATGCCGCGCTGCGCGATGGCGCCGAGGTGGCGTTCTTCCCGCCGGTGACCGGCGGCTGAAACCCGGAACCGGAGTCCGGGGTCAGACCCGGCGGGTCTGACTTGCGCTCTCTGCTGCGGGTGAGAAAAGGGTGACAGAAAAGGTGACTGTCACCGTTTTTCTGTTCGGCGCGCGGTAAACTTCGGGGACAGTCCCCTGCGGGGACAGTCCCCAGGGTGCCGCCGGCGGTTACAATGTCGCCCCTATGAGCACCCACACCCCTCAACGCCCCGTCGTCGCCATCGTCGGCGGCGGCCCCGCTGGCCTGATGGCCGCCGAAACGCTGGCGGCCGCCGGCACTTGCGAGATCCACGTGTACGACGCCATGGCTTCCAGCGGGCGCAAGTTCCTGCTGGCCGGGCGCGGCGGGATGAACATCACGCATGCGGAGCCCTATGAGCTGTTCGTCAACCGGTACGGCAGCCGCGCCGCGCAGCTGCGCCCGATGCTCGATGCGTTCGGGCCCGACGCCGTGCGCGCCTGGGTGCATGGCTTGGGTGTGGCGACGTTCGTCGGCTCGTCGCAGCGCGTGTTCCCGACCGAGATGAAAGCCGCGCCCCTGTTGCGGGCGTGGCTGCACCGGCTGCGCGAAGCGGGTGTGCACCTGCACCAGCGCCACCGCTGGAGCGGCTGGCAGGACGGTGCGCTGCGGTTCGATACGCCGGCCGGTCCCACCGCGGTGCGGCCCGCCGCGACGGTCCTGGCGCTGGGCGGCGCCAGCTGGGCGCGGCTGGGTTCCGACGGCGCCTGGGTGCGGCTGCTGGCGCAGCACGGCATCGGCGTGGCGCCGCTGCAGCCGGCCAATTGCGGCTTCGACGTGGGCTGGAGCGAGCATTTCGCCAGCCGCCATGCGGGGCAGCCGCTGACGACGGTGGCGGCCACCTGGACGGATGGCGCCGGCCAGCGCGTGCGCAGGCAGGGCCAGTTCGTCGTCACGGCCACCGGCGTCGAAGGCAGCTTGGTGTATGCCATGTCCGCGCCCGTGCGCGACGCGATCGCGGCACACGGCAGCGCCACCATCGAACTGGACCTGCTGCCCGACCTGACGCACGAGCGCGTGCTGGAAGAGGTCGCGCGGCCGCGCGGCAGCCGTTCGCTGGCGTCGCATCTGCAGGGCCGCCTGCACGTCAAGGGCGTCAAGGCTGGCCTGCTGCACGAATGCCTGGGCAAGGAGGAATACCACGATCCGGCCAGGCTGGCGGCCGCCCTGAAAGCGTTGCCCCTGACGTTGCGCGCGCCGCGCCCGATCGACGAGGCGATCAGCAGCGCGGGCGGGGTGCGTTTCGAGGAGCTGGCGGGCACGATGCTGCGCGCAGTGCCGGGCGTATTCGTCGCCGGCGAAATGCTGGACTGGGAAGCGCCCACGGGCGGCTATTTGCTGACGGCCTGCCTGGCCAGCGGCGTGGCGGCCGGGCGCGACGTGGCGCGCTGGCTGGACGCTCGCCAGCCCGGCTACTCGAACTCGACCGAGCCGGAGCCGGTGCGGCTGACCACGCGCTCGTCCGGATTGCCGTAGACGGTCGCGTCGCCGCTGCCGGCGACCGACACGACGACCGACTTGCGGGCGAATGCACGGGTGGAGCCGGAGCCATGGATCTTGACGATGGCGTCGTCGCAGGCCATGTGCTCGGCATCGATGTCGCCCGAGCCGGAGATCTCGGCGGACAGGTTGCGGCAACTGCCCGACGTGGCGATCGTGCCCGAGCCGACCATTTCCAGTTCCACATCCTCGCTGTTGCCGGCCTTGACGTCCAGCGTGCCCGAACCCCGCACCGCCGCCTTGACGTGGCGGTAGCGGCCGTTGAACGACAGGCTGCCGGAACCATTCATCGTCAAGGTCAGGCGCTCGCCCGAGAAGCCGTGCACGCTGCTGTCGCCGTTGCCGCGCACCGTGATCTCGGCCAGCGACGGCAGCTCGAGCTCGACCTGCAGGGGGCGGCGGTGATGAAATACCATGCCCGTCGTGCCGATCCGCAGCGTTTCGTGCTCCTGCGTCGTCGCGACATTGCCCAGCAGGCGCTGCTCGCCCCGCACCCGCAGCTTCGGCACGCTGCCCTGGCGCACGGTCAGGTCGATGGGGCCTTCCAGGTCGATGGCGCGGATGCCGTTGCCGATCTCGCGCGTTTCCGTGCGCGTGACGCGGCCCGCCGTGCTGGAAGGATTGGCGACGCCCTGGGCACGCAGCATGCTGTACGACACGCCGACCAGCACGAAGGCCAGCACCAGCAGCGACAGGGCGATCTTGACGAGTGTTCGCAGGCGCATGTCAGCGTCCTCGCAGCAGGGAGTAGTTCATTTGCACATAGCGCTTCAGGCCGATGGCCGTGAAGCGGGTGACGACCAGCGACAACAGGAACAGGCCGATGCCGCCGAGGATCATGGAACCGCCCAATACCGTCTGTGCGGCGCGCGACGAGCCTTCGCGGTCGATGACGATGCGCACGCTGCCGTCCGCCATCGCCTCCGCGCTGTCGAGGATGCGTTCGGAGCGGCTGGCCATGGCCCCGTCGGCGCGTTCGGCGACTGCCTCCTGCTCGACGCGGATGCCTTCGTCGCCGATCGAGATGCGGGTTTCGACCGGGCCGTCCTCGTCGCTGTCGGTGGAGAACCCCATCACGTGGTGCAGGGGGCCGGACAGGACGATCTCGTTGGCGCCTGCCAGGCCGCTGGCGGTGATGGCGACGCCGCTGACATAGACGCTGGCCGAGGCGATGTAGAGCGCCATCAGGAGCGCCGCGAAGACGGCGGCCGGCACCACCATGAACAGGTTGAACACGGTCAGGCCCGCAAAGGAGACGGCCATGCGCAGCGCGCCCGCCGGCCGCTTGCGCGGCTCCAGCGTGGCCATGTGCGCGTTGGCGCGCAACGTCATGGCGATCTTGCGCGGCTCGTCCAGTTCCGCCGCCACCTCGGCCTCGCTGCGCCCGACCGTCAGGCCGTCGATGAAGCGCTGCTCGTAATACGCCAGGGTGCGCGCCACCTGTTCCGGCGGCAGGCCGGCCAGCGCCTTGCGCAGCGCGTCGAGGTAGTCCTCTTTGCTCATTGCCGCCATTCCCCGCCTACGCGTGCTGCAGCAGCGGCAGCGCATCCGCGTGCGTGGCGACCGCGCTGCTGGTGACTATCACGGCGACGCTGGCCGTCGCGAGCGCCACCACCAGCGCCGCCGCCAGTGCCAGGGTTGCCGGTCTTGCCGATGCGCTGCGTCTCATGTGTTGCCTCTTTCGTCATCCAGGTTGTCCATGCTGGCACTGTACGCAGCCGGCCGCCGGCCCACCAGTTGCTTGCGACAGGCTGCAGGAATGGCGCCCCAGGCGGCGGCGAGAGAGGACAGGCGGCCATGCTCAGCGCCGCTGGCGCAGCAGGGCGGCGGCGGCCAGGCCGCTGCGCACGGCCATTTCCAGGGTGGCCGGATAGTCGCCGGCGGTGTAGTCGCCGGCCAGCACGAGGCCCGGCCACGGCGTGGCGTTGGCGGGACGCGCCAGTCCCGGCGTGCTGGCGTGGGTGGCCCGCTTTTCCGTGACGACGGTGCTCCAGACGGGCGTGGCCAGCGCCGGCAGGCCGAATTCGGCCGCCAGTTGCACCGCGATCGCGGCAGCGAGGTCCGGCCGGGGCAACGCGGCGGCCTCTCCGGCGGCGCTGACGATGACTGCCAGCATGCCGGACTGGCCGTCGTCCAGCTGGCCACGGTCGAACACGAACTGGCCCCAGCGGCCCGCCGCCGCAGCGTCTTCCAGCGCGAAGAACGGTTGCGCCAGCCGCAGCGCCGGGTCGTACTGCAGGTAGCAGGTCGCAATCGGTTCGGGCGCCAGCGCATCCAGCAGCGCCGTCACGGGCCCACTGTCCGGCAATGGCGCCAGCAGCTGGCTTGCCGCCGCCGGGGCCACCGCCAGCACGATGCCGTCGAACGTTTCGTCGCCCACGCGCCAGTGCGCGCCGTCCGGCACGAGCGCCTCGACCCGCGCGCCGGTGCGGACCATGGCGCCATGGCTTGCCAGCCAGCGGGCCGCGGCATCGGGAAACAGCGCGGACAGGTCGGCGCGGGGCAGCAGCATGTCGGACGCGGCGCGGCCGGCGCCCAGGCTGTCGCGCAGCACGGCGAGGAACACGTTTGCCGAAGCCTGCCCGGGTGCCGTGTTCAGTGCGGCCAGGCACAGGGGCCGCCACATCAGCCGGTACAGCCGTTCGGTCTGGTCGAAGCGTTCCAGCAGTTCGGTCACGCTGCAGTCGTGGTCCAGGCGCCAGCCCAGCCAGCGCGCGGTCGTCGAGAAGCGCGCCATCGCCAGCTTGTCGGCGCGCGCCAGCCCCTGGGCGCGCAGCAGGGCCACTGCCAGGTGCAGCGGCGCGGGCAGGCGCGGCGCCACGAAGTCCATGCCGCCACTGCCGGGCGGGTAGCGCATCTGCAGCGGCAAGGTGAGGAAGGCCTGGCGCCGGTCGACGCCGACGGTGGCCAGCAGGCGCAGCGTGCGGTCGTAGGCACCCAGCAGGATGTGCTGGCCGTTGTCCAGGGTGCGGCCGGCGTGCTCGATGCGGCGGGCCCGCCCGCCCAGGGTACGGGCAGCCTCGAACAGCGTGACCCGGACCCCGCGACGCGCCAGGTCGACGGCGGCCGCGCACCCGGCCCAGCCGCCGCCGACGACGGCAACGGACGGCGTCATGCCAAGGCGCGCATCAGCTGCGCACCCACGTCTTCCAGGCCAGCCACAGCTTGCGCAGCGGCGTCAGCGAAATGCGCTGGGTCAGCACGTGGTAGCCGTCGCGCTGGATCTCGTCCAGCAAGGTGCGGTAGATGGCCGCCATGATCAGGCCGGGGCGCTGCGCGCGCCGGTCTTCCTTCGGCAGCAGCGCGAACGCCTCGTCATAGGCCTGCTGCGCACGCGCGGCCTGGAACGCCATCAGCTTGGTGAAGTTGTCCGTGTGGCGGGCGTTCAGCAGGTCGGCCGCGGTCACGCCGAACTGCTGCAGCTCGTTGATCGGCAGGTAGATGCGGCCCTTGCGGGCATCCTCGCCCACGTCGCGGATGATGTTGGTCAGCTGGAACGCATGGCCCAGCTTTTCCGCATACTGCAGGGTCTCCGGCCGGGTAGCGCCGAAAATGCTGGCCGACAGGATGCCGACCACGCTGGCCACGTGCCAGCAGTACTTGGTCAGGCCCGCGTAATCGAGATAGCGGGTCTGGTTCAGGTCCATCTCCATGCCGTCGATGATGGCGTGCAGGTGCTCCTGCTTCAGTGTGTAGGTGTGCAGGAAGGGCTGCAGGGCCTTGGTGACGGGGTGCGTCGGCTTGCCCTCGACCATGGCGCCCAGCTCCGTGCGCCACCAGGCCAGCTTGATGCGGGCCAGCGATTCGTCGCTGGTTTCGTCGACCGTGTCGTCCACTTCGCGGCAGAAGGCATACAGCGCCGTGATCGCGCGGCGGCGTTCGGGCGGCAGGAACAGGAAGCTGTAATAGAAACTGGAGCCGCTTTGGGCGGCCTTCTGCTGGCAGTATTCGTCGGGAGACATATTATTATGGTCGAAGTGAAGCGGAAAAGCCGCTATTCTATAGGCAACTGCCCGTTCAGCCTCGTCTCATCCGCAACGCCCGCCAGAAAACCTTGAGCCAGTCCAGTCGCGCCAGCTTCGGGCGACGCCGGAACACGTCGTGGTCGACCTCCTCGATCGCCTCCAGGATGCGCAGGCCGCCTTGCACCACCAGGCGCAACTCCAGGCCGATGCGGCCCGGCAGGCGCAGTGCCAGCGGCGCGCCGGACAGCATCAGCGCGCGCGCCCGCTGCACCTCGAAGCGCATCAGGGCGCGCCATTTGCCGCGCGCTTCCGGCGCGGCCATCTGCGCCGGCGGCACGGCGAACCGGGCCAGGTCTTCCATCGGCAGGTAGATGCGCTCCTTGGTCTCGTCGATCGCGACGTCCTGCAGGAAGTTGATCAGCTGGAGCGCGGAGCAGATCGCATTCGAGTCGCGCACGTTTTCGTCGCTGGCCGCGCCGTATAGATGAAGCATCAGCAGGCCGACCGGGTTGGCCGAGCGGGCGCAGTAGTCCAGCAGGGCCTCGTAGGTCTGGTAGCGCGTCACGACGATGTCCTGGCGGAAGGCCGACAGCAGGTCGTGGAACGGCTTGAACGGCAGGTCGTATTCGCGGATGACGCCAGCCAGGCGCTGGAACAGGGGCGGCAGGGCGCCGCGACCCAGTTCGATGTGCACCAGCGCCGCCTCGTACTCGTGCAGCGCGGCCAGGCGCTGTTCGGGCGTGGCATCGCCTTCGTCGGCGATGTCGTCGGCGCTGCGGGCAAACGCATAGATCGCCTCGACGGCGGGAATCAGGCGTTTCGGCAGCAGCAGGGAAGCGACCGGGAAGTTTTCGTAATGCTCGACGGGCATAGGCAGAGTACAGACTGGACCAGGTAGTGGGTGCGCTCGAAATAAATGACGCCAAAGTCATTTTCAAACGATGACACCGCGACTATAATTTTTAACTTAACGGAAAGTCATTTATTTAATCGCTGCAATCATAGTGGCATTCGGTTACCACCGCAATCGAGATGCGGGCGCGGCCCCGAGAGAAGAAGTAAAAGGAGAACGATGTGCAAGTCCTGAAGTCCCCCCTGACGCTGCTGGCCGTGGCGGCGCTGCTGGTCGCCTGTTCCAAGCCGGCCGAGAAGTCGGAAGATATCCGCCCCGTGCGCGCCATCGTGCTGGCCGCGTCGTCCGTCGACGTCGACGCCGAATTTTCCGGCGAGGTGCGGGCCCGCTACGAGTCGCGCCTGGGTTTCCGCGTGCCCGGCAAGATTGTCTCGCGCAAGGTGGAGGTAGGCAGCACGGTAAAACGTGGCCAGGTGCTGATGCAGCTGGACCCGCAGGACTTGCAGTTGTCGCAGGCGCAGGCGCTGGCCTCGCTGCGCGCGGCCGAGACGAGCCGCGACCTGGCGGACGCGGAGCTGAAGCGCTACCGCGAGCTGCGGCGGCAGAATTTCGTCAGCCAGGCCGTGCTGGACCAGCGCGAGTCGGCCTATAAGTCCGCGCAGGCCAATGTGGAGGCCGCGCGCGCGCTGTACCGCACCCAGTCGAACCAGGCCGGCTATGCCAGCCTGACTTCCGACGTCGACGGTGTCGTCACCGCGATCGACGCCGAGACGGGCATGGTGGTCGCCGCCGGCACGCCGGTGGTGCGGGTGGCGCGCACGGACGAGAAGGAAGTGGTGTTCGGTGTCCCTGAAGACAAGGTCGAGGCCCTGCGCAAGCTGGCGACCGTCAAGGTGCGGCTGTGGTCGGACCCCGACCATCCGTTTACCGGCAAGATCCGCGAAGTGGCGCCCGTGGCCGACCCGGCCACGCGCACCTACGCGTTCAAGGTCACGCTGCCGCCGGAAGTGACGGCGGCGAAGCTGGGCATGACGGCCGTGGCCCGGTTCGAATCGCATTCGGACGCACCGCGCATCAAGGTGCCGCTGTCTGCGCTGTACCACGAGAAGAACGCCACCTCGGCCTGGGTCGTGGAGCGGGGCGTCGTCAAGCTGGTGCCCGTGACCGTGGCCGGCGCGGACGGCAACGACCTGGTCGTCGACAAGGGCCTCGCGCCCGGCCAGACGGTCGTCACGGCCGGCGTGCACCTGCTCAAACCGGGCCAGAAGGTGACGATCCTGGGCGACGACCTGCCGAAGGCGGCCGGAGCCGCCAAATGAAGGACTTCAACCTGTCGCGCTGGGCGCTGGAACACATCCCGCTGACGCGCTACCTGATCGCCGTGATGCTGATCGGCGGCATGCTCAGCTACAAGAACCTGGGCCAGGACGAGGACCCGCCGTTCACGTTCCGGGCGATGGTGGTGCAGGCCTTCTGGCCGGGCGCGACCGCGCTGCAGATGGCCGACCAGGTCACCGACAAGCTGGAAAAGAAGCTGCAGGAGACGCCCTACATCGACGAGATCAGCAGCTACTCGAAGCCGGGCCAGACCTTGATCATCCTGAACCTGCGCGAATCCACGCCGCCCAAGGAGACGGCGGCGGCCTGGTACCAGGTGCGCAAGAAGATCGGCGACATCCGCAGTACCTTGCCGGCCGGCGTGCAGGGCCCCGTCTTCAACGACGAATTCGGCGATACCTACGGCTCCATCTTCGCGCTGTCCGGCGACGGCTTCACGTATGCGCAGATGAAGGACTATGCGGACTTCGTGCGCCAGCAGTTGCTGGCCGTGCCCAAGGTGTCGAAGGTCGAACTGTTCGGCGTGCAGGAAGAGAAGATCACCATCGAGTTCTCGCACCAGAAGTTCGCCCAGCTGGGCATCTCGTTCGACCAGATCGTCAACCAGATCGCCACCCAGAACAGCGTCGAATCGACCGGCACGCTGGTCACGCCGAGCGACAACCTGCAGGTGCGCGTCACGGGTGCGCTGGTGACGGTCAAGGACCTGGAGAACCTCGAGCTGCGCGCCAGCGGCACCACGTTCCGCCTGGGCGACTTCGCCCGGGTCACGCGCGGCTATGAAGACCCGCCATTGGAGAAGATGCGCTTCAACGGCAAGGAGGTGATCGGCCTCGGGGTGTCGATGGAAAAGGGCGGCAACATCATCGAACTGGGCAAGGCCATGGAAGCGACGGTGTCCGCGCTGAAGGGCAAGCTCCCCGTCGGCATCGAGCTCGAACGCGTGTCGAACCAGCCGCAGGCCGTCACCGCGTCCGTCGGCGAATTCGTGCGCACGCTGATCGAGGCGGTGCTGATCGTGCTGGCCGTCAGCTTCGTGGCGCTCGGCCTGCACACCAAGCCGAAGCTGCGCCTGGACGTGCGCCCCGGCCTGGTGGTGGCGCTGACGATCCCGCTGGTGCTGGCCGTGACGTTCCTGTTCATGCGCATGCTCGACATCGACCTGCACAAGATCTCGCTGGGCGCGCTGATCATCGCACTGGGCCTCCTGGTGGACGACGCCATCATCGCCGTCGAGATGATGGTGCGGAAAATGGAAGAGGGCCTGTCGCGCTTCGATGCGGCGACCTATGCCTACACATCGACCGCGCTGCCGATGCTGACGGGGACCTTGATCACGGTGGCAGGCTTCCTGCCGATCGGGCTGGCCAAGTCGGCCGCCGGCGAATACACGTTCTCGCTGTTCTCCGTGAACGCGATCGCGCTGATCACGTCGTGGGTCGTGGCCGTGGTGTTTACGCCCTACATCGGCTACATCCTGCTGAAGGTCAAACCGCACGCCGAGGGCGAGCATGGCCACGACGTGTTCGACACGCCGGGCTTCCGCCGCTTCCGCGCCGTCGTCACCTGGTGCGTCGAATGGCGCAAGGTCACCATCGGCGCCACCCTGCTGGTGTTCGCGCTGGGCATCTACGGCTTCAACTTCATCGAGAAGCAGTTCTTCCCCGATTCGTCGCGCCCCGAGCTGATGGTGGAGATGTGGTCGCCCGAGGGCACGGCGTTTGCCGCCAACGAGGTGCAGGTGAAGAAGTTCGAGGCGTTCATCCGCGCCCAGCCGGGCGTGGAGAGCGTGACGAGCTACGTGGGCACGGGCAGCCCGCGCTTCTACCTGCCGCTGGACCAGATCTTCCCGCAGTCGAACGTGTCGCAGATCGTCGTGCTGCCGAAGGACCTGGCCGCGCGCGCCGCGCTGTACAAGCAGATCACGCAGGTGTTCAAGACCGACTTCCCGGAGGTGCGCGGGCGCGTCAAGCTGCTGCCGAACGGCCCGCCGGTACCGTATCCCGTGCAGTTCCGCGTGACCGGCACCGAGGTCGACAAGGTGCGCGCGATCGCCGACCAGGTCAAGGACATCATGCGCGCCAATCCGAGCGCGGTGGGCGTCAACGACAACTGGAACGAGTCCGTCAAGGTGCTGCGCCTCGACCTGGACCAGGACCGGATGCGCGCGCTGGGCGTCACGTCGCAGACGGTGATGCGGGTAGCGAACACGATCCTGTCCGGCACCACGGTGGGCCAGTTCCGCGAAGGGATCCGCCTGGTCGACATCCAGGTGCGCCAGCCGGTGGCGGAGCGCAGCACGATGGAGATGCTGAACAACACCAACGTGCCGACGGCGTCCGGCAAGTCGGTGCCGATCTCGCAACTGGCCCGCGTCCACTTCGTGTGGGAGCCGGGCGTGGTGTGGCGCCTGGGTCGCGAATGGGCCATCACGGTGCAGGCCGACGTGGCCGAAGGCATCCAGGGGCCGACCGTCTCGGGCCAGATCAATCCGAAACTGGACGCGCTGCGCGCGCAGCTGCCGGCCGGCTACCGCATCGTCGAGAAGGGCGCCGCGTCCGACAGCGGCGAAGCGGAGCAGTCAATCGCCGTCAACCTGCCGCTGGCGCTGTTCCTGATCTTCACGCTGCTGATGCTGCAGCTCCACAGCTTCTCCCGCTCCCTGCTGGTGTTCCTGACGGGGCCGCTGGGCGTGGCCGGTGCCGCGTTCGCGTTGCTGTTGCTGGGCCGGCCGCTGGGCTTCGTCGCCAACCTGGGCATCATCGCGCTGTTCGGCATGATCATCCGCAACTCCGTGATCCTGGTCGACCAGATCGAGCAGGACATCCAGGCCGGCGCCGCGCCGTGGGATGCGATCATCGAGGCGGCCGTGCGGCGCTGCCGGCCGATTCTGCTGACGGCGGCCGCCGCCGCGCTGGCCATGATCCCGCTGTCGCGCTCCGTGTTCTGGGGTCCGATGGCCGTGGCGATCATGGGCGGCCTGGTGCTGGCCACCGCGCTGACGCTGCTGTTCCTGCCGGCGCTGTACGCGGCCTGGTTCCGCGTCAAGAAGCCGGCGCACTGACGCTGCAAAGGCCGAGCTCGTGTCCAACCGCGACGCACGCAGCAGGGGTTTCGCGGAGTGCAGCTCCGCGCCTGCGCAGGGGGAAGCGCCATGCAAGCGCTGCCCTGTTCAGACCCCGACTGCGACACGAGTTCGGCAGGTTACTGCCGGCGTGATGCTGCTTTTATTGCTCAGTTGGCGAAACGCCAAAATTCCATCCCCATTCTCGGGAAAACCCAGTAAAATACCGTGTTGAAGTTGAAAGCCCCTGTTCAATTACAGCAATTGCAGGGTAGGGCGACCCGTTTTCACTGAATGGTCGCCCTTTGCTTTTGCATACGGAGATGACTGACCGGGAAATGACGGGCGGTCAGATGCGCGAGGATGGCGAAATTGGTAGACGCACCAGGTTTAGGTCCTGACGCCAGCAATGGTGTGGGGGTTCGAGTCCCCCTCCTCGCACCAACAAGAATTCACATTTTTTGGACGATTTTTACATGGCAACTGCTGTCGAAACCTTGGGCAAACTCGAACGCCGCATCACGATTTCCTTCCCGCTGTCGGACGTCCGTTCCGAAGTGGAAAAGCGCCTGAAAGTGCAGGCCAAATCCGCTCGCGCCCCAGGCTTCCGTCCTGGCAAGGTGCCGATGAAGATGGTCGCGGCGCAGTACGGCTACCAGATCGAAACGGAAGTGCTGAACGACAAGGTCGGCCGCGCGTTCAACGACGCCGCCAACGAGAACAACCTGCGCGTCGCGGGCTTCCCGAAGATCGAGCCGAAGCAGGACGCGCCGGAAGGCCAGCTGACCTTCGACGCCACGTTCGAAGTGTACCCTGAAGTCGAAATCGGCGACCTGTCGGCCGTGGAAATCGAAACCGTCAAGTCGACCGTCACCGACGTCGAGATCGACAAGACCATCGACATCCTGCGCAAGCAGCGCGTGCACTTCCACACCAAGGGCGAGGCAGGCGAGCACGGCGACGGCGGCGCACCCATAGCCGCCAACGGCGACCGCGTGACGGTGGACTTCGTGGGCAAGATCGACGACGTCGAATTCCCGGGCGGTAAAGCCGACGACTACACGTTCGTGCTGGGCGAAGGCCGCATGCTGCCGGAATTCGAAGCCGCGACGGTCGGCCTGAAAGTGGGCGAGTCGAAGACCTTCCCGCTGGCATTCCCCGAGGATTACCACGGCAAGGACGTGGCCGGCAAGACCGCCGAGTTCACGATCACGCTGAAGAACCTGGAATGGGCGCACCTGCCGGAAGTCGACGCCGAATTCGCCAAATCGCTGGGCGTGGCCGACGGCGACCTGGCCAAGATGCGCGACGACATCAAGGTCAACCTGGAGCGTGAAGTGGCCGGCCGCATCAAGGCGCGCAACAAGGAAGCCGTGATGGACGCGCTGGCCAAGACCGCCACGCTGGACGTGCCGCAGGCGCTGATCGCACAGGACACGGAGCGCCTGGCCGAGATGACCCGCCAGGACATGGCGCAACGCGGCATGAACGTAAAAGATGTACCATTCCCACCGGAGCTGTTCCAGGACAAGGCCGAGCGCCGCGTGCGCCTGGGCCTGATCCTGTCGAAGCTGGTCGGCGACAACAACCTGCAGGCAACGCCTGAGCAGGTCAAGGCGCAGATCGAAGACTTCGCCCAGAGCTACGAAGACCCGCGCGAAGTGCTGAAGTACTACTACAGCGATCGTCGTCGCCTGGCTGAAGTCGAAGCCCTTGTATTGGAAGAAAACGTCGTTACTTACGTCCTGGGCCTGTCGAAAGCGTCGACGAAGGAAATCCCGTTCGACGAACTGATGGGAAGCGCACAGCAGGGCTGATCTGCTGCCTGACATCCCGGCGCCGGCCGCAGCATGGGTATCACCGTTGCGTGGTAACAAGCTGCTGCCGGCGCTGCTACACTTGGAGAAGGAATGATCGGAATGAACCGTAATCCGGCACTCGATACGGAAATGCTCGGCCTGGTGCCGATGGTGATCGAACAGAGCGGTCGCGGCGAGCGCTCGTACGACATCTACTCGCGCCTCCTGAAGGAGCGCGTGATCTTCATGGTCGGTCCCGTCAACGACCAGATGGCCAACCTGATCGTTGCCCAGCTGCTGTTCCTGGAAAGCGAAAATCCGGACAAGGACATCTCGCTGTACATCAACTCGCCCGGCGGTTCCGTCTCGGCGGGCCTGGCGATCTTCGACACGATGCAGTTCATCAAGCCGGACGTGTCGACGCTGTGCACCGGCATGGCCGCGTCCATGGGCGCGTTCCTGCTGGCTGCCGGCGCCAAGGGCAAGCGTTTCTCGCTGCCGAACTCGCGCATCATGATCCACCAGCCGTCCGGCGGCTCGCAAGGGCAGGCGTCCGACATCGAGATCCAGGCCAAGGAGATCCTGTACCTGCGTCACCGCCTGAACAGCATCCTGGCGGAGCGTACGGGCCAGTCGATCGACCAGATCGCCAAGGATACTGACCGCGACCGTTTCATGTCCGGCGACGAGGCTGCTGAGTATGGCCTGATCGACAAGGTGTTGACGACCCGCGCTTGATCGGGCGCAACCCGTCCTCAGCGAAATCGTTAAAAATCCGCCCGGACGCTACAACGTTCCGGGCGTTTTATTTTTATTTCGGGTAGCATGGTGGTTGTGTGCAGGACTCATTGCCCTGCTTACATGGCGCAAGTTTCGTTGCGGGCATCTGCCCCGCGCGCTACCGCCGGCTTCCGAAATGCAATACCCATTCTTGGCAACTAAAGAAAACGTCCCATGTCCGACAAAAAATCTTCCAGCGGTGAAAAACTTCTGTACTGCTCCTTCTGTGGCAAGAGCCAGCACGAGGTCAAGAAGCTGATCGCCGGGCCCTCCGTCTTCATTTGCGACGAGTGCATTGATTTGTGCAATGACATCATTCGCGACGAGACGTCCAGCATCGAATCCGTCACGGGCGCCAAGTCGGACCTGCCGACGCCGCACGAGATCGCCGAGCTGCTGAACCAGTACGTGATCGGCCAGCAGACGGCCAAGCGTATCCTGTCCGTGGCAGTCTACAACCACTACAAGCGCCTGAAGCACCTGGGCAAGAAGGATGACGTCGAGCTTGCCAAGAGCAATATCCTGCTGGTCGGCCCCACGGGCTCCGGCAAGACGCTGCTGGCGCAGACGCTGGCGCGCATGCTGAACGTGCCGTTCGTGATCGCCGATGCGACCACGCTGACGGAAGCCGGCTATGTGGGCGAGGACGTCGAGAACATCATCCAGAAGCTGCTGCAGAGCTGCAACTACGACGTCGAGAAGGCCCAGCGCGGCATCGTCTACATCGACGAGATCGACAAGATCTCGCGCAAGTCCGACAACCCGTCGATCACCCGCGACGTGTCCGGCGAAGGCGTGCAGCAGGCCCTGCTGAAGCTGATCGAAGGCACGATGGCATCCGTGCCGCCACAGGGCGGTCGCAAGCATCCGAACCAGGACTTCGTGCAGATCGACACGACCAACATCATGTTCATCTGCGGCGGCGCGTTCGACGGCCTGGCCAAGATCATCTCGAACCGTTCCGAGAAGAGCGGCATCGGCTTCTCGGCCACCGTGAAGAGCAAGGAACAGCGTTCCAACGCCGACATCCTGCTGGAAGCGGAACCGGAAGACCTGATCAAGTTCGGCCTGATCCCCGAGCTGGTGGGCCGCCTGCCGGTCGTCGCCACCCTTTCGGAACTGACCGAAGAGGCACTGATCCAGATCCTGGTCGAGCCGAAGAACGCGCTGATCAAGCAGTACAGCAAGCTGCTGGAGATGGAAGGCGCCGAACTGGAGATCCGTCCGGCGGCCCTGCACGCCATCGCCAAGAAAGCGCTGGCGCGCAAGACGGGTGCCCGCGGCCTGCGTTCGATCCTGGAACACGCGCTGCTCGACATCATGTACGACCTGCCGAACCAGCAGAACGTCACGAAGGTCGTCATCGACGAGAACACGATTACGCAAGGCGCCAAACCTTTGTTGATTTACCAGGAGTCGCCAAAAGCGTCCGGTGAAAATTAAATAAGGGTTGCACACTTCCGCAAAAAGCGTTTTGCATCCGTACGGCAAGGCAGTACAATCGAAACCAATAAGAGAAGCAGGCTTCACTCGAAAAGCCACTCGCGGCGCCTGTCGCGCGTGGCTTTTTTCATTCGGGGACGGCTCTTTTATGGGGCGATGGAGAAATGCCATTGCCCTGTCAGCGGCCTAATATTTGGGCAATATTATGTGTTGTCCATAAATATTATGACCGCAGGTCTTGTGATTCGGCTGCAAGTGCCTACATCATAAACATGCTTTTACATAAGGTACGCCATGACAACTTCCAAATTAACTGAGCAGACCCAACTGCCGTTGTTGCCTTTACGGGATGTCGTCGTCTTCCCGCATATGGTGATACCCCTGTTCGTGGGGCGTCCAAAATCGATCAAGGCGCTGGAAGCCGCTATGGAGCAGGGCAAGAGCATCATGCTCGCCGCCCAGAAAGCCGCCGCCAAGGACGAACCGTCCCCTGCCGACATCTATGAAATCGGTTGCGTCGCCAACATCCTGCAAATGCTGAAGCTGCCGGACGGCACCGTCAAGGTGCTCGTCGAGGGCGCCCAGCGCGCGCGCATCCGCAAGATCACCGACGCGCCGACGCACTTCATGGCTGACCTGACGCCGCTGGAATCGGAAATCGGCGACGATTCCGAAATCGAAGCGATGCGCCGCGCCATCGTGCAGCAGTTCGACCAGTACGTAAAACTGAACAAGAAGATCCCGCCCGAGATCCTGGCTTCGCTGTCGGGCATCGACGATGCCGGCCGCCTGGCCGACACGGTGGCGGCGCACCTGCCGCTGAAACTCGAGCAGAAGCAGGTCATCCTCGAGATCTTCAACGTCGCCAAGCGCCTGGAGCACCTGCTCGGCCAGCTGGAAGGCGAACTGGACATCCTGCAGGTCGAGAAGCGCATCCGTGGCCGCGTCAAGCGCCAGATGGAGAAGTCGCAGCGCGAGTACTACCTGAACGAGCAGGTCAAGGCGATCCAGAAGGAACTGGGCGAAGGCGAAGAGGGTGCCGATTTCGACGAACTCGAGAAGAAGGTCCTGGCCGCCAAGATGCCGAAGGAAGCCCTGGACAAGGCCAACGCCGAACTGAAGAAGCTGAAGCTGATGTCGCCGATGTCGGCCGAAGCCACCGTCGTGCGCAACTACATCGACACGCTGGTGTCGCTGCCGTGGAAGAAGAAGTCCAAGGTCAACAACGACCTGGCCAATGCCGAGAAGGTACTGGAAGGCGATCACTATGGCCTCGAGAAGGTCAAGGAACGCATCCTGGAATACCTCGCGGTGCAGCAGCGCGTCGACAAGCTGAAGGCCCCGATCCTGTGCTTCGTGGGTCCTCCCGGCGTCGGCAAGACCTCGCTGGGCCAGTCGATCGCCCGCGCGACGAACCGCAAGTTCGTGCGCATGGCACTGGGCGGCGTGCGCGACGAAGCCGAGATCCGCGGCCACCGTCGTACCTATATCGGTTCGATGCCGGGCAAGGTGCTGCAGTCGCTGGCGAAAGTCGGCGTGAGGAACCCCTTGTTCCTGCTGGACGAGATCGACAAGATGGGCGCGGACTTCCGCGGCGATCCGTCGTCGGCCCTGCTCGAGGTACTGGATCCGGAACAGAACCACACGTTCTCGGACCACTACATCGAGGTGGACTTCGACTTGTCGGACGTGATGTTCGTGGCGACGTCGAACTCGTACAACATCCCGCCGGCACTGCTGGACCGGATGGAAGTGATCCGCCTGTCCGGTTACACGGAAGACGAGAAGACCAGCATCGCGTTGCGTTACCTGCTGCCGAAGCAGATCAAGAACAACGGCCTGAAGGAAGGCGAGATCGCCGTCAGCGAAGCCGCCATCCGCGACGTGATCCGCTACTACACCCGTGAAGCTGGCGTGCGTTCGCTGGAACGCGAGGTCTCGAAGATCTGCCGCAAGGTGGTCAAGCTGCTGCTGTTGAAGAAGACCGAGAAGAAGGTCGCGATCACGCCGAAAAACCTGGACAAGTTCCTGGGCGTGCGCCGCTACGACTTCGGCGTGGCCGAGAAGGACAACCAGGTGGGCCAGGTGGTCGGCCTGGCGTGGACGGAAGTGGGCGGCGACCTGCTGACGATCGAATCGGTCACGATGCCGGGCAAGGGCAACGTCATTCGCACGGGTACCCTGGGCGACGTGATGAAGGAATCGATCGAGGCGGCCCGCACCGTCGTGCGCAGCCGCGCGCAGCGGCTGGGCATCAAGGCCGAGGTGTTCGAGAAGCAGGACATCCACATCCACGTGCCGGAAGGCGCGACGCCGAAGGACGGTCCGTCCGCCGGTATCGCGATGACCACCGCGATGGTATCGGTGTTCACGGGCATCCCGGTCCGCGCGGACGTGGCGATGACGGGCGAGATCACGCTGCGCGGCGAAGTGCTGCCGATCGGCGGCCTGAAAGAGAAGCTGCTGGCGGCGCATCGCGGCGGCATCAAGACGGTCCTGATCCCCGAGCAGAACGTGAAGGACCTGGCCGAGATTCCGGACAACGTCAAGAACAAGCTCGAGATCGTGCCCGTGCGCTGGATCGACAAGGTGCTGGAAATCGCGCTGGAGCGCCAACCGGAAGCCCTGGCGGACGTGCCTGCGGTGGAAGCGGTGGCGGCTCCGAACGCCAAGCCGGATGGCCAGACGGAAGTCGTCAAGCACTGAGCTGCATTGAGCATGAAGTACTGACGCGGCCTTCGGGCCGCGGGAACGGGCGCCAACGGGCGCCCGTTTTGCATTTTCCGGCCCGCACAGGGGTAAATCGCGCAGTTTTTACAACTTCACGCCTTGACACCGGGCAAGCGCCGCCTGTTTAATACGGCCTGAGATTTTTCTCTGCCCTTCAGGGAGCCTCGAAAAATCCACTGCGCTTCATCGCCGGCCGCTGTTCTGTCCCATGTTCACTCGTGCGGCCCTAGCCAATGCCTGCCTTGTCCGCGACGATTTTTCGATGCCCCTTCATTTGCCGGGCAGCGCCCCGAGGGGCGTGAAAACGGTATAAACGATTTAAACCTTTGTGACGGGGAACAAGCTGTGAACAAGACTGAACTGATCGACCATATCGCCACTTCCGCTGACATTTCCAAAGCGGCCGCGGCACGCGCGCTGGACGCGATGATCGATGGCGTAACCACTACTCTGGCCAAGAACGACAGCGTGACCCTGGTCGGCTTCGGCACCTTCATGGTGAGCGAACGCGCCGCCCGCACGGGCCGCAACCCGCGCACGAAGGAAGAGATCACGATCGACGCCGCCAAAGTGCCGAAATTTAAGGCTGGCAAAGCACTGAAAGATGCTGTAAACTAATCGAATTCGGTGAGCGGTTGCCTGGTGCAGCCGCTTGTCGTGAAGGTAGTAGTGCAGTTGCAGTGACGTAGTCGCAGTACTGGAGCGGTAGTTCAGTTGGTTAGAATACCGGCCTGTCACGCCGGGGGTCGCGGGTTCGAGCCCCGTCCGCTCCGCCAGAATTCAGATACAAGAGGACTCCCCCTGCGGGGAGTCCGGTTTGGGGCTCGAAGGGTTTCGCTTACCAGCGAAACCGCGGCCGGCGGAACGTCGGCGAGCCCAAGGTGAATCCGTCGAGAACGAAAGCCCCGCAGCTGAAAAGCTGCGGGGCTTTTTGCTTTCTTGGCGCAAGCAAAACCCGTGGTGCTCCTGCGGTGCCGCCCGCGCAACAAGACGTCCCAGCCGCGCGCCCGGGGTCTGTCCCTGCAGGGACTGACCCCGAAATTCGGCAGCGTTCGGACGGAGCATGCAAACTTCGGGGTCAGTCCCCGTGCCGGGACAGACCCCAACCCCACGATATCATCCCGGCCGCGGAAGAAAACCGGGGACAGTCCCGCAGGGACAGTCCCCAAGCCTGGAGCAGCCGGGGCCGCCCCTTATCAATTATTCAAACAGCTACCTTGCTATAGCGGAACCCGCCCCCTATAATCGCGTGAGCAGCAGAGGGCGAACTCGGGTTCGCCTTTTTTACAGGGGCGTCGCGACAGCATGTCGCCGCTGCCCCTGACGATCCACTCATCCAATCGGCCGACCATGTTTGAATTCATTCGTACGCATCAAAAGTTGATGCAGATTTTGCTGGCGATCGTCATTGTGCCGTCGTTCGTCCTGGTGGGCGTCAGCGGCTACGAGAGCTTTGGCGACGACGCCACGACGGTCGCCAAGGTCAACGGCCAGTCCGTGACCCAGCAGGAGTATGACCAGGCCCTGCGCCGCCAGCTGGACCAGTACCGCCAGCGCCTGGGCACGCAGTTCGACCAGAAGCTGTTCGACACCCCCGAGTTCCGCCAGAGCGTGCTGGACAACCTGATCGCCCAACGCGCCATCGTGGCCGAAGCGTCGCGCTCGCACCTGGGCGCCGTCGATGCAGCCGTCCAGCGCGCAGTGGCCGAGAGCCTGCAGGACATCCCCGGCATGTTCAAGGCCGACGGCAAGCTCGATGAAGAGAAGGCCGCCAACCTGATCGCCAGCCAGACCGGCCTGACGCCGGAAGGCTACTTCCAGTCCCTCAAGCGCGACCTGACCATCCAGCAACTCGCCGCCGGCGTGCAGGGCAGCGCCTTCGCGCCGCGCGCCGTCGCACAAATGGTGTCGAATTTGACGGAACAGGAACGCGACGTGCAGGAACTGGTGCTGCCGCTGACGGAGTTCGTCGCCGGCGCCAAGGTCACCGACGCGATGGTCAAGTCGTTCTACGACAAGAACGACAAGCTGTTCCAGGTGCCGGAGCAGGCGCGCATCGAGTACGTCGTGTTTGACGCCAATGCGATCGCGAGCACGATCAGCGTGACCGACGAGGAAGTGGCGGCCGTCTACAATGCTGCGCCGGCCCGCTTCACGGCACCGGAAGAACGCCGCGCCAGCCACATCCTGGTGGCTGTCGACAAGGCCGCCAAGGCCGATGTCAAAGCCGCTGCGAAGGCCAAGGCCGAGGCCATCCTGGCCGACGTTCGCAAGGCACCGGGCGAATTCGCCAAGATCGCCAAGGCGAAGTCGGAAGACCCGGGCTCCGCGGAGCAGGGCGGCGACCTGGGCGTCATCGAAAAGGGTTCGCTGGTGCCCACCGTGGAAGCGTCGATCTTCAAGCTCAAGCAGGGCGAGATCAGCGATATCGTCGAATCCGAGTTTGGCTACCACGTCATCACCGTGACCTCCCTGAAGCCGGCCGCCGTCAGGCCGCTGGACGCCGTCAAGGGCGACATCGCCGCCGACCTGAAGAAGCAGAAGGCCGCCAAGAAGTATTCGGAAGCCGCCGAGACGTTCACCAACACCGTGTACGAGCAGGCCGACAGCCTGAAGCCCGTCGCGGACAAGCTGGGCCTGAAGATCGAAACAGCCGCCAGCGTGACACGTACCCCGAATCCGGTAGCGGGCCAGGCGCCCTACAACAACGCCCGGTTCCTGACCGCCCTGTTCTCGGAAGATTCGCTGAAGAACAAGCGTAATACGGAAGCGGTGGAAGCGGCACCGAGCACGCTGATCGCCGGCCGTATCATCGAGTTCAAGCCGGCCTCGAAGCGTCCGCTGGCCGAGGTGGAGGCGCAGATCCGCCAGCAGGTGATGGCGCAGGAAGCGCTGGCTGCCGCGAAGAAGGCAGGGGAAGCGAAGCTGGAAGCCGTCAAGGCGTCCGGTGACACGGCCGGCTTCGGTGCCGTCCAGACCATCTCGCGCGCCAAGATCGACGGTATCAGCCCGTTGGCGGCACGCGCCGTGCTGAAGGCGGACGTGTCGAAGCTGCCGGCCTACGTCGGCGTCGAGCTGCCAGGCATGGGGTACGGCATCTACCGCATCGGCAAGGTACACCAGCCGGCCCAGGCGGATGCCGCCCGCCGCAGCGCTGACGCCGAGCAGATCGACAATATCGTGGCCCAGCAGGACATGGCCAACTATGTCGAAGTGCTGAAGGAACGCGCCAAGGTCAAGGTAATGCAGCCGGCCGGTGCCAAGCCCGCCGAAGCTGCGCAGTGATCTGCGTGACATGATGAAAACGCCCAGCTTTGCTGGGCGTTTTTTTTTTCGCAAGCGCAATCAGCGGACCTGGATGTCCATGAACGTCCGGCTAGCCGGAGCTTGGTAGAGATATCTTGCCAAACGCGGCCGGCATGTCGAGGAAACTCTTGCCGGCAGCGCTACGGGTGTCGACAGGTTGCTCGGTCGCTTTGCGCGTCACGCCGCGTTCCTGCAATAGCTGCACGTATTCCCGCAGATCCTGATACCGCGCGCGCGGGGACCGATCCCTATCGAGAAGAATTGTCCAGCTTGCGTGGTACGATCGAGTGTACCTGTACGGTACAATCGTCCGCGGCCACTTCGCTTTCGGTCACAGACAGCCTCGCACACGGGAGAAATCATGCATATCGGATTGATTGGCGGTATTGGGCCGGCAGCGACGGAGTTCTATTACCGCGCGCTGGTGAAGCTGTATGCCAAAGCAGATAGACGGCTGGAGCTAACCATTGCCAACGCAGACGCGAGGGAAATGGTGAGTAACCTGGAGGCGGGGAACAAAGAGGCTCAGGCGGCTGTCTTTGCGAAGTATATCGATCAGCTCAAGGGGGCGGGCTGTGAAGCGGTCGCGGTGACATCGATGGGTGGGCATTTCTGCATGGACGAACTCGAGCCTTTGTCGAGTCTGCCGATCATCAGCGCGCTGCCGGCACTGCAAGCTCACTTCGCCGCACGAAACATAACAAGAGTCGGCGTCTTGGGCACACGTGCGGTGATGGAGTCCAGACTGTACGGTCTTGCAGGCGTGGATGTGGTCACGGTTCCGGGTGAGGAATTAGGTACGGCACACGCAAACTACGTCTCCATGGCTGTCGTCGGGAAAGCCACCGACGAACATCGGGCATACTTTGAAGAGGCAGCCGGGCGCCTCATCAGCGAACATCGCGCGCAAGCCATCGTGCTGGGCGGAACCGATCTGTTTCTGGCGTTTGACAAGCCGGGTTATCCGTATCCTGTCATAGACTGTGCCTTGGTTCACACGGAAGAAATTGCACGATTAGCGATGAACTGAAATGTACGTCACTTCGCTGTACTGTGCGATTGCGGAAAGCGCGACAACATGAATGCGGCAACGCCGCGCTGTGATAGGTCTGGTATTGCCCGAACGCTTGGTTTGGGCGAGAAACGGTCGAGGGTGGCCACCCCCCTTCGACTCGCCGGCTCGGATCGCTCTAAAATCGAATCCTGCTGCGCCATCGAAGGACTCACGACATGATTACCTGCCACGTTAAGTATATTATCGACCCCTATCAGATGGACGCCTTCGAGCGCTATTCACGCGATTGGGTGCAAATTGTCAGGCGCATGGGAGGGGAGCACCACGGCTATTTCCTGCCTGCCGAAGGGGCTAACAATATCGCCTACTGCCTGTTTAGTTTCCCCAGCCTGTCCGATTATGAACGGTATCGCCGCGAGGCCGCAGAGGATCGGGAATGTATTGAGCTTGTCAGCAAAGCCACGCAACAGAAGTTCATCCTGAGCTATGAACGCAGTTTTCTGCGGCCCGTGCTTCAGTAGATTCTTTGTTTCCCTTGGTTCGTGGATGCGCTCGCGGAACATGCCGGCGGGCCGCCACGCTACGGCGATGTCGCTCCGGCTTTCCCCATGCCGTGGAGGCCGCTGGCCGGTGACGGGAAGGGGCAGCGCGCTGCTGCCTTGTTGACTACCTTTGCAGGTTGGAGGCGAAAGCTCAGCCAACGGTTCGATAGCGCGATAGAGTCGGTGACCCTGGGGTGACAGTCACCAAGGCGGGTTGCCATGCGGCTCGTCAGGGCTTGGGGACTGTCCCTACGGGACTGTCCCCGGTTTTCATCGCCGGCCGCAGCTCAGCCCTGATGCAGCGCCCGCGCCGCCGCGACGAACGATGCCGGCGCGATGTCCGCCAGCTCAACGACCTGCGCGTGCTCGTACTGGATGAAATTGCGATGGATCGAGCGGGTATAGGCCGGGTCGTAATGCTCGACCAGCAGCTCGTCGACCAGCTCCGCCATGCGCCCGCCCGTGGCCATCTCCTGCCAGGCCGCGATCTTCGCCTTGCCATGCAGGTCCGTCAGGTAGGCCAGCTGCGCGTTCAGCGCCGGCGCGTTGCAGGCGAAGTGCTGATAGTCCTCGATCAGCAGCTTGACCCGTTCCTCGCGCGCCACCTGCAGCGCGACGCAGGGCGAGGCGCGCATGCGCTCCATCAGCGCGGCCGGGACGCGCAGCGCGCCTACCTTCTTGCTTTCCGATTCAACGAACACGGGGCGGGCGGGATCGAAACGGCGCAGCCGGTCCCAGATCGACGTCTCGAACGCCTTTTGCGTGGGCTGCGGCTGGCAGGGCAGGTTGCCCAACACGGAGCCGCGGTGCGCCGCCAGCTGTTCCAGGTCCAGCACCTGGGCGCCGACCGATTCGAGCGTGTCGAGCAGGCGGGTCTTGCCGCTGCCCGTCGTCCCGCAGATCACGCGGAAATCCAGCTGGGGCGTTTGTTCCAGGTCGGCGTTGACGCGGTTGCGGAAGGCCTTGTAGCCGCCGTCGAGCTGCACGACGGGCCAGCCGACCTTCGCCAGGATGTGCGCCATCGAGCCGCTGCGGTTGCCGCCGCGCCAGCAATAGACGAGCGGCTTCCAGTCGCGCGGCTTGTCCTGCCACAGCGTCTCCAGGTGGTGGGCGATGTTCTTCGCCACCAGGGCGGCGCCCAGCTTCTTGGCCTCGAAGGCGCCGGTCTGTTTGTACAGCGTGCCGACGACGATGCGCTGCTCGTCGTCCAGCACCGGGCAGTTGATGGCGTCCGGCAGGTGGTCGAGCGCGTACTCGGCGGGGGTGCGGGCGTCGATGATCGTGTCGAAGTCGTCGAGACGGGCAAGCACATCGTCGATGGGCAGGATTTCGGGATACTTCATTTGGCTTTCAGCAGTGGGGCCAGCGAGGGCCAGATATTGTCGAGGATGACGGGATGGGCCGTCGCCAGCGGGTGCAGGCGGTCCGGCTGGAACAGGTCCGTCTTGTCGGCCACGCCCGCGAGCATGAACGGCGCCAGCGCGACCTTTTCGTCGCGGCTGATCTTGCCGAACATGGCGGAAAACTTCTCGGCGTAATCGCGCCCGTAATTGGGCGGGATCTGCATGCCGACCAGCAGCACGGCCGCGCCGGCCTTCTTGGCCGCCGCCACCATGGCGCGCAGGTTGGCATCTGCCGCGGCCACCGGCAGGCCGCGCAGGCCGTCGTTGGCACCCAGTTCGATGACGACGACGTCCGGTTTGTGCTTCGCCAGCAGCGACGGCATGCGGGTGCGCCCGCCGCTCGTCGTCTCGCCGCTGACGCTGGCGTTGACGATGCTGGCGCCGACCTTTTGCGCCTGCAGTTTCCGCTCGAGCAGTGCGACCCAGCCGCTGCCGCGCGCGATGCCGTATTCGGCCGACAGGCTGTCGCCCACCACGAGCAGGGTTTTTGGGGCAGAATAGGCGGGCGCAGCGGCCGCCAACAGCAGCAGCGCGCACCAGGACATTCCACGACTCAGTATTCGATGTAACTTTTGCGACCAGCTTCCGACCATGCCCGATATCCCCAACGCGTCCAGCAGTTTCATTTCCCATTCGCCCGCCGCGAGCCACGCGCACGCCGAGGTGCGGGCGGCCGCACCCGCCGGCGCGATCTCCGTGCGCGGCCTCACCAAACGGGTGGCCGATGCCAGCGGTGAGCTGACCATCCTGCACAGCGTCGATTTTACCGTGCAAAAGGGCGAGACGGTTGCCATCGTCGGCGCGTCCGGCTCCGGCAAGTCCACGTTGCTCGGCCTGCTGGCGGGCCTGGATACGCCGAGCGCCGGCTCGGTGCTGATCGAAGGCACCGATATCTTCACCTTGGACGAGGATGGCCGCGCCGCGCTGCGCAAGGCCCGCCTGGGCTTCGTGTTCCAGTCGTTCCAGCTGCTGGCGCACCTGACGGCGCTGGAGAACGTCATGCTGCCCCTGGAACTGGCGGGGGACGGCGCCGCCCGCGCCAAGGCGGAAGCCATGCTGGGCCGGGTGGGCCTGTCCAGCCGCCTGCGCCATTATCCGAAGTTCCTGTCCGGCGGCGAGCAGCAGCGGGTCGCGCTGGCGCGCGCCTTCGTCACGGAGCCGCCGCTGTTGCTGGCCGACGAGCCGACCGGCAGCCTCGATGCCGCCACCGGCGAAGCCGTGATCCAGCTGATGTTCGAACTCAATCGGGAGCGGGGCTCGACGCTCGTACTGGTCACGCACGATCGCAGTATCGCGGCACGCTGCGGCCGCACGATCACGATCGCCGCCGGCCGCGTCGTCTAGGTTCGGCCGCGCCGCGTGTGGCGCGCCACCAGCCGGTTCAACGCCGTGCGGATCGCGGGAATCAACTCGCCGGCGGTCAGCCCGACCGGCCCGGTACCTTCGGTCACCAGCACGTCGGCCGCCATGCCGTGCAGCCAGACGGCGCCCAGCGCCGCCTCCCAGCCGGGCCAGCCCTGCGCCAGCAGCGCGCCGCACAAGCCCGCCAGTACGTCGCCGGTGCCGGCCGTGGCCAGCGCCGGATTGCCCGTCGGGTTGATGACGATGGCACCGCCAGGCGCCCCGATGACCGTGCCGGAACCTTTCAGGATGACGATCGCATGCAGCGCTGTCGCCAGCCGGCGTGCGCTGTCCAGCCGGTCGCGCTGGATCGCACCGATCGACGTCGCCAGCAGGCGCGCCGCTTCCAGCGGGTGCGGGGTCAGGATCGTGGCAGCCTTGCGGGAGCGCAGCCGCGCCGCCAGGCCCGAACGGGCCGCCACCAGGTTCAGGCCGTCCGCGTCGACGACCAGCGGTTGCGGGCTGGCGATGGCCTGTTCCAGCAGGTGCGCGGCCTCGTCGCTGCCGCCCAGCCCCGGTCCCGCGACGGTGACGCCGGTGGCAAAGTCCACGCCGTGCGCGGTACGGCACATCAGCTCCGGCTGGCCCGCGTCGCACTGCAGGGCGGGCCCGGCAAAGCACAGGAACACCCGGCCGGCACCGGCGTGCAAGGCGGCGCGGCCCGCCAGCACCGGCGCGCCCGTCATGCCGGGCGCACCGCCCAGCACCGCCACGTTGCCATAGCTGCCCTTGTGGGAATTCTGTGGCCGCGCCACGGCGGCGTGCGCGAACCCGGCGGTGTCGTTCAGGTGGATGGTGGCGGCGGGATAATGGGCCGCGTCGATATCGAGGTGGGCGACGGTGACGGCGCCCGCGTGGTCGCGGCCATCGCAGGTGTGAAGGCCCGGCTTGTCGCCGATGAAGGTGAGCGTGTGCGTGGCGTGCACGGCGCAGCCGTCCGGACCGACGACGCAGCCGGTGTCGGCATCCAGGCCGCTCGGCACGTCCAGCGCCAGGACCGGGCAGGGCAGCGCGTTGATGGCAGCGACCAGCGCGGCGAAGGTGCCGGCGACGGGGCGACCCAGCCCGATGCCGAACAGGCCGTCGATGACAAGATGCCATTCGCCGGCGCCGATGCCATCCTCCGCCATGAAGCGCGCCGGGCTGGCGCGGGCCCGTTCCAGCGCCCGCACCCGCTCGGGGGCCGTGCCGCCCTCGAAGTGGACGAGGGCCACGTGCGCGCCCGCGTGGGCCAGGTGCGCCGCCGCTTCCAGCGCGTCGCCACCGTTGTTGCCGGGTCCCGCCAGCACCAGCACCCTGGCGCGGCTGGTCGCGAAAGGCAGCAGGTCCAGTGCCGCGTTGGCGGCCGCCTGGCCGGCCCGTTGCATCAGCGCGCCCGCCGGCAAGCGGCGGGCCGATTCGGTTTCGATCTGGCGGATCTGGGCGACGGTGTACAGTGGCTGCATGGAACGCGGCGGGGCTGGCAATGCCCGATTCTAGCACCGCCCGGTTGCGCGCTCGCCTTACAATAGCCGTTTTCAGACGCGAGGATGGCAATGGACTGGCAATTCTGGATCGACCGGGGCGGCACCTTCACGGACATCGTGGCGCGCCGCCCGGATGGCACGCTGACGACCCATAAACTGCTGTCGGAACATCCCGAGCAGTACCGCGACGCGGCCATTGCCGGCATCCGCCACCTGCTGGGCATCGACGCCGGCGCCGCCATCCCCGCCGAACGGGTGGAGGCAGTCAAGATGGGCACGACAGTGGCCACCAATGCCCTGCTGGAGCGCAAGGGCGAGCGCACCGCGCTGGCCATCACGCGCGGCTTCGGCGACGCGCTGCGCATCGCCTACCAGAACCGTCCGCGCCTGTTCGACCGCCACATCGTGCTGCCCGAGCTGCTGTACGGCCACGTGATCGAGATCGACGAACGCATGGGTGCGCACGGCGAAGTCGTCACGCCGCTGGACGAAGCCGCGGCCCGCGCCGGCCTGCAGGCAGCGTGGGATGCGGGCTTCCGCTCGCTCGCCGTCGTCTTCATGCATGGCTACCGCCACACCGCGCACGAGGCGACGGTGGCAGCCATGGCGCGAGCGATCGGCTTCACCCAGGTGTCGGCGTCGCATGCCGTCAGCCCCCTGATGAAGCTGGTGGCACGGGGCGACACGACCGTCGTCGACGCCTACCTGTCGCCGATCCTGCGCCGCTATGTCGACCAGGTGGCCGGCGAGCTGCCGGGCGTGAACCTGCAGTTCATGCAGTCCAGCGGCGGGCTGACGGACGCGCGCGCGTTCCAGGGCAAGGACAGCATCCTGTCCGGCCCGGCCGGCGGCATCGTCGGCATGGTGCGGGCCAGCCGGCTGGCGGGCTTCGACAAGGTGATCGGCTTCGACATGGGCGGCACCTCGACCGACGTGTCGCACTACGCCGGCGAGTTCGAGCGCGTGTTCGAGACGCAGGTGGCGGGCGTGCGCATGCGCGCGCCCATGATGAGCATCCACACAGTGGCGGCAGGCGGCGGCTCGATCCTGCATTTCGACGGCAGCCGCCTGCGCGTGGGGCCGGACAGCGCCGGTGCCAACCCCGGCCCGGCCAGCTACCGGCGCGGCGGGCCGCTGGCGGTCACCGACTGCAACGTCATGCTGGGCAAGATCCAGCCGGACGAATTCCCCGCGCTGTTCGGCCCGGAGGGCAACGCGCCCCTCGACGTGGACGTCGTACGGCAGCGCTTCGCGGCGCTGGCGGGCGAGATCGCCGCGGCGACGGGCCAGGCCGCCACGCCCGAGGACATCGCGGCCGGCTACATCGATATCGCGGTGGGCAACATGGCCAACGCGATCAAGCAGATCTCCGTGCAGCGCGGGCATGACGTGACGGACTACGCGTTGACCAGCTTTGGCGGCGCAGGCGGCCAGCACGCCTGCCTGGTGGCCGATGCCCTCGGCATGAAGACGGTCTTCATCCACTCGCTGGCCGGCGTGCTGTCGGCCTATGGCATGGGACTGGCCGACCAGACCGCGATGCGCGAAGTGGCGGTGGAACTGAAGCTGGGCGAAGAGCACCTGCCGGCCCTGGCCGCAAGGCTCGACGCGCTGGCGCACGAGGCAGCCGGGGCATTGCGCGAGCAGGGCGTGGCGCCGCGGCGCATCGACGTCATCCGCCGCGTGCACCTGCGCTACGAGGGCACCGATTCGGCGCTGGTCGTGCCAGATGGCCCGATCGCGGCGATGCAGGCGCAGTTCGAAGCGGCGTACAAGAAGCGCTTCTCGTTCCTGATGCCGCACAAGGCGCTGATCGTGGAGGCGGTGTCGGTCGAGGCAATCGGCGCATCCGACGCGCCCGCGCCCGCCACGCCGGTGCAGGCTGCGCGGGAGCAGGCCCTCGCGCCGCGCCGGCGCGTGCGCATGTACAGCGCCGGGCAGTGGCGCCACACGGGCGTGTTCGCCCGGGCCGGCACGCGCATCGGCGACGTCATTGCCGGTCCCGCCATCATCGCCGAGGCCAATGCGACCACCGTGGTGGAGGAGGGCTGGCAGGCCGTCGTCACGCCGCAGGATCACCTGGTGCTGACGCGGGTGCAGGCGCTGCCCGCGCGGCGGGCACTTGGCAGCACCGCCGATCCCGTCATGCTGGAGATCTTCAACAACCTGTTCATGTCGATCGCCGAGCAGATGGGATTGCGGCTGCAGAACACGGCGTACTCCGTCAACATCAAGGAACGCCTGGACTTCTCGTGCGCGCTGTTCGACGCCCAGGGCAACCTGATCGCCAACGCGCCGCACATGCCGGTGCACCTGGGCTCGATGGGCGAGAGCATCAAGCGCGTCATGCACGGCAATGCTGGACGCATGCGCCCGGGCGACGTATTCATGCTGAACGACCCGTACAACGGCGGCACGCACCTGCCGGACGTCACCGTCATCACGCCGGTGTTCGACGCGGCGGGCCGCGACATCCTGTTCTACGTGGGCTCGCGCGGCCACCATGCGGACATCGGCGGCACCACGCCCGGCTCGATGCCGCCCGACTCCGCGCACATCGAGGAGGAGGGCGTCCTGATCGACAACTTCCTGCTGGTGGACGGTGCCGCGGGCGGCCGCCTGCGCGAAGAGGAAACGCGCGCGCTGCTGGCGGGCGCACGCTGGCCGGCCCGCAATCCCGACCAGAATTTGGCGGACCTGCGCGCCCAGGTGGCGGCCAACCAGAAGGGTGTCGAGGAGCTGCAGCGCATGGTGGCGCACTTCGGCCTGGACGTCGTGCAGGCCTATATGGGGCACGTGCAGGACAACGCGGAGGAAGCGGTGCGGCGCGTGATCGATACGCTGGCCGATGGCAGCTTCACCGTCCCGCTGGACAACGGCGCGCGCATCCAGGTCGCCGTTACCGTCGACCGCGCCGCGCGCAGCGCCACCGTCGATTTCACCGGCACATCGAGCCAGTTGCCGAACAACTTCAATGCGCCGTCGGCCGTCTGCATGGCCGCCGTGCTGTACGTCTTCCGCACCCTGGTGGACGACGAGATACCGCTCAACGCCGGCTGCCTGAAGCCGCTGCGCGTGATCATCCCGCCCGGCTCGATGCTCAATCCGCACTACCCGGCGTCGGTCGTGTCGGGCAACGTGGAGACGTCGACCTGCATCACGAACGCGCTGTACGGCGCGCTGGGCGTGCTGGCCGCTTCGCAGGGCACGATGAACAACTTCACGTTCGGCAGCAGCAAGTACCAGTACTACGAGACGATCAGCGGCGGCGCCGGCGCGGGCGAGGGGTTCGACGGCACCGACGTCGTGCAGACGAACATGACGAACTCGCGCCTGACGGACCCGGAAATCCTGGAATTCCGTTTCCCCGTGCGGCTGGACAGCTACGCGATCCGGCACGGCTCCGGCGGTGCCGGGCGCTGGCACGGCGGCAACGGCGGCATCCGCCGGGTGCGTTTCCTGGCGCCGATGACGGCGGCGATCCTGTCGAACAACCGGCTGCACGCGCCGTTCGGCATGGCGGGCGGCCTGCCGGGCGCGACCGGGCGCAACTTCGTCGAGCGCGCCGACGGCACCGTCGAGCAGCTGGGCCACATCGGCAAGACCGAGATGGCGCCGGGCGACGTGTTCGTCATCGAGACGCCGGGCGGCGGCGGCTACGGCCAGCCGGACTGACGGACGAGTCCCGAGCTCAGGTGTTGAGGCGCTTGGGGAACAGGTAGGAGGTGATGGCGATGAAGCCGATGCCGGTCTGCACGACCGTGGCACCGATCAGCGCCATGACGACGTTCGACGTGACCAGCCGGTGTTCCGGCGGCAGGGGCGGCGTGGCCTGCATGCGCTCCAGGTCGAGTTGCAGGGCCTGCTGGACGAAGTCGATCACGCGCCAGTTGAGCCAGATGAAGATACCGCAGACGACCACGACCATTGCCACCCGCAGCCAGATGTCGGCGGTGATGCTGCGCGCCGTGGCGCTTTCGACGGCATTACCGATGCGGCCTTCCTCGGCCGCGACGTTGAAAACTTCCGCCGTCACCGCAGGACGATTTTCATGTCGTTGTCGCCCTGGCGCAAGGTGACACTGCCGTCCGCATCCTCATGGCGGCTGACAATATTGAGCAGGGCGACGGCCTTGCGCAGCACTTCCGCCTTGGAACTGGCGCCGTAGTGCTTTTTCAGGTCTTCCAGCGTGCTGTCGAGCTTTGAATCGATATTGAACGACGATGCCATGGTGTCCTCCTGAGAATATGCGTAGATTCTACGCCGATTTTGCGTGGCCTGCCACGGCGTCAGGCGGCCGCCGCGATACCGTACTTGCGCTGGGTGGCGCTGTATTGCTGGGCCAGATGCTCCAGCGCGCCATGTGCCGGGTCCAGCTTGCGCAGGCGCGCCATCAGCTGGGCGGCCTGCTCGGCCAGCGGTGCTTCCCAGCCCAGTTCGTCGAGCTGGCGCAGGATCGTCTGCACGGCCGCCAGCAGCACGGGGACATTGCGCGGCGTGCGCCGCACGGCGGCCGTGATCGCCAGCACGGCGGCACGATGCTCGCCCTGTCCCAGCCGCGCCGCCGTCTCGCTGAGCGCGTCCTGGGCCTGCTGGGTGGCACGCTGGCCGATGCTGATGGCAAGGTCGTGCCGGCCCGCTTTTTCGAACACGTCCACGGCCTGCTCGGCCGTGATGCCGCGCGCGCCGTCGTTCAGCATGTCCAGCACCAGGGTGGACGCGGTGTCGTCCAGCCGGTGCTGCAGGCAGGCATTGACGAGCCCGATCCTGAGCTGGCTGGTCAGGTTCTGCGCATCGCGCGCCGCGGCGGCAGCGCGCTCCAGTTCGGCGGCGGCACCCGTCTCGCTGCCCGCCAGGTCCAGCACGAGGGCGGCGGCGAGCGCGCGGCAGGTTTCGACTTCCGGACCGGCGCGCAGCGAGCGTTCCAGGTCGCGGATCACGTGGCCCGCCTGCGCGGCATCGCCCTTGCGCACCAGCGTGCGGACCAGGTTGACGTGGTCCTCCGGCGAGCGGAATTCCGAATAGCGCGCCTTGCCGACGACGGCGCGGAAGGCCCGCTCGGCCACGCCGACGTCGTCGGTGGCGAACGCCAGCTCGCCCAGGTGGCGCAGCCGGCGGACCATGTGGGGCGAGATGACGACGGCATCCTCCAGCACCTTCTTGGCCTGGATGTCCTGGCCCAGGGCCTGGTAGGTGCGTGCCAGCAGGTCGTAGGCGGACATGAAGCGGGGATACAACCCGATCAGCCGCTCCAGCACGATGCGCGCGTCGTCGTAGCGCTGCTGGGCGAACTGGCAGCTGGCGATGCCCAGTTGCGCCCAGCCGGTCGCGGGGCGCAGCGCCAGCACGGTGTGGTAGACCATCTCCGCTTCCGGCCACTCGTCCAGCGCCGCATGCGTCTCGGCCTGCAGGCGGGCGAACTCCGTCGCGTAGCGCGGCTGGCGGTCCAATCCGGCCAGGCACAGGCGCAGCGCCTCGCGCAGGCTGCCTTCGGCAATGCGCCGGTGGACGGGCAGCAGGGCGTTGCGGCGGTCCACGGCGCGGCCGATGCGCGCCATCAGCGTTTCCACCGTGAAGGGCTTCAGCACGTAGTCGGTGGGCGTCAGCTCGGCCGCGCCGATCACCTTGGTGTCGGTGCCTTCGGAGGTCAGCATGATGAAGATCGTGTCCGGCGCGATCAGCCGGTGGTGGCGCAGGTCCTCCAGCAGCTGCTGGCCGTCCTGGCCATTGGCGCCGCCGCCATCGAGGTCGTACTCGCACAGCACGATGTCGTAGGCCTTCTTCGCCAGCTGGCGGATGGCCGTGCCCGCGCCGAGCGCGTAGTCGATCTTCACGATCGAGGACTGGCTCAGCATATTGTGCAGGTTGCCGCGCATCCCGGGACTGGGATCGACGATCAGCACCGACAGCTCACTGAATTCGGGCATGGTGGACGAGCAAACGAAGTTGCGGAATCTTGAGTTGCTACAAGAATAGGACATTTCCGCCAGAAAACACTGATTTTCGCGGCGAATCTGCGCGGCGGCACCACTTCTGTTGCTCATCTGTTGCACCTGCGCCCGCGCGGGTCCGGACAGCGCCCACCGCAAAGGCTGGGAAGACAATACTGAAAAGAGTATAATGCCGGCAAAAGGATTACAGCCCGCCCAGTGCAGCACCCGTCCGTGCCAGATTTCTTCTTAATCCGCAGCCTTGCTGCATCAACTCGCTCCCAACCATGTTGATACTCCCGGGCTCCAATGCCCTGTCCGCATTCCGTAGCCAGCGTCTCCTGTCCCAACTCCAAGCCGTGCTGCCTGCCGTGACGGCAATCCAGGCCCGGTACATTCACTTTGTCGATGCCCAGGCGGTCGTCTCGGAAGACGACCGCGCCCGCCTGACGGGCCTCCTGACCTATGGCGAACCGGCGCAGGCCGACGTGACGGATGGCGTGGTGGAGGAGTTCATCGTGATTCCCCGCTTCGGCACCATCTCGCCATGGGCATCGAAGGCAACCGACATCGTCCACAACTGCGGCATGACGCATATCCACCGTGTCGAACGGGGCGTGGCCTACCGCGTGGTGCTGAAGGGCGGCATCCTGGGCAGCAGCATCGGCGCGGCCAAGAAGCTGGACGCGCAGCAGGCCGAAGCCGTGGCCGCGCTGCTGCACGACCGCATGACGGAATCCGTGCTGCGCCATCCCGACCAGGCCGCGGACCTGTTCCGTACCCTGGAAGGCAAGACGCTGGAAACGGTCGACGTGATCGGTGCCGGCCGCGCTGCGCTGGTGCAGGCCAACACGGACCTGGGCCTGGCGATGTCGGAAGACGAGATCGACTACCTGAACGACGCGTTCACGGCGGCGCAGCGCAACCCGACGGACGTCGAGCTGATGATGTTCGCCCAGGCGAACTCGGAGCACTGCCGCCACAAGATCTTCAACGCCGACTGGACCATCGACGGCGTGGCGCAGGAGCGCTCGCTGTTCAAGATGATCAAGAACACGCACGAGAAGCAGCCGAAAGGCACCATCGTCGCCTATTCCGACAACTCGTCGATCATGCAGGGCGCCGAGGTCACGCGCTTCTACCCGCGCGGCGCGGGCCACGAATATGGCGCGTCGCATGAGCTGATCCACACCTTGATGAAGGTCGAGACGCACAACCACCCGACCGCCATCTCGCCATTCCCGGGCGCCTCCACGGGCGCGGGCGGCGAGATCCGCGACGAAGGCGCGACCGGCCGCGGCGCCAAGCCGAAGGCTGGCCTGACGGGCTTCACGGTCTCGAACCTGTACCTGCCGGACGCCGTGCGGCCATGGGAGAACGCGGCGGACGTGACCGCACCGGTCGCCTCGCGCGATAGCGCGAAGGTGTACGGCAAGCCAGATCGCATCGCCTCGCCGCTGCAGATCATGATCGAAGGCCCGCTGGGCGGCGCCGCGTTCTCGAACGAGTTCGGCCGCCCCGTGCTGGGCGGTTACTTCCGCAGCTACGAACAGAACGTGGGCCACGCGGTCTACGGCTACCACAAGCCGATCATGATCGCGGGCGGCATCGGCAATATAGCCGACCGTCACACGCACAAGAACGACATCCCGGTCGGCAGCCTGCTGATCCAGCTGGGAGGCCCGGGCATGCGCATCGGCATGGGCGGCTCGGCCGCGTCGTCGATGGCGACCGGCACCAACACGGCCGACCTGGACTTCGACTCCGTCCAGCGCGGCAATCCGGAAATGGAACGGCGCGCGCAGGAAGTCATCAACGGCTGCTGGCAGCTGGGCGAGGACAACCCGATCATCTCGATCCACGACGTGGGTGCCGGCGGCCTGTCCAACGCGTTCCCCGAGATCACCAATGACGCCAAGCGCGGCGCGATCTTTGACTTGCGCAAGGTGCCGCTGGAGGAATCCGGCCTGGCGCCGAAGGAAATCTGGAGCAACGAGTCGCAGGAACGCTATGTGCTGGCCATCGCGCCGAACGACCTGCCCATGTTCCAGGCACTGTGCGAGCGCGAGCGCTGCCCGTTTGCCGTCGTCGGTACCGCCACCGAAGAACGCCAGCTGAAGCTGATCGATCCACAAGAAGGCAACAACCCCGTCGACATGCCGATGGATGTCCTCCTGGGCAAGCCACCGAAGATGCACCGCGACGTCACCCACGTGACGCGCGACTTCCCGGCCATCGACCTGACCGGTGTCGACCTGGCCGATGCGGCGCAGCGCGTGCTGCTGTCGCCGACGGTGGGCGACAAGAGCTTCCTGATCACCATTGGCGACCGCACGGTGGGCGGCACCTCGGTGCGCGACCAGATGGTGGGTCCATGGCAGGTGCCGGTGGCCGATTGCGCCGTCACGGCGCTGTCGTACGAAGGCTACCTGGGCGAAGCGATGGCGATGGGCGAGCGTACGCCGCTGGCCGTCATCGATGCGCCGGCGTCGGGCCGCATGGCCGTCGGTGAAGTCATCACCAACCTGGCCGCCGCGCCGATCGCGGACATCGCCGACATCAAGCTGTCCGCCAACTGGATGGCCGCCTGCGGCCAGCCGGGCCAGGATGCCGCGCTGTTCGACACGGTCAAAGCCGTCGGCATGGACCTGTGCCCGGCACTGGGCATCAGCATCCCGGTCGGCAAGGATTCGCTGTCGATGCGCACGACCTGGAACGACGACGGCGCGGCCAAGGCGGTGGTCTCGCCCGTGTCGCTGATCGTCTCGGGCTTCGCACCGGTCTACGACGTGCGCAAGTCGCTGACGCCGCAACTGCGCATGGATGCGGGCGATACCGCCATCATCCTGATCGACCTGGGCCGCGGCAAGAACCGCATGGGCGCCTCGATCCTGGCGCAGGTGCTGGGCCAGCTGGGCAACGCCGCGCCGGACGTGGACAGCGCAGAAGACCTCAAAGGCTTCTTTGCGGCCATCCAGCAATTGAACCGCGACGGCAAGCTGCTGGCCTACCACGACCGTTCGGACGGCGGCCTGTATGCCACGCTGACGGAAATGGCCTTTGCCGGCCGCGCCGGCCTGTCGATCAACCTCGACATGCTGACCCTGGAAGGCGAGCACGCGGCCGACTGGGGCGACGCGAAGAACTGGGCCGGCCAGGTGGCCGAGCGCCGCAACGAGCTGACCCTGCGCGCGCTGTTCAGCGAAGAGCTGGGCGCCGTCATCCAGGTGCGGGCGGACGAGAAGTCGGCCGTCATGGACGTGCTGCGCTCGTTCAACCTGGGCGCCTGCAGCCATATCATCGGCAAGCCGAACGAACGTGGCGTGATCGAATTCACGCGCGACGCCAAGCTGATCTACACGGAGGCGGGCAGCGCGCTGCACCGCCTGTGGAGCGAGACGAGCTGGCGCATCTCGCGCATGCGCGAGAACCCGGCCACGGCCGACGCGGAATATGACCGCCTGCTGGACGAGACCGATCCCGGCATCACGCCGAAGGTCACGTTCGACCTGGCGGACAACGTGGCGGCCCCGTTCGTGGCCACCGGCGTGCGTCCGCGTGTCGCCATCCTGCGCGAGCAGGGCGTCAACTCGCACATCGAGACGGCATGGGTGATGCACCAGGCGGGCTTTGCTGCCATCGATGTCCACATGAGCGACCTGATCGGCGGGCGCGTCAAGCTGGCCGAGTTCCAGGGCGTGATTGCCGTGGGCGGCTTCTCGTACGGCGACGTGCTGGGCGCCGGCGAAGGCTGGGCCAAGTCGATCCTGTTCAATCCTGCCCTGGCGGAGCAGTTCGCGCAGTTCTTCCAGCGCACCGACACGTTCGGCCTGGGCATCTGCAATGGCTGCCAGATGATGAGCAACCTGAAGTCCATCATCCCGGGCGCGCATGCTTGGCCGAAGTTCACCACGAACAAATCGGAGAAGTTCGAGGCACGCTTCGCGATGGTCGAGGTGCTGGACTCGCCGTCGATCTTCTTCGCGGGGATGGCCGGCACCCAAAGCCCGATCGCCATCGCCCATGGCGAAGGTTACGCGGACTTCAGCCAGACCGGCGACATCGACGCCGCGCTGGGCGCCATGCGCTACGTGGACAACCATGGCAACGCGACGGAAACCTACCCGTACAACCCGAACGGCTCGCCGCGCGGGTTGACGTCGGTGACGACGCCGGACGGCCGCTTCACGGTGCTGATGCCGCACGCCGAGCGCGTGTTCCGCACGGTGCAGAACTCGTGGGCGCCTGCGGCGTGGGGCGAGGAATCGCCGTGGATGCGGATGTTCCGCAACGCGCGCAAGTTTGTCGGCTGATCCCGGCAGTCAGACGAAGCCGGGCTTGCCCGGCTTTTTTCATGGCCGCGAGCCCGCTGCGCTCAGCGCAGGAACACCAGGCCCGCGTACAGACGGCACAACGCGCGGCCCAGGGTTAGCGGCTGGGGCGTATCGAATTGCGCAGGAGGCTGCGCGGGGGCGGCTGGCGCGGCGGCCGGCGGGGGTGGCTGCAAGGGTGCGCCGATGGCGCAGGTCGGGCTGGACATGGTCTTCTCCTGTGGACGACGCGGCCGCTGTGGGGGTAGGCCGCCTGAGGTATATTGTCGGTTCGATCACGCGCCCGCTCAAACGAGATATTTTGGGGGGAAGACCAAGGAAAGCTTATGCAGTCGTCGCTCGATAGGGATGGATACCTGCTCGATGGCCAGCCGGCACGGGGCCGGCCGCTGCGCAGCCTGTCCGGCCTGATCGACTTCGACAGCGCGGCGCGTTGGGGCAGTTTCACGCTGGCCGCGCAGGAGCTGCACAAGACGCCGGCCGCCATCAGCCTGCAGGTGAAGCAGCTGGAGGAAGCCGTCGGCTTCGCGTTGTTCGTGCGGCATCCGCGCCACATCGCGCTGACGGACAAGGGCGAGGAGCTGGCGCGCACGGTGGCGCAGGTGCTGCGCGAGCTGCGCGACAAGGTGGACAGCCTGCGCGGCGGCCAGGACGAGTGCATGCTGCGCATCTCGACCACGCATTCGTTCGCATTGAAGTGGCTGGCGCCGAACATCGGGCGCTTCACGGACCTGCACCCGGAACTGGACATCCGCATCGAGTCGAGCGACCGCCTGGTCGACCTGGAACGGGAAGAGCACGACCTGGCCATCCGCCATTGCGTCACGCGCGATCATCCGGGCGTGCTGTTCGAGGAGCACATGGTGATCGCCTACAGTCCCGCCCTGCTGCGGCCGGGCGAGCCGGACCTGACGCTGGCGGACCTGACCCGCTTTCCGCTGCTGTACGAAGACACCACGGAGTACTGGGCCAAGATCCTGCGCGCCAACGACGTGCTGCAGGGCCCCTACGATTTTTCGCGCAGCTTCAGCCACTATGGCGTGCTGACGCAGGCGGCGGTCGCGGGGCAGGGCATCGCGCTGGTCGCTTGCTCGATCGCCTACGAAGACATCCGCAGCGGCGCGCTGCGCCTGATCCGCGCCAACAGCGTGCCATATCCGCGCGGCTACTGCTTCATCGTCGCGCCGCACAAGGCCGAGCGGCCGAAAGTGCTGCAGTTCCGTGCCTGGTTGCAGGGGGAGATGGCGGCGATGACGCGCGCGCTGGAACAGGCGCAGCGACCGTAGCGCGCTGCGGGTCGGGCCGGAACGCCACGCCGACGACAGGCTGCGGTTCGACTCGACTGACTGTGCCCGGTTGTCGAGGCAGTCCCATGTTCTGCAAATTGGGGACAGCCTCCGGTATTCCAGCCAATTGGGGACAGCCTCCAATTCCATTTGGCAGCGCTGGGAAATTGGAAAATTGGAAAATTGGGGACAGCCTCCAATTCCATTCGTCATCGGCGCAGGCAATTTGAAAATTGGGGACAGCCTCCAATTCCATTCGTCATCGGCGCAGGCAATTTGAAGGCAAGTTCAGACGGCCTGGAAAATTGGGGACAGCCTCCAATTCCATTCGTCATCGGCGCAGGCAATTTGAAGGCAAGTTCAGACGGCCTGCAGTTCCCCCAGCAGCTGCCAAACCGGCTATCCCAGCAAGTTCGCCTGCCGAGATCACCTGTCACGCCTTAGTTGCCGGAAGCGGTGAAAATTGGGGACAGCCTCCAATTCCATTCGTCATCAGCGCAGGCAATTTAAAGGCAAGTTCGGACGGCCTGCAGTTCCCCAGCAGCAGCCAAATCGGCTATGCCAGCAAGTTCGCCTGCCGAGATCACCTGTCATGCTCAGTTGCCGCAAGCTGTGCGGATCGCCTGCCTCTGCGGCGAGGCAGACAGCCCACGACCTGATTCGCACTCGCGGCAAAGCGCAGCGACCGTAGTTGGTCATCGGTCAGGGGGCGTGCGAACAGGGATTCATACGCAGACTGGCACCCGCATTGCTCGCTCGCGAGTCCGAGATAGACGTCGTGTGGCGTCACGAGGCGGTCTTTGCCGAGCCCGACATTCGCCCGATAGCTGGACCATCTATAGTGCTCCGGCAACGCGACCATCCCAGCCCGGACCGGATTCATCTCGATGTAGCGCTGGCATGCGAGCACATAGGTGTCCGTCGGAACCGGACTGGAGCGGTAGCGACCGTCCCATGTCGTACTACGCCTGCCCAAGCGCCGGTTCAGGTACTGGCTGTACTGCTGGCCGATGCGGCCGATCAGCAATGGCGCGACTGCAATGTCGACAAAGGACAAGAGCATATGAACGTGGTTAGTCATCAATACATAGGCATGCACCGAGCAACCGGCGGCGACGCTATGTTCCCTGACGATTTCAAGGTAGACGCGATAATCGGTGTCGGAAAGAAAGCAGGGCTGGCGATTATGGCCGCGCTGAACGACGTGCAAGGGCACGCCTGGCAACAGCACGCGTGCGTGGCGAGGCATGGTTACTCCTTGGGACATGAAAGGTGACTATTCTCCCGCGCCGGGCTCGCGCATCCATGCGCCATCGCAACTGCCTCTGAGATAGTCGGCCAGCCCGGACTTCGCAAGGTGGCGGCATCTTCCTGAACAGCCAACGCGCGATAGCGGGAATCGTGACTGTCCCATTCTCGGTTTTGCGACTCCGCACGAGAATTGGAGGCTGTCCCCATTTCCCGAGAATTGGAGGCTGTCCCCATTTCCGTCCCCATTTCCTCGGCAAATTGGAGGCTGTCCCCAATTTGACGGGGGTACGTTTCTGCTTGGTATCGCTGAGCGGTGGGCCGGTGTCGCATCGGCGCGAACACGGCGAATATACGTGGCAGGGACGATTTTCTTAGCATATTGGCATGCTAGACTGTAGCGGCTCACCCCGGCCGGAAGGCCCAACCGTCACAAGGAACTGCGCAATGAATTTCCCCGTATCGCGTTACATCGTCGCGGCGCTGCTGTGCGTCGGCGGCGCCGCCCAGGCGGCGGATTACGTCAAGCTGGCCGGGACCAATGTCGATTTCTACTATGACGCCGACTTCTGGACGGCCGACGCTGTCGTTGCCGGCAACAGCATTTCGCTGCGGCCCATCGACCTGTACCAGCGCGTCGACGTCACCGAAGGGGCCCCCGATCCCTACCAGGGCCCCGTATTTACCGAGTCGCTGGACTTTACCCGCGCATTCAACCAGAGCGTGATCGCAGTCGCGCACAGCGGCTACCGGCTCAACAACGATCTGGCAGCGGTCGGCTCGGCAACGTACCAGTCGAACGGCAGCAGCGGGTACGCGACGTACGACCTGCAGACCGAATACATCAGCGGCAGCTTCGGCAGCGGCGCGTTTACCGCTGACGAGAGCATCGGCGGCGGCGTGGAGTATGCCTATTTCTACTACGATCTGTGGGGCGGTGGCTCCGATTCCGGCACCGTCCCGCTGACCATCACCACGCCGCTGACGTCGCACAGCGCCATCGCGGTGAACGGTACCTTCCGCGGCGCTGCCAGCGTCACGGGGCTCGGCATGGCCTCTGCGGGACTCAACAGCGTGAGCTACAGCTTCGGTGTCTCCGCCGTGCCCGAGCCGGGGACGTATGCGATGCTGGGTGCCGGCTTGCTGCTGGTGGGCGTGGCCGCCCGGCGGCGCCGCTCCTGAGTCAGCGCGGCGGCTGGGCTTCATAGACCCGGCCGTCCGACTCGCCTGCGGCGGTGGTGCCTACCTGCCGTCGTATGCGGCCTGCAAGGCCGCGATATCGAGCTTCTTCATGCCCATCATGGCGAGCATTGCCCGCTGGGCGCCCGGTGAATGCTCGTCCGCGTACAACTTGGGGAACATCGTTGGCGCCACCTGCCAGGACAGGCCGTACTTATCCTTGAGCCAGCCGCAGGCCTGGGCCGACGGATCCCCGCCTTCGCCCAGCCGCGCCCAGTAGTGATCGATTTCCGCTTGCGTGTCGCACAGGATCATCAGCGATATCGCCTCACTGAACCTGAACACGGGGCCGCCATTGAGCGCGGTGAAGGATTGGCCCGCCAGCTCGAACGTAACCAGCATGACGGACCCGGGTTCCCGGCCATGGTGCTCCTGGCCGGCGGCGCTATAGCGCAGCACATTGGTGATGCGGCCGTCGGGGAACACGGAGGCATAGAAACGCGCCGCCCCCTCGCCCTCGCTGTCGAACCACAGGCAGGGGGTGATCTTGCTCAGCTGTGCCATGACGTCTCCTTGCGTGAAGGTGGATGTCCATGCTGGCACAGGCCGCCCGCCATGGCAATCAGCGCGGCGGCGCGTACGCGAAACGCGCTGTGACCCGGTCGTGGTGAACTTCCCGACGGGGCGACAGTCTTACTCATCAGCCAGACCACGCCTGGGGCGCGATGCAAGTACCGATGGGCTACTTCACTGCGACGGGGGCACAGCGCCCCCAAAAAAAAAGCGCCCCGCAGGGCGCTCCTTGATCCGGCAAACAATGCTGCTTACTGCACCTTGGCCTTCTTGACCAGTTCGTCGCGGTAGGCGGCGATCTTCTTCTGCGTCAGTGCCTGCTCGATCTGGCCCTTGACTTCGTCCAGAGCCGGCACCTTGGCGGCGCGCGAGCCTTCCAGCCGGATGACGTGGTAGCCGTACTGCGACTGCACCGGCTTCTCCGTGACCTGGCCGTCCTTCAGCGCGACCATCGCGTCGGAGAATGGCTTGACGAAGTTGCCTGGGCTTGCCCAGTCCAGGTCGCCGCCGTTGGCCGCGGAACCCGTGTCCTTCGACTGCTTGGCCAGCTCCTCGAACTTGGCGCCGCCTTTCAGCTTGGCGATGATGTCCTGGGCTTCCTTCTCGGTGCCGACCAGGATGTGGCGGGCGCGGTATTCCTTGTCGCCCACGGAAGCCTTGTACTTGTCGTACTCGGCCTTGACTTCGGCATCCTTGACCGGATTCTTCTTGACGTAGTCGGCCAGCATCGCGTTGATGACGATGCTCTGGCGGGTATTCTCCAGGGCCTGCTTGACGTCAGGTTTGTTGCTGTAACCCTGCTTGTCGGCTTCCTGCACCATCACTTCACGGGCGATCAAGTCCTTCTTGATGGCGTCGCGCAGCTGCGGGCTGTCGGGCTGCTTGCCCTGGGCGGTCACCTGCTTGACGACGGCATCCAGGCGCGAGGCCGGGATGGCCTTGCCGTTGACGGTGGCGACGTTCTGGGCGAACGCTGGCGCGGCGGCCACGGCGATCAGTGCTAACAACAGGCGGGCGGGCTTCAAAATCATTATCACATCCTATAAAAATACTGGACCCGTAAGAGGGCGCTTTTACATGTTCAACCCATACCGGCGGCGGAAGCTCCGTCCCGCGCCGGACCTAGAACACGTACCTTACTGAATCTTTGCCTTTTTGACCAGCTCTTCCTGGTAAGCCTGGAGCTTCTTCTGCGTCAGCGCTTCCTCGATCTGCGGCTTGACTTCCTCCAGCGTCGGCAGCTTGGCCGCACGCACGTCGTCCACCTTGATCACGTGGAAGCCGTTCGGCGTCTGCACGGGCTTCTCCGTGACCTGGCCTTTCTGCAGCTTGACGAACGCGTCCGAGAACACGGGCGGGAACGACGACGGCGTCGCCCAGTCCAGGTCGCCGCCGTTGGCAGCCGAGCCGGTGTCCTTCGACTGTTTGGCCAGGTCCTCGAACTTGGCGCCGCCCTTCAGCTTCGTGATGATCTCGTTGGCTTGCGCCTCGGTATCGACCAGAATGTGGCGCACGTGGTATTCCTTGTCGCCCGTTTCCTTGACGAAGCGGTCGTACTCGGCCTTCACGTCCGCATCCTTGACAGGATTCTTCTTGACGTAGTCGGCAACCATCGCGTTGACGACGATGGCCTGGCGCGCGTTTTCCAGCTGCGTCTTGACGCTGGCATCCTTGCTGTAACCCTGCTTCTCCGCTTCCTGCATCAGCACCTCGCGGCTGATCAGGTCCTTCTTGATCATCTCGCGCAGCTGCGGCGAATCCGGCTGCTGCCCTTGCGCGACGACCTGCTTGATGACCGCATCCACGCGCGCGGTCGGGATGGCCTTGCCGTTGACGACGGCGATGTTCTGGGCAAATGCCGGCGCCGTGGCGACGGCGATCAGTGCGAGCAGCAGACGAGCTGGCTTTAAAGTCATTATTATTTCCTACGGGAAAAGTGATAGCAAAGCGCGGGAGAGAAGGGACTTAAATCGCGGAGATGTCTCGACTATTCAATTTCTTTGATGGTTCCCAACACGTCACGCATTCGAACATCGCGGACCCAAGCGGCGCACTGCGCCGTTCAGTTCCGTTCCGACGGGGCCACTGCAGTAATGGCCAATGCATGAATCTCTTTATGCATCATATCGGCCACGGAATCATACACCAGACGATGGCGCATGACGAGGTTCAGCCCTTCGAATTTCGCTGAGGATATACTTAAGCGATAATGGCCGCCGCCAGAGGCTGCGCCGGCATGGCCGGCGTGCAGCGCCGACTCGTCGTCCAGCACGATGTCGGCGGGTCCCAGGGCGGCTTGCAGGCGCTCGCGAATCTTGTCGAGGCGTGGATCGGTCATGCTTCATCCTTGATGTGCTTGGACAGGTAAAAACCCTGCGCCACGAAAAATGCCAGCATCAGGCCCGTTACGCCGAATGCCTTGAAACTGACCCACGCATTGGTATCGGCCTTGAACAGCACGAATGCCACGAACAGGTTCAACAATCCCAGCGCCACCCAGAACATCACCCACACCGCATTCAGGCGGTTCCATACCTCGTCGGGCAGCGCGATCTGTTTTTCCATTGCCGCGCGGATCAGGTTCTTGTTGAAGAAGCGCGATGCAACGACCATGGCGGCGGCAAAGCTCCAGTAAATGATCGTCGGTTTCCATTTGATGAAATCGTCGTCATGGAAATAGATCGTCAGGCCGCCGAAGAACAGGAAGACCACCATCGATACCCACAGCGCCCCGTCCACCTTGCGCCCGCGTGCCAGCAGGTAGGCGATCTGCAGGGCGGTGGCGACAATGCCGGCTATGGTGGCGACGATGATCGGCGCCTGGCTGGCCAGCACGGCGCCGCCGGAGATCATCCCCGACAAATGGCCGTTGACGAGCGCCGCCGCGGCGTCCTCGTTACCGCCGGCCCAGCGGTAGCTGCCAAAAAAGACCAGCAGCGGGAAAATATCGAACAGGAATTTCATCATGGTGGTTCAGTCTTCCGGAGTAAAGCGCAACGACGCCGAATTGATGCAGTAACGCAGGCCGGTCGGCGGCGGGCCGTCCGGGAATACGTGACCCAGGTGGGCGTCGCAGACCGCGCAGATAATTTCGGTGCGCAGCATACCATGCGAACGGTCGACTTTCTCGATCACGTTGGCGGGGTCCAGCGCTTCGAAATAACTGGGCCAGCCGCAGCCGGAATCGAATTTGGCATCGGAGCGGAACAGCGGTGTATTACAGCAGACGCACGTATATATGCCGCGCTCGTGGTGATCCCAGAACCGGCCCGTGAAAGCGCGCTCGGTGGCGGCATGGCGGGTGACCTGGTATTCCAGCGGATCGAGCTGGGCACGCCAATCGGCGTCGGATTTGACGAGTTTCTTGGTTTGATCGCTCATGATGATTTCAGGATGAACAGCTGACTTCCAGTTCGCTGGCCCAATCGGGCGGCAGCGCCGCGTATTGCTCGTGTTCGGGTTGCTCGTCGAACGGACGCTGCAGGATGCCCAGCAACCGCTCCACTTCCGAGAAATCCTTGTGCTGGGCTTTTTCGATGGCGGCCTGGGCGAGGTAATTGCGCAGCACGTATTTCGGATTGACGGCGTCCATTGCCGTCTTGCGCACGGTATCGACACTCTGTTCCACTTGCAGGCGGGCGCGATACCGCTCGGCCCATGCATCGAAGGCGGGCCGGTCGATGAAGAGGTCGCGCAGCGGCTCGTCGCCTGCATTCGAGGCGGCCTGCACGCCGGACAGGCGGCGGAAGAACAGCGTGAAGTCGGCGTGATTGGCCTGCAAGATGCCGAACAGGCTGTCCAGCAATTGCCGGTCCGCTTCCTGCTGCTCGGGCAGCTGCGCCAGGCCCAGCTTGGCATGCAGCAAACGGTCCACGGCAGCGCCGAACTCGCCCTGGTAGACGTCCAGTGCGGCCTGGGTTTCCTCGACTTCACCGATCAGCGGCACCAGCGCCTGCGCCAGCGCGTAGCAGTTCCAGTGGCCGATCTGCGGCTGCATGGCGTACGAATAGCGGCCGTTGCTGTCGCTGTGGTTGCAGATGTGCTGGGCGTCGAACGCCTCCATGAAGCCGAACGGACCGTAGTCGAGCGTCTGCCCCAGGATCGACATATTGTCGGTGTTCATCACGCCATGCATGAAGCCCACCGCCTGCCACTGCGCGATCAGGCGGGCGGTGCGGCGGGTGACTTCCTCCAGCAAGGCGGCATACGGATTGGCCTCGTCGCGCAGCGCCGGGTAGAAACGGTCGATGACGTAGTCCGCCAGGATGCGCAGGTTGGCTTCATCCTTGCGGTAGAACCAGTGCTCGAAGGAGCCGAAGCGGATGAACGTGGGCGCCATGCGGATCACGACGGCGGCCGTCTCGATGGTTTCGCGCACCACGCCCTGGTCGGAACCGGCCACCGACAGCGCCCGCGTCGTCGGGATGCCCAGCGCGTGCATGGCTTCCGAGCACAGGAACTCGCGGATCGACGAGCGCAGCACCGCGCGGCCGTCGCCCATGCGCGAATACGGCGTCATGCCGGCGCCTTTCCATTGCAGCTCCATGGGGCCCTGCGGCGTAGCCACGTCGCCCAGCAGCATGGCGCGGCCGTCGCCCAGCTGGCCGGCCCAGACGCCGAACTGGTGGCCGGAATAGACGGCCGCCAGCGGCTGCGCGCGCTCGGGCACGCGGCTGCCGGCAAACATGGCGACGGCATCGTCGTCGATGGCGGCCGGGTCGAGGCCGATCAGGCGCGCGGCGGGCGCGCTGATGCCGACCAGGTACGGCGCCGGCAAGGGCGTCGGCATCAGCCGGGTGTAGAAAGCAGGGGGCAAACTCGCGAAGGAGTTGTCCAGGGGCAGGGCAAGGGCAGCGATGGCAGTTCCCGGAGAAGTTCGGATAATGGCGGGATTTTAGCGCACCCTGGCGAAACACAGCGGTCCACCGTGTGCGGACGCGCATGCTGCGGCGCAGCATCGAAAGTCATTGACCGCCCATGGCCCTGGCCCGTTAAATAAATAGCAAAACATAGGAGACCGTATGTACAGCACCGAGTATCCAGCGGGCGGGACCGCCAGCGCCGCCAATCTGCCGATGAGCCTGCCGATGAGCCTGCCGATGAGCCCGCTAGTGGGCCGCATGATGGACGAGCCGCTGCTCGTCTCGAGCATCCTGGAATTCGCCGCGCGCCATTTCGGCGACGGCGAGATCGTCTCGCGTCGCGTCGAGGGCGACATCCACCGCTACAACTGGCGCGAATGCCGCCGGCGCGCAGGGCGCCTTGCCAATGCGCTGACGCACCTGGGCGTGACAATGGGCGAGCGGGTGGCCACGCTGGCATGGAACGGCTATCGCCACCTGGAGGCCTACTACGGCGTGTCCGGCATGGGCGCGGTGCTGCACACGATCAATCCGCGCCTGCATCCGGAGCAGATCGCCTGGATCGTCAACCACGCCGACGACCAGTACCTGCTGTTCGACCTGACATTCCTGCCCCTGATCGAGGCGGTGGCGCCGCTGTGTCCGAAAGTGAAAGGCTGGGTGCTGCTGGCGGACGCGGAGCGCCTGCCGGCGACGACGCGCATTCCCAACCTGATGAGCTACGAAACGCTGCTGGCCGCCCAGCCGGACGGGTACACGTGGCCGCAATTCGACGAGCGCTCGGCCGCTTCGCTGTGCTACACGTCCGGCACGACCGGCAATCCGAAGGGGGCGTTGTATTCGCACCGTTCGACGGTGCTGCACGCGTACGGCTCGGCGATGCCGAATGCCCTCAACGTGGCCGCGCGCGACGTGGTGGTGCCGATCGTGCCCATGTTCCACGTCAATGCATGGGGCCTGCCGTACTCGGTGCCGCTGTCCGGCGCCAAGATGGTGTTCCCCGGCGCGGCGCTGGACGGCAAGTCGCTGTACGAGCTGTTCGAGGCCGAAGGCGTGACCTTCACGGCATGCGTGCCCACTGTCTGGCTGGGGCTCGTCAATTTCATGAAGGAGCATCGGCTGCGTTTCACCACGTTCCGCCACACGGTGATCGGCGGCGCGGCCTGCCCGCCGGCCCTGATGGACGCGCTGATCGACGACTTCGGCATCGAGGTGGTGCACGCGTGGGGCATGACGGAGATGTCGCCTTTGGGCACGGCCTGCAGCCTGCTGGCGCGCCACACGGCGCTGCCGCCGGACGAGCAGCGCAAGGTGCTGCGCAAGCAGGGCCACGCCATCTACGGCGTCGACATGCGCATCGTCGACGATGCCGGCCGCGAACTGCCGTGGGACGGCAGCACGTTCGGCCACCTGCAGGTGAAGGGACCGTGGATCATCGAGTCCTACTTCGGCGAGGAGCACAGCGCCCTGCAGGACGGCTGGTTCCCGACCGGCGACGTGGCCACGATCGATGCCGACGGCTACATGCAGATCACGGACCGCAGCAAGGACGTCATCAAGTCGGGCGGCGAGTGGATCGGCACCATCGACCTGGAGAACATCGCGATGTCGCATCCGGCGGTGCTGCAGGCCGCCTGCATCGGCATGCCGCACCCGAAATGGGACGAACGGCCGCTGCTGGTCGTGGTGCCGCGGCCCGGCATGAGCGTCACGCGCGAGGAGCTGCTGGACTTCTACGAAGGCAAGGTAGCGCGCTGGTGGCTGCCGGACGACGTGGTGTTCACGGACAGCCTGCCCGTGGGCGGCACCGGCAAGGTGCGCAAGACGGACCTGCGCGAGCGGTTCGCCGGCCACCGGATGGCCGAAGGCGCCGCTGCGACAAAATAGCACGGTCGCACTTTTATCGGGTATAGTGATTGCATCCCCGACAACCAGAAGAGGAACAGAGACATGAGTGCCGACTACCAAGTGATCGATGCCGTTGCCGTCATCACGCTGAACAACCCGCCCGTCAACGGCCTGGGCCTGGCCACCCGCACTGCCGCCGTGGAGGGCATCCGCAAGGCGCAGGACGACGCGGCCGTGAAGGCCATCGTCATCACCGGTGCCGGCAAGGCCTTTTCCGGCGGCGCGGACATCAAGGAATTCAATTCGCCGAAGGCCATGACGGAGCCGACCCTGCACACGCTGATCCGCACGGCGGAGGAGTCGACCAAGCCGGTCGTGGCGGCGATCCACAGTGTCTGCATGGGCGGGGGGCTGGAGCTGGCCCTGGGCTGCCACTACCGCGTGGCCCTGCCGGGCGCGCAGGTGGCGCTGCCGGAAGTCAAACTGGGCCTGTTGCCGGGCGCCGGCGGCACGCAGCGCCTGCCGCGCGTGCTGGGCCTGGAGGCGGCACTGAACATGATCGTCTCCGGCACCCCTGTGCCCTCGGAAAAGCTGCCGGCGTTGTTCGACGAGGTACTGCCGGCGGGGACCGACTTCGCTGGCCTGGTGCAGGCCGCCGTGGCCTTCGCCTCCCGCATCGCCGACGTGCGTCCGCTGCCGAAGGTGCGCGAGCGCAAGGTCGACTACCCGAACTCTGAGGCTTTTTTACAATTTTCGCGCAACACCGTGAAGAGCGTGGCGGGCCCGTTCCCGGCACCGCTGGAGTGCCTGGAAACGGTTGCCGCGTCGGTGACGATGAAGTTCGAGGACGGGCTGGCATTCGAGCGCGAGCGCTTCCTGCACCTGATGCAGACGACGGAATCGAAGGCGTTGCGCCACGCGTTCTTCGCCGAACGTGAGGCGAGCAAGGTGCCGGACGTCCCGGGCGACACGCCGACGCGCAAGATCGAACGGGCGGCCGTCATTGGCGCCGGCACGATGGGCGGCGGCATCGCGATGAACTTCGCCAACGCCGGCATCCCTGTCGTGCTGCTGGAAACGAAGCAGGAAGCGCTGGACAAGGGCCTGGCGACGATCCGCAAGAACTACGAGAACACGCTGAAGAAGGGCAAGCTGACGCAGGAGAAGTTCGACCAGCGCCTGGCCCTGATCACGGGCACGCTGGACTACGCTGAGATCGGCCAGGCCGACATCGTCGTCGAAGCCGTGTTCGAGGAGATGGGCGTCAAGGAAGCCGTGTTCAGGAAGCTGGACGAAGTGATGAAGCAGGGCGCCATCCTGGCCACCAACACGTCGACCCTGGACGTGGACAAGATCGCCGCGTTCACCAGCCGCCCGCACGACGTCATCGGCACGCACTTCTTCAGCCCCGCCAACGTCATGAAGCTCTTGGAAATCGTGCGCGGCAAGGCCACCGGCAGCGACGTGCTGGCGACCGCCCTGGCGCTGTCGAAGAAGCTGAAGAAGACGGGCGTGGTGTCGGGTGTGTGCGACGGTTTCATCGGCAACCGCATGATCGAGCAGTATTCGCGCCAGGCCGGCTTCCTGCTGGACGAAGGCTGCCTGCCCGAGCAGGTCGACCAGGCGATGGAGAAGTTCGGCTTCGCCATGGGCCCGTTCCGCATGGGCGACCTGGCCGGCAACGACATCGGCTGGTACATCCGCAAGCGCCGCGCCATCGAGAAACCGGAAATCCAGTACTCCAGGACGGCCGACCTGCTGTGCGAGATGGGCCGCTTCGGCCAGAAGACGGGCGGCGGCTGGTACGACTACAAGCCGGGCGACCGCAAGCCTTACCCGAACCAGCAGGTCAACGACATGATCGTGCAGCACTCGGCCGACCTGGGTATCGAGCGCCGTCCCATCGCCGACCAGGAGATCGTCGAGCGGCTGGTGTACGCGCTGGTGAATGAGGCGGCGCACATCCTGGAGGAAGGCATCGCGCTGCGGGCGTCGGACATCGACATGGTCTACCTGACGGGCTACGGCTTCCCGCTGTTCCGCGGCGGTCCGATGTTCTACGCCGACACCGTCGGCCTGCCGAACGTGCTGGCGACGATCGAGCGCCTGGCCAAGGGCCGCCACGGCGACGCCTGGCGTCCGGCGCCGCTGCTGGTGCAGCTGGCGGCGGAGGGCAAGGGGTTCAACTCCCGCTAAGCAGGCAGCCCATGGTGCCAGGCACCTGTCCGAGGATCTCCGACCCTCGGACAGGTGCCTGGCACCGCGGGTTCACTGACCGAGCCGCTTGCGCATCCGCTCGAGCGGCGTCTTCACGCCACCCGGTTCGATCTCGAACCGCTCCACCGTCTCATAGCCCGCCTGCCGGTAGAACGGCACGCCAGGCAACGTCGCGGCCATCTCCAGTTCCCTGAAGCCCGCCGCCAAGGCCGCGCTCTCGCAGTGCCGCAGCAGCAGCGTGCCCAGGCCCTGGCGCGGCGCGGCCGGGTCGACGAAGAAGGCGCGGATGCGCGCTGCCTGCGTGGCCGGGTCCAGCAGCGGGTCGGCTGCGCGCTTGGCGCGATCGGCACCATACAACGTGGCGCGCTTGCTCCAGCCGCCGCAGGCCAGCGCCACGCCGTCCCGTTCGACGACGAAGTAGGTGCCGTCCGCGATCAGCTGCGAATCGACGCCGTACACGTGGGCGGTCAGCGCCGCCGCCTGTGCATCGGTATAGAAGCCGGCCGACAAGCCGAGGCCGGAACGCTCGATCAGCGCTTCCAGGGCCGGGATGTCTTCCGCGCGGGCCAGCCGCAGCTGCGTCGTATCGTCAGCCATCGCACAGGCCTTTAGCGCCGGTTCGGCGTCAGGATGCTGGGCAGCGCCTTCGGCAGCGTTTCCGGATAGTCGCGGCTGTAGTGCAGGCCGCGGCTCTCGCGCCGCTGCAGTGCGCTGTTGACGATCAGCGCCGCCACGTCGACCAGGTTGCGCAGCTCCAGCAGGTCGGCCGTGATGCGGAAGTTGCGGTAGTACTCATCGATCTCTTCCTTCAGCAGGGCAATGCGGTGCTGCGCCCGTTCCAGCCGCTTGGTCGTGCGCACGATGCCCACGTAGTTCCACATGAAGCGGCGCAGCTCGTCCCAGTTGTGGGCGATGACGACTTCCTCGTCCGCGTCCGTGACGCGGCTCTCGTCCCAGTCCGGCAGGTAGGGCGTGCCGTTCTTCTCCTGCGAGACGATGTCCTGCGCGCAGGCGCGGCCCACCACCACGCACTCCAGCAGCGAGTTGCTGGCCAGTCGGTTGGCGCCGTGCAGGCCCGTGCAAGCCGTCTCGCCGACCGCATACAGGCCGGGCAGGTCGGTGCGGCCCACGAGGTCCGTCACCACGCCGCCGCACGTGTAGTGCGCGGCCGGCACGATGGGGATCGGTTCCTTCGTGATGTCGATGCCCAGTTCCAGGCAGCGCGCGTAGATCGTCGGGAAGTGCTCGATCAGAAATTGCGCCGGCTTGTGGCTGATGTCCAGGTGGACGTAATCCAGGCCGCGCTTCTTGATCTCGAAGTCGATGGCGCGGGCGACCACGTCGCGCGGCGCCAGCTCGGCACGCGGGTCGTGCGCCAGCATGAAGCGCTGGCCGGCGGCCGCGCCGGCTTCCGGCGGCAGCTTCAGCACGCCGCCTTCGCCGCGGATCGCTTCCGTGATCAGGAACGACTTGGCATACGGGTGGTACAGGCAGGTGGGGTGGAACTGGATGAACTCCATGTTCGACACGCGGCAGCCGGCGCGCCAGGCCATCGCGATGCCGTCGCCGCTGGCCGTGTCCGGGTTGGTCGTGTACAGGTAGACCTTGCCGGCGCCGCCCGTGCACATGACGGTGTGTTCGGCCGCGAAGGTGTGCACCTCGCCCGTCTGCGTGTCCTGCACGTACAGGCCGTGGCACTTCGGCTGCGCATTGCCGTGGTGCGGGCGCGGGCCCAGCTTGTCGGAGGTGATCAGGTCGATCGCGCAGTGGTGCTCGAACAGGCTGATGTTCGGGTGCGCGCGCACCTTCGCTTCCAGCGTCGTCTGCACCGCATTGCCGGTGGCATCGGCCGCGTGGATGATGCGGCGCTGGCTGTGGCCCCCCTCGCGCGTCAGGTGGAAGCCCAGCTCCGCGCTGGTGTCGCGGGTAAACGGCACGCCCTGTTCGATCAGCCATTCGATGGCCTCGCGGCCGTGTTCGACGATGAAGCGGGTGGCGCCCACGTCGCACAGGCCGCCGCCGGCGACCAGCGTGTCGGCGATGTGCTGCTCGTGGCTGTCGCCGGAGTCCAGCACGGCGGCGATGCCGCCCTGGGCCCAGTTGCTGGCGCCGTCCAGCAGCTCGCGTTTGGAAATGATGGCTACCTTGCGGGTTTCGGCCAGGTGCAGGGCCACCGAGAGGCCGGCGAGCCCGCTGCCGACGATCGCGACGTCAAATTTCATGATCTAGGAATAGGTTTCACGGTAAGGAACCATGACTATAGACCATTTGACAAAGGTCCGTCATGCCCACCGCCGATTTTGAGGTCGCACAAGGCCCTGGTGGGAGCGGTCCGGCATCATGGCTGAGCCATCGGCACCGGTGGCGTGGCCAGTGCTTGCGGAGGACGCAACGTGATCCGGATCTTCAACCATTATGTGTCGCGCATGGGCATCGTGCTGCTGTCGATGGAAATGCTGATCCTGCAAGCGGCCGCCGCCCTGACGGCGCTGCTGTGGACCGGCGCGGCGCAGCAACCCTTGCAGTTGACGGCGTCCGCGCTGGCCTTCGCGCTCGTCAACGTGTTCTGCATGAGCACCCTCGGCATGTACCAGCAGGAGGACCGCGCCGACATGCGCGCCACGCTGGCCCGCATCGCCCCTGCATTCGTGCTGGGCTTCGCGCTGCTGTCGGCACTGATGCACGTGCTGCCGTCCATCCACTTCGGCCGCGCAGGCGGCCTGGCATTCGTGCTGGGCGGCGCCGGCGTGCTGCTGGCGCGCGCACTGCTGTTCAGCTCCGCGCCGGCCGGCATGCTGACGGTGCGCCTGATCGTCGTGGGCGACGGCGCGCTGGCGCGCGAATGCCTGGAGCTGGCGGCCAGCCCCGGCGGACCGCGCCGGTTCGATGTCGTCGGTTGCGTGCCGGTGCCAGGCGAACCCAGTTGCGTGCCGGCGGCGCAGCGGCTGCCGCCGGGCGAGTCCCTGCTGGCGCTGGCGCGGCGCCACGGCGCGACCGAGCTGGTGGTGTCGGTCGGCGACCGCCGCAGCGGCGCCTACCCCGTGCGCGAACTGCTCGATTGCGCGCTGGGCGGCGTGCGCGTCACCGATGCGGCCCACTTCTTCGAGCGCGAAGCCAGCCAGATCCGGCTCGACTCGCTGCAACCGAGCTACCTGATCTTTGGCGGCGGCTTCGACCAGAGCTTCCTGCGCGCCGCCGTCAAGCGCACCTTCGACCTGGCGGCCAGCGCGGCGATCTGCCTCGCCACGCTGCCCGTGATGCTGGCCGCCGCGCTGTGCATCGCGATCGAGGACGGCGGCCCCGTCATCTTTCGCCAGGAGCGGGTCGGCAAGGACGGGCGCCGCTTCCAGGTCCTGAAATTTCGCAGCATGGGGGCCGACGCCGAGCGCGACGGCCTGCCACGCTGGGCCACGGCGCAGGATCCGCGCGTGACGCGGGTCGGGTACTGGCTGCGCAAATTGCGCATCGACGAGCTGCCGCAGATGATCAATGTGTTCCGCGGCGAGATGAGCTTTGTCGGACCGCGTCCCGAACGCGCCTATTTCGTCGAACGGCTGGGGCACGCGATTCCCTACTATGACGTGCGCCACAGCATCAAGCCCGGCATCACCGGGCTGGCGCAGGTGCGCTACCAGTATGGGGCCTCGGTGGACGACGCCATGTGCAAGCTGCAGTACGACCTGTATTACGTCAAGAACAACAGCCTGTTCCTCGACCTCCTGATCCTGCTCGACACGGTGCAGGTCGTCCTGTCCGGCAAGGGAGCCCGCTGATGGGGGCGGCGGCGATGGTAGCAGGCGTCAGCCATGGGCTGTGCGCGCTGGCCTTTGCAGGCTTCGGTGCCCTGGTGCTGGCCAACCGGCGCGCGCGCAACGGCCAGCGCGCGTTGCTGGTTGCCTGCCTCGCCACGGCGCTGTGGGCCGCAGCGTTGGCCCTGCGGGCGCTCGGGCCCGCGCTGCCCGCGCCGTGGACCGTCGCGCTGGAGGTGGCACGCAGCGCGGCCTGGCTCGTGTTCCTTGCCCTGCTGCTGGTGCCGGCCGGCTTGCCCGCGCGGCGCTTGCTGGCGGCTGTGGCCGTGCTGACGGCACTGCAACTGGCGCTCGGCGAGCTGACGGTGGACGTGGCGGCCGCGGCTCCGGTCGCCGCTGCCGCCGGTGCCGCGCCGGCCTATACCGCCGCACCGGCAGTGGCGGTCGACATGCCCGTGCTGGCGGCGATCACCGTCCGGCTGCTGCTGGCCGTACTGGGCATCCTGCTGGTCGAGCAGCTGTATCGCCACACGCCCGTGCGCGAGCGCTGGGGCATCAAGTTCGCCTGCCTGGGCCTGGGCACCCTGTTCGTGTACGACTTCTACCTGTACTGCGACGCGCTGCTGTTCCGCCGCCTGCAGCCCGACCTCTGGGCCGCGCGCGGCGTCGTGGACGCGCTGTGCGTGCCGCTGCTGGCCATCACGGCGGCCCGCAATCCCGGCTGGAAGCTGGGCTTGACGCTGTCGCGCCAGGTGGCGGTGCGCTCGGCGGCGCTGGTCGGTTGCGCTGCCTACCTGCTGGCGATGGCAGCCGGAGGCTGGTACCTGCGCCGCGTCGGCGGGGCGTGGGGCGCCCTGATGCAGCTGGCGGCCCTGGTCGGGGCGGGGCTGTTGCTGGCTGGCGTCCTGTTCTCCGGCGCGGCCCGGGCGCGCCTGCGCGTCTTCATCAGCAAGCACTTCTACCAGGCCCGCTTCGACTACCGCGACGAGTGGCGCCGCTTTACGCAGGCGCTTTCCGAAGGCGGGCCGATACCCGGCGAGCGGGCGATCCAGGCGATCGCCGCGCTGGCTGAAAGCCCGGCGGGCGCGCTGTGGATCGCGCGCGATGGCGGCCGGCTGGAGCCTGCGGCGCGCTGGAACATGCCAGCGCAGTACGGCACGGAGCCGCTCGACAGCCCGTTCTGCACGCTGTTGCGGGAGCGCCAGTGGGTGGTCGATGCCAGTCGGCCGTGGCCGGACGGTGCGCAGCCCGGCGTCGAGCTGCCGGCGTGGCTGCACGGTGTTGCGCAACTGTGGCTCGTCGTACCCCTGCTGCTGCATGGCCGGCTGTTCGGCTTCGTCGCGCTGGCCCGGCCCCGCACCGAAGTGAAACCGGACTGGGAGCTGTTCGACCTGCTGCGTCTGGCCGGCAGCCAGGCCGCCAGCTGCCTGGCCCATGGCGAACTGGCCGACCGCCTGGCCGTGGCGCGCCAGTTCGAGTCGTTCAACCGCATGTCGACGTTTGTCGTGCACGACCTGAAGAACCTGCTGTCGCAGCACTCCCTCCTGCTGGCCAACGCGGAGCGCCACAAGCACAATCCCGCCTTCCAGGAGGACATGCTGGAAACGCTGGCCCATTCCGTGCGCAAGATGACCGGCCTGCTGCAGCGGCTCTCGCGCAGCGATCCTGCCGGTGGCGACGTGGCCAGGGCACTGCCGCTGGCGGACGTCGTGCGGCGCGCCGTCGCTGCCTACGCTGCGGCCCGGCCATGCCCGCTGCTGGAGGCGGCCGACGAACAACTGGTGGCCGATGCCGACGACCAGCGGCTCGAGCGGGTGCTGGCGCACCTGTTGCAGAACGCGCTGGAAGCGACGTCGCCCGAGGGCAGCATCCGCGTGGTACTGCGCCGGCAGGACGACGCGGCGCTGATCGAACTGCGCGATACGGGCATCGGCATGAGCGAGGCGTTCGTGCGTGACCGCCTGTTCCGGCCCTTCGAGACCACCAAGCCCGCCGGCATGGGCATCGGGGTCTACGAAAGCCGCGAGTACATCCGTGAGCTGGGCGGTCGGCTGGAGGTGGAAAGCCGGCCCGGCGTCGGCACCACGTTCCGTGTGATCCTGCCCCTGCACCGGGCGACCGGTGTCGTGCCCGTCGCCGCCTGAGGAGAGAACCCGATGCCGAAGCGTAAATTGCTGGTGGTGGAAGACGATGCGGGGCTGCAGAAGCAGCTGCGCTGGAGCCTGGATGGCTACGACGTGCTGGTGGCGGGCGACCGCGAAAGCGCACTCACGCTGCTGCGGCGGCACCAGCCGGGGCTGGTCACGATGGACCTGGGCCTGCCGCCCGATGCCGACGGCGCCAGCGAAGGCCTGGCGCTGCTGCAGCAGATCCTGGCGGGGGCGCCGGACACGAAGGTCATCGTACTGTCCGGGAACCGCGACCGCGCCAACGTGCTGAAGGCGATCACCCTGGGCGCGTATGACTTCCACCAGAAACCGCTGGACGCCGACCTGCTGCGCCTCGTCATCGAGCGGGCCGCCTTCCTGCAACAGGTGCAGCAGGAGAACCGGCGCATGCTGCAGATCCAGGCCGATTCGCCGCTGGCCGGCATCGTCAGCCGCGACCCCGGCATGTTGAAGGTCTGCCGCAGCGTCGAGAAGGTGGCCGGCTCTTCCGCCACCGTGTTGCTGCTGGGCGCATCCGGCTGCGGCAAGGAGCTGCTGGCCCGCGGCTTGCACCAGTTGAGCAACCGGCACGACAAGCGCTTTGTCGCCATCAATTGCGCGGCCATTCCGGAACACCTGCTGGAAAGCGAACTGTTTGGCCACGAGAAGGGTGCATTCACGGGCGCCGTGCGGCAGACGCCCGGCAAGATCGAGCTGGCGCAGGGTGGCACGTTCTTCCTCGACGAGATCGGCGACATGGCGCTGGCCCTGCAGGCCAAGCTGCTGCGCTTCCTGCAGGAGCGCGTTATCGAGCGGGTCGGCGGGCGCAGCGAGATCGCGGTGGACGTGCGCATCGTCTGCGCCACCCACCGCCACCTGAAGAGCCGGGTGGACGAAGGCCTGTTCCGCGAGGACCTGTTTTACCGGCTCAGCGAGATCGTGCTGGCGATTCCGCCGCTGCGCGAACGCGTCGGCGACAGCGTTCTGCTGGCCCAGCACTTCAAGCACCGCTTCTGTGCCAGCGAGGGGCGTACCGGGTTGCACTTCAATGCCGAGGCACTGCAGGCGATCGAGGCGCACGGCTGGCCGGGCAACGTGCGCGAGATGGAAAACTGTATCCGCCGCGCCGTCATCATGTGCGAGGGCTCGCAGATCACGGCGGCCGACCTGGGACTGGCGCAGGCGGTGCCGGCGGAAGACGACATCAACCTGCGCACGGCGCGCGACGCGGCCGAATACCGTGTCATGGTCAAGGCGCTGGCACGCTCGGGCGGCAATATCGCCCGGGCCGCGGAGATGCTGGGAGTAAGCCGGCCGACCTTGTACGACCTGATGAACCACCACGGCATCAAATAGGGCTGCCGGCGCCAAGGCCGGCGGGCCTCAGCGCTCCTGCCACTGACCCGCCACGGTAAGCTTGGTTCTGAGTCCAGGCAGCGGGAAACCCAGGTCATATGCTTGCCAGGCCGCTTCGCGCGCCTTGGCGTACTCCTTGCGGCGCACGTACAGCAGGCCCAGGTTGTACTGGTTCGTCGCATCGCGCGGCGCCAGCCGGGCCGCCTCCTCCAGCTGGGCCAGCGCGGCGTCTTCCTGGCCAAGGGCCAGCAGGTAGCCGCCGAAGATGGCGCGCACGCGCGAGTCGTCGGGCCGGTAGGCGATCGCGCGGCCGAAATAGCAGTCCACGGCCAGCTTGGCGCCACGCGGCCGGGCGCTCTTGTCGTGCACCGCCAGCCGGGCAAGGGCGGCCAGGGCGCGATGGTGATTGGCGAAGTGCTCGAGGGTGTACGACAGGTCGCCGCCGATGCTGCCCGACTGTCCCCGCTCCAGTCGTTCCACGGTCGGCGTGAAGTGGAACTGCTCGACCACTTTGAGCTTGTCGCGGTCGGCCGGATTGGTATAGTCGCCGCCGGTCGCCGTGTTGGCGACCAGCGGCGGGCAGTCGCCGCCCGCACGGCACGGGGCGGCGCCGCACAGGGCCGCGCCCAGTGCAAGGATCAGGGAGAGTCGGAAAGCCATGGGGGCTCCTGTGTCGAAGGTGGAAGGGCACGCTCCAGCGCGTCGGTGTCGAAAGTCAGGTGGGGCAGGGAGCCGGGGCTGGCCGACACATGCAGGTAGGGCGCGATACTGGCCAGCATGCACTGGTGCCGGCCCAGCACCAGGAAAGTCGCGCTGCCGAGGCGCACCGTGCCAAGCCGGGCATGCGCCCGCAATGAACCCGGATTGAAGGCCGAGATGCGGCTGCAGGTCCAGCGGACGCCACGCGCGCGCAGGCGGCGGTGGGCCTCCTGCCACAGGCGGGCAAAGGTCGGGCCGAGGCGAAGGCGCGGATGCACGTACACATCGTAGTCCCAGGCCGAACGGGGCGAGGCCAGGCGGTAGCGCGCACGCACCTCGTCCTCCAGGTAGCCGCCGAACTGGTACCACAGGAAGCCGGCCAGTTCGCCTTCGCGCCAGGCCGCCAGGCTGTGGCTGCCCTGGCGCAGGCGCTGCGCCAGCACGTCGCGGGGACGGGGATAGCCCCAGGGGATGTCCGCCAGCGCCGCCACGGGGCGCACGTCCACGCGTTTGCCTTGCCCGCGGCCCGTGTCGGCCGCCGGTACGTGCTGCGCCACGAAGTAATAGCGGTACAGCTGAATGCCCGCACCGCGCAGCACCCGCGCCAGCAGGTACAGCAGCGCGTTGGCCCAGCCCAGCTCGCGGGCCAGCTTGTGCAGCCGCGCCATCATCGCGGCCCCGCGGGCAGGCTGGCGTCCGGGCGCGGCAAGGGCAAGCGCCGGCGCGCGCCGCCCGGTTCCGCGCCAAGCTGCAATGCCACCTGTGCGCGCATGGCGATCACGGCGGCCATCAGGTAATACGGGACGTCCCAGTACAGCAGGCTGAGGAAGGCGCCGCCCACGGCAAAGCCGATCAGGCTCGCCTGGATCATCGCGGCCAGGCGCGCTGCCCAGTCCAGTTCGGCACGGCCGCGGCAGCGCCGCACGATCACGGCGGCCGAGCGCCAGGTGAGCCACCCCAGCAGCAGGTAGATGCCGAGGCCCACGAAGCCATGTTCGGCCAGGGCCTGGAAATAGATGCTGTGGGCGGCGTGCACGTCCGCCGGATTGGGCGCATACAGCGCAAACGTCAGCGGCTCGTAAAGGGCGAAGCCGCCGCCCATCAGCCGGTCCTTGGCCAGGTTGAATGCCATGTGCCAGGCGTTCAGCCGGCCCATGGCCGACGAGTCGGCCTGGTAGTCGCCGATCGTGTCCATGCGCGCGCCCCACTGGTCGGGCATGAACAGCAGTGCCAGCGGCACCAGCAGCACCAGCAGGGCGGCGCCGGCCAGCTTGTGGCGGCTCTTGCCCCACATGAACAGCAGCATCGCGACGATCGCCAGCAGGGCCCCGCGCGAATAGCTGCCCAGCGCGGCCAGGGCGGACAGCGCCATGGCGGCCAGCATCGCGTGGCGCATCCAGCGCCGCGGCAGGTCGTGCATCAGGTAGTACATCAGGGGGATGGTCATGACGAGGGCCAGCGCCAGTTCGTTGTTGCCGCCGATGAACGTCCCGACGGGGCCCCAGACGCGGTCGTTGCCGCCGCTGCGGATCGTGAAGATGCCGCCCTTGGCGCCATAGAAGCCCAGCGAGATGACGAGCACCCAGACGAGGCGCTGGATGTCCGCGCGTTCGCGCACGACCATCATCAGCACGAGGGTCATGCCCATGATCTTCATGACCTTGGCGTACTGGTTCCACGCGGCGTTGGGGAACATCGCGAACGGCGTGGTGAGGTTCATCCAGAAGACCAGCGCGAGCAGCGCCAGGCTGACGGGCGTCAGCGGGAAGCGGTTGCGCTCGCGCGATTTCGCCAGGCTGAGCAAGGTGGCGACGGCGATGATGTAGGCAAACGGGAACGTGGTGGCAAAGCCCCAGCCCTGCGTGTGCGGGTTCATGACGCTGATCCACACCCACATCAAGCCGCCGTAGGCAGGCCGTTTCAGCACATACGGCAGGCCCGCGAAGACCAGCAGGGTAACGAACAGATCGCGCATGATTGTCTCCTGACCTCACCTCCTGACCTTGCCTCTTGACCTCGCACAACGTTGGCGGAAGGTCCGCCGCTACACTGGACCAGGCTTGGCAATCGATGATACGTCGGAGGAGGAACATCCTTGTTGACCGTGCTCATGGCGACCTTCAATGGCGCCGCCACCTTGCCCAATGTGCTGGAAGGCTGCCGTGCCCTGGTGCCGCCCGCCGGCGGCTGGCGCCTGATCGTCGCCGACAACGGCAGTACCGACACGACCGCCCAGGTCATCGAGTGCTACGCCGGCCGCCTGCCGCTCGCGCGCGTGTTTGCCGCGCGACGCGGCAAGAACGTCGCGCTCAATGCGGCGCTCGAGCTGGCATTGGTTGCGCCCGGGCTGCCGGGCGACCTGTTCGTCTTTACCGACGACGACGCCACGCCGGCACCCGAATGGCTGCTGCGCCTGGCCGAGGCGGCAAACGCGCAGCCGGAGTACGCGATATTCGGTGGTGCCATCGTTCCCGATTGGGCTGCCACGCCGCCCGCGTGGCTCGAACGCATGGTACCGCTGGGCCTGACCTTCGGCATCACGCCGCCAGGCCAGGCGGACGGCCCCGTCTTCCCGGGCCTCGTGTGGGGCGCCAACATGGCGCTGCGCCGCGCACTGTTCGACGGCGGAATGCGCTTCGACGAGACCATCGGCCCCAGCGCCGGTGCCTACGCCATGGGCAGCGAGACGCAGCTGACCCGCCGCCTGGCGGACGCTGGCGAGCGCGCCTGGTTCTGCGGGGCCGCACGCGTCGCCCACCACATCCGCGCGCACCAGCTGACGGTTCCGTGGATCCTCGAGCGGGCCTACCGCTTCGGCCGGGGCCAATTCCGCCAGGCGTGTCCGGGCGTCTTTCCGGAACTCCTGGGCGTGCCACGCTGGATGCTGGGGCGCTGGCTGCGCGAGGCGGGCGGCCTGCTGCGCGCCCGCCTGCTGGGCCAGGCCGACGCAGCGTTCCGCCACCGCTGGGAACTGGCTTGCCTGCGCGGCTACTTCCACGAGGCGTGGCGTGCGCCGCGGCCCCCTCGTCGGGTACTGATCACCAGCTACTCCGGCGAGCTGGGCGGCATGGAATTGCGCATGGCCCAGGAGGCCCAGTTCCTCAAGGCGGACGGCTGCAATCCGGTCCTGGCCATCCGCCCGTTCCCGGGCAGCGCCGCCTGGGCCAGGCAGCTGCGCGCACGCCGCGTGCCCGTCACGCATTTCGCGCCGCCGCCCGTCTTCGAGCAGTGGCACTGGCGACGCTGGAACCGCTGGCGCGCCCAGTGGTGGGGCGCCCGCGCACTGCGGCGCCAGCGGCCCGATCTCGTGCACGTGGCGTTCTGCTGGAGCGCGTACGGCGCTACCGCCCTGTGGCTGGCGCGCCGCTGCGCGCTGCCGGCCGTCATCAGCGTGCACAACACGTTCCCGCCGGGCGACGTCAGTGCCTGGCACCGGCCCCTGCTGAGGGAGGCATTCGGCGCCGTGCGCGGCGTGTATGGCGCCACCGAGGCCGCCCTGCAGCATTTCCTGGCGCTGTACCGCGACTATCTGCCCGCCGGCGTGCGCCTGGCGGTGATTCCGAACTGCGTCGATACGGCGCGCTTCCGTCCTTCGCCCGCGCTGCGCCTGGCGACGCGCCAGGCGCTCGGCTTGCCGGCCGACGCGCTCGTGCTCGGCGCCGTCGCCCGATTGTCGCCGCAGAAGCGGCCCGACGCGCTCGTCAGGCTGTTGCATGTGCTGCGGCCGCGCTTTCCGGACCTGTATCTGGTGCTGGCGGGCAGCGGGCCGCTGGAGCTGGCCGTGCGCCAGCTGGTGGACGAGCGAGGGCTGACCGGCCACGTCATCTTCGCCGGCTTCCGTGACGACGTCGAAACCCTGCTGCCGGCGTTCGACGTCCACCTGCTGCTGAGTCAACGGGAAGGATTCGGCATTGCGACGATCGAGGCGATGGCGTGCGGCGTACCGGCGGTCGCCACCGACATTGCCGGCAACGCCGACGTGCTGCGCGGCAGCCCGGGCGGCCTGCTGGTGCCGCTGGACGACGAGGCGGCGGCGGCACAGGCGGTCGCCAGCCTGCTGGCCGACCCGGCGCGGCGCGCGCGCATGGGCGAAGCGGGGCGGGAAGACGTACTGCGCCGCTTCAGCTTGCAACACGTCCAGGCGCAGGTGCAGGCCTTCTACCGCGGCCTCGTGTAGATGAACACGGCACGCCGTTCGCTGCTGTACTCATTCGGCGAACGCTATACGGCGCTGCTGATCGCGACGGTGGGTTCGATGCTGATCGCGCGCATGCTGGCGCCGGCCGACATCGGCATCTATGCCATCGGCGCCGTACTGGTGGGACTGGCACAGGTGCTGCGCGACCTCGGTGTCGGCCAGTACGTCGTGTCGACGCCTGCGCTGGGCCAGGCGCAACTGCGCGCGGCACTCGCGGTGGCGCTGGGGTCGGCATGGCTGCTGGCGCTGCTCGTGGTGGCGGCCAGCGGGCCGGTCGCGGCCTTCTACGAGGAGCCGCGCCTGCGCGACGTACTGCGCCTGCTGGCGCTGAACTTTGTCGTGCTGCCGTTCACGGCGGTGACCCTGTCGCTGCTGCGTCGCCAGCTGCGGCTGGCGTCGATCTACGTCATCAACACGGCCCACGCCGGCGCCCAGCTGCTGTGCACCCTGTGGCTGGCCGCGCACGGCTATGGCTGCCTCAGCCTGGCATGGGGTGCGGTGGCAGCCACCGTGGTGGCCTTCCTGGTCAGCCTGCCGCTGCGGCCGGCGGCGCTGCCGTGGCTGCCGGGACTGGCGCACGTGCGCGAAGTGCTGGGCTTCGGGCTGCTCGCCACCAGCGGCAACGTCATCGACGAGGCGGGCGTCGCGGCACCCGACCTGATCGTCGGCAAGCTGCTGGGGGCCGCCGACGTGGCGCTGTTCGGCAAGGCGCAAGGGATGCTGGGCCTGTTCAGCCAGGCCGTTACCAGCGCGGTCGCACCCGTCATGCTGCCGCTGTTTGCCGCCGAGGCCAGGGCCGGCCACGACCTGCGCGGGAGCTACCTGTTGACGGTTGCCTGCATGACGGCCGTGGCGTGGCCCTTTTTTGTCCTGCTGGCACTGCTCGCGTTGCCCATAATCAACGTGCTGTACGGCAACCAATGGGATGGGGCGGCACCATTGATCCGCATCATGTGCTGCTCCGCGGCACTGTATAGCATGTTCAGCATGGCCCGCTACCTGTTCGTTGCGGCGGGCCACGTGCGGGTGCAAGCCCGGCTCGACACGTGGGCGGTGGCCGTCCGCGTCGCCGCCGTGCTGCCGGCGGCCATGCTCGGCTTGCGCTGGGTGGCGGCCGCCGTCGTGCTTGGGGCCGTGTTCCGCTGCTGGCTGACGTGGCGCTACCTGCACCGTTTCGCCGGCATCGATGGCGCGGCGCTGCTGGCGTCGGTGGCCCGCAGCGCCGCGCTGACGGTGCTGACGAGCGTGGCGCCAGTGGCGGCCGTGCTGTGGCTGCCGTCCGGACCCGCGCAGTTGCTGGCCGCCGTGGCCGGGGCCTTGCCGTGCTGGCTGGCCGGCATCGTGCTGTGCCGGCACCCGCTGGCGCGGGAACTGGAATTCATATGGCGCAAGCTGGTGCGTGGCCGGGTTGCACAACGAGGAGGGTGATCATGCGTGTAGGCATATTGTCGTACCCCATGCTGTTCCAGCGCGAAGGCGGCCTGCAGGTGCAGGTGCGCGAAACCATCGCCGCGCTGAACCGGCTGGGCCAGGATGCCGCCCATCCCCTGCAAGCCGAGCTGGTCGACCCCAATCGCGAGCGGCTGGACAGCTACGACCTGATCCACGTATTCTCCGCGATCAACGGGAATTACCGCGTCGTCGAGGCGGCGACTGAGATGGGGGTGCCCGTCGTGCTGTCGCCGCTGCTGTCGCCGGGCTGGGACCGCGCCGCCGGATTTCGCGCCCGCGTGGCGGACCGGCTGGCGGGGCGCCTGACGGCGTGGCACGTACAGACCAGCTATGCGCAGACGAAAAGGGCGCTGCAGCTGGCGCGGCTCGTCATCGCGTTGGGCGAGCCCGAGCGCGACGCCATCATGTCGGGCTTCCTGATCGAAGCGTCGAAGATCCGGGTGTTCCCGAACGGGATCAGCCGGCAGTTTTTCACGGCCCGCCCGGAAGCGTTCCGCCATCGGACCGGCATCACGGGACCGTTCGTGCTGATGGCTGGCACGATCAGCCCGTACAAGAACCAGCTGGGACTGGTGCAGGCATTGGAAGGCCTGGAATTGCCGATCGTGCTGATCGGCCGCTGCGCACGCGAGGACCAGGGTTACCTCGACGCCGTGCTGCGCTCCCCGTGGGTGCGCTGGCTGGGCGAATTGCCGCACCAGGACCCGCTGCTGGCGGGTGCCTTTGCCGCCGCCGCTGTCGTGGCACTGCCCAGCCACGGCGAGGTATTCCCGCTGGCGGTGCTGGAGGCGCTGGCGTCCGGCACGCCCGTCGTGATGACCGATGAAAACGCCCTGGACCTGCCCGAGAGCGCCTTTGCGCTGCGCAAGGTCGCGTGGCACGACGCCGTCTCGCAGCGTACGGCGATCCAGCACTTCCTGGCGGAGCCGCCCGACCGTGCGGCGGTGCGGGCGCTGGTGGACCAGTACACATGGCAGCGCGTGGCCTCGCAGATCGCCAACTGCTACCTGGACCTGGCAGCTCGCCTGGCAGCGGAACGGCCCGCCCAACCGTTGCCGGCTCGCGTACACCCCACGGCGCCCCCGCAGCCGGCCGCGGCAGTTCAACCGGTCCCGACACTGGAGGAGGGGAGCGATCGGGGCGTCGCCTAGCGCCCCTGGCGAGGTAGCAGCGGCCGGGGCACGCAGGCACGGCCAGACGCGGGGCGAAACTGGCGGCTAAGCATATGGTGAACAAATAAGAATTGCAGTGTTACAATGCTCAGTTCTTTTGTAATAACTATAGAAACACCACTCCCCATGAAAGAGATGAAATACACCCTGGCCGCCGGCCTGTGCCTCCTCGCCCTGTCCGCTTGCGGCGGCGGCGGCAGCGATGACAACGGCAGCGGCACCGGCACGCCGGTTACCCAGCCTCCTGTCACGCAGCCTCCTGTCACGCAACCTCCTGTCACGCAACCTCCTGTCACCCAGCCTCCGGTCACCCAGCCTCCGGTCACCCAGCCTCCGGTCACCCAGCCTCCGGTCACCCAGCCGAACCAGGCCTGGCTGTCGATCACGCCTTCGGCACCGTCGGTAACGGCCACGGTCGGCCACACGCAGGCATTCACCATCACGGCCACGTCCAGCAAGGTCATCGACCGCGTCTTCAATATCGCCATCGTCGACACCCAGGGCGTCGTCACGACCGATACCCGCGTCGTCGCCAACTCCAGCATGAGCTACACGGCCACGCTGCACACGTCGCCCACGCTGCGCGCCGGCGAGTACAACACCAACCTGGAACTGCGTCTTTGCTACGACGACCCGACGGTCTGCCGCAGCCCGGTCGATGGTTCGCCGTGGAAGATTCCGCTGAAGGTCACTGTCAAGTAAGTGCCGCAAGAGCCCGGGCCGCCCGGCCCGGCTACGGCGTGACGGACTTGACCACCTTGCCGGTCTCGTCCAGCATTTCGATCAGCGGCTGGCCCTGCGCGCTGACCAGCAGGCGCAGGCGCGGCTTGCCGTTGGCGTCCTGCAGCGACAGCGCGGATGCGCGGTCGACGGACGTGCCCAGGTAGATGCGCGGCTGCGCCAGCTTGCCCTCGGCTTGCAGCTTGTCCCAGTAAGCCTGGCGCTCCGCCGGCGCCAGTTTGGCCGCCTCGGCGGTGAACGTGCGCATTGCGCCTATCGGCGCGACATCGGGGTCCGGCATGTCGTTGATGATCATGGCCGTCGTCGATTGCTTGCCGTAGTCCGTGTGCTTCAGTTGCAGGGTCTGGTCCTGGCGAAAGCGGTCGAACGTCAGCGACAATCCGGCCTTGGCACGACCGTCGACCATGCTGCCGGCCTGGATCAGGCCGCCGTTTTCCGTTCCCTCGTCATTGATGAACAGCATCCCGGCCGCGTGGCGACGATCGGGGCGGGTGACTTCCTTGCCCTGTTCGAATGCGCCGGGGAAGCTGGTCCGGTTCGAGATGATCAGGCGCTTGGTACCGTCCGGTTCCTCGATATTGATCCGTCCGACGGTGATCTCACTGAACCGTCCGTGATGTTCACGACTTGCGCCGGCCAGCAGAAGTACTGCAAGGCCGAGCGCGACCGTGGTCGAACAGCCCGCCACGAATCCCATCCCTTGCTGTCCGATATGCCACGCCATGGTGCCTCCCGATGAGTTATCAAAACAGCAATCATGCGCTCGATCCGACGGCGGTGCAATGGCTCCGCCGCTCAACCGGTTGCGCGATCGCCATGCGCTCGCGCCGCCTTATTTGCCCCGGGCCTGCTTTTGGCCCTACACTGGCGAGGCGCCAGGCACACTCGGCCGTGGCGTCCTTCTGTTATGAAACCGTCAAAAAGGGGGCATTCATGGAAACAGGCGAGATCTATCGGGGTCGGCTGATCGACCACATCCAGCTGGTGGTGCGCGACCTGCCGGCCGCGCAGCGCTTTTATAGCGCGATTTTCGAGACATTGGACATTCCGCTGGGCGGCGAAGGGCCCGGCTTCTTCTGGGCCGACGAGCTGTTCGTCTCCAGCGCCGACAGCCCGGCCGCCCAGGGCGCGCTGACAGGGCGCCACCACCTGGCCTTCCAGGCGCGCGATCCCGAGGCCGTCACGGCGTTCTACCACGCGGCCCTGGCGGCCGGCGGCACCGACAACGGCGGCCCGGGCGAACGGCCTTATCACCCGGGCTATTACGCCGCCTTCGTGCTGGACCCGGACGGCAATAATATCGAAGCCGTCTACCACGGTCCCGCCAAGCGCAGCGCACCTGCGGTCCACATCACGTTCTGACGCCGTCCTCCCGATGGGCCCACGTGTACAGCGCGGGCAGGATGAGCAGCGTCAGGACGGTGGACGACAGGATGCCGCCGATGACGACCGTCGCCAGCGGGCGCTGCACCTCGGCGCCCGTGCTGGTCGCCAGCGCCATCGGCACGAAGCCGAACGACGCCACCAGTGCCGTCATCAGCACGGCCCGCAACCGCGCCTGGGCCCCGGCCCGCATGGCCGCCGCCGGTCCCATGCCCGTCTCGCGCAAGCCCTGCACGAACGACAGCATCACGAGGCCATTCAACACGGCGACGCCGGACAGGGCGATGAACCCGACCGCCGCCGACATCGACAACGGCAGTCCGCGCAGCCACAGCGCCAGCACGCCGCCCGTCATCGCGAATGGAATGCCGGTAAACACCAGCAGGCCGTCCTTCAGGCTGCGGAACATCAGGTACAGCAACGTCAGCACGATGCCCAGCGCCAGCGGCACGACCAGCGCAAGGCGCTGGCTGGCCTGGCGCAGGTTCTCGAACTGGCCGCCCACGGTCAGCCACGTCCCGGCCGGCACCGGCATCCTGGCCAGGCCCGCCTGCAGGTCGGCGACAAAGGAGCCCAGGTCGCGCCCGCGCACGTTGGCGGTGACGACCACGCGGCGCTTGCCGTTCTCGCGGCTGACCTGGCTGGCTTCCGGCACGAAGCGCAAGGTCGCGATTTCCGCCAGCGGAATGCTGGCGGCACGGCCGTCCTGCGGCGGCAGCGCGATCGGTAGTTGGCGCAGCGCTTCGATGTCGCTGCGCTGGCCGTCCGCCAGGCGCACCGTGATGGCGAAGCGGCGGTCGCCCTCGTAGACGACGCCCACGTCGCGGCCGCCGACCAGCGTGCCGAACGCCTCCTGCACGTCCGCCACGTTGAGGCCATAGCGGGCCGCGCGCAACCGGTCCACGTCCAGCGTCAGCGCCGGCAGGCCTTCGGTCTGCTCCACCTTGACTTCGGCGGCGCCCGGCAAGCGCGCCAGCAGGCGTGCCACCTGCTGCGCGGTCGCCTGCATGGCAGTGGGATCGTCGCCGAACACCTTGACAGCCACGTCGCTGCGCACGCCCGAAATGAGTTCGTTGAAGCGCAGCTGGATCGGTTGCGAGAACTCGTAGTTGTTGCCCGGGACGGCGTTCGCGGCGGCGGTGATGGCCGCCACCAGTTCGGCGTGCGTCTTGCGCGGACGTGGCCACTGCGATTCGGGCCGCAGCATGATGTAGCTGTCCGCTGCGTTGGGCGGCATCGGGTCGGTCGCCACTTCGGATGTGCCGATGCGCGCGAACATCCGTTCGATCTCGGGGAACTGCCGCAACAGCGTGCGTTCGAGCTGCTGCTGCATGCGTACCGATTGCTGCAGGCTGGTACCGGGGATGCGTAATGTCAGCACCGCCAGGTCGCCTTCGTTCAGGTTCGGCGCGAACTCCGTTCCCAGGCGCGTGGCGAGCAAGCCTGACAGCAGTACCACCAGAGCGGCGAACGTCAGCGCCACGGAGCGGTTGCGCAGCACCCAGTCGAGCGCCGGATCGTACAGCCGGCGGGCGTGGCCCATCAGGCGGTTCTCGCGTTCGGCGACGGGCCGCGTCACGCACAGCGCCACCGCGGCCGGCACGAACGTCACCGACAGGATCATGGCGGCGACAAGGGCCAGCACCACCGTCACGGCCATCGGATGGAACATGCGGCCCTCGATGCCGGCCAGCGCGAACAGCGGCAGGTAGACCGTCATGATGATCAGCTGGCCGAACAGCAGCGGCCGGCGCGCCTCGGCGGCGGCGATCGCCACTTCGCGCAGCCGCTCCTCGCGCGTCAACGCCCGCCCTGCGGCGGCCTGCGCGTGGGCCAGGCGGCGGATGCAGTTCTCGACGATGACGACGGCGCCATCGACGATGATGCCGAAGTCCAGCGCCCCGAGGCTCATCAGGTTGGCGCTGACACCCGCCTGCACCATGCCCGTGAAGACCATCAGCATCGTCAGCGGGATCACGAGCGCCGTGATCAGGGCCGCGCGCAGGTTGCCGAGGAAGACGAACAGGATGGCGATGACAAGGAGCGCGCCTTCCACCAGGTTGTTGCGCACTGTGGCGATGGCCTTGTTGACGAGATTGGCGCGGTCGTACACGGGCAGGGCGCGCACGCCAGCCGGCAGCGAACGGTTCACTTCTTGCAAGCGGCGCTGGGCCGCTTCGGCGACGGCGCGGCTGTTCTCGCCGATCAGCATGAAGACGGCGCCCAGCACGACCTCGCGGCCGTTCTCCGTGGCCGCGCCGGTGCGCAGCTCGCGGCCCAGCTGCACGTCGGCGACATCGGCGATGCGTACGGGTGCGCCATCGACGACGCGCAGCACGACGTTGCGGATCTCGTCCAGCGAGCGCAATTGGCCGGGCGTGCGCACGACGTACTGCTCGCCGCCGCGCTCGATGTAGCCAGCGCCCGCGTTGCCGTTGTTGCGCTCCAGCGCCGTGACAAGGTCCGTGAGCGCCAGGCCGTGCGCGGCCAGCCGGGCCATGTCCGGCGCCACCTGGTATTCCTTCAGGTAGCCGCCGATGGTGTTCACTTCCGTCACGCCGGCCACGCCGCGCAGCTGCGGCGCCACGATCCAGTCCTGGATCTCGCGCAGGTCGGTCGGCGTGTACGGCGAGCCGTCAGCCTTGCGGGCGCCATCGGTCGCTTCGACGGTCCAGTAGAAGATCTCGCCCAGGCCGGTGGCCAGGGGGCCGAGCGCGGGTTCCAGTCCCGCCGGCAGACGAGAACGCGCCATTTGCAGCCGCTCGTTGACGAGCTGGCGGGCAAAGTGGATGTCGGTGCCGTCGCGGAACACGATCGTCACCTGCGACAGCCCGTACTTCGACAGGGAGCGGGTCTGCTCCAGCCGGGGCAGGCCCGCCATCGCTGTTTCGATGGGGTAGGTGATGCGCTGCTCCACCTCGGCCGGCGAGGTGCCAGGTGCGGCCGTGTTGATCTGCACCTGCACGTTGGTGATGTCGGGCACGGCATCGATGGGCAACTGGCGGAAGCTGGCAACGCCCAGCAGGGCCGTGGCCAGCACCGCCAGCAGCACCAGCCAGCGCCGCGCGATGACAAAGGCAATCAGTCGTTGGTACATGGCGCCCTCAGTGGTCATGCTCGGCCTCGGACTTTCCGAGGTCGGCCTTGAGCAGATAGCTGCCGGCGGCGGCGTAGCGCGCCCCGGCGGCCAGGCCCTTGACGATCTCGCTGCGCTTGCCGTCCGAACGGCCCACCTGCACGGGCGTGGCGCGGAAGCCGGCGGGCGTGCGCACGAACACCACCGTGCGCTCGTGAATCGTCTGGATCGCGTCGCTGGCGACCGTGACCGGGGCTGCGGCCGCCTGGCCCAGCAGGTCGACGCTTGCCAGCATGCCGGGCCGCAGGCGCAGCGCCGGATTGGCCAGCGTCACGCGCGCCGTGGCCATGCGCGTCGCTTCGCCCAGCACGGGGCCGACGTAGGACACGGTCCCCGCGACCTCGCCCGGCAGCGCCGCCGCCGTGACCGTGGCGGGCATTCCCTGGGTCACTTGCCCCAGGTCGCCCGATGCCACGGCCGCCTCGATCCACACGTGCGCGAGGTCGGCGATCGTCAGCAGCGCAATGCGGCCGTCGATCGCCTGGCCGGCGACGGCGGGGCGTTCGATGACGATACCCGCCAGCGGCGCACGCAGCGTGACGGTGGCGAGGCGCGCCCCGCCGCCATCCACGCCCAGCGCGGCCAGCCGCTGCTGCGCGGCCTGCGCGCCAATCCGTGCCTCGCGCAGCGCCGACTGGGCCGCCTCCAGGTCCTGGCGTGCCGAGATCTGTTCGTCCCACAGCTTGCGTTCGCGCTGGTACACGGAGTCGGCCAGCAGCATGCGCTGTCGCGCACTGGCCGCATCGGCGCGCCATTGCGCCACCTCGGCGCTTTGCAGCACCACCAGTGGCTGGCCCTTGCGCACCTGGGCGCCGGGCGAGACCAGCACTGTCTGCACGATCCCGGGCGCGGGCGCGGCAACCGCGACGGTGCGGTCGGCATCGGCCTTGACCTGCGCCGGCAGGTGCAGCCGCTCCTGGATCGCGGCCGGACGCGCGGCATCGATGCCGATGCCGTTGGCGCGCACCTGTGCTTCGGTCATCGCGATGGTGCCATCCTCGTCATCCTCGGCGGCGGGCGCCTCGGCGTGACGGTCGTCGTGGCCATGCGAGTCGGCATGGCCGGCATGGCCTTCCTGCGGCGCCTCCGCCGGGCTGCGCCACCACAAGGCCAGTGCAAGGGCGGCGGCGATCGCGCACAACAGCGCGATCCATTTCTTCTGTGTTGCGGTCATGGCTGCTCTCCGTCGTCGCCGTTGAGTTGTTCGAGTTCGGCGCGGGCGCGCCACGCATCGTGCAGCGCCTGCAATTGGCGCGTGCGTGCCTGCAGCAGCGTGCGCTGCGCGTCCAGCACGTCGAGGAAGGCGAACTTGCCGTACTCGAAGCCCTTCAACGTCGACTCGTAGACATGTTGCGCATCCGGCACGACGGTCTGCGCCAGCAGCGCAGCCTCGTCGCGCGCCTGCGTGTACTGCAGCGTGGCGACGGCCAGCGCCGAGCGTGCCTCCAGCCGCGCCGCCTCCAATTGGGCCTGTGCCTGGGCGGCGCGCTCACGCGCCGCGACCACGTTGCCGGCATTGCGGTTGAACAACGGCAGGGGAATCGCCACGCCGACGACGGCCTGGCGCCGTGCCACCTGGTCGTCGCGCTGGCTGCCCACTGTCAAGGTCAGGTCGGGAACGCGGGCCGCGCGTTCGACGTCCACGCGGGCTTGCTGCAAGGCCAGCTCACGGCCGGCACGCCGCACGGCCGGCGCGCGTTCGGCACGGTCTGGCGCCGCGGGGAGGGCGGTCGGCACCGGTAACTGCGGGGCCTGCAAGGTGCGATCCGCCACGGTGAGACCGGTCAATGCCTCGAGCCGTTGGCGGGCGATCGCCAGCGCCGTGGCCGCGCGATCGCGCTCGATGCGGGCGTCGGCCGGCACGAGGCGGGCGCGCGCCGCATCGACGGGCGACGCCTTGCCGGCCGCCACGCGACGCGACACGACATCGGCACTGCGCTCGGCCAGCTTGGCGGCCTGCTCGGCCAATGCCGCGCGTTCGCTTGCCGCCAGCACGTCGAAGTAGGCGGCAATGACGTCGGCGCGCAATGCCTGCCGGCGCGCTTGCCGTTCGCCGACGGCGACGTCCAGGCCCGCCTGGGCCAACGCGACCCGGGCGCGGCGCTTGCCACCCAGTTCGATGGGCTGGTTCAGTTGGATGGTGGTGGTACGGGTACCGGCGTCGCGGCCTTCGCGCAGGTACGACAGCTCCGGGTTGGGCAACTGGCGGGCCTGCTCGATGGCGGCGCTGCTGGCGGCCACGTCATGCGCGGCGGCGCGCAGCGCCGGATGGCTGCCGATGGCCAGCTCGATGGCGGCCGGCAGTGTCAAGGGCGGCTCGGCGGCAGGCGCGGCCTGCGCGGCGGCAAAGCCGCAACGCAGTGCCAACGCCGACGCCGCGGCCAGGACGACGAAGCGTCCGGACGGAATGGTCATGCTGACTCCTGAGGTCGAATAAACGGATGACGGATCAGGCGTGCGCGGGCACTGTGCGGCTCAGCCGCGGTACTCGGTTGTGAGGATCAGTGGGCACGCCGGGCGGCGGCGGTCCACTGGGGCCGGTCGGGTCGGCCAGCGAGGTGTGAAGCGGGGGACGGCACCATCCCCGGGGTCGAAGCCAGGCGATCGGGTGCCGGAGGAAGGAGGGCGCAGCCGTGGGGAATGCAGCTGCTGTGGCCGAACACGCAGGCCGGGCAATGCGGATCGCCGCCGGCGCCAGCGCCGTCGTCGACACTCAGCATGGGCTGGGTCGCGGCCGACCCTTCATCGTCCGCATGGTGCGTGATGCCGGCCGGCGTCGCCAGGCAGCAGCCGTCCGCCATCGCCAGGGTTACCTGGAAGGGGTAGATCAGCATCAGCAGGATGAGGAGCCAGCGGCGCATGGTGGGTTCGGTCGGTTGTGCGGGCGGACGGATTGGCCGCTTGCGGCGCCATGATACCCGGCATGGGCCGTTCGTGCCACTGATGAACGCTACGCCGCACACGGCGCCGCCTAAGGCATGACGTTAGCGCCGGCAAAAAATTGCACCACCGAGAAGAACAACATGGGTGGCAACAGCGTGGCCGCCGCGCAGCCGCCCCAGAACAGCCGGGAATAGAAATCCATCCGTGGCCAGACACGTGTCATTGCAAAGCCCGGCATGGCGAGGCACGCCGGGCCGATGACGCATGCCAGCACCAACGCCGCGCCGCTGGCCCATAACGCGGGCCATGTTGCCAGGAACAGGAGCCAGGAAATCATTGGGACCGGATAGAGCATCGAGGCCCAGAGCATCCTGGTGACGAACTTTTTCGGTGTTGGCGAACTGGACATCCAAAGATATTACTTGAGCGGAGGTGCGCCGAAACTCTCGAATCGTCACAGTTGGCGATTCTGGCGGCCATGGAGCGTCGATCTGCGCCTCGTCTGTGTATTCGCATAATCTATATTATGTCAAATACGCTTTCTAGCCGCCAATCCGTCCCCCCCTCAGTCGCAGTTACCGCCAGATTTCCCAAGCCAGCCCCTTCAATCCATCGGCGGCACACTAGCGCCGACATGCGCAGCAAGTCCCGCCCAACTGCCGGGACCATGCAATTCATCCGACAAACCGCCGACCGCCAAGCTCACCTGGACCTGGAGGTCGGCCAACCCACGGCCCGACGCCCGCTTACAGGTCGAAATGCAGCGCAACGCCGGCGCGGCGCGGCGCGCCGGCCGTGATTGCCGGGCCGGTGGTCCGGCTGACGACATAGTCGCGGTCCGCGGCGTTGCGCACGTAAGCGCTCCAGCGCCAGTTGCCGACGCTGTACTGGGCGTTCAGGTTGACCAGCGTGGCCGAATCGCCGCGCAGCACGTCCGTTACCTGGCGGTAGCGCGGCGACGTCGCGTCGTCCTCGGTCAGGTACTGCGAAGGCGAATCGGACTGGTAGGTCACTTCGGCGTTGACCGTCAGCGCCGGGATGACGCGCCAGCGGGCGCCCAGGCTCAGTTGGCGGCGCGGTGCCCTTTCGAACGACTGGCCCGTCAGATCCTGCGTGGCGGTGGCGAAACTGCGGTAGCGGGTGCGGTTGAGCGAGCCGCTGGCGTACAGGCGCACAGCCGGCGTCGCGATCCACGTCGCCGAGACTTCGGTCCCGTACAGGCGCGCGCGGCCTGCGTTGGCCACCTGCGCGCTGTTGTCGTTGCCGGGAATGGTCAGGAAGCTGACCTGCTGGTCGTCCCAGTCGGTCCAGTAGGCGTTGGCGTGCAGCTGCAGCCGGCGCTCGAACAACCTGCCGCGGTAGCTGACTTCATAGTTCGTGCTGTACTCGGGATCGAACGGCACGGCCGTCTGCGCGGCGATATTGAAGGCCGAGCCGCCGCCGCGATAGCCGCGCTGTACCTGCGCTCCCAGCAGCTGGTCGGCGGCCAGCTCGTAGCTGACGCCCAGCTTGGGCAGCCACGCCGCGTAGCGACCCGGCGTGACGGTTTCCGGATCCGTGTCGAAGCGCGATGCAACCCGGCTGTGCTCTCGGTCGTAGCGCAGGCCCGCGATCAGTTCCCAGCGCGGCTGGAACGTCCAGTTGACTTCGCCGAACGCCGCGCGGTTGCGCACCCGGGTATCGCCGCCCAGCGTCAGGGCCTGTTCGCCATCGAACAACAGGCGGTCGTCGCGGGCTTCGTGGCTGTTGCCGGCATAGACGCCGACATGGCCGAACAGGCCTGGCGCGCGATACGCCAGGCGCAGTTCCTGGGACGCCAGCCGGTGACGGTGATCGCGCAGCACTTCGTCGACCGGCGCAACGTCGGCCTGGTCGAAATCGAGCACGGAATCGTATTGCGTGCGCGTGACGGCCGTGGTGCTGTGCAGGGTCCAGCCCGGGCGCATGCGGTACTCGAGGTTGGCCACTGCCGAGTTCTGGCGCATATTGTCCCACGCGTCGGCATTGGTGCGGATCCGGTAGAACAGCGGCCTTCCTTCCTGCTGGCCGATCACCGGATTGCCGCGCCGGTGATCGGTATGGGCAAAGGTCAGCAACGCATCCAGGTCGCGGCCCGGTTGCCACAGCAGCTTGGCGCGGGCGGTCAGGCTGTCGTGGGGATTGGCCGGCTTGCCCAGCGTGTCGTTGTGGATATAGCCGTCGTCGCGTGCGCGCTCGACGGCGATCCGCCCGGCCAGCGTCCCCGGCACCAGTGCCCCGCCGGCGGCGAATGCCGCCGCCCGTTCGTCGAAGCGGCCGGCCCGCAGTTGGGCGCGGAACGACGGTTCGTAAGTGGGATTCCGGCTCTGCAGCACGATCGCGCCCGCCATTGCGTTGCGGCCCTGGACCGTCGACTGCGGGCCGCGCAGGATCTCGACCTGTTCCATGTCCCAGGTCGACAACGTTCCCAGCGTGACGTTCTGGCGCGGCTGTACGGCACCGTCCACATAGACCGAAATCAGGTCGTTGGCGCCTTGCTCGCCCAGTCCGGCCACCGGCACGCCGCGAATGCTGAAGGTCTGGTTGTCCGGTGCGGTGCTGATGCCGGGGGTGCGCGCCATCATGTCGGTCAGCGAATTGTCGCCATGCTCCTCGAGGTCGCGCGCGGTGGCGACGCTGGCCGCCGTCAGGGTACGCTCGAGCAGCCTTCCCATCTTTTCGCCGCTGACGACGACGACGGGCAACCCGTCCTCCGCGACGGATTGGGCATGGGCGGGGCTGGTCAATACCAGGCAGGCCGCGGCGATGGCGGTCAAGGAAGGGCTTCGCATTGGTTCTTTCGAATTGTCAAAATGTCAGTTAAGATCCTGATTGTAATGATAATCATTCTCGACTTCAATCCTGCAATGCGATGAAAAATCAACTTCTGCGCCGGTGGCGCCTGGTTCATACCTGGTCCAGCCTGGTCTGCACGGTCTTCATGCTGCTGCTGTGTGCCACCGGCCTGCCGCTGATCTTTCATGACGAGATCGGCCGGCTGACGGGTACGGAAGTCAGCGCCCCAACCTTGCCGCCCGGCACACCCGCGGCGGACCTGGACCGCGTGCGTGCCAGCGCGACGCGGGCCCATCCCGGCACGGTGCCGCAATTCATGTACCAAGAAAGCGACGACGACACCCAGTGGCTTTTCACCCTCAACCGCAGCGTGCAGGCACGCACGGAACCGGCCAGTGCCATCGTCGATGCCCGCACCGCGCAGCTGCTGGGGCAGCCCCGGTATGACGAGGGCTTCATGTTCCTCATGTTCAGGCTGCACGTGGACCTGTTTGCCGGCTTGCCCGGACGCCTGTTCCTGGGTGCCATGGGCCTCCTGATGGTCATTGCCGTGATTTCAGGCGCCGTGCTGTACGCGCCGTTCGCGCGCAAGACGGCGCTCGGCGCGGTGCGCGGCAAGCCCGGCGACCTGACCCGCTGGCTCGACTTGCACAATGTGCTGGGCATCGTCACCCTGGTGTGGACGTTCGTCGTTGCCGCGACCGGCGTCGTCAATGCGTTGTCGGAGCTGGTACTGGATCACTGGAAGAACGAACAGCTCGCCACGCTGATCGCGCCCTATATGGGACAGCCTGCGGCCCCGTCGTCCGGTTCGCTGCAGGCGGCTGTCGCGGCGGCGCGCGCCAGTGCGCCGGGCATGCGGCCCGCCATCGTGGCGTTCCCCGGCACCGAGTTCGCCACGCCTTATCACTACGCGATCTTCCTGCGGGGCGACACACCGCTGACCGCGCGCCTCCTCAAGCCCGTGCTGGTCGATGCCCGTACCGCCCAGGTCGCGGCCAGCGCCGAAGCGCCGTGGTACCTGAACGCGCTCCTGCTCGCCCAGCCCCTGCATTTCGGCGACTATGCCGGCATGCCGATGAAGATCGTGTGGGCGGCGATGGACGTGCTGTGCATCGCGATCCTGTGGAGCGGCCTGGTGCTGTGGTGGCGCCGGCGGCGTCCCACCGAGGTCTTCGCCTTGCGATCCCAGTATCTTTGACAGTTTCCAAGCCGCGCCTGACGTGCGACCTTCAGCCGCCGCTCCGATCCGTGCTGGCTTCCATGCCGCCAGCCGGTGCCGGGGCAGCGAGCAGGATCGGCTCGCCACACGCCGGATAGTGCGGCGCCATATCGACGCAGCCGCCGCGCGTGCGCGGCGCATTCCAGTGCAGGAAAACCATGTTATCGACTAGCGGCTATTTGCAGGGCTTGACGTTGGGCATGGGCCTGATCGTCGCGATCGGCCCCAAGGACGCGTACGTGATCCGCCAAAGCCTGCTGGGCCGGCATCTGCTCGTCATGATGGGGATCTGCGTGGGCGCCGACGTCGCGTTGATCGCGCTTGGCACACTGGGACTCGGGACCATCGTTGCACGCTACGACTGGGTCATGCAGGCGGCGGCGATCGGCGGTGCGCTGTTCCTGTGCTGGCACGGCCTGGTCGCACTGCGCTCGGCCATGGGCGAGACGGCCGTCCCGGACCTGTCGAACGGCGCCGATATCAGCCTGCGCCAGGTCGTCAGCGCGACCTGCGTGATGTCGTTTCTCAATCCCCTGGCATTGCTCGACAGCGGCCTGCTGATCGGCGTGATCAGCGGGACAAAGCCCGACAGCGAAAGGCTGGGCTTCGCGGCCGGCGCGGTCAGCGCCTCCGTGCTCTGGTTCGCGCTGCTGATCGGCGGCGCGCGCGTCGTGGCGCCACTGTTCCGCATGCCGATCATGTGGAAGGTGCTCGACTTCGCCATCGCGGCAATCATGTTCACCATGGCTTTCGTGACGGCCAGCAGCGTCCTGGACCGGGGCATTCCAAACGGTTGAGTATATCGGTGGACTTTTTTTGCGCCCTCTTCCGCTCGGATTCGCGGCAGGGGCTGGGCACAACCCAGCAGTCCGTCAAATAGGTAATACAACATAAAACGTAGTACTGCTTGATACATCAGCACACTATGTGACATTACTTGTATAATGTCGTGTATGACGGATGGGTTCCTCCGCCATGGCTCGACGCCCTCCCCGGCTGCTCTCACCGCGCACGGCGGTCGCGGGCGAAAGCTCGCCAGCCTTCTCAACCATTGCCACCAGCAACATTCTTTCCCCAACAGCCCTGCCACCGCCATGACCGACAACCGCCAAGCCATTGTCCCCGCCGCCATCGAGGCGCTGCACCTGCCTGCCCACCTCGATGGCCGCGCCGGCAGCAACCGTGGCGGCAGCGAGCGGGCCCAGATCGGGGCCGACAACGACATCGATGCCATCAAGGCCTGGCTGGCCCGTTTCATCGACACCCGCACCACGTTCGACAGCTACCGCAAGGAAGCGGAACGCCTGCTGCTGTGGGCCACCGTGGAACTGGGCAAGCCGCTCTCCTCCCTCGTCCACGAGGACTGGCTGCGCTACCGCCACTTCCTGCAGGACCCGCAGCCAGCCGCACGCTGGATCTCTACCGCCGGGCGCAAATTCCCCCGCTCGCACCCCGAATGGCGCCCCTTCGCCGGTCCCCTGTCGCCCAGCAGCCAGCGCCAGGCGGCGATCATCCTGAACGCCCTCTTTTCCTGGCTGGTGCAGGCGGGCTACCTGGCCGGCAATCCACTGGCGCTGTCGCGCGAACGCAAGCGGCGCGCCCCGCCCCGCATCACGCGCTACCTGGACGACGAAGTGTGGGCCGAAGTGAAGGCCACCATCGAGGCGCTGCCCCGCGAGACGGCGCGCGAGCAGGAGCAGTACCTGCGGCTGCGCTGGCTGTTTACGTTGTTGTACCTGTGCGGGCTGCGCGTGTCCGAAGTGATCGGCACGACGATGGGGGCGTTTTTCGCGCGGCGCGACAAGCTGGGCGTGCAGCGCTGGTGGCTGGAAGTCGTCGGCAAGGGCGGCAAGCCGCGCATGGTCCCCGCCACCGCCGAGCTGATGACGGAACTGGCGCGCTACCGGCGCGCGCTGGGCCTGACGCCGTTCCCGCTGCCGCACGAGACGGCGCCGCTGCTGCTGCCCCTCGGCGGCAAGGCGCGCCAGATGACGCGGGGCGGCGTCCACGAGATCGTCAAGCAGGTGTTCGAAAAGACGGCCGAACGCTTCCGCGCCAAGGGCGACGACTACGCCACCGAGGCGGCGCGCGTGCTGATGGCATCGGCCCACTGGCTGCGCCACACGGCGGGATCGCACATGGTCAACGGCGACGTCGACCTGCGCCACGTGCGCGACACGCTGGGACACGTGTCGATCGGCACGACCAACACATACCTGCACTCGCCGGACGACAGCCGCCACAGCGAAACGGAAGCGCGCCATCGCATCGCCTGGTGACGGCGCCGTGCCGCCGGCAATCTAGTCGGTAGCGGTCCCGCCCCGCCGGCGGGCAGGCTTGCGCGGTGCCGGTTGCACCGCAGGCACCGGCGGCGTGCGGGCTGCGGCCAGCCTGGCCTCGAACAGCTCGGCGGCGTGACGCAGCTCCGCTTCCAGCCGCAGTGCCTGCGCCTCCGCGCCTGCCACGCGGGCATTGGCCCCGGCCAGGTCGCCGCGCAGGCGCTCCAGTTGCTGACGGGCGTCGTCCCGCGCCGCGGCCGCGGCAGCGGCCGTGCCTTCCAGCGCACCGACCTGCTGGCGCAAATCGGCCAGCAGCGACAAGGCGTCGCGCAGCTCCGCCCGATGCCGCTCGGCGCTGGTCGCGGCTGCATTTCGCTCGGCATCGAGCACCTGCTGCAGGCGCGCGCCGGCCGTCCGTTCCCGCTCGGCCAACGCTTCGGCCTGGCGCCGTGCCGTGTCGGCTGCCGCGACGTCGAGCCGGGCCCGGTCGCGCAGCTTGTCCAGCTCGACCTCGTGGTCGCGCTGCACACTGTTCAGCCAGGCGTGCTGGGCGTTGAGCTCCTTGCGCGCCTCGTCCAGCTTGGCGGCCTGGTTCGCGTGCAATGCGCCCAGTTCGGCCAGCTCGCGGCGCAGCTCGGCCGTCGCGCGGGTCTCCTGCGCCAGCCGTTCACGCGTCGCGGCCAGCGTTTCGGCCACCGTATCGCGCTCCTGGCGCGCGGCCTGTGCCTGTGCGATGGCTTCCTCCGCCTGCTGGCCGGCTTCGTCGCGCATGGCCGCCAGCGACTCGGCGGCCGCGGCCTGTGCCGCCTTCCACAGGGATGCCACCAGCTCGCCGGCCGTGGTCTTCAGCTCGTCCGGCAGGTCGGGATGGCCGATGACGACGCGGCTCTTCTCGCGCAGTTGTGCCCAGAACTTGTTCAGCGCTTCCGCCGGCGCCGACATGCTGCCCTTGCGCACCAGCTGGTACAGCCGGTTGGCCGTTGGCGTGATGCCATAGCGGAAGAACATCAAGGCGCAGACTTCACGGTACAGCTCCTGCGTAGTGGCGCAGCGGGGGCGCAAGGCCTCGATATCGGCTTGCAGGCGCGTTTCGTCGGTGGCAAATGGGGCTTCCATCGGGACTCCTGTTCAGGTGACCGATGTTACAACGTAAAGCGTTGTATTTCCAACTCCGGACGGGCGGCGTTACAAATTGCTGACAGAAATGCCCAACTTGCACACAACCCTGACGCGCCAGGGGGCGTAGCATGGCTGCTGACCGACCCGCGCGCGCACATGCCGCCATGGCCGGGCTGCCGCGACAACAAGGTCCGCGGCCGGTTATCGCGTCGCGCGGCTCGCCCCGCCGACGCCAGGGAGGCACCATGAAAGCTTGCCCCGATCACGAAGCACCAGCCGGGCTGCCGCCAGGTGTCCTGGCGGCGCCGTGGCGCTGGCCCAGGTCGTCGCGCCCCGGCGGCCTGGTGCGCGCGTCGCGCACCGCCGCAATCTGCCGCCTGTGGCGCCACTTGTTCCCTGTCCGGGCCGCGCACAGCGCCCTGGCCGACCTGCTTGCCGATATCGCGCCCTACGTCTTGCGGCGCGCCGGCCGGGGCACGCGTCACCGGCGCATGCCGCCCGCCGCCAGCCGCCAGTCGGGGTGGCACGGCAGCCACAATGCCCCATGCGGCGGCGTGCCGGTGGCGGCCCGAGCCGGGAGCGGACGATGACGCCGCTGGGCGCGCTGGCGCTGCTGGCGGTCCTGCTGGGGCCGGGTGGCGTCAACGGACTGCTGCGACGGACGGCCGCGCGGCATGGGCTGTGGCGCACGTTGCCGCTGGTGGGCGCTGCCTGGCTGGCCTACTGCCTGGCGATTGGCACGTGGTGCACGGCATTGGGCGTGCTGTTGCTGGCCGCGCCGTCGGCGCGCCCGTTGGTGCAGATGGTCGCCGCCGGCTACGTGCTGTGGCACCTGCTGGCCCGGCACCGCGCCGCGCCGCTGCCGGGCGCATGGTCGCTGTTCCCCGTGGCGCTGGTCGACCCGGTGCCGCTCTGGTGCGCCGCGCTGGTATTTCCAGCCTTGGGCGCGCCTGTGCCCGCGGTCCTGCACGCGTACGCCGGATTCACGGTCATCATGGTGGTGGCGGGCATTGTCTGGGTGGCCGCGGGCGCGGGCATGCGGGCGCGTCACGTTGCGCTGCGCCGGCCGGTGCGCCGCGCCACAGCTGCGCTGCTGATGGCAACCGGCGTCGCCCGGCTGCGCTGAGGTAGGTGATGAACGGCGGATCGGCGGCGGATCAGCGGCCCAGGCTGCCCGCGGTGCGCAGCCCGGTCTCGGCTGGACGCAACGGCTGCGCCTTGCGCACGGGCTTCCTGCGTCGCCCCAGCCACAGCACGAGGCCCGTCACCATGAACGCCAGCGGCGTGAAACCGGAGACGGTGATGACGATACGGCCCGCCAGGCCGAACGCCTCGCCCGTGTGCAGCGGGAACTGCCAGTTCAGGAAGGTGTCGCCGGCCGGGGCCGTGAGCGGGTCGCGGATGCGCAGCAGGTGTCCCGTGTAGGCGTCCACCGTAATGCGGGTACTGCCGTCGCCCTTGCGTACTTCGCCGGGCTGGCGCATGCGGATCTCATATGGCGTCTTCTTGTCCGCGGGCAGCGTGATGCGGCCGATGCGGCCGGCTGGATTGAACGCCTGCGCCGCTGCAATGGCGTCCGCCGGGCCGATCGGCGTGCCGCGCGCGCCGCGGGCCGGCGCGTTGTGCAGCTTGTCCGTCGGCGTCAGCGTGGCCACGCTGGCCACGGCCGGCCTGACCCATTCCGGCAGGTTGAAATACATGCCGGAAAAGCCCAGCATCAGCAGCACGGGCGCCGCGACCATGCCGGCGCTGCGATGGAAGCTGTACTGGAACTTCATGCTTTTCCAGTGGCCGTGGATGCGGAACGACTTGATCAGCGCGCTCAGCGTCGCCTTCGGCCACCACAGTGCGATGCCGATGGCGCCGATCAGGAACAGCGCCAGGCCGGCCAGGCCCATGACGACCTTGCCCACTTCGCCCGCGAACACGTAGCGGTGCAGGTGGAACAGCGTCGACGTGAACAGCGGTCGCGACAGGCCGAACTCGCCCCAGTTGCGCTCGCCCAACACCACCAGCGTGACGGGATCGACCATCACCTGGCGCAGCAGTGGCAGCGCCAGCATGGAGCGTTCGGCCTTGGGGGCGCGATAGGTCGCCACCACCACGCCGTCCGGCGCGCGCGGCAAGGTCAGGCCGTTGGGGCGACCGTAGCGGGAATCGGCACTGAGCCGGGCAACGACGCGTTCGGCCGTGATGCCGGGCGGCGCGACGGGGCCGGCGCGCCCCTCCACCAGGAACAGCGACGGGTTGAGCGCCTCGTCCAGCTCTTCGATCCAGACCAGGCCCACACCCGTGAGGCCGGCCAGCACCAGCAGCACGCCGAAGGCGAGCGACAGATACAGGTGGATGCTGCGCAGCAGCTTGCGCGTAAAACCGGTGACCATGCGGCGGTGACCCTGTCGAGGAAATAAGCGGAGATTCTACATCATTGCAAACGCAAATGATAATAGTTATCATTCGTGGCTATTTTATTGCAACCTGATGGAGACTCCGATGACCCAACCCCTGCCCCTCGTCCGCGCCGTTGGCGCCGCCTGCCTGTTGATGGCGCAAGGCGCCGCGCTGGCCCAGGCCACCACCGACGACGGCGGAGAGATGAACGAGGTCATCGTCACGGCCACCCGCACCGCCAAGGCCGTGGACAAGATCCCCGGCGCCGTGTCGGTCATCGGCCAGCGCGAGCTCGAGGCGCAATACCTCGTCGCCGACGATCCCTCCGCCGCGCTGGCCACCTACATTCCCGGCTATGCGCCCAGCCGGCAGAAGATGTCGTCCGCCGGCGAGTCGATGCGGGGCCGCACCACGTTGATCCTGCTGGACGGCGTGCCGCAGTCCAATCCCCTGCGCGCCGGCATGCGCGAGGGCTATTTCGCCGACACGGCCATCATCGAGCGCATCGAGGTCATCAACGGCGCCTCGGCGATCCAGGGCATGGGCGCCACGGGCGGCATCGTCAACTACATCACCAAGACGCCGAAGGCGCCCGGCACCACCGTTACCGTCAACGCCCGCGTGGCATCGCAGTTCCGCCACGATAACGTGGACTGGAAGACGGGCCTGACCGTCACCCATCAATCGGGCGACTTCGACCTGCTGGCCTACGGCAGCGTGCAGCAGCGCGGCATGGGCTACGACGGCAACGGCCGCCTGCTGGGCATCGACGTGGTCCAGGGCGACACCATGGACGCCGACGGCGGCGACGTGTTCGTCAAGCTGGGGCGCAACTTTGGCGACCAGCGCCTGCAACTGACGGTGAACCGCTTCAAGTTCGAAGGCGACGGCGACTACCGCAACGTGCCAGCCGTCTTCGCCCAGGGCATCCCGACCAGCGCCACCGAGGGCACGCCGCCCGGCATGCCGTCCCGCAACGACGTCAAGACGGCCAGCCTGGACTACCGCCACGCGGACCTGTTCGGCGGCGCCCTGAGTGCCCAGCTGTTCAGCCAGGATTTCTCGTCGCTGTACGGCGCCACCAACACGGCCACGTTCCAGGACATCCGCTACGCCCCCATCGGCACCTTCTACGACCAGTCCGAGATCGTGGCCGACAAGCACGGCGCCAAGCTGACCTACGTGCGTCCCGACCTGCTGCTGCGCGGGCTGGAAGCCACCGCCGGCGTCGACTTCCTGCGCGACCGCAGCCGCCAGCAACTGGCCGGCACGGGCCGCACGTGGGTGCCGACCCTGGACTTCAAGTCGACGGCACCGTTCCTGCAGCTCGAATACGAGGTCGGTCCCGTCACGGTGCGCGGCGGCGTGCGGCACGAATCGGCCGACCTGCGGGTGGACACGTACACCACGCTGGCCTCCTACGGCAATCGCCTGGTGCAAGGCGGCGAGCGCTCGTTCTCGAAAAGCGTGAAGAACCTGGGCGCCGTGTGGCGCTTCGCCCCGCAATGGTCGGCGTTCGTCTCCAGCGCCGAAGGCTTCGGCCTGCCGGACGTGGGGCTGGTGCTGCGCGGCGTGAACCGCCCGAACCAGTCGGTGGCCCAGCTGTTCAACCTGGAGCCCGTCGTCACGCGCAACAACGAGGTGGGCGTCAACTGGCGCGGCGCGCTGGGCCACGTGGGCGCGTCCATGTACGACTCGCGCTCCAAGCTGGGCACCGTGCTGCGCATCAACGCGCAGGGCACGGGCGTGCTGGACCGGGTGCCGACGACCGTGCGCGGCTGGGAAGTGTCGGGCGAGCTGCGCGCCAGCAAGGCCTGGTCGGGGTTCGGCAGCTACGCCAGGACCATGGGCAAGACGGCGGCGACCGCCGGGGCGCCGATGGACCTGGCGCTGGGCGCGCGCTCGCAGGCGCCGGACAAGCTCGTCCTGGGCGCCAACTGGCAGCCCGTGGCCGGCACGCAGCTGCGCCTGCAGGCGACCCGCCTGGAGGACCGCGACATCAATATCGGCCGCGTGGTCGGCACCGCCAACCTGGAAGAACATTTCCGCGGCTATACGCTGGCGGACCTGGCGGCCACGTTCGACACCCGCTACGGCAAGTTCGGCCTGGCGGTGGAAAACCTGACGGACCGCCAGTACATCGGCTACTACCCGCAGTCGGCCAACTACAAGGAAGCGACGTCGTACTTCGCCGGGCGCGGCCGCACGTTCTCGGCCAGCGTGACGCGCACGTTCTGAAGCTTGCATTCGGACGCTTGCATTCTGGCGCTTGTATCCCGCATGCCGCTACCCCGGGCAGGGGGCGGCTGTCCCTGTGCGCGGTCAAAAGATGTCGTCTTTTTTGCCCGGCGCCCCTTAACCGGGCTTAACAAGCGCGGCATAATTGGGTGACGGGCATCCGCCCGCTTTCCGAGGCCGGTCATGAACGCATCCAGGCACTTCACTTCCCACCGCCGCGGCGGCCCGCCCCGGCTGCCGCTCCCGCCCGTCCCACCGCCGGCCCACCGGCTTGCGAAAGAGGAACTCACCGGGCGCGACCTGCGCGGCGCCATGCTGGACGGTGCCGACCTGCGCAATGCCGACCTGGCCGGTGCCGACCTGACGGCCGCCAGCCTGCGCGGCGCCGACCTGTCCGGTGCCATATTGCGCGGCGCTGTGCTGGCCGAAGCCGACTGCGGCGGTGCCCGCTTCGACGGTGCCTGCCTGGACGGCAGCAATGCCGTCCACTGCCGCCTGGCCGGTGCCAGCCTGCGGCACGTGCACGCTGATGGCGCCAACTGGGCGGGCGCGGACCTGAGCGACGCCGACCTGTCCGGGCTGGCCGCCGTGGACATCGACCTGACCCGCGCCGTACTGGACCGCAGCCATGCGGCCGGCATGACGCTGCGGGCCGCCAGCGCCGATTGCAGCCGCTGGAAAGCGGTGCGCTGGAGCGGCGTCGCGCTCGTCCAAGGCAACCTGCGCGGCGCCGACCTGCGCCAGGCGCAACTGGCTGGCTGCGTCGTCGACGGCACCGATTTGCGCGGCAGCACATGGGAGCACGCCCGCTGGCGCGACGTGACGCTGGCCAACGGCGCCACGCTGCACGACGCCCGCGCCGATACCTTGTGCGCGCCTGGCTGCGACATCCCAGGCTGGCAACGGCCCGAGCCGGCGCAGAGGCCGGCCGGCCCGCCCCGGCTGGACGTCGTGCGGAGTGGCACCTGATGGCCTGGCGCTGGCTCGCCGCGCTGCTGTTGGCCCTGCTGGTTGGCGCCGCCGGCGCCCAGCCGGCCGCCCCCGCCCCTGCCGCCGCCCCGGCCGCCCCCGGCACGACGCCGCCGGAAGCCTGCCCCACGCCCCGGCAATACGGCGCCGTCGCCGTCACCGGCGTCACCGCGTTCGTGCCCTACCGGCCGGGCGCAGCGCTGGCGGAAGTGTCGCTGCGCGACGGCATCGTCGTCACGGTCAACGACCTGGATACGCTGCTGGCGCGGGAACGCTGCTCGCCCCGGCAGAAGAAGATCGTGCTGTTCCTGGACGGCCGTCCGCTGGCGGACATCCGGCCCTACCCGCCCAGCAACCCCGTCGCCAACACCCTCAATTTCGTGCTGAACCGCACTGAAACGTCGCGCGACGTGTGGACGCACCTGCTGGGCAAGCCGCAGTTCCGGCCGCGCCAGCTGGCCGTCAGCGTGGGGATCGAGGACGAGTACCCGATCGCGTCGCAGCACACGATCGCGCTGCGGGTCATCCCGATGGGCTGGTTCGCCCTGTGGACGTCGCTGTTTTCGGTACTCGCGGTGGCCTTCATCCTGCTGGCCCGGCGCAGCGACGTGCTGCGCGACCCTGGTCCGCTGCCGGGCCCGGGCCGGCGCAAGCCCTACAGCCTGGCGCGCACGCAGGGCGCCGTCTGGTTCGGCGTGGTGCTGGCCGCCTACCTGTTCATCGGCATGATCACCGGGGACTACGCGACGACGATCACGCCGACCGTGCTGGCCTTGATGGGCATCAGCGCGGGCACGGTGATCGGCTCGTCGCTGATCGACCATCCGCCCGGGACGGAGCAGGTTACCGAGACCGTGGGCAGCCGCGGCTGGCTGGCGGACATCCTCAGCGACCGCTACGGCGTGAGCTTCCACCGCTTCCAGATGGCATCGTGGACGCTGGTGCTGGCGATCGTCTTCATCCAGCAGGTCTACCGCGACCTGGCGATGCCCGATTTCGACATCACCCTGTTGGGACTGATGGGGATCAGCGCAGGCACCTACCTGGGCTTGAAGACGACCGCCGAGGGCAGGTAGCCGGGATTGGCTCTCACCCTGGACCGCCAAGCGGGTCCGGGCCCTGATACCGCCAAGTCAAGGTGTATCTGTCAGCGAATCACTGACTTTTAACCCCGAGACCAAGCACTGGGGTCAGACCCGCCGGGTCTGACCCCGGCTCCTTGCCGTTGGGTGCGAAGCTCGTTGCGCACGTGGTGCCTGTCGTGGAAGGCGCCAGTACGTCAGACGCATCACGACAACGCACGCAGATCGGTCACCTGGCTGTTGCCAAACCCGTCGCCCAGCAGGTAGTCGACCAGCCGCGCCCCCGTGTCGTCCGCACCGGCCAGGCCGCCCTCCCGCTGCAGCGCGACAAAACGCGCCAGCGCCGGAAAGTCGCGCTGTTCGACGCCGCGGATGTGCGCCTGCATGGCCGTGTCGATGACGCCCGGCGCCACGCTGGCGATGCGCAGACCGGGCAGGCCGTCCTGTGCGACGGCTTGCGCATGCATGTCCAGCGCGGCCTTGGTGGCGCAGTACACGCTCCAGCCCGCGTAAGGGCTGCGCCCGGCGCCGCTGGAGACGTGGACGATGCGCCGGTCCGGACAGGTGGCGGTAGCGGCCACGAAGGCGTCCGCCAGCTGCAGCGGCGCCGTCACGTTGATGGCGACCGCCTGCGCCAGCGCGGCGGCGCCCTGGCGGCCCGGCGGCCCGACCGGGGTGACGACCCCGGCATTGTTGACCAGCACGGCGGACGTGGCGCCGCCCAGGAAGCGGGTCAAGGTCCCCTCGGCCAGCCATGCCGCCACCGCTTGCGGGTCGGCCAGGTCGAGCGTGGCTTCCTGCAGGCCCTGGGCCGCCAGGCCCGCATTGCCGCCCCGTGCGACGCCCAGCACGGCGGCGCCGCGGCGCAGCAATGCCGCCGCAATGCCGGCACCCAGGCCGCGGCTGTGTCCCGTCACGATCGCCTTGATCATGTTTGCTCCGTCAAAAATGGGGATGGTAGCACCGGCACGACCGCCGGCATGGTCGCCGTGGCGTTTCGACCTGCCGCCATGTGCGACCTGCTGCACATGGCACGGGCGGGCGGGGATGGGCATGCGCCGTCGGCGTGTCCGGTGGAACGCGGGCGCGACGGGACTAGCGCCGGGGAGGCGCCTTGTTGCCCACGTCCTGGATGGTGAACGCCAGGTCGCTGCAGCGCAGCGTCAGGCGGCAACCCTGGCGGCCGCCCAGGCGGCGGTGCACGACCCGCAGGCCCAGTGCGTGCGCGCCGCGCTCCAATGCGGCGATGTTCTTGTCGCCCACCGTCACCGGCAATTGGGCCTTGCCGAACAGGCTGGCGCCGCCGGCGGCCACCACTTCCAATTCGGCGTAATCTTCGGGGCGTGCACCCAGCGCGCGCAGCATGGCCGGCAGTGCCGTGCTGACGTAGCGTGCGCCGGCATTGCTCTCATGGAGTGGCGCCTCGCCCAGCAGGCAGTGGGCCAGCGCGGCGCGGCGCTTGCGGCGCCACAGGATGCCGATGCCGACGCAGGACCCCAGCAGCGCGGTCAGCACCGTCTCGCCGCAACCCACTTCGAACTCGCCGGCCCAGATATGGCGCATCCCGGCCTGGCCCGGATCGGGCGGCGGGGTGGCACTGGGCAACGGCAGAGATTGTGAAAGCGGCATGGACGACCCTGGACGGAAACGATGGAGGGGAAACGCACGGTTTGCCGGACATTGATTGGGTCAGCGTTTCCATGATGCATGTATTCACTGGCGAAGTAAAGAAATATTGCTCGTGGGAATTGTCCGCTGTGTCACCTGCTCAACAGTGCGACAGCCGTGGCATGTAATTTGCATAATGACATGATTGCGAGGAGGAACTTCAGTGCAGCCCAGTCCAGATTTTTATAACGAAATGTCGGCCGACGGCAGGGTCCGGCCACACTACCGCGAATTCGCCCAGTGGCTTGCCCAGCAGACGCCCGACGCCATCGAGCGCAAGCGTGCCGAGGCCGACCTGGCATTCCGCCGCGTGGGCATCACGTTTGCCGTGTACGGCGACAACGCGGGCACCGAGCGGCTGATCCCGTTCGACATGATCCCCCGCATCATCCCGGCGGACGAGTGGAGCCTGCTGCAGCGCGGGCTGGAGCAGCGCGTGCGTGCGCTCAACATGTTCATCGACGACATCTACCACGAGCAGCACATCATCCGCGCCGGCGTCGTGCCGGCCGAGCAGATCTACCGCAACGCCCAGTACCGGCCCGAGATGCAGGGCATCCGCGTCGCCTCCGACATCTATGCCCATATCGCCGGCATCGACATCGTGCGTGCCGGCGCGGGCGAGTTCTATGTCCTCGAGGACAACCTGCGGGTGCCGTCCGGCGTGTCGTACATGCTGGAAGACCGCAAGATGATGATGCGGCTGTACCCGGAGCTGTTCGCCAGCCACAAGGTGGCGCCGGTGGAACATTATCCGGACCTGCTGCTGGACAACCTGCGCTCCGTGGCGCCCGTGGGCGTGATCGACCCGACCGTTGTCGTCATGACGCCCGGCATGTACAACTCGGCCTATTTCGAGCATGCGTTCCTGGCCCAGCAGATGGGCGTGGAGCTGGTCGAGGGCAAGGACCTGTTCGTCAATAACAACGCCGTGTGGATGCGCACCACGCGCGGCCCGAAACGGGTCGACGTGATCTACCGCCGGCTGGACGACGACTTCCTCGACCCGCTCGCCTTCCGGGCCGATTCCGCGCTGGGCGTGCCCGGCCTGCTGTCGGTGTACCGCGCCGGCCGCGTCACGCTGGCCAACGCCATCGGCACGGGTGTCGCGGACGACAAGTCGATCTACCCGTACGTGCCGGCGATCATCCGCTTCTACCTGTCCGAGGAGCCCGTGCTGAACAACGTGCCCACGTACCAGTGCCGCCATGCCAAGGAGCTGGACTACACGCTGGCCAACCTGGCCCAGCTCGTTGTCAAGGAAGTGCATGGCGCGGGCGGCTACGGCATGCTGGTGGGGCCGGCCTCCTCCGCGCGGGAGATCGAGGATTTTCGTGCCCGCCTGCTGGCGCGGCCGGACGGCTATATCGCCCAGCCCACGCTGGCGTTGTCGAACTGCCCCACGTTCGTCGAGAACGGCGTGGCGCCGCGCCATATCGACCTGCGCCCGTTCGTCCTGTCCGGCAAGACCATCTCGATGGTGCCGGGCGGCCTGACCCGGGTGGCGCTGCGCGAAGGCTCGCTGGTGGTCAATTCGTCGCAGGGCGGCGGCACCAAGGACACGTGGGTACTGGAACAATGACGAAGGAGATCTTATGCTGAGCCGTACCGCCGACCACCTGTTCTGGATGGCCCGCTACACGGAACGGGCCGAGAACACGGCCCGCATGCTGGACGTGAACGTGCAGACCGCCTTGCTGCCCCAGTCCGAGGACGCGGCCCGCCAGGCCTGGCGCGCCATGCTGGGCATTTCCGAGCTGCAGCAGGCCTACGACCGCAAGCACGAGTCCGTCACGCAGCGCGACGTGATCGAATTCATGGTATGCGACCCGTCCAATCCGTCTTCCATCATCGCCTGCCTGACCGAGGCGCGGGAAAATGCCCGCGCCGTGCGTGGCACGCTGACGACGGAAGTGTGGGAAGTGCAGAATCAAACCTACCTGGACCTGCGCCGACGCCTGCACGGCGGCCAGTTGCGCGCCGACCCCAGCCAGTTCTTCGAATGGGTCAAGTACCGTTCGCACCTGTCGCGCGGGGTGACGCTGGGCACGATGCTGCACGACGAAGCCGTCCACTTCATGCGCCTGGGGACGTTCCTGGAGCGGGCCGACAACACCGCGCGCATCCTGGACGTGAAATTCCACGGCACGCCGGAGGGCACCGACGCGCGGCGCGACTTCTACCACTGGGCGGCGCTGCTGCGCTCCGTGTCCGCCTTCGAGATCTACCGCAAGGTGTATCGCGACGTCATCACGCCGGCGCGGGTGGCCGAACTGCTGATGCTGCGGGCCGACATGCCCCGCTCGCTGCTGGCCTGCCTGGACGAAGTCGTGGAAAACCTGCGCGAAGTGCGCAACGACGTCTCCAGCGAGACGGAGCGGCTGGCGGGCCAGCTGCATGCCGAGCTGCGCTTCGGCCGCATCGACGATATCCTGGCACGCGGCCTGCACGACACGCTGACGCAATTCCTGCAGCGTATTTACGAACTGGGCAACCGGGTCAGCCGCGATTTCCTCGTGCCGCTGGCCGCCTGAAGGAACACCATGCAACTCTCGATCCGCCACGAAACGCTGTACCACTACACGGCCACGCTGGCCTACACGATCCAGCAACTGCACCTGACGCCCCGGGCCGAGCCCCAGCAGCACGTGCTGCAGTGGCAGCTGGACGCGCCCGGCCACCTGCACGCGTACACGGACGCCTACGGCAACCTGTCGCACATGCTGACCCTGGACAAGCCGCACGAGGCCCTGGCCATCGTGGCCGAGGGCGTCATCGAGACCACCGCGCCGCCGCAGGGACGGGTGCAGACCAAGGACACGCTGTCGCCCCTCGTCTACACGGTGGCGACGCGGCTGACGGCGCCCGACGAGGCCATCCGCGCACTGGCGGCGGCCTTCCTGCCGGGCCAGCGCGTCGGCACGCGCGAGCTGATGGGCCTCGCCGGGCACATCCACGGTGCGGTCGCGTACCAAACCGGTGCGACGGAAGTGACGACCACGGCCGGCGCCGCCCTGGCGCAGGGCAGCGGCGTGTGCCAGGACCACGCCCACATCTTCCTGGCCTGCTGCCACGCGGCCGGCATCCCGGCCCGCTACGTGTCGGGCTACATCGACCCGGGCTACATCGGCCTGGACAACGCCGATCACGCGGCCAGCCACGCCTGGGTGGACGCGTGGGCCCACGACGACGGCTTCGCGGGCTGGGTCAGCATCGACGTCACCCATGCCCGCCTGATGACGGACGCATATTGCCGGATTGCCATCGGGCGCGACTACGAGGCGGCCGCGCCGATCCGTGGCATGCGCGCCGGCGGCGGCGACGAATCGATGAAAGTGGAGGTCCAAATAGTTCCACAGTGAAAGCTCTCTGTGTACAATTGAACGTACTTCCACCTGAACCGTTCACCCGATGACTTATTGTGTTGGCATGCGCCTCGAGGAGGGGCTCGTCTTCCTGGCCGATTCCCGTACCAATGCCGGCGTGGACCAGATCGGCACGTTCCGCAAGCTGAACGTGTTCGAGAACCCGGGCGACCGCGTCATGGTGATGATGACGGCCGGGAACCTGTCGATCTCGCAATCGATCCGCGAGCTGATCGGCGAATTCGCGGGCAGCAACGGCTACACGATCTGGACGGCGCCGAACATGTACGAGGCCACCCGCGTGCTGGGCGAAGCCATCCGCGTGGTGCACGAGCGCGAAGCGCAGGCGCTGGCGCAGTTCGGCATCGACTTCAACCAGGCCATCATCTTCGGCGGCCAGATCGGCAACGAACGGTGCCGCCTGTTCCAGCTCTACTCGGCCGGCAATTTCATCGAATCGCATGCCGAGAGTACCTATTTCCAGATCGGCGAAGCCAAGTATGGCAAGCCCATCCTGGACCGCGTGGTCACCCGCGCCACGTCCCTCGACGAGGCGGCCAAGTGCGCCCTGATCTCGATGGACTCGACGCTGCGCTCGAACATCTCGGTGGGCCTGCCGCTGGACATGCTGGTGTACGAAAACAACAGCCTGGCCGTGACCCGCTTCGTCACGATCGACGAGAAGAACCAGTATTTCCAGATGCTGCGCAGCACCTGGGGCGAGCAGCTGAAACGCATCTTCGAGGGCATCGAGGCGCCACACTGGCAGGCCATGCCGCAGAACGCGCACGAACCCGTGCGCATGCCGCTGCCGCTGACGATCGCCCCGCACGGCCCGGCCGCGCCGCCGCAGTCGGTGGCGCAGCAGATGGCCAGCAACCAGCAGTAGCGGCGCGGATGCAGCGCAGCGCGCTGGCGGTCCTGGTCGTCGAGGACCATGCCACCATCGCCCGCCAGGTGGTCGCCTTCCTCGACGGCCTGGGCTGGCACACCGACCATGCCGCCACCGGCGCCCTGGCGCTCGACCTGGCCACGCGCGTTTCCTATGACGTCATCGTGCTGGACCTGAACCTGCCGGACATCGACGGCATCGACGTGTGCCGCGCGATCAAGCAGCGCGCGCCCCGCAACGTGCCGGTGCTGATGCTGACGGCGCGCGACGCCTTCGAGGACAAGGCGCGCGGCTTCCACGGCGGCGCCGACGACTACCTGACCAAGCCCTTCGACCTGCGCGAACTGGCGCTGCGCTGCGAGGCGCTGGCCCGGCGCGGTCGCCTGCATGTCGGGCGGGAACAGCAGGTCGGACCCCTCACCTTGTTCCCAAACGAGCTGCGCGCCACCTGCCACGGTCAGCCGCTGGCGCTCACGCCCAGCGGCATTCGCCTCCTTGCCCTGCTGGTCGAAGCGTGGCCGCGCGCGGTGTCCCGTTCCACGCTGGTCCACGCCTTGTGGGGCACGCAGCCGCCCGACAGCGACGCGCTGAAATCGCACGTGTATGCGCTGCGCCGCGCACTGGAAGGCATCGGAGGCATGCGCCTCGTCACCATCCCCCAGCTGGGCTACAGGCTGGAACTGGCCGATGGCTAGCCCGATCCGCCGCCGCCTGTTTGCCGCCCTGGCCGGCTTCACCACGCTGCTGTGCCTGGGCTACACGGGATTGCTGCTGGTGGTCTCGTATGTCACCGAGGACATGCTGGTGGACCGCCTGCTGGCACGCGAAGCGGCGGCGCTGTCGGCAGCTTATGCGCGCGACGGTCAGCTCGCGGCCCCAGGCCTCGACCTGGTGCGGGTGTATCGCAGCGCGGCCGCGCTGCCGCCACCGGTGCGGGCCCGGGTCGCCGCCGGTCACGCGCGCGGCGAGATCTTCGCGCCGGACGGCGCCCACTACCACCTGCGCACCGTACACCCTGCCCCTGGCGCAGCGCCGGTCTGGCTGGTGGCCGACGTCGGCCCGATCCTTGTCGTTTCCCGCCTGTTCCAGGAGGTCGGCGGGCTGCTGCTGCTGGTGGCGTTGGGACTGGTCGCGCTGGCGCTGGGCCTGGCATGGTGGCTGGCGCGCCGGCTGGTCGCGCCGCTGCTGCAACTGGCCCACGACGTGCGTACGCTGCCGGCGCAAGGCAGGTTCGCCTTCGCGGCACGGCGGCGCGGCGACGAGATCGGCTACCTGGCCGACAAGCTGGGCACGGCGCTGGCCGACCTGCACGCGGCACTGGCGCGCGAACGCGCATTCACCCGCGACGTCAGCCATGAACTGCGCACGCCGCTGACGGTCATGAAGAACGCCCTGGTCGCCGCGCCGGACGCGCAGGCGCTGGCGCAGTTGCGCGCCGGCGTGGACGACCTCGCGGCGACGGTGGACGTGCTGTTCGCCCTGGCGCGCGCCGAACGGCTGCCGCTGGCGCCGTTCGACCTGCGCGGCTGCATCGAGGACAGCCTGTTGCGCCAGCCCGGCTGCGCCGACTGGGACGAGGGGCGCCTGGAGTTGCGCCTGCCGGGGCGGGTGCCCGTGACGGGCCACCGCCAGCTCGCCATGGTCCTCCTGGACAACTGCATCGGCAACGCGCTGCACCACGGTGGGCCCCGCTGCCGCCTGGCGCTGTCGTACGAGCAAGGCGAACTGGCCATCGTCAACTCGGTGGGGCAAGAACCCAACGCCGCACAGGGCTTCCGGCACGGCCACGACGTCCTGGCACGGGTGGCCGCGGCGATGGGCTGGTCGGTACGATTCGAGCCCGGTGGCGACAGCTATCGGGTGGCGATCGCGGTGACACCGGCCGAGGCCGTGTCCCACCGCGGGGTCAGTCACCAAAACGGGACACGGACCCGGCCATGAGTGCGAGCCGCGCGGGGACGGCGGCGGCGTATGGGCCCGTAAACGGCCGAGGCCGTGTCCCACCGCGGTGACAGGCACCGGAATGGAACACGGCCTCGGCTTTGCCGGGGACCGGAGGCTGTCAGCGCCCCTGCTGCCGCAGGCTGTGCCAGGCGCCCAGCCCGACCGGGATGCCCAGTGCGAAGGCGGAAACATAGTCCAGGAAGCCATCGCCCAGCAGTGCGGCCACGAGGCCGATCGTCGTCAGGATGCCCAGCAGGATGGGTGCGCCCCACAGGCGCAGGAATTCCTGGCTCATCGCGCATCTCCCTGGCGCGCCAGCGCCGGCATCAGGCCTGCATCCGCGGGCGTGTCCTCGCGGCGGGATGGCACGGTGACGCCGCGCTTGAGCCACAGGTACAGGCCGCTGCCCAGCACGACAATGGTGGCCACGTCGAGGGCCGCCCACAGGAACTTCATCAGCTGGCCACCGTAGTCGCCGAAGTGCAGCGGCTGCGATACCAGCAGCGCCGTCAGGTACCACGGCAGGTCGCGGCTGTCCGTCACCCTGGCGGTCTGCGCGTCGATCAGGACGGGTTTATACAGGCGCGACGTCAGCGGCGTGGTGCCGTTCATGAACACGCCATAGTGGTGTTCGCTGGTGTACGGCGTGCCGGGGAACGCGATGAAGCCGATCTTCATGTCCGGCTCCAGTGCCTTGGCGGCGGCCACGGCCTGCTGCATCGAGCCGAACGACGTCAGCGGCGGCGCGTTCTTGTACGGCGCGACCATGTCGGCCATCTCGGTGCCCTGCCAGTACTTGAGCATCAGGTCGGCCCACGTGTTGATCATGCCGGTCGCGCCCACGACGAGCGCCCACGTCAGCGTGACGATGCCCAGCAGGTTGTGCAGGTCCAGCCACTTGGTGCGGGGCGTGCGCTGGCGCCGCACCGTGCCGAACTCGAGCTTGCGCATGAACGGCGCATACAGCACCACCCCGGAAACGATGGCCACCAGCAGCAGCAGCCCCATCAGGCCGAGGAACAGCTTGCCCCACAGGCCGGCATACAGGTCCACGTGCAAGTGGAACATGACGGACATGAAGCTGCCCTCGAACTGCGGCGTGGGCAGCACTTCGGCCGTGCGGGCATCCACCGCGGTGGCTTTGTAGTTCGTGTCCGTGCCATGGTCGCCCAGCGTCAGGTTCCAGATGGTGTCGTCGTCCGCTTCCTGCGACATGTACATCATCTGCTTGCCCGGGTACAGGGCCTTGGCGGCGGCGATGACCTTGTCCAGGTCGGCTTTCGGCGTGTCGGCCGGCATGGGCTTCGACTCCACCTCGGTGCCCAGCAGGTGGCCGATCTCGTGATGATAGATCAGCGGCAAGCCGGTAATGCACAGCAGCAGCATGAAGACGGTGCAGACGAGGCTGCTCCACTTGTGGACCCAGGCCCAGCGGCGGATGTTAACAGGTGTCATGGCAAGACGAAATAGGGAAAAGTGGGTAGATGATAATAGAAACTATTCTCATTTACCAGCAACTTCCACACCGATATAATCGTGCCGTCTTTCATGCCACGCCGCTGCGCGTGTTTTTCCTCCTACTACCCAGCCATATGTCCAAGCCATCCCTGCACCCCATTGCCCTCGCCGTCCTTGTCCTCGCCAGCAGCAGCGCGGCCGCCCAGGACGCCGGCGCCGAGCCGATCGCCACCGTCGTCGTCAGCGCGTCCGCCGATGCCTCCGCCGCCGGCCTGTCCCGCGCCTATTCCGGCGGCCAGGTCGCACGCGGCGGGCGCCTGGGCCTGCTGGGCAATGTCGACATCATGGACACCCCGTTCAACGCCACCAACTACACCCAGCAGCTGATCCAGGACCAGCAGGCGCAAGGCGTGGCCGACGTGCTGCAGAACGATCCGGCGGTGCGCGTCGCGCGTGGGTTCGGCAACTTCCAGGAGCTGTACGTCATCCGCGGCTTCGCCGTCAACTCGGACGACCTGGCCTACAACGGCCTGTACGGCCTGCTGCCGCGCCAGTTCGTCGCCGCCGAGCTGCTCGAGCGGGTCGAGGTCTTCCGTGGCGCCAACGCCTTCCTGAACGGCGCCGCGCCAGGCGGTGGCGGCATCGGCGGCTCCATCAACCTGGTGCCGAAGCGGGCCGGCAACGCCGCCCTGACCTCGGCCAGCGCCGGCATCGAAAGCGGCGGCCAGAAGGTGGCGGCCGTCGACATCGGCCGCCGTTTCGGGCCCGACCACCGCGCCGGCATCCGTGTCAACGCGGTGCGGCGCGACGGCGGCACGGCCGTGGACCGCGAGGAACGGGAGCTGGCCGTGGCGTCCGTCGGGCTGGACTGGAACGGCGGCAATTACCGGCTGTCGGCGGACGTCGGCTACCAGGACCAGGAACTGACGGCGCCCCGCACCAGCGTCAGCGTGGCCGCCGGCAGCGCCGCCCCGGCCGCGCCGGATGCGTCGCGCAACTTCTCGCAGCCGTGGACCACGTCGAAGGAGCGCGACACGTTCGGCACGCTGCGCGGCGAGCTGGACCTGGCAAAGGACACGGTGGCCTGGGCCGCGTTCGGTGCCCGCTCCGGCGACGAATCGAATGTCCTCAACAATACGACGGCCAACGCGACCGGCGCCGCCACGATGTACCGGTTCGACAACGTGCGCGAGGACAAGGTGCGCACGGGCGAAGTGGGCGTTCGCACGAAACTGCGCACCGGCACGGTGGGCCACAGCGTGTCGGCCACGGCCAGCACCTTCTCTGCCGACTCGCGCAACGCGTACGCGATGAGCGACTTCGGCGCGGGCGCCATCGCCACGAACCTGTACGCACCGCGCGACGCGGCCCTGCCCGCCGCCACGTTCTTCACGGGTGGCCGGATGGACGCGCCGCTGACGACCAGCAAGACCAGGCTGTCCAGCTATGCCGTGGCCGACACGCTCGCGTTTGCGCAGGAGCGCGTGCTGCTGACCGTCGGCCTGCGCCACCAGCGCATCGAGGACACGAGCTACCTGTACGACACGGGCCGGCAGGACTCCCATTACGAGCGCAGCCGCAATACGCCGGTGGCGGCCGTCGTCGTCAAGCCGCTGCGCAACCTGTCGCTGTACGCCAACTATATCGAGGGTCTGCAGAAGGGCCAGGTGGCGGCGGGCGACGTCGTCAATATCGGCCAGACGTTCGCACCGACCGTGTCGCGCCAGAAGGAGATCGGGGCCAAGTACGATGCCGGCACGGTGGGCTTCACGGCGGCCGTGTTCAGCACCGCGCAGCCGCAGGCGGCCATCGTGAACCGGGTGTTCGGCCTGAATGGCGAACAGCGCAACCGGGGCCTGGAGCTGACGCTGTTCGGCCAGCCCGTCAAGGGCCTGCGCGTGCTGGGCGGGCTGACCTTGCTCGATGCCGAGCAGCGCCGCACGCAGGACGGCAGGACGGACGGCAACGACGTCATCGGCGTGCCGCGCACCCAGCTGAACCTGGGCGCCGACTGGGACGTGCCCGGCGTGCCGGGCCTGGCGCTGACGGGCCGGGTCAACCACACGTCGCACCAGTATGCCGATGCCGCCAACCTGCAGCGGGTGCCCTCGTGGACCCGGACCGACCTGGGCGCGCGCTATATCGCACGGGTAGGCGAGCGTACCGTCACCTTGCGCGCTCGCATCGACAATGCGTTCGACCGGGATTACTGGGCCTCCGCCGGCGGCTATCCGGGCCAGGGCTATCTGATGCTGGCGGCGCCGCGCACGCTGGTGGTGTCCGGCACGCTTGAGTTCTGACTGGACTTGCCCCACGGCCTGTGGTGAACTACGGGTTACTGCGGGTGTCGCCGCAGAGATCACCGCAGGAATCACCGCAGCGTGGAGGCAGCACCCATGGATGTCATCACTTCCGCAGTGACGGCGGCAATCGCCGAAGGCGGCTCCAGCGCCGCCTACCAGATGCTCAAGGCGCGCCTGGCCCCCCGTTCCCCGCGGGTGGAGGAAGCGATCCAGGACCTGGAACAGGATCCCGGTTCGCTGTCGCGCCAGTTCGCCTTGTCCGACGCGCTGGCCGCGGCCGGGCTGGCCGGCGACCGCTACCTGCGCGCAGCCGCCCGCAACCTGCTCGATGAAGTGGAGCGGCGCCAGGCCGCGGTGGTGACGCAAGAGACCCAGCTGCGCGTGGCGGCCGACCCCGGCACCCCCAACCATGCCGTACTGCAGGTGTTCTTTGCCACCGACCGCCAGCAGACCGGCGACCGGCATCCGGCGCGCCAGTTCGGCAGCGGACGCGGCACGCTGACCTACGGCAGCTGCGAGGTCAGTATCCCGCGCGATCACCGCATGGGCGAGCTGGAGTCCCCTTCCCTGCTGCGGCTGCAGTTCCGTCCCGATCCCGACCGCCATGTCATGCTGATGCGTAACGAGCTGGCCAGCCGCGACCAGTTCTTCCCCACGCTGGCGCAGGCGATCGCCGCCACCGGCAACCGCAGCGCGCTGTTGTTCGTGCACGGCTACCGGGTCAGTTTCGAGGACGCGGCGCGGCGCACGGGCCAGATCGCCTACGACCTGGGCTTCAACGGCGTGCCGCTGTTCTACAGCTGGCCGTCGCAAGGCCGCCTGTCCGGCTACATGGTCGATGAGACCAATGTGGAATGGACGCAGGCCCGGCTGACGGAGTTCCTGACCGACTTCCTGGCCGGCACGCAGGCCGAGCACGTCTACCTGCTGGGCCACAGCATGGGCAACCGGGCGCTGGCGCGGGCAGCGGCCGCCGTGATCGCCGCGCGGCCCGACCTGGCCGGGCGTCTGCGCGAGATCATCCTGACGGCGCCGGACATCGATGCGGATGTGTTCCGCCGCGATATCGTCCCGGCGCTGGCCCGGGCCGGCAATCCAGTCACCCTGTACGCATCGTCCAACGACGAGGCGCTGCAGATGTCGAAGCGCGCGCACGGCTATGCCCGCGCAGGGGACAGCGGCGAAGGCCTGGTGGTCGCGCCCGGCATGGAAACGGTCGACGCGAGCCGTGTCGATACGGACTTCATCGGCCATTCGTATTACGCGGAAGGGCGATCGGCGCTGGCCGACATGTATTACCTGATCAACCAGCAGTTGCGGGCAGCCCAGCGCGCCGGCCTGCAACCGGTGGACGCCCCGACCGGGCGCTACTGGACCTTCTATTGACGGAGCCCTGCCATGACGGCCTATGCAAGTGCCCATGATGAAACGATTTTCTGCGTCGACGAGCTGGTGGAAGCGCTCGGCAACGACGAACGCGCCGTGCGCAAGGTGGTGCACATCGTGCGCGACTGCATCAGCACGGGGATCGAACCGCTGAACCAGGCCGGTGACGCGGTCCAACAGGCGCGCTTCATGGAAGCGCGCCGCATCGTCCACCGCCTGCGCGATACGGTGTCGGAACTGGGCGCCAAGCGCTTCGTGGCGGCGTGCATGGGCCTGGAACTGGCGCTGGCCGAAGGCAAGGTGTTGCAGATTCCGCTGCTGTTCACCGCCGTCGAAAACGAACTGCGCCTCGTGATGGAGCACGCGGGCGCCTGGCTGGACCAGCATGCAGGCCGCGCCAGCGCCCGCTGAGCATGCTCGACAGTACTAACGACTGGTTACAATTGTTACGCCAGCGTCCCTTCTTGGTCTGGCTTGTCGCAAAGTTGACATGCTAATATTGCCACGATTGCAGGAGGTGTCCGCGCGCCGTGCCGCGCTGGCCACCGCACCGCAGCGATCGTGCGCCACTGTGATGTGAAAGTCACTACAATCGCGCGGCGGTTACTGTTGGGCTACGCTCGTGGCATTGCCTATTGGCAATTTCATGTTACAGTGTCGCCCCTGCGGCACCTGCCCGTGACACCCTGTCAACCGCGTCGTGCAGGTTTGAGTGAGGCAAGAAGAAGAATATGGAATTATTTAACAAGTCGGGCGCGCTGATCGCGTTCGTACTCGTCTCGGTGGGCGCCTTGATTGCCTGCCAGGCCAAGGAAGACGCGGTGCCGCCGGCGCCGGTCATCGAGGCCGTTGCACAGAAACTGACGATCCATGGCGGCGCCGCCGCCGAACGCCGCTTGCGCGAGTGGGCCGAGCAAGGTTCCGTCGTCGCCAAGCGCGAGCTTGGCATGATCTACCAGAGCAAGACGCAGCAGCGTGGCGAGGCCATGCGGCTGTTCGAGGAAGCGGCACGGGCCGGCGATTCGGAGTCGGCCTTCCAGCTGGCCGAAATGGTGCGGGCACCGTCGGACAGCGGGGCGGAAAGCCGCGCGCTGTCGCTGTACCAGCAAGCGGCCGAGCGCAGCCACGCCAAGGCCGCACTGCGCCTGGCGTCCCTGATCCGTGGCGCCGATGTCGCCGCCCAGCCTGCCGCGCTCAAGTAATTCGCCGTTATCCCCCCTTTCCCCGCACCGCTGTTTAAGCAAATTAACATCGCTTAACTTGTCATGGCGGCGTTGCAGTTCCATCATGACTGCAACAGAAGCAACGGCCGTCCGCCGTTGCCCAACGGGAGACCTGCCATGCCGATCCACCAGCCCCATGTCCACCTCATGCATCGTGACGCCGTCATGACGGCCGGGATGCAGGCGTTGCTCGCCCCGTGCGGCGAGTTCGTGCTGACGGCGCAGGCCAGCCAGCCGCAGGGCCATGGCGCCGCCCAGGTCGTCGTCGCCGACTATGACACGGGCCTGGCCCTGGCGCGCCAGCTCCCCCAGGACCGCTTCGGAACCGCGCCGCGCGTGCTGATCGTCACCCAGTGCGACAAGGAATGGGAAGTGCGTACGGCGATGGACTGCGGCGTGCACGGCTACCTGCTGCAGGGCTGTACACCGGACGAGCTGGTGCGGGCCGTGCGCCAACTGGGCCAGGGCTTGCGTTACCTGAGCGAGGCGGTCACCCGTTGCGTCGCTGACAGCCTCAGCCGCGAAACGCTGACGGGACGCGAGACGGATGTCCTGCAACTGCTGGCCAAGGGCTGCTGCAACAAGACGATCGCACGCGAACTGGGCATCGGGGTGGGTACCGTCAAGACGCATGTAAAAGGCCTGATGAGCAAGCTGGACGCAACCGCGCGCACCCACGCCGTCGTCGTGGCCACGCAGCGTGGGCTGATCGATGCGGGACGCCGCCCCGGGACACCGTTCGTGGCCGCTACCACCCCGGCGCGCCCGCGCCCGATGCAGCCGGCGCCAAGCCCGGCCCGGCAGGCAGCCCTGCAGTAGGCCCAGCCGCGACAACGCGGGAAGCGGGCGTGCTCGTGTCAGCGTCCGCACCTGGGGCAAAATTGGGGACAGCCTCCGATTGCAAAATTGGGGACAGCCTCCGATTGCGCTGATTGCGCGCTGACCCGTGCATCCGCCAGTCGGGCATGGTCTTGATGGTGGGGTTGTGCTGCGCTGACATCGAAGGCTGTGCTCGAAGCTGTCATCTGGTCGGGAATCCGCCCAACGCTGGGAGCCGGCCGGGAGCGTGTTGGCTTGGGGGCCCGATACCGATGTGGCCGAGGCCTGAGCGGTATCGGCTCGCCCGGCGCCGGGTGTTGAGGCCGATCAATGGCCGCCGATGGCGATTTCCTACGCTGGCAGTTCAGCCAGTCACGGAGACCGCCATGTCCGCACGTCCTGTCCGTACCATCCTGTCCGCCCTGCCCCTGTTGCTCGTGCTGGGCGCCTGCAGCCGGACCCCGCCCGCCGCCGACCTGATGGCCGATGCACGGCGCTACCGCGACCAGGGCGACACCCGGGCCGCCATCATCCAGCTGAAGAACGCCGTCCAGCAGCAGCCCGGCAACGCGGCCGCCCGCCTGATGCTGGGCCAGTTGTACCTCGACAGCGGCGACATGCTGTCGGCAGAGAAAGAACTGCGGCGCGCGCGCGACGGCGGCGCCGGTGCCGCGACCGTATTGGCCGCGCTCGGACGTGCGCTGCTCGCGCAAGGCCAGTTCGAGCGCGTCCTTGGGGAGACGGAAACTGCCGGCGACGCCGCGGCGCTGGCCCTGCGCGGCCAGGCATTGCTGGGACTGGGCCGCAGCGGCGACGCCCGCTCCGCCTTCGAGGAAGCGCTGCGGCGCCAGCCGGGGCTGGTCGAGGCGACGCTGGGCATGGCCCGGGTCGCGTTGGCTGGCGGCGACGCGGCCCAGGCCCGCCGGCTGACGGACCAGGCCATCGGCGCCAGCCCCGACAGCGTCGATGCGCTGCGCCTGCGGGGCGACCTGCAACGGGCCGCCGGCCAGCGCGACGCCGCCCGGGCCTCGTACGAGCGCATCGTCTCGAACAAGCCCAACAACGTGCAGGCGCACGTGGACCTGGCCAATCTCGACATCGAGGCAGGACGCTTCAAGGAAGCGCGCGAACGCATCGCCCGCGCCCGCAAGGCTCAGCCGAACAGCCTGCTGATCTTCTACTCGCAAGCCTTGCTGGACTTTCGCGAAGGCCACGCCAAATCGGCGCGGGAGCAGCTGCAGCAGGTATTGCGCACGGTGCCGGACCATCTGCCCAGCGTGCTGCTGGCCGGTGCCGTGGAGCTGGCGCTGGGCGCGGACGGACAGGCCGAGCGCTACCTGACGCAATTCCTCCAGGCCAATCCCGGCAACGCCTACGCCACCAAGCTGCTGGCCACGGTCGCCCTGCGCGGCGGCCAGCTGGCCGATGCGCTGAAGCTGATCCACCCCCTGCTGAAGGCGACGCCGGACGACGTCGAGGCGCTCGCCCTGGCAGGGGAAGCGGAGATGCGTGCGCGGCACTTCGACCGGGCCGCGGAACACTTCCAGAAAGCCAGCGTATTGCGCCCCGATGCGGCCGGGCTGCGCCTGGCCCACGGGGTCAGCCGGCTGGGGATGGGCGAGAACGTACGCGCCATTGCGGAGCTGGAGCACGCCAGCCAGGGTACCCTGCAAGCCGGCCGCGCCGGCATCCTGCTGGTGCTGACGCACCTGCGCGAAAAACAGTTCGACAAGGCGCTGGCCGCCGTCGATGGCATGATCCAGGCAGGCGACAACGCCATGCTGCAGAACCTGCGTGCCGGCGTGCTGCTGGGCCGCAGCGACGTCGAGGGGGCCCGCGCCGGTTTCGAGAAGGCCCTGGCGCTGGACCCGCTATACCAGCCTGCGCTGGACAACCTGGCCCAACTGGACGTGGTGTCGCGCAAGCCGGAAGATGCCCGCAAACGCTATGAGGAGGCATTGGCGCGCGACAAGACGAACGTGGGCCTCATGACGGCGTTGGCGCGCCTGGCCACACAGCAGGGCAAGCCGGCGCAAGCCATGCGCTGGCTCGAGCAGGCCCACCGGGAACGCCCGGACGCGGCCGCGCCGGCACAGTTGCTGGCCGCGTTTTATTTGCGCGCGGGCGAAACGGCCAAGGCGCTGACGCTGGCGCAAAAGCTGCACGCGACGGCCCCCGAGGCACCCGACATGCTGGCACTGCTGGCGGAAACGCAGGCCGAGGCCGGCCAGCCCCAGGCGGCGCTGGAGAGTTTCGAGAAGCTGGCGGTGCTGCAGCCAAGCGCAGCCGCCCAGCTGCGCATCGCCACGCTGCACCTGGCCGACAGCCGGGTGGAGCATGCCCTGGCCGCCGCCCGCAAGGCCGTCAAGCTGGAGCCGGACAACGGCGAGGCGGCCATACTGCTGTCGAGCCTGTTGATCGAGAAAAACGCGCTGGCGGAAGCGACGACCCATGCGCGCGGCTGGCAGGCGCGCCATGCCGGGTTGCCGCTGGGCTTCAAGCTGGAGGGCGACGTGCTGATGGTGCAGCACAAGCCTGCCGACGCGCTGCAGCGTTACGAACAGGCCTTCAAGCTCGCGCCGTCGGGGCCCGTGCTGATGGCCCTGCACCGGGCGCTGCAGGTGGCCGGACGCCAGCCAGAGGCCGCGGCACGCATGGCAGCCTGGCTCGAGCGGCAGCCGGCCGACCAGCCGACCCGGATGTACTACGCCAGCGCGTTGGTGGCCGCCGGTGATTTCGCCGGCGCGGGCAGCCACTACCTGAAGGTCGTCGAACGTTCACCCGACAACGTGGTAGCCCTGAACGACCTGGCCTGGACGCTGCTGCAGCAGAAGGACCCGCGCGCGCTGGCCCACGCCGAGCGGGCGCACCGGCTGGCGCCACGCAATCCCGCGGTGGCCGACACCCTGGCGGCCATCCTGCTGGAGCGCGGCGACACCGCCAAAGCGCTGCCGCTCTTGCGCCAGGCGGTCGCCGGGGCGCCCAACGCCGCCGAGATCCGCTTCCACCTTGCCCAGGCGCTGCTGAAGGCGGGCGACCGGCCGGGCGCGCGGGCCGAGTGCGAGCACCTGCTGCAGCGGTCCGACTTCAAGCGCCACGACGAGGTGCGGCGCATGCTGGCGCAGTTGTAGTATCGGCGCCATTGGACAGGACAAAGAACGGAACCTGGGCTGGTCCCTGCCCGGGGACTGGCCCGGAAGGCCTGCCGACTCCGGCTGGACGACGCCAGTCTTTCATACCCGCCACATGCCGACGCCAGGCGTGTCACCGCCCCGCCCCGCATACCGCCCGGGCGCGATGATTCCGCCCGGGTCCAGCGCGGCCTTGAGCTGCCTGACCATGCGCCAGTAGGCGTCGTCGCCATTGTCGAGATCGGCCATCGACTGCAGGCCCACCCGGTACGGGATGTAGCCAGCCCCGACCAGTGTGTCGAACAGCTCGCGGTAGCAGCGCCGCGCGCGGGCTGCCTCGTCCGGGTCCTCCTTGTCGTAGGCCACCGTCAACACCCCGCCCAGCGCCCGTTCGTTGAGCATGCTGAACGTGGCAAGCAGGTCGAAGCGGTGCGCGTGGAAGACCGGTTCAGCCAGCGCATGCACGCGCAGCAGGTCGGCACCGCGCAGCGGCAGCACGGGCGACACCCACAGCATGCCGCAATTGTCCACGGCTGGATTGGCGCCGGCGGGAAAGTCCGGCGGCAAGCCACCGCGGCGGCGCCAGTACGCACCCGCCAGGAAGCGGCCGTTGGGGATGCCGCGATTCATCTCGAACAGCGAGCGGCCCAGCGCCACCTTGGCCGCAAGCCGGCGCCCGGGCCCGGTATTGCCCAGCAGGCGCGCGACGACGGCGCCGGCATCGAGCTTGCGTTCGTCGAGGAACTGGGGCCGGGCCGCTGTCGGCCGCAGTGCCCGGCGCACCGCCCGCCGCGCGGCGGCGACCTGTTCGGAGTTGCCGTACAGGGCGCCCGAAACCGTCCATGCACCGATGCCGGCGGCCTGGCGCAGGCGCGCGCGAACGTCCCCGGGCAGTGGGCCGCCGCTGCCGACCAGTTCGCGTGGATACGTCATGCCGCCGGACAGCACGCGCAGGTCATTGCCGACATGCAGGATGCTGCGCAGCGTGCCGTCCAGCCGCAACGGCCGCAAGGCATCGATGACGGGCCCGATCGCCTCGTGCGTGGGTACCGCGCACAGGAAGTGGTTCAGGGCGGCCGTGTGGGGCATCAGCCACAGGCCCAGGCTGGTAACAATGCCGAAGTTCGATTGGGTAAACAGCCCGTCGACATACGGACCCACGCCGTACGGATAGACGCGGCCGTTGACGGCCGACGGGAAATGGCCGAAGCCGGTATCCACCACGTCGCCGTTGGCCAGCACGATGCGCATTCCGGCAACGCTCTGGAAGCGGTTGCCGTACGGCGAATGGCCGAAGCCGCGCTCCAGGATATTGCCGACGAGGCTGGTATCCGGACCGGCGCCCGTGCAGTCCATCCACATGGGCAGCCGTTGCTCCAGCAGGTAGCGCGACAGCTGCTGCTGCGTTACCCCCGGCTCGATGACGACGTAGGCCAGTTCCGCGTCCGCCTCCAGGATGCGATTCATGCCCGACAGGTCGACGATCGCATGGCCATCCGCCAGCGCACAGGCGTCGCCGTAGCCCCAGTTGCGGCCTGCGCTGACCGGGTAGACGGGCACGCCCGCACCTGCCGCGACCCGGACGACCTGCACCACCTCTTCGGTCGTGCGCGGCTGCAGGACCGCCAGCGGCATGGTGCTCCAGCCGGCGGTGCTGGCGGCGTAGCGGGCCAGCACGGCGGGATCGGTCCCGACCCGCGCGCTGCCGAGCGCGGCGCGCCACGCCGCCAGCGCCGCCTGGGTGCCTGGCGCGGTGGCGCCCATCAGTCGTGGCCCTGGATCAGGCGCCCCGTGATGCCGGGCTCGTCGCGCAGGGGGAAGAAGTAGGGATAGAAGGAGCGTTCGCCGGGCGCCTGCTCCATCTGGCCGCCGAAGCGCCGGATCTGCTCGCCCATGCGCTCCAGCTCCAGCCGCAGCAGCACGGCCGGGGCGCCGACGCGCGAGCAGGGACGCTCGCCGCCGAAGTCGCGGAAGCCCAGCATGCGCTTGTAGAACATCACGTGGCGCGGATTGACCTCGATCACATAGTCGGTGTAGCCATGGATGTTGTGCGCATAGATATAGGAGATGTGGATCAGCGCGGCGAACACGCGCTTGCTGACGTCCTTGTCGATGGCGAGGCGCGACGGCTCGCACAGCCGGCGTGCCTGCCCGCGCAATTCGTCCAGCTTGTCGCGAAAGTTTTCATCGGCCGGCAGGCCCAGCGCCGGGTCGTCCAGGCACAACGACATGGTGCCGACGGTGGCGCCCCGCGTTTCCGCGTACAGCGTGATGCGGTTCGGCACGTGCGCCGTTTCCGCGTCCACGTCATAGCCCCGCCAACCGTACATCTTGCGCAGCAGCAAGCTGGCCGCCTCGCGCTTGCCGGCCGTGCTGGCCATGCGGATGTGGAACAGCTCCGTGTCGATGGGGTGGGTGTAGGCTCCCGCCGTTTCCTGCGGTTCGCGAATGACGAGGTCGCGCAGCGTCGCCGCCGCCTCGAAGGAAATGATGGTGTCGTCCAATGGCTGCACAGTTGCTCCTGGTGGTCTGAAGGATCATGCACATCAGACCGCTGTCGGCCAGCGAAGTTCCGCCAGCGTCGGACTTTTTTTCATTTTCTGCCGAGGCCGTGCCAGCCCAGCCGTAAGTCCCTGATTTCACGAGGCTTGCGCAGGTGGCACGAATGCTGCTGAACAGGAAACGTCGGCACAGCGACTGGGGCCGTAACCACCACCTTAGGAGTAGGACGCCATGAACATCATCAGGAAAACCTTTCTGGTCACGACAGCCGCCGCGACGCTGGGGATCGCCGCGATGGGCAGCGCACGGGCGGACACGTTCGCCACGGCCATTCTCGACATCAACAACTTCCGGCTGCTGCACTCGAGCGGCACGGCCTACAGCACAGCCGATTTCGCCACGCTGACCGGCACCAACAGCGCGCATGCGACGGCTTCGCTGAACGGCGTCTTCGCCAACGCCGCCGATACCCGTCCCATCCTGTCGGGCATCCAGCCCGATGTCGCCCACCAGTGCGTCGGCGTGCCATGCCCGGCCCTGGGCGAGAACAACTTCTCGCGCTTCGGCAACCCGCCGCCCGTGCCGGGCAACTTCGGCTATGCCGACCAGCGCCAGGTCGGGTCCGCGATCACGATCAACGGCACCCCGGCCGGCGCGCACGCCACCACTCGCGCCGATGCCTCCACGTCGCAGAATATCCAGGTCGCGTCCGGCAATTCCGACGTGGGAACGTCGACGACGTTCTCGTTCACGCTGGGCCAGTCGGACACGATGACGGTGTCGTTCGATGCGACGCCGTACACGGCCGCGTTCGTTTCCGCCGGTGCGGGCGCCACGTCCGATGCCAATGCGCGGCTGTCGTGGAACATCAATATCGTCGACCTGACGACAGGCACGTCGGTGTTCACGTTTGCGCCGACCGAGATCAACGGATCGGCATCCGTCAGCCGCACCGACGGCGATCCGGGCCTGTTGCAGTACAACAGCGCGGGCCAGGTGTTCTCGTTCCTCGCCACGACGCCCCTGCTGGCCGCGGGTACCACGTACCAGATCACCATCCAGCACAACACGCTGGCGAATGCCCTGCAGCAGGAGGTGCCGGAGCCGGCCACGCTGGCGATCGTCGCGGCCGGGCTGCTGAGCATGTCGCTCGTCAGCCGCCGTCGCAAGTTCTGAGGCAGGCGGCGCACCGTCGGAAAACTTGACGGTGTACCGCTCTTGACGCGTCTCAACCGCCCAGCGCATTCCAGCCGAGGTGCCACAGCCCAGCCATATAATTGCAAACGGACAGGTTGTGTTCCCGGAGAACCCCGAATGGAAGAGATCATCGCCCAGCTGCAGTCCGGCCTGAAAGGGATCTGGAAGTACCGCTGGTGGGGCGTCGCCGTCATGTGGCTGGTGGCGGCGCTGGGATGGCTCAGGGTGTTGACCCTGCCGGACGACTACCAGACCACCGCCCGGGTATATGTCGACACGCAAAGCATCCTCAAGCCGCTGCTGGCCGGCATGACGACCGTGCCGAACGTGGAACAGCAGGTGGCGATCATGAGCCGCACGCTGCTGAGCCGCCCGAACGTGGAACGCGTCATCCGCATGGTCGACCTCGATATCGCGGCCAGCACGCCCCGCGAACACGAGAAGCAGGTGGATGAGCTGATGCAGAAGATCCGCATCGGCGGCACCAGCACGTATGACATCTATACGATCAGCTACAGCAACCGCAATCCTCGCCTGGTGCGCGACGTCGTGCAGTCGCTGCTGACGATTTTCGTCGAGGGCAGCTTCAAGGGCAAGCGGGGCGAATCGGAAAAGGCCGTGCAGTTCATCGACGACCAGATCCGGGCGTACGAGGAAAAGCTGGTCACGGCGGAAAACTCGGTCAAGGAATTCAAGCTGAAGAACAACTTCCTGCTGCCGCGCCAGGGCATCGACTATGGCGCCCAACTGCTGATGTCGTCCGACGCGCTGAACAACGCCAGGCTGGAACTGGTGGAGGCGGAGCAGGCGCGCAACGCGATCGCCGCCCAGGCGGCCGGCGACGAACCGATCCTGGGGGCCGAGCCAGACCCGGCCATGATCGACAACCCCGAGCTGGACAGTCGTATCAATGCCCTCAACAAATCGCTCGACGCGCTGCTGCTGCAGTACACGGAGGCGCACCCGGACATCGTTTCCACGCGCCGGCTGATCGCCCTGCTGGAAGAGCGCAAGGTGCAGGACGCGAAGAAACGCATGACCTCGGCCGATCCGGGCAAGAACTACAGTCCCATGCTGCAGCAACTCAAGGTGGCGTCGGCCGAGGCCGACGCGCGCGTCGCGGCCGTCAAGGCGCGGGTGGCGGAAATGCAGTCGCGGCACGACACGCTGCTGCAGCACAGCAAGGCGGTGCCGGAGATCGAATCCCAGCTGGCGCAGCTGAACCGCGATTACCAGATCAACAAGGACAACTACGAAAAGCTGATCGGCCGCCGCGAGGCCGCCAAGCTGTCCGGCGACCTCAGTACGACGACGGAGATCATGAGCTTTCGCATCATCGATCCGCCCACCTTGCCCTTGCGGCCGACCGGCCCCAACCGTCCCCTGCTGTACAGCGCTGTCCTGGCCGTGGCGGTGCTGGCCGGCGCCGCGTTCGCACTCCTGATCAGCCAGGTGCGGCCAACCTACCTGAGCCCGCACGAACTGCGTGAGGCCACGGGCTTGCGCGTGCTGGGCACCGTTGCCATGAACTGGACCGATGCGCAGCGGCGGCGGCGGCGGCGCGACCGCGTCGGCTTCAGCGCGGGCCTGGCCTGCCTCGTCGCCTCGTATGGCGGCGTCATGGCCCTGGCGCTTCTCCATTCCTAGCGAGACCCGCATGATTCCGATCGACACGACCCAGCGCATCCTCACAGGCCCGCACACGCGGTTCGCGGAAATCGACCTGGCGCGCCTGCAGCAGCTAGGCATGGTGACGCACGAAGGAGGACGTTCGGGCGTAGCCGAGGACTTCCGCATCATCAAGCGCCCCCTGCTGCGCAGCACGCGGGCGGCCGACGGCCAGCTCGTCCGCCACGGCAACCTGATCGTCGTAACCAGCGCACTGCCGGGCGAAGGCAAGACCTACTGTGCCATCAACCTGGCGATGAGCATGGCGATGGAGCGCGACACCACGGTCCTGCTGGTGGACGCCGACGTGGCCCGGCCCTCGCTGCTGGCGGCGCTCGGCCTCGCGCCCCGGGCGGGCCTGATGGACGTGCTGCTGGACGACGAGCTGGACCTGGCAGACGTCATCCTGCGCACCAATGTGCCGGCCCTCAGCATCCTGCCGGCGGGTCGGCGCAACCGCCACGCAACGGAGCTGCTGGCCAGCCGGGGCATGACGCGGCTGCTGGAAGACATCGCGACGCGCTACCCCGACCGCATCGTCATTTTCGACTCGCCGCCGCTGCTGATCACGACGGAGGCCAGCGTGCTGGCTGCCCAGATGGGCCAGGTCGTGCTGGTCGTGGAGGCGGAGCGCACCACGCACAGCGCCGTGCGCGAAGCCCTGCGGCAGGTCGAGAACTGCCCCAACGTCAACCTCATCTACAACAAGACGGCAGCTGCCGGCGGTCCCGGCTACTACGGCTACTACGACCAGGAAGAACCATGCTCCCGATGACCTCGTTTCTGTTCCTGGCGGCGACGTTGCTGCTGTGTGGCTATACGCTGCACAAAGTGCGCCTGATCCACCTGTTGCTGCACGACGTGCGCGACCGTGCCCAGCGCGACAATGCGGGCCTGTTTCGCCAGCTGGAGGCGCTGCACGGCCTGTACGCGGACCTGGGGTTGCGGCACAGCCTGCCCGACACCCGTGGCTGGGCGGCATCGCCCGATTTCCTGCTGATGCTGGCCCGGCATGCGCTGGCCGAGAAACCGGGCATCGTCGTCGAGTGCAGCAGCGGGACATCGACAGTCGTCCTGGCGCGCTGCCTGCAGCTGAACGGCGCGGGCAAACTGTACAGCCTCGAGCACGAGCCGCGCTATGCGGCCGAAACACGCCGTCAGCTGGCCCGGCATGGCCTGTCCGACTGGGCCGTCGTCCTGGACGCGCCGCTGAAGGCGCAGGACTTCGGCGACGCCACCTGGCCGTGGTACAGCACGCACGCCCTGCCGGACGGCGCCGCCATCGACATGCTGGCCATCGACGGCCCCCCGCACGCGACCCGGGCGCTGGCCCGCTACCCGGCCGGGCCGGCCCTGTTCGGCCGGTTGACGCCAGGGGGCGCCGTGTTCCTGGACGACGCCAACCGGGAGGACGAGCAGGCCATCCTGCGCCGCTGGGCGGACGAGTATCCGGAAATGGAGCAACGCCAGCCCGCGTGCGAGAAGGGTGCCGCGGTGCTGGTCTACCGGCCGCGGGCCTGAGCGGTGGCCCGGTCGCGCCGGGCATTGCCTTCATGCTACGCTGACGGTTTTGCCCGGATACTCGGCCATGCCGCCTTATACGATCAATGCCCAGCCCCACCTGGCCGCCAGTCAGCTGTCTCACTGCGATTTCTCGTTCGACGTGACGGCGGTGGCCCTGCCGCCCTTCGACGGCGACGACATCGGTACCGTCGGCGCGGTTACGCCGTACCGCAAGGACTACGGCGGCGGCGAGGACCTGCAGCCGGAAGCCGACGGCGTGCTGCTGGTGGCGCGTGCGAAGGACCGTGCGCCGGACGGCCCGGCGGTCGTGCTGGGCTACCTGCTGGCCAGCCGCGACTGGACGGGCCTGGCACTGGTCGACGACGTGGCGGTGGATCGCGCCAGCCGCGGCCTGGGCGTCGGCCGGGCCCTGATGGATGCGGCCCGTTCCTGGGCACGCGCGGCGGGGCTGGCCGGGATACGGCTCGAGACGCAATCGACCAACCTGCCCGCTTGCCGCTTCTATGCCCGCTACGGGTTCCGGCTGGGCGGCGCCGACCGCCTGCTGTATGCGGGATTTCCGGCCCTGGCGCACGAAACCGCGTTGTTCTGGTACCTGCTGTTCGATGCGATGGACGTGGATTGACGAGATTGACGCCAGACGCGGCCGGTTCGCGCCGCGTGGCAATGCACTGAACGGTTATGTGCGCCACACTCGGGCGGCGCGCCCCGGCTTATCGTGCGCACATGGTGAATGTCTCTTCGAAAAAGCTCTATGCCATGCAGCGGATGTCGCGGGCGCTGGAGCGCGCGGCCGCGCAGCGGCCGTTTGGCAGCGTCACGGACCGGGCCCTGCGTTGGGCGGCCGCCTGGGGGATGGCTTCCGGCATCCGGGCGCCGCGCGCGCGAGTGCGGTTGCGCCGCAGTACCCTGGTCGGCGTGGCGCCGTGGGAACGCGATACCGATGGCGGCGACGGCGATGGCGAACCCCCCTCGCCTTTCTGGTAGCGCGGCTGGGGTATCTCATTCCGCCGTCCCGGCACAGGCGGGCGCCACACGGTTTCGGTTTCAGGCAACCAGGATGCAATCGTGCTCCTTGCCCGGCCCCCATGGCTGGCGCTACCGCGCCGCCGCCGCGCAGGACGGGTCAGGTGGCGCGAACCTTTTTGCGATTCCAGTAATACGTTTCGTCCGCTTCGACGATGCGATCGAGCGGCAGTGCCCGGGCTTCCTTGGTCATCGCCAGGAAGCGGTGGCGCCAGCGGAAGCTGGTGTTGCGGGGAACCCCGTTGGCCTTGGCCGCGCCCCGCACTGTCATCGAGTGCAGCATGCACCGCAGAATCGGCAACCATTTCTCGCGCAGGCGGATGAACGCGAGGGGCGTTTTCGTCAGCACGTTGAAGCACGGCGCCAAAGCTTACCGTGGCCCACCCTGCGCGCAATCGGCAATACAGAACGGCCGGGCGCGGCGCCGCTGGCGTGCCGCTGGGCTGCCGTCTTCGTTATCGCCCGGCATCCAGACGTCGTCGGTCACTTGGTACAGCAGGGGCTGGACCGGATCCGCGTGGCGTGCGAATGCCACCTCTGTCGCGCCCCGGAATGCCCATTTGCCCTCCGGGTCGGCATAGGAGTTGGGCGGTTCCGCCAGCAGGGTACGCATACCTTGCCAATCCTCGCTGACGTTGACGACCGCCAGGCAGCTGACGGGTTCGCGGCCGGGGCACAGCGCGACGGGTTTCTCATGGTAATAGTTGAGGAACAGCCAGCGGGCGCCGTTGCGCTTGGCGGGGTCGCCGGGGGCCAGGTACACGGCGCCGTCGACGACAAAGGCGCGTTCGCCAGTGGGCTTGCCGGTCTTCGGACCGATGGCATTGCCGGCCGCGTCGAACCGGACATGGAAATAGACGTGCTCGTATCCCTTGGCCTTGACGAGGTAGGGATTGCGCGCTGCCGCGTCCTCGACGGCGGTACTCTCTTCCGCACCCCTGCCGTCCGATGCGACGTACAGCCAGTAGCGGAACGGCCACGTTGCGGGCGCTGCCATGTCGGCGCCCGCGCGGAACGTGCTGCGGCGCACCCAGCCCGTGCCTTGGGTCGTTGCGCAGCGCACCCAGCCGTCGGCCGGCACCTGCACGCAGGCCCTCACGTCCTTCTCCAGGAAGATGGCAGGCTGGCCGTGCAGCACCGTGACCGGAGCCGCGTCGGTCTTGTTGCGGTACAGCTTGAGCGTGCCGTCGATGGGGAAGATCGGAGCGACGAGATCGTTGCCGAAATTGGTGTAGGTGTTGCCGGTAACGCCAGCGTGGGCCGCGGCCATGGCCAGGGCGAGCACGGCCGGGAGCAGCATGGTCTTTTTCAGGGCGAGCGATTCAGGCATGGTCGTGATGTTGCAAGAAATATACGTGAAGCCGCGTATTACACATGAGCCGGAAGGTTTTTGCAATGCCGGGTTGCCCGCGTCCCGCCGCGCGCGACGGCCCGGCGCCGATGACAGGCCCAGCCCGCACCGCTATAATCTGCGCCTTCGCCGAGAGGAATGCCATGTCGCTACTTGATCACCAGCTCGAACTGCTGTCACCCGCCAAAACCGCCGAGATTGGCCGCGAAGCCATCCTGCATGGCGCCGACGCCGTCTACATCGGCGGCCCCGCGTTCGGCGCCCGCCACAACGCCAGCAATCCGCTGGAAGACATCGCCAGCCTGGTGCAATTCGCCCACGGCTACCGCGCGCGCATCTTCGTCACGATGAACACGATCATGCACGACGCGGAGCTGGACCTGGCCCGCCAGCAGATCTGGCAGCTGTACGAGGCTGGCGTCGATGCCCTGATCATCCAGGACATGGGCCTCCTGGAACTGGACCTGCCGCCGATCCAGCTGCACGCCAGTACCCAGTGCGACATCCGCACGGTGGAGAAGGCGAAGTTCCTGGGCGACGTGGGCTTCTCCCAGCTGGTGCTGGCGCGCGAGCTGACTGTCGAGCAGATCCGCAAGATCCGCGCCGAGGTCGACACGCCGCTCGAGTACTTCATCCACGGCGCGCTGTGCGTGGCCTTCTCCGGCCAGTGCTACATCTCGCATGCGGACACGGGCCGCAGTGCCAACCGGGGCGACTGCTCGCAGGCCTGCCGGCTGCCGTATACGCTGTCGGACGGCCAGGGCCGCGTCGTCGCCTACGACAAACACCTGCTGTCGATGAAGGACAACGACCAGAGCCGCAACCTCGAGGCATTGATCGACGCGGGCATCCGCTCGTTCAAGATCGAGGGCCGCTACAAGGACATGGGCTACGTCAAGAACATCACGGCGCATTACCGCCTGCTGCTGGACGAGATCCTGGAACGCCGCGCCGGCGGACCGGGCGCCTTCGAGCGCGCCGCCAGCGGCCGCACGCACGTGCTGTTCACGCCCGACGTCGACAAGAACTTCAACCGCGGCCACACCGACTACTTCGCCCAGGGCCGCCAGGAAGACATCGGCGCGTTCGATTCGCCCAAGTACCTGGGCGTGCAGGTGGGCACGGTCACGAAAGTCGGCACCGACCACTTCGACCTGCTGGCGCAGGCGCCGCTGGCCAATGGCGACGGCCTGAACTACATGAACAAGCGCACGACCGTGGGCATCCAGGCCAACACCGTGCAGAAGCTGGGCGAGTCGGACGAAGGCCAGCGCTGGCGCGTCTACCCGAACGAGGTCGTCGCCACCCTGCCCGGCCTGAAGCCCGGCACGGAAATCTCGCGCAACCGCGACCACCAGTGGGAAGCGGCCCTGAACAAGAAGTCGGCGGAACGCAAGGTGGGCCTGCACCTGACACTCGCCGAGATCGACGGCGGCCTGCGCCTGGCCCTGCGCGACGAGGACGGCATCGAGAGTGCGCTGGCAGCGCAAGTGGCGTTGCAGCCGGCCCAGCAAGCGGCCCAGGCCGAGGCCGGGCTGCGCGCCAGCCTGGCCAAGCTGGGCAATACCATGTTCGTGGCCGACAGCGTCACGCTGCAACTGTCGCAGCCGTGGTTCGTACCGGCGGCGGCCATCAACGCCCTGCGCCGCGATGCCGTGGCCGCGCACGAGGCGGCCCGCCTGGCCGCGTGGGAGCGCCCGGCCCGCAAGGCCCCCGCCATACCGCCGGCCGTGTACCCGGACACGCAGCTGTCCTACCTCGCCAATGTCTACAACGACAAGGCCCGCGCGTTCTACCACAAGCATGGGGTGCAGCTGATCGACGCGGCCTACGAGGCGCACCAGGAGCCCGGCGAAGTGTCGCTGATGATCACCAAGCACTGCCTGCGCTTCTCGTTCAACCTGTGTCCGAAGCAGGCCAAGGGCGTGCAAGGGGTGCAGGGACAGGTGCGGGCCGAGCCGATGACGCTGGTGTCGGGCGACGAGAAGTACACGCTGCGCTTCGACTGCAAGCCCTGCGAAATGCACGTGGTGGGCGCGATGAAGCCAGGCATCCTGCGCTCCGCACCGCCGTCCGCGGTGCCGTACAGCCCGCTAACCTTCCACCGCCAGCGCCCGCGCGCCTGAGTCCCAGCCACAATTGACAATTGGGACAATTGGGGACAGCCTCCGATTTCGACAATTGGGGACAGCCTCCGATTACCGGGCAAACGGTGGAAAGGGAGGCTGTCCCCAATTGCAGTCCCCAATTGCACGATTGCGCCGCCAGCGCCCGCGCGTCTGGGTTGCCGCGACAATCGGGGACAGCCTCCGATTTCGGACATTGCGCATCGGAATCGGGGACAGCCTCCTATTACCAGGGACAGCCTCCTATTACCAGCGAACGGTGGAATCGGAGGCTGTCCCCAATTGCTCAATTGCTGTCCCAGGCAAACGGTGGAAACGGAGGCTGTCCCCGATTGCAGGGCCAACCTCACGTGCCTGGGAGCAAGCCACCCTGCTCAGCAGTAATGTCCCAAATTTAACACTTCCCGCCAATTTGTCCCAATTCTTCAGTATGTTGCGTTAAAACCGCGCGCACGATTGCGCACGTTTGTGACAATGTTGACGGCGAATAAAGCCCATGTGAGGATGAGGTCACGCCTGTGCCAACCCGGCCGGGCTCCCTCTCTACTCTTATCAGGAGATCTGCATGAGCTGGAATCACAAGGTCAAGATCGGCGCTGCCGTCATCGCTTCGGCATTCTGCATGTCCGCCTACGCGGCATCGGGCATCGTGGCAAGCATCAGCACGGACAAACAGTCGTTGGGTCCGTCGGACGACCTCGTCGTCAAGGTCACGCTGACCAACACCTCGTCCGTGCCGCAGCGCCTGCTGAAGTGGCAGACCCCGTTCGGCGCCATCGAGGAATCGCTGTTCGACGTGAGCCGCGACGGCGTGCCGGTGGCCTATGAAGGCAAGCACGTCAAGCGTCCGGCTCCACGCGCTTCCGACTACTTCACGATCCAGCCAGGCAAGTCGCATACCGCCACCGTCGAACTGTCGTCGCTGTACGACCTGTCCGCGTCGGGCGACTATGCCATCCGCTTCGTTACCAAGGCCGCGGACAACGCGACCGACAAGGGCGACAAGGGTGCCAGCGCCACCAAGGGCGCGCTGCAGGACGACGACCTGGTCAAGTCCGAATCCGTGCAGGTGTGGATCGAAGGCTCGAACATGAAGAAGCAGGCCCCCGCGCCGGTCGGCGAAGGCCTGACGTTCAGCTCGTGCAGCGCGTCGCAGCAGACGTCGATCACGTCGGCGATGTCGGCGGCCCGCACGATGGCCAACGGTGCCGTCAGCTACCTGAACGCCGGCAACCGCGGCACCCGCTACACGAAGTGGTTCGGCACCTACGACTCGGGCCGCTACGCGACCGTGCGCTCGCACTTCGCGGCCATCAAGGACGGCCTGGACAACAAGCCGGTCAACGTCGACTGCAGCTGCACGGACAGCTACTACGCGTACGTGTACCCGACCCAGCCGTACAAGATCTACGTTTGCAAGGCCTTCTGGAGCGCGCCAACGTCGGGCACCGACTCGAAGGGCGGCACGCTGGTGCACGAAATGAGCCACTTCAACGCCGTGGCCGGCACGGATGACTGGGCCTATGGCCAGTCCGCCGCTGCCTCGCTGGCAACGAGCAATCCTGCCCGCGCCGTGGACAACGCCGACTCGCACGAATATTTCGGCGAGAACACCCCGGCGCTGAACTGATCCGTCAGTTTGCCCATGCAGAGAGGCCGCGTTCGCGCGGCCTTTTTTTTCATGCGGCAACCCACCGGTGACAGCAACTGTCTTGATCAAGTTTGTGCGGGAGCTTCCCAAGGGGTGTTGTTGTGAACCATAGCGTTCATGGTGGTGAGCAGTTTGCGCATGCAAGCCACCAACGCTACCTTCTTCATTTTGCCCGCCTCCAGTAACTTCTGGTAGAAAGCTTGGATGACGGAGTTGTGGCGTGTCGCTACTAACGTAGCCATGTATAGAACGGAGCGCACGCTAGCGCGCCCGCCCCAAATGCGTCGCTTTCCTCGATGGCCCCCACTGTCGTTATTGAAGGGGCAAATGCCGACCAGTGCCGCGATCTCTCGCCGGTTCAGCTGCCCCAGTTCTGGAAGTTCGGCTAGCAGCGTGTTGACCGTAACCTGACCAACCCCGGGAATCGACTTGAGCAAGTTCGATTTAGCTTGCCAGATCGGGCTCTTCTTGATCGCATCGCCCATGTCTGTGTCGGCGTGTTTGACTTGCCGCTCCAGCCATTCGATATGCTCATCAATCTGCTTCGCTGTCTTCAGCGAAACCCTCGTCCTTCGATTTTTCTCGGCAGTGATCATGTCGACGAGCTGGCGCCGTCTGGTTAAGACCTCTTCCAGATCAAGCAACTCTTCGGACTTCAGTGCGCGGGGCTGTGGCTTGACCGCTTCGGCAAACCGGGCCAGTGCAAACGCATCGATCTGGTCAGTTTTTGCCAACAAACCGATAGCCTTCGCGAAGTCGCGCGCTTGGCGAGGATTAACGACGAAAACCTGCATACCTGCTCTGGCAAGCTCGCAGACCACGGGAAACTCCAGCCCTCCCGTCGCTTCCAGCACAATGCCCTTTGGAGCCAAAGGGGCAAGCGTTTCGACCAAGGCTTGCCGACCTGCTTCGTCGTTCGTAAAACTGCTCTTATGCGAGTGCGGATAGCCGTCCACGTCAAGCCGGTCCTTGCAGACGTCAATACCGATGTAATTTTCCATGACCTTAATCCCATCCTTACCGATACGGGGTCGAGCCCCTGGCAACTGTTCGGGTTACTAAAAGTCAGGCATGCCGTCGAAAGCTGTCACTCGGGCTTCGCTCCCACAGGCAAATCGGACTGGCATGCCTGTAGAGCTAGTTTACGTGGGATTCAAGATATAAGGCACCTATCGGCGGGTCCCACACCCGCAGCCAGGTGCCTGTCACTGCGCGTCCTGGTCAGCGCGCCGTGTACTTGAACGTCACGGCGGGCGCGACCAGCGCAGCGCCCGCACTGCCCGCCACCAGCGCCTGCACGTCGGAACCGGCCTGCCCTGCGTATGACAGCCGGTACTCGTGCGGGCCGGGTGCAAACGCGTAGGCGGGCGTGATGTCGATGCTGTGCCGGTGGGTGCCGCCCGCTGGCACGGCCAGGAAGTCCGCGGCCGTCAGCGGTCCCCGCTTGACCATCCGGCCCTGGTACGGTATCTCGGCGCCCGTGCGCGCATCGCGCACGTCGAACAGGCGGCCGTCGAGCTGGCTTGCCGACGCCAGCGCGCGGGGCACGTACACGGTCTGCTTGCCGCGGTTCTCCACCTGCACGTTGACGCGCACATGCCCGCCTGCCGTGTCCACGGCCAATCCAACGCCCATGTCCATCGCCTGTCCTTTCGTCTGTCCTTCCGCCTGTACTGGTCCACCGGTGCCGGCCGCCAGCACCACGGCCAGGACGGCGGTCATCGCCGTTCTGCCCACGTTCGCCTCCGATCCGTTGAGATACATCGAGTATACGCGCGACGCCGCCGGCGCGTTGACCTTTGCGTAACGCATCGCTATAGTCGAATGACAACAATTTCTGGAGTGCAGCATGCTCATCCGCGACGCCACCGCACTCGATGCCGCCGCCATCGCGGCCATCTACAATCCGTACATCCTGGACAGTACGATCAGCTTCGAGGAAGAGGCCGTCACGGCCGACGACATGGCGACCCGCATGGCCGCCGTACAGGAAGACGGACTACCCTGGCTGGTACTGGAGCGGGAGGGCGCCGTGGCCGGCTACGCCTACGCCACCAAATGGCGCGTGCGGCACGCCTACCGGTTTTCCGTCGAAACCACCGTCTACCTGGCGCCGGCACACGCCGGCCGGGGCGGCGGCAGCGCGCTCTACACGGCGCTGCTGGAACGGCTGCGCGCTGCCGGCTGCCACCTGGCCATCGGCGGCATCGCGCAGCCCAACGCGGCCAGCGTGGCCCTGCATGAAAGGATGGGCTACCGCAAGGTCGCCCACTTCGGCGAAGTGGGCTTCAAGTTCGGCCGCTGGATCGACGTCGGCTACTGGGAGCGGCGGCTGGACGACTGACGGCCACCGTTTCGATTCCCCGCAGCAACCTGCCGAGACAAATCGGCAACCGCGCCCTGTCCATCTGTCGTTATAATTGCCACGCGATTAACATGACAAGGAAGACAATGAAGAGGATCGCCCTGCTGGCAGCCGCGGCGGCACTCGCGGCCCCCATTGCCGCGTTGGCCAACCCGTTCCAACTGATCGAGTCGCAGCCGCTGGGCGAGCTGTGGGTCAATCCCGGCTTCTATTCGTACCACTTCCAGCGCGACAAGAACTTCGACGACACCAACCCCGGCATTGGTGCCGAGTATCGTTTCTCGACGGTCGCTTCCGCCACCGCGGGCCGCTTCCACAACAGCGACCGGGCCATCTCGAACTATGTCGGCATCTATTACCAGCCCGTGGCGATCGGGCCGGTGCGCATCGGTGCCGTCGTCGGCGGTTTCGACGGCTATCCGAAGATGCGCGACGGCGGCTGGTTCCTGGCCGCCATTCCCGTCGTCAGCGTGGAGTACGACAGGTTTGGCGTGAACTTTGCTATCGTACCGACCTACAAGGACCGCCTGCACGGCGCCCTTGCCATCCAGCTGAAATTCAAGCTGTTCTGATCGCCATCCTGCCCCGCCCCATGAATCACATCGCACCCCAGGAACAACAGCAACTGACGCCGACCACCTGTCCGTCCTGCCCCAGAAGTCCCGTGGACGACGGCAGTGCGCAACTGGCACGGCTGGCCGCTTACCTGGTCGGGCGGCCCGTGCCGCTCGAGGCGCTGGAGGACGAGCACGCCCTGCTGGCGCTGGCCCCGCCGGCGATGCCGGCCGCGCAGCGCCAGGCCCTGGCGGACCTTGCCGCGGCGGCCCGGGCCCAACAGGAACTGCGGCGCCGCCTGGCGCGCGCGGAAGGCTTCCTGAACGGCTTTGCCGACCACTCGCCGTCCCCCCTGTGGATCAAGGACCGTACCGGCAGCTACGTGATGGGCAACGCGGCGCTGCACGGCTTCTTCGGCGTGCCCACCGTGGTCGGCAAGGACGACAGCCATTTCTGGCCGGAAGACGTGCGCCGCAGCCTGGAGGAGCAGGACCGGGCCGTGCTGGAGAACGGCGAGGTGATCAAGACGATGGAAACCTCCAACGACGGCGCCCGCCACTGGCTCGTGCACAAGTTCCCGATCGACGTGGACGGCGAGCCCTTCCTGGGCGGTTCGGCCATCGACATGACGGAGGAAGTGGCCAAGGAACGGGCCCTGATCCGGCATGACAATTTCTATGTGCTGCTGTCGCGCCTGTCCGCCATCATTTCGCGCGCCCGCACGCTCGAGGCCCTGTGCCTCGACACGTGCCGCGAAGCGGCGCACCAGCCAGGGCTGGAGATCGTCGACATCAGCCGGCGCGACAGCGCCACGGGCGGCCTGAAGCTCTTCACCTCGGCCGCGCGCGACGGCAGCGAGCACGAATGGCGCGATGCCGACAGCGGCACGCCGGACGGCCAGGCCGTGGCCGACTGGTTCCTGCCGGCGCTGGCCGGCGCCGCCGTCGAGACCGGCCGGCTGCAGTTCACCAACGACGTCAACGGCGGCTGCGAGCGGCGCGACATCAAGTCGTGCATGGCCATCCCGCTGTTCGTCAACGGCAAGTGCTGGGGCGTGATCTCGTTCTACTCGACCCGGGCGGAATTCTTCGACAGCTTCTACCGGGAGCGCGCGGGCGAACTGGGTACCGAGCTCAGCTTCGGCCTGGAGCGCCTGGTCAATGCCCAGGAACTGCACCGGCTGGCGCGCACCAATGCGCTGTCCGGCCTGCCCAGCCGGCTGCACTTCGACGAAGAGGTCGCCGCGCTGGCGGCCGCCAATGCCAGCGGCACCGTCCTGCTCATCAATATCAACCGCTTCGACGAGATCAGCTCCGCCTATGGCAACACGGCCGCGATCGGCCTGATGCGCCAGGTGGCGCAGCGCCTGCGCGGCGAAGTGGCCGAGCGGATGGTGCTGTCGCATGTGGGCATCGGCCGGTTCGCGCTGTTCTATCCCATCGACGAAGCACGCTCGCCGCGCGGCTACGCGCACGACGTCATCATCCCGCTGCTGGAAGGGTCGTACCAGGTGGACCAGCACAAGATCTGGTGCACCGTCAACGTGGGCGCGGCAATGCTGCCGGAGGACGGCACCACGGCGGACGAGCTGCTGGTCAAGGCCTGGGATGCGCTGGCCGGCGCGCGCCACATGGAAGAGCACATCGGCTTCTACGATCGCGACGCCGACCACGCGCTGGCACGCCAGATCAGCATGGAAGCGGAGCTGCGCGATGCCGTCGAGCGGGGCGAGTTCGTCAACTACTACCAGCCCAAGGTGGACCTCAAGACGGGCAAGATCGCGGGCGCCGAGGCGCTGGTGCGCTGGCGCCACCCGCAGCGCGGCATCGTGCCGCCCGCGGAGTTCGTCCCTGTGCTGGAGCGCAGCGGCCTCGTCATCGAAGTGGGCCGCATCGTCATGCAAAAAGCCATGGAGGACTGGCGCGCCTGGTACGACGCCGGGCTGTCGCCGCCACAGATCGCCGTCAATGTGGCGCCGGCCCAGTTCCGCTGCGACACCCTGTTCGAGGACATCGAGAAAGCGCTGAACACGGCCGAGGCGCATCGGCGGCCGCTGTCCATCGAAGTGACGGAAAGCAGCCTGGTATCGGACCACCGCCGGGTCGTCGATATCCTGAAGCGCGTGCGCAACCTGGACGTGCCGGTGGCGATAGATGACTTCGGCACAGGCTACTCGTCGCTGGCCTACCTCGTCACGTTGCCGGTGGACGTGCTGAAGATCGACCGCTCGTTCGTCATCAAGATGGCGCAGGATGCCGGCTACATGGGGCTGGTGCAGACGATCGTGTCGCTGGCGCACAACCTGGATTTGACGGTGGTGGCCGAGGGCATCGAGAAGCCGGAAGAGGCGAAGCTGCTGAAGCTGCTGCGCTGTGAGTATGGGCAGGGCAATCTGTATGGCAAGCCGGTGCCGGCGGAGGAGTTTGCGCGCTTGCTGCAGCGCTGACACGGCGTGCCAGCGCTGGGGTCTTCCCCCGCAGGGGACGGACCCCGGTTTTGATCGCCGGCCCGGATAAAAACCGGGGACAGTCCCGGCGGGACAGTCCCCAACCTTCGACACGCCCAGGGCATCGGGCTCAGGGACCGTCCCCGCAGGGGACTGTCCCTGGTTTTAAAAACACCATGGCAGCGAACTTCGGACTCTGTCCCCGCTGGGGACAGAGCCAATCATCATGCATCAGTGGGTCGTCACCGGCTCACCCTGCCCGGCAATCGTGCCGCGCCACGCACCCGTCTCATGGCCGCGCGACTCGATCATTTCCTTGAAGCGCTTCAGGTTGCCGCGTGCCTCCACCCGCACGGCGCCCAGCGCGTCGCCGACCGCTTCGACGGGCCCTTCCGGCGTGTACGTCATCTCCAGCACGATGCGGGTCTGGTTCGCCCCCAGCGATTCGAACGTCACCACGCCGCTGTTGGGCGTCCCCGTCGTGCTGCGCCAGGCGATGCGCTTGTCCGGGATCTGCCTGACGATCTCGGCATCCCATTCGATCGGCTTGCCCATCACATCGGCCTTCCAGTGCAGGCGTTTGTTGTCCAGCTGCTTGATTTCATGCACGCTGTCCATGAACTTCGGGAACTCCTCGAACTGGGTCCACTGGTCGTACGCCGTGCGCACCGGCACGTCGACGGTAATGGATTCCTTCACGGACGAGCTGTTGCCCTTGGCGCCATTCTTCTTCAACTGTTTCGCGAGCAAGGCGCCGCCGACAGCCAGCGCCGCGAGAGTAACGAGTCGTTTCATCGAATCCTCCTCATAACGGTTACGGTTGGTCTTCCCCTGCCGGGCGCGGTGGCGCACGGCCAGGGCCAACCCGCATGGTAGTCCGATCGCGCCAAACACGGCATAGGCCGATCCGCAATCGTGCTGTAGGTCCTCTCTGGCAAGGCAGGCCCGCTCAGCCTTTGCGCCCTGTCGCGATCTGGTCCAGGATGTGCTTCGGCACGGCAGCATAGTGCTTGAATTCCATCGTGTACGTGGCACGGCCCTGCGTCAGCGAGCGCAAGGTGGTCGAGTAGCCGAACATCTCCGCCAGCGGGACCAGTGCGCGGATCAGCTTGCCTCCGCCGCCCGGGATCTCGTCCATGCCCTGCACCATGCCACGCCGGGTCGTCAGGTCGCCCATCACGTTGCCCATGAATTCCTCCGGCGTTTCCACCTCGACGTCCATCATCGGTTCCAGCAGTTGCGGGTCCGCGCGGCGCATGCCGTCCTTGAACGCCATCGAGCCGGCCATGCGGAACGCGTTCTCGTTCGAGTCGACGTCGTGGTAGGAGCCGAACGTCAGCGTGGCGCGCACGTCGACCACGGGATAGCCCGCCAGCACGCCGGAACGCAGGGTCTCCTGGATGCCCTTGTCCACGGCCGGGATGTATTCGCGCGGCACCACGCCGCCCTTGATGGCGTCGACAAACTCGTAGCCCTTGCCGTGTTCGAGCGGTTCCAGCTTCAGCACCACGTGGCCATACTGGCCCTTGCCGCCGGACTGCTTGATGAACTTGCCCTCGACGTCGGCCACGGCCTTCTGGATGGTCTCGCGGTAGGCCACCTGCGGCTTGCCGACAGTTGCATCGACGCCAAACTCGCGCTTCATCCGGTCCACCAGGATCTCCAGGTGCAGTTCGCCCATGCCCGACATGATGGTCTGGCCCGATTCCTCGTCCGTATGGACGCGGAACGACGGGTCCTCCTGCGCCAGCCGGTTCAGCGCGACGCCCATCTTCTCCTGGTCGGCCTTCGTCTTCGGCTCCACCGCCTGCGAAATCACGGGCTCCGGGAACACCATCTTTTCCAGCACGATCACGTGTTCCGGCGAGGACAGCGTGTCGCCCGTCGTCACGGCCTTCAGGCCGACGGCGGCGGCGATGTCGCCCGCGTACACGTCCTTGATCTCCTTGCGCTCGTTGGCATGCATCTGCAGGATGCGGCCGAGGCGCTCCTTCTGTCCCTTGGTCGGGTTGTAGACGCTGTCGCCGGAATGCACCACGCCGGAATACACGCGGAAGAACGCCAGCTGGCCGACGAACGGATCGGTCATGATCTTGAACGCCAGCGCGGCGAACGGGTCCTCGTCGGTCGGGTGACGCTCGATCTCGTTGTCGTCCTCGTCGTGGCCGGCGATCGCGGGCACGTCCGCCGGCGACGGCAGGTATTCGACGACGGCGTCCAGCATCGCCTGCACGCCCTTGTTCTTGAACGCGCTGCCGGCCAGCATGGGCACGATCTCGCTGCGGATCGTGCGCAGGCGCAGTGCGGCCTTGATTTCCGCTTCCGTCAGCGCCTCGCCGTTCAGGTATTTTTCCGTCAGCTCCGGGGTCGCCTCGGCGGCCGCCTCCACCATCGCCTCGTGCCATTTCTGCGCCAACGGCAGCAGGTCGGCCGGGATGTCCTCGTAGGTGAAATGCAGGCCCTGGCTGGTGTCGTCCCAGATGATCGCGCGCATCTTGACCAGGTCGACGACGCCCTGGTAGTGGTCCTCCGCGCCTACCGGAATCTGGATCGGCACCGGGTTGCCCTTCAGGCGCTCGCGGATCTGCTGCTGCACGCGGAAGAAGTCCGCACCCACGCGGTCCATCTTGTTGACGAACGCGATACGCGGCACCTTGTACTTGTTCGCCTGGCGCCACACGGTCTCGGACTGGGGCTGCACGCCGCCGACGGCGTCGTACACCATCACCGCGCCGTCCAGCACGCGCATCGAACGCTCCACCTCGATGGTGAAGTCGACGTGGCCCGGGGTATCGATGATGTTGATGCGGTGCTCGGGGAAATTGCCGGCCATGCCCCGCCAGAACGCCGTGGTGGCGGCGGACGTGATCGTGATGCCGCGCTCCTGCTCCTGCTCCATCCAGTCCATCGTCGCGGCGCCGTTGTGCACTTCGCCGATCTTGTGGTTGACGCCCGTGTAGAACAGGATGCGTTCCGTCGTCGTCGTCTTGCCGGCGTCGATATGGGCGGAGATGCCGATATTGCGGTAACGCTCGATGGGGGTCTTGCGGCTCATGAGGGGCTCCTAGGCTGTGACCACGGTGGCGCAATTCATTCTAGCAGCGAGCGTGCGCTGGCGTGCGACCGGAAGTCGGGCGCGTCACCTATACTGATGGGTTGATGCTTAACGGACATTATTATGACAATCAAATCAAGCTCCTCTCCTCTCCTGTTGGCCATAGCCGCCCTTGCCCCTTCCTTCGTCCAGGCGCAGGTCGCCAGCGACGCGCCGCAGTCCGTGACGGCGCCCGTCGAGCAGACGCTGGAGCGCTGCGCGCTGCTGGGCGACCCCACCAACCGGCTGGCCTGCTATGACGCGCTGGCCAAGCGGGCGCCGGTGTCCGATGGCGTCGTTGTCGCCAATGGTGGCGCCCAGGCGGCATCCCCGGCAACCGCCCGAACCGGCGTGCTGGTCGATCCCGACGCGTCGCGCCAGGCGGCCGCCGCCGCGCCAGCCGCGACGCAGGTCTCGCACCTGGTCCCGCTGTGGGAACTGGACGCGGGCAGCAAGCGCGGCGTGTTCAACATCCGCCCGCACCGCGACACCTACCTGCTGCTGGCAAACTACAGCAACAGCATCAACGACGGTCCGTTCAAGGAGTACACGCCGGCCGGCATCAAGTCCAAGCACGTGGAGCTGATGTACCAGCTGAGCTTCAAGATGAAGGCGATGGAAACGATCGCCGGCTCGCCCGTCGACCTGTGGTTCGGCTACACCCAGCAGAGCTTCTGGCAGGCGTACAACCGCAGCGCCTCCAGCCCGTTCCGCGAGACCAACTACCAGCCCGAAGTGATGGCGGTGGTACCGATCGGCAAGCGCCTGGGCGGCTTCGATTTCCGCTACGCCAGCCTGGGCGTGGTGCACCAGTCGAACGGCCAGACGGCGACGTTGTCGCGCAGCTGGAACCGGCTGTACGGGGAAGTGGGAGGAGAGTATGGCAAGCTGGCGGTGACGGCGCGCATCTGGAAGCGCCTCGACAACGACAAGTCCGACAACGACAACCTCGACATCGCCGACTTCATGGGCCATGGCGACGTGCGCGTGTCGTACCGCGACAATGGCACGGAGTATTCGCTGCTGGCGCGGCGGAATTTCCACACCAAGCACGGCGCCGTGCAGCTGGGCTGGGCGGCACCGATCCGCGCCAACCTGAAAGGCTACCTGCAGTTCTTCTCGGGTATGGCCAGAGCCTGATCGACTACAACTACGCGCAGATGTCGCTGGGCGGCGGCGTGCTGGTCGATTTTTAACCCGGTTCAGCGGCGCGCGCCGCCCAGGACCCGCGCCGGCAGCAGCACGATGGCGCGCAAGGTCTCGAAGATGGCGTCGACGCCGATGCCGATCAGGCGGAACGGCAGGGTCAGCAGCCAGCACACGGGGTACAGCAACAGTGCCAGCAATGCCAGCGGCCAGCACAGGAGCAGCAAGACCAACCACAGCATGAAACTGAACATCGCATCCTCCGCAACCATGTCGTCGATGGTGCTACTGTAGCGCGCCGGCGGCGGCGCCGGTGGAGGATGCGACCGGCCGCGGAAATCGCGGCACGAACTGCAATGGGGCGGGATCAGGCGAAGGCGGGGACCGCTTCGGTGACGGCGATTTCCTCGGCCTCGAACACGACGTCGGCCCGCAGCGCCGCTTCCAGCGACGGGATCGAGCCGCCGGCGCGGTAGGCGAAGCTCACCTGCAGCACGTCGCCGGCACGGACCTGGACCGGCTGCGTCAGCGGCAGGGTCATGTAGTGATTCAGCCAGTCGACGGTGGTGCCCCGTTCCTGTACGACGGCCAGGATGTTCTTCGTCACAAAGCGCATCGCGTTGACGGTGCCGGCGCGTTCCACCACGAACTTGCCCTGCCACGCATACGACAGCGCGTTCGGCTGGGTGAAGTCGACCACGGCATACACGGCGGGCTGCGCCAGCTCGACCGTGTGGTTGTGCACCACGCCCGTTTCCTGGAACTGCACGATGGGGGCGTAAAAACCTTCGAAATCGTATTCCTGCTGCAGGGGCTGGACGGCCATCAGCACGGCTTCGGGGATGAAGATGGGCAGCGGGCCGCCGAACTTCTGCGCATAGCGGCGCTTGAACGCCTCGATCACCGCGACCTGCTTCTCGCGCAGCATGGCCACGTGGATCATCTCGCAGATGACGACGTCGACCGGCTCGGGCGGCAGGTATTCGAACGCGTCCGCATGGATCACCTCGACCTTTTCGCCGTTCGGGTTCAGCGCCATGAACTTGCGTGCTTCCTTGACCATGTCGGGATTGAACTCGACGCAATAGACCTTGTCCGCCTTGGCGGCCGCGAACCACGACAGCACGCCGGTGCCGCCGCCCAGCTCCAGCACCTTCATGCCGGGCCGCACCACGTAGTCGATGGCCGACTTGAAGCCATGCATGCGGTTGTTGTCCATCAGCATGTTGTGATGGTAGTGCACCGGGATGAACTGGCCCAGGTAGCAGCTTTCGATTTCGCGTTCGTTCAGCATCATGATCCTTTGATTATTTGCCTCAGGCAATGAAGCCATTATCAGGACCGTGACGCGGTTTCATAACGCGGAAGTCAGCCGGAAAAACCCGTCAATTCGTTGCCGCACGGCTTGGCCGGGGCATGGGGGCGATCGAAACAGGCGTCAGCGCGGCTTGGCGCCCAGCATCACGGGCACCGTGTCGAGCAGTTGCTTCGACAGGATCATTGTCCTCGTCGCCTCCGCATACTTGCGGAAATGTGGCGAATCGATGTGCTTGCGGTAGGCGGCATCGTCGGCATAGATCTCGAAGAAGCGGAAGCGGTTCGGCCGCTCCTTCTCCGCCACCGCATAAATGGCCAGTACACCGGGCTCGAGCCGGATCGACGCTTCGATCTCTTCCTTCACCGCCGCTTCATAGGCGGCCACGCGCGCCGGGTCGATTTCCAGTTCGGCGATGCGCACCAGCGGTGCCGGACCGGCAGCCGGGCTTTCGGCCAATACGGTGCCGGACAGGCTGGCCGCCAGCGCGGCCACGGCAAGCGTCTTGCGAGAGAGCGTCTTCATGGGATTTCCCGGATCAGCGCCGCGCCGCCCTGGCGGCCAGGTGCTTGCGGATCGCCTCGGCGATCCATGGCTTGTCGGCTTTTTCCGCCATCTCGGCGGCCGTCAGGTGGAAGCCCTTGTCGCGCAGGGCGGCATCCGCCCCCTCCTCCAGCAGCACCTTGACGGCTTCCTCCTGGCCTTCGCGGGCCGCCAGCATCAGCGGCGTTACCCCGGTGGGCGACTCCGCATCGATATAGGCGTGCTGCTCGATCAGGTAGCGCAGGATGTCGATGGCGCCGGCGGCGGCCGCGTAATGCAGCGCCGTGAAGCCGGGCCGGTTGACCTGGGCGCCCCTGGCGACAAGCCGCTCCACGGCCGCCTTGTTGTTGCGGAACGCCGCCATCATCAGCGCCGTGTTGCCGTTGGTGGCCTGGGCATCCAGCTGGATCTTCGGCTGGGCCAGCAGCAGGTCGAATACGTTCATCGCGTCATGGCGCAGCGCGACGATCAGCCCGGTCTCGCCCCGCTCGGGCTCGCGCACGTTGGGGTCCAGTCCGCGCGCCAGCAGGGGCTTGATGCGGGCCGCGTCGTTCAATTGGGCGGCGCGGAAGAACGCCACGGCATCGTTCGCGCTCTGGCCGGCGGCGGCCACGTGGGGTGCACCGCCGATGGTGGCCAGCCCCATGACGGCCGCCGCCACACGCAGCCAGATACGCCGGCGCACCAGGCGAAGGCGGACACGGATACCCATCAGGCGTGCGCTCCGGGCCCCGCGGCCTTGAACAGGTCGAAGAAGTTGGCGGTCGTGCGTGCGGCCACCTCCTCGACGGAAACGCCTTTGAGCTGGGCGATGAACTCGGCCACGTGTGCCACGTAGCCCGGCTCGTTCATCCTGCCCCGGTACGGCACCGGCGCCAGGTAGGGCGAATCGGTCTCGATCAGCATGCGTTCCAGCGGCACCGCCTGCGCCACCGCCTGCAGTTCCTTGGCGCTCTTGAACGTGACGATGCCGGAAAAGGAGATGTAGAAGCCCAGCGCCATCGATGCCTGCGCCACCTCCAGCGACTCGGTAAAGCAATGCATGACGCCGGCCACGCCGCCGTCCGCCGTGCCGGCGCCCTCTTCCTGCATGATGCGGATGGTATCCAGGCTGGCCGCGCGGGTGTGGATGATCAGCGGTTTTCTCGTCGCCCGCGATGCCCGGATATGGGTGCGGAAGCGCTCGCGCTGCCATTCCAGGTCGCCCGTCAGGCGGTAGTAGTCCAGTCCCGTCTCGCCAATGGCGACGATCTTCGGATGGTCCGCCAGCTCGACGAGCTGCTCGACGGTTGGCTCCGGCGTGTCCTCGTAGTCCGGGTGGACGCCAACGGAGGCGTAGAAATTCGGGTACGCCTCGGCCAGCGCCAGCACGCGGGGGAAGTCCGGCAGGTCGACGGACACGCACAGCGCGTGGGTCACCTGGTTCTGCGCCATCTTCTCGCGCAGTTCGGGCATGCGAGCGGCCAGCTCGGGGAAGTCGATGTGGCAATGTGAATCGATAAACATGCCGGTATTCTAGCCTAGCCGGGCAAACGCCGCCGCGGACAAAGTGATTGGGGTCTGTCCCCAATGGGGACTGACCCCGAAGTTTGGCACCGAGTTCGGCAAACCAGAGGCAACTTCGGGGTCAGTCCCTGTGCAGGGACAGACCCCAGCCGCGGACACGCCGCGTCAAGCCACCCGCTTGCCCAGGATAATCAAATCCCGCTCGACCCCATCCAGGTTCGCCACCCGGGGGAAATTGGCCCACTGTTCGAAGCCGAACTGGCGGAACAGCGCCAGGCTGGGGCGTTGTGGCCGAAGATGAAGCCCAGCACCGTGTGCACGGCAATCGTTGGCGCGTGTGCAATCGCCTCGGTCAGCGCGTAGCGACCGATGCCCTTGCCGCGCCAGGCCTCGGCAATATAGATCGACACCTCGGCCGTACCGGAATACGCCGGGCGGCCGTAGAAATTCGAGTACGAGATCCAGCCCAGGATTTCCGGTTGGCTTGACGCGTCGTCGGCCCGCTCGATCACCCACAGCGGGCGTCTTTCCGGCTGGTGGTCGTGGAACCATGGCAGGCGCGACTCGACCGAGACGGGCTCCGTGTCGGCCGTCACTTCGCGCGAGGCGACGGTGCTGTTGTAGATGGCGACGATGGTGGGCAGGTCAGCGAGCGTGGCGATACGGTGACGATAGGAAGGCATGCGTGCTTACAGGGTATGGGTGGCGCGCGAGGAACGCAGGGCCGCGCCGAGGATTTCCTCGATGCGGGCACGGGTGCGCTGGCCCGTTTCGTCGTCCGGGAAATGGACGCCGATGCCCTGCGCCTTGTTGTTGTGGGCCCCGGCCGGCGTGATCCACACGACCTTGCCGGCGATCGGGTACTTGGTGGCGTCGTCCATCAAGGTCAGGATCAGGTAGATCTCGTCGCCGACCTTGTACGCCTTCTGCGTGGGGACGAAAATGCCGCCGTTCTTCAGGAACGGCATGTACGCCGCGTACAGGGCCGCCTTTTCCCGGATCGCCAGCGACAACACCGTCGGCCGCGGCGTACCGCCCGGCTGGGTGTTCGGGTTCAGCGCGGAATTCGGATCGGGCGGGCCGGCGCTCATGGGCGTCCTTTCATGCACAGCAGGCGGTATAGTCCAGCAGCATATCCTCGATGAACAGCTTGGGCGAGAGCGGATGGTCCGACGTGGCCCGCCGCTCGGCCGTGCCCTTGATCGCGGCCAGCAGGCGGCTGACGTGGACCTTCTCGGCCAGCGTCTTCAGTTCGCGACCGTAACGGGGATAATACCGGATGTTGCCGGTCAGCTTGCACGAAAACAGGTCGTACAGCCAACGCTGCTGCCAGGCCACGAGCGACGTCAGCGGCACCTTCTGCAATTTGTCCGCCGTGCGCAGCGCGCCCTCGACCGCCGGATGGGCCAGGTACTGCAGCAGCGTGTCGATCTCTTCGCGGTTGCCGGCCTCGGACTGGGCCAGCGCCGCCAACGGCGCGCCGCCCTGCTCGCGCAGCCAGCTGTCGGCATCGGCCACGCCCTGCGTCTGCAGCCAGGCCAGCGCCTCGCCGTGCGCGGGCAGCGGCAGCGCGAACTTGCGGCAGCGCGACAGGATCGTCGGCAGCAGCCGGTCCAGGCTGTTCGACGCCAGCAGGAACACGGTGCCCGGCGGCGGTTCTTCCAGCGTCTTCAGCAGCGCGTTCGACGCCGGCATGTTGAGCGCCTCGGCCGGGTACAGCACGACCACGCGCAGGCCTTGCCGGTGCGTCGAGATGTTCATGAAGTCGGCCAGCGCGCGCACCTGCTCGATCTTGATTTCCTTCGACGGCGTCTTGCTCTTGGCCTTCCTGTCCTCGCCCTCTTCCGCCTCGCCCGGCTCGTCCTCGAACGCCTCCGGGCGGATGCGGCGGTAGTCCGGATGGCTGTGCTGGACGAACCAGCCGCACGACGCGCACGCGCCGCACGCATGGCCGTCCGCGCGCACGTTCTCGCACAACAGCGCCTGGGCGAAGTGTTCGATGAAGTCGGCCTTGCCGATGCCGGCCGCGCCATGGAACAGGATCGCATGGGGCAGGCGCTGGCGCAGCAGCTGCAGCTGCCCCCACGCGCCCTGCTGCCATGGATAGACCCCGGTCTGCATCGCCGTCCCTTCGCTCATCGCAGTTCGGCCACGATGGCGGCCAGTTGCACGCGGATCGCCTCGATCGTCTGCGTCGAGTCGATCACGCGGAAGCGTTCCGGATACTGGGCCGCGCGGCGCAGGTACTCGTTGCGGGCGGCCAGGAAGAAGTCGGCCTTCTCCTGCTCGAACTTGTCGAGCGTGCGCGTCGCATCGAGGCGAGCGCGTGCCACTTCCAGCGGAACGTCGAACAGGATCGTCAGGTCGGGCCACAGTTCGGGGTGGACCCAGTTCGCCAGCGTCTCGATCTTGACGAGGTCCATGCCCCGGCCGCCGCCCTGGTAGGCGAAGCTGGCGTCCGTGAAGCGGTCGGAGAGGACCCAGGCGCCGCGCGCCAGCGCCGGTTCGATGACCTGGGCGATATGCTCGCGCCGGCTGGCGAAGACCAGCAGCGCTTCCGTTTCCAGGTGCATGGGCTCGTGCAGTACCAGTTCGCGCAGCTTCTCGCCCAGCGGCGTGCCGCCCGGCTCGCGCGAACTGACCAGCTCGATGCCACGGGCCGCCACCAGGTCCGCGCAATAGCGGATGTGGGTGGACTTGCCGGCGCCGTCGATGCCCTCGAAGGTGATGAACTTGCCGCGTGGCGGAAAGTGCCCTGTCATTGCCGCTGCCTCATTGCTGTCCCATTGCTGCTGATTGCTGTGTCATTGCTGCCGTTGATACTGGTTGACCGCCTTGTTGTGGTCGACCAGGTTGTCCGAGAACTGGCTGGTACCGTTGCCGCGCGCGACAAAGTACAGCGCATTCGACTGCGCCGGTGCCAGCGCCGCCGCCAGCGACTGCTGCCCGGGCAGCGCGATCGGCGTCGGCGGCAGGCCGGTGCGCACGTAGGTATTGTACGGGGTGTCCGTCTCCAGGTCCTTCTTGCGGATATTGCCGTCGAACTTGTCGCCGATGCCATAGATGACCGTGGGGTCGGTCTGCAGCATCATGCCCAGCTTCAGCCGGTTGACGAACACCGAGGCGATCATGGCCCGCTCGGCCTTCTGGCCCGTCTCCTTCTCGACGATGGAAGCCATCGTCAGCGCCTCGTAGGGCGTCGTGTATGGCAGGTTCGGCGCGCGCTTGTCCCACGCGGCCGTCAGGTGCTGCATCATCGCGGTATGCGCCTGCTTGTAGATCTGCAGTTCCGACGAGCCCTTGGCGAACAGGTAGGTATCCGGGAAGAACAGGCCTTCCGGGTGCGGGTAGGCGGCGCCCAGCTTCTTCATCAGTTCCGTGTCCGACAGGCCGACGGTGTCGTGCTTCAGGCCCCGGTGCGCGGCGATGGCCTGGCGCATCTGGCGGAACGTCCAGCCCTCGATGATCGTCAGCGACTCCTGTGCGTACTCGCCCCGCACCAGCTGGTGGATCAGGCGCAGCGGCGTGGTGCCTGGTTTCAGCTCGTAGGAGCCGGCCTTCAGGCGGGCGCTCTTGCCAGTGGCGCGCGCCAGCAGGTTGAACAGCAGCGGCTGCATCGGCACGCCGGCGCCGGCGATCTGCTGGCCGGCCGCGTGGGCCCCGCTGCCCTTGCTGATCGTGAAGGGAATGGCGTCGCCTTCGGCCGTGATCGGTGCCTGGGCCCACCAGGCGAAGCCCGCGCCAGCGGCGCCGGCGGCGAGCACGGCCAGCGCTATCGTTCTTGTTATCAGTGCCATCGTGTCTGTTGCAACTCCTGGATTTTGGCGCGCCCGGCGCGTTTTGCCCGGGATCTTTATAATGAGCCCGTAATGATAATGCTTTCATGGCCAAAGTATCCAAATTTATGAACACCTGGAATCAAGTCCTCGCCGCTCCTGCCGCCACTGCCACGCCAACCGCGCTGGCCACCGGCTTCGTCACGCACCTGGCCGACACGGGCCTGATCGCCTTCACGGGCGAAGAATCGCGCCCGTTCCTGCACTCGCAGCTGACCAACGACGTCGAGCACCTGGGCGAGAACGACGTCCGGCTGGCCGGATACTGCACGCCGAAAGGGCGCCTGCTGGCCAGCTTCCTGATGTGGCGCGACGCCGACTCGGTCTACCTGCAGCTGCCGCGCGAACTGCAGCCGGCCCTGCAGAAGCGCCTGCAGATGTTCGTGCTGCGCGCGAAAACGAAGGCCTCCGATGCCGGCGAGGGTCGCGTGCTGCTGGGCCTGGGCGGTGCGGATGGCGAGGCGGTGCTGCGCACGTGGTTCGACGCGTTGCCGGAAAAGCAATACACGAAGCTGGACCACCCGCTGGGCAGTGTGCTGCGCGTGGCCGATGCGTTCGGCGCCCCCCGTTACCTGTGGCTGGCCACGCCGCAGACCGCCGACACGGTCGCGCCGGAACTGGCCGCACGGCTGGCGGTGGCCGGACAGGATGCCTGGCGCCTGGCGGACATCCACGCCGGCGTGCCTGTCATCACGGCCGCCACCCAGGAGCAGTTCGTGCCGCAGATGGTCAACCTGGAGCTGCTGGGCGGCGTCAATTTCAAGAAGGGCTGCTACCCCGGCCAGGAAATCGTCGCGCGCAGCCAGTACCTGGGCAAGCTGAAACGCCGCACCGCGCTGGTGACGATCGACGATGCCGCTGTCACGGCCGGCACCGAGGTGTTCACGCCGGCCGATCCGGACCAGCCGTGCGGCATGGTCGTCAACGCGGCGCCGAACGGCGCCGGTGGGGTCGATGCGCTGGTCGAAATGAAGCTCGATGCGCTGGAAGCGGGTGTCGTGCACGCCGGCTCGGCGCAGGGCCCGGCATTGCGCTTCCTGCCGATGCCGTACGTGCTGGACAAGCTGGACGTGTGATGTCCGCCGACCTGTACGTCTACTACAAGGTGCGCGACGGCGACACGGCCGCGCTGCGCGAGCGCATCGGCGCGCTGCAGCGCCAGCTCGCGGTGGCGCATGGCGTGGCGCCGCAGCTGAAACACCGGCCCGCTGCGCAGGACGGGCTGCAGACGTGGATGGAAGTCTATCCCCGCGTCGGCGCCGGCTTTGCCGCGGCGCTGGAACAGGCCTGCGCCCAGGCGGACATCGGGCCGTTGCTGGCCGGTCCCCGCCACCACGAAGTGTTCACGGATCTCCCCTGATGTGCCTGATCGTCTTTGCCTGGCAGGTCGTGCCGGGCGTTCCCCTCATTGCCGCCGCCAACCGCGACGAGTACTACGCCCGCGCCAGCGCGCCGGCCGCGCCATGGGAGGAGAACCCGCAAATCGTCGCCGGCCGCGACCTGAAGGCCGGCGGCAGCTGGATGGGCATCACCCGTCCCGAATCCGCGCACGAACATTATCCGCCCAACATCACGCCGCTCAGGGCCCGCTGCAGCGGCGGCGCCCTGGCGGCCGAGCCGCCTGAAGGCAAGGCGCCGTCGCGCTTCGCCGCGCTGACGAACATCCGCGCGCCGCACGACTTCGACCCGGCCAAGCCGTCGCGCGGCATGCTGGTGTCGAACTTCCTGGCCGGCTCGATGAGCGCACGGGAGTATGTCGAACAAATCCGTCCTGGCGCGGGCGCCTACAACGGCTTCAACCTGGTGCTGTGCGACGGCGCGGAACTGGTGTGGTTCTCCAACCGGGGCGATACCGACCCGCGCAACGGCCAGCCGCTGCCGCCCGGCATCTACGGCCTGTCGAATGCGCTGCTCGATTCGCCATGGCCGAAGGTGCTGCGCACCAAGGCGCAATTCGCCAGCCTGCTGTGCCTGGGCGCGCCGGAGGATGCGTATTTCGAGATGTTGGCCGACACCACGCGCGCCCCCGACCAGCGCCTGCCCGAGACGGGCGTCTCGATCGAGCGCGAGCGCGTGCTGTCGGCCGTGAAGATCGAGTCGCCGGACTACGGCACGCGCACGTCCACCGTCGTCAAGCTGTATGCGACGGCGCCGGCCGAGTTGCATGAGGTGGAGGTGGTGTAGGGGAACTGTAACCGCCTGGCGGTTACTCAAGGGTATCGGGGCGATGCCCCATTCCTTGAAAGAGCAGACTGCATGGATGCCCCTACCCTGCGACGCAGCCACAGCTTCCAGGCGACGCCTGAAGAACACGCGCAATTAACCCAACAGATCGCCGCCCCTTCGCCAATATCAGGGCCAGTGTCGTCAATGAGATCGACAATATGATCGCCTTGATCGGTTCACCCGAGATCGTGCGCAAACCGGCAGGCGTCACGTTCATGAACGAGACATTTGGTCAAGGTCAGGGAAGCGGGGTGCGCAAGGAAACCCAGTTGGGTCACGCGCAAACCAAACAGGCTGAGCTGAGGAGTTCGGTGGCAGAAATTCGCAGTGACGATGCCATCGACCATAGCCTGGCCAGCGGCAACACGCGCACCGGCGCCGCCTAGCGCCATCCCGTCCGGCATGGCTGCCGGACGGGATGGCCAGCAACGCTCAAATCTCCGTAATGACCTGCTCCACCGGCAGCCGCGACTTCGGCAGCTTCGCATTGAAGTCCTCGGCGCCGCTGTAGCCCAGCGAGACGATGACGGAGGCCGTGTAGCCCTTCTCGCGCAGGCCCAGTTCCTTGTCCAGGATCTCGGCGTCGAAGCCTTCCATCGGCGTGGCGCCCACCTCCAGCGTGGCCGCGCCCAGCAGCAGCGTGCCCAGCGCCAGGTAGACCTGCTTCTCGTACCACTGCGCCACGTCCTTCAGCTTGTAGCGGTGGATGTCCGTGAACAGCTTGCGGGCGCCCTGGCCGGCCGTCTTCGCCGCTTCGTTGACGAAGCGCCCGTCGCGCTCCTCCTGCGCCAGCACGGCCTCGAGGTAAGCCTCGTCGGCACTGGCGCGGGTCGCCAGCACGATCACGTGCGAGGCGTCGCGGATCTTGGCCACGTTGTACTGGTAACCGCCTTCCGCGGACCTGGCGATCTTCGCCTTGCCCTCTTCCGTGCCGGCGATGACGAAGTGCCACGGCTGCGAGTTGACGGACGACGGCGCGAGACGCAGCAGCATGCGCAGCTGGGCGATGATCTCGTCCGGCACCTTGCGGCTGGTGTCGAAGGCCTTTACGGTATGGCGCTGGGCCGCTTTTTCCACGATGTTCATCTTGTTGTTCTCCTGGTTACGGTGGTGACTGCAAGTGTAATGGCGCGCTCAGAAGCCTGCCAGCACGACCTTGCCGCGGGCCGTGCCGCTTTCGATCAGGGCATGCGCGCGGCGCAGATTGGCCGCGGTGATGGCGCCGAAGTGTTCCCCCACGGTCGTGCGCAAGGTGCCGTCGTCGACCAGGCTGGCAACCCGGTCCAGGATCTCGCGCTGGCGCGCCATGTCCGCCGTTTCGTACATCGAGCGGGTAAACATCAGCTCCCAGTGCAGCGACAGGCTCTTGCGCTTGAGCGGCATCGCGTCCAGCGTCGCGGGGTCGTCGATCAGCGCGAACTGGCCCTGCGGCGCCAGCATGTCCACGATGTCGGCGTAATGCTGCTCCGTGTGCGTCAGGCTGATGACGATGTCGGCATGCGCGATGCCCAGCGCGGCCAGTTGCGGCGCCATCGGCTGGCCATGGTCGAGCACGTGGTGGGCGCCCAGCGAGCGCACCCAGTCGCGCGTCTCGGGACGGGAAGCGGTGCCGATCACCGTCAGGCCGGTCAGCTTGGCGGCCAGTTGCGTCAGGATCGAGCCGACCCCGCCCGCGGCGCCGACGATGACGACGCTCTTGCCGGCGCCGCCCTGCTCCGGCACTTTCAGCCGGTCGAACAGCAGCTCCCACGCCGTCAGCGAGGTCAGGGGCAACGCGGCGGCATCGGCGAAGTCCAGCGACGCGGGCTTGTGGCCGGCGATGCGCTCGTCCACCAGGTGCAGTTCGCTGTACGAGCCAGGCCGGGTCAGCGAGCCGGCGTAGTAGACGGCGTCGCCCGGCTGGAACGCGGTCACTTCCGCACCCGCGGCGACGACCACGCCGGCGGCATCCCAGCCCAGCACGCGCGGCTCCGTTACCGCCGCGCCCTTGCGCACCTTGGTGTCGACCGGGTTGACGGCAATGGCGCGCACCTCGACCAGCAGGTCGCGCGGGCCCGGCTGCGGCGCCGGCAGGTCCATTTCCTGCAGCGCCGCGGGGTCCGCGATCGGCAAACCGTGTTGCGTGTAGACTATCGCTTTCATCGTATTCCTGTGGGAAGTGTGTGGATGCAGCAATGATATGCCCCTGCCGGTGCCGGAAAAAGACCGGTAATCGGTTTTCACTTTCACTCGCGGAGTGAAAATGGTGCGCTTCGAGGACCTGGCGCTGTTTGTGCGCGCGGCCGCCTGTGGCAGTTTTACCAAGGCCGCACGCGAAGCCAACCTGCTGCCGGGCCAGGTCAGCGCCGCCATCATGCGCCTGGAGCGGGACCTGAACGTGCGCCTGTTCGCCCGCTCCACCCGCAGCCTGCGCCTGACGGACGAAGGCGAGCGCTACCTGCCGTACGCCAGGGAGGCCATCGACCTGCTGCACGCGGGGCGCGACGAGTTGCGCCCCGACGACGAAGCCCTGACAGGCACGCTGCTGATCGCGGCGCCCTCCGACCTGGGCCGCAACGTACTGCTGCCGCTGCTGGGCAGTTTTCGTCGTATGCATCCCCGCCTGGAGATGCGGCTGCAGCTGTCGGACCAGGTGACGGACGTGTTCCGCGAACGGGTCGACGTGGCGATCCGCTACGGCAGCAGTGCCGACGCCAGCTTTGTCGCGCTGCCGCTGGCGCCTGGCAACCGGCGCGTGCTGGTGGCCTCGCCCGGCTATCTCGAGCAATGCGGCATGCCGCAAACGCTGGACGAGCTGCGCGACCATTCCTGCCTGCTGTGGCAGCTGAACGGACGGCTGTACGACAAGTGGAGCTTCCCGCTGGCGGGTGCGAAGGCCAACAAGACCGTGCAGGTCAAGGGCAGCCTGGCCTGCGACGACGCGGATGTCGTGCGGCGTTGGGCCGTGGCCGGCGAAGGGATCGCCTATAAATCATGGCTGGACGTGCGCGCGGACGTCGAGGCGGGACGGCTGACCGTCCTGCTGCCGCAGCAGCCGGGCGAAGCGGCGCCGGTGCAGCTGATCTGCCCGCACCGGCGCCAGTTCTCGCCAGCGGTGCGGCAGTTGCATGGGTTTCTGGTGGAACGCCTGCAGCAATAAACCCGCCGGTGTCAGGCACCTATCTGCAGGTCGTAGACCCGCCGATAGGTGCCTGACACCATGGGTACAACTCAGAAGCCGTGCCGCATCTCCACGTGGGCGATGCCGGCCTCGAAGAACTGCTCACCCTCCTGCCGGAACCCATGCGCCGAATAGAACGGCGCCGCATGCGTCTGCGCCGACAGCGCCACGCCCAGGTGGCCGCGGCTGCGGGCCTGGGCCATCAAGCCTTGCAGCAGGGCGCCGCCGACGCCGGTGCCGCGCGCGGCGGGCAGCACGGCCATGCGGCCGATATGCCCGTCCGGCAACAGCCGGCCCGTGCCGACGGGCACCCCGGCAGCGTCGTACGCGACGGCGTGCAGGCAGACGGCATCCTTGTCGTCCATCTCCAGCTCGGCCGGCACGTTCTGCTCGCGCACGAACACTTCCGTGCGGATCGCGGCGGCAGCGCGGCCCAGGGTCGCCCAGTCGCCGTAACGGATTTCATGTGTAGAAAGCATCGTATGCAAAACCTTCAGGCTAAAGAAACGATTTTGTCATACCTTTGCCGTCTACGCCATGGCCCGCCGAGGCCCGCCACGCCAGCGTGTTACGCCAGCTTGACGAGCTGCTTGCCGAAGTTGCGGCCCTTGAGGAGGCCAATGAAGGCCTCCGGCGCGGCGGCCAGGCCTTCCGCCACCGACTCGCGGTACTTCAGCTGGCCCTTCGCCACCAGCATGCCCAGCTCCTGCAGGCCCTGCGGCCACAGTTCCATGTGCTCGCTGACGATAAAGCCGCGCAGCGTGATGCGGTTGGTCAGCAGCTGGCGCACGTTGCGCAGCGGGATGTCCTCGCCGTTGTAGCCGGCGATCATGCCGCACAGCGCGACGCGGGCAAACGCGTTGGTGCGCGCCAGCGCCGCATCGAACACCTCGCCGCCCACGTTCTCGAAGATCGCGTCGATGCCGTTCGGAGCGGCCGCCTTCAGGTCGGCGCGCAGATTGCCGGCCTTGTAGTCGATGCAGGCGTCGAAGCCCAGTTCGCCCGTCACGTAGTCGCATTTCTCCTTGCCGCCGGCGATGCCGATGGCGCGGCAGCCCTTCAGCTTCGCCAGTTGGCCCACCACGCTGCCGACGGCGCCGCTGGCGGCCGACACGCAGATGGTCTCGCCCTCCTTGGCCTGCATGATCTGGGTAAAGCCGTACCACGCCGTCATGCCGGGCATGCCGACCGGGCCCAGGTAGGCCGACAGCGGGATGTGCGTGGTATCGACCTTGCGCATGTCGCTGCCGTCGGAGACGGACATTTCGGTCCAGCCGCCCATGCCGACGACGAAGTCGCCCTCCTGGTATTTCGGGTGCCTCGACTCGACCACCTGGCCGACGGTACCGCCGATCATGGTCTCGTCCAGCGGCTGCGGCGCCGCGTAGCTCTTGGCGTCGCTCATGCGGCCGCGCATGTACGGGTCGAGCGACAGGAAGTGGTTGCGCACCAGGACCTGGCCGTCGGCCAGTTGCGGCACCTCGACGGTCTCGAGGCGGAAGTTGTCGGGGGTGACCTCCGCCGGTGGGCGGGAGGCGAGGACCATGCGTTGGAATGTCGTCATCTTCGTTTATCCTTTCAGTGTAGTCAGACGGCCGATACGCCGCCGTCGACGGCCAGGATCTGGCCCGTGATATGCCGCCCCGCGTCGGACGCGAACAGCACGACGGCGCCCTTCAGGTCCTCGTCGCTGCCCAGGCGGCCCAGCGGGGCTTCGGCCATCAGCTTGTCGCCCATCGCGGCCAGCACGCCGGCGCTCATCTTCGACGGGAAGAAGCCCGGCGCGATGGCGTTGACGTTGATGCCGTGCGCACCCCACTCGCCCGCCAGCGCGCGCGTGAAATTGACCACGGCGCCCTTCGACGTGTTGTAGGCGATCGTCTTCATCGTGCCGGGCGGATTGCCGGCCAGGCCGGCGATCGACGCGATATTGATGATGCGGCCCTGGCCGCGCGGGATCATGGAGCGCTTGGCCACAGCCTGCGACAGCAGGAACACGCTGCGCACGTTCAGGTTCATCACCTTGTCCCAGGCCTCGGCCGGCATGTCCTCGGCCGGGGCGCCCCAGCTGGCGCCGGCGTTGTTGACGAGGATGTCGATGTGACCGAGCTTGTCGATGGCGGCCTGCGCCAGCGCATCGGCGGCGCCGTCCTGGCCCAGGTCCGAGGCAATCGCGTAGGCCGTGATGCCCTGTGCGCTCAGCGCCGCCACGGCTTCGTCGAGTTCATTCTGCTTGCGCGCCGTGACGACGACGGTCGCGCCCTGCTCGCCCAGGGCCAGCGCCATCTGCAGGCCCAGGCCGCGCGAGCCGCCGGTGACCAGCGCCGTCTTGCCCTGCAGGCTGAAAAGTTCTTGGGTAGTGCGTACGGTTGCCATCGTCATGCCTCGTAGTCCATGCACTGGCGGCCTTCGCGCACGGCGGCGAAGAACGGTTTCAGCGCTTCATGTTGGGGGTGCACCTGGTAGGCGTCGAGCGCCGCCTTGTCGGCGAATTCGGAGTACAGCACGATGTCGTACGTGGCTTCCAGCCCCGGCGTCGCCAGGCCCACTTCCAGCTTCAGGATGCCCGGCACGATGTGCGCGCACGCTTCCAGCAGCTCCTTCATCTTGCGGGCGTTGGCGGCCCGGTCGGCGCCCTCCGCCTCGTCCTTCAGCTTCCACATCACGATATGCTTGATCAAGTCGGCTCCTCTCAAACGATTTCAAACAGGCCGGCGGCGCCCTGGCCGCCGCCGATGCACATGGTGACGACGACGTACTTGACGCCGCGTCGCTTCCCTTCCAGCAGCGCGTGGCCCGTCAGGCGGGCGCCGGACACGCCATACGGGTGGCCCACGGCGATGGCGCCGCCGTTGACGTTGAGGCGATCCAGCGGGATGCCCAGCTGGTCGGCGCAGTACAGTACCTGCACGGCAAACGCCTCGTTCAGTTCCCACAGGCCGATGTCGTCGACCGTCAGGCCGGCGCGTTTCAGCAGCTTGGGCACGGCATAGACGGGACCGATGCCCATCTCGTCCGGCTCGCAGCCCGCGACCGCGAAGCCGCGGAACACGCCCAGCGGCTGCAGGCCCTTCGCGGCCGCGGCCTGGGCGCTCATGACGATGGCGACCGAGGCGCCATCGGAAAACTGGCTGGCATTGCCGGCGCTGATGACGCCACCCGGCAGCGCGGTGCGGATCTTGGTGACGCCTTCGAGCGTGGTATCGGCGCGGATGCCCTCGTCGGCCGCGATGGTGACTTCACGCGTGCCCAGCTTCCCGGTGGCCTTGTCGGCCACGCCCATCACGGTCGTCATCGGCACGATCTCGGCGTCGAACAGGCCGGCCGCCTGGGCGGCGGCGGCGCGCTGCTGGCTGCGCACGCCGTATTCGTCCTGGCGCTCCTTGCCGATGCGGTAGCGCTTGGCGACGTTTTCCGCCGTCTGCAGCATCGGCATGTAGATCGCCGGCTTGTGTTCCCGCAGCCACGTCTCGCGCAGCATGTGCATGTTCATCTCCTGCTGGACGCAGGAGATCGACTCGACGCCGCCGGCGGCGAAGATGTCGCCCTCGCCCGCGATGACGCGCTGGGCGGCGGTAGCGATGGTCTGCAGGCCGGACGAGCAGAAGCGGTTGATCGTCATGCCCGCCGTCGTCACGGGGCAGCCCGCGCGGATGGCGATCTGGCGGGCGATATTGCCGCCGGTGGCGCCTTCCGGGTTGGCGCAGCCGATCAGCACGTCCTCGACTTCGCCGGGCTCGAGGCCCGCACGTTCGATGGCCGCGCGCAGCGCGTGCCCGCCCAACGTGGCGCCGTGCGTCATGTTGAACGCCCCCTTCCACGATTTGGCCAACCCGGTGCGGGCGGTCGATACGATGACAGCATCCGTCATGGTTTGTCTCCTTTGTTGTTGGTTGTCTCATTCGAGCATAGCACAAGCGCAAGGGATTTAGCACGGTCGTGCGAAATATTCGTGCACCCACGGCCGGGCCCGTGTCCACCATGGGGTCACACCCGGACTCGGACACGGGCTGGGCGGTAGGCCCCGTCGAGCTCGTGTCCTTACCGGGGTGTAACCCCGGGTTGGACACGGGCCCAGCCGTGCAAGCAAGCCGTAAGTTTCGCGGCCCACACTCGTTCGTGCCAACCAGAAAACCGGGCGCATGACCCGGGTGGCACCTTCGCATAACGCGACAATCAGGAGACAATAATGACGATTTCTTCCGGCACCGCGGACCCGCACAACGTGGGCACCAAGAACAAGGCAACGCCGATGACGAAGGAGGAGCGCAAGGTCATCTTCGCGTCCTCCCTCGGCACCGTGTTCGAGTGGTACGACTTCTACCTGTACGGCGCCCTGGCGTCCATCATCGCCAAGCAGTTCTTCATCGGCGACCCCACCATCACCTTCATCTTCGCGCTGCTGGCGTTTGCGGCCGGCTTCATCGTGCGCCCGTTCGGCGCGATCGTGTTCGGCCGCCTGGGCGACATGATCGGCCGTAAGTACACCTTCCTCGTGACGATCCTGATCATGGGCCTGTCGACCTTCATCGTCGGCCTGCTGCCCAGCCACGCCTCGATCGGCGTCGCCGCGCCGATCATCCTCGTCACGCTGCGCATCCTGCAGGGCCTGGCGCTGGGCGGCGAGTATGGCGGTGCCGCCACCTATGTCGCCGAGCACGCGCCGCACGGCAAGCGCGGCCTGTTCACGTCATGGATCCAGACCACCGCCACCATGGGCCTGTTCATGTCGCTGCTCGTGATCCTGGCCACCCGGCTGGCCGTGGGCGAGGAGGAATTCGCCGCCTGGGGCTGGCGCGTGCCGTTCCTGCTGTCCGTGCTGCTGCTCGGCATCTCCGTGTGGATCCGGATGTCGATGAACGAGTCGCCGGCGTTTGCCAAGATGAAGGCGGAGGGCAAGACGTCGAAGGCGCCCCTGTCGGAAGCCTTCGGCAAGTGGGGTAACCTGAAGATCGTCATCCTGGCGCTGGTCGGCCTGACGATGGGCCAGGCCGTGGTCTGGTACACGGGACAATTCTATGCGCTGTTCTTCATGCAGCAGACCCTGAAGATCGAGCTGGCCACGGCCAACATCCTGATCGCCATCGCGCTCCTGCTGGCGACGCCGTTCTTCATCTTCTTCGGCGCGCTGTCGGACCGGATCGGCCGCAAGTGGATCATCCTGGGCGGCTGCCTGATCGCCGCGCTGACGTACTTCCCCCTCTTCAAGGGCTTGACCCACTATGGCAACCCGGCGCTGGAGACGGCACTGCAGAACTCCCCGGTCGTCGTCGTCGCCGATCCGGCCTCGTGCCACTTCCAGTTCAAGCTGACGGGCACCGAGAAATTCCCGTCGTCGTGCGACATCGCCACCGCGGCGCTGTCGTCGGCCTCGGTCAACTACACACGGGAAGACGCGCCGGCCGGCTCGATCGCGAAGATCCGCGTGGGCGAGAAGGAGGTCACGTCGTTCAACGCCGTCATGCAGCCGACCGGCAGCGACTTCGACGCCGCCAGCGCCGAGCGCGAGAAGGCTTTCAAGAAGGAGGTGGGAGCCGTCATCAAGGCGGCGGGCTACCCGGCCAAGGCCGACCCGGAGCGGATCAACAAGCCGATGATGGTGCTGCTGCTGTTCGTGCTGGTGCTGTACGTGACGATGGTGTACGGCCCGATCGCGGCCATGCTGGTGGAGATGTTCCCGACCCGGATCCGCTACACGTCGATGTCGCTGCCTTATCACATCGGTAACGGCTGGTTCGGCGGCCTGCTGCCGACGACGGTGTTCGCGCTGGTCGCGTTCAAGGGCGACATCTACTACGGCTTGTGGTATCCGATCGTAATCGCGCTGGTCACGCTGGTGATCGGGGCGCTGTTCATCCGGGAGACCAAGGACCGGGATATCTACGCGGGGGATTGAGCTTGGGATTGGGGTTGGGGTTGGGGTCTGTCCCCGGTAAGTGGTTGCCCTCGATGCGTCTGGTGGCGTATCGAGGGGACTGACCCCGGTTTTTATCGCGCCATCGGCTCTCCAAGGCGAACCCAAGGGGTCATTGCGGCCGTGGAAAAAACCGGGGTCCGATATCGCGGCGATTGCCTCAGCCCTTGTTGGATAGATCTCATGGCGTGTCAGCTCGTTCTTGAGCGTGGAAAACCAGCTCTCTGCTACGGCATTGTCATGACAGTTGCCCCGGCGGCTCATGCTGGCCTTGAGGCCACGCTCGTCAAGCACTCGCCGATAGAGTTTGGAGCCGTATACCGAACCCTGATCTGTATGGCAGACGAGGCCTGGCCCTGGCTGACGCTGGGCGTAAGCCATCCGTAATGCGCCGATTGGCAGCGAGGCATCCTGGCACTGGTTCATGGCCCATCCAACGATCCGACGTGCAAACAGATCGAGAACGATGGCCAAGTGCAGCCAGCCTTCACGGGTATGGATGGTCGTGATGTCGCTGACCCAGACCTTGTTCGGTGCCTTCACGGTAAAGCATCGCTTGAGCAAATCAGGTGCTGGCGGTTCCGTGTGTTGATGGGCGTGCATGACGCGAAATTTGGCCTTGCGTTTGGCCTCGATCGATTCAAGCTTACGCAGTCGAGCCACCTGATGCTTGCTGCAATTGACGCCTTTGGCGTTCAGCACGCGCCACGTCTTGACAGCCCCGAGAGCATGACGATGCGAGTCATGCAGGCTCCGGATCTGTTCCCGCAATGCCAGGTCTTCCTGGCTGGGCATGACGGTGCCGCGACGTCGACGGAAAGCATAGTAGCTGCCGCACTTAACCCCTAGCACACGACAAAGCGAACGCACAGGAAAGTGCTCGCGCCGCTCTTCAATACAGGCGTACTTCAACGCTTTAGCCGCGTGAAGGACGCCTGCAGCTTTTTTAGGATTTCAAAATCCTCCTTCAGTCTACTGAGTTCGCGCTTAACCAGTACGAGCTCGCTTTGCTCGCTGGCAGGCTTGCGCCCCCGGCTGCCGAAACTCGCTTCTGGTCCATTTTGCTCGATCGCCTTAGCCCATTTGTAGAGCTGATTGCGACGTATGCCAAGTTCGATAGCGAGCGCTTCCGCAGTCTGGCCGCCGCTCTTCAGGCGCGCCACCGCAGCAAGTTTGAACTCTTTAGTGTAGACAGAACGATGCTTCGGCTGGGCGTCAGCATCCTTCACAGGGGTTTTTTCTGGTTTCGTAGTCATAGGGCCTCTGGAACGTATTGTCCCCTATTTAGCCTGACTACAAAACCCGGGATACCTCAGTCCCCTGACGCTGCCAACGGCTGCCTCATGAGGTAACACCTACCGGGGACAGACCCCAGCGGATCCCAGGCCCCAGCGGATCCCAGACCCCGACGGATCACCCCAGCGCCGCGCCGACGATGCGCAGCGAGAAGTCGGTTGCCCGCACGTCCTTCGTCAGCGCGCCGATGGAGATGCGGTGCACGCCCGTTTCGGCAATGGCGCGCACGGTGTCGAAGTTGACGCCGCCGGAAGCTTCCAGCAAGGCGCGGCCGCGGTTGACCTGCACGGCGGCGCGCATGGTCTCCAGCGTGAAGTTGTCCAGCAGGATCGACGTGGCGCCCACCGCCAGCGCTTCGTCCAGCTGCTCCAGCGTCTCCACCTCGACCTGGATCGACACCGGCGTGCTGCCGGCTGCCGCGACCCGCTTGGCCGCCGCCAGCGCGGCCGTGATGCCGCCCGCTGCCGCGATATGGTTTTCCTTGATCAGGATGCCGTCGTACAGCGCCAGGCGCTGGTTCTGGCCGCCGCCCACGCGCACGGCGTACTTCTGCGCCAGGCGCAGGCCGGGCAGCGTCTTGCGCGTGTCCAGGATCGCGGCCGTGGTGCCGGCGATCGCGTCGACATAGCGACGCGTGGCCGTGGCGACGCCCGACAGCAGCTGCATGAAGTTCAGCGCCGAGCGCTCGGCCGTCAGGATGGCGCGGGCCGGGCCGACCATCGTGCAGACGGGCGAATCGGCCGTCATCACGTCGCCTTCGGCGTAATGCCATTCGATGCCGATGGCGGGGTCGAGCGCATGCATGATGCCTTCGAACCAGGGCGCGCCGCACAGCACCGCCTCCTCGCGCACGATGACGCGCGCCGTGGCGCGGGCGCCTTCCGGCACCAGCTGGCCCGTCAGGTCGCCGGTGCCGACGTCTTCCAGCAATGCGGCCAGCAGGTTCGCTTCATACGCCTTCGTCAACGCGGGGTCGAATGGGGCGTAGGGATTCAACAACGTGCTCATTTCTTGTCCTTATTAGTATGGTGAGCGAATGCGCGGCAGCGTCAGGCCGGGCCGATGCCCGAGAACAGTTTGGCTTCCTGGGCGAGATCGGCGCCAGGAGCGACCTTGGCTTTCTTCGCGGCGGCGAAGTCGAGCATGCGGTTGATGGAGCGCTGCGCCTCGCGGCCCACCTGCGGGTCGACGTGGATCTCGTTGCTCATGTTCTCCAGCACGTCGGCCAGGTTGCGCAGGCCGTTCATCGCCATCCACGGGCAGTGCGCACAGCTCTTGCACGTCGCGCTGTTGCCGGCGGTCGGCGCCTCGATGAACGTCTTGTTCGGGGCCGCGTTGCGCATCTTGTGCAGGATGCCGTTGTCGGTGGCGACGATGAACGTGTCCGCGTCCAGCGACACCGCTGCCGCGATCAGCTGCGACGTCGAGCCGACGACATCGGCCTGCGCCACCACGTTGGCCGGCGATTCCGGGTGCACCAGCACTTTCGCATGCGGGTACTCGGCCTTCAGCAGGTCCAGCTCCACGCCCTTGAATTCGTCGTGCACCAGGCAGGAGCCCTGCCACAGCAGCATGTCGGCGCCCGTCTTCTTCTGGATGTACGAACCCAGGTGCTTGTCCGGCGCCCACAGGATCTTCTTGCCCTGCTCGTGCAGGTGCTGCACGATGTCCAGGCCGATCGACGACGTCACCATCCAGTCGGCGCGTGCCTTCACGGCCGCGCTGGTGTTGGCGTAGACGACCACGGTGCGATCCGGATGCTGGTCGCAGAACGCCGCGAATTCCTCCGGCGGGCAACCCAGGTCCAGCGAGCAGGTCGCGTCCAGGTCGGGCATCAGCACGGTCTTTTCCGGGCTGAGGATCTTGGACGTCTCGCCCATGAATTTCACCCCGGCGACAACGAGCGTCCTGGCCGGGTGATCGCGGCCGAAGCGCGCCATCTCCAGCGAATCGGAGACGCAGCCGCCCGTTTCCTCGGCCAGGTCCTGCAGGTCCGCGTCGACGTAGTAATGCGCCACCAGCACGGCCTCGCGCTCGCGCAGCAGCGTGCGGATGCGCTCCTTCAGCAGGATTTTCTCGTCCGCCGGCACGGGCGCGGGCGTGCGCGCCCAGGCATGGGCGACGCAGCTGCCGCCCTGCTGGTTGTCCTCCAGCAGGGGCATTTCATATTCGACGGTCTTGATGGGAATGGCTGTGGCGGTCACTAAGCTGCTCCTTAATCGATGCCCTGGCTGGTCAGATACTCTTCGTAGTTGCCGCGGAAGTCGACGACTTCGTTTTCCTTGATCTCGATGATGCGGTTCGCCAGCGACGAGACGAACTCGCGGTCGTGCGAAACGAAGATCAGGGTGCCAGCGTATTTATCAAGCGCGACGTTCAGCGACTCGATCGATTCCATGTCCATGTGGTTGGTCGGCTCGTCCAGCAGCAGTACGTTGTGACGGCCCAGCATCAGCTTGCCGTACATCATCCGGCCCTTCTCGCCGCCCGACAGCACGCGCACGGACTTCTTGACCTCGTCGCCGCCGAACAAGAGCCGGCCCAGGATGGACCGCACGGCCTGGTCGTCGTCGCCCTCTTTCGTCCACATGCCCATCCAGTCCGTCAGGGTGGCATCGGTGGCGAATTCCTCGGTCGGATCCTGCGGCATGTAGCCCACGTTGGCGTTCTCCGCCCACTTCACGAAGCCGGTGTCCGGCTGCAGTTTCGCCAGCTCGCCGGCGATGCAGCGCAGCATCGTCGTTTTACCCGCACCATTGGCGCCGATGATGGCGATGCGTTCGCCCGCCTCGACGAGGATCGAGAAGTTCTTGAACAGCGTCTTGTCGTAGGTCTTGGAGATGCTGTCCACCTCGACGGCCAGGCGGTGCAGCTTCTTCTCGCCTTCGAAGCGTACGAACGGGTACGCGCGCGAGGACGGCTTGATGTCTTCCACCTTGATCTTGTCGATCATCTTGGCGCGCGACGTGGCCTGGCGGGCCTTCGACTTGTTGGCCGAGAAGCGGCGCACGAAGTCCTGCAGCTCGGCGACCTTCTCCTTGGCCTTGGCGTTGTTGGCCAGCTGCTGGTTGCGCGCCTGCGTCGAGGCCAGCATGTAGTCGTCGTAGTTGCCCGGGTAGATCTTCAGCGTGCCGTAGTCCATGTCGGCCACGTGCGTGCACACCTGGTTCAGGAAGTGACGATCGTGGGAAATAATGATCATGGTGGAGTTGCGCTGATTGAGCACGTCTTCCAGCCAGCGGATCGTGTGGATGTCCAGGTTGTTGGTCGGTTCGTCCAGCAGCAGGATGTCCGGGTTCGAGAACAGTGCCTGCGCCAGCAGCACGCGCAGCTTCCAGCCCGGCGCCACGGCGCTCATCGGGCCGTGGTGCAGGTCGATCGCCACGCCGGCGCCCAGCAGCAGTTCGCCCGCGCGCGCTTCGGCGGTATAACCGTCGTACTCGGCGACCTTGCCTTCCAGTTCCGCGGCCTTCATGTAGTCGTCGTCGGTGGCTTCCGGATTGGCGTAGATCGCGTCGCGTTCCTGCATCGCCGCCCACATCTCCGTGTGGCCCATCATGACCACGTCCAGCACGCGCATCTCTTCGTACGCGAACTGGTCCTGGCGCAGCTTGCCCAGGCGTTCGTTTACGTCCAGCATGACGTTGCCGGCCGACGGTTCCAGGTCGCCACCGAGGATTTTCATGAACGTCGACTTGCCGCAGCCGTTGGCGCCGATCAGGCCGTAACGGTTGCCGTCGCCGAACTTGACGGAGATATTCTCGAACAGCGGCTTGGCGCCGAATTGCATGGTGATGTTAGCGGTGGATAGCACTGATGAGCCCTTAAGACGGAGGTTTCAAGTAACCGGCTATTTTACCATCGTTCCAGCTGGCCTGATAACGGGGCACCAGCAGCGACGCCCCGTGATTTCCGGCGCGCCAGGCGGCGAAAAGAACAGGTTGCCAAAATTTAATTACTGACATATCATGTCTTCTCGGAAACTAACCGACAATTGCTCATGTTTCGTAACTGACCCAATCTTACCTTTATGATGAAAAAAATTAGCGCCGCCCTGGTTCTGGCCACCCTGTTCAGCACCGCATCGGCCCACGCCGCCACGATCGAATTCGACGCAAGCAAAGGCATGACGACCACCAACTGGTCCGATACCCTGTCGTTTGGAAAATTCGATACCCGCCTCGGCACGCTGAACGCCATCAAGTTCGTGCTGGACGGCAGCGTCGCTGGCAGCGGTCGCGCCGAAAGTCTGGACGGCAGCGCGACCACCATCACGCTGAGCCTGGCCTCGACGCTGACCTTGACGCGTCCCGACGGCACCACCCTGGTCGTCACCAACCCAGTGTTCTCGGCAGCGCACGACGTCGCCAGCTTCGACGGCGCAATCGACTTCCGCGGTGCTTCCGGCTGGGATACCGGTGCCGTTGCGAACAGCGCGAGCAACAGCTTCACGTCGGCCAGCGCGGCAGACTTCACGCTGTTCTCGGCGGCAGGCGGCGGCACGATCGACCTGAACCTGCAAGCGGCGGGCAACTCCACCGGCACCGGCGCCGGCAACCTGATCACCCAGTTCGCTACGTCGGCCGGCGCCGGCGTGAAGGTCGTGTACGACTACACCGCCCTGGCACCCGTACCGGAACCGGAGACCTACGGCATGATGCTGCTGGGCCTGGGCGTGATCGGCGCGGCGGCACGCCGGCGCGCACGCAACCGCCAGGCCGTCTGATTGGATACACGGCAGCGTTGGCATGGACCTGCGCTGCCTCGCTAGCGGACCACGCGCCCCATGACCCCACGCCAGCCCATCCGGCTGGCGTTTTCCATGGCACGGGCGAGTGTCCCAGCGTGCCCGTCACGCTAGCGTCGGATACTCGCTGACAGTCAGGTCGAAACCGGTCTCGTCCGACACCAGCCGGGCCGTGCCGCCGAACGGCAAGGTGCAGCGGTGCCGCACGTGCCCGAACGGCAACCCCGTCAGCACGGGCATCGGCAAGGTGGCGCGCAGGTAGGCCACCATCGTGTCGAAGTCGTAGCCGTTGTCGGTGGGCGCCAGCCGGTAGCCGGAGAAGTCGCCCAGCACCAGCGCGCGCTGGCCGTCCAGCACGCCTGCATACAGCAGCTGCAGGATCATCCGCTCGACGCGGTACGGGTGCTCATTGATGTCTTCCAGGAAAACGATGCCGCCGTCGACGCGGGGCATGTACGGCGTGCCGGCCAGGTGCGCCAGCATGGCCAGGTTGCCGCCCCACAGCGTGCCGCTGACATCCACCTGCGGGTTGCCCGCCGCCTCACCGCGCACGGCATGCGTGGGCCCGCGCAGGCAGTCCCAGAACTGGCGCAGCGTGTAGTCGACCGGTTCGTCGCGAATGAAATCGTCGCACATCATCGGGCCGGCAAAGCTTTTTGCGCCAGTGGCCGCCAGCAGGGCGCAGTTGAAGGCCGTGAAGTCGCTGTAGCCGACAAAGAGCTTGCCGCTCTCGGCCATCAGGCGGAAATCGATCTTGGGCAGGATGCGCGACATGCCATACTGGCCGCGCAGCGCGACCACCACCCGCACGTCCGGATCGCGCGCCGCCGCTTCCAGCTGCGCCAGGCGGTCGTCGTCCGTGCCGGCGAAGCGCTGGTGCTTCCTGGCGCCGTCGTAGTAATTGTGGACGCAGCAGCCTTGCGCTTCGAGGCGGGCGATGCCGCGTGCCAGCAGCGCGTCGTCGACGGCGTAGCCGCCCGGCGCGGCAATGGCGATGCCGATATTCTGTGTGCTCAACCTGGCCCCACGAGTAGATGATGACGGGGCATCTTAACCGCGGCGGCGGCGGGTATCAAGACTGCGCCGGGGGCACGGCAACGATGCCACCGCCCCGCGCGGCACGGGCCGCCGCGCGGCGGGCGGCGAAGAAGGATTTCAGCAGGTCGCCACATTCAGCGGCCAGCACGCCCCCGACAGCCTGCGTGTGGTGGTTCAGCCGGGCCGATTCGTACAGGTTGACGACCGACCCGGCGGCGCCCGTCTTCGGGTCGCCGGCACCGTACACCACGCGCGCCAGGCGCGCATGCATCATCGCGCCGGAGCACATCACGCACGGCTCCAGCGTCACGTACAGCTCGCAGCCCGGCAGCCGGTAGTTGCCGAGCGCCTTGGCGGCGGCCCGCAACGCGACGATTTCCGCGTGCGCCGTCGGGTCGTGCCCCGCGATGGGCTGGTTGAAGCCGGTGGCGATGACGACGCCGTCCTTGACGACGACGGCGCCCACCGGCACCTCGCCCAAGTCCCACGCCTTCTGCGCCTCGGCCAGCGCGGCGCGCATGAACGCCTCTTCAAGCGTGGCCGCCATGACGTCTTCCGTCTTCAATGCTCAGCCTTCAATGATCTCGGCCCAGCAGTTCGGCGTTTCGTGCAGCACCAGCTTGTGCAGGTGCAGCCCGGTGCCGTAGCGGTCCTTGAACGCGGCCTTCAGGATGCCGAACGCGACGGCGGCGAGGTTCTCCACGGTCGGGATACGGTCGATCACCACCGTCTTGTGGTTCGGCAGCGAGGCCAGGAACTCCTTGACGGCGATGTCCTTCTCGTACACCAGGAAGGCATGGTCCCACACGTCGACCAGATGCTCCTTGGCGATCGACTTGACGTCGGAGAAGTCCATGATCATGCCGTTGTCGGAATTGCCTTCGGCCGTGATGACCTGGCCGGTCAGCGTGATCTCCAGCGTGTAGCGGTGACCGTGCAGGTTGCGGCACTGGCTCTTGTGGTCGGGAATGCGGTGGCCGGCGTCGAATTCCAGCTTGCGGGTGATGGTCAGCATGAAGATCAGGGAATGTTCAGGAGTTTGTGGGTCTGCAGGCTCAGCTTCCATTTCGGATTGGCCTTGCAGGTGTCGATCGCCAGCGTCGTGTTGAACGCGGCCAGCGGGCCGTCCATCGGCTGGACGAAGAAATTGTCGAAGTCAAGGTGCTCGTAGTCGGCCAGGTGCTGGTCCTTCTGCGGGATGACGACTTTCAGTTCGTTACCCCTGGCGACGACCAGCTTCGAGCCGACCTTCGGGCTGACGCAGATCCAGTCGACGCCAGGCGGCACGGCAATGGTGCCGTTGGTCTCGATGGCGATCGTGAAGCCGGCCGCGTGCATCGCGTCGATCAGGGGGCCGTCCAGCTGCAGCAGCGGCTCGCCGCCGGTGAAGACGACATACTTGCTGGCTGCATGCGACGCGGGCCACAGGCCGTCGATGACGGCCGCCAGTTCGCCGGGCGTGGCGAATTTACCACCCCGCTCACCGTCGGTGCCGACGAAATCGGTGTCGCAGAACTGACAGACGGCGCTGGCGCGGTCGCTTTCGCGCCCCGTCCACAGGTTGCAGCCGGCAAAACGGCAGAACACGGCAGGGCGGCCCGCATGGGCACCTTCCCCTTGCAGCGTGTAAAAAATCTCTTTGATACTGTAAGTCACTATGATTCCTGGAAGCGGCTCCCGGCCTTGGACGCGAATGGCGCACCGCGGCGTTCGGGGCAACCCTCAATTATAAGCCAAGCCGGGCCTGTGTGCGCCGCCGAGGCAATTTGACGCATGCCAAGGCTATCGTTCGATGGTTCGGTTAAGGTCGTCAGAATCTTGATTTACCAGGAGCAATAATGGATCTCGGCATGCACGCAGGGCCCTTACGGGGGCACGGGGGCGCCGCCTGGCACCGGTGCGCCTGCGGCGCCGTGTTCGTCGGCATCGTGGGGGCGCCCTGCGCCATGGCGGGCCAGCCCGCCAGCGCCGCACAGTCGCTGGCCGTCGCGACCGCCGCGCTGACGATTGCCTGCACGGCCATGGCCATGACCGCGCTGGCGTTGCTCGTGTGCTGGCTGCGCGCGCGCACGCTGGCCCGGCGCTGTGGCCGGCTCGCCCTCGAACTGGGGCGGGAACAGGCCCGCCGCGCGCAAGCCGAACGGGCCTGGCGCGACAGCCAGATGCACCTGCACCGGCTGGCGACCGCCCGCGCCGGGGCCCGCGAGGCGGAGCGGCGCCGCATCGGCCGCGACATCCACGACGACCTGGGCCAGCACCTGCTGGCGCTGCACCTGGACATCGGCAGCCTGCACAACCACCCGCGCCTGCCGGCCTGGCTGCGCGAGCGCACCGGGCTGGTCGAGCGCCATGTGCAGCAGACCATCCGCGCCCTGCGCAACGTCATCAACGACCTGCGCCCCGCCGCGCTGGAGCAGGGCCTGCGGCTGGCGCTGCGGCGCCAGGTGGACGAGTTCGCCCGCCTGTCCGGCCTGCGCTGCCATCTCGATGTCGCCGGGCTGGACGCGCTGGCACAGCGCAGCGCCGGCACGCCGTTCGCAACCGTCGAGACGGCCTTGTTCCGGTTGCTGCAGGAAGCCCTGTCGAACGTGCTGCGCCATGCGGCGGCCCGCACCGTCCACGTCACGCTGGGCCGCGAGCGCGACCGGCTGGTGCTGGCCGTGCGGGACGACGGCGTCGGCCTGGCGCCCGGTTGCGAGGCGCGCGGCGCCGGCCTGTCGGGCATGGCGGACCGCGCGGCCGCGGCCGGCGGCGAACTGACGCTGTCCAGCCGGCCCGGCCGGGGCACGACCGTGTCGATCGCACTGCCGCTGGACGGGGCGCCGCCGCCCGCACCGGCCCCGACTGCCCTTTCACCGTCATCCCCACAGGAACACCATGAACATGCATAACGTGCAGCCGCTGGCGCCCCCGGCACCGCAGCGCTGCGCTTTCGACGTGCTCGAATTGCTCGTCATTCCCGCCTTTGTCCTGGATGCGCACTGCCGCGTCATCATGTGGAACCACGCCTGCGAGCGCCTGACGGGCGTGCCCGCGCGGGAAGTGCTGGGTACGCGCGACGCTTGGCGCAGCTTCTACCTGCAGGCCCGGCCGACCCTGGCGGACCTGGTGCTGCAGCAGCGCACCGCCGAGGTGGCGGCGCTGTACGAGGCGTACCAGCGTGAACACGAGCATGGGCACGCGCGCGGCGAAGGCGCCCATCTGTCGGCCGAAAGCTGGTGCGACATGCCGCGCGCGGGGCGGCGGCGCTACCTGGCGGTGGACGTGAGCCCGATCCGCGACGAGCGCGGCGCCATCGTGGCTGTCGTCGAGACGCTGCGCGACATGACGACGGAAAAGCAGGCCCGGATCGCGCTCGAGCAACTGGCCACCCGCGACGGCCTGACGGGCCTCGCCAACCGCCGCTGCTTCGACGACACCCTGCACGCGGAATGGCAGCGCGCCCTGCGCCAGGGCCAGCCGCTGTCGCTGCTGATGGTGGACGTCGACAACTTCAAGCAGTACAACGACGCCTACGGCCACGTGGGCGGCGACACCTGCCTGCAACGCATTGCCGGCGCGGTGGCCGGCGAAATGCGCACCAACGACCTGGTGGCGCGCTATGGAGGAGAGGAATTCGCCGTGATCCTGCCGAACCAGGCGCTGAAGGGCGCGGCCATCGTGGCGGAGCGGATCCGCTGCCGTGTCGAGCGGCTGATGCTGCCGAACCTGGGCGTGGACCTGGGCCTCGGACAGCGGTTCGTGACGGTGAGCATCGGTGCCGCGACCGCCCTGCCCGCCACGGACACCGATCCGGCGCACCTGGTCGCGACGGCCGACGCGGCGCTGTACCGCGCCAAGCACATGGGGCGCAACCGGATCAGCCTGACGAACCCGGGGGAACCCGAGCGGTAGGCCGCGCGCTTCCGCCTGCCAGGGTCAGGCGAACGGGACGTACTGCACGCCGTTGGCGACGGTCCCGACGAGGGACGCGGTAAACTCGATCGACTCCGAAAAGTCCAGCAGCGCGCGTTCCCGGGGCAGCCCCTGCTCCAGGTTGTTCAGGTGCCACGCAAAGCCTTCCGCGTCGGGCGCCCGGCCCAGTACGTTCTGGTAAACCAGCGTCAGGAAGGTTGCGTTGTCCGTTTCGCCATAGCGCTGCAGGAATTCAGGGCTGGTGATAAACGAGCGGGCGATGCTGTCCAGCGGCGCATGGCCGTTGTCGAGCGCGCCCAACCAGAAACCCAGGCCTTCCTTGTCGGGCACACGCTGGAATGCCGCCTCGTACAGGCGGAACAACTGGCCCGCATGCCCGCTGCCGACGTCCAGCGCCACCGTCGCGTCCGAGAAACTGATGCGCTCGACGTTGACCAGCACGTCCGCGATGCCCCTGCCCGTGACTGTCGCGCTGCCATTGTCGATCTTGATGGAAAACTCCGCGGCGCGGCCGGCGAACGCCACCGTATCGAGGCCGGCCCCGGCGTCGATCGTTACGTTGCCGGCTGGCGCCACCAGCTTGTCGTTGCCCTCGCTGCCCATTACCGGCAGGGCCAGGTCGGCAATGCGGACGCTGCGATCGCTGAACTGGAGCATCTCCACGTTCGTCAGGGTGTCGGTACCGTCGCCCAGCACGGTGATGCCGCCCCGGCCGCCCGCAGCACCGCGTGCTGCGCGTAGGTGCCCTCGAAGACCACCGTGTCCGCACCGTCGCCGCCATCGACGGTGTCATTGCCGCCGCCCTCGTGGAACACGTCGGTGCCCTGACCGCCGCGCAGGACGTTGCCCAGGTCGTTCGCATAGATCGTCGCGCCGCCGGCGCCGGCGATGGCTGTCCGGACCGTCACCCCATACGCGATCGACACATTGTTCAGCCCAGGCGCTGTCTCGCTGAAGCTGCCCGCGTTCAGGTTGATGATCGTCGCGCCCGTACAGCCGGAGAAATCGAAGGTATTGTCGCCGCCCGCATCCCAGATGCACTGCGGCGCGACCGAGTTGGTGAACGTGTACACGTCCGTCCCGGCATGCCAGCTCATGTTGGCGCCGTACAGGTACTGGATCGCCTGGATGTCGTACAGCATCGGCGTGGTCGCATAATGGCGGTTGATCGCCCAGCTGGACGGCTCGTTGTACGACATCTGCGTGTAGTCGCCGTTATCGGTCGCTTCCGGCAGGAACGGACCGTCGATCGTCGAACCGGTCGAGTCGTAGTTGCCCGGATGCTTCAGCCCCAGCAGGTGGCCGATCTCGTGCAGCAGCACAGCGGGCCCGTAGGTGCCGGGGGTGAACACCGAGTTGTACGCATCCTGGTTGTTCGTGTACATCGCCAGGGTCGAGACACCCGCCTCGGGCAGGTAGGCGTATGCGCTGCTACTGTCGCCCTGGTCGTTGGTGCCGAACTGCAGGTTGCCCGTATTGCGCACCGTTTCCGTGAAGGTCAGGTTGGTCACGCTGGCCCATTTCGCCAGCGCGTCGCGCACGGCCGCCTGCTGCGTTGCCGACATCGCAACGAAGCCGTTGCGGTCCTCGGCGCTGGCGTTGACGGGGGCGCGCGTCAGGAAGCTGTAGGTCAGCTGGACGGGTGTGCCCAACTGGCCGTACCAGCTGCCGTAGACGAGGGAATCGAGGGAGTTGTTGCCGGTATTGGAGCTCATGATTATGGGGATGAAGTCGGATCAGGGCGATGGTAGCACGGCCGCGCTGGCCGTACCGCGATCGCCCGGAATTGGCCGCGGGAAAGACAAAAAATACGACGTCCCTGCGGCGCCAAGGCGTCAGTGCACGATCGCCAGCTTGCCGAAATGGCGCCCGCCCTCGGCCAGGCGGGCATACGCGGAGGCCGTGTCGGCCAGGTCGAAGCGCTCGTCGATGACGGGCACGATGCGATGCGCGGCGACGGCGCGCGCGGCGTCCGCAAGGTCGGCCACGGAGCCCGTGTTGTTGCCCACGATGCGCAGCGCCTTGATGATCGCCGGCAGCAGGTCGATCGATGCCGTGGTGCCGCCCAGGAAACCGACGGTAAACACCGTCCCGCCCATGGCCGCGGCGCCCAGCGAGCGCTGCAGCGTGGCGGCGCCCACGGTTTCCACGACAAGGTCGACACCGCGCCCGTCCGTCAGCGCCAGCACGGCTTCGTCCCACGCCGGCGTGGCACGGTAGTTGATCAGGTGATCGGCGCCCAGTGCACGGGCCCGTTCCAGCTTCGCATCCGAGGACGACGCGACGATCACGCTGGCGCCCGCCGCCTTGGCGAACTGCAGGGCGAACAGGCTGACGCCCCCGGTCCCCAGGACCAGTGCGACGCTGCCCGGCCGCAACGACGCCGCGCGCACCGCGTTCCAGGCGGTCGTTGCGGCGATCGGCAGCGCTGCGCCTTCGGCGAAATCCAGGTGCGGCGGCAGCGCGATCAGGCTGTGCTCGGGCACGACCACGTACTCCGCAAGGGAGCCCGGCAGCGTCATCCCGCGCAGCGCGGCCACGGCCCGGGGCGTGATCGGACCGCCCTGCCACGCCGGCATGAAATGCGGCACCACGCGCGCACCGACGCCGACCGACGTCACGCCCGCGCCGACGGCGGCCACTTCGCCGGCACCGTCGGCCACCGGGACCAGGGGAAACGACGGCACCGGAAAGGCGCCGGTCGCGACGGCGACATCGATGTAGTTCAGCGTGGCGGCGCGCAGGCGCACGCAGACTTCGCCCGGCCCGGGCACCGGATCGGGCAATGTCGTCGCGTGGAATGCTTGCAGGGATGGTGCGGACAGCGTGATGGCTTTCATGACGATCCTCTCATGTTCAATTGTTCGATGTATGTCGAACTACTGAACACTAACATGGAGTATGCGATACTGCAATCATGAGAATACGGAACCATCCCGCGGCCGACGACCTGTCGCTGCCGCAAGTGCTGCATGCGCTCAGCGATCCGGTCAGGCTGTCGCTGGTGCGCGACCTGGCCGGCAGCGGCGAACTGCCGTGCCACGCGCTCGAGCTGGCGGTCGCCAAGTCGACGGCGTCGCACCATTTCCGCGTGCTGCGCGAGGCGGGGATCATCCGCCAGCGCCCGGAAGGCACGCAGTACCTGAATTCGCTGCGCCGCGAGGACCTCGACCGGCGCTTCCCCGGCCTGCTGGACGCCGTGTTGCGGGCGGCATTGTCGATGTGACAGCCGAGGGCCGGGGGGCTGTCCCGGCATGGGACTTACCCTGAAGTCAAGCAGCGTTTCGCGGGATTACGCAGAATTTCCAGGGTCGGACCCTGTGCAGGGACCGCCCCTCGGCCGCTTGGGCGGATGGTGGCTGTCACCTTTTCCCAAGTCACCTTTTCCCAAGTCACCTTTTTCCACACCCTGCGGCAAGAGCTGGGGTCAGACCCGGCGGGTCTGACCCCGGATTCCGGTCTTGGGGTGCAGTACATGCCAGCAACCGGGCGACCGTCTGGAAAATGGTGACTGTCAGCGTTTTTCGGCTGGGACAGCAGAGACCGCAGGGACGGCAGCCCGCCCCCGCGGTTCACTGCAACGCCAGCGTTACTGCGCGCCGCCGGCTGCGGGAGCGGCCGGCGCCTGGGCGGTGGCGGCCGGCAGCGCCGGCGTCATGCCCAGGGTGCGCGCCAGGAAGCCCCACTTGTCGGCCACTTCCTCGATCTGCTTCGAGGTCGGCTTGCCGGCGCCGTGGCCGGCTTTCGTCTCGATGCGGATCAGGATCGGTGCCGGGCCCGCCTGGGCGGCCTGGGCCGTCGCGGCGAACTTGAAGCTGTGGGCCGGCACGACGCGGTCGTCATGGTCGGCCGTCGTCACCATCGTGGCCGGATAGCACGTGCCAGGCTTCAGGTTGTGCAGCGGCGAGTACTTGACGAGTGCCTTGAACTCTTCCGGATTGTCGGACGAGCCGTAATCCGACGTCCAGGCCCAGCCGATGGTGAACTTGTGGAAGCGCAGCATGTCCATGACGCCCACCGCCGGCAGCGCGGCCGCGTACAGGTCGGGACGTTGCGTCATCGCCGCGCCCACCAGCAGGCCACCGTTGCTGCCGCCGCCGATCGACAGTTTTTGCGGCGACGTCACCTTGTTGGCGATCAGCCATTCGGCCGCGCCGATGAAGTCGTCGAACACGTTCTGCTTCTGCAGCTTGGTGCCGGCCTTGTGCCACGCTTCGCCGTACTCGCCGCCGCCGCGCAGGTTGGCCATGACGTAGACGCCGCCCATTTCCACCCAGGCCAGGTTGGCCACCGAGAAAGCCGGCGTCAGCGACACGTTGAAGCCGCCGTAGCCGTACAGGTAGGTCGGGTTGCCGCCGTCCAGCTTCAGGCCCTTCTTCGCCACGATGAACATCGGCACCTTGGTACCGTCCTTGCTGGTGAAGAATTCCTGGCGCGTCTCGTAGGCGGCCGGGTCGAAGTCCACCTTCGGCTGGCGGTACACGCTGCTCTGGCCCGCTTTCATGTCGTAGCGGTAGATCGTCGTCGGCGTCGTGAAGCTGGTGTACGAATAGAACGTCTCCGTATCGCCGCGCTTGCCGTTGAAGCCGCCCGCGGAACCGATCCCCGGCAGCGCCACCTCGTGCAGCGCCTTGCCCTGCAGGTCGAATACCTTGACGACGCTGCGCGCGTCCGTCAGGTATTCCGCCACCAGCTGGTTGTTGACGATGTTCGCGCCCTTCAAGGTGGCACCGTTTTCCGCGACGATCTCGCGCCACTGGCCTGGTGCCGGCTTGCTCACGTCGATGGCGACGATGCGCGACTTCGGCGCGTCCTTGTCGGTCACGAAGTAGAACACGGAGCCGATGTTGTCGATGAAGCCGTAGGACGCGTCGAACGCTTCCAGCAGGCCGACGACCTTGCTGCCCTTCTTCGACAGGTCCTTGATGAACACCCGGTTTTTCGGGTCGGTACCCTGCGACGAGCTGATGACGAGCCAGCGGCCGTCGTCCGTCACTTCGGCCGAGAAGCCCCACTCCTTCTGGTCCGGGCGGTCGTACACCAGCACGTCCTTGTCCTGGCTGGTGCCCAGCTTGTGGAAGTACAGCTTCTGGAAGTAGTTCACGCCCGCCAGCTTGGTCGCCTCCGTCGGCTCGTCATAGCGGCTGTAGTAGAAGCCGGAACCGTCGTGCGCCCAGGCCGTGCTGGAGAACTTGACCCACTTGATGTGGTCCTGCGTGTCCTTGCCGCTGTCGATATGGCGCACCTTGATCTCGTTCCAGTCCGAGCCGGAGGCGGCCGTGCTGTAGGCCAGGTACTTGCCGTCCGGGCTGATGGCCAGGCCGGCCAGCGCCACGGTGCCGTCGGCCGCCAGCTTGTTCGGGTCCAGCAGCAGGCGCGGCTCGTCCTTCAGCGTCTTCATCGTGTACAGCACCGACTGGTTCTGCAGGCCGTCGTTGCGGCTGTAGAAGTAGCGGCCGCCTTCCTTGAACGGCACCGAAAAACGTTCGAAGTTCCACAGCTGCGTCAGGCGCGCGCGGATCGCCGCGCGTGCCGGGATCTGCGCCAGGTAGTCCTGCGTCAGCTTGTTTTGCCGGTCGACCCAGGCCTTGGTGTCCGCGCTGTTGGCGTCTTCCAGCCAACGGTACGGATCGGCGATCGTCGTGCCGTGGTAGTCGTCGCGCTGGTCGACCTTCTGCGTCGACGGATAGGCGAGCGGACTGGCGCCCGGGGCGCAAGGCAGTGCCAGGGCCTGGCCGCCGAAAGCGGCGAGCACAGAGAGTACGAGGGAAGCGCGTCGGAATGCCATGTTTTACGGTGTCCTTGATCTGGTGGTCTGTCGGTGCCGATCGTTGCGGCGCGTCGATCATAGCGTGAAGCATGGCAAATAAGAAAGGTTCCGGTGGCGGCCACGGCGTGTTTTATTCGGTACACCCCGTGCGGAGCATGATGAAGTTGCAATATGTTTCATGAAGTTGTCATATTGCAAGTATAAACTGACGGCTTTCCGCTTTCCGACGACCATCGTGACCTTCGTTCCCGCCCCCGCTTCCGTCCCTTCGCCGGCACCGTCCAGCACGCCCGACAACGTCACCTATTTGTATGGCAAGCCGCGCGACAGCGATGCCCTGCTGGCGGCCCACCTGCGCGATATCCTCGCCCGGCGGCAGCTGACGGCATTGTTCCAGCCCATCATCCAGATGCACAGCGGCGAGATCGTCGGCTACGAGGGCCTAATCCGGGGGCCGTCGGACAGTCCCCTGCACGCGCCGCTGACCCTGTTCCGGGTGGCACGGGAGAACAGCATGATGCGCGACGTGGAGCTGCTGTGCCGGCGCGTCGTGCTGGAGCGTTTCGCCGAGCTGGCGCTGCCGGGCAAGCTGTTCCTGAACGTCAGCCCGGAATGCCTGCTGCCGGCGCAGAATGGCGCGCAAGGCGAGACGCTGGACCTGATCCGCGACATCGGCATCGCGCCCGAACGCGTGATCATCGAGCTGACGGAAAACCAGCCCACCTACGACTACGGCCAGATGCGCGACGCGGTGCTGCACTACCGCGCGCTGGGCTTCGGCATCGCCATCGACGACCTGGGCGAAGGCTTTTCGAGCCTGCGCCTGTGGTCGGAGCTGCGGCCGGAATACGTCAAGATCGACATGCACTTCATCCAGGGCATCAACAACGACCCCGTCAAGCTGCAGTTCGTCCGCTCGATCCAGGAGATCGCGGAAAAATCCAACACCCTCGTGATCGCCGAAGGCATCGAGAAGCAGGCCGAGCTGCTGGTGCTGCGCGACCTGGGCATCGCGTTTGCCCAGGGTTACCACCTGGGCCGGCCCAATGCGGCGCCGGCCCGCGCGCTGCCGGCCGAGGTGGCCAAGGCACTGTCGCGCAACGGCGTGGCCGTCTATCCCCAGCGCACCGTGGAGAAACATGCCGTGAGCATCCTGAAACTGCTGCACCGGGTGGCGGCCGTGCCGCCGTCGATGACGAACAACGAGGTCTACGACATCTTCCTGAGCGATCCCAAGCTGCTGATCATCCCCGTGGTGGACCACGGCGTGCCGCTGGGCCTGATCTCCCGCTTCGACATGATCGACCACTTCGCCCGGCCCTACCAGCGCGAGCTGTACGGAAAGAAGTCCTGTCGCCAGTTCATGGACGCGAAACCCCTGATCGCCGACAAGGACACCAGCCTGCAGGACCTGTCGTACCGGATGGTCGAATCGGACGCGCACCACCTGTTCAACGGCTTCATCATCACCGAAGGCGGGCGCTACCTGGGCATGGGCACCGGCCACGACCTGATGCGCGAGATCACGCAGATGCAGATCCATGCGGCGCGCTACGCCAATCCGCTGACGCAACTGCCGGGCAACGTGCCGATCAACGAGCACATCGACCGGTTGCTGGCGAGCGGCACCCGCTTCTGGGTGTGCTACTGCGACCTGGACCACTTCAAGCCCTTCAACGACGTGTACGGCTACCGCCGCGGCGACGACGTGATCGGCCTGACGGGCCACATCCTGACGCAGCACAGCGACCCGGACCGCGATTTCGTCGGCCACATCGGCGGCGACGATTTCATGCTGCTGTTCCAGAGCGAGGACTGGGAGGCACGCTGCCGTGCCATCCTCGCCGAGTTCGAGTCGAAGGTGACGGACTTCTACAGCGCCGAGGATTGCGAGCGGGGCGGCTATTTCAGCGAGGACCGCCAGGGCAGGAAGGTGTTCTATTCACTGATGAGCCTGTCCCTGGGCGTCATCAAGGTGGAGCCGCGCCAGTACTACTCGCACCACCAGATCGCCGCCAGCGCGGCCGAGGCCAAGAAACAGGCGAAGAAAGTGCACGGCAACAGCCTGTTCCTGGACCGCCGCCTGGAACCGCAGCGCTAGCGGCGCGCTCCCCGATCAGGGCCGGGCGGCAGGGGCCGGGTGCGCGGCACGCCAGCGCTCGGTCAACTGGCGCGCCGTGCCCAGCTCCTCGCGCGACAGCCGCTGCTCGATCAGCTTGCGGTTGGTGCCGGCCGTCTCGTCGCCCGCCTCGGCCGCCAGCGACATCCACATGTACGCCAGCACGACGTTGCGCTCGACGCCGCGGCCGCCGTGGTACATGCCGCCCAGGTTGTACTGCGCCAGCGGGTGGCCCTGCTCGGCCGCCTTGCGGTACCAGCCCACGGCCTCGGCATCGTCCTGCGGCACCCCCTGGCCGTTGGCGTACATGACACCCAGGTTGTTCTGCGCACTGGCATCGCCCTGCTCCGCCGCATGGCGGTACCAGGCCACGGCCCGCGTTTCGTCCCGGGTCACGCCCTGCCCGTTGGCATAGATGACGCCGACGTTGAACTGGGCGTTTGCCGCGCCCTGCTCGGCCGCCTTGCGGTACCACGCCAGGGCCTGCTCCTGGTCGCGTTCGACCCCGCGGCCATGGGCATACATCGTGCCCAGGTTGTACTGGGCCAGCACGTGGCCCGCCTCGGCGGCGCGGCGGTACCACGCCAGCGCGGCGGCTTCGTCCTGCGCCACGCCGAAGCCGTTGGCCGTCATCACGCCCAGGTTGAATTGCGCCTCGACGTCGCCCTGGGCCGCCGCGCGGCGCAGCCAGCCGCAGGCCCGTTCCAGGTCGACCGTGACGCCGCGTCCCTCGGCATAGGCGACGCCCAGGTGGCGCTGGGCCGGCGGGTGGCCCTGTGCCGCCGCCTGGCGATACCAGGCCACGGCCTGGGTGTCGCTTTGCAGCACGCCATGGCCGCGCCGGTACATCAGCCCCAGGTTCAGTTGCGCGGCCGGATCGCCCTGCAGCGCCGCCTTGCGGAACCATGCCAGGGCCAGCGGGAAGCTGCGCCGCGTGCCGAGGCCCTGCGCGTAGGCTTCGCCCAGCAACGTCTGGGCGCTGGCCACGCCCTGCTCGGCCGCACGGCTGAACCACGTCAGCGCCAGGTCGTCGCTTTGCGGCACGCCCCGCCCCTTGCGGTACATCAGCCCCAGGTTCTGCTGGGCCGAGGCGTCGCCCTGGCGTGCGGCCATGCGGAACCAGAACACGGCCTCGGCATCGTCGTTCGGCGTGCCGCAGCCGTTGTAGTACATGGCGCCCAGGTGGTTCTGGGCAAACGCGATACCGGCCAGCGCCGCCAGCCGCATCCAGGCAAACGCCTGGCATTCGTCCTGCTCGACTCCTTTGCCGCGCTTGTACAGCAGCGCAAGGTTGAACTGGGCGTACGGGTTGCCGCCCTCGGCGGCGCTGCGGAACCACGCACAGGTGCCCACTTCGTTATCCGAGTATCGATGTGTCATGTCAGCTCCCGATGCGCCACCCCCGTGTTGTAAGAAGTTTAATAACTGATTGCGCAGTCCATTTGAGCGCGCTCAATTGCCGGGCTGGTTTTGTCGGGCAGCGGGAGGGGTATGCGAGACCCATTGTGTCAGGCACCCATCCGCGCGACTTGCGTCCCGCGGATGGGTGCCTGACACCGACGGTTTTGGCGCGCTAGGCGCTGGCGGCGTGCTTCCGCAGGAAGGCGTGGACCTTGGCGGCGGCCAGCTTGTTGACCGAGTGCAGCAGCCCGGCATCGACCCGGGCGATGCCGTAGCTGCTGGCCAGGTGGCGGCCGATGTGCAGCAGGAGCTCCGCCGCCACTTCGGCATCGGCCTCGGCCCGGTGGGCGGTGCCGCGGAACGGGATGCCGAGGCGCCCGCTCAGCACGCCCAGCTTGTAGCTGCCCAGCTGCGGAAACACGCGCCGCGACAGCTTCAGCGAGCAGACGGTGCCGTCATGGGCGTGCACCAGCCCCAGCCGACCGCCCTCGGCGCGCAGGAATTTCTCGTCGAAACTGGCGTTGTGGGCGGCCAGCGTGTCGCCGCCGATGAATTCGACCAGGCGCGGCACCACTTCCGTGGCGGGCGGCGCGCTGTCCACCATTGCTTGCGTGATGCCCGTCAGGCTGGTGATGAATGGCGGGATGCGCACGTGGCAATTGACCAGGGACACATAGCGCTCCACGATGCGGCCGTCCGCGATGCGCAGCGCGGCCACTTCCGTGATGCGGTCGCCCATGTCCGGCGACAAGCCCGTGGTCTCGAAGTCCAGCATGACGACCGGTGCACTCAGCATGGCGTCTCCTCAGCCGAACTTGCGTACCGCGTCCAGCGCCAGGCCGGCGCCGATGCTGCCGAACAGGTCGCCCTCGACGCGCCGCGCCCCCGGCACCAGCGCGCCGATCTGCGAACGCAGCAGGCCCACGCCGGACGAGCCGCCCGTGAAGAACACCGTGTCCACCTGCTCCGGCCGCACGCCGGCCTCGGCCAGCAGGCCGTCGACGGTGGCGCCGACATTGTCCACCAGGTGGCCGATGGCCGCTTCGAACAGCGCGCGCTGCACGTCCAGCACGGCCGGCGGTGACAGCCGGTCCAGCGCCAACTGCACGCGCTCCTGCCCGGACAGGCCGATCTTGGCCTCCTCCACCTGCATCGCCAGCCAGTGGCCGGCACGGTCCTCGATCAGGTTCTGCAGGCGCTTGAGCGCCTGCTGGTCCTTCGCGTCGCGCACCAGTTCGGCCAGCTGCGTCGTCATCTTCTTCGTGTAGGCCTGGTTGATGGTGTGCCACGTCGCCAGGTTGAAGTAATAGCTGGACGGGATTTCCGTGTCGTTCTTCAGCTGGGTGCCGTAGCCCAGCAGCGGCATCACGGCCGCCAGGCTGAGATATTTATCGAAATCGGTGCCGCCGATGTGCACGCCGCCGTTGGCCAGGATGTCGTCGCGGCGGTCGGGTCGCTGCGCCCGCTGGGGCGACAGGCGCACCAGCGAGAAGTCGGATGTACCGCCGCCGATGTCGGCGATCAGCACCAGCTCCTCGCGGTCGATCTGCGACTCGTAGTCGAACGCGGCGGCGATCGGCTCGAACTGGAAATCGATGTGCGTGAAGCCGACCGAGCGGGCGATCTCCGCCAGGGTGTCCTGGGCCAGCTGGTCCGCTTCGACATCGTCGTCGATGAAATGCACGGGGCGGCCCAGCACCACGGAGGAGAACGGCTGGCCGGCGGCGCGCTCCGCGCGCAGCTTCAGCTCGCCGATGAACTGCGCCAGCAACGTGCGGAACGACACGGCGCGGCCGGCCACTTCCGTCTGGCCGTCCATCAGGCTCGTGCCCAGCAGGCTTTTCAGGGAACGCATCAGGCGGCCTTCGTAGCCGGCCAGGTATTCGGCCAGCGCGGCGCGGCCGAACGTCACCTGGTCGTCGTCGGCATTGAAGAAGACGACGGACGGCAGCGTGGTCTTGCCATCCTCCAGCGCCAGCATGACGCCCTGGCCCGGGCGCACGCACCCGACGGTGGAATTGGACGTGCCGAAGTCGACACCGCAAGCATTTGCCATCACAACCTTTCATTTGCCAAGGGAGCCGCCGCGGTCGCGCGGATGTCGCGACACCGCCACGGCGCCCAAAGGGGCGGTATTTTAGCAGACAACCGTTTGCGCCAGATCAAAAAGCGCGGTCCCCGCTTAATTACGCTAGGAAATTCCAACAACACGGGAGACCACAATGAAAGACCTCGGCAATACAGTCGCCAGTACAGTCGCCAACCCACGATGCCACCGCCCGGTCCGCCCGGCCAGCCGTCATGCCGCCGCCATGGCTCCCTTGCGTCCGGCCCCGCTGCCGCCCCAGGGGCGCCACCACCGCGCCACGATGCGCCTGCGCGCGGTGTGGCGCCGTCGCGCGGGCGCCGCCGTACCCCTGTTGCTGGCGATCGTCGCGGCGATGGCGCTGGCGTGAACACGTTTTCAACGGCACCTCGGTAGCGCAGGCGCGACAATACGACAGGTCCGAGGAGTTATTCGGTAGAAATAATTGCCATACGGTAAGTGTCTCAGTTATTCTCAGACTCACAACAGGTGCCCAAAGGCAACCCAGAGAGACGATGATCAAAACGAAAACACCACCCGATGCAGCGACGGGACAGCACAAGCAGGCCCGCCGCGTCACTTCCTACGACGTCGCCATGCTGGCCGGCGTGTCGCAGTCGGCCGTGTCGCGCTGCTTCAAGCCTGGCGCGAGCGTGTCGAAATCCACCTACGCCCGCGTCATGAAGGCGGCCGAGGGCCTGGACTACATTCCCAATGCCGCGGCGCGCAGCCTGATCACCCGCCGCTCCAACATGGTGGCGGTCGTCATCTCGCAGATGGCGAACCTGTACTACCCGGAGGCCCTGGCCGAGCTGTCGCACCAGATCGCCCGGCGCGGCAAGCGCGTGCTGCTGTTTACCATGCAGCAGGAAGGCGACGTGGGTCGCCTGCTGGCCGACATCTGGCAATACCAGGTCGACGGCGCCATTGTGGCCGCGGCCCTGACGGACGAGCAGATCGGCGAGTTCGAGCGGCGCCGGCTGCCGCTCGTCGTCTTCAACCGCAACCTGCGCCGCAGCGACGGCGTCAACAGCGTGTTGTGCGACCAGTACGAGGCGGGTCGCCTGCTGGCCAGCCGGCTGGCCGCCGCCGGCCACCGGCAGTTCGGCATCATCGGCGGACCGGCCGATTCGCCCGTCGCGACGGAGCGCCGCACGGGCGCGTCCGACCGCCTGCGCGAGCTCGGGTTGCCGTCACCGGCCGTTGTGGCCGGCCAGTTCGACTATGCCAGCGGCACGCATGGGCTGCGCGAGATCATCGCGCAATTGGGCCGTGTGCCGGACGCCGTGATCTGCGGCAACGACGTGATGGCCATCGGCTGCCTCGACTGCGCCCGCCACGAGCTGGGCCTGGACGTGCCGGGACAATTGTCGGTGGCCGGGTTCGACGCGGTGGAGCCGTCCAACTGGCTCAGCTACAACCTGACGACCCTGCGCCAGCCGATCGGCCCCATGGCGCAGGCCGCCGCGGAGCTGCTGACGGCACTGATCGATGCCCGCGAGGGCCACGAAACGACGGCGCAGACGCGCGCCTTCGCGCCGCAGTTCATCGATGGGGCGACGGCGCGGCTGGTGGCGCTGGCGCCCGCTTCGCTGGCGGCTTGAAGGAACCCGTGGTGCCGGGGTTCAGGGTCTGTCCCTTCAGGGACTGACCCTGGTTTCTATCGGATCGCCCGACAACATGGGAAACCGGGGTCAGTCCCCTGCGGGGACAGACCCCAGCCTCAGCCCTGCGCGATGCGCCCGGCGATATGCGCCAGCGACTCCTCCACCTGGTCGACCAGGATCAGGCACAGATCCCCTTCCCGCAGCCGCTCCAGTGCCGTGTCGATGGCGATGAACTCGCCGTTGATCTCGTCGACCTGGCTGGTGCGGCTGGCGCCGCGCAGGCCTTCGCGCAGCAGCGCGATCACTTCGCCGTCGGCGCGGCCGCGCTGGCACTGGTCCTGGTACAGCACGACTTCGTCGAACGCCTTGCCGAGGATTTCCGTCTGCTGGCGGATGTCCTCGTCGCGGCGGTCGCCGGCGCCGCTGATGACGACCGAGCGGCGCTTGGCCGGCATCGCCTCCACCGCCTGCACCAGGGCCAGCATCGCATCCGGATTGTGGCCGTAGTCGGCGATCACGGTGGCACCGCGATAGTCGAACACGTTGAAGCGACCGGGCGCGTTGTGGCTGTCGGTGGTGAACGTCTTCAGGCCCAGGCGGATCGCCGCCCAGTCGATGCCCGCGCCCCACGCGGCCGCCACGGCCGCCATCGCATTCTCGACCTGGAAGCCGATCTGGCCGCCGCGCGTGATGGGCACGTCCGCCAGCGCGATGCGCTCCATGAACTTGCCCTCGACGGCCACGAGGTCGCCCTTGTCGACGTAGACCGTGCGGCGGCCCTGGGCGATGTGCGTGGCCACCACCGGGTGATAGCGGTCGGCGCCGAAGAAGGTCACCTTGCCGCGGCACGTGGCCGCCATCGCCGCCACGATCGGGTCGGTCGCGTTCAGCACGGCCATGCCATTGTCGTCGACGTTCTGCACGATCACGCGTTTCAGCACCGCCAGGTCCTCGACGGTCGTGATGTAGTTCAGGCCCAGGTGGTCGCCCGCGCCGATATTGGTGACCACCGCCACCTTGCAGCGGTCGAACGCCAGGCCCTCGCGCAGGATGCCGCCGCGCGCCGTCTCGAACACCGCCGCGTCCACGTCGGGATGCTGCAGCACGTTGCGCGCGCTCTTCGGACCCGAGCAGTCGCCGCTGTCGATCTGGCGCCCGTTGACGTAGACGCCGTCCGTATTGGTCATGCCCACCCGCAGGCCGGAGGATGCCACCAGGTGCGCGATCAGGCGCACCGTCGTCGTCTTGCCGTTGGTGCCCGTGACGGCGATGACGGGAATGCGGCCGTCCTCGCCATCCTCGAACAGCGTGCCGATGATGGCCTCGCCGATCGGGCGGCCCTTGCCATAGGACGGCGACAGGTGCATGCGCAGGCCAGGCGCCGCGTTGACTTCGACCACGCCGCCGTTCTGTTCCTCGATCGGGCGCAGCACGCTGTCCACGACCACGTCGACGCCGCAGATATCCAGGCCGATCATCTGCGCCGCTTCCACCGCCCGCGCGGCCACTTCCGGATGGACGTCGTCCGTCACGTCGGTGGCGCTGCCGCCGGTGGACAGGTTGGCGTTGTTGCGCAGGATGACGCGCTGGCCCTGGGCCGGCACCGAGTCCGCGTCCAGGTCCTGCATCTTCAGGCGTGCCAGCGCGATGTCGTCGAAACGGATTTTCGTCAGCGACGTCGCGTGGCCGCTGCCGCGGCGCGGGTCGGCGTTGACGATGTCGACCAGCTCGCGCACCGAGTGCTTGCCGTCGCCGACCACGTGCGGCGGGTCGCGCCGCGCGGCGGCCACCAGCTTGCTGCCGATGACGAGCAGGCGGAAGTCATGGCCGGCCAGGAAGCGCTCCACCAGGATGTCGTCGCGGAACTCGCGCGCGGTGTGGTAGGCCGCGTGGGTCGCCTCTTCCGTCGTCACGTTGACGGTAACGCCCTTGCCCTGGTTGCCGTCCTTCGGCTTGATGACGACGGGCAGGCCGATTTCCAGCGCCGCCGCCCACGCGTCTTCCGCGCTGGTGACGGAGCGGCCCACCGGGACCGGCACGCCGGCCGCGTCCAGCAACTTCTTCGTCAGTTCCTTGTCCTGCGCGATCGATTCGGCAATCGCGCTGGTGGCGTCGATCTCGGCGGCCTGGATGCGGCGCTGCTTGCTGCCCCAGCCGAAGGCCACCATCGAGCCGGACGTCATGCGGCGGTACGGGATCCGGCGGGCGACGGCGGCCTGCACGATGGCGCCCGTGCTGGGGCCCAGGCGCACGTCCTCGTCCAGGTCGCGCAGTTCCGTCAACGCGGCCGTCAGGTCGAACGGCTGGTCGGCCACGGCCGCATTGATCAGCTGCTCGGCCAGTTCCACGGCGCGCAGGCCCACTTCCTCTTCGGTGTATTCCACCACCGACTGGTAGATGCCCTGCTCCACCGTGGCCGTGGTGCGGCTGAAGGTGACGGGGCAACCCGCCTCGGCCTGCAGGGCCAGCGCGGTCAGTTCCAGCACGTGCGCCATCGGCACGGCGTCCGCGTGGCCATGCGGCTGAAACTGGCCGATGCGGGGGAAGCGGGCGCGCAGGCGCACTTCGAAGCCGGACAGCTTGTCGACCGCCAGTTCTTCCGGCGTGCAGGAGACGATCGCTTCGATCGCCGTGTGGTGGCTCCAAAGGTTCGGGCCGCGCAGTGCGCGGGTGCGGATGACTTCCATGTACTCGTCCTGTTTCGTTATTCTTGGGTTACAGCTGGTTGCCGCCTGCCAGCACCTCAGGCGGCGCGGCGCGTGTTCCACTCGAAGGTGCGCAGCGCGGCAGCGATCAGGTCCGGCGACAGGCCCAGGGCCCAGCCGGTGGCCAGCGCGGCCAGCACGGCTTCGCGGCACTCCTCTTCGTCGTTCGGCAGGCAGCTCGCGGGCAGCACGGCGACCGTGTCGGCGCCATTGGCCAGCACGAAGCCGTCGGCATGCAGGAACACGGCCCTGCCGCCCCCGGCGCGGTGCGTCACGATGCCTTCCACGTGTTCGTCCACGCCGTAGAAGATGACGCTGCCGTCGCACAGCTCGGCCATCAATGCCACCTGCGCGTCGCCCGCGTTCAGCACGGCCACGCCATCGGGCAGCACCACGTCGACCTGCGTGCGCAGCACGTTGAACATCTTCTCGGGCGCATCGATGTAGAACTCGCCCAGCTTGTCGCAGCCAGCCGTGTCGGTGACAACGCCGACGGTGCAGCGGTCGTAGGCGAAGCCCTCGGTCAGGATCATGCGGTTGCCGTTGGCGAACACCGCCGATTCCACGTTCTTGTTCAGCAGCAGGCGCTGGCCCGACTCCCATTCCGACAGGGGGCCCCGGGCGATCTTGCGCCCGTTCAGGTAGACGCCCTCTTCGCACGCCACGCCGACGTAGCGGCCGGAGACCTGCAGCTGCCAGGCGGTCAGGCGCGCGATCAGCGCCGTGTGGCGGGTGCCCGATACGCCGACGATCGGAATCCGGCCGTCGGCCTCCGGTGCGAACAGCTGGTCGACGATGGCCGCGCCCACGTTGCGGGGCGTGCCGCCGGCGGCCGGCTTCAGGTGGGCCAGCAAGCCCGGGCTGGCGTTGACTTCGATGATGGCGCCACCCTGGCTTTCCAGCGGTTGCGAGACATCCTGCACGACCAGGTCGATGCCGGCGATGTCCAGGCCCACGGCGCGGGCAGCCAGCGCGGCCATTTCGGCCACGGCCGGGTGCACCAGGTCCGTCACGTCGTTCGCGACGTTGCCGTTCAGCTGGATCAGGACCTTGCGGCCCGCTTCCGGCACCGAGTCCGGGCTCAAGCCCTGGCGCTGCAGGTCCAGCTGCACTTCCTGCGATTTTTTCGGTTCGACGATATTGAGGGGGAATTCCTCGGTGGTGCCGCGGCGCGGATCGGTGTTGATCTGCGTGTCGACCAGCTCCTGCACCGTCATCTTGCCGTCGCCCGTGACCCACAGCGACTCGCCTTTCGACGCGGCGACAACCTTGCGACCGACCACGAGCAGGCGGTGCTCGTCGCCGACGATGAATTTTTCGACGATGACGGATTCGCTGCCGCCGCGCAGCACCGCGATGTCGTAGGCGGCGCGCACGTCGGCTTCGGTGGACAGGTTCAGCGACACGCCGCGGCCATGGTTGCCGTCGTACGGCTTGACGGCGACCGGCAGGCCGATGTCCTGCGCTTCTTCCCACGCGGCGTCGGCGCTGGTGACGAGCGCCCCTTCCGGCACGGGCACGCCGCAGGCCTTCAGGATGTCCTTCGTCATGTCCTTGTCGCTGGCGATGCCCTCGGCGATCGCGCTCGTGTTGTCCGTCTCCGCCGTCCAGATGCGGCGCTGGCGCGTACCGTGGCCCAGCTGCACCAGGTTGCCGTCGGTCAGGCGGATGTGCGGGATCTTGCGGTCGGTGGCCGCGTCGACGATGTTGTTGGTGCTGGGGCCCAGGCACAGGCTTTCCACCATGTCGGTCAGTTCGGCCACGGCGGCCGGCAGGTCGAACGGGCGGTCCTCGATGGCGGCCATCAGCAGCTCGCGGCCCAGCACGAGGGCGCGCCGGCCCACCTGCTCCTGGCGGGTGCGGAACGCCATCTTGTAGATGCCGCTGCCTTCGGCCGTCTGGCGCGTCTTGCCGAAGCCCGTGCGCATGCCCGCCAGGTTCTGCAGCTCCAGCACGACGTGCTCGAGGATGTGGCCGGCATAGGTGCCGTCGCGCAGGCGCTCGATGAAGCCGCCGACCTCGCCCACGCCGCAGCGGTGCTCCACCAGGCTGGGCAGCAAGGCCGTCAGCCGCTCCGTCAGGCCCGGCAGTTTATTCGAAGGGAAGTTTTCCAGCTCGCCAATATCCAGCCAGGCTTCGATCACCGGGCGGTAGGTCCAGATATTCGGTCCGCGCAGGTATGTTACACGGAGAAGTTCGATGTCTTTCTTCTTTGTCATGTTTTTGCTCTACTACCTCTTGCGGTATACTCCGCAAAAGCAGAGCTTCCTCTTCTTTATCGTCTATTCGAATAGCCGAAGAATACAATAAACCGCGTTCACTCTTCGGCTACGCTAAATCGTGTCAGCGCAACAGGGGCCTGATCCGTTGCTATAGCTACTATCCCTATTTTCCCACCGAATCAACATTCTTGCCACTTGGCAAAGACACCACCGGAGTACCGCCGACAATGATAACAACCGACTTTCCCGCTGGAGCGACCCGGGTCGAACTGCCTGAACTCTGGCATTCCGAAGCGAATTTACAGCTTGCTCCAGGGGAAAACGTGCAGAGTGCGCTGGAGGTTGACCTCGATGCGAAACTTCACTTTGCGAAAGGTATCATCCTTTTGACGGAGCACCGCGTACTGTCGCGCGCGCCGGGGGCCACGAGCTGGCAATCCTGGCCGTACCGCGCCGGCATGGTGCTCAAGCTGCACGACCACGCCGGCGTCGGCCACCTGGAGTTGTTCGACGCCCAGGGCCGCCTGGCCGCATGGCGCTTCACGCTGGGCCAGAACCTGCATGCGATCCGCATGACCGAACAGTTCGCCCCCCTGCTGGAGACGGCCCTGACCGGCGTCGCCCCCGTACGCATCGAGGAACATGCCTGCCCTACCTGCAAGGCACCGCTCGAGCCCGACCAGGAAGAATGCCCGATCTGCACCAAGGTCGTGCACACGCCGCCGTCCACGTGGACGCTGTTCCGGCTGTGGCGCTTCGCCCATCCCTACCGCTGGTCCCTGCTGGGCGGCTTCACCCTGATGCTGCTGTCCACCGGCGCGCACATGATCCCGCCGTACCTGTCGATGCCGCTGATGGACAACGTGCTGATCCCGTACCAGAACGGCCAGCCCGTCAACACGGAGCTGGTCATGCTGTACATGTCGGGCCTGCTGGGCGCCGCCGTGCTGGCCTGGATCCTGGGCTGGGGCAAGACCTACGTGCTGGCCCTCGTGTCGGAACGCATCGGCGCGGACCTGCGCACCAGCACCTACGAGCACCTGCTGCGCCTGTCGCTCGAATACTTCGGCGGCAAGCGCACGGGCGACCTGATGTCGCGTATCGGCAGCGAAAGCGACCGCATCTGCGTGTTCCTGTCGCTGCACCTGCTGGACTTCGCTTCCGACTGCCTGATGATCATCATGACGGGCGTGATCCTATTCTCGATCGACCCATGGCTGGCCATGGTCACGCTGGTGCCGCTGCCGTTCATCGCCTGGCTGATCCACCTGGTGCGCGACAGGCTGCGCACGGGCTTCGAGAAGATCGACCGGGTGTGGGGCGAAGTGACGAACGTGCTGGCCGACACCATCCCCGGCATCCGCGTCGTCAAGGCGTTCGCGCAGGAGTCGCGCGAAGCGAACCGCTTCCGCGTGGCGAACAAGCACAACCTGGCCGTCAACGACAAGCTCAACAAGGTGTGGTCGCTGTTCTCGCCCACCGTGTCCTTCCTGACGGAGATCGGCCTGCTGGTCATCTACGTGTTCGGCATCTGGCAGGTGTCGAAGTCGCACATCACGGTGGGCGTGCTGACGGCCTTCCTGACCTACTCCAGCCGCTTCTACGGCCGCCTGGATTCGATGAGCCGGATCGTCTCGGTGACGCAGAAATCGGCGTCCGCGGCGAAGCGCATCTTCGACATCCTGGACCACGTCTCGTCCGTGCCGGAACCGGCCAACCCCGTCAAGGTGGGCAAGATCGAAGGCAACATCACGTTGCGCGAAGTGGGCTTCCGCTATGGCAACCGCGCCGTCAACCGGGGCGTCAACCTGGAGATCAAGGCGGGCGAGATGATCGGCCTGGTGGGCCACAGCGGCTCGGGCAAGTCGACGCTGGTGAACCTGATCTGCCGTTTCTATGACGTGGCCGAAGGCGCGATCCTGCTGGACGGCGTCGACATCCGCTCGTTTGCCGTGTCGGACTACCGCCGCAATATCGGCCTGGTGCTGCAGGAGCCGTTCCTGTTCTTCGGCACGATCGCCGAGAACATCGCCTACGGCAAGCCGGACGCGACGCGCGCGCAGATCATGGCCGCGGCCCGCGCCGCCCATGCGCACGACTTCATCCTGCGCCTGCCGCAGGGCTACGATTCGATGGTGGGCGAACGGGGCCAGGGCCTGTCCGGCGGCGAACGCCAGCGCATCTCGATCGCCCGCGCCCTGCTGATCGATCCGAAGATCCTGATCCTGGACGAAGCGACGGCTTCCGTCGACTCGGAAACGGAAAAGGAGATCCAGAAGGCGCTGGACAACCTGGTGGCCGGCCGCACGACGATCGCCATCGCGCACCGCCTGTCCACCCTGCAGCGCGCCAACCGCCTGGTCGTGATGGACCGCGGCAAGGTGGTCGAGGAAGGCCCGCACGAAGAGCTGATGGCCAAGGAAGGCGCGTATTTCCGCCTGTACGAGGCGCAGGCCCGCAACGTCGATACCGACCTGGACGACAACAACACGAAACGCCATGACGACAATTGATTTTCAGCTGGAACGCGATGCCTTCGGGCGCCTGAACCTGACGGATGCCGCCGGCACCGTCCATCACCACGTGGCGCCGGTGCGCGCGTTTCCCGTGCAGGCCCCGGACGAGGGCCTTGCCCTCGTCAATTCGGACGGCAAGGAAGTGGCGTGGGTCGAGCGCCTGGAGGACCTGCCGGCGCCGGTCGCGGCGCTGGTGCGCGAGGAGCTGGCGGGACGGGAATTCATGCCGGAGATCGCGCGCATCGTCGACGTGACGAGCTTTGCCACGCCGTGCACGTGGACCGTCGAGACCAATCGCGGCCGGACCGACTTCGTGCTGCGGGGAGAGGAAGACATCCGCCGGATCGGCGCGACGTCGCTGCTGGTGTCGGATACCCATGGCATCCATTTCCTGATCCGCGACCAGTACGGCCTGGACAAGCACAGCAAGAAGATCCTGGACCGGTTCCTTTAACGGAAGCCGGCTGCACTGGGGTCTGTCCTGCACAGGGACAGACCCAGAAGCTTACACGCGTTGCGTTGCGATTGACGCCGAACTTCAGGGTCAGTCCCGTAGGGACAGACCCTGCTGCATCAACCGCTGTAGGCGGAGCAGACGGCCTGCTTGCGCGCAGCGCCGCTGCACACGGCACGGCGGCATTCGACGGCGCCGGATTCGCCCGGCTTCGGGCAGCGCGCGAACACCGCCGACGCCCGTTCCGGGGCTTCGCGACGCGGCGCCTGCGGCGCCACCTTCTCCACCTTCTCCGCCTTCTCCACCTTCTCCGCCGTCTCGTCGCCGGACGCACCCGACGTTTGCGCGACAACGACCGGCGCAGGCACCGGCGCAGCCTGCGGTTTCGTCCGCGCCGCACCGCCGACTTCGATCACCAGCCATTCCGGCAGGTCACGCACCAGCGCGGCCGGGGCCGGCAGCAGCGCTTCCGGCTTCTTCGGCCCGGCCAGCAGCTCTTCCGCGGACGGCAACGCCGGTGGCGCGGTCGGCCCGGCTGCCAGTTCTGGCGGCAGCAAGCCCGTCGTCGAGGATTCAGGCGCCGCGACGGCGGCGGCCATCGGGGCGCTTGCGGTTGCCGGCGGTGGCAGCACCGCTGCGCCGCTGGCCGGCGTCACCGACTTGCCCAGCCGGTCGATGGCACTGCCGGTCGCCACCTCGTAGCCGACCCATGCCGAGCCGGCGGCAAACACCAGTACCGCGGCGCCCAGCAGGCCGAACACCAGCTTGCGCGACAGCCCGGGCGTGAACGGCTGCGGGTCGGCGGCCCCCATCGTGGCTTCCGGTTGCGCCGTATAGCGGCCCTCATCGTGCGAAGAGGCCGGGTGGCCGGCATTCCATTCCGGCATCGGCCGCCCGGGTGGCACGCCGGCCGGATCGCGCGCTTGGCTCTGGTCATCCATTGGTAGTCTGCTTGGCAATACTGTAAAGCCGATCATGATATCACCCCGGGGCCGCGTTGTGCGTGACCCGGGAAACGCTGGCTGCCGCGCCCACGTATGTGCGCAGGCGCACCGAGGGCGCCGGCCAGCGGGGTTACGGTACCTGCTCACTGCAAGGAGAACCCATGAGCGAGCGATTGAAGATCGAACATCCCACCATGCCGGCCGGCGGCTGGGGTTCGGTCGGCGAAGTCACCCATATCCTGCTGGACCAGCACGTGCCGCTGAAGGATGCCCGGCTGCTGACGCACCAGAACAAGCCGGACGGCTTTGCCTGCGTCAGCTGTGCCTGGGCCAAGCCGGCCAATCCCCACCCGTTCGAGTTCTGCGAAAGCGGCGCCAAGGCAACCGCGTGGGAGACCACCAGCAAGGCGATCGGCGCCGATTTCTTCGAGCGCCATACGGTGACGGAACTGGAAAGCTGGAGCGATCACGCACTGGAAGACCTGGGCCGCCTGACCGTGCCGCTGCGCTGGGACGCGGCCACCGACAAATACCGCCCTGTCGGCTGGGACACGGCCTTTGCCGAGATCGGCGCCGCGCTGCGCACCTGCCAGCGCGACCAGGTCGTGTTCTACAGTTCCGGCCGGGCTTCGCTGGAAACCTCGTACATGTACCAGCTGCTGGCGCGCCTGTACGGCAACAACAACCTGCCCGACAGCTCGAACATGTGCCACGAGAGCACCTCTGTCGGGCTGCAGAAGACCATCGGCGTGGCCGTCGGCACCGTCACGCTGGACGATTTCGCCCACACCGACTGCATCTTCTTCTTCGGCCAGAACGTGGGCGTGAACAGCCCGCGCATGCTGCACCAGTTGCAGGAAGCACGCCGGCGCGGCGTGCCCATCATCACGTTCAACCCGTTGCGCGAGCGGGGCCTGGTCAGCTTCACCAATCCGCAGTCGCCGCTGGAAATGCTGACGGGGGCGGAAACGGCCATCAGCACGCAATACCACCAGTTGAAGGCCGGCGGCGACACGGCCGCGCTGATGGGCCTGTGCAAGGCCATCCTGGCGCTGGACAACGCGGCACTGGCCGCCGGCAGCCAGCGCGTGCTGGACCTGCCGTTCCTGGGCGAGCACACGCACGGCTTCGAAGACTTCGCAGCCTCCGTGCGGGCCTGCGCGTGGCCGGACATCGAACGCGAGTCGGGGCTGACGCAGGCCGCGCTGGAACAGGCGGCTGCCGTGTACTGCCGCGCCAGCGCCGTGATGGCGGTGTACGGCATGGGTGTCACGCAGCACCGCAATGGCGTCCAGAACGTGACCATGCTCGTCAACCTGCTGCTGTTGCGGGGGAACCTGGGCAAGCCGGGCGCCGGCATCTGTCCCGTGCGCGGGCACTCCAACGTGCAGGGCCAGCGCACCGTCGGCATCACGGAAAAGCCCGAACTGGCCCCGCTCGACAAGCTGCGTGAGCTGTACGGCTTCGAGCCGCCGCGCGCGAAAGGCATGAACACGGTGGAAGCCTGCGAGGGCATCGTCGCCGGCCGGGTGCAGGCCTTCATCGGCCTGGGGGGCAACTTCGTGCGCGCCGTGCCGGAGACGGCACTGATGGAGGCGGCCTGGCGCCAGTTGCCGCTGACGGTACAGGTCTCGACCAAGCTCAATCGCAACCACGTCATCCACGGCAAGGCCTCCTACATCCTGCCCTGCCTGGGCCGGATCGAGATCGACCGCCAGGCCAGCGGCCCGCAGGCCGTGACGGTCGAGGACAGCACGGCCTGCATGCATGGCTCGCGCGGGATGGCCGTACCGGTGGCGGACACGCTGATGTCCGAGCCCGCCATCGTGGCCGGCATCGCCAAGGCCACGCTGGCGCCCAACCCGCGGGTGGACTGGGACGGCTGGGTCGCCGACTACGCCGCCGTCAGGGCCGCGATCGCCGCGACGTATCCGGCCATCTTCCATGACTTCGAGACGCGCATGTGGCGCCCCGGCGGCTTTCGCAAGCCGCTGGCGGCGGCCCAGCGCATCTGGCATACCGACAGCGGCAAGGCCACCTTCACGGTACCGGACGAGCTGCCGGGGGACCCGGACACGGCGCGCGCCATGCCTGGCGCGCTGACCCTGTTCACCGTGCGCAGCGACGGCCAGTTCAACACGACGATCTACAGCCTGGACGATCGCTTCCGCGGCGTGCGCGGCAGCCGCATGGTGCTGTTCATGGCGGCCGCCGACATGGCCCGCCATGCGCTGGCCGAGGGCGACGTCGTCACCTTGCGCACCGCCAGCGACGACGGCATCGCGCGCCAGGTGGACGGCCTGACGGTGGTGCGCTACGACATTCCCGAAGGCTGCGTGGCCGGCTACTTCCCCGAACTGAATCCGCTGATCCCGCTGTGGCACCATGCCAGGGAAAGCAAGGTGCCGGCGGCGAAATCGATCGACGTGCTGGTGGAATGCGCCGGGCGCATCACCGGGAGGGCGGCATGAACGCCGGCGCGCGCCACCTGCTGCCGGCCGGTGCCGCCCTGCTGCCTGCGCAGGCCTGGCGCGACGACGTGCTGGCGGCGCGGGCGGAAGTCGTGCCGGACGAGGTGCCCGTCGCCCTCGTCTACAACGGCATCGCGCATGCCGTCATGCTGGCGTCGCCGGCCGACCTGGAGGATTTCGCGCTGGGCTTTACGTTGGGCGAACGCATCGTGCGCCATCCGCGCGACGTGTACGACATCGAGATCGAAGAAGACGACGACGGCGGCATCGTCATCGCCATGCACGTGGCGGCCGGCGCCCTGGCCCGGCTGAAGGAAACCCGGCGCGCCCGCACTGGCCGCACCGGCTGTGGCCTGTGCGGCGTCGAGAGCCTGCGCCGCTTTGCCGACGACACGGCGGACATGGCGCCATGCCGCGCCCTGGCCACGTCCGCGGCGGCGACGCCTATTGCGCCGGCGGCGCTGCGGCGGGCCATGACGGAACTGGCGGCCCGCCAGCATCTGCACCACGCCACCGGCGGCACCCACGCCGCCGGCTGGGCGGCGCCCGACGGTGCGTTACATTGCCTGCGCGAGGACGTGGGACGCCACAACGCACTGGACAAGCTGGTGGGAGCCCTGGCGCGCGACGGCACGTCGATGACGGCCGGCTTCGCGGTGGTCACGAGCCGGGCCAGCTACGAGATGGTGCAGAAGGCCGCACGCGCCGGCATCGGCCTGCTGGCTGCCGTTTCCGCGCCCACGGCGCTGGCGATACGCATGGCCGACCTGGCCGGCCTGACGCTGGCCGGTTTCGTGCGCGACGATCGCTACGTCCTGTACACGCACCCGCGGCGGCTGGCCGGCCAGCCTTGACGGCACGCTAGGGCCGGCGTTCCAGGTAGGGGCGGCACACCGCTTCCTTGCCCGCGCCGCCGTTGCAGATGTGCCAGCGGCACATCACGGCCCCGGGCCGGCCCAGCGGCGGGCAGCGCCGGAATGTCGCACTCTCCGGCTTGCGTTTGGCGGCCTGGCGCGCGGCGGCGCGCTTGCCCGTCCTGGTCCGCACCGCCTTGCTTTGGTGGCCGCCACGGTTCGGCGGCTGCGCGGCCGGCATGTCGGCTGGCCTGGGCTCCACGGCGGCAGTGGGCGCCGGGGCTGGGGCTGGGGCTGGGGCGGGCGTTGGCACCATCGCACCGGCGGCGATGGCAGCCCCGCCGGCCGCGCCGAGCGCCGCCACGGCCACTTCCGGCGGCTCCGCCGGTGCAGCAGCCGGCAGTGCTGCGGCAGTCGGGGCCGGCGCTACCGGCAACCCGGCACTGGTCACGGCATGCAGGGCGCGCTCCGTCGACACGACGTTGGCAAGCCAGGCGGCGCTGCCGACGACGGCCACGACGGCCAGCGTGACGGCAAGCCAGACGGCGCGCCAGCGCTGCGACGCATAGCCCGCAGTGCCGGGCGGCGCGGCGACGGCTGGCCCGGATTCCTCGACAGGGGTGGTGGTTGGCTCCATGTTGACAGTATGTCATTGATCGGCTCGCCTCTGCAACGCGCGCGCCAACCGTGCGCGGGGTCGTCAGGGCCGGCCGCGCGGCACCAGCCCGGCCGTCAGCTGGTGCGCCATCAGCCGCCAGCCGCCATCGTCGCGCAGCCATACGCGCAGGTAGCGTCCCTGCGAGATCTCGCGCACGCCCTGGCGCTCCAGCTGCGTGTGATAGGTGCCGCTGACGATGGCCGCCGTGCCGGTGATGCGGATATCGTAGCTGGTCACGTCGTAGGTCAGGAAGCGCACCTGGCGGCGCTGCAGCGCGAGCAGCAGCTCGGACTTGTGGCGCAGCCGCCCGTTGGTGCCGACGTGGATATGGTCGCTGGACAGGATGCGCCGCAGCGCGGTCGTGTCGCCGCGCCGCATCGACAGCAGCCATTCCTGTTCCGCGGCCCAGACGGCATCCAGGGCGGCGGCATTCGGGCCGGCCTGGTTGGGACCATGGGCCATGGGCGCGTCCTGCACGGGCGGGCGCACCAGGCGGCTGGCACCCGTACACAACGCGACGGCCAGCAGCACTGCGGTGCAGCGCGCGGCGCGCGACGACAAGGACGGCAGTGCGGACGGTAGCGCCATGGGTGTTCCTCCGGGCGGACATGCGGCCCGCCTGGCCGATTGTACTGCGCAGTCTTCGCGTCGTCGCGCGTGTGCCCACGCAACCGTGCGCGGCGCCGCTCAGGGCGTGGCCAGCGCAGCCGGCGCGGCGCCGGGCTGCAATGCGTCCGCCAGCACGGCCAGCAGGGTATCGGCGGCGACAGGCTTGACGAAGTAGTAATCGAATCCTGCCGCCAGGCCGGCCGCGCGGTCGTGCACCTGGCCATAGCCGGACTGCGCGACCAGCAGCAGCGGCCCCTCCAGCGCCGCGCGCAACTGGCGCGCCAGTTCACAACCGTCCATTTCCGGCAGGCCGATATCGAGGATGCAGACCCGCGGCCGTTCGCGCAGGGCTCGTTGCAGGCCCGCCGCCGCACCGTACTCGATGCTGCATTGCACACCCTGGCTTTGCAGCAGCGCCGCCAGCGTATCGGCGGCATCGCGGTTGTCGTCCACCACCAGCACGGTCGTGCCAGGCGGCGGCCGTGCGCTCGCGCCGGGTCTTCCCGGCACCCCGCGCGGCGGCGCGGGTTCGGTGCCGGGCGTCCGGGCCAGCGGCAAGGTCACCTCGAAACGCGCGCCCTGCCCGGGCCCGTCGCTGTGCGCGGCGACCCGCCCGCCGTGCATGCGCACCAGCCCATGCACGATGGCCAGGCCGATCCCCAAGCCGCCCTGGGTGCGGTCGCGCCCGCGCTGGCCCTGCGTGAACAGGTCGAACACACCGGGCAGCAGCGCGGGCGCGATGCCGCAGCCGTTGTCGCTGACGGTGACGCGCACGCTCCCCCGTCGGCCGCCAGCGCGACCTCGATCGCGCCGCCGTCGGGCGTATAGCGGGCCGCGTTGTTCAGCAGGTTTGCCACCACCTGCGTCAGGCGGGCGCGGTCGCCGTCGACCGGCAGCGGCAGCGGCGGGCGCTGCACCGCCAGCACATGTCCCTTGCGCTCCAGCAGCGGGCGCACCTGTTCGATGGCATCCTCGACGGACAACGCCAGGTCGAACGGCTCATAGCGCAGCTCCACCTTGCCGCGGCTGATGCGGGCCGCATCCAGCAGGTCGTCCACCAGCCGCGCCATGTGCGCGGCCTGGCGGCCGATGATGGCGCTGGCCCGCTCCACCTGGGCCGGGGCAACGCCGGGATGCTGCAGCATGGTGGCCGCGGCGGTGATCGGCGCCAGGGGGTTGCGCAGTTCGTGCGCCAGCATGGCCAGGAATTCGTCCTTGCGTCGCTCGGCCTCGCGCAGCCCCAGTTCGGCCACGTGGCGCAGCGTCACGTCGATCGTCACGCCGCGCAAGGTGCGCGGCACCCCGGCCGTATCGGCCAGCACGCGGCCGCGCACCTCGATCCACAGTTCGGCGCCGGTGTCGGCGCGGTGCGCACGCACGGTTTCCAGGTAGGTGCCGCGCTCGGCCAGGGCGCGTTCGCGCGCCAGGCGCAGGCGCGGCACGTCGTCCGGATGCATCAGGTGCCAGGGCTGGCGCAGCTGCTCCAGGCTGGCCCCGAAGATGGCGACGGCGCTGTCGGAGAAGTGCACTTCGTTCGCCGCCAGGTCCCAGTCCCACACGGCCATGCGCGCCGCCTGCAGGCCGTCTTTCAGCCGCTCCTCGTTCAACAGCAGCGCGTCGCGCGCCAGCTTGCGCGCGGTGACGTCGACGCCTGCGATGAAGATGCCCGTGACCGCGCTGCCCGCGGTCGTTGGCTGCAGCGCAAAGTCGATGAAACGTGGCCGCGGTGTATCGCCGGGACCCGGCCGTACCACCATCTCGGTGTCGCGCGCGCTGTAGCGGCGCCCGCTGCGCAACGCCTCGTCCAGGTGCGCCATGAGCGCTTGCCCGGCCAGCTCCGGCACGGCCGCGCGGAAGGCGCGCCCGGTCAGGTCGCGCCGCCCCACCAGCTCGTCGAACGCCTCGTTGGTCAGTTCGATGACGTGCTCGGGCCCGCGCAGCACCGCCACGAAGCCGGGTGCCTGCAGCAGCAGGTCGTGCAGGTAGGCCCGGCGTGCCTCGCTTTGTGCCAGCCGGTCCGCCACCAGCTGGCGCTCCGCCCGCAGTGCGCGCCCGGCATACACGCGGCCGAGCTGGCCCAGGTAGATGTAGACGAAGCCCATCACCGCGTAGGCCAGCAGTGCGGCACGCTCCGGACCGTGCTCGGTCAGCGCGGGGGGCCGAACAGGTGCATGCCGAACAGCAGCCCGGCGCCGTACACCAGCAGCGCGGGGAACGTGCCGAAGGCCGCGGCGGCAAATACGATGGCGGGATTGAACAGCAGGAACGGCACCCGGCCTTCGTCGACGGTGCGCAGCATGGCCTGGCCGGCCAGGACCGCCAGGGCCAGCAACGCCGCCCAGCCAAAGCGCGCCCGGGGCGACAGGCCGGCCAGGGCGCGCAGCAGGCCGCGATTTCTAAACATACAGCTGGTCTCCACGCCGACTTGGGTGGAGAAATTGTACCGCGCCGCCACGTGCCCGTGCGCCCGGCCGGGCGCTCAGGCGTGCGCGCCGCCGCCAAACCCCCGCCGCACCAGCGCACGCGCCTGGCGCGCACTGTGTTCGACGGTCTCGAAATGCAATGCGCCCCCGACGTACCAGACCTGCCCTTCGCCCTGCAGTGCAGCAACGCGCTCGAAGAAGCGTGCCTGCAAGGCCGAGCCATCCACGTGCGGGAAGTAATCCCACTCGCGCCGCAGCGCCACCCGCTCGAGCCGGCCGCCCTGGCGGGCGATGTCGTCGGCCAGCAGTGCCGTCAGCGCCTCCGGCGCGGCCGTGCGCGGCGCCAGCTGCCAGCCCAGGTACATGGGCAGCGCCGGGTTGCGGTTGGCCCACGCATTCATGTGGCCGCAGCGCGCCGCGACTTCATTCTCGTGCAGGAACAGGAACTCGCCGGTCGCCAGGCCCGTGGCGGCAAACGCGCTGACGACGTAACGGTGGCTGCGCAACTGGCCGAACAGCGCGCGCTCCGTCTCCGTCAGCGCCATGAACGATGCCACCGTGTGCAGGGGGGCCGCCACGATCGCCGCCGCGAACGTGTGCCGGGTCCCGCCGGCCGTGATGCGGACGGTGCCATCCGGCGCCCGCTGCAAGGCCGTCACCGGGGTCTCGAGACGCACGTCGAGTTCCCTCGCCAGCGCCTCCCACAGCCCCTGGAAGCCGTGCGGGAACATGAAGAACTCGCCGGGCCCCAGGCCGCCCTGCCCGTCCGGGCGCAGCAGCCAGCCGATCAGTTTCATGTAGTAGTACGCGGGCACGCTCTCGTAATAGCCGTAGCCGAAACCGACCAGCGCGCCGCGCGCCAGCTCCGCCACCGGGGTGAAGCCGTGCAGCGCCGCATAGCGCTCGAACGGCAGGTGCAGGTCGTCGCCTAGGGCGGCGAGGTCGCTGTCGTTGAGTACCGCGCAACGCTCCAGCGCGACGGCATAGGCCGCGACGGCGCGCCCGATCGTCGGCCCATCGTACCGGCTGGCCAGGAAGCCCGCGGCGTCGTGGCGCCGGCCTTGCTCGTCGAGATAGTGCTGCGGCACGGGATACGCCGCGGTCTCGATGCCGAGGCGGCGCGCCAGACCCAGCACCAGGTCGCACTCGGCCGAAGCCAGCACGGCCCCCATCTCGACGATGCCGGCCGGCGACGCGACGGAACAGACCTTGCCGCCGACGCGCCGGTCGCCCTCGAACACGACGACGTCGGTGTAGCCCAGCTGGCGCAGCGTGTCGGCGGCGCACAGCCCGGCCGGGCCGGCGCCCACCACGGCGATCGGTTCGTTGCGGTTCATGGGGTCTCCCATGCCCTCTCCTTTCATGCAATCTCCCGTTGCGGCGAATCCAGCGGCGCTACCGGCGCCTCGTGCGCTGCGCGCAGCATCCGGTCCGCCTCGATCCACGCCGCCAGCGCCGCCGGCATGGGCGGCGAGACGGGGTCGACGCCCAGCACGCGGCACATCTCGGCGCTGCCGACGACGCCTTGCGGGCCCACGATGCCGCCGCGGCCGTGCCCCGAGGCGACCACCCGGCCGTCGTGCACGAAGGCGTAGCGCACATAGGCCCAGCGCTCGTCCCAGCAGTCGATGGCGAAGCGCAGCGTGTAGCGCCTGAACGGCCGCAGGCCGCGCCGGAACGCGATCATCGAACCCGTCATCATGGGCCGCCAGCGCTGCCGCAAGGCGTGGCCGACGAAGCCGGCACGCGTCATGTATTCGACGAGTGCCAGGTCGACGATGGTCAGGTAGCGTCCGTTGTTCATGTGGCCGTTCAGGTCCAGGTCGTTCGGCAGTACCGTCAGGCGCAGCTCGATCGTCTCGCCCAGCCGGATGCGCGGCTTGCGCCGCGCCCGCAGCCAGACCAGCAGCAGGCGCCAGTACAGGTTCATCAGCCGGCGACCGCTTCGGCCGCCGCCGCCGCCGGGGCGGCACGGCGTGCCTGAGCGGCGACGTGGCGCAGCACGGCCTGCGTTTCCGGCTGCAGGAATGCGTCGACGAACGCCTCCAGCGGCAGCGCGTCCACGTCGGCGAACTGGCTGGCCAGGTCGTTGCGGGCAATCGCGCGCGTTTCGAACATGCCGCGCCGCGGCAATGCCAGCAGCTCGCGCAGGCGGCTGGCGGCCGTGTCCACGACCCGCGCCGGATCGGCCAGTTCATCCACCAGGCCCATGGCAAGGGCCTGGTCCGGGTCGAGCATGCGGCCGAACACCAGCAGCCGCTCCGCGTTCAGCGCGCCCACCACGCGGCGTACCGCGTAGTGGAAGCACTCCGGCAGCGCGACGCCGACCCGCACTTCGTTCAGGCCGACATGCCACGCGCCGCGCGCCATCACGCGGTAGTCGCAGAACACGGCCAACAACGTGCCGGCGGCCATGCAGTGGCCCGTGACGGCGGCGAAGATGGGCACGGGCGAGCGCGCCATCTCGGCTGCCAGCAGGAACACCTGCTGCCAGTACTCGCGTACGTCGACACGGTCGCCGTCGAGCAGCGCGGCGATGTCGACCCCGGCCGAGAAGACGCCGGGCACGCCGGACAGCAGCACGCCGCGCTGGCCGCTGTCGCGGGCATCGGCCAGTGCCCGGCGCAAGGCACGCAGCAGGCCGACGTCGATCAGGTTGATGGGAGGACGGGCGATGCGCAGTTCGGTGATGCTGGCATCGTGGGCGAGGATGTCGAGCACTTCAGGTCTCCGTTAGGTAGCTTACGCCTTGATGATGTTGTATTTCAGGCACCATTCGCGCACGTCGCGGAAGCGTTCCGCATTGAGGCGCTGGTTGTTCGGCGAGTTGCGCACGGCCTCGATGGCGGCCTTGTCGTCCGGCTGGATCGGGAAGTGGAACGACGTATGGCGGGCGATCTCCGGCATGTACGTGTACTCGGCCAGCAGGAAGCCGTAGCCCTTCTGGAAGAACTCGCACATCTCGTCGATCTCGGCGCGCGGCGCGGTGGCGAAGTAGTTCTCGCAAACGGTGCGGGCAAAGGCGATGTGGCGCAGTTCCTCGGTGTGGTGCTCGCGGAACATGGTGCGGGTCAACGGGTCGATCTCGTCGGTCTGGGTCTGGAAGATCGAGTTCAGCTCGGCGAACCATTCAATCAGGAGGTTCCAGCAAACGCCGTAGACGGGGTGGCGCCCGGCCAGCTGGTTCTCGAACAGCGAGTAGTTCGGAATGTTCTCCGGGTGGCTCCACATCTTCAGGTTGGCCGCCTGCAGGTAGCGCCGGAACATCAGCGTGTGCACGATCTCCTCGCGCGAGAACACCAGCATGTACTCGCGCACGTCGTCGGCCAGCGTGCCATGGTACTTGTTGACGTAGCCGACGTACAGCTCGGGCAGCGTCTGCTCCAGCCAGATGAAGTACGACACGTCGCGCCCCGTCTCCAGCCACAGCACCTCGTTGCGCTGCGCCGGCGTCAGCATGTCCCAGTACTCGGTCCCGTAGATCCAGCTCGACTCGGCGATCTTGGGCGGCTTGGAGAAGTCGATGCCGGTTTCCCAGTCGACGACCTTGTCGAGGAACAGCAGGTTGCGGTGCGAGGCATTGATCAGCGTGCGTACCTTCTGCTGGCTGCGGGCATCCAGGACGATCGGGCTGGCGGCGGGTGCGGCTGGGGTGGCGGTGGAAGCTTCCATACTTGTCTCCTTGGTGTTGGTTGTTCGAACAGGACAGCGTGGGTAAGGCTGGGTGATGCGTGGGGCCTTGCGCGTCAGGCCGCGACGGGGTTGTCGCGCAGCTCGCGCCGCAGGATCTTGCCGACGTTCGTCTTCGGCAGGGCCTCGCGGAACTCGATGTACTTGGGCTTCTTGTACCCGGTCAGCTGCTCGCGGCAGTAGTCCATCAGCTGCGCGCTCGTCAGGGCGGGATCCTTGCGCACGACGAACAGCTTGACGGCTTCGCCGGAAGCGGCGTCCGGCACGCCCACGCAGGCGCATTCGAGCACGCCGGGATGGGCCGCGATGACACCCTCGATCTCGTTCGGATAGACGTTGAAGCCGGAGACGAGGATCATGTCCTTCTTGCGGTCGACGATGCGCACGTAGCCCCGTTCGTCCATGATGCCGATGTCGCCCGACTTGAAGAAGCCGGACGGCGTCATCACGCGCGCCGTTTCGTCGGGAAGGTTCCAGTAGCCGCTCATCACCTGCGGGCCGCGGATGGCAATCTCGCCGGCCTGGCCGAGCGGCACGGGAAGGCCGTCGTCGTCCACGATCGCCACCTCGGTGGACGGCACCGGCAGCCCGATGGTCCCGGTGAACGTGGTCAGGTTCGGTGGGCACAGCGTGGCCGTGGGCGACGTCTCGGACAGGCCGTACCCTTCCAGGATGGGGCAGCCGGTCAGCTTCAACCAGCGGTCGTTGACGACCTGCTGCACGGCCATGCCGCCGCCCAGGGTGATGCGTAGGCCGGTGAAGTCGATCTTCTCCAGGCCCGGCTGGTTCAGCAGCCCGTTGAACAGCGTGTTCACGCCCGGGAAGAAATTGACGCGGTACTTGGCCAGCTCGCGCACGAAGCCCGGCATGTCGCGGGGGTTCGGAATCAGGATGTTCATCGCCCCCCAGCGCGCGCCCATCAGCACGCAGGCGTTGAGCGCGAGGATGTGATACAGCGGCAGCGCGCACACGGTGACGGGCCCGCCATCGGCGCTGACATCGCCCAGCGCCGGGACCGACCAGGCGTCGTTCTGCAGCACGTTGGCGATGACGTTCCGGTGCGTGAGCGTGGCCCCTTTCGACAGGCCGGTGGTACCGCCCGTGTACTGCAGGAACGCGATGTCCTCGTGCCCCAGCGTGACCGGCGGCAGCGTCTGGCTTGCGCCTTCGGCCAGGGCGCGCTTGAACGGCACGGCATCCGGCAGCGCGAAGGCCGGTACCAGCTTGCGTACCTTGCGCACGACGAAGTTGACCAGTGTTCCCTTCGCCAGGCCCAGCATGTCGCCCATCGAGCCCACCACCACGTGCCGGATCGCCGTGCGTGCCAGCACCTTCTCCAGGGTGACGGCAAAGTTCTCCAGCAGCAGGATGGCCTCGGCGCCCGAATCGCGCAACTGGTGCTCCAGCTCACGGGGCGTGTACAGCGGATTGACGTTGACGACGGTGCAGCCGGCCCGCAGGATCGCGGCGACGGCGATGGGATACTGCAGTACGTTGGGCATCATCACGGCGACCCGCGCCCCCTTGCCCAGCCCGCGCTGGCGCAGCCATGCCGCCAGGGCGCGCGAGTGCCGGTCCAGCTCGCGGTAGGTCAGGAAGCGGTCCATGCAGGCATAGGCGCGGCGTTCGGCAAAGCGCTCGAACGACTCCTCCAGCAGCTGCACCAGGGAACGGTATTGGTCCGGATCGATCGTCGCCGGCACCCCGGCGGGATAGGCCTTCAGCCAGATCGGTTCATTGGTCATTGTTATTGGTCTCCTCTCTCATGCGCATCAAAGCGTGCGTGCTGTCCGACGCGGCGGGCCCCGCCACCGTCTCGATTTCCTCCGGCGTCAGCACGCGGCCGTCGGCCGAGACGATGCGCACGCCCTGCACGGGCAGCCCGGTGGCCCGCTCGACCATAGTCAGGCGCGCACCGTCGTCGTGCGGCACCCACTTCTCGCCCCACAGCGTCATCGCGGCCAGCACCGGATACAACGAATAGCCCTTGGGCGTCAGCCGGTAATGCACCACGCGGGCATCGGTGGTCGACGGCTCGCGCGTGAAAATGCCGTTGTCGACCAGCCGACCGAGCCGGCGGGTCAGCACGTTCGTGCTGATGCCGAGATGGCGCTGGAAGTCCTGGAAGCGGGTTACGCCGCAAAACGCATCGCGCACGATGACGAACGTCCACCACTCGCCGACCTGCTCCAGGGTCTGGGCGATCGGACAATTCATCTCGACGAAGGAGCCTTTGGTCATGCTGGTTTCTTTGGTAAATATGCAATTTACTGTAGGGAATTCACTCTCTTTAAACAAGTGAATTTTTAGATAGAGCACTCTAGGTATTCTTTGCGACAGCGTAGGGAGGACTATGTTAGGGCGAGGGCGCGCGTGGGCGCGGCGAGCCGATGCGCGGAACGCGACCGCGCGCCAAGACGCGGGCGCTCGGCGCGCTATCTGCTCCGTTGTGGGGGATTTTCTACCGGGCCCGGCCGGCAATGCGGGCAATGCGTCGACGGTCGGCACGGGGCCGGCCCGCGAACTCCGCCGTGGATGGCGCGCGAGGTGCGCCCGTACGAGATCGCGGCCGCGCCGGGCGCCGTCGTGGTCAGTGGACGTTCATGGGGGTGGTGGCGCCGCAACGGTCAGCACGCAGGCGCTGCGCCCGAGCGGCGCGCCGGTCAGGAGTCCGCCGTGGCTTTTCGCTTGGCTCGCGCCTTGCATTCGCGTTCATTCTTCGCGATGTTGGAGCACAAACGGGCACGGCACTGCTCCGCGCCCGCGGCGTTGTACTGGCGGCACGCCTTGAGCTGCTGCGCCGGCGTGCTCTTCTTTGGCATGTGGCTGTTTGGCTGCACGTGCGCCATCAGCGCGGCCAGCACCGTCGCGTCCTTGTCCTGCGGCGGTTGCCTGGGCTGGGGCGTCGCTTTCTGCTTGTCCTTCGCCGCCTTGTCCTTCGCGGCCTTCTTCTTCGCCTCGGCCTTCGCCTTTTCCTTCTCCTTTTCCTTCGACGCGGGCCTGGTCCTTTCGGCCTTGGGTGCATCGGCCGGCTTGCTGCTTGGCCGTTCCAGCGCCTGCGTCAACGGATCGGGGCGCGCGGCCACCTTGGCGCTCGGTGCCGCCAGCATCTCCTTCAACGACGGCTGCTTGTCCGGCGGTGCGCTGCTTGCCGGCGTCTCCTGCAGAATGGCCGCCGTCGACACGTCCGACTGCGCGGCCGGCGCCGGTGCTGGCGCTGCGGCCACGCGCGGCGCGGGCGGCACCGCTACCGCCGCGACGCTTTCGTCATCGGGCACGCTGGCCATCCACGCGAGCGTACCGCCGGCCAGCGCGATGACGCCTGCGCCCAATGCGCTCCACAGCGCCAGGCCACGGCCCGGCTTGCGCGGTGCGGCCGCCGCCCGTGCCGCGGGCCGGGTCGGCCCGGCTGCCTTCGCCGGCTTGGCGGGCTTGGCCGCCTTGCCGTCCAGGGCGCCCAGCACACTGCGCCCTTCCGCCGCTCCCTGCTGTTCGGTCGACAGCAGGCTGGGCCGGCCACCGCCGGCGGGGCGATCGTCTTTACTGACCACGATATACTCCTTGCTTATTTTGTATTACTTTTTCGATTACTTTACAGGAGTCAAGAACAAAAGGCCCCATCTTGAGAAATATTTTTTGCGCAAGGCCGATATTTTATTCAATTGTGCGAGACATTGCTATAACGGTAAGTTATACTTGAGAGCAATGCTTTGAAGATACGAACAATACTCCGTTGCTGACTGGAGAAGTGGCTGTGTGGCTGCTGGCGATAATTCTTTATTTTGTACTGGCCTGTCTCGTCAGCTGGATGATCCTGTTCCCCGCCGGACGCGAGTTCATGCTGAACGGACTGGGGGCGGCCGCCCGCCGCCTGCGGCGCGGCGCGGGCGAGCTCGCGCAACGGCGCCTGCGCGAGGCCGAGGCGCTGCGCCACGGCGGCACCGCGTCGGTCGGCGCGCTGGCGGCGTTCCTGCGCCGCCATTACCTGTTGTGCGCCGGCGGCATCGCGCTGATCTGCCTGCCGCCCTTGCTGGCCATCGTGCTGGGCAGCCGTTCCACCTTGAGCGGCTACGAAACCTCCACCCGGGAAGTCAATACACAGGTCGCGGAGCTGCTGCAGGGTGAGCAGCTGGTGCCGCCGCCGTCCCTGCCGCCCCTGGTGTTTGCGCAGGCGCAAGCCGAAGTCGCACAGGAGCGCCCGCTGCTCGTGACGGCGAGCCGCGACTGGGGCATGATGCACGCGGAGTACACGCAGCGCCTGTTGATGGTCTTCAAGATCATGAAGGAAAAACACGGGTATGACATGGCGATCCTGGAAGGCTACCGCAGTCCCGAACGCCAGAACCGGCTGGCGGCGATGGGATCGAACGTCACCAGCGCGGCCGCCTACCAGAGCTGGCACCAGTACGGCCTGGCCGCCGACTGCGCGTTCCTGCGCGACGGCAAGCTGGTGATCACGGAAAAGGATCCGTGGGCCATGCGCGGCTACCAGCTGTACGGCGAGGTGGCGGAGTCGCTGGGCCTGACCTGGGGCGGGCGCTGGAAAATGATGGACTTCGGGCACACGGAACTGCGTCTGCCCGGCGTGATGAGAAGAAAATAGGAGTAACCGACATGGCAGGACCTTTGATTACACTTGGCGACAGGACGTCCTGCGGTGCGACGCCGGTCGCGCCGCGCCAGGGCCCCGTCGGCAAGGTGTGACGATGCCGACAATGCTGGCCCCCGTCCCGGTCGGTGCCGCCAGGCAGCCGGCCGCGCTTGCGCTGGCCGGCCGCGCCGCCGCCCGGTGCGGCACGCCCGTGCCCGGCATTGGCACGCCCCACCCGTTCCGCCGTGACGCCGCCTTCCTGGCGCCAGGCACCGAAGTATGATCTACCCCGCGAAAACGACTCTCATATGATGCAAAAAACCTGGGAAATCCTGACATCGCGCCGCAGCCTGATCGTGATCGGCTGGCTGGCCTTTGCCGCCACCTTGTTCATTGCGGCCACCCTGCTGCAATGGCCCGCCAGCGTGCCGTGGACCGTCATGGCCGTGGCGCTTGTGTTCGGCGCCATCGTCTGGCTGTGGCGCCGGTACCGGCGCCGCCAGCGCGCCGACCAGCTGGGCGACATGCTCGAGCAGCAGGCCAAGGTGCCGGTGCAGGCCGACGCCGTGCACCGCCAGGAAACGGAAGTGATCCGCAAGCGCCTGCTGGAAGCGATCGGCACGATCAAGAGTTCCAAGCTGGGCCAGCTGTCCGGCGACGCGGCGCTGTACGAGCTGCCGTGGTACATGGTCATTGGTAACCCGGCGGCCGGCAAGAGCACGGCGATCGCCAGCTCCGGCCTGCAGTTCCCGTTTGCCGACAGCAAGGTCGTGCATGGCGTGGGCGGCACCCGCAACTGCGACTGGTTCTTCACCACCGAAGGCATCCTGCTCGACACGGCGGGGCGTTACTCCGTCGTCGACGAGGACCGCGCCGAATGGTTCGGCTTCCTCGACCTGCTGAAGAAGTACCGCAAGAAGGCGCCCATCAACGGCGTCATCATCGCCGTCAGCATCGCGGAGCTGACGCGCAACCGCCCCGAGTTCGCCATCGAGCTGGCCAAGAACCTGCGCCAGCGCGTGCAGGAGCTGACCGAGCGCCTGGAAGTGCACGCCCCTGTCTACGTCGTGTTCACCAAGGCCGACCTGATCACGGGCTTCAACGAATTCTTCCAGGACAGCGAGCGCAGCGAACGCGATCGCGTATGGGGCGCCACCCTGCCCTACAGCCAGAGCGCCACGTCGGAACAGCTGCTGGACCAGTTCGACACGCGCTTCGACGAGCTGTACGACGGCCTGAAGGACCTGTCGCTGGCCAATATGTCGCTGCAGTGGCGCGAGCGCATGCCGCCCGGCGTGTTCACGTTCCCGCTCGAATTCTCGTCCATCAAGCCGGCGCTGCGCTCGTTCATCGCCACGCTGTTCGAGGAAAACCCGTACCAGTTCAAGCCCGTGTTCCGCGGCTTCTACTTCACCAGCGCGCTGCAGGAGGGCGAGACCGTGTCCGCCTCGTCGCACCGCGTGGCGCAGCGCTTCGACCTGCGCATGCAACCGCAGCAGCATGAGGAACAGCACCAGCAGCAGGGCTATTTCCTCCTCAACCTGTTCCGCAAGGTGATCTTCGCCGACAAGGACCTGGTCGCGCAGTACGCCAGCCCGGCCAAGACGCGCGTGCGCTACGCGATGTTCTTCGCGGCGATGGCGTTCGTCGGCCTGGCGCTGGGCGGCTGGAGCTGGTCGTTCATGAACAACCGCCAGCTCGTGGCCAACGTGCAGGCCGACCTGGACCAGGCCATCAGGTTGCAGCAGAAGAGCATCGACCTGCAATCGCGCCTGCAGGCGCTGGAGATCCTGCAGGACCGCATCGAGCAGCTCGACCGCTACGAGGACAGCCGGCCGCTGTCACTGGGCTTCGGCCTGTACCAGGGCGACGTGTTGAACCGCAAGCTGCGCGAGGAATACTTCAACGGCGTGCGCGAAGTCATGCTGAAACCCGTCGGCCAGTCGCTCGAGACGTTCCTGGCGGAGGTCAACAACAACGCCGCCCAGCTGCAGCCGATGACGAAGCCGGTGGCCGCGGCCAACGGTGCCGCGCCGGCCAGCGGCGCCGACAGCGCCGCCGTCAACAACGGTGCGACGCAGTTCAAGGATGCGTCGCCGGCCAGTGCCGAGGACGCGTACAACGCGCTCAAGACCTACCTGATGCTGACCGATAAATCGCGTGCCGAGGCCGCGCACCTGAACGACCAGCTGACCCGCTTCTGGCGCGTCTGGCTCGATTCGAACCGGGGCGCCATGCCGCGCGAACAGATGATCCGCAGCGCCGAACGCATGATCTCGTTCCACCTGGCCCAGGTGTCCGACCCGGCCTGGCCGCAGCTGGAAGGCAAGCTCGCGCTGGTCGACCAGACCCGCGACAACCTGCGCCGCGTGGTGCGCGGCATGCCGGCGCGCGAACGCGTGTATGCCGACATCAAGGCGCGCGCCGCGACCCGCTTCCCGTCGGTGACGGTGGCGCGCATCGTCGGCGAGCAGGACAAGGACATTGTCCTCGGCAGCTATGCGATCCCCGGCACGTACACCCGCGCCGCGTGGGAGGGCTTCGTGCAGGAAGCGATCAAGGAAGCGGCCAACCACGAGCTGCAGGCGGCCGACTGGGTGCTGAAGACGTCGTCCAGCACGGACCTGACCCTGGAAGGCAGCCCGGAACAGATCCAGAAGTCGCTGACGGAACTGTACAAGAACGACTACGCGAAGGAATGGACCAAGTTCGTGCAGGGCGTGACGATCCGCGACCTGGACGGCTTCGGCGCCGCCGCGGCGGCGATGAACCGCCTGGGCGACCCGCAGAATTCGCCGATCACCAAGCTGGTGACGACCGTGTACGAGCAGACCTCGTGGGATAACCCGTCGCTGCTGGACGCGGGCATCCAGCGCGCCCAGCGCGGCATCAGCGGCTGGTTCCGCGAGACGATCCTGCGCCAGAAGCCGTCGCAGGTCAACGTCAACCTGCCGAGCAATCCGGTGCAGAACGCGGCGCTGCCGCTGGGCCCGGTCGGCCGCGAGTTCGCCGGCGTGGCGCGCCTGGTGGTCAACAAGGACAACACCTCGCTGATGCGCGGCTACATCGAGCAGATGTCCAAGCTGCGCGCGCGCCTGAACCAGATCAAGAACCAGGGCGACCCGGGTCCGGGCGCCAAGCAGCTGATGCAGCAGACGCTGGACGGCACCGGCTCCGAACTGGCCGACGCGCTGAAATACGTCGACGAACAGATGCTGGTGGGGATGACGGACACGCAGAAGAACGCCATCCGCCCGGTGCTGGTGCGCCCGCTGATGCAGACGTTTGCCGTCATCGTCAAACCGACCGAGGCGGAGATCGACAAGGTCTGGCAAGCCCAGGTCGTACAGCCGTTCAACAAGAACCTGGCGTTGAAGTATCCGTTCGCGCCCGATTCGCGGCTGGAGGCGACCAATGCCGAAATCGGCGAGATGTTCGGTCCGGAAGGCGCGATCGCCAAGTTCTTCAATACGACGATCGGCCCGCTGGTGGTACGCCGCGGTGACGTGCTGAGCGCCAAGACGTGGGCCGACATGGGCATCCACCTGGAGCCGTCCGTCGTGACGAGCTTCCCGGGCTGGGTGGCGCCGCTGTCGGCCGGCGGCGTGGCCAACCAGGCCGCCGCCGCGCCGAGCGAACCGCAGACGCTGTTCGACGTGCAGGCGCTGGGCGCCACCGGCGCGACCGAGTTCACGCTGGAGATCGACGGCCAGGCGTTGCGCTGGCGCGGCCAGCCGCAGCCATGGGTCAAGATGCGCTGGCCGAACCCGTCCGGCATGCCGGGCGCGCGCATCAAGGCAATCGCCCCAAGCGGCGCCACCGTCGTACTGCTGGACGAATCCGGCCGCGACGGCCTGCGCAAGATGATCGACGCAGCCCGCCGCACCCGCCGTGACAATGGCGTGTTCGAGCTGGCCTGGAGCAACAGCGGCGTTACCGTGACGGCGAACCTGAAGATCGTCGGCCAGACCACGCCGCCGCCGCAGGCCGCCGTGCCGCAGTCGGGCACCAACTTCAGGCGCCTGCGCCTGCCGGAGACGATCATCGCGGCCGCCCCGGCACCGGCACCTGCGCCGATACCCGCGCCGGGTGCGCCTGCCCCGGCGCCTGCCGCGCCGACGCCGGCCACGCCGGCGGCACCGCTGCGCAGCGCCGGCGCCACCGTCGGAGCGATGCGATGACCCGCGGCGTCACGCCGATCTCGGTCGGCTACTTTGGCAAGATTCCGACCCGCGGCGACTTCGTGAAGGCCAGCGACAGCCCCGCGCTGATCAAGGTGCTGGACGACTGGCTGTCGCAGGCGATGGACCTGATGAGCACCGATGCGCGCTGGCGGTTGCACTATGACGCCATCACGCCGCTGCATTTCGCCTTCGTCGGCCCGCGCCGGCGCCACGCGATCGGCGGCCACATCGTGGCCAGCACGGACCAGTCCAGCCGGCGCTACCCGTTCATGATGATGAGCGCGATGGAGGTGTCGGACCCGAGTGCCTTCGTGCCGAACGCGCCGCTGGTGCTGACGCGACTGTGGAACCGGCTCGAGGCGATGACGGTGGGCGTGCGTGCCGCCGGCGAACCCACGATGGCGCTGCAAAGCGCCACCAGCCAGCCGATCGAGCTGGACCTGGGCGCGGCCGCCTACGATGCCGCCTTCGAGGATTTCCTGGAACTGCAGACCGTCGGCGCGCTCGATGCGATGCTGGCGCAGGCGGGCTACCAGGCATCGGCACGCCAGATCCTGCTGGCCCTCGGCATGCTGCTGCAGCCGGTCATGGCCAGCAGCTCGAGCCGGCTGGAGAAAAGCCTGGTGCTGCCGCTGCCGGAAGATCCGATGTACCGCAACCTGGTGGCGGCGTTCTGGATGCACCTGATCACGCCGTTCCTGGTGCGCGCCGACTTCGAACTGGCGCTGTTCGTCACGCGCATCGCGGCCAGGCCGGCGCTGGTGCTGGGATTCTCCGGCGCGTCGGCACAGACGCTGCGGGCCATCATGGACCCGCAGGCGGCGCTGGAGCGCCACATCGACTTCGACCAGCTGGACTGGGTGGAAGAGCAGATCGACACCGACTACGGAATCAAGAAGCTGTCCACCTACCTGGCGCAAGGCACCCTGTCACTCAAGTCCGCGCTCGACTCGGTCGGCACGGCGTTTATCGGAACCTGAACATGCGATTCATCTCCACCATCGTCACCGCCGCGACCCTGGCCGCCTGCGCCGCGGCCGCGGCCCAGAACGTGGCACCGGCCCTGGCGACGCCCGAGCCGGGCCAGGTCACCGTCAGCGGCACCGTGCCGGACGATGCCAGCAAGGCTGCCGTGCTGGCCAAGCTGCGCGAACTGTACGGCGCCGACAAGGTCGTCGACCAGATCGCCATCGGCCCCGTGTCGATGCCCGCCAACTGGAACAACTACGTGCAGAAGCTGATCACGCCGGAACTGAAGCAGATCAGCAAGGGCCAGCTGAAGATCGACGGCAGCACCGTCAGCCTGCGCGGCGAAGTGCCCAACGAGGCCCTGCGCCAGCGCATCGCCAGCAACGTGGCCACCAGCCTGAACCCGACCTATACCGTCAACAACGGCCTGCGCGTGTCGGCCGCCGACCAGGCCATCCTGGACAACACACTGGCCAACCGCACGGTCGAATTCGAAAGCGGCAAGGCGACCCTGACGCCGGCCGGCAAGGTCATCGTCGACGAGATGCTGGCTGCCCTGCTGAAGATGAAGGGCCGCAAGGTCGAGATCATCGGCCACACCGACAGCGCCGGCCTGCGCTCGTCGAACCTGGCGCTGAGCCAGGCGCGCGCCGACACCGTCAAGGCCTACTTCGCCAGCCATGGCCTGAACGGCGACCTGCTGACGGCCACGGGCCAGGGTCCGGACCGCCCGATCGCCAGCAACGACACGGCAGACGGCCGGGCGCGCAACCGCCGCATCGAATTCCGCATTTCCCAATAACCCTTTGCAGAGGCCCTAATGTTCACTGCCGAACAGTTATTAATACCGATCAGCGACAGCAAGCCATGCGGCGAGGACATGGCGTTCTCCGCCGAGCTGGACGCCATCGCCCACGCGCGCAAGTTCGACGATCCGTCGCTGGCCCAGGGCGCATGGGAAACGGAACTGAAGGAAGCCGACTGGGAGTTCGTCGTCACCCGTTGCGTCAAGCTGCTGGCGGAAAGGAGCAAGGACTTGCGCCTGGCCGTGTGGCTGACCGAGGCGGCCGCCAAGCAGCATCACCTGCGCGGCCTGGGCGAAGGCTTCCGCCTGCTGGCCGGGCTGTGCGACACGTTCTGGGACCTGGGTCTGTATCCGGAAGCGGAAGACGGCGACAACGACCAGCGTATCGGCAACCTGTCGTGGATCCTGGCGCGCACGCGCACCCTGCTGCGCGAGCTGCCGCTGACGGAGGGCCGCGGCACCGCGTTCTCCACGATCGACTTCGAGGCCGCCCGCAAGCGTGCCACCGCGGGCGAGGAAAACGACCAGTCGGGCGCGCCCAAGCTGGCCGACATGGAAGCGGCCAAGGCGCGCACGTCGCCCGCGTTCCGCGCCAAGTTCACGGCCGATGCGCAGTACTGCCTGGACGCGTTGCGCCAGCTGGAACGCGCGGCGGACGCGCGCCTGGGGCAGGACAGCCCGGGCTTCTCGCAGGCGCGCGAAGCCGTCGAGGCAATGGTGCACCTGATGCCTGCGCCGGTGAGCGAAACCGCGCCGAGCGCCGAAGCCGTGCTCACGACCCAGGACGGCGGCGCGGCCCCGCAGGCGCCCGTCGCGGTCGGCACCGGCACGCAGGAAGGCCCGATCCGCACGCGCGCGCAGGCGATCGCGCAACTGCGCGCGGTGGCGCAATTCTTCCGCGAGACAGAACCGCACAGCCCAGTTTCCTACTTTGCCGAGAAGGCCGCCGCGGCCGGCGAACAGGACCTGCACACGTGGCTGCGCTCCGTCGTCAAGGACCAGGCTTCGCTGGCCCATATCGAGGAGCTGCTGGGCGTGCCGCCAGCGCAGAGCTGAACTGACGGTAATGCTCAACCGGCCCGCAAGCGGGCCGGTTGACTCCACGCGACAAGCGCGCGGCTGGATCTTAGAGACGGAACGCGCCGACCACCCCATTCAACACCTGCGCCTGCTGCTGCATCGATTCGGCGCTGGCCGCGACCTGTTCGACCAGGGCGGCGTTTTGCTGGGTGCTGGCGTCGAGCTGCGTGATGGTCTGGTTGATCTGCTCGATGCCGCTGCTCTGTTCACGGGCGGCTGACACGATCTCATTGATGATCGTCGCGACATTCTCCGTGGTCGCGATGATCTCGTTCATCGTGGCACCCGCCTGCCCTACCAGCTCGGCGCCGGCGTTGACCTGCGTATTCGAGTCCTCGATCAGCGCCTTGATTTCCTTGGCCGCGCTGGCGGCGCGCTGCGCCAGGTTGCGCACCTCGCCCGCCACCACGGCAAAGCCACGGCCTTGCTCGCCCGCGCGCGCCGCTTCCACCGCCGCGTTCAACGCCAGGATATTGGTCTGGAACGCGATACCGTCGATGACACCCGTGATGTCGACGATCTTCTTCGACGCGTCGCTGATCCCGTTCATCTTGGCAACGACGTCGCCGATGACGTTGCCGCCACGGGTGGCCACGTCGGAAGCCTGGCTCGCCAGGCGGTTGGCGCGGTCGGCATTGTCGGCCGTCTGCTTCACGGTGCTGGTAATCTCCTCCATCGAGGCAGCCGTTTCCTCCAGCGACGCGGCCTGGTCTTCCGTACGCGCGGACAGGTCGCGGTTGCCGCTCGAGATTTCCTCCGACGCGGCGCTGATCGAGGCGGAGCCGGTAGCTACCTGGCGCACGATATCCTGCAATTGCGCGATGAAGGTGTTGAAACTGCGCGCGACGCCGGCGAATTCCAGTCCGCCCGTCTCGGGCAGGCGGCGGGTCAGGTCGCCTTCGCCGGCACCCAGTTCGTCGATGCTGGCCTTGAGCGTGCCAAGGCGTCGCATGAACACGCTGATCGCGCTGATCACGCCCACCAGCAGCAGCACGCCCATCGGTACCTGGATCGCGGCCAGCTTGAACATGATGCGGTCGCTGTTTGTCGCCAGCATGCTGGTCGGGATGCCGGTGGCGATAAACCACGGGCTGCCCGGGATCGCACGCAGGAACAGCGTGTGCGATCCTTGCGGCATCTGGTAGGAACCTTCGACCGGCTCGCCTTTGGCGGCCTTTTCCAGCAGCGCCTTGATCTCGGCGGCCATCGGCGAGGATGCCGCCAGGTCGGCGACGTTCTTCAGCACGATATTGCCGTCGATGCGAGTGCTGTTGCTGACGATCTTGCCGTCCCCTTCGACGATCAGGATCTGGGCGCCGATCTTCTTTTCCATGTCGGCCACCAGGGTGTTGAAGAAGCCCAGCGTGACGTCGATGGTGGACACGCCATACAGCTCGGTGCCTTTATAGATCGGCATCGCGCAGTTGGTGCGCGGCTGCGGGCTGGCGTCGTCCTGGTAGGCCTTGGCCCAGTTGCAGTGGCCCTTGGCGGCTGTCTTGCCATTTTCGTACCAGGGCTGCTCCCAGTACTTCAGCGACTCGGGCGAATTCCAGTGGGTGTTGACGACCAGTTGCCTGGTCGCGGCATCGCGCGCGAAGAAGGTACTGAATTTCTCGCGCCCCTGCTCGCGCTTGTGTGGCAACGGCCAGATGCCGCCGCCGAATACATTGGGGTCGCCATACTGGTCGACCAGGCCAGGCTGGAGCACGTCGATCTGCGCGCTGTCGAGCAAGGCAACGGTCTGCGTAATGCTGCGCTGTTGCGCCTCGACCTTGCGCAGCTGTTCGCTGACCCGGTTACCAATCTCGGCCGCCTGATCGGTAATCAGCCGGCCCTCCAGCCGCGCCAGGTCCGGCGCCACAAATGACTGCATGACTACGAACGTAGCCAGCAACGTCAAACCAAAGAATGCGCAAGAAGCGAAAATGGAACGGGCCCGCGTGGATGTTTTGCTAAGCATGGTACGAAATCAACTGGTGGTGGGGTAGGTTTGATTCTTTTCGGCATAAATCCGAAAATCTTGAGCCTCGGCAATAAAATGTTCGATCAAATCATCCACGGGTACCGACGCTGGCAGCTCCACAGAAGTGTCTTTGGGAAACTGCAGCGCCGCGCTGCAATGGGCGTACATGTACTGTTGCGTGTTCGATAACCGCCTTAAACGGGACGATGCCTTGTGCTTTGTCATGCCGCTGCGGCAGCAGTGAAATTGATGATTTTGAGTAACAAATGTTGCAGGAATGCGAACCTGCGCAAATTCGCGACATATTTGACGAATTTGGGTGTATATTTTCTTCCGGCAACACTGTTCTCCGGCAGGTTGCCGATTGCCATGCCCATCACTGCGATGCGACGCAGCTGAGCGGCTCACCACATCTATAAGGCCATGCAAATGGATGCCCTGTCTGCCATAAAGCGCTACAACCTCGACCCGCCAAGCGAGCAAGACTTGCTTGCTTCGTTAAACCGTCTGATGAAACCAGAGCAATCCCAGCAACTGTGGAGCACAGCCTGTAAACAGATCAACGTACGCCCTCCGATGTCGATCGATCAGTTCGAGAAGGCATTGTTACAGTTAAAGGACGCAAAAGGCATGGCGTCGATTGCTGCGAATTCGATATTAATCCGCGTAAAGTCGTACCGATCACTTTCCAATACCGCACCCAAAGCAAAGGAACAATCATGAACGATTTACATGCTCCTCCGCGCGAACTGGATCCGGTATTGGATGTAGCGCGACTGCAGGAAATTGCGGACTTGGACCTCTTTGCGCCTGAAGTCAATGGCATCCTCTCCGACCTCGCGCGCGAAGCCAGCAGCCGGCTTGGATTGCCGCTCGGTATGGTCAATATCGTGCTTGACGAGGCGCAGTTTATTGCGGCCCACTTCGGCGTGGCTGGCTGGATTGCGGAGGCTCAAGGCACGCCGGTTGAATGGGCGTTCTGTCGCTTTGCTGTACGCGACCGAACGGACTTCATCGTTGAAGATGCCCTTGTTCATGAACGCGTAAAGGACAATCCGCTCGTCACCGAGGACGGGCTGCGCTGCTACGCGGGCATCCCGCTGATCACGTCGCGAGGCCACGCCCTGGGATCGTTCTGCGTCGCGGGAACCGAAGCGCGCAGCTTTGAAGAATCCGAGATGCAGACCTTGCGGGCCCTTGCCGCCGAAGCGATTCGCCGGATAGAAAGCAGGCGAGAACCAAGCTAGCCACTTCGGTACCGTGCTGACGAAACCTGTCGGCACGATGTCGATGGCCGATACGTGGAACGCAGCCCTGGATCTCCCAATGGTTCCCTGCGTATCCGCCTCGGCGCGAACGTGGGGCTCAGGCGGTAGAATGTCATCGCATCCTGTCCTGGAGCGCTGTGCGCGCCACGCGACCGATTATCTTACGTCTGCCAAACAGCTGAAGATCGCAACAGTACGGCGCGCCGGCGACTTCCGACCCATGGCAGCGAATGGACCAATAATGCAAGCACTCCGCCCCTACCCATTGCTGCTTTGTTGGGATGGGCGCAGTACCGCAATGGCTGAAGCAGTCAGACTCAGGCCAGTACGTGCCGCTGCAGATACTCATGCAGCTGCTGATCGGGAAGCGGCCGGCTGAAATAGTAGCCTTGGAACAACGTGCATCCAATATTAATTAGAAGATCCAGCTGTGCAGCCGTTTCCACGCCTTCCGCGATCACGCCTACTCCCATCGTCGTGCCAAGCGTAATGATTGTATTGACGATTGCGAGGTCGCGCGAGTCGTGCAGCAGATTCTGGACGAAAGATTGGTCGATCTTGAGTTGATCGAGTGGCAAGCGCTTCAGGTACATGAGCGAAGAATAACCCGTGCCAAAATCGTCGAGCGACAGTGCAACGCCGTGCTGCTTCAGCGCGATGACTTTCTCGATAGCAACCTCTATATCCTCCACAAGGAGCGACTCGGTCAGCTCCAATTTCAAACGCGTCGGATTCGCGCCCGAGTTTTCCAATATGGCTAATAATTCGGCAACAAAATTCGTTTGGCGAAATTGCAATGCACTCACATTTACCGCCACGTGCAATTCTCTCGTTGCTGGGGCTGCGGCGAAACCAACAAGCAGTGCGCACGCTTCTTCCAGCACCCAGCGTCCCAACGGAAGAATCAATCCCGTGTCTTCAGCTAGGGGAATGAATTCGGCAGGCGAAACCGTGCCGCGCTGCGGATTCTGCCAACGTACCAACGCCTCCACGCCGATTACGGCACCGCTGCTATTGACCTGCGGCTGGTAATAAAGCGAAAATTCGGCTCGCACCAGCGCCTGTCGCAGTTCGGCCTCCAACGTAGCGCGCAGTAATGCTACTTCCTGGATGGCAGGATCGAAAAAACAAACGGTGTTACGGCCCATCTTCTTAGCCTGGTACATCGCTAGGTCGGCGCGCTTGAGCAGCTCGGTGATCGACGGCGCCGGATGACTGAAGAGCGCCAATCCGATGCTGGATGTGATATGACGTTCGTATCCACCGAGGTTAAACGCAGCATTGAGGACATTAAGCACCTGGTATGCGACGTGCCTTGCACTACCTGCTGCGGCCTCTTCACAAATACCGATATCCTCCAGGATGATCACGAACTCGTCGCCGCCTAGCCGCGCGACCGTCTGGCTTGCATCGACGCTGGCAATCAGGCGTTTCGCTACCAGATCAAGCAATAAATCGCCGTTGTTGTGTCCGATCGTGTCGTTGATATTCTTGAAGTGATCGAGATCAAGCAGCAAAACCGCCCCCACGCGCCCTATCCGCTCGTGTAGCGTCACGGCATGGGTCAGCCGATCCATGAGCAATTGACGGTTCGGCAGCCCGGTTAGGGTGTCGTAGAATGCCAGCCTGCCTATTTCGTCGTGGGCCAGTTTCATGTCGTGGATATCGGTCGTGGTCCCGTACCACCTTATGATATTACCGTCGTCATCGCGTACTGGCATCCCTGTGGCGAGATGCCAGCGGTAGGCCTGATCGATTCCCCGCAGCAGGCGGTACTCAGCCGAGAAGACACGACCGGTCTGAACGGACTCTGTCCACTCCCTGAGCGTTCTTTCGACATCATCAGGATGCAGCAATTCGGTCCACAGCCTGCCAATGTCTCCAGCATAGCGTACGCCGGCGTACTCCACGATGGAGTGATTCGCGAAATCAATCGTCCCATCTGGATTGGCAGCCCATACGATATGAGGCATTGAGTCGGCTAGCTGACGGATTCGATCCCGCTGCGACTCAGGGTCCCTGTGGCGATACCGACGCAGCTCCAGCTGGGCCATCGCTTGTTGGGCGAGTGCGTCCAAGCTTTCGAGCTGGGCTGGCGTCGGTGCGTAAGGCTTGTCATCCATTACCAACAGCGCGCCCAGCAGGCATCCCTCAGGTGTTACCAGCGGTGCGCATGCGAAGTACTTACCGTCGGGCGTCGTCCCTGCCGTTCGGTGCGCCGTGTCGCCAGAAGTCCCGCCGAAATCGCTGCGGCCCTCGATCATTCGCGCCGCAATTGAATCGTTGCGTGACACCTCGACAATATCGCAGCCCAGGAGCGCTTTGCGCCACTCCCGTTCGCTATCGACGAAGCAGAGTGCGGCCATGGATGTGCCGCATACGGTCGCCGCGAGCCGAACCAGCTGGTCGAAGGCGTCTTCTGGGGCAGTATCCAGGATTTCATATGCTTGAAGCACCTTCAAGCGTTCTGTCTCATCGATTTCGTGAGGACGCATGGTTGGATCCGTGACATTGATCAGGCTACTGCTTACGCTTGGAGAAGCAAATATCCATCCGCCCTGCAGTCACGGCGGAGTGAATATTGTATTTCTCTGAATAAAAAACGTACCCGGACGCAAAGTTGTCGCCATGCCACCGCACGACAGTTGCATCGATTTATCTCCTAATTCCCCGCAGAATTCAACTCAATCCAACTCAATTCCTCTTGCCTTGCTTCCGCTACAGCTGACGACGTCCTACGTTGGCGCAGCGATAAGGCACCACAGCCCAGGCCATACATTCGGCAGGCGCCAGGGACGCGCTGATTTATTGCTGGTGGATGAGATTAGCCCCGAAAAAAGCGTCAAGCAGACCGCAAATGCGCCGTCAGACCGAGGTCTGGCGCTGCATTCTGGTCTCCGCTGGGCGCGCTTTCTCAGGGCTAAGATCGCCACCATGAATAAATCAGCACTTCCCCGGGATTGTATAGCACAAAGCCAGGTCATGCGGTCCGGTACAGTGATAGCGCGGCTCGGGCAATGCCTGCCTTCGCGGTGCTCGCCATCATACGAGTACTGTAAAGCCGCACTGGCAGTAGAGATGGGAAGTTTGTGCCTCGCGATTGCCGACGCCATTTGATAAACTTGCACGGCAAGACATAATGGCCCTAGAACTTAGGGTGAAACGGCTCTGGTGCTGCAGATGGGATTGGATACGTAAGCGAGTAATACTGGCGATTGAACCAGCAGAAGGTTCAGCCAGCGGTGGCTGCTTGAGAGACCGCTGGGCGAATGCACAGGCCCCCGAATTGCGCGATTGAGGGGCGCCGGCCGTAAGCTCCCCTTCCTGGCGCGCGTCCAGGAGAGGAGCGCGCCGGGCCCTTCCATTCTATTTCACGCTATACTTGAACTGCCCGTTCTTGCCAGCGGAGACCTTGATCTTGGCGATCGCCGCCCCTTCCGCCATCTTCGCCAGCACCGACTCCGCCACCTCCGGCAGCAAGGTGCCGTTCAGGATGTTGTCGACGTTGCGGGCGCCCGAGTCCACCTCGGTACAGCGCGCCAGCACCGCTTCCACCAGCGCCTCGTCGTAGCTGAACTCCGCCTTGTGGTTGACGGCGATGCGCTGCTTGATCTTGTTCAGCTTCAGTTCGATGATCTCGACCAGCACGTCGTCGCTGATCGGGTAGTACGGGATCACCTTCAGGCGGCCCAGGAAGGCGGGCTTGAACTGCTTCATCAGCACGGGACGCACCAGTTCCTCCAGCGCTTCCGGCGCCGGCATTTCCTCGGCCGGCTTGTTCAGGCACGCCTGCATCAACTGCGACGAGCCGATGTTCGACGTCAGGATGATGATGGTGTTCTTGAAGTCGATCTCGCGCCCTTCCGCATCGTCCATCACGCCCTTGTCGAACACCTGGAAGAACAGCTCCATGACGTCCGGGTGGGCCTTTTCCACCTCATCGAGCAGCACCACGCTGTACGGGTTGCGCCGCACCGCTTCCGTCAGCACGCCGCCTTCGCCGTAGCCGACATAGCCCGGCGGCGACCCCTTCAGGCCGGAGACGCTGTGCGCTTCCTGGTATTCGCTCATGTTGATCGTGACCAGCTTGCGTTCGCCGCCGTACAGCACGTCGGCCAGCGCGAGCGCCGTCTCCGTCTTGCCGACGCCGGACGGGCCCACGAACAGGAACACGCCCTTCGGCTTGTTCGGATCGTCGAGGTTGGCGCGCGACGTGCGCACGCGCTGCGCCACCGCCTCGATGGCGTGGGACTGGCCCAGCACGCGCTGCTGCAGCAGGTCCTTCAGGTTCAGCACCGTCTTGATCTCGTCCTTGACCATCTTGCCCAGCGGGATACCGGTCCAGCCGGCGACGATCTCGGCGACGACGTGGCCGTCCACCTGCACCGGCACCATCGGCGTCTCGCCCTGCAGGGCGCGCAGCTCGACCTGCAGCGCATCGACATCCTTGCGGACGCTCGGATCGATCTCGCCTTCGCCCTCAAGGACCACGCGCGCCGCCTTGATCTTTTCCGTCAGTTCCTTTTCCTTCTCCCAGCGCGCGGCCAGCGCCGTGTGCTCTTCCTGCGCCGCCTTGCGGGCCGCTTCCAGTTCCTTCAGGCGCGCCGCGTGGGCGCTGCCGCCGCCGGCCTGCTCGCGCTGCAGCGAGGCCGCCTCGGCCTCCATGCGTTCAAGCTTGCGGACCAGGTTCTCGATCAGGGCCGGCGTCGCGTTCTGGCCCAGCGCCACCTTGGCGCAGGCGGTATCGAGCACGCTGATGGCCTTGTCCGGCAGCTGGCGGCCCGAGATGTAACGGTGCGACAGGCGCACCGCTTCCGTGATCGCCTCGTCGTAGACACGCACATTGAAGTGCCTCTCCATCAGCGGCGCCATCCCGCGCAGCATCGCGCAGGCCAGCTCCTCGCTGGGCTCTTCGACCTTGACGACCTGGAAGCGGCGCGCCAGCGCGGCGTCCTTTTCAAAATACTTCTTGTACTCGCCCCACGTCGTGGCCGCGATCGTGCGCAGCTCGCCCCGAGCCAGCGCCGGTTTCAGCAGGTTGGCCGCGTCGTTCTGGCCGGCCTGGCCGCCCGCGCCGATCATCGTGTGCGCCTCGTCGATGAACAGGATGATGGCGTGCGGGCTTTTCTTGACTTCGTCGATGACGTTCTTCAGGCGGTTCTCGAACTCGCCCTTGACGCTGGCACCCGCCTGCAGCAGGCCCATGTCCAGCGTGTGGATCTCGACGCCACGCAGCACTTCCGGCACGTCGCCCTGGGCGATGCGCAGCGCCAGGCCTTCCACCACGGCCGTCTTGCCGACGCCGGCCTCGCCCGTCAGGATCGGGTTATTCTGGCGCCGGCGCATCAGGATGTCGATGGCCTGGCGGATCTCCAGGTCGCGCCCGATGACGGGATCGACCTTGCCGTCGCGCGCGCGCTGCGTCAGGTTGGTGGTGAACTGGTCCAGCGCGGGCGTCTTGGTGGCCGCCTTCTGTTGCAGTTCGCCGACCGGGTCGCCGCCCGCTTCATGCGACTCGCCCGCCGCCGGGATGTCCACCGCCTCGACCGAACCGGCCGTGACCTTGTCCAGGTTGTGCTTGATCTGCTCCAGGTCGAACTTGGCGAACAGCTTCGAGCTGCGCGCCGCCAGCTGCGCCAGTTCCGGTTCGGTCAGCAGCGCCTGCAGCAGGTGGCCGCTGCGGATCTGGGCCTGCTGGCCGGCGCGCAGGTCGAGCGAGGCGATCAGCCATGCATGCTCGAACAGCTTGGGCATGCGCTCGGAGAACACGGGCGTGCGCGAGTTGCCGTTCTTGAAGCGCGCCACCTCGGATTGCAGGTCGGCCTCCAGCATGCTGACGCTGATGCCGTTCTGGCGCGCCAGGATGACGAAGTCGCTGCCCTGCTGCTCCAGGAGGGCCAGGAACAGGTGCTCGATGTCGACCTCGTAGTGGCCCAGCGAGACGCAGATGCTGGCGGCGCGGGTGGCCGCGGTGCGGCTCGTCTCGTTCAGTTTTCCGATCAGCGTTTTCAGGTTGATGCTCATATGATTCCCTATTTTCTATAGCGCGTGAATTTCGTAGCGCACGTCGGCGCGGTCCTGTGCGGCGGGGCCCATCCCTTCGTCCGGGACGAGGAAACAATCCCATCCCAACCTGCCGCCGATACGATCATGCTGCATGTGCACGCCCCGCACGTCGGCGGCGCGCAAGATCAGTTGCACTTCGTATTCCAGCGACAGCCCCGTAAACATCGTCAGCATCTCCTGCAGCGCGCGCGCGGCCCGGCCGCCCGGCAGGAACGACTCGTAGGCCTCCAGGTCGAGCGGTCCGATCAGGAGGCGCAGGCGCAGGTCGCGCTGCCACACGCGCGCGCCGGCCATCGCGCCGGCGCCAAGCACCGCATTGTTCATGCCGAGCATGGTCTGCTGTTCCACCGGCACGTCGTACCAATGGCCGACGAACTGCTCGGCGCGCACGGTCTGGTTGAAGTACTCCGACAGCACGCGCGCGATCTGCACGCTGGACGCGGGGCGCTGGCGCACGGCCGTGGCGAAGTACGCCAGCGACTCGTCCAGCACGCCATTGCCATGGTCGGACAGGCGCCGCCGCAGCGAGTGGTTGCCCATCCCCGCCAGCGACAGCAAGAGCGGCAGGAAGTCGTCCTTGCCGTCGATTTCGTACTTCAGCTCCAGCCGGTACTTGCACCAGGCTTCGTAGAACAGTGCCAGGGCGCGGTTGGAGAAGGTGTCGAGGAACGCGCGCGGGCCTTCGTCCTTTTCGTACAGGGTGTGCGCGGCGATGCGTTCCGTGTAATGCGCCGGTAAGGTGCCGCTGCTGCCCAGGAAGCCCATGAAGGTGGGCGTGATGCGGATGTACTTCAGCCGGGCCGACTGCAGCGCTTCCGCCAGCGCCCGGCGGTCCGTCTGCACGTCGCGCGGTTCCGGCTGCAGCGCCTCCAGTTCGCTGGGCGGGAAGCTCAGCGACGTGGAGTTCTGGAAGCGCAGGAAGTTGGCGATGGCACCTTGCGCCGGCGTGCCGTGGCGCTTCAGCCACAGCTCCAGCATGCGCACCGCCTGGAAATACTCGAAGCGATACGGCTCGGCGAACAGGCGCTCGATTACAGCAGGCTCAAATCGCCGCTTCGCGGGGTGCATCGCAACAGCTCCTCTCCGTTTTTATTCGATACCATCACCAGTTGGGTGAAGCTGTTGGCATGCACGTACAGGCCCAGGAAGCGCTCGACGATATGGGCGAACGCGTGGATGCCGCTGCCGACGAACGCTTCCTCGTCGATCGTCAGGCGCACCTCGATGCCGCGCACCAGGCAGGCGAACGGATTGCCCGGCAACCAGGCCGTGGCCGCCTTGTGCGTCACCGAGATGATGCCGCCGATCTGGCGCTGCGAAGCGGGTGAGCGCGGCAGGTCGTACAGGGTCAGCATCTCGCGGAACGCGTCGATGCCGCCGTCGGTCAGCGACAGGTGGTTCAGCGACAGGTGCGAAATCAGGCGCCAGTGGGCGCCCCGGCCCCGCTCGAAGCGGTACGACGGCGTGGGCTTGCGCAGGAAGCTGATGCTGCGCACGCTGGAGCCGCCTTCGATGAACAGGTCGCCGCCGCGCAGCCCATAGCTCAGCATCGCGGGCAGGTCGCGGTTGGTGCAGGTCAGTTCGATCGACAGCGTGTCGGTCTCGACCTCCGCCGGATCGAAGTCGATGTCCACCAGCGACAGCTGTGTTTCGTAGCCGGGGCTCTTCTCGGCCACCATGTCGTCACGCCGCACGATCCAGTAGTGGCCGTTGCGCTCGGGCGTCTGGCCGTGCTTGAGCGAATAGAACGGCCGGAAATCCTGGATCGATTCGCCCTGCGGCGTCTGGCGCACCAGCTTGACCGAGTCGATCGACTGCACCTCGAAAGCGAACGCCCGGCGCGCATCGGCCAGCACTGGGTAACTGGCCGTCGCATGGGTCAGGCGGATCGGTTCGCCACGCTGGTGGAACAGGTTGACGACGGGGGTGCAGCCCAGCAGCACGTTATTGGTCGACAGCGTGCCGAGGATGCGCGCCGTGTTCGAATCCGTGCGCATGCCCGACAAGGCCAGGTGCAGCGTGATCGAGCGGGCGCCGGATGGCAGCACGGCGGCCAGCGCGCGCAGGTCGATATCGAAGAAGTTGAACTTCTCCGGGAACGAGAAATACTCCGTCAGCAGGCGGTAGGCCGTATGCGAGCGGGCCGAGAAATCGATCAGCGCCTCGTCCTCGTCGAACCCGGCCGGCAGCACGGGGATCTTCGGCAGCGCCACCCAGCGGCCGCTGTCGTCGGCTTCCGCGTAGGCGCACACGCCGCGCATGAACAGCGCGTCGCGCAGCGCGGCGCAGAACGAGGGCTCGCCGTCGATGAAGACGCGCAGCTTCGCCAGGCCCAGTTGCGCCAACGCCACCTGGGGCGACGTGCTCTCGATCGTCAGGCTGATCGACGACGTGGCGCTGGGCGGCGTGCGCACCGCTTCCGGGGCGTCGATGATGGCGGCAAATGTCGCGCGCGTCAGTTCCAGCGGCGCGATCGTCACCGGGTAGGCCGTGCGGAACGTGCAGACGGCGCCACGCACGGGGCGCGTCGTCAGCTGCGTGCCGCGGGGGATTTCCGTGGCCGCGGTCAGTTGCGCGGCGGCGCCGGCGAAATCCATCCGGGCAATCGAGCAGGATGGAAACGGGCGCAGGTAATGCGGGTACAGCACTTCGAAGAGTGCTTCGGTGAATTCGGGGTAGTCGTCGTCGAGGCGCTTCGCGATGCGTGAATTGAGCAACGCGAACGATTCGATCATCCGCTCGATGTGCGGATCCTCGCAGACTTCGCCGCCGATCAACAGCCGGCCGGCGATCTTGGGATAGCGCTCGGAGAACTCGCGCGAATAGCGGCGCAAGAATCCCAGCTCCCGTTCGTAATACGGTAATAACTGGTCCAACGTTTAAGCTCCCGGCTGCGCCGCACGGCGCGCCTTGCTGATGGTGTAATGCAGGCTGGACGGCTGCAATACGGCATCGAAGTTGACCGGCTCATGTGCCGTGCTGACCACCAGCAACGCCGTGATGGCGAAGTTCAGGCGGTTGACGGAATCGGCACGCAGCTCCAGGCTGGCCTGCACATTGCGCAGGCGCGGCTCATGGCGCGCGATGGCCTCCTCCAGGCAGAGGCAGATGTAGGCGCGGTCGTCGGCGCTCGACAGTGACAGGCCGGCGAAATCCTGCAGGCCATATGTCACGATCGAGCGACCGCATTCGGGATACCGCTTCAGGAGTTCCTCCGGAATCACGGTACGGGTATTGAGCAGCGCTTCCAGGTCGCGTGCGACCGAGTCTTTCAACTCCTCGATCGACATGCGCGACACCGTGCCGCCCCCGCCCGCGTTGGCCCGTGTATCCATCAACCGGTCAAACAGACCCGGCGCGAAACCCTTCATCGGTATCCCTACGGTTCAAGCATGCCAGACAGGCGCGAACGCGCTATCAGGCAACCTTGTTGGCCGACAGGTCCCAGCCGCCGGACGTGTTGCCGCCCGTGCCGCCGCCGACCTTCTGCTGGGTGTACTTCCACTTGACTTTGGAGTACTTGATCGCGACATCTTCGACCAGGATGTTGCCTGGCTCGACGGATGGGGAAACGCTGCTGATCAGCACGTTTTCCAGTTCGATTTCGAAGTACTTGACGCGGTCGCCGTTACCGTCGGCGCGCATGAATTCGAATTTCGCTTTAGGGATCGTTTTACCCGACGAGCAGGTTTGCAGCAGCACTGGGGTTGCCAGGTCGGCCAGCTTGGAGATGACGATGTCCTTGTGCTCGGTACGTTCCGCGGTGTGACCGCCACCGGTCGACGCGGTGGCCGATTTCGGTTGCAGCACTTGCCACTCAACGCTCTTGCACTCGATCCAGTCTTTGTGCGTGCCATCGGCGGATTCACCTTTGATGCCGTCGATTTGCAGATAGACGTCGATTGCCATTGTTGTTCCTTTCAGTTGTGTTAAAAACTATGTTGCTTTAAGTTTTGGTCGATGCTGGAAGCTCCGCGACCAGACGGAGGGATACGGACAGCTCGTCGAGCTGGAAGTGCGGACGCAGGAACGACACGGCGCGATACACGCCCGGCCGGCCCGGCACTTCGGAAACTTGTACGGACGCCTCGCGCAGCGGGAACTGGGCTTTCTGTTCCTGGCTGGCGTTGTCGTCCAACAGCACGTACTGCGTCAGCCAGCGGTTCAGGAAGTCCTCGACGTTCGACGCGGCGGCAAAGCTGCCGATCTTGTCGCGCATCATGGCCTTCATGTAGTGCGCGATGCGCGATACGGCAAAGATGTACTGCAGCTGGGCCGACAGCACGGCGTTCGCGTTGGCGGCGTCGTTGTTGTACTTGCGCGGCTTCTGCGCCGACTGCGCGCCGAAGAAAGCGGCATAGTCGGTGTTCTTGCAATGGACCAGCGAGATGAAACCCAGGTCGGACAATTCCTTCTCGCGCCGGTCGGTGATGGCGATCTCGGTCGGGCACTTCAGCGCGACTTCGCCTTCGTCGGTCTTGAAGGTGTGGGTCGGCAGGTCCTCGACCAGGCCGCCGCCTTCGACACCGCGGATCGCCGCGCACCAGCCGTAGTCCTCGAACGCGGCCGTCAGCTTGGTGCCGAACGCATAGGCGGCGTTACACCACAGGTATTTCTGGTGGTCGGTGCCGTCCACGTCCTCGACGAAGTTGAAGCCTTCCGTCGTGGCGCCGTCGGCCGGGTTGAACGGCAGGCGGCCCAGGAAGCGCGGCAGGGTCAGGCCCACGTAGCGCGAATCCTCGGACTCGCGGAACGACTTCCACTTGGCGTATTCGACGGTATCGAAGATCTTCGACAGGTCGCGCGGCTTGCCCAGCTCGGAGTAGCTCTCCAGGCCGAACAGCTCGGGCGACGCGGACGAGATGAACGGCGCATGCGCGGCCGCCGCGACGTGCGACATCTGCTCGATGAAGTACATGTCCTCTGGCTGGCGGGTGATCTCGAAGTCGCCCAGCAGCGCGCCGAACGGGGCGCCGCCGAAGGTGCCGAACTCCTCCTCGTAGACCTTCTTGAACATTGTGCTCTGGTCGAACTCCAGGGCGCTCTGGAAGTCCTTCACCAGTTCGCGCTTGGTCGCGTTGAGCATCTTGATCTTCAGGTTCTGGCTCGTCGAGCTGTTGCGCACGAGGTAGTTCAGGCCCGTCCAGCTGCTTTCCAGCTTCTGGAATTCGGGCGCGTGCATCACGGCCGACAGCTGCGCCGAAATCAGGCGGTCCAGTTCGGCGACACGCGCATCGATCGTGGCGGCCAGGTTGTCGGAGACGACGACGGTGCCGTCCATGACCTGGCTGACCAGCTCGGAAATCAGGTCCTTGGCGCGTGCATGTTCGGCGCTGGACTTGGCGACCTTGCTCTGTTCGACGATCTGGTCGAGCAGGCCAGCCTCGGTGGTGGTGACGGCGGCGGCGCCGGCTTGAGTGGCTTGTACGGACATGATCACTCTTTCGTGGTTTGCTGGCCCAGTTCGGCCAATTTCTCGGTGCTGTTCAGGACGTCGTTGAGCAGGTCTTCCAGCTTGTCGTTGCCGGCCAGCTTGTTGCGCAGGTCGGCCAGCTTGGTGCGGGCCTCGAGCAGCTTCTTCAGCGGCTCGACCTGTTGCACGATCGCCTCGGGGCGGAAGTCTTCCATCGACTTGAACGTCAGGTCGACGCCGAATTCGCCGCCTTCCTCGCTCAGTTCGTTCTTGACGCGATAGGCCGCGCGCGGCGCGACGCCTTTCAGCACTTCGTCGAAGTTGTCCTGGTCGATCGCGACGAAGCTGCGGTCCTTCAGGCGCTTCTGCGCCACGTCGGAATTACCGCCGAAATCGCCGACGACGCCGACGACCATCGGCAGTTCCTTGTTCTCGATCGCATCGCCGATTTCCACGTCATAGGTCATCTGGACCCGCGGCGGACGAACCTTCTGCAGTTTTTTCTGGACGCTGGAGTTTTTAGGCATGGGATATCCCTATCGTTGGGTTAAATACGGGTGGCCACCCGGGGAAAACATGACATGCCGGGTGCCCGGCATGTCTCGGGCCGCGTGTGCCGCCCTGCGCAGTTCCACCGCGGAGTTTCCAAAAAATTATTTCAGGATGTCGAATGGATTGTCGGGCTTGTTGGACGTCTTTTTGGTGTCCTTTTTGCCGGTCTGCTTGGTGCCCGTCGTGGTGGAACGGCCACCGCCGGGAATAATCTGCTGGCCGGCATCCTTCATCAGCACCGCCTCGCCCAGCGTCTCGCGCAACATCTTCGCCATTTCCTGCGCATCGGTACGGGTCGTGCCGGACAGGTTGTTCTGGCGGCTCAGGTCGCTCAGCGCGCGCGTCGCCACGCGCAGGCCACTGATGGCGATGATGCTGTTGGCCACGCGGTCGTTGGGGTCGCGCACCAGGACTTCCTGGGCGTTGACGATGGCTTCGCCGTACTGCTCGGCGTCGAAACGGGCCTGGGCGATGTTCACCCAGGGCTGCTTCTCGGTCGGGAAGGCCACGGCGGCCTGCTTCCACAAGGTGACGGCCTGTTCCTTCTGGCCCGCGCCGCTGGCCTGGGTGGCCTTGCCCAGCAGGTCCTCCATGGTGGGAATGGCGGCCTTCTCGATAGCCACCGGTGCGGTGGCCGTGCACGCTGTCAGCGTGGCGGCGCAGGCGGCTGCGCCAATAAACCGGCCGATGCGGCCAAACTGTGTAACGGTTGTCATGCTGCCCTCAAACTAGCTCATCAAAGATGCTTATTATATAATTATAACCAAGAGACTCAACCTTATCAGTAATTTATTATTGAAGGGTCCATCGGTTTATGACCGGGTCAGCAGTAAACCTCCGATTAACCCCGCGGCCGCCCTGTTAAAAAAGGGCGTCGTGCTTGGTGCAACGCAGACAACGTTTCGACACACGTGTCACGCTGCTGCAATCCGGGCATCCACGCACACCGTCGACAAGGATGCGATCACGCATGAGTAGCAAAATTCTATGGGGCGATGGCCTGTTCTTGCGCCCCCAGCACTTCCAGCAGCAGGACCAATATCACGAACACCGCCTGAACCGCTCCGTCCAGGCCCTGCATCCCTATGCCTGGGGCGTGGACCAGTTGCAGGTCGACCGCGACGCACTGGGCAACAACGCGCTGCGCCTGCTGGCCCTGTCGCTGCGCTTCCAGGACGGCGAGCTGTACGACGCCCCCGGCCTCGACGAGCTTCCCGACACGGTCGACCTGAGCGAGCTGCCGGCAGGCGGCCAGAGCGTCACGTTCTATGCGGCGCTGCCCGCCTTCAAGCCGTTCGGCGGCAACTTCGGCGACGCCAACGCGCCCGGTGCGAACGCCGTGCGCTTCCAGCAGGCGAACCGGGAGACGCCTGATTTATATACGCATGCGGCGTCGGCGCAACTGTCCTATCTCAAGAAAACGGTGCGTCTCGTGTCCGAATTCGAGCCGCGCGATTCCTACGTGCACTTCCCGCTGCTGCGCCTGCGCCGCGCGGCAACGGGCGGCTTCGAGCTCGACACCGCGTTCCTGCCGCCGAGCCTGTCGGTGAAGAGCGCCCCGCTGCTGTTCAACCAGCTGCGCCGCCTGCTGGACGCCCTGCAGGCCAAGGTCAGCGCGCTGTACGGCCACCATCGCGAGCCCAGCAAGCACGTGATCGAATTCCGCTCCGGCGACATGTCCTCGTTCTGGCTGCTGCACACGGCCAGCACGGCCTACGCGACGCTGTCGCATTACTACCAGCACCCGGCGCTGCATCCGGAACGCCTGTTCGAGCAACTGCTGGGCCTGGCGGGCGGCCTGATGACGTTCTCGAAGAGCTGGACCCTGGCCGACCTGCCGGCCTACAGCCACACCGACCCGGGCCCGGCGTTCGACACGCTGTACCAGATCGTGCGCGAGCTGCTCGACACCGTCATCTCGTCCAAGTACTTCGCCATTGCATTGCGCGAGGTCAAACCATCGTATCACCATGGGATGCTGGACTCCCAGAAAATCGACGACAAGACGACGTTCTACCTGGCCGTCTCCGCCGAGATGCCGGCCAGCGAGATCGTCGATGTCGTGCCGCTGCGCTTCAAGGTGGGCGCACCGGACGACGTCGAGAAGTTCGTGCTGTCGGCCATGCCCGGCGTGCGCCTGCAACACGCGCCGCAGGTGCCGGCCGCCGTGCCGGTCCGCCCCGATGCGATCTACTTCTCGATCGAGGCGAAAGGCCAGATGTACGAACGCATGCTGCAGGCGCAGTCGATCTCCATCTACGTCCCGGGCGGCATGCACGACGTGAAGCTGGACCTGGTGGCGGTCACGTCGTAGACTGTCCGCCGCTTGCAACCCTAAGCAGAATCGAGGATTTACCCAAGTATGAGTACCATGACCGCACCTTCCCTGATGGCGGGCGCCGCCCCCGCGGCAACGAACGCCGCGCCGCAAACGCTGCTCGATCTGATGTATGACGGCTTCTACGCCCTGTTCATGCTCAAGAACGGCAACGGCCCGCAGGACGACGGCGAGTTCGCGCGCAAGATGGCCCAGTTCCTGGACGATTTCGGCCGCGCCGCCAAGAAGCAGAACGCGGCCGCCGACGACGTCGACGCCGCCAAGTACGCGTTCTGCGCGGCGGTGGACGAGATCATCCTGCGCTCGTCGTTCCCGATCCGCGACGCGTGGGAACGCCGCCCGCTGCAGCTGACGCTGTTCGGCGACCAGCTGGCGGGCGAGAACTTCTTCAACCGCCTGGAAGAGCTGCGCGCACGCGGCAGCGCCCACGTGCAGGCGCTGGAAGTGTTCCATATGTGCCTGCTGCTGGGTTTCCAGGGCCGCTACATCCTGGAAGGTTCGGAGAAGCTGAACTACCTGACGTCGCGCCTGGGCGACGAGATCGCGCACATGAAGGGCAAGCGCGGCGGCTTCGCGCCGCACGCCGACCGGCCCGACCAGGTCAAGCACAAGCTGCGCAGCGACCTGCCGGTGTGGGTGATGTGCTCCGTGTTCGGCCTCGTCTGCGTGCTGGGCTACCTGGGCCTGCGCACGACCCTGTCGCACCACACGGAAAACAAGATGACGGCGTACAACGACGTCGTCAAGATGGCACCGCGCGCCGCGCACCTGACGATCACCCTGCCCTGACGGATGTGCCGGCACAGCCCACCGTGGCCTCCACGGCAGGGGCCATGCCGGCATGCCGAACGCCGCCTGTCCGTGCTGCCGCAACGCGCCGTCGAAGTGACGGCGCGCTGCACCCGTTCGACCCCGCCACTGCCCATGCCCACTCCAACCCTCCCGTCCGGTGAGCCGGTACTGCTGCCCACCGAGCTGCAACGCCGCCAGATCTTCCATTGGCTCAAGCGCGTCAGCTCCGTGACGGCATGGCGTCGCATCCTGGATTACTACCGCCACTGGGCCAGCGTGCTGTCGTACAGCGAGTGGCTTGAAAACTACCTGAACGACATGCCCTTCCCGGAGGTCCTGCCGGACGTGCCGGACCCGATCGACAGCCGGCTGGTGCGGACCGGGCGCATGGTCCCGTGCTCCGGCATCTGGGAGCCCGTCGATGCGCCGGCGCCGTCGCTACTGGGCTGGCTGACCCGCACGCCAACGCCGCGGCCACCGTTCAAGGTGACCGGCACGATGAACTACCTGCATGGCGGCTCGCATGCGCCGCCCGTAACGCTGCAGAGCGCGACGGACAGTGCCGACGTGGCCGTGACATGGCGCCTGCTCTGGGCCGATGAGCGCTACCTGGACGGCACGGTGCCCGCGGAAGAGGCGCAGTATCGCTTCGCCAAGCCGGATGCCGTGCTGCCGCCCCCGCCCACCGTCAGCGCGTCTTTCGATCCCGCTCCCATTCGGGCCGACCGCGGCGTGCCCGCCTCGCCGGCTGGCGTGCAATGAACCGTCGAGTGCTTCCGGTCGTCGCAGCGCTCTCGTCCCTGCTGGCCCTGGGCGGCTGCGCACCGGACAATCCGCCCTCGACCAGCATGGCGGACCTGGCGCGGCAGGTCACGACGGATATTCCGGCGACGGCGGTGACCTGGCAGATCTTCGGCACCCCGGAATACACGGGAGGCGTGCCGGGGCCCACGGACTACATCACGCTGATCGCCGAGTTCCGCGGCGTGCCCGCGCAATGGATCGCGCGCCGCGACGAGCCGGTCGGGCGGACCTGGATCGCGCCCGAGGCACCCCGTCCCTGGCTGGCGCCGGGCTTTCGCCAGCTGCTGGCCGGCGCGCAGGGCAATGTCGTCGACCTGATCGACCGGCCACACTGCCATCCGCACACGGGCTACGTGCGCAAGTCCGGGCGGCCGGTGCAAGGCTTTGCCTGCGCCGAAGGGAACGCCGTCCTGCTGTACCTGACGCTGAGCGAGCCGGCGGGTGCCGAGTGACCGTTGCGGGAATGAAGACGATGCTCAGGCTCTGGTGGTTGCTCCTGCTTGGCCTGCTGGCCGGTTGCAATGCGCCGCCGGCAGCGAAGCTGCAGCTGGTCGGCGTCGGCATCGAGGACAATGCCTACGCCGTCACCTTCGATGCGGACGTCGACTTCCTGGGCTATTACGAGGACGAGGGCCGGTTCTGGCCGGCAGTCAACAAGAAACTGGTGTGCAGGCTCGACCGGCAATCGGATTTCGATGCCGCCGACTATGCCACCGAGACCGCCAGCGGCTCGCTGGAGTTTGTCGCCGAACGGCGGGTGGGCCAGCGCAAGGTCTTCCGGTACAAGGCGCACCTGTCCTTCGAGAAGTGGGAGTCCGGCTCGTCGATGTCCATCGGCGACGCGGCATATGTCGACGCAGTGCTGCCGCCCGGCGCGGCAATCGCCTGCAAGGTCCGCATCCTGGTCTACTTCGCGCCCAGGTACCTGAGCGAAACGATGCTGCTGCCCGCGAACGCCGTCAAACGGCTGGCGCGGCAGGTGGCGGACGAGGAAGCAAAGTCCAAGAACAACGCGGGCGATCGACGATGAGACGCCTCACCCACGCTTCCTGCGCAGTGTTGACCGTGCTTGCACTGTCGCCCATCGATTGCGCCGCCATGGCTGACGCTGCCGCTGCCGCCACGCGCTTCATGCCGACCCGCCCCCGACCGATGATCCGCCGCTTCGTGCAACATGCCGCCTGTGCCGCGCTGGCCCTGTGCCAGCTCCTGCCGCCCGCGCACGCAAACCCGTCCGACGAGGCAGCCGCTGCCGCCCAGGCACTGGCGAACAGCTATCGCGCCGGCGCGCCCTTCGATCACCAGGTCCCCGTGCAGCCGCTCGTCGACAACGGCCGCGTAGCTCCGGCCGCGCTGGCGTTGCTGGCGCAGGCCCTGGCGACGGGAACAACGCATAGCCGCCAGGCGATCGTGCGCCTGCTGGAGCGAGCCGCGCTGGCGGCGGACCGGCCGCCGCCCGACCGCCTTGCGATCGTCCGCGACCGTGCAGTCATCCGCGTGCTGGTCACCGCCGGGTTCGTCCACGACGACACCGCTGCCAGCGAGGCAGCGCGCGTCCTGCTCGAGCGTTGCCTTCCCGCCGACCTGGCGGCCTTCCACCCCATCTACCTGGCCTCGCTGCGGCAGTCGAAACCGGCCCACGTGGGCATCGCCGCCCGTGCCAAGACGCCCGGTGCGCTGCGCCATGTCGAGCGGATCGCCCGCCAGCCATACTGGCGCGACCGTCCGGATGTGCTGGATGGCTTGCGGATCGCGCGAGCGGCGCTGGGCAACCGGCAGCTCGAGGATGGATTGATCCGGGCGACGGCCGAAGCGGCACGACATGCGCCGCCGGCGCCGCCCAATCGCTTCTACGACGTTGGCGACGCGCGCGATGGCACGGTCCTGCCGGCGCGGCTGGACGAACTGGGCCGGGTCGGCACCCGCAGGAGCCTCGCCGTCGTGTGCCGCTCCCTGCGCTCGCCGCTGAAGACCTATGTCGCCGATGTCAGCGAACATTCCGTGCGCCGGGCGGCGGCGCGTGCCCTGCTCTACAATTATCCCGACCGGCGGCTGCTGGACAGCCCCAGCGGCGTCGACGAATGGCGCGAGGTCGAACGATTCTGCACGCGGCAACTTGGCGTCGTCTTCAGCGGCCCGACGCCCGATCTCGCGCCCCCGCTGCCCTACCCGCATCACTGAAACCGATCGCCCCATGACCGAACTCCTCATCCTCCCCTCGTCGCCCTGACGTTCGTTGCCCTGTTCTGCCGGGAAGTCATCGCCCCCGCCTCGCGCAACCACTGCGACCGGCGCTGGCTGATCCTGGCCAGCGCCAGCGGCCTGGCCACGCTGGTCGTCACCATCGCGGGCGGCTACCTGTTCGGGAGCGCGATCCGCGCCACGGCCTTGTTCGACGCCGGCGCCTGGCTGCCCGACACCGCCGTCGGCCTGCTCAGCTTCCTGCTGACGAGCTTTGTGTTCTACTGGTGGCACCGGCTGACGCACCATTCCGACCTGCTGTGGCGCGTCTTCCACCAGCTGCACCACAGCGCCCGCCGCGTCGAAGCGCTGACCGCGTTCTATGCCCACCCGCTCGACAGCGCCGCCGCCATCTGCATCAGCGCATTCGCCAGTTACTACGTGCTGGGCGCGAGCCCGACGGCGGCCGGCATCGCGCTGCTGGTCACGGGCGTGTTCGACCTGTTCCTGCACAGCGACCTGCGCACGCCGCGCTGGCTTGGGTACTTCGTCCAGCGTCCCGAGATGCACACGGTGCATCACCAGTACGGCCACCACGCGCAGAACTACGGGCTGCCGATCTGGGACATCCTGTTCGGCACGTGGGTCAACCCGCGCGAGCGCGCCACGCGGCTCGGCTTCGACGACGACAAGTCCGAACGCATCGCCGACATGCTGCTGTGGCGCGACGTCCACCGCGACGCCAGCTGATACCGCGCCATCCAAACGCTTGGACGACCATCTCCCCGCCCGTCCAATAGTTTGGACATCGCGCTTGCCGACAAATCAACATTCCTAATGAAAACAACAACTTAGCCTCCTGACAACGTCAGGCACGGCACTTGCTATATGGGAGCCACCTCCGCGGTGGCTCACCGCGGTTTCTATAACACGGAGACTGCAATGCAAAAAAAGCGCCCCCTCACGCTGTATATCCTTGTCGCGATGCTGCTCGGCATCGCGGTGGGCTATGCCTGTCACACCGTTTTCCCCGACAAGGCGACCAGCGCCGGCATCTCGGGCCACATCTCGCTCGTAACGGACATCTTCCTGCGCCTGATCAAGATGATCATCGCGCTGCTGGTGTTTTCCACGCTGACCATCGGCATCGCCAACCTGGCGGACGGCAAGGCCGCCGGGCGCATCGGCGCCAAGGCATTCGCCTGGTTCGTGGTGGCCTCGCTGGTCTCGCTGGCGCTGGGCATGGCGCTGTCGAACGTGCTGCAGCTGGGCACCCAGCTCGGCTTGCCGCTGCCGCCCGTCGACGCCAGCACGGGCCTGAAGACCGCCGCCTTCACGCTGAAGGACTTCATCACGCACGTCGTGCCCAAGTCGCCGATCGAGGCGATGGCCAATAACGAGATCCTGCAGGTGCTGGTGTTCTCGATCTTCTTCGGTTCCGCCTTGGGCGCGCTGGGCGAATCGGGCAAGCGCCTGGTGGCCGTCGTGGACGAACTGGCGCAAGTCATGCTGCGCATGACGGGCGCCATCATGAACATGGCGCCGCTGGCCGTGTTCGCGGCCATGGCTTCCGTCGTCACCACCAACGGCCTTGGCATCCTCGTCACGTTCGCCAAGTTCATGGGCGGCTTCTACCTGGGCCTGTTCTGCCTGTGGCTGCTGCTGATCGGCGCCGGCTTCCTCGTGCTGGGACCGCGCGTGTTCCGCCTGGTGGGCCTGATCCGCGAGCCGTTCCTGCTGGCCTTCTCGACGGCCAGCTCCGAGGCCGCGTATCCGAAGCTGCTGCTCGCGCTCGACAAGTTCGGCGTGCAGCGCCGCATTTCCAGTTTCGTGCTGCCGATGGGCTACTCGTTCAACCTGGACGGCTCGATGATGTACTGCACGTTCGCCGTGCTGTTCATCGCCCAGGCCTACGGCATCGAGCTGTCAATGGGCACTTAGATCAGCATGCTGCTGCTGCTGATGCTGACGTCCAAAGGCATGGCGGGCGTCCCGCGCGCCTCGCTGGTGGTGATCGCCGCCACGCTGACCCAGTTCAACATCCCCGAAGCCGGCCTCTTGCTGCTGATGGGGGTCGACCAGTTCCTCGACATGGGCCGTTCGGCCACCAATGCCGTCGGCAATGCCGTCGCGACCGCCGTGGTCGCCAAGTGGGAAGGCGCCCTGGAGACACCCCAGGCGCACGAAGAGCAGCGCAACGTCCAGGCTGCATAAAAAAAGCATCAACGATTGACCTTAGGAGACCCGATGAAATACGTAATCACCGCGGCACTGGCACTGACCGCCGCGGCCGCTCAAGCACAATCCAATGTCCAGATCTACGGCGTCGCGGACGCCGGCCTGGTGGCCGAATACGGCACCCCGGCAGGCAACAGCACGGCAGTCGGCAGCGGCCTCGCTTCCGGCTCCCGGCTGGGCTTCAAGGGCACGGAGGACTTGGGCAATGGCTTGTCCGCCATCTTCGTGCTCGAAGGCGGCTACAACATCGACACCGGCGCCTCGGGCCAGGGCGGCCTGCGCTTCGGCCGCCAGGCCTTCGTCGGCCTGCGCGGCTCGTTCGGCAGCGTGACGGTCGGCCGCCAGTACTCGCCCTACTACCGCGCGATCCGCGACGTGGCCGATCCGTTCGAGGACGGCCTGGCCGGCCAGGCAACGAACGTCATGGCGGGCAACCACCGCATGGACAACACCGTCATCTACGCCACGCCGGAGCTGGCCGGCTGGTCGGCCGAGGTGGCATACGGTGCCGGCGAAACGACGGACCCGCTGGCGGCCGACAGCCACCGCAAGCGTGCCTTCAGCGGCGTATTGAGCTACACGAACGGCCCACTGGTCGTGAACCTGGGCCATCATCGCCGCGAGGATGCGCTGCTTCCCGACCACGTGCGCAACACCATCCTGGCCGCGCGCTATACGCTGGGCAGCGTGATGGGCCACGCCGCCATCGTCCGCAACCGCGGCCTGGGCGGCGAAGTCAGCCGCGACGCGCTGCTTGGCCTGACGTTCAAGAGCGGCCCGCACCGCGTGTGGCTGTCCGTCGTCCAGCACGACGACAAGTCGCCCGCGCAGCGCGATGCGCGCCAGTACGGCGCCGCCTACCTGTACGGCCTGTCGGCGCGCACCGACCTGTACGCCGCCTATGGCCACATCGACAACGACAACGGTGCCCCGTTCACGGTGGGCAACGCCACCGACAGCGGCAACGGCAACGCCGCGTTCAACCTCGGCATCCGGCACTGCTTCTGAGCGAGCCGGACGCGGGATTTGCTATAGTGGCCGCGATGCCAATCCCGCCCGACTCCCCTGCCCTGCGCGCGCATGACGCGCTTGCCGCCACGCCGTTCGCCACCCGCGCGCGGCGGCGGCGGCTCGCGCACATCGCCTGGTGGGCGGCGCTGGCCGGGGGTGTCGCGCTGGCGGGCGCCGCCTACCGCTGGACGGAACAGATCAACATCGAACGGCTGCGCGCCGCCGGGGCCCAGCGGCTCGAAGTGTATGCGGCCAGCCTGCAGAACCTGCTGGACAAGTACGACTTCCTGCCGCACATGCTGGAGCTGGACCGCAACGTGCTGGCCCTGCTGGAGCATCCGGAAGACGACAAGCGCCGTCTCGACGTCAATACCTACCTGGAACGCCTGTCGCGCCAGGCTGGCTCGCGCATCATCTACATCGTCGACCTGCAGGGGCGCACCCTGGCGGCCAGCAACTGGCGCCAGAAGGACAGCTTCGTGGGCGACGACATCCGCTTCCGGCCCTACCTGCAGAACGCGCTGAGCGGCCGCCCCAGCGGCTTCTATGGCGTGGGCACCACCAGCGGCGAGCCGGGATACTTCTATGCGCGCGGCGTCCATCGCGACGGCCGCATGCTGGGCGTGGCCGTCGTCAAGGTCAATATCGAGGAACAGGAACGGGGCTGGGTGCAAGGGGCGGACAAGGTGATGCTGGCGGACGCCAATGGCGTGCTGTTCCTGTCCTCGGCCCCGGCCTGGAAATACCATACGCTGCGCCCCCTGCCCGACAGCGTGCGGGCTCAGCTCGAACAAACGCGCCAGTACCACGGCCTGGCGCTGCCGTCGCTGCCGATCCGCGACGACGCGGCACACCTCGACGGCACGCGCGTGGTGACGATCGGCGCGGCCGGCGGGAGCGAGGCCCGCGGTTCGATCACGCCGCCGCTGCTGGTGCAGACCCGTTCGCTGGCGCCGCGCCAATGGACGTTCCTGTACCTGTCGGACCTGAGCCAGGCGCGCGCCAACGCCCGCGCCGCCGTGCTGTTCGCCTGCGTGGCGTATGGCTTCCTGTTGCTGCTGTTCCTGTACGTGCGCCAGCGCCTGCAGGCGAAGGAGCAGCTGCAGGCCGCCTACAACCAGCTCGAGCTGATGGTGGCCGAGCGCACGTCGCGCCTGGAACGCACGACGCAGCGCCTGATGGCCGAGGCCGAGGTGCGGCGCCAGGCCGAGCAGCAGCTGCACCGCACGCAGAACGAGCTGTACCAGGCCGGCAAGATGGCGGTGCTGGGCCAGATGTCGGCCAGCATCACGCATGAACTGAACCAGCCGCTGACGGCGCTGCGCACGATGTCCGACAACGCCGTGCTGCTGTTCGAGCGGGGCCGCATGGACGAAGCGCGCCAGAACCTGGCGAAGATTTCGCAGATCGTCGCGCGCATGGGCAGCATCACGGGCAAGCTGAAAAGCTTTGCGCGCAAGTCCAACGCGGAGCTGGGGCCCGTCTCGATCCACACGGCGATCTCGAACGCGCTGGTGCTGGTGGAGCGCCGCCTGCAACTGGACAAGGTGGCGTTCACGCTCGACATCAGCCAGGCCGACGTCTATGCGCTGTGCGACAGCAACCGGCTGGAACAGGTCCTGCTGAACCTGATGACTAACGCCCTGGATGCGTTGGCGACGCTGGAGCGCGGCGCGCCGCGCACGTTGACGGTCGGCGTGACGGAGACGGCGCAATCGGTACTGATCCGCGTGGCCGACAACGGCCCCGGGCTGACGGACGAAGCGCGCGAAAAGCTGTTCCAGCCCTTCTTCACGACCAAGCCGCAAGGCGAAGGCCTGGGCCTGGGACTGGCCATCTCGGAGCAGATCGTGCGCGATTTCGGTGGCAGCCTGCGCTCGGAGGAAACGACGACCGGGGCCTCGTTCGTCATCGAACTGCAGGCCGCGACAATGGAAAAACAGGATGGATGACATACAAGTAATACTGGTCGAGGACGACCCCGCCGTACGCGAAGGCAGCGCCCAGGCGCTGGACCTCGCGGGCTTCAACGTGCGCAGCTTCGACGCCGCCGAACCGGCCCGCGAGCTGCTGCACGCGGACAGCCGCTGCGTGATCGTCAGCGACGTCCGGCTGCCTGGCATCAGCGGGCTGGAATTGCTGGCGGCGGCGCATGGCGTCGATCCCGGCTTGCCGGTGATCCTGGTGACGGGCCATGGCGACATCGCGATGGCCGTGCAGGCGATGCACGACGGCGCCTACGACTTCATCGAGAAGCCCTACTCCTCCGACCAGCTGGCCGAAGTGGTGCGGCGCGCGGCCGACAAGCGGCGCCTGCAACTGGAGGTGCGCGAGCTGCGCCAGCGCCTGGCGCACAGCCAGGGCATCGACGCGGCGCTGCTGGGCAATACGCCGGCGATGCGCGAACTGCGCCGCACGATCCTGGCCGTGGCCAGCCAGCCGGCCGATGTGCTGATCTATGGCGAAACGGGCACGGGCAAGGAACTGGTGGCACGCTGCCTGCACGAGTTCAGTGAGCGCGCCCGGCGCCACTACGTGGCCGTCAACTGCGGCGCGATTCCGGAAACGATCTTCGAAAGCGAGTTGTTCGGCCACGAGGCTGGCGCGTTTACCGGCGCGGCCAAGCGCCAGGTGGGCAAGATCGAGCATGCGTCGGAAGGCACGCTGTTCCTGGACGAGATCGAGAGCCTGCCGCTGGCGATGCAGGTCAAGCTGCTGCGCGTGCTGCAGGAGCGCTACATCGAGCGGCTCGGCTCCGTGCAGCCCCTCCCCGTGGACGTGCGCGTCGTCGCCGCTTCCAAGGCCGACCTGCGCGACCTGGTGGACCAGGGCCAGTTCCGCGCCGACCTGTATTACCGCCTGAACCTGATCGTGCTGCACATCCCGCCGCTGCGCGAGCGGCGCGACGACATCCCTCTGCTGTTCGAACACTTCATGCTCGATGCGGCCAGCCGCTACCGGCGCGACGTGCCCACCGTGCCGCCCGCCCACCTGCAAGCGCTGCTGCGCCACGACTGGCCGGGCAATGTGCGCGAGCTGCGCAACGCGGCCGACCGCTACGTGCTGGGCCTGCCGGGCGCGCTGCCGGGCGTCGCGGGCCCTGCCGCGGCCACCCCGGCGACGGCCTCGCTGGCAGACCAGGTCGGCGCGTTCGAACGGTCCGTGATCGATGCGGCCCTGCGCGCCGCGGGCGGCAGTGTCAGCAGCGCCTGCACGGCACTGGGCCTGCCCAAGCAGACGCTGTATCACAAGATGCAGAAGCATGGGCTGACGGCGGAGGACTATCGCTGATCCCGGCGCGCTGGGCGCCAGTCAAGCGAGGAAGAATTCCAGCCCCCGCGCCATCGCGGGGAATACCGCGGAGCCGTGGTTCTCCCCCGCCAGCAACTGAAAGCGCACCTTCGACAGCACGTCCGGCTGCGCCTGCAGGCGCGCCGCAAGGTCACCCGCTTCCTCCACCATGCGCCGTTGCGCCGCGGCCGGGTTGGCGCTGCCTGGCGCGCCGGGCCTGACGGGTGCACGTTCCAGCTCGCCCGCCGTCAGCAGCAGCGCCGGCTTGTGCGGCAGTGCCAGCACGCGTTGGCGCAGTCCCTCGACGCCGGCCAGCACCACTCGGCCGCCGTACCAGATCGACGGGCTGGAAGCGAGGTATGCCTGGTACGACGCCGGACGCGTGAACAGCGCGTGCAGCACGCACAGGCCGCCGTACGAATGGCCGAACAGCGCCTGCCGGCCCGGATCGACGCTCGCCAGCGTGCGCACCAGCGGCTTGACCTCCTGCTCGACAAAATCCAGGAAGCGGCCGGCGCCGCCCTCGGTCGGCGCGGCATCCTTGCCGCCTGGCGGCGTGTAGTCGCTGCTGCGGGCCGGGTCGTAATCGCGCTCGGTCGCATAGCCGATGCCGACAACGATGGGGGCCGCGTGCCCCGTCACCGCGGCACGCGCGCCGGCCGTCCGCGCCATCAAGGCCAGGCTGGGGAAGGTCGCGTTGCCGTCCAGCGCGTACAACACGGGATGTCCGCCCGGCGGTGCCGCACGTTCGGGGATGCTGACGAAGATCCGGTAGCGTTGCCCCGTCACGGTCGAGACGATGTCGCGCTGGCGCGCCAGCGGCATGGTGGCCGCCTGCCAGTCGCTGGCGGCGCGTACCGGCGCCGGCGCCAGGCCGGCCAGGGACAGCGCGCCGGCGGCAAGCGCGCGGCGTCGCGCGGGATCGAGAGTGGGAGGCATACGTCCTGCCATGGATGAGAATGGTTCTCATTCTAGCCTACCCGCTCGGCGCGCGGAAGCCACGGTATGATTACGGCACCAGGATGGCGGCACCGGTCAGGCGGCGCGCGGCGATGTCCTCGTGGGCTTGGGCGGCGTCGCGCAATGGGTAGCGCCGTGGCAGGACTTCGCCGAAGATGCCATCACCCAGCGCGGCGAACAGCGTGGCGCTGGCGCGTTCGAGTTCCGCGCGCTCGTCCACGTACTGCCCGGTGCTGGGCTGGGCGTAGCGGATGCCGCGCTCAGCCAGCGCCTCCTTGTCCACGGCGGGGCTGCCGGACGCATTGCCGACGTGGACCAGGGTGCCACCGTCGCGCAGCGCCCGCAGCGACTGCCCGAAGGTGGTCTTGCCCACCAACTCGTAGACGACGTCCACGCCCCGGCCTCCCGTCAGGTCGCGCACGCGCGCGCCGAGCGCCGGGTCATCCGACGACAGCACATGGTCGATGCCCCAGGAAGCGACCGACGACACCTTCGATGCGGAGCCGGCCGTCGCGATCACGGTGGCGCCCAGTGCCTTGGCCCAGCGTGCCACCATCGAGCCGACGCCGCCGGCGGCGCCCTGCACGAGCACCGTCTCGCCAGGTTGCAGGCGGTGGGCGCCGAACAGCATCATCCAGGCGGTCAGGCCCTTCGTGAACGTGGCGGCGGACGTTGCCGCGCTGACGTTTGCCGGCAGGCGCACGAGGTGCTTGGCCTCGATCAGCCGTTCGTCGGCATAGGCACCGAACGAGAAGAAGTAGGCGGCGCGGTCGCCGACCTGCACGTTGGCGACGCCCTCGCCCACCGCGACGACGACACCGGCGCCCTCGACGCCCATCGCCAGCGGCAGCGGTGCGGGGAAGGCGCCGGAACGCAGCAGCGTGTCGACGAAGTTCACGCCGATGGCTTCGTGGCGCAGGCGCACCTGGCCCGGGCCCGGCTGGCCGACATCAGGCACGGACGCGAGTTGCATCACGGCGGGGGCGCCGGTGGCGGCGATCAGGATCTGCTGGTTCATGGTGGATTCCCTTCGGTTGGTTGATGGGGTCATCATGAACGGCTGCGCCCTGGTGATAAACCGGCGAAGCGAGGCTGCACAATTCCTGTTCGAGTGATAATGTGCGACGTTCGAGGGCGCACCTGCGCATCAAGCTGCTGAACTGCACCACGCGGCGCGTCGAGGTGACGACGGACGGCCAGGCCTACTACGACCGCATGGCGCGCCTGCTGGAGGAATGGGACGAGGTGGAAGACGAACTGGCGCGCCCGCAGCCGCGCGCGCGGGCGCCTGCGCATCGACACGGGCACGGCGACCGCGTCACTGTTGCTGATTCCGTCGCTGGGCCAGCTCCGCTCCTGCTATCCGGAGGTGGGGCTGGACATCGGTTCCAGCGACCGCCAGGTGAACTTGGTCGTCGAGCGGGGTGGACTGCGTGATTCGCGCGGGCAGCGTCACCGATCCGTCGTTGATCGCGCGCCCATTGGGCGTGCAGCCCGTACACGCTGCCGCCAGCACGGCCACCGCTGGGCTGAACGCTTCCCCGCGCTGCGCGCCGGGTTACAAAAATGTGCCGTATTGCGCCGCGCCGCCCGTCCTCGTATAGTGGGACTCATCGTCGACGGTGGGTTTCGGGATGCCAGGCGCCAGGAACTACTTCTGCAGCATCGAGGTCGCGCTCGACTGTATCAACGGCAAATGGAAGCCGACGATCGTCTATCGGCTCAAGGGTGGCGCGCTGCGCTTCACCGCCTTGCGCCGCCAGGTACCGGGCGCGTCGCGCAAGGTGTTTACGGAGCAGTTGCGCCAGCTGCAGGCCGACGGCCTGGTGGAGCGGATCGAGCTGGATGACGAAGTACCGCGCGGCGTCTCGTACGGCCTTACGCCGGTGGCACAAGCCCTGCTGCCGGCCCTGCAGCTGCTGCACGACTGGGGCATCGCCCACGCGCGGCGCCGTCGCCTTCACCTGCGCTTGCTCGACGAGCAGGCCGACAACGAGGATGTGCCATGATCGTCGAATATATCCGCTACAGCCTGCCCCAGCCGCTGGCCGAACAGTTCGTGGCCGACTACGGCCGGGCTTCCCGCGCACTGGACGACTCCGTCCACTGCCAGGCCTATGAACTGAGCCGCTGCGTGGACGAGCCGAACGTGTTCTTGCTGCGCATCGAGTGGGACTCCGCGACCGGGCATATGGAAGGCTTCCGCAAGAGTCCCGGCTTTCGCGAATTCCTGGGCGCGGTGCGGACGTACATTCCGTTTATTCAGGAGATGCGGCATTACGAAGTCACGGGGGTGCGGATGCGAAGCTGAACTCCATCGACCGCGCAATTTGCCTGCGCCGTCCCCAGTGTCGGCATCCTGACCCGCGCAACTGCCACGATCACTCGATAGTTAGCCGACTCAAGCTTAGGACGCGGTCATGCCGCTTAACGCCCTATAAGTCGGCCACGCGAACGACGATATGGTAAGGATATCGAAAACGGCATCGATCCAGAACTGCTCGGATATCCAATTGGCGCAGCGGTAGCGCCGCTTCGACTGGAACTCGGACTTGAGCTCGCCGTAATAGCACATCCACATCGTCTGCTTATTGATAAGCGCGAGCAGGACCTGCAATGTCAAACCAACGAGGAAACACACGGCCACTTCCTGCACAAGACCGACCTTGGCTAGTGCGGCGAAGATCTTGTCTTGGCTAAAGATCAGGACTGGAACTCCACTCCGTAAGCAGTCAGCCATGTGCGCAGCGTATTCGCATGGCCTTCGTAGACAGCGTAGTGACCACTGCCCGCGTCTCCACTTGACAACGGCGTATTCATATCTTCCCCTAGCATGGTTCGAATATTGCGACACAAAGCCAGTAGGACACGCCGGGTTGCCAGACATAGGGCGGCTGTGCCTTTCGTACAACCTTACGACAGGCTAGGCCGTATGTGCGACGGAATCGGAATAGCGCGCAAGGGCTAACGAGCCTATTAGAACATTCCGTACAAAACAAAAAAGGCCTGCAACCTAACGTTGCAAGCCTTTGATATCACAGCGAATTCTGGTGGGAAGTGCAAGTTTCGAACTTGCGACCCCTGCAGTGTGAATGCAGTGCTCTACCCCTGAGCTAACCTCCCGAAGAAGCATTATTATAGGTGGGCACTTGCGTGCCGTCAAGGGACTTCAAGCAACCGGCGTGCGCCAGATGCAAGTTCCTTTCACAGCCTTGTCCAGGCCGTTCAACAGTTCCTCGTGCGCGGCCATTTCGTCGCTTGAGGCACGCACCACGAGGATCTCTGCCAGGGCCACCTGTTCCAGCTGGATGCCCCCGGCCGACGTCTCTTCCTCGATGTCCATGCCCAGGCTGTTCTGGCCTCGCGTCATCGCCAGGTAGACATCCGCCAGCAGCTCGGCATCCAGCAACGCGCCGTGCAGCTTGCGGTGCGCGTTTGAGATGCCGTAGAAGTCGCACAGCGCGTCCAGCGAGTTGCGCTTGCCCGGGCGCAGCTCCTTGGCCTGCACCAAGGTGTCGATGACGCCGCCGATATGTTCGTCGAACGACGGCAGGTTCAGCATGCGGAATTCGTGGTTCAGGAAGCCCAGGTCGAACGGCGCGTTGTGGATGATGACCTCGGCGCCGCGAATGTACTCGCGCAGCTCCTCGACGATTTCGTGGAAGCGCGGCTTGTCGCTCAAGAACTCCGTCGTCAGGCCGTGGACGTTCAGCGCGCCCTCTTCCGACTCGCGGTCCGGGTTGATATAGCGGTGAAAATTATTGCCCGTCAGCTTGCGGTCAACCAGCTCGACGCAACCGATCTCGATGACGCGGTTGCCCAGCTTGGGGTTGATGCCGGTGGTTTCGGTATCGAGGACGATCTGACGCATGTGTTGGATGAGTAAGGAAGACAGCCGCGCAGTATAGCAAACGCGGCGCGGGCATCATTTGCGTCGCACCAGGTCGACGCCGCGGTTGGCCAGCATGTCGGCCCGTTCGTTGCCGGGATGGCCGTTGTGGCCGCGCACCCAGCGCCAGTCGACCTTGTGCACGGCCTGGGCCGTGTCAAGCGCCTGCCACAGGTCGGCGTTCTTGACGGGTTCCTTCGTGGACGTGCGCCAGCCCCGTGCCTTCCAGCCGTGGATCCATTCGCTGATGCCCTTCTGCACGTACTGGCTGTCGGTGTGCAGGACCACTTCGCACGGCCGCTTGAGCGCGTTGAGCGACTCGATCACGGCTTTCAGCTCCATGCGGTTGTTCGTCGTGTTCAGCTCGCCGCCGCACAGCTCCTTCTCCGCCTCCCCCGCAACCATCAGCGCGCCCCAGCCGCCTGTGCCCGGATTGCCCTTGCAGGCGCCGTCCGTAAAAATCTCTACCTTGTCCAGGTACTGCTCACTATTCATGTTTCTCTGACCTTATTGCGACGCTATGGTTTCCTGCCGTTCGCTGTCGGTGCCCTCGCGATGCTTGTTGGCGGCGGGCACCGCGACGGGCGCCTTGGCGGACTTCTTGCTCCACGCAGGGCCGATCAGGCGCATCCCCTTGACCCGCTTGATGGCCTGCACGAGGTAGACGGCACCGAAGTATGGCCACCAGCGCGTACCGGCGCGATCCATGAACGCGTAGCGGGCGAGCCAGGGCTCCGTGCGGCAGGCGGGCGCGTAACAGCCGAAATGGCTGTGGCTGACGCCCATGTTCAGCAATTTTAACCAGTCTTTGATGCGGGGCATAGAAATGAATTCCCCCGCCTCCGGCAGGTAATGGGCGCCGGTGACGCGCGCCGTCACCTGGCGCAGGCCCCACAGGCTGGCCGGATTGAAGCCGCAGATGATCAGCTGGCCTTCCGGGATCAGCACGCGTTCCACTTCGCGCAGCACCTGGTGCGGCTCGGCCGCGAACTCGAGCACGTGCGGCAGCACGACCAGGTCGAGACTTTGCGACGCGAACGGCAACTCGCCCGCATCGAACGTCAGCGTCACGGCCCGGCCGGCAGGCGCCGCTCCACCTTGTGCGCGCGTTTCCGCCAGCCACCTGTGCGGCATGCGGCTGGCCGCCAGCGCATCGATCTGCGGCGTGCCGATCTGCAGCGCGTTGAAGCCGAAGATGTCGGCCGTCAACTCGTCCAGCAGCTGCTGTTCCCACGCGCGCACGTACGCACCGGCCGGCGTTTGCAGCCAGCTGTCCAGCGCTATAATGGATTTTTCGGATGTTGCGCTATCCATGCGTTCCCTGTGGGTTCCCTGCGGGTCCCTGTGAATTCCTATCTTGCACCGATGACGACAACCCTGCACGTGCTGGCCGTTCCGGCGTTCAACGACAACTACCTGTGGCTCATTCATGACGGCCGACACGCGGCCGTCGTGGACCCGGGCGACGCCGGGCCGGTCCTGGCCGCACTCGAGCGGCATGGCCTGTCCCTGACTGCCATTCTACTCACCCACCACCACGCTGACCACATCGGGGGCGTGCCGCAATTATTGCAGCATTACGCCATCCCCGTGTACGGCCCCGCCAGCGACGGCATTGCCGCCGTCACGGTGCCGCTGGTGGAGGGCGATACGGTCCAGGTGCCGGGGCTGGAACTGACGCTGACGGTGCTGGACGTACCAGGCCACACCAGGGGCCACATCGCCTACGTGCGGAGCGGCGCGGTGCCGATGCTGTTCTGCGGCGACACGCTGTTTGCCGGCGGTTGCGGCCGGCTGTTCGAAGGAACGCCGGAGCAGATGGCGGCCTCGCTGGACAAGCTGGCCGCGCTGCCGCCGGCCACGCAGGTGTACTGCGCGCACGAATACACGCTGTCGAACCTGCGCTTTGCCGCCGCGGTCGAGCCGGACAATGGGGCGCTGATTGAACGCATCGGCGTCGAGACGGCAAAGCGCGAGCGCCACGAGGCCACGGTGCCCAGCACGATCGACCTGGAGCGCGCGACGAATCCATTCCTGCGCTATCGCGAGCGCGGCATCGCCCACACGCTGGCCGCGGCCGGCAAGGTGGCGCCGGACGCCGCGCCGCTGGCCGTGTTTGCCGCGCTGCGGCTGTGGAAGAATTCTTTCTGAGGTGACGAACTATGGAAACGGTCCAGTTATATTTCGACCCCATCAGCCCGTTCGTGTGGCTGGCCACGAAGCAGATCGCCCGCATCGAGGCGACCGGCGTGCACGTGGCGATCGAGCCCGTGCTGTTCGCGGGCATGCTGAAGGCCCACGGCATCAAGGGCCCGGCGGAGGTACCGGCCAAGCGTGAACTGATGTTTCGCGACGTGATGCGCCTCGCTGATGCCCAAGGGCTGGCGTTCCGCGGCCCGCCAGGCCATCCGTTCAATCCCCTGCTGGCGCTGCGCATGCTGGCAAGCGTGCCGTCGGCAACGAGCCGCAAGCGGTTTGCCTATGCGCTGGCGCAGGCGAGCTGGGAAAAGGGACTGGACGTTTCGGATGCCGCCGTGCTGCGGCAAGTGGCGAAGGAATGCGACCTGAACGGCGAAGCGTTGCAGGTCGCCGCCGCCACGCCCGAGATCAAGCAGCAGCTGATCGCCGCCACGGATGAGGCGATCGCGCGCGGTGTATTTGGCGTGCCCACGTTCGCCTACCAGAACGAGCTGTTCTGGGGCACCGATCGCATCGATGCGCTGTTGCGCCGGATTGGCGGACACCGCATCGACGAGGCCCGGCTGAAGGAATTCCTGGCGCGCCCTGCGCTGGCCCAGCGCAGCAGCTGAGCCAGCGCCGGTCGCTGCGGCGTCAGATTTCTTCGTACAGCGGCAAGGTCAGGAACTCGGCGAACTGCTCGGAAGTCGACATCTCCTCGAAGATGGCGGCGGCGCGGGCGTAGTTCGGGCTCGAGCCGTCCGGCGCGGCGCCCTGCACTTTCGGCAGTTCCTCCGCGATCATCGCCCGCACCATGTCGGCCGTGACCTTGCGGCCGTCTTCCAGCACGCCCTTGCTGGAGCGGATCCACTGCCACACCTGCGAGCGGCTGATCTCGGCCGTCGCCGCATCTTCCATCAGGTTATGGATCGGCACGCAGCCGTTGCCGCCCAGCCAGCTGCCCAGGTAATGGATGCCCACGTTGATGTTGTAGCGCAGGCCCGCCTCCGTGATCGGCGCTTCCGGCTGGAAGTTCAGCAGGTCGGCCGCCGTGACCTCGACGTCCGGACGCTGCTTGCCGATCTGGTTCGGCGCGTCGCCCAGCACGTTCCTGAACTCCGTCATCGCCAGGTCGACCAGGCCCGGGTGCGCGACCCAGCCGCCGTCGTAGCCATCGGTGGCGTCGCGCGCCTTGTCGTTGCGCACGCCGCCCATCGCGACTTCGTTCTTTTCCGGGTCGTTCTTGATCGGGATCAGGGCCGACATGCCGCCGATGGCCGGCGCGCCGCGCTTGTGGCACGTCTTCAACAGCAGCAGCGCGTAGGCGCGCATGAACGGCGCCGTCATCGTCACCTTCGGCCGGTCGGCCAGGCAGAACTCCTTGTCCAGCTTGAACTTCTTGATGCAGCTGAAGATGTAGTCCCAGCGGCCCGCGTTCAGGCCCGAGCTGTGCTCGCGCAGTTCATACAGGATCTCGTCCATTTCGAACGCGGCCAGGATCGTTTCGATCAGCACGGTGGCCTTGATGGTGCCTTGCGGCAGGCCCAGTTCGTTCTGCGTCATGACGAAGATGTCGTTCCACAGGCGCGCTTCCAGGTGCGATTCCATCTTCGGCAGGTAGAAGTACGGGCCGGCGCCGCGGGCCAGTTGTTCCTTGGCGTTGTGGAACATGAACAGCGCGAAGTCGAAGACGCCGCCGGAGACGCGCTTGCCGTCCACCAGCACGTGCTTCTCGTCCAGGTGCCAGCCGCGGGGACGCACGACCAGGGTCGCCGTCTTCTCGTTCAGCTTGTACGACTTGCCGTTCTGCTCCAGGGCGATGGTCTTGCGCACGGCGTCCATCATGTTGACCTGGCCGTCGATCTGGTTGCGCCAGTTCGGCGTGTTGGAGTCCTCGAAGTCGGTCATGTAGCTGTCCGCACCGGAGTTCAGCGCGTTGATGACCATCTTGCGCTCGACCGGGCCCGTGATCTCGACGCGACGGCATTCCAGTGCCGGCGGAATCGGTGCGATCTTCCAGTCGCCGGCGCGGATATGCGCGGTCTCGGCCAGGAAGTCGGGACGCTCGCCGGCATCGAGGCGGCGCGCACGCTCGACGCGCGCCGCCAGCAGTTGCTGCCGGCGTGGCTCGAACTCGCGCGACAGCTTCGCGACGAGGGCCAGCGCCTCGGGCGTCAGCACGCGTTCGTAGCCGGGCGCGATCTCGCCCGTGATTTCCATGCCTGCGGGAAGGGAAATGCTGCTCATCTGGATCTCCTTGGGTTTGTGATATGGTGCAATGCAATGCAATCCAGTATATTGACCGGACACTTATATAAACGAGACAAATAATCACTTCATCTGTGCGTTTTTGTCATAGATCGCGTCATGGGACAGTTCCGTCAGATCTCCACCTTTGTCGAAGTCGTCGCCCGCGGCAGCCTCTCCGCCGCCGCCCGGGCGGAAGGTATCGCCCCGGCCGTCATCGGTCGCCGCCTGGATGCGCTGGAGCAGCGCCTCGGTGTCAAACTCCTCCAGCGTACCACGCGCAAGCTGGCGCTGACGGACGAAGGCACGGCGTTCCTCGAGGACTGCCAGCGCATCCTGGCCGAGCTGGAATCGGCCGAGGCCGCGGTCTCCGAACGCAGCGCACGCGCGACAGGACACCTGCTCATCTCCGCGCCGGCGGGGTTCGGCCGGCAGCACGTGGCACCGCTGATCCCGTCGTTCCTTGCCGAGCACCGTGAGGTCACCGTCACGCTGAACCTGAACGACCGCGTCGTCGACCTGATCGGCGAAGGGGTGGACGTGGCAATCCGCATCGCCAGCCTGGAGGACTCGAACCTCGTCAGCGTCAAGCTTGCGGACAACCACCGCGTCGTCGTCGCCACGCCCGCCTACCTGAAACGCCACGGCGTGCCGCAGAACCTGGACGACCTCGCCAAACACAACTGCATGGCCATCAGCAGCGAAGGCAGCCAGCGCGGCTGGACGTTCCGCGACGGCGGCAAGTCCGTCACGCTGAAAGTGACGGGCAATATGAGCTGCAACGACGGCGCCGTCCTGCACGACTGGGTACTGGCCGGCAAGGGCCTGGCCTGGCGCTCGATGTGGGAAGTGGGCGGCGACATCGAAGCGGGCCGGCTGCAGACGGTGCTCGACGCGTACTCGGCGCCGGGCAACGACATCTACGCCGTCTTCGCGCAACGGCGCCATCTGCCCCTGCGCATCCGTACCTTCGTCGACTTCCTGCGGCGCAGCTATGCGCAGCCGGGGTACTGGGGCCAGGGCTGACCTGGGCCTGGCGTCTACACCCGGTGCGTGTCCGCCTGTGTCACACCCGACATGGACACGGACTCAGCGACACTGGCGCTGGGCTGGGCGCCACCGGTGGCGCTGTGCCCCTGGCGGCTGCTACCTCGTCACCGTTCAAGCTACGACCCGATGCCGAGCTCATGTCTCAAGTTGGTGACTGACCCCGCGGTGGGACACGAGCCCGACGGTGTCGCGTGCGGCGAGCGTGTGTCGGCAATGGCGTCGCGGCTCGATCACTACGCATGAGCTCGTGTCCCACTTTGGTGCCTGACCCCGTTGTGGGACACGAGGCCAGCCGTTGGCCGGTCGAATGCCGCGACAAGTCCGGCAGAGGCCGTGTCATGTCGGGGTGCAGCCGCATGGTGGACACAGGCTCGGCGGTAGCGTGAGTAGCCGGTTTTGTGGGCTGGCGCCCCGGATTGCGGGACGTACAGGCGAAAAAAAATCCCCGGAAACCGAGGATTTTTTATTTCGTTAGATCCAGCGTATTACAGAGGCTGAATGTTCGAAGCTTGCTTGCCTTTCGGACCAGCGGTCACTTCGAAAGATACGCGTTGGTTCTCTTGCAGAGATTTGAAGCCGGTGGTTTGGATCGCCGAGAAGTGAGCGAACAGATCTTCGCCGCCTTCGTCAGGGGTGATGAAGCCAAAACCCTTCGAATCATTGAACCATTTTACGATACCAGTTGCCATTACAATTCCTATTACAGTTAAATGAGCTTGCGCCCGTGATATCGTTTGAAGCAAGTATGCAATGGCAGACTAACTGCACTACTCTTGAATCTAAACGATCCCGCATTATACCGAATACGGCGCCAAAAGCACGTCACGAGTCACGGTTTCAGCACGTTTTTGCGAAAATAATTGCTACAGACGAGCTTTCGGGTGGTCTTGCGGCAAGAATTCTGTCCCCTTGTCACGAAACCGTCATGCGATTGACATGAAACGGTCATGAAAGACGGCAAAAAGCGCTGCAAGATTCCCGGAAGCTGCTGTTTCGCCCGGCATGTGTGTAACTATAGACAATAATCCAACGCAGTGTTTGACCTGCGTCAATCGTGCGCACGGATTGTGGCGCCCGTGGGATCGTCATTGGCCCACGCCAGGTAATGCCGCACCTGCGGTACGACGTCGCCAAACGCCGCCGTTGCCGCCATCGTCTCCCGCAGCAGCTGTTCCAGCCGGCGCGCTTCGTCACCCAGCGCCGCGAAGCCGAAGGAGCCGGCGGAGCCGGCCACGGCATGCAATGCTTCGTGCAGGGGCTCCAGCTGTGCCGGGGCCGGTGTGGTACCGGCCGCATCCAGCGCCGCCCCGATCGCCGCCAGCCGTTGCGGGATGCTGGCGCGGTATTTGTCGGCCAGCGCCTGCAGGTGCTGGCGGAACGCGGGATCGGCGGGCGTGGCCATTGGCTTACTTGGTGCCGAAGATGCGGTCGCCCGCGTCGCCCAGGCCCGGTACGATGTAGGCGTGCTCGTTCAGGTGCGAATCCAGCGACGCGCAATAGATCTTCACGTTCGGGTGCGACTTCTGGAACACCTCGATGCCTTCCGGTGCCGCCACCAGCGCCAGGAAGATGATCTGGTCGTCGCCGACGCCGCGGTTCTTCAGCACGTCCACGGCGTGCACGGCGGAGTTGCCCGTGGCGACCATCGGGTCGCACAGGATAAAGATGCGATCGACCAGGTCCGGCAGGCGCACCAGGTACTCGACAGGCTGGTGCGTGTCCGGGTCGCGGAACACGCCGATGTGGCCGACACGGGCCGACGGCACCAGGTTCAGCAGGCCATCGCTCATGCCGATGCCGGCGCGCAGGATCGGCACCACCGCCAACTTCTTGCCGGCGATGACGGGCGCGTCGACCGTCATCAAGGGCGTCTCGATCTCGCGCGTGGTCAGCGGCAGGTCGCGGGTGATTTCGTAACCCATCAACAGTGTGATTTCCTTCAGCAGTTCGCGGAAGGTGCGGGTCGACGTCGACTTGTCGCGCATGTGGCTCAGCTTGTGCTGGATCAGCGGATGGTCGGTGATGAAGAGGTTCGGGAAGCGCGGATCTTGTTTCATTTTTGTACAGTAATTTGCGGGTTGTAGCGCATTATCCCAGCCCGGGGCAAGCGCTGTCCATGTTTTACGGCGCCGCGCCCTCCTCCACCAATGCCCGCGCCAGGATCGCGGCGCAATCCCGCAGTGCGACCTGTGCCGCCCCGCCGCCCTCCCGCACCAGCGCTTCGCCCAGCGCGGGATCGCAGGCGAACAGGTGGATGTCGCCGAACGGCGCCACCGGGTTGAACACTTCGTGCGTATCGAACCGCTCCATCGCCCCTCCCACGGTGCCGGGCTGCCGCCCGTCGTCGCAGGCCAGCCGAAACGGCAAGGCCCGCAGGCGCACCGAAAACGTTACCAACAGGCTGTTTTAGTGAAGTAGCGCAAGATTTTCCCGCCCAAATAGGCCTGATGTTGCCCTTTTTCATGTAAAACAACCCGACAAAGTGGTACATTTGTTGCCGGCTCGACAGATAACGTTCCAGCCGCCTCTTTTTGACGCACTTCCCAGAGATCCGAGCCCGTCCAATGCTGTCCGGTACCCCCACCGTCGCGTCCACCGACACCCCGAGCGCCTTCGATGGCATGCTCGAGGAGGCGGGCGACATCGTGTTTCGCGCCGATCCGCGCGGGCACATCCGCTTTGCCAGCCGGCGCGCCGCCACGCTGGCCGGCGGCGCCGAACTGGTGGGCCAGTCGCTGCGCGCGCTCGTCTGCGAAGCCGACCACGGCATCCTGAAGGCCGCGCTGGCCGAGGCACAGGCCGTCCACGTCGCCCGTGCCGAGCTGCGCTTGCGCCATGGGGACGTCGAGACACCCTACGACCTGCGCATTTCCAGCCATGGCGCCGAACTCCTGCTCGTGGGGCGCGACCTGACCGCCCAGCATGCCACCGAAGCGCGCCTGCGCCACATGGCCACGCACGACGCCCTCACCGGCCTGCCGAACCGCGCCCTGCTGTCCGACCGCATCCGCATGACGATCGCGCAGGCGCGCCGTACCGGCCAGGGCTTTGCCGTTGCGACCGTGGGCCTGGACGGCTTCAAGAAGGTGAACGACGGGCTGGGTCATCCGGCCGGCGACGCCGTGCTGTGCATGGCGGCCGCGCGGCTGCGCAAGATGCTGCGCGACAGCGACACCTTGGCCCGGGTGGGCGGCGACGAGTTCGTGGCGGTCCTGCCGGGCACCTTCAACGAAGCGCAGATCCGCCTCGTCACGGGCCGGCTGCTGGCGACGCTGCAGTCGCCATTCGACGTCGACGGCCAGACGGTCTACGTGGGGGCGTCCGTCGGCGTGTCGGTGTATCCGCAGCACGCCGAGGACGAGATCCGCTTGCTGGCGCTGGCCGACGCGGCGCTGTCGCGGGCCAAGGAAACCGGCAAGGCCCGCTGCGTCGTCTACAACGCGCGCCACAGCAGCCCGACCGAACATGACATCTCGCTGGAGGCGGCCATGTTCCAGGCCGTGCGCGAAGGCGAGTTCGTGCTGTACTACCAGCCCATCGTCGATGCGGCCACGCGCGAGATCGAAGGCTTCGAGACACTGATGCGCTGGAAGCACCCGACCCTGGGCATGGTGCCGCCGGCGCGCTTCATCCCGCTGGCCGAGACCAATGGCCTGATCAACCTCCTGGGCGCATGGGCGCTGAAGGCCGCGTGCGTGCAACTGCGCCAGTTTGAGGCGGCGGCCAAGCGGTCGCTGTACATGTCCGTCAACATCAGTCCGCGCCAGTTCCGCAACGACAAATTCCTCGACGTGCTGGACGACGCGCTGGCCTACTCCGGCGTGGCCGGCGAGCAGCTGGTGCTGGAGATCACCGAGGGCACCCTGATGATCGACCCGGTGCATGCGGAAAGCATCCTCGGCAAGATGGTCGAGCGGCGCGCCCGCATCGCCATCGACGATTTCGGTACCGGCTATTCGTCGCTGGCCTACCTGAAGAACTTCCCGATTTCCGTGCTGAAGATCGACCGCGCCTTCATCCGCGACCTGCCCGGCTCGCAGAAGGACGGCGCGATCTGCAACGCCGTGCTGGACCTGGCCAAGCACTTGTCGCTGTCCGTCGTCGCGGAAGGCGTGGAAACCGAGGAGCAGATACACTACATGCGCGAGCGCGGCTGCCGCTATGTGCAAGGCTACCTGACGGGCAAGCCGATGGCGGCCAACGTCGCCGTCGCGGCCCTGACGGAGCGTCACTACGCGGACCTGTGCCGGGACCAACCGCAGCGGGCAACTGGATGACAGAACACTACAAGGCCGGCACGGCGCTCGGCGAACAGACCTTGTCCCTGCTGTGGGAACGCACCCGGCGCCAGGGCGACATGCCGGGCTTCGCCAAGGCCATCGGCACCATCCTGGGCGCCATGCGCGGCGAGGAAGACCACCTGTTCAGCCTGACGGAAACAGTGCTGACGGACCCCGTGCTGACCCAGAAGGTGCTGCGCCTGGCCAACAGCGGCATGTACTCCGCGTTCGGCCAGCACGTCAGCACCGTGACGAAGGCGGTGCTCGTGCTGGGCACCGAAGCCATCGGCCACCTGGCCCTGGGCCTGAAGCTGATCGAGGAGCTGTCCGAGCTGCGGCCCGAGTCGGCCCATGCGCATATCGAGATGGAGAAGGCCGTGCTGGCCGGCCTGGTCGCGCGCGAGCTGGCCGCCAGCGTGCAGAGCGTGCATGCGGAGGAAGCCGTGGTGTGCTCGATGCTGCACACGCTGGGCCGCATGATGGTGACGTTCTACATGCCCGAGGCGTGGCAGCGCCTGCAGCAGGCCGCCGGACCGGGCCGCGAGGACGCCGCCGCGCCCCAGCTGCTGGGTATCGCGCTGCCGGAGATCGGCCGCGCCGCCGCGCTGCGCTGGGGCCTGCCGCACAACCTGGTCGCCGGCATGCGCAGCGTCGAGCCCTGCGAGCCCGGCACGCCGGTCGGCCATGGCGACTGGATCGCCGCCCTGTCCACGCTGGCGCGGCGTTGCGCGGGAGGCCTGTGGCACGACCAGGAGGACGGCGCCGCCGAGGTCCAGCGCGCCACGGAAATCTACGCGCCGATGCTGGGGCTGGACCTGGAGCGTGCCGCCGCGGCGATCGCCCAGGCGCGCGCCGCGGCCGTCGAGGACCTGTCAATCGCGCCGCTGTCGAAGCCGGCGGAGCGGCGTGCCAAGGAACTGGCGCGCACGCGCCAGCGCGCGGCCGGCAACAAGATCCTGCAGGCGGGCCTGGCGGAAATGCGCGAGATGGTGGACAGCGCCAGCCCGGGCCAGATGGTGTCGATCGCGCTGGAGACGGTGTACAAGGGCCTGGACTTCTCGCGTGCCGTGGCGTTCGTGCGCAATCGCCGCGAAGGACGCTATGCGGCGCGCATGTGCTTCGGCGAGTCGCTCAAGGAGCACCTGCCGCTGATGACGTTCGAGGACGGCTACCAGCCCAACGTGTTCCACGCGGCGCTGGGCAGCGATCGCGTGATCTTCATCGAGAACGCGCGCGACCCGAAGTTCGCGGCCAAGCTGCCGCAGTGGTGGAAAAGCACGCTGGCCGAAGCGCGCAGCTTCGTCATCCTGCCGCTCAGCTCGAACGGCCAGCCGGCCGGGTTCCTGTATGGCGACTGGGACGAGACGTTCCCGCCCATCGAGCTGTCGCAGACCGAATTCGCCCTCCTCAACGACCTGCGCGCGCTGGTCATGCGCGCCGTCGAGCGGCGCCACGCGTTCGAGACCGTGGCCAGCCGCGCCGCCTGAAGCGGCAGGATCGGCGACGGTTCAGCGCCCGGCGCGGGCGATGTCGGGCGTGCGCACGGCCACGTCGCCGCACTGGGCGCGGTGCTGCAGCGCGTGGTCCATCAGCACCAGGGCCAGCATGGCCTCGGCGATCGGCGTGGCGCGGATGCCCACGCACGGGTCATGGCGGCCGAAGGTCTCCACCGTGACCGGATTGCCGTCCTTGTCGATGGAGCGGCGCGGCGTGCGGATCGACGAGGTGGGCTTGATCGCGATCGAGACCGTGATGTCCTGCCCCGTCGAGATGCCGCCCAGGATGCCGCCCGAGTGGTTGCCCACGAAGCCTTGCGGCGTCAGCTCGTCGCCGTGTTCCGAACCGCGCTGGGCGACCGAGTCGAAGCCGGCGCCGATCTCGATCCCTTTGACGGCATTGATGCCCATCATCGCGTAGGCGATGTCGGCATCGAGCTTGTCGTAGATCGGCTGGCCCAGGCCCACCGGCACGTTTCGGGCGATGACGTCGATGCGCGCGCCGATCGAGTCGCCGGCCCTGCGCAGTTCGTCCATATAGGTTTCCATGCGCGCGATCAGCGCCGCGTCGCCGGTGGCCGCGAAGAACGGGTTGTGCGCCGCGTGGGCCCAATCCTGGAACGGCACCTCGATCTCGCCCAACTGGCTCATGCAGCCCAGGAACTCGGTGCCGTACTGCGCCTTCAGCCATTTCTTCGCGATCGCGGCCGCGCCCACCACCGGCGCCGTCAGCCGTGCGGACGAACGTCCACCGCCGCGCGGGTCGCGCACGCCGTACTTGTGCCAATAAGTGTAGTCGGCATGGCCGGGCCGGAAGCTGTCGGCGATATTGCCGTAGTCCTTGCTGCGCTGGTCTTCGTTTTTGATCAGCAGCGCGATCGGCGTGCCCGTCGTCACGCCCTCGTAGACGCCGGACAGGATCTGCACCGCATCCGGTTCCTGGCGCTGCGTCACATGGCGCGACGTACCGGGCTTGCGCCGGTCCAGCTCGGGCTGGATGTCCGCCTCCGACAACGGCAGGCCCGGCGGGCAACCGTCGACGACGCAGCCGATCGCCGGTCCGTGGGATTCGCCAAAAGTGCTGACAGTGAACAGCTTGCCAAAGGAATTGCCGGACATAGTGATGGTAGACGTACAAGACGCGTGACGGAAGAATTGGCAATTTTACCCCGTTGGCAACGTCTCTGCCAGCGCGGCGCCTGCCCCGGTCCACTATGGCATAAAAACATCAGTTTCCATGTGGAAATTAGGAAAATGACGGCAGGGCAAGCGAGTTGCGCCATACAATTTCCGAATGTTGTTCATTCCCTTATATACTTAGGCAGGGAAAGAACGGCACCAAGGACCAATTCGGAGAAGCACGCATGCCCCCATCGATCACTCCCCAGCCCTGGGCCGGGACGATCTGACGCAAGAGGAGTCGACGCCGCGCGACGACCAGGACGACCTGGTCTTCCTGGAAGAGCCTGCCGCGGACCCGGCCCCGCCGGCAGCGCAAGGTGTGTGGCGCGTGATGGTCGTCGATGACGACGAGGACGTCCATTCCACCACCACGTTCGCGCTGGGGAACCTGGAGATGCAGGGCCGTCCGCTGGAGTTCGTGCACGCCTACTCCGCCGCGCAGGCGCGCGAACTGCTGGCCCACGAACACGACATCGCCGTCATCCTGCTGGACGTCGTGATGGAACAGGACGACGCCGGCCTCCACCTGGTGCGCCACATCCGCGAGACGCTGAAGCTGGCGGACGTGCGCATCATCCTGCGTACCGGCCAGCCTGGCTATGCGCCGGAGATCGATGCCATCCGCGATTTCGACATCAACGACTACAAGACCAAGTCCGAACTGACCCGCATCAAGCTGTACACCACGGTGACGGCGGCCATCCGCTCGTACGAGCAGATCCGCAAGATCAGCGACAGCCGGCGCGGCCTGAGCCAGATCGTCCACGCCAGCACCGAGCTGATGGCGCTGCACGGGGTGGGCAGCTTTGCCGCAGGGGTGCTGGCGCAGGCCGCCGCGCTGCTGGGGCAATCCAACCCGGGCCAGCCTTGCAGCGGCTTCCTGTGCGCGCAGGAAGGCTGCGACACGCCCCAGCTGCACGTGCTGGCCGCGACCGGCGACTGGGTGTCGTACGAAGGCCGCCAGTTCGCCGGCGGCGCGCTGCCGGTGCCGCTGGCCGCGCGCGCCCTGGCCGAACGGCGCAACCTGTACACGGCCGGCGCCGTCGCACTGTACTTCGCCGGCAAGTCGTGCCGCACGTTTGTCGCCCAGCTGGACGTGGCGCGTGCACCGGGCGAGCTGGAAGAGCGCCTGCTGGACGTCTTCACGGCCAACGTGGCCGTGGGCCTGGACAACGTCGAACTGGTCGCGCACCTGCACGACGCGGCGTTCTACGACACGCTGTCGAAGCTGCCCAATCGCACCCGCCTGGTGGAAATCCTCGATGCCACGCTGGCCGGACCGGCGCGCGACGAGGCCGTGCTGTCGCTGGTCGATCTCGATCATTTTGCCGAGACCAACGATGCCCTGGGCCATGAATTCGGCGACCAGCTGCTGGCGGCGGTCGGCAGCCGGCTGCGCCACAGCCTGGGCCAGCAGCTGACGGTGGCGCGCATCGGCGGGGACATCTTCTGCGTGCTGGGCGAGGAAGCCAGCGTGAATCCGGCCAATATCCTGGCGCAGTTCCAGCAGCCGTTCAATATCGAGGGCCAGGACGTGCAATTGTCGGCCACCCTCGGCCTGGTGCGCCTGGCGGAGCACGACGGCAGCGGCGCCGACGCGTTGAAGGATGCCGATATCGCGCTCAAGCGCGCCAAGTCGCAGCAGCGCGCCGGCCACTTCTACTTCTCGCGCAACATGGGTGTCGAGATCCGCGAGCGGGTGCGCATGATGCACGCACTGCGCACGGCTTTCAGCCAGCACGAGCTGTTCCTGATGTACCAGCCGCAGATCGACCTGGCCACGCGCCGCCCCGTGGGCGCCGAGGCATTGCTGCGCTGGCGCACGCGCGACGGCAAGTTCGTTTCGCCCGACCGCTTCATTCCGATCGCCGAATATTCCGGCCTCATCATCGAGCTGGGCGAGTGGGTGCTGCGCACCGCCTGCGCGGAACTGGTCCGTCTGCGGGCGGCGGGCCACCGCGACTTCACGGTATCCGTCAACGTATCGCAGGTGCAGTTCCGCCACCCGCAATTCCTGGCCATGCTGCGCCAGGCGCTGGACGACACGGGCGCGCCGCCCGAGTACGTGGAGCTGGAGATCACGGAGTCGATGGCGATGGAAGAGCCGCACCTGCTGGTCGAGATGCTGGCCGAGGTCCGCGGCACGGGGGTCAAGGTGGCGATCGACGACTTCGGCACGGGCTTCTCGTCGCTGTCGCACCTGCAGCGGCTGCAGATCGACCGCCTCAAGATCGACCGCGCGTTCGTTACCGAGATCACGGGTTCGTCGCGCGGCAGCAGCATCGCGGAAATGGTGATCCAGCTGGGCCGCAACCTGGGGCTGTCGATCGTGGCCGAAGGCGTCGAGGACGAGCGCCAGGCGCAGGTCCTGTTCCACCTCGGGTGTCCGCTGGCGCAGGGCTTCTTGTTCGCGCGGCCGATGCCGGCGGAGGATTTGATGGCGTGGCTGGCTGGGGAGGCGCGGCGGAGCGCTTGAAGTTGGCGATCTGTGGGAAGCCGCCTGGATACGTCGAGCTTGGAGTCTGTCCCGTTTTTTGGGCGGTCCGGCGACCGGCTGACACCGGTTTCTCTCGCGGAAAATCATGCTTCTGCGATTAAAACCAGGGTCAGTCCCCTGCGGGACGATACGGCGGCCCGGCAGACCCTAAGCCATTGCGTCGGCGGGTCTCAGCGCTGGTTCGCCGCCGCGAACTCGTCTTCCTCGGCCGGCCAGTCGCGGATATACGCCTTCAGCATGCGGTTTTCGAAGCTCTGCGCTTCCAGCACGGCGCGGGCCACGTCATAGAACGAGATCACGCCCAGGATCGTCTTGGCGTTCATCACGGGCAGGTAGCGCGCGTGCTTTTCCAACATGATGCGGCGCACTTCGTTCACTTCCGTGTCCGGCGTGACGGTGATCGGGTGATCGTCCATGTGCTTGCGCACCGTGCCGCCGCCCACCGTGCCGTCGTTGGCGTGCAGCGCCTTGAGTACCTCGCGGAAGGTCAGCATGCCCACCAGGTCGCCGTATTCCATCACGACGAGCGAACCGATGTCCTTCTCGGCCATCGTGTTGGCGGCGTCCGCCAGGGGCTGGTCGGGGCTGATCGTGTAGAGGATATTGCCTTTGACTTGCAGGATTTCTGAAACTTTCATGGTGGCCGTCCTGTCCGCGCGAAAATGGGTGGGTAAGTTAGTGCCAGGAAACTGCCTCAAAGTGGCCCGGGCCGCAAGGGTGCCGGCCATTGTGAAACAGCTTGTCAGCGCTATAGCCGAATGTAGCCGATGCCCGGCAAAAAATCCAGCGGTGCGCATAACCAGGATGCAACACCCTTGACGGCTGGCGCCAGCACGGTAGCATCGGGCCACTACAACCCGACAGGAGACGCCATGCCCTCATCCACCCTCGTCCTCGTGCACGGCGCGCTGAACGATCACACCGTCTGGACACCACTCGTCCCCGACCTGGAACGGCACGGCTGGCGCGTGCTGGCCGTCGACCTGCCGGCCCATGACGGCGCCGGCACGCCGCTGGCGTCCGTCGAGGCGATGGCCGACTGGTTGCTGGCGACCTTGGATGAGCGTAACGTGGACCGCGTCGCCCTGGCCGGCCACAGCATGGGCTCGCTGGTCTGCCTGGAGGCGGCGGCCCGGGCGCCGCAGCGCGTGTCGCACTTGGCCCTGCTGGGCAGCACCTTCCCCATGAAGGTGTCCGGTGCGCTGCTGAAGACGGCGCTGGAAGACGAACCGGCCGCCATCGACATGGTGGCGCGCTGGTCGCACGCGCCGGGGCCGGCCGGTACCGAGCATCCCGCGGTGCCGGCCTCGCGCACGCTGATGCAGGCGATCGCCGCGCGTTGCCCGCGCCACCTGCTGCACACCGACCTTGCCGCCTGCAAGGCCTATGCCAACGGCACGGCCGCCGCCGCGCAGGTGCGCTGTCCCGTGCTGCTGCTGGCCGGCGCGCACGACGCGATGACGCCGCCCAGCTGCGGCGAGTTGCCGGCCGCGCTGCCCACGGCGCGCCACGTCACGGTCGATGCCGGCCACCAGATGATGGCCGAGCAGCCGCGGGCCGTGCTGGACACGCTGGCGGCCTTCCTCGCCGCCGGCTGAGCGTCAGCGGCAGTCCAGCAGGCCGAAGTGCTGGGCCAGCGGCAGGCCCAGCCCGGTCTCGACGGCCGCCTCGACCTGCCGCGCCAGCCGGGCCGCATCGCGGCTGGCCTGCACGTCGCGCGGATCGTCCGAATCGGCCACGACACCGGCGTTGACCGGCATGCCGCCGAATACGAACAGGCGGTAGACGTCGGCCAGGGTCAGGCGCTCCGTGTTGGCCAGCAGTACCCAGCTGTCCGCATCGCCGTCCACGTGCTTGCCCCACTGGACCCGGGCCGGCGCATCGAGCTTCACGCGCCCCACCCAGCCCTGCGCCTGCATTCGTTCCAGCAGCAAGTCCATCTCGTCGAAACCGAGCCGGGTGCGGGCGCGGATGGTGCTCGCGCTGACGAGCGCCGTGTCGCCGCAGCGGCACGCCACGTCCAGCACCTTCAACACGGCCATCGCGTCGACGAAGGCGCTGCCGGGCGCCGGTTCGTGCCACCAGCGCTCGTACTTCACGACCGGCAGCGCGGCCGTCAGCAGCGCGCCCACCAGCGTGATCATCCACGACAGGTAGACCCACAGCAGGAACAGGGGCAGCGCGGCCAGCGCGCCGTAGATCTTCGAGTACGTCGGGAACTGCGTGATGAACACGGCAAAGCCGCGCTTGGCCAGCTCGAACGCCAGCCCGGCCAGCACGCCGCCGGCCAGCGCATCGCGCCAGTCGACGTTGCGGTTCGGGACGGCCAGGTAGAGGAACGTGAAGCCGGCCGTCGTCAGGGCCAGCGACAGGATCGTGTAGAACAGGGCCCCGGCCACGTCGCCCACCAGCGACGTCGTCGCCGTAAACACCGTCGTGGACAGCGACAGCGACACGCCGACCACCAGCGGGCCCAGGGTGATCAGCGCCCAGTAGACGAGGATGCGGCGGGTCCAGCGCCGCTCCGCCTTGACCCGCCAGATGCGGTTGAACACGCGCTCGATCATGCCCATCATCGCCACCGACGTCAGCACCAGCGTGACGGCACCCACGGCGGACAGCCGCGTGGCCTGTTGCGCGAACGTCGTCAGGTACGACAGGATCGTGTTCGAGATCGCCTTCGGCATCACGCTCTGGATGAAGTATGCCTCCAGCGCGGTGCGGAACGTCTTGAACATCGGGAACGTGGTAAACACGGCGAGCGCGATCGTCAGCACCGGCACCAGCGCGAACACGGTGGTAAAGGTCAGGCCGCCCGCCACCTGCGGCAGGCTTTCCTCGCGCAGGCGGCGCCGGGCGAACAGGTACAGGTCGCGTACCTCGCTCCATGACAGCGAACGCAGTTCGGCGATGCCGTCATGGCAGCTGCGGGAAAGATAGCGGTACAACGTCGGCAGGAAGGAGGATGGCATGCAGAGGGTTCGGCGCGGGGCTGGCAACCGCGCCTGCGCGCCGTTGCCTGAAAGTCCATAAAGGGCCATATAATACCAACGATGAACGCACCCAATCCGATTATCCTCGTCCTGTACTATTCCCGGCACGGCGCCACCCGCAAACTGGCCGAGCTCATCGCCCAGGGCATCGAAAGCGTCCCCGGCTGCGATGCCCGGCTGCGCACGGTCCCCGCCGTCTCCACCGTCGCCGAGGCCACCGCCCCGGATGTCCCGGCCGATGGCGCTCCTTACGTCGAACTGGCCGACCTGGAGGAATGCGCCGGCCTGGCCGTCGGCTCGCCGACCCGCTTCGGCAACATGGCATCGGCCATGAAGTATTTCTGGGACGGCACGTCGAGCCAGTGGCTGTCCGGCGCGCTGGCCGGTAAGCCCGCCTGCGTGTTTACGTCCACCGGCAGCCTGCACGGCGGCCAGGAAGGCACGCTGCTGTCGATGATGATCCCGCTGCTGCACCATGGCATGCTGGTCATGGGGCTGCCGTACACGAATCCCGACCTGATGACCACGTCCTCCGGCGGCACCCCTTATGGCGCCAGCCACTGGGCCGGCCTGGACGGCAAGAAGCCCATCACGGACGAAGAAAAGCGCCTCGCCGTCGCGCAAGGCCGGCGCCTGGCCGAAGCGGCGCTGCGGCTGGCCGGCCCCGTCCCGGCCACCGCCAGGAGCGCATGATGCCGGGCCTGCGCCAGAGGATCGCCTGGTGGGGCGCGCTGCTCAGCGTGGCCCTGCTGGTGATCTGGTGCCTGCTGTGGGAGCTGGTGCTGGCGCCGCTGCACCCGGGCGGGTCCTGGCTGGCCCTGAAGGCGGTGCCGCTCGTGTTCCCGCTGATCGGCGTCATCAAGCGCGACCTGTACACCTTGCAGTGGACGTCGATGATGATCCTGCTGTACTTCACCGAGGGCGTCGTGCGCGGCTGGAGCGACCGCGCCATGCCGTGGCTGGGCTGGGGCGAGGCGGCCATCGTGTTCGTGTTCTTCTGCTGCGCGCTGGCGTACGTGCAGCCGTACAAGCGCGCCGCCAAAAAGGCTGCGCAGGAACTGCTGGAAAAAGTCACGCGCGGCACGAACGCGCCCGGCGGCCGGCCATGAGCGCTGAGGCGCAAGCCTTTCTCGACACTTGCCGCGCGCTCGTCGGCGCCGCCCACGTGCTGCACGAAGCGGCCGACATGGCGCCGTTCCTGCGTGACTGGCGCGGCCGCTTCACCGGCAGTGCACGTGCGGTACTGCGCCCTGGCAGCGTCGAGGAGGTGGCGGCGCTGGTGCGTGCCTGCGCCGCCGCGCGCGTGCCCATCGTGCCGCAGGGCGGCAACACGGGCCTGGTGCTGGGCAGCGTGCCCGATGCTGCCGGCACCGCCGTCGTGCTGTCGCTGGCGCGGCTGAACCGCGTGCGCGCCGTCGATGCCGTCAACCGCACGATGACGGTCGATGCCGGTTGCATCCTGCAGCAGGCGCAGGAGGCGGCGGCCGCGCACGACTGCCTGTTCCCGTTGTCGCTGGCCGCCGAAGGCAGCTGCACGATCGGCGGCAACCTGTCCACCAATGCGGGCGGCACCGCCGTGCTGCGCTACGGGAATGCGCGCGAGCTGTGCCTGGGCCTGGAAGTGGTCACGCCGCAGGGCGACATCTGGTCCGGCCTCGCCGGCCTGCGCAAGGACAATACGGGCTACGACCTGCGCGACCTGTACATCGGCGCCGAGGGCACCTTGGGCATCATCACGGGCGCCGTATTGAAGCTGTATCCGCAGCCGAAGGCTGCCATCACGGCGCTGGTGGCGCTGGCCAGCCCGGCGCACGCGCTGCGCCTGCTGTCGCTGCTGCAGGACCGGGCCGGCGCCAGCCTGACGGGGTTCGAGCTGATGTCGGCGTTCTGCCTGCGCCTGGTCGCAAGCCACTTTCCGCAGCTGCCGCGCCCCTTCGCGCAGCAGCATCCGCAGTACGCGCTGGTCGAGCTGTCCAGCAGCGAATCGGCGGCGCACGCGGTGGCGCTGCTGGAGCAGGCCATCGGCGCCGCCATCGAAGAGGCGGTGGCGCTGGACGCTGTCGTCGCCGCTTCCGTCGCCCAATCGCGCGGCCTGTGGCAGTTGCGCGAGCACATTCCGCTGGCGCAGGCGGCGGCCGGCAAGAACATCAAGCACGACATCGCCCTGCCGGTCTCGCGCATCGCCGACTTCATCGCCACCACCGAACCGCTGCTGCAGCAGGCCTTCCCCGGTTGCCAGCTGGTCTGCTTCGGCCACCTGGGCGACGGCAACCTGCACTTCAACGTGGCGCCGCCGGCGGGCATCGGCAATGAAGCCTTCCTGGCCAACCAGGAAGCCGTCAACCGCGTGGTGCACGACAGCGTGGCGCAACACGGCGGCTCGATCTCGGCGGAACACGGCATCGGCGCGCTCAAGCGCGACGAGCTGGCGCGCTACAAGAGTCCCGTCGCCCTGCAGCTGATGCGCGCCATCAAGGGCGCGCTCGACCCGCTGAACATCATGAATCCGGGGAAGATCCTGTGAAGACCGTCGCCTTGCTGGCCGCCGCGCTGGCTTTGTCCGCTTGTTCTCTTCCCGCCGACGCGCAGGTCTACAAATGCACGGTGGACGGCAAGGTCACGTATGCCGATGCGCCGTGCCAGCGGGGCAAGCAGGATACGCTCGCCGTGCCCGCCGCACCGGCGCCCGCGCAGGACGCACCGCGCGAACTGGCGCGCCTGCAGGCGCACAGCGAGCGGCTGCAGCGCGAGCGCGAAAAGCGCGAGGCCGCGCAGGAACGCAGCGATGTCAGCGCCGACCGGGCCGCCGCGGCGCGCCGCCAGCGCTGCGACAAGGCCAAGCTGGAACGGCGCTTGGCGGAAGACGAAATACGCAATGCCTCGCCACGGCAGCTGGAAGCGGCCCGCGCCCGCGCGCGCCGGGTGGCCGCCCTGATGGCGCTGGAGTGCCCTACTTGAGCGTCGTGCACGAGCCACCGGCACGCAGGGAACTCCCGCCGCGCCAACGCCAGGCCGGCCTGCGCCGCCTGTCGCGCTGGCTGCTGCTGGGCGAGTGGCGCGCCCACCCCGTGCGTGCGCTGATGGCGGTGGCCGCGATCGCCGTCGGCGTGGCGCTGGGCTTTGCCATCCACCTGATCAATGCCGCCGCGTTCAACGAGTTCTCGTCCGCCATCAAGAGCCTGTCCGGCCAGGCCGACGTGCAGGTGTCCGGCACCGAGCCCACCTTCGACGAAGCCGTCTATCCAATGCTGGCCCAGCTGCCCGACGTTGCCGTGGCCTCGCCGGTGCTGGAATTCGCCGCGTCGATGCCGGACGGCCGCCCGCCCCTGAAAATCGTCGCGCTGGACGTGTTCCGGGCCGGCTTCATCACGCCGGACCTGGTGGGCGCGCCCGCCAACGCCGAAGCGATCGACACGCTGGCGGACGACGCCCTGTTCCTGTCTGCGGCCGCGCAGCAGTGGCTGGACGTCCAGCCCGGCGCCACCGTCGCGTTCCAGGTCGGCACCGTGCCGCTGGCGCTGCGGGTCGCCGGCGGCCTGCAGCGCGCCCGCGTGGGCCAGCGCCTGGGGGTGATGGACATCGGCGCCGCCCAGTGGCGCTTCGGCCGCGTGGGCCAGCTGTCGCGCGTCGACCTGAAGCTGCGCGATGGTGTCGACCGCGGCACCTTCCAGGCGGCGCTGGACGAGCGCCTGCAGCGCGACTATCCGGGCCGCTTCCGCGTGGGCCAGCCCAACGACGCGGACCAGGAAAGCCGCAACAGCAGCCTGTCGCGCGCCTACCGCGTCAACCTCAGCGTGCTGGCACTGGTGGCCCTGTTCACGGGTGCGTTCCTGGTGTTCTCGACGCAGGCGTTGTCCGTGATGCGCCGGCGCAGCCAGTTCGCGCTGCTGCGCGTGCTGGGCCTGGAGCGGGGCCGCCTGCTGCGCCAGGTGCTGCTGGAGGGGCTGGCGCTGGGCCTTGTCGGCGCCCTGATCGGGATCGCGGCCGGCTACGGCATCGCGGCCGCCGCGCTGCGCTTCTTCGGCGGCGACCTGGGTGCCGGCTACTTTGCCGGCGTCCAGCCGACGGTGCAGTTCACCCCCGTGGGCGCCCTGGTGTACTTCGCGCTGGGCGTGGGCGTGGCGCTGCTGGGATGCGCCGCCCCGGCTTGGGAAGCGGCGCGCGCCACGCCGGCCGTGGCCCTCAAATCCGGTTCCGACGAGGTGGCGCTGGCCCGCCTGGCGCCCGCCTGGCCCGCGCTGGCCTGCATCGCTCTCGCCGCCGCCATGAGCCAGGCGCCGCCCGTGTTCGAACTGCCCGTGTTCGGCTACCTGTCGATCGCGCTGCTGCTGGTCGGCGGCATCGCCCTGATGCCGCGCATCGCCGCGCTGACGTTTCGCCTGCTGCACCGCGGCTGGCTGGCGGCCACGCGCACGCGCCCTGCCGCACCGGCCGTGCCCGCCCTGACCCTGGCCCGGCTGGCCAACGCGTCGAGCCAGGCCGGCGTGGCACTGGGCGGCGTGCTGTCCAGCTTCAGCCTGATGGTCGCGATGGCCATCATGGTGGCCAGCTTCCGCATCTCCGTGGACAACTGGATCCTGCAGGTGCTGCCGGCCGACCTGTACGCCCGCACTGCCGCGGGCGGCGCCACGGCGGGCCTGACGCCGCGCGAACAAGAGGCCATCCGCGGCACGCCCGGCATCGCCCGCGCCGAATTCATGCGCCTGGGCGCCGTGTCCCTGTCGCCGCAGCGTCCGGCCGTCGCGCTGCTGGCGCGCGACATCGACCCGGCCCACCCGGACCGCACGCTGGTCCTGGTCGGCAGCGCCGCCATCCGTCCGGCCGGCAACACGCTGCCGCCGGCATGGGTGTCCGAAGCCATGGCCGACCTGTACGGCATCGTCCCGGGCAGCACGCTGCACCTGCCGCTGCGCGGCGCGCCGCGGCCGTTCTTCGTGGCCGGCGTCTGGCGCGACTACGCCCGCTCGACGGGCGCCGTGCAGATACCGCGCGACGCCTACCGCCGCATCACGGGCGACGCGGATGTCAGCGACGCCGCGCTGTGGCTGGCCAAGGGCGCGACGGTGGGCGACGCCCAGGCCGCCCTGAAGCGGCTGCCGTTCGGCAAGGCGCTGGACATCACGGCGCCCACCGAGATCCGCGCGCTGTCGCTGAAGATCTTCGACCGCAGCTTTGCCGTCACTTACCTGCTGGAGGCCATCGCCATCGTCATCGGCCTGTTCGGCGTGGCCGCGACGTTCTCGGCGCAGACGCTGGCGCGCGCCAAGGAATTCGGCATGCTGCGCCACGTCGGCGTCACGCGCGGGCAGGTGCTGGGCATCCTGGCGCTGGAAGGCGGCGCGCTGACGGCGCTGGGCATCGGCACGGGCTTCGTGCTGGGCTGGGCCATCAGCCTGGTGCTGGTCCATGTCGTCAACCCGCAGTCGTTCCACTGGACGATGGAAATGCACTACCCGTGGCCGCTGCTGGGCGCCGTCGCCGGCGCGCTGCTGGTGGCGGCGATGCTGACCGCGCTGGTCGCGGGCCGGCAGGCGCTGTCCGGCGGTCCCATTCGCGCCGTCAGGGAGGACTGGTAATGCGCCGCTGGCTGTTGACTGTCGTACTGTGCGCGCCCGCGCTGGCGGCGCCGCCCGCCTTCCAGCCCGTCACGCCGCTGCCACCCGGCCGTTCGCTGGATTTCCCGCGCGACTTCGGCGCCCACCCCGGCCACAAGACGGAATGGTGGTACGCGACGGGCTGGCTGACGACGCCGGACGGCAAGGCGCTGGGCTACCAGGTGACGTTCTTTCGCAGCGCCACCGGCCTGGATGCGCAGAACCCCAGCCGGTTCGCACCGAAACAACTGATCGTCGGCCACGCCGCGCTGTCCGATCCCGCCCAGGGCAAGCTGCTGCACGACCAGCGCAGCGCCCGCGAGGGGTTCGGCCTGGCCTACGCGAAAACGGGGGACACGGATGTCAAGCTGGACGACTGGCGCATGGTGCGCAAGGCCGACGGCACCTACGACGTGGCGATCCGCGGCGCCGGCTTCACGCTGCGGCTGGCGCTGGCGCCCACGCAGCCGGTGCTGCCGCAGGGCGTCAACGGCTACTCGCGGAAGGGACCGCACCCGGCGCAGGCCAGCTACTACTACAGCAAGCCGCAGCTGCGCACGACCGGCACCGTCACGCGCGCGGACGGCCGTCAACAGCAGGTCACCGGTACGTCCTGGCTCGATCACGAATGGTCGAACCAGGTGCTGGGCCCGGATGCGGCGGGCTGGGAGTGGATCGGTGCCAACCTCGACGACGGCGGAGCCCTGATGGCCTTCCAGATCCGCTCGCGAGGAGGTGCTAAACTGTGGGGCCACGCGACATGGCGCGACGCGGCGGGCAAGGTCACGCAGTATGGCCCCGAAGCCGTGAGCTTCACGCCCCGGCGGCGCTGGCGCTCGCCGCGCACGAATGCCGAGTATCCGGTGGCGCAGCACCTCGTCACGGGCGGTACCGGCTGGGACATCGCACCGCTGCAGGACGACCAGGAACTGGACTCGCGCCGCTCGACGGGCGCGGTGTACTGGGAAGGGGCCGTGACGGTCAGCCGCGACGGCCGTCCGGTCGGGCGCGCCTATATGGAACTGACGGGCTATGTCGCGCCGATGAAGCTGTAGAACAACAACCATGCAATCAACGACACTGCCCGCAAGGCAGCCATCACAATGAGCAACGGCACCACCAGCAGTACTAGTACCGGCAGCACCAGCAGCACCGGCGGCAGCGCGCAGCAGACTCCGACAGCGACCCAACGCGAGCAGCAAAAAGGCAGCCTGGCCGCCCTGCGCGGCCTGGCGCCGTTCCTGGCCCCCTACCGCCTGCAGTTCGTGCTGGCGGGGATCGCGCTGACGGTGGCCGCCGGCGCCACGCTGGCGATCCCGTACGCCTTCAAGCAGATGATCGACCTGGGCTTCGGCGGCAAGGCGGGCATCGACAGCGCGGGGCACGTCAACGCCGTGTTCCTGGCGCTGTTCGGCGTCGCCACCGTGCTGGCGCTGGCCACCGCCGCGCGCTTCTATACGGTGTCGTGGCTGGGCGAGCGCGTCACGGCCGACATCCGCGCCGCCGTCTACCGCCACGTGGTGCAGCAGAGCCCCGCCTTCTTCGAGACCACGCAGACGGGCGAAGTACTGTCGCGCATCACCACCGATACCACGCTGATCCAGGCCGTGGTCGGCACCAGCATTTCCGTCGCGCTGCGCAACCTGCTGCTGTTCGCCGGCGGCCTCGTGATGCTGTTCGTGACGAGCCCGAAGCTGTCGTCCATCATCCTGGGCCTCCTGGTCTTGACCATCGTGCCGATCGTGATGTTCGGCCGGCGCGTGCGCAAGCTGTCGCGCGACTCGCAGGACCGCGTGGCCGACGCCTCCGCCGTCGCGGGCGAGATCCTGAACGCGATGCCGACCGTGCAGGCGTTCACCCACGAGCACATCGAGACGGCCCGCTTCGGCGCCTCCGTCGAGAGCGCGTTCGTCACCGCCATGCGCCGCATCCGCGCCCGCGCGCTGCTGACGATGCTGGCCATCGTGCTGGTGTTCGGCACTATCGTGTTCGTGCTGTGGCTGGGCGCCCACGCGGTCCTCGAAGGGACGATGTCGGGCGGCGACCTGGGCCAGTTCATCCTGTACGCCTCCATCGTGGCGGGCGCCATCGGCGCCCTCTCCGAAGTGATGGGCGAGGCGCAGCGCGCCGCCGGCGCGACCGAGCGGCTGCTGGAACTGATGGCGGTGCGCTCGGACATCCAGTCGCCGGCGCAGCCGGTGGCGCTGCCGCCGCGCGCGGCCACCGGCGCGGCCCTGAGCCTCGCCGGCGTCACGTTCCGCTACCCGTCGCGGCCCGACAGCCCGGCGCTGGCGCACGTCGACCTGGACATCCGGGCCGGCGAGACGGTGGCCATCGTCGGCCCGTCCGGCGCCGGCAAGACCACGCTGTTCCAGCTGTTCCTGCGCTTCTACGATCCGCAGCAGGGCACTATCCGGCTGGACGGCGTCGACATCCGCCAGCTCGACCTGCACACCCTGCGTGACGCTGTCGGCATCGTGCCGCAGGATACCGTGATCTTCTCCGCCAACGCGATGGAGAACATCCGCTACGGCCGCGCCGGCGCGACGGACGCGGAAGTGATCCAGGCGGCGCAGCTGGCCGCCGCGCACGATTTCATCGAACGCCTGCCGCACGGCTACCAGTCATTCCTGGGCGAGCGCGGCGTGCGCCTGTCCGGCGGCCAGCGACAGCGCATCGCGATCGCCCGCGCCCTGCTGAAGAACCCGCCGCTGCTGCTCCTGGACGAAGCCACCAGCGCGCTCGATGCCGAATCCGAGCGCCTGGTGCAGTCGGCGCTGGAGGCGGCCATGGTGGGCCGCACCACCGTCATCATCGCGCACCGCCTCGCCACCGTGCAGCGGGCCGACCGCATCGTCGTGATGGAAGACGGGCGCATCGTGGAAGTCGGCACGCACCGGTCGCTGGTCGCGCTGGGAGGCGTGTATGCCAACCTGGCCGCCCTGCAGTTCCACAGCGTGCACGTGACGCCGATGCCGGTCGAGGCTGCGCAATGACCCCCGCCGTCGACGAAAGCGCGCTGCGGCGCGCCTGCCGCGCGGTACTGCCCGGCCACCGCCAGTCCACCCCGGCGCAGGCATTCGCCGCGATGGCCGCGTGGTGCGAGGACAACGCCATCGAACACGATGTCTATGGCGAGGGGGACCTGATCGAGGGCCTGGAACGCAAGGTCGCCGCGCTGCTCGGCATGGAGGCGGCCGTATTCTGCATCACCGGCACGATGGCGCAGGCCACGGCGCTGCGGCTGGCCTGCGCGGCGCGCGGCAGCGATCTGGTGGCGCTGCATCCGACGGCGCACATCCTGAAGCACGAGCGCGCCAACCACCAGCTGTTCGGCCACTTCACGGCACTGCCGACCGGCAGTCCCTACCGCCCGTTCACGCTGGACGAGCTGCAGGCGATCCCGGACCGGCTGGGGGCCGTGGCGCTGGAGCTGCCGGCCCGCGAGATCGGCGGCCAGTGCCCGCCCTGGGACGACCTGACGGCGCTCAAGGACCACTGCGCCGCCGCCAACGTGCACCTGCACATGGACGGCGCCCGCCTGTGGGAAGCGGCCGCCGGCTACGGTCGCCCGCCCGCCGAAGTGGCGGCGGGCTTCGATTCGGTCTACGTGTCGCTGTACAAGGGCATCGGCGGCCTGGGCGGCGCCGTGCTGGCCGGCCGGCGCGACTTTGTCGAGCAGGCACGCGAATGGTACCGCCGCCAGGGCGGCAACCTGATCCACCGTACACCGTACGTCGTGGCGGCGGCGATGCAGCTGGACGCGCGCCTGGCCGCGATGCCGGCGTACTTCCGCCGCACGCAGTGGCTGTTCGAGGCGCTACGGGGCTATCCGCTGCTGCGACCCAACCCCGAGCGGCCGCAGGCCAACCTGCTGCACCTGCACCTGCCGGTCGCGCGCGACACGGCACTGGCGATCCGCAACCGCATCGCCCAGGAACACCAGGTCTGGCTGCACAACCAGGTGCATCACGCGGCGCTGCCGCGCACCAGCTACACGGAGTGGTACGTGGGCGACAACCTGCTGGCCCTCCCCGACGACACCGTGCATGCCGCGCTGGCAGCGTGGCACGCGGAACTGGAGGCGGCACGATGAGCTTCGCCGCATTGCAACTGATCGATCCGCTGCTGCGCACCCTGGCGGACCTGGGCTACGACGCCCCGACCCCGGTACAGAAACAGGCCATTCCCGCCGTGCTGGCGGGGCGCGACCTGATGGCCGCGGCCCAGACGGGCACGGGCAAGACGGCCGGCTTCGCACTGCCGCTGCTGCAGCGCCTGACGCTGGCGGGCGCCGTCGGCCCGCACGGCGTGCGCTGCCTGGTGCTGGTGCCCACCCGCGAACTCGCCGAGCAGGTCTACGACAGCTTCCGCCGCTATGGCGCCAGTCTGCCGCTGCGTTCCTTCGTGGCCTATGGCGGCGTGCCGATCGAGCCGCAGGTCAGCAAGCTGCGCAAGGGCCTGGACGTACTGGTGGCAACGCCGGGCCGCCTGCTCGACCTGCTGCGCCAGGGCGCGCTGACGTTCACGCAACTGGAGACGCTGGTGCTGGACGAGGCCGACCGCATGCTGGACCTGGGTTTCGCGGCCGACCTCGATGCCGTGTTTGCCGCCCTGCCCCCGCGCGCCAGACCTTGCTGTTCTCGGCCACGTTCTCCGACACGATCCGCGCGCTGGCGGGCCAGCTGCTGCGCGACCCCGTCTCCGTGCAGGCCAGCCCCGCCAATGCGGCCGCGAAAACGGTGCGCCAGCTCGTCTACACGACGGACAAGAAGGCCAAGCCGGAACTGCTGGTGCATCTCGCCCGCCAGCAGCGCTGGGGCCAGGCGCTGGTGTTCGTGAAGACCAGGAAAGGCGTCGACCAGCTCGTCGCCATGCTGCAGGATGAAGGCTTCAGCGCCGAGGCGATCCACGGCGACCGCCCGCAGCCGGCCCGCCTGCAGGCGTTGAGCCGGTTCAAGCAGCAGCAGGTACAACTGCTGGTGGCCACCGACGTGGCCGCACGGGGGCTGGACATCCAGGCGCTGCCGCTGGTCGTCAACGTGGACCTGCCGACGGTGGCCGAGGACTACGTGCACCGCATCGGCCGCACGGGCCGCGCCGGCGCGGCGGGCCAGGCCATCTCGCTGGTGGCGGCGGACGAAGTCGAGCTGCTGCGCGCGATCGAGACGCTGATCAAGCAGGTGCTGCCGCGGGTCGAGGAGCCGGGCTTCGAGGCGAACCACCGGGTACCGTCCACCGGCGTTGCGCCCAAAGCCGCTGTGCCCGCGCGTCCTGCCCGGTCGCCACGTCCCGCCGCGGCCAAGCCGCAAGGCACGGCGCCCCGCCCCGCCGGCGGTTTTGAAAAAGCGCCGATGGCACCGGCCGCGCCGGCTCGCAAGCCGCGCAAGCCTGCCGCGCCAGGCGTGGCGCCAAAGACGTACGGTCCACAGCCAGGCGCCAAGGCGGGAGGCAGGGCCAAGGCCGAGGCCAAGGCCAAGGCCAAACGGTAACGGCGCGCATGATAGAATCGCGGGCTTTGCGCCGCGCGCACGCTTTACGGAGAACCGCATGCAGCAGTACCAGCAACTGATCGAAACCGTCCTTGCCGAAGGCAGCTGGCAGGACAACCGCACCGGCATCCGCACGTTGTCCGTGCCGGGCGCGATGATGCGCTTCGACCTTGCCAAGGGCTTTCCGGCGGTGACGACGAAGAAGCTGGCGTTCAAGTCCGTCGTGGGCGAGCTGTGCGCCTTCCTGCGCGCCTCGCGCAGCGCGGCCGACTTCCGCGCGCTGGGTTGCAAGGTGTGGGACCAGAACGCCAACGAGAACCGCCAGTGGCTGGACAATCCGTTCCGCGCCGGCACCGACGACCTGGGCCCCGTGTATGGCGTGCAGTGGCGCGAATGGCCGGCCTACAAGCTGCTCGATGCGGCCGCCACGGCGCAGATCGATGCCGCCCGCGCCAACGGTTTCAGCGTCGTCGCGCCGCTCAGCGACAATGGCGTCGAGCGCGTGCTGCTGTACAAGGCGGTGGACCAGTTGCGCGAATGCCTGGACACGATCGTGCACAACCCGGGCAGCCGCCGCATCCTGTTCCACGGCTGGAACCCGGCCGTGCTGGACGAGGTGGCGCTGCCGGCGTGCCACCTGCTGTACCAGTTCATCCCGAACGCGACAACAAAAGAGATCTCGCTGTGCCTGTACGTGCGCAGCAACGATATCGGCCTGGGCACGCCGTTCAATATCGCCGAAGCGGCCGTGCTGCTGGCCCTGGTGGGCCGGCTGACGGGCTATACGCCGCGCTGGTTCAGCTACTTCGTCGGCGATGCGCACATCTATGAAAACCACCTGGACATGGTGCGGGAGCAGCTCCAGCGCGAGCCGTATCCGCTGCCGCGCCTCGTGATTGCCGACCGCGTGCCCGCGTTTGCCGAGACGGGACGGTACGAGCCGGCGTGGCTGGAGCGGATCGAGCCGTCCGATTTCAGCCTGGAAGGCTACCTGCATCATCCGCCGCTGACCGCGCCGATGGCGGTGTAAGGGAACGAAGGGCGACTGCGACGGTTGGGGTCTGTCCCTGCAAGGGACTGACCCCGGTTTCCTTCTGCGGCGGACGAGTGCCGGGAACCCAGGCTGTGCGATCAAAACCGGGGGCAGTCCCCTGGCGCTGCCGACGGCCGAGGTCAGCGCCCTCACTTCCCGGGGACAGACCCCTGCTGCTCCGGCTGCATCGACTGGATCAGCGCATGGAACCACTTCGCCTCGCGCGTCCGGTGCAGCTGGTACCACGCCTCCAGCGTGGCCGGCCGCATCACGTCCAGCAACTTGAACACCTCGTGCGCGAACTCCAGCGGCGCCAGGCCCGTGGCGGTGATCAGGTTGCGGTCGCGTACTGCGGGCTCCTGCCGGTACAGGGCCGCGCCCTGGTAGCTGGGGCACGTCTCCTTGAGGAAATCGAGATCGTTGCTGGTGTGCGCATGCCGGTCCAGCGCGCCCACCTGGGCCAGCCCGTTGGTCGCGCCGCAGATCGCCGCGACGTTGTGGCCCTCGTCCAGCCGGGCGCGCGCGAATGCCAGCGCCGCCTGGGCTTGCGGCTGGTCCCAGATGTCCGCACCGGGCAGCAGCAGCAAGTCGCCTTGCGCCATCGCCACTTCGTCCAGGCGCAGCGCCGGCGTCAGCGCCATGCCGCCCATGCTGTGCACCGTCGCCTCCGTCGATCCCACCAGGACCAGCTCGAAAGGTGCCAGCGGATTGGCAAAGAAGCGCCGGCTGTGCAGTTCGGCCGTCAGATAGCCGATTTCCCAGTCGGCCAGCGTCTCGACCACGGCCAGATAGACTTTCATGGTGCCTCCTCGGGTGTGTGGATGACGGACCAGTATAGCGCGGCGCGTCAGGACGGTGGCTGCACCAGCTCCAGCCAGCGCCCGGCCGCATGGGCGTCCTGGGTGCGCAGCAGGAACTGGTGACCCTGCATGGCGGCGCTCTGGACCAGCGCGGGATCGGTGGCGGCGGCGACCTGCAGGTAGCGCAAGCCTTGTGCGTCGTCGGCATCGAGCAGCAGGCGTCCGTAGTGGAACGCCGCCTGCGCGTGCGGACCGTCCGGCTGCGCCAGCAGGCGCGCCAGCAGCGGGCGCGCGGCCTGCGGCGTGTCGAACTCCGTCGTCAGCAACGCCAGCTCTTCCAGCTGGGCCGACGCCAGCGTGGCGACGTCCTGCGCGGCCAGCAATTGCAGGCGCTGGCGTGCCTCGCGCGCCTGGCGGTAGCGCTGCTCCCAGGCCCGCCCTTCGCGGCGCCACCACAGCGCGTCGAACTCGGCGACCAGCCGGCGCGTCGTGGCGGGACCCAGCAGCACGTCGGCGGCGGTGCGCTCCAGCGCCGGCGGCAGCGCCGCCGCCACGCCCATCGCGGCCAGCCGTTCGCGCAGGCAGGGATGCGTGTCGTGCCGGCCAGAACGCTGCGCCAGCGCGGCCTCCAACCGCTCCGGCCGGGCCCATTGGGGATGGCCGGCACGGAACGCGGTGCGCATGGCGGCGTATGGCATGAATGGCGGCCGCACGGCACGGTCGGCCTGGCGCAGCAGCGTGGGCCAGAAGGTCTCGTGCAGCCAGCGCATCTGCAGCGTGTCGCGCACCAGGCCGCGCGCGTTGACGGTGGCCCCCACCAGGGCGGTGGCGGCGCGGTCCGCTTCGTACTCGTGCTGCCGCGCCAGCACGAACGTGACGGCGTTGTAGTAGGCCAGCGCGGCGTCCAGCCAGCGCCCGCGGAAGCGCTCCTGCGCCTGCTCGGACAACGTGCCGACCAGGCGGCGCTGGCGGTACACCCATGCCTGCAGCGGCGCGCGGCCGCCGCCCAGGTGACCCAGTTCATGCGCCAGCGTGGCGAACAGCTCGCTGGTCGACACCGCCAGCAGGTACGGCAGGCCGACCATCAGGTAGTTGGTGCGGCGGCCCCACAGCCCGCCCCAGCGCGGCTGCTGCAGCACGGCCGCGTTGTAGCGCGCATCCACCAGCACGTGGTGGATCGGCGGCGTCGCCATGCGGGCGCTCATCCGGTCGAGGGCGTCGAACAGCGCTGGCGCCTCCGCACGCGTCAGGCGCCGTCCTTGCGGCGTTGGCACGCGCGGCCACAGCAGCCACTTCAGCGTCAGCGCAGCCAGCGCGCCCAGCACTGCCGCCGCCAACGTGGCATCCGGCGGCAACAGCTTCAACAGCGCGTGACAGGCCAGCCAGGCGGCCAGCAGCAACGCCAGCTCGGCACCGTACAGGCCCAGGCTGACGAGCAGCACGCGCGTGCGAAACCGCGCGGGCCGCGCACGCGACTCCTGCTCCAGCCGCTCGATCAATGCCGCATAGCCCTGCAGATCCACCCGCGCTCCCTTATCCGATGCAAAAAGTCGTTACGATAAAGGAAACACGGCCCCGCAATTCTCTCCAATACTCACGAAGTGACTTTATTCTCGGAAATATTTGTCAATTTGTCGGGCGGCCGCCAGGCATGCGGACTAGCCCCTATAATACGGGCCGCAACGAACCCTCTTTTACAAGACCCCATGACGCAACTCGCCATCATCGTCGCCGTCGACCGCAACCTCGGCATCGGCCGCGACAACCAGCTGCCCTGGCACCTGCCGGAAGACCTCGCGCACTTCAAGCGCCTGACGACGGGCCATCCGATCGTCATGGGCCGCAAGACGTTCGACTCCATCGGCCGCCCGCTGCCGAACCGGCGCAGCATCGTCGTCACGCGCAACCCGGACTGGCGCCACGACGGCGTCGAGGCCGTGGGCTCGCTGGCCGAGGCGGTGGCGCTGGTGGGCGATGCGCCCGCGTTCATCATCGGCGGCGCGCAGATTTTCGCCGAGGCGCTCGGCGTGGCGGATCGCCTGATCGTCACCCATATCGACCGGGTGTACGACTGCGACACGTTCTTCCCGCCGATCGACGCGACCGTGTGGCATGAAACGGAGCGGCAGGCGTATGATGCGGCCAGCGGCGTGGGATATGCGATCGTCACCTACCAACGCCAACCAGCACAAGGATAGCCAACAGATGTCAGGACACGGTTTCCACGTCCACGGCCCGCACGGCCTCGCGGTCGACCATGCCGGCCAACGCCATGCCAGGGCCGGCGCCGGCCTCGCGCCGGACATCCTTGCCTGGCTGCGGATGGACCCGCTGGGCACGCTGTCCGGCGCCGCCACGGCCGGCGGCCGCTGACGTCGCCGCGGTCATGAGCACGCGGATGCCGGTGGTAAAAATTCATTGGAATTTTTTCACCGGACGCGCGCGATTTCTGCGAGAATCCCGGTTCTTTTTTTTGGGGGCGCCGCGCGCCCCATATTGGCATCCCGCCGCCCGCCAGGCCCCGGCCCACGCGTGCAGCGCGCCCCGCCCGCTCCGGTTATCGAATGACCCGGGGCGGTTCTTCTTTTTGGAGACATCATGAAATTTCGTTTCCCCATCGTCATTATCGACGAGGACTTCCGTTCCGAGAACACGTCCGGCCTGGGCATCCGCGCCCTGGCCGCGGCCATGGAGAAGGAAGGCATGGAAGTGCTGGGCGTGACCAGCTACGGCGACCTGGCGCAGTTCGCGCAGCAGCAGTCGCGCGCATCCGCGTTCGTCCTGTCCATCGACGACGAGGAATTCGGCGGCGGCTCGATCGAGGAAACCGACCATGCGCTCAAATCCCTGCGCGCGTTCGTCGAGGAGATCCGCTACAAGAACGCGGACATCCCGATCTACCTGTACGGCGAGACGCGCACGTCGCGCCACATCCCGAACGACATCCTGCGCGAGCTGCATGGCTTCATCCACATGTTCGAGGACACGCCGGAATTCGTCGCGCGCCACATCATCCGCGAAGCGAAGTCCTACCTGGACGGCCTGTCGCCGCCGTTCTTCCGCGCCCTCGTCCACTACGCCAACGACGGCTCGTACTCGTGGCACTGCCCGGGCCACTCGGGCGGCGTGGCGTTCCTGAAGTCGCCGATCGGCCAGATGTTCCATCAGTTCTTCGGCGAGAACATGCTGCGCGCGGACGTCTGCAACGCCGTGGAAGAACTGGGCCAGCTGCTGGACCACACGGGCCCCGTCGCCGCTTCCGAGCGCAACGCGGCACGCATCTACAATGCCGACCACTGCTACTTCGTCACCAACGGCACGTCCACGTCGAACAAGATGGTGTGGCACTCCACCGTGGCGCCGGGCGACATCGTCGTGGTCGACCGCAACTGCCACAAGTCGATCCTGCACTCGATCATCATGTGCGGCGCGATCCCCGTGTTCCTGATGCCGACCCGCAACCACCTGGGCATCATCGGACCGATCCCGCTGGAAGAGTTCACGATGGAGTCGATCCAGAAAAAGATCGAGAACAACCCGTTCGCGCGCGACGCCGCCAACAAGAAGCCGCGCATCCTGACCATCACGCAGTCCACCTACGACGGCGTGGTGTACAACGTCGAGACCCTGCGCGAAATGCTGGACGGGAAGATCGACACGCTGCACTTCGACGAAGCGTGGCTGCCGCACGCCACCTTCCACGACTTCTACAAGGACATGCACGCGATCGGCAAGGACCGCCCGCGCGCCAAGGAGTCGATGATCTTCTCGACGCAGTCCACCCACAAGCTGCTGGCCGGCCTGTCGCAGGCGTCGCAGGTACTGGTGCGCGAGTCCGAGACCGTCAAGCTGGACAAGGATGCGTTCAACGAAGCCTACCTGATGCACACGTCGACCTCGCCGCAATACTCCATCATCGCGTCGTGCGACGTGGCGGCCGCCATGATGGAAGCGCCGGGCGGCACGGCCTTGGTCGAGGAATCGATCCTGGAAGCGCTGGACTTCCGCCGCGCGATGAAGAAGATCGACGAGGAATGGGGCCAGGACTGGTGGTTCAAGGTGTGGGGTCCCGACACGTTCGCCGAGGAAGGCATCGGCACGCGCGAGGACTGGATCATCCGCGCCGAGGACGACTGGCACGGCTTCGGCAAGCTGGCGCCGGGCTTCAACATGCTCGATCCGATCAAGGCCACGATCGTCAACCCGGGCCTGTCGCTGGAAGGCCAGTTCGCCGACTCCGGCATCCCGGCGTCCATCGTCACCAAGTACCTGGCCGAGCACGGCGTCATCGTCGAGAAGTGCGGCCTGTACTCGTTCTTCATCATGTTCACGATCGGCATCACGAAGGGCCGCTGGAACACGCTCCTGACCGCCCTGCAGCAGTTCAAGGACGACTACGACAAGAACGCCCCGCTGTGGCGCATCCTGCCGGAGTTCTCGGCCGCGAACCCGCGTTACGAGAAGATGGGCCTGCGCGACCTGTGCCAGCAGATCCACGACTTCTACAAGGCCTACGACGTGGCGCGCCTGACGACGGAGATGTACCTGTCGGACATGATCCCGGCGATGAAACCGTCGGACGCCTTCGCCAAGATGGCGCACCGCGAGATCGAGCGCGTGGCGATCGACGACCTGGAAGGGCGCATCACGTCGATCCTCCTGACGCCTTACCCGCCGGGCATTCCGCTCCTGATCCCGGGCGAGCGCTTCAACAAGACGATCGTCGACTACCTGCGCTTCGCACGCGACTTCAACGAGCGCTTCCCCGGCTTCGAGACGGACGTGCACGGCCTCGTCAAGCGCGAAGTCAATGGCAAGCGCGATTACTTCGTCGACTGCGTGCGCCAGTAAGCATTGTTGTCAGCATAGGACGAAAAGGCGGCTGCGGCCGCCTTTTTTCTTGGGCGTGGTGGCAGAGCCACGATAGAACCGTGGGGATCGCGCGGTAGCGTGGACTGTCGCGATACGTTTGGCGACAAATTCGCGACCCGCCAGGTGCCAATGATTACATCTGTTCACGTGCCTGCGCTGCTATATTGAACGACAGGGTCCGGTTGCAAAGGGCCTGGCCGGTGCGTTCGTGCGGGAGGTGGCGATGGCGCTGTCGATCTGGATGCAGACCTTGGGCACGCCCGCCGCCGGTACCGAACCGCTGCTGCGTGACGCCCTCGACGCCGCGGGCATCGCCGTCCAGGCCGAGCCGGCGCGCGGCTTCGGCGTGCTGCTGTGCGGCGGCTGCGGCGGCGCCAGCGACCGGCTCCAGGCGGTGCAGGCGCTGGCCGGCCAGGCGGCCGTGCTGGCCGTCGACTGCGCGCCCGAGCCGCTGGCGCCCGATGCCATGTGGGGCATGCTGGAAGCAGGCGCGACCGACCTGCTGCCATTCAGCTCCGCCGAGCTGTGCGCCCAGCAGATCGTCGCGCGGCTGCAGCGCTGGGATGCCGTGCAGCGGCTGATGGCGTCCACTGCCGTGCAGGGCTGGCTCGTCGGCGACAGCCCCGTGTGGCGCGCGCTCGTGCACAGTGTCGTCGAGGTCTCCGCATTCACGCAGTCGCCCGTGCTGATCACAGGCGAGACGGGCACCGGCAAGGACCTGATCGCACAATTGATCCACAAGCTGTCCGGCACCACCGGCGAGCTGACGGTGCTCGACTGCACTACCCTGTCGCCGGAACTGGCCGGCTCCGAACTGTTCGGCCACGAACGGGGCGCGTTCACGGGCGCCACCAACGCGCGCGACGGCGCCTTCGCGATGGCCGACGGCGGCATCCTGTTCCTGGACGAAGTGGGCGAACTGCCGCTGCCCCTGCAGGCGCAACTGCTGCGCGTGATCCAGGAGCATAAATACAAGCGCGTGGGCAGCAATATCTGGAATCCCAGTCATTTCCGGCTCGTGTGCGCGACCAACCGGGACCTGGAAGCGGATGTCGCGGCCGGTACCTTCCGCGCCGACCTGTACTACCGCATCGCCGCGTGGCGTTGCCGGCCGCCGCCGCTGCGCGAGCGCAGGAGCGACATCCTGCCGCTGGTCGAGCACTTCCTGCGCCAGCTCGACCCCAAGGGCCAGGGCCGCCCGCTCGACCCGGCCGTGCGCGAGTACCTGCTGGCGCGGGAATACAGGGGCAATGTGCGCGACCTGCGCCAGACGGTCGCGCGCATCTGGTACCGCCATGCCGGACCGGGCCCGCTGACGATCGGCGACGTGCCGCCGGACGAGCGGCTGCACGGCGCGCCGGCCTGGCCCGACCAGCCGTTCTGCGACGCCATCCGCCATGCCGTCGATCGTGGCGTCGGCCTGGCGCGGCTGGGCCAGGCCGCGGCCGACCTGGCGATCCGCGTGGTGCTGGAACAGGAAGGCGACAACAACCAACGGGCCGCCCAACGGCTGGGCGTCACGGACCGGGCCCTGCAGATCCGGCGCAAGGCAGCACGAGAGGAACAGGCGGCCGGCCGGGAATGACTGCGCAGTCATCCTTTCTTATTATTTTTTTGCTATCATGCCCACTCCGAAAAAATAACCAGGAGTCAACATTACTTTCAACAAAGTAGTTGCTGGCGCCGTTGCCGGCGTGCTGGCGTTGTGGGCCGGCAGCGTGGCCGCCCAAGAGTGCGAAGCCACCTGCTTCAAGAAGCGCTGGGTGTACTGGGGCGGCAACCTGATGGTCACGGAACGCGACGCGGCCGGCCTGACGCCGTTCGAGAGCTTCAACGCCCTGCTGCCGAAGATCAAGGCGGCCGGCTTCAACGGCGTCGCGCTGAACCTGGGCGGCGACGGCGGCTACGTGCAACTGGTAAACCCGGCTACTTCCGTCGAGCGCAAGAAAGCGATCAGCGATCGCATCAAGCTGGCGATCGGCAATGCCAACGCGGCGGGCCTGGAAGTGGTGCCCATCGGTGGCCACCCGGAGCTGGTCAGCCTGCTGCGCCCCGAGCTGCAGGAAGCCTTCCCGACCACCACGCCCTACAAGGCGGTAGCGGGGGTCGCCAGCGTCGTCAACGCAGGCAGGAACGTGTTTCCCGAGGCGGCCGGATTCGAACTGAATGCATCCGGCTGGGCTGTCGACGCATTCAATGCTACCTATCAGGCGGGTGTGGAGATCGATCCGACGGTCGGCCATGACAGTGCCCGGTCGATGCGGATGCAAAGCTGGCAGGCACTGCCGGCGGGAAAAGACTGGGCTGCCAGCCGCCTGTACCGCAAGCTGACGCTCAAGCCGCACACCGCTTACCAGGTGTCGTTCTGGCTGAAGCCGGGGGCGATGACGGCGCCGGAAAAACTTCAGTTCTTCATCCAGACGTCGGATAGCCAGCCGGTCGCACCGCTGTACCGGCACGCGAGCCAGGCCCTGGGCTGGGGTTCGACGACGACCGGCGACTGGAACAAGGAAGGCAATTCGACGCTGTTCGCCGCCCAGGCGAAGGAAGCCGCCGCCGGCCGACCAACCTGGCAGCAGTACAACGTCCAGTTCAACAGCGGCAACTTCACCGAGGCGTATGCGTACTTCGGCATGTACGGCGCGATCGAAGGCGCCAATACCGTATGGATCGACGACGTCAAGCTCGAGGAAATCGGCATCACCCACCCGGTCGAGCGCGTGCCGGGCGACTATGTGGTGACCCGGACCAGCGACGGCAAGGTCCTGACGTCCGGCGATTACGCCGTCGCCGGCGACAAGCTGACCATCCACAACAAGGACATGGCGAATGCGGACCTGAAGGTCGCCTGGCGCCAGTCGCCCAAGCACATGTTCAAGGGCGTGGCGGCGGTTGCCTGCGACGCCGGCGACTTCTACAACGTGCAGGAAAACTACTACGTCAACGCGATCGCGCCGCTGTTCAACAACCAGAGCGCCAGCGCCGTCACCGGCAGCCCGAAGAAGTACTTCATGTACTACGACGAGATCCCCGTGCTGAACTGGGAGCAGAACGACAGCCGCTGCAGCCGCAAGTCGGCCGGCGACTACCTGGGCCACATGGTGCGCAGCGTGCAGAACCCGCTGGAGAACGCCGGTGTCGAAACGTTGACGTGGAACGACATGTTCGACCCGAACATGAACGCCATCGCCCGCTACCACCAGGTCAACGGCAGCCTGCTGAAGACGGGCGCCGCCACGAGCTTCAAGACGGGCAACGACAGCATCGACCTGCATCCGGATACCGTCATCGTCAACTGGACCGGGGGCGAACAGTTGACTGATGCGGCGCAGACCAAGCGGCGCGACTCGCTGCTGTACTTCCGCCACTATCCGCAGGTGATCGCCCTGTACTACGAGAAGAAGGACACCACGACCGCCTGGCTGAACGCGCTGACCGCGGCCTACGAAAAGGAGAAGGAGCTCGACCCGCCGGCCTCCTTGAAGATCGACGGCATCATGTACACGACGTGGTTCAACAACTACGGCGACCTCGATGCGGTGGCGGAGCAGATCCGCAAGTCGCCTTACGCGAAGTACTGGCCGAGGCGTACACAATAAGCTTCTCGTACGGGCGCCGATCCGCATGGCGCGAGCCGCGAAGCGGCGCCCGTGGCAGGAGGTGGTACCTCGTTGATCTCCGTGGGGGCCAGCCCTTCGGTCGGCTCCGTGCCCCCACTGCCCGCGTTCCAGGGCCTGGTGCGTTCCGTCTTGCCGCTGTCTGGCCAGCCAGCCTTGAACAGGGACGAACGGCATCACGCCAATCGCAACGACCTCCTGAAATGCGGCACGTCATAACGCACGTGGATGCTATCCCACCGGACCAGCAGATCCTTGCGCATGGCCCCCGTAACCAGCACATGGCTGAATGCGCACAGCCCCGCTCGCTACGTTACCGCCAGTGAGCAGAGTATTCTGCGCCGCCGGCAGTCGCAACAGCGTGCTACAACGCGCGCGCAGCGCTGAAATGAACGTCGAAAAAGCTTCAATTACCGCACAACGACAGCTGTACGTCACGGATGGCGGTCAATGCGCGTTCTGCCGCCAGCAGGACTTCCGCATTGCTCACCTCAGCCAATGGATCGAACTGCAGAGAGAGGTGGGAATAGGTGTATGGTACTGACACAAACCGGCTCCGCCCATCAATCGACAGTGCTCCAAGGTCCGCTAACGCAGGGCGTTCAGACAGCTTCATATACGGTGGCACATCCGAGGCCCTCAGGGGCTTCCCCGAGTCAGCTGCGCGCTTTAACTTGTCGAACCGCGTTTTAGCTATACTGGAAAAAAGTTCTTTATAGAAGAGCTCGAAAGTCAGTGCATAGTGATATGTTCCCGCAAGAATCAGCTGATTGAACAGCGTGACATAGGTAAATTTATTATCCGTGGACGCCATCACGGCAATCGTGCCGATCGTTGCCAGCGCTTCGTTGATGCGTCTACGCGAGTAGACTACGTTGCCGACAGTGACTTCGCGCGTTCCGAGCCCGGCGCACGAATTCCTGGCGATGGTATGCAAGACTTCATGCACTTCCGTTTCGTTGCGGAGCGCAGGCGCCAACTCTGGACGCTTTTTTACATAAGCAACCTCCGCGATGTCGTCGGAAAACAGGACGATTGTCGGCAGCCCGCTTCTTACGTCAACTTCCCCATCAAGACCGCATGACTGGCGCGCTCCGTCCATCGAGTACAGCCGAGAATCCGTCAGTATTGTCCGCGGCCCACCGGCATATTTTCGATCGAACAGACTGTCGATTGCCAAGTTTCGAAACGGATTCGCGCCAAGAAAAGACGACACATCCGCAGATTTGTACGACTTCTCCCTTCTCTCAACCCTGGCGAAACAAAGGCTGGGGAAGAAGAGGTCTGGCAAGCCCTTCACGGTCCTGTTCTGGATCCTCGGTAGGACGTAACTGTCCACCGACGCCGCTACGCCGGCCAGCAGTCCCATGAACTCCCTGGAATGAAGAAACGCCGCTTCTGTGGACGAAAAGGAGTACCTACCCAGGAACGCGGGCGCCGGTGCCGAAGTTCGTAGGCCGATCGATTCTAGGAAAGCTCTTTCGGCGTCAAGCATGGCGTCGCCTGCCGATTGCACCGCGTACCGCAAGTAGATCTCGCGCCAGAGCCTGGAAGACGGCTGATCATCAAGATCAGCCAGGTCGTCGATTAGATCTCCATATAGTACCTTGACACTTGCTTCAAATTGGGTGAGCGCAGTAATCGTATGAGCTTTGGAGCGCTGCCCTAATTGAAGCCCTTTTCCATAAAATTTGGCTTCAGAGAGGCTTGCCTCGTGCTCCGAAACCCTTTCCACAGGATCACGACCAGCATCGAAACGTCCAGATGGGACTGGGCATAGAAGAGTAATGACAGCTAAGAAACCGATACTAGCGGCGGCGTGCTTCTTGAATATCATCAGAGAACCGGGTAATTAGAATACATTGATAGAATCAGATACAGATTACTCATTGCGTGACGTTCTTTCGAACACCTCGTGACTATCACGAATCACGCTCCCCTTGTCTAAGAGAATCACTCTATTGGCCATTGAGATGGTTTGGGGACGATGTGCCACCATTACCCTGGTGATGCCCAGTTCCGCAATAGCAGAACAGATCGCATTCTCATTATCACCATCCAGATGACTCGTAGCTTCGTCGAGAAACAAAATTTTCGGTTTTCTAAACAGCGCTCGTGCAAGCAGAATTCGCTGCTTTTGCCCCCCCGACAGGACCGTACCCATGTCTCCCACCAGCGTATGGTAGCCCATCGTCATCTTCCCGATCTCATCATGAATATTGGCTGCCTTGGCACACTCTTCAACCCAGTCAACAGACGCGCTTGAGTCGAAGAAGCAGATATTATCATATATCGACCCGGCAAAAAGGTGGTCGTCCTGCATAACTGTCGCAAAAGTCTCTCTATAGCTTTCGACGCCGATTTTCTCGACAGGCACGCCTCCCAGTGTTAAGTCACCAATATCAGGTCGAATTATTCCCTGCATGATTTTTAGCAGTGTCGTCTTGCCACACCCGGAAGCGCCAGTAATCGCCAAACACTCACCAGGCGCGATCTTGAGATACTCAATATTAACTACGTTAGGTTCGCCTGGAGCGTAGCGGAACGACAGGTTTCTGATTTCCAGTGTCAAATCCTCCGGAACAGTACAGCGCCCTCCCTCTTTCTCTTTCTCCGTCAGAACGATGTCTGCGAGCCTTTCTGTAGAGACAGAAAGCATCTTAAATTCGACGAAGCAATTGATCAGGTTGTTCGCTCTGAGCGTGAACTGATCTTTGTAGCTAATAAACGCGAATAACATTCCCAGAGACATCGATTTTTCGATGACAGCACTAGCGCCGAGCCAGAATATTAGCGCCTTCTCCAATGCCGAAATGTACGCCCAGCACGTCATGAAGAGCAGACTCATTTTCTGCAATATTAGTCTGGCATTTAATGCTTCTACTGAATGCTGGACCCACCCGTCACGGCGCTCACGTTGACGATTCAGCATTTTTATGCTGCGGACGCCGCGAATGGACTCGAGGAAATAGCTCTGCTCAGCAGCAACCTTCGCCACAACACCGGTCTCTGCATTTTTTTCGGCATCATATCTTATCCAACGGAATACAATATAAACTAAGACTGCTCCAAGCGAGACCAAGGTGAGATTTTTGTTGTAAACGAACATCATCGCCAGCATCCCCACAACGAGAACCCCATCAAGGATTGCGTCAATCGACGTGTGGGTAATCGTGTTTTCGATCGTCTTTATCGCCTGAAACCTGGAGACAATATCGCCTATATGCCTGCGCTCGAAGTACTCGATTGGTAGCTTTAGCATGTGCCCCATCACATTAGCGGCCCATTGCATGTTAAAATTTGTACTAATGTATATGGCTGTCCAGGTCCTCACAGCAGAGATGGTCGCGTTTATGATAGGGATCAGCGCCATGCCGATGCACAGAGTCGAGAGCAACCCAGCATTTCCAGAAATGAGTGCCTCATCAGTGATCCATTGAGTCATCATTGGCGGTAATAGCGCGAAAATTTCCATTACGATCGCGAGGCCAGCCATTTGCAACACGCCACGCTTCAGACCAACTACCCGTCCGATCAATGGGCGAATCGCGATCTGTCCGGGTGCCACTTTCCGTCGGAAATCCAGCCCCGGAGTCAGTTCCAAGGCAATGCCGGTGTAGTGTTCAGAAACCTGCGAAATGCTGAGCCGGATCGGGCCAATGGCTGGGTCGATAATCTTCGCGCCTGCCTTACTGATAGATGTCAGTACTACAAAGTGATTGCGATTCCAATGAAGAATGGCTGGCAGCCGAAGTTGAGGCAATTCATCTAAGTCAGCCTTAACGGCTCTAGATGACATCCCCAACTGATCCACAATGGAAACCACTCGGTCAAGGGCGACGCCTTTCAGCGAAATGGAAAATGATTTCCTCAGTTCAGTAAGATTGGTATGGAAGCCATAATATGACGTCACCATTGCCACACAGGCGAGCGCACATTCGGAAGCTTCTGCCTGAAGTATTACCGGGACCGCCTTTTTAAATTGAAAATTCAGCATAATAACGATCTCCCCTATTTATTTCGCATACTATATAACGGTGCCAATATCCACTCAAATAAATACCGGGTATCGAGCTCAATCCTGGCAGATAGCTGCATGCCGGCGAGAAGTTTCTGTTCCTTCCCGTACGCGTTGATATAGGTTTTATCTAGCGCCACGCGAATGGTATATAATGCCTCTCCGGTCAGGTTGCTTGCTTGCAAACGATTCCCTGCAAATAATTCTGACGGTGGCGTCGGACTTTCAGCAATCGATGTTACTGTACCTTGGAGAATCCCAAATTTCTGGTAGGGATAGGCGTCAAGCTTCATGACTACCCGTTGGCCTACTTTGACAAATCCCAGTACGCGGCTGGTAGCATACAACTGAGCCTTTAATTCATTGTTTGCTGGCAATACCGTCGCAAGTGGAAGACCCGAATATGCGGTCTGGTTTTTTGCCAGGATTATCGACGAAACTACGCCATCGCACGGAGCAACGATAGACCATTGACCTTGAAATTGATGCAGGCGTAGTTCGGCTTCGGCTTTTTCAATGGACCGGCGAATTTGCGTTTCAGCAAGGGTAGCATTCAGTACTGCATTTGCTCTTTCCAGAGTCATCCGATTTGTTTCTGCCTCGTTGTTTGCGACCATCTTCCGTGTTGACTGCAGGTTACTCCGGTGGTTGAGAACTTCCTCTCTTTTTTGGCGAACCAGAATGTCCGACGCAAATCCCGACGTGAGCAGTTGTTCGAATCGAGCTGCCGTTTGTTGTGAAGATTGCACAAGATCCGAACGAATACTTATTTCCGTTTCTAGTATCTTCCGCTCTTTCATCAGGGCTGCTAAATTTTGATCGAGCGCCGAAGCCCTTAGCAAATTCAGTTTGGATGTCGTATCCAGCTCTCCACGAAGCTCGGCGATCTGTTTTACTAAGCCAGCCTCAAGAGTCAAGGCAACGTTTTGCCCTGCCGCGCCCGAGCTATCGGATCCAAATACAAAAAGCACCTGGCCTTTTTTGACTGATTGCCCTTCCGCGACATGGCTGCTCCTCAGGACACCAGTTTGAGGAGCAAATATCTTTACTACACCACCAGCAGGTTCCAATACACCCACAGTATCACTGTGGCGTGCATACTGCACCGTCAATAAACAAAAAATGAATATTGCTACCAGAGCGAGCGCGCCCATAAGCAGCGCATAATTGGAAATCGGGTATATCAGCGTAATGGTGCCTTGATTCCGCGTGGAACCTTCCCTGTAAACCTCCTCACGGAACAAATTTCTATTTTTTGACAATTACTTTACCTGTTATAAATACGAAGCGCGGCGCGTATTCACGCAGCCGCGCTCCTCAACGCTTCGACACGCCGCACTAGAACGGCGCGCTAGCCATGTTACTTGCTGCTAGCTCTAGCTCGTGCATGGTTTTTCTCGGCCGCACGCATGAGCGCCTCGTCGGCAGCACGTTCCAGAGCATCCTGCCGTGCTTGCTCCGCAGCTGCAGCGCGCGCTTGAGCTCGGGCTGCTTCAGCTTCTTGAGCTGCTTTGGTGGGATCTGGCTTCTCGGTAGCCTTCTCCACTACTGCTTCTACGATCTTTTCAGCGATCACTGTAGCTGCAATCTCAACGCCCTTCTTGACGATGGTTCCGACACCGCCGCCACCACCAATTGACGGGCCAGAATAGCTGCCAAAGCTGACGGAAGTTGAAGCGATACCGCCCCAGCTCCCTCCACGGCCGCCGTCAATCGTAACTTTTGGGATATCTACACCACCAGATACCAACTTCATTTGCTCCAGAGATAACTCTTGCATCTATAGTGCAATTTCAAAAATATTAACCACAATTTTCTATGTGGCGATTCAGGTCGGCCTAACTTCGACGTAACGGGCAGCCACTCTACAGATACGCGCAACGCTCGATATGTAGAGTATTTCCGTCCGCGCTGTCGAAATTGCAACACGACTTGTCAAATATTATACATATGTTTCCTTCGATGCAACCTTCTAATATTCCTCATTGCAAATATCGTTACATTGCTGTAATTCACATTTCATATGCTGGTTGTGACACTTCTCGCCATAGACCGTCGCGGGAGCTAGGCTATCCCGATAGCGTTGGATGCGGCGTGGGGGAACTGTTGCACGTAGTGGCGCGCCCAAAGTCACGTTGACGAGGCCCGCCGCGACGTCGAGAGGAAGGTGATCGGGGTGAGACGATCGATGTGCTACAGAACACATCGATGGCGTTCGAGGCATGGCAAGTGCCGTGGGAAGCGTGCTTGAAGTTGACTCATACGATCAAGATTGGTCCAATCCCGCCGGCGACATCGAGGCATACTCCTTGTTGCACAAGGCACCGGCCGCTGTTGTGGAGCTTTGTGTTGCGCAGTACCCTGCTTGACGACCGAGGCGGTCTAGACTTGCTGCAGCGCTTGTCTTGCTCATCGTCCGTGTCCCCGGATCGCGCGCTTTGTCTTAGCCAATCAGCCGTAGCAAGTTTCCACCCAAGATCAACGCCTCATCCGCCGCCGGCAGGCGCAGCAGCCGGATCTTGTGCAGCTCCAGCCCCGGGTGCAGCCATGGCCCGTCCGAGCCGAACAGCACCTTGTGCGCACCGGCACGGCGCACGGCTTCGGCCAGCAGGTCGAAGCGGCGGATGCCCGAGCTGTCCGTGTGGATGTTCGGATGCCGCACCAGGTGGTCGATCAGCGCGAGCTGCGCCTGCCACTGGTCGGCGAAGCTGCCCAGGTGCGGCAGGATGAAGTTCACGTCCGGGTACTGCGCCGCCAGCAGTTCGGCCACGTGCACCTCGCCCATCGGGTCGTACAGCACGGGCAGGCCGAACGCGCGGGCCGCCTCGCAGATCTCGGCGCTGATGGGTGCGTCGTGGCGGTGCACCTTGATGCCGACGAAGCCGTAGCGCTCCACCGCCACCCGCACCATCGCATGGATGCGGCCGCGGTCGCGCGCCGCATGCACGAACGCGAAGCCGAAGTAGCGCTCCGGATGCGCGGCGACGATGGCGGCCAGGGACTCGTTGGCCGCCGCGTAGTCCGAGTGGAACGCGGCCAGCAGCACGCTGCGCTCGATGCCGGCCGCCAGCGCGCGGCGGCGGTAGCGGCCCAGCGCGAGGTTGCTGTCCCACGGCCCGGTCAGGCCGTCGCCGGGCCCCGCATGGCAGTGACTGTCGATGATCATGGCTCACGCCCGCGCCGGCAGTTCGATGGCGGGCGCGTGCTGGCGCAAGGCCTGCAGCACCGCTTCCTGGGGCGAGCCGCCGTCCGCCGCCTGCTGCGCCGCGCTGCCGGCGATGCGCACGAAGCGGCGTGCCATCTCGAACTCCTGCTCCTCCATGTCCATGCCCTCGAATTCCATCTCGAGCGCCTTGGACAGCGCCGTGCCGGCCGCGCGCCCGATCATCGTGCCCACGCCGGGAATCGGAATCATCGAACCGAGCGCGCCGCCGACGAACGGCAACGCCGTCTTGGCGATTCCCTTCAATACCCCGCCCAGGGGCTTGGCGACCTTGCCGATGGCCGAGCCGACCCGCTTGAGGCCTTTCAATGCGCCCTTGAAGACGCTGCCGATGAACTGGTCCAGCTCCGCCTCGTTCGACACCGACAGCAGTTCCATCGTCAGCTCCAGTTCCTCCGCTTCGTTGAACGGCCCTGCGGCCGCCCAGCGCCCCTCCTGCTGTTGGAAAGGCAGGATTTCGAATGTCTCGCCACTCGTGCGGCACTGGCCGCAGCAGCATTGTTTCGCATGCATGATGTTCTCCTCGTTGCGTGATGGGGCGCCGTGCCCCCTTGTCCGTCATGGCTGAAGCTCGAATTCGGCGACCTGGTTGGTGGTCTCGCCCCGGTTGTGCGGCAGCAGCATCTGCGTGTTGATCGCCTTCTCGATGACGCGCCGCTGCGTCGGCGTCACGGCCGGCTGGGCCACGAACAGGCGGTAATTGCGCAGCGAGACCCCCAGCACGGCGCCGCCCAGCATGTGCTTGCGCACGCGCTCCTGCAGGTCGTCCGTCTCGCCCACGTAGGCCATCGGCTTGCCGCCCTTGCGGAAGACGATGATGTAGATCCCGGCGCCCGTCACCTTCCCGGCCTTGCGGAACGCGGCCAGCGTGCCCACGTCGCGGAACACGATCCCGGGCGCATGCGTCGTCAGCACGGTCGACAGCTTTGGCGGGATCTCGTCCTGCGGCGCCACGTCGTCGTCGCCGGCGGGCGGCAGGTCGACGGTGTCGAACGGCGGCCCGTCCTGCGGTGGCTCCCAGGGGTCTTCCGGCGCCGGCGCGCCCCAGCGGCCCGGATCGCTGACCATCACGCCGACCGGCCAGCCGCCATAGGCCGGTCCCCAGTACGGACCCGGCGGCCGCGGCGGCCGTGACGGTGGCCTGGTGGGCGGCCTCGCTGGCGGCCGCGGCTTGCCAGGCCGTCCGACGACACGGCCGCCACCGCGCCCGCCGCCCGGGCGCATTCCGCCCCGTCCGCCCCGCCCGCCGCCCGCGCGTCCGCGCTCTTCCTCCAGCTCGGCCGCGCCGCCCCATTCATCCTGCCCGCCAAACGGCAGGGTCTCGAATTGCTCGCCTTCGTAGTCGTTCATGTCAGCTCCCTCAGCTCTTTCAGCTCATGTACCTTTGCCCTCGTCACCACCCTTGCCAGCACTTGCGCCGCCCTGGCGACGTCGGTCGGCGCGTGGTCGGCGCGCAGCAGGAACGTCAGCCGCGCCCGCCCTGCCCGGTATTGCGGCAGCGCCAGCACCCCGGCATGGCACAACGCCGCATGGGCGGCCGCCAGGTCGGCGCCTGCTGGCAGCGTTACCGACTGCACCGGAAACGCCCCGCCATCGCACGGCAAGCCGGCCCCCTGTGCCGCGGCGCGAAACTGCGCCACCCGCTGCGCCAGCGTACGGCGCAATGCATCGCCGCAGACCGCGTTGATGCGCAGCGCGCGCCGCGCCGCCGCCACCACCGCTTGCGACGGCGGGCTGGCATGCAGCCGCGTGTCGCTGACGCGCTCGAAGCGCCGGACCCAGGCCGCGCCGCCGGCCAGCACGGCCAGCGGCACGCCGAATGCCTTCGCCAGCGATGCCCCGACCAGCACCGGCATGCCGGCGATGCCATGGCGCCGCGCCGAACCGCCGCCGTGCCGGCCCAGCAGGCCCAATGCCTGCGTGTCGTCCAGCAGCAGCAGGCCGCCATGGCGCTGCGCCACTGCCGCATAGGCCGCCAGCGGCGGCGCCTGCGCCGCGCCGGGGCTGTAGCCGTCGGCCAGGATCAGGGGCCGCCGGCCGCTGTCGTGCCAGGCCAGCGCCAGCCGTTCCAGCCCGGCCACGTCGCCATGGCCGAAGGTGCGCAGCGGCAGCCCCAGGCCGGTGGCCCGTTCGGCGCCCCAGCGGGCCACCGGATACGCGGCGCCGTCCACCAGCAAGGCAAAGCGTTCGCGCCCCAGCATGCCGAACAGGTCCCAGAACAGGTGCAGCGTGGACGGCAGCAAGGTGGCGGCCGCGCAGCCCTGCAGCCGTGCCAGCGCGGCCGCCACCTCGCGCGCGCCCGGCACGTCCTGCAAGGCCGCCGGCTTGCCCAGCGTGAGCGCATCCCAGCCGTCCAGCGCACAACCCGGGTGGCGCAATCCCAGGTACAGCGCGCTGGTGAAGTCGAGCGGACCCGTGGCAGCGGCGCTCACGCGCTGCGCTGCTGCTGCGCGAGGCGCTGGCGCAGCAGCACGGAGGGCAGCGTTGCCTCGCCGGCCGGATTGCCCGAATCGACCGACAGGTCGACCCCCGTCGCGGCGCGGTAGGCATGGATATAGCCCTGCGCCTGCGGGCGCCAGTAGCGCGCCCAGTTGAACGCCTGCGTTGCCTCGTACACGTCGCTCCAGTGGCCGAAGCGGATCGACAGCAGCAGCTGCTCGCCGAAGATCGCCAGGTTACGGAAGTGCATCACGCTGGTATCGCTCCACATCTGCAGCTTCTTCATCGCGTCGACGCGGTCCATCCACGGCTCGGGATAGGCCACCATCACGCGGGTGGGCAGGAACTCGCGGAACTCCGGCCGCGCCAGCAGCCATTGCTGCATCAGCATCTCGATGCGGGCAGTGGACGGCAGGTCGCCATACTGGTTGTGGGCACCCTGCGACAGGATCAGGTGCACTTCCTTGAGTGCGTTCAGGATCGGGAAGGCGTCGGCCTTGACGGTGGTGTCGTCGTCCTGCTTGTAGAACTGCGTCAGCAGCCGCAGCAGGTGGTGGAACGCTTCCAGGAACTTCGAGCGGCTGTCGGCCGGCTGCGTGTTCCTGACCGCCTTGCCGTCCAGCCGCATGCCGTACAGGTGCAGGTACTCGTGGTTGCGGCGCATCACCGTCAGGCGGTGCTGTTCGTCCTGCGTGTAGCCCCACAGCAGGTTGTTCAGCGGGCGCAGCATGTCGATTTCCGTGTTCGCCAGCGGGTCGTTGACGCCGGGGCCGCGCAGGTTCTGGAAGCGCTGCGTGATGACGTTCATCGTCTGCACCAGCATGCCCTCCTCCTGCCAGTAGTTCCAGATCAACTCGATCATGCAGGGGTTCGTCAGGCGGTCCTGGATGATGCCGAAGCACAGTTCGGCCTCCTCGTTCTGGTTCGGCACCAGCACCGGTACGTCCGGCAGCTTGCGCCGGATCACCGCCAGGTACGGCAGCATCTTGGTGCCGCCCACCGATTCCAGGTAGTCCTGCACCAGCGTGTCTTCCAGGCTGCCGTTGGCGGGAATGTCGCGCCGGTCCAGGTAGGCGTTGTCGTTGACGGGGTCGAACGCATACGGCGAGCGCAGCACGCCGCAGTTGACCATCACGAACGCTTCCGTCGCGGCCTTCAGCACGCGGTAGGCTTCCGAGTCCGTGAACGGCAGCGCGCGGCGGGCCTTCAGGTTGTGGTAAGCGGCCGTCTTGGCGCCGAAGCGGGCCCGCTCGAACGGTACCGCGGCGCTGTCGCCCTGGGGGGTGCAGAACAGCTGGTCGAGAAAGTCCATGTAGTTGTTGAACGACAGCGCTTCCGTGCTGTTGCGGATCAGCGTCCACAGCGCCAGGTCCTCGGTCGGCTCCGTCTCGGTGCGCGACAGCGAGACGCCGATGTTGCCGGACACCGGCTGCGGCGTGCGCTCCTCGGCGTCGAACGACGACGACAACGCCAGCCGGGCGCCGTCGCCGGCAACGCTGGACGCCGCGATGATCCCTGGCGTGGACACCACGCCGCCGGCGCGGCGGGCGAACACCAGGTCGGCGCCGAAGCGGTAGCGGCCGGGCTTCCGGATCATCTGCGCGGCCGAATAGGCCTGGCCGCTGCGCGGCTGCCAGAGCTCGTCCACTTCCAGCACGACCTCGGTGCCGAGCGCCTTGTCCATGCCGCGGAACACCACGTCGACGATGGCGCGATTGCCCACGAAGGCGCCGTCGGTGCGCTGGCTCTGGCCGGGCGGCTCGAACGAGAGCTGCATCTCCGGATCGATGTCGAGGTCCATGAAAAGCTCGTGCTGGCCGCCCTGGTCGACCTTGACCTGGCCGACGACCGGCCGGTTGTCGGCGAACGGCGTGACGTGGTCGAACAACACGAAGTGGACGCCCGGCTCCAGGTTCGTGAACGAGACGATGCCGTGGGCACCCGTCCGGTCCACCTTCAGTTCCTCGTGCAGGGTCGGCTCCCAGTTCACCAGATGCGCCTCGCCCGACGTCTGCAGCAGGATGCCCTGGGCATCCCTGCCGTGATACAGCCGCAGCGTGGCGCCGACCAGCGGCGTGCCGCTGCTCCGGTCGCGCACCGTGACCTTGATCGTTCCATGCTGCTGCGCGGGGCCGGCCGCGCTTGCCCTGGCCATTTTCCTGGTACTCATGTCGCTCTCCTAAAAGGTTATTGCACTACGCTGTCAATCGCTGCCGCTGCCTGCTGCCTGCCTGCAGCGCGCTGCGCATGGCCCACTGCGTCAGCAGCCGTTCCAGCAGCACGCTTTCGTCTTCCGGTGCCAGCAGGCCGTCGGCCCTGGCCTGGCCGATCACGGCCAGCACCAGCGACGGCGCGCTGTCGTACATGCGCTGCGGCGCCGCATGCCACCAGCGGAACAGGCGCGCCAGCACGGCCGGCTGGCGCTCGCGCACCGCCATCGCTTCCGCCAGCGAGGCGCCGCGCAGCGCGCGCGGCCGGTGATTGGCCAGCAGCCCGGCCACCGCCGGCAGGCTGGCCGTCAGTTCCTGCAGCAGCCGCCGCTCCGGTGCCGCCAGGCCATCCGTCGGATAGAACGCGTCCCACGTGTCCTCGATGCGCGTCCATTGGGGATGCGGATACAGGAGCCGCCCCAGCGCGCAACTGAGCTTCACGCGCAGCCACGGGACCGGATGGGGATCGTCGCCGTTGAGGCGGAACACGAACACCCGCGGCAGGCTGAGCACACCGATCAGGCCCAGTGTCGCCACCACGCCAACCCGTGCCAGCGACCAGAAGTCGGCCACCACTTCGGAAATCCAGCGTTCCCACAACCGCCACACATGGGGCGGGCCGCTGCCGCCATGCTGCAGCGCCTGCAGCACCGGCCGCAGCGACGCCACCAGGTCCAGCAGCGCGGCGCCCTGGTGGCCCACCTCGTGCACCAGCGACGAGGCGATGCTGCTGCCGATCATCCGTTCGCGCGGCACGCGGATGATGGCGACGGGGTTCTCGCCGCCACCCGGCAGCCGCGTACGGGCGCGGCGGATCGCCGCGCCGGGTCCCCGGTCCAGGTAGCACACCAGCGGCGGCGCGTCGAAGTAGCGGCCGGGCAGGCGCAGCGCGTCGGCCGATACCACGTCCAGCCCCGCCAGCCAGACCCCGTTGCCATGCTCGCTGCGCTGCGTGACCACGTCGATGAACAGGTCGAACTGCGTCAGCGCGGCATTGAACTGCAGCCGTACGATGGTGAAGCGGCGCTGCGCCTGCGCCGCGCTGGCGCGCCGTCCGCCCGGTCCCTGCAACCAGGACAGGAACTGCCGCACCAGCGCGCGCAGGGTGCGCCGGCCCAGGGTCAGGTGACGCTCGATCGCGCCCTGGGCGGCGTCCGGCAGCGCCGCTGCGGGCACCATCGGCTCGATCAGCGCGAAGGGCTGCATGCGGTCCACGCGGTTCAGCAACGAGCGCGCTTCCTGGGCCAGCAGCCAGGCGGCATACGGGCGCATGATCGTCAGGCGCCGTACAGCACGATCTTGCGGCCCTGGCGGATCCAGCGTCCGCTGCGCCCGCCGTTGGCGCCGCCGGCACCACCCATGCCGCCCATGCCGCCCGTGCCGGGGCCGCCCTGGCGACCCTGGCCGCCCTGTCCGGCGCCAAAGCCATTGCCCGCCTTGCCACCCTGGCCCAGCAGGCCGGGAGCGAACTGCTTTGCCGCCGCCGTCGCGGCTTGCTGGGCGATCTGGCGCGGATCGCCGCCGCGGGCCTGGCCGGCCTTGTTGACGGTGTCGGCGGCCAGCCGCACGAACGTCTTGGCGCCCTCGAACTCACGGTCCTCGCCGGACAGTTCGCCCTCCGCCTCCAGGCCCAGCGCGCTGCCGGCGGCCGAGGCCAGCCCGCTGCCGATCTTGGCGCCCAGCGGACCGCCGAAGTAGCCGCCGATGGCGCCGCCGGCCAGCGGGATCGCCTTCTTGGCCACGCCCTTCAGTACGCCGCCGACGGCCTGGCCGATCGGTGAACGGATCGCGTTGCCGGCCACCGAGGCGGCCTTCTTCAGGAAGGTGCTGAGGAACTGGTCCAGTTCCTGTTCGTTGGTGACGGCCAGCAGTTCGTTGGCCAGTTCCATTTCGTCCGCTTCGGACAGCAGGCCGCCGCCCTCGCCGGACCATTCGCCCTGGCCGAACTCGTACTGTTCCATTTCAAAGCCGGTTTCCTGGCCATATTCCAGGGTGGTGCGGTCGATGTCGTGCATGATGAGCTCCCATTTCGGTTGACACTGCGTTGAAAACTGCGGATACCACTCACTGTGCGGACCGCCGGAAGGCCGCCCGCGTTCGTTCTTCGATCAATTCCACGGGCCCAGCCGGGCGGCCTGGCGCTGCCGGCGCAACAGGCCGGGCGCATGGCGCCGCGCCGCGTGCAGCAGCGCCAGTTCGACGGCGCGCCGCGGCGGTTGCCCGGTGCGCGCCTGCGCCTGGTCGACGGTGTCGCCCGCCAGCCGGACGAAGCGCCGGGCCACCTCGAATTCCTTGTCTTCGGGGCTGAGGCCTTCCACCTCGAGGCCGAAGATGGCCGCCGCCTTGCGTTTCAGGTCGGCCGGGGCGCGGGTCGCGTTGAGCGGGAACACCTGGTGCGCCGCGCGCCGCAGCAGGTCCGCGACCGGGCGGGCCACGGGGCCACCGAGCCCGCCGCGCGCCACCAGGTCGTGCAGCACCGCATCGAGCGCCGCCGGCGTCTGCGCTTCCAGCAGTTGCGCGGCGAACGACATTTCGTCGTACTCGTCGCGCAGGGCCTCGTCGGCCTTTCCTGGCGCGGCCGGGCTGGCGCCAAATTCCATCTCGGGCTTGTAATCGATCAGGCGACGGTCCATGACGCTTTCCTCCGGGCGGCGCCGCGAAATGCGGTGCCATGCGGGGAGTAGTGCAAGCGGCGTGCCAAGGCCGTTGACGCAGGGACGTGCGGGGTGGGTGCCGGCGCGCGGCGAAAAGGACTTCGCCCGGCACGGCGGCCGGGCGAAAACAGGCGAAACGACTTTCGCCCGGTGGGTACTGCCGGGTCAGGCGACGATGGCGACCGTCAACGTGGCGACATAGCCGTCGGTGGGATTGCCGCTCAGGGTGGCCAGCTGCAGCGCGTAGCCGTCGCTGAACACGTTATCGGTCGCAAAGCTCATCTGCGCGAGGTTGCGTACGCTGGCGCTGTAGCCGCTTGTCGCGTAGACCTCGTTGCAGGTCGCCAGCGGGAAGGTGAACTGGGACGTCTTGATGCGGTTGGCGGCGCTGGCCGCCTTGGCCAAGGTCGGGTAGACCTCGAAGTGGATGTGCGGCATGCGCCCCGCATAACAGCCGGGGAAGATCGTCGTAAACGCGATGTCGCCGTTGGCATCGGCCTCCTGCACGCCGCGCAGGTAGTTCTGGTTCGTCACGCCGGCCGAATAGAGAGAGTAGTTGCCGTCGCGGTCGCAGTGCCACAGGTAGACGGCAAAATTGCCGGCCGCCGCGCAGGCGTTGTTGGCGTTGACGATGCGCAGCTTGACGGTCAGCGGCACACCCGCCGCGGTACCGCTGGCCGCGCCGAAGCTGGCGCGGATGTCGCTGCGCACGACGCCGCCCTGCGTCAGCACGTTGACGACACCGCCGCTGTTGCTGTTGGTGCCGTCGGCCGGGTACGGGCCGCCGGTTTCCTCGGGGATGACGGCACAGCTGCCGGTGGTCGTGGTCGTCGAGGGCGTCGTGGTGGCTGGCGCGGTGGTGCTCGTGGAGTCGGTGCCGGTCGTTGCGGTCGAGCTGTCCGTGTCCGCGCTGCCGCCGCAGCCCAGCAGCGGCAGCGCGGCGGCGCCCGCGAACAGCCAGCGCAGCGACCGGCGCCGGCCCGCGGCCGTGTCCAGCATGGCCTGCAGGTCGTGTTCCAGGCCGTGATCGTGGTATTCCATGGTGCTCTGCCCTCCGGATCAGGGACGCGCCAGGCGGTCCGGACGCAGCTTGGCCTCCTCCACCTGCTTGCGCTGTTCGGCCGTCAGCACGGCCAGTACCTTCTGCTCCGTGCGCAAGTGCTGCAGCGTGATGTTGGCCATGGCCTGGGCGGCGGCCTGCGCCAGCTTGACGGCGGCCGCGTCGTCGTACTTCGCCGCGCCGTGCAGCTCGAACAACGCGCGTTCGGCCTTCTCGTGCGCCTTGTGCTGCTCGCGCAGGTAAGGCGCCTGGCCATGGACGAGCGCGAAGATCCTGTCCTGCTGTGCCTCGCTCAGGTCCGGGCCGCGCAGGAACGGCAAGGCGCCGGTGCCGGGCATGCCGCGCAACCCGCGCGGTCCGTCCAGGTCCTGGCCCTCGTGCAGGCCTTGATGCCCCGGCGGGCCTGCGTGACGGCGCGGCGCGGGACCGCCATCGTCGCCATCCACGGCGGCATGGCTCGCGCCAGGCAGCATCAGGGTAACGGCAGCCAACAGGGAAAGCAGCATCTTGTTCATATGGTTCATCGGGCACTCCAGGTAGTTACTCGGGAGGCGTCATTGTCGGCAGCGGGCCTGTAAAGCGCGGTTAGCGGCTTGTAAAACCGGGTAAAACCGCCGGGCCGGGCACGCCGCTGCGTTATCATGGTTCGCGATGACACCCACCCAGAAGTTGCGATGAACGCTGTAACGAGCAAGGTTTTGCTGATCGACGACGATGTCGAACTGGTCGGCATGTTCCAGGAATACCTGGAGCAGGAAGGTTTCGAGGTCAAGACGGTCCACGACGGCGAGGCGGGCACCGCCTGCGCGCTGACGGGCCAGTACGCGATCGCGATCCTGGACGTGATGATGCCCCGCATGAACGGACTGGAGACGCTGCGCCGCATCCGCGCGGCCAGCCGCATGCCGATCCTGATGCTGACGGGCCGCGGCGACGACACCGACCGCATCGTCGGCCTGGAACTGGGCGCGGACGACTACGTGACCAAGCCCTGCACGCCGCGCGAACTGACGGCGCGCATCCGTGCCATCCTGCGCCGCACCCAAGGTTCGCCGATGGACCAGCTGGCATCCGCGCCGCTCGTCGTTGGCCAATTGACGATGTGGCCGGAGCAGCGCCGCGCCACGTGGGCCGGTACCACGCTGGAGCTGACCAGCACGGAATTCAACCTGCTGGAAGTCCTGGCGCGCAATGCCGGCAAGCCGGTCAGCAAGAACACGCTGTCCGAGCAGGGCCTGGGCCGGCCGCTGGCCCGCTTCGACCGCAATATCGACGTGCACCTGTCCAGCCTGCGCCACAAGCTGGGCACCCTGGCCGACGGCCGCTCCTGCCTGCAGACGGTGTACCGGATGGGCTACCAGCTGATCCGCGACTAGGGGGCGACAGCGCATGGGCCGCCTGTTCTGGAAGTTCTTCCTGTCGATCCTCCTGGCGCAGATCGCCGCCACCGTGGGCATCGGCGGCGCGGTGTGGCTGAAGAACCGCGCCAGCGCGCAGGAGCGCCGGCTCGACATCGACCGGGGCCCGCCGGCCGAGATCGCGATCGAGGCGGCGGCCGCCACGCTGGACGCGGGCGGCCCTGTCGCCCTGGCCCGGCTGCTGGACAATATGGGACGGCACCGCGTCTTCGCCGTCGATGCCGCCGGCAAGGAGCTGCTGGGCCGCATCGTCGATCCCGCCATGCTGGCCGAGGCGCGCGCGCTGCTGGCCAAGGGCGATACCCGCGTGGTACGCAAGGTAACGCTGCCGGACGGCCACCAGTACGTGCTGTTCCTGCCCGCGCGCCAGCGCCAGGGCGGGCTCGATGCGGCCGACACGCGGCCGCTGCTGGCCGGCAGCGGCCTGGGCGGCCTGGCGGGCGTCGCGCCGCGACCGCCGCCCGGAATGGAAGCAGGCGCGCAGGCCGGCTCTCCCGGCAGGCCGCCCGACGCGCGCGGTCCCGGCGGTCCGGGAGGTCCCCATGGCCCGCGCTTCCGTCCCCTGACGCCGTTCGTGCCGCTGGCCGCCGCGCTGCTGGCCAGCCTATTGTTCGCGGCACTGCTGGCGTGGTACTTCGCGCGACCCATCCGCTCGCTGCGCCAGGCGTTCGAAGCGGCGTCGCATGGCGACCTGGCACCCCGCTTTGCCCACGCGGGCCGGGGCGGGGACGAGTTGAGCGACCTGGGACGGGACTTCGACCGCATGACGGCACGCCTGCGCGGCCTGATGGACGGGCAGACCCGCCTCCTGCATGACGTCTCGCACGAGCTGCGTTCGCCGCTGGCGCGGTTGCAGGCCGCCATCGGCCTGGCGCACCAGAAGCCGGAACGCATGCTGGCGTCGCTGGAGCGGATCGAACGGGAGAGCGTGCGCATGGACCGGCTGGTGGGCGAGCTGCTGACGTTGTCGCGCCTCGAAGCGGGCGCGCTGGCCGCAAGCCGCCAGGAAATCGACGTGGCCGAACTGCTCTACCAGATCGTGGCGGATGCGCAGTTCGAAGCGGCCGCGCAGGGGCGCAGCGTGGTGCAGGAAGGCGAAGCGGAGGTAACGCTGCTGGGCGAGCCGGATTTGCTGGCGCGCGCCATCGAGAACGTGGTGCGCAACGCCATCAAGCACAGCCCCGTGGGTGCGACGGTGACCGTGGCCGCGCGGTCGGCCGGGCCGCGCCTGCACGTGCAGGTACTGGACCGGGGACCGGGCGTGGCGGCTGGCGACCTGGCGACGATCTTCCAGCCGTTTTTCCGCAGCAGCGCCACGGAAAAGGACGTCGAAGGCCACGGCCTGGGCCTGGCGATCGCGCAGCAGGTGGTGCAGCACCACGGTGGCACCATCGCGGCCAGCAACCGCGAGGGCGGCGGCCTGTGCGTGGAGATCGTGCTGCCGCTCGACTGAGCGGCAGCACGGGAAGGCACAGGAAGGATCAGGCCTTCGGCAAGGTGACGCCGTGCTGACCCTGGTACTTGCCGTTGCGGTCCTTGTACGACGTTTCGCACACCTCGTCGCTTTCGAAGAACAGCACCTGCGCGCAGCCTTCGCCGGCGTAGATCTTGGCGGGCAGCGGCGTGGTGTTGGAGAACTCCAGCGTCACGTAGCCTTCCCATTCCGGTTCGAACGGCGTCACGTTGACGATGATGCCGCAGCGGGCGTACGTCGACTTGCCCAGGCATACCGTCAGAACGTTGCGCGGGATGCGGAAGTACTCGATCGTGCGCGCCAGCGCGAACGAGTTCGGCGGAATGATGCAGACGTCGCTCTTGATGTCGACGAACGAATTGGAATCGAAGTTCTTCGGGTCGACGATGGTGCTGTTGATGTTGGTGAAGACCTTGAACTCGTCGGCGCAGCGGATATCGTAGCCATACGACGAGGTCCCGTACGAGATCACCTTGCGGCCCGCCTCGGCGCGCACCTGGGCCGGCTCGAAGGGCTCGATCATGCCGTGTTGTTCCGCCATCTTGCGGATCCATTTATCGCTTTTAATCGTCATCTGCTGTTATCTGCTGTGCTTACGTTTCGTTTGCCGGACGCCCTCCGCGCGGGCGGAAGGCAAGATGGCAGGGATTCTACGCGATTGGCGCGGATGTTTCGACAACTTTAGACGGGAGCAGCTCGGCGATCATGTCGCGGATCGCCTGTGCCGTCAGCGCCGGCGCCTCCATCGGGAACAGGTGCCCGCCCGGCATCGTGCGAAAGTGCGGACCGACCAGCGCGCGGGTCGCATCCAGGCCCGCCAGGCGGTTCTCCTCGGACGTACGGCCCGCCAGGTAGCCGGCCGGTATCGGCAGGCCGCGCGCGACCAGGCGGCCGATATGGTGCGGCAGCGACTGGTACACGGCCGTCTCGTTCTCTCGCGTGAAGCGCAGGCGCACACCCCCGTCGCACGGCTCCAGCCCCGCATCGAGATAGTCCTGCAGGACGCCAGGGGCCCAGGCGGCAAACAGTTCCTTGCTGGCGAAGTGGCGCAGCGCATCCTCCACGCTGGGCCAGCGGTCGCGCCGCCTGACGGACAGCCGCGCGGGCGACAAGCGTTCGCCCAGCCCGACCGTCTTCGCCACGCGCCACAGGCCGGCCCGCCAGCCTGCCACGACGGGCGAATCGAGCATCACAACGCAACGCGCCAGCTCGGGCCGGCGCGCGGCCGCCATCAGGCTGAGCATCCCGCCCAGCGAATGGCCGACCAGGATGACGGGCTCGCCCCGGTAGCGGGCGACCAGCTCGTCGACCAGCTCATCGACGAGGGTATCCCAGCCGTCGCGCACGGGATAGGCGGGATTGTGGGCATGCCGGTCGAGGGCCGCTACGTCGAAATCCTCGGACAGCAGGGCAAACAGCTGGCGATAGGTGCCGGCCGGGTAGCTGTTGGCGTGCGAAAAATGCAGTGTCGGTTTTGTCATGCAGGCGATTGTAGGGGCAATTCGGAGGAAAGTCTGGTGGGGAGATTCTAATGGGTGCGTTCAACGGCCGTGCCAGTAGCGCGGCTGGACCGTGCGCTGCCGCGTGACGGCGACCGACTGGTCCAGCAGTACCGTCACGGCGCCCGCCTCGTCGGTGCGCACGCGTTCCACGTCCAGGACCCGATAGCGCTCGACCACGGCCGCCTTGGGATGCCGGTAGCGGTTGCGATAGCCGACCTGGAACACGGCGATACGGGGCTGCACGGCGGCGAGGAAGGCCGGTGTCGACGACGTGCCGCTGCCGTGATGTGGCACCAGCAGCACGTCGGCACGCAGGCTCGCACCGGTGCGCGTCACCAGTTCGGCTTCCTGGTCCGCCTCGATGTCGCCGGCCAGCAGCACCGCTCCACCCGGCGCGCCGATGCGCAGGACGCAACTGCGCGCGTTCGATTTCAGGGAGGGATCGGCATGGCTGGCCGCCGTCGGGTGCAGGATATCGAAGCGGATGCCATCCCAGGTCCAGCCCTGCCCGGCCGCGCATTGGACGTGACGCGGCGACGCCCGCGCTACTGGATGCGCGCCGGGCAAGGACGACAGCAGCCAGCCCGTGCGCACCGCCTGCAGCAGGGACTGCGCGCCGCCCACGTGGTCCGTGTCGCCATGGCTGACGACAACGCCGTCCAGCCGGTCGATGCCGCGCCAGCGCAGGTACGGCGCGATGACGCGGCCGCCCGCGTCGGCATCGGGCCCGTACGCCGGTCCCGTGTCGTACAGCAGGCGGTGGCCGGACGTCTCGACCAGCACCGCCATGCCCTGCCCTACGTCGAACGCGACAAGCCGCACGGTGCCCGGCGCCGGCGCATCCGCCGGTGCGGCCAGCAGCGGCACCCAGGTGGCCAGGCCCAGCCAGCGATTGGGCCAGCCGCGCGGCGCCAGCAGCCAGCCAGTGCCCGCCAGCGCCAGCGCGAACAGCCACCAGGGCGGCGCCGGAGCCGTCCAGATGGCCAGGCGGCTGGCGCCGAGCCACCGCAACGAGGCCGCCAGCAGCTCGACCAGCCAGTGCGCCGCCAGCAACAGCGGCGTCGCGAACGGTTCGGGCAGCACGCCGCCCGCGAGTGCCAGCGGCGTCACGAGCAGGCTGACGACCGGGATCGCGATGGCGTTGGCCAGTGGGCTGACGAGCGACACTTGCGCGAACAGCAGCATCGTCAGCGGCACCAGGCCGAGCGTGACGGCGTACTGCGTCAGCGCCGCGCCGTGCAGTGTCCGCAGCAGGCGCTGGCGCCGGGTCAGCGGCCGGCCGCGCCGGGTCTGGCCGGCGGGCGCGTCGGCGGGCGGCGCCTGCTTGTGCACGGCCGTGCGGCCGGCCGTCGCATACAGGATCAGGGCGACCGCGCCGAACGACAGCCAGAAGCCGGGCCACATGACGGCCCACGGGTCGAGCAGCACGACGACACCCGCCGCCAGCGCCAGGATGTGCGTCACGCCGGGCAGGCGGTCGGTCCACAACGCCAGCGCCACGACACCCAGCATGTACAAGGTGCGCTGCGCCGGCACGCCGAAGCCGGCCAGCAGCACGTAGCCCAGCGCCGCCAGCATGCCGGCCAGCGCCGCGACCCGCTGCGCCGGCAGCCGCAACGGCAGCTGCAGTGCCGTCATGAAGAAGGAGCGCCGCCACAGCCACGATGCTGCGCCGGCCGCCAAACCCGCGATCATCGTGATGTGCAGCCCCGAGATGGAGATCAGGTGGCCGATGCCCGTACGCGTGAAGACCTGCCAGTCCGCCTGGGCGATGCCGCGCTGGTCGCCGACGACCAGCGCGACGATGACGCCGGCGTACGGGCGGCCCGCCAGCGCCGCCAGGATGCGGTGGCGCAGCTTGTCGCGGGTGCGCGCGATCACGTTGTGCGCGGTCGGCACGAATGCCGCCAGGCGCCGGTTCGGTCCTTCGCTGCGCACGTAGCCCGTCGCGCGGACGCCCTGCTCCAGCAGCCACAGTTCGTAATCGAAGCCGCCCGGGTTGGCGTTGCCGTGCGGCCGCTGCAGCCGTATTTTCAGTTGCCAGCGCTCGCCGGGACGAACCGCCGCGGCCGGGCTGCTTTCGCCGCCGTACCAGGACAGTGCGACGCGCGGCGGCACGGCCATATGCGCCGGTGCCAGGGCCATTTCGACGGCGAAATGGAAGCGCGTGCTGTGCGCGCCCGCGGCGGGCAGGCTGTCGATGGTGCCGACGACGAGGACGTCGCGGCCTTCGTCCTGCGCCGCCAGGCCAGGCGCCAGGGTCCGGGTGGCAACGAGGGCGGCCCAGCAGAAGCCGGCCAATGCGCCAGCCGCCGCCTGCAGCATCAGGCGCCAATGCCCAACCGTCCAGCGCTGCGCCAGCGCGACCGCGCAACACGCCAACACCAGGCATGCCAGCGTCGTGGCGCCGGGCAGCGCCGGCTGCACCTGCAGCAGCCCACAGCCACCCACAAAGCCCAAGATCGTGCCGCGCATGCGCCACTCCTGTCGTTGGCGCCTGGCGCCGAGGTGTCACGATAGGCCGGGATGGCGACGGCATGCCTTGCGCTGCGTCAGGTCGGCTGTCGGTGTGGACAGGTCCGCCCGTTCCGGCCCGCCTACAACTGCGCGGTGTGAAGAGGGTGATGCTTGAAGAAAGATGCGCGTCGACCGGGCCAGGATTTCGGTGTTGAAGGCGCCCGGCGGCGACGTTACGTACTCCCCCGCTCGATCAACTGGAACCCCGTATCCGTCACCTTCTCCATCTCCCCCGCCGCCGCCCCCAGCCTTTCGAGGATCGCCTGCGCAGCCAGCGCCCCGATGGCGACACCGTCCACCTTTACGCTCGACATCGGCGGGAACGTGTGGGCGGCGAAATTGAGGTCACCGAAGCCCAGCACCGCCAGTTGCTCCGGCACGCGCAGGCCGCGGCTGGCCGCTTCCGTCATGGCGCCTTGTGCCAGCGTGTCCGAGCTGCAGACGACGAGTTCGACGTCGGGATGTGCCGCCAGCAGTCGGGCGCAGCCCTCGCGGCCCAGCTTCAGGCTGGCTGGCACGGGCACCGTCTCCGTGGCGACGACGTTCAGTCCCCGCCGGGCCAATTCCGCCTGCAAGCCGAGATTGCGGCGTGCGGCGCGCGGGTCGCTGGCCGTCAGGATGGCGATGCGGCGGTAGCCCTTCTCCACCATGCGCGTGGCGACCGTGTGGCCGACCGCTTCGTGCGAGAACCCCACCAGCATGTCGATGGGGAACGGCGTCATGTCCCACGTTTCGACGACGGGAATGCCGGCACTCTCCAGCCGGCGCCGCGTGTTATCGGAATGCAGGGTGCCCGTGACGATCAGGCCATCGGGCCGGCGACTCAAGACCGTCTCGACCAGGATCTCCTCGCGCCACAGCTCGTAGCCGGCAAGGCCCAGCATCAGCTGGTAGCCGCCTTCGGTCAGCTTGTCGCTGGCCGCCTGCACCATGTCGGCAAAGATCGGGTTCGCGACGGTCGGCAGGATCAATGCCACCAGCTTGGTGCGGTCGGGCGTGACGGGCGCCGGCGGGCGGCTGCGGGCGTAGCCTGTTTCCCGCACCGCCGCCTGGATCTTCGCCAAGGTGCCGGGCCGCACCAGGTGCGGCTGGTTCAGGGCGCGCGACACCGTGATCGGCGATACGCCCGCAACGCGGGCGACGTCGTTCAGCGTCGCGCTGGTGATGTGGGGCTCGTCGGGCAGCTGGGGATCCATGGTCGTTGCGGTCGGGCGAAACGCCGATTCTACCCGACCCGCGGCCCCTTACGGCTACCGGAATTCGAAGCGGCGGATGTCGCCCACGACGAACAGGTAGCACAGGATCGCCACCAGGGCATTGGCGCCGACGAACACCAGCGCGCCGGCAAACGAGCCGGTGGCGTCGAGGATGTAGCCGATGGCGATCGGCGTCGTGATGGCGGCCGTATTGCCGAACGTGTTGAACAAGCCGCCGCTCAGACCACCCGCCTCCTTCGGCGACGTGTCCGACACGACGGCCCAGCCCAGCGCGCCGACGCCCTTGCCGAAGAACGCCAGCGACATCACGGCCACGACGATCCAGTCCTGCTCCACGTAGTTACAGACGATCATGCTCATCGCCAGCAGCATGCCGCCCACGATCGGCGTCTTGCGCGCCACCGACAGCGAGGCCCCCTGCTGCAGCATGCGATCCGAGATCAGTCCGCCCAGGATCCCGCCCAGGAAGCCGGCGATGGCGGGCAGCGCCGCGACGAAGCCCGCCTTCAGGATCGTCATGCCGCGCTCCTGCACCAGGTAGACGGGGAACCACGTCAGGAAGAAGTACGTCAGGGTCGTGATGCAGTACTGGCCGATGTACACGCCCAGCAGCATGCGGCTGCCCAGCAACTGGCGGATGATGGGCCAGGTGTCGATCCGGGCCGTGCCGCGCTGGCCGTTCTCCAGATCGACGAGCGCCCCGCCCTGCTCCAGCAGCGCCAGCTCGGCCGCATTGACGCGCGGGTGCTGGCGCGGACCGTGCACGCTCTTCAGCCAGACCAGCGACATGCCGATGCCCAGCGCGCCCATCACGTAGAACACGCTTTCCCAGCCATGGCTATGCACCAGCCAGCCCATCAGCGGTGCGAACAACACGGTGGCGAAATACTGGGCCGAGTTGAAGATGGCGGCCGCGCGGCCCCGCTCGTTGGTCGGGAACCAGGCCGACGTGATGCGGCTGTTGCCGGGGAAGGAAGGCGCCTCCGCCGCACCCACCAGGAGGCGCAGGCAGAACAGCGCCGCCACCGCCGCGCCGCCCGTCAGGAAGCCGACACCGCCCATCAGCAGCGTAAACAGCGACCACAGGAAGATGCTGAAGAAGTACGTGATCTTGGAGCCGAACCGGTCCAGCAGCCAGCCGCCTGGCAACTGGGCCAGTACGTACGACCAGCCGAAGGCGGAGAACACGTAGCCCATCTCCACCGCGGACAGGTTCAGCAGCTTCTTCAGCTCGGGCCCGGCAATCGAGATCGTGGCGCGGTCGGCGTAATTGATCGTCGTAACGATAAAGAGGATGGCAAGGATGCGCCACCGTACGTTGGTGGCGCGGGCCGGTGGCAGCTCGGGCTTTGCCAGCGGTGTTTTCAGTTGCTGCGTCTGCATAACGTCTCCTGGTCGATGCATGGGGGCGGGTCGCCCGCTTGGCCTTGGCGGCACGCGGGTCTGATCCCTTCGCGATGACACATCATTTTCTATCATCGTCGTTTGACACAGTATAAGCAGGATTCCAGGGAAAAGGCAAATTGCACAGATATCGCTAATATGCTTTCATTTCAATAGGTTATAACCATATTTGCCGTCGAGAATGGAAATATATCTGATCGGCTTGCACGCTCGCAGATGATGTACTACCATCCATTAAGGCCGAAACGCTCGGCCTACGAGCATAATGCGTCATTTTCTATCATAGAACGATCAGGAGACCCCATGAATCAATCCGTCCACGGCACGCCCGCGATCACCGGGCTGCGCGTCGTGCCCGTCGCGGGCCGCGACAGCATGCTGCTGAACCTGTCCGGTGCGCACGCCCCCTACTTCACCCGCAACCTGGTGATCCTGACGGACAGTGCGGGCAACACGGGTGCCGGCGAAGTGCCGGGCGGTGAAGCGATCCGCGCCACGCTGGAGGAGGCGCGCACGCTGGTCGTCGGCCAGTCGATCGGCAACCACCATGCGATCCTGAACAAGGTACGGGCCGCGTTCGCCGAGCGCGACGCGGCGGGGCGCGGCAACCAGACGTTCGACCTGCGCGTGGCGATCCATGCCGTGACCGCGCTGGAAGCGGCGCTGCTGGACGTCCTTGGCAAGTTCCTGGGTGTGCCCGTGTGTGCGCTGCTGGGCGACGGCCAGCAACGCGACCAGGTGGAGATGCTGGGCTACCTGTTCTACGTGGGCGACCGCACGGCCACCGACCTGCCCTACCATGCCGACCCGGAAGCGCAGGACGACTGGCTGCGCCTGCGCCACGAACAGGCGATGACGCCGGAAGCCGTCGTGCGGCTGGCCGAGGCGGCATATGCACGCTACGGCTTCAAGGACTTCAAGCTGAAAGGCGGCGTGCTGCGGGGCGAAGAGGAAATCGCGGCGGTGACGGCGCTGGCCGAACGCTTCCCGGAAGCACGCGTGACGCTGGACCCGAACGGCGGCTGGCTGCTGAAGGATGCGATCCGCCTGTGTCGCGACCAGCATCACGTGCTGGCCTATGCGGAGGACCCGTGCGGTGCCGAGAACGGCTACTCGGGCCGCGAAGTGATGGCCGAATTTCGTCGCGCCACCGGCCTGCCGACGGCCACGAACATGATCGCCACCGACTGGCGCGAACTGGGCCACGCGATCCAGTTGCAGTCGGTCGACATCCCGCTGGCCGACCCGCACTTCTGGACGATGCAGGGCTCCGTGCGGGTGGCACAGCTGTGCAAGGAATGGGGCCTGACGTGGGGCTCGCATTCGAACAACCATTTCGACGTGTCGCTGGCGATGTTCACCCACGTGGCGGCGGCCGCGCCGGGCCACATCACGGCGATCGACACGCACTGGATCTGGCAGGACGGCCAGTACCTGACCACCAATCCGCTGCAAATTGTCGGTGGCAAGGTCGACGTGCCGACCGCGCCGGGCCTGGGGGTGGAGCTGGACATGGCGGCGGTGGAAGCGGCGCACGAGCTGTACCGCAACATGGGACTGGGCGCGCGCAACGACGCGGTGGCGATGCAATACTTCTTCCCGGGGTGGACGTTCGATCCGAAGCGCCCGGCGTTCGTGCGCTAGGATAGGGTCTGTCCCCGCAGGGGGCTGACCCTGAAGTTGCTGGCGGACCGGGCACTTGAACTCCGGGGTCAGTCGCCGTTGGCGACAGACCCCAGGACCTCAAGCGCCAGCGGGCATCCGCGGCATCACCGCCCGCGCATTGGCAGTGGTGGCGGCACACACCTCCTCTACCGCCACCCCGCGCAACTCGGCCAGCACCGCGGCGATCGCGGGGATCTGCTCCGGCGCATTGACGCCCGGGTGCAGCCACTGCGGCGCGATGTCCGGCGCATCCGTCTCCATCACGATGCTGGCCAACGGCAGCTGCGCCGCCAACCGGCGGATCTGCAGCGCGCGCGTAAACGTCAGGTTGCCGCCGAAGCCCAGCTTGAACCCCACGTCGATATAGCCCTGCGCCTGCTGGAAGCTGCCGTTGAATGCATGGGCGATGCCGCCGGCGGGAGGAATCTGGCGCACGTGCTTGAGCACCTGGTCCTGCGACTTGCGCACGTGCGTGAGGATCGGCAGGCCGAACTCGCGCGCGATCTTCAACTGCTCACGGAAGAAATACACCTGTTTCTCGCGCATCGCCGGCTCGGCCAGGTGCGGCAGGAAGAAGTCCAGTCCCACTTCGCCGATGGCGACGAAGTTCGGATCGGCCATCGCCGCCGCCACCCGCGCGCGCATCGTGGCCAGGTCGCCTTCGCCGGCCTGCGGTACGCAGATCGGGTGGATACCCAGCGCGTAGCAGGCGTTCGGCGCCTCGCCCCCCAGGCGGGCGACAGCATCGAAATTGTCCACCGCCACGGCGGGAATGACGATCATCGACACGCCCCGCGCCGCCGCATCGGCCGCCACGCGCAGCGGTGCGCCGCCGAACTCGCGGGCGTCCAGGTGGCAGTGCGTGTCGATCCACATGATGCGCCCCCGTTTCCTGTCTATGCCGGCCGCAGGCCTTCGTCCGTCATGCGCAGCATGCGGTCGCAGCGCCGCGCCAGTTCGGCATCGTGCGTGACGATGACGAACGCCGTGCCCAGGTTGCGCGACAGCTCCAGCATCAGGTCGAAGATCTGCTCCGCCGTGGAGTGGTCCAGGTTGCCGGTGGGCTCGTCGGCCAGCACGCAGGCCGGCTGCGTCACCAGTGCGCGCGCCAGCGCGACCCGCTGGCGTTCACCGCCGGACAGCTCGCCCGGCACGTGCGTCACCCGCTTGCCCAGGTTGACGCGCTCCAGCATCTGGCGCGCCTGCTCCTGCGCCGCCGCGCGCGGCATGCGCCGGATCATCAGCGGCATCGCCACGTTGTCCAGCGCGGAGAACTCCGGCAGCAGGTGGTGGAACTGGTAGACGAAGCCCAGCGCCTCGTTGCGCAGGTCGCCCCGCGCCGTCTCCGACAAGGTGGCGAAATCCTTGCCGCGCAACGTGACGTTGCCGGTGCTGGGCGTGTCGAGCCCGCCCAGCAGGTGCAGCAAGGTCGACTTGCCGGAACCGGAGGCGCCGACGATGGCGACGCGCTCGCCCCGGTGCACGGCGAAGTCGATGGCGCGCAGGACGTCGACCCGGTAGCTGCCCTGCGTGAAGGTCTTGCCCAGGTTGCGGCAGGACAGGACCGCGTCAGTGTTCATGTTCATGGTGGTCATAAGTGTAAGTCATTCGTAGCGCAGGGCCTCGGCCGGCTTGACGCGCGCGGCCCACCAGCTGGGGTACAAGGTGGCGGCAAACGCCAGCAGCACGGAGACGGTGCCGATGGTCGTCACGTCCGGCCAGCGCATGTCGGACGGCACGGTATTGATGTAATAGATGTCCTTGGACAGGAACTGCACGCCGAACAGCTGCTCGATGAACGGCACGATGACGTCGATGTTGAGCGCCACCAGCACGCCACCCGAGACGCCCAGCACGGTGCCCAGCAGGCCCACCAGCGCGCCCTGGATGACGAAGATCTGCATGATCGAGCGGGGCGACGCGCCCAACGTGCGCAGGATGGCGATGTCGGCCTGCTTGTCCGTCACCGTCATCACGAGCGTGGAGACGAGGTTGAACGCGGCCACCGCCACGATCAGGGTCAGGATGATGAACATCATGCGCTTTTCCGTCTGCACGGCGGCAAACCAGTTGGCGTTCAGCTTGGACCAGTCGCGCACCGTGACGTGCGCCGGCATCAGTTTCTTCAGTTCTTCCGCGACCTGTGGCGCGCGGTGCATGTCGGCCAGGCGCAGGCGCAGTCCGGACGGGGCCTGCATGCGCAGCATGCGCTGGGCTTCCTGCAGGTGCACGAAGGCCATGCCCGCGTCAAATTCCTGGTGCTGCGCCGAGAAGATGCCGACGACGGTAAACGAGCGCATGCGCGGCACCAGGCCGGCCGGCGTCACGGTCCCCTGCGGCAGCACCATCGTCACCTTCTCGCCAACGCTGGCGCCCAGCGCGCGGGCCAGGTCGACGCCCAGCACGATGTTGAACTCGCCGGGCTGCAGCGCGGCGAAGCTGCCGGCCTTGACGTGGCCGGCCACGTCCGACACCTGCGACTCCTGCTCCGGCAGCACGCCGCGCACGATGGCCGGGCGCAGCGCCTCGCCGCCATGCATCAAGCCGGCCTGCGTCTCCGAGAACGGCGCGGCGCCGCGCACCTCGGGATGGCGCAACGCGACCTTGGCCTGCTCCTGCCAGTCCGGCATGCCGGCGCGCGCATCGAACACCTCGACGTGCGCCAGCACCGACAGCATGCGTCCGGTGACGTCCTTCTGGAAGCCGTTCATCACGGACAGCACGATGATCAGCGCCGCCACGCCCAGCGCGATGCCGGCCGTGGAGATCAGCGAGATGAACGAGATAAAGCTGTTGCGGCCGCTGCGCTTGCCGGCCCGCGTGTAGCGCAGGCCCACCAGCCACTCGAACGGCAGATTCTTCAACATGGATCGGTCCTCGGTATTCTGATGGTTATTCGTAGCGCAGCGCGTCGGCCGGCTTGACGCGCGCGGCCCACCAGCTGGGGTAGATCGTGGCCAGCAGCGCCAGGCCGACGGCGGTGGCGCCGATCGCGGCCACGTCGCCCCAGCGCAGGTCGGACGGCACGGCGCTGATGAAGTAGATGTCCTTGGCCAGGAACTTCACGCCCAGCACCGTCTCGATGGCGGGCACGATGACGTCCACGTTCAGCGCGATGGCCACGCCGCCCGCCACGCCCAGCACGGTGCCCAGCACGCCGACCAGCGCGCCCTGGATCATGAACACCTTCATGATCGAGCGCGGCGAGGCGCCGAGGGTGCGCAGGATGGCGATATCGGCCTGCTTGTCGGTGACCGTCATGACGAGGGTGGCGACGAGGTTGAACGCGGCCACGGCGATGATCAGGGTGAGGATCACGAACATCATGTGCTTCTGCGTCTGCACGGCCGCGAACCAGGTCGTGTTCAGCTTGGACCAGTCGCGGATCAGCAGCTCGCCCGGCATCGTGCCCTTGAGCTGCTGCGCCACTTCCGGTGCCTGCTGCATGTCCTGCACGCGCAGGCGCAGGCCGAACGGGCCGGCCAGCTTCAACAGCTGCTGGCCGTCCTCCAGGTGGACGTAGGCCAGCGCCGAGTCGAATTCGTTGTGGCCCGCCTCGAAGATGCCCACGACCGTGAAGGTGCGCATGCCGGGCGCGCTGCCCGACAGGCCGCCCTCGGCCAGCGCCATCGCCACCTTGCCGCCCACCTTGACTTCCAGCGCCTTGGCCAGCTCGATTCCCAGCACGATATTGAACGCGCCCGGCTTCAGCTCGGCGAAGCTGCCCGCGCGGACCTGGCGCACCACGCCTGATACCTTCGGTTCCTCGTCCGGCAGGATGCCGCGGATGACGGCGGGACGCAGCACGTCGCCGCCGTGCGCCAGCAGCGCCTGCGTCTCGACGAACGGCGCGGCGCCCCGCACCTCGGGATTCTGCATCGCCGCGCGGGCGGTCGCGCGCCAGTCCGTCATCGGCCCGCCCATCTGGTAGATCTCCACGTGGCCCAGCACCGACAGCATGCGCGCCGTGACCTCCTTCTGGAAGCCGTTGTAGACGGACAGCACGATGATCAGGGCGGCCACGCCCAGGCCGATGCCGGCCATCGAGATGGCGGAAATGAAGGAGATGAAGCTGTTGCGGCCGCTGCGCTTGCCGGCGCGCGTATAGCGCAGGCCGACCAGCCACTCGAACGGCGGATTACTGAAAAAGCTCATGGGGCGGACGTGTTTCGATCGCGAAAGTGCGCAGTTTGCCATATAAACAGCATTTCATGCTGGGAAACACCATTCATCCGTGACCCGCCCAACAGAAGGCGGCGCCAGGGCGCCGGTTGAGGCATGGGCATGAAAAAACGTACAATGGCGGGATGCCTGCCACCACCCTCATCGTTCCGTTCGCCTTGCCACCCGCGCCGATGGCGCCCGACCTGGTCCGCGCCATGCAGGCGCCCGCGCTGGCCGCGCTGCTGTCGCGCCATGCGGCGCAGTCATTCCATCCATTCGAAGCGGACAGCCGCGTGCTGCCGCACGAGGCCTGGGCGGCCCACGCACTGGGCCTGGCCGGGGCGCCGGCCGGCGCGGATGCGGGCGCGCCCGTGGCGGCGGCCGTGATGGCGGGCCACGGCATGGCGCCCACGGCCGGCCACTGGTTCCTCGTCCATCCGGTGGCGATCCACGTGGGCAGCCACCTGCAGATGTCGGATCCGCGCCAGTTGCAACTATCCGAGGCGGAAGCCCGCACGCTGTTCGAGTCCGTGCTGCCCCTGTTCACGGACGATGGCCATGAGCTGGTCTATGCGGACCCCCACACGTGGTTCCTGCGCGCGGACGCGTGGGCGGGCCTGGACACGGCCTCGCCGGACGCGGCCAGCGGCGACAACCTGCATGCCTGGATGCCGCGCGGCGACGCTGCCCGGGCCTTCCGCCGCCTGCAGAACGAGGTGCAGATGCTGTGGTTCGCCCATCCGCTCAACGCCGCGCGGCAGGCCCGCGGGCAGGCACCGATTAATTCGTTCTGGCTGTGGGGTGGCGCGGACGCCGCCCGGCGGCCCGCGCCGGCCTCGCTGGCCACGGCGGCGGTACCGGACTGGCTGGCGCGCCTGGCGGCGCCGGAACGCCGTGCCGCCACGCCCGCGCAACTGCGCGCCGGCGACGTCGTCGTGCTGGGCGAAGCGCTGGCGGCCGGCCTGGCGGAAGACTGGGCACCGTGGCTGGACGCGATGGCCCGCCTCGAGCAGGACTGGTTCGCGCCGCTGCTGGCCGCGCAGCGCGCCGGCACGGTCGGCGAAGTGACGCTGGTGCTGACGCACCGCGACGGCTGGCTGACGACGCAGACGAGCAAACTGGCGCAGTACCGCTTCTGGCGCGCCGTCAACCTGAACAACCTGCTGACCTGAGCCGCCTCGTCGCCTCGCCGCAACCTAACGTACCAATGCAAGCCCCACCAGGATTCGCCATGACCCGCATCACCACCCGTCCCTGCCCGTTCCGCGAAGCGGAGATGCTGCGCCAGGGCGGCATCCACCCCGTGCTGGCGCGCCTGTTCGCCGCGCGCGGGCTGACCGACCCGAAGGAGCTGTCGTCCGAACTGGGCGCGCTGATCCTGCCGTCCGGCCTGCTGCACATCGACCGCGCCGCCGTGTTCCTGGCCGATGCCATCGCGGCAAACAAGCGCATGACGATCGTGGCCGACTACGACTGCGACGGCGCGACGGCCTGCGCCACCGCGCTGCGCGGCCTGCGCGCGATGGGGGCGAACGTCGACTTCATCGTGCCGAACCGGTTCGAATACGGCTACGGCCTGACGCCGGAAATCGTCGAGCTGACCGCGCGCGAGAAGAATCCGGACATCATCATCACCGTCGACAACGGCATCGCCAGCATCGAGGGCGTCGCGGAAGCGAGCCGGCGCGGCATCGAGGTCGTCGTCACCGACCACCACCTGCCGGGCGAGCGCCTGCCGGACGCGCGCGTCATCGTCAACCCGAACCAGCCCGAATGCGGCTTCCCGTCGAAGAACCTGGCCGGCGTGGGCGTGGTGTTCTACGTGCTGCTGGCGCTGCGCGCGGAGCTGCGCCGGCGCGGCGTGTTCGGCCTCGCCACGCAGCCCAAGCTGGACAACCTGCTGGACCTGGTGGCACTGGGCACGGTGGCGGACGTCGTCAAGTTGGACGCCAACAACCGCATCCTCGTCGCACAGGGCCTGAAGCGGATGCGCGCGGGCCGCATGCACGCCGGCGTGGCCGCGCTGTTCCGCGTGGCGGGGCGGCAGGCGCGCAGCGCCACGCCATTCGACCTGGGCTTCGCGCTGGGTCCGCGCCTGAACGCGGCCGGCCGCCTGCAGGACATGTCGCTGGGGATCGAATGCCTGGTCACGGATGACGAGGAGCGCGCCTGGGCGCTGGCGCAACAGCTCAACGAGATCAACATCAAGCGGCGCGAGATCGAGGCCGAAATGCAGGACGCGGCGCTGCTGCACCTGGATGCGTTCGAGCCGGCCGACAGCACGACGATTGCCGTGTTCGACGACACCTGGCACCAGGGCGTCATCGGCATCGTCGCTTCGCGGCTGAAGGAGAAGTTCTACCGCCCCACCATCACGTTCGCCCCGGCCGGCGACGGCTGGATCAAGGGCTCCGGGCGTTCGATCGCCGGCTTCCACCTGCGCGACGCGCTGGACCTGGTGTCGAAGAAGGCGCCCAGCCTGATCGACAAGTTCGGCGGCCACGCGATGGCGGCCGGCCTGTCGATCCGCGCCGAGGCGTTCGACGCGTTTGCCGACGCGTTCGAGACGGTGGGCCGTTCCTGGCTCAGCGCGACCCAGCTGGAGCGGGTGATCGAGACGGACGGCCCGCTGGAGGACGCGTACTACTCGACCCAGTTCATCGAGCTGATCGACGGCATCGTGTGGGGCCAGGGCTTCGCGCCGCCCGTGTTCTGCGACGAGTTCCGTGTCGTCAGCCAGCGCATCCTGAAGGAGCGCCACCTGAAGCTGCTGCTGGAGAAGAACGGCACCCGCTACGACGCCATCTGGTTCGGCCGCACTGACGCGCTGGGCGACCGCGCCCGCGTCGCGTTCCGGCTCGATGCCAACGAGTACAACGGCACCACCCGCGTGCAGTTGATGGTGGAGCACGCCGAGGCTTGCTGACCGATTTCACCGGCGGCCGAGTCAACACCGGGGACTCGCCGGTCGGTGCCTGCCCCTATGGTTTCTCCGCCTTGCAATCGCACACCGGCTCGCCCTTGTCGAACACCACGCGCCACTGTCCCGGCGCCTCCTGCCGCCAGATCGAATTGAAGCGTGCCATCACCTTGCCTTGTGGGTCCCGCACCGGACCGCCCGACTGGGCCAGCGTGCCGGAGGCCAGCACCGCCACCCGGTCGGGCTCCCACGAGAACGGCGCCTGCGCGCCCTCGAAGTAAGCCTTCCATGCCGCCGCCACCGCCGCCTTGCCGCGCAGCGGTTCGCGGCCGCCGTCGAACACGGCCTCCTCCGACAGGAACGTCTGGAACGCGGCGAAGTCGCGCCGGGCCATCGTCTGCGCAAAAGCGCGCTCCGTTGCCGTGACCTGCTTTGTCAACGCGGCATTATCGGCCGGAGGCAATGGCGCGCAGGCGGCCAGCAACACGCAAGCCGGCAGCACGAGGCAATCAATGCGTTTCATGGCGGTCCTTTCCTTGCACGTGGGACTGGCTGTAACGACAAGTGAAGGGTATCTTACGCCTACCGGTGGCACCCGGCCAGTCCCCTGTCAGACGAAATCGCACAGCCATTGCACCGCCGTGCCTACAGTCGAGGTTGGTCTAGCGCAATGAAAAAGACTTGCGTTCAATCCTGAAGCGGAGTATAACGTCTCCATTAATGGAGGATTTATGTATTCCGCCTACGCTTACCCCACCAGTCGCTACCTGCCCCAGAACCCCGTCGACCTGAACGCCCGCGAGGAACGCGAGCGGCTGTCGAAGTCCGCGCTGAAGGGCTTCTTCAAGCTGGCGGCGGCCTGGAAGCTGCGCGACGACGATGCCAGGGAACTGCTGGGGGGCCTGTCCAGCAGTGCCTTCTACGAATGGAAGAAGAACCCCGACCGGGTGCTGGAGGTGGACCGCATCACGCGCATCTCGTACCTGCTCGGCATTTATAAAACCCTGCACATCATCTACGGCGACAAGCTGGCCGACGAGTGGGTCAGCCTGCCCAACAAGAACATCATCTTTTCCGGCCGCACGCCGCTTGCCTACATGCTGGCGGGCGGCCTGCTGTCGATGCAAACCGTCCGCAAACTGCTCGATGCGCGGCGTGGAGGCCTGTAATTGTCCGTCGACTCATCCAACGCCACGCCGCCGCTGCGGCTGCTGCGCCAGTTCGATACCTGCCGCCTGATCCCGTCCCGCTTTGCCGATGTCGAAGATTCCGTCCTCGCCCCGCTGGCCGACAGCGATGCCGAGCTGCGCGACCTGTTCGAACTCGACAACGCCACCAATGCGCGCCTGCTGTCGGAGCACGGCGGCACGCCGGGCATCGGCATCGACGAGCTGCTGTTCGCCGTGCCCAACTACCGCATCGTCAACGCGGCCTATACCTATGCGCGCCCGGAAGGCAGCCGTTTCAACGACGCCGAACGGGGCGCCTGGTATTGCGGCTTCGCGATGGAGACCGCGCTGGCCGAGGTGATGTTCCACAAGACCGTCGAATACGCGGAAATCGACCGTTTCGAGGACAGCGTGACGTACCAGGCGATGCTGGCCGACTTCACGGCGCCGTTCCACGACCTGCGCGGCCAGGGCGGGTTTGCCGACTGCCTCGACCCCACCAGTTATGTCGCCTCGCAGGCGCTGGCCGAGCGCCTGCTGGCGGGCGGCTCGACAGGGATCATCTACCCCAGCGTGCGCCATGCCGGCGGCACGTGCCTGGCCTGTTTCCGGCCGGCGCTGGTCGGCAACGTTCGCAAAGGACCGGCCTATCGGTTAACATGGCGGGGCACGCCGCAGCCGCTGGTCAAACCGATCCCGCTGCCCGTCGCTCCCCAGCCACTTCAACCCTGACTACGCAATGCCGAACCAGCCCATGCAACTCGACCCCGACAAAGACACCGAACTGCGCCAGAAAGTGAACCGCGAGACGGCGCGCCTGCCGTGGACGGAGCTGGTGCGCCACTTCGCTTCCGGCAACGTGGTGTGGGTGGCCGATGAACTGGATCTCGTCGAGGTGGCCGTCCGGATCGCCCACGACGACAAGGCCAGCGTCGGCCAGTGGATGGGCGCCGGCCAGATCGCCAAGGTCTCGGACCAGCAGGCGCAGGGCTGGCTGGAAACGGATGCCACGCTGTGGGCCTGCGTCGTCAGTCCGTTCATCCTCGTGCAGCAGCAGAAGCGCCCGCACTGACGCGCCGATGCTGGCGACCCTCGACAGCCACCTGACGGATGCGCGCCCGCGCGCGCTGGCGGGCTGGCGCCGTGCCGCCGTCGAGTTCCTGTATTTCGGCATCAAGGAAGCGCGCGCCTGCCTGTTCGTCGGCCTGTTCTTTGCCGCCGTGTTCCTGGTGCCGCGCGCGGGGCTGTTCGGCATCGCCCGCTACGATGTCCTGCTGTTGGCGGCGCTGGCGATCCAGGCCGGCATGGTGGCCACCCGGCTGGAGACGTGTGACGAGCTGAAGGCCGTCAGCCTGTTCCACGTGGTCGGCTTCGCGCTGGAGGTGTTCAAGACGTCCGGTGCGATCCAGTCCTGGAGCTATCCGGACGACGGCCTGACCAAGCTGTTCGGCGTGCCCCTGTTCGCGGGCTTCATGTACGCGGCCGTGGGCAGCTACATCATCCAGGCCTGGCGCCTGTTCGACCTGCGTATCCGCCACCATCCGCCCTACCCGCTGGCCGCGCTGATCGCCCTCGCGATCTACGCGAACTTCTTCACGCATCACTACATCGGCGACTACCGCTGGTACCTGGCCGCCTGCGCGCTGGGCCTGTATGCCCGCACCACCGTCGTGTTCCGCCCGCTCGACCGCGACCGCCGCATGCCGCTGCTGCTGGCCTTCGTGCTGATCGGCTTCTTCATCTGGCTGGCGGAAAACCTGGGCACGTTCTTCGGCGTGTGGCGCTATCCGAACCAGCTGGGCGCCTGGGCCGTCGTCCACGTCAGCAAATGGAGTTCGTGGTCGCTGCTGGTCGTGATGACGTTTACCATCGTGGCGAACCTGAAGCACATCAAGGCACGCATCCACGTACCCGAGTGAGGCGCCGACCTACAGCCTGGCGATCTGCCGGTCGATCGCCTTCTGCGCCCGCTCGCTGCGTTCGCTGTAGCGGTCCGTCAGGTAGTCCGTGCGCCCGCGCAGCAGCAGCGTCATCTTGAACAGCTCCTCCATCACGTCCACCACCCGGTCGTAATAGGCCGAGGGGCGCATGCGGCCGGCGTCGTCGAACTCCTTGTAGGCCATGGGCACCGACGACTGGTTCGGAATCGTGAACATCCGCATCCAGCGCCCCAGGAGGCGCAGCGTATTGACGACATTGAACGACTGCGAGCCGCCGCACACCTGCATCACCGCCAGGGTGCGCCCCTGGCTCGGGCGCACGGCGCCCTGCTCCAGCGGAATCCAGTCGATCTGGTTCTTCATGACCGCCGTAACGGCGCCGTGCCGTTCGGGACTGCACCATACCTGGCCTTCCGACCACAGGCACAGCGCGCGCAGCTCGGCCACCTTCGGGTGATCCTCGGCCACGCTGCCCACCATCGGCAGCTCGGTCGGGTCGAAGATTCTCACGTCGCCGCCGAAGTGCGTGAGGATGCGCGCCGCCTCTTCCGTCAGGTAGCGGCTGAACGAGCGCTCGCGCAGGGAGCCGTACAACAGCAGGAAGCGGGGTGGATGATCGAAGCCGCCGGCCGGCTCGAGCTTGGGCAAGGTCGGCAGGTCGAGCTGGTGTGGGCGCAGATTGGGCAGGTCGGGAATCCGGTCCATGGTTTTCCTTGGTGAGTAGTCTATGACAGGCGCAGCGCCAGGGCGGCCAGGGTCAGCGTCAGTTCCGGCAACGTCAGCACGAGCCCCACCCGCAGGTAGTAGCCCCAGCCGATGTGGATGCCCTTGCTGTCCAGCACGTGCAGCCACAGCAGGGTCGCCAGGCTGCCGATCGGCGTGATCTTCGGTCCCAGGTCGCTGCCGATTACGTTCGCGTAGATCATCGCTTCGCGCACGGCGCCCTGGGCGCTGGTGGCGTCGATCGACAGCGCGCCCACCAGCACGGTCGGCATATTGTTCATGATCGAGGACAGGATCGCCGTGACGAACCCCGTCCCCAGCGCCGCGCCCCACACGCCGTGGGCCGCACAGCGCTCCAGCAGCGCCGTCAGGTAGCCCGTCAGGCCGGCGTTGCGCAGGCCGTACACGACCAGGTACATGCCCAGCGAGAAGATCACGACCTGCCACGGCGCACCGCGCAGCACTGCGCGGGTCGAGATGCGGTGCCCGCGCGCGGCCACGGCAAGCAATGCCAGGGCGCCCGCGGCGGCGACGGCGCTGATCGGCACCCCCAGTGCATCGAGCAGGAAGAAGCCTGCCAGCAGCAGGCCCAGCACCCACCAGCCGGCAATGAAGGTCGCCCGGTCATGGATGGCTTCATGCGGCCGCCTGAGCTGCGCAAGGTCGTAGTCCGCCGGGATGTCATTGCGGAAGAACAACAGCAATGCCGCCAGGGTCGCGGCCACCGAGACGGCGTTGACCGGCACCATGACGGCCGCGTAGCGGGCAAAGCCGATGCCGAAATAGTCGGCCGACACGATATTGACGAGGTTCGACACCACCAGCGGCAAGCTGGCGGTATCGGCGATGAACCCGGCCGCCATCACGAACGCCAGCGTGGCCCGCCGCTCGAAGCGCAGGGCGCGCAGCATCGCGATCACGATCGGCGTCAGGATCAGCGCCGCGCCGTCGTTGGCGAACAGCGCCGCGACCGCGGCGCCCAGCAGCACCAGCATGGCGAACAAGCGCCGCCCGCTGCCCCCGCCCCAGCGCGCCACGTGCAGCGCGGCCCATTCGAAGAAGCCGGCCTTGTCCAGCAGCAGGCTGATGACGATGACGGCGACAAAGGCCCCCGTCGCGTTCCAGACGATGTGCCAGACGACGGGAATATCGCCCACGTGGATGACACCGGCCAGCAGCGCCACCAGCGCGCCGGCCGTGGCGCTCCAGCCGATGCCGAGGCCACGGGGCTGCCAGATGACGCAGGCCAGCGTGGCAAGGAAGATCAGGAAGGCGATGGCCATGGGCGCGCAAGTACCGTCGATGGGTTACGGCAGCAGCGTGCCGATGCGGTCCAGCGCCGCCTGCAGGCGGGCGCGGTCCTGTTGCAGTTCCGCCAGCGGCAGCGCCAGGAAAGCCTCGATGCGCGCGACGATAATGGCGTGGGTACGCTCGAACGCGGCCTCGAGTTCCGCATCGCTGCCGACGACGTGGCTCGGGTCGTCCAGCCCCCAGTGCGTGCGCAGCACCGGCCCCAGGTAGGCCGGGCAGGTCTCGCCGGCGGCGCTGCCGCACACGGTCACGACGATGTCGGGCACGACCGGCAGGCTGTCCCAGGATTTGCTGTGGTAGCCCTCGGTGGAGATGCCTTTCCGCTGCAGCAGGGCCACGGCGCGCGGATGCAATTTCCCGGTGGGCTGGCTGCCCGCGCTCAAGGCGCGCCAGCCGGCCGGCGCCAGGTGGTTGAACGTGCCTTCAGAAAGGATCGAACGGCACGAGTTGCCCGTGCACAGGAACAGGATATTCATGGTGACCTTGTAAGAGTGGAGGAAATCAGCAGCCCGCGCCGGGGCCGCAGGAGGCGGTGCCGGGACCGCAGGGAATACCGCCGCAGCAGTTCTCGGTCAGGAAGCCGATCAGCGCGTTCATCGCCTGGACGTCGGCGCAATAGATCACGAAACGCCCCTGCTGCCGCGACGTGACGAGACTGGCGTGCGACAGCTCCTTCAGGTGGAACGACAGCGACGAGGGCGCGATGTCCAGCTCCTCGGCGATGCGGCTGGCCGCCAAGCCTTCAGGTCCGGCCTGCACGAGCAGCCGGAACACGGCCAGCCGGCTCTCCTGTGCCAATGCGGACAATGCCGCCAACGCGCCTCTGGTTTCCATCGGATGCTCCTGCCTGTCGAAGTGTGGCGATGATATGCCAGACCGTACGACATTTCAAGAACTATCGAATCGACGGCCGTGCATCGGGCAGCCCTGCGGTCGTCATTCGCAGGGACAGCGGTCGGCCGCCTGCCGGATCTCGGTCCCCTGGTGAAAGGTGTTTTTCCAACCATCCGGCGCCCTCACCCACACCCGCACATAGCGACCGCGAAACAGCTTGCGGCCGGGCTGCTGGCTGCGGAACACACCGGCGACGACAGCGGCCTGCCCACCCGGCAGCAACTGGACCTCGGCCGTTTCGCTTTCGTAGAACTGGAAGCGGAATTCTCCGCGCTCCAGCGCTGTCAGCAGGTCCGTCTTGCTGCGCACGCGCCCGCGGCTTTCCACGTGGCGGTAGTAGCGGTCCATCAGGTCGCGCAGGGCCGGGATATCGCGCCGGACGATGGCGTCGGCGCGCCGCCTTTCGAGGGCCAGCAATTGGGCTTCGACGTCGTCCTCGGCCGCCCGCTGGCTCGGCTGGGCACTGGCCGCCAGTGCCGGGCTGTAGGCCAGCTGGGCAAGAAACAGGTAAATTCCGCAAGCCAACGCATGCTTCATGGGCGAGTTCTCCCGATCTCAGCGCAATCCGCGCGTCCCATGATAACAGTGACGAGGTCGCTTTCGCCGCCCGCGTGCGCGCTGCGTCCGTCTCAGCGGGGCATGCCGATACAACCGGTGACTGTCACCGTTTTTCAGCTTTCCAGCGCTATCCCGCCGGAATGGTTTGCTGTGGCGCCGGCTGGCCGGTATCCGGCTCGTCGGCTGGCGGCGCGACATCCATGGGGACCGGCAAGCGCGCCGGCGCCCCGTCCTTGCGCCAGGCGTCCGCCAGCGCGCTGGCCTGGTTCCGCTCCTCGCTTGTCACGGTGCCGCGCAGGTCGCGGCGGATATTCGCGATGAAGGTACTGTCCTTGTCCAGCATGGCAGCGTACTCCGCATAGGCCAGGCCCAGCACGGGATGGCGGGCCACGCCTTTCCCGTCGCTCAGCAGGGAGGCAAGGCTGGCGAAGCCCATCGATTCCCCGGCCGCCGCCGAGCGCTCGTACAGCGCCCGCGCCTGCACGTAATCGACCGCTACCCCGCGCCCCATCTCGTACAGGTCGCCCAGGTTGTTCAGTGCCAGGCCGTCGTCGAATTGGGCGGCAAGTTCGTACAGTGCCTTCGCGCGCGGATAATTGACCGCCACGCCGTGATTGCCGAAGTAGTACAGGTTCGCCAGCGGGACGTAGGCGTCGCGGATCCCTTGCGCGGCAGCCAGCTCGTACAACTGGACCGCCGCGTCGCTGAAGCGGGAACCATGGACGGACAGGTAGGCTCCCGCCAGCCGTACGCCCGCCAGCGCATCGCCGCACAGCGCCGCTTCGCGATACAGTGCCAATGCGCGCAGCAAGGTGTCCGGACCACCGGCAGTGGACTCCATCGCTGCGTCACCGAGCTGCGTCAGCGTGGACGCGCTGTGCTGCCCGTCGACCTGTTCCGAAGGGCAAACCGGGGCGGTGGCACTCCCGGGCTGCGCAACCTGTGCATGTGCCGATGCGCTTGCCAATATCAGCGCCAGCCACAGGGCGCTCTTCGCTTGACGTTTCATTGCCATCATTTAGCCAGCTCGATCGCATACACCGCCAGCCCCTTGCCCGCGCCATCGTCGGCCCGCAGCTCCCGCACATTGTCGATGCCGGCCTGGCGCGCCACCGCCACCTTGCCCGGCGCCGAATGGAACACGACGGGTCCGGCCGTGCGCACGGGCGCGAAGCGCCAGCTGCGCGCGTTGCCGTGGACGGCGCGGCGCAGTTCGCGCTGCTGCTTGATGTAGGCGATCAGCACGTCGCGGTTGTTGTCGGGCGCCGTGACGACGGTGCGGCTGCCGTCCAGCCCCGGGAAGGCGCCGCCGCCCGCGGCCCGGTAGTTGTTGGTCGCGACCAGGAATTGCTGGCCAGGGGCCACGGGAGAACCGCGCCAGCGCAGGTCGACGATGCGTCGCCCCGGGGGCTGAGTGACGTCGATCTCGTACTGCAGCTCCGCGCTGGTCGCCATGTCGAAGTTGAAGCCGGCAAAGCCCGTGTCGACGAGTTCCTGCTCGTCGCGGCGCGCCGGGTCGATCGTATTGAAGCGCCCGGCCGCCTTCTCGAGCCAGCCTTTCAGCACGGCGCCGTCCACCTTGACGCCCACCAGCGAGTTCGGGTACAGGTACAGGTCGGCCGCGTTGTTCAGGGCGATGCGCCCCGCCGCCACGTCCGTGAAATCGGTGGCGCCGGCGCTGCCCGTCTTGAAGGGCGACGCCAGCGACAGCACCGGCAGGTCGGCGTACTGCGGCAGGTTGGCGTTGACGTAGTCCGCCAGGTAGGCGGCCTGCGCCTGGTTGACGACCTGGATCGCGCTGGTGTCGCCCACGTCGGCGAAGTACGTCGACAGCCTGAAGTCGGTGTCGCCGATCGGCGTCTTGACGTAGCGGATGGTGGCCTCGTGCTCGGGCGCGATCAGCGGCAGCACGGCGGGATCGGCCGCCACGGCCGCGCCGCCGGCCGGCTGGATCGACCTCACCTCCACTGTCGTGCGCTCCTTGTCGACGATCCAGCGCGCGCCGTCGCGCCGCAGGCGCAAGCCGATCACGCCCAGCTGCTTGCCCCACAGGCCGGCCATCACGGTGGGCACGCCGTACACGGTGCCTTTCGCCTTGTCCACGCCCGGCAGGTTGAACTGCGGGACCGTGCTGGCCGCGTTCGGGAACACCTGGTGGGAGTGGCCGATCAGCAGCGCGTCCACGCCGGGCACGCGGGCCAGGTGCCAGCTGCCGTTTTCCAGCGTCGGCGTATCGTCGCTGTCATCGAGCCCGCCGTGCGAGATCGCGACGACCAGGTCGGCGCCCTTGGCGCGCATCTCGGGGACGTAGCGCTCGGCCGCTTCGCGCACCCCGATCGTGCGCACCTTGCCTTCCAGGTGGCGCTTGTCCCACGTCATGATCGTCGGCGGCGTGAAGCCGATGATGCCCACCTTGACGGTGGCGCGCACGCTGCCGCCATCGGGCGCGGTCGCCGTCACCGCCTTGTCGATGATGGCATACGGCCGGAACAGCGGCTGGCCGGAGCGCACGCTGACGACGTTGGCCAGCACGTGCGGGAACGCGGGGCCGGCGCAAGCCGCGCGGGCCGGGTCGACGCCATCGACGTCGAAGCGGCTGCCCGTGACCTGGTTCAGGTACGCCAGGCCGTAGTTGAAATCGTGGTTGCCCACGCCGGCGCCGTCATAGCCCAGCGCATTGAACACCTTGTAGATGGCCAGCGTTTCGCCGCACGGCAGCGGCGCCGCCACGGCCTGGTAGTCCGCCAGCGCGGTGCCCTGGATCGTGTCGCCATTGTCCAGCAGGACGGTATTCGGGAACTCGGCGCGGGCGGCGCGGATCAGGGCGGCCGTGCGTTCCAGGCCCAGCGACGCGTCGGGCGCCAGCTTGTAGTAGTCGTAACTGGCCACGTTGCCGTGCAAGTCGGTTGTTTCCAGCAGCGCCAGGGTGACCGTGCTGCCGGCGGGCGTCTCCTGCTTGACGGTGGCACAGCCAGCGGCCAGCAGGGGAACGAGAAGCAGGCAAATTCGAGACAGGCGCGGTGCGGCCATGGGATTTCCAATACTGAAAAGAGGGAACGGCATGCATAATACGCACGTGCCGCCGCCCACTCAAGGAGAGCATCGCCATGCCCGTCCGCCGCCGCGCCCTGCTGGCCGCCGCCAGCGTCGTCGCCTACTTCCTCGTCTCCTACGCCGTGCTGGTGCTGGGACCCGCCGGTCCCGTGACCTTCTATGCCACCTTGCCGGCCCAGGCGCTCGTGATTGCCTGGAATCCGGTGCTGGACCCGCTCGGCCTGACCGAAGGCAGCTGGCTGGTGGCGCCGACCGTTCCCGCGTGCATTGCGATCGTGCTGCTGTACGGTGCGCTGGCCTACGGGGCCGTGCTGCTGGCCGGGCGCCGCGGCCGAGGGCGGTAAGGTATAATCCCGGGTTTGATCGCACTCTACAGAGACATAAAAATCATGGAAGCCGAACGCATCAACGCCCTCTCCGCCCAGCTCGCAGATCTGACGACCCGCGAAGCCGAACTTCGGAGGTATCTTTGACTTCGATAAGAAGTCGGAGAAACTGGAACAACTGAACGCCGAGCTGGAAGACCCGGCCGTCTGGAACGATCCCAAGAAAGCCCAGGACATGGGCCGCGAGAAGAAGGCCCTGGAAGCCATCGTCGACACGCTGACGAAGGCCAAGAGCGACCTGGCCGACATGGCCGAGCTGTTCGAGATGGGCCGGGAAGAAAACGACGACAGCACGCTGGAAGCCGTGATCGCCGATACGGCCGAGATCCAGAAGGTCATCGAGGGTCTCGAATTCCGCCGCATGTTCAACAACCCGATGGACCCGAACAACTGCTTCATCGACATCCAGGCCGGCGCCGGCGGCACGGAGGCGCAGGACTGGGCCTCGATGCTGCTGCGCCAGTACGTGCGCTACTGCGAACGCAAGGGCTTCAAGGTCGAGATCATGGAAGAGTCCGAGGGCGAGGTCGCCGGCATCAAGACCGCGACCCTGAAGGTCGAGGGCGACTACGCTTACGGCCACCTGCGCACGGAAACGGGCGTGCACCGCCTGGTGCGCAAGTCGCCGTTCGACAGCGCCAACGGCCGCCACACGTCGTTCACGTCGCTGTTCGTCTACCCGGAAGTGGACGACTCCATCGAGATCGAGATCAACCCGGCCGACCTGCGCATCGACACCTACCGCGCGTCCGGTGCCGGCGGCCAGCACATCAACAAGACCGACTCCGCGGTGCGCCTGACGCACGCGCCGTCCGGCATCGTCGTACAGTGCCAGAACGACCGCTCGCAGCACCGCAACAAGGCCGAGGCGATGGAAATGCTGAAGGCCAAGCTGTATGAACAGGAACTGCGCAAGCGCATGAGCGAGCAGCAGAAGCTGGAAGACTCGAAGACCGACGTGGGCTGGGGCCACCAGATCCGTTCCTACGTGCTGGACCAGTCGCGCATCAAGGACCTGCGCACGGGCTTCGAGACGGGCAACACGAAAAACGTGCTGGACGGCGACCTGGACGACTTCATCGCCGCCTCGCTCAAACAAGGCGTATAAATGACCGCGACCACCAAGGCAGGCGCACGCGCCTTCATCTTCGACATGGACGGCACCATCGTCGACAACATGGCGTTCCACACGAAATCCTGGCTGGCGTTCTTCGAGCGCCGCGGCCATGCGATCGACGGCGACGAATTCTTTCGCGCCACGGCGGGCCGCCAGGGCCATGAAATCATGCGCACCTACCTGGGCGCGGAGCTGACCAGGGAACAGGCGGCCGAGCTGGACGCGGAGAAGGAAGAACTCTACCGCGAGCTGTACGCGCCGCACCTGGAAACGGTGGCCGGCTTCGAGCAGCTCGTCGCCACCGCCCAGGAAGCGGACGTGCGCCTGGCCGTGGCCACCGCCGCGCCGCCCGCCAACATCGTCTTCACGCTGGACGGCCTGGACCTGCGCCGCCACTTCGATGCCGTCGTGGGCGCGGCCGACGTCGCCCGCGGCAAGCCGAACCCGGACGTGTTCCTGCTGGCCGCCGAGCGCTGCGGCGTGGCGCCGGAACACTGCATCGTGTTCGAGGATGCGCCGCTGGGCGTGGAAGCGGCCCGCCGCGCCGGCATGCGCGCCGTCGTGCTGACGACCACCTTGCCGGCCGACGCTTTCGCCGAATTCGACAACGTCATCTGCGTCGCGCGCGACTTTACCGAACTGAATATCGACGCGCTGTTCGCCAGCAGCGCCGTCACCACCACCACTACAGAAGCATAAATCACCATGACTACGGACATCCAAGACCAGGCGCCCGGCCAGGACGACAACAAGATCATCGCCGAACGCCGTGCCAAGCTGGCCTCGATCCGCGAAAAAGGCGTCGCCTTCCCGAACGACTTCCGGCCCGAGCACAAGGCCGCCGACCTGCAGGCGCAGTATGGCGACAAGTCGCGCGAGGAACTGGAAGCGAACCCTGTCCCCGTGGTCCTGGCGGGCCGCATGATGCTGAAGCGCGAAGCGGGCAAGAAGGCCGCCTTCGCCACGCTGCAGGATTCGTCGGGCGTGAAATGCGACGGCCGCATCCAGATCTACGCCACGCTGGACGCGACCGGCGAAGCCGCGATGGAAGCCTTCCGCACGTATGACCTGGGCGACATCCTGGGCGTCGTCGGCACGCTGTTCAAGACCAAGACGGACGAACTGACCGTCAAGGTCACGGAACTGCGCCTGATCACCAAGTCGCTGCGCCCGCTGCCGGACAAGTTCCACGGCCTGGCCGACCAGGAGACCAAGTACCGCCAGCGCTACGTGGACCTGATCATGAACGAGGACACCCGCCGCACGTTCAAGGCGCGCACCGCCGCGATCGCGTCGATCCGCCGCTTCATGCAGGACAACGAGTTCATGGAAGTCGAAACGCCGATGCTGCACACGATCCCCGGCGGTGCGGCGGCCAAGCCATTCATCACGCACCACAACGCGCTGGACATGCAGATGTTCCTGCGTATCGCGCCGGAGCTGTACCTGAAGCGCCTCGTGGTGGGCGGCTTCGACCGCGTGTTCGAGATCAACCGCAACTTCCGCAACGAAGGCGTGTCGATCCGTCACAATCCGGAATTCACGATGATGGAGTTCTACGCGGCGTACACCGACTACCAGTGGATCATGAACTTCACGGAAGCCGTGATCCGCCAGGCCGCCGTCGATGCGCACGGTTCCGCGGTGCTGACCTACGGCGGGCGCGAGCTGGACCTGTCCAAGCCGTTCCACCGCCTGACGATCGTCGGCGCCATCAACAAGTTCGCGCCGCACTACACGGACGAACAGCTGAACGACGCGGAGTTCATCAAGGCGGAACTGAAGAAGTTCGGCGTCAAGCCGCACGCGCACTCCGGCCTGGGCGCGCTGCAACTGGCGCTGTTCGAGGAAACCGCGGAAGCGCAGCTGTGGGAGCCCACGTTCATCATCGACTATCCGGAAGAAGTGTCGCCGCTGGCGCGCGCGTCGGACAGCCGCGAGGGCATCACGGAGCGCTTCGAGCTGTTCATGGTGGGCCGCGAGATCGCCAACGGCTTCTCGGAGCTGAACGATGCGGAAGACCAGTCGGCGCGCTTCCTGGCCCAGGTGGCCGCGAAGGAAGCCGGCGACGACGAGGCGATGTACTACGACGCCGACTACATCCGCGCGCTGGAATACGGCATGCCGCCGGCCGGCGGCTGCGGCATCGGCATCGACCGCCTGATCATGCTGCTGACGGACTCGCCGAACATCCGCGACGTGCTGCTGTTCCCGCACCTGCGCAAGGAAGACTGAGCCGGCAGCCGATCCGGCGATGCAAAGGGGGCGGTCGTCGCCCGGTAGGCCTGCCGGCCTGCCGGGCGGTGCCGCCCCCTTCTCGCTTACGGACCGCCCTACCGAAGCTTTACACGACGGTCGATGCCCCGCGACGGCGCCGCCAGACCGCCAAGACGCCCACGCCGGCCGCCAGCATGGCGTAGCTGCCCGGTTCCGGTACCGGCGTCAGCACGGCGTAGCCGAATTCGCCACTCGCATTGCGCACGTCTGCGACAATCTGCCCCTTGTCGTTCAGGTCCCATACCTGCCCGACCGTCCAGCCGGTCTCCTGGAGCAAGTCGTTGAGCAGCGTGACCTTGCCATCGACAAGGATCCACGGACGGTAGTCGCCCCAATAGCCGGAGTTGCCGATGACCTGCCCAGCATTGTTGAGGTCGACCGCGGTCATGTCGCGGCCGTCGAAACCGAAATACTCCACCGTGCCATTGCGCATCAGCCAGGTGCCATAGCCATCCGACTCGCGCATGTAGGTGCCCGCGATCAGTCCGGCATCGTTGATCGCCACCGCGCCCGCGTCATCGCCCTGGATTTCCAGGTTGCGCATCGCGCCGTTCTCGTACACGAACGCCGCGCGGTGCCCTGCGTAGTCGCTGCCCGAACCGACGACGACGCCGTGGTTGTTGATCGACGTGGCGATGCTGCCCGCCCCGTAACCGGCCAGCTTGCCGAGGTCCGTCACGCTGCCGTTGGCAAAGACGACCGCATGGCCATGGCCCCTGCAGCCACCCCAGCCCGTGCAAATCAGGTTGTTGTCGGTTGCCCAGCCAACCATCGCGCTGGCATCGTTGATGGCGGCAACGTAGTTTTCGCGGCCGTCGAGCATGGGCAGCCGCGTCGCCACGCCGTTGCGGACGACGACGCCAAAGCCGAGCGGGTACTGGGCGTCACTGGCGTATTCGGAGGCATTGAAGGCGAACGAGCCGTCGTTGCCGACGATCGGCTTGATGATCCCGGAGAAAGGCTGTGAACCGAGCTGTCCGCCGATATGGGAATAGGCGGTGCCGCTCGGGCCGAAGCCCGCCAGGTCGCCGGCATTGTTGATGCCCTGCCAGTGTATGTCGGTGTGGCCGGGGGTCAGCGACGACAGACTGGTGACTGAGTATTTCGTTTGCGCCTGGGCGCCGGCACAGGCCAGGCCGAGGCCCAGCAGCGCTGCCAGCAACGGGGTACGAAGCATAGGTCGATCTCCTTCCGATTGATGTGGGAAAACCGGTCCGGGTGCGAAAGCACCCGGCCTGGCGCGCAACAGAATAGATCAAAAAACAACGTGAGTGGCAAAAATAACAACTAGCAGACAGGAAGTCAGTCGCGGCCGGTCCCGTGGACCAGCCGTTGGCTGGACTTGCCGCGCTGTGCCGACGTATTACGCGGTGGCGCGCCGACGCCGCCAGACCGCCATGACGCCAAGGCCGGCCGCCAGCATCGCGTAGCTGCCCGGTTCCGGCACCGGCAGCAGCACCGGCGGTTCGTCCGGCGTCAGCACCGCGAACACCTGCTGGCCGTCGGGACGGCGCACCTGTGCGACGATCTGGCCTTTGTCGTTCAGGGCGTACACCTGCAGCACGGACCAGCCATCATCGTGCAGCAGTTCGTCCAGCATCGTCAGCTGGCCGCCTTCCCGTATCCACGCGCGCTCCGAGGGGATCGCACCGGAGTTGCCGATGAGCTGCCCGGCATTGTTCAGATCGACGACGCTCGTGTGCTCATGGTCGAGGCCGAAATACTCGACCGCGCCGTTGCGCATCACCCAGGAGCCGTAGCCTTCGACGCCGCGCCAATAGGTACCGGCGATCTGCCCGGCATCGTTGATCGCCACCGGCACCGTGCTTTCGGTGCCGACGTTCAGGTTGCGCATCGTGCCGTTCTGGTAGATGAACGAGGCACCGCCCCAGGCCGAGTTGCCGCTCCAGCCGACGATGGCGCCGCGGTTGTTGATCGCCGTGGCCATGCTTTCGGCATGACCGGGGAGCGTACCCAGCACGGTCGGGGCGCCGGCGCCGAAGATCGCCGCACGGTGCGTACCGTCGCACGAGCCCGATTCACCGCAATGCACCCCGTCGGCCGCACCGCCGACCGTCACGCCCGCGTTGTTGATGGCGGTGACGTAATTGAGCCCATCCGGCGAAGTCAGGGGCAGCTGCGTGGTCACGCCATTCTTGATGGTGTAGGCCTTGTAGACGTACGATGCCGCCATCGGTTCGGGAGCATTGAACAGGACCGTGCCATTGTTGCCGATGGTGGCCTGCTCGACGCCGCCATAGGAGGCGTCGGCGGCCAGCGTGCCGCCGATGTAGGTCAGCACGCCCGCCCCGCCCTGTCCGACGAGATCGCCGGCTTCGTTGATACCTTCCCAGCGCACAAAGCGGTCGCCGGGCGTGAGGAAGGACAGGTCGTTGATCGTATAGCGGCTTCCGGCCTGGGCATTGGCGCAGGACAGCCCAAGGCCCAGCAGCAGCGCGCACAGCGGCTTCATGGTCATAATGCATTCCTTTCGTGTGATGTCGTGGGAAGGCAGATCGGCGAGAATCCTGGTCCGCAATCGACTCGACCAGGGCGCGCCCATCATAGACGACAATCCGCATTATGTGGTTAAAAACATAACTTTCATGCCGCAATCGACCGGCACGGCAGCCCTGGCGGGGCGGGTCCGACTTGCGATCTAGCGCGCTTGACCGCGCGGATCTACCCGGCGCAATGGCGGATGTGTCGATGGGGCCCCGCCGGTGCGGCGGCCGTGTGGCCCGTCATGGTGAGCAGGTCGTCGCCGGCGCGCACGATCAGGCCGGACGGATCGGTTCTAGGACGGGCTGGGTGCGGTCGATCGCGTCCAGTACGGCGCGACCTCCGTGCGGGTGACATCGGCGCGAAGCTGCCCGGCCATGATGGCACGGCTGCGGGAGAATTATTCCCGCTCGCCTGCCAGGCTCGGCACAAGGCAACCAGGGCGCGCTAGCCGCCCGCTGCGGTAGTGTCCGCCCGCAATACCTTCAGGACGTGCGCATGGATGGCACTGGAGACGGCCGGCGCTTCCTGGCCCAGCCGGTCCAGTTTGTCGCGCAGCACGTTGATGTAGTTCGGCTCATGGGCCGCGGTGCCGCTGGCATGCATGGCCTCCAGCTCGCGCCGGATGGCGCCGTAGCGGGCGCCGAACGTCTTGTGCTTCTCGGCCCGCTCGGCGAACTTGAAGAAGGTCTGCAAGCTCGACAGGATTGCCGCCAGCACGCTCAGCGCCCCCACGGCCAGCTTCGCCTCCACCGCCACCACCTCGGCGGCGATCGAGGCAAACACCGACGTGCCCACCACGCCCGAGATGACGATGACGGGCACGCCCAGCCAGTAGCTGCGCCGCTCCAGCATGGTCGCCATCTCGTAGTGCCCCAGCTGCGATTCGCGGGCGCGGCGCAGCCACGCCAGGATCAGCGCGTCGGCATCGCCCGGCGGGTGGTAAGGCGGTTCGACCATGGCGGCGTCACGCCGATTTGACGACCCGGTAGCATGGCGTATACGCCTTGCCGGGCAGCTTCATGCGGCTGTGGGCGACGAACGACGCCAGCAGCGCATCCATCGGCTCCATGATGGCCAGGTCGCCCTGGATCTCGAAGTGGCCGTGCTGCTCGATGGCGCGGATGCCGTCGTCCTTGACGTTGCCCGCCACGACACCGGAGAACGCCCGCCGCAGGTTCGCCGCCAGCAGGTGCACGGGCTGGTTCTTGTGCAGCTTCAGGTTGCGCATGTTCTCGTGCGTGGGCGCGAACGGGCGCTGGAACTCGTGGTCGATCTTCAGGGCCCAGTTGAAGTAGTAGGCGTCGCTGCGGCCCTTGCGGAACTCGCGCACCTGCTTGATCCCCTCCTGCATCTCGCGCGCCACGGCTTCCGGATCGTCGACGATGATCTTGTAGCGCTCCTGCGCCGCCTCGCCCAGCGTCGTGCCGATGAATTCGTTGATCTGGATGAAGTAGTCGCGCGACGATTCGGGGCCCGTGAAGATCAGCGGGAACGGGATGTCGGCGTTGTCCGGATGGAGCAGGATGCCCAGGATGTAGAGGATCTCCTCGGCCGTGCCGGCGCCGCCGGGGAACACGATGATGCCGTGGCCCGTGCGCACGAAGGCTTCCAGGCGCTTTTCGATGTCCGGCATGATCACCAGGTCGTTGACGATCGGGTTGGGCGACTCGGCGGCGATGATGCCCGGCTCCGTGATGCCCAGGTAGCGCCCGTTCAGGAAGCGCTGCTTGGCGTGGCCGATGGTGGCGCCCTTCATCGGGCCCTTCATCGCGCCCGGGCCGCAGCCCGTGCAGATGTCCATGCCGCGCAGGCCCAGCTGGTAGCCCACTTCCTTCGAGTAGTTGTACTCGGCCCGGTTGATCGAGTGGCCGCCCCAGCACACGACCAGGTTCGGGTTGATCTGCGGGCGCAGGATGTTGGCGTTGCGCAGGATGTGGAAGACGGCATCCGTGATGCCTTCCGTCGAGGCGAGGTCGAACTTCGGATTGTCCGTGACCTCGTTGCTGACGAAGACGATGTCGCGCAGCACGGCAAACAGGTGCTCGTGGATGCCCTTGATCATCTTGCCGTCGACGAAAGCGATGGCGGGTGCGCCCTTGATCTCCAGCTTGATGCCGCGCTCGCGCTGGATGATGTTGATCTCGAACGACTTGTAGCGCTCCAGGAGCTCCTTGCCGTCGTCGATGGTGCTGCCGCAGTTCAGGACCGCCAGCGCACAGTTGCGAAACATATTATAGAGACCGCCCTTGCCCGAATCGAGCAGCTTGACGACCTCCGCCTTGGACAAGACCTCAAGTTTGCCCTCTGGAGAAATCAGTGTATCGACAAAGCCTTGTTCCATGGTGCATGAATCCTTTCAGTTACCCGGCCGCCGTGCTCTGCAATATGGCCGTACGAACCGTCAATATACACGCAAACCCCCGCTACCCACCCTCGGCGCGAGGCAAACGCGGTTGCAACGTTTATAGACAATTCGGCAAACTTACCACATTGCTGCAGTGCACCACCTGAAAAGATCGACAATCGGAGCCGGTACATTACAATGGCGACTTTTTTTCAGGAGGTATCCGCATGAGCGGTACAACCAAACCGACGAATGAAGCGGCGATCCCGGAATTTCGTCAGATCATGGGACATCCCAGCCCACTCTGGATGTTGTTCATGACGGAATTCTGGGAACGCTTCGCGTTCTACGGCATTCGCTGGGCCCTGGTGCTCTACATCGTGGCGCAGTTCCACGGCGGCGCTTCCTCCGGCGAAGCCGATGCCAACCTGACCTACGGTTCCTACCTGGCGCTCGTGTACGCGGCGGCGCTGTTCGGTGGCTACGTGGCCGACCGCGTGCTGGGCTACCAGCGTTCCATCCTGATCGGCGCCACGTTCATGGCCGCCGGCCTGTTCATGATCGCCTACCCGGACCCCACCGTCTTCAAGCTGGGCCTGGCCACGATCATCACCGGTAACGGCCTGTTCAAGCCGAATATCTCGACGATGGTCGGCAAGCTGTATTCGGCCGCGGATTCGCGCCGCGATTCCGGCTTCACCATCTTCTACATGGGTATCAACGGCGGCGCGTTCATCGCCCCGATCCTGACCCAGTACCTGGCGCAATACGTGTTCAACACGGGCGACACGCCGGCCTACAAGGTGGTGTTCATCGCCTCCGGCGTGGGCATGCTGATCAGCCTCGCGTGGTTCTTCATCGGCCGCCAGGGCCTGAAGGGCATCGGCGCACCGGAACCGCAGGCGCAAAGCATGGCGCGCGTGCTGTACGTGATCGTGGGCGCGCTGGTCGTCATCCCCGTCGTGTTCGCGCTGCTGGCCGTCGGTGCCCAGCAACTGCAGGCCGTGCTGACGGTGCTGTTCATCCTGCTGGCCGTGATGCTGCTGGTGGAAGGCTTCCGCAACGGTCCGGTCGCGCGCGACAAGGTGTTCGCGATGCTGATCATCTTCGCGTTCAACATCCTGTTCTGGATGTTCTTCGAACAGGCCGGCAGCTCGTTTACGTTCCTGGCCGAGAACATCGTCAACCGCGATTTCGGCGACTGGACCTTCCCGACCGCCTGGTTCCAGTCCGTGAACTCGATCGCCATCATCACGTGCGCGCCGATCATCGCGGCCACGTGGATCTGGCTGGCGCGCCGCAATGCCGACCCGTCGATCCCGCGCAAGTTCGGCCTGGGCCTGATCTTCAACGGCGTCGCCTTCGCCCTGCTGATGTTCGCGCTGTCGTCGCTGGTGTCCGCCGAAGGCAAGATTCCGTTCTGGACGCTGTTCATGGTCTACGTGATCCAATCCATCGGTGAGCTGTGCCTGTCGCCAATCGGCCTGTCGATGGTGACCAAGCTGGCGCCGGTGCGCCTGGTGGGCCTGGGCATGGGCGGCTGGTTCCTGTCGACCGGCATCGGCAACAACCTGTCGGGCATCTTCGCCTCGCACGTCAGCGGCGAGTCGGGCATGTCGGTAGCGTCCGCGCTGTCGGGCTACACGTTCGGGTTCTGGTCGCTGGTCGGTGGCGGCATCGTGCTGTTCCTGGTCGCGCCGTTGATCCAGAAGCTGATGCATGGCGTGAAGTAAGCGCCTTTGCTGTTGAAAAAAGCGGCCGGTTGGCCGCTTTTTTTTATCGGTGCGCCGTCGAGCCCCGCGTCGGCACCCCGCAAGGCCAGGGGCCAGCGACGCGCATCCAGCTTTGCTGTCGTGGGATAGGGCTGGCGCCGGCGCGTCAGGCTCAGGGTCTGTCCCTTCAGGGACTGACCCTGGTTTTCTTCGCAGGAGCATGCGTCGCCGTGGAAAACCGGGGTCACTCCCCTGCGGCGACAGACCCCAGGCACTCGGGCGTCAGGGGTGCGCGTCCAGCCAGGCCTGCAGCGTCGCCACCGCCTCCGGCGCCAGATGCAACCCCAGCTTCGAGCGCCGCCACAGGACGTCCTCGGCCGTCTGCGCCCACTCGTGCCGGCGCAGGTACGCCACCTCCGCCTCGTACAATCCCGGCAGGATCTCCTCGCCCATCGCGGCGCCATCCGTGCGCCCGCGCAACAGCGTGTGGATGCGGGTGCCGTAGGCGCGCGCGTAACGCCGTACCAAGGACGGCTCGAGGAACGCATAGTGCACCTGCATGCTCGAGCTCCAGGCGTCGAATTCCAGCACGGCGCGGTTCTGCGGCTGGGCGCCGAACAGGTCGCCGCCCGGCAGGCAGGCGTGCTCCGTCCATGCCGGCGCGGGTCGCCCCAGCCTGCGGCACAGCTGGTCCACGGCTTCCTCGGCCAGCTTGCGGTACGTGGTCAGCTTGCCGCCGAAGACGGACAGCAGCGGCGCCCCCTCCGGATCCGCATCCAGTGCCAGCCGATAGTCGCGTGCGCCCCTGGCGTCGCGCGCGTCGTCTTCCAGCAGCGGGTGCACGCCGGCGTAGCGCCACACCACGTCCGCCGGACGCACCGGTGCGCGGAAATAGGTGCTGGCCGCGTCGCACAGGTAGTCGATCTCGCCGGCGTCGACGGCGGCGGCGGCCGGGTCGCCCGTGTACGCCACGTCGGTGGTGCCGATCAGCGTGAATTCGCGCTCGTACGGGATGGCGAAGACGACACGGCCATCCGTGTGCTGGAACAGGTACGCGTGATCGTGCTCGCAGACCCGCCGCACGACGATGTGGCTGCCCTTGACGAAGCGCAGCCCGGCCGGCACGGGCCGGCCCAGCGCTTGCCCGAGCAGGCGGCCCGTCCAGGGCCCCGCCGCGTTGACGAGCGCGCGGGCCGTGATGTCCTTGCTGCTGCCGTCAGCCCGGCGCAGCGTGACGTGCCAGATTCCGCCGACCCGCCGCGCCGCCGTGCAGCGGGTGCGCGTCAGGATGCAGGCGCCCTTCTGCGCCGCATCCATCGCGTTCAGCACGACCAGGCGGGCATCGTCGATCCAGCTGTCGGCATACACGAACGCACCGGTGAAGCGCGGTTGCAGGGGGCGGCCGGCCGGATGGCACGCCAGCCGCACGGCATGGGCGCCGGGCAGCAACTGGCGCCGCGCCAGGCGGTCGTACAGGAACAGGCCGGCCCGTAGCAGCGGCGCGCCGCGCTGGCCTGGCCCGTGGGGCATGACGAAACGCATGGGCCACATGATGTGCGGGGCGGCGCGCATCAGCACCTCGCGCTCGGCCAACGCCTTGCGCACCAGGGCGAAGCGGAGGTATTCCAGGTCGCGCATGCCCCCGTGAACGAGCTTGGTGGCGGCCGACGACGTGTGCGCGGCCAGGTCGTCCTGTTCGCACAACGCCACGCACAGGCCGCGCCCGGCGGCGTCGCGCGCGATGCCGGCGCCGTTGATCCCCCCGCCGACGACGAGGACGTCGCAGTCGACGCCGCCCGCCCCGCCCCGGGTGCACTGCGGGGCCTCGAGCCCCTTCCCCACGTTGTCTGATACTGTTTGCGAGATGTCGTGCGCCACTGCCGGACCCCAGCCTGAAGAATTTCTATCAAGATACGACACTTACCGATGGTTCCGCAAGAGCGCGCCGGCCGGCCGGCGCGACTGCACTATAATGGCCCGGTCTTGCAACCTTGGAAACCAATCACTTGAAGACTACCTGGATCAACCGCCGCAACGCCGTGCGCGGCCTGCTGTTCGTTGGCGCCGCCGGCCTGCTGGCCGCCCTGGCGCTGCTGGCCTACCTGTTCCTGATCGTGAAGCCGCGGCTGCCGTCGCTGGAGGCCGTGACGGACTACAAGCCGAAGATCCCACTGCGCATCTACACGGCCGACAATGTGCTGATCGGCGAGTTCGGCGAGGAGCACCGCGACTTCGTGCCGATCGACCAGATTCCCGAGATGATGAAGAAGAGCGTGCTGGCCATCGAGGACACGCGTTTCTACGACCACGCCGGCATCGACTGGGTACGCATGCTGGGCGCCATGAAGGCCAACCTGGCCGGCGGCTTCCGGCAAGGCGGCTCGACGATCTCGATGCAGGTCGCGCGCAACTTCTTCCTGACGCGCGAGAAAGTCCTGTCGCGCAAGCTCAACGAGGTGATGCTGACCTACAAGATCGAGGACGCGCTGACGAAGGACCAGATCCTCGAGCTGTACATGAACCAGATCTACCTGGGGCAACGCTCGTTCGGCTTTGCCGGCGCCGCCCAGGTCTATTTCGGCAAGTCGCTGAAGGAACTGTCGATCGCCGAGATGGCGATGCTGGCGGGCTTGCCGAAGAATCCCGCGCGCCACAACCCCGTCGTCAACTTCAAGCGCGCCAAGGCGCGCCAGGAAGTGGTGCTGCGCCGCCTGCTGGACATCGACTACATCACCCAGGAGCAGTACGACGCGGCCGTCCAGGAGACCATCCGCGTCAACGACCGCGGCCAAGAATTCGACACCCATGCCGAATACGTGGCCGAGCTGGCGCGCCAGGCCGCTGTCGCCGAGTTCAACGAGGAAGCGTATACGCGCGGCATCGTCGTGCGCACGACCATCCTGTCGGCCGACCAGAACGCCGCGTACGAATCGGTGCGCCGCAACGTCATTGCCTACGACCAGCGGCACGGCTACCGTGGCCCGGAAGCCTTCATCGAACTGCCGGAAGAAGGCGAGGAACGCGACGAGGCCATCGACGCGGCACTGGAAAAGCGCCCGTCCAGCGACGGCCTGATCCCCGCTGTCGTACTGAGTGCCACGGCCAAGGAAGTGCGCGTCGAAACGGCCGACGGCGAGGACATCGTCGTCAAGGGCGACGGCCTGAAGCTGGCGGCCAACGCCTTGTCGGCCAAGGCCAAGGAGAGCATCCGGCTGCGCCCAGGCGCCGTCATCCGCGTCTCGAAGGATGCGAAGGACCGCTGGGCCATCACGCAGGTGCCGACCGTGGCCGCCGCGTTCGTGTCGATCGACGCCAGCACGGGCGCCTACCATGCGATGGTGGGCGGCTTCGACTACAACCTGCAGAAATTCAACCACGTGACGCAGGCATGGCGCCAGCCGGGATCGACCCTGAAGCCGTTCGTCTATGCCGCCGCCGTGGAAAAAGGCTATTCGCCCGCCACCCTGATCAACGACGTGCCCCTCGAGCTGCCGGGCGGCGCCAATGGCGAGCCGTGGCGCCCGCAGAACGACGACTTCCAGTTCGACGGCCCGATCACCATGCGCACGGCGCTGACCAAGTCGAAGAACGTGCCGTCGGTGCGCATCCTGAACGCTGTCGGCGTGCCGTATGCGCACGAGTTCCTGGGCCGCTTCGGCTTCGACCTGGCGAAGCATCCGCAGAACCTGACGATGGCCCTCGGCACGGGCGCCGTCACGGCGCAGCAGCTGGCCGGCGCGTACTCCGTCTTCGCCAACGGCGGCTACCGCGTGCAGCCTTACCTGATCGCCCGCATCGAGGACGCCAGCGGCAAGCTGCTCAAGGCCGGCCCCGCGCCGACACGACCGGATGAAGCCAACCGCGTGCTGGACAGTCGCAACGCCTTCGTCGTCGACAGCATGATGCGCGACGTGGCGCGCAGCGGCACCGGCGCAGCGGCGTGGCAGCGCCTGGGCCGCACCGACATCGCCGGCAAGACCGGCACGACGACGGACGCGGTGGATGGCTGGTTCGGCGGTTACGGCGGCGGCATCGTCGCGGTGGCGTGGATGGGCTACGACGATCCGAAATCGCTGGGCAGCCGCGAGTTCGGCTCGTCGCTGGCGCTGCCGATCTGGATCGACTACATGAAGGTCGCGCTGGCCAAGCGCCCAGCGCTGGAGCGCCCGGTGCCGGAAGGGGTGGTACAGCTGGACGGCGACTGGATCTACGAGGAGTACGCCAACGACCCGACGGTCAAGGGCATCGACCTGGGCGACGCGGCGCCGCAACCCGTGCCGGCCGAAGGCGCGGCGCCTGCCACGGCCCCCGCCACCCCGCCGGTGATTCCCGTCACGCCCGGTGCGCCCGCGTCGAACATCGTGCCGCAGCCGACCGGCGCGCCGCAGCCGCCGCAGCACCCGCCGCCGCCGGGCGACTGACCGTCCGCGGGAGCGCCATGGCCAGCCAACCGCCTTCGTCGACAGCGCAGCACGGCACGCTGGCCGGCGGCAGCGCCTGCGCCATCACGGCAACCGGCCCATTTCGCGCGACGAACGAGGACCGTTTCCTGCTTGCGCCCGAGCTGGGCCTGCTGGCGGTGGCGGACGGCATGGGCGGCCACGCCGATGGCGCGCTGGCCAGCGCCATGGCGCTCGACGTCTTGCGCGGCTTCCTGGACACGGCCGGGCATGGCGCCGACGACACGTTCGCCCCGGGAGCGCATGGCGGCGCGCCGCTGCACACGCTGGCCGCGGCCGTCGCGCAGGCCAATGCCCATCTATACCAGGCCAACGTGGCGCGCGGCCGCGCCGACGGCACCGGCATGGGCACCACGCTGACAGTGCTGTGGCGGCCGGTACTGGACGGTCCCGCCTACGTCGGCCACGTGGGCGACAGCCGCCTGTACCTGCTGCGCGCCGGCCGCCTGGCGCAGCTGACGCGCGACCAGACGCTGTACCAGCAGGCGCTGGACGCGGGCCGCACGACTGCCCTTCCCGGCCGCAACCTGCTGTTGCAGGCGCTGGGGCCCGGACCGGCCGTACAGCCGGAGCTGCTGGTGCAGCCGGTGCTGCCCGGGGATCTGTACCTGCTGTGCAGCGACGGCCTGCACGGCGAGACCGCTCCGGCCGACCTCGCCGCCATCCTGGCCACGGCCCGCGACGACAACCTGCACGACTGCTGCGCCGCGCTCGTGGCGCAGGCGCTGGCCGACGGCAGCCGCGACAACGTCACGGCCGTACTGCTGCGCTGCAGCGGCTGACCCGGGGCCCGGCGACGCGGGAAAACCGCTTCGACTATAATGACGACGACCGCCGGGCCCGGCCCCCAAGAGGGAAATCGCCCGGTCCCTAGCCCTTTCGTCTGCCGCCTCGCCTGCATGCCTTTCGACCTGAACAAAGCCCTCCCCAAGCCCGGCAACCGTTTCGTGCTGCCGGCGTTGTATGGTTCCGCCGACGCCTGGGCGCTGGCCCAGGCCGCGCTGGCGTTGAAGAGCCGGGGCCAGATGCTGGCCGTGATCGTGGCCCAGGCCAGCGACGGCCAACGCCTGCTGGCCGAGATCCCCTGGTTCGCGGCGAACCTGCGCTGCCACCTGCTGCCGGACTGGGAAACGCTGCCGTACGACGCGTTCTCGCCGCACCAGGATCTGGTGTCGGAGCGCCTGGCCACCCTGCATGAAATCCGCAGCGGCCAGTGCGACGTGATGATCGTGCCCGCCACCACGGCGCTGGTGCGCATGGCGCCGCCCTCGTTCCTGGCCGCCTACACGTTCTTCTTCAAGCAAGGCGAAGCGCTGGACGAGGCGGCGCTGAAGTCGCAATTGACCCTGGCCGGCTATACCCACGTGACGCAGGTGATGTCGCCCGGCGAATACTCCGTGCGCGGCGGCCTGATCGACCTGTTCCCGATGGGTTCCGCGCTGCCGTACCGCCTCGACCTGTTCGGCGACACGATCGAATCGATCCGCACGTTCGATGCCGACACCCAGCGTTCGCTGTACCCCGTCAAGGAAGTGCGCCTGCTGCCGGGGCGCGAGTTCCCGATGGACGAGGCGGCGCGCACGACGTTCCGCAGCCGCTGGCGCGAGACGTTCGAGGGCGATCCGTCGCGCGCCGTGGTGTACAAGGACATCAGCAGCGGCATCGCGTCGGCCGGCATCGAGTACTACCTGCCGCTGTTCTTCGACGACACCGCGACGCTGTTCGACTACCTGCCCGAAGGCGCCGCGCTGGCGCTGGTGGGCGACATCGACGGGGCCATCCGCCGCTTCTGGGCCGACACGGAGTCGCGCTACAAGTTCCTGAAGTCCGACCGCGAACGGCCGCTGCTGCCGCCCGAATCGATTTTCCTGCGCGACGAGGCATTCTTCACGTGCGCCAAGCACCATGCCCGCGTGGCCATTGGCCGCGATACGGATGGCGCGCCGTCCGAGCTGTCCGCGCCGATTCCCAACGTGGCCGTCAACCGCCACCTGGACGACCCGCTCATCAACCTGCGTGCCTACCTGCAGCAGACGGGCCGGCGCGTGATGATGTGCGCCGACTCGAACGGCCGGCGCGAGACCTTGCAGCAGTACTTCGCCGAGTTCGGCCTGCAGCCCGCGCTGGTGGAAGGCTACGAAGGCTTCCTGGCGTCCGAGGCGCCGTTCGCGCTGGGTGTCGCGCCCCTGCAGCAGGGCTTCGAACTCGCGCTGGACCAGCCGCTGGCGTTCATCACGGAGACCGAGCTGTACGCGGGCTCCGGCCGCCGCGTCGGCAAGAAGAAGCAGGAGGCGGTGACGCAGGTCGAGTCGATGGTGCGCGACCTGTCGGAGCTGAAGATCGGCGACCCGGTCGTGCACATCAACCATGGCATCGGCCGCTACATGGGCCTCGTCAGCATGGACCTGGGCGAAGGCGAGACCGAGTTCCTGCACCTGGAGTACGCCAAGGACACCAAGCTGTACGTGCCGGTGTCGCAGCTGCACGTGATCTCGCGCTACTCCGGCGGCGCGCCCGAGGATGCGCCGCTGCACGCGCTGGGCTCGGGCCAGTGGGAGAAGGCCAAGAAGAAGGCGGCCGAACAAGTGCGCGACACGGCGGCCGAGCTCCTGAACCTGTATGCCCGCCGTGCGGCGCGCCAGGGCCACGCGTTCGAATACTCGTCGCACGACTACGAGCGCTTCGCCGAGAGCTTCGGCTTCGACGAGACGCCGGACCAGGCCGCGGCCATCCTGAACGTCATCAAGGACATGACGTCGGGTAAGCCGATGGACCGGCTGGTGTGCGGCGACGTCGGCTTCGGCAAGACCGAAGTGGCGCTGCGCGCCGCCTTCATCGCCGTCATGGGCGGCAAGCAGGTCGCGATCCTGGCCCCCACCACCCTGTTGGCCGAGCAGCATGCGCAGACGTTCGCCGACCGCTTCGCCGACTGGCCCGTGAAGATCGCCGAGATGTCGCGCTTTCGCACCGGCAAGGAGATCGCCACCGCCATCAAGGGCATGGCGGACGGCACGCTCGACATCGTCATCGGCACCCATAAACTGCTGTCGGAGGACGTCAAGTTCACCCGCCTCGGCCTCGTCATCATCGACGAGGAGCACCGCTTCGGCGTGCGCCAGAAGGAAGCGCTGAAGTCGCTGCGCGCCGAGGTGGACGTGCTGACGCTGACCGCCACGCCGATCCCGCGCACGCTCGGCATGGCGCTGGAAGGCCTGCGCGACTTCTCCGTCATCGCCACCGCGCCGCAAAAGCGCCTGGCCATCAAGACGTTCGTGCGCAGCGAAGGCGAATCGATCATCCGCGAGGCCGTGCTGCGCGAACTGAAGCGCGGCGGCCAGGTGTACTTCCTGCACAACGAGGTCGAGACGATCCAGAACCGCCTGGCGCAGCTGACGGAACTGCTGCCCGAGGCGCGCATCGCCGTGGCGCACGGCCAGATGCACGAGCGCGACCTGGAGAAGGTCATGCGCGACTTCGTGGCGCAGCGCTACAACATCCTGTTGTGCACGACGATCATCGAGACCGGCATCGACGTGCCGACGGCGAACACCATCATCATGCACCGGGCCGACAAGTTCGGCCTGGCCCAGCTGCACCAGCTGCGCGGGCGCGTGGGCCGCTCGCACCACCAGGCCTATGCCTACCTGCTGGTGACCGACGTGCAAAGCCTGTCGAAGCAGGCGCAGCGCCGCCTGGACGCGATCCAGCAGATGGAGGAACTGGGCAGCGGCTTCTACCTGGCCATGCACGACCTGGAGATCCGCGGCGCCGGCGAGGTGCTGGGCGAAAGCCAGTCCGGCGAGATGCTGGAAGTGGGCTTCCAGCTGTACACCGACATGCTGAACGAAGCGGTACGCTCGCTCAAGGCGGGCAAGGAGCCCGACCTGGCCGCACCGCTGTCCACTACCACGGAGATCAACCTGCACGTGCCGGCGCTGCTGCCGGCCGACTTCTGCGGCGACGTGCACGAGCGCCTGTCGATCTACAAGCGCCTTGCCAACTGCACGTCGCAGGAAGCGATCGACGGCCTGCAGGAGGAGCTGATCGACCGTTTCGGCAAGCTGCCCGATCCCGCCAAGGCGCTGATCGAGACGCACCGGCTGCGCATTGCCGCCAAGACCGTGGGAATTGTTAAAATTGACGCGCATGGCGAAGCAGCGAACCTGCAGTTCATGCCGAAACCGCCCATCGACCCGATGCGCATCATCACCCTGATCCAGAAGAACCGCCACATCAAGCTCAATGGGCAGGACAAACTGAAGATCACCGCCAGCATGCCGGACCTGCCGGCGCGCGTGGCGCAGATCAAGACCGCGATCAAACAGCTGACCGCCTGACCCAACTCACTGCCACTGATGACCCAAGCCAAAGATTTCACGATGAACCTCGTCCTGCAGGGCGAGGGCGAATGCCTGGACCGCGCCGAGCGCATCGCCGCGCTGACAGCCCCCCACAGCATCACCCGCATCTCCGCCAACGCCGTGCGCTGCGAGGGCATCGCCTTCTCGCCCGCACTGCGCCAGACGATCGAGGTGGCCGCCCACGCCGCCCAGCTGGACGCCACCTACATGATGGGCCGGCACCGCCTGGACGACTTCCGCCTGGTCGCGATGGACATGGATTCCACGCTGATCACGATCGAATGCATCGACGAGATCGCCGACATGCAGGGCCTGAAACCGCAGGTTTCGGCGATCACGGAAGCGGCCATGCGCGGCGAGCTCGATTTCGCCGAAAGCCTGCGCCGCCGCGTGGCGCTGCTCGAGGGCCTGGATGCGGGTGCGCTGCAACGCGTGTACGACGAGCGCCTGCGCCTGTCGCCGGGCGCCGAGCGGATGCTGCAGGCCGTGCAGGCGGCCGGCCTGAAGACGCTCCTGGTGTCGGGCGGTTTTACCTACTTCACGGACCGGCTGAAGAGCCAGCTCAAGCTCGACTACACGCAGGCCAACCAGCTCGAGATCGTCGACGGCAAGCTGACGGGCAAGGTGCTGGGCGGGATCGTCGACGCCGCCGCCAAGCGCGCGGCCGTCGAACACGTGTGCGCGGGCCTGGGCATCACGCCGGCCGAGGCGATCGTCATGGGCGACGGCGCCAACGACCTGGAAATGATGAGTATCGCCGGGCTGTCCGTGGCGTTCCGGGCCAAGCCGGTGGTGCGCCAGCAGGCGACCGCGGCACTCAACTTCGTGGGGCTGGACGGGATCCTGAACCTGCTGGCCTGATGAGGTCTGTCCCTGCTAGGGACTGACCATGAAGTCCAGACGCGCTTCGATAGCGCATGCACAAGTTCAGGGTCAGTCCCCTTTGGGGACAGACCCTTGGTGCCGTCACACCCCCAGCAGCTGCGGATTACGCTGCCACACGGCATACGTCAGCGCGCTGGCGAACGTGACCCAGGCCAGGTAAGGCAACAGCAGCACGCCGGCCACGCGACGGGCGCGCCAGAAGCACACCGTCGTGGCCAGCACCAGCAGCCACAGGACGATCACTTCCCCAAACGCGGCGGCGCCCAGGTGCCAGCCGAAGAACAGCCAGCTCCACAGCGCATTGGCGGCCAGCTGGACCAGATAGAGGATGAGCGTGCGCGGCGCAGTGCGCCAGCCGCGCAGCTTCCAGACCAGCCACGCGGCCACGCCCATCGCCAGGTACAGCAGCGTCCAGACGGGGCCGAACACGCCCGTGGGCGGGGCCCAGTCGGGCTTGACGAGCTGCCCGTAGAATTCCGGCGCGTCGCGCGAGGCCCAGGCGCCCAGCGCGGCGGCGATGAAGGTGACGGCCAGCCAGGCGGCCAGCGTCTTGACGTTCCAGGTGAGGCTCTTCGTGTTCATGCGGGTCTTGATCGTCGGTCAACATGCGAACCCGACTTTACCAGCGCCGGCGCCGCCGCGTCGCACGCGCGCCAGCGCGCGACCCGCGCCTGCCACAAGTGCCTATAATGACGCCATGCTCCGCCCTGCCACGTCCATCCTGCTTGCCATGTCGATCGCCCTGCCCTTACCGCTGCTTGCCGCCACGCCGCCGGGCGACCCCGCCGCCGGCGCCGGCGCATTCCGCAAGTGCGCGTCGTGCCACCAGGTCGGGCCGTCGGCCCGTGCCGTGTTCGGCCCGCACCTGAACGGCATCGTCGGACGGCGTGCCGGCGCCACGGGCGATTATGCCTATTCGCCCGCGCTGAAGCGTTCGGGCATCGTCTGGGACGAGGCCGCGCTGGCGCGCTTCCTGCGCGATCCGGACGACATGGTGCCCGGCACCAAGATGCGCTTCTGGGGCATCCGCGACGAGCGCCAGATCGCCAACCTGCTGGCCTACCTGCGCCAGTACCCTTGACTACCGAAGGAGGCCGTATGTCCACCACGATCCTGCACCGCCGCACCCGCATTGTCACGCTGGACCCGGGCGAGGAGGTCGCCGCGCTGTGCCAGCCGGACGATATCGCCATCCGGCCCGACGCCAACGGCTGGTCGGTCTGGTTTGTCGGCGACGACGGGACCCTGGACGGCTACGACGAACCTTACCCGTCGCAGAAGGAAGCGCTGTGGGCCGCCAAGGCCGCGGCGGAATATGCCTCCAGCGGCGACTGAGTTGCGAGAGCCGCGTGCAGTTCTTGGCAGAATTGCTATAGTATGGCTTTCAGTTCAACACAGAGGGAGTGCATATGGCTCAGGACATCGTATTCGACGCGCGTACCGACGGCGCCAAGAGCTGGGCGTGGTGGCTGTACCTGGCCCATGGCGTCAGCTTCATCTTCACCCTCGGCGCGTTCTCGTTCATTCCGCTGATCCTGAACTACGTCAAGCGCGGCGAGACGGCCGGCACGTTCGTCCACAGCCATCACGACTGGCAGATCCGCTCGTTCTGGTGGTACCTGATCTGGATGGTGGTCGGCGGTGCGCTGTTCATGACGATCATCGGCATCCCGCTGGCCTACCTCGTGTGGGGCGGCGCATGGCTGTGGAAAGCCTACCGCCTGATTCGCGGCTGGGTGACGCTGGGTAACAACGAGCCGATTTGAGGTTGGGGGCTTGTTCCGTCTTCGCGGGACCGACTCCTGCGCCGCCAAGTAAAGGATGCTGCCTGCGCGCTGCTCGCATGAAGTCAACCAAAAGCGGCGTGCAGGGGTCAGACCCGGCGGGTCCGACCCCAGTTCCTGGTCTCGGGCTTAGGAAGACGCCAGCGGCACGCTTTCCAGACGGCTTGCCTTGGCCCTGCCCGCATTGCCCCTCACAGCACCCGCATGAACGCCACCAGGTCCGCCTTCTCCCCATCCGTCAGCTTCGTCTCCAGCACGAGGTTGAAGAACTCCACCGTATCCTCCAAGGTCAGCAGCCGGCCGTCGTGCAGGTAGGGCGGCGATTCCTTGATGCCGCGCAGCGGGAACGTCTTGATCGGGCCGTCCCCCACCATCTTCATGCCGTTGACGACCTTGGTCTTGTAGAAGCGTTCCGTCTTCAGGTTGTGCATCAGGTTGTCCGTGTAGTACGGCGCCGCATGGCAGCTCACGCACTGGCCCTTGCCGTTGAAGACGGCCTCGCCGCGCAGCTCCTGCGGCGTCGCCTTCTTCGGATCGAGCTTGCCGTGTACATTGAGCTTGGGTGCCGGCGGGAAGTCCAGCAGCGCCTGGAACTCACCCATGAAGTGCACCTGGCTGCCCCGCTCCAGGATGTTCACGCCCTTCTTCGTCGCGATGACGGGATCGCCGTCGAAGTACGCGGCGCGCTGCTCGAATTCCGTGAAGTCCTCGACCGTCTTCAAGGCGCGCTGGGAGCCGAACAGGCGCTGCACGTTGACGCCCCGCAGCGACGGCGTGTCGATGCGGTGGCGCAGCTCCTGCGGGCGGATGTCGCCGGCCAGGTGCGTCGACGCATTGGTGTGGCCGTTGGCGTGGCAATCGAAGCACGTCACGCCCCGGCTGGGTTTGACGGAGCGGCGGTCCTCGGTCTGGTTGAACTGCTGCTGCGCGAAAGGCGTCAGCAGCAGGCGCAGGCCCTCGATCTGCTTCGGATTGAGGATGCCGTTGAATGTGTCATGGAAATTGTCGATCGTGATCAGCTTGCCCTTCGAGACGTCGCCCAGCTCGGGGTGCGTGGTCAGGAAGATCGGCGCCGGGAACTCCGGCAGCACGTGGTCCGGCAGGTCGAACGCGAGGTCGAAGCGGTTCAGGTCACGCGCCTCCTGGCGCACCACCTCGTCGATATGGAACTGCGGGAACAGCATGCCGCCTTCCGGATGGTTCGGGTGCGGCAGCGGCAGGAACCCGGCCGGGAACAGGTCGCGGTTGCGGATGTCGTCGGGACTCATGCCGGCCAGCTGCTGCCACGTGACGCCCCGCGGCAAGCGCACACGTACGCCTTCCTGCACGGGTTTGCCGCGAAACATGGTCACGCCGGGTGCCGGCCGGTTGGCCAGGTCGTAGCGCTGCGCCAGCAGTTCCTGCTGGCGTTTCATGACGATGGGGCGCGCCGCGCGCATGCGCTCGAGCGTGACGTTGAACGGTTCGGTGATGTCGACCTTGGCGTAGCTGGTCGGCTGCTGGGGCGGATCGGGGGACGCTTCGGCGCCCCTCCTGCGTCCAGACCAGTGCCGGTGACAAGACAAGCGCGATGGCGACCGCCATCCTCGAAGCGTCCATGACATCCTCCCGTTGTTGTAGGTGGGCTCAGCGATCTCCTGTTTCCATTAAAGCACCAGTGCGGCCAAAAGAACATCGGTTCGACGATTGTATTGGGCTATCGTCGCCATAGCGCAACTCAATATGCCAGTGCGGCCAGCGCCTGTTCGATGTCGGCGATCAGGTCGGCCGGGTCCTCCAGGCCCACGTTGAAGCGCACCAGCGTTCCCGCCGCGTCCCAGCCGCTGCGCATGCCTTGCATCCGGTAAGGCACGCACAGGCTGTTCGGGCCACCCCAGCTGTAGCCGATCTTGAACAGCTTCAGGCTGTCGACGAAGCGGTCGGTCTGCGCTTCGCCGTAGCGTGCATCGAACAGTACGGAGAACAGGCCGCCGGCGCCCGTGAAGTCGCGCCGCCAGGTGGCGTGGCCGGGACAGTCCTCGAAGGCCGGGTGCAGCACGCGGGCGATCTCCGGCCGCGCCTTGAGCCATGTCGCCACCGTGCGCGCGCCGGCGTCGTGCGCGTCGAAGCGCAGCTTCAATGTCGGCAGCCCGCGCATGACGAGATACGCGTCGTCCGCGCCCACGCCCAGGCCCAGGCGCATGTGCGACAGGGCCAGCTTGTCGTGCAGCGCCACGTCGCGCACGATGACGGCGCCCATCAGCACGTCCGCCCCGCCGGACTGGTACTTGGTCAGGGCCTGCACGACGATGTCGACGCCCAGCTCGAACGCGCGCAGCGCGACGCCGGCCGACCACGTGTTGTCCAGTGCGACCGGCACGCCACGGGCGCGCGCGGCGGCGCAGATCGCCGGCAGGTCGGGCACTTCCATCGTTACCGAACCGGGCGCCTCGGTCCAGACCAGCTTTGTCTCGGGCCGGATCAGCGCCGCGATGCCGGCACCGATCAACGGATCGTAGTAGCGCGCCGTGATGCCCATCGACTGCTGCAGCCAGTTGCCCAGCACGCGGCTGGGGTGGTACACGTTATCGGGCAGCAGCACGTCGTCGCCCGCTTTCAGCAGTCCCAGGTCCACCATCGTGATGGCCGACAGCCCGCTGGGCGCCAGCAGGCAGTGCGTGCCGCCCTCGATGGCGGCCAGCTTCGCTTCCAGCGTGAACGTGGTGGGCGTGCCGTGCAGCCCGTAGGTATAGCCGGTCTTGTCCTTCCAGTCGCCCGAGCGCAGCGCGGCGACGTTGTCGAACAGGACGGTGCTGGCGTGGTGGATCGCGGGCGGGAACGCGCCGAAGCCTTGCGGCGGCTCGTAGTCGTGGTGGATCAGGGTCGTTTGCAGGGTTTTGTTGGCGGTCATGGTGGGCGTGAAAAAGGCGGGCCAGATGGTCCGCCTTATTCTAACCCGTGACACAGGCACTTCATTCGAGCCGCTGGTGAAAACCGGGGACAGTCCCTTGCAGGGACAGTCCCCAATGCCTCCAGTGCTGACTCAGGCCTCGCCCTGCCTCGTGTGGCGTCGTCGTAAGCCCCCCGGGCTTACGCCTCGCCCCACAGATCATGCGCGTCGGCGCGGGTGATCTCGACGTCGAAGAACTGGCCGACGGCCAGCTTCTTGTGCGGCTCGTACGGCTTCTTGACGTAGACCACGCCGTCGATCTCGGGGCATCCGCGGCCGAGCGGCCGATGGCGCCCGATGGCGTCAGCTCGTCGATCAGCACTTTCACCGTCTTGCCGACCTTGGCCTGCAAGCGCTTCTTCGAGATCTCTTCCTGCAGCAGCATGACGCGGCCGCGGCGCTCCTCGCGCACTTCTTCCGGGACGGGGTTGGCGATCTCGTTCGCGGTCGCGCCTTCCACCGGCGAGTAGGCGAAGCAGCCCAGGCGGTCGATCTGCGCTTCCTTCAGGAAGTCCAGCAGGTATTCGAACTCGGCTTCGGTCTCGCCCGGGAAGCCGGCGATGAACGTCGAGCGGATCGTCAGGTCGGGATTCATCTGGCGCCACTTCAGGATGCGCTCCAGGTTCTTCTCGCCGGAAGCCGGACGCTTCATCCGCTTCAGCACTTCCGGGTGGGCGTGCTGCATCGGGATGTCCAGGTACGGCAGCACGTGGCCGCCGCTCATCATCGGGATGATCTCGTCCACGTGCGGGTACGGGTAGACGTAGTGCAGGCGCACCCACGCGCCGTACTGCGCGGCCAGCTGGCCCAGCGCTTCCGTCAGCTGCGTCATGTGGGTCTTGACGGGGCGGCCGTTCCAGAAGCCGGAGCGGAACTTGACGTCGATGCCGTAGGCCGACGTGTCCTGCGAGATCACCAGCAGTTCCTTGACGCCCGCCTTGAACAGGTTTTCCGCTTCCAGCATCAGTTCCGCGATGGGACGCGACACCAGGTCGCCGCGCATCGACGGGATGATGCAGAACGAGCAGCGGTGGTTGCAGCCTTCCGAGATCTTCAGGTACGCGTAATGCTTCGGCGTCAGCTTGATGCCTTGCGGCGGCAGCAGGTCGATGAACGGCTCGTGGGGCTTCGGCAGGTGCAGGTGCACGGACGCCATCACCTCGCCCACCGCGTGCGGACCGGTCACGGCCAGCACCTTCGGATGGATCTTCTGGATCAGGTCACTGCCGTCGGTATCCTTCTTGGCGCCCAGGCAGCCGGTGACGATGACCTTGCCGTTTTCCGCCAGCGCCTCGCCGATGGCGTCCAGCGATTCCTGGACGGCCGCGTCGATGAAGCCGCACGTGTTGACGATCACGAGGTCGGCGCCGTCATACGACTTGGCGGTCTCGTAGCCTTCCGCGCGCAGCTGCGTCAGGATCTGTTCGGAGTCGACCAGCGCCTTGGGGCAGCCGAGCGAGACGAAACCGACCTTCGGGGCGGGGGCGGACGAGGTGGCAGGCGCGCCGGGGGCGGGCTTGTTCAGGCGGGAGAGTGGCTGAGATTGCATGTGTGGGTAGCTAAGATGGCAACGAACGTTTGAACCAATCTGCCATTGTACCCGAAGGTGGGGTGGACGAGAAGCCGGCGGCGGCAAACAACAGCAGGGCAGCCGCAAGGGTCTGTCCCCCATGGGGACTGACCCTGAAGTTGGCCGTGGCGGCTTGCCATATGCGTGCAAACTTCGGGGTCTGTCCCTGCAGGGACAGACCCCGGTCCGCACACGTCGATTCAGAACTTCATCGACAACCGCGCCCCGAACGTGCGCGGCTGGTTGTAGTAGGCCGCCCAGATCTGCTGGTTCGGCTGGCACGGCGCGCCCACTTGCGTGCATACCTCGACCGCGTCGTGTTTCACCTCCCTGTCGGTGGCGTTGTTGACGAACAGCTCCGCCGTGTACGCCTTGTTCGCGGGTTCGTAGCGCACGCTCATGTCCAGCGTCGTATAGGCTGGCTGCTGCTTGACGCCGGGGTGGCCCGGCACGTCGCGGCTGAACGCGCCCGACGCGATGAACGACCTGGTTTCGTGGTGCGCCTGGAGTCGCGGCGTCAACCGGCCGCCCGCGACGGCGAAGTCGTATTCGCCCATCACGGTGGTGGCAAAACGCGGCGCATGCTTCAGCACCGAACCACCCACGTCTTCCGTCGGCGCCGTCGTGCCGCAGGCCTGGCCGTTGGCACGCGCGGCGTCGATGTCGCACGACAGGAAACTGTCGTAGGCCGCGCGCAGCCACGTGGCGTTGCCGCCGATGCGGGCCGCCTGGCTCGGCCGCCACGCGAATTCCGCCTCGATCCCCTTCACCGTCGCGCCGGCCGCGTTGAAGTTCTGCAGCGTGTTGTTGACGACCTGCGACTCCAGCTTGTCCTTGTATTTCATCCAGAACGCGTCCAGGTTCAATGTCAGCGTCCGGCCCAGCAGGTCGGACTTGAAGCCGATCTCGTAGCTGGTCAGCTTTTCCGGCTTCGTCGTAGCGCCGCCATCGCCGATGGCCGGCGAGTGGAAGCCCGTCGTCACGGACGCGAACGCGAGGATGTCCTTGGCCGGCTTGTACTCGACCCGGCCCAGCCACGTGGCCTGGCCGTATTCCAGGTCGGCCGTGTTGTCGCCCGGCGTGTTGCCGCAGTTCGCCACCGTGACCGGCCCGCCCGGGCCGATATTGTGGGTGTTGATCAGGCCCGTGCCCGGCGTGACCAGCTGCGCGAGCTGGTTCGGGGTCAAGACCTCGGTGCCGCGCGGCGCGTTGTCCGGCCAGTTCGGGCAGGCCCAGTTCTGGCCGCCGCGGTCGAACTTGTGGTCCTTGGTGTAGCGCGCACCGGCCGTCACCTTGGTCTGTTCGTTCAGGTCATAGCTGCCCTGCGCGAACACGGCCTTCGACTTCAGCTGGCGGTCGCCCTGGATGAACGACATCGCCGACGCATACTCGCCCACCGTCGGACGCACGAAGATGACGTTGCCGGCGGCGAGGTCCTGGCGCAGCGTGGCCTCCGAGATCTGGCTGCGGTCGATGTCGAAGCGGATGCGGTTCTTCTCGCCGAACTCGAACAGGCCCGCCACCCACTGCACGGGTCCCGTGCCGGCGGAGCGCAACTGCAGCTCGTTCGAATGGCTGTCGAACTGGCCCCACTCGGTGCGGTTTTCCGCCTTGAACCCCAGGAACATGCCGGCATCGGCATCGCTGGCGTTGCTGCGCTGCAGCCGGCTCCAGCTGCCCAGGTACTGCACGTCCAACCAGTCGGTAGCGGCCCAGTTCCACTTGGTCTTGTACGTCGCGATCGACTGGTCCAGCGCACCCGGCGTGTCGATCACGGCGCTCCAGCGGTCCTGCCCGGCCGGCGGTTCCTGCGCCAGGTAGACGTTGCCGGCACCCTTGTCCTCGTAGTAGTCGGCGATGAAGGTGGCGCGCAAGGCCGGCGTCAGCTTCCACAGCAGCGTGGCGCGCGCGCCGGCCTGGTCCTGCGCGCCGTACTTGTCCGCGCCCGGCGGCACGTTGGAGCCGCGCGCGAAGTCCACGTAGCCTTCGTGGCTGTCCTTGATCGCGGCCACGCGCAGCGCCACGTTGTCGCCGAACGGGAGGTTGATCATGCCTTGCACCTGGAGGCGATGGCGGTTCCCGGCCGTGACGCTGGCCGAGCCCATCGTCCTGGTCGTGTTGGGCGCGGCCGACACCAGGTTGACGGCGCCGGCCGTCGAGTTGCGCCCGTTCAGCGTGCCCTGCGGGCCGCGCGCAACCTCCACGTGCGCCAGGTCGTACATCAGCGCCGTCGCGCCCTGCGGCCTTGGCAGGTAGATGCCGTCCACGTAGAACGCCACCGCCGGGTCGCCCAGCTCCGTGTGGTTGGCCGAACCGACCCCGCGCAGGTAGACGTGCACGCCGCCCGAGTCGCTGTGCGGCTCCACCACCAGGCTGGGCACCAGCGCCGTGAGGGAAGCCAGGTCCTTGACCTGGTTGTTCTGCAGCGTGTCCTGGGTGAACGCGCTGACCGCCAGCGGCGTGTCCTGCACCAGCTGGTCGCGCCGGTTGGCCGTGACGACGATGCGCTCCATCGTGCCGCCCTCCGCCGGCGCCGCGGCTTGCGCCACCGCTTGCGCCGCCGCCTCGCCGCCCAGCGCCGCCAGGCACAGCGCCAGTGTCGTCTTGTTCAGTCGCTTCATCGGTGTTCCCTCCGTTGTGATTGCAGGCGCGACGGGTCCCGGCCGCAGCGCGGCCATCGCCCTCTGGGTTGGGTGCTGCGGGTCAGAGCCGCTGGGTACTGGCCTCGTCGAACAACGAAAGACGGTCGGGCCGCAGCGCGAACGCGGCGGCGCCGCCGGCTGGCGCGCCCTCGTCTTGCACGATGGCGGCGACCTGCGTGCCGTGATGGTCCAGCCACAGCACGCGGTGCGCACCCATCGCTTCGACCAGGGTCACGCTGCCGCGGCACGGGCCGTCGGCACGCACCTCGACGTCCTCCGGCCGAACGCCCAGGATGCAGCCTTGCCCTTCGGCGGGCGGCTGGCGGAACGGGTAGCCCGTGACGTCGAGCGCCAGGTGACCGTCGTCGAAAAACACGCGGCCGTCGTGGCGCAGCAGCCGCCCGCGCAACAGGTTCATGCCGGGCGCGCCCAGGAAGGTGGCCACGAACAGGTTTTCCGGGCGGCGGTAGATGGCGTCCGGCGTGTCGAACTGCTGGATCGCGCCGCCCTGCATGACGGCCATGCGGTCGGCCAGGGTCATGGCCTCGACCTGGTCGTGCGTGACGTAGATCATCGTCGCGCCCAGTTGGCGGTGCAGCAGCTTGAGTTCGCGCCGCAGTTCGGTACGCAGCTTGGCGTCCAGGTTCGACAGCGGCTCGTCGAACAGGAACACGTCCGCCTGGCGCACGATGGCGCGGCCGATGGCCACGCGCTGGCGCTGGCCGCCGGACAGCTGGCCCGGCTTGCGCCCCAGCAGCGGGCCCAGTTGCAGCATGTCGGCCGCGCGCGCCACGCGACGCGCGATCTCGTCCTTCGGCGTGCCGGCGATGCGCAGGCCGAACGACATGTTCTTCTCCACGTTCATCGTGGGGTACAACGCGTACGACTGGAACACCAGCGCGATGCCGCGGTCCTTCGGATCGGCGTACGTCATGTCGCGCCCGCCGATCTCGATGCTGCCGGCGGCCGCGTCGTTCAGGCCCGCGATACTGTGCAGCAGCGTGGACTTGCCGCAGCCCGATGGGCCCAGCAGCACAACGAACTCGCCGGCGCGCACGTCCAGGTCGAGCGCGGAGATGACGCGGTTGGCACCCAGCTGGATGCCCAGGTTGCGGATGGAGACATTGGCCATGCGTGGTTTTCCTTTTCCTTATCCCTTGACGGCGCCGGCCGCGATGCCGCGCACGAACCAGCGCCCCGACAGGAAGTACAGCGCCAGCGGCACCAGCGACGTCAGGATCGTCGCCGCCATGTTGACGTTGTACAGGCGCTCGCCCGTCGTCGTGTTGATGATGTTGTTCAGCTGGACCGTCATCGGCAAATGGTCGCTGCCGGCGAACACAAGGCCCAGCAGGAAGTCGTTCCAGATGTTCGTCACCTGCATGATGGCGGCGACGACGATGACGGGCGTGGACATCGGCAACATCAGCTCGAAGAAGATGCGCCAGAAGCCGCCGCCGTCGATGCGCGCCGCCTTGAACAGCTCCTGCGGCAGCGCCGCGTAGTAATTGCGGAACAACAGCGTCATCGTCGGCATGCCGAAGATCACGTGCACCAGCACGATGCCAGGCAAGGAGCTGTACAGCTCCACCGCGGCCAGCGCCCGCACCAGCGGGTACAGCATCACCTGGGCCGGCACGAACGCGCCCATCATCAGCAGCGCGAACAGCAGGCTGGCGCCGCGCGGCCGCCAGAACGACAGCGCGTAGCCATTGACCGCGCCGATGGCGATCGACAGCACCATGCTGGGCAAGGTGATCCACACGGAGTTCCAGAAGCCGCCGCGGATGCCCTCGCATTCCAGGCCCGTGCAGGCCGTGCGCCACGCGCTGTCCCACGGCGCCAGCGTGGGGGCCAGCGGCAGCGCGAACAGGTTGCCCAGCCGGATCTCCGCCATCGGCTTGACGGAGGTGACCAGCATGACGTACAGCGGCACCAGGAAGAACAGCGCGGCCGTGACGAGGAAGACGTACACGCCGAGGCGGGCCGGCGTCATGCCGCCGCGCTTGCGCCGCACGGGTGGCAGGGCGATATCGGCCATGGCGTCGCGCTTCATTTCAGGCCCCTTTGCACGGCCTTCGTGCGGGCGTAGTACAGCGGCGCGACAACGGCCAGCACGGTGACGAGCAGCACGATCGATGCCGCCGACGCCAGGCCGATGTTGGCGCGGCCGAACAGGTAGTCCATGATGAACTTGGCCGGCACTTCGGTGGCGGTGCCGGGGCCGCCCTGCGTCATCGCCACCACCGCGTCGAACAGCTTCACCACCATCACGGCCAGCAGCATGAAGGCCGTCGACAGCGCTGGCCACAGCATCGGCAGCACGATGCTGGCGTACACCCGCCAGGTCGGGATGCCGTCGATGCGGGCCGCCTTCCACAGCTCCTCGTCGATGCCGCGCAGGCCGGACAGCAGCAGCGCCATCACGAGACCCGAGGCCTGCCACACGGTGGCCAGCACGATGGTGTACAGCGCGTTGTCCTGGTCGACGATCCAGTCGAACGTGAAGTCCTCGAAGCCGAGCCGGCGCATGACGCGCTGGATGCCCAGCTCGGGATTGAGGATCCACTGCCACACGAGGCCCGTGGCGACGAACGACATCGCGTAGGGATACAGGAACACGGTGCGCAGCACGCCCTCCCCCATCACCTTCTGGTCGATGAAAGCGGCCAGAAGGAAGCCCACGACCAGGCACGCCAGGATGAACAGCACGCCATAGATGGCCAGGTTCTCCAGCGACAGCAGCCAGCGCGCATTGCGGAACAGCCGTTCATACTGGCCCAGGCCGACGAAGTCGCCGGTGGGGAAGATGCGCGCGCTGCTGACGGAGACGCGCGCGGTCCACAGCAAGGTGCCGACGTAGGCCACGACGACGGTCAGCGCCATCGGCAGCAGCGCAAGGTAGGCCGCCCCGCAAGCGGACCGGCGGGCAGCCCGGGAGGATGCACGGTGTCCGGTCACCACGTGTTGTCCTTCATCGCCTGGGCAAAGGCCTGCTGCGCCTGTTCCGGGGTCTGGTTGCGATTCCAGTAATTCGTCAGCACGTCCTGCATGGCGCCGTTCAGGTCCGGCTCCACCAGCATCTCCGCATTCGGCAACTGGCGCGACTTGTCCTGCATGATGGCGAGCCCCAGGCGCGCGCACATGTCCAGCTGCGACAGGTCCACGTCCGGCCGGATCGGGATCGAACCCTTGCGCGCGCTGAACGCGGCCTGCGCGCCCGGCGACGTCAGCACGGTGGCCAGCAGCTTCTGCGCCTTGACGACGTTGGGCTTGGCCGTCTTGGGGAATACGAACGCGTCGCCGGCCACGATGTAAGGCGCCTTCGGACCGAAGCCGGGGAAGCAGCCGAAGTCGCGTCCCGCCACCTGGCCGGCGGCGGAGAACTCGCCCTTGGCCCAGTCGCCCATGATCTGGATGCCGGCGCGGTTCGACACGACGAGGGCGGTTGCATCGTTCCAGTTGCGCCCCGGCGCACCCGGGTCGGTATAGGCCTTCAGCTTGCGGAACGATACCAGCACGTTGCGAAACGCGGGCGAGCGCACCGCGGCGATGTCGCGGTCGCGGTAGACCTTCAGGAACAGCTCGGGCCCGCCCACCAGCGCGAACACGGCGTCGAACACGATCTTCTCCTGCCACACCTGGCCGCCGAAGGCCAGCGGGATCAGGCCGGCCGCTTTCAGCTTGTCCAGCGTGGCGATGAATTCGTCCCAGGTACGCGGCTCGTCCTTGATCTTCGCCTGGGCAAACGCCTTCTTCGAATAGAAGAACCAGGCGGGCATGTGGATGTCCACCGGGGCGGCGTAGTAATGGCCGTCGATGCGGATGACGTCCAGGATCGTCTGTGGCAGGATGCGGTCCCAGTTGCCCTGCGCGGCCACGTCGTCCACGTTGTTGAGGAGGCCCTGGTCGACGATGTCGCGGAACTGGCGCGACGTGTTGAACTGCGCGGCCGCCGGCGCATTGCCGCCGACGATACGGTTGATCGTGGAGGCGCGCGACTGCTCGGCGCCGGCCACGGCCTGGTCGATCCACTTGCCGCCGGCACGGTTGTAGGCGTCGGCGAACTCACGGATCGCGGCCGATTCGCCGCCGGACGTCCACCAGTGCGATACCGTCGCCTTCAGCGGCTCCGCCGCCGGTGCCGCCGTGGCTGCGCCCGCACCGGCGCCCGCCAGCACCAGGACACCCGCAACGAGCGCCCTGGCCCCCTTCTTGGCCTTGTTCATATTGTCTCCTGGCGCCTGTGGCGCTGTTTTTATAGTGGGTTGCCTATCATAAGTGATGCCACGGCTCAGCTGGGAGAGCGCCGCCGCGCCAGGAACTCGCGCAACAGTTCCGCGCTGCGCTTGGGCGTGCGCCGCTGCGTCGCGTAGTCGACGTGGACGATGCCGAAGCGGCGCTCGTAGCCGAAGGCCCACTCGAAATTGTCCAGCAGCGACCAGACGTAGTAGCCGCGCACGTCCACGCCCGCCTTCACCGCTTCGTCCACCGCCGCCAGGTGGCGTTCCAGGAAGGCGATGCGCTGGCGGTCGACGACCGCACCGTCCACCACGCGGTCGTCGCTGGCCATGCCGTTTTCCGTGATGTAGATGGGCGGCAGGTTGTCGTAGCGCCGGTGGAAGCCGGTCAGCAGGTCGCGCAGGCCGTCGGGATGCACCTCCCAGCCCATCTGGGTGCGCTCGACGCCTGGCAACGGCACCTCGACATAGCCGCCATTGCCGTCCGCGCGCACATTGGTGCGGAAGTAGTAGTTGATACCCAGGAAGTCGAGGGGCGTGCCGATGGTTTCCAGGTCGCCGTCCTGGACGGGCGGGCGTGCCGCCGGCCATAGCTCGTCGTGCAGCCGGGGCGGATACTGCCCGCGCAGCAGCGGATCGAGCACCCAGTCATTGTGCTGCAGCTCGAACAGTTCGGCGGCGCGCGCGTCGTCCGGCGTCGTGCCGTCCGTCGTGCCGCGGCCCACGTTGACGACGATGCCCTTGCGCGATGCCGGGTCGTTGCGGCGCAGCGTCGCCAGCGCCAGCCCGTGCCCCAGCAGCAGGTGGTGCATGGCCTGGTTGGCCGCCAGCAGGTCGGCCTGGCCGGGCGCGTGGTGGCCGGTGCCATAGCCCAGCATCGCCGAGCACCATGGTTCGTTCAGCGTGGACCAGAAGTCCACCAGGCCCGCCAACTCGCGGCTCACCAGGTCCGCGTACTCGGCGAAGCGGTAGGCCGTGGCGCGGTTGCGCCAGCCGCCGGCATCCTCAAGGTGCTGCGGCAGGTCCCAGTGGTACAGCGTGACCGAGGTGCGGATGCCCTTCTCCTTCAGGCGCCGCAACAGCTTGCGGTAGAACGCCAGGCCCTTCTCGTTCGGCCGGCCGGCGGCGTCCACCACGCGCGGCCATGCGATCGACAGGCGGTAGGCGTCCACGTGCAGGCCGGCGAGCAGCTCGACGTCCTCTTCCCAGCGGAGGTAGTGATCGCAGGCGACGGCACCGGTGTCGCCGTGCAGCACCTTGCCGGGCGTGGCGGAAAACGTGTCCCAGATCGATGGCAGGCGGCCGTCTTCCGTCGCCGCGCCCTCGATCTGGTAGGCCGCGGTGGCGACGCCCAGCAGGAAGTCGGGCCGGCGCACGACGGCGTCCGCAGGGGGATCGAAGGTGCTGCCTGGGTCGTTTGCTGCCACGTCGTCTCCTTCTGGTTGGCGGAGTGGAAACGATTCCATCTCCATATAAAGATAGTAACAGTGGCTAAAATGTCAGGTCAACAAATTATTGGTGGGTGTGGTGACGGTTCCACTGGCTAGCGCTCATGCGAGCGTCGTGGGACACGGCCGTGGTGGGAAACCGGGTCAGCCCCTGGAGGGACTGACCCCACGGCGCTGCGGGCTCAGTCGAGAAACTTCGGGGTCAGTCCCGTAGGGACAGACCCCGACAGCCCAGGCCCAAAAAAACCGGCGCGGGGCCGGTTTGCCGGGTGCCTTACTTCTTTTCCGGCGGCGTTGTCGTGGGCGGGACCGCGAACGGGAAGGCGCCGAACAGGCTCAGGCTCTGGTTCTGCATCTGCTCCTGCATCTGCACGAACAGGTTCTTGCTCTGGTCAATGTAGTTGTTCATCATCCCCTGCATGATCGGGGCCTGCACGTTCATGAACTGGGTCCACATTTCGGGGCTGAACGTCTTGCCGTCGAAATTGGCCGCACTGGCCGTCAGGCGGCGCTGGATGTCGGTAAATGCCTGGATGTTCTTTTCCAGGTAGGAGCCCATCATGCCCTGCATCGCGTGGCCGTAGTAGCGAATGATCTGCGCCAGCACGTCGGTGGAGAACATCGGCACGCCGCTGGCTTCCTCCTCCAGAATGATCTGCAGCAGGATGCTGCGGGTCAGGTCTTCGTTGGACTTCGCATCGACCACGGTGAACGGATCGGCATCCAGCACAAGCTGCTTGACGTCGGTCAGCGTGATATAGGAACTGGTCTGGGTATCGTAAAGACGGCGGTTCGGATACTTCTTGATCAAGCGTTCAGCACTTTTTTTTGCACTACTCATCACAAGTCCACTCATCCACTGATGCGGCGCTGGTGGCGCGCACCTGGTTAAAACAGCTGAAACTGCATGAAAGAAGCGAGCTGCGAAAGCGTATCGCGGTGCGCTTTCCCCAAGCCCGGTCGCCCTATTATAGAGTGAAAAAAACCACAAATGGTGGCGGCGGGATAAGATTTTGCCCTGTCCCGCCTATTTCCGGCACTAATCGGTCTTTATTACAACGCAACTAACACGCGACGGGCCGACCCGTCGGGTGTCACTCCGCCTTCTGCTTGACGTAGCGCCCGGGGGCCGGCTCGATCGGCTTGTATTTGGCATTGCCCAGCTTGGCCGGCGCCTTGACGTCCTTGCCGCCGTGTTCGGCCAGGAACGCGGCCCACTCGGGCCACCAGCTGCCGGGATGTTCGGTGGCGCCGGCCAGCCACGCATCCGCCGGCGCGGTGGCGTCGTCGTTGAGCCAGTAGCTGCGCTTCTTCTTCGCTGGCGAATTGATGACGCCGGCGATGTGGCCGGAGGCGCCAAGCACGAAGCGGTTGCGTTCGCGCCGGCCCGGATTGAGCACCAGGGTCGAGCCGTACGCCGATTGCCACGGCACGATATGGTCCTCGCGCGACGCGTAGACGAAGACCGGCGCATCGATCGTGCCCAGGTCCACGGGCACGCCCGCGACCGTCAGCTTGCCCGGCACCTTCAGGCTGTTTTCCAGGTACGTGTTGCGCAGGTACCAGCAGAACATGGGACCCGGCAGGTTGGTCGAATCGGCGTTCCAGTACAACAAGTCGAACGGCGGCGGCTCGTTGCCCTTCAGGTAGTTCGACTGCACGTAGTTCCACACCAGGTCGTTCGGGCGCAGGCTCGAGAACGTGCTGGCCAGGTCGCGCCCCGCCATCAGGCCACCGCGGGCCAGCGTCTGTTCGCGCAGCTTGACCTGCGTTTCGTCGACGAAGACGGACAGCACGCCCGTGTCGGAGAAATCCAGGAACGTCGTCAGCAAGGTCACGCTGGCGGCCGGCTGCTCGCCGCGCGCCGCCAGTACCGCCAGCGCGGTGGCCAGCAGCGTGCCGCCGACGCAGAAGCCCAGCGTGTTCAGCTTGTCCTCGCGGGAGATATCCTGCGTCACGCGCAGGGCCTCGATGACGCCCTGCTCCACGTAGTCGTCCCAGCCCGTCTGCGCCAGCGACTGGTCGGCATTGCGCCAGGAGACGAGGAACACGGTGTTGCCCTGCTCGACGGCATAGCGCACCAGCGAGTTGTCGGGCTGCAGGTCCAGGATGTAGTATTTGTTGATGCACGGCGGCACCATCAACAGCGGGCGCTGGTGCACGGTCGGAGTCTGCGGCTTGTACTGCAGCAGCTGGAACAGCGCGTTCTCGTACACCACTTGGCCTTCGGTCGTGGCCAGGTTGCGGCCCACCTCGAACGCCTTTTCGTCGGACTGGGAGATATGGCCGCGGCGCATGTCCTCCAGCATATTGGCCAGGCCCTTGGTCAGGCTCTCGCCCTTCGTCTCGATCAGCTTCTGCTGCGCTTCCGGGTTGGTCGCGAGGAAGTTGGCGGGTGACATGGCCTCGACCACCTGCTGCACGGCGAAGCGGATCTTCTGTTTCTGGTGCGCCGACGCGTCGACGGCATCGGCCATCGCGATCAGGAACTTGGCATTGAGCAGGTAGGCTGCGGCGTTGAACGCCGTAACGGGATTGGACGTCCACGCCGGCGCGGCGAAACGCTTGTCTTTCAACTGCGGGGTGCGGCCGGCAAGGAATTCCTGCCACAGCGCGCCGAATTCGGCGATATAGTCGTTCTTCAGGGTGTCCAGCACGTCGGGCCGCACGCCGGCGCCCGCATCGCGCAGCAGCGCGGCGCCGGGCAGCGCGTCCATGTCGGGCATCATGCGGAACCACGACTGCCACTGGTTCGGATCGCTGATCTGGGACATCCATGCGGTAGCGATCGCTTGCGGGTCGGGCATAAGGTCAGGCTTGTTCATTGGTGCATTCCATTTAGAATTGATCTTTGTTACCGAAGACTTACTAAAACCGATGCTGATAGTCGCGCTTGCCTGGATCTATGTCGTGCTGCTGATGGCGCTGACGGAACCTACCTTCGTGGCGGGGATGATGACATTCCTGTTCTACTGTGCCCTGCCACTGGGCATTCTATTCTATTTGACAGGAGGCAAGCGGCGCAAACGGCGGCGTGCCGAGGCTGCCGCGCGCGCCGCGCGCGACAAGGAACCGCCGGCGTGACGCTGCCGTCCCGTCACCTGATCCAGATGAGACTGGCCTGGCGGCCCGTGATGCCGTCGCGGCGATAGGAATAGAAGCGCCCGGAGTTCGACACGGTGCAGAAGTCGCCGCCCGCGATCCGGTGCACGCCCACGCGCGCCAGCGCGATGCGGGCCAGCGCATACAGGTTGCACAGGTATTTGCCGGGCCGCTCGGCGACGGGTATGAAGGCGGCGCGCACCAGGTCGACGTTCTGGTCCGCCCGCGCCAGGAACGCCTCCAGCACTTCCGGCCCCACTTCGAACTTGGCCGGGCCGATGGCCGCGCCCAGCCAGGCGTGCAGCTCGCCGGCGCCCGCCCTGCGCATCGCCGCCACCGCCTGCTCCAGCACGCCGTCGGCCAGGCCGCGCCAACCCGCGTGCACGGCCCCGACCGTCGTGCCGGCCGCATCGCACAGCAGGACCGGCAGGCAGTCGGCCGTCAGGATGGCGCAGACGACGCCGCGCTCGCGCGTGAAACTGGCATCGGCCGCGGGCGTGACGCCGGCCAGGGTATCGACCATGCCCGCGTCGACAACGGCCGTGCCGTGCACCTGCGCCAGCCATGCCGGCTCGGCCGGCAGCTCGGCGCGCACGATGTCGCGGTTGCGCTCGACACAGCGAGGCGCGTCGCCCACGTGGGTGCCGAGGTTCAGGCCGCCCTTGCCCTGCCCGTCGTCATACGGCGGCGGGCTGACGCCTCCGCGCCGCGTCGTGCACAGCACGCCGACCGAGGCCGGCAGGTCTGGCCAGTCCGGCACCAGCCATTGCGGCGCGTTGGAAGCTGTGCTCATTCGTCCTCGTCGTCGAAGTCGTCTTCGTCGGCATAGTCCTCGCCGATCACTGTCTCGGGCGGTTCCTCGATGCCCGCCTCGTCCAGCAGCGCGCGGAAGTCGTCCGCCAGCGGCACGATCCATTCGCAGGCCTCGCCGGTGGCCGGATGCACGAGGCCCAGGCGGCGTGCCTGCAGGGCCTGGCGGTGGAACACGCCCGTCAGGTGCGGCTTGCCATATACGTAGTCGCCCACCAGCGGGAAGCCCAGGTGCGCCATGTGCACGCGGATCTGGTGCGTGCGGCCCGTCTCCAGGCGGCATTGCACGAGGGTGACGGGTCGACGGTCCAGCTCGCCCGACTCCAGCCGCTGGTAGTGCGTGATGGCGGGTTTCGATCCCAGGCTGGTCGAGACGGCCATCTTGACACGGTCCTTCTGGTGCCGGCCCATCGATGCGTCGATGGTGCCGGACAGGCGCGGCGTGCCCCATACCAGCGCCCAGTACTCGCGCTTGACGGTACGGGCCTGCAGCTGGCGCACCAGGTCGGTCTGCGTGGGCAGGTCCTTGCCGATCACCATCAGGCCGCTGGTATCCTTGTCCAGGCGGTGGACGATGCCGGCGCGCGGCACGCCGCCCAGTTGCGGCCAGCGGTGCAGCAGGCCGTTCAGCAAGGTGCCGGACCAGTTGCCGGCGCCCGGATGCACGACGAGGCCGGCCGGCTTGTTCACGACGATCAGGTGGTCGTCCTCGTAGACGACGTTCAGGGCGATCTCTTCCGGCGCGAAGGCCACGTCCTCCGGTGCCGCCTGCGGCAGCACGACGACTTTTTCGTCACCGTACACGGTGGCGCGCACCTTGGCGGGCTTGCCGTCGACGGTGACGAAGCCCTCCTCGATCCAGCTTTGCAGCCGGCCGCGCGAAAACTGCGGCACGAGTTTGGCGATCACCTTGTCGAGCCGTTCGCCGCACGCCTCGGGGGTCAGCTGCAGCTCGATCGGCGCCAGCGGCTCGGCAAAGCCCGGCACGGTGGCGCCGGGGAACTCGCCGTCAAAATCGGCGTCAACATCGTTATCGAGCAGTGGATCGGGCAATTGTTCGGCCGCATCCGGCACATGGTTCAAGTTCACAGCATTCCCATCGGCTATAATCAGCCTAGTGTAGTATCTTGTTAAAACGTCTTCTTGCACGAGAACATGCAAAAAAAAATCAAGGTGGTGGCAGCAACGGTAGCACTGCTCAGTTTGTCGGCCTGCGGCCTGCTGCCTGAACAGTCCGACGAGACCAAAGGCTGGTCCGCAACGAAATTATACTCGGAGGCCAAGGAAGAAATGGCCGGCCAGCACTACGAGCGTGCAATCCAGCTGTACGAGAAGCTCGAAGCCAGCTATCCGTTCGGCGTGTACGCCCAGCAGGCGCAGATGGAAGTGGCCTATGCCTACTACAAGGCACAGGACCAGGCCCAGGCGCTGGCGGCCGTGGAGCGCTTCATCAAGCTGCACCCGAACCATCCGAATGTCGACTACATGTACTACCTGCGCGGCCTGGTCAATTTCAATGACCAGCTGAGCCTGTTGAACTTCGTCTACGAGCAGGATCCCGCCGAGCGCGACCCGAAAGCCACGCGCGAAGCGTTTGCCGCCTTCAAGGCACTGGTCGACAAATTCCCGAACAGCAAGTACACGCCGGACGCCGTCGACAGGATGAAGTACCTGATCAACGCGATGGCGAAGTACGAAGTGTACGTGGCGCGCTATTACTACCGCCGCGGCGCCTACCTCGCCGCCGCCAACCGCGCACAGGAAGCCGTGCGCGACTACCGCGATTCGCCGTCGGTCGAGGAAGCGCTGTGGATCATGGCGCGCAGCTATGACAAGCTGGGCAACACCACGCTGCGCGACGACACGATGCGCGTGTTCAAGCTGAACTTCCCGAATTCGAAGTTCCTCGAGGAAGGCGCGCCGAAGCAGGAGCGCAAGTGGTGGAAGTTCTGGAGCTGAACTGGATTTGGGGGCTGTCCCCACCGGGGACTGACCCCGGTTTCATTCGGTAACGTTTGCGCCGCGGAGGAAAACCGGGGACAGTCCCGCAGGGACTGTCCCCCCCCACCCCTCACGCCTTGCGGCGGAACACCCACGTCGCATCGTTCGACGCCTGCTCGTCGAACGCATATCCATCCACGTCGAACGCCTTCAGCTGTTCCGGCTCCGTGATGTGGCGCTCGGCCGCATAGCGGGCCAGCAGGCCGCGCGCGCGCTTGGCGTAGAACGAGATGATCTTGTACTTGCCGTTCTTCCATTCCTCGAACACGGGCGTGATGACGGGCACGTCCAGCTTGGCCTTGCGCACGGACTTGAAATACTCTTCCGACGCGCAATTGACCAGCCAGCGGGCGCCCTGCTCGCGCGCCGTCGCGTTCAGCGCGTCCGTGATCAGGTCGCCCCAGAATGCGTACAGGTCCTTGCCGCGCGGGTTCTTCAGCCGCGTGCCCATTTCCAGGCGGTGCGGGTGGATCAGGTCGAGCGGGCGCAGCAGGCCGTACAGGCCGGACAGGATGCGGATGCGCGACTGCGTGTAGTCCAGCTGGGGCGGCGCCATCGTGCGCGCCGAGAGGCCGTCGTAGACATCGCCGTTGAACGTCATCACGGCCTGGCGGGCGTCGTCCAGCGCTGTCGTCCAGGAGGCATAACGGCCCACATTCAGGGCCGACAGCGCATCCGACAAGTCCATCAGCTCGGCCAGCTGGGCCGGCGAGAACTCGCGCAGCTGGGCGATCAGCTGCTCGGAGTGCTCGAGCAACGCGGGTGCGGTGGTGTGATCGGTGGGAGAAGGCGTCTCAAGGTCGAGACTTTTTGCGGGGGAAAGTACTATCAGCATATGATTCGGGGCCGTGTTTCGAAAACCGTACTGTAAAACGAATACCATATGATACCTCCTTCATCCCCTGCTCTGCCGGAACGCGTCGTGATCGACACCAACGTCTGCCTCGACCTGTTCGTGTTCCATGACCCGCGCTGGGCCGGCTTGCTCGCCGCCATCGAGAGCGGCGCCGTCGAGGCGATCACGCGCGCCGATTGCCGCGATGAGTACAACATCGTGCTGCATTATCCCCACCTGCCGCTGGACGACGGCAGCCGCCCGGTCGCGGCGGCCCGTTTCGACGCGCTGATCAAAGTAGTCGAAGCGCCGGTATCGGGTACGCGCCTGCCGGTCTGCACCGATCCGGACGACCAGAAGTTCCTCGAACTGGCGCGCGACGCCGACGCGCACACGCTCATCAGCAAAGACAAAGCCCTGCTGAAACTGGCGAAACGACTGCAAAAGGCCGGCCTGTTCCGTGTCATCCCGCCAGAGAAATGGGCGCTGGCCGGCTCCGCTCTGCCAGGCGCCTGACCATCGGGGGCGCGGCATGGCGCCGCCAGCCCGGGAGCGGGGCTTGCCGGCCCTGCTTGCGATCCGTGGCCGGCAACATGCCGGCGGACGGCCCCGTCACCACATTGTAGCCGATCGGCAACATCGCTATCGGGACGGCGTCCAACCGAACATGCGGGCTGTATAATCGTCTGCAAGGAAGTCCAGCTTTTCCCGCATCCTAACCTTTCGTCAGACTGCAATGTTACCATCCGGGCATTTGGCGTACAGTCCCGCCGTTCCCTTCGCAGGCTCCGGCCGCAGTGGGGAGCTGGCGCACGCATCCGGCGCATGCCGCGACGAAGAAGCCGCGACCTTGTTGCGCCGCGCCCTTGCCGAGGACCAGCTGCTACTGGTGTACCAGCCGCTGGTGGACCTGCAAAGCGGCGCCATTTCCAGCGTCGAGGCGCTGCTGCGCTGGCGCCATCCGGCCGGCGCGCTGCTCGAAGCGGCCGAGGCCCTGCCATCGATCGAGGCCGCCGGCATGGGTGCCGTCGTCGGCGAGTGGGTCTTGCAGCAGGCCTGCCGCGATGCGCGCCGCTGGCGCGGCCACGGCGCGGCGGGCCTCAAGGTGGCGATCAATATCTCTCCCGAGCAGTTTTGCGATCCCGCCTTCGGCGCGGCCGTGAGGGACTGTGTGCGGGCCAGCGACATGCAGCCGGCACTGCTGTCGCTGGAAATCACCGAGGCCGCGCTGGCCCATGCCGGGGCGAACTGCGATGCGCTCCTGGCCAATTACCGCGCCCTTGGGCTGAACCTTATTCTGGACGACTTCGGCACCGGTCATTCGTCGCTTGGCAACCTGAGACGATATCCGTTCGATGTCCTCAAGATCGACGCCCAGTTTGTCCGCAATGTCGTCACCGACAGCGGCAATGCTGCCATGTGCCGGGCCATCATCGCCATGGCGCATCACCTGGGCATCGACGTCGTCGCCGAAGGTGTCGAGACTGAAGTGCAGTGCGACTTCCTGCGCCGCAACATGTGCGATCACATCCAAGGCTATTTCTTCGCCGCGCCCGCGACGCCGGAACAGATCGACCTGCTGCTGACCGAACAGAGCGCGCTGCCGCCGCACCTGCTGCGCTTGCACAAGCCGCAACGCCGGCTGCTGCTGGTCGACGACGAACCGAATATCGTGGCCGCGCTGCGGCGGCTGCTGCGCAGCGAGCACTATCAGATCTTCACGGCCTACAGCGGCCAGCAGGGACTCGATCTGCTGGCCACGCAACCGGTCGACGTGATCGTCTCTGACCAGCGCATGCCCGGCATGGTCGGCGCCGACTTCCTGCGCAAGGCCAGAGAGCAGTACCCGGAAACGATCCGCATCATGCTGTCCGGATACACCGAGCTGCAGTCCGTGACGGACGCCGTCAACGAAGGCGCGATCTACAAGTTCCTGACCAAGCCGTGGGACGACCAACAGCTGCGCGGCCATATCGCCGAAGGCTTCCGCGTCAAGGAGATCGCCGACGAAAACCGGCGCCTGGACCTCGAGGTACGCACGGCCAACCAGGAACTGGCCGCCGCCAATCGCCGCATGGAAGAGCTCCTGACCGAAAAGCAGCGCCAGATCACGCGCGACGAAATCAGCCTGAACATCGCGCGCGAGCTGCTGCAGCACCTGCCACTGCCAGTGATCGGCATGGACGATGCCGGCATGATCGCCTTTGTCAACGGTGCGGCCGAAGCGCTGTTCCGGCACCACGGCGCGCTGCTCGGCAACGAAGTGGCCAGCGTCCTGCCGCAGTTGTGCGCGGCGGTCGACGCCGCGGCGACCGATGCCGGGGCGGCACCGGCCGGGGATGGTGGCGGCCAGGCCAGCCATACGCACAAGGCCGAAATCGACGGGCAGCACTATGCCGTCGTCGTGTATCCGATGGGAGAGCGGTCGGACTCGCGCGGCAGCCTGATCTCGCTCAGCCGGGCGGCCGCGCCATGAGCGGGCCCAGCGAAATCGCCCTGGAGGATGCCAGCGCGGGCATGATCCTGGCCGCCGACCTGCTCGATGCGCACGGCACCGTGCTGGTGCCGCGCGAGACGGCACTGACGGAGGGGCTGCTGGCCGCGCTGCGCCGGCGCGGCGTCGAGCGCTGCGTGGTGGCGCCTGACGTGGACGTCGATCTCGCCGTGCTCGAGCGCGATCGCGCACTGGAACGGGAACGCCAGCTGCAGCGCCTGGAACGGCTGTTCCGCCATGCCACCGGCGCGGGCAGTCTACTGCTGCTGGAACGGCTGCGTGCTTACCGCGGCGGGAGTCCATCATGATGGGTGCCGACGAAATCATTCGCAGTGTGCGCGACCTGCCTTCGCTGCCGGCCGTGGTGGCCGAACTGCTCATGACGATGGAGCAGGAGGAAATCGATACCCATGCGCTGGCGGCGAAAATCACGCATGACCAGGCGCTGACGGCCAAGACCTTGCGCCTGGCCAATTCGTCCTTCTATGGCTTGCAGTCGAAGGTAACCAGCATCGCCCAGGCCATTTCGGTGCTGGGCTTCCACAGCATCCGCACGCTCGTGACGGCATGCTCCGTGACGGCCAGCTTCACGCCCCGCCCCGGCGGCGACTTCGATTTCGGCGCGTTCTGGCGCCACGCCACGGCCGGTGCCGTGGCTGCCCGTGTGCTCGCACCTCACCTGCGCGTCAATCCGGACACGGCGTTCACGGCCGGACTGCTGCACGATCTGGGTACGCTGGTGCTGGTGACGCGCTTTCCGCTCGACTACCGCCACGTGGCGACCTGGCAACGCCAGCACGACAGCACCACGGCCACGGCCGAGCAGGCCCTGTTCGGTACGGACCACGCCGTTGTCGGCGCGGCGCTGGCGGCGCACTGGAAGTTTCCACAGTCGATACAGATGGCCGTGGCGGAACACCACGCCATGCCAGCCGACGATGGCATGGCGCCGGCCAACCTGAGCACCGTCATTCAGGCGGCCAACGTGCTGGCCCGGGCGCTGGACCTGGGCGGCGCGGAAAACGACCAGGTGCCGCCCCTGTCGCTGGCGGTGTGGAATGCGTTCGATCTGGACGAGAATACCTGGGACGGCATTTTCGGCACCACCGAGCAGCTGTATCAGGACATGTGCCAGACGCTTTCCCCATGACCGCGCATTCCTTGCTATCCGGTGTGCCGCCGGGCGCCGGCGCCGCCGAGATCGCCGTCTCGGAATATTTCGACGGCCATCCGGTGCCCACGTTCGCCATCAACGCGGCCCACGTCGTCACGCACTGGAACCGGGCCTGCGAGCACCTGCTGGGCTGGAGCAAGGCCGAAATGGTCGGCACCGGGCGCCACTGGCAGGCATTTTACAAGTACCAGCGGCCGCTGCTGGCGGACCTGATCGTGGCTGGCCAGGAAGACAGTGCCGAGCTGCACTACCCGGGCAAATGGCGCCGCTCGACGCTGATCCAGGGCGGCTTCGAAGCCGAGGACTTCTTTCCCAATATCGGCCCGTCCGGCCACTGGCTGCACTTTACCGCCGCGCCGCTGCGCGACCACACGGGGCGTGTCGTCGGCGCCATCGAGACGCTGCGCGACGTTACCGAACGGCGCGCGGCCGAAAACGAGCTGCGCCGTGCGCACGACAATTTGGGCCACCTGGTCGAACGGCGCACCGCCCAGCTGGCCGAAATGAACGAGCAGTTACAGGCGGACATTCGCCAGCGCCACCTGGCCGAGGCCGAACTAAGACGCAGCAACCTCGAGCTGACGGCATTGAACGGGCAACTCCTACATGCCCAGCAGCAGCTGATGCAGGCCGACAAGCTCGCGTCCATCGGCCACCTGGCCGCCGGCGTGGCGCATGAAATCAACAATCCGATCGGCTATATCTTTTCCAATTTTACTACCCTGCACACCTACTTCGACCAGCTGCTGGCGATGCTCGACGCCTACCGGGGTGCCGAGGCCGTGATGGACGGCGCTGCGGCGCTGCGCGCAATGCGCGAGCGGATCGACCTCGACTTCCTGCGCGGGGATATCCCCACCCTGCTGGCCGAGTCGCGCGAGGGTATTGTCCGGGTCCGGCATATCGTTCAGGACCTGAAGGACTTTTCGCGCGCCGATATCCACCAGGACTGGGTCTGGGCCAATGTGCATCAAGGCATTGACTCGACATTGAACATCGTCGGCAACGAAGTCAAGTACCGGGCGGAGGTGATCAAGCAGTATGGCGACATTCCCGACATCGAATGCTTGCCGGTGCAGGTCAACCAGGTCATCATGAACCTCCTGGTCAATGCCGCCCATGCCATGGGCGCCGAGCGGGGCCGCATTACCGTCAGCACCGGTCGCGAAGGCGACGGCCACATCTGGATCGATATAGCCGACTCCGGCTGCGGCATCCCGGCCGACATCCTGCCGCGCATTTTCGATCCGTTCTTCACCACCAAGGAAGTCGGCAAGGGTACCGGCCTAGGGCTGTCGCTATCGTACGGCATCATACAACGGCACAGCGGCCGTATCGAAGTGGAATCGGAACCCGACCGCGGCAGTCGCTTTCGCGTACTCCTGCCGGTGCATCAGCACGCCGCCAGCGAGGACGCAGGATGAACCAGAGCGCTATCGCCAGCACCACCACGACCGCCACGCTGCTGTGCGTCGACGATGAACCGAACATCCTGTCCGCGCTGCGGCGCCTGTTTCGGTCCAGCGGTTACCGGGTGCTGACAGCCGAGAGCGGTTCGCTGGGCCTGGAAATCCTGGAACGCGAGCCGGTCGACCTCGTCATCTCCGACATGCGCATGCCCGTCATGGACGGCGCCCGCTTCCTGGCGCAGGTGCGCCGGCGCTGGCCCGATACGCTGCGCGTGCTGCTAACGGGCTACTCCGATATCGGCGCGATCCAGGACGCCATCAACTGCGGCGAGATCTACCGCTACATCACGAAGCCGTGGGAAGACCACGACATCGTGCTGCTGGTGCGGCACGGGCTGGAGCGGCGGCAACTGGAGATGGAAAAAGGTCGGCTCGAGGCGCTGACAGCGCGTCAGAACGAAGAGCTGAAGGCGCTCAACCAGAGCCTGGAGGCGAAGGTGGAAGCGCGCACGCGCCAGCTGAGGGCCGAGCACAATGCCACGGTAGCGGCCAACAACAAGCTGAAACAGAATTTCGTCACGACGATCAAGATCCTGTCCAGCATGATCGAACTGCGCGCCCACAACCAGCCCGGCCATGCTCGCCTCGTGGCCGATCTGTCGCGCCAGATCGCGCTGGCGCTCGGGCTCGAGGCGCGCGAAAGCCAGGACGTCTTCATTGCCGCGCTGCTGCACGACATCGGCAAGATCGGCTTCGACGATAAGCTGCTTGCCACGCCGCTGACGCAGCTGCACGGCGAAGCGCTGGGCCAGTTTCGCAAGCACCCGGTGCGTGCCGCGGAGCTGCTGATGCCGCTGGAGGAACTGCGCGGCAGCGCAGCCATCCTGCGCAGCCAGCTGGAGCGCTTCGACGGCACCGGGTTTCCTGAAGGTACCGCCGGACTGGCGATTCCCGTAGGGGCTCGTATCCTAGCTGTCGCGGCCGACTACTACAACCTGCAACAGGGCGCGATGGTGCAGCGCCACCTTCGGCCCGAGGGCGCCCGTTCGCTGATCGTCGGCGCCAGCGGCACGCGCTACGATCCTAACGTGGTGGCGGCGTTTCGGCAGATTGTCGAAGGTGGCGGCAAAGGCGACACGACCGGTGTCGAGCTGCTGTCGGGCGAACTGCTGCCGGGCATGGTGCTGGCGCGCGACCTCGTCAGCAGGGATGGACTGATGCTGCTGTCGGCGGACCATGTGCTGGATGCCCGGATGATCCAGCAGGTGCAGGATTTCGAGACCAAGAGTGCACGCCGCCTGAGCATTTGGGTGCGCCCGCCCAGGAACACGGGCTAGCCAGCTAGCACGAACGATGCTCAGTGGATGAGCACGGAATCAGTAATAATAGCAATTACTCAACAATGAATCAGCAATAAATCAGCGATAGAATGAGCAATAGATGAGCAAGGGATGAGCGAGAAATGAGAAAGATACTGCTGGTTGACGACGACCCCCATATCCTGAGCGCATTGCAGCGGGCACTGTTGCAACTATGGCACGGCACTGAGCGGCCGCAGATCGAATGCTTCACCAATCCGTTCGAGGCGCTCAACCGCATCTGCGTCTGCGAGTTCGACGTCGTGATCTGCGACTACATGATGCCGCAGATGAGCGGCGGCGAACTGCTGCAGGCGCTGCGCGACGTGGCGCCGGACACAGTCCGGATCATGCTGAGTGGTTCGCCGTCGTTCGACACGATGCTCAGTGCCATCAACGAGGCCCAGGCGTTCCGCTTCCTGCGCAAGCCATGGGACGCGAACGAGCTGGCCGACAGCCTGCACCTGGCGCTGGAGCAGCGCGCCGCGCTGCTGGCTGCGCGCGCGCCCGCCCCGGTCGCGCCGTCGCCGCAAGAGCTCGAAGCGCGCCGGCTGGAGGCGGAGGAGCCTGGCCTGCTGACGGTCCGCCGCGACGCCGACGGTTCGGTCATCCTGTAGTGGGTGGTTTCTGGGCATTTGCGGCCGCCGGCGGCATGACGGGCAGGTGGATGGTGAACCGGGTGCCCTTGCCGACGACCGACGCTACCTCGATACGGCCGCCATGGCGGTTGACGATGCCGTAGGATAGCGACAGCCCGAGGCCGGTGCCACTGCCGACGGGCTTGGTCGTAAAGAACGGCTCGAAGATGCGTTTCAGGTTTTCTGGCGCGATGCCCATGCCGTTGTCGCCCACTTCGACCCACACCCAGCCTTCGTTCGCACCCGTGCGCAGCGTGATCACGCCCTGCCCGGACAATGCGTGCGCGGCGTTGATCAGCAGGTTCATGAACACCTGGTTCAGCTGCGACGCCAGGCAGGTAATCTGCGGCAGCACGCCATACTGCTTCTCGACGGTAGCCTTGTACTTGATCTCGTTGGCGACAATATTGAGCGTGCTGTCGAGGCCATGGTGCAAGTCCGCGATCTGCCACTCGGTTTCGCCCACGTGCGAGAAGTCCTTCAGCGCCTGGACGATGTCCTTGACGCGCTTTAGCCCGTCCATCGATTCGCGCACCAGATCGACCACGTCGTCCTTGAGGAACTCGAGATCCGCCTCGGCCCGCAGCGCGGCCAGTCGCGCGGCCAGCGCCGGGTGGCTGGCCGCAGCCTGCTCGTAGCGGTCGATCACGTCCAGCAGCGTGCCGACGTAGTTCTTCAGCGCCCCCATGTTCGAGTTGACGAAGCCGACCGGATTGTTGATTTCGTGGGCGATACCAGCGGCCAGCTGGCCGATCGACGCCATCTTTTCCGACTGCAGCAGCTGCTCGTGGGCGCTGCGCAATTCGCCGATCAGCCGGCGCTGCTCGATGCCGCGCGCCTTCAGCGTTTCCTCCATCCGCTTGCGGGCCGTGATGTCGGTCAGCGAGCCAATCACCTCGAGCGGCGTGCCATGCTCGTCGCGGATCAGCCGCAGCGAGTCGTGCATCCACAGGTAGCTGCCGTCGTGGATGCGGAAGCGGTATTCGTACACGCGTTGGCCTTCGGTAAACAACTTGGCCAGGCTGGAAAAGATGTTTGGCGCATCGTCGGGATGGATATGGTCGAACCAGAAGTTGGGATCGGCCACCATCTGCTCGGGCCGATAGCCGAGCAGGTTGTAGGCGTTGTTGCTGACGAACGTCATCTTGAAATCGCCACTGGGGACCGTGCAATAGATAATGGCGGGCGTATTATCGACCAGATACTGCAACCGCACCAATGGCGAAGCAGCGGCGTGCGCGGCCGGTGTACTGACGGAGAAGGATTCGAATTCTTCAAATTGCATGACGCCGACCTTAAGGAAGTGGCGGGCTGCTGCCCTCAGTGCTTGAGGCAATTATGAACCCGCGCGGGGGCAGCGTCTACCGGAGTTGCCTGCGATGCGCCTGTCGATTGGCTGTCAGGCATCGTTACGGCGGCGTGGGCACGGGTACGCTGCGCTACTGGCCCGGCCTGCGAAGCCGCCCGCCCGGCCCCGCCGCGCCGATTTCGAGGACTGGCAATGCCTTGAAGCGGCGGACCATCGCGGCTCGCACGGGCTCATCAGCAAGGACCAGACCCTGCCGGCTTGGCGAAACGGCTGGCAAGGCCGGCATGTTTCGCGCCATGCCCCTTGAGGAATGGATGCCGGCCGCAGCGGCTCTGCCGGGCGCCCGCCCCCACCGGATGGCATGGCTGCGCTAGAATGGGCCATCCGCTGCCAATCCGAGCCAACATGTCAGTCACTCTTAAAGCAGTCCCCACCACCCCGGCCCTCCCGTCGCGCCTGCCGGCGGTCGGCACGACCGTGTTTACCCGCATGTCCCAGCTGGCGGCCCAGCATGGCGCCGTCAACCTGGGCCAGGGCTTTCCCGACTTCCCGTGCGACCCGCAACTGGTCGACATGGTGACGGACGCGATGCGCGCGGGCTTCAACCAGTACCCGATGATGACGGGCGCGCCGGTGCTGCGCACTGCGATCGCGGCCAAGATCGGCGCGCTGTACGGCCATGCCTACGATGCCGACAGCGAGATCACCGTCACCGCCGGCGCCACCCAGGCGTTGACGACGGCGATCCTGTGCTGCGTGCACCCGGGCGACGAAGTCATCATCATCGAGCCCGCCTACGACAGCTACCTGCCCACGGTCGAACTGGCCGGCGGCGTGCCCGTGCTGGTGCAGATGGACGTGGGCCCGGCCGGCTACCGGGTACCGTGGGACCGCATCGCCGCCGCCGTCACGCCGAAAACGCGGCTCCTGGTCATCAACACGCCGCACAACCCCACCGGCACGGTGCTGCGCCAGGCCGACATCGATGCCTTGACCGCCATCGTGCAAGGCACCGACATCCTGATCCTGGCCGACGAGGTCTACGAGCACATGGTGTACGACGGCCAGCGCCACGAGTCGATGAGCCGCCACCCGCTGCTGGCCGCGCGCAGCTTCGTCGTTTCCAGCTTCGGCAAGACGTATCACGTGACGGGCTGGAAGGTCGGCTACGTGGCCGCGCCGGCGCCGCTGATGGCCGAGTTCCGCAAGGTCCACCAGTACAACGTGTTCACGACCAATACGCCGATGCAGCACGGGATCGCCGCCTACATGGCCGATCCGGCGCCCTACCTGGAGCTGCCCGCGTTCTACCAGCACAAGCGCGACCTGTTCCGCGCTGGCCTGGCTGGCAGCCGCTTCGAGCTGCTGCCAGCGGACGGCACCTACTTCCAGTGCGTGCGCTACGGCGCCATCTCCAGCCAGCCGGAGGCGGCGTTTGCCGAATGGCTGACGACCGAAATCAAGGTGGCCGCCATCCCCGTCGCCGCATTCTACCGGGGCGGCACCGAGTCGGGCATCGTGCGCTTCTGCTTTGCCAAGCAGGACGACACGTTGCGCCTGGCGCTGGACCGCCTGGCCCGGGTGTGACGATGGACGCCGGCCACGTCACGCAGGGCAACAGCGAGACGTCCGTGCTGCGGGCCCTGAACGCCCTGCACGGCCGGCTGGAACACCAGCTGGCGCACCTGGACGATGCGAGCGAGGCGGCCCCCGGCCTGCGCGCGCTGGCCGCCGACCTGCTGCACACGGTCGACATGGGCCAGGACGTGGCGCTGGCCTGCATCCTCCTGAACCAGATCGGCGGCACCTATGCGGTCCGGCATTGCATCGAGACGGGCATCGTCGTCGCCGTCGTGGGGCGCGGCCTGGGCCTGCCGGATGCCACCCTGGCGGCGATCGCCGCCGCCGCGCTGACGATGAACTGCGCGATGCTGGATGCCCACGACGACTTCAACCGGCGCGTCGCCTTGCCCGGCGTCGTGCTGTCCGGTGACGAACGGGCCCGCCTGCGCCGCCATCCGGAAGACAGCGCCCGCACGCTGGCCTGCGCCGGCATCGGCGACGAGGAATGGCTGGCGTGCGTGCTGCACCACCACGAGGACGACGACGGTTCCGGCTACCCGCACGGTCTTCCCGCGCACGAGATCCCGCGCGGCGCGCGGCTGCTGCGGCTGGCGGACCGCTACTGCGCGCGCGTCGCGGCCCGCAACTACCGTCGCTCGCTGGCGCCGGACGTGGCGCTGGCCGAACTGAACGCCGAGCACGACCCGGCGCTGCGGGACGCCTTCCACCGTCACATCGGCCGCTTTCCGCCCGGCACCCTGGTGCAGCTGGCCGATGGCGGCATCGGCGTCGTCACCTACCGCCCCGCCATCGCCAGCGAGGGTTCCGAAGTCGCCTGCCTGCGCGATGCGGCCGGCCAGGCGCTGGCCGTGCCGCGCGTGCACCGGCTCGCGCACGAGGGCGAGATCGCACGCGCGCTGACGGAAGACGAGGCGGAGTTGCGGTTTGCGATGCGGGCGATCTGGGGAAGTTTGGCGGCGCGATAGCCTGCGGCTCCGGAGGCACCGGGTCTGTCCCCGCATGGGGACTGACCCAGAAGTTCCGGGTACGATCCGACAACGCATGCAAAACTTCGGGGTCAGTCCCCGTTGGGGACAGACCCTGAGCCTTCCCCTCATTTTTAATAGATGAGTACTAGATTAGCCAGCTCCTGCATAGCTTCGCGGAGCTGGCTGTGCGTCAGCCTTCGATACCTGACGTCGGCGAGCCATTGGCGAGCTAAGGAAACGATAGACACAGTTTTCGCGGATTTGGGTTTGCTGCCGTAGCGCATACGATAGCCCCGACTTTGCGCAACGATGCCGATGATCCATAGGGCGAAGCTGAGCAAGGTGCCGATAAGAAGTAGTGCGGCGAGACGCTTGGGTTGGCGTGTTTGACTGTGGCGAATCCCCATCCCCCACCGCGGGTTTTTGAGGTCGCGGAAAGTCTGTTCGATTTGCATGCGACAGCTGTATAAGGCGACGATCTGTTTTGCACGCAGCTTCGATAGCCCTGGTGAGACGGACAACAGCCAGGGTTCGGATTGTCCCTTACGCTGTTTGTTGCTGTGATGGCTGCCGGCGTCATTGCCGAAGACGGTCAATTTCTTTCGCCCTTGGGGCGACTTCTTCACCAAAGTCAGACGGCATTTCACCAAGCGCGATTGGGTATGTTCGAACCGTCCCAAATCGCGTGGGACCTTAGTGGCGTGAGGGTAAAGCTCTTTGCAAGGCTGCCACTTCGTGGTGCCTTCTACGCGAACGGTGTCGAGATTACGAATTCTACCGATCCAATCGTAGCCGAGCTCGCCGAGCATCTGGAACCAAGTCCCCCGAAAGCCCGCGTCGGTGATGATCACTGGACTGCTTTGTGGAGGCAGTACCGTCCGTAGAGTCTCCAGGAAACGATGATGGACTTGTCTGCTGCCATACGACTTGGTCGGATGCAGCTCCTCATAAATCGTGATCGCACGCCCCTCCACTACCACGGCGGCGCGCAGCAAATGCTGACTTACATCCGGCAGCAAATCAGACCAATCGACGATCACTGCAATGCGCTCCTGATGCGGCAGGAGGTGGTGCGCCAAGGCCTTGAAGATGCTTACCCGCTCCTTGGCCAAGTGAGCGTTACTTAGAAGGCGGTCGATGCGCTTGATCCGATAGCGTAGGCTTACTTCACTTTCTAGCGCCTTGCTCATTCCCATCATTGCCAGCCCGCCGCTGCGGGCCGCTTCGACAGCATCGGCCAAGCATCTCCGCCGTTTGGCGTGCATCGCGGAGCACTGATCGGCCAAAAACTTCTGTATGATTTGCTGTGCATGCATGGTCTGTGCCTTTCATTCGCAGTTTAGTCGCTACGAATAAAAGGGCTAACACAGCCATGCATGCGCCGTTTTTGGGATTGAAAGTTAACAGCTTCCGCTTCCGTTTACAACAGAAATTTGTGGGGAAGGCTCAGGGACAGACCCCAGCGGCTACTCCACCTGCCCCAGCTTGCGCTCCACGAACGCCTGCAGCTCCGGCGTCAGGCCGGCCTGGCGGGCGCGGGTGAAGGCCGCGCGGGCGTCGGCGTTGCGCCGCTCGGCCTGCAGCGAAATGCCCAGTCCCATCCACCACACGCCGTTCTGCGGTGCCAGCCGCAGGACCGCCTCGTACTGTTCGATGGCCTCGCGATGGCGCTGTTGCCGTTGCAGCGCGCCAGCCAGGAAGGCGACGTAGTCGGCGTTGGCCGTGGCATGCGGCAGCGTGCGGCGCAGCGTGTCGATGGCGCCCGCGCCGTTCTTTTCCAGCTGCAGACGCGCAAGCAGCATCGCCACCTGCGGCTGGTTCGGATTCAGCGCCAGGCCCAGTTGCAGGTGGCGCTGGGCCTCGTCGCTCCGGCCATTCTCCAGCAGCAGTCCGGCCAGCGTCTGGCGCGCGGCTTCGTGGCGCGGCTGCAGGTAGACGGCGTTCTCCAGGCCCGCGACGGCTTCCGCCACCCGGCCATCCTGCAGCGCTGCCAGCGCGCGGCGGTAGGCGTTCTCCGCTTGCGGCTGCGCGCCGGGTTCGCCGGACGACGGCGCGATCGTGACGGTAGTCGTGCGGGCGGCCACCGGCCGCTCGGCGGGCACGGCTGCTGGACGGGGCTCGGCCCGGCGCGCACGCGGCGCAGGTGCCGGCGCGGCTTCGCCTGCGTCGCTTGACACGGCAGGCGCAGCCCGCACAGCGGGCACGGGGGCTGCGGCCGGGGGTGGGGGTTCCGGCGCGGCGGCGGGTGCCACCGGAGCAGGCGTCGCGGTGGGCGGCGCCGCCGCCACGACGGGTCCCGGCGCGGCCGGGCTGGCGGCGACCGGCGCGGCCGCGCTGCCCCGCAACGGTACGGGCGCGGCAACAGGGGCCGGGACCGGCACCGTATGCAGGAAATACCACGCGACCCCGGCCGCGGCGGCCACCAGCACGCCAACGCCGGCACCGGCCGCGATGGCAAGCCTGCTGTGGCGCGGCGCGGCAGCGACGGGGCGCAAGCTGGCGTCCGCCGCGCGCGTACCGCCCCTGCCGCGCGCATCGAGATCCTGCAGCATTTTATTAATCAGGCTCATCGTGTCAGCGCCAGGGTGATGCCACCGGCCAGCGAGGCGGCGACGGCCAGTCCCGCCAGCCACGGCCAGGTGCGGCGCCGGGTCGTGCCGATGGTGTCGCGCGCGGCCAGCGCCACGTGGCGCTTGTCGACCTGCTGGCGGCCTTCTCCGTACGCCAGCATCAGCGCCTTGTTGGCAACGATGTTGACGAGCCGGGGGATGCCGCCCGTGGCGCGGAACAGCGCATCGACGGCATGCTTGGCGAACAGCCGCGCGCCGGCAAAACCGGCCACGCGCAGCCGGTGCGCCAGGTAGAAGTCCAGGTCGTCGCGCCGCAGCGCCCCCAGGTGGTAGTGGAACGTGATGCGCTGGGCCAGCTGGCGGATCGTCGGGCTGGCCAGGTGCGCGTTCAGCTCCGGCTGGCCGAACAGCACGATCTGCAGCAGCTTGCGCTTCTCCGTTTCCAGGTTGGTCAGCAAACGCAGCGCTTCCAGGCTCTCGATGGGAATCGCCTGCGCCTCGTCCAGGCACAGCACCACGTGCTGGCCGCGCGCGGCCAGTTCCAGCAGGCGCGTCGTCAGCGACTTCACCAGCTGGTGCTGGTCGACGTCGCGCGGCAGCACGATTTCCAGCTCGTCGGCGAGGGCCAGCATCAGCGCGCGCGGTTCCAGGTAGGGATTGGGCACGTAGGCCGTGACGAAATCGTCGCCCAGCATCGCCATGAACTTGCGGCACAACAGCGTCTTGCCGGTGCCCACTTCGCCCGTGATCTTGATGAAGCCTTCGCCGTTGCGGGCGGCCACCAGCAGCGTGTTCAGCCCTTCCTGCGAATGGGGGCTGCCGAAAAAGAAGCTGGTGTCCGGCGTGATGGAGAACGGCACCTCGCGCAGGCCGAAGTGGGCTTCGTACATCAGCGACTCCCGGCCGGGTCGAACTGCTGGAAGCGGCGCGCGGCGTCCTGCATGTCCTGCGTCATGCTGCCGGCGCCGTCGACGATGGTGGGCTTGATCAGCACGACCAGCTCGCGCTTCTGCATGGAGCTGTCCTTGTTGCGGAACAGCGAGCCCAGTACCGGCACGTCGCCCACGCCCGGCAATTGCGAGCGGTCGCTGCTCATGGCCTGGCGCATCAGGCCGCCGATGGCGACGATCTGGCCGTCCTTGCCGCGCACCATGCTGTCCATCTCGGACGTGCTGGACGCGGCCAGCGGCAGGTTCAGCGACCCGGCGCTGCCCAGGTTGATGCTCTTGTTGACGGTGCTGACTTCGCTGACGGACGGGTGCACGTGCAGCATGATGTGGCCTTCCTCGTCGATCTGCGGCGTCACGTCCAGCAGCACGCCGGAGAAGAACGGCTGCAAGGTCACGTTCGGTGTCGTCGTGTTGCCCGACACGTTCGAATTCGTCGTCGTGCTGATGCCCGTCACGTAGAACTCGTCGGTGCCGATCTTCAGCACGGCCTTCTGGTTGTTCAGGGTGGCGATGCGGGGGCTGGACAGCACGTGCACGGTGCCCTGCGACTCCAGGAACGAGATCATCGCGGAGAAATTACTGGTCTGGAACGCCAGCCCGAACATCGTGCCGGCCGCGCTGGCGGCGCTGCCCAGTGCCGTGCCGGGCAGCGCGGAGATGCTGTTCGGCCCACCCGTGCTCTGCACGACGCCGGCGCCGTTGTTCAGCGTGCTCAATGCGGTGCCCGGCGTCAGGATGCCGGCCGAGCCGCGGCTGTTGCCGCCCTGGCGGAACGCCGCCCAGTTGACGCCGGACTGGAAGCCGCTGTTCAGCTGCACTTCCAGGATCTTCGCTTCCAGGATGACCTGGCGCTCCACCGCCAGGCGGGTCGCGCGCAGGTACTGCTCGACGGCGCGCAACTGCTCGGGCAGCGCGCGCACGACGATGACGCCCGACTGCGGGCTGATGATGACGCTGCGGCCATCCTCGCCGCCGCCCACCAGCGCCTCCAGCGCGGCCCGGACCTCGCCCCAGAAGTCCGTGTCGGACGTCGTCTTGACGTTGCTGGCGTCTTCCTGCTGGGCCTGGGCGCCGCCCGGCATGCCGTTCTGCGTCTGGCCGCTGTTGTTGCCTGGCGTCGAGCTGGTACCGTTGGCGTTGCTGCCCTGGTTCGTCGCCACCGTGTTGATCGACGTGGACGACACCCGCACGTTCGAGCTGCCCTTGCGGTTGGCCGTCAGGTAGTTGACCTGGAAGATGCGCGACTGCATCGTCAGCGGCCGGATCGTGATGCGGTTGCCCTCGATGCGGTAGTCGTAGCCGTACAGCTCGCGGATCGCATCCAGCGCTTCCTGCACCGTCACGTCCTTCAGGTTGGCCGTGATGGTGCCCGTCACGTCCGGATGGATCAGCATGTTGTAGCGGGTGCCGGCGACGATCGAATTGAAGAACTGCTGGGCCGGTACATTGTTCAGCGCCACGTTGAAGCGCTCTTCCAGCACGGCGCGGGCCTTCGGCAGCTGCGCCGCCAGCGCCGGCACCGGGGGCAGCAGCGCGGCCTCGACGGCACTTGGCGACGCGGGTTGCGCACCTTTCGCGGCGGCGGCCTGCATCTGGCGATTGATCTCGTCGTACGTATCGCGCCGGGCCGCCGTGTCGCAGCCGGCCAGCGCCACCAGGCAAACGGTGGCCTGGGCAACGGCGCGAATCAGGGGATGCTTGGTGTGGGGCTTCGTCATTGCGTCTCTTTTTTTGCGTTGTTCTCGGATGTTGGCGCGGGTCTGGCCACGACAGCCGGCGGCCGGCCCTGGTACAGCTTCAACACCTGCGTGGCGCGGCCGCGCCGCAGCACGACCTCGTTCTCGCCGACCCGCTCGACCGTGGCGCCGTGGAAGCGGCTGCCCTGCCGTACCATTTCGCCACTAATCACGGCGACGCGGCGCCCGCCTGCCTCGCGCGAGACGAGGATCGACTGCAGTTCCGGCAGCGCGGGCCGGGCCGCGGCCGGCGCGGTGGCCGGCGCGTACAGCGATGGCGGCGGCAGCGTGGGATCGCCGGCGACCTGGGCCGAGGCGGTGGCGCCCCACAGCAGGCCGGCCAGCGCCAGCAGGGGAGTTCTCATAGGGCCAACCATTTCTCGTCCAGGCTCAGCGTATACAAGGTCAGGGTCAGTGTCGCCTTGTCGTGCTCGGTCGCGTCCAGCACCGCCTTGCCCCAGAATACCTGGGCCGGCATGCGCTCCAGCGCTTCCATATAGCTCACCATGTCGCCGTAGGCGCCGCGCAGGACCACCTGCACGCCATGGCGATACAGCAGCGGGCGCGCATTGTCGTCGCCCGCCGGCGCCATGGGCGTGGGCGGCGCCGGCGTGGGGGCCGCGCCGGGTGGCGTCGTCGTCAGGCTCGTCACCGGCAACACGGGCCCGGTCGGATCGACGGGGGTGTCGGCGAAATTGCCGTCCGCCGTGCCGGCCGGCGGCAGCGTCTTCAGCGAGACCAGCTTCAGCCGGCTGTTCTGCTGCACCATCTGCTGCAGCAGCGCGCTCATGCGCGCAGGCGGCACCAGCGCCTTCTGGGTGCTGCGCAGCGATGCGCGCAGCGTGCCGTTCTCGGTCGCCAGCGCGACGATGCGCTGGCGCGCCGCCGCGTCCGGATCGGCCTGCGCGGCCGCCATCTTCTGCGTGATTTCAACGTCGATGGCGGCCAGGCGCCCGCGCTGCTGGGTAATCGCCGCGCGCAGCGAGCGCTCCCGCACGTTGGCCGGATCGGTCACGCCGAAATACACGACAAACACGATCGCGGCGACGCCGCCCAGCGCGATCAGCACCCGCTCGCGCACGGACAACGCATCGATCTTCGCCGCCCACTTCAGCCATTGGTCCTTCATGGCGTACCTCCCTGGCCGAGGGGGCGGCTGCCGGCGGCCTGCAGCGAGAATTCGACATAGGGCGCGTCCACCGGCGCCGGCGGCGCCGCCGGCTCGGCGGCGGGCGTTGCAGCCGAGCTTGCAGCCGGCGCGGCCGGCGCTTGCGCCTGCGCGGCCAGCACGGGCCGGGCGATCTCCACGTGGCCGAACGCCTTGCCCTGCAGGACCGGCTGGCGCGCCAGGCCATTCAGGTAGCCGGGCAGCAGCTCGGCCTGCAAGGCCCGTCCGCGCAGGCCGATATCGGCCTGCGCGCCGTCGATCTCCACGCCCGTCAGCCACAGGCCGCCGACACGGCTGCGGGCCAGCGCCTGGAAGTATTCGGAGTAGCCGTGCGGGTTGCCGACCCGGTTCTGTTCCAGGATGTCGGCCACGCCATGCAGGGCGCGGTTTTCCGCCTCGGCCTGCGCCAGCTGCTGCGCCACGGCAGCTTCCTTCGCGCGCGGTGCGAGCCCCGCCAGCGTCGTGTCGCGGCGCGCCTCGGCCGTCTTGACCCGCTCGTTCAACTTGGCCGCCTCGGTTTCCAGCACCGCCACGCGGCCGCGCGCGGCGACGGCAAACGCCAGCGAGCCGAACAACGCAGCGCCCAGCATCAAAGCCAATGCGGGCGCCGTCAAATAGCGTTTCTGCTTCTGGAAGCGGGGATTGAACAGGTTGATCTGCTGGCTCATGGGGCCCCTCCCGCCGCGCCGTCGTCGCGCAAGGCCGCGCCCAATGCGAGGAAGAAGCCGTTCTGCTGGACGGGATCGCGCAGCTCGGGCACCTTGTCCAGGTCCAGCACCGTGTCCAGGTCCAGCATGTCCACCGGCAGGTACAGGTTGCTGGACAGGTAATCGTGCAGGCCCGAGCTGCCGGTGGGCGCCAGCACCAGCTTGGACACGGCCACGTACTGGAACTGCCGCTCGAAATTGTCCAGCGAACGTTGCAGCTCCAGCGCGATGCGGTCGAAGTGCTGCTGGCGCTGGTCGGCCGGGCCTTCCACCTGCGCCAGCGTGATGTCCATGCGCCGCGCCAGGTACAGCTCGCCCTTGAAGGTGACGGTCAGCAGGCCGCCACCGGCGTCGAACGACAGCATCGCCAGCCCGCGCCCTTCCGGCTCCAGCAGCGCCGAGATATTGCGTTGCGCCATCTCGGCGATGTCGATGGCTTCCAGCGGCAGCTTGGCTTCCGCATACAGGTTCTGGTGCGACTCGACGACGGGATTGCGCGCAACCGCCGCGAACACGTGGTGGTTGTGGGTGGGACCGTTGCTGGCGACAGGAATGTCGATCACGTCCAGCGTCGCGTCCGCGACAGGAAAATCGATCATGTCCTTCAGGCGCCAGCCGACGGCCGTCTTCATCTCGGCGGCCGGCACGTTGGGCGCGTCCAGCGACAGCAGCTGGTAGGCGCCGAACGGCAGCACGCTGGCGCAGCGGTGCTGGCCGGCGTGCAGCTCGCGGCCCACGCGGGTCAGCAGCGCGGCCAGCTCGGCGATGGCGCCAGGGTGGAACGCGCACGCCAGCACCGCCGGCTTGCCGGCGCCTTCGCGCCGCACGACGGCCGCGTGCACGCCCTCGCCCGCCGGCACCATCGCCAGCCAGCCGTCCTTCTTCCTTGCCTTGCGCCAGAACGCCATGCGTCAGTTCCGCTCCACGGTGAATGCTGCCACGGCACTTCCGCTGACCGCCGCAGTGGCTTGATTATATTCAAGAAGTGCCGGTTGCCCGGCCAGTGCGTGCGGCGTGCGCGACATTTTTGCGCCAAGGGTGCACGAACGATGCCGAAAGTGCATGATTCAGTACATTTCTCTGATATAGGTGTGCAGATTTGGCGAGCGCACTGTGCCATAGGTCAGCGCGCCCTTCATCGACGGCAACCAGCCCGGGACATTCAGCCACATCAGGGCCGATCCGCTGCTGCCCACCCCCGGCGCGGCCAGCTTGACGTTCGCAATGCCGGCGTCATAGGCGCCGGACGTGCCGGCGTCGACCTTGGGCGCCAGCTGGCAGCGCGTGGCGCCCACCAGCGGCGTGCAGGGATCGAACCGCACGTCCGTCAAGGGGAACTTGCTGGCCGAGTCCGACGTGCTGTCGTACCAGCCGTTGAAGCCGCCCTGCGTGCCGTAGAACTGCGCCTTGACCGGCACCGTGACGGACTGGTCGGCCGCTGCCTGCATCGACGGCACGTAGGTCCGGCCCAGTGCGATGCGCACCCCGCCCTCGACGGCCGCGGCCCGCTTCGACGTGATGTTGTCCCAGCCGGCCACTTCCGCCGCGCGCAGGTAGGCCGAGATGGGCGTCGCCCAGCCGTTCGTGCCGCCCCACGTATACCGTACCGATGCGGGGAAAGTGTAGGTGGCGGTGGCGCTGGCCTCGCCTGCGGTGAAGCGGCTGGCCGTCAGCGTCGTGGTGCCGCCAAACGCGCTGGTCGCGGGTGTGTTCTGTGCCGTCGTCCCGTTCGGCGCCGTGTAAACGCCAAGGTTCACGTCATGCGCCAGTTCCAGCCGGTAGTTGCGCAGCACCGTGTTGGCCAGGCCCATGGCGCTGACCTTGTACACGAACGGCTGGCTGGAATACGCCATCGTCTTGATCGCGCTGACGGGCGTCGTGACGGCGGTCGGGCAGCCAGCCGCCGGCACGCAGTCCATCGGCCCCGTCGTCGTCACGTTGAACCAGGCCGGGAAGAAGCGCCCCACGTTGACGGAGGCCGCGAACACGTTGCCGCTGCCCAGGTAGTCGCCCGACACCAGCTGCGCATCGAGCTGCAGCACGCCCACGTCGTCGTAGGCGAAGTCGGTGCCGGCAGCGGCGCCGCCGGAGAAGGCGCCGAAGGATCCGCGCAATGGCACCGGCTTGAACCAGTCGTCCGGCTCGCGGTCGGCCACCATGGCCGGCAGCGGTCCCCCCCCTTCGATCTTGGCCGGCGTGGCGATGACCGCCACCGCCACCGGCTCGGTCTCGCGGCCGAAGTTCGGGGCCGGCGTGGTCAAGCCGACCATGCGCGCCTGCACCGCCATGGAAAACTGCTCGCCGGCCCGCACGAAGCGGGTCTCGGTCGCGCTGGTTGGCGTCTTCGCAAAGTTCATCGAGGACGGCAGCAGCACCAGCTTCTCCGGGCGCGACACGAACGAGCCGGTCGAGCCGAGGCGCCCGTCCTTGTCCGACACCAGCAGCTCGACCCGCCCCACGTCCTGGTAGCGCAGCTGGAATTCCACTTTCGTGCTGGGCGTGCCACCGTCGAAGACGATGTTGTGCAAGCCACTCCAGGTGGCCGACGTCTGCGCCGGGATCGCCCCGTTCGACGCGCACAGCGGCAACGTCAGCACGCTGCTGGAGATATTGTAGGTGGCCTGCACGCCCGCGTTGGCGGTCGGGTTGTGGCACGACAGGGCGAACTTCATCGCCAGGCTCGTGTCGTTGTTGGCCATCGCCGTCGGCACGCCCTTCACCACGTACGAGATGAACATGCGCAGGTCGGTGTTCGCCAGCGACGGATCGAAGTTGACGGGCTTGCAGGTCTGGCCCGGGTCGCCGAACGGCTTGCCGTGCACGCAGATCGCGTCCGTGAACATGAATTGCGGCGTGAAGTCGGCCACGCCGGCACGCACGCTGACGGTGGCCGTGTTGTTGGCGTCGTAGTAGTCGAACAGCTGGCCGCCGACGGAGGCACTGTTGGTGATCAGGCCGGACACGCCGCGCACCGGCGTGACGGGGATCGTGATGGGCGGCAGCGACGTGCCCACGGCCATGGTCTTGGTCCGGTCGTAGGTGCAGGTGACCTTCTGGCCCTCCTTGGTGCAGGTCCAGCCCGTGCCCGTCGGCGTACCCACGATCAGCGAGGCCGGCAGCGTATCCTGTACGATGATGGGGCCCGATTCGGCCAGCGGGCCGTTGTTCGACACCGTGATCGTGTAGCTCGTGGGCGTCGATTCGATCAGCGGTCCGTCCACCGTCATCGCGATGGCCCGGTCGGTCGCCAGCACGTTGGGCGCGGCGATGATCTCCGCGTTCATCAGCACCAGGTCGGCGCCGGACTCGTAGACCGTCTTGGCGGACGTCTGGCCGGCCGCGATCGTGGGGCTGGCGACCGTGTAGGCATCGAAGTCGATGCCGTACGACGTCTGGTCGTTGTTGATGTTGCTGATCGAGTTGAACTGGTTGCCCACCGGGTTGGTCGAGTCCCTCATCGGCACGCCGTTGAACAGCAGGTTTTCGCCGTCCTGCCCCAGGCTGGAGTCGCCTTCCCATGTGATGTGGCCGATGCGGCCCGTGCCCACGGGCGACGGCGTCAGGAAATTCGCCAGGGTCAGCTCCACCCGCGAGTTGCGGATGTACTGGAAGCCCTCGTAGATGTTCAGCACGCGGAACGTGTCGCCCTTGGTGTTGCTGTCGTAGATGACCAGCAGCTGGAAGCCGCCCAGCACCCCCTGGACGCCGCAGAACAGCGAGCTGTTGTCCACCGTCAGGCCGCTCGCGGTGTAGACCGCGTTGCGGCGCGACTTGACGCGCTCCGTCACGTCCGCCGCGCCGGCAAAGAAGTTGTACCCCACCGTGCTGGAGCGGTGCTGCCGGTTGGTGGGCGCCGTGTAGACCTGGTCGTCGAACGTGACCGTATAGTCCGGCGTCGAGCCGGAGCCGGCCCAGTACAGGTAGGCCGCCAGCACGGTGCCGCCGCTGGGAATGCCGGACAGCGTCATCGATACGTTCTTGACGAGGGAGCAGGCATCCTGGCCGTTCGACTTCGAGCGCAGCGTTTCCTGCGTGCCCGTGAAATTGACGTAGCCCGCGTAGCTCTTGAACAGCGTGATGGGGGTGTCGGCCCAGGCCGGCAACGCCGACAGCGCAAGCAACAGGGACAAGACCAGCGTCGCGACCAGGCGCATCGGATTTCTCATAAGGTGGCCTGCACGACGCGCTGCACGTAGTCGGGCCCGGGCGCCGGATTCGGGCAGGCGCCTGCTGCCGGCTGGTTGCAGGCGGTGGCGGTGACGCGCACGGGTTGCAGGTCGGTGACGCCGTCCGCCATCAGCATCGGGCTCTGCGAGCACTGCACCGTCACCGTGAAGCCCGCCAGCGTGGCCGGCAACGCCAGGTTCGTGTTGGTACAGCGCCTGTTGGTAAACCAGTCGTGCAGGCCGTAATCGACGCCGGAGCGCGCCGCCTCGTAGGCGCGCGCGCCCAGCACGTCGTAGGTGGAACTGGTGTGCTGCGCGGTGCTCAAGGTAACCACGGCGGCGGCGATCCCGGACAGCACGACCAGCAGGAAAATGGCGGTGACGAGGGAGACGCCGCGGCTGCGGCGCCGCCGGCGGACGATGGCGCTGGGCTTCATGGCAGGTTCTCCACCTGGGTCTGGCGAATGAGGGCGATCGATTCGCCGCTGGCGGACGAAAGCCGCAGAGACAGGGACACCAGCTCGGTACCAGCCTGCGTCGGCAGCGCCACGCTGCCGAATGCGCACTGCGCCTGGTTGGCCACCACGTTGGCGGCCCCGATGGCAGGCGCAACCGGTGTCGGGATCGACCTGGTGAAGTGGCGCAGCAGCCGGCCATTGCGGCAATCGTACGTGACCGTCCCGGCAACGATACGGAAGCGGTACGGCGGCGGCGACTGCGTGCCCAGATTGTTGGCCCGCAAGGTCACGCGGCTGCCCGCGATGGCCGCGATCTGCGCCACGTTGTCGCGGTTGTCCAGATACACGTGGGAAGGCGCCGCACCCGTGTTGTTGATGACCAGCAGGTCGTCGGGCAGGATCGCGGCGCGCCCGGCCGGGGCGGGCCCGACGATGTCGAACTGCAGCGACGTCCTGTCAAAGCGCAGCGGCAGGATCGATGGGGGCGGCGCGTCGTTCACGTCCACGTAGCGCCCGCCCGCCTTGGTCAGCACGAACTGCAGGGTGGTGCCGCCGTTCGAGACCTGGACACTGTTGGGCAGGGCCAGGCGCAGTTCGCGGTTGATGCGGCCCAGCGCCGTGTCGGCCCCGTCGGCCAGCGCGAGGCGCTCGGCCGTGTCGACGTAGCCCTGCACGGGCAGGCGAATGAACACGGCGGTAAACGTGGCCACGATGCCGGTGATGACGATGACGACGATGGCTTCGACCAGGGTAAAGCCGCGATTGCGATGAAGAGTAGGCGATCGTCGCGTCATGGTCAGTAGCGCGTGCGCACGGTTTCCAGCACGATATTGGTCGGGCCACCATAGCTGACAGTGACGGTAACGAGGTACGTGCTCGTGGCGGGAACGGCCGCGAAAGCGGCGGGCTGCGTGACGGTGACCGTGGCCGTGTAGCCAGCCGGAAAAGCGTTGCCCGCGGTATCGGCCGCGTAGGCGACCGGCTGGCCCCACTGGACAATGTAGTCGTTGACATTGTCGTAGGGACGCGCCGTCGCGGTCTCGCGGCCGGGGTTGTCCGGGACATTGCAGGCGGCGTCCGGCACGCCATAGCTTGCGGTATCGGTAATGTCGCATAGCGCCGTCCCCGCCGACCGGATCTCGTTCATCAAGCCCTCGGCAATGGCCAGCGCCTGCTTCTGCCGCACTGGATCGGCGCTGCGGCCCGTGGTCAGTGATATCACGCCCAGCACGCCGACGACGGCCACGCTGATGATGACGATGAAGATGACCAGTTCGATCATCGTCAGGCCGTGCTGGTGGCGCGCACACTTAACGGACATAGCCGGTGCTCCCTTCGATCGTCGTGCGCAGCGTCACGCCGTTGCCGGCGATGTCGACGGCCAGCGCGGCCGGGAACGTGGACACCAGCGTGGGCTGGACGTCGGCCACGTTGAACGGCGTGCCGACCGCGTCGAAATAGAAGGTGCCGGCATTGGTCATGGCAAGGCCGTCGGGCATGCCCTCGCACGCCCAGGCGGGGTCGTAGACGTTGTCGGCAGGATTGACGCAGCGCTGGCGGGTGGCCGCGTTGCCGGAGTTGCTGCCGGCCGGGGATGTCACCCGTGCGGCGCAGGCGGCGTCGTAGCACAGCGCGACGCTGCCGCCGTTCAGGCGCACGAACACGCTGCGGTTCTGGGCGATGGCCAGCTTCTGGCCGTAGCGCACCAGCGTGGCCAGTTGGTTGGCATAGCCGGAGGCATCGAAATTGGTGCGACTGAAGAAGCGCTGGCCCGCAAACGCGCCCAGGATGCCGATCAGCACGATGACGATCACCAGCTCGACGAGCGTAAACCCAAACTGCCCGGTCTTGCGGCCGGGCAGTCGAAGGGTCGGTTTAATGACGAGCACGCTGTTCACGTGACGATTATGCCCGCCCCAGCGGGGCGGTCAATCGAATCATTGGCCAGCGCAGTTGGCCAGCGCCGGGGCCGTCACGGCCGGCTGCGTGTTGGCAGCTTGTGCCTGCGTGTAGGTGAAAGAGCAACCAGCGACGGTGGTGTCGGAAATCGTGGCGACACCGTTCGCCACCGCGACACCGTAGTCGGCGCCCAGGCCGGCAGCGGCGGCGATCGACGCGGCGGACGGGTAGTTGAACGTCATGGCGATATTCTGGCCTTCCATCGCCACGTTGGCAGGGTTGCCGCCAACGACCAGCGACTCGCCATGCGCGATATTCATTGCGCTCTGCACCGCGCCACGGGCAGCCTGCATCTTGGCGAAGCGGGCGTTGTCGCCCATGTCGGCAAAGCGCGGCAGCGCGGTGGCGGCCAGGATGCCCAGGATGACGATCACGACGATCAGTTCGATCAGGGTGAAGCCGCCCTGGTTGGCACGGTTGATCGAACGCATTTGCTTGTTGAATTGCATGTGAAACTCCACGTAAAGAATGAAATATGAATGTGTGACGGAAGCTACACGAGGATGATTTGCATTCTGTTCAACCGTCTACCTGATTAAGGACGACCCCTGCGCTGTTCGGCTGGGTCCCCGGCGGCTTGGCGTTGTTCGTGGGCAAGCGAATGAATTCTACCTTGAACCCCCACCGTTCTACTGTTCCCGTACGAAAACGTTTATTTCGCGTGAATACATAGACAAGTTTCTGTTGTTTTCTGTCGAAATACCAGCTGCCGGGGGTCAGTTCGGCCGTGTCGACATTGTCGATTTCGCCTGCGTAGCCGATGGGTGCGTGGCGCAGCAGCGCCACCGGATTGCTGCCCACCAGCGCGTGCAACTCGTCCTTGTTGCCCGCCACTTCCGCCGCCAGGACCCGGCTCAGCAAGGCGCTGCGCATGTTCTCGACCTGGTGCACGACGCCTTCCCGCTCCGCCTCGGCGCGGTAGCGCAGGATGCGCTCGAGCAGCAGGCCCGCCAGGATGGCGAAGACTGCGGTACAGACGGCGAACTCGAACAGGGAGGCGCCCCGTTGCCGTTGCGTAGGCGCCACAACGTCACCCCTTCAGGGCGGCACGGCCCAGGTCCCAGATCGGCAGGAAGATGCCCAGCGCCAGCACCAGCACCATCGCCCCCAGGAACGCAATCAGGATCGGCTCGATCTGGCTGGCCAGGGTCTTCAGCTCGTAGTCCACCTCGCGCTCGTACATCTGGGCGATCTCGTCCATCAGATCGTCCAGCGAACCGGATTCCTCGCCCACGGCGATCATCTGCAGCACGACGGGGGTGAAGATACCGGCGGTCACGGCCGTGCGCAGGATGCTTTCGCCCCGCTCCACGCTGTCGCGCATGGCCTCCACGCGCTGCGACAGGTGGGCGTTGTCGACCGTTTGCGACACCACCGTCAGCGCCTGCACGATGGGCACCCCGCTCTTCGACGACAGCGCGAAGCTGCGCGCGAAGCGGGCCATCGTGGCCTTGTGGACGATCTTGCCGGCGACCGGCATGCGCAGCTTCCAGCGGTCCCACCGCAGGCGGCCGCCCGGTGTTCCGATCCAGCGCAGCAGTGCCACGATGGCAGCCGCCGCGCCGCCCGCCATCAGATACCAGTAGTCCACCGTGAAGCGGGAACCGGCGATCAGGATCCGTGTCATCAGCGGCAGCGCGGCGTTCATGCTCTCGAACACCTTGACGAACTGGGGAATGACAGAGATGTTGACGATAAGGATGGCGATGACCATCGCGATCATGACGAACATCGGATAGCGCACGGCGCTCTTGACCCGGGCCCGCATCTCGCGGTCAAACTCCAGGTGCTCGAACAGGCGCAGCATGACTTCGTCGAGCCGGCCCGTCATCTCGCCCACCCGCACCATCGACAGGTAGAAGTTGTTGAACACGGTCGGGTGACGACGCATGGCGGCCGACAGTTCCCGGCCCGCATCGAGCGATTCGCGCAAGTCGCCGATGACCTTGCCGAACGACTTCGAAATGGCCGATTCCTGCAAGCCCGCCAGGCCGCGCATGATGGGTACGCCAGCTTTCATCAGGGTGTACATCTGGCGCGAGAACAACTGCACGTCCAGCGGCGTGACCTTCTTTTCCGTCAGCCGGGCCCACCAGCCCTCGCCGCCCCGGACCTGCGGCTGGCGCGTGGCGACGATCTCGACGGGCGTGGCGCCGGTGCCCATCAGCTGGTCCGCCACCGCCCCCGGGTCGGCGCCTTCCAGCACTCCCTGCAGCAGTTCGCCGCGGCCGTCCCGGGCCTTGTACGCGAAAAAGGGCATCGGCTAGTCCGTCATTCTTCCTGCTGGTTGCTGATGCGCATTGCCTCGGCGATCGTGGTACGGCCCTGGATCACCAGTTGCACGGCGTGGCGGCGCAAGGTCTGGCCTGCCATCTGCTCGTTGGCCGCCTTCAGGAAGTGGGCGGGATCGGGATCGTTGGCGGCATCGACGACGGTGCTCGTCATTTCCAGCAGCTCGTACACGCCGGTCCGGCCCCGGTAGCCCATGCCGTTGCAATGCGAACAACCCTTGCCGTGGAAGTAGCGTGCCATGCCCACCTTGTCGTTCAGTTCCAGCCGCAGCCATTCCACTTCCGTCGGCGTCGGCGTGTATTCGGTGGTGCAGCTTTCGCAGATCACCCGCAACAGGCGCTGGGCCAGCACGGCCTGCAGCGAACTGGCCACCATGTAGCGCGGCACGCCCATGTCCATCAGGCGCAGCGGGGTGCTGGCCGCGTCGTTCGTGTGCAGCGTCGACAGGACCAGGTGGCCCGTCATGGCGGCGCGCAGGCCGATCTGCGCCGTTTCCTGGTCGCGCATCTCGCCCACCAGCACGATGTCCGGGTCCTGGCGCAGGGCCGAGCGCAGCACGCGCGCGAAGTCCAGCTCGATCTTCTCGTTGACCTGCACCTGGTTGATGCCGGGCAGGCGGTATTCGACAGGGTCCTCGACCGTGATCAGCTTCTTCTCCACCGAGTTGAGCTCGGCCAGCGCGCTGTACAGGGTCGTCGTCTTGCCGGAACCCGTCGGACCCGTCACCAGCACCAGCCCGTTGGGGCGCTGCACGATGGCGCGGAATTTCTCCATCATGGGTTTCGGCATGCCGATGCCGTCCAGGCGCAGGCTCGTATTGCCCTGGCTCAGCAGTCGCATGACGATCGATTCGCCGTACTGGGTCGGCATCGTCGAGATACGCACGTCGATCCGGGTATTCTTCACGCGGGCGGCAAAGCGGCCGTCCTGCGGCAGGCGCTTCTCAGAGATGTCGAGGTCGGACATCAGCTTCAGGCGCAGCGCCAGCGCGGGCGCGATCTTGATGTCGGCCTGGGTCTGCAGGTGCAGCACGCCGTCGATGCGGAAGCGGATGTGCAGGCGGTTTTCCTGCGGCTCGATGTGGATGTCGGACGCACGCACCTGGGCCGCGTCGTCGAACACGGATTGCAGCAACTTCACGACCGGGGCTTCCTCCAGCCCCGGATTGACGGCCAGCGCGCCGAAGTCGACGGACACGTCGCCCATCTCCTCCTCCAGCTCGCGCGCCAGGTCCGTGATGTCCTCGGTCCGGCGGTAGATGCGGTCGATCGCGGCCAGCACTTCCGTCTCGTTGACGACCGCCAGCTCGATATTGTGCTTCACCAGCCTGGCGATCTCGTCGTAGGCGAACAGGTCGGTGGGGTCGGACATGCCCACCAACAAGGTGCCCTGGCGGTCCTCCAGCACCAGCGCGCGGAAGCGCCGCGCCTGGGTTTCCGGCAGCAGCCGCACCAGGTCGGCGTTGATATTGTAGAACTTCAGGTTGATGTACGGGATGTTCAGCTGGCGCGCCAGCGCGCCGGCGATCTGCTCTTCCGTCACGTAGCCGCTGTCGATGAAGACGCGGCCCAGCTTGCGGCCGCTGCGCTTCTGCTCGGCCAGCGCAAGGCCCAGCTGCTCGTCGGACAGCAGCTTTTGCTGGACCAGGATCTCGCCCAACCTTACTTTTTCTGGCCTTGCCATAACAAATATTCCCCCGAGTCAAGTGTCGGCGCATTGTATGCCCATTGTGCCCGAAGCGCACGGTGCCCTAGCGCACACCGTCTGATCTTTGCTACAGTGGCGGACCGTCAACATTCTGATCGTCTGACATGCCTGAACCCGCCTTGCGCATCCAAGCCGTCGTGCGACACGCCGCCGCGCGCGGCACCGCGCCGTTCCACCCGCCCCGGCCCAGCCGGCCGGTGCTGGACGGCGTGTCGCTGGCCGTCGCGCCCGGCGAGTGCGTGGGGCTGGCGGGCGTCAACGGGGCCGGCAAGACCACTCTGCTCAAGTGCGTGCTGGACTTCGTCACGCCGCAAGCGGGCAGCATCGCCGTGTTCGGCATCGACCACCGGCACAGTGCCGCGCGGGCGCCGCTGGCCTACCTGCCGGAACGCTTCCTGCCGCCCGCCTACATGACGGGCGGCGAATTCCTCCGTTATACACTGGCGTTGCACGGCCAGCCGCACGACGAGCACGCGTGCGCGGCCATGCTGGCGGCGTTGCAACTGGCGCCCGAGGCGCTGGCCCTGGGGGTGCGGCGTTATTCGAAAGGCATGACGCAGAAGCTGGGCCTGGCCGCCCTGCTGCTGCTGGACAAGCGGCTGTACCTGCTGGACGAACCGGCCAGCGGCCTGGACCCGCAGGCCCGCGCACTGTTCCGCCAGACGCTGCGGCAGCGACGCGAGCAAGGCACCGCCGTCCTGATGACGTCGCACGCGCTGGCCGACCTGGACGACATGTGCGACCGCATGGCCATCCTGCATGACGGCGCCATCCGCTTCGACGGCACGCCGGCCGAGTGCCGCCGGCACTACGGCGCCGCCAGCCTCGAGCAGGCCTTCCTGGCCGCCATCGCCGCCCCGGGCCACGCATGAGCGCCATGTACCTGCAGCATTTCGGGCTGTCCCAGGCGCCGTTCTCGATCACGCCCAATCCCGCGTTTTTCTATGGCGGCCACGAACGGGGCGACATGCTGGCCGCGCTGCTGTATGCCGTCACGCATGGCGAGGGCATCGTCAAGGTCACCGGCGAGGTGGGCAGCGGCAAGACGATGCTGTGCCGCATGCTGGAGCACCAACTGCCCGCCCAGATCGACGCCATCTACCTCGTCAATCCCAGCCTGGGGCCGGACGACGTGCTGTACGCCATCGCCGCCGAGCTGGGCCTGGATGCGCGCGACTGGCGCCCGGACGAGGTGCTGCGCCGCCTGAACGGCGAGCTGATCGCGCGCCATGCGCAGGGGCGCCAGGTCGTGCTGCTGGTGGAGGAAGCGCAGGCGATGCCGCTCGACACGCTGGAGGCGGTGCGGCTGTTGACCAACCTGGAGACAGCGCGCGAAAAACTGCTGCAGATCGTGCTGTTCGGCCAGCCGGAGCTGGACGAGCACCTGGCGCTGCCGCGCATGCGCCAGCTGGCCGAGCGGATCACGCACAGCTTCTTCGTGCCGCCGCTGCCGCCCCGGTTGGTGGCCTCGTTCCTGCAGTTTCGCCTGCGCGCGGCCGGCTACACGGGCGGCCCGCTGTTCAGCCCCACTGCCGTGCGCCGGATCGCGCGCGCTTCCGGCGGCATCGTTCGGCGCATCAATATCCTGGCCGACAAGGCCCTGATGGCCGCGTTCGCCGAAGATGCCGTCGCGGTATCGGCACGGCACGCGCGCCAGGCCATCGCGGAGGCGCCGTTCCGTCCGGCCCGCGCGCTGCGCGGAACGCGCGCCTGGCTGGCGCTGGGCGCTGGCACGTGCGCCCTGCTGGCGTTGTCGGTGTGGGCCGCCTCGGCATGGGCGGCCACACCACTGCCGCGCACACAATTGAAGTTTGAACGGATTTATACGATGATCCTTGCTATTCCAGCAAATCAACTGTCGGCATCCAATGAATAAAGTCGCGGCAACACTGCTCTGCTCACTGTTGGGGGCATGCGGCGCACCGCAGCTGCCGATCTCGCCTGCCCACGTCACGGAGCCGCCGCGGGCGGGCGGCGCCATTCCCGAGCCCGTCCAGCAAAGCCCGGCCTTGCCGCCGCCCCGGCCGACGCCACGGGTGGAAACCTACAGTGTCACGGTGCACAAGGTGCCGGTGGAATCCGTGCTGTTCGCGCTGGCCCGCGATGCCGGCCTGAACGTGGACATCCACCCGTCCATCGAAGGGACCGTCACCTTGAACGCGCTGGACCAGACGCTGCCCCAGCTGCTGGACCGCATCTCGCGCCAGGTCGACATGCGGTATGAAATCAACAGCGGCACCCTGCTGGTGTTGCCGGACCAGCCGCACTGGCGCAACTACCGGATCGACTACGTCAATATCGCGCGCACCACCAACAGCAGCGTCAACATCGCCACCCAGATTTCCACCACGGGCGGCTCCAGCGCCGGCAATACCAGCACCACCGGTTCGAACGCGGGCCAGGGCTCCTTGCCGAATGCGGGCAGCAGCCTGGCGGGCGGCGCCAACAACAATTCGACGACGGCCGTGTCGAACCGGGCCGACAACAATTTCTGGTACAGCCTGGAAAAAAACATCCGCGACATGCTGCGCCCGACCAACCTGAACGATCCGCTGGCCGATCCGCTGGCGCAGTTGCGCGAGCAGACGGCCGCGGTGGCCCAGCCGGGACAGCCCATGCAGCCGCTGCAGCCCGGCCAGCCCAGCCAGCCCAACCAGGCTGGCGCCTACCAGCCGGCATTCACCCCGGCAGGCCAGGCGGGAGGCGCCACGCAGCCGGGCGACTACCCTGGTGCCCAGGCCAGCGCGGCGCAAGGCGCGGCAGCCCGCGCGGCCCAGCGCAACGCGCCATCCGTCATCGTCAACGCCGAAAGCGGCCTGGTCGCGGTGCGCGCCACCGGCCGCCAGCATGAGAAGGTGCGCGAATTCCTCGACATCGTGCAGTCGGCCGCGAAACGCCAGGTGATGATCGAGGCAACCATCCTGGAAGTCAAACTGTCTGACCAGTACCAGCAGGGCATCAACTGGTCGCGCATCTCCGGCAACGGCGAATCGACGCTGGCGCAGGGCCCGCTGAACGCGACCTCGTTGCCGCTGGCGGGCGCGGTCAACCCGAACGGCGTGTTCACGTTCAATTACGCCAATCCCATCTCGGGCCTGGGCAATATCAAGCTGGCGGTGCAGTTGCTGGAATCGTTCGGCAAGGTCCAGGTGCTGTCCAGCCCGAAGGTCAGCGTGCTGAACAACCAGACGGCCCTGCTGAAGGTGGTGGACAACAACGTCTTCTTCACGCTGAAGGTGACGCCGGCCGTGCAGAACTCGTCCGGCGGCATCGCCGCCCAGGCCACCTACGAGTCGCGCGTGGAGACGGTGCCGGTGGGCTTCGTCATGAGCGTGACGCCGCAGATCTCCGAGGATGACGAGGTGACGATCAACGTGCGCCCCACCATCACCCGCATCGTCGACTACGTGGACGACCCGAACCCGGAGCTGGCGCGCCAGAACGTCAGGAGCCGCGTGCCCGTGATCCAGGCACGCGAGGTGGAATCGGTGATGAAGGTCTACAGTGGGCAGACCGCCGTCATGGGCGGCCTGATGCAGGATTCCGTCGACAACGCCAAGGACGGCATCCCGCTGGTCTCGCGCATTCCCGTGCTGGGCAACCTGTTCGCCTACCGCAACGAAGGCGCGGCCAAGACGGAACTGGTGATCTTCCTGCGCGCCGTCGTCGTCAAGGACGCCAGCATGGAAGGCGACTACAAGGAGCTGCGCTACCTGTTGCCGGGCAAGGCGCCGCTGAACGAGCAACCCTACGGCAGCGCGGCCGGACTACCGGCGAAAGGTCAGCCATGAGCCTCCTGATGCAGGCGCTGAAGAAGGCGGAACGGGCGCGCCAGAACGGGCTGCCGGAGGAGGCACCGGCCAGCCCGGGCGACTGGGGCCTGGAACCGCTGGCGGAGGCACCGGACGCCGGCGCTCCGGCGGCCGGCGACCCGGCGGCCCACACGCCCGCGCCTGCCCTGGATGCGGGCCGCGTGGCCGTTACGCCACCGGCAGCGTCGCACGGCGGTCCCGAACTGCACCTGGAGCCGCTGAGCCTGGAACCGCTCGACCCCGCGCCGCGCATCGAACCCACGATCGAACCGACGGCCCCGGCGCCGGCCGCCGCCGTGCGCCCACCCGAGCCAGCGGCAACGCCCGCTCGTGCGGGCGCCGAGCCAAGGATTCCGCTGGAGCCGGCCGCCGAAGCCGTGCACGATCCCGTACCGCCGCAGGCGCGCCATGAGCGGGCCCGCGCGGCCGCGTCGCCACCTGCCGCGCCACGCACCGAGCGCAAGGCGCCGGACACCGCGGCGGCCGGACGCGCCGATGCGGCCGCCATCCGCGCCGCCGCGGCCGCCCGCGCCCGGGCGGCGGCAAACACGGGCAAGGCCGGCATGGACATGGCGCGGGTACGCGTGGTGGGACTGTCCGGTATTCTCCTGGTGATGCTCGGCACGTTCGGTTACGTCTACTGGCGCGCCACCACGGCCCCCGGTCCGGGCGCCGCGCTGCCGATGGTGCCGATGCCGCCGCCCAGCGCCACGGGTGCGACCGGCATCGCCGTCGCGCCGGCCGATGCCGGCAGTGGCCTGCCGGTCATGGCGACCGCCCCGACCGGCGATCCTGGCCTGGCGCAGCCCGCCCCCGCCCTGCCATCCACCACGCCTCCCGCGCCCGCCGTGCTCGCGCCGGTGCCGGCCGCGGTGCCGGCGCAGGAGCGTCCCGCGCGCACGCCTGTCCTCTCGGGCCCCGTCGTCAGCGACGACCCGGCGATCATGCAGGCGGCGCAGCAGGACATGGCCGAGCGCCTGGAGCGGGCGGCGCGGGAACGCACGGCGGACACCATCCCGGCCACTCCGGCCGAAACGCCGCCGCCCGCCACCACGTCCGTGCCTGCGTCGGCGTCCGCGAACGGGGCGGCCGTGCGCACCGGGGCAGGCGACGTGCGCATCGCGCGCGGCAGCGCCCCGGCCATAGCGCCCGCGGTGCAGTCGGCGTACGCGGCATTCATCGCTGGCGATCTGGCCGACGCGCGCCAGCAGTACGAAGCGGCGTTGCGCCAGGACCCGAACAACCGCGACGCGCTGCTGGGCAGCGCCGCCGTCGCCCAGCGCGACAACCGGGCCGCGCAAGCCGTCGCCGCGTACGCACGCCTGCTGGAGCTGGACCCGCAGGATCCGGACGCGCTGGCGGGCCTGGTGGCGCTGCGGCCTGGCGACATGGCCCGCAGCGAGGCGAAGCTGCGCGAGATGCTGAAGAGCCGTCCCGATGCCGGCCCGGTCCAGTTCGCGCTGGGCAACCTGTATGCGCGCCAGGGCCGCTGGCCGGAAGCCCAGCAGGCCTACTTCCGCGCCTTCACGGCCGCGCCCGGCAATGCCGACTATGCGTTCAACCTGGCCGTGGGGCTGGATCGGCTGAACCAGGCCAAGCTCGCAGCCAGCTACTATGAGCAGTCGCTGGCCCTGCCCGGCCCCGCCGCGTTCGACCGGGCCGCCGCGCAGCGACGGCTGCGCGAACTGGCGGTCGCCAGCGTGCCGGCGCCGCCTTCGCCGGCACCCGCCGTCCAGCAGGTGCGGGGGAACTGACAAGGCATGATGGTACCCGTGGCAGAACAGGTCAAACTCCCGCTCGGCAAGCTGCTGATCGAAAAAGGCGTCATCAGCGAAGACCAGCTGCGCATTGCGCTGCTCGAACAGAAGCGCGGTGGCGAACCGCTGGGGCGCCTCCTGATCACGCTGGGCTTCGTGACGGAAGCGACGGTGCGCGAAGCCCTGTCGGAAAACCTCAACACGCAATCGGCCGACCTGAACGCGCTGGTCGTCGACGCCGTGGCGCTCAAGCTGATCCCGAAGGACGTGGCGACGCGCTACAGCGTGTTCCCGATCGTGTACGAACGCGACACCGACAACCTGGTGCTGGCGATGTCCAACACCAGCAACATCGTCGCGCTGGACCAGATCCACGCGATGCTCGTCAAGGGCATCACGATCACGCCGCTGCTGGTCAACGAATCGGACATCCAGCGCGCCATCGACCAGTATTACGGCTTCGAGCTGTCGATCGACGGCATCCTGCACGAGATCGAGACGGGCGAAGTATCGTACCAGGGCACCTCGGACGAATACAGCCACCCGATGGTACGGCTGATCGACGCGTTGCTGGCCGACGCGGTGCAGAACGGCGCATCCGACATCCACTTCGAACCGGAGCACAGTTTCCTGCGCATCCGCTACCGCATCGACGGCATCCTGCGCCAGATACGCAGCCTGCACAAGTCGTACTGGCCGGCGATGGCCGTGCGCCTGAAGGTCATCAGCAACATGAACATCGCCGAGACCCGTGCGCCGCAGGACGGCCGCATCTCGATCAAGTTCTCCGGCCGCCAGATCGACTTCCGCGCCAGCGCCCAGCCCACCACGCACGGCGAGAACTTCGTGCTGCGCGTCCTGGACCGGCAGAAGGGCCTGGTGCCGCTGGACGGCCTGGGGCTGGCCGAGCGCGAGCTGGACCTCCTGAAACTGATGATCGCCCGCCCCGACGGCCTGATCCTCGTCACGGGGCCGACCGGATCGGGCAAGACCACGACCCTGTACTCGATCCTGAACCACATCAATACCGAGGCGGTCAACATCATGACCTTGGAGGATCCCGTCGAATACCCGATGAGCATGATCCGCCAGACCTCCGTCAACGAATCGTCCAAGCTGGGGTTCGCCGACGGCATCCGCTCGATCCTGCGGCAGGACCCTGACGTGATCCTGGTCGGCGAGATCCGCGACAAGGAAACCGCCGACATGGCGCTGGCCGCCGCCATGACGGGCCATCAGGTGTACTCGACGCTGCACACCAACTCCGCCGTCGGCTCCATCTCGCGCCTGCTGGACATCGGCGTCGTGGCCGATGTCCTGGCCGGCAACATCATCGGCATCATCGCCCAGCGCCTGGTGCGGCGCCTGTGCGTGCACTGCCGCGCGCCCCTGACGGCCGATGCGCTGGAGCGCCGCCTGCTGGGGCTGGAACCGGAGAACGAGGAACGCGCGCCGGCGACCATCTACCGCGCCGTCGGCTGCGAGCGCTGCGCCCACCAGGGCTACAAGGGCCGCCTGGCGATCATGGAACTGCTGAAGATGAATGCCGAGCTGGACGAGCTGGTGGCGCGGCGGGCATCCGTGCGCGAACTGCGCAACGCCGCCCGCGCCAGCGGCTTCCGCTCGCTGGTGGACGATGGCATGCGGCGCGTGCTGGAAGGTGCGACGACGCTGGACGAGGTGTCGCGCGTGGTCGACCTGACGGACAGGCTGGCCTGAGATGCCGAAATTCCTCTACCGCGCGATGACCCCGACGGGCGAGATCGTCCCCGGCGACATGGACGCGCTCAACGTACCGGACCTGGAGCTGCGCCTGTCGCGCATGGACCTGGACCTGATCGACTTCCGCGCGGCGCGCCAGCGCCGCCTGCCGCTGGGGGCCGCCGGGCGGCGCGCGATCACCCGGCGCGACCTGATCAACTTCTGCTTCCACATGGAGCAGATGGCCAGCGCCGGCGTGCCGATCCTCGATGCGCTGAATGACCTGCGCGACAGCATGGACCACCTGCGCTTCCGGGAGATCATCACGGACCTGATCGAGAAGATCGAGGGTGGCCTGCAGCTCTCCAGCGCACTGGCCGGCTACCCCGAGGTGTTCGATCCCACGTTCACGAGCCTGGTGCGGGCGGGCGAGGAAAGCGGCAAGGTCAACGAAGTGTTCCGCGACCTCGCCGAGGGCCTGAAATGGCAGGACGAGCTGGCCGCGCAGACGAAGAAGATCGTCACCTACCCGGCCGTCGTGCTGCTGGTCGTCACGGCCGTGACGTTCTTCCTGATGATCTACCTGGTGCCGCAGCTGACGAACTTCATCGGCAACATGGGCCGCGAGCTGCCGCTGCACACGAAGGTGCTGATCGCCGTGTCGAACGTGTTCATCGACTGGTGGTTCGTGCTGCTGGCGCTGCCGGTCGCGCTGTGGTTCGGCACCCGCTGGTGGCTGGCCCGCAGCGAACGGGCAGCGTTCGCGTTCGACCGCCTCAAGCTGCGCGCCTGGCCGGTCGGCCCCGTGCTGCACAAGATCATCCTGGCCCGCTTCGCCACGTTCTTCGCGCTGATGTACGCCTCCGGCATCACGATCCTGGACTGCATCCGGCTGTCCGAAGGAATCGTGGGCAACCGTGTCGTCGCGGCCGCGCTGCGCCGTGCGGCCCAGCTGATCTCGGAGGGCCACAGTGTCACCGCCGCCTTCGGCACCACGGGCTTGTTCCCGCCGCTGGTGGTCCGCATGCTGAAGGTGGGCGAGGCGACCGGCGCGCTCGATGGCGCCCTGCGCAACGTGGCCTACTTCTACAATCGCGAGGTGCGCGAGCGCATCGAACGGGTGCAGGCGATGATCGAGCCCGCGATGACCGTGATCCTGGGCCTGCTGCTGGGCTGGATCATGCTGTCGGTGCTGGGTCCCATCTACGACACGATCAGCGCGATCAGGATCTGACCATGTTCCCGAAACAGCTTTTCTACCTCACCAGCGAGCAGTTGCAGGCTTGGCAGTGGCGCCAGGGGGCGCTGGGGGGGCCACGGCGTTCCCTGCCACGCGCGCCGGCGTGGACGAGTTCATCGCCTACCTGGAACGCCAGGGTGCGGGGCCGGCGTGGCTGGTCGTGGACCTGATCGAGGAAGACTTCAGCCGCCATGCGCTGCCGCACGTGCGCGGCCGCGCCGGCCGCCAGTTGCGCGCGCGCCGGCTCGGCCAGCAGTACCGCGACACGCCCTACCGGACGGCGCTGGTGCAGGGCCGCCTCGAGGAAGGCCGGCGCGACGACGTGGTGTTGTTTACGGCGCTGACCAACCCGGCGCTGCTGGCGCCGTGGATCGAGGCGATGGAGCTGATGCAGACGCCGCTGGCGGGCATCTACTCGGCGACCCTGCTGTCGGCCGCGCTGCTGCGGCGCATGACGCGCCAGGAGCGGCCCGCCGCCGCCCCGCCGCGCCATGAGTTGCTGGTGACGCTGCAGTCGGGCGGCATGCGCCAGACCTACCTGCAGGACGGTGCCCTGAAGTTCTCCCGCCTGGTGCAGCCGACACCGGACGGCGACGTGGCCGACACCATCCTGCCCGAGACACGTCGTACCCAGCAGTTCCTGGCCAGCGTGCGCCTGCTGGAACGGGACGAGGCGCTGCAGGTAACGGTGCTGGCCCCGGCCGCCGCCGTCGAGGAGCTCGCCCAGCGCTGCGAGGACGGCCCCGCGACCCGCTACGAGGTGGTGCCGCTGGACACGGCCGCGCGGGCGCTCGGCATGGCGGCCACGCCCGTGCTGGCCGACGAACTGCTGTTGACGATCGTGGCCCGCCACGCACCCGCCAGCCACTACCCGCTGGCCGGCAAGGACGGCTACTACCGGCTGTGGCGCCTGCGCCTGTCGTTGTTCGCCTCCAGCGCGGTGCTGGGCACGGCCTGCCTGGCCTGGACGGTGGCCAACCTGGTCGGCTATGGCATCTCCCACGGCAATGCCAACGGGCTGCGCTCGGAGACGGCGCATTACCAGGCCGCCTACCGCAACAGCATGTCCAGCATGCCGCCCGCGGTCGACAAGACCGTCAATATGAAGGCGGCCGTGCAGATCGACCGGATGGTGGCGCAACAGGGGCCGTCGCCGCAGCACATGCTCGGCATGGTCAGCGAAGCACTGGAAAACTCGCCGCAGATCCGCCTGACGCAGCTGGAGTGGCGCGCCCAGGTGCCGGGCCAGGCCGCGGTGGCGGCGCCGGGCGCCGCCCCGGGCTCGCCGGCGCTGGTGGCGCCCACTTCCTCGCTGGCGCTGGGCATCCCGAAGGCGCCCGCGCAGACACTGCGGCTGCACGCCGAGGTGCTGGCCGGCCAGGACAACTACCGCGTGGTCCTGGACAGCATGAACGGCTTCGCCCGCCAGCTGGCGCGCATGCCGCACATGACGGTGGAAATCGCCCAGCTGCCGTTCGACATCCGCTCGAACGTCAAGCTGAGCGGCAGCGTCGGCGTGGCCAACAGCGGCGAGGACCGCGCCAAATTCACCCTGGATCTCGTATGGACGCCCTGAACCGAGCCGCTCCGACGGCCACTGGCCGCGTGACCCTGCCCTACTGGATCGGCGGCTTCGCCCTGATCCGCACCGCGGCCATCACGTTCGCCGTGACCGCTTTCGCCACCATCGCCGCCGTCGTCACCAGCTACTGGAAGCTGCAGCATGCGCGCCAGGACGAACTGGTGGCGCAGGGCCTGCGCGACGCGGCGCGCCAGAGCTTCGTCCACGTCGAAGCGGAAAAGCAGGACATCCGCATCTACCAGCCCCTGTTCCTCGACTTGCGCCGGCGCGGCTTCGTCGGCGCGGAGAGCCGGCTGGAATGGGTCGAGGCGATCCGCCAGATCCAGGCCGCGCGCCGGCTGCTGCCACTGACCTACCAGATCGAACCGCAACAGCCGTACAAGCTGGCGGGACGGGTCGCGACCGGCGAGTACCAGCTGCGCGGCAGCCGCATGACCGTGCACATGGACCTGCTGCATGAAATGGACCTGTTCGACTTCCTGTCCGACCTGCGCCAGCGTGGCGTGTTCACGGTGCAGGACTGCGCCATGCGACGCACGGCCAGCGCCGGCAACGCACCGCTGGCGCCGGGCCTGACGGCCGACTGCACGCTCAACTGGCTGACGCTGACGCCGCCCGCCGCGTTGCGCAACCCGGGGCTGCGGTGATGCGCGCACTGGCGGCAGGCTTGCTCATGCTGGCCGCGGCCACGGCCGCCCATGCGCAGACGTCCTACACGACGATGGGCCGGCTGTTTACCACGCCGGCCGATCGCGTGCTGCTCGACCAGCAGCGCAGCACGGCCGCGGTACAGGGCCCGGCGGCAGCGGCAGCGGCGCCGGCGCCAACAGCGGGCACGATGCCGGGGATGGCGCCGGCCGGCAGCGCCGCCGCCGCGCCGCCGGCGCCGCCACCCGCACCGGTACGTTTCGGCGGCCTGCTGCGACGTGGCGACGGCCAGGCCACGATCTGGGTCGACGATACGCCGCATGAAACGGTGCTGCGCGCCCGCCCGGGCGCAGGAGTGCAGGTGGACGTGGGTGGCCGGCAGGTGCTGCTCAAGCCAGGCCAGAGCTGGGACCCCGCCAGCGGCACCGTCATGGAGGTGCCGCATGGCGCGCCCGCCCGCTGACGTGCGGCGCCGGCCCGTCGCGCCACGGCGCCAGCGCGGCGCTGCGTTGCTACTGCTGCTGGCGGTGGCCAGCGTCGGCTTCGCGGCGGTGCTGCTCGGCGCCTTCGCGGGCACGGACGTGGAGCGCCAGCGCGAGCAGCGCACGCTGGCGCGCCTTGCCCTGGCCAGCGATGCGCTGGTCGGTTTTGCCGCCCTCAACGGCCGCCTGCCGCGGCCGGCGATCTCCGCCACCGACGGCCGCGAGGCGAGCGAGCCATGTGCCGACGAAGCGGCCTGCAGCGGCTTCCTGCCATGGGTGACGCTGGCCGTCGAAGGCGCCGACAGCTGGGGCAAGCGGCTGCGCTACAGCGTCACGCCGCTGTACACGAGCGCGCCGATCCAGCGGCTCGGGGCCGTGGCGACCAAGCGCGTGCAGACCCGCGACGGCAATGGCGAACTGCGCTACGTCGTGGGCCAGGAAACGTGCATGCTGGCCGCGGATTGCGCACCTGCCGTCGTCTACTCGCAAGGCCGCGCCAACCTGGGCACCAGCGTGGCCGGGCTGGCGCAGGCCAACGGCGTTGCCGGCAACATCGACGAGATCGCCAACGATGGCGCCACCACGACCTTCGTGCGGCGACCGGCCAGCGTCGATCCGCGCGCGCCCGGCGGACAGTTCGACGACCTGCTGGTGGCATTGCCGCTGGCGGCCCTGTACGACCGGATGGCGGCGGCGCGCACGCTGCCCTGAGCACGTGACTCATCGACACCTGACTCATCGATACATGACTCATCGACCCCTGACTCATCGACACATGACTCATCGACACATGACTCATCGACACATGACTCATCGACGCCACGCGCCAGCGCACGGCTTTACCCTGGTCGAGGTGGCGATCGTGCTGGTCGTCGTCGGCCTGCTGATCGGCGGCCTGATCACGCCGCTGTCGAGCCAGCTGGAACAACGCCGGGTGGCCGACACGCGCCGCGCGATGGAAGAGGCGCGCGACGCCCTGACCGGTTTCGCGCTGCGCAACGGCTACCTGCCCTGCCCCGCCATTTCCGCCGCCAACGGGCTGGAGGACCGCAGCGGGGAGCGCTGCGGCAACGAGCGCCGCATCGGTTTCCTGCCCTGGGCCACGCTGGGCGTGTCCAAGCTGGACAGCTGGGGCCACCTGTTCGTCTACAGCGTCTCTGCCGATTTCGCCGACAGCGGCGCGCCGTTTCGCCTGAACACGCCCCGTGACATCACGGTGGCGACGCGCGACACGGCCGGCGCGCTGGTGGCGGCGACGGCGCCGAACGATATCCCGGCAGTGATCCTTTCGGCCGGGCGCAATGGCTACGGCGGCTTCAGCGAACAGGGCCTGCGGGCGGCGGATGCCGGCAGCGGCAACGTCGACGAGAAAGCCAACATCGGCAGCACCGGCACGACCTTCATCAGCCGCGACGGTGCCGACAATCCCGCCGTGCCGGGTGGCAGCTACGACGACATCGTCGTCTGGCTGTCGCCGAACATCCTGTTCAACCGCATGATCGCGGCCCAGCGGCTGCCATGACGGCGCGCCGGAGCATCCTGGTCCCGGCGGCGGGGCTGCGCATCGGCCGCGTGGTGGCGGCCGACACGGTGCGCGAGGCGCTGCGCGGCCGGCTGCCCTGGCTGCTGGTGGCGCTGCTGCTGGGCGGCCTGGCCGTGTCCGGATTCATTGGCGCGCTCGCGCTTACCGACACCCGTGCCACCCAGGCGGCCCTGCTGGCCCCGCTGTTGCGCTGCGCGGCTGCGGCCATCGTGGCCGTGTTCACGGTTGCCAGCATCAGCCGCGAGGCGCACGACAAGCAGGCCGAGATGCTGCTGGCCCTGCCGGCCGGCCGGGCTGCCTGGCTGCTGGGACGCCTGGCCGGATTCGCGGTACTGGCCGTGCTGGTCGCGCTGCCGGCCGGCTTGCTGGCGGCGTGGCACGCGGCGCCGGCGCAGGCCGCGCTGTGGACGCTGGGCGTGTTGGGCGAACTGTGGATCGTTGCCGCCTTCGCGACGTTCTGCGCGCTCGGGCTGGCGACCGGTGCGGGACACGCCGCGCCGGCGTTGTGCGCCACGCTGGGTTTCTACCTGCTCGCGCGGGTGGCGGGCATCCTGCAGGCGTTGGCGCAGGACGCCGCAAGCCCGCGCCTCGTCGCGCTGGCCGCCGACGGCATCGCTGTCCTGCTGCCCCGGCTGGACACATTCGCGCGCACCGAGTGGCTGCTGTACGGCACGGGCGGGGTGGCCGATGCGGCGACGCTGCTGGGCCAAGCCGTCATCTACGTGGTGCTGCTGGCAGCGGCCAGCCTGGTCGACCTGCAGCGGCGGGAGTATTGATGGCCGGCCGCCGCGCCACGCCGGCCGCGACACTGCTGCTCGCGCTGGCGCTGGGCGCGCAGCTGGCATGGCACGGCTGGGCGCCGCCCCCGGCCCCTGCCACGGCCGGCCTGGCGCCGCCGCCCGCGCCGGCCGTGCTGCGGCTGGTGGGCCTGGGCGAGGACGCGGCGCTGGCGCGCCTGCTGATGCTGGCGCTGCAGGCACATGACGCCCAGGCCGGCGCCGCCCTGTCGCTGCACGCGCTCGACTACGGCCGCGTCGTGCCGTGGCTGGAGCGCGCATTGGCGCTCGACCCGCGCGGCCGCTATCCGCTGGTGGCCGCCAGCGCGGTGTACGCGGCGGTACCCGATCCGGCGCGGGTGCGCGTCATGCTGGCCTTTATCGAACGCGCATTCCACGCCGACCCGGCGCGGCGCTGGCCGTTCCTCGCGCAGGCCGCCCTGATCGCGCGCCACCGTCTGCACGACCTGCCCCTGGCCCGGCAGTACGCGCGCACGCTGCGGCTGCGCGCGCCCGCGGCCCCGGCCTGGGCACGCCAGCTGGAAGCGTTCGTCCTGGAGGACATGGACGAGCCGGCGGCCGCGCGCGCCGTCATCGGGGCCCTGCTGGCCGGCGGCCAGGTCACGGACCCGAACGAGTTGCGCTTCCTGGCGCGCCGGCTGGACGAGTTGGCCGGACGGGAAGCGGCCCGTCGCACGGTTCCTGCTGCGCAATCAGCGCCGGGCTTGTAAGATGTGGTTATCTGCAAATCGGAGTTCGTCCATGTCCCGGAGTTTGTCCCTGCGCCGCCCGCGCGCCGCCCGCCAGGCCGGCTTCACGCTGGTGGAAATCGCCATCGTCCTTGTCATCATCGGCCTGCTGCTGGGCGGGGTGCTGAAGGGCCAGAGCCTGATCGACAACGCCAAGGTGAAGAACGTGATCCAGCAGGCCACGTCGCTGCAGGCCGCCGTCAACGCCTACCAGGACAAATTCCGCGCGCTGCCGGGCGACGATGCCCAGGCCACCGCCCACGTGCCCGGCGCCAGCGGCAACGGCAATGGCGACGGCCAGATCGCCGAATACCAGCTGGCCCCGCAGCACCTGGCGCTGGGCGGCTTCATTACCGGGTCGTTCAACGGCACCACCGATTTCATGACGAGCGCACAAGGAGGCGCGGTGTATATCTTCAACGACGTCGTCGGCAATCGCGGCGGCAACGGCATCCGCCTGGACAACCTGCCGGACACGTTCTCCGAGCAGCTGGACGCCAAGCTCGATGACGGCAAGGCCGACAGCGGCGCCGTGCGCGCCACCGGGCCGTATACGAACGCCGGCACGATCATCGTGCGCACGGCGGTGTTCTTCTGATGGCGGCGCCTGCCCAGCGCCGCCGCGTCTACCTGATGCGGCATGGCAGCGTGACCTACTTCGACGCGGCCGGCAAGCCCGTATTGCCCGAAACGGTGCCCCTGAACGAGTACGGTCGCGCGCAGGCCGCCGCCGCCGGCCGCGCCTTTGCCGCGCAGGGGCTGGTATTCGACCGCGTGATCGTGTCCGGCCTGCCCCGCACCGTGGAGACGGCGGGGCGCGTGCTCGCCGAGACGGGCCAGCGCATCGACCTCGAGGAGTGGCCCGACCTGGTCGAGATCCGTGGCGGCAAGCTGTCCGCCATTCCGGATGAGGCCCTGCACGAGGCGTTTACCGGGGCGTTCGACGGCATGGTGGCCGAACACAAGCGCTTCCTGGGCGGCGAATCCGTGGCCGAGCTGATGGACCGCGTGTTTCCCGCGCTGGAGCGCCTGCGCGCCGACCCGAGCTGGGACACGGTGCTGCTGGTGCTGCACGGCGGCGTCAACCGGGCCATCCTGTCGTACGCGCTGACGGGCCAGCGCCTGTTCCTCGGCAACCTGGCGCAGGCCCCCGGCTGCATCAACGCGCTCGACGTCGGCACCGCGCCGAACGACTGGGTGGTGCGCTTCTCGAACTACGCGCCACCGGCGCCGCTGCATCCGGATACGCGCAGCACGACGATGGAACAGCTGCTGGCGCAGTACCTGAAATCACGGCGAATTCCTTTGCAAAATAAATAGCACGTCCGTTCGCTCTTTTCGCCGATTAGCGCTAGAATCGTCGGACAACAACGATCAGGAGACACGATGTTCGAGGAATTCATGGGCACCAAGCCCGTGTCGGAACGCCATCGCTTCGACACGGCCGCACTGGACGCATGGCTGCGCGCCCACGTGGAGGGCTACCCGGCCGGCGGTGAACTCAGCGCCGAGCAGTTCAAGGGCGGCCAGTCCAATCCAACCTTCAAGCTGGCCATTGGCGACGCCCGCTACGTGCTGCGCACGAAGCCCGCCCCGGCCACCAAGCTGCTGCCGTCGGCGCACGCGATCGACCGCGAATACCGCGTGATGGATGCGTTGAACCAGGCCGGCTTCCCGGCGCCGCGCCAGTATGCGCTGTGCCTGGACGAGAGCATCATCGGCCGCGCCTTCTACGTGATGGAATTCGTCGAGGGGCGCGTGCTGTGGGACCAGGCCCTGCCCGGCATGACGCCCGAACAGCGGGCCGCCATCTACGACGAACAGAATCGCGTCATCGCCCAGTTGCACACGATCGATCACGCGGCCATCGGCCTGGCCGACTACGGCAAGCCCGGTAACTATTTTGCCCGCCAGATCGAGCGCTGGACCAAGCAGTACCAGGCCTCGCAGACGGAGACCATCGAGGCGATGGACCAGCTGATCGCCTGGCTGCCCGCGCACATCCCGCCGGGCGACGAGACCTCGATCGTGCACGGCGACTACCGCCTCGACAACATGATCTTCCACCCCACCGAGCCGCGCATCCTGGCGGTACTGGACTGGGAACTGTCCACGCTGGGCCATCCGTTCGCCGACTTCAGCTATCACTGCATGAGCTGGCACATCCAGCCGGGCCAGTTCCGCGGCATCGCGGGCCTGGACCTGGCCGCGCTGGGCATCCCTTCGCAGCAGGCCTACCTCGAGAAGTATGCCGAGCGCACCGGCCGCACGATCCGTCTGGAGGACTTCGGTTTCTACCTCGGCTTCAACATGTTCCGGCTGGCGTCGATCATGCAGGGCATCATGAAGCGCTACGTGGACGGCACGGCCGCCAGCGCCCAGGCGCTGGAGTCGGGCAAGATGGCGCGGCCGATGGCCGAACTGGGCTGGGCCTATGCCCAGGGCAAACGCATCGCTTAGGAGACGACATGGATTTCGAGTATTCGGAACGCTGCAAGGCACTGCAGGGCCGGCTGGTGGCATTCATGGACGAACACGTCTACCCGAACGAGCACGCCTTCCATGACGAGGTGGACGCGAACGGGCGCACGCAAGGCAACCGCTGGATCCCCACCAGCCTGATCGAACGCCTGAAGCCGGTCGCGCGCGAACAAGGGCTGTGGAACCTGTTCCTGCCCCGCTCTCCGCGCGCGCCGGAAGGCCTGTCCAACCTGGACTATGCGCCGCTGTGCGAGATCATGGGCCGCGTGCCGTGGGCGCCGGAAGTGTTCAATTGCGCGGCGCCGGACACGGGCAATATGGAAACGCTGGAGCGCTACGGCAGCGAGGACCACAAGCGCCAGTGGCTGGAACCGCTGCTGCGCGGCGAAATCCGCTCTGCGTTCGCGATGACGGAACCGGCGGTGGCGTCCTCGGATGCCACCAACATCGCCACCCGCATCCGCCGCGACGGCGACGACTACGTCATCGATGGCCACAAGTGGTGGATCTCCGGCGCCGGCGACCCGCGCTGCAAGCTGTTCATCGTGATGGGCAAGACCGACCCAGAGGCGGCGCGCCACCAGCAGCAGTCGATGATCCTCGTCCCCAGCGACACGCCGGGCATCACGATCGTGCGCCCGCTGCCCGTGTTCGGCTACGACGACGCGCCGCACGGCCACTGCGAGATCCGCTTCGACAACGTGCGGGTCCCGGCGTCCAACCTGCTGCTGGGCGAAGGGCGCGGCTTCGAGATCGCGCAAGGCCGCCTGGGCCCGGGCCGTATCCACCACTGCATGCGCGCCATCGGCGTGGCCGAGCGCGCGCTGGAACTGATGTGCCGGCGCCTGAACGAACGCGTCGCCTTCGGCAAGCGCCTGGCCGAGCAAGGGGTGTGGCGCGAGCGCGTGGCCGAGGCCCGCATCCAGATCGACACGGCGCGGCTGTTGACGCTGAAAGCCGCGTATATGATGGACACGGTCGGCAACAAGGTGGCACAGGCGGAAATCGCGATGATCAAGGTGCTGGCACCGAACGTGGCCCAGCAGGTACTGGACTGGGCCATCCAGGCGCACGGCGCCGCCGGCGTCTCGGGCGAGTTCCCGCTGGCCTACCAGTGGGCCGCCAACCGCACCCTGCGCCTGGCCGACGGCCCGGACGAGGTGCACCGCAACGCGGTGGCCAAGATCGAGCTGGCGAAGTACCTGGCCGTGTAACGTCAGCTGACGGCCTCGGCGCCGCTGGGTCTGTCCCCGCACGGGGACAGACCCCGAAGTCAGGCCGCGCGCCAACGGATCCGGCAAACTTCAGGGTCAGTCCCTTGCAGGGACAGACCCTGAAAAACGGTGACAGTCACCCTTTTTCAGAATCCGCAACCTTTACCGAACGGCATCGAACAGCCCCCGGCGGCTGTCGCAGGACGGCCAAACACGCCGTTTCCGCAGCCCCGCCCCTGTCGGTTCGGGCGCCGCTCCGGTATCATGCGGGGATGAACAAGATTTCTTACGCTCCGTTTATTATCGGTGTTGCTGGCGGAAGCGGCAGTGGCAAGTCAACAGTGTCCCAGCAGGTGCTGGCTTCCTTCGGGGCCGACATGGTCTCGGTCGTGATGCAGGACGATTACTACCGCGACCAGTCCGACCTGTCGCCCGAAGTGCGCCGCAAGCAGAACTACGACCATCCGCAGGCCTTCGACTGGCCGCTGTTGATCGAGCACGTCCAGGCGCTGCGCAATGGCGAAACGATCCAGATGCCGGAATACGATTTCACGATCGACAACCGTTCCAACAAGACCATTCCCGTCAAGCCGGCGCCCGTCGTCGTGTTCGAAGGCCTGTTTGCCTTGTACGACGCGGAGCTGCGCAAGCTGATGTCGTTGAAGATCTTCGTCGACACGGCGCCCGACGTGCGCTTCATCCGCCGCATGCAGCGCGATATCGCCGAACGGGGGCGCTCGCTGGAAAGCATCGTCGGCCAGTACATGGACACGGTGCGTCCCATGCACAAGCAGTTCATCGAACCCACCAAGCGCCACGCCGACGTGATCCTGCCGCATGGCGCCAATGCCCCCGCGGTCGACGTCATCACGACCAAGGTCGCCAGCGTCATCGGCCAGCTGAAGCGGCCCTGATCGGCCTGCCGGGTCACGCAGCGAAACACCGGTGACCGGCACCTGGGTGCGGGTCACCAGGGGTCTTGTCCGATCAGCCGGCAACCGCCAACCACACCCCAGCCAGCGAAATAGCGGCACCGCTGCCGCGCAGCCAGCGACCGTGCGCCAGCGCGCCGCGGCCCAGCCACAGGCCGGCGCCGTGCAGCGCGGCGCTGGCGGCGACGAAACCGAGGGCATACAGCCAGCCGTTGTCGTGCGCCGGCATCTCGCTGCCGTGGGCAAAACCGTGGAACAGTGCGAACACGCCGACAGCCGCCAGCGCGGCGCCCACCGGCAGGCGTACGGCAAAGCCGATCAGCATGCCCAGCAGCAGCACGGACGTGACGATGCCCGCCTCCACCAGCGGCAAGGTGTAGCCTGCCATGCCCAGTGCCCCGCCCAGCGCCAGGCAGGCGACGAAGCCGGCCGGCAGCAGCCATTGCGCGCGGCCGCCCAGTTGCGCACCCCACAGGCCGACGGCCAGCATGGCCAGTACGTGGTCCAGACCCGTCAGCGGGTGCAGCAGGCCGGCCAGCGCGCCTTCGGCATGGCCCGGGTGCGCCAGCGCGGCGCCGCTGTACAGCAGTGCCGCCAGGGCGATCGTGTGTTGGTGTTTCATGTTTGCTCCTCGAAGAAAAAAAGAAATCAGCGCCACGCACAACCCGTGCGCGCGGCCAGCAGTGCCGCGATCCTTGCGCGGCTCAGGTGGTAACCGATGAAGACCAGCTGCGAACGGCCCGGCACGGCGGACGGCGCCGGCGTCAGCGCGAAACGCGTGCGCACGCCCTGCACCAGCACCGGCGCCTCGGCGCCAGCGGCCTGCACGTAGCCCTTGCAGCGCAGCAGCGGTTCGGCGCGCGCCGCTTCCACCAGCGCGTTCTGCAGCCTGGCGACATCCTGCGGTGCGTCGCTTTTCAGCACGAACGACAGCCAGCCGGGGTCCTGTTCATGGAAATGCTTATGAGTAGCGAGACCGTGGCTGTGCGCGCCCAGGCCGGAATGGGCATGCCCGTTCAGGCGGTACTGCGCCGCCAGCGGGGCCGCACCCGGCCCCGGCATCGCGGCCAGCGGCGTGAAATGGGTGTGCTCGGTGCGCGTTGGCTGGTGCAGGCGCAACCCCAGCGCCAGGCGGATATCCAGTTGCGCGTCGTACGCCAGTTCCAGGAAGCGCACATTGGGCGCCCGTGCCCGCACGGCGCCTTCGGCACGCAGCAACGCGTCCTCGTCCAGACCGTCGATCTTGTTCAGCACGACCACGTCGGCCGCCGCCAGCTGTTGCTCGAACATCGTGGCCGGCGCGCCGTCGTCGAACGCGCGCTCCAGCAGCAACGGCGTGTCGACCACGGCCAGCGTGGCATCCAGGATGAAGTCGTCGGCCAGCGCGGGGCTTTGCAGCAACTCCATCGCCGCCGTGGGCAGCGCCAGGCCGGACGTCTCGATCAGCACGTGGTCGACCTGCGCCCGGCGCGCCGCGATGGCCTGCATGGCAGGGACGAAGCGCTCGTCGTCGCCATAGGCGATCAGGCCGTGCGCGAAATCCTCCACCTGCACATGCGGATCGCGAGCGGCCGCGTCACGTGCCAGTGTGCCATCGACGGCGATCTCGCCGAACTCGTTGATCAACAGGGCCAGCCGGCGCGCCTGGCGCTTCTCGACCAGGCTGCGCAGCAGCGTCGTCTTGCCCGCCCCCAGGAAGCCCGTGACGATGGTGACGGGAATCGGCTGCTTCATGCCGCGTCCCGCCGCGCCAGGAATGCCAGCACCCCATCCGCATCCGCGACCTGGGCTGGATAGTCCAGCACCGGGCGCGCCACCACCAGCAGCTCGATACCCAGCGCGCGCGCCGCCGCCACCTTGGCGCGGTAGCCCCCGGCGTCGCCGGAATCCTTGGTGACGACGCAGTCGATGCCCCAGTCGCGCCACAGCGCCACGTTGAACGCCTCGGAGAACGGCCCCTGCATGGCGCAGATGCGCTCGCGCGGAATGCCCTGCGCCAGCGCGCGTTCGATCAGCGCCGGCTCGGCCGTCTGGCGTACGAACCACGCGCGTTCGGCGGCACCCGGCGCCGAGGTGAACGTGGCGATGTCCTTCGATCCCGTCGCCAGGAAGATGCGCCGTCCGCGCGCCACCGCCTGCGCGGCCGCGTCCTCCATCGACGCGCACAGCGTGCCGTCGCCCTCCTGCCAACTGGCGGGGCGCTCGAAGCGCAGGTACGGAATGCCCAGCTCGTGCGCCAGCCCGATCAGCTGGGCCGACATCGCGCTGGCATACGGATGCGTCGCATCGACCAGCACGCGCGCCTTGCGCGCAGCCAGCGCCTGGCGCCGCGCTTCCACGCCCTGCCGACCTGCCCAGACCACGGCGCCGGGACAATCCTGGCGCGCCAGCGTGCCGCCATGGTCGCTGGCGGCCGACACCACTACCGGTACGTGCGCCGCCAGCTGCGCCGCCAGCGCATTGCCGTCGCTGGTACCGGAAAACACCCACGCCGCCCCGACAGGCAGTTCCTGCTGCGCCGGCGCGGCGGCCGGTTGCGACCAGTCGTTGTAGCCGCGCGGCGTGTAGATCCAGCCGCGCTTCCTCGCCGTGAAGCGGTTGCCGATCACCAGCGACGTCAGCATGTCGAACTTCAGGGCCGGCAGCTCGTCCAGGCGATGCACCTCGACCTTCTGGTCGGGCCGGTAGGCGTTGCGCACCACGCCGCACAGCGTGCCGGGTGCCTTCGACTCCAGCATCAGTTCCAGCACGCGGTAGACGCCCTGCTGGCGGCTGGCGCTCTGCACGTTGTACATCACACACGCGAGGTCGGCCTGGGCGATGTGCCGGGCGCGGTGCTCGATCCACTCCCATGGGCACAGCAGGTCCGACAGGCTGAGGGTCGCGAAATCGTGCGACAGCGGGGACCCAAGCAGCGAAGCGCAGGCGTTGGCGGACGTGATGCCGGGCACCACGTTGACGTCGAACGTGTCGTCCTCGCGCATCTCCTCGAACGCCAGCGCCGCCATCGCATAGATGCCGATATCGCCGCTGGAGATCAGCGCGACCCTGGCGCCGGCGCGGGCGCGCTCGATCGCCAGCAGCGCGCGCTCGCGTTCCTGCGTCAATGGCGGCGAGTGAATCTCCTTGCCCTCGATGTGCGGGGCGACCCAGCGCAGGTACAGCTCATATGCGACGATCACGTCGCTGCCCTGCAGCGCCGCCACCGCGCGCGGCGCGATCAGGTCGGCGAAGCCGGGGCCCACCGATACCAGGTTCAATACTCCAGTCATTGCTTGTCCATCCAATCGTTCTTGTCCATCACCACCGCGACGGCCACGCCGTCCAGGCTCGTTTTCGGTACCACCAGCGCGCCGCGCGGGCTGGCCACCAGTGCCGCCGGCTCGCACACGCCGTCCAGCCCCACGTTCTGCCGCACCCAGTCCGACGGCCGCGTCACCCACGCGCGCGCGGCCAGCACCTCGCGCGCCAGCACCCGCAGCGGCAGCGCATGGCGTGCGCAGAACGCCAGCAGGCCGGGCTCGTCGCCCTTCAGGTCCACGGTCGCCACCTCGCGGATGCCGTCCATCCCCAAGCCGGCCTGCCCCAGCGCATGCAGCACGGCCGCTTCGATCCGCTCCGCCGGCACGCCCTTGCGACAGCCGATCCCCACCGTCAGCGGCTTTACGGCCTCCGTGGCCGTGGTCACGACCGGCGCCGCACCCACCACGTTGGCGACACGGTAGGCCAGCGCGTTCGCACCACCTTCGTGCCCGCCCACCAGCGCAATGGCATGACGGCCCGCTTCGTCCAGCACGACGACGGCAGGATCGGTATGCTTGTCGGCCGGCAGGCCGGACAGGAAGCGCACGGCGATGCCGGTCGCTGCCACCACGATCCACTGGGCGTGCTCGCGCCAGCATTGCGCGAACTGCGCCTTCTGCGTCACGTCCGCTTGCAACCACGGCCGGTGGATGGTGCCGCCCAGGCGCGCCTGCAGCAGCCGCGCCAGCGGCTCAGCCTCGGCGCGCACCAGCCAGATGCCCGGGCCTGGCGTCACGCGCGCTCCTGCTCTTTGCCCTGCTCAATCTCTTGCTCAATCTCCTGCTCATTCTCCAGCGCCTTTCCCTGCTTCTTCACAACCCGGAACAGGTGCGTGAAGTCCTTGGAGTACAAGCTCGATTCGGCCGCCACGCCGCGGTCCAGCGCCGCGCCGACCAGCATCATCGTCGTCAGGTTCCAGGCGCCCCGCTTGGTTTCCTCCAGCACGGTGCCCAGGGTGCCCTCGTACACACGCTGTTCCGGCCAGGTGGCACGATAGACCAGGCGTACCGGGGTCTCGGGTGGATAGTGCAGCGAGAGGTCGGTGACGATCTTCTTCAGGTGCGGACCGGACAGGAAGATGCACATCGTCGCTCGGTGTTCGGCCAGGCGGGCAATCGATTCCAGTTCCGGCACGGCCGAGGCGCGGCCCGACACACGCGTCAGGATCACGCTTTGCGACACTTCCGGCTTGGTCAGCTCGGCGCCGATGGCCGCGGCGGCGGCGGTGAACGACGACACGCCCGGCACGATCTCGTAGGCGATGCCAAGCGCGTCGAGCCGGCGCATCTGTTCGGCGGTCGCGCCGTAGATGGCCGGGTCGCCCGAGTGCAGCCGCACCACGTCGATGCCGGCGTCGCGCGCACGCACGTAGCAGGCCTGCTGCTGCTCCAGGTCCAGCTGCGCCGTGTCGATCAGCTCCGTGCCGGGACGGCAGTGCTGCAGCATCTCGACCGGGACCAGCGAGCCGGCATACAGCACCATGTCCACGCTGCCCAGGAGGCGCGCGCCGCGCAGGGTGATCAGGTCGGCGGCGCCGGGACCGGCGCCAATAAAGTAGACTTTCATGCGTTTGCCTTCAACGTTGAACGGACGGCTTGCGCCGCACCAGCAAGGTGGCCAGGTAGCCCATCGCGTCGTCCGCGACCAGCGCGCCGACGTCGGTCGACAACAGCTCGCCGGGCAAGCCGATGCGGCGCGCGAACGCGCAGTGCTGCGCGATGTCCATCTCGCGCAGCAGGTCCAGCACCCACGGCAGCCGCGCCCCCACCTTCATCAACACGACGATGTCGTGCGTCTCGATCTCGCGCCGCAGTTCGGCGGCGCTCTCGGGGCATGGCAGGATCAGCACGCGCTCCTTGCCCTCGCCCAGCGGCCATGCCATGGCGGCGGCCGCGGCGGCGTAGCTCGTCACGCCCGGGAACGTGCGCTGCGCCAGGTCGGGAATGCGGGCACGCAGTGCCGCCAGCACGTAGCCGTACGTCGAATACGTCATCGAGTCGCCGATGGTCAGATACGCCACCGTGCGGCCCGCCCGCAGCTCGGCTGCGATGGCGTCCGCCAGCTGCGCATAGTGCTCGCTCAGCACGGAGCGGTCCGGGTCCATGTTGAATTCGATCTCGCGCAGCTTGTCCGGCGCCGGCACGAACCCGGTGCCGGCCAGGCACTGCAGCGCCACCGAATCCTGCACGCCGCGTGCGCGCGGCGCGTAAATCAAGTCCGCGCTGCGCAGCGCTTCCAGTGCCGCCACGGGCAGGTAACCCGCCGGGCCTGGACCCACGCCGACCCCATAGAACATCCCCGTCATGCCCGTGCACCCAGCAGGTTTCCGGCAAGGTCGAACAACCGGACTTCCAGGCGCCGCACCGACGGCACGCGCGCGTGCGCCAGTGCGCCGATGCGCCGCTCCATCTCGCGCCAGAATCCGCTGGCGTCCCCTGCTTCGTTCAAAACTTCCATTGCCGCTTCCACCGTGTTCGCCTCTTCGATCCGCCGCACCGTGTGCGGCCTGTAGCCCCATGCGGCGGCGACCCGCGCCACGCCGCCCATCGCCATCGTGCTGCGGCTGGAGTGCGTGTCCCAGTATCCGTCCAGCACCTTGGCCAGCTTGCCGGGATGCCCGGCCAGCCACAATTCATCCAGTTCCTGCCCCGCTTCCCGCAATGCCCGTTCCGTGAAATCGAGCGCGTCGCCGAGGAAATTCGCGATCTGTACCGAGCGCGCATCGGGCAATCCCAGCACGTCGCGCGCATACTCGCGCCCGATCTTGCCCGGCAGGTAGGCCACGCGGTCCGGGCCGCCGGCCAGCGCGACCCGCACGTACACCTCGATCGACGCGATCCACGTCGCCAGCGACATCGGCTCGACGATGCCGGACGTGCCCAGGATCGAGATGCCGCCAACGATCCCCAGGCGCGGATTGAACGTCTTCGGTGCGATCGCCTCGCCCTCCTCGCAGCCGATCGTCAGGTCGAAGCCGGCGTCGTCGTCGGCCACCTCGGCCACCGCCTGCCGCATCATCTGGCGCGGCACCGGATTGATCGCCGGTTCGCCCACCGCGACGCGCAGGCCGGGCGCGGTCGCCGTGCCCACGCCCCGCCCGGCGAAGAACCGCACGGTGCCCGCGTCGTTGCGCGCCACCTCGGCGAAGATGGTGGCGCCGTGCGTATTGTCCGGATCGTCGCCGCCGTCCTTCAGCACCTCGGCGCGCACGCGGCCGGCCAGGCGCTGCACCCGCTGCACGGGCACCTCCAGGTAGTGCAGTCCGTCGGGCAGGCTGACCCGCACTTGCCGCTTCAGTTCACCGTCCAGCAGCAGGTGCAATGCCGCCTTCACGGCCGCGGTGGCGCAGGTGCCCGTGGTGCGTCCACGCCGCAGTCCATTCGACGCCGGTATCGCCAGGTCGAACGGCCGGCGTTCAGCCGCCTCCACCGCTGGCCAGCCCGTTCAGCGCGTCGATCATCAGGCCGTTGACGACGCTGGCGGCCCACGGCGAACCGCCGCGCGTGCCGCTGTTGGTGATGCGCGGCACCTGCAGGCAACGGCGCAGTTCGTCCTTGCTTTCGCGCGTGCCGACAAAGCCCACCGGCAGGCCGATGACCAGTTGCGGACGCCAGCCGTGCTCGCGGATCAGCCGCGCCGCCTCGGCGATCGCCGTCGGCGCGTCGCCGATGGCCACCACCACGTCGTTGCCGAACTTCTCCCAGCCGCGCCGGATGCCGGCCGCCGAGCGCGTGATACCGTACTGCTCGGCCATCAGGTGCGTCTCGCGGTCGTGCACGCCGCACCACGTGTCGATGCCCAGTTCTTCCAGCAGCGCGCGTTTCAGGCCCGTCTGCACCATCGTCACGTCCGTGACGATGCGGCGGCAGCGCAGCAGCGCGCGGATACCGCTGTCGATCGCGCCCGCCGAGAAGTAGAAATCGTCGACGGCGTTGAAGTCGCCGGACGTATGCACGATGCGCTGCAGCACCGTCAACTGCTCCGGCGGGAAGTCCGACCAGTCGCGCCCCGCCGCGATGATGCGGAAGCTTTCCGCCTCGATCGGGTGCGGCACGTAGGTCCGGTAGACGGCCGGCGCCGCTGCCGGCGCCGTTTCGCTGGCCAACAGGCCGCGGACCGCAACATGGTGGGCGCGCTGCGGCTCGCCCACCTGCTGCTCGAAACCGACGATCTGCACGCGGTACTTGCACAGCGAGCAGTTCATCGCCGCGCGCCCGGCCACCGCTTCGCGCGCGCGCTCGATCATCACGTCCGCCACCAGCGGATGCACGCCGAAGTACTGGGTCTTCAGCACCTCGATGCCGGGCTCGCGTTCGGCCAGCGCGTCCGCCGCTGCATAAATGCGTTTCACCAGCACGCCGTCGAACAGGAAGAACGGCAGCACGACGATGCGCCGGTAGCCCAGCATGGCTGCGCGGCGCAGGCCATCGGCCACCAGCGGCTGCGCCGTGCCGGAGTAGCACACATAAGCGGCGCCGAAGCCCATGCCCTCCTCCAGCATGCGCGCCAGCTTCGCCACCTCGCCGTTGGCATCCGGGTCCGTCGTGCCGCGGCCGACGACGACCAGGCACGTGTCGTCCCGGCGCACAGTGTGGGGGGACGTGGCTTCGGCTGCCACGATGCGTTCCTGCGCCAGTTGCAGCAGCTTCGGGTCGAGGCTCATCGGCGCGCCGAAATGAAAGTCCACCTGCGGGAAGTCGCGTGCCAGCGCCAGCATCTCGGCCGGCATGTCGTTCTTCGCGTGGCGCGCCGCCAGCAGCACGCCCGGCACCAGCGCGACCTGCTCCGCGCCGGCGTCGATATTGGCCACTGCCGCTTCGGCGATGGTCGGGCTGGCGAATTCCAGGTAGCCATGCGTGACGGTTTCGCCCGGGGCACGGACGCGGATCAATTCGACCAGCGCCTCGAACTCGCGCACCGCATCCGGGTCGCGGCTGCCATGGCCGGCCACCACGATGCCCAGGCGTTTCGATGTGTCGCTCATGGCGCCGGCTCGATCTGGCTGGCCATCGGCGCCAGCGTGCGGATCAGCATGATGCTCATGTCCGAGCAGCGGTGTTCGGCGCACTCGGCCAGCGTGCCGTGCCACTCCGCCTCGCCGCGCGTCAGGTTCTCCCACACCTCGACGGGGTGATCGGCCGGAATGCCCTGCTCCATCAGGTAGGCCGCGATATGCCAGGGCATGAAGGAGCGCGCCTCGTCCCACGGGCACGGGATGACAATGGCGTTGCGCTGGTCCTCCAGCACGCGTACCAGGTGGCGCTTGAACGGTGCCAGGTCGCCGCGGCGGTGGAAGGTGATGAAGGTGGTCTCGTCGAAGCACACGCGGGCGCGCGAGGCCAGGATCTGGGCCGACGAGATGCCGGGCAGCGATTCGACCGGATGGCCGCAGGCGCGCTCGACGCGTTCGAGGTACTGGAAACCGCTGAAGTGGATGTCGCCCATGAAGACGACGACACAGCGCTTGCCGGCGTGGTGCTCGGCCGCAACCTTGTCCAGCTGCGCGACCTGGTCGCGGTAGCCCATGCCGATGACGCGCGCGGACGCGGGAATCAGCGCCTGCACGACATTGAGCACGGCGTCGAAACCCGCCACCACGTCCGCATTGCGGATCAGTTCCGCCCCCCGTTGCGTCAGGTAGCCCGTGTCGCCGGGTCCCGCGCCGATACATACGATCATTGCAACTCCAAAGTGTTATTGTCCCAGCCGCGCGCGCACGGTCAGCGCCAGGCTGTCGGCCGACAGCTCTTCCAGCGTCAGGCAGTCTGCGCCCAGCGCCTGCGCCAGTTGCGCCGCGCGGCCCAGCCGCAGGTAGCCCTGTTCCGTGTCGATCACCAGTGCCGGCGTGCGGCGTTCCGCCAGCGCATCGGCCAGCGCCAGCGCTTCGCGCCATGGATCGCCGCCGGCCGCCAGCGGCACGTTGGCGCGGCCGTCCGTCAGGATCACGAGCAACGGCGGCAACGGCGTACCGCCCCCATCCGCACGCTGCAGCGCTTCCAGCGCCAGTTGCAGCGCGTGCGGCAGCGGCGTGCGCCCGCCCGTGGGCAGCTCGCGCAGGCGCTGCTCGGCCAGGTCGACGCTGCGCGTCGGCGCCAGCAGCAACTCGGCCTGCTGGCCGCGGAACGCGACGACGGCCACCTGGTCGCGCCGCTGGTAGGCATCCGTCAGCAGGTTCAGCACCGCGCCCTTCAACGCCTCCATGCGCCGCTGCGCCGCCATCGAACCGGAGGCATCGACGACAAACAGGATCAGGTTGGCGCCGGTGCCGGCCCGCACCTGCTGGTGCAGGTCGGCCCGTGCCACGGTCGTGCTGCCGCGCAGCGCCGCGCTGCGCAAGGTGGCGCCGATGGCGATGCTGGTGGGCTGTTCGTCCGGCACTGCGCGCAGCGCATGACCGCGTGGCGCCTGGGCCGCCGTGCTGCGCCGGCCCGCGGCGCCATAAGCGACTTGCGCCTCGACGGCGATGCGCGGCGCCGCACCGGTGGCGGCAGCGGCGAACACTTCTTCCTCGTCGCCGCCGGCACGTGGTGCTTCCTGCTCGCCTTCCTCGTTGTCCTGGCCGTCCTCGCCTGCCGCGTCGGCAGGCGGCGGTGGCGCCGCGTCACGCAGTAATTCATCCAGCCGCTCGTCGTCCAGGCCCGGCTGTTCGAACGGCTTGCGGCGGCGCCGGTGCGGCAGCACCAGCTGCGCCGCCGTGCGCAGGTCGGCCGGCGTGACCGCCATGCGGCCATCCAGCGCGGCCAGCGCGCGAGATGTCTTGTGCAGCACGATGTCGGCGCGCAGGCTGGCCACGTCGAACTCGCAGCACAAGTGGCTGATCAGGTCCAGCATCGCATCGTCCAGCGCAACGTCCGGCAGCAGCGCCTGCGCCGTGGCCAGGCGGGCCTGCAAGGCTTGCTGCTCGTCCTGCCAGCGGGCGGCAAAGCCGGCCGGGTCGGCCTCGAAGGCGATGCGGCGGCGTACCACCTCGGAGCGCTCGGCCTTGTCGCGTGGCGCCGTCACCTCGACCATCAGGCCGAAGCGGTCGAGCAGCTGCGGCCGCAGGTCGCCCTCCTCCAGGTTCATCGTGCCCACCAGCGTGAAGCGGGCCGGGTGCGACACCGACAGGCCCTCGCGCTGCACGCTGTTGACGCCCATCGCCGCCACGTCCAGCAGCACGTCCACCAGGTGGTCGGCCAGCAGGTTGACTTCGTCGATGTACAGCACGCCGCGGTGCGCGCCGGCCAGCAGGCCGGGTTGGAAGGAGCGGCCTCCCTGCAGGGCCTGGGCGATGTCGAGGCTGCCCAGCACGCGGTCTTCGGTCGCGCCCAGCGGCAGCGTGACGAACGGCACGGGTGACGGTGCCGGCGTGCCGGCGGCGCACACGGTGCAGTGTTCGCACGTGCCGCCAGGCGGGCAGTTGAACGCACAACCAGGCGTGCGCTGGACGGGCGGCAGCACCGCCGCCAGCGCGCGCGCGGCCGTGCTCTTGGCCGTGCCCTTGTCGCCGCGGATCAGGACTCCGCCGATGGAAGGATCGACGGCGCACAGCATCAGGGCCGTGCGCAGTTGCGACTGGCCGACAATGGCGGCGAACGGAAAAATGGCGGTACTCATGGTCTGTCCTTCAGCTGCCGCGCGCGGTCTCGCCACGCGCTTCCAGCAGCGCCTCGCTGTCCAGGTACAACTGGCGCAGCCGCTCCAGCGTTTCCGGCTTCGGCGCGGTCCACATGCCGCGGCCGGCCGCCTCCAGCAGCCGCTCGGTAATGGCGTTCTGTGCCCACGGGTTGGCCTCCTGCAGGAAGCGCTGCATGGCGGCGTCGAAGGCGTACGACTGCGCCACGTCCTCGTACATCCAGTCGTCCATCACCTGCGCGGTGGCGTCGTAGCCGAACAGGTAGTCGACCGTGGCTGTCAGCTCCAGGCCGCCCTTGTAGCCGTGACGCTGGATGCTGGCCAGCCATTTCGGGTTGACGACGCGCGAACGGAATACCCGCAACGTCTCTTCCTTCAGGTCGCGCACCTGGGCCCGCGCCGGGTCGTGGCTGTCGCCGAAGTAATGGCGCGGCTGCTGGCCCGACAATGCCCGGATCGTCGCGATCATCCCGCCGTGGAACTGCAGGTAGTCGTCGCTGTCGAAGATGTCGTGCTCGCGGTTGTCCTGGTTGTGCAGCGCTACCTGCACGCCGGCCAGCCGGGTGCGGAAGGCGTCGCGCTGGTCCGTACCCTGGCTGCCGCGCCCGTAGGCATAGCCGCCCCAGTTGACGTAGGCTTCGGCAAAATCGGCGTCGCCTTCCCAGTTGCGCTGCTGGACCAGCGGCAGGATGCCGGCGCCGTAGCTGCCCGGCTTGGCGCCGAAGATCCGGTAGCCCGCGCGCCGCGCCGCCTCCGGCTCGTCCAGGCCCGCGCCGATGCCCTGCGCCAGCTCGGCCAGGTAGTGCTTGCGCACGAAGTTGTGCGTGAGCGGTTCGTCCAGCCGGATCACCTGCTGCACGGCGTCGTCCACCAGTTCGATCAGCTGCGGGAACGCGTCGCGGAAAAAACCGCTGATACGGGTCGTCACGTCGATGCGGGGGCGGCCCAGTTCCGCCAGCGGCACGATCTCGATGCCGCATACCTGCCGGCTTTCGTGGCGCCACACGGGCCGCACGCCCAGCAGCGCCAGGATCTGGGCGACGTCGTCGCCGTGCGTACGCATCGCGCTGGTACCCCAGACGCTGACGGCCACGCCTTCCGGCCAGCCGCCGGTCTCGCGGCGGTAGCGTTCCAGCACTTCGCGCGCCAGTTGCTGGCCGACGCGCCACGCCGATTGCGACGGTACGCTGCGCGGATCGACGGAGTAGAAATTGCGCCCTGTCGGCAGGATGTGCGCCATGCCGCGGGTGGGCGAGCCGCTCGGACCAGCGGGTACGTAGCGGCCGGACAGGCCCGCGACCAGGTTGTCGATCTCGTCGCTGGCACGGCGCAGCTTTGGTACCAGCTCGCGGCAGGCGAAATCGAGCACGCGGCGCAGGTCGTCGAACCGCGCCGGGCCGGCCGTCACCGGCTTGGCGATGGCGACCGCGGCGACGGGTTTCGCACGCGGCCGGCCGAGTTGCGTGACGACGCTGGCCTTGGCGCGCGCGGCCGGCTGCAGCCGTGGCGCGGCGGCGTCGCCATCGTCCAGCGTGCCGAACACGCGGTCCAGCACCGCATCGATGGCCTGCGGCGCATAGCCGGCCTGTCCCAGTTGCTCGAACAGGCGCCGGCACAGCAGGTCGACCGCTTCCAGCGCATTGGCGCGTGAGACGACGGCGCGGCCGGCCAGGCGTGCCAGCGCCGGTGCCGCGTTGATCCGGCCAGCGCCATGGTCAAGCAGCATGTCCACCGTCAGCCCGAACAGCTGGGCGACGGCAGCCTGCAGGCCCGGCACATCCTGGTTCGGCAAGCGGGTCAACGCCGCCAGCATGTCGGGCATCTGCTCGTCGTCCGGACAGCGGCCCAGGATGTGCAGGCCGTCCCGGATCTGCGCCGAGCCCAGTTCGCACAGGTAGCCGTCCAGGTCTTCGATCAGGTGGGCGACATCGGAGCCGCCCATCTCCGCCAGCGCGGCCGGCAGCTCGCCGTCGTGGTCGTGGTCGTGGTGGTCATGATCGTGGTCATGACCATGGTGGTGATGTCCGTGATCATGGTCATGATCGTGGTCGTGGTCGTGGTCGTGGTCGTGGTCGTGGTGCAGCAGCCGCATGCGCATGTCCGCGTCCAGGTTGGTCTGCTTGACCAGTTCCCAGATCTGCTGCTGCAACAGCGGCAGCTTCGCCGGATCCAGCACCTCGACCTGGTAGTACTCGTCCACCAGCTGTGTCAGTTGCGCCAGTGCGCCGTATGTATCGGCCGTCGTCATCGGCGGCGTCAGGTGATCCACCACGACCGCGTGGGCGCGGCGCTTGGCCTGCGAGCCTTCGCCCGGATCGTTGATGATGAACGGGTAGAACAGCGGCAGGTCGCCCAGCAGCGCATCGGGGAAGCAGGCTTCGGACAGGCCGACGCCCTTCCCCGGCAGCCATTCCATCGTGCCGTGCTTGCCGACGTGGACGATCGCATCCGCGCGCCACTCGTCGCGCAGCCAGCGGTACAGCGCGTAGTAATGGTGGGTGGGCGGCAGGTCGGGCTGGTGGTAGATCGCGTCCGGGTCCATGCCGTAGCCGCGTGGCGGCTGCAGCGCGACGAAGGCGTTGCCCAGTTCGATGCCGGCCAGCGCCAGGTGGCCGTCGTGCACGTAGGCTTCGCCCGGTGGCGCGCCCCACTGTGCCAGCATCTTCTCTTGCAGCGGCGCCGGCAGCTCGGCGAACCACTCGCCGTAACGCGCGGACGAGACGCGCCCGGCGGCGTGCGCCAGCTGGTGTTCCGTCACGTGCAGGTTGTCGTAGGAGCAGCGCGCCACCAGGTCGTGGATCAGCGCCGTGCCGTCCGCCGGCAGGTCGCCGATGTGGTACCCCGCCTCGGCCAGCGCAGCCAGGATGCGCATCAGCGACGCCGGCGCGTCCAGGCCCACGGCATTGCCGATCTGCGCCGCCTTGCTGCTGGAATTGGTGAACATGAACGCGACACGCTTGTCGCGGTTGGGCAGCCGTTTCAGGCGCGTCCAGCGCGCCGCGATGCCGGCGATGCGCGCGGCGCGGTCGGCCAGCGGGGCGTACTCCACCGCCTCGCCCGGCAGGCCGGCGGCGCGTTCCTTGAACGACAGCGGCACGGTGATGATGCGGCCGTCGAATTCGGGCAGCACCACGTTCATCGCCGTGTCGAGGGGATTCAGGCCCCGTGCCGACTGCTGCCACTGCGGCTGGGTCATGCCGCTCGTGATGGCCTGCAGCACGGGCACGTCCAGCTGCTCGAGCACGCCGACCGACCAGCCGGCCGGGGTGGGACCGCCCGGCGTGATCTCGCCCATGGCGAACGACGTCGTGTTGATCAGGACATCGACGTGCGCCGCGCCGTCGCTGCCGAAGTAGCGCAGCGCGGCCGGCGTGGCCGCACCGTCGGCAGCGCGCAGCGAAGACGTGAACACGGGCAGCACGTCCAGGCCGCGCGCCTCCAGCGCCGCCAGCAGCGCGTCGATGAAGCGCGTATTCCCGCTCATCCAGTGGGCGCGGTAGAACACGATGCCGGCAGCGGGTCGCGCGGGGTCGCGCAGCGCCTGCCAATCGGCCAGGGTGGCGCCGGGCGGCAGGTCGGGATGGTGGATGCCATGCTCCGGCAGCGGTTGCGCCGGCTCGAAGCCATGGCCCGTCAGCAGCAGGTGGTCGGACAGGTAGCGCAGCAGCTGCGCCAGGTTGGCGCCGCCGCCGGCCTGGAAATAGGCCAGCGCCATCTGCGCCACGCCCGCGCCCACCGTCGACACGGCGGCCAGTTCCGGATCGGGTTCACCCGTACCGCTGACGACGAGCAGGTGCCGGCCCTGGCGCCGTGCCGCCTCGGCCAGTTCGGCAAACCCGGGCACGCCGCCCAGCCGGCCCAGTACGCGCACGACGATCACGCGGGCGCCTCGCAGTTCGCCTTCCAGCAGCGTGGCCAGTGGCGGCGAATCCTCGTCGCGCTCCTGCAAGGCGATGCCCGCGACGGGGCCGAAGCCTGCCGGCAGCTGGGCGCTGGCCTGGTGCAGCACCGTCAGGTCGTTCGATGCGTGCGTCAGCAGCGCGATGCGGGGGAATTCGTTCATGGTTTCGGCGCCGGCTCGCAGGTGTCGCCGTGGCCCAGGCGATGGAAGATCAGGTCGGCCACTTCACGGCCGCCCGCCAGGTGTTCGTCGACGATGCGCGCGGCCGCCGCTTCGTCCACGCGCTGGTACCACACGCCTTCGGGATAGACGACCAGCACGGGACCCTCGAACTTGCAGGCGACCATGCAATGGGTGCGAGTGCGCTTGACCGCCAGGTCGGGCCGGGCGTCGATCATCTCGCCCATCCGTTCGAACACGGCCTGGGCGCGGCCCTCGGTGCTGGTGCAGCGAGGGCCGACACACATGAAGACGTGGCGGTCGTGGGTGCGCATACTTTATCCCGCGCGGCTGGAACGGGCGTGGAACCACCCGGCCAGCGCACCCAGCGCCAGCCAGAACGCGGCATTGGCCACGGCGGCGGCGACGATGAAGTCGCGCGCCAGGGCCGCCGGTGCCACGGCGCCATGCACGGCCGGCTGCGGCGCACCGACCAGGTGCGGCACGACCAGCAACGCCAGTGCGGCCAGCTTCAGCCCCCAATGCCGCCCCCATGCCAGCAGCGCCAGCGCGCACGCGGTGGCGCCGGCGGTAGCGATCCACCAGCCCTGGCGCGCAACGACGGGCGCCGCCTCGGTGCCGGGCAGTTCCGGCGGCAGGCCCAGCGACGGGGCGACAAAGAAGACAAGGTAACCGGCACCGCCCCACAGCAGGCCGCTGCGCCACGTTACCGGCTTGCCGCGCAGGGTCAGTGCGGCGGCCAGCAAGAGCGCGTAGCCGACGGCCATGCTGACATTGGCCAGCACCGTATAGAACAGGCGTTCGCCACCGGGAGCCGGCTCCCAGCCGCCGTGGTGGTGCTCGGCTGCGCCATGCTCGTGCTCCGACCCGGGCACCGCGTGCTCGTGCTGGTGCTGGTGCTGATCCTCATGCTGGTGCTCGTGCTGCTGCGGCGCGGCCGACGCAGCCTGCGCCGCCACCTCGTACGTCTCGGCGGTGCGGATCAGCGACGTTAGCTGCAGGTGCTGCACGCCCGTCAGCAGCAGGCCCGCCACGATACCGGCGCCCGCCGCCGTGGCGGCGATGCGGTTGAACAGCCCGGGCCGGCGTGCCGGCCCGGCCGCGGCCGGGCTCAATGGCACGGGAAGCCCGCCGAGTGACGGCTGTCGTGGGCGGCGTTGTGGAGCGCTTCCATCGGCGCGAAACCGGCGCCGAACAGCAGGACGATGCCGAGGGCGGCAGCGCCCAATGCGGGAACCAGTTTGTCTTTCAGCGCCAGCGGGGTGGCGGCTTCGACGGAGTGGGACGTAACAGGCGACATGGTAATCCTCCTTGGCAGGGTCGGCACGACGAAATGCGCTGCAGCGGGAGGAGTCGGGTGGAGAGAAACAGGATACGGTGGCGGTGGCATGGAGCCAGGGTGACCAGCGGATCGCGTGCAGTTCCTCAGCCGTATCGCCCTCCGCAATACAAACGCGCTTGCTGCTTCAGGCTGGTTTCCGGGCTCGCGAGCGGCAGGCCGGGCGGCCTGCCGGGGCACCGCGCCTTCCCATGCTGTTGCACAGTGGCGTATTGCGGCACCTTGGCTCGCTTACCGTTGCGGGGGCAGCGTCGGGATGGCGCCCGGGTCCGGGCACAGCACCGACTTCCCATTTAAGGCGGCACACGTACGCGGGCCGCCACCGGAAGCTAAACTACGGGCGCAGTATAGGTGCGGCTGGCAGCAATTGCAACAAAATGATGGCGCACAGCTCACGGCGCCGGCTGGCCCCAGCGGTCCTCGTACAGGATCTCCGCCAGCTCGCGGCGCCGGTCCCAGCCCTCCAGTTCCAGCATCGGCGCCGGATAGAACGACTCGACGTGTCCCACGCACAGCACGGCGATGGGCTGGCTGCCGGGCGGCATGCCGCACAGCGCGCGCAGCCGCTCGGGATCGAACAACGACACCCAGCCCACGCCGATGCCTTCCGCGCGGGCCGCCAGCCAGAAGTTCTGGATCGCACAGGCGGCGGACGCCAGGTCCATTTCCGGCATCGTGCGCCGGCCGAACACGTAGTCCTCGCGCCGGTCGACCAGGCCGACGACCAGCACCTCGGCACACGTCAGCACGCCCTCCACCTTCAGGCGCATGAATTCGCCGGACCGTTCGCCCAGCGCCTCGGCCGTGCGCACGCGCTCCGCGTCCACCTCCGCATGGATGGCCTGGCGCAGGGCCGGGTCGACGATGCGCAGGAAGCGCCACGGCTGCATCAGGCCGACGGACGGGCCATTGTGGGCGGCCGCGAGGAAGCGGGCCAGTTGGTCGGGACCGATCGGGCCGGGCGCGAAATGGCGCACGTCGCGCCGTTCGCGGATCGCGCGGTAGACGGCGTCGATCTCGGGCTGGGGGTAGGCGTTCGGGTTGGGCATGGGGTGCGGTGGCTGGTTGAGCGGCTTCATTGTACCGGCAGGCAGCCCTGGGTGACAGGCACCGACCTGCGGTCGGAGCCTGTCACCGGTGCCTTCGCGTTCAGTAGCGCCGCATCACGAATTCGGCGACGCAGACCGGCTTGCCCCCTGCCTCGCTTTCCATCGTGACGAGCCACACCAGCTGCGTGCAGTCGGCCAGCGGTTCGACCGACTGCACGGTGAAGCGCCCGCGGATGCGGCTGCCGGCCGGCACGGCGGCCGGGAAGCGCACCTTGTTGCAGCCATAGTTGACGGTCAGGCGCGCGCTGCCCAGCGAAACGGCGCTGGCCAGCATCGCGGGCAGCAGCGCCAGGGTCAGCAGCCCGTGCGCCACCGTGCCGCCGTAGGGCGACTCGCGTTGCGCCCGTTCGGCATCGAGGTGGATCCACTGGTGGTCGTCCGTGACGTCGGCGAACGCGGCGATGCGGGCCTGGTCGATCTCGAACCAGCGCGACAGCGCCACCTCGCGCCCGAGCACCGCCTCCAGCGCGGCAACGGTGTCCAGCAGGACCGGTTGTGCGTCCATCAGTCGGTCTCCCCGAAGCCCGGCTGGGCGATGAAGCGCTCGATGTGGTGGTCGGCGTCGCCCAGCGTCAGGCCCAGCGTCGTCAGGCGCTTGAACAGATGCGAAGCCGGCAGCTCGTCCGTCACGCCCATGCCGCCGTGCAGCTGGACGGCCTGCTGGCCCACGAACTTGCCCGCTTGCCCCACTCGTGCCTTGGCGGCGGACACCACGCGGCGGCGCTCCTCCGGATCGGCCGAATCGACCTTGACGGCGGCCAGCATCGCCATCGAGCGGGCCTGCTCCAGGTGGATGAACATGTCGGCCATGCGGTGCTGCAGCGCCTGGAACTTGCCGATCGGCGCGCCGAACTGCTGGCGCGTCTTGAGGTACTCCAGCGTGGCCGCGAACAGCGCGTCCATCACGCCGATGCTTTCCGCGCACAGCAGCGCGGCGCCATAGTCGGTGGCCGCTTCCAGGATGTCCCAGCCCTGCCCCGGCGCGCCCAGCGGCGTGGCAGGCGCATGGTCGAACGAGACGGTGGCGGCGCGCAGGCCGTCGATGGTGCGGTAGTCGCGGATGGCGACGCCGGCGGTGTCGGCTTCGACCAGGTACAGCGCAATGGCGTCCTGGTGGCGCGCCGAGACGATGAACGCATCGGCCTGGCCGCCGTGCAGCACGACCGTCTTGATGCCGCTGACGCCCATATTGTCCGGCGTGCCCGTGGCGACGGCGGCAATCGCCGCCAGGTCATGGCGCGAGCCGGCTTCGGTCAGCGCGCAAGCGAGTTTCACTTCGCCGGCGGCCACGCGCGCGAGCAGCTCTTCCTGCCCGCCCGCGAGCTGCAGGAAGCGTGCGCCCAGCACCGTGGCGAAGTACGGCTCCACCACCAGCGCGCGGCCCAGTTCCTGCATCACGACCAGCATGTCGACGGCGTTGCCGGCAAAGCCGCCCTGTGCTTCCGGCACCGGCAGCGCCGTCATGCCCAACTCGACCAGCGTGGCCCAGGCCTCCGGCGACACGCCCGCGTCCGAATGGATGATGGCGCGGCGCCGTTCGAACGTGTAGTCGCGCTCGGCCCAGCGGCGCAATGCGTCGGCGAACTGCTGTTGCTCTTCCTTGTAGCTGAAATCCATGGCTGTCTCCGATTGTTTTTATAAACCCAGGATCATCTGCGTGATGATGTTCTTCTGGATTTCGTTGGAACCGCCATAGATCGACGTCTTGCGGTAGTTGAAGTAGTAGCCCGCCAGCGGGGCGGCATCGTCGTCACCGCCCGCCGCGTGTTCGGTTTCCCCTTCCAGGTAGGCGGGATCGAACGGCAGCGCGCCCGGCCCTACCGCCTCCACCATCAGTTCCGTCAGCATCTGCTGGATCTCGGTGCCTTTCACCTTCAGCACGGAGGCCTGCGGTCCCGGCCCCTGGTGTTCCTGGGCGATGGTGCGCAGCACCGTCACCTCCAGCGCCATCAGCTCGATCTCCAGGTTGGCCACCTTGGCCGCGAACAACGGATCGCGCAGCAGCGGCTGGCCGCCCTTTTGCTGGCGCAGCGCGAGGGCCTTCAGGAAGGCCAGCTCGCGCTTGGAGCGGCCGACGGCGGCGATGCCGGTGCGCTCATGGCCCAGCAGGTACTTGGCGTAGGTCCAGCCCTTGTTTTCCTTGCCGATCAGGTTCGCCACCGGTACCCGCACGTTGTCGAAGAAGACCTCGTTGACCTCGTGTTCCTCGTCCAGCATGACGATGGGCCGCACCGTGATGCCCGGTGTCTTCATGTCGATCAGCAGGAACGAGATGCCCTCCTGCTTCCTCACCGTGGGGTCGGTCCGTACCAGGCAGAAGATCATGTCGGCATACTGGCCCAGCGTGGTCCAGGTCTTCTGGCCGTTGACGATGTAATGGTCGCCGTCGCGCACGGCCGTCGTCTTCAGCGCGGCCAGGTCGGAGCCGGCGCCAGGTTCCGAGTAGCCCTGGCACCACCAGTCGTCGCAGTTCAGGATGCGCGGCAGGTAGTACGCCTTCTGCTCGTCGTTCCCGAACGCCATGATGACGGGGGCCACCATGTTGACGCCGAACGGCAGGATCGGCGGCGTGCCGGCGCGGGCACATTCGTCTTCCCAGATGTGGCGCTGGGTAGCGTTCCAGCCCGGGCCGCCGTATTCGACAGGCCAGGCCGGCGCGGCCCAGCCCTGGGCCGCCACGATCTTGTGCCAGCGTACGAAGTCTTCTTTCGACAGGCGCAGGTGGCGGCGCACCTTGTCCTGCAATTCGGGGGGCAGCTGCGCAGCGAGGAAGGCGCGCACGCTGTCGCGGAACGCCAGGTCCTCGGCGCTGTAGTTCAGGTCCATATCGTCTCCATGGTTGTCGGCGTCGCCTTGAAATAGCACGATCGTTCAGATCGATTCTAACCCGATTTCCGGGCGCGCGCGACAGTTCAGACGAACGGATAGCGGGTCGCCAGCCCGTCGTGGTAGCCCTTGCTGCCGATGATCCTCGCCAGCGGACTGCGGATGTCGGCATCGACGGGCAGCTGGGCCAGCCGGGCCAGCACGCCGTGGAAGTCGTGGCGCGGCTGCCAGCCCAGCGCCTGGCGCGCCAGCGTGTTGTCGTAGACGCGGTCCAGCGTGGGGAACGGCGCCCAGCCCCGTCGCGCGTATTCGGCCAGTGCCTGCGGCGCGCGCCGGCGCACCACGGCCGCCGCATCGACCCGCAGCGCCGCCACGTCCTCGCGCCGCAGCGGCGTGGTGGCACTGACAATGTAGCGGCCGAAGCCGATGCGGGGCGCCCGCTCCAGCGCCAGCAGGTGGGCCTCGACGATGTCCTCGATGTCGGCGCGGCGGTTGAGCAGCTCGTTGACCTTGATGTTGGCGTCCCCGTAGGCGCCGCGCAGTGCCGGGTCGTCGTCCGGTTCGGGAAAGAAGCGCGCCGTGCGCAGCACGACGACGGGCAGCCCGGCCGTGCGTGCGAACAGCTCGCACAGCTGCTCGGCCGCCAGCTTCGTCACGCCATAGATGTTCTTCGGGACCGGTTGCAGCGTCTCGTCGACCCAGGCCGCGGGCGCGCCGGCGGGTGGCGACAGCGCGGCACCGAACACGCTCGTGCTGCTGGTCATGACGAAGCTGGCCACGCCCTCTTCCAGCGCCGCCTCCAGCACGTTCAGGGTCCCCTGCACATTGGTGGCGACGAACTGGCTGCGCGAGTGCGTGGCCACGTGCGGCTTGTGCAGCGTGGCGGCGTGCAGCACGCCGTGCACGCCACGCATCGCCTCCCGTACGGCGCCGGCATCGCCGACCGACGCGGTGACGGCCGTGAACGGCGACGCCAGCACGTCCAGTCCCACCGGTTCGTGGCCGGCTGCCGCCAGCACGCGGACCAGCGCTTCCCCCAAGTGACCGCTGCTGCCCGTGACGAGCACCCTCATCGCGCGGCTCCGCACAGGGCAGCGCGGCTGTCGTCGAACAATTGCGCCAGCCAGGCGGCAACCAGCTTGAAACGGCCGATCGACACGGCATCGCGGTGGCTGAGGAGCCACAGTTCGCGCGTGACCTCCGTGCCGGACAGGCGCAGCAACCCTTCGTCCTCGCCCACGATGCAGGGCAACAGTGCCATGCCGACGCCGGCGCGGCACGCGCTGACCATCGTACTGAGGCCGTTCACGCGCAGCGGCTGGCGCGGCCGCGGCGCCAGCCGGGCCAGCCAGCGCATCTCGGGCACATGGGACAGCGCTTCTTCCGGCGCGATCCAGGGCTGGCCACCCCACGCTTCACGCGGCACGTCGGCAAAGGCGGGCGCGCCGTACACCGCCCAGCCGATCTCGCCCAGCCAGCGCATCAGCACCGCCGCGTCGTCGGCCGGCGGCGCCAGGCGCAGCGCGAAGTCGGCCTCGCGCCGGGCGAAGGAGACGTTGTCGTTGTCGGCCACCAGGTTCACTTCCAGCGCGGGATGGCGCGCGCACAGCGCACCCACGTGGCGCACCAGCCAGTGATCGAACAGGAAATCGATGGCGCTGATGCGCACGGTGCCGGCGATCGTTTCCGCCTCGCGGGTGGAAGCCAGCAGCATGCTCTGCACGTTGCCGTACACGGCTTCGCCCCGTTCGACGAAGACCTGGCCCGCATCGGTCAACCGGTAGCCTGTCGTCTCGCGGATGAACAGGCGCAGGTTCAGAGACTTTTCCGCGGCGGCCACGCGCCGGCTGATCGTCGACGTATCCACGCCCAGATGCCGGCCGGCGGCGCTCATGCTGCCGCTGCGTGCCAGCGCCAGCACCAGCGGGATATCGTTCCAGTCAAAATCGTCTGCCATGCGTCTCCGTCGTCCGTTGCATCGTCCGCTCTTCCTTTGGTGCCATCCGCATTCCTGCAAGGCCGCTTTGCAGTCTTGCCTATTCTCAACATCGGGGCCGGGCCATAAAATGCCCCCATCCCAACGACTGTAGCACGGTCGTTTTCCAGGACACTCACTAAAAAGGAAGACATCATGGGCACCCGGAACGCCAACGCACTGGACCTGTCCCGCCGCGCCGCCCTGATGGGGAGCCGGGGACAGGCACTGTCCCCATGGGTTTTCCAACCGTCGCGCCATATCGGCAAGCGCAGTGGTACAGTGCAGCACAATTAATCATTTGCTATCATGCCGACCACGACACCCCCACCCGACGCCCCCCTGTACATCGTCCTCAATGCCGGTTCCGGCGCGGCCGAGACGGACGAGCGACGCGAGGCCATCGAGGCGGTGCTGGAGGCGGCCGGACGGCGCTTCCATATCGAGCTGGTGGAAGATCCCGAGCGCATCGACGATCAGGCCCGCGCCCAGGCCGTGCGTGCGCGCGACGACGGCGCGATCCTGGTGGCGGCGGGCGGCGACGGCACCATCAATGCCGTGGCGCGCCAGGCCGTCGAACACGGCTGCCCGTTCGGCGCGCTGCCGCAGGGGACGTTCAACTACTTCGGCCGCACCCACGGCATCCCGCAGGACCTGACGGACGCCGTGCACGCCCTGCTGCGCGCTTCCATCCAGCCAGTGCAGATCGGCAGCGTGAACGGTCGCATCTTCCTCGTCAACGCCAGCATCGGCCTGTATCCGAAGCTGCTGGAAGAGCGCGAACACGACAAGCGCCAGTTCGGCCGCAGCCGTTTCGTGGCCGCGCTGTCGGCGCTGAAGACGCTGGTCCTGCCGCACCGCCGCCTGCGCCTGTCGCTGGAAGCCGAAGGCAAGACGATCCACCTGCGTACGTCCACGCTCTTCGTCGGCAACAACCGGCTGCAGATGGAGCAGGTCGGGCTGACCGACGTCACGCCCGACGTGGCCGATGGCGAGCTGGCCGCCCTCGCGCCCAAGCCCGTCGGCCGCCTGCGCATGTTCCTGCTGATGGCGCGCGGCGCACTGGGCATGCTGGCCGATGCGGACGACCTGGTCGCCTTCGGCTTTCGCCGCATGACCGTGCGCACGCCGCTGTACGGGCGCAGGCGGCTGAAGGCGGCCGTGGACGGCGAGATACTGCACCTGACGGCGCCGCTGCAGTTCGAGGCACTCGGCGGCCGGCTGCTGCTGCTGGTGCCGGCCGCCGGCGACGCCGTCAGCGGCTAGGTACGCTCCCGCGCAATTCACCCCGCGATTCCTGCCGTCCGTCGCACGCCACGGGCGCCCGGCCGCCCGCTTGGCTACGATGCCAGCATCGAACCAGACCGGGAAGCCGCCATGACACCGACACGCACCGCCGCCACCATCCTGACCGCCGCCCTGCTGGCGGGCTGCGTCATCGTGGTACCCGGCGGCGCTGGCCGCTGGTCGTCCGACCGGTCCATCCTGCAAGGCGACGGGCGCGTCGCCAGTGCCTCACGGCCCGTCGCCGCGCTGCCCGCGCTGGCGATCGAAGGCCGGCGCCGGCTCGACATGCAGGTGGACGTGCAAGTGGGCGGTGCGCCCGGCCTGACGGTCGAGGCGGACAGCAACCTGCTGGAACACGTCCACACGGACGTGCGTGGCGACACGCTGCACATCTGGAGCGACAGCGACACCAGCGCGTCGCGCCCCGTGCGCATCCGCTACACGGTGCCACGCCTGGACCGGCTGGAAACGTCCGGCTACGCCGGCACGCAGGTGGCGGGCCTGGACGGCGGCAGCTTCAAGGTGGTGCAGCGGGGCTCGGGCAGGGTCGAGCTGCGCGGCCGCGTCGACCGGCTGGAAGCCGTCAACAGCGGCTCGGGCAGCCTGCTGGCCGACGCGCTGGACGCCGGCGATACGCGCGTGACGATGAACGGCTCCGGCCGCATTCACCTGGGCACGGTGCGCGGCGAAGCGCTGCAGGCCACGCTGTACGGCTCCGGCGGCCTGACGGCGCGTGGCGAAGTGCGCAGCGCCGACATCACGGTGCACGGCTTCGGCGCCGCACGCCTGGCCGGGCTGCGCAGCCAGCGCGCCGAACTGGCCACGCACGGCTCGGGCGAGATCGCCATCGCCGTCTCGGGCCAGGTGGCCAGCCGTACCGACGGTTCCGGCACCATCACCGTCTACGGCGATCCGGCCGAGCGCAACGTGCAGGGCAAGAAAACCACCTTCGTGCGCTGATCCAGGACATCCGCTACCCGGGTTCTCCAACTACTCCGTCACCTCGATCGCCACGTCGCGCCCCTCGACCGCCACGTTGCCCGCATAATCGGCAGCGTGGATGCGCAGCGTGTACAGGCCGGGCGCCAGTCCCGCCACGTCCCACGCGCCGGGACTGACGCGGCCGTCCGCCAGCGTGGCATGCGCCGCATAGACAAAGTGCGTCGCCTTGCTGCCATACACCGTGATGCCGCTGCTGGGCGCGTACACGACCTTCACCGCGTCCTGGTTGCGCGGCAGCCGGTCGTACACTTGCGTGATGCGGGGCTGTTCGTAACCCGGCGCCGGACTGCCGTCCGGCCGCAGCAGCTGGTAGCCCAGCTTGTACAGCCCCAGGCGTCGGCGCGCCAGGTTGCCGTCCATCTGGTCCCAGGCATCGACGACGATGTCTACCTTGCCCACGCTGCGCGGCACCTTCACGGGGCCCTTGGCGGGCACCTCGGCCGGCGCGGCATCCCTGCCCTTGTCCTTCTTCCCGGCCTTCTTCTTGCGAGGCGCCGCTTCGCCGCGTTGGCCCGGCAGGCGGCGGCCGCCGTCGGCCAGCAGCACGATGCTCTGGATGCGGGGCGCGACGGTATCGCGCAGTCCCGCCAGCGGCAGGCCGAGCGGATTGGCCACGCTGCCGTCCGGGTAGTAATCGAGGTGCACGTGCGCCATCGCATTGATCGTGCCGAGCCTGTCGCCCGCCGCGAAGCGCGTCCCGCGCGGCACGCGCACCCGTTCCGGCTTGCCGCGGCCATTGCGCAGCACCTGGAACCGCTCGTCCAGCGGCACGTCGCGCCGGTCGCGCCCCACCTTCATGTGGATGTACGACAGCGTGCCGAGCGCCAGCCCCTCCGACAAGGTGCCGTAGCCCCAGTTCGCGAACGGGTCGGCGACCTTGGCCGGCACCATCGCGACGACGGCCTCGCCCACGTCCGCGCGCACGTCCAGCCCCATGTGGAAATGGTCGCGGCTCTCGCCGTCGAAGCTGCCGCGCACCTCGCCCATCAGCCCCACCACCTCGTGCGGCCCGTCCTGCGGCAGCACGGGCCAGCGCATGCGCTGCGGCGCCGGCGCGGCGGCAGGCACGCTGGCGACGGCCGCGTGCAGGGTCGGTGCCGGTGCGGCCGGCCCCGTGGCGGGCGTCAACCGCACCACCTTGAAGCCCAGGCCATCGGCCGCCACCACGGCGCCGTCGCGCTGCAGCGCCAGTCCGCGCGGCGCCGCCAACTGCACGGTGCCGTCGCTGCCGTAGCCCGGTTCCACGCGCTGGTCCACGTCGCCCAGCGGCTGGTAGTCGCCGCCCGGGGCGATCTGCACGATGCGTCCGCCGCCGCCCGTGGCGACATACAGGTAGCCGTCGCGCGTCGCGGCGATCGCGACGGGCCGCCGCAGCACGGGGCGCCGTTCGCCTTCGGGGGCGCGCGCAATCGTGTCCACGCTGCCATCGGCTCCGATGCGGCGCACGGCATGGTTGCCGGTGTCCGCCACGTACAGCGTGCCGTCCGGCGTGACGGCAATGCCGGACGGCGTGTCGAAGGCCGCGGCGGCACCGCTGCCGTCGGCATCGCCCGGACGCTCGCCGCCGGCGATCGTCGTCACGGTGCCGTCGGGCGCGATGCGGCGGATGCGGTCGTTGTAGGTATCGGCCACGTAGACGATGCCGGCGTCGTCCACGGCCACGCCGACCGGCCCGTTGAAGCGCGCCGCCGCGCCCTTGCCATCGGCCGTGCCAGGCTGGCCGTTGCCCGCCAGCGTCGTCACGCTGCCGTCCGGCGCCACCTTGCGGATCGCGTGGTTGCCCGTGTCGGCCACGTACAGGTTGCCCAGGTGGTCCAGCGCCAGCGCGGACGGCGTGTGGAACGCGGCCGCAGCGCCCTTGCCGTCGCGCAAGCCCTCGGCGCCGCCCGCGAACGTGGCGACGCTGCCGTCGGTCCCGAGGCGGCGGATGCGGTTGTTGTCGCCGCCGTCGGCGATATAGATCGTGCCGCGCGCATCGACGGCGACGCCGAACGGGTCGCTGAAGCGGGCCGCGGCGCCCGGGCCGTCGGCGAAACCGGCCGTGCCGACGCCCGCCAGCGGCGTGACGCGGGCCTGCCAGAAGCGTTCGGTGGCGGATTGGCGCGGCGTCAGGATGGCGGAAGATTTGGCCGGGATCGGGGCCGTGCCCCGGTTGGCGAGGAGGAAGGCGGTGCCACCGGCAAGGACGCCGGCACCCGCCAGCGCGGCGATCAGGAACTTACGATTCACGTGCGGCCACAGGAAAGTCGATGTGGCCGCCAGCTTAGCAGATCAGGCGCGCTTGCGGGAACGCAGCGCGGCGGCGCCCACGGCCGTGAGGCCGGACAGCATCAGCAGCCAGGTTTGCGGCTCCGGCACAGGGGACACCGTGAACGTCAGCGTCACGTCGCGCATGGTGACGCCGGCAATCGACGTCGACCACGAGGGCTCGCCGTTGTCGGGGTCGGGGAAGTAGCCGCCGTTCGCCACCAGGTTGACGTAGCTGCTCAGGTGGAAGCCGAACGGCGTGTCCAGCCACTGCAGCGGGGAACCGAGCGTCATCTGGTGTTCGTCCTGGAAGTTGGACGACAGCACGCCGCCCTCCGCGCCGCGCGGGTGCCGGACCTCGTAACTCAGCGTTATATAGTTGAAGGCAGAGCCCGGCACCGGGCCACCGCCTGCCAACAGCGTACCCTGTACCGTTGCGACCAGGTTGAACCCGGTGATGCGATAACCCTCGCGGGGCGTGATGTCATACAGCAGCGCCGGGGATACGGTGACCGTCGTACCGCCGCCCGGGCTGTGCGTCGAATCGGCTTCCGCCGTGCTGAGCTCCGCCATGGTCGGCAGCGACAGCGTAACGGACTGCGCCGTATCGGACAGCACGTTGACGACGCTGTCCGGATACCCTTCATGGCCCTGCAGTGTGAAGGCAGAGGTCTCGACATACGGCGCGGCAGCGTGGGCTGCGCCGGCGTACAGCAGTGCGACAAGGGTGAGTGGACGAACCAGTGAACGATGCATGGCGGCTCCTGTGGCGGTGGGAAGGCGGGACATCGCGAGAGGGAGCCGCACCTTGCAAGCCTGGGCAGCCTCCTTGTGCGAATATCAGCTTAGCAGATCGGCGCCCGCTGGCGGGTGCGCGCCGCCAGCGCACCGACAATACCGAGGCCCCCCAACAACAGTAGCCAGGTTTGCGGTTCCGGCACGGCGGACACGGTGAAGGTCAGCGTGACGTCGCGCAGGCCGATGGCAGCCAGTGACGGCGTGCGGGTAATGTCGCCGCTGACGGGGTCGAACAGGTAGCCGCCCATCGCGACCAGGGTGGTGTAGCCGCTCAGGTAGATCGAAAATGGCGATTCCAGCGCCAGGGCGGCGGACGACACGGCCAGCTGCCGCGTGCCATCCAGGTCGCTGACCTCGGCGAAGCCCATGTCGCCGTTCCAGCCCCAGACGCCGGATTCCATGCGCAGGTAATTGAGCGCGAACCCGGGCGCATCCCCGCCGCCCGCCTGCACCGTCCCTTGCACGAGGCCGCTCAGCGTGAGTCCGGTGATGCGGTAGCCGGCCGTTGGGCGGACGTCATACATGGCTTGCGTGGCGGCTTGTCCTACGGCTGGATCGCCCGGTCCCTGCGTGGAATCGGCGCGTCCCGTGCTGAGCTCCGCGCCGAACGTCGGCAGCGCCAGCGTAATGCTGCTGGCGGTATCCGACACCACGTCGACGATGCTGTCGGGATAGTTCTCGTAGCCCTGCAGCGTGAAAGCATGGGTCGTGACATACGGCACGGCGCCTTGCGCGGCACTGGTGCAAAGCAGCGCGGCCAGCGCCAGTGGACGGAACGAGATCGATTGCATGAGGACTCCTGTGATTTCTGGTAAGCGGGCATCGATTATAGGTTGCCTGCGCGGCCTGAAATCTCTCCAAATCTCTCACCCTCTCGCGTACGCCCCGATCGCGCCGGCACGGCTAGAATCGTGCGGCCTCCCAAAGCCATCGATTTTTGAAAGGACAGCCATGACCGACAAGCCGGACAACCAGTCACGCAAGCAGGACGAGCGCCCCGTGCTGACCACGCGCCAGGGCCGCCCCGTACGCGACAACCAGGCCCTGCGCTCCGTAGGCGAGCGCGGCCCCGCCACGCTGGAGAACTACCAGTTCATCGAGAAGATCACCCACTTCGACCGCGAGCGCATCCCCGAGCGCGTCGTGCATGCCCGCGGCGCCGGCGCGCACGGCTGGTTCGAAGCCTACGGCAGAATCGGGGACGAGCCGGCCAGCAAGTACACCCGCGCCCGGGTGCTGAACGAGACCGGCGTGAAGACGCCCGTGTTCGTGCGCTTTTCCACCGTCATCGGCGGAAAGGACTCGCCGGAAACGGCGCGCGACCCGCGCGGCTTCGCCGTCAAGCTGAAGACCGTCGACGGCAACTGGGACCTGGTCGGCAACAACCTGAAGGTGTTCTTCATCCGCGACGCCATCAAGTTCCCCGATATGATCCACGCTTTCAAGCCCGACCCGGTCACCAACCGCCAGGAGCCGTGGCGCTTCTACGATTTCGTGTCGCAGTCGCCCGAGGCGCTGCACATGGTCACGTGGGTCAAGAGCCCATGGGGCATCCCGGCCAGCTACCGGGAGATGGAAGGCTCGGGCGTCAACACCTACAAGCTCGTCAACGACCAAGGCGTGGCCCACTTGGTGAAATTCCATTGGCAGCCGAAGCAGGGCGTGCGCAACCTCACCAGCCAGGAGGCGGCCGCCATCCAGGCCAACGACACGGGCCACGCGACCAAGGACCTGTACGACGCCATCGAGCGCGGCGACTACCCGGAATGGGAGTTCTGCGTACAGCTGATGAGCGACGGCGACCATCCGGAACTCGATTTCGACCCGCTCGACGACACCAAGCGCTGGCCGGAGGACCGCTTCCCGCTGCTGCCGGTGGGACGCATGGTGCTGGACCGGAACCCGGACAACTTCTTTGCCGAGACGGAGCAATCCGCCTTCGGTACGGGCGTGCTGGTGGACGGCATCGACTTCTCGGACGACAAGATGCTGCAGGGTCGTACCCTGTCCTACTCCGACACGCAGCGCTACCGCGTGGGTCCCAATTACCTGCAGCTGCCGATCAACGCGCCGCAGGAAGCGGCACGGGCGCGCACCAACCAGCGCGACGGCCAGATGGCGTACTACGTCGACGATGGCGACGGCAACAAGCACATCAACTATGAACCCAGCGACCTGGGCGGGCTGCGCGAAGCCCCCAAGCCGGCCCGCGACTACCACCAATGGGTCGAGGGCCACCTGGGCCGCTACCAGACCAGCCGCACGCAGGACGACTACCGCCAGGCGGGCGACCGCTATCGCACGTTCGAGGACTGGGAGCGCGACGACCTGATCGACAACCTGGGCGCGGACCTGCGCCAGTGCCCGGAGCCGATCGCGCTGCGCATGGTGTGGCACTTCTGGCACTGCGACGAGGATTACGGGCGACGGGTGGCGCAAGCGGCCGGCATCGACCTGGAGCGGGCCAAGGCGCTGCCGCCGCTGCCGGGCAAGGCGGCGCCGCACGCGGTGCGGCAGGCGGCAACCTATACGGATGGCGCCCGCGAAGGCGCGGAGCGGGAGACGGAAACGTCGACGTAGATCACCCCCGACCGCGCCCGAGCTGGCGTAGGGTCGGTCCCCGCACGGGGGCTGACCCTGAAGTTCAACGCCAACTCTGGCGATATCCCGCCAAACCTCAGGGCCAGTCCCCTGCGGGGACAGCCCCCGGTGTCAGGCGCCGAAGGTATCCGGGTCGGGGCCGACCCGCTGGCCCCGGTCCAGCCCGGCCAGCGCGGCCATGTCGTCCTCGTCCAGCGTGAAGTCGAAGATGTCGGCGTTGGCACGGATGCGCTCCGGGTTGGACGATTTCGGGATCACCAGCACGCCATGCTGGATGTGCCAGCGCAGCACGACCTGCGCCGGCTCGCAGCCATGCTTGGCGGCCAGGCCGGCGATCAGCGGATCGGCCAGCACCTTGCCCTGCCCCAGCGGGCTCCACGCCTGCGTGCGGACGCCGTGCGCACCGTTGGCCGTGCGCAGTTCGGCCTGCTGCAGCCAGGGGTGCAGCTCGATCTGGTTGACGGCCGGCAGCTGGTGGGTCTCCTTGAACAGCCGCTGCAGCTCGTTGGCACGGAAGTTCGACACGCCGATCGAGCGCGCCAGGCCCTGTTCGCGCAGCTTGATCAGGGCCCGCCACGTGTCCACGTAGAGGTCGCGGCTCGGCACCGGCCAGTGGATCAGCAACAGGTCGACGTAGTCCATCTGCAGGCGTTCGAGGCTGGCGTGCAGCGCATCCTGGGCGGCCTGGTAGCCTTGCGCGTCGTTCCAGATCTTGGTGGTGACGAACACGTCGGCGCGATCGATGCCGGACTGGCGTACCCCTTCGCCCACGCCCACTTCGTTTTCATAGATCGACGCCGTGTCGATCAGCCGGTAGCCTGCCTGCAGCGCGCAGCGCACGGCGGCCGCGGCCTGCTCGTCGTTGTCCTGCCAGACCCCCAGCCCCAGTTGCGGGATGCGGTGGCCGTCGTTCATCTCGATCATCGGTATCGCCATGTCGGTCATGCAGTGTCCTCCTGTTGAGCCTTGAGCAGGTGCTCGATCCTGACGGGCAGGTCGCGTACCCGTACGCCGGTGGCATGATAAACGGCGGCGGCGATCGCCGGCGCCACGCCCGCCAGGCCGATCTCGCCGATGCCGCGCGCGCCATACTCGTTCAGGGCCCGGTCCGGATACGGCAGGAACGTCACGTCCACCTGCGGGGCATCGGCGTGCGTGACGAGGATGTAGTCGGCCAGGTTGGCGTTGACGGGCGCGCCATTGCGCCGATCGTAGTAGGTTTCCTCGAACAGCGCCATCCCGACGCCCATGTGCACGGCGCCCTCGATCTGGTTGCGCCCCGTCTTCAGGTTGACGATCGTTCCCGCGTCGATGACGGTCACCACGCGCCGCACCGCCAGCCGCGCCAGCGCCGGCTGCCAGGCCACCTCGACGAAATGGCAGCCGTACGAGTGGATCGACAGGTCCTTGGCGTGCGGGTCGGCGCTACTGGCGGGCGAGTCGCCGTGCCCGGCGATGTGCTCGCGGCCGAGACGGCGCAGCAGCTCGCCGAACGGCACGGCGCCGCTGCCATCGGTGCGCGTGACGCGGCCGTCGCGCAGGGCCAGCAGCGCGACCGGGGTGCCGGCAAACAGCGACCCCGGCGCCTGCGCCGCGGTGTCGAGCAACTGGCGGATCGCATCGCGCGCCGCCGCTTCCACGGCCGGAATCAGCGAGGCTGTCGCCATCGAGCCGCCCGACCACGGTCCCGGCGGCAGCGCGGTGTCGCCGATCTCCACCTTTATGCGAGCCACGTCGATGCCGGTGGCGCGGGCGGCCATTTGCGCCAGCACCGTGTACGTCCCCGTGCCGAGGTCCTGCGTGGCGCTCTGCACCGTGACGCCGCCGTCCGCCCGCAGCAGCAGCGTGACCTGGGCCGGGCGGCGCTTGGCCATCCAGCTGGCGCATGCCATGCCCCAGCCCAGGATGGTGGCACCCTCGCGCATGGCCCCGACGGCCGGCTTGCGCCGCGCCCAGCCGAAGCGCTCGGCGCCCCGCTGCAGGCATTCGCGCAGGTGGCGCGACGAGAACGGCACCTCCTCCATCTCGTCGTGGGCCGGCTCGTTGGCCAGGCGCAGCTGGACCGGATCGATGCCCAGCTTCAGCGCCAGTTCGTCCATCGCCGACTCCAGCGCGAACAGGCCCGGCACCGCGCCGGGTCCCCGCATCGACGTGTTGGGGCCGACGTCCCGTTCGGCCGGGCCGCCGGCCACGCGCAGGTTGGGCGTGCTGTACAGGTAGCCCGTCGCCTCGCCGCAGTCCTCCTCGTTCGGTTCGCCGCGCGCCGTGTGGTAGGTGTAGTCGTGGCTCAGCGCCACCAGTCGGCCGTCGGGCTGCGCACCCAGGCGCACGCGCTGGCGGGTCTGGGCGCGGTGGCCCACGTTGCGGAACATCATGGCGCGGCTGACGACCAGCTTGACGGGCCGTCCCAGCAACCGCGCGGCCTGCGCCGCCAGCAGGCAATGCTGCCACGGCCACAGCTTGCCGCCGAATCCGCCGCCCAGGTACTCCGTCACGACACGCACCTGCGCCAGCGGCACGCCCAGCATCGTCGCGACGACGGCGCGCTGGTTGACGATGGCCTGCGTGGTCTCGTACAGCGTCAGGTAGCCATCATTCCACTGCGCCACGCTGGCATGCAGCTCGATGGGGTTGTGCGTCTCGACAGGCGTCGTGTAGGTGGCATCCACCTGCACGGGGGCCCGCGAGAAGGCGGCATCGAAGTCGCCGCGCTGCGTGTCCGGTTCCGGCGGCTCGTCCGGCCGCGCGACGGCCGACACGTCCGGCGTGGCGGCCGCATACGACACGTGCACGGCCGCCGCCGCCGCGCTGGCGCGCTCGAAGGTGTCGGCCACCACCAGCGCCACGTACTGGCCGTAATAACGCACCGTGTCGTCCTGCAGCGGCGGATGCTTCTCGTCCAGGCGCAGCTCGCTGTGCTCCGGCAGCGGATGCAGGCGGCCGAAGTTCTCGTGCGTGTACACGGCCTGCACGCCCGGCAGCGCCAGCGCGGCGGTACTGTCGATGGCCGTCACCCTGCCCTTGCCGACCGTGGCGCCGACGGGCAGCGCCACCAGCATGCCCGGCAGGTGGCGGTCGGCCGTGTAGCGCGCGTGGCCGCTGACCTTCTGCGGTCCGTCGATCCGGGATAGCGCCTGGCCGATGACGGCGTCGTTCATGGTACCCCTCCCGCCACCGCTCTGACGGTGGCCAGCGCATGCACGAGGCAGCGCTGCGCCAGCTCGACCTTGAAGTCGTTCTCGCCGTGGCCGCGCGCGCCCTGCAGGGCCGCTGCCGCCGCGGCGCGGAAGTTGGCGGCGGTCGGCTGCTGGCCGGCCAGGAGCCGTTCCGCCTGCGACGCGCGCCATGGGACGGTGCCGACGCCGCCCAGCGCGATGGCCACGTGGCCGATCGCGTCGGCCGTCGGCGTCAACACGACGGCGCTCGAAGCCAGTGCGAACTCGTACGACGCACGGTCGCGCAACTTCACATAGGTGGACCGGGTGCCCGGCGGCAGCGGCGGCAACGTCACGTGCGTCACCAGGTCGCCCGGGGCCAGCACGGTCTCAAGGTGCGGCGTGGTCCCCGGCAGCAGGAAGAAATCGCGGATCGGGATGGCGCGCGCGCCGGCCTGGCCGGTGACGTGGATCACGGCGTCCAGCGCCGTCAAGGCCACGTTCATGTCGGACGGATTGCTGGCGATGCAGTGCTCGCTCGTGCCCAGCACGGCCAGGTTGCGGTGGTAGCCGCCCAACGCGGCGCAGCCGCTGCCGGGCACTCTTTTGTTGCAGGCCATCGCCGTGTCGCGGAAATACACGCAGCGGGTGCGCTGCAGCAGGTTGCCGGCCGTCGTCGCCATATTGCGCAGCTGGACGGAGGCGCCGGACAGCAGCGCCTCGCTCAGCACGGGATAGCGCTGCACGACCAGCGGCTCGTGCGCCAGCGCGGAATTGGTGACCAGCGCGCCGATGGCCAGGCCGCCGTCCGGTGTCGCCTCGATGCGGTCCAGGCCCAGGCGGCGCAGTTGCACCACTTCGTCCGGCTGTTCCACGTCCAGTTTCATCAGGTCCAGCAAGGTGGTGCCGCCAGCCAGGAAGCGCACGGCGGGGGAGCGGGCGCCCAGCGCGACCGCCGCGGCCACGCTGTCGGCCCGCCGCAGGGCGAACGTCTTCATCGGCCGCCCTCGCGCCGCACCTGCTGGATCGCCGCCACGATATTGGAATAGGCGCCGCAGCGGCACAAGTTGCCGCTCATGCATTCGCGCACGTCGGCGTCCGCGGGGCCGCACGGCTCGTCCAGCAGCGCCGTGGCGGACATGATCTGCCCTGCCGTGCAGTAGCCGCACTGGTAGCCGTCGTGTTCGACGAAGGCCGCCTGCATCGGGTGCAGGCGCTCGGGCGCGCCCAGGCCTTCGATGGTCGTCACCTCGTCGCCCTCGTGCGCCAGCGCGAGCGCCAGGCAACTGTTGATGCGGCGCCCGTTCACATGCACCGTGCAGGCGCCGCACTGGCCGTGGTCGCAGCCCTTTTTCGTGCCCGTCAGGTGCAGGTGGTCGCGCAGGTAGTCCAGCAGCGTCGTGCGCACGTCGACGTCCATCTTGTGCTCGACGCCATTGACGACGATCGGCACGCCGCTGGGCCCAAGCGGCTTGCCGGGCGCGGCGCCGGCCTGGGCCGGTATTGGCACGGGTGCGACGGCTGCGGCGGCGACGGCGACGGCGCCGAGGAAACCGCGGCGGTCGATGGCCTGCGGTTGGTCCGGGTCGGGGGCAGGTTGCTGCATGGGTTCCCTTGTCTTGGGTGAAACTTGGCTACAGCGGGGATAGCTTAGCGAATCGACAAGGTTGGGCGCGCACGGTTGGGGTCTGTCCTCTGCGAGGGACTGGCCCCGAAGTTCAGCTCCGGCCGCCGGAACGCTGCCAAACGTCGGGGTCTGTCCCCTGTAAGGCCACACCCAGACAAAAAAAAGCCCACCGGAGACCGGTGGGCTAAATCTATTTCCTTGGAGGAGATAGAGGAGACAGGTGAATTATGCTGCGGCGCGCAAATGAACGCTACTTTATTGTAGTGATACTAGATATGGGGCTGGCGCATAACAGGGGCATGGACGAAAAAGGCGCTGTGCCCCGGCCGTAATGAACTTCCCGGCGCGACCGCAGTCTCACTCATCAGGCAGCCACGCTTGGGGAGGAGATGATGGAAACGCAGCAATTCGAAGCCGCACAGGTCCAGGTATTGCAATGGTTGACGCAGCTGACCGGCAAGCAGGCCGATGAACTACGGAACATCTTCGATCGCTGTTCGTCGCTGGCCGAGTGCCTGGCGATCCTCGCGGAAGCCGGCAGTAAACTGCGCCACTGCCCGCATTGCGAGGGGGACCGGCTCTATCGCCACGGCGTCTACCGCGGCCTGCAGCGCTACCGTTGCCGCCAATGCGGCGTGAGTTTTAATGTCCTGACGAAAACGCCCCTCGCGTTCATCCGATTGCGCGAGAAATGGCTGCCTTTCCTGCAGTGCATGCTGCACTCGATGACGGTGCGGGGCGCAGCCAAGGCCATCGGCATACACCGCAACACCAGCTTCCGCTGGCGCCACCGCTTCCTGGCGATGGCCAAGGACGCCAGGGCACTGCCGCTCGATGGCATCGTGGAGGCGGACGAAACGTATTTGCTGGAATCGCAAAAAGGTTCGCGCCACCTGACCCGTCCGGCCCGCCGGCGCGGCGGCAGCGCCACCCATCGGGGGCCGGGCAAGGACCACGATTGCATCCTGGTTGCCTGTAACCGTAGCGGTAAGGCGTGCGATTTCGTGCCGGGGCGCGGGCTGGTAACGGCGCAGCAGTTGCATGATTGCCTGCCGCCCGCGCTGGCGCCGGGCATCCTGCTGGCGACCGACAGCGCGGCCGCTTATCGGGCATTCGCCACCGCGGCAGGCATTGCGCATAGGACCGTGAACCCGCATGCCGGCATCCGCGTCGATGGCCTCATCCATGTGCAGACCGTCAACAGCCACCACAGCCGCTTCACGGGGTGGCTGCGGCAATTCCTGGGTGTCGCCAGCCGCTACCTGCCCAATTACCTGGGCTGGCGACACGTGCTGGACGCCGGCCGGGTTGCGCTGCCGCAGCATTTCCTGCGCGTAGCGCTGATGCTCGACGTCATCTAATTACCGATGGGCTACTTCACTGCGACGGGGGCACAGCGCCCAAAAAAAAGGAGGACCTCGCGGTCCTCCAGCTCCCTGAAAACGTTGCTGCGGCGATCAGCGGTCGGGCGTGTACGGCAGCACGCGCGACGCCAGGCGCGTGTCCGTCTTCAACAGGCCCACCTCGTCCGCCAGGATATGCACGGCTTCGTTCAGCAGCACGTCCTTCGCGTTCTTGGCGGCCTTTTCGGCCTCCAGCTCCGCCGCCAGCGACCGTTCGTCGCCCTGCAGGCCGTCGTCGGTGCGGCTGGCGCCCTTCACGGCTGCCGCCTGCTTGGCTGCCTTGGCGCCGGCCGGCTTGGCCGATACCGCCTGCTTCAGGCCTTCCTTCGGATCGGGCACCATGATCGGATCGTCCGGCGACGGCGCCGCCGCCAGCCGCGCCTCGCGCAGCTTGGCGCGCTGCTCCTGCTGGTCGCGTTCCTTGCGGCGCGCGGTCTCGTTCAGCGAGATCATGTTTTCCTTGCGCTGCTTTTTAACATAGTTGATGTCGTCGATCAGGTACTGGAAGTCCTTGTCCTTGGCGACGCGGGCCTGGTGCTTCTTCTCCAGCAGCGGCACGATGTCCTTCACTTCGCCGGCCGGGATGTAGACGGCCGGCTTGATGACCGTGTACGGCAGCGCGTTGTCGTAGCTCGATTCGCCGAAGTTGTCGGCATCGGCGATGGCCGGCAGCTTGATGTCGGGTGTGACGCCGCGCAGCTGCGTGGTGCCGCCGTTGATGCGGAAGAACTGCGCGATCGTCATCTTCAGTTCGCCCAGGCGCGACTTGTCGCCCTGGCCGAAACGGTCCAGGTTGATCAGCGTCTGCACCGTGCCCTTGCCGAAGCTCGGTTCGCCGATGACGATGCCGCGGCCATAGTCCTGCATCGCGGCGGCGAAGATCTCGGAAGCCGACGCGGAGCCGCGGTTGATCAGCACGCCCACCGGGCCGTCCCAGGCCAGGCCCGGCACGGTATCGCTTTCCACCTCGACCTTGCCTTCGGCGCTGCGCTGCTGCACGACGGGACCGCGGTCGATGAACAGGCCCGTCAGCTCGACGGCCTCCGTCAGCGAACCGCCGCCGTTGTTGCGCAGGTCGATCAGCACGTTGTCGACCTTCTCCTTCTTCAGCTCGGCCAGCAGGCGGGCCACGTCGCGCGTCGCGCTCTTGAAGTCCTTTTCGCCCTTGCGGCGGGCTTCGAAGTCCATGTAGAACGTTGGCAGCGAGATCACGCCCACGCGGCGCTTGACGCTGCCGTCGCGCACTTCCATGATGGTCTTCTTGGCCGACTGCTCTTCCATGCTGATTTTCTTGCGCACCAGCGCGATCGTTACGGGCTTGCCGTCCGGGCCCGCGTCGGCCGGCAGCATCTGCAGGCGTACCGTGGAATCCTTCGGACCGCGGATCAGCGCGACGACGTCGTCGATGCGCCAGCCCAGCACGTCCGTCAGCGGCCCGCTCTCGCCCTGGCCCACGGCCATGATGCGGTCGCCCACCTTGACCTTGCCGGACATGCCGGCCGGGCTGCCCGTAACCACTTCGCGGATCACCGTGTAGTCCTCGCGCGACTGCAGCACGGCGCCGATGCCTTCCAGCGACAGGCGCATCTGGATGTCGAACTGCTCGGAGGCGCGCGGGCCCAGGTAGTTGGTGTGCGGCTCGATCGACATCGCGTAGGCGTTCATGAAGATCTGGAACACGTCTTCATTGTTGAGCTTGCGCGAACGGCTCATGTAGTTGGCGTAGCGCTTGTCCAGCGTCTCGCGGATGGCCTTGTCGTCCTTGCCGGCCAGCTTCAGGCGCAGCCAGTCGTTCTTGACGCGCTTGCGCCACAGGTCCTTGACCTCGGCTTCGTCCTTGGCCCACTCGGCCTTCTCGCGGTCGTATTGGTAGCTTTCGTCCAGCGTGAAGTCGGGCTTGGTCTTGAGCAGCTCGCGAGCATAGGCGATGCGCTCGGCGAAGCGCTGCTGGTAGACGTTGTAGATATTGAACGGCAGCTGCAGGTTCTCGCCGACGATGGCGTCGTCCAGCTTCTGCTTGGCATCCGCGTATTTGTCCAGGTCGGCCTGCACGAAGAACAGCTTTTCCGCGTCCAGCGACTTGAAATAGCGATCGAAGATCTTCTCCGACATCGCGTCGTCCAGGGGCGTGGCCTTGTAGTGGTAGCGCGACAGCACACGCGACGCCCAGACGGCGGCCTGGCTCTGCTGCGCGGCCGGCTTCAGCGCCTCGGCTGACTTGTCCGCGGCCTTGTCGGCAGGGGCGGCGCCCGCATAAGCGGACAGGATTGCCAGCGACATCGCGGCCAACAGCATTTGCTTCTTCATCGGCGTACTCCGGAAACTTTGAAAACGATCTGCGGACGGCGCCGACCTTTTCAAGCCTGCCGCCACACCAAACTGCCGGACCTATTCTACACAGAACTGCGCAGAAAGATCGCCGCAGGCGGCGGGGCCGCCTTGCGTGGCAGAACGAGTGTCGGCGAGGAGCCTTAAGCGCGCATTAAACAGTCGCCTTGTCGCGCCGCCGTGGCGCAAAGGTCTGGCTTGAAAGGCAACTGCTTATAATTACTCATAGAAAAATACAATAACTTTTCTGACAATACACTGGTATACCGTCGCGTTTAATTTCGACAGGCTTCATCATGGCAGACGACTACGCGGGCGACATGTCCACCACCGCTACCTGCCGACCAACGGCACGGTACGCGGCCGGATCGACAGCACGGAGGACCAGGACTGGTTCCGCCTCGACCTGCAGCCGGGTGCGGCGTACCAGTTCAGTGCGCGCAGCGACGTTGGCAGCGAGCCGCTGATTTATGTTCGCACTCCCTTCTATCAGTTCAAAGTGCCGTACAGCAATTCGAGCGACGCTTACCAGCACTACAGTCTGAGCCAGCCGTTCAGCTGGGTCGAAGATGACCGCAATTACCTCTTCGTGCAGAGCAGCCACAGTGGGGGCTATACACTGGGCGTCACGCAATTGGCGGACGACTACCGAAACGACAAGCTGGGCGCGCAGACTGCCGGCGACGGTGTCACTGGCAGTGCGCAAGTGGATTATTGGGGCGACAAGGAGTATTTTCGCCTGGCCGGCAAGGCTGGGATGACGTACAAAGTAACGCTGACCTCGGACATCAGCGCGCCTGCGGGCTTCGGGCTGACGCTGGCGGACTGGGGTGACAGGTCGTACTCGGATGCTCCGATAGTTGGTACGAGCCGCGTTATTACCTTCAAGCCAACCCACTCGCAGGACTACTATTTTGTGACGGACTCGCACGATACCGGCACTCTGCGAGCGCCGATCCCCTACCGTATCAGCGTCAGTACGACCGATGCCGAAGGCCCGAAGGTGGTATCGACGAAGAGCACTATCGACGGCCCGGTGACCCTGACGTTCAACGAACCGATCAAGTATTCCAACGCGTCGATTTCCATGACGGGACGGGGCCAGTGGAGTCTCGACGGCCCTGACGTGACGGTCAGCGGAAATACAATCGTCTTACGTCACCATGGTCTGCTCTCAAGGGACGGGAACTCTCTTCACCTGAACGGCGATATCACGGATTTGCAAGGGAATGCAATCCAACCGTATGCGCGCGAACAGCAGTCTATTCCTCAATGCTGGCCGACGGCACGTTGCCCAATCCGTTCTACTGGGGCGCTATTGTCGGCGAAAAGGATCCGTTCAATACCGCCGTGCTGTTGGGTAGACTGGAAGATTGGCAAGTCAAGCATACGGGCGGCGACCGATACGAGCTGACGAGGACCGATGACGGTTCGGCGACCCTGACGAGCATCGAACGTGCGTATCACTGAAGGCAACGACGCCCTGCTGCTGTCCGTCTCGGGCAACGCCGGCAAGCCCTTCCGACTGTACCAGGCCGTGTTCGATCGCGCGCCCGACAAGGCCGGCATGGGCTTCTGGATCTATCACCAGGAAAACGGCATGAGCCTGCGCACGATGGCCAAGGGTTTCATGACCAGCCCGGAATTCGCGCAGCGCTACGGGGCCAACCTCAGCAACGCCCAGTTCGTCGACAGCCTGTACCACAACGTGCTGCACCGCGACGGCGAAGCGGCCGGGGTGGCGTTCCATATCGCCAACCTGGAAAAAGGCATGGCGCGCGCCGACGTGCTGACGGGCTTCAGCGAAAGCGCCGAGAACTTCGCGGCCACCGCGCAACTGATCGGCGACGGCTTCGTCTACACGCCTTACGGCTGAAGCAGCCGGCGGGTCGTCCCGCCGCTCAGCCAGTCATACCCCAGCCATGCCGCCAACGCCAGCAGCAGCGCCGGCCACGAGCGCATGGCGATCTTCCAGTCTGCAGAGGACGGCCAGCAGGCCAGGAACTGCGGCGCCAGCAACAGCGCCAGCCCAAGATCCAGCCAACGGAAATGCCAGCCCGGCGCCGTGCGCAGCACGGCCACCCACCACGGCAACAGCAACACCAGCAGCGGCGCCAGCGCGACGGGCGCGGCGTTGTACCAGCGCACCTGCGCCAGGGTCACGGCGCCCAGCTGCCAGCCGCCAGCCGTGCGGCGCGGCACGACCGTCAACGACCCGGGGCGGGCGAACGTCACCAGCCCAACGACGAAATGGGCCAGCTCATGGCAGATCGTGCCGGCCAGCGTGAACAGGAAGAAGAACGGATGGCGCCGCGCCAGCGCACGGATGACCCCCGCCAGCGCCAGCGAAGGCGCGAGGTAGAGCAGCACATCGCCGTGCCGGCACAGCCAGGCTGGCGCGACGGCGGCGCAGGACGGCATCAGGTCGAATAGAAGCAGCGCCCGCAGGCCTGCCGGTAGCGCTCGTTGCCGCCGATGCTGATCTGCTCGCCGTGACGGATGCGGCGGCCGTCCTCGTCCACGCGGATGTTCATCGTCGCCTTCTTGCCGCACGAGCAGATATTCTTCAGCTCCTCGATATCGTCCGCCAGCGCCAGCAGGTAGATCGAACCGGGGAACGGCTCCCCGCGGAAGTCGGTGCGCAGGCCGTAGCAGATCACGGGCACGCCTTGTACCTGGGCTAGCTGGTGCAGCTGCTGCACCTGCGTGACGGACAGGAACTGCGCCTCGTCCACCAGCACGCAGGCCACCTTGTCGAGGGCGAGGAAGTTGGTGTTGACGTCGAACGTCTCGACGTCGCGCTGCAGGCCCAGGCGCGACGTGATCTTGCCCACGCCGAAGCGGTCGTCGATGGCCGCCGTGAACAGGCGCACCGTCTGGCCCTGCTCTTCATAATTGTGGGCGACCTGCAGCATCGCGGTCGATTTGCCCGCGTTCATCGCGGAGTAACGGAAGTAAAGTTTTGCCACTGCTGACCTGCTGTTCTGGTTGATCGCGCATTATAAGGCGGCGCCGCGTCGCCGAACAGGCGGTGGCACCTGGCGGCGTTCCGGTGCATACTGTTATGGCAACATCGCTTTTGGCATAACGTTCTACGAAAACATTCCTTCAGGCGCCAGCTTGCACACCCGACAATGCGCGCCTTGGCCGGCATGACACGATCGTTCCGGCCTGTCCACAACGAGGAGACTGTATGCACAGCATTATTCCCACCGCGCCCGCAGCGTCCACAGCGCCCGCGGCCCTGTTTGGCCTGATCGGCAACACCCCGCTGGTCGAAGTCACCCGGCTCGACACCGGTCCCTGCCAGCTGTTCCTGAAACTCGAATCGCAGAATCCCGGCGGCTCGATCAAGGACCGCATCGGCCTGTCCATCATCGAGGCGGCCGAACGCGACGGCCGCCTGAAACCTGGCGGCGTCATCGTCGAGGCCACCGCCGGCAACACGGGCCTGGGCCTGGCGCTGGTCGGCCGCATCAAGGGCTACCGCGTGGTCCTCGTCGTGCCCGACAAGATGGCCACCGAAAAGGTGCTGCACCTGAAAGCCCTGGGCGCCGAGATCCACATCACCCGCTCCGACGTGGGCAAGGGCCACCCGGAGTATTACCAGGACGTGGCAGCGCGCCTGGCGGCCGACCTGCCCGGCGCGTTCTTCGCCGACCAGTTCAACAACCCGGCCAATCCGCTGGCGCACGAAACCACCACCGGCCCCGAGCTGTGGGAGCAGTCGGGCCACCAGCTCGATGCGATCGTGGTGGGCGTCGGCTCCTCCGGCACGCTGTCCGGCCTGACGCGCTATTTCGCCCGCGCCAACCCCGCGCTGGAGTTCGTGCTGGCCGATCCGAAGGGCTCGATCCTGACCGAATACGTCAGGACGGGCAACGTGCCGGCCACCAGCGGCTCCTGGGCCGTGGAGGGCATCGGCGAGGACTTCATTCCGTCCATCGCCGACTTCTCCAGCGTGCGCCACGCCTACACGATCACGGACCAGGAAAGCTTCGACAGCGCCCGCGCGCTGCTGCGTGCCGAGGGCATCCTGGGCGGCTCGTCCACCGGCACCCTGCTGGCCGCGGCGCTGAAGTACTGCCGCGAGCAGACCACGCCGAAGCGCGTCGCCACGTTCGTCTGCGACACCGGCACGCGCTACCTGTCGAAGGTCTACAACGATGGCTGGATGGTCGACCAGGGCCTGATCCAGCGCGCCCGCACGGGCGACCTGCGCGACCTGATCGGGCGCCGCCACGACGCGGGCGAAGTGGTCAGCGTGGCGCCGACCGATACGCTGATGGTCGCGTTCAACCGCATGCGCTCGGCCGACCTGGCGCAACTGCCCGTCATCGACAACGGCCGCCTGGTCGGCATCATCGACGAGTCGGACCTGCTGCTGAAAGTGGAGAACCAGCCGGACCACTTCGGCAGCCTGGTGGGCACGACGATGACGGCACGGCTGGAAACGCTGCGCCCGGGCGACTCCGTGCAGGCGCTGCGCAGCACGCTGGACCGCGGCCTGACCGCCGTGATCGCCGACCAGGATACGTTCTATGGCCTGATCACCCGCTTCGACCTTCTCAACCACCTGCGCAGGACACTGAACTGATGCAAGACGATAAAAACACCTCCCATCTCGCCACCCGCGTGATCCATGCGGGCCAGGCGCCCGACCCGTCCACCGGCGCCATCATGCCGCCGATCTACGCGACCTCCACGTTCGTGCAGGAAAGCCCCGGCGTGCACAAGGGCCTCGACTATGGCCGCTCGCACAATCCCACCCGTTGGGCGTTCGAACGCTGCGTGGCCGACCTGGAAGGCGGCGCGCAAGGCTTCGCATTCGCCTCCGGGCTGGCCGCGATCTCCACGGTGCTGGAGCTGCTGGACGCGGGCTCGCACATCGTCGCCGGCGACGACATGTACGGCGGCACCTACCGCTTGTTCGAACGGGTGCGCCGCCGCAGCGCGGGCCACACGTTCACCTATGCCGACCTGACCAATCCGGAAAACCTGCTGGCCGCGCTGCGCCCCGAAACGAAGATGGTGTGGATCGAGACGCCGACCAATCCGATGTTGAAGCTCGCCGACCTGCGCACCATCGCGCTGATCTGCCGCGAGCGGGGCATCATCGCCGTGGCCGACAACACGTTCGCCAGCCCGATCGTGCAGCGTCCGCTGGAGCTGGGCTTCGACATCGTCGTGCACTCGGCCACCAAGTACCTGAACGGCCACTCCGACATCATCGGCGGCATCGCCGTCGTGGCGGGCGACGAGCGCCAGGCCGCGTGGCGCGAGCAACTGGGCTTCCTGCAGAACTCCGTCGGCGGCATCCTGGGCCCGTTCGACAGCTTCCTCGCCCTGCGCGGCGTGAAAACGCTGGCGATCCGCATGGAACGGCATTGCGCCAGCGCCCTCGAACTGGCGCAATGGCTGGAACGCGAACCGAAGGTACGCAAGGTGTTCTACCCTGGCCTCGCGTCGCACCCGCAGCACGAGCTGGCCAAACGCCAGATGGATGGCTTCGGCGGCATCATCTCGATCGACCTGGACACGGACCTGGCCGGCGCCCGCCGCTTCCTGGAACGCTGCGAGGTGTTTGCGCTGGCCGAGAGCCTGGGCGGCGTCGAGAGCCTGATCGAGCACCCGGCCCTGATGACGCACGCGACGATCCCGCCGGCGCAGCGCGCGCAGCTGGGCATCGGCGACGGCCTGATCCGGCTGTCGGTCGGCATCGAGCATATCGAGGACTTGCGGCGCGATTTGCAGCACGCGCTGGCGGCGGTTTAAGTCCAGCCCGCAGGTGCGAGGCACCGATCGCAGGGCGCCAACGCCCCGGGATCGGTGCCTGACAGCATGGGTTCCGCCTCGTTCACCACGGGCTGCGCCGATTGTCCCGGCCGCCCCGGCTCTCCTCCGTCCCCGCCTGCGGCTCATGCACGCCGAACACGCGGTGCACGAACCCCTCCAAGGCGCGGAACACGCCTTCCACCCCGAACCCGGCAATGAACGACAACGCCGAGCCGCTCAGCGCCCAGGCACCGAGCAGGCCGCGCTCCTCGGCTGGCGCCGGGCCGGAAGGGTTGATGAACAGCGCGATGCAAGCACCGATCGTGCCGCCCAGCGCCAGCTGCAGCAACGCCAAGGTCGAGTCGCGCGGCGACAGCGTGCTTTCGCGCATGCGCTCCCACAGCCGCCGCACGACGGCCGCGCCCGCGCCCAACACCCCATAGGCCAGCGGCAGCACCGCCGTACCGACGACCAGGGTGACAATGCGGGCCTTTTCCTCGTGGCCGCGGCGGCGCACGCTGTCCGGTGGCGGTGCCATGGCCGGCGTGGCCGCGCCGGGCGGCGTCAGCCAGCGATCGACGTGATAGGTCGCCGTCATCAGCACCCGGTAGGCCGTCTTCCACGGCGCCAGCCAGTCGCGCAGGTTCAGGCGCACGGCGCGGCGCTCCTCGCGCAGGTCGCGCTCGCGCTGGCACAACTGGTACTCCTCCGTCGTGCGGTAGGCGGGCCGCTGTTCCGTGCCCAGGGTACAGAACTGCACGACCGGCGTCGGCAGGCCGCGCGGCGCGGCCCGTTCACGCTCGTCGGCCGCGAACTTCAGCTCGGCGGCACTGATTTCCTTGCGCACCTCGACCGTGCGAGCCCGCACGTCTTCCAGGTGTTGCAGGATGACGTTGCCGGCGCTGACGTGCCACGACAGCACGCAGGTAAAGGCCAGCGCGCACAGCAGGAACGCCACCAGCAGGCTCATGCGCCGGTTGAACTTGATGGCCACGCCGATCAGGCCAGGGTACGCGTAGCGCGCCAGGGTAACGCGCGTGGGCTTGTCCCACATGACGCCGCCGGAGCCGCGCCGGGGCGCCGCGTCGTCTTCGCGCGGCTGCGTATTGTCGTAGAACAGGTCGCGGCACACGCGGCGCAGCTTGCCCAGGGGCTTGCGCCGGTTTTCCTCGCCGACGACGAGGATCGTGAACGCCACCGTCAGCCCGGTGGCCGGCCGCGCGATGGCGTTCAGGGTGTCCTTCGCGCTCATCAGGTCGACAGCCTGCTGCAAGCGCGCTTGCGGATCGGCGGCAGGCGCCAGCCCGATGCCGCACACGGTTTCGATGATGGACGGCGACTGGGCGCCATTGCTGCGCAAGACCTTGTCCCACCGTCCCGAGATGTGGTCGAGCAGAAGGAAGACCTCGTACAGCTCGCGCACGAAGATGAATTCCTCCAGCTTCAGCAGGTCCGCACTGGGCGCGACGGCGCCGCCGTCGCCGCTGCCTTCCCTTGGCGCCGGGGCACCGCTGTCGCTGTCGTCGGCCATCCCGGTCCTCCCGCGCAAGACTGCATGCGCATGCAGTCATTGTGCGCCCGTCGGCACGGCACGGGTAGCGTTTTGCCGGCGCGTTTGCGCGCCCGCAACGGCGCGGGCCTTATTGGCCCGGGTGGTACTGCCGCTCCAGGTTTTTCAGCACGTCTTCCTTGTAGAACAGCACATCCTTGAACTGGCCGCGCGCGTACATCTCCGCCTGGTCGGTAAAGTGCGGCGACTTCGGATCGCCGCTCTGGCCACCGGCCAGGATGCTTTTCGCGCGCACGCGAGGGCCGAACTCGACGGCGGCCACGAAGCTGTTGCCCCGCTCGCCGTAGATGCGCCGCGTCGTCTGCGGCGACGTCATGCCGAACGCGGCCAGCGCGCCCCAGTTGCCCGAGGCGTACGGCACCGGAATGCTGGGCTTGCTGTCGTCGAACGGCTGGCGGATGTCGCCCGTCAACCGTTGGAAACGGTTGATCTCGCCCCATGGCGTCTTCCACGTGCCGAAGTCGGCGTCGAGCTTGTTCGACGCCTGCACCAGCGCTTCCAGCCGCTGGCGCGGGGTGACCTGGGTCGCAAGGTAATCCAGCACGGGGATGCGTTGCTCCTTTGCGGCCGGACCGTGCACCTTGACGAGGTGCTGCAGCCAGTAGATCGCCAGCGACGTGGGCACCGACTTGATCGAGTAACGCAGGTCCCAGCCGCGCAGCAGCGTGATCTGCTCCGTCAGGCGGGCCTTCGCCACATCGCCCGCCGGTGCGTCGTCATAGGCCCGCAGCAGCAGTGGCAGCAGTGGCTCGAATGCCGTCAGCTGGCTGTCGTAGGCGCTGGCGATCAGGCTGTCGAGCGTGAAGTCCTGCTTGTCCTTGAGCACCCGCACGGCGTGGAGGCCGCGCGCGTTTTCCGGGTTCATCGACATGTAGGGCGGGTAGTCCTGCGGCCGCGGGCTGGACTCGCCGGCCGCCGAGAACGGCCAGTTGTTCGTGTTCTGGATCCAGCCGTTCTTCGGGTTGAACAGGTGGATCGTGTCTTTCACGGCGTGCAGGCCCTTCCAGTCGGTGGCCGGGTTGCTGCCGTCGACCGGCTGGGTGTAGTCGAAGCGAGGGTCGCGCACGGGAATGAAGTTACCGTGGAAGTAGGCGATGTTGCCGTCCGCATCCGCATACACCGTGTTGTTGGAGGAGTTTGTGCGCAACTCCATCGCCTGCCAGAACGCCTTGTAGTTGCGCGCCTTGGTGCGCAGGTAGGACTGCTGCAGGGCCTTCAAGGGCTCGTTCATCAGCGCCACGGACACCCACTTGCCGGCCTCGCGCCGCACCACTGGCCCGTGATGGGTAAAGTAGGCGGTGACGGTCTTTTCCGCCATGCCCGCAGCGCTCTTGTACGGCAGCCTGATCTCGACGGCCCGCACGGGGCGCTCCTCGTTGCCGTAGCGGTAGTAGTACTTGCCGTCCCGTTCCGTAACGGTTTCCAGGAACTCGTCGATGACGTCGCCGCCGCCGGACGTGTGCATCCACCCCAGACGGTCGTTGAAGCCCTGGTAGACGAAGAACTGACCCCATGTCACGGCCCCGTAGGCGTTCAGGCCTTCCTCGCTGGTCACGTGGATCTCGGGCCGGAAGTAGAACGACGTGTGCGGATTGATCATCAGGAGCGCATGGCCGTTCTTCGTCAGCTTCGGCGCGATGGCAAAGCCGTTCGAGCCGCCCGGCTCGCGCAACCCGGCCGCGGCGGCCCCCGCCAGCTGCGGACGGCCCTCGTTGAAGCGCTGCAGTTCCTTGACGTCGATTTCCTCGATGTCGCCGCCGATGCTGCCTTCCGAGAACGCCAGCGCCATCCACGGCTCGAAGCGCGCCAGCAGCGCCGGCCGCACCTCGGGATGGGTGTGCAGGTACCAGTTCAAACCATCGGCCCAGGCGTTCATCAGCTTTTTCAGCCATGCGGGACTGGCCCGGTACTGTGCCTGCAGCCGGTCCGGCTGGATGAACAGTTTCATGCGCAGGTCGTCGTACAGGGCCTTCTCGCCATCGACCTCGGCGGCGCGCCCCAACGCCGTGATGAAGTTGCGCTCGACGCGATTGAAATCGTCCTCGGCCTGCGCGTACAGCATGCCGAACACGGCATCCGCGTCCGTCTTGCCGTAGACGTGCGGGATGCCCCACTTGTCGCGCAGGATCGTCACCCGCGCCGCCAGCGCTTCCAGCCGCTGCACTTCGGCGGCGGTCAGTTTGCCCTGCGCCGTAACGGGCGCCGTGGCGGGTTGCGCTTGCCGGGCATGGGCGCCCAACGGTACCGCGGCGGACAGCAAGGCGCACAGCGCCAGCGTGGGGGACAATCTCGGCATGACAGCTCCCGGGAGCGGGTTAAAGATCAGGATGCGGAATCAGGAAGCATCCACCAGCTGGGCGATCCGTTCGCGCAGCTCGGCATTCTCGGCGCGCAGCGCCGCGTTCTTTTCCTTCAGCTGGGCGACCTCGGCGCGCAGGTGTTCCACTTCCGTCAGCGGTTGGGATGGCAGCGACGGCGGTTCGCCCCCATCCTCCCACGGCGCCGGCTTGGCGGGCTTCGGGGGGCGCGACGCGGCGCGCTGTTCGCGGATTTCCTTGGCGGCCTGCTGCAGGAACTTCTTGCCGCCGGCGACCGCTTGCACCTGGTCCTCGGGTGGCAACGTCGCCACCGTGGCGGCCGCGTTGATGGAGATGGTGCCGGTGCGTACCGCCTCGACCAGTTCCGGCGTCGCCGTCTTCTGGATCTTCTCGATCTGGCTGATGGTATTGGTGGACAGGCGCGCGGCGCGGGCGATGTCCTCGCGCGACGTGCGCACCTTTGGCGCGACCGGCACTTCGTGGTCCGGTTCGGGCGGCGCGATGGCGGCATCTTCCGCCTGGGTGCGCGCGGCCATTTCCTCGGCGCGCTGCGCCAGGATGTCCTTCTTGCGCAGCGCCAGCACGCCGCGCTGGAAGTCCGACACGCTGCGCCGGCCCAGGTGATTGTCGATCATCCACAGCATGACGTCTTCCATGCTCTTGAAGGTGGTGTTCTGGATCACCTTGTACGGGATGCCGTGTTGCTGGCAGATCGCGTAGCGGTTGTGGCCATCGACCAGGATGTCGTCCCACAGCACTAGCGCATCGCGGCAGCCTTCGGCCAGCAGGCTGCGCTCGAGGGCGGCGTGCTCCGCTTCCGTCAGCGGCTCGATATAGGCTTTCAGCACGTCGTTGATCTTGATTTGCATGGTTGGGTCCTTGATAAAGCAAGCGGCATGCTACACCAATCGGCGGGCAGGGCCAAAGCGCCGGATGACGCGGGGACGCCAGCGTTGTCCACTCTGGAAGTTAGCCTGCGGACATGTCATAATGTCGGGCTGTGCCCCGGTGGTGAAATTGGTAGACACACCGGACTTAAAATCCGTTGGCCGCAAGGCCGTGCCGGTTCGATTCCGGCCCGGGGCACCACGACAGCATCTCACCATCCCTCTTTTTTCCCCGCATTACCATTAGAATCAAGGGCTTGCGCGACTCTTGATGAGCAACCGAAGATCGCACTTCCCCACATAAAACCGCGCTTTTCTGCTACGCTCCACGAAAATTCCACGAACGAATCACGAAAATGGCAAGTTTCAAGAAGGATGTGTCGAAGGGGAGGACCGTCTGGCGTGTCCAGGTGTGGGTAGGCGAGGTACGCGAATCCGCAACATTCACGACAAAGGCCGAGGCCGCGGCCTGGGCGGCGCAGCGTGAGACCGAAATCCGTCAGGGCGGCGCCACGCGCGGAAAGAAGCACACGTTGCTTGAGGCGTTTCACCGGTACGAAAAAGAGGTGTCGGCGCACAAGCGCGGGATGCGATGGGAAATTGTCCGGATGAACGCGATCGCGCGCCATAAGGTCAACGGTCAGGATCTGGGCAGCATGCCCCTGGAGGCGGTCACGCCCGAGGTGCTGGGCGCGTGGCGGGACAGTCGAATGTCGGGGGATAAGCCGGTGTCTGGCTCCACGGTGAACCGTGATATGAACCTGCTGTCGCACGTGTTCAGCACCGCGCAGCAGGAATGGAAGTGGATCGCCAGCACGCCCACCACGAACGTCCGGCGACCGAAGGAGGCGGCTGCGCGCGACCGACGCATCAGCGATGACGAGATCGATCGGCTGTGCTTCGCGCTGGGCTTCGACGAGCAGCCGGTCCAGACGAAGAGTGGGGCTGTCGCGGTCGCGTTCCTGTTCGCAATCGAAACCGCCATGCGTGCCGGCGAAATCTGCTCCTTAGCGCCCGGCAATGTCACCGGCGCCGTGGCCCACCTGCCGATGACGAAGAACGGTCGCAAGCGCGACGTGCCCCTGTCGAAGCGGGCCCGTGAGCTTCTGGCGTACCTGCCGCCGTCGGGTGATACGGTGTTTGGCATATCGTCATCGACGCTCGACGCCCTCTTCCGCAAGGCAAAAGCGAGGGCGCAGATCGATGGACTGACTTTTCACGACAGCCGGCACGAGGCGATCACCCGCCTGGCCCGCAAGCTGACAGTGCTCGAGCTGGCGCGCATGGTCGGGCACACAAACCTCAACCAGTTGCAGACCTACTACAACGAGACGGCCGAGAATCTGGCCGCACGACTGGACTGATGAAGATGTAGCGCAAGGGCCCCGCCCATCTGGCGCGGTACGCTGGCCCCATGCAAACCGAAGACCCCGGCCGGCCGAACTGGCGCCAAGCACAGACCATCGACGAGGTACTACCCGCCCTCCCCGACGTCGGCCCGCGCGCCGTGGCCAGGTTCCTCGACGAGCTGGGCGTGCCCTTCCCCGTCATCTGCCGCGTGATCAGCGAGCCGGCGCGGCGTCGTCGGGTGCCGCAGCAAAGCTGACCAGCCACACCTGTTCGACATGCTGCACCGCCCCGCCGACCAGGCGCGTCTCGTAGCCGCTCAGCACGATGCCGCGATGGTCGATCTGTTCCACTACCGGGTTGAACAGCGGCGCGCCCAGGAACCCGTGGTCGCCCTGCCCTGGCTTTGCCAGCTCGGCAATGTGGCTGGCGCCGCCGCCGGTCTGCCACTTGTCGGTGGGCCGCAGGATCAGCCGGCCACGCAGCGGCTCCGCGGCCCGGTACTCGTCGGCCGTAAGCCGGCGCCCGTCCACCCGCAGGCGTACGACGGACACCGGCATGCCGACCCATAGCGGCTTCGAGGGTGCGCAGTTAAAGGATGAGCTGGTACCGTTCATGGCTGGTCTATACTGTACGGATGCACAGTATATCAGTCGGCTGGCGGCGCCCCGTTGTTCACTGCGCGGCAGGCGTCATATCGGGCGGCGAGTTCGTCGTACTTCCGCACGAGTCCAGCAACTGCTGCGGCGTTGCCGAGAATGTCAGCAGCCACCTCTGGCACAACTGGCGCTCCAGGTTCGTCAGGCGTAGATGCTGCGGCAGCGGGTCGATCTGCGGGCGCGGCGCTGGCCTGTACGGCGCCGGCTGCGGGGCAGCGCAGGCTGTCAACCCCAGTGCGCACACGGCGCTGAGCGTCAGCAAGGGTGCTTTCATAAATACTTTCCTTCTCGTAATATTGTTGGGCGCGCTCGGCAAACTGCTCCCGCAGGGCGCGCTCGTCCCGCTGGGCCTTGTCGCTGTCGGCCTGGCGCTGCTGCTCGCCGGCCAACACGGCAGCGGCCCAGCCAGCTTTGTGCGCGGCCGACACCTCGTGCCGGTGCCACAGCCAGGCGCCCAGCATGAGCAGCGCGCAGGCGGCGAGCTGCACCACCAGGCGCTCCAGCGCGGTCATGACAGCACCGCCAGGCAATGGCGCGTCAGGCTCTGCCGCCTGTCAAACCCGTGGGAATCGCCGACCTTCCCGGTGCGGCGCCCGATATTGATCAGGTCCGAGATGGCGTCCACGTTGCCTGCGTCGGCCAGCTTGTTGCAGCCGGTCTTCCACCAGAACCAGGCCGCCGACGTGGCCGCGCCAGGGATCGTCTCCAGGAAGGCGCCGACGTCACCGATCACGCCCAGCGCGCCCGCCACCTCGAAATGGTTTTTCCGGCCGGTCAGCTGGATCCAGCCGGCGCCGCGGTACCGCCAGCCGTCGCCGCTCTTCTCGTCGCCGTTGCCCATCCGGTTCGCGTACACGTAGTTCGCGATCTTCTGCGGCTGGCGCGCGTACAGCTGGGCGCCGGCCACGCTGGGGAAGCGCGTCGGCCAGGTATCCCGCAAGCCGGCCGCCGAATAGTTCAGGTTCTCGCGCACGCGTGTCAGCTGGCCGCTTTCGTGCACGATCTGCGCCAGGAAGTGCGCCGCACGCTTCGGCGTGTCGATGCAGTAGCGGGACATGGCCGCGTTGAGCGCCGCCACGTACACGCCCGCGCTGGCGCCGACCTTCGGCGCGATCTTCAGCAGTTGTTCGGCGGTGATGTTCATACGATTTCCTGTTTGATCTCGCGCGCGATCTCGTCGATCGTGGCGTTGCCGCGCTTGTTGATGTAGTTGAACAGCCAGCGCACGACCGCCCACGCCGGCAGCCCGCACGAGAACACCAGGCCCAGCATCGCCACCAGACCCGTCGGCGTGTCCGCCCATGCCTGCAGCCCGAAGTGCTGGACCACCGCCGCGCCGCCAGCGATGGACCCGACCACGGTCGAGATCAGCCCGACGATCCATTCCTCCGTGCTGCGCGGCTTGGTCAGGCACATCACGACGATGGCGGCCAAGCCCGCGCCAATCGCCCCGGCGCCGGCCAAGCCGCCGATCAGTTTCCAGCCGGCGACGCCGCCCGCAGTTTCGATGCTCATGGGGATATCTTTCATAGGGGTGAGGGGAAATAAAATGGCCACCCGGAGGTGGCCTATAATTGTTGGGATGCAAACTAAGGGGGACACATGGACGACAACTTGCTACGCGCCTGCGTGAGTTCCGCAGGAACCGGACTACTGGTGCTAGTTGCCCAGCAGGCCAAGGCCAAGCTGGCCGCTCGCGCCGAGCGCATAGGGCGCGGACTGCCGGAGGAGCTCGGCCGCCTTCTCGGCGCCTGGTTTTCGCGAGCTCGCAAGCGCTACCAGCGCGCGCTGCGCAGGTGACGTGTACAGCCCAGCGCCCACGCCCAGCCCGATCAGGGCGCCAGGGCTGACCGCGCTGCCCAGGCCCAGCGCACCGCCGTTGAGCAGCAGACGCCCGGCCGTGCCGCTGTCCGGGTAGCGATTCCCCAGCACGTTCTGCCCGGCGTTGCCGAGGTCCTGCATCAGCGCCGTGCCGCGCGCGACCGCGCGCTTGCGCACGCTCTTGTCGGCGCCCTGGATAGCCATGTTGAGCTGGGCAGGCGTGAACACGCCGTCGGCGTTCTTGGCGCTCTTGGCCGCGCCCTCCACGCGCACCAGGTTCGCCCAAGCGCTGTCGGCCTCCTTGAGCTTGTCCGCCACCTTCGGATTGCTGCGCAGCATCTGCTGCTTGAGCAGGCTTTGCAGCTGCAGGACCGCGCTGCCGAACTCGCGTTCCGACGCCGTCGACGAGCCGCCGTAGTCAGCTGCCAGTTTGCCCAGGTCGCTATCGACGGCCTTGTAGTCGTCCGGCAGGATTGATCCCGTCGAACCCTTGCGCCCGATCGTCTCCTTGATCACCTTGTTGAACTTGTTGCGCATGTCGGTCGTCAGGCCCTGCGCCATGCCGCGCAACTGCATCAGGTCGCGCCCGAAACTGCCATCCAGACGCACGCCGCTGATCTGGCCCAGCGCATCCTCGTACGCAGCGCTGATTTTGTCGCCTGCCTGGCGCACGCCGTCCTGTCCGATGTCATCCACCTTGGCGCCAACCTTGCCCGCGGCGCGTTCGATCGCCGCCTTGTTGAAGTCCTCCAGCGAGCGCTTGCGGGCGGCCGTGATCGCGTCGCCCAGGATCGGCACGCTCGTCGCGCGCTCCTCCAACCGGTTTGCCGCACCGCCCAGCGTCTGCCCGATGGTCGGGCGCACGCCTGCGCTCTTCAGCAGCTGCAAGTCGGCATTCTTGGACGCGTTCGGGCTGACGATGCGGCCCAGGCCGCCGGCAACGGCCGGGATCGCGCCGCCCACCAGCGCGCCGGCGCCGATCTGCTTGGCCTTCTCGCTGGCGAAGTCGCCGGACGCCACGGGCGTCAGCGCGCCGGACGCGGCGCCGCCGACGGCACCCATGCCGACGCGGCCTGCCAGCGATGCCGCCGCCGGCAGACGCGAGGCAATCGCCAGGTTCGCCGGGCTGACCAGATTGCCGATCGTGCGGTAGCCGTCGAACCCGGCTTCGCCGCCGGCCGCGCGCCGGGCCTGGTATTGCACCTCCGCGTCACGGACCATCTTGTCGACGCCGCTCGCGCCGTTGCCGCCGGCAACCAGATCGCCCAGGCCGCCCTCGTCCACGCGGCCGACCAAGCCGGTTTTGTCCGCAATGATGTTGTTCAGGCGGTTGCCGGCACGGACCACGCTATCGGGTAGCAAGTGCGTGAGCAGCTGGGCGCCAGCGTCGATCGGGTCGCGCACGCCCTTGACGACTTTATCCAGGCGCGACAGTGGCGCCGCGGCCGGCTTCGACGTCGATGGGCCGAACAGGTCTGCCGACAAATCGCGTCCCGCGCCAGCCCGTGCAGCCGGCGCCGCTGGCGGGGCCACATCGTCGAACAGCTCCGCGGAGAGATCACGTCCAGCCATCATTTACCTCCAATCGTATAGCCCTTGGCGCGCAACGCCGCCGTAACCTCGGCCGTTGTCTTGCCGCTGCGTCGCGCAGTTTCCGCGATGTCGGCCAGTGTGGCCGTCTTGCGTGCCGGCGCCGCGCTGGCGCCCCCACCTTCGGGCGGCTGCGGCACTGGTGCGGCGTCGGGCCCTGCGTACTTCAGCTGGATCGAGCGCACCATCTTTTCCGCAGCGAGGCGCTGCGACACCGGCAACGTTGGGTCGCCAAGCTGGCCGGCGGCCTCGCGGTACAGCTGTACATCCTTATCGGACTGTGGACCGGTCATCTTTGGCATTTTCGACACCACCGCGGCCTGGATCACCTTCAGCTGAGCGGCGGCATCGGCACCGGCAGTGCTCAGGCCTACCACTCGCCCCACCTGATCCAGCGCGGCCCACCATAACTGCTGGTGGCGGTTTTGAGCAGCGGCAGAGCCTCATCCAGAAGCGACAGCACGTCTCGCGCGTCCTGCGTGCGCTGCAGCCCCTCCTTGCCGGCGCGCGGGTCAGCCGGCCCGCCTGGAATCGCCTGCATCGAGCCATCGGACAGCATGCGGTAGCCGGCCGGCACCTTCGATGTCGAGCGCTGGAACTCCTGCGCCTCGGCAGCGCGACGGTCGGCCATGTCTTGCCCCCGGCGTGCCGTGCTGGCCGACAGCACAGCGTCGGGCGATGCCGTGTTCCGCATGCTGCGCACCGTCGCGCCGGTGATCGGGTTGTACAGGTCCGTGCTGCCACCCGTGTTAGCGCGGGCCAGCTCGACGGCGGCTTCGTACGGGATCGGCTCCCCCGGGGTTCCATCCTCGAAGATCGGTGCGTACATCACCTTGCCCCCGGCCTGCACCTGTTTCAGCTCCTTCACCTTTGGCTGCAGCTTCAGCGCCGCTGCCTCGGCGGCATCCGCCTCCTGGCCGAAGCCGGCGGCACGCAGGGCTTGCGACTCGGCCAAGCGCTGCCGGAACAGGCTGGCGCCCAGGCCGCCGCCAGCGCCGGAGCCCGGCGCGACCGGCACGCCGCCCGGCTGCTCTCTGCTACCTACCGCTGGCGCGACGCCGCTGGCATCCCTCTCAGCCTGCCCGCCCGGTGTGGCACCGCGGCTCCGGTAGAACTCCTGCAACGCCTTGGCTCGCTCGCGCAGTGCTTCCTGGTTTTTGAGATCGCTCTCGGCGTCCTGCAGCTGCACGCCGTACAGCCTGGCCTGCAGCGACTGCATCTGCTTGGCACCCTGTTGCTGCTCCGCTTCCTGCAATGCTTCGGCGCCGCCGGCCAGCGACAAGCCGAAGCTGCGCGGCTTCGTGGAAGGCCCTGACGCGCGCAGCATGCCCGACCCGAAAGCCAGCAGGCCGTCGGCCGCTTCGGGCTCATTTTCCCCGAGAAGAAGTCCAAAAGACTCATGTGATTTCCTTAGAAGAAGCCAGAGAACTTACCCAGCAGCCCGAGCGCGCTACTGGCGCCACCGATGGCACCACCCAGACGGTCCTGCTGGATCGGCTGCGTCGACGTGCCGCTCGTCTTGCTGCTGGTCGTGCCCGTGCTGTTCACAGTCGCGCCGGCGTTCAGGTACGGCGCCAGGATGCCGCCGATCGCGCCCATGCGCCCCAGGTCGTTGTTGCCCAGGCCAGCCGCGCTACCCAGTAGGCCCTGCTGCAGGCTGATGCCGGTCGCCATGTTTGATGCGTTCTGGCCGCGCGTCGCCAGCAGGGCCTGCACGTTCGTGTTGTCGGCAGCCTGGCGTGCCGCCGCGTCCTGCTGCGCCACGCCGTACTGATGGGCGCTCAGCCCCTGCATTGCCGACAGCGCACGGTTCGAATCGGTTTCGTAGGCGTTCGCTTTCGCGCCCACAGCGGCATTGGTGGCGTTCTGGCCGAACTGCGCAGCCGCGCGCGCCAGCTCCCTCTGCGCCGTGCCGATCGCGTTGCCCTCGGCAATGCCCTGGCGCGACCCGCCGAACTGGCCCGAGGCGATCGCGCCGCTACGGATCGACGGCAGGATGCTGCCCAGCAGGTTCTCCGTGCTGTCATCCTGCAGCTGCTGGAAGCCCAGGCGGTTCTGCGCGATGGCGCCGCTGATCGACGCATCCAGGTACGGATTGGCGCCAGGCGCGCCGTTGATCGTGCGGTCGAACGCGCCGGCCAAGTTGAGGTTGTTCTGGCCTGGCGCGCGCACCTGCGCCCCCTCGATCGTAGGCGCGTCCGGGGTGTACGACTGCAGCGCATTGGTGGCGGCGTAACCGTTATTCAGGATCTGTCCCGAATTGGCATTCAGGAAGCCATTGGCCGCGCCGCTGACGTTGGAGCCGCCATCGAAGGCAGCGCCCAGGCGCCCGAGCAAGCCGCCGCCGTTCAGCCCGACCAGGCTGCCAACGTTGCCGTTCAACTGGCTCGACATCGAGGACGATTCGGTGCCGTCGCGCGTGCTGTTCTCGGTCGTCGTCTGGCTGGTTGGACCTTTCTTGCCCCCCAGCACGCCACCGAGGAGGCCCGTGCCGATTCCGATCATCGATGAGATACCCATTGCTTTCTGCTCCTGTAGAGTTCACCGTCTTTTTCAAATCCGAGCGCCTCGACGAATCGGCGCCCGGCATCGCTCGTGACCCTCGTCACAGCTTCGCCGTGCTGGGCGATCACAGCATCCAGTAGCCTCAGCACCCGACGGCTCAGCCAGCGCCCGCGCACGTGCGGCTGCACACACGCGTGCAGCTCATTGCCGGCGATGACCAGGGCCCCGCAGCATTTGCCATCGACCATGACCGGCTCAACGCGCGTGCCACGCAATGCCAGGCTGAACTGCTCGTACGACATGCCTTTCAGGTCCCACTGGCTGGCCTCGTACGCCTCCCTCAGCCCAGGCGTATCCATTGCGAACCGTTGTAATAGTGGATGCCGCCGCCGGCACCGGTCGGATTGACCTGCACGCCGTCGAAATAGCGCACCATGCCTTCGCGCGGCTTGTCCGGTAGCGCGTACGTGACGGCGTAGCCACCGTCCCGCAGCAGCGCCACCGCGGCGGCGATCTTGTTGAACTCCTCCTCCAGGTAGCGCGGCAGGTCTGCCTGGTTAACCGGCACCGGGCCGGGCGCGTATTGCACCGTGGTAATGGTCGGCGCGCGCATCAGTACGCCCCCACGTCGACCACATCGACATCGAACGAGTCGAGCCGGTAAAAATAGGCCGTGCCGCTCTCGATCCGCAGGGCGATGTAGCGGCCCGAAACCATGCAGTCGGCCGACACCGTTTCCCCGATGACGTGTTCGATCGGCTCATCGTATTCGGGGTCTGCGTACGGATCGTCCGACGCTCCGACACGGATCAGGACCGTGCTGCCGACATTGCCGGTGATGCGCGCGCGGACGCCGCGCACCAGCTTGATCCGTTCGGGCAGGTCGAATGACAGCCCAACGCGCTCCAGGTAGCTCGATGGCTTTTCGCCGTCGTAGGTCGCTGACGAGTCCAGCAATAGAAGCTTCTGCGCATCCGACGCCATGAGAACCCGGGCCGAGTTGGGCGTGAAGTCCGGCCCATTCCACAGGGTCAGGTCCGACTCCCACGGGTCCGAATCGGAATCCCAGGTGTCGCCGAGCCCTGCGTCGAGCGGCCCATAATTCGCATGGTGGACGCTCGGCATATCCCGGTACGTGACGGTTTTGTCCACGTAGTTGTAGACCAGCGCGCGGTTTGGCACCGAATACCCCACAGACGCATAGCAGATGAACACCTCGTTCAGGAACGGGTTTTTGACGATGAAGGCCCGATCCGTCGCGCTGACGTCGAAGTCCTGGAACAACGCACGGCGCGCTCGCTTGTCCAGAATCGATGCGCCCTGCTGGCCGTCATGCAGGATCACGTCGGAGCCGGTCAGCACGATGTGTGCGCCGTCGATGTCGGCGATGCAATTTCGGTTGAGCGCCCCGGACACGCCTAATACCTTCGTGAAGCGGAACACGTAGTCGCCGCCGGTGTAGTCCATGCGCCACACGCTGTCCTCCTTGTAGATCATGAAGGAGTCGCGCAGCTGCAGGCCGTCCACGATGCGCCCGTTGCTCTCGGCCAGGTCATATTCGCCCGCGTCCTGTGTGCGGTCAGCAATGTCCCATGTCGAAGGCACTGCGCCAGGCTCGGCTGGGCTCGACCACTTCACCATGAAGGGGTAGTTCTGTCCATTCTTGGTGATGTTGAGCGCGACCAGATAGCCCTTATACGACCGCAACGACTGGCAGAAGGTATCGTCCGGCCAGTTGTCCAGCGTCTCGAAGCGGCTTTCCTCGTCCAGATTCCAGCGTTGTGGAGGGTCCGTCAGATTCCCGGGGTTGATGATCGGAATGCCGGACAGCAGCGTGGAAGTGATCTGATTCGGCTGCATATTCAGGGGCCTGTCCGTTGTCACCAACCCTACCGTCAGCGTTGCAGCCTGGGTTGGCGCGTTCGCAGGCATCACGCCAGCTTGCAAGGCCGACCGGGAGAACGACGGGGCCGCTACATGAGACGACATTGCGCTTTCCTGCAACCCAGCCTGCAGGCTCGAATATGCCGTGCCCCCGAATGCCTGCGCCGGTTGGTGCGTGCCGATGTTGGTGCTCGTCCCCGCGTTCAAGCCAAGGGCGCCGAACATAGGCTGCGCAGCGTACTTCAGGCCGAGAGTCGTATCCTGCGGCGTCAGGTCCAGATGCGCAGGATCGCCGCCACTGAGCGACACGGCATATACCTTGTCAGAGCTGGCGTAGAGCCAATATCGCTTCCCATTCGCCGCGACGGGTAGCGTGTGGTACGGCGTAACCGCCGGCGCGCCGAACACGCTCCCGTGTCCCAGGAACGGCTGGCAGTACCCGTCGAGAAACCGCACGTTGCTCGCATCGGTCCAGGCGCCCAGCGGGAGTTCGTGCTTCGACAGGTCTTTGATGACGCCGGCGGCGCCGGCATTGCGCACTTTGACGAGCATAATCGTGGTCCGTTAGAAGTCGCCGCCCACGGCAATGACGTTGAACGTCTCGGCGTTGTTGGGCGCCGCACGCAGCGAGTGACCAGCGGGAAGGATCAGCGGCAGCAGGTCGGACAGGTTTGCCGTCGTCAGGCGCACGCCGAACGCTGGCTGCGTGCCGCTTGGGGTCACCGGCGAAACTGGGACCTCTCCGACCAGGTTCGAGTTAGTCCCGTCGTGCACGAACAAGCGCACCATGCCTTGCGTCGTCGGGCCGGTGGCCTGGATGTTGATCGATTCGATACGCGAGCCCGCGCCGCCAGCTGTGAAGACCGTTACGATCGTGCCGGTACCATCACGCGCGGTGTTCGCCGCGGACAGCTTGCCCGTCGCGAACCGTGGGCTACTTGCGTAAGATTGTGCTGCTGCCATAGTTTGGCTCCTTCAGATTATGTTCATCGGCGTGGTCAGGCTTACCGGCCTGTCCGCCCTGCTCCTGCTGCCGTTTCGCACGCTCGATCGCCAGATCCTCGGCCGGTGTCGTATCGCGCTGCTTTTGGCACTTATCCACCTCATCCCAGTAATCGACGGTCGGCATGCTCACCCCTTATGCCTTGCGCACGCCGAACACGCGGATCACTCCACCCGCCAGGAACGTGTTGCTGCCGGCCAGCGTGAGCCGCAGCCCGCTCAGCGGAGCCGTCGGAGAGATCCCCGAATTTGCTGAGACGTCCTTGGTGACGGGCGGCGTCGCTGTCGTCTGTGATGTCAGCCGCGAGGTCACAGCCTTCGGAAGGCTGGCGTCATTCATCCCGTCCACATGGATGCGGCCGTAGATGTAGGCCGATGGATCGAATATCCCCAGCGATACGTTCTGAGAGCTCGTGTAGGTCGTGGTGCTCGTGTAATTGAAGTTCTCGGTCACCCTGGACGAGATGCTGAAGGACGAGCCTACGACGCCACCCTGCGCCAGCGCTAATGTCAGTTGAACTGCAGCTGCACCGGTATGTGCCAGGCCGGCCACCTCCACCACGTATTGGTCGTACGCGGCACTGAAGACGTTCAGGAAGTCGATGGCCGTTGAGCCGCCACTGGCGGTTACCGCGCCCAGCAGTACCATACCGGGTGCTGTTTGCTCGATCACCGCCCGTCCGGATGCGCGGTTGTAGCCCACGACTTTTACAGCGCCGGACCCTTCGCCACGGATCACAGCTGTGTCGCCGGGCGACACGTTGATGTTCGCCGCCGTCGGCAAGATGAGCGCGGCCGAGTTCACCAGCACAGGCGCGTCATCGAACGTGACAGTCCGCTCCGCACCCGCTGCCAGCGTGATCGCGGTGATCGTCGCGCTACCGGTCACGTGCACGTAGTTGCCTGTGGCGGCCGCCAGGTTTGTCGTAGCCGAACTGGCGACATCCGCTCCACGCTTCTCGTTCAGCGCGATTGACAGCGTGTCGGAGAAAAACGCGCTCGTCCCGTTGTTCGTCAACAGCTTGCCGTTGTCCGACGGGTTGACCGGGAAAGCGTTGGAAACCACCAGCTGATCGACGTAGTTCTTCGTTGGGGCGGTCAGGCGGAAAGCGGTGCCGTCATACACCAGCACGAGCGGCTGCCCGGCCATGATGTCGCCGTTATTCAAAGCCGCGCCGTTGACGCTCTTGATCGTGCGCGCACCAAGCCCGGAAATGTTCAGCGTCGACGCGCCGCCGTTCGTGTTCGCCGGCAGGAAAGTAACGATCATGCGCGTGCTGTACTCGGTCAGTGGCTCCGATGGCGCCAGCACGTAGGTATTCGCCACGCCGCTGTCCGTGCCGCTGACCATGATCGCGCCAGGGAAGCCGGCGAACGACTTCACGAGCGCGGTCTTGATGCCGCGAATATGGTCGTCGCCGCGGGCCTTCGGATCGCCTGGCGTCGGGCTGGTTTTGACCAGGCTCGACAGGAAGGAGAAAATCTCGAGCGCCATCTATGGGGTCCTCGTATCGGTTTTGACCGTCAGCGAGCCGGTACCGGTCGCCTCGATCGTGTTGATGCCGGCCAGCGCGGAGGCGAACTTGCCTTCGTACTTCGCCAGGCGCTCGGGGTCTTCCATGAACGTCGCGGCTTCCACGAGCGCGCCCCACAGGTACAAGTTCGGCCACTTCGTCAGCAGGCCGTTCGTCTGGTTCGTGGACGACAGGGCCGGGTAACTGGCCTGGTAGACCAGCGTCATGCTGTAGACGGCGTCCGGCACCGGCCCCAGCTGCATCTGGCCGTCGACCATCGTGTATTCGCGCGGCTGCCCAAGCGAGCCGTCGTAGTGCGCGGCGTACTGCGCGGGCGTGACGTAGTCGATCGATGGCGCAATGCCAGGAATCGACACCGCGCGCACCTGGAGCAGGTCGGCCGGCAGGGTCACGCCCTTGGCGGCCTTCACGGTCGCCAGCGTGGTGGATTCCTCCTGGCCCCGCGCCTGCAGCAGCGCTTTGATGCGTGCCTCCGCCAGGGCGATGCAATCCGGGATCTGCGGCGCCAGCGCCTTGTTGTGTGCCCATGAGGCGACCGCAGCGACCAGGCCGTCGTATGTCGTCAGGGCCATTACAGCGCCCCCGGCCAGATGCGGAACATGGCGTTGTCCGGGTTTTCGCAGATGCGCTTGATGTGCGTCTGGTCGCCCATGACCTCCGCGAACGAAACGCCGGTCTCGTTCATGTATTTTTCGACGATCACGCGCGGAATGCTGGCGACGTGCCGCATCTCGGACGACCCGTAGATGCCAGCGTTGTGGAGCGCCTTCGCCTTTTCAGCGATCGGCGTGCAGTCCTGCGTCGCGCTGATGATCAGGCGGTCGTCTTCGGTCTTCAAAGTGGTCGTGAGGCCGGCGTATTTACGCTGCGCTGCCAGTACAGGGTTCATGGACTGTCCCATTGGTAATCAGGTTGATAAATGCCCTGGCACGCTGGGCGGCATGCCAGGGCTGATGCCGCTACCTGTACGAGACGATCGACTTGTACACGTTCGAGGCGGTCTGACCGTAGCCGGCGGCGTTCATGTGCAGCGAGTGCACCGTCGAATACCATCCACGAGCACTGCCATTGGCCGGGTTCACATAGTCGACATAGTTGTCGATCACCCTCAGGCCATTGGCGCCCGCGACCTCGTAGATCGCGTCACGGAACGACATCTGCAGCGCCTCGTCCTTCGTCCCGAAGGGGATCGGCGGCGGGACCATAAGCACGACATCGCCGCCAGCCAGGTTCGACGACGTCCGCTTGACGGTTGTGACGACCGTTTGCAGATTGGTCTGGAACGTCGCCACGGGCACGTTCGTCATCATGTCGTTCGTGCCGAGCTGGATGATCCACAGCGGAACCTTGCTCGTTGCCATGAACAACTGCAGCGCGGGGACAGACCTCCAGTTCGCAGCACTGTCAGCCCAATCGCCGGACGTGCTGTTGCCGACGCCCATCTTCAGGAAATTCAGCTTGGGGATTGTCTTGGAGTAGCAGTTGATGCCGACGACGTGAATTTGCCCGGTTCCGTTCGGCGTGAGAGTTACCGCGCCATTACCGTGGGCCTTGGTCAGCGTCAGCACGCCAAGGCCCAGCGCACCAGCCGTGTTCAGGGTGCCAGTGACCGCGCCGCTTACCGCAGCCGTTCCGTATGCCGTGTTCGTGACGAAGTAGATATCGACCGTATCCCATGGCGCATCGGGCGTGAACGTCAGCGGTGCGCCAGCACTAGCGCCAACATAGTCGAAACCGCCGCCGATGACCTTCGGCCCCAACTGTGAGCAAACCCAAGAAGTTCCCGCCCCTTGCGTGATCCGCGAATCGGAGGCGATCAGGTTGCCGATATTGCCGTCGCTCTTCTGGATGCCGCCAAAGGTGGCGTTGTCGGTACCGCCGGTCATGCCGGCCAGCAGCCGCGCCAGGCTGAACGGCGCCACGCCTGCTTGCGCCGAAGTCAGGGCGTACTGGCCGACGGTCAGTGAATCGCCAATGATGCCCACGTTGACGCCGGCGGCGCTCTGACCCGCTGCCAGTTCAGCCAACGCCTTCGCGTAGTTCGGGAACTGGGTATTGCTGGCGGTGAGCGCTAGGCCGCTGGGAACGACCGGGAAGCCGTCACCAGCTGTCGGCAGACCCTCGGCAGACAGCTCGACCTGCACGCTGGTGGCGCCGTCGTTGATCAGGCGCGCGAAAACGTTGGTGGGATTGCCCACGATGCGTGCGCCGACGCCCTTGCCCAGGTACTGCCACGCCTTGCCGTCGCAACGGTATTCGATGGCGTACTGGGTGCTGGTGTTGACGATCGTGAAGGCGGCGGCAGTCGGACCGTTGTAGGTGATGGCCTGACCGGCGCTGCCGGCGGCGGCGGTGACGACGATATTCGGAGCAACCGTGATATCGACCAGGCTGCTTACATTCTTCTGGATGGCCGTCATTCAATCCTCCAGCGGGGAAACTTGGACCACGCCGGCGGCGCTGGATTGGATGGCGGCGATGTTGTTGGTGCCGGCCGGGACGACGAGCGTTACGGCGTCGCCAGGCTGCACGAGCGTGTCTGCCGTGGTGGCCGTGCCGGTGCCATCCTTGAACAGCTGGACATGTGCGGCGGCTGTTGCGGCCACACGAATGAGGCGCGGCTTGGTGCCGGCGTTGGTGTTGGGCAGGGTGGCCGTAGCCGAAGTGCCGGATGTGGCGATGCTGACGCCATCGGCCACGATGGTGATTGCGGACATGGATTCTCCTATCGCCTCACGGCGTATGAAAAAAGGGGCTTGGAGGCCCCTGCGCTTGCGGCAGCTACTGGCTTACGAGATGTCCAGCACCGCGCCGTTGGCCTTCGGATTGATGGCCTCGAGCGTGCCTTCCAACAGGATCTGCATGCGCTCGCTGTCGCCCGTTTTCGCCAGCGGGGACTTTTCCCAAGGGCGCAGCACGGCGAAGGCCCACTTGTCCGGCTGCAGGACGAACACGTCGCGGGCGCGCTGTTGCAGGTTGATCACGGCCGACAGCGTGCCGAAGTCCGAACGGTAGATTTCGATCGTCGCGTTCAGTTTGCTGTCGTCGGCGTCCTTCTGGCGAGTGGCGTTGCCGGTGAAGGTGGAGAAGGTCTGCTTCGGCACCGCACCCAGCATCAGCACCGTTGGACGGCCGCCGGAGATGTACGTCTTCTGCAACGTGTCCTTGAGCAGCGTTTCGGTGAATGCGCGTTGCGTACCGTCCGTCTGCGCCACGTTGCTCTGGTAGTTCGGAGCGACGTAGCCGGCGCCGGCGTTGACGTTGGCCGCGTCCATCCAGCCGGTCAGGCCGCGCATCGTGCGCGGGGCGGTCGCGGCCGTGCTGTTGCGGGTCAGCGAGTATTCGATGTCCAGCTTCAGCTCGGCGCCTTTCAGGGCCAACTGCTTATTCATCTCCGACTTCTGACCGGCCTTGTCGACGTTCTCCTGGGTGCCCGACACGCTTGCCGCTTCCTTCAGGATCTGCGTGCGGTTGCCCAGGCGGACCTGCTGGGTGACAGCCGTTGCGGTCGTGTCGTCGCCCTCGGCGTGCGCGTTCAGCTGGGCTGCGCGCAGTGCCTGGGTTTGCCACTCGTGCAGCGTGCCGGTCGCCTTGGTCTTCTTGATCATCGAGTAGAACGGCGTCTCCGACGGCGTGATGCGGTCGATGATGTCGGTCAGGTCCTCGCGGTTACCGACGGCGGAGGTCGAGGATTGGGTATTGGTTGGTGCTGCCATGGGTGAAAGCTCCTATCGCCTCGCGGCGTATGAATTGAGGGTTAAAGCAGGGACAGCGCTGCGGCCGCGTCGTCGATGCTTCCGGACGAACTGAGCCGCTTCATTGCCACCGTACGGCCATCGGTAGGACGGACGTTCTTGTTGCCGGGGCGCTCCACTTTCGGAGGCAGGCCGGCGATTTTCTCCGTCGCCTGCTTTGCCTTCGACGTGATTTGATCCAGCTGCATCGCCTTGCGGGCCAGCAGCACCAGGCGATGGTCGCCAAATTGGCCGACTTCCTCGGCGGTGAAGCCCTCGGCCTCCAGGAATGCCTTGATCTGGCCGACCTCGGCCTTCGCCTTGGCTTCGTCCTTCCAGTGCGGCAACTTATCGAGCAGCAGTTTTTTCTGTTCGACCTGGTACGTCTTGACCGCCTGCTCATGCTCCTGCTGGCGCGCGTGCGTGATCTGCTGCAGCTCGGCCTGGTCCTGTTGCAGCTTCGCGTAGCGCGCGTCCAGCGTGCGCTGCAGCTTCATGTAGGCCACAGGGTCGGATTCGAGCAGTTCATCGGTGAGCTGCGCCGCGGCGTCTTGCAGGATGCGCTGCTCTGCCGCCGTGTCGGTCGCCAGCTTCTGTGCATACGTGTCGCGCGCTTCGCGGGCCTTCTGCGCTTCCGCGTCGGCCTGCTTGCGGGCCTCGGTCGCCTCGCTCGTGGCGCGGGCGCTGTCGGCGCTCTGCTGGGCGTTCTTGTACGCCTCCGCGATCTGCTCCTTCGTCAGTTGGACCGCCTTGCCGTCCACCTCGACCGTGATCGCGCCGTCGTCCTGGCCGTCATCATCAGGCTGCTCGCCGCCGTCGGCCTCGTCGGCTTCGGGCTGAGCCACTTCGGCGGCTGGCGGGGCGGCGCTCTCGGCAGCCGGCGCCGGCTCGTCCAGCGCGGCCATGGCTGTGGCGGCCGCATCAGCGTCCAGCGCGCCACCGCCGCCGCTTTCGCCCTCGTACGGCTTGTGGAAGACCGGCTTGCGGCCGGACATGTAGTATTTCGGGTGCATGGGGTCCTCGTGGTTACAGGGTGACGATGTCGCCGCTGGAGAGCTGGTAGGCCGGCTCCCCGGTCAGTACAGCGATGTTCGAGCCGTTGTGGGCCGGGATCAGTTCGGCCTGTGGCGCCGGGTGCCAGCAGCGCGAGACCTGGTCGGGCACGCCGCTCAGACGAACGGCGAAGGCCATCCAGTCGTGTCGATCCCCTGCGCCCGCTCCTTCGCCGCCAGCTTCTGCGCGTGGTCCAGGTGCTGGCGTGCCAGCTTCCCGTCCGTCATCGTGGCCTCCAGCGTCAGGCGCACCTTCTCCAGCGCGATCTGCATCCGGAACAGCTCTTCGCGCCCGTCGTGGTCGCGGATTGGCGATTTCTTCCATTGGTCTGTCAACTCCTGTTCGATTTGGCCGAACGCTTGCGCGAAGGCCGGGTTTTCCAGCACGAGGCGTGCTTGGTCGCCGTCGTAGATGCGTTGCTCGAGTTCCATCAATGCACCTTCCGCGAGCCGACTTCGTAGTCCTCGCGGCCATCGAAACTGTTGTGCACGACCACGCCGTATTCGTCCTCCTGCGGGCCACACCAGCAGTCACAGGACGTTTCGTGCTCGTGCATGTCACCCAGCGGCATGACATGCACAGCGCCATCCTCGTCTTCGGAAACCGTTCCTACGCTCATTCGCTGCCTCCCGTCATGTCCTCGTTGGATTGCTGTTCGGCGGCCGCAAGCGACGCGTCGTTCTTCTGCTGGGCGGCGATCTGCGCCAACACAATCTTGGCGTCGCGGTCGCGCTCGGCCTGCTCGGCCCGGAATGCCCGTTCCTCGGCACGGTCCTGTGCCTCGTACTGAGCCTTCAGCGCGGCCAGTTCGGCCTGGTGCTGGAGCGTGATGGCGTGCTTCTGCGCCTCGGCGGCCTGGCGCTCGCGGTCCACCTGCATCTGTGCCTCGGCCTGGATGCGCGATTTCTCCACCTCCAGTTGTGCGTGCAGCTGCGCCTGGGCCTGCCTGGCCTCCATCTCTGCCGCGTGTCGTTGTTGATCCGCCTGCACCTTCAGCATTTCTGGGTTCGGCTGCTCGGGTGGCGGGTTCTTCGCCGGGTCGGTAAAGAAGGCGTCGCCCTCCTTGAAGCCCAGGGCATTTGCCAGCCGCATGCCAGTGTTGTAGAGGTTCTCCGGCCGCGTGATGCCGAACTGGGCGCCTTGCATCTGCGTCTGGCCCAGCATCATCAGGTGCTGCACGAGCTGGTCCTTGTTGCCGGTACCGAGGCCGACGTTGATCGTCAGGTCGAAGTTGTTCGTCCACTCGCGCGGATCGACGTTGACCCACTCGCCGCCGATCTTGATCATTTCCGCCTTCTTCTGGTAGCGGGTGATCAGGCGCAGGATCATGTTGCCCAGGTCGGTGAAGCCAGTCTCGGCCATGTAGCGGCTGATATCCTCGATCCGCATGTCGGCGCGGTTCGTGATGATGTTCGCCGCCGTCGCCGTCTGCTGCAGCTGCATGCCGTTGCCGCCCTGGCTCTGTCGGGTCCAGCCGGTCGATTCCTCGTTCTCCTGGTCGAAGTACTGCGTCAGCGCCATCGCGCCGGCCATGTCCCCGATGCCTTGATCGAGGCGGCCGACAGCCTGTGCGCTGTTCACACGCACCACGCCGCCCGGGGTCGAGCGCAACAGGTCGTCCAGGTTCACCTGGCCGTTCACAGCCCACGTGCGGCCGTTCACCTGCAGGTACATGTTGTCCAGCTGCGCGCGCTTCAGGCTGGTCTTGATCTTCTGCGGCTCGATCGCCAGGTCGGCCGGGCACATGTCGAAGAACTGGTGCGGCATGGGGATGGCGCCCAGGGCGACGAACGGGGGCTCGTCGAACTCGTCGTTCGCCAGGATCGCATCGCCGCACTTGACGACCTTGCGCCACTCGGGGATGCCGTCGCCGTCGTAGTCGACCTGCATGTAGCATTCCAGCACCCACACTTCACGCTGCGATGGGTCCGGGTGCGAGCCGTCGTCGCGGCGGTCGTAGCCGTCGTACTGCTCGCGCTGCGCTCGCTCCGTGGACAGGCCGGCGGCGGCCAGGTCGTCGCCCAGGTGCTCGGGCACGTCGTAGCCGGCCGCCTCCAGCTCGAAGACGCGACGGCGGAACCGGTGCGCGACGAACTGAGCATCCTTGACGGACTTCGCACGCCGGCTGATGAGGAATTCCTCGGGCGGCACGTTCTCGATGGTGACGCGGCCGCCGGTCTTCACCCGCTTGCACGTGACGTCGTACAGCATCGGCACGGGCTGGGCCTGCATGGCTGCGAACTGCTGCGTCGCCGCCTCGTACTGCTGGGCGGCCTGCGGGTCAGCCATCGCCGCCTGTTGCATCTGCGCCAGCTGTGCGCTGGCCTGCTCCAGCACGCGGGCCTTGTCCTGCTCGGCCTCCTCGTCCGGATACGACATCTGCGCGACGACCTCGACTTCCGGGTCGTCCATCAGCATCGCCAGCTGCTCGGGCGTCTGGCCGCTGTATTCCTCCTTGCTTTCGATGTCCGATGCGTCCCACCAGACTTTGATGATGCCTTTCTTGAGCAGCAGCGCTTCTCGAATCCACGTGGCCGTGATGATGTAGCCCGGGTTCGTTTTGCGGAACACGTGGTTGACGTAGGCCGAGATGAGCTTGGCCTTGGGCGCATCCTCCTGGCGCGTTTCCTCGAACTCGAACACGTTGTCGGAGCCGTAGAACGTCTTCATGAGGGGCGCTTGCATGCCCAGCACCGTGTTGCGCACCGTGGTATCGACGACCTTGGAGCGGCCTTCGATGTCGGGCGGCGCCAGTTCGTCTTTCGGCTGGGCCAGGAAGAACACCTCGTTGCGGCGGCGCGCGCTCTCCAGCTCGCCATCGCCGTAGCCGAAGGACTGACGGACCTCGTCGTCGATCATCGCCTTCAGGCTGTAGTCATCGATCTTGCTTGCGTTTGCCATGTAGGGATGGGGCGCTTCACAGCGTTGCCCATGTTCGTTGATGAAAAGTTATGCGTAGCCCAGGCGCGGCATATTCAGCGTGCCGCCCCATTCTTCGTTGCTCAGCTGGTCGGCCACGATCGCCATGTAGCGAAACGCGTCCGCGCCGTGGCTGTACTGGTCGTGCAGCGGGTGCGCGCCCTCGCCCGTCTTCTGGCTGATGTTCCAGCGGTACCGCTTCAGGCATTCCACCAGCCGTTCCGTGCGAGCCTTGTGGAAGTACACGCGTGGGAACACCTCGCGGGCCCGGTCGATGCCGGTATTCACGGCCATGTTCGGGATCTGCGCCACCGTCCAGCCCAGGCCGCGCAGCACCGTCGCATCATCCTTGCCGGTCTGGTGGCGCGTGTGGAAGCCGTCGTGCGGCAGGTACACACTGCCCCAGTTCATCGGTTGATCGTCCAGGCGCAGGCTGCGCAGCTCCTGGCTGTAGTCCGCCAGGATGCGCTGCGTGCCCTCGATGTAGTGGATGACGCGCAGCTCCGACGCCACCTTTTGCACGAGGATCAGCGTCATGCTGTCAGCCATGCCCAGGTCGAAGATCACGTGCGTCTTGAGCGAGCCGTCGTGCGGCACCTCGCGGATACGGCCGGCGGCCACCGTGGCGCTCATGGCCTCGAAGTAGATGGCGCCTTCGACGGCCGGCTTGCACTGGCCCTCCCACACGTGGCCGTAGTCCTCAGGCCGCATCGTCGCCTTGGCGTGCAGGCGCTCCTGCTCCAGCACGTCCGGGAACCACGGGTTGTCCGAGTAGTTCATCAGCACCGACACGCAGTCGGGCGGCGGGTTCGTGACGAAGCGCTCGTGCGTCGGGTCCGTCTCCAGCTCCGGGTTGTACGTGACCCATATTTCCGAGCCGGCCTTGCGGATGGTCGGAACCAGCGTCTTCCACGACTTTTCAGTGATTGCCTGCGCTTCCTCGCACCAGCAGATGTCGACGCCCTCGAACGATTTCAGCGTGGTAGCTGTCACATCTGACAGGCCAGCGAAGTAGAAGCACGAGCCATTCGTCAGGCAGCGGATTTCCTTGTCAAGCACCTCGAACTTCTCGGCCACGCCCAGGCTTGCGATCTGGTCGGACAGCAGCTGGTGCACCGATTGTTGGATCGACTTCTGCACTTCCCGCGTGCACAGGATGCGCGTCGTCTTCTGCAGCGCCCGCACGATCAGTGCACGAGCGAAGCCCCACGACTTGCCAGAGCCGCGGCCGCCGCGCGCTACCTTGTACCGGGCCGGCGTGAACAGGAAGTGCAGCTTCTCGGGACATTCGATATTCATGCGGGTGCCTTCGGTGCGACGAGGGTGACGGTGATTTCGCGGCCGGCTGGGCCTTCCTGCTCGACCTCGCGCCGGGCAGCAGCGTCTACCGCCTCCTGGTTTGCCTTGAGCAGGTTCATGCCGATCTGGCTGGCCTCGTTCGCCATCTTCGACAGCACGGCGATGTCAGCCAGCGCGGTGCGGCTCTTGTCGTCCAGCGGCTTCGCGTCGTCCACCTCCAGGGCCTTCGCGTTGGCGATGCCTGCCAGGCGATGCGCGGTCGATGCCCCGTACTCGGCGGCCCCGGCGAGGTGCCCGCTGATCGCCTTCAGCCTGTCGGCAAGTGAACGCGCGGCGATTTGTTCAGAAACGTTCAGCATCGAAAGTGAACGCTCGGCTGTAACTATTTGATTTGCCGCCTCTTTTACGTTTCTGATCCGTTCAGAAAAGCGTGCGCTGATGTTGGCCTTGCTGACGCCGAACTCTCGCGCCAGGGCTGCGGCCGATTCGCCGTCAAGCAGCCTCTTGCCGATCTTCTCCCACTGGGCGTCGGTCAGCTTGGATGGTCGTGCCATGGTCGGTATCTCGGGGTTGGCTGGGGCGTGCCCATGGCGGCGTCGGGTCCATGCCTGCGGTCTGCAGCTTCACCAGTTGGATCAGCACCCTGACCCAGCGGCTCTCGTCCTCCAGGCTGATGCGGTGCTCCATGGCGCGCTCCAATGCAAAAAGCCCCGCGTCATCGCCGATCGCGGGGCCTTCGGGAATATGGTGGAAGCTGATGGAGTCGAACCACCTAGGCTCTAGGCCTGCTTGCGGGTTACAGCCGCACCCCTTACCGTTCGGGCAAGCTTCCAATACTGGCGGTAGCTGTAGGATTCGAACCTACGGGGCCATTTCTGACCCGACGGCTTAGCAAGCCGCTGCCTTAGGCCACTCGGCCAAGCTACCTATGTTCTGGCGGAAGATGAAGGAATCGAACCATCAGCCATCCCTGACTGCCACGGTTTTCAAGACCGCTTTGCGCCCTGCGCGGCATCTTCCAATGCAAAAACCCCGCTGACCTTTCGGGGCGGGGTTCTATGTGCTCCAGGGCTATCTGCCGAGTGAGCGGGTTTTCAAGACGCAATATTTACATCTAGCACTAGTATCCTAATTGAAATATCTCCTAGTCGCAACATTTTTTTGCATCTTCACGGAAAGTTTTTGTTCAGCCGCAACAAGCTCTTCCTCCCAGGATAGCTGCGGGAAATTCCACGCCGTGGTCATGCCGAACGCCTTGTAGACGGCCCACCACTGATGGCGCGGCAAGTCGTTGACCATCGAATCGACAGCCTCCCCGCATGCCATGAACTCCTTCACGTCCTGCGGGTTCGCCATCCCGTCCGATATCTGGCGATTGGTCAAGGTCATCCAGCGCGCCCACGTGTCCATGACGCGCTTGTATGGGGTGTCAGCAACTGGCGCTTTTTCGATAGCGCGGTCCAGCGTTTCGCTCATGGCTGGCCTCCCACCTGCTGCAGCAGTTTCTTGCCGTACATCCAGCCGCAGTGCCACGACATCGCCTGGTCGCGCTGGCCGCCCGGATCGCAGTGCGGGTTGTCGAGCATGTCCGCTCCGTCGATCGCCGCCAGGGCGCCATCGTGGTACGCGGTGCCAGGCTTTGAAAGCAGCGCCTCGCGTGCGGCGGCTCGGGCCTTCTCCTGCTGCTGGCGGGCGCGGTCGGCCTGGCGCAGCGGCCACAGCCGGATTGCAAGTACGCCGACGATGACTGCCGACAGGAAGACGGTCAGGTGTTGGGTTGTGGTCATGCGGTCTCCTTCAGTTGTTTCAGCTTGGCGCGGTATTCGGCCTTGATACGCTGGGCGTCTTCGATCGTGTATTTCGCTGGCGGGTGCTCCAGCTCCAGGAATGCGACGCGCTCGGCGCCGATCCGCGCGATCAGGCCCAGCCGGTACTCGACCGCGTTGCCGCTCTTGTGCTGGTTGCACGGGACGCACTGGCGGTGCGTGTTGTCTTCGTGGAAGCGCAGGGCCGGCTGGGCGCCGACGGAGCGGTAGTGGCCGGCATCGTAGGCTCCCGTGTGGTAGCGTCCACAGCTGATGCAGGGCAGATGCGCGTCCCTGGCGCGGATGTAGGCGTTGAAGGCGGCCTGCGCGTCGGCCAGGTGCTCGCTACGGGTCTTGAGCTGCTGCTTGCGCTCGCGGTCGGCCTTGCGCTCCTGCTGCTCGCCGATGCGTCGCGCGAACGACTGCGCACAGGCCGGGCCGCACACCTGCTGGCCCATGCGCTGCTGCTGGAAAGAGGTGCCGCAGTTGCTGCACTTCCGCACGCGAACGCCCTTCGGCTTCGCTTCCGTTAGCGACAATTCGAGGCGGGCCAGCGGCTTCGTGTTGCGCTTGAACGCCGTGCGGCGCAGCGGCTGGCGGCGGATCAGGGTCGGCAGCGTCATGCGGCCTCCTGGTACTCAGCCTGCTTCGGGAAGCGACGCATGTGCCCGTGGAACTCGGCAAACCGTACGGCGCCCTCCTTCTCGTACGCCAGCTGCTCGATGGGCGTCAGCTCGCGCCCGCCGTACGCCGCGTCGAACTCGGCGTCGGTCATTTCGCTGATCGGCTTCTCGGTGCTCATGCGGCACCTGCCTTGCCCTGGTGCGCCAGCTCGTACGCCAGGCGGTAGCCCTCCAGCTCCCACAGCTTGGCGCGCGATTGGGCGGCCGCGTCCTCAATGGCGTACTTGCGACCCTTCTCCGCGTCGAAGTTGGCCGGGCTGACGCAGGCGCTATGCCCGATTGAGACGACGAAGCCCCAGGGCAAGCGCGAGGTCGCTACCGTGCTGGTCGTATTCGGCACGCGGGCCGTCTCGTACGTCAGGCTCGCCACCAGGGCGTCAATGCGCTCGGCGGTCACGCGCGGCGCGGTTTGTTGCGTGGTGTCGGTCATGTGGGTCCTTTCGTAGGTGTTCATGGTTGGCAGTCCATTACGCATTCGATGAAGACGCGGGCCGCTTCGGCGTTGATCAGGTATTCCGCACCAGCACGCAAAACGTCGGGCCGGTCGTTCGCACAACCGAGCATGCGATTGCACTTCGCGCACAGCAGGCCGCGCACGGCGCCGCTGGCATGGCAGTGATCGACAGCCAGCGTCTCGCCCAGGTGGGCGGCACTTGCCTTGCAGATGGCACAGCAGCCACCTTGCGCAGCCAGGCGCTCGGCATACTCGGCGGCGCCGATGCCGTATTTGCTGCGTAGGTGGCGCTCCCACTTGGCCGGCGACTCTGCGTACCGTTTGCGCTCTGTGGCGTTGTAGGCGTCACGGTTCTGTGCGCGCCAGGCATAGACTCGGCCTTGCGGCACTCCTTGCAGCGGGCAGCGTGACCACGGCGCTTGTCGCGGCTGAACGCGGTCAGCGCCTTCTCTTGTTGGCATGAGGTGCAGGTTTTCATGGGGCGCACTCCATCACACAGCGGATAAAGACTTCGGCCGCCGACGCATTGATGGCGTTGCCGTAGGCGCGCAGGCGTCCCACTCGGGCGGCAGCGCCATGAGCCAGCGGGAATGTGCCGGGTTCAACTGGCCGCCAGCGGCCATCTGTGCATCCGAGCCAGTCAGCAGCACGCCAGTAGCCGTTAGTCGGGCCGGGCTGTTCGGCACCCAGGACGAAACCTGCATCCCCAAGTCCGTGATGGTCGCCACCTTGCGACCCATGTCCAGCTTGCGTTGCATATGCGCTTCCGGCGTGCCGCCCGGCTGGTTCGCCGTTGGCGTGGCCCAGCCGCACAACGCAACCGTCTCCCGGCTGCTGTCGTTGTTTCCGGCCGCGTTGTTCCCGTTCTGCGCTGGCGTGCCCGCCATTGGCGTCGGCCAGCCGGCCAGTGCTGCGGCCGTCGTCAAATTTATCCCGCCGCTGCCGCGCGCCTGCTTGCTTTCCAGCGACTCCGCATTGCTGGTCCCGTCGATCGCCGCCGGCGTGGGCCACCCAGTAGTTCCGGTCTCGGATGTGCGGCGCACCGACGCCCGCAGACGGGAACGGGACACTCCCGAAGGCGTAACCCACGGCTTCCAGGTCAGCGTGTACAAGGTCGATCCAGTCATCGACAGCCGCGCTTGCAACCTGCTCTCCAAGGACCGCTGCAGGGCGGCACTCCGTGATGAGGTGGTAGAAGGCCGGCCAAAGGTGCCGCTCGTCAGCAAACGCAAGGCCTTTGCCTGCCGCGCTGAAAGGTTGGCACGGACAGGAACCGGTCCAAACAGGTCGGTCGTCTGCCCATCCAGCGCGTCGAAGCGCGTGGCTCCAAACGCCCACGCCGGCGAAGAAATGGCATTGGGTATAGCCGCGAATGTCGTCGGGTTGTACATCCTCGATGCTCCGTGTGTCGACGTCGCCCGGCGCGATGTGGCCGGCGGCGATCAGGTTGCGCAGCCACTGGGCCGCGTATGGGTCGATTTCGTTGTAGTAGGCCGTCACGCTGGCACCTCGGCTTTCATGTCGAGCGCCTGGCGCGCGAAGAAACGCACTGGCATGGCGTAGCCCTTCTTGCCGCCGGTGCCGTCCACGCCGTACTTGCTTGGCATTTCGGCGATGGTTTCCAGGTACTGCTGCGACTCGATGTCGAACCAGAAGCCGAGCTTTCCTTCGAACTCTCCGTTACGCTGCTTCTCGCAGGCGACAACGCACGTCGGGTCGCCGTTGTTCTCCTGCGCGGCGATCTTGTTACGCCACACGATGAACACGTTGTCGACCTGGTCGGTGATGGCGCCGGCGCCCTTCACGTCGAACTTGCCTGGCGCCTTGTGCTCGCTCTCGCCCTTGCGGACGTGGTGCACGAGGTGGATGTGCACGTTATGGGCCTGGGCGAATGCACACAGCTCGTTCACGAAGTCCTTCTGCGCGTTGTAGTCGTCCTCGCCTTTGACGCACTTCATCAGGCTGTCGATCACGAAGTGGCCGATGCCGAAGTTCACCGCGGCGTAGCGCATAACGGCGATCACCTTGCGCCACTCGACGGAGCCGACGTGGTCATAAATCCACAGCCGGCCATCCGTCCAGGAGCCGAACGTTTCCAGGAAATCCACGCTCGGGAGGCGGCTGCCGGCGGCTTGCCGGCTCATGCGCTGCATCTGGCTGACCGGTTTCATTTCGAACGACGCGACCATCGTGCGCTGGGCCTGGTAGCACAGGTCCAGTACGACCTGCGACAGAAACATGCTCTTGCCGTGGCCGTTGATGCCAGCCCACAGCGACACTTCGCCCGGGCGGAAGCGCACACGATCGCGCGCCTTCTGCCACAGCATCGTTGGCGCAGGCGCCTCGGTGGCCGGCGCATGGAACGAGGCGATGGTGTCTTCGAGCCAGTGAGAGGCGGGCTTGACCTCGTGGTGCTCGGCCTCGACCATGTATTCGCTGAAGTCGATCGTGTCAGGGATCAATTGCATAAGGCACTCCGTGTTCGTTGCGGCCGTACGTCCGGCCCGTAATAAAGTCGTCGTTCTGGAAGGCCTGCCAGAGGATGAAGCCCAGTTCGTACACCCAGAACTGCCGTGGTTTCGTGATGTCTTCGAGGGTCGCGGATAGGTACACTTCGGCACCCCGCTTTTCGACTGGGTTCCAGAGGCACAGGTAACCCGGCTTCTGCAACGCGATCTCCTTGAGCTGGATGAACCAGTCCACGACGGGGTCGATGTACACGCAGATGTCCAAGTCGCGCACCCACCGCCAGTCGTACTTCGCCATGGCTTTCGCGCGCACCACAGGGTTGTCCGTGCTCACCGGGCCTTTCTGGGCGATGATCACCATGTCCGCCGGCCGCTTGCCCTTGAGACGCGCCCTCAGGATCACGTCTGCGCCGTCAGCGAGTGGGGCGGCCATCAGATGACGTCCTTCATGGCTTCCCGCGCGGTCTCAACGGGGTCGGCCTGGGCCTTGCGCTCGGATAGCTGGTCCCATTTCTCGCGCAACTTGCCGGGCGATTGGATGTTCGGCGACCAGAACTTGTCGGCCTTCGCCCAGCGGAACAGCTCGCAAATCTGCTTGTGGGTTCGGCCGTCAACCTCGCGCAACAGGCGGATGTCGTTGGCCCAGGTGAACCAGCTCGGCTCCCGGGCACTCGGGTTTGCCTTTTGCTGCGCTTCGAAAACCCAGCGAGCAGCCTTGTAGTCCTCGTCCGTTGGCGATGGCTTCGAACGTTTCGGTTCTTTCGAAGACTGGCCGTCAGGCCCACCCTCCGTCCCGGCAGGGACAAGGGTTTTATTTGGTATTGGTTCTTGGTTATTGGTTGGCATTGCGTTCGCATTGCGTTCGCATTGCGTCGGCATTGCAGGGGCTGTTTCGGACGGCATTGCAGGAGCATTGCCGGTCTTGCCCCAGCGCTTGTTCGCCGCATCTGCCGCTTTGCCGCTCTTGGCCTTGAAGGCTTCGATCTCGGCATCGCAACGCTTGTGCGTCCAGCCAGCGTCGGTCAGGTCGAAGAACTCGGCCAGGACCACACGCACGGCTTCCTGTTCGTCTGGCATGCGGGCGCGGACGACGCGGAACAGCACCGCCTCGTCGGCCGGCAGCGGTGCCTCGGTCGTGTAGTAGCGGTCCATCAGGCGGCGGTATGCGCCGTCCTCCAGCAGCGACAGGTGAGCCGTGTCGGTGGTGTAGTCGCCAATGTGATGGCTGTAGTAATTCATGGCTCGTCCCCCGCCTGGACGCCCAGGTCAACGGCCAGGAAGTCGATAGCGCGCTTCATGCTCACGCCGCGCGCGCCGACCAGCTGCTCGTTCATGCGTGCGCACTGCGCCACAGCGCCACTCATGCAGGATGCCGTGCTGGCGACCGTGAACACGGCCGGCGAACCCGGCGTCGGGTAGCCGATCAGGTAGTCGCCGGTTTCGGTCGGGCCGGCCACTTCGTAGGTGATCATGGCTGCCCCCGGTATTCGAGCCAGGTCATGACAGGCTTGCCGTTACGGGCGATGGGCGTGCCGTCGTCGGTTGTCTTCTGGCCGCGAACCATGATGCGCGGCATGCGCACCTCGGACGGGCAGACGGACAGCCAGTCGCGGCAGAATTGCGGCGCGTCGAACTCGGGGCTGACCTTGACGGGCTTGTCGATCGTGGCGAACAGGTGGTCCGCCAGCTCGTCGCGATGCTCGGCCCATTCGGCAGGCGTCAACTCGCGGCGTTTCTTGCTGCCATCAACAGCAACGGACGTGACGGTCTTCTTGCCGGCCTTCTCTTTGCACAGCGTCTTGCTGACGCCGAAAACGCAGAACGCGCCCATGGTCAGCCCTCCCCGCCCAGGACGCTGCCGGCGCCCAGGAGCTTGCCCGCAGGCTTGGCTGGGCCGAACAGGGCGGCTACCAGCGGGTCGCGCTTGGCGACTTTGGGCTCTGGTGCCGGTACTGACGCCTTGATCGGCCCTTCGCCTGGATGCCACCAGTATTCGAAGCCGAGAGATTTCCGGACCTCCACAGAATGGATGAGGCCGTCGCTTGCCAGCCGGTGCAGACGCACGCGGACAGCCTCGACGGAGTAGCCGGTCAGCTCGCGCAGCTGGAGCGTCGTGCGCGGCTTGGCCTTCACCAAGCGTGCAAGACGCGCTGGCAGGGCCTCGATCGACACGCGGTCCGTTGGGTATGCTGGGAATTTCATGCGGCCTCCTGATAGACGTTGCCGGCTTCGATACGCTGGCGAACGGTCGTCATGGCGTCGGCAACCTCGGCGCGCGTGGCGATCTTCATCTGTTCGTCGTGGACTTGGAATGCGGTCTCGATGTCGCGCAGGGCGTCGCCGTCAAGGCGGAAATTGCGAGTGCGGACGCTGCGTGCTTTGGCGCGGAATGCGCCATCGAGGGCTTGAACGAAGGTCTGCTCGTACTCGGCGCCGATGCCGCGCTCGGCCAGCACCATGCCGATGTTGAGAGCGCAGGAGACGCAGGACCAGCATTCTTCGTTGGCGTCACCCGCGCGCAGATTGTCCAGGCTCAGCCAGTAGGCAATGCCCAGGTCGGACAGCTGATCATGGCGCAGCGGGGACGCTTCGTGACCACGTGCGTGGCACATGGCAATGGCGATGAGGCCGCCGTGGATGGCGACCGGTTTCGGCCGATAGGTCTTGTTGCGGGGCTTCTTCGGCTTCGTCATGGCTCAGCGACCTCCAGGCGATCCTGCTCGGTCACACTCTCGTAGCCGCGCTGCCAGTCGAATTGGGCCAGCGAGTTCCAGTGCAGGCCGTGCGAGTCGGGCTGATCGCCGCGCAAGGCGGCGGCCCGGCCGTGCTTGTAGTGCTGCGTTTGCAGCATGATCTCGAAGTCCATTACTTCCTCCCCGCCTCGTCGGCCAGCTTGCGCAAATCCCGGAGCGCGAGGTACTGCGCGCTCCGCTTCTCCTGGTTGCCCTTGTCCGCTACGGCCTCCTTGTCGGCCGGCCGCCACACGTTGACGACGTGGTGCACGATCTTCTCGGCTGGCGTCGCGGGGGCTACTCGTTTGTCTTCCATGTGGGCTCTTTCTCGTTACGTCGGTGGATCGAATGTCCATGTCATCCCCGCATCAAAGACGCATATGCATGCGCGGTCGTGCTACTCGGGTGGGCAGCAACATGGCCAGGTTCTGGCCATAGGCTGGCCGTTCCGCCTGGCGCTGCTGCCGCTTATCCTTGCGGTCTGCCAACCAGCTCTTCGCCAGGTTGCGCAACAATGTGCTGTGCTTTACGTCCGCCGCTTTGCACTCCTGCTGCAGCGCGACGAACTCGTCGGCGTTAAGCAGCGTTTTGACCTCGATGTTGCGCGGGGTCGAGCATTCGTTGTACTGCTCGATCTCCCGCGCGAAGAACGTTCGCAGGTCATCGGCTGACAGGTCTTGGAACAGGTTGCGTGGTGCCATGGTGTTTTCCTTGTGGTTCGTGAATCAGGATTTCGGGTTACGTGGATGGACTGCTGGTGTTGCTGGTACTGCTGGTTGGGGAATCAGGTGGTGCGATTGCGGGCGCGGCCACGTCGGCGACCTGGTGGGGGCGCCGCGCGGATGAAAGCCCAGTCGGCATCCGGGCAAAGCAGTTCGCAAACCAACTCGCGACCGCTTTCCCGTTCGAGGTTGATCGCCAGCCGCTCGGTGCACGCCCGATTGCCATAGCCGACCTGGCGCAGGTAATCGAACGACGTACCGCAGCGGGCCGCGAAGGAGTCCCGGGCTTCCACCGGGATCGCGTTCAGGTAGTCGATGAGCGTCTTCATGCTCACGACTTTATCAATTGATACAGTCAAAGTCAAGCGATTGCTAATTTATCAAATGCTAAAAGTGCGCGACAATATCCGCATGAACATGTATCAACATCGACGTGAGCGACTACTCGACCTGATCGACAGGGAGTACGGCGGGGAACGCGTGCGCTTCTGCGACCGGACCGGCCTTAGCGAGTCGCGCGTGGCTCAGCTGCTGTCCACCACGTACCGCGAAGGCACGGCATTCACTGAGAAGACCGCACGCAAGGTTGAGGTGCTGGCCGGCCTGCCGCCGCTCTACTTCGACCAGGGGGTAGTTGAGGTGGCTGAGCAGCCGACAAAGGCGCCTCCGGGCTTCATGCCGGTGCGGCCGGCCGGCGAGGACGACCCAGCCTTTACGCTGATTCGCAAGGTAAAGCTGCGCCTGTCGGCCGGTATCAGCGGCTTCGAGGTCGAGCCCGACCGATTCGACGGTGCGACCGCGTCAGTGCCGACGGACTGGATGCGGCGAAAGGGCCTCAGCTGGGAAACCCTGCTTGCCATGCACGTGCGTGGTGAAAGCATGCAACCCTCGCTGTATGAGGGCGATCTGGTGGTGGTCAATACCGCAGACACTCAACCCGTTGACGGAGAGGTGTTCGCGGTGAATTACGAGGGGGAGCCGGTTATCAAGCGCCTGGTGCGCGATGCCGGCCGCTGGTGGCTGACTTCCGATAACCCGGACCAGCGCCAGTATCACAGGAAAGTTTGCGAAGGCGATACGTGCATTATCGTCGGTCGCGTTGTTTTGGCTCAGAAGGAACGAATTTAATGCACTATGTAGTTCTGCGCCTGCGCGATGTGCGCATGGCGATTGTATTGGTCGAAAAGAGCCAAATGGATGGCGCGGCGGGGGGTGAACTGCTGACCAAGCTGCAGTTCCAGTTGAAACTGCCGGTAATGCTTGTTTCGCACACCGATGGCCGTTGGGAGAACGCGCGGGCGCGGGCTGACTTCAACGTTGCACCGTTCCTGTTTGCGCTGATGGCGTTGGATGAGGTGGACTGGAAAGAGCTGCCCAAGCCAGAAGAGCCGGATTTACCCTTTTAAGGTGCAGCGGCACGCCACAATGCCGAGAGAGGAAAAAATGCCCAATTCACTAAAAAATATGCCCCGTCCTCAGTCGTTGATCTACGGTGTGCTCGCCTGTTTGTTTTCTATGCAATGTCAGGCACAAATAGTTACGGGAAATCAGCTTCAGCAGTGGGTGGCAGGTCATGACAGGGCGGATGCCCCTGGCGCCACGCCCAGCGATTTACTGCTTTCTCGCTCGGCAATGCACTACATAACGGGTGTGGCTGAATCGTATGATAACGCGCGTGTCGTGTGTCTTACTGATGGAGTGACAGTTGGCCAGCTTGTTGCGGTGGTGGCGAAACATCTCAAGCAATATCCTGAGGATTGGAACAACAGTGCAAATCTGTTAGTTCTTACGGCCCTCAACAATGCATTCCCATGCAAAAAGAAATGACCAAAAACGAACGCGACATGGTGATGACGCTCGCCCAGGCGATTAATTCGCTGGCTGGCGCATTGCGCGCGGTGACGCCAGCGATTGCCGACCCCAAAAGGCAGGAGTTAGCTGATGCCTATCTTGTACTTGTGGAATCGAATTTCGAGGAACTAATCCGTTTGATAGACAAGGAGTGGCTGTCCGATGAGTGATGTTCGCGACTTTACTGGACCATTGCATGAGCGCGCCCGCAGACTGCGTGGCTCGGTTGACAGCGGCGGCGGCCCGCCCCATGATGACGACATGGAAGAACGTGTCAAAAAACTGGAAGCGACGGCCGAGAAGACGCTCGAGCGCCTTGTTGCGATCGAGCGTGATGTTGCCGTCATGCGCGGTAACTACGCCACCAAAGAAGATCTCCATCGAGAGATCAATGCCCAAACCTGGAAGCTCGTCACGTTCGTGTGCGGCTTCGGGACCGCTCTGGTCGGCGCCACGTACTTCGTCGCCACCCACATCAAGTAAGCTGCCCCCTTCCTGGACCGAACAGCCCCGCCAGCCGGGGCTTTTTTACGTCTGCACCGCGCGCACCTGTCAACACTGACAGCCCACCACGCCTGATCGAAAAACTTTATCAAAGGCTTTATCAAACGCTTGACTTGGACTTTATCACTTGATAAAGTACACCCATCGAAACGCACAAAGCGTAGACAGACAGCGCAAAGCCCTGGAGACCAGCATGCCCCGCCACCAAGACGACAACGAGCAGTACGACGAAGCGCTGATGGATGCGGCGCGCGTGCGGTTCGACGTCATCGTGGCCGCGCTGAAAGCCGATGGGGTGTTCGTCGATCTGGCTGACAAGAACGAAGACCTGTGGGAGCTGGCGGAAGAACAGGCAGAAGCCGTGCTGGCGCAGGGTGAGCGCGATGCCTGGGTCGCAGCACAAGACGCCTGCATCGACGCCGCCTACGCGCTGATGTACCGCTGACCGAAAAGGAGCGCCGCACCCCTACATACAACGTGCGGTTTGCCAATCTCCGGGTCAGAAGTAGGAGGGCCGCCTCGGTCTCAGAGGACGTAGAGCCTACGCAGCGCTGGCAGCCCGGAGAGACGGCACCCAACAACAACCCGGAGAAAACCATGCTGAACCTGAATGAAGACGACGTGAAGGCCGCGATTGTCCAGAAAGTCGCTGACGAAATCCTGCAGCGTGACGACGACATTTCCACGCTCGTGGCAAAGGAAGTCAAGGCGCGTCTGGACAAGATTTTTATCGACAAGGCTCATGCGCAAGTCGAGGCGGCCATTACCGAAGCCGTTCAAGGAAGCTTCGACCGTGAGTATCAGCGCGTCACAGCATGGGGCGAGCCCGACGGACCAAAGACAACCATCCGCGCCGAGCTGCTGAAAACCGTGAATGGCTACTGGAGTGCACGCGTCAATGCGCGCAATGGCGAACCTTCGAGCGGTAGCTACGACAGCGTGACGCGCGCCCAATACGTGATGACGCAGGTCTGCGCCAAGGACTTCATCGAGCACATGAAACAGGCCGCCACGAACGTCACCGGCGCCCTCAAGGACGGCCTGCGGGTGCAACTGGCACAACACATGGACGAGCTGCTCAATGACCTGTTCCGCGTAAAGAGCCTCCAGGACCAGGGCAAGGTCGAGAAGCCGTATTGATCAGCACCGGCCACCACACGCCAGCCTGAGCGCGCACAGGCCGACTTGGATGTTCGAGAAATTCCACCAGTTCCCGCGCTGGCGTTTAAGGCGGAACTTAAGGAGATGTCATGCGAAGCCTGATGGATCGGGTCTTAGAAAACGTAGCGATCGTCCCAATTGCCGGATGCTGGATTTGGCTTGGGGCGACGGACCAGCACGGGTACGGACGGATATTTCTGAATGGCCGGCCCCGGCGGCTTCATCGAGCCGTCTACCAGGAGGTGAAGGGTGCGGCGAAGAACAGCGTTTGCCATACCTGCGACACCCCGTGTTGTGTGAATCCGTATCACTTATACGACGGGACGCACCATCAGAACATGCAAGACCGGGAACAGAGGGGGCGCGCTAACAAGGCCATCGGAAAGCGAAACGGGCGCGCTAAATATACGGAAGAGCAGATCAACCTGATGCGCCAGATGAGAGGTAGCGGCATCAGTCTGAAGGAAATAGCAGCACATTTTGGCAAACGTAACACCGGCTATTTTTCACTTGTCATCAACAAGAAGATCCGTTCGAGCGGATGACATCGTGAAAGCCGGACCCCAAACCCCGCGCCGACGTGGCGCACTTAAAGGAGCTTCACATGTTTCTTCTTCTGGCTTTCTTCATGACCACCTCCGGCGCAGTGAGCAGCACGGTTGCCGAGTTCCACAGTGCCGAGGCGTGCGACGCCGCGCGCACCGTAGTTCTGACCCAGGCACCGGGGCCGAACAAAACGGCCGTGTGCGTCGCCAAGTAGTCGAACAGGGCCGCCCCACCTCACGGGGCGCCTACAACAACCGCCGGCGCGCCGGCACCTGAAAGGACCGCCATGAGCCTCTTCGCCCTTGCCCTGATCGTAATCCTGATGGTACTCAACGCGCCGCGCTGGGCCTTCTGACCAACTGCACACGGAGCAGACCATGACACGCAAGCACACCGCAATCCCCTGGCGCGCAGACCACAAGCAGCGCGCGAACGTCGCAGTACGCGCCGCGCGCTGGGTGCGACGCCAGTTCAACCGCATGCGCCTGTGGTGGATCGGTCGGAAGGAGCGCAACGTCTACGACCACGCCTCCGACCTGGTCTCGATGTACGAGGCGATCCCGGCCGAGATTCGCAACGCGCATCACAAGCTGGCCCAGTTTGCCGAGCAGCGCCGCCGGATCGAATGGGAGCTGACGTGATCCGCTTCCTCCGCACGCAGTACCTGCTGGGCCTGCGCGCCGGCCTGCCGCGCCGCGACGCCCGTATCCGCGCAGTGCGCACCCTGTTTGAAGGCTTTTGACCATGAGCAAATTTGAACGCGAAGCCCACGACGCCGCCGACACGCTGGCCGGCTACGACCAGCAGCGGCAGCCCGGCACGGCCTGGTACGGCCGGGGCCGCAGCAGCGCCCGGCGTCGGTCTGGTCGCCGCGAATGACCGAGCAGCAGCGCGCCGAGCTGGCGCAGCATATCGAGAAGCACCAGTGCCCATTTTAGCCACGCAACATCAATCGAGAGAAATCACCATGGAAATCCGAAAAGCGGAGCGCAAGAAAGCCAAGCTGCGCCTGGGTATCGCAGCACCGAGCGGCGCCGGCAAGACGTACAGCGCCCTCCTCCTGGCCTTCGGCCTGGGCGGCAAGGTCGGCCTCATCGACACGGAGCACGGCAGCGGCGACCTGTACGCCCACCTGGGCGACTACGACATCATCGGCATCGAGGCGCCGTACACCGTCGCCAAGTACCTGCAGGCCATCAAGGCATTCGAGCAGGCCGGCTACAACGTGGTGATCATCGATTCGCTGTCGCACGCCTGGGCTGGCGACGGCGGTCTGCTGGACAAGCAGGGCAAGATTGCCGACTCGGGCAAGCAGAACGGCTTCGCCGCATGGCGCACGATCACCCCTGAACACAACTCCCTGGTGGAGGCGATGCTGCGCAGCCCGTGCCACATCATCGCCACGATGCGCGCCAAGCAGGAATACGTGCTGGAGACCGGCGCCAACGGCAAGCAGACGCCGAAGAAGGTCGGCCTGGCGCCAGTGCAGCGCGACGGCATGGAATACGAGTTCACCGTCATGCTCGATGTCGACATGAACCACGTCGCCAGTGCCAGCAAGGACCGCACGGGCCTGTTCGATGGCGCCTACTTCAAGGTGACGCCCGAAACCGGAACGAAGCTCCTGGGCTGGCTGGACACCGGAACGCCACCGGAGGTGTTCGACGACGCCGTGTTCGAGGGCAATCAGGTCGCCATGCTCGATGCCAGCACGCTGGACGAGCTGCAAGCCGCCTTCGCCGTCGCCTACAAGTACGCCAAGCGGTTCAACGACGCCGAGGCGCTGACGGCCGCCACGACGGTCTACAACGGCCGCAAGGCTGAACTGACCGAGGAGCACGCGTAATGGCATCGGTCAACAAGGTAATCCTCGTCGGCAACCTGGGCCGCGACCCGGAAGTCCGCTACCTGTCCAGCGGCGACGCGATCGCTAACGTCTCGCTGGCGACCAGCTTCCGCAGCAAGGACAAGAACACGGGCGAGAACAAGGAAACGACGGAGTGGCACCGCGTGGCGTTCTTCGGCCGCCTGGCCGAGGTCGTGGCGCAGTACCTGAAGAAGGGTTCGACCATCTACGTCGAAGGCCGCCTGCAAACGCGGAAGTACACGGACAAGGATGGCATCGAGAAGTACGCGACCGACGTCATCGCCATGGAAATGCAGATGCTGGGCGGGCGCCAGGCCGGCGGCCAGGATGACGACGTTGGTGGCGCGCCGGCCGGCAGCGTCCGCGACCAAGCCCGCCAGCCGAACGAACGCGAGCAGCGCCTGAATCGTCAGCACCAGCAGTCCCGCCAGGCGCCGACGCCAGACGACGACAACGACATTCCCTACTGACTTGACCGGAGCGGGCCGGCGTAATCCGGCTCGAACGAAATGATCGACCTGACCTCTATCGACAACGAAACGCTCCTCGCGCGCGGCCAGTACGCCACGGTGCGCGGCGCCCACGAGGACGCGAAGCGCAACCTGGCCGTGCTGTCCGGCCAGTTCAGCACGGCATCCGCCCAGGTGCTGCGCTACATGCAGCCGGACGGCGATGCGCAGCCGGACATGCACGCCGTGCGCGCGCTGCTGACGGCCATGCGCGACGGCGTAGGCCACATCGAACAGTGCGTGAGCGAAATCGAAGGCCTGGCCGCCCAGCGCGCCGCCCTCAAGTCCGCCGCGTGGGGCCGCAAATGACGACGAAACGCATCTTCTTCCTGAATCACCGCCAGGCCCGCGCCAACGTTGCGCATTTCGCCTACAACGGGCCGGAAGGCTGGATGGTCGTGTTCTCGGAACCGAAGAAGAAGCGTGCTCAGGAAGACAAGTACCACGCGATGATTGATGACATTGCGCGCCAAGTCGAGTTCATAGGTCGCAAATGGCACAAGGAAGACATGAAGCGCCTGCTGATCGACGAGTTCGCGGAAGAGATGCGCACCGCCGGGACACCGCTGCATCACGACGGCCGGGTCGTGCCGAGCTTCGACGGTCGGCGCATCGTGCAGTTGGGCGTGCAGTCGCGCGACTTCTATGTGAAGGAAGCGGCGCAGTTCATCGAGTACCTGTACGCCTTCGGTGCCGCACGTGACGTGCAGTGGAGCGAGCCGGCGTACCACCCGGGCCCCGAGCACGCCGTGATAGGAGACGCACCGTGACCGAAGAAGAGCACCGCAAGTCCGACCTGATCCGCGCCGCGCGCGCCTTTATGCAGTACGTGAACGCCCGCTCGATCTGCGTGCACATGCCGGACTCGGACGATGTCCTGCTGGCCGGCGACCCCGACGAGCTGCCGGAGCTGCTGAAGCGGCACCAGCAAGACCCGCTGTAACACCCGAACAACAACGATAGGAAGAGACGCAATGACGAACACCACGAACACCGCCGCCCAGGCCGCGCCCGTTGTAGCGGCATCGGAGCTGAGCAACGAGCAGATTGCAGCGACGGCTTATAGCCAGTTCGGGATCGTTGCGGATGATCAGGAAATTGCAGCGTTCGCGCGCTGGGTGCTGGCCGCTGCAACGCCTGCGGCATCCGAAGGGTGGACGGTTGCAGCAGGCGAAATGCCGAAAGGTAATGTGCTGGCCTCGATGCGGTATCCGACCGGCAAGCGCCGAACCATCGTGGCTTTCTATGCCGGCAAGTTCCAGATCGAATGCGGTTGCGACGATGGCGTTGCATTCGAATTGAACGAAGAGGACGACGAGTTCTACCTTCAAGAAGGCTGGTACGAGTGTGTCCAGAACTGGGGCGACTTTTCGAGCGTGGCCGTCACCGAAGGCGCTGTGACGCATCACCGGCCCCTCCCTGCTGCACCAACACAGGCGGAGGGCCAGGGCCATGACTGACCGCGACTGCGAAGACTGCACGCACTGCCAGACGATCAACGAGGATCAGGACAACTACTGCCACCTGCAACAGCGCGTGGTGTACGTCACCTGCGACAAGTTCTCCCCTCTCGACGGCGCCGCCCGCAACCAGACGAATACGAAGGACTGACCATGAGCGACCTGAACGAACAACAACCCTCGCGGCATGCCCTTTCTGCGGCGCCGACGTGAATGCCGACGACGAGGACCACAACGCCGATTGCTATTTCACTGTGCAGCGTGAGGGCGGCAACGACCGCGCCGCCTGGAACCGCCGCGCCCCAGCTCCAGCGGCCAGCGTGGAGGTGCCAATCAAGACGTGGCAGGAGCGCCGCGAAACGTCCATCAATCAGGACGAGGCCATGCGGGCCGAAATCGACGAACTCCGCGCAGCACTCGCGGCTTCCAGCGTGCAGGCAGAGCCGGTGGCGACCGTCATCAAGCGCGGCGCTGACCGTCAGTGGATGAGCGAGCGAATGGGCGACCTGCCCGACGGCACCTACTCGCTGTATCTCGTCGCCCCCACCGCCAGCACGGCGGACGCCAATGATGCGGCGCGACTGGACTACATGATTTTCCATTCGGCCTACATCGGCCACAGTCGCGATGCTGAATCGTGCCGCGTGTGGCGCATCGAGGATGGCGAAGAATTCGCGGCCACTGGCTGGCACGGTGACGCACGCGAAGCCATCGACGCAGCTATCGCCACCAGCGCCGACGAGGTGAAGTCGTGAGCGACGTTCGCGCGCTGCCAGTGCAGGCCCAGCCGACCGCGACGTTGCCGAAGCGGATCATGCGCCCGTGCGACTACGGCATGTGGAATGCCGTGAAAGCGATGGAAACCCAGGTCGGTACCGTCGAGGCATACAACCGGCTGTGCGAATGGGCGGCCAGCCTGCGCCAGAAGATCGACGCGGGCGAGGCCAAGGCCCCGCATCCGATGTGGCTGACCGATCCGAAGCACATTTATCCGGCCGGCTGACCGCGCAGCATAACAACCTACGAAAGAGAATATGGACAACCAAAGCATGCAGGATTATCGCTACGATGAAGACCGTGCGGAATACGAACGACTGAAGCGTAAATTTGAAGCAAAGCCATCTGCCAGCACGTTCGAGCAATGTACGCACCCGACCTGTGGCCGCTTCAAGGACGGCCAGGGCTGGAGCTGCCGCGCCATGGCTGACAATGCATGCGCCCGGTCATCTGCCAGCGCTGTGCCGGGGATTGATACGCCGGTATTCCGCAACCTGCTGGGCTACCTCTTGGACGCCTATCGCAAAGAGCTGCAAGGGGCCGCGTCTTCGCTGTACGAGGATGCGCGGCCTGGGCTGATCAAGCACATCGACACCGCCATTGCCGCCGCCCATGAAGCAGGGCGACAGGAGGCCATCCCGCCGGGCTATGTGCTGGTGCCAGTGGAGCCGACACCGGAGATGCTTGCGGAGATGGTCAGCTTTGACGTGTTCGACTCCCTACGCCGGTGGCCCCATGTCGCCGATGCAGTTGCGGATGCGATGTGGAAGAACACTTGCAAGCTCGCCGCCCCGCACCCACAAGCCAAAGCCCAGGAGCCGGCAAGTTGCGATTGCGTTTCCGGTGACACCTACAAGCCGTACGGGTGCGAGAAGTGCAATCCGGATTTGGCTCAGGGGCAGACGGGTGAACAGTCGGTGACGCCTTTCTGCCTAACGAAACACCAAGTGGAAATTGTCTGCGACGGCCTCGAAATGGTTGTGGGAAATACAGACGATTTGCAGGCACACGGGGCCGCTGAACGGCTGCTAAGGCTCTTCGGATCGCCCAACTACGCCGCGAAATGAACGACCACCCATACCTCTACCTACTAAGCCCGCCGCTGTGGGCGCTGGTGCTCACGCTGGTGCAGGAACTTTACCGAATGACGAAAGGATTGTGATGGAAAACACGAACGACAAGAAGGCTGTGCAAGTACCCGTGACGACGTACCTCGCGCCGGACGGCGTGACGCACTGGCCTGCATATAGCCACGAACAGCGGGAGGAATATGCGGAAGAGGCGCGGAAGGAAACGCGCGACTACTACGAGGCCAAGATCGCGGACCTGTTCGCCGCCCAGCCAGTGGCAGAGGCAGCAGCGCAGGCGGAGTGCGATTGCTGCAAGGATATCCGCCAAGCTGAAAACGATATTGGCTGGATGGCCGCCGCGCCCACAGCACAGCCGACGCCAAGCCCTATGGCTCAATTCTTGGCTCTGCTGGAGGATGAGCAAGATCGCCGAATGGATGAACATTTGCCCGCTCTGTTTGAAGAACTGGCCGCACGGCGTGCAGCACAGCCGGCGCCGCCGGATGACGAGCGGGCCGGGTTCGAGGCGCTGGAGCGATACAAGCCCGTGGTGCTGATGGACGGCACCATGCCGACAATGGCCCGCGACGACGCAGAAGGAACATGGGTCAACATTCACACGCTCCGCGCCGCCCTTCGCCAACCGGGCGCGCTGCCGGATGATGCCGAGCATGCGGCGCGCGGCGAGGCCCGCCAGCAAGGATGGAAAGAAGGAATGGACGACGCCATTACGCTGACCAAGCCGATCGCCGTCGAGCGCGACCGGATGCGCACGGCACTGGAGAGCGCGCGGCTGTTGCTCGCCAACCTCGATGGCCTCAGCAAGAACAACATCTGCAACCTGGCCGGCGAAGAGGTCGAGAAGATCGACCGCGCCCTTGCTGCGAAGCAGGCCGGGAAGGAGGCGCCATGCGCAAACTGATCGCAGCCAGCGCCCTGCTCCTGGCCATCGCCGCCCCGGCCCGCGCCGGCCTGACGCATGAGCAAGTGGACGACCTGGTGTGGCGCATCAAGTACCGCTACATCCCCATGGGCCTGACCGCCCCGGAGATCGTCATCCTCGTGCGCGACCTGTACAACGCGCCGTATGTCGTCGTCGACGAGAACCCGGACGGCTCCGTGTCGTTCATGTACGAGGACCGCGCCTACCCGGGCGGCCCGATCCGCTACCTGGGCCTGATCTACCGCGGCATGCTCAAGACGCAGGCCGCGCCCGTGATGCCGGCGGCGCCGAACTGATCGGTAACGAATACGAAACTGAAGGACTGATAATGACCGACACTACCCTCATCGAGCGCCTGGCCGAAGCCGTGGCACAACACATTCGCCCAGCGATTCCCCTGTCTGTGGATCTGTGGGACATCGCAACGATTGCCGCCTACCTAAAGCGCTCGCCACAGCAGGTTCGGGAACGCATGGCTTGCCTTCCTGGCTTCCCCAAGGCCATCCGACTCCCGACCACGAACGGCCGTACGCATCCGTTGTACAATGCCGCCGAGGTGATCAAATGGGCCCAGGGCTACCAGGAAAAGCACTGAACGCTACGCGCCCCGCTCCGCCAAGCCGCCTTGCGCGGCTTTTCTTTGCTCCTCCGAACCCGCTCAGCGGCACGAAAGAATCACGAAAGACGTTCGCAAGTCACTGAATTTTATAGGCGGCGGATTCCGGCCCGGGGCACCACAGCTTCATCGGGTTTGCGGCCAATCATGCCGAGAATGTGTTACTCAGCATTCTTCCGCAATTCTGAGCGATTTCCGCAAACTGGTGGACGACGCTCAACCTGCCCTGCCTGCCGTGGGCGACTATCGCCCCTGCAAACCCAAGACCCAGTCGGCCGAACCAGCGCCAGGCCGCCGCCCTCGACGATGTCATCCAGGCGCTGCACGACATCGGGCCGCGCGCCCGCCCGTGGTGCCGCCGAGCAGATCGCCGGCCCCTCGCAGGGTCCGGCCACGAAGCCGATAAACCACGAAAAAATAAATCCATTTACCAACTATAATTTCTAGTGGACAATGGCAAGTCTTACTTTTGTCGGTGCTCGTCATGAACGCACAGTTGAAATCCATTCCCATGCCCGAAACGGTGTCGCCAGGTTCTGTACAGGCAACCGTTGCCGCGCGCCTTGCCCGCGCCCGGGAGCTGTGCGGCCCCGATGCCAGCCAGGAACTCATTGCCGCCGTATTGCTGGAGCTGGGTGCCGAAACCCGTTGGCGCACCTCCCGTGGTGACGTTGACTACCTCTGATAAGAAAGCTGCAAATCCATAACAGCGCCGCCGATAGATGCCCCAAGCATTGCGGCCGCTGGCTGGCGGCCGAGGCTGATGCTGGCGTAATACCGCGTGTCGCTAGCGCTGCGACGCCGTTACCCATTCGTCAGACTGGCGCACGGTGTCCGCCGCGCGCCGGCATCCGGCCCCGGGCAAGCAGGACCTCTCGTGGCTGGCTGCACGGCAGCCACGCTCTCCGCCATCGACTATCCTGACTGTCATCAATACACGGGACTTCCGGTCTCGGGTCCGCCCACGCCGGCGAGGCACCTGCTGTTTGTCGCACGCCGCTGCACTAGCCTGCCTCTTGAATCAACGCCTTCTCGTCACTGCGCGTGCTGCTCCCGCAGCGCTCTTGCGTTAACGCAATATGTCTTGCCGAACTACCGGCAAGCTTCGGCTGTGACACCGGAAGCAGGCACTTATACCCAATGTTGATCCGAGTGCTTTCCGCTAAAACTTTTTAGTTGAGTACTGGCAAGGAAACTGTGCGATAATTCCTTTACTAAAAAAACCACAAAAGATGCCGCATAGGCATCAGCATTCCAGGGATTTCCATGACTACGCTATCCACCCAGTCGCTCGACACCCTCAGGGAGTCGACGATGCACGCACTCATCCGTACGGTCCTGCAACTGTTCCGCCTGCGGCCGCGCTCCGCAGCGCCGGCCAACGTGGCCGCCGCCGAGACCGGCACCGAGCGCTTCCTGTCTGAGCATTCGTTCCTGACCGAGCCTGAAGCAATGGCCTTCGCCGACGGATTGGTCGCCCAGGGCTACCGCGTGAATGTCCAGCACGACCCTTATGATTATTGCTGGTCGGTCGAAGTGTTCGAGGGCGAGCTGCCGGGGCCGGCGTAGCGACCCGCACGATCGGGACGCTTGACATCGACTGTCGGTTGCGCGATGCTGCACTGCACAAGCCGAGTCGGAGCCAGCATGCAGCCTGAGCGCAGAATGGATATGTTGACGGCCGGTGAAATCGACCGTGCCATTGAAATCGACCGTATGGAAGGGGCCATCAGGGCATGGCTGTACCTGGCCCAGCGTGGCGTCTCGCCAGACACGATCAGGTGCATCCTGTCGCTGGACGGCACCGCCGTCGCGGCCCGGCGCGCGTTCCGCAAGCCCGATGCCGGGCCCGACCCGGTACACCACTGAGCACGCGTGCAACGGGGCGAACGCGGCGGCGGTATGATGGCGATCCGTTAACTTCCAAGTCCAGCCATGCCTGCCAGCCCTGCCCGCCTGTTGCGCCATGTCGTGCTGTTCTCATTCCGCAATGATGCGCCCGCCGAGGCCGTTGAAGCCGTCGTGTCCGGCTTCCATGCCCTGCCCGCAGCCGTTCCCGGCATCGAGTCGTACGAATGGGGTACCAACGTCAGCCCGGAAGGCCTGAACGATGGCTTCACCCATTGTTTCACCCTGAGCTTTGCCAGCGCCGAGGCGCGCGACACTTACCTCAACCATGCGGCCCACCAGCGGTTCGTTGCCACCCTCGGCACGTGCCTGGAACGTTCGCTGGTGCTCGACTACTGGGCGCAGCAGGCAACCTGACCTTCAGCGCGAGCCGCGCTTGCGGCGCGCGCCTCCCCATCCCAGCACGCCCATGCCCGCCAGCAGCATGGCATATGCGCCGGGCTCCGGTACCGATGTCACGACCATGCTGGCATCCCGCGTGTGCAACTCCCAGCCCGGGTAGCCCGCGGCATGCGTGTAGAAGCGCACCGTCATGTCGGGGTAGGCTGCCCAGTCGAGCCGTGCCAGCGCGGTGTTGAGCTGCGTGTAGTCGTCGGCGTTCTCTGCCAGGTCGTACGTCTGCGTTGAACCGTCGTGCGAGGCGCCGGCCACGCGAATCTGGACCAGCTGGGCGCCACCGTTGAACAAGCCGACGTACACCGCGTTTTCCAGCGGCGACTGGTTGCCCCAGCCCTGGTCGACCAGCCACACGCTCGTGTCGATGTCCACGATCCGGTTGGTGCCGTATTGCAGGGAAATCCGGCCGATCTCGAAGGACCCGGCATTCTGATACCAGAACTGGTCCGTCGAAGAAGCGGTTACCGACTGGGTGACGGCCGATGCCGGCAACGACACGATACCCAGTAAAACGACAAGACCCAGACTGTGCACTAGTTTCATGGTGGACTCCTGTTGATGGTGGGGCGGACTGCCTGAAAAGTATGCAGGAGCTGCTGGGTCCGGCATGTATCGTTTTGCACCTGTGGCTTTTCGACCATTGCATCCACGAAGCCACGCCGTCGCTCAGCCAGATTCAATTACTTTTTTATAATTCATTTTAGGCACGTGAATGACATCGCTATACAATTGCCATTGCGGCATGACGGCTGCGCGCAGGTAACGGGCCGGTACCCGATAACACGCCGCACCGGGATCACATCAAAACATTAAAAAGGATATCAACGGATGAAAAGCGTACTCGTTACCGCCCTGTTTTCCGGCTGCCTGCTGGCAGCCGGCCTGACGCAGGCCAAGCCCGTCACCCTTACCACGGTCGCCAGCGGCAACGCCGGCAGCTTCGATTTCTCCCGAGGCGACCAAGGCCTGGGCGAAGCCCAGGGAACCGGTCCGTACCAATTGACTGTCGCGACCACGTTCGAGCTCGACGGGGGCTTTCCTTCGTGGACGAGGGCGGATTTCGATATCACGCTGACCTTCGATGGCGTTACCCGGCGAATGCATGAAACCGGCACCGTGGAGCTGTTCTCGCGCCTTGACGACTGGGCCGACGTTCCCAGAACTTTCCTGTCCCAACGCATCACGGTTGTCGGCCCCGAGTGGAGGACTTTCAAGCTCCAGCAAGTACTGTATTTTGCACCGGAGGTCTATACCCAGCAGACCCTTCCGACCCTGGATGGTGCGCCACTGCAAGCCCGGAGCGGAGACTTCTGGCTCGGCTGGACAGAAGAGGTCGACTTCAATTCGTTCGATCTCGGTCATGCCAGTGGCCAGTACGACACCTCCAGCATGCAGCTGACCAGCGCCGTGCCGGAACCGGCCTCCTATGCGATGCTGGTGGCCGGCCTGGCATTGGTCGGCGCGTTGGCAAGGCGTCGCCGCGCCTGACGCCCGTGACGGCCACGGTCGCGTCTCGCCATTGGGTTCCGTCTGCCGGTCGCCGGCAGATGAGAGGCACATGAGCGAGCATACGCACTTCGAGGCCGCCATGCGCGCGGCCGGCTGCGACGACGCGGACTTGCGTCGCGCAGGCCCGGATTATGCCTGCCCCACCATGGCCGCGCGCTGGCTGGGCTGGCGCGCCGCGCTGGCATGGCGCGACGACCAGGAATCGGATGGCTTGCCGATCCATCGAACCAACCAGTCCGAGAGCGCGTGGCGCGCCGTCTGCGCTGCGCTCGACGCTGCGATGCCCGGCTGGATCGGGCTCGAAAACGTGGGCAAGGATTCGGCCGTGTCGGCCATCGCCATGTTGGCCCGCGCACACGCGTTGCGTGAAGCGCGCACCGGCCTGCACGACGCCATCCACGACGCGATGCAAACGCTGCCGCCAGACAGCACGCTCGAACTGACGCTGGAACGGGGACAAGGCCGGGTGGCCTGGTCGGTTCCCGGCGTCCGACGCCAGGCCGTGTGCAGCGCCGACAACCTGGCGGCGCAGGTGCATGAGGCGCTGCTGGCCGCCGCGCTGGCGTATTGCGCCCCCGACGACGCGCCGGGATCACTGGCAAAACAAGGCGCTGTGCCCCGGTCGTGATGGACCGCCCGGCGATGCTCGCGCAGGCCGCCAGCAGGCCGCGCCAATGCCCACTGCGAAGCCGAACCGCCTGGTCGCCATGGCATCTACCGCGGCCTGCGGCGCTATCGCTGCCGCCAGTGCGGCGACACCGCGCAAACGATCGGCCACAGCGGCTGCGGCCTGGGCCGGATAAAACAATCGGGGACAGCCTCCGATTTTGGGTTGTTGCTACGGCGTCAGGATTATTGCAGCAGCGACAGGACCAGCGACGATTGGCTGTTGGACTGCTTCAGCATCGCGGTGCCGGCTTGCAGCAGCATCTGGTTCGACGTCATGTTGGCCGATTCCGTCGCGAAGTCGACGTCCATGATGCGGCCGGAAGCGTTCTTCGTGTTGGTCGAGATGCTCGACAGGTTGTTGTACACGTGATCCAGGCGGTTCGACACGGCACCCAGCTTCGAGCGCATCGTGCCCACGGAGTCGATCGCGTCGGACAGCGTCTTGATCGTCGCGTTGGCGGCGGTGGCGCCGGCAGTGGCGTCCGCACCGGAGATTTCCGTACCGGCAGCCGAAGCGGCGACGCCGGTGGCGCCGTCGTACTGCGTGGCGGCCAGCTTGATCTTGTCGTGCACGGCGGTCATTTCCGTCGTGAAGTCGGCCGTCATCTTTTCATCCTTGTCCGAACCGATCTGGAACGTGATGGTCGTCGACAGCTTGCCGGTGCCGCTCGTCAGCAGGTTGGTGCCGCCGAACTTGGTGTTGGTCATGATGTTGCCCAGTTCGTTCGACAGGGAGTCGAATTCGGCCTGCATCGCGTCCTGGTCGTCCTTGGTCGAGGAACCGTCGGCAGCTTGCGTTGCCAGGTCCTTCATGCGGTTCAGGATGTTGGTCGTTTCGTCCAGCGCGCCTTCGGCGGTCTGCATCAGCGAGATCGAGTTCTGGGTGTTGCGCATTGCCACTTGCATGCCGCTCGTCTGGGTCTTCAGGCGGGTGGCGATCTGCAGGCCGGCAGCGTCGTCCATGGCCGAATTGATGCGGTAGCCGGTCGACAGGCGGGTCATCGACGTGGACAGGGTGCTCTGGGTGCGGGTCAGCGAGTTCTGTGCGGACAGCGCGGCGTTGTTGGTGTGAAGGCTCAGCATGTTGATTACTCCGGTAGGGTGTTGAGTCGGGAGCAGCTTTCTGCCCTCTCATGAGTACAAGACGACCGTTCCGGAGTGGGCATTAAATGCCCCGTGGAAAATTTCTGATTTATTTTCGCGGCGTGACGTTCCGTCATGCCCCGGCCGTGCCCCGCAGCGACCGTCGCACCACGCTGGCCAGCTCGGCCAGCTGGAACGGCTTCTTCAACACCGTTCCCTCGCCCAGCGCGGCCTGGATGGCCGCCATGTCGGCATAGCCCGTCGCCACCAGCACCGGCAGGTCCGGATAGCGGGCGCGCGCCGCGCGGGCCAGTTCCGCGCCCGTCATGCCCGGCATCAGGTAGTCCGTCAGCACGATGTCGGGCCGGGCATGCTCCAGTGCGGCCAGGCCGGCCGGGCCGTTGGCGGCCTGCGTGACGTCGCAGCCAAGCGTCACGAGCGCATCGGCCATGCCGGCGCGGACGAAATCGTCGTCCTCCACCAGCAGAACGCGGGCGCCCGCCAGCACGTCGCTGCCCAGTTCCGGCAGGCCCTCGTCCGCGCTTGGCCGCGCGGCCGCCGGCAGCCAGATGGCGATGGTCGTGCCGGCGCCCGGCTGGCTCGTCACCTGGGCCGTGCCGCCCGACTGGTGTGCCATGCCGTACACCTGGCTCAGGCCCAGTCCGGTGCCCTTGCCCACGCCCTTGGTGGTGAAGAACGGCTCGAACACGCGCGCCGCCACCTCCGGGCTCATGCCGGAACCGTTGTCGGTGACGGCGATGCGGACGAATTCGCCTTGCGCGCGCAGTTCGGGCGGCGGCGCGGCCCGGCTGGCGTCGAACGCGATGCGGCCACCGTCCGGCATGGCGTCGCGCGCGTTGATCGCCAGGTTCAGCAGCGCCATTTCCATCTGGCTGGCATCGGCCACGACGCAGTCGACGTCGTCCGCGACGCACGCCTGCAGGGCGATCGACTTGCCCAGCAAAGGCCGCGCCATGGCCAGTACGGCATCGAACAGCGCATCCACCCGCAGCGGCGTCAGGTCCAGGGCCTGGTTGCGGGCGAACGCGAGCAACTGGGCCGTCAGCTTGGCGCCCCGCTCGCAGGCCGCCTTGGCCGTGCGGGCGCGGGCCCGCACGGCTTCGTCGTTGCTCATCATCAGGATGAGTTCCATCGTGCCTTGCACGACGTTGAGCAGGTTGTTGAAGTCATGCGCGACGCCGCCCGTCAGCCGGCCCAGCGACTCCATTTTCTGGTACTGCACCATGGCCTGCTGGGCCCGTTCACGCTCGATCGTCTCCAAGGTCAGCCGGTCGTTGGCCTGGGCCAGCGCCAGCGTGCGCTCGGCCACGCGCCCCTCCAGCGTCGCGTTCAGGCTGGCCAGCTGCGCCGACACCGTCTCGCGGTCGGCCAGCACCTCGCGTGCCTGGTACTGGCGGCGCCGCGCCCGCAAGGCCGACTCGGCGGCGCTGCCCAGCGTCTGCGCGCTGAGCGGTCGCTCCAGCAGCACCAGGTTGCCCAGCGCCGTCAGCGCGTCCGTACCGGCGCCCGCCACGTCCGCCAGCCGTTTGCCCAGCAGCACGACGAACGGGAAATCCGACCAGGGTGCCTGGCCGCCCAGCCACGCCAGCAGGGGACCGAGGTCGGCCCGCAGCAATGCTTCCTCGGTAACGATGGCGGCGCCCGCCCCCTCGCGCAGCGCTGCCGTCAACGCCGCGCAGCTCGGTACGGCCGCGCACGCGATGCCGCGCCGGGCCAGCACGCCGGCAATCACGTCGGCGTCGCGGCCGTGCGGCGCCAGCAGGAGTACGCGCTGTTCCAGCGCATCGAGAAGCATGCGCGCTTCCGGCGCATCAGCGGCCGGCATCGTCACCTGCCGCCATCAGGGTCGTATCGCCCCGGTACGTGGGCAGGCCCGTCAGGATGCCGTCGAAGCCCTGCAGCGAGGCGCCGATGTCGATGCCGCCGCTGTGCAGCCGCAGTTCGTGGATCGTCAGCGCATGGTTGGCCGTACGGCTCTTGGTGACGGTGATGGCGCGGCGCAGCTTGCCGCCCGCCTCGAAGAAGCGCAGCAGCACGGTGCTGTCGCTCAGGTAGCTCAGGTCGATGTCGCGGCGCACCTCCCCGATCAGGCCATGTTCACCCAGCACGAGGGTCGTGGTGACGCCTTTCTGGTTCAGGTAGGTCAAGAGTTCCCGCATCTGCAGCATCAGATAATGCTCGCCCGGCATGGCCTGCAAGTACGCATTCAAGCTGTCGATGACGATGAAATCGACGCCCTCCTGCTCGACGGCGTCCACCAGCATCTGGGCGAACTGGCCCGGCGCCAGCTCGGCAGGGTCGATGTGGCGCACGGCCAGCGCGCCGCCGTCCAGGTAGGGCTTCAGGTCCATGCCCAGCGCGCTGGCGCGGGCGTAGAACGTGCCGAGACCCTCGTCGAACAGGTAGAACGCGGCCTTTTCGCCCCGGGCCAGGGCCGCCAGCATGCAGCGCACCGTCACCGTGGTCTTGCCCACGCCGGACGGGCCCACGATCAGCGTATTGGTACCGGCCACCAGGCCGCCACCCAGCAGGCGGTCCAGGCCCGCGGTGCCCGTGGAGCGCGCCACCGGCACGAACTCGCCGGCGTGCTCCGCGGCCACCAGGCGGGGGAACATGACGATGCCGCCCTGCTCCAGCACATAGTCGTGATAGCCGCCACGGAAGCGGATGCCGCGCATCTTGACGATATTGACGCGGCGCCGCTCCTTGCCGAATTCCTGCGTCACCTGCTCCAGGCTGATGACGCCATGGGCAATACTGTGCAGGTGCTGGTCGGTCTGGCTGGTCTTGTCGTCCAGCATCAGCACCGTGCAGGCGCGCGCCGCAAAGAACTGCTTGAGCGACAGGATCTGGCGACGGTAGCGCAGCGGGTTCTGGGCCAGCAGCCGCATTTCCGACAGGCTGTCGAAAACGATGCGGGCCGGCTTGACGGCTTCGACCTGGGCCATTACGCCGCGCGTGGTCTCGCCCAGCTCCACCTCGGCCGGATACAGCACCGACTGCTGCGCGTCCGGATCCAGCATGTCGTCGTTGGCCAGCTCGAAGATCGCGATCTGTTCGAGCGACCAGCCGTGGCTGTGCGCGACGGCGTGCAGCTCGTCGGCGGTTTCCGACAACGTGATGTACAGCCCCGCCTCGCCCCGCGCCACGCCCTCGAGCAGGAACTGCAGGCCCAGCGTGGTCTTGCCCGTGCCGGGCGTACCCTCGACCAGGTAGACGCGCTCGGCCGTCAGGCCGCCGCACAGGATGTCGTCGAGCCCCGGTACGCCGGTGGCGATGCGGCGGGCGGTTTCGAGGCGGGATGTCGTAAGTGGCTTCATCAACGGACCTTTGCTGCCGCCAGCGCCGGCGGCCGGCCGGCGGTCGCGGCCCGGCCCGATGACGCGGGCGGAAAAATACTGCGCCGCCGGGCGGCGCTGCGGAGTCTAAATTATAGATCGAAAGTTTCGTTTCACCGCGTTACGTTGAGCAGGCGCTCGCAACAGACGCTTGCAGCGGACATTCGGGCCGGCGCGCTGTCAGCAGGCCGTCACAAAAGCCCGCTAAGCTGGCCCGACCTCCGCCCGAAAGGACCGGCCATGCAGCCGTTGCCGCCCATCCCACCTGAGCGCCCCCCGGAACGCCGCACCGACGGCCGGCTCGCGCGTGTCGTGCACATCGGCGTCGCCATGGTCCCTGCCTATGGCAAGCTGCGCGCGGCCCGTTTCATGGGCGCACGCGGCGTGCCTGCCTGCCTGCTGGTGCTGCTGCTGCGGCTGGGCGAGCGGCGGCGCCAGCCGGGTGCCGCCCGCGCCTGGTCGACATTGCCCTGGACGGCCCCGCGCGAGCGGACGCGGGCACAAGAACACCCCGCCTCGCAGCCGCGCGGCCTCACGGCGGCGAGCGCCGGATAAGCCGGCACAGCACCTCCAGCGACGCGCCCGCGCTGGCGGGCGGGTGACCCGTGCACGTGCGGCTGCGCACGTGCTTGCGGCGTACCCTTCCATCGGCAGCGGGCGTTCGGCCGCAGTACGTCCCTTCCCGTCGATTCCTCGGCAGCATGGTTCCTCCTGCCGCGATTATTCGCACCTCCGCCCGACAGCGGGCACACGTTAGCCCCAGGAAACGTGTGCCCATTGCTGCCCGCGCCGCCGCACAATGGGGCACGCGGGCACGCGCACGATTGCCAGGAAGACACTGAACAGTAACAGCGATCATCTATACTTGCCTTTTTTATCTCATGGATCAACGACGTGGTCAGACTGCACTCACCCATCCTCGATCGCCTGGCCGACCTGACGCGCCAGATCGTCGACGACACCGTCCTGCCGCACGCCGAACAGGTCGACCGTGACGGCTGCTGGCCCGAGCAGTCGATGCGGGCGTTTGCCGCGGCCGGCCTGCTGGGCCTGCAGGTGCCCGGCATCCTGGGCGGGCACGGGCAAGGGCTGCACGCGCTGTGCCACCTGACGTCGCTGATCGGCCAGGCTTGCCCGTCGTCCGCCCTGTGCTTCGGCATGCACTGCGTGGGCACGGCCGTCATCGCCGCCAAGGCGACCGAACACCAGCGCGACCGCTACCTGCGCGAGATCGCGGCCGGCCGCCACATCACGACGCTGGCGTTGTCCGAAAGCGGTACCGGGGCCCACTTCTACCTGCCGGAAACGACGATGACGGCGCAAGGCGACCGCTATCTCCTGAACGGCACCAAGCAGTTCGTGACCAACGGCGGCCGGGCCGACTCCTACGTCGTGTCCACGGTGGCCAGCGGCGGCGCCGCCGAGGGCGACTTCAGCTGCATGATCGTGGACGCCGGCACGCCCGGCCTGACGTGGATGGCGCCCTGGCACGGCTTCGGCATGCGCGGCAACTCCTCGCGCGGCCTGCACCTGACCGATGCGCCGGTCCCGGTCGCGAACCTGCTGGGGACCGAAGGCGACCAGGTCTGGTATGTCTTCGAAGTGGTGGCGCCCTACTTCCTGATGGCGATGGCCGGCACCTACCTCGGCATCGCGCAGGCCGCCGTGGACCTGGCCGGCGAGCACCTGCGCAACCGTCGCCACAGCCACACCGGCGCCACCCTGGGCGAGCTGGAAACGATGCAGACGCGCTATGCGGCCATGTGGGTGGCACTGCACAAGACCCGCGCCCTCGTCCTCGAGGCGGCCCAGCGGGGCGATGCGGGCGACCCGGAAGCGCTGCCGTTCATCCTGGCCTGCAAGGCCGACGCGGGCGAGACGGCGGTGGCACTGGCCAACGAGGCGATGACGATCTGCGGCGGCGCCGCCTACCGCGACAACAGCCGCGTGGCCCAGCTGCTGCGCGACGCCCGTGCCAGCCACGTGATGTCGCCGACCACGGACATGCTGCGCATCTGGACGGGCCGCGCCCTGCTGGGCATGCCCCTGCTATGAGCGGGGCCGCGCCCGTCATCCTGCACATCGGCGCCACGGCGCAACCGGCGCCGCTGCCGGATGCTCCGGCCCAGGCCACGGTCGTGCCATGCAGCGCCGCGCGCGTGCTGGCCGGTGGCACCGGCTGGCTGCCCCCGGCGACCGCCCTGTGCGTCATCGCGGCGGATGTGGCGCGGCCGGTCGTGCTGGCCCGCCAGATGCGGCGGCACTGGCCGACGGGCCGCATCGTGTTCCTGGCCGACGACGCTGCCGCGCTGCGCGTGGAATTGCGCCGCAGCCCGATGGTGGGCGACGCCATCGTCCTGGCCCCGGCCGACCCGCAACTGGGGCGCCAGCTGGCCCAGGCGCTGCAGGCCGCCGCCACCCAGCGGCGCCTGCGCACGACGCTGGACCGGGCCAACACGCAGCTGGCCAGCCGCACCGTCGACAGCACGGCGCTGCGGCGCATGGTGCTGGCGGAAAGCTACCTGCGCGACTTCTGGGAACAGTCGGTCGATGCCGTCATCGGGCTCGATGCGAACACCCAGGTGGTGTACTGGAACCGCCGCGCCAGCGAGCTGTTCGCCATCGCCCCGGCCGATGCGACCGGCACGTATGCGCACGAACTGCCGTTCTGGAACCGTGAGCTGGACGCCGCGCTGGGCCGCATGACCGATGGCGCCAGCCGCGCCGTGCTCGCCTTGCGCCTGCGTGGCAGCGTGGAACCGATCGAGGTGGCGATCACCGGCATCCGCGACGGCGAAGCCTTCGTTGGCGTGCTGCTGTCGCTGCGCCCGGCGTCGCCCGCCCAGCGCGAACTGCTGGCCGAGCGCGAACGCAGCCGCGTCGCCGTGGCGCAAGCACAGGGCAAGGCACGCCAGCTGGCCAGCCTGTTCGAACACGCCCCCGGCATCATGGCCGTCACGGCCGGCCCGGCGCTTGTCTTCGAGATGGCCAACGAATCGTTCGGCCGGCTGTTCGGCACCCGTCCGCAGGCCGGCGCCACGCTGGACGGCGCGTTTCCGTGGCTGGCCGGACAGCCGCTGCGCGACCTGTACGAACTGGCCCGCACCTCGGGCGAGGAAGTGGTGGCGACAGCGGTACGGCTGACGCTGCCCGCCGGGGCCGGCGACGTCTACCTCAACCTGGTGCTCAAGCCCGTGCAGGAGGACGACGACGCGGGCCGCGTCTTCCTGCAGGCGGACGACGTGACGGCACAGGTGGGCGCCGAAGCCACCCGCCGGCGCCACCAGGAGGAGCTGGAGGAGGCCGTGGCGCAGCGCACGCGCGAGCTGGAGACGGCCCAGGCCGCGCTGCTGCAGGCGCAGAAGATGGAAGCCGTCGGCAAGCTGACGGGCGGCATCGCCCACGATTTCAACAACATCTTGCAGGTAGTCGGCAGCAACCTCGAGCTGCTGGCCGCGGAACACAGCGGCGACGCGTCCGCGCGCCAGCGCATCGCCAGCGCCGTCGCCGCAGTCGACCGGGGCGCCCGCCTGTCGAGCCACCTGCTGGCGTTCGCGCGACGCCAGCCGCTGCAGCCGAGCGCGCTGGACGCGGGCGACGTGGTGCGCGGCATGGACGAGCTGCTGCGCCGCGCCATCGGCGAGGCGATCGCCGTCCAGATCTGCATCCGCGCCGACCTGTGGGCCGTCCAGCTCGACCGCGCCCAGCTCGAGAACGTCCTGCTCAACCTCGCTATCAACGCGCGCGACGCAATGGCCGGCAGCGGCAGCCTGACGATCGAGCTGGACAACGTGACGCTGGACGCCCGCTACGCCCACCGGCATGCGGACGTGGGCAGTGGCGACTATGTACTGCTGGCCGTTTCGGACACGGGCGCCGGCATGACGGCGGCGACCCGCGCACGGGCATTCGAGCCGTTCTTCACCACCAAGCCGGAAGGCCAGGGCACGGGCCTCGGCCTGTCGATGGTGTACGGTTTCATCAAGCAGAGCGGCGGCCACGTGGAGCTGTACAGCGAGGTGGGCCATGGCACCACCGTCAAGCTCTACCTGCCGCGCTCGTCGGAAGCGGCCCAGCCGGCCACGGCGCCCGCGCGCGGCCCGGTGCGGGGCGGCACCGAGACCGTGCTGATCGTCGAGGACGACGACGCCGTGCGTGCGGCCGCCGCCGACCAGCTGGCGGCGCTGGGTTACACGGTACTGACCGCGCCCGATGCCGGCGCGGCCTGGCGCCTGCTGCAGGATGGCGCCACGCCCGACCTGTTGTTTACCGACGTGGTGATGCCGGGCCCCCTGGGCAGCCCGGAGCTGGCGCGCCGGGCCACCGCGCTGCTGCCCGGGCTGGCCGTGCTGTTCACATCCGGCTACACGCAGAACGCGATCGTGCACGGCGGCCGGCTCGACGCCGGTGTCGAACTGCTCGGCAAGCCGTACCGGCGCGACGAACTGGCCACGCGCGTGCGTGCCGTTCTGGACAGCCGGGCGCGCGGCTTGCCCATCCCCGCCCAGGCGGCGCCGGCCCAGCCCCGCGTGCTGGTCGTGGAAGACAATCCGGACGCCCAGGACCTGCTGTGCCAGATGCTGGGCCTGATCGGCCATGCGGCGACGGGCGTGGGCTCGGCCGAGGCCGCGCTGGGCCTGCTGGAACACGCGGACGTGCTGCTGACGGACGTGCAGCTGCCGGGCATGTCCGGCATCGCGCTGGCGCAGCATGCCCATGCCCACCATCCCGGCCTGCGGATCGTCTTCGCCACGGGTGCGCAGGCGCCGGACCTGCCGTTCCCGACCGCCGTACTGCGCAAGCCCTATACCATCGAGCAGCTGCGCCACGCGCTGGCGCCAGCATAAATCCACCACGCCAGGAGCCATCATGCCGGAAACCTCGTTCAGCTACGACACCATCACCGCCAGCGCGCTGCGCACCATCATGGCCATCGCCGGGCAGGCCCGCGCCGGCGAGCCGGCCGACCCCGACGCCTGCTGGACCATGGCACGCGGCGCCTTCCGCGCCTGGTGCGAGCTGGTGGGCGACGCCGCCACCGAGGCCGACCGGGCCATGCTGGAGCAGGTCTTCGAAGGCATCCCGCTGAACGATCCCGCCTGCGCCGCCACGGCGCCGGGCAACTGGCGTCCCAGCCCCATCGTCGTGCTGGCACCGGCCGCCCCGCGCTGACGGCATGGCGGGCGCCGGGGCGTCAGCCGTGCGCGCCCGCCCCGCCCAAATGGGGCTATCATGGTTCACGTCTGCCTGGCGAGCCATCCGGCCCGCCGGTAGCGCGCGACAGGAGACGGCGATGAGTCTCGCGCCCTTACCCCTTGCGGTGCTGGTCGTCGATGCCAGCGGTGCCGTGATCAGCTGGAACAAGGCCTTCGAGAAGCTGGCCGGCTATGGGCCGGACGAGGTGCGCGGACGCGACCTGGCCGGCTTCGTCGAGTTCGACGAGCCGGTCCAGCTGTTCTCTCCCACGCTGGCCCAGGCCAACCTGGCGGGCCGGCTGCTGTGCGCCCGCGGCTGCCCCCTGCCCGTGCGGCTGACGGTGGCCCCGCAGTCGCTCGATACGGAGGAGCCGGGCAAGTACAGCGTGATCGTGCTGCCGCTGGCGGGCGAAGCCGCGCCACGCAATGCGCTGCTGCAGGACTTTCCCGTGGCGGAGCTGATCGAGAACCTGCCGTGCGTGTTCTACGTGATCGACCAGAGCGGCCACCTGCTGTTGTGGAACCGCCAGCTCGAGCACGTGCTGGAGCGCTCCAGCGAAGAACTGCCGACCACCAACGTGAGCATGTTCTTCGACGCCAGCGAGCACCAGCTGGTGCGCGACAATATCCTGGCCGCGTTCGAACTGGGCAGCTCCTCGCACGAAGCCGAACTGCTGGGCAAGCACGGCAAGCGCACCACCTGCCTGTTCAACTGCGCCCGCACCAGCCTGGGCAACGTGCCCTGCGTGTTCGGCACGGGGCTCGACATCTCGGCGCGCAAGAAAACCGAACAGGGCCTGCGCGTCAGCGAGCGGGCCATGTACTCCAGCGTCAACGCGATCATCATCACGTGCTGCTCGCACGGCGACAACCTGATCGAGTACGTCAACCCCGCGTTCGAGCAGATGACCGGCTACGAGCTGGCCGAGATCAAGGGCCGAGATCCCCGCTTCATGCGGCTGCAAGGCTGCGACCTGCACGAGCACGAACGCATCCGCGTGGCACTGCGGGGCAAGACCGGGGTGCACGTGGTACTGCGCAACATCAAGAGATCGGGCGAGATCTTCTGGAACGACCTGCGCATCGATCCTGTCATCAATATCGACGGCCAGGTGACGCACTTTGTCGCCGTGATCAACGATGTCACGCAATCGCGCCAGTACGAGCGGCGCCTGCACCACCTGGCCCATCACGACGCGCTGACGGGGCTCGCCAACCGGACCCTGCTGCAGGAGCGCCTCAAGCACGCCCTGCACTCCGCCTTGCACGGCGGCGCCGCGGGCGCGCTGGCGTTCGTCGACCTGGACAACTTCAAGCACATCAACGACACCTTCGGCCACGATGCCGGCGACGCCGTGCTGCGCGAGATCGCCGACCGCCTGCGCGCGGGGGTGCGCGACAACGACACGGTGGCGCGGCTGGGCGGCGACGAGTTCGTGGTGCTGCTCGACGAGCCGCCCGACGAAACGGTGGTCGCCGACCTGCTGGAGCGGCTGCGCCACTGCGTCGACCGGCCCATCCTGCTGCGCGGCAAAGAGCTGATCGCGGGCGCCAGCTTCGGTGTCGCGATGTTCCCGCGCGATGGCGACACGATGGACCGCATCATGCGCGCCGCCGATGCGGCGATGTACCACGCCAAGACACTCGGCAAGAACAACGTGCAGTTCTACTCGACGGAACTGAGCCGCGTGGTGCACCAGCACTGGCTGCTGGAGGCCAACCTGAGCCGGGCGATCCGCAACCGCGAGATGGTGCTGGGCTACCAGCCGAAGGTCGACCTGCGCACGGGGCGCGTCGTCGGCGCCGAGGCGCTGGTGCGCTGGCACAGCCCGGAGCGCGGCGTGGTCGGCCCGGACAAGTTCATTCCCATCGCCGAGCAGACGGGCCTGATCGTGCCGCTGGGCGACTGGGTCATCGGCGAGGCCTGCGCCACCCTGCGCTCGCTGGCGACGCTGGGCGTGGTCGACTTCGTCATCTCCGTCAACCTGTCGGCCCGCCAGCTGCGCCAGCGCCACTTCGTCGAGCACCTAGCCACGACATTGCGCGAGCACAGCATCGCGCCGAACGCACTGGAACTGGAAGTGACGGAGAGCCAGCTGATGGACAACCCGGCGGCCGCGCTGGAGGCGCTGGCGCAGCTGAAGGCGCTGGGGGTGCGCCTGTCGATCGACGATTTCGGCACCGGCTATTCAAGCCTGTCGTACCTGCAGAAATTCCCCGTGGACGTGATCAAGATCGACCGCTCGTTCCTGGGCGACGTGGCCAGCGAGGGCGATGCCGTGATTGCGCGCGCCATCATCGCGCTGGGGCACAACCTGAAGCTGGAAGTGATCGCCGAGGGCGTCGAGACGCGCGAGCAGCTGGCCTTCCTGCAGGACCACGAATGCGACCAGATGCAGGGCTACTACTTCAGCCCCGCCTTGCCGCAGGACCGCCTGAGCAGTATGGTGTGCAACGACGTGCGGATGGTGGTGTAGGCTTACATCGCCTGCACGGCATCGGCACTCTTCGGCACGCCCAGCCGTCCCAGCACCGCCAGCGTGCCGTCCGGGCGGATTGTCGCCACCAGCATTTCGCCCTGCGCCAGCTTGTCGCCCGTCAGCGCCTGGATATTGACGTCATGCGTGACAAGGACCAGGTTGCCGGCCGCCGCGCCCTGCTTCGCCTGCACACCAAGGGCCTGGCGCAGCTCGGCCAGCTTGCGCCCGCGCCCGTCGGGGTCGTCGCCCATCAGCGAATCCAGCATGGGCGCCGGCTCGACGCGGCCGAACGCGATGCGGGCCGTGTCCTGGCAGCGGCACCAGCGGCTCGACAGCACGCGCGCCACGGGCACCCCGTGCTGGCGCACGGCCGCGCCCAGCGCGCGCGCATCCTCGCGGCCCGGCAGCGACAGATTGCGCTGGGTGGCGCAGTCGTTCAGCGTGAAGCCGGGCGGATCGCCCACGCCCGGCTCCGTCGCGGCATGGCGCACCACCAGCACGTGGCCGCCCGCCTGCAGGCGGCGCCACAGCTCGTCGGGCGTCTCGGCCAGGGTGGGGCCGGCGCACAGGACCAGGAACCAACCCAGCAGGGTACGTCGTTGCATGATGCCTCCCGTTGTCATGAAGGATGAGCGTGACATTACGCCCTTGAGCATGACATTACGCCCTCCATGCGGCGCCGTGCGGCATTTTCCCGTGCCTGTCGCGTGGCGGTCACGCGCCGCGCGATGCGTTTCTCAGGCCAGTCCGCGGACAAAGTCGATGCCCGCCGCCCAGTCCGGGAAATCGATCAGCGGATTGCGGTTGCCCTGCTTCTCGAAGATGGCCGCGTTGCGGTGCCGTTCGTAGTCCGTCACGGCATCGGCCGCATGCCATGCCAGCAGCATCGCGATGCGGTCGGGCGTGTATTCGCTGGCGCTGCGGTCGATCATGCCGGGATAGCGCAGCAGGAAGTACAGCGTGGCGCGCGCCACGGCCCCCTTGCCGCTGCCCGGCTCGAACTTGCCGGGCTCGCGCTTGCCGCAGTCCGTGCGCACGATCTCGCCGAAATCGGTGAAGTCGAAAAACGGCGTATTGCCCCGGAAGCTGTTGCAGTCCATCTCGCAGGCGAACAGGTGGTGCAGGTCGCCACGCATCGGTTCGCGCTTCTTGAACCATGACTGCGGCACCACGTGCTCGCAGTTGTACGGCAGCGCCGCTTCCAGGAAGTCGTCGTCCACCGGTGCCGCCTCCAGCGCCCCCGGGCGGGGAATCGCGACCGCGGCGCGCAGGCGGGCACGCCGTTCGTCGATCGCGAAGTCGGTCTCGATCAAGGCGCGGGCCGAGAAGCCCTTGCCGGAGTAGATGCTGACGATATCGTCGCCACCGCGCGTATGGCGCAGGTCCACCCAAGGGTACAGGTGCTTCGCCGGGCTGTAGGCCGGCTGCGTCGTGTGCGTGCCCGTCAGCAGTTCGTGCAGCGCCGCGTAGGCCGCGGCCGGCTCGGGCGGCAGCGCGAAGCCGGCATAATAGGCGGCGCGGGCCGCCCCGTCCGCCGCCGCATCGTAGTAGGTGCGCTGCGGCGCCCGCGCCAGTTCGGCCAGCGCCTCGGCCAGTGCGGAGCGGACGGGCGGCACCACGATGGCCGGAGCGCCGCCGGGCGCCGGGATGGGGGCGATGAAGCTTCCCGCGCCTGGCGCCAGCGCGGACACCTGCGCTGCCGGCTGGCCCAGCTGCACCGTCACCGTCAGCGGGATCGTCCACGTCGCCGTGCCGGGCTGGGAGACAGGCGCATGGCCGGGCGCATGGCCGGAGCCAACGGCGGCGGGGGCCGGTGCGCCCTGGCCGGCGCTGGCGGCGGCCAGGGCCAGCGCGGCGTCGCCCGCCTGGCCGGCGGCGGCCGCCTCCAGCGCCGACGGCGGCGTCAGGTTCAGCAAATCATCCCGCAGCGCGGCCTGCATCGGCGGCAACGGCTGCGCCTGGATATGGTTGACGATGCTGCTGACGCGGATGCCCTCGTTGGCCACCCAGGCGATCAGGTCCGGATCCATGCCCTCCTCCCAGACGCTGCCGTCGCGCGTCAGCAGCCGGCCTTGCGCATCGCGGCTGGGCACGCCGGCATGGTGCAGCGCCACCACTTCCCACTGGTCGTTGTACACCGGCGAGCCGGACGAGCCGGGTTCTGTGTCCGTCACGTAATGGGCGAAGTCGTCGAACAGGTCGACCAGCTCGTTGGAGCGCAGCACCAGCTGCTTGGCCTCGCCACGGGGATGCTGGATGATGTTGAGCGGCTCGCCCAGCAGCACCTTGCCCTGCGTGCCGATCAGGCGCGACCAGCCATAGCGGTTCAGCGCGATGCCGCGTGCGGACTGCGCCGCCACCGCCACCAGCGTGAAGTCGAGCGCCGCGTCGGTCATGAAGAAGCGCTGCGGCTCCAGCTTGAAGCCGACGATGGGCAACTGGCGTCCCGCGCGGTCGTTCTGGTAGTCGAACTCGACTTCGCTGACGGCCGCCGTGTCGGCACTGTCGAGCACGTGATGATTGGTCAGCAGCAGCGTCGGCGACACCATGAACCCGGTGCCGTAGCCGATCGACCGGCCCAGGCTGGAGCGGATATTGATGCGGCCCACGAAGCGCGCCACGGCCAGCGCCAGTTCGACGAAATTCATGTCGAGGAAGTCGGCATTGCCCTGCACCCGCTCCAGGCCGATCGCTTCGGTCAGCGGCGCCAGCCCGTGCATCCGGGCGGCGGGCAGGACGGCCGCCTGCGACAGCCGGGCCAACCGGGCCTGCACCCGCTGGGGCGATTCGGCCCCGATGGCGTTGCCGTTGCGGATCTTTTCCAGGTTGGGTTCGCGCACATGGGCGCGGCGCTGCCAGCGCTCGCCCGCGGCCACGGCGATATGGGTGAAGTCCATCTTGAGCTCCGGGCAAGCACGGCCGGGCGGCAAGCACCGCTTGCACCGTGCAACTGATGATTACCGATTCTATCCGAACCGACCACCACAAATCGTCCAGGATAGTGTTGATTTGTGTCAGGAGTATGTAATCGGTAGGCTTGCCGTGGCGCAAGTCGTAGTCTCGCCCGTTGCGCGCCGGGACGACGCCGGCGTACGCCAGTGACCCGGCTCAGCCGCGGGGCGGCATGGCCCGGAACGCGGCGACGAGGGCTTCGCGCAACGGCTTGGGCGACAGGTCGTCGTCGAATGCCGTGGTGCGCGACGGCATGCCGTGCTCGCGCATGGCCATGTTCTTTTGCTGGCGCAGCCAGTTGGCCTTGTCGGCCATGCCCCACATGAAGAAGTCGGTCACCTGGCGATAGCTGAGCGTGACGTCCAGGTAGTCCTTCGCGCGCGCGGCCACGCCGACGTCGCGGCTGGTGACGTCGGCAGGCAGCGCGCGGTCGCTGACGTCGAATTCGGAAATGACGATCTGGTAGCCCATGCCGGTTACTTCATCCAGGAACTTGCGCCATTCGCGGAAGGGAGCCTTGCCGCCCTTTGCCTCCAGGTCGCTCCACGGGCCGACGTGGCTTTGCATGCCCAGCGCGTCGACCGGCGTGCCCCGCGCCTTGAGCGCCTCGAGGAGCCTGAGCACGCCGGCGCGGTGTTTCGTGGCACCCACCTCGGGTCCCATGTAGTCGTTGTAGACCAGCTGCGCACGCGGCACGTTGGCCTTCGCCAGCCGGAAGCACATGTCGATCTGGGCCAGCGGACCGCCCAGCTTGCGCGTCAGCACGCTGTCGCGCAGTCCGCCCGTGGCGGGATCGACCGCCTCGTTCATGACGTCCCAGCTGTACAGGTCGTCGCCGAAGTGGCGCGTGACCGTGTTGATGTGATCCGACAGGATGCGTTCGGCCTCGCGCCCCGGCTGGGCGCCGAAATCGTACTGGACCAGCCAGGCCGGCGCCCAGCGGTCCTCCTGCCAGACCAGCGTGTGGCCGCGCCGCTTCAGCCCTTCCTTGCGGGCCCACGCGAAAATCGCGTCGGCCGCCTTGAAATCGAAGACGCCCGGGCGCGGCTGCAAGGCCGTCCATTTGGTGGCGTTCTCGCACACCACCGCGTGGCATTCGCGGGCCGTCAAGGCCCGATAGGCGGGGTTCTCGAACCGGTCCGGGCCGCCGCCCATCGCATTGCCGACGCGCAGTCCCTTCCTGCCGGCGACTTCCTTGAGCGTCGGTCCCGGTCTCGATGTCGGCCGCGCCGCGGCGGCGATGCCGGGCGGCAGGGCAAGACCGGCGGCAAACAGCGCGAGGGCCTGGCGGCGATTCAACGTCATGCACGTTCTCCTTGATCCAGTGACGAAAGCCATACGGCCGGCCTGCAGCGGCCAGCCTTCCATGATAGCCAGTTTACCCACCTGCGGGCGCGCGGATGAGCCAGGGCGCGTGCCTACCCACCCAGTGGCCGCGTCAGGCGGTAGCGGGCCAGGGCCGCGGCGCCCACGGCGACGGCATCGGCGCCGAAGTGCGACGTGCGGATCGCCGGCGGCGTCATCATCGCGGCCTCGGCATAGCCGGCCAGTACGGCACGCGCGGGCCCGATCAACCTGTCGCCCAGTCCCAGTGCGGCGCCACCGATGACGATGGCCATCGGGTCGAAGCTGGCCCACAGGTTATTGAGCAGCACGCCCAGCTGGCGCCCGGCCGCCTCCACCGCCGCGCAAGCCGCGCCTTCGCCATGGCCGACCCGGTCGAACAGCACCTGCAGCGCCGCCAGGTCGGTCCCCCGGCCATGGCCCGGACCTTCTCCCAGCATCGCTCCAAGGCCGAGCAGCGCATCGGCACAGCCGCGCCGGCCGCACGAGCACAGCGGGCCATCCACCTGCAGGATCGCGTGGCCCACCTCTCCCGCGTAGCCGTGCCGGCCCGTCAGCAGGCGGTCGCTGACGATGACGCCGGCCCCCACGCCGTAGCCGATCGACAGGTAGATCAGCGGGTCCGTGGCCGACTGCGGCGTGAACTCGAATTCCCCCAGCGCGGCCACGTTGGCTTCGTTCTGCATGGTAAGCGGCACGTCCGCCAGCGGCGTGCCCGGACCGAAGTGGCCCGCCAGCAGTCCCGCCACGTCGACATTGCGCCAGCCCAGGTGCGGCGCGTGGCGCAACAGCCCGGCCGCCTCGTCGACGGCACCGTGCAGGCCCATCCCCATGCCCAGCACGTGGCGTCCCCCGGTGGCCGCGTCGCGCCGCGCCAGCCGCCGCGCCAGCGTCGTCATCCCGTGCGCCACCCGGCCGATGCACGCGGCGGGGTCGGTCGCGTCGTCGTACGGGATGGTCAGCGCATCGACGACCCGCCCCAGCAGGTCGGTGGCGACCACGCGCGCCTCGTCCACGCCGACGTCCGCGCCCAGCAGCGCCAGCCGGGTTGGGTCGAGGTGCAGCGGGGTCGCGCGACGCCCTACTTCGCCGGTCGTGCGCAATTCGCTTTCCGCCAGCCAGCCCTCTTCCACCAGCTCGCGCACCAGCAGGCTGACCGTGGATTTGGTCAGTCCCAGCACGTCGGCCAGTGCCGCACGCGACAGCCCTGGCTGGGCGCTGACCTGGCGCACCAGCGCCATCCGGTTGAGTTGTTTCAGCAGTTGCTGGTCGCCCGTTACTGGCATGGAGGGATGCGCCGCTTCGTGGTTGTCATTGTGATGATTATGCAACACGGCGGCGCTTCGCGTCAGCCCCCATGCTCTTCTGCTCGGCTGGCCGGATTACATAAATTACGTAAATTACGTAATGGCCGCACGTTGGCGGGTAGCGGAGCGAAGTGCTTGATTTGATGTTGAAAACGTTTTCTCATCTTGCAAGCCACTTCATGCGTGGCGCGCCGCGCCAGCGTCCCGCCCCGCCAGAGGGAGCTCGACCACCTGCTATTGCTGAACTATTTAATTGGTTCGTTCGATTGACCAATTAACCTTCCGCTGCCTAATCTTCAGCTCATCCCGTTCGCGCGCACGGTCGATTCGGAACCGCGCGACGGCGCGCCGGCACGATGGCCGGCGCGGCGGCGAACGGGTAGCTGGCGACGCAGAGCACAACAAAAGCGACGTCGCCGGCTGACCACTACCGGCGTGCGCCGCATGGCGGGCGCCATTTCGCCAACAGAGAGGAGACACCGTGCAGCAGACAACCAAGGGATTTTCCCCGCATCCGAATACCAGGCGCCGCCTGATCGCCCTGGCCGTGGCCGGCGCCTGGGCCGCGCTGACAGCGCCTGCCGGCGCCCAGCAGGCCAGCGCCGTTTCGACCGGCGCCACGGCGCCCGCTGCCACCACGCCGGCCAGCGAAGCGGCCGCCGCCCAGGCCACGGCGGCGCAAACCACGCCATCGACCGGCGCCGATGCCGACGCGGGACCGAAGGTCGTCGTCAAGGGCATCCGCGCCAGCCTGCAATCGACCCTGAACCTGAAGCGCAACTCCGACGGCATCGTCGACGGCATCGTGGCCGACGACATCGGCAAGTTCCCCGACACCAACCTGGCCGAATCGCTGCAGCGCATCTCCGGCGTCTCCATCGACCGCAACCGCGGCGAAGGCGCGCAAGTCACCGTCCGCGGCGTCGGCCCGGACCTCAACATGGTGCTGCTCAACGGCCGCCAGATGCCCACGTCCAACCTCGGCGACCTGGCCGGGCGCGCCTTCGACTTCTCCAACCTGGCCTCCGAATCGATTTCGCAGATCCAGGTGTACAAGAGCTCGCGCGCGGACACGCCGCCGGGGGGCATCGGCGCCACCATCAACATCATGACGGGCCGGCCGCTCGACCTGGGCAACACGGCCAGCGTGGGCGCCAAGGTGGTGTACGACACCTCCAACAAGCACCTGCCGCAGGAGGACAAGGCCAAGCACTCGTACACGCCGGAGATCTCGGGCATCTACAGCACGACCTGGAACGACGGCATGTTCGGCGTGGCCGTCAGCGCCAGCTACCAGGAGCGCAACCTGGGCGTCAACACGGCGTCGATCACGAATGGCTGGCAAGGGCCCTTCCGCGGCGACGAGAACAGCTGGGGCACGATCCCGCAGCCCGGTACCGCGGGCGCCGCCGACATCGTCAACCGGCCCGACCCGACCGACGTCTACGCGGTGCCGCAGAATATCTCGTACTTCATGCGCGGCACGCAGCGCCAGCGCACCAACGGCCAGCTGACGTTCCAGTTCCGCCCCAACAAGGACATCACGACCACGCTGGACTACACGTACTCGCAGAACAAGATCCAGACCAAGTACCACGAGCTGTCCGCCTGGTTCAACTTCGGCCCTTCCGCCAGCAGCTGGACCGACGGTCCCATTGCCGCACCGCTCTACTACCAGGAGAACGTGGCGAACCAGGACATCGCCATGAACGGCGGCGACTATGGCACCAAGTCGGAAAACAATTCGCTGGGCTTCAATGCGCAGTGGAAGGTGTCGCGCGACCTGAAACTGAGCCTGGACGTGCACCACTCCACCGCGGAATCGAAGGCCGACAGCCCATTCGGCTCGGAGAACGACCTGGCCACCGTCAGCTTCAGCCGGGGCAACACGCGGGTCGACTTCAGCGACGAGATGCCGGTGCTGTCGATCGAGGGCGCGGACTTCAACCGCGCACCGATGCAGGTGTCGGGCTCCTGGTTCAAGAACGGCTACCAGAAGATGAAGATCGACCAGGTGCAAGCCAGCGGCCGCCTGAACCTGATGGAAAGCTCGGCGCTGAACTTCGGCCTGTCCGCCACCAACGTCGAGAACCGCTCCGCATTCCAGCAGGTGCAACGCGACACGTGGGGCGGCGCCACCACGCCGGCCGACTACCCGCAGTCGCTGTGGCGCGCCGATACGCTGGGCCAGTACTTCAGCAAGCTGGGGGGCTCCGGCAATCCGGCCCTGTTCCAGCAGATCCACCTGTTCGATTTCGCGGCGATGCGCCAGCGCGCCATCGAGGCGACGGGGCTGCCGGACAAGTATTCGCCCAGCCTGGCCGACCCTGACTACGACCGCCGCACGACGGAAAAGAGCCGCGCGCTGTACTTCCAGCTCAACACCGAGTGGGACACGGCGCTGCCGATGCATACGGGCCTGGGGTTCCGCTACGAGAAAACCGACGTCACCTCCACCGCCCTGTCGCAGACGGTGGCCGGCGTCAACTGGGTGTCGCAGAACGAACTGCCGTTCGTCTTCAGCGGCAAGGAATTTACGACGCTGAAAGGCGACTACCACAACCTGCTGCCGAGCCTCGACTGGGACATGGACCTGCGGCCCGACTTCAAGGTGCGCGCCAGCTACGGGCACACGATCGGCCGGCCGCGCTACGACCAGATCCAGGGCGGCACCACCATCGATCCGACCGGCACCGTCAACGGCGGCAAGGGCTCGCGCGGCAACCCGGCCCTGAAACCCGTGAAGTCGAAGAACCTCGACCTGTCGGCCGAGTGGTACTACGACAAGCAGAGCGTCGTCTCGCTGGGCCTATACTACAAGAAGCTGGACAACTACGCGGGCCAGACGGTCGCCGACGAAACGTCGCCGAACGTGACGACGCCGGTAGGCGGCAGGTACTGGAACGCGGCGCTGGCGTCGGGCTGCATCGTCACCGACACCAACTGCCTGCGCAACTTCATCCTGCGCACCTTCGACGGCGAGGCCGGCGTCACGCGCGGCCCGGACAACGCGGCCGGCAACGCCACCGGCACGATCAGCGGGATCCCCGGCGACCCGTTCGTCCACTACGACATCACCACCTTCGTCAACGAGAAGGCGGCGACGTTGAAAGGCGCCGAGGTCAACCTGCAGCACATGTTCGGCAACAGCGGCTTCGGTATCCAGGCCAACTACACGTACGTCAAGTCCGACCTGACGTTCGACAACGCCAGCAAGGGCAACCAGTTCGCGCTGGTCGGCCTGTCCGATTCGGCCAACCTGATCGGCATCTACGAGGACGCGAAGTGGTCGATCCGCGCCGCGTACAACTGGCGCGACAAGTTCCTCTCGTCCGTCACCGATCCGGTCGGCCCGAACCCGCAGTACGTGGAGCCGTACGGCCAGCTGGACCTGTCGATCGGCTACAACGTCAGCCCGCGCCTGGCGCTGTCGTTCGAAGCCATCAACGTGACGGACGAGACGCAGCGGGTGCACGGCCGGCATGAGCGCATGGTCCTGTCGGCCACGCAGTCGGGGCCGCGCTACATGGTGGGGGCGCGCTACAAGTTCTGATGACGTCAGGCGACAGGCGGCCTGGGTCAGCGAGCGCTGGCTTGTCCTTCAACCCAGGACCAAAGAACTGGGGTCGGACCCGTTGGGTCCGACCCCGGCCCTCCGCCGTAGGGGTTGTCGATGTCAGCGGCCCGCTGGGGTAATTCTTCCCTTGGCGCCATCAGGGTCAGGTGCCTCACACCCTTGGGTCTCCATTCAAAGCGCCTGCGCCTCCACCCCGAACAACCCGGAACGCAAGGTGTCGAGCAGCGGCGCCAGCAGTGTCACGCCGGCATGCGCCGCGATGTCGCCCGCGATGGTGCCGCCATAGGCCGCGCCAGGCGTGCCGGCCAGCGCGACAGCGGACAATCCGGCGCCCGCGTCCCACCAGCCGATGGCGCCGTCGGCCGCACGGGCATCGTCGAAGGCCGCGACCAGCGCGCGGAAATCGTACAGCGCGGCGACACCGGCCTGCGCGTCGAGCACCTGCAGCCGCGCGACGCCGTGCGCGGGCGTGCCGCCATACCAGTCCTGCAACGTCACGCTGTCGCCGCCACCCAGCGCCAGCAGCAGGGCGCTGCCGGCCTGCGCCAGCTGGAACTGCGCCGGATCGCTGTCGCCGCCCAGCGCCAGGGTGACGTTGCCGCCACTGGCCAGCAATGTGTCCGCGCCGTCGCCGCCGTTGAAACCGACGACATCGCTGCCGCCCGCCGTCACGCTGTCGTTGCCCTGCCCGCCGTACAGGAAATCGGCCGCTGCGCCGCCCACCAGCGTGTCGTTGCCGGCGCCGCCGTCCAGCAGCGCGGCGCGGTTGCCTGCGGTCAGCCGGTCGTCGCCACCCAGCCCCACCAGCAGGTGCTGGTCCTGCGCGGCCAGCGTATCGGCAGCGGCCGTGCCGAACGTCATGCCGGCCACCTGGGCCGCCGTCAGGAAGGAGCCGTCGGCAAACTCGATGCGTTCGATGACCCGGCCGGCGGTGGCGAACCAGCCCGTGATCGCGATGCGGTCGCCTGGCGCCGGATTGGCCGCATCGGCCGACCCGGCGCCGATCGTCAGTACGAGGTCGTTGGCGCTGCGCCGCAGCGCCAGCTCGCCCTGGCCGATGCCTGCGCCGAAGACCAGCCGGTCGGTGCTGGCCGTGTCGCCGTTGTCGGTGATGACGTCGCGGCCGTCGCCGCGGTTGAACAGGTAGGTCGTGGCGCCCCAGGTGCCCGTGATGCTGTCGTCGCCGGTCCCACCGGCGATTCGCGTCGTCCCTGTTGCGGCGGTGCTGGCGGAGCCGATCAGCGTGTCGTTGCCGCTGCCACCGTCCACCACGGCATTGGCCTCGGCCGCGAAGCGGATCATGTCGTGGCCGGCGCCGCCCTGCAATGCCGCGACCGCCGTGCCGCCCGCGATCGTGTCGTTGCCGCCGCCGCCGTCGATGGCGCGCGTCTCGGCATAGCCGTTCAGTGTGTCGTTGGCCTCCGTGCCCCTCAGCGTCGCGCCCAGCGCGGCCAGCTGGCTGCCGCTGAGCGCCGTCCCGCCGGCGAACTCCAGCCGTTCGATACGGTAGCTGTCGCCCGCGAACCAGTCGCGCACGCGGATGCGGTCGACGGCTTCCGGATTGGCCGCATCGCGCACCAGCAGCACGAGGTCCTGCCCTACCCTGCTGTCGGCCAGATCGGCGCGCGCGATACCGGCGCCGAAGGCCAGGCGGTCGGTGGCCCAGGCCACGCCAAAGTCGCCGATCACGTCGCTGCCGTCGCCCCGGTTGTAATGGTAGGTATCGAAGCTGTCGCTGCCGACCAGGGTGTCGTTACCCGTGCCGCCCACCAGCACGTTGCTGGCGGCGCTGCTGGCGTTGTACGTCCAGGCCAGGTAGTCGTCGCCACTGCCTCCTTCGATTGTATTGTTGGCGCTGGCGACGTACAGCACGCGGTCGTTGCCGCTGCCGCCGCGCAGCAAGGCGGCCGTGGTGCCGCCCGTGATCGTGTCGTCGCCGGCCAGGCCGTCGATCGACGGCGTGCCGTGGTACCCCGTCAGCGTGTCGTTGCCGGCCGTGCCGACCAGCGTGTTGGCCAACGTCGACAATTGCGCGGCCGTCAGCGCGGTGCCGTCGGCGAATTGCACGCTCTCGATGCGGCGCTCGGCGCCATAGAACCACTGCTGCACGCGGATGCTGTCGGCCGTGGCCCCATCGCCGCCGATGCGCAGCACCAGGTCGTCGCTCTCACGGACGACGCTGACGTCGGACCGGACGATGCCTGCGCCCAGCACGATGCGGTCGGCCTGGGCGGCGGGACCGGTGTCGCGCAGCACGTCGCGGCCGTCGCCCCGCTCGAACAGGTAGACCTCGCGGCCTTCCGACCCTTGCAGGCTGTCGTTGCCGGCACCGCCCGCGATCGTGTGCTCGAATTCGTTGGCGGGACCCTGCCCCACGATGGTGTCGTCGCCGCTGCCGCCTTCCACGCACGTGGCGGCACGCGGCACGTAGCTGATGTCGTCGTTGCCGCCGCCGCCGCGCACGACGACGGCGCCCTCGGAATTGGCGACGATCGTGTCGTTGCCGTCGCCGGCATCGACCAGCGTGGTCTCGGCATAGCCACGCAACAAGTCGGCGTCGGCGCCGCCGACCATGCGCGTGGCCGCCGCGGATGCCTGGGCGGCATCGATGCGCGCCCCGTCGGCGAACTCGAACCATTCTATATAGCGGCTGCCGGCCGTGCCGAACCATTCGAACAGCCGTACGCTCTGCAGGGCCGCCGGATCGTCCGGGTCGCGGATGCGCAGCACCAGCATCGTGGCGTCCTGGGTGAACGTCACGTCCGCCGGCGCGATGCCGGCGCCGAACAGGAAGCGATCGACCGCGCCTGGATCGCCGGCGGCGCCCGTGTCGCCCAGCAGCGTGTCGTTGCCGTCGCCGCGCCGGAACGCATAAGTCTCGGCGCCGGCGCCGCCCACCAGGCAATCGTCCCCGCCATCGCCCGCCACGTTGCTGGCATGGCCGCTGCCAGCGCCGTCCAGGCTGACAATGGTGTCGTCGCCCGCACCGCCCATGATCGTGTTCTCGCCATCGGCGGCGTAGTGGATCGTGTCGTTGCCGGCGCCCCCGTCCAGCAGGTTGGCGCCGCCATCGGCGTCCCGCAGATAGTCCGCGCCATCGTAGCCGTGGATCCGGTCGTGCGCCGACCACCCCGCGGCAACGCCCAGCAGCTGGTCGTCGCCGGCGGTGCCCTGCAGGGCCAGTTGCGTGGCGAGGTCGGTCGTGTCGACGCCAATGGCGCCGGAAAATTCGATGCGCCCGACGCCGCCGCCGGCGAACTGCCCGGCCACCGTCACCTGCTCGTCGCTGCCGTAGCGAATCACGAGGTCGTCGCCCGCGCGGGCCAACGCCACGCTGCCGCTGCCTGCATCCGCCAGCACGAGCGTGCCGGCCTCGCCGCTGGTGGCGGCACCGCCCATTTTCCTCGGCGCGCCCAATGGACCGTGTGCCGGTCCGGGGGCGGGTTTGACGTGATATGCCATTGCGATTCCCTTGGTTGTCGGGCGTATCCCCGCGCCGTGCGCCGTCCGGCGACAGCTGCGGACCATTCCCGGATGCGGTGATGGAAGGATTGAAGGATTGGTCCTGCCGCGCATGGGCTGGGCGGGGCGGGAAATGCCTCGCCATTCTGCTTTATTTCCGACGGGCACTACCGACAAGCATCAACGATCGGTGCGTTGTTGCAGGAATAGAACGGCGCCGGTTGCGCCGGATCATTGCAGCGCTGACGGAATTTCATTAAGTGAAACAGAGTTGTCAATCTTTAACTTGCTGCCGCGCGTGGGACGTGGATGACCGCGCGCGGCCCGGGTCGAACGAAGTGGGCCAGGGCCGTACCACTTCGCCGCTCCATGCGAACTGGTACTAACGATATAACAAAATGTCTTATTTGAGACATTTCCCCGATTCACCATGAATACCTCTCATGCAGGGGCAAGCGTGGCCGGAGCGCGTTGGGGAAAGCAGTCGGAACGGACCCGGTTGGTGAGATTGCGGAGATGCAACTGGTCTTAGATTGGCAGCATTAAATAAAACCACTTGACTACCACTTTAGGTGGACGCATGCTGGCTCAAACACCCGCACCCGCGACCACTGAAGATGGAGGAAGATGATGGAACGTGCACTACCGAGAAAAACCCTGATGGCCGGCCTGGTCGGCACCCTGCTCGGCACCCTGCTGACCGCGTGTGGTGGCGACGGCTCGGCGCCGGAACCGCAGGCCAAACGCCTGCTGGCCGGTGCCGTTGCCGCCGCCGACTGCCCGGCCTGGAGCAGCAGCGCCGTCTACACGCAGGGCATGTGCGTGACCTACAACGGCGCCGTCTACAAGGCCAAGTGGTGGACCCAGAATAACGTGCCGGGTACCGAACAGTGGGGCCCGTGGGAACTGCAGGCGGTGACGCCTACCCCGACGCCGACCCCAACGCCTACCCCAACGCCAACGCCAACGCCAACGCCAACCCCAACCCCCACGCCGACGCCGACGCCCACGCCAACGCCGAACGGTCGCGAAATCGGTTCCTACTTCGCCCAATGGGGCGTGTACGGCCGTGCTTACGAGGTGGCCGACATCCATACGACGAAGACGCCGGTCAACGGCGTGCAGACCAGCGTCGCCGACCAGCTCACGTTCATCAACTACGCCTTCGGCAACGTCTACCAGAAAAACGGCGGCTACGAATGCGGCATGGTCACCAAGGCGGAATCGGGCGACGGCACCGGCGGCGACGCCTATGCCGACTACCAGCGTTCGCCGGCCCGCACCGTCAACGGCCAGGCCGTGCCATGGGATGCGCCGCTGTCGGGCAACTTCCTGCAACTGAAGCTGCTCAAGCAGGCGCACCCGAACCTGAAGGTGTTCATCTCGCTGGGCGGCTGGAGCTGGTCGAAGTACTTCTCGGCGGCAGCCAAGACCGACGCACTGCGCAAGCAGCTGGTCAAGTCCTGCGTGGCCATGTTCATCAAGGGCGACCTGCCGGTGCAGGACGGCCGCGGCGGTCCCGGCTCGGCCAAGGGCGTGTTCGACGGCATCGACATCGACTGGGAATACCCGGGCGGCGGCGGCATGGAATACAACACGGTGGACCCGGCCGACAAGCAGAACTTCACGCTGCTGATGGCCGAGTTCCGCGCCCAGCTCGACGCGCAGGGCGCGGCGGACGGCAAGCGCTACGCGCTGACGGCGGCCATCGGCGCCGGGGCCGACAAGATCGCCAACACGGAGCCGGCCAAGTATTCGCAGTACATGGACTGGGTCAACGTGATGACGTATGACTTCCACGGCGGCTGGGAGAGCACGACGAACTTCCACTCGCCGCTGTACCGCGACTCCGCCGATCCGTCCACGGGCAACGTGGCCAAGTACAACGCCAACGATGCCATCACGGCGCTGACGGCGGCCGGCATGCCGAAGAACAAGATCCTGCTGGGGATCCCGTTCTACGGCCGCGGCTGGAAAGGCGTACCGGCCGGCCCGAACGGCAATGGCCTGTACCAGACGGCGACCGGTCCGGCACCGGGCGCGTACGAAGCCGGCATCGACGATTACAAGGTCCTCGTCAACAAGGCCGGCCAGCGCTGGTACCACCCGCAGACGAAGCAGCTGTTCCTGTACACGGGCACGGGCGAATGGTGGAGCTACGACGACCCGACCGTGATCGCCACGAAGATGCAGTACGTGCGCGACCAGGGCCTGCGCGGCGCGTTCTCGTGGGAGCTGGATGGCGATGCCAACGGTGCGCTGACCAGCGCTGTCTGGCAGGGCCGCTAAGGCGGCGCCACGATCGGCAGGGCCGCATGACGCGGCCCGCCAGACCCTGCCTGCAAGCCGGCGGCGCAAGCCGCTGGCTCTTCCTTGCCGGCGGCACTCGCCGCCGGCTTTTTTCACCCGATCGAAAGAGCTGCCATGAAACGTCGCGCTGCCGTCCACCCCATCGGCCCCGTCGCGGGCGTCAGCAACGACTGGCGCCGCTGGATCGCCGAGAACCTCGTGCTGGGCAGCCACCCGGACACGCTGGCCGGCGTCCTGCGCGAGCATGGCGTGCCGCCCGACGTGGCGCTGGCCGAGATCGACGCCGCGCTGGCCAGTCCCTACCTGCACGGCGTGCTGCGGCTGCACAGCCGCCTGGCCAAGCGCGACTGGCTGCTGGGAATCGAGGCACGCCTGCAGCGCATGGCGCCGCCGGAGCTGACGACCGTCGTGCCACGTCGCGCGCGCCTGTCCGGCGAAACCTTCCTGCGCGAGCATTACCTGACCAACCAGCCCGTCATCATCACGGACATGCTGGAGGACTGTCCGGCGCGGGGCTGGACGCTGGATGCGCTGGCCCGCCGCTTCGGCCCGCGCATCGTGGAGGTGCAAGGCAGCCGCACGGCCGATCCGGACTACGAGATGAACAGCATCGCCCACAAGGCGGTGATGCCGTTCGGCGACTATGTGGCGCAGGTGCGCGCGGCGGGCCATACCAACGACTTCTACATGACCGCCAACAACGACGGCCGCAACCGCGCGGCGCTGGCGGAACTGTGGGAGGAGATGCCGCGGTTGCCCGAGTACCTGGCGGACGAACGCAAGGGTTTCTTCTGGCTGGGGCCCGCCGGCACCGTGACGCCGTTCCATCATGACCTCACCAACAACTTCATGATGCAGCTGATGGGGCGCAAGCGCGTGCGCCTGATCGCCCCCTGCCATACACCGCAGTTGTACAACACGCGGCATTGCTTCACGCCGGTCGACGGCCGCGCCATCGACCTGCAGCGCTTCCCGGCGCTGGCCGGCATGCCGATCGCCGAGTGCGAACTGGCACCCGGCGAGATCCTGTTCCTGCCCGTCGGCTGGTGGCACTTCGTCGAGGCGCTGGACATCTCGCTGACCGTCTCGGCCACGCACTTCCGCTGGGATAACGATTTCTACAGCAGTTACCCGAGTAACCATGACTTTTAATCATCAGGAGACAAGATGAAACCCATTTCCAACGCGCTGCTGCTCGCCTTCGCGGCCGGCGCCATCGCGGGCTGCGGCGGCGGCAACGGCGCCGACACGGGCCCCCAGGCCACCAAGCTGCTGGCCGGCGCCACCGCCGCCGCCGACTGCCCCGAATGGACCGCCAGCGGCGTCTACACGCAGGGCGCCTGCGTGACCTACCAGGGCAAGACCTATACCGCCAAGTGGTGGACGCAGAATAACGTCCCCGGCGCCGAACAGTGGGGGCCGTGGCAGTTGCAGGCGACGACGCCCACCCCGACACCGACGCCCACCCCTACTCCTACTCCTACGCCTACTCCTACTCCTACTCCGACGCCGACTCCGACGCCCACGCCGACGCCACTCCCGAGCGTGCCATGCCGTCCGGACGGCCTGGTCTCGCCGGTGCCCGACGTGCCCTACTGCTCCGTGTACGACGCCAATGGCCGCGAGAAGCTGGCCAACGGGCTGCAGCGCCGCATCGTCGGCTACTTCACCAGCTGGCGCACGGGCACCAATGGCGCACCGGCCTACCTCGTCAACAACATCCCGTGGGACAAGGTCACGCACATCAACTATGCGTTCGCCACCGTGGACGGCGCCAACAAGGTCGCCATCGGCACGGCCCCCGACAATCCCGACACGGGCCTGACGTGGCCGAACATCCCGGCCGCCGCGATGGATCCGGCGCTGCCGTACAAGGGCCACTTCAACCTGCTGGCGCAGTACAAGAAGAAGTACCCGGGCGTGAAGGTGATGCTGTCGGTAGGAGGCTGGGCCGGCAGCGGCGGCTTCTACACGGCGACCACCAACGCCGACGGCAGCCTGAACGCGGCCGGCATCAACACGCTGGCCGACTCGATGGTGGCGTTCCTGCACAAGTACCCGTTCTTCGACGGCATCGACATCGACTACGAGCACCCGACCACCAACAACGAGGCCGGCAACCCGCTCGACTTCGCCGTGTCGAAGCCGCGCCTGGCCGGCCTGATGAAGAGCTACAACGAGCTGCTGCGGGTGGCACGCCAGAAGCTCGACACGGCCGCCGTCGCCGACAAGAAGTACTACCTCCTGACCATCGCCGGTTCGGCCTCCGGGTGGGTGCTGCGCGGCGAGGAAAACATGTCCGGCCTGAAGTACCTGGACTATGCCAGCCTGATGTCGTATGACCTGCACGGCGGCTGGAACCAGTACGTGGGTCCGAACGCGGCGCTGTTCGACGACGGCAACGACGGCGAACTGCGGGCCGGCAACGCCTACCAGTACGGCGGCATCGGCTACCTGAACGTGGACTGGGCCTACCGCTACTACCGCGGCGCGCTGCAGGCCGGCCGCATCAATATCGGCGTGCCGTACTACACCCGCGGCTGGAAGGACGTCACGGGCGGCACCAACGGCCTGTGGGGCACCAGCCCGACCGTCAACGACACCGTCGCCTGCGCCGGCATCAAGACGTGCGGCTCGGGAGCTGTCGGGATCGACAACGTATGGCACGACCTCGACCCGAATGGCAAGCCGATCCCCGGCGGCGGCAATCCGCTGTGGCACGCGCTGAACCTGCAGAACGCCATCGTGCCGGACTACCTGGACGCCTACGGCATCACGGAAAAGACGCTGACGGGCACCTACACCGCCCACTACAGCGCCACGCTGGCGGCGCCATGGCTGTGGAACGCGACCCGCAAGGTGTTCCTGTCCACCGAGACGGCGCAGTCGATCGCGGCCAAGACGCAGTACGTGATCGACAACGGCATCGGCGGCATCATGATCTGGGAGCTGGCCGGCGACTATGCCTGGGACGCGGCGAAGAACGGCGGCAAGGGCGAGTACTTCATGGGCTACACGCTGACGACCAATATCGCCAACGCGTTCAAGAGCGCCTCCCCGTACGGCGCCACCCGCGCCGAGACGGCAATGCCGGCCACCAGCGCCAAGGTGTCGATCGAACTGGGCGGCTGGAAGCTGGGCGACAGCAACTACCCGATCAATCCCGTCATGACGGTCACGAACCGCAGCGGCACGACGATCCCGGGCGGTTCGGTGGTGGAGTTCGACTATCCCGTGTCGGCGCCGGCCAACATGAGCGACCAGTCGGGCTACGGGCTGACCGTCATCAAGGCGGGCTACACGGGGCCGAACAATATCGGCGGCTTCAAGGCCAACTTCAACCGCGCCCGCTTCACGATCCCGGCGTGGCAGTCGCTGGCCCCGGGCGCCTCGGTGTCGCTGACCTTGAACTACCAGCTGCCGATCAGCGGCCCATCCGCCTACACGATCACCGTGGGCGGCGTGAAGTACGCGCTGAACGACGAGTATCCGGACCTGCCGGTGGGCTTGAAATAAGCTGAGGCAACCCAGGTGTCAGGCACCGGTCTGTGGGCCTCCCGGCCCGCAGGCAGGTGTCTGACACCGGCGGGTTTCGCGCCCCGTTTGCCTGGCCGACAATATTCATACGACGTATATCAGACATCGAAACTCCTCATTGGACGAATAACTAGGGCAGGCGTAAGATACAACCATTGCCATAGGAAAAGAATTCGAGGAGTTGCCATGTCCGCCACCCCATTCCGTATCAACGAAGCACCTGCGATCGTCATCGCCGACGCTTATCGCCGTTACATGCCGCTGCTGAAGGCCCGCCTGCGCCGCCTGTTCGAGCGTTGGGGTGCGCCCTACGTGGACGGTCGCTTCCCGCCGACCTGAGCGTCGAGCCGGAGCAGTCCAGCAAGGCGGCCAAGTGGCCGCCTTTTTTGCATTCGCCAGCCGGGACGACCGACGTTGTCGGGCACCGCTGCGGGTGCCCGTCACCTCGTCGCTAAGCGCTGTCGCGACGCCGCCATCAAGGCCGCACGCGCCGCAGCGCCGCCACGCCGACACCAGCCGCCAGCAGCGCGAGCAAGCCCAGCGCCGCTACCCCGGCCAGCGCAACGCTGCCGGCGCCATCATCGCGCTGCCATTGCGGCAATCGTGCGAACTCGCGCGGCCCGAACGGGCGCTCATTGAAGATGTACGGATAGAAGTAGCCGCGCAGCTGCTGGTGGAACGCGGCGACGCGATCCAGGTAGGTCAGCTGGCTCTTAAGGTCCGTGGCGGCCATCCGGTGCAGCACCACCTGTACCGCCACCGACGGCAACAGCCAGCCGCTGTGCGCGGTCCACTGCTCGCGCGCCGTCATCGCCGCACGGTAGGCCTGGACGTCGCCCGCCACCGCGTCGTCGCCCGCCTGGTGCATCGCGTAGTACCACTTCCACTGGAACTTCTCCGTCAGCGGCGGCGTGTCGCGCCATTCCGGATGCGTGCGGAAGAACTTCGTCATCGTCTCCTCCTTCGGCCGGTCCCAGGCCGTGTGCACGGCCTGGCGCTGCGCCAGCGACAGCTCGGCGCCTTTCGACACGGGCACCGCGCGGCCGATTGCGCCATTGACCAGGGTGGGCAGCACCAGGGTCAGCACGACGAACACCGCCAGCAACACGGCCGCGCCACCGGCCGACGTCCGGACCCTGGCAGCGACGGCTGCCGCGAGACCGAACCAGAACGCCACGTACAGCCCGGTGATGCCAATCACCAGCAGCGTCGCGCCCGGCCCCACGCCCGCGCTGACGGCGCCGCCCAGGAACGGCAGCATCAGCGCCGCCAGCACGAGGCCGAAACGCAGCGCGATGCGCCGGCGCCACAAGCGTGCACCCGGCACCGGCAGCGCATGCACGAGGCGCAGCCGCCCCGCTTCGCGCTCGCCGGCCACCAGGTCGTGCATCAGCGCGATGACGAACAGCGGCGCCAGGTACACCAGCACGAAGGCATAGTCGAAGCGGCCGGCGGCCGCCAGCTCCGGGTTGATCGACTCCGATTCGTACAGCTGTGCCTGCAGCCCCAGCAGCCGCACGCGCAGCGCGAACGGCTGCACGTCGCGCTGGCCGAACGCCGCGAAGGCCAGCGGCCCGGGCGGATGGTCGGTCAGGTGCGGTGTCGAGTAGGCCGCATAGCCGGCCTCGCCGCCGGTGCGGTACTTGTGCGCGACTGCCGCCACGTCGTCGCGCTGCACGGCGGCGACGCGGTCCAGCGCCGCACGCTGCTGCGCCACCGCATGCAGGCCGCTCCACACGGCCAGTGCCGCCAGCGCCAGCAGCAGCGCCAGAGCGCCGGCCGCGAGGCGCGAATGCAGCGCCAGGCGCAATTCAAGCTTGAAGGTATTCATTATCGTTCTCCCAATCCTTGGCGGCGCATCAAAAGGCGCCCCGTTCCAGCCGGCGCGCCAGCCACCACGCGCCGCCCACCAATCCCGCCAGCCACAGTGCGAACACCGTCAGCGCCGGCCGCACGTGGCGCTGCACGATCGTGGACAGGCCGATGGGCTCGTGCACGAAGCGCGGCAGCGCGCGCCAGAAATGGCTGCCGATGCGCTGGTCGCGGTCCCCTTCGTAGCGCACTTCGTTGACGTGCAGCCGGTTCAGTGCCTGCACCATGCGGTAACGATAGGCTTCCCCTTCGAGCAGGAAGCGTTCGTGGCTGGCCCGGTCGGAACCGGCCAGCGCGTTCGACAGCCGCCGCAACGCCAGCACGGGACTGGCCAGTTGCGCCGCCCCGACAATTCCCGCCTGTGCCTCCTGGCGCCCGAACTCCTCGTGCATGTGCCGCACGAACAGTTCGCTGGTCAGCCGTTCGCCTTCCTCGATGACCAGGCCACCATAGTTGACGGGCAGGTCCTCCACCCGCGCGACGCCGTACTTCGCCAGCACCTTGCGGCGGAACTCGGCGAAGTGCGGATCGTTCGGATCGTGGCTGTCGCCCAGCGCCGCCACCTCCTTGTGGATCGCCACTTCCGTCTCGATGCGGGTGGGGCGCGGCACCTGGCTCGCGGCCACGTCCGGCAGCACGCGCGGCAGCAGGATCACGGTGACGATCCAGCAGCCGACCAGGGCCAGCAGCGCATCGCGCGCGCGCGGCACGGCCGCCGACACCAGCACGGCCGCCAGCGCCCACAGCACGACATAGGCGGCGTAACCGGCCATCATCCACAGCGCATGCCAGCGCACCGCGGCGTCGAGCGCGCCGATGACCGCCAGCGCGGCCAGCGCCGGTGCGGCGAGCAGCAGCGCCACCGCCGCGTGACTGGCCAGCTTCCCGGCCAGCAGCGCGCCGCCCGGCAGGCCTTGCGCCACCAGCAGGCGCAATTGCCCCCGTTCCCGTTCCCGCGCCACGCTGCCGAACGCCAGGAAGGCAATCACGAGCGGTGCCAGCGTCTGCACGACAAAGGCGGGCGTCAGCTGGCCAAAGCGCAGCAGCACCGAGGACTGGCCCGCCTCGCTGAAGTTGGCGCTGTTCTGCCGGTGCCCCTCCAGGTACAAGGTGTGGCCCGTGTAGGGATCGACACCGAAGTCGAAGAACGCCAGCGGGCTGACGGGCCGGAAGATGTAGTGGCCGTAATGGACGACCCGGTGCGGATGGCGGTCCGGCTGGGCGTTCCACTGCTCGTCCGCCTCGTGCTGCAGGTGCGCGCGCTCGGCCTCGACGGCACGCATCTGCTCATGGCTGACAAGTGTCGCGGCGATCGTCAGCACGACCAGCAGCAGGCCGGCGGTGACGGCGACGGCGCTGCGCCGCAGCGCGCGCCATTCGGCCCGGCATACGGTCCAGGCCAGGGCCGGGAAGCTGCGCGCCGCCGCCGCGACGGGCAAGGCGACCGCGCTCATGCCGCCCTCCGGGTCGACGCATAGCGGGCATACAGTGCCTGCACGTCGAAGCGCGCCGGGCCCTCGGCGGCCAGCTCCTGCACGATGCGGCCGCGGTCGAGGAAGCCGATGCGGTCCGCCACCTCGGCCGCGCCCAGCAGGTCATGCGTCACCATGAAGACGGTGACGCCCTGCCCGCGCAGGTCCTGCAGCATGCGGTTGAATTCACTGGTGGCCTGCGGGTCCAGGCCGGTGGTGGGCTCGTCCAGCAGCAGCACCGGCACGGCGCGAGCCAATGCCAGCGCGATGGCGACCTTCTGGCGCATGCCTTTGGAGTAGCCAGCCAGCCGGCGCGGCCATGCTTCGGCCGCCAGCCCCACCGTGGTCAGCGCCGCGTCGATGCCGTCGGTCGGCGCGCCGGCCAGGCGCAGGAAGTACGCCAGGTTCTCGCGCGCGCTCAGGTGCTCGTACAGCGCGACGTTTTCCGGCACGTAGGCCAGCGCCGCGCGCGCGGCGAGCACGTCGGCGGCCACGTCGATGCCGCACACGCGCACGCGGCCAGCGGCCAGCGGGGCAAAGCCCAGCAGCGCGTTGATCGTGGTCGACTTGCCGGCGCCGTTGCCGCCCAACAGGGCGTAGATTTCGCCCCGCCGCACCCGCAGGGTCAGGCCCTGCAGCACGTCGGCGGCGCCGTAGCGTACCGTCACGTCGGCCAGCTCCAGCGCGGTGTTGTTGAAGGTGTTGCTCATGATTTCCCCTTTCAGAATTTGGCTTGCAGGCCCAGTACCGCCGCGCGCCGCGCGCCGGGCGCGACCCACGTGGACTGGTAGGAACTGGTGTAGAACGTGCGGTCGAACAGGTTGTCGATGTCGAGCGACACGCGCAGGCGCGGTGTCACGCGCCACCACGCGGTCAGGCGCGCCTGCGTGTAGCCGGGCAGCTCGAACACGGGTGTGCCGGCCGCCACCTGCACCTGGGTGCGCGAGTCGCCCGGCCGGCGCGCGCTGTACGTCACGCCGCCGCCCACGCCGAACGGCCGCCCCGCCGCCACGCCTTCGTACGTCAGCAGCACGCTGCCGTTGACGCGCGGGACGTTGACCAGGCCGGCGCCGACTTCCAGCACGTTGTCGCGCACCACCTCGGCATCGATGACCGACAGGCTGGCATTGGCGCGCCAGTGGCGGTCCAGCTGCCCCGTTAAGTCGGCATCGAGCCCGCGGCTGCGCACCGCGCCGGCGACGATCGAGTAGCCCGGGTTGGCCGGGTCGGCCGTGACCACGTCGCGCTTGTCGATGTCGAACAATGCCAGCGTGGCGCCCGCGCGACCGTCCGCGCTCTCCCATTTGGCGCCGGCTTCGACCGCCCGGCCGTGTTCCGGCGCCAGCGCGGCCCCCGCCGCGTCGGTGCCGCTGTTGGGCCGGAACGAGCGGCCGGCATTGGCGAACAGCGTCCAGCGCGGCGAGGGCAGGTACGACACGCCCAGGCGCGGCGATACGGCATGCGGGGTCTGCGTGGTGACGACGCCACTGCGGCGGTTGACCAGCGACTGCTCGTAGCGGTCCAGCCGCACGCCAGCCAGCAGGCGCCAGGCGTCGCCCAGGCGCAGCGCATCCTGCAGGTACAGCGCCTCGTTGCGCTGCCGTTCGCGCGTGTCGGTGGCCGGCAGCACCTGCGGCAGCTGGTCCGGCGTGCGGTAGACCGGGGCCAGCACGTCGATCGCGTAAGGCGCCGTGGTACTGGGCAGCACGCGCAGCATCCGCTGGTCGTTGCGGAAGCGGTAGCCCTCGACACCCAGCAGCACGTCATGGCCGATACCGCCCCAGCGCGCCTGGCCGGCCAGCTCGGCCTGCAGCACGATATCGCGCGACTCGTAGTCGCGGAAGCGGCGCTGGCGCCGCAGGGTGCGCCCGTCCGGCTGCAGCGCGGCCGAGCTTTCCGTCGCGGTGCCCAGGATCGACCCTTCCTTCCAGGCCAGTCCGGCCCGCAGGGCCCAGCGCTCGCCGCCCTCTTCGCGCAACACGTGTTCCAGCGTCAGCTGGTGGGTGGTATTGGCGACAGTCAGGTCGCCGTCGGCCGGCTCGCCCAGGAAGCGCGAGCGCGGCAGCGCATCCAGGCGGCCGCCGACGGCAGCGATGCCGCGGTCCATCAGGCCCCGGTGCCGTTGCCATTCGCCGCGGTAGTCGACGGTGGTGCCGGGCGCTGCGCGCCAGGTCAGCGCCGGTGCCAGCAGCGTGCGGCGGGTCGTCACGAAGTCGCGCATGCTGCCCCGCTTTTCGGCCGCCGCGTTGATGCGGTACGCCACGTCGGCGGCCAGCGGTCCGGTCGCGTCCAGCGTGGTGCGGTACAAGTCGTCGCTGCCGGCATAGGCTTCCAGCGCCTGCGCGCTGCGCCACAGCGGCCGCTTGGTGACGATATTGAGCGTGCCGCCCGGCTCGCTGGCGCCGTACAGCGCGGCGGCCGGCCCCTTGAGGAATTCGATGCGTTCGATATTGGCCGTGTCGCGCGGGCCGTGGTAGCCGCGGTTGCCCGCAAAGCCGTTCTGCAGCAGCGCCATGCCGGTATTGGAATCGCCTGCCAGGCCGCGGATGGCGATGTTGTCCCACATGCCGCCGAAATTGTTCTGGCGCGAGACGCCGCCCACGTAGTCGAGGGCGTCGTCCACGCGGGTGGCGCCCAGGTCGTCCAGCGACTGGCGCGACATGACGCGCACGGCCTGCGGCAGTTCGCGCAGCGGCAGGCTGGTCTTGGCGCCGTCGGCTTCGCTCGCGTGATAGGCCCCGGCGGAGCGGCGCCCCACGACTTCGACCACATCGACTTCCTGCGCCAGCACGGCAACGCACGGCATGGCCAGCACGGCGCCGGCCACCAGGGAACCGGCTACGGATACGGATTGAACTTTCATGATGCTTTCTTCTGTTGTTGCGAACGGGTGCGCCGCCGGCATGCACGGCCGCCGTACGCGCGCTCGGGGCGTACGACGGCCGTGCCGGCGGCAGGATAGGGATGGGTTCCGGCGGACGCGCGCGGTCAGGCGCACGCACAAAGGCGCGGCGCACGCGGGCGGCGACAAGCCGCGCTCAAGCGCAGCGAGCGGTCAGCGGTCGGCGGTCAGCGGAACGTGGGAAGAGCGGCGGGTGGCGCCTGGCGCGCCGGAATGAGATAGCTCGGCGCGGGCGTGAAGCAGTAGACGGGCAGCCGGGCCAGGACCCAGGCCACGGCCAGCAGCACGGCCAGCACCAGGGCGTGGGCCGGCGGCAGGTCGCCCAGCAGGTTGCCGCTCACCTGGCAGCTGACGCAGTCGGTCTTGACGTCGGCCAGGTCGTGGTGGTGCGTGGAAGCCAGCAGCAGGCCCACCGTGAACACGGCCACGCACAGCCACACCAGCACGCGCATGGCGCGCGGCAGCGTGCGGCTGGCAGCGGTCGTCGGTTCGGTGGCGAGGTACATGGGTAGCGGACCTTCGTTGGGATGCGGGCGAGTATAGCATCGGGTTGCTCGAAAACCAACCGGCGCTTGATGACACCAGTCGACACCGGGGACAGGCATGCTTACGGGCGATGTCCCATGCGGCGCGTGCAAACTTCGGGGACGGTCCCCTGCGGGGACAGTCCCCAGGTCAGAACTTGTAGCTCAACCCCAGCACGAACGAGCGCCCCGAATGCACATACAGCAGCGTGTCGTCGCGGCCCGTGTCACGGCCGTAGCGCAGCGGTTCGTCCGTCACGTTCTGGCCCTCGAAGCTGACGCGCAGCTGGGGCGTCAGGTTGTACGACAGCGAGAAGTCGACGTTGGTGGACGCATCGACGATCGTGTTGTCGTGGCCCTGCACGTCGCCCAGCACCGCCAGCAGGTAGCTGGAGCGGTGCGCCGCCGATACGCGCGCGCTGAACTTCGGGTCCTCGTAGTACAAGGTCAGGTTGGCCGCGCGCGGCGACAGGCCCGTGAAGTTGTCCGTCACCGTCAACTGCTCGTTGGCCGCCGTGTTCGGGTTGTCCACCCGCGTGATGTACGTGATCTTCGATTTGACGTACGTGTAGTTGGCCAGCAGGCCGAGATTGCTCCAGCGGCCCGGCAGGAAGCTGAACGGCGCCTGCAGGTTCGCCTCCAGCCCGTTCAACGGCCCGCCCGGCGTATTGACCTTGCGGCTGACGACCACCGTCGACGACGGCAGCGTGGGACAACCCGGCGTGCCCCCCGTCAGCGAGCAGCCGCCGCCCAGCAGCAGTTCGTTCGGCAGGCCCAGCGACGAGTACACGGCCCGCTCCGACACGGTCTGGATGAACGAGTCGATCTCCTTGCGGAACACGCCCAGCGACACCATCGCGTTCTTGGCGTAGTACCACTCGGCCTGCAGGTCGTAGGTGCGGGCGCGGATCGGATCGAGTTCGCCGTTGCCGATCGAGACCGCCTGCGCGAATGGCGCCACGGTGGCCGACGGCGTCAGGTCCACGTACTCGGGCCGCGACAGCGTCTTGCCGGCCGAGAAGCGCAGGAACACGTCGCGCGGCAGTTGGGCCGTCAGGTTCAGCGCGGGCAGCCAGTCGCGGTACTTTTTCGTGACGACGTTCGGCACCAGGGCGCCGTTGGCGTTAACCAGCGCCATCGACGTGGCCGTGGTCTCGGCGCCGCGTACGCCCACGTTGCCGCGCCAGGAAATGCCGGCCAGGTCGTAATTGAAATCGACCATGCCATACAGCGCGTCGATCTTCTCCTCCACGCGCCGGTTGGCCTGGCCCAGCACGTTGTATTCGGACCCCGGCACCGCGGCGCAGTGGCATTCGATGTCGTAGACGGCGCGCAGCTTGTCCAGGTCCACGGCTGTCCACGACGAGGGCACCCCGCTGCCGCCCAGGCCCGACCCGAATCCCGTGATCTGGCGCGTCAGGCTGGCCAGCGTGACGCCGGCCGGCAGCGCCAGGCCGTTGCCGCCGGAGCCGATCTCCAGGTTGCTCCACGCGTTCTCGCGGCGCGACACGCCCAGCTTGACGGTGGCACGGTCGTTGACCTCCCAGCTGCCATTGAGCTCGGTGGTGCGCAGCTTGTTGCGCGTGTTCAGGTAGCGTCCCACGAACTGGCCGTGCAAGGTGCCGTCCGCCTCCTGCGGGCCGAAGGTGAAGTTGGCGGGATTGGCCACGTCGATGCCGAAGTTCAGGGTCGGCACGTTGCGGTTGTTGCGGAAGTCGAACTCGAAGCCGTTCACGTTGGGCGCGTCGAACTGCACGGTGGCGCGCATCGGCTCATCCAGTTCCGAATCCGACGTCCCGTGCAGGAAGTTGACCTTCAACCGGTCGGAGAACCTATGGCTGCCGGACAGCACGTGCTGCCGGAACCTGGTCGTGTAGACGTCCAGCAGCCCTTCGGTGCGGATGTCCACGCCGTTGAACTTGCCGTAGTCCCAGCTGCCGTTCGCGTCGAAGTGGGCGTCGACGATCGACGTCTGCGGCTTGCCGTTGGCCTGCGCCAGGCTGCGCGCGAACGAGATGGCGGAGATGTAGTTGTCGTAGCGCTTGTTGGCGAACTTCCCGTACATCAGGTCGAGGTTCAGTTCCGTCGCCGGGCTTGGGCGCCACTGCAGCGCACCCGTCAGGCCGGTGCGTTCGTAGTCGGTCTGCGAACGGCGGTAACGCGGCAGGCGCGGGTGGAACGCGCCCGAACCGGGGGGCGGCGCCGCCACCGTGCCGCCGTAGTCGTCGGTGCGGCCCATCACGTCGGTCCAGGCGGCCGCGCTGCCTGTGCGTGGCACGCCGACGCCGCAATTGGCCGCGTCGATGCCCTTCACGGCGCTGCTGGCCGGGTTCTGCGGCGTGGCGCCCAGGGGCGAGCAGAAGCCGCCGTCGAAGCTGGCCGACAGCAGCTCCACGCCCTCGTAGCCTTCCTCGGTGGCGCGCCGCTTGGCATAGGCGCCGGAGACCAGCGCGCCGAACTTGCCGTAGGCCGTGTCCCAGCGGTCCGACAGCAGCGCCGTCATGCGTGGCTGGGTCTTCTCCGTCAGCGTGTTGTGGAACTGCTGCGCGCCCAGGCTGAACGTGCGGCCCTTGAAGTCGAACGGACGCGCCGTGCGCAGGTCCACGGTGGCGCCCAGCGAGCCTTCCTCGACGGCCGCCTCGGAGGTCTTGCGCACTTCCAGGCTGTTGAACAGTTCCGAGGCGAACACGGAGAAGTCGAAGCCGCGCGAGCGGTTGGTGCTGCCGTTGATGTCCGAGGAGCCCGTGGCCGCGACACCCTCGATGCCGTTGATGCGCACGCGCGTAAAGCCCGCGTTCAGGCCGCGTACGGTGATCTGCTTGCCCTCGCCGCCGTCGCCCCGCGCCAGCGCCACGCCGGGCACGCGCTGCAGCGACTCGGCCAGGTTCGCGTCCGGGAACTTGGCGATGTCCTCGGCCTTGATGACGTCGACGATGCCGTCCGAGTTCTTCTTCGTGTTCAGCGCGCTGTTCAGGCTGGCGCGAAAGCCCGTCACCACCACCACGGCCGGATCGGCGCCCGGCTCCTGTGCCCACGCGGGCGCGCCCGCGCCCGTTCCGATAACCGCCAGCGCCAGCGCGAGCGCCGTCGGCCGTACCGTGATGCTTGTCTCCCTGCTTGTATTCATGCCCTGTCCCCGCTTGATCAGATGGATGCCCGTTGCTGCAGGCGTTCCGATGTTAGGGCAGCACGTTGCCGCTGGGCGTATCGTTTTGCAATCAATCAACGACTTGAGCGGCACGTTGCGTCCACACCACGCGCATGGGAACGGGACGATTTCTTATTGTTCAGTAAAATAGCGGATCGACACAGCGTACATCTCCGTGCACACCATGCAATCTGACGCCCAGGCGTTCCTGGACAATGGCGGCGCCATGGGCACGCGGATCGCCGCCCATGACTGGGCCGGCCATCCGCTGGGCCCCATCGAAGGCTGGCCGCCTGCGCTGCGTACGGCGCTGGGCATTGCCCTGGGCACGTCCTTCCCCACGTTCGTCACGTGGACGGACAACCTGTACATGTTCTTCAACGACGCCTACCGCCCCGTGCTGGGCGCCAAGGCCGACTGGGCGCTGGGCCGTCCGCTGCGCGAGGTGTGGTCGGAAGCCTGGCCCGCCGTCGGCGCCATCGTCGAGCAGGCGCTGGCGGGCGAATCGTGCTTCTTCGAGAATTTCCCCGTCACGCTGGAACGCAACGGCTATCCCGAGCAAACCTGGTTCACGTTCTCGTACAGTCCCGTGCGCGACGAGCGCGGCGCCGTGTCGGGCCTCGTCTGCCTGGTGGTGGAGGACACGGCCAAGGTGCTCGCCCTGGCACGCCACAAGCAAGCAGAGGAACGCCTGGCGTTGTCGCTGGAGGCGTCCGGCAATATCGGCACCTGGTCGTACGATGCGGATACGGGCGCCACGTTCGTGGACGAGCGCTTCGCCCGCCTGTTCCAGGTCGATGCGGCGCTGGCCAGTGCCGGTACGGACCTGGAACGCTTCACGTCCATGATCCATGGCGACGACCGCGCGCGCGTGGTCGCTGCCATCGCCGCCGCCATCCGCGACGAGTCGTTGTACGACATCGAGTACCGCATTCCCCAGCTCTGCGGCAAGGACGCATGGGTCAATGCGCGCGGCAAGGTGTTTACGGACCCCGCCACGGGCCGGCGCCGCTTCGCCGGCGTCGCGGTCGACATTTCGGCGCGCAAGGAAGCGGAACAGGCCCGGGCCGAGAGCGAACGCAAGTTCCGCTCGATCGCCAACGTCATTCCGCAGCTGGTATGGTCGGCCACGGCGGACGGCGTCAACGACTACCTGAACCACCGCTGGCAGGAATACACCGGCGTGCCCGACACGGCGGCCCGCGGCGCGGGCTGGCACGCCGCCGTCCACCCGGACGACCTGCCGGCCCTGCTGGACGCCTGGCAGCGCAGCCTGGCGGACGGCAGCGCCTTCCAGGTCGAACATCGCCTGCGCCATCATGCGGACGGCTTCCGCTGGGTACTGAATCGTGCACTGCCCGTGCGCGACGAAGCCGGTGCGATCACGCGCTGGATGGGCACCCTGACCGACGTGCATGACCACAAGCGCGCGGCGGAGGACCTGAAGGCGGCCGCCCGGCGCAAGGACGAGTTCCTGGCGATGCTGGCCCACGAGCTGCGCAATCCGCTGGCGCCGATCAGCAACGCGGCGCAGCTGCTGTCGCTGGCGCCCAACGACGCGGCCCGGGTGCGCCAGTCCAGCGACGTCATCACGCGCCAGGTGCGCCACATGACGAACCTGGTGGACGATTTGCTGGACGTTTCGCGCGTCACGCGCGGCCTGGTGGAGCTGGACCGCCAGGAGGTGGACATGAAAACGGTCGTCGCAAGTGCCGTCGAGCAAGCGCGCCCGCTGGTGGAAGCGCGCCGCCATGCGCTGGAACTGCACGTGGCGCCAGCGCCGGCATGGGTAGTGGGCGACCGTACCCGGCTGGTGCAGATCGTGGCCAATATCCTCAACAACGCCGCCAAGTACACGCCGCCCGGTGGGCGCATCGTGCTGGCGGTCGACACGCCTGGCGACGAGGTCCGCATTGACGTCACGGACAATGGCATCGGCATTGGCGCCAACCTGCTGCCGCACGTGTTCGAGCTGTTCACCCAGGCCGAACGCACGCCCGATCGCTCGCAGGGCGGCCTGGGCCTGGGACTCGCACTGGTGCACAGCCTCGTGCAGCTGCACGGAGGCCGGGTCGAGGCCCGTAGCGAAGGGCGCGACCGGGGCAGCCAGTTTACCGTCACGCTGCCGCGCACCGCCGCACCGGCGCGGGCCGTTGTGGCAAGTGCCGATCCGCCCGCCGTGACCAGCGCGGCGCGGGCCATCCTCGTGGTGGACGACAACGTCGATGCGGCAAATTCGCTGGCCCAGGTGCTGCAGTCGTATGGCCATGACACGCGTACGGCCGCCGGGCCGGGCGCCGCGCTGGCCGCCGCCGCCGAGCGCTGGCCGGACGTGTTCATCCTCGACATCGGCCTGCCCGGGATGGACGGCTGCGAACTGGCCGGCCACCTGCGTGCCCTGCCCGGCGCGCGCCCGGCCCTGTTCCTCGCCCTGACCGGCTATGGCCAGCCGCACGACCGCCAGCGTTCGCGCAGCGCCGGCTTCCAGCATCACTTCGTCAAGCCCGTCGACCTGCCCGCCCTGGCCGGGTTGCTGGCGGGACTGGCCTGAGCCGACGTGCTGTGCGGGTCGGCCCCTGAGGGCCGAGCCCTGCCCTCCTCGATGGCGCATTTCGTCGCGGCCGCGGCCGGCGCGGCTTGCGCGCAACGGTTACGCGGACACGGCGTTGTCATTTCGCTATAATCGGCCGCTTATCTTGTCCACCGATCAGTGCCATGTCCGACGACCAACAAGCGTACAAGTTCTCCAACAACTATACCGACCTCAGCAATTCTTCGGGCCTGGACGCGGGCTTTCAATTCGAGTTCTATTGCCAGCGCTGCAGCGACCGCTGGCGCACTACCTTCAAGCCCTACCGCAGCGCCCAGGCGTCCGGCTGGCTGTCCAAGGGCGCCAGCATTTTCGGTGGCCTGCTGGGTAACGCCAGCTCCGTCCTGAACGGGCTGGCCGAAGCGGGCTGGCATTCGGCGCGGGATGGCGCCTTCAAGGACGCGCTGGCCGAGGGCAAGCAGCACTTCAACCGCTGCAGCGCCTGCCACGACTACGTCTGCGGCACGTGCTTCGACACGGAAAATGGCCTGTGCTACAACTGCGCGCCGAACGTGAAGGTGGCCATCACGCGCTCGCGCGCCCAGGGCGAGGTGCAGAGCGCATCGGAGATCGCGCACGACGAGGGCCGCACGCGTGGCGTGCGCCACGATGTGCGCCAGGAGATGCAGCTGGTGTGCCCGCAGTGCCGGGCCGAGACGCACGGCGCCAAATTCTGCCCCGAGTGCGGCTTCAAGATGGCGCAGCAGGTACAGTGCTCGGGGTGTTCCACCAGCCTGGAGCCGGGGACGAAGTTCTGTACCGAGTGCGGCCAGCGGCAGTAGTTGGCCTGGGCTGGGGTCTGTCCCGCAGGGACTGACCCCGAAGCTCGGCGCTGTCGATGCCTCGTGCGCCGCCGGCACATTGGCTGACTTCAGGGTCAGTCCCGTAGGGACGGACCCTGCGACCTCATGCGCCCGCGCTTACGCCACCAGCGCCTGCGCGATGCGCTCGGCGCTTTCCGGGTCGCTGACCCGCAGCGCGTCCACCAGCTCGTCGGTCGACGAACCGCAAGCGAACAGCAGCACGTCGCCAGGCTGGCAACGCGCCAGCGCCGTGCGCAGCGCCTCGCCGCAGTCCAGTTTCACCTTGCCGACCGGCCCCGCGCCGGCGGCGATCACGGCGGCACGCTCGCCCCGGGCCCGCCCGCGGTCCTCGGCGTTCCACTCGTACGCAACCACCTCGTCGAACGCGGCGCCGCAGGCGGCGCCGATGGCGGCCAGCGTATCGTCGCGCCGGTCGCCCGGCGCCGTCACGATGGCACAGGCGCGCCCGCGCGTCAGCGTGCGGGCCATCTGGCCCAGCGCCTGGTAGGCGGCCGGGTTGTGCGCGTAGTCGACGATCACCTTGATGCCGCGCACGTCATAGATATTGGTGCGCAGCGGGTTGCTGCGGCCGTCGCAGACGAACGACGCCAGGCCGTCGGCAATCGAGGCCACGCCGAAGTCGGTCGCCATCAGGGCGGCCGCCGCCGCCAGCGCGTTGGCGATATTGTGGCGCGCGCAGCCCTCCACCGCGGCCGGCATCTCCTCGGCCCACAGCAGCCGGTGGCGCGCCTGGCCGTCCGCCAGGATCAGCGCGCCGTCCTGCAGGTAGGCGGCGCGGCCGCCTCTTTCCAGGTGGCGCAGCAGGACCGGCGCTTCCGCATCGACGGCGAAGTAGATGGTCTCGACGCCCTCCGGCAAGGTGCCTGCGATCTGCACGCACAGTGGGTCTTCCGCATTCAGCACGCAGGCCTTGCGCGCCGAGCGGGCGACGACGCCCTTGACCTCGGCCAGCTGCTCGACGCTGTCGATGCCGTCCTGGCCCAGGTGGTCCGCCGTCACGTTCAGCACGACCGAGACGTCGCAGCGGTCGTAACCGAGGCCCCGCTTCATGATGCCGCCGCGCGCCGTCTCCAGCACCGCGAACTCGACTTCGGGCGCGCTCAGGACGGCGCGGGCGGACCAGTAGCCGCTGCAGTCGCCCTGCTGGATGCAGGCGCCGTCGAGGTACACGCCCTCGGTCGTGGCGCAGCCCGTGTGCAGGCCGGCCGCGCGCACCGCATGCTCCAGCATCAAGGTGGTCGTGGTCTTGCCGTTGGTACCCGTCACGGCGATGACGGGGATGCGGCCGTCGCCGTCGCCGAACATCGAATCGACGATGGCGGCGCCGGCATCGCGCGGCGTGCCGGCGCTCGGGTATTCGTGCATCCGGATGCCGGGTGCGGCATTGATCTCGATGAAGGCGCCGTTGCCGCCGGCCAGGGGCGCCGCGATGTCGCGGCAGACCAGGTCGATGCCGGCCACGTCCAGCCCCACCTTCTGCACGGCGCGCACGCACAAGGTGCGGGTCAGCGCGGGAAGCAGGTCCGTCACGTCCTCGGCGGTGCCTCCTGAGGACAGGTTGGCATTGCCGCGCAGGCGCGCGGTCACGCCGGCCGGCAGCACCGTGTCGAAGCTGTGGCCCTGTTCGGCCAGCGCCGTTTCCGTCAGGCCATCCAGCGGGATCTTCGTCAGGATGTTGGTATGGCCGTCGCCGCGCGCCGGGTTCCGGTTCTCGAGTTCCACCAGCTCGCGGATCGTGCTGGCGCCGTCGCCCGTCACCTGGGGCGGGCGCCGCCGCGCCGCCGCCACCACGCGCCCGCCCGCGACCAGGATGCGGTAGTCGTCGCCATCGATGAAGCGCTCGACGATGATGGTGCGGCCATGCTCGCGGGCCCGTTCGAATGCGATCTGGACTTCCTCGGGCGTGCCGCAGCGGGTCGTCACGCCGCGGCCATGGTTGCCGTCCAGCGGCTTGACGGTGACGAGGCCGCCCAGGCGGGCCGCGGCGCGCTGCGCCTGTTCCAGCGTGCGCACGGCCGTCCCTTCCGGCACCGGCACGCCGGCCTGCTGCAGCAAGGCCTTGGTCAGGCCCTTGTCGGATGCGATCTCGACGGCGATATGGCCCGTGTCGCCCGTGATGGTGGCCTGCAGCCGCTTCTGCTGGCTGCCCCAGCCCAGCAGGAACATATTGGCCTGCTCCGTCAGGCGCACATACGGGATGCCGCGCCGCTCGGCCGCGCGCAGGATGGCACCGGTACTGGTGCCGATCGCATGGCGCTCGGCCGTGTCGCGCAGCGCCGGCAGCCACGTTTCCAGGTCCACGGCAGCGCCTTGCGCCAGCGCCGTCACCAGGGCGATGGCGGCATCGACCGCCTCCAGCGCCACCTGCTCGGTGGCATAGGCCACGACGACGCGATAGCGGTCCGGTGCCCCGCCGGGACGGGTGCGGCCGAAGCTGACGGTGGTGCCGGCCTCGCACTGCAGGGCCAGGGCCACGTGTTCGACCACGTGGGCCAGGCTGGTGCCGGCACGCAGGGCCTGTACGAAGCCCGCATACTTGCCGATCGAGCAGCGGTGCTCGACCAGTTGCGGCAGCACGGCCAGCACGGCGTCGTTGAAGCCCGGCAGTTCGTCGGTCGGGCGGCGCTCGTCCAGCTCGAGCAGCGTCATCACGCAGGGTTTGTCGGAATAGTAGTTACGGCCGCGCAGGATGCGCTGTTCGATGATGTTCATGATGATGAAGTGGTGGTCAGTTGTTGTATTGGTCAATGGTTGAGCGCGGCCAGCACGGGCTGCAGCAGCGGCAGCAGCACGTCCGGCGGCCTGGCCAGCGCGGTACCGGTGGGAAGCACGTGCACCCGAACGTCCAGCATCAGCGGGATGTGGCCCGCTCCCACGTCGGCCAGGTTGGTCTGCAGGTGGCGGCCGTCCACCAGCGTGACGGCACCGGGGCCGACGACGTCGATGGCGCCGTCCGGTGCCAGGACCAGCGCCGTGTCCTCGTCCACGCCGATGCCGGCCAGGTCCGGATTGGCGGCGACCAGCGTCAGCAGCCGGTTGATGCGGTGCCGCTGCGAGAAGTGCTGGTCGATGATGCACTGGGCCAGCAGGCCCAGTCCGGCGCCCATGGCCACGGCGCCCTTCTCCGGACTGAATTCGGCACGCCCTTCCGTCACCATGTGCACGCCCAGTGCCGACGCGCCCGCGCTGGTGCCGCCGATGCAGATGCCCTGCTGCCGTACGCCGGTGCGAATGGCGTCGTGCAGCGGGGTGCCGCCGACGAGCGCCATCAGTCGCTTCTGGTCGCCGCCGCTGATGAAGATGCCCCTGGCCTCGGCCAGCTTCGCCACTGTCGCGGGGGCGGACGCATCGTCGCGGGTGCGCACGTGCAGCGCCTGGCAAGCGCGCGCGCCCGCTGCGGCGAAGGCCGGACGGTAGGCATCCCAGACTTCGTCCGGGACGGTGCTGGCCGCCGTCAGCACGACGATCGGCGCGGCGGGACCGCCGCACAGCTCGACGAAACGGCCCAGCACGTCGGGCGCTTCGGCGGGCGCTTCGGTGCCACCCACGATCATCACGGCGGCTGGCTTGGCTGGACGGTTCAATTGTTTCTCCCGTAACGGCATTATTTACACTGTTGGCAAAGAAGTATCGGGGCTGCCCGGCGTCCGTGCCATGGGCGCACGGCTTGTGGCGGTGTCGGCGCCCGCCTACAGCCGCAGCGCGACGGCGGCGTCACGTTCGCGCCGAGTCGGGCATCATGCGTGCATTGCCCACCGCGGAGACCCCGACCTGCCATGCGTACCCGTAGTCCCTCGGCATTGACCGGCCGCATAGGCGCCAACGTGCTGTGCACGGCCGCGTTCCTGGCCGCGGCCGCGCTGTGCGTGGTGCTGTCGATTCCACGCGGGAATGGCAGCCCGATCTGGCTGCCCACCGGTGTCGCGCTCGCGGCACTGCTGCAATGGGGACGCTGGCTGTGGCCCGGGGTCGCGCTGGGCAGCCTGCTGTTCAACCTGTACTTGATGGACAGCGGCCATGGCCTGTCTGCAGCCACGGCAGGAGCGGCCGCGCTGATCACGGCGGGCAACGTCCTGGCCCTGCTGCTGGCGCAGCGCGGCATCCGGGCGCTGGACCGGACCGTCAAGCGCGACAGCGCCGCCGTCGTGCACGGCTACCTCGGCATCGCTGCGGCCTGTTCCGCACTGGCGGCGGCGACCGGGGCCGTGGCCCTGGCCGCGGCGGGCGTCGTGCCGGTTGCCGAACGGGGCCCGGTGGCATTCGTATGGTGGCTGGGCGACATGACGGCCATGCTGGCCGTGACGCCGCTGCTGTCGGCGTGGGCCGACGCCACGGCCAGGCAGCGTTTGCGGGTCCACGCGGCCGAAACCGTCCTGGTGCTGCTTGCCAGTGGCGCGCTGGTGGCGGCCGTATTCCAGCTGGAGTGGCTTGGCGACGCGCAGCGCTACGGACCGCCGTTCCTTCTGCTGGTGCCGGTGGCCTGGGCGGCCCTGCGCCTGGGCGCCGCCGCCTCCACCGCTGTCGTCGTCATCGCCGCGGCGGGCGCCGTGCTGGCCACGCTGTGGGGCGATGGCCAGTTCGCCACGCGCAGCCAGTTGCACTCGCTGGTGGCGCTCGACCTGTATATCGCCATCCTGGCCGTGACGGGCATGGTGCTGACCAATACGAGCGCAGGCCATACCGATCCGGCCGGCCTGCCGGTGCGCAGCCGCTGGCCGGTGCTGATGCTGGCCCTGTGCCTGACGGTGACGATCGGTGCCTGGCATGCGGCGGCCCGCTATGGCGAACGGCGCATCAACGAGCAGTTCGCGGCGCAGGCCGATGCCGCCTGGCGCCAGATCGACTACCGCCTGGCCAACTACCGCCGCCTGCTGCGTGCGGGCAAGGCGTTTTTCGACGCCTCGGAGAATGTGACGGCGAACGAATGGCACAGCTTCGCCAGCAGCTTCGACATCGAGCACGCCTTCCCCGGCACCCAGGGCCTGGGCTTTGCCCAATGGGTGCCAGCGGCCGACCTGCCAGCCTTCGAGGCCGCGCGCCAGGGCCACTGGCCGGGATTCCGGGTGTGGCCGCGCATCACGGCCGGCCACGGCGCCGTGGTCACCTACCTGGAACCGCACAACGTGCGCAACGACCGGGCGATGGGCTTCGACATGTACGCCGAACCGGTGCGCCGCGCCGCGATGCAGGCCGCCGCCCGCCTGGGCCGGATCGGCAGCACGGCCGTCGTCACCCTCGTGCAGGAGGTCGAAAGCGACCGCCAGGTGGGCTTCCTGATGTACGAACCCGTGTATCGGCGCGGCGCACCCCACGCCACCCCGGCCGAGCGGCTGGCCGCGCTGTCGGGGTTCGTCTACAGCCCGTTCCGGCTGGGTGACATGATCGGCAGCATGGTGGGCCGCGAAGCGCCGTTCACGCTGCGCATCTGGGACGGCCCGCTGACACGCGGGCGGCTGATCTTCAGCAACGATACCGCACCGGCCCGGGGCAGCCGCTACGCACGTCCGCTCAGCCTTGCGCAGGCGATATCGGTCGACGAGACGGGGCGCTACTGGACGGTCGAGCTGACGGCCACGGATGCCTTCGAGGCCACGATCGACCGGCACAGCAGCCTGATCATCCTGGGCTTGGGCACCCTGATCAGCCTCCTGATGTTCGAGGTGGTGAAGAGCCTGGCGACGACCCGCTCGCGCGCGTTGCGCCTGGCCCAGGACATGACGCACGAGGTGCACGAGCAGCAGCGCGCCGTGCAGCGCTCCGAAGCGCGGCTGCGCCTGTTCACGGCCAGCGTGCGCAGCCACGCCATCATTTTCCTCGACAGCGCGGGCAACGTGGAGGCCTGGAACGAGGGGGCCGCCAACCTGTTCGGCTACAGCGACGAGGAGGCCGTGGGCCGGCCGCTGCCGGTGTGGGACGCCGCCGGCGCGGGCACCGACGCGCTGGTGCAGGCCATGGCCACGGGCACCTGCGCGGGCCTGCGCACCTTCGTCTGCAAGGATGGCAAGACGTTCGTCGGCGAAATGCAGCTGTCGGCCGTGCGGGCGGACGGCGCCGGCCCGCTGACCGGTTTTGCATTCATCGTGCGCGACGTCACGGAAGCGCAAGCGGCCGAGGAGCAGATGCGGCGTGCCAAGGAACACGCGGAAAGCGCCAGCCGGGCCAAGTCCAGCTTTGTCGCCAACATGAGCCATGAGCTGCGCACGCCGATGAACGCCGTGCTGGGCCTGGCCGCCGTGCTGGGGCGCACCCGGCTCGACAACGAGCAGAAAAACTTCGTCAACATGATCCGCACGTCCGGCCAGACACTGCTGGCGGTGCTGAACGATATCCTGGACTTCTCGAAGATCGAAGCGGGCCGCATCGAACTGGCTCCCGTGCCGATGGCACCGGACGCCCTGGCGCAGGTAGCCGCCGCGCTGATGGCCGTCAGCGGGGGCGGCCGGCTGCGCCTTGTCGTGGATGTCGATCCTGGCCTGCCGCTGGAAGTGGTGGCCGATCCGCTGCGGCTGGAACAGATCCTGACGAACCTGATCGGCAATGCGCTCAAATTTACGGAACGGGGCGCGGTGCACTGCCGCCTGCGCGCCGGCACCGGTGAGGCCGGCCAGCTGCTGCTGGTCGTGGAGGTCAGCGACACCGGCATCGGCATGGATCCGGACCAGTTGCAGCGCTTGTTCTCGCCATTCGTGCAGGCCGACGCGTCGATGAGCCGGCGCTTCGGCGGTACCGGCCTGGGCCTGACCATCGCGCGCGGCCTGGCCGAACGCATGGCGGGCCGCATCGACGTCACCAGCGCCCCCGGCAGCGGCAGCACGTTCGCCCTGACGGTGCCGGTGCAGCCCGTGCCCGATGCAACCGACCGCTACGCGCTGCCAGCGGGATGGCAGGGAATCGACGTGCTGCTGTTCGAATCCGACCCGGACGTGGCGGCGGCGCTGGCCCATGCCACCGTGCGCTGGGGCTGGCGCCTGTACCCCGTCAACGACTTCGACCAGGCCCGCGAGACGCTGGGCGGCACCGGTCCGCTGCCGCACCGGCTGGCGCTGATCGGCCCGGGCAGCCAGGGCGTGACACCGCTGGCGCTGCTGGCACCGCGGCGCGAACGGCTGCCGGCCGGCTTTGCGCTGGTGCAGATCAGCGCCGGCTTCGCGCCGCCCCTGGCCGGCGCCGCGCAGGCCTTCCCGTTCGCTCTCGTTCATGCGCCGGCCACGCGCGCGACGCTGCATGCGGCCCTGGGGCAGCTTGCACTGGCGCCTGCGAGCGGCGCGGCGGACGCGCCGGCGCCATCGCCGTCGGACCTGCCGCTGGCCGGCATGCACGTGCTGCTGGCCGAGGACCATCCCGTCAACCAGACCGTGGCGGTGACGATGCTGCGCTACGCGGGGGCCGAAGTGACGGTGGCGGACAACGGCCGCGCCGCCGTCGACGCGCTGCGACAGAACCCGGCGCGCTACGCCGTCGTGCTGATGGATGTGCAGATGCCGGAACTGGACGGGCTGCAGGCCGCGCGCATCGTGCGCGACACGCTGCGCCTGACGGTGCCCATCGTGGCCATGTCGGCTGGCGTGACCGAGGCCGAACGGACGGCCTGCCGCGCCGCCGGCATGGACGACTTCATCGCCAAGCCCGTCGAGGAGGAGGACATGGTGGCGACGCTGCTGCGCTGGCGCCCCGCATCATTTTACCTTTGATAACTGATGTTGCTTTCTCGCATCATCAAGGCGTTTAGCCGTGCTGCTTGCGCCCCTCCCCGCCCAGTCCGGTATAGTTGGTTGTACTCTTCGATGTGTCAGCCAGATCATGTACAGCGGTTATTTCGATCCCACGCTCGTTGTCGTTTCCATCCTGGTCGCGGTGTTCGCGTCGTACACCAGCCTCAGCCTCGCGGACCGCGTGCGCAGCTCGCGCGGCCACTCGGCCAAGCTGTGGACGGCCGGCGGCGCGCTGGCGATGGGCACCGGCATCTGGGCCATGCACTTCATCGGCATGCTGGCGTTTCGCCTGCCGATCCCCCTTGGCTACGACCTCGGCATCACGCTGCTGTCGCTGCTGTTGCCCGTCGCGGTCTCCGGCCTGGCGCTGTGGCAGCTGCGCGAACGCAACGTCGACAGCACCCGCCTGGCCGTCAGCGCCCTGCTGCTGGGGCTGGGCATCGCGGGGATGCACTACACGGGCATGGCCGCAATGCGGATGGACCCGGGCATCCGCTACGAACCGTTCGCGCTGGCGCTGTCCCTCCTGATCGCCATCGCGGCGGCCGCCGGCGCCCTGTGGATCGGCTACCGGCTGCGCCAGCGCACGCCGCGCGCCAGCCTGATCCAGGCCGCGGCGGCCACCGTCATGGGCCTGGCCATCGCCGGCATGCACTACACGGGCATGGCCGCCGCGCACTTTCCCGCCGGCGTGATCTGCCGCGCGGCCGCGGGCGGCGTCGATTACGCGACGCTGGCGCTGGCCGTTACGTTGGGCACGGCGGGCATCCTGACGATCGCCCTGGTGGTTTCCATCTACGACGCCCGCCTGGAGGCGCGCACGCACATCCTGGCCGCCTCGCTCGCCACGGCCGAGGAGCGTCGCGCCCAGTTCCTGCACGAGCACGAGGCCCGGGTAGCGCTGGCGCGTTTGAACGAGCAGAAGGACGAGTTCCTGGCCACGCTGTCGCACGAACTGCGCACGCCGCTGAACTCCGTGCTGGGCTGGTCGCAACTGCTGCAGCAACAGGGCGGCAAGGACGCCGGCGCGATGCAGCGCGGCCTGGCCGCCATCGAGCGCAACGCCCGCGCCCAGGCCCGCATGATCGACGAACTGCTGGACATGAGCGCCATCGCCGCCGGCAAGGTGCAGGTGTCGGCGGCCGCCACGTGGCCGGCCGATTTCATCAACGCCGCCGTCGAGACGATCCGTCCCGGCGCGCTGGCCGCCGGCGTGGAGTTGACGCTTCAGCTGGACCGCAGCGCCGGCCCGGTCTGCGCCGATGCCGCGCGCATGCAGCAGGTGATGGACAACGTGCTGGCCAATGCGATCAAGTTCACGCCTGCCGGCGGCCACGTCGTGGTGACCTTGAGCCGTACTGCCGAAGGCGTGGCGATCCGCGTGGCCGACACGGGCATCGGCATCGCCGCCGACTTCCTCCCGCACGTGTTCGAACGCTTCCGCCAGGCCGACGCCTCCACAACGCGGCGCCACGGCGGGCTGGGACTTGGGCTGTCGATCGCGCGCCAGCTGGTCGAACTGCAGGGCGGCGCCATCGCGGCGGAAAGCGCGGGGCCGGGCCAGGGCGCCGCCTTTACCGTGCGCCTGCCGCTGCACCAGGCCAGCACGGGCCGCCGCCGCGCCGCCCGCCCGGATCACGCGGGCTGCGGCGGCTGAGCCTTCGGTGCCCCATGCCAGGGCGCTGTGGCCCGGTTCATTGGGATCGGGGCACAGCGCCCAAGCAAACGGGCACCTGCCCGCGCGCCGCAGCGCGCAGGCAGGTGCCCGTTCCCGGTAGTGCGAACCGAGCGTCGGGCGACGCTCAGCTTTCGTTGGCCTGTCCTTCCGACTGCCGGGCCTGGTGCACCTGGGGCGACGGCTGGCCCTGGGGCGGACGAAATTCGGTGGGGCTCATGCGGTGCCGGCCGCGCCGGTCCCCATCAAATCGCGCAGCTCGCGGATGCCGATGCCGGAGGCCTCGTGCATGCGCAGCAGGATCGACGCCCCCACCGGCAAGCGGCCGTGCCGGATCTTGCTGACAATGGCGGGGGCCACATCGATCGCCCGCGCCAGGGCGGCGTCGTTGCGAGCGTTCAGTTTGGCCGCGAGCGTGTCGAGCAGTCTGCCGGGGCTGTACTCCCCGGCCTGTTCGCCTTGCGGCAGTTCGTCGTTCTCTTCGTAGTCCATTGCATCCTCCCCTTCGGTCTTCACACCATATGAATGATATGCAGGCGACCTACTGCAGCGCGCGGCGCTGCAGCGCACGGGCCACCTGGACCAGGATGGAGCGGGTCAGCGGTGCCTCGCGGTGTTCCTCCCGCGAAGCCTCGGCCAGCAGCCGCGCGGCACCGCGGGCGTTGTCCCCCGGCGCCGCCTGCAGCACGCGGCCGACCAGGTCGCACGCATCCAGGACAGCGTCGATCTCGACCTTGCGCAGTCCCAGGGTGTAGTGCGGCTCGGGGCCCATCAGCGTTTCGTTGTCCATGTCTGGTCTCCGCCTCCATTGAACTCCGGCACGATTGCTCACAGCATCGGCATCAAGGCCGATGTTTTGTCGGAATGCATGCCGTCGGGGTGTACGTTGCAGGCTGATGTCACGAAGGATGGGCGGACTGCGGACGACTGCGGCCCCATATCTGATGAGTAAGATGGTAGTCGCCCTGAAAATTCATTACCACCAGGGCACAGCGCCAAAAAAAACGCCGCCCGAAGGCGGCGCTGAACTCACTCTGGATTACCGGTCAGAAGGCGAACGAAGCGGTCACCACCGCCGTGCGGCCCGGTGCCACGCCGGCATAGTGCGGCGAGCTGACCTTGTCGTAGTACAGCTTGTCCGTCAGGTTCTGCACGTTCAGCTGCAGCGTGACGTTCTTGTTGACTTCATAGCTGGCCATCGCGTCGAAGCGGGTGTAGCCCGGCGCGTACTTCGTGTTGTTGACGTTGGCGTAGACCTTCGACACGTAGTTGACGCCGCCGCCTACCGTCACGCCCGGCAGCACCGTGTACGACGTCCACAGCGAAGCGCTGTTCTTCGGCGTGGTCGGGAACACGTTGCCGTTGTAAGGCGACGGCTGGTACACCGCCGGCTGGCCGGTGGCGGCCGTGTTGATGTAGCCGTTGTCGTCCAGGCGACCGTCCAGCCACGTGTAGCCGCCGAACACCATCCAGTTCGGTGTGATGTTGCCGGAGATGCCCAGCTCGATGCCTTCGACGCTCTTCTTGCCCACGTTCTGCGTGGTGCCGTCCGGCGCCGTCACGCGGGCGTTGTTCATCTCGCTCTTGAACAGCGCGGCGCTCAGCGACAGGCGGCGTGCCAGCACTTCCCACTTGGTGCCCAGCTCGAAGTTCTTGCTGTCCTGCGGCTTCAGGTTGTGCACCGTGACGGACAGGCCGTCCGAGCCGTCGCCGCCGTCGTTGCCCGGTGGCGTGGACGACGTGCCGTACGATACGTACACGCTGCTGTTGGTCGACGGCTTGTAGACCAGGCCGGCCTGGTAGTTGGTGAAGTTGCTCTTCACTTCCGCATGTTGCGCGTTGGTGGTCTTGCCATCGAGCGTATACTGCGGCACGTCCAGCTTGGAGCGGTAGTCGTCCCAGCGCAGGCCCAGGTTCAGCAGCCACTGCGGCGCCAGCTCGACTGTGTCGAACGCATAGGCCGAACGGGTGTTCGTGTGCACGTTGGTGCGGGCCGGCGACACGGTGCGGGTGTACTCCCACGGGTCGTTGGCGTTCGGATTGACCAGCGACGTGCAGTTGTACAGCGTCTCGGCGCCGAAGGTCGGGCAGGTGAACGTCTTCGTCTTCGGGTTGTTGGTGCCCGGGGCGAACAGGTAGCTGCTGCGATCCGTTTCCTCGCGGCCGATCTCGATGCCGGTCGTGAACGTGTGCTTCATGCCGGCCAGCTGGCGCGAGCCGGACAGGCTCGTCGTATTGGCCAGCGAATCGGTCTGCGTCACGCGGGTATTGGCACGGCGCCACACGGTGCCGTACAGGACCGTGTTGCCCTTCGAGTCGTCCGGCTGCGTCCACACGTAGTCATTCGTGTTGCGACCGTAGCGGGTGACGTTGCGCACCGTCAGGCCGTTGCCCAGGTCGTGCTTGACGTCGAAGGTGCCGATGTCGGTCTCGGTGTCGCGGAAGTCGCGGTTGACCAGGCCGTAGTAGCTATCGCGCGGTACGTCCAGCGGCGTGCCGTTGCCGTTCTTGGCCACGTTCGGGCCCGTCGAGAACGGGTTGTCGAACGGGATGCCGGTGTCGGGCAGCTCGCTCGACTCCATGTGGTAATAGCCGATCGACACGCGGGTCGGGCCCGTCAGGCCGAACGTGACGGTCGGCGCCACGCCCCAGCGGTCGCCGTGGATCTCGTTGCGACCCGCCACGTGGGCGTCGTGACCCATCACGTTCAGGCGCACGGCGGCGTTGTTGCCGATGTTGCGGTTCAGGTCCGCCGTGACGCGGCGGTATTGCGACGTGCCGACACCGACGGTGGCGTTGTTGAAGTCCTCCGCCTTGGCCGTCTTGCTGACCAGGTTGACGCCACCACCCGCCGACGAGCGGCCGCCGTACGCGGAATTCGGGCCCTTGACGACTTCGACCTGCTCCAGCGCGAAGATCTCGCGCGAGGCCGAGCCCGTGTCGCGGATACCGTCGACATACGTGTCGGTCTGGGCGTTGTAGCCGCGGATGAACAGGTTGTCGCCCACCGGGTTGCCGCCTTCGCCGGCGCCGATCGTGATGCCGGGGACGGTGCGCAGCGCATCGGTCAGCGACGTGGCGCCGGTCTGGGCGATCACCGCTGTCGGGATGACGGTCACGGATTTCGGCGTGTCCAGCAGCGGTGCGGTGAACTTGTCCGAAACGGACGTGCGGACCTGGAAGTCGCTGGTGGCGCGGCCTTCGACGCGCACTTCCGGCAGCTTCTGGTCGGCGGTCTGCGCGTGCAGCGCCAGGGGCATCGCCAACGTGGCGATGGCCAGCGCGGCAGGGTGTTTCACGGTCTTGATGTACGGATTGCGGGTCGTCATTCTGGGGAAGTCTCTCTGGCTGGCTGGTTTGCTGGCGCCGGTGCGGCAGTGCTGCGACCGTCACCGTACTCACCCGCGGCGATGTCGCAGGTGAGAGTAATAATGCGAATCATTCTTATTATTGCACGGAGTATTGCATTGTGTCTATTCCGGAAACGCACGGCCCGCTCCGACCGGGAGAATGGGCGTAGTCCTACACCGAAGCGTGCTCGGCGGTGGCAGACTCCTGGCCTTTGCAAAACCATATGAGTTCAATGACAGCAAGTAACATGACCAACCCTACCCTGCCCTACGATCCCTCGCGCCTGTTCGACCTGCTGCGCCAGCGCCTGCAGCTGCACAGCGACAAGGCGCTGGCCAAGGCGCTGCAGATCGCGCCGCCCCTGCTGGCGCGGCTGCGCCATCGTGGCTTGCCCGTCAGTGGTTCGCTGCTGCTGCGCATCCAGGATGTCAGCGGCATCGCCGTCGACGACTTGCGGCGTGTGCTGGGGGACCGGCGCCGCCGGCTGCGCCTCGCCATCGCCGCTCGCAGGGCCGGATAGGACATCCCCGCCAGCACAACGGCAACTTGTCCGACATGGATGTAGGCCAAGGCCGATACGGCACGGCGGGTCACGCCGTTAAGCTTGAACCGGAATCACTTCAGGAGCTACGCATGACAGAACAGAACAACAGCGGCACGGCACTGCAACTGTGGGGCGGCCTCGAATGCACGATCAATCGGGTCACGGACACCTATTTCAGCCAGATGGAGCGCAACGGCCACCGCGAACGGCTGGAGGACATCGACCGCTTCGCCTCGCTCGGTATTACGGCAATCCGCTATCCGGTGCTGTGGGAATGCACGGCGCCGGATGCGATCGAGGATGCCGACTGGTCCTGGGCGGATGCGCGCCTGCCGCGCCTGCGCGAACTGGGCGTGGAGCCCATCGCGGGCCTGATCCACCACGGCAGCGGCCCGCAGCATACGAGCCTCGTCGATCCCGGCTTTGCGGAGAAGCTGGCGGCCTATGCCGGCGCCGTCGCCGCGCGCTATCCCTGGCTGACCTACTACACCCCCGTCAACGAGCCGCTGACGACGGCCCGCTTCTCCGGCCTGGCCGGCGTCTGGTATCCGCATGGCAGCGACGAGGCCACCTTCGTGCGCGCGCTCCTGAACCAGTGCCGCGCGGTGGTGCTGTCGATGCGGGCGATCCGCGCCGTCAATCCGGACGCGAAACTGGTGCAGACGGACGACCTGTCGCGCACCTACGGCACGCCGGAAATGGGCGAGATCGTCGAGTTCTTCAACGAGCGGCGCTGGCTGTCATGGGACCTGTTGTGCGGCAAGGTCGATCCGTCGCACGCGCTGTGGGGCTACCTGCAGGAGTCGGGCGCGACGGCCGAGGAACTGCTCTGGTTCCGCGACAATCCCTGCCCGCCGGACGTCATCGGCGTCAACTACTACATCACCAGCGAGCGCTGGCTCGATCACCGGGTCGAACGTTATCCGGCCAGCCACGTGCACACCTACCGCGGCATCCGTCATGCCGACATGGAGACGGCCCGCGTGCTGGCCAATCCGACCCCGGGCATCGGGCCACTGCTGATGGAGGTGTGGGAGCGCTACCGCTTGCCGGTCGCGATCACCGAGGCGCATATCGACGCCAACCGCGAAGACCAGTTGCGCTGGCTGCTGGAGGTATGGAAGGCGGCCCAGGGTGCCAAGGAAGCGGGCGCCGACCTGCGCGCCGTCACCGTCTGGGCGCTGCTTGGCTCGTACGACTGGAACTGCCTCGTCACGGCCTGCAAGGGCTATTACGAGCCGGGCCCGTTCGACGTGCGCGGCCCCGAGCCGCGCCCCACCGCCGTTGCCAGGATGATGCGGGCGCTGGCCACCGGCGCGCCGCTGCGCCACCCGGTGCTGCAGGGCGCCGGCTGGTGGCACCGGCCGGGCCGCTTCCTGTGCCCGCCCGTCGCCACCAGCAGCATCCCGGCCTCGCTGGCCGAACGCCAGCAGGCCAAGGACGACGTGCAGCGCCACGTGCAGCCCATCCTGATCGCCGGCGCCAGCGGCGCGCTGGGCACCGTATTCGCGCAGCTGTGCGCGGCCCGCAATATCCCGTTCCGCATCACCAGCCGGGCGGAGATGGACGTTACCGACCCGGCGGCCGTCGAACAGGCCATCCGCAAGTACCGGCCGTGGGCCATCGTCAACGCGGCCGGCTCGCCGCCGCGGCTGGGCGACGACGACGGCGCCGACAGCGAACTGGAACGGTGCTACCGCGAGAACTGCCTGGGTGCGACGGTATTGGCGCTGGCCGCGCTGAAGCACGACCTGCCTTACCTGATGTTCTCCAGCGCCGAAGTGTTCGACGCCCAGCTGGAGCGGGCCTACGTGGAAAGCGATCCGGTGTCGCCGCGCGGGGCCTTCGGGCGCCACAAGGCACAGGCGGAGCAGCGCGTGCTGCTGGCCCATCCCGGCGCGCTGGTCGTGCGCAGCAGCGGCTTCTTCAGCCCCTGGGATGAAGGGCACCTGCTGGCGCGCAGCCTGCGCGACCTGGCCGAGGGCCGCACGGTGGCGCTGGACGGCGAACGTCAGCTGTCGCTGACCTACCTGCCCGACCTCGTCAACGCCTGCCTGGACCTGGCCATCGACGGCGAGCGCGGCATCTGGCACCTGGCCAACCGGGGCAGCCTGGATGCCGGCTCAGTGGTGCGCCAGGTGGCGGGCCTGCTGGATGTCGACATGGCCGGACTGCGCGACGAAACGCCGGCCGGCAGCGTGGCCCCGGCTTTGCTCGGTACGGAACGGGGCGCCCTGCTGCCGACGCTGGACGACGCGCTGCAGCGCTACGCCCGTACGCTGGCCGTGCAACGCCAGGCGCTTCCCGCCGGTGTCGAGCGGCGCAGCCGGCTGCGCGTGTAACGCCGCCTGCGTACAAAAATGCAACAGCGGCCGAGGCTGCTTCCTGTTATCCTTTTCGCAAGAAAAGATACGGGAAGCAGCCTGCATGTCCATTGCCCGGCGCGAGTACGCCAACAACTTCACGCCGCTGCGCCTGCTGCTGGCCCTTCTGGTACTGCTGGCCCATGCCCCGGAACTCGTCGACGGCGACCGCCGCCGTGAACCGCTGACCCGGCTGTTCGGCACGCTGTCCTTCGGCGAATCCGCCGTCGACTGCTTCTTCCTGCTGAGCGGCTACCTGATCGTCCAGAGCTGGCTGGCGGCGCCCCATGCCGCCAGCTACCTGCGCAAGCGCGTGCTGCGCATCTATCCCGGCTTCGTCGTCGCCTCGCTCGTCTGCGGCATGGTCGTCGGCCCGCTGGGCGCCGATGCGGCAGCCTACGCGGCGCAGTTCTGGCCCGGCGGCTTCGTCGCCGGCATCGCACTGCTGCAAACCCCGGTCGTGCCGCCCGTCTTCGCGGGCCAGCCGCATGCCAGCGTGAACGGCTCGATGTGGACGATCGCCCTGGAATTCGCCTGCTACCTGACGGTGCTGGCCGCCGGCCTGGCGGGCGCGCTGCGCCGCCGCCTTGCGTGGCTGCTGGCCAGCGCCGCACTCGTGGCGGGCGCGCTGGCCTGGCAACTGGCCGGCCGCACGCTGCCCGACCTGCCCCGCCTGGCGATGTGCTTCTTCTGCGGCGGCAGCTTTTTCTTGTACCGCGAGCCCGTCGCGCGCTGGCCGGCCGGCCCGGTGGTCGTCAGCCTCGTCACGCTCATCCTGCTTGCCGCCCTGACCTCGCGCGTGCTGGCCGAACCCGCGCTGGCGACGCTGGGCTGCTGGCTGCTGCTGCGCGCCGCCTTTGCACCCGCGCCGGCGCTGGCGCCGCTGCGGCGCCTGCCGGACGTGTCGTACGGCGTCTACCTGTACGGCTGGCCCGTGCAGAAGCTGCTCCTGTGGTACTGGCCCGCGCTGTCGCCATGGACGCTGTTCGCCCTCGCCGCCCCGCTGGCGATCGCGCTGGGCACGGCCAGCTGGTACCTCGTCGAGAAACCTTGCCTGGCGCTGCGCGACTGGGGCTGGCGCAAAACCCGGGACAGTCCCCTGTTTCAAGGCAATCTTGCAAAAAAACGGTGACAGTCACCCTTTCTTTTCCCGGTCGTGCGCCGCGTACGGCCGGGCTTGCCTATACTCGGACCATGGCCTCCACCATCCGCATCGGCATTTCCGGCTGGCGCTACGAACCGTGGCGCGGCGTGTTCTATCCCGACGACCTGGCCCAGGCGCGCGAGCTGGAGTATGCCTCGCGCGCGCTGCCGACCATCGAGATCAACGGCTCGTTCTATTCGCTGCAGCGGCCGAAAAGCTACCAGGAGTGGTACGACGCCACGCCGGACGGCTTCATGTTCAGCCACAAGGGCAACCGCTTCATCACGCACACGCGCCGGCTGCGCGAGCCGGAGAAACCGCTTGCCAATGTGTTTGCGTCCGGCGTGTTCAACCTGCGCGAGAAGCTGGGCCCCTTCCTGTGGCAGTTCCCGCCCAACTTCCAGTTCGACGCGGAACTGGTGGAGCACTTTCTCAGCCTGCTGCCGCACGATACCGAGGCCGCTTTGGCGATGGCGCGCCAGCACGAGCCGCGCATGAACGGGCGCGCGATGCTGGAGATCGACGCCAGGCGCAAGGTGCGCCATGCGATGGAAATCCGCCACGAGAGCTTCAACGACAAGCGCTTCGTCACACTGCTGCGCAAGTACAAGGTGGCGCTGGTGGTGGCCGACACGGCCGGCAAATGGCCCGACTACGAGGACGTGACGGCGGACTTCATGTACCTGCGCCTGCATGGCGAGAAGGAGCTGTACGCCAGCGGCTACACGGACGAGGCGCTGGACCGCTGGGCCGCCAGGATCCACGCCTGGAGCACGGGCGGCCAGCCGGCGGACGCCAAGCTGATCTCGACGGCGGCGCCGCCGAAGCAGGCCAGCCGCGACATCTTCTGCTACTTCGACAACGATATCAAGGTGCATGCGCCGTTCGACGCGCGGGCGCTGCTGGCGCGGCTGGGGCTGGGACAGGGGTTGACGACGCTCGGCCCGCGACCGCCGCGCTAGCTGGGGTCTGTCCCTGCAAGGGACTGACCCCGAAGTTCGCCCCCGCGCCGGAGCCCGGCAGCCACTTCAGGGTCAGTCCCCATGCGGGGACTGACCCTCGCCGATCGGCTGCCAGCGGTGCCGGCCGCCTTTCGCTAAGCCGCAGCCTGCTCCGCCGCCAGCTCGGGACTATGCAACGGCGCCTCGCGCAGGCGCCGGCACCCGATCAGCATCAACACGCCCAGCGCCGCGGCCGTCGCGCCGAACAGGAACACGCCGGACAGCGCCGAGGCGAACTTGCCCACCATGCCGATGCCCACGCTGCCCAGCGCGTCGCCGCCAGCCTCCTGCGCCGTCCACAGCCCGTTGACGCGGCCCAGGTAATGGTCCGGCGTGTGGCCCTGCACCAGCGCGTACTGCAGCAGCGAGGCCACCGACACCAGGTAGCCGAACGCCACCAGCAGGGCCAGCGACACCGGCAGGCCGGGCGAAAGCCCCAGCAGCATGACGCACGTGCAGGCACCCACGCCCGCCAGCAGCATGGCGCGACCGGGCCGTTGCAGGTGCTCCGTCCAGCCGCTCACCAGTGCCCCCAGCGTGGCGCCCAGCGGCACGGCCGAATACATCAGGCCGGCCGCCAGCGCCGCCGCGGCGGGGCCGTGCTCGGCCTCGGCCAGCGCCGGGAACAGCACGCGCACGGCGGTGGCCAGCGTGACGATGGTGCCGGCCACCGCCGTTCCCGCGACGACGGCATTGGTGACGAGGAAGCGCAAGCCTTGCGCCAGCGCGCGCAGCGGATGCTCGTCCTCGCCGCCCTGCGGTAGCATCCTGGGCAATCCGAGCAGCGGCAGCAAGGTCAGCCCGGTGCCGATGGCGGCGATCAGGTAGCACCAGCCGACGCCGGCCAGCGCGATCAGCGCGCCGCCCACGGCGGGCGAGATCACGGTGGCCAGGCGCATCGTCACCATGCTGATGGCGCGCGCCTGCATCAAATTCTCGCGACCCACGATGGCGGGCATGCAGGCCATCAAGGCCGTCACGCCCAGCGCGCCGAAGAAGCCGTCCCACGCCGCCAGGATGTAGATCGCCAGCAGCGAGGGCGTGGGCAGCCACGCGTTGGCGGCCAGGCCGACGAAGCCCAGCCCGCAGATGAAGCGGGCGGCCAGGATCAGGCGCCGGCGATCCCAGCGATCCGCCAGCACGCCCCCCAGCAACAGGCCGATGAACATGCCGGCCCCCTCGACGGCCATGGCCGTGCCCACCTTGAGCGGATCGCCCGTCAGCGCATGGATCTGCATCGGCACGGCGACCGACAGCATGCCCAGGCCCAGCAGCGAGATGGTGCGCGCGATGAACACGCTGCGAAACGCGGCATTGCGCCGCAACAGGCCGAAGTCGGCAAACAGCTTTCGTTTCATGCTTTTCCTTTGTGTGGGCCAATGGCCCCGTTCAGCAGCGGCCCGAGGATTTCCAGCGACTGCGGCGACAGGATGTTCTCGTGCGACGCCTGGGCCAGCCGGTGGACCCGCAGCGAGTCCACATGGCGGCGCCAGTCGCGTTCCGGTTCGATGTACGGGGGCAGCGACTGCTCGGCCACGAACACGGTCAGGTCGCCGTCATAGTCCGGCGTGCGGGTGCGCGACAGCAGCCGCACCGCGTCGCCATAGTTGGCGAAGATCTGCGCCAGCAGTGCGTCGCGCTCGGCCGCGGCCCCCGCGTCGCCGGCAGCATCCTGCAGCAACTGCTGCTGTTCGCGTTCGGCTCCCATCGCCGCTTCCGCGCCCTGCGGGTCGTTCCAGTCGTGCACCTCGGCCGGATACGTATCCAGCAGGCCCAGGAAGCTGACCTCCTCGCCCTGCGCACGCAGGCGGGCGGCCACCGCATACGCCACCGTGCCGCCCAGCGAGTAGCCGAGCAGGCGGTACGGCCCCAGCGCCTGTTCGCCGCGCACGATGGCCAGCTGGCGTTCCACCAGCGTTTCCATGTCGGGGCTGGTGGCGATCAGGCCATGCGGCCGGGGCGACTGCAGGCCGACGATGGGGATGCCTTCGTCCAGGTAGCGCGCCAGCACGCTGTACTGCCACGCGAAGCCGGAGCCCGGGTAGAAGCAGAACAGCGGCGTGCCGCTGCCCGCGCGCAGGTGGATGACGGGATCGAAACCGTCGCCGCCGAAGTCGTTGCGCATGCCGTCGTCGTTCAGGCGCGCGGCGAGCCGCGCCACCGTCGGCGCCGTCATGATCTGGCCCACCGACACGGGCCGTTCCAGCTCCCGGCGGATCTCGCTGGCCAGGCGCATCGCCAGCAGCGAGTGGCCGCCGATGGCGAAGAAGTCGTCGTCGGCATACACGGCCGGCAGTCCCAGCACGCTGGCGAAGACTTCGGCCAGCCGGCTTTCCAGGCCGCGCGCGGGCGCCCGGCGCTCGCTTTCCGGCCGGGCCGGCAGCGGCAGCGCGCGCCGATCGAGCTTGCCGTTGGCGGACAGCGGCAGGCGCTCCAGCGGCACGAACGCCACCGGCACCATGTGCGCCGGCAGGCGCGCCGCCAGCGTGTCGCGCAGCGCACTGTCGTCCGGCAGTGTGGCACCGGCAGCCGGCACCAGCCACGCGACCAGCTGGCGGTCGTCGACAGTGCGAGTCCCAGTGCCGCCGCCCTGTCCCAGCGACACCGCGCCGACGGCGGCCTGCGCCACCTCCGGCAGCGCCGTCAGCACGCTTTCGATCTCGCCCAGTTCGATGCGCTGGCCGCGCAGCTTGACCTGGTCGTCGGCCCGGCCCAGGTATTCCACGTTGCCGTCGTCCAGCCAGCGCACCACGTCGCCGGTGCGGTACATCCGCTCCCCATCGCCATACGGGTCGGCCACGAAGCGCCCCGCCGTCAGCCCGGGCTTGCCCAGGTAGCCCAGTGCCAGCTGCACGCCGCACAGGTACAGTTCGCCGACGGCGCCGGGCGGCACCGGCCGCAGCCAGCGGTCCAGCACGCGCAGGCGCGTGTTCCAGACCGGGCGGCCGATCGGCACCGAGCTGCCGCCACGCGGATCGAGTCCGGCGGCCGGCATGTACGTCACGTCGACGGCCGCCTCGGTCGGGCCGTACAGGTTGTGCAACTGGGCCCGGTGCAGCCGGGCGAAGTCGCCGGCCTGCGCCTTGGTCAGCGCCTCGCCGCTGCAGAACACCAGCCGCAGCGAGGCGGCGCGGCGTCCGTCCAGCGTGGCCAGGTGGCGGGTAAACGTCGCCAGCATGGACGGCACGAAGTGCATGCAGGTGGCGCCGAAGGCTTCCACCGTCTCCAGCAGCGTGGCCGGGTCCTTGTGCGCGTCCGGTGCCGCCATCGCCAGGCTGGCGCCCGTCAGCAGCGGCCAGAAGAACTCCCACACGGAGACGTCGAAGCCGCACGGCGTCTTTTGCAGCACCACGTCGTGCGGTCCCAGCGCGTACTGGTGCTGCATCCAGGCGATGCGATTGACGATCGCCCGGTGCGACACCAGCGCGCCCTTCGGCCGCCCGGTCGTGCCGGACGTGTAGATCAGGTAGGCCGGATGGTCGGGGCTCAAGGCCGGTTCCAGCTCGCGGCCGCAGGCGCCCGGCGGCGCCAGCTCGTCGAAGGCCAGCAGCGGCGCGCCTGCCGCCAGCGCGGCAAAGCGCGGCTGCTCGGTGCCGCTCGCGACCAGCAGGCGCGGCGCCGCGTCCGCCAGCATGTAGCCCAGCCGCTCGTCCGGATAGCCCAGTTCCAGCGGCAGGTAGGCCGCGCCTGCCTCGATCACCGCGTGCAGTGCGATCGTCAGCCGCACGGAGCGCGGCAGCGCGACGGCGACGACGTCGCCCGGCCCCACGCCCAGGTCGGCCAGGCGGCCCGCCAGCACCTTGACCTGCTGGCGCAGTTGGCCGTAGTCGAGCGCATGGTCGGCGTCGCACAATGCCGGCGCGCGCGGGGTACGTTCCGCCTGCGCCGCCAGCGCGCTGCGCAGCGTGGCCGGCGGCAGCGGGTGCGCGGTGGCGTTGACGCCTTCCAGCAGGCGCGTCTCGTTTGCGGTGAGCAGCGGATAACGCGCCAGCGGCAGCTCCGGTGTCGCCAGCGCGGTGCGCAGCAGTTGCAGCACGCGCGCGGCCAGTGCTTCGGCATCGGCGATCGCGCCGCGGTTCTCCACCAGCAGCGCGATCGCTGCGCCCGGCAGCACCAGCAGCGCCAGCGGATAGTGGCTGTAGCCGCGGTTGTGCACCTCGCCGGCCCGCAGCGGCTGGCCGTCCGTGCCCGTCAAGGCCCGTGCCAGGTAGCTGTTGTCGGGATAGTTCTCCACCACCAGCAGCGTGTCGAACAACGTCGCGCCGCCGGCCGCGCGCTGGATCTCGGCCAGTCCCAGCCCGTCATGCTCCTGCAGTTCGGCGTGGCGGGCCTGCAAAGCCGCCAGTTGCGGCCACAGTGGCGCGTGCGCATCCAGGCGCACGCGCACCGGCACCGTGTTCAGGAACAGCCCGACCTGCTCGCCGATGCCGTCCACGGGCGCGCTGCGGCCCGCTACCGGCGTGCCGAAGACCACGTCCTCGCGTCCGGCCAAGGTGCCGATCACGATGCCCCAGATGGCCTGCATCAGCACGTTCAGCGTGATGCTGGCCGCGCGCAGGCGCGCGGCCAGTTGCGTGCTTTCCTCGACCGTCAATGCCGCCATGCTTTCCGTGACGATGCCGGCCGGCTCGCCGAACAGCACGGTCGGCTGCGCGCCATCGAGCGCGCTGCGCCACGCAGCCGCGGCGGCGCCGTGGTCGCGCGCCGCCAGCGCCGCCACGACGGCCGGATAGTCGACCGCCAGCGGCGCCAGCGCCGCCTGGCTCTCGTAGGCCGCCAGCAGGTCGCGCAGCAGCAGCGGTGTCGACCAGCCGTCGATGACGAGGTGGTGGATCGCCAGCAGCAGCACGTGTTCGCCCTGCCCCGTGCGCATCAACCCCGCCGCCAGCATGCCGCCGAAGCAGTCGGTATGACAGGAGCGCGCCAGCAGGTCCGTCTCGATGGCGGCGATGCGGTGGGTGCGTGCCGCCGGGTCCAGCGCGGCCAGGTCATCCTCGCGCCATGGCCACTGCACGGTGCCGGCGCGGGGCAGCAGGAACACGGGCTGCGCCACGGTCTCCGTGTCGAACAGGCCGCCCAGTTGCGGGTAGCGATCCAGCAGCGCATCCAGCGCGCGGCGCAGCCGGGCCGGATCGAGCGCACCATGGAACGGGATGCGCGTAAAGGCGCTGTAGCTTTGCGCGCCCGCGCCGCCGGCCAGGCGGGTATGGAACAGCATGCCCTGCTGCAGCGGCAGCACGGGTGCGGCAGCCGCGAACGTACCGTGGCGGCTCGCCAGCACGGCCGCGTCCACATCCGCCAACCGCCATGCGGTCACGGCGCCGTCCAGGGCCGTCAGCGCGTCCGCCATCGCCCGCGGCGTGCGCAGCGCGAACACGGCGGAAGGCCGCAACTGCCGCCCTGCCTTGCGCAGCTCGCCGCACAGCATGATGGCGGAAATGCTGTCGCCGCCCAGTGCGAAGAAGTCGTCGTCCGCGCCCGCGCGCGGCAGCTTCAGGACCGTGGCCATCGCATCGCATATCAGTGCGGCGGCACTGCCGGCGGCCGGGGCCGCGCTGTCGCCAGCCATGACGATCGACTCCGGCGCCGGCAGGCGCTTGCGGTCGATCTTGCCGCTGACGTTGCGCGGGAAAGCGTCCAGCACCAGCAGCAGGGCCGGTACCATGTAGTCCGGCAGCGCCTGCGCCAGCTGGGCCAGCAGTTCGCGGCCCCGGGCGGACGCCGCCTCGGGGGCCACGCCAGGCACCGCGCAATACGCCACCAGCCGGTGGCTGCCATTGACGGGCTGCGCCAGCACGATCACGCTTTCCACGCCCGGCAGCAGCGACAGCGCATTCTCCACCTCGCCCAGTTCGACGCGGTAGCCGCGCACTTTGACCTGGTCGTCGCAGCGGCCGACGAATTCCAGCTGGCCGGCGCCGTTCCAGCGCACCAGGTCGCCCGTGCGGTACATGCGTTCGCCGGATGCGCCGAACGGGTTGGCGACAAAGCGCGCGGCGGACAGGTCGGCCCGGGCCAGGTAGCCCAGCGCCAGGCCGGCGCCGGCCACGTACAGCTCGCCGAGCGCACCGGGCGGCACCTGCTGCAGGCGCGCGTCCAGCACGTACACGCGGGTATTGCCGATCGGCCGGCCGACCACGGGGCGCTGGGTATCCTGGATCGGCGCGCGCAGCGTGTCGACCGTGTACTCGGTGGGACCGTACAGGTTGTGCGCCTGCAGGTCCGGGTAGGCCCGCAACTGCTGCCACAGCGCGGCCGGCGCGGCCTCGCCACCGATCAGGATCAAGGTGGGCTGGTGCGTGCCGGGCGCCAACAGGCCGTTGTTCAGCAGCTGGGCCAGGAACGACGGCGGCAGGTCCATCGCGTCGATGGCCGCGCTGTCGACGTAGCGCGCCAGCGCATGGGCATCGCGGCGCAGCTCCTCGTCGACGACGTGCAGCTCCTCGCCCAGCAACAGCCAGAACAGCTGCAGCCACGACGAGTCGAACGAGAACGAATGGGTGTGCGCGGCGCGCAGCGGCCGGCCGGGATGCCTGGCCCGCACGGCCGCGCGCGCGGGTTCGTAGATGGTGCCGCGGTGCGAACCGATCAGGTTCAGCAGCGCCGCATGGGTGTTCATCACGCCTTTCGGCCGGCCGGTGCTGCCGGAAGTGAAGATGACGTAGGCGATCGCATCACCTTGGACCGCGTCGCGCTCGGCGTCGGCCAGCGGGTGCGCCGCCAGCCCGGCCAGGTCGGCCCGCACGCCGGGCGCATCGAGGCGCAGGCAGGCCAGCCCGGCCGGCAGCGCCACCTCCGCCGCGCCGCGCAGCGCCAGCACGGGTTGCGTGTCCTCGCACATCATGGCGATGCGGTCGGCCGGGTAGTCCAGGTCCAGCGGCAGGAACGTGGCGCCCGACTCCAGCACGGCCAGCATGGCCACGACGGAATCGGCGGAACGGGGCAGCGCTACCGCGACGACGCGCCCGTGCGCCGCGCCGTACGAACGCAGCAGGCGCGCCAGCTGCGCCACGCGCGCAGCCAGTTGGCCGAACGTGAGCCGGGTGGTGCCGCAGACCAGCGCCGGCGCGTCGGGCTGCGTGCGCGCCTGCACGGTCAGCAAGTCGGCGATCGTGCGCAGCGCCGGGTCGGCGGCAACGGTCGCACCGTGCGACCACGCCGCCAGCGCCGCCTGCTGCACAGCGGGCAGTAGTGCTACCTGCGCCAGCGGCGTGCCGGGCTGCACGCACCACGCGTCCAGCAGGTGGACGATGCGCTGCGCATGGGCCGCCAGGTCGTCCACCGTGTAGCGCTGGCCCGCCGCGCGCAGTTCCAGCACGATGCCGGCGCCATCCACCTGCAGCGAGAACTCCAGGTCGTCCACGGGTCCAGTCGCCAGGTGATGCGTCAGGCCCGGCGTGCCCGCGAGATCGAGGCGGTAGTCGAACATCTTGTAGTTGATCAGCGCACCATACAGCCGCCGGCCCGTGCCGACGATGCCGGCGTCGCGGGCGATCTGCTCGGCCTCGTAACGCTGGTGCGGCCGCACGGCCTTCAAGGCGGAACGGAACGCGGCGGCCGCGGCAAACCAGCCGTCGCCCGCCCCTACCGTCACGGCAACCGGCAGCACGTTGACGAGCGGCGCCAGGGTGGCCACGGCGGCACTGCCCATGCGCCGCATGAACGGCACGCCGATGCTCTGGCCGGCCTGGCCCGTCATGCGCACCAGGTAGCCGGCCAGCGCGCCATGCAGCAGGTCGGCCACGGCCAGGCGCTGCGCGGTGGCACGCGCATCCTGCGCGACGCCCCGCACGGCCTGCGCCAGCGTGTCCGGCAGGGCCAGCGTGTGCACGACGATGCCGACGCCGTCGCCGCCGGCCTGCGGCGCCAGCGTCGTGGCGGGCGGCAGCGCTTCGGCGTATTGCAGCCAGAACGCACGGTCGGCGGCGCAGGCTTCCGATGCCTGGTAGGCCTCGTACTCCGCCACCGCTCCCGCCACGCCCGTGAAGGGGACGGCCGGCAGCGGCGCCTGCCGCGCCAATGCCGTGTAGAGGGCGGCGATATGGCGCGTCAGCGCGACGAAGCTGAAGCCGTCCAGCATGATGTGGTGATAGCGCTGGTACCACAGCAGCACCGGCGTGCCGGCATCGTCGACGCGGTACAGCACATGGCGGCACAGTGGCGCGCCGCCGTCGATGGCCAGCCCGGTGGTGGCATCGGCCTGCATCCGCGCCAGGGCGCGCGCCCTGCCGTCAGGGGCACCGCGCCAGTCGTGGCATTCGGGCGGCGGCACGTCGTCCGGCGTGGCGAACCGGGGCACTTCCTGTACCGCGCCGCCGCCAGTGGCGTAGTAGCGCGCCATCACGGTGTCGGCGCCGGCCAGGCCCGTGCGGATGGCCTGGGCCAGCAGCGCTTCGTCCACGGCACCGCGCAGTTCCACGCAATGGGCGATCACGTAGCCGCTGGCATCGCCACCTGCGACCTGGTCGGCCAGCCAGATGCCTTGCTGGGTGCCGTTCAACGGCAGGATGTCGAGATTGCTGATGTCGTTCATCGGCTGCCTCACGCGTTGCCGGCGACGCCGCGGGCGAACGGATTGATCGCCTGCCAGTGCCGCTCGACATACTCGACGCACTCGGCGCGCGCGGCCGGGCCGAAACGGCTTTCCCAGCCGGCCGGCAGCTCGGCGAATTCGGGCCACAGGCTGTACTGGCCTTGGTCGTTGCGCAGCACGGAGAAACGGTATTGTTCGTCGTCGAACGGGTTCACATAGTCTTGGCTCATGAGTCTTATTCCTGTTGTATCGTTGTGTCGTTGAGTAGCCGCGCGAGGCCGTCCAGCAGCCCGTCGCGCCAGCAGATCCAGTCGTGCCCGCCGCGCACTTCGCGATACCGCACCGTGTGTCCTTCGTCTTCCAGCGCGGCGGCCATGGCGCGGTTCACGCCCGTCATCTCGGTTTCGTAGCAGCCAGCTTCCAGCACGGCGCGGATCGGCGTACCGCGCCCCAGGCCGGCCCGCACCTGCGCGGCCAGCCAGCCGTCGCCTTCGGTCCGGTCCGGGTCGGGCCACCAGAACGAGCCGGACTGGCTCAGCACGCAGCCGAAGCAGTCCGGCCAGCGCAGCCCCGCGTACAGCGCGGAAAGGCCGCCGTAGCTCTGGCCCGCGACCACGGTACGGCGCGGCTCGAGCGGATACGGATAGACCTGCGGCAGCAGTTCGTCGCGCAGCGCCAGCCAGAAGTCCTCGTTGCACGGCAGTTCCTTGCCGCGCAATGCCGGGCTGACGGCATCCACCAGCACGTAGATGGCCGGCGGCAGCACGCCCTCCCCGGTCAGCCGGCGCAGCGCGCCGGCGATGGGCATCTGGCGCGCCCAGTATTGCCCGTCCAGCAGCAGTACCAGCGCGGGCGCGACGTCGTTCGGGCCGGTGCGCAGGCACCACACGTCACGCGCCGTGTCCAGCCGGCCGCTGTGCCAGCGCCGCACCGTCAAGCCGTCCGCATCGGGCGCCGTGCGCCAGCCTTCGTGCACCGGCGCCTGCGCCAGCAGCAGCGGCGACAGCGGCACGCCCCAGCCGGTGCCATGCGCCGGCAACGGGTTGAACGGGTCGGCACTGCCCTGCCGTTCCATCAGGTCGATCCACCAGCGGCGAATGGCCGGGCGCTCGGCGGGTGCCTCCTGGCCGGGCCGCAACGGCAGCAGGAAATAGCTGCCGCGCCAGTCCGCCGGCAAGGCGGTGCGCCATAGCCACGCGTCCGTCGTGCCGATGCGTTCGAGCTGCGTGCGCTGCGCGACAGGATGCGGCGTGTGCGAGTAGACGTCGATGCAGACGGCCGCGCAGTCGTCGCCCCGCCACAGGAACGCCAGCTCGACGTCGCCGTCGGCACGCGTGCGGCGCAGCGGCGTGCCAACGGCCGCGACATCCTGCCACCACGCGGCGCTGCCCAGGTCGGGCCGGTCCAGCAGGTGCAGCGTGTTCACGTGCCCACCTGCCGTGCCGGTTCCGGCGCGACGACGGCCGGTGCGGCGGCCGCCGACCAGACGCTGTCGGCCGCGCCGTTGCGGGCCCGGCGCGCCGCCCGCGTCGCGGCCCAGGCGAATGCCGCCGCCAGCAACAGGGCCGTACCATCGACGCCCAAGGTCGCGGGGCTTGTGTGAGTCCACATGCCCAGGGCCGGCATGAACGCGGCGGCCAGGCTGGTGGCCGGAATCGCCGCCGCGGCCAGCGCACAGGCCCCCAGCAGCTCGCTGCCGGCACGCGCGGCGCCGCGCACGAAGGCCCAGGCCACGCAGGCCAGGAACACCGTGTAGTACACCGTCAGGTAGGCGCTGTTGGCATGCGCACCGAACGCGTGCAACCACTTGGCCGCCACCAGGCAGGCGCCGATGCCGGCCACACTGCCCAGGCAGACGCCCACCGTGGCGGCCGCGATGTGCAAGGTACGGCGCGGCTGCGCCGGCAGTGGACCGTTCTTCAGCTGGTTCTTGCGGCGCTTCTCGATCCACAGCAGGTTCCCGGTGTAGAACAGCGCGGCGCCGGCCAGGCCGAAGGCGAAGTACAGCCAGCGCACCGTCATGCCGCCGTAGCTGCCGAAGTGCAGCGCGAAGAATGGCGCGACCAGCGCGCTCCACGTGTTGCCCTGGCCCGGCAGCATGCTGGTGCTGAGGATCGCGCCCGAGTAAGGCTGGACAATGACGAACCCCGTTTCGGCGGCCTGCACCAGGTGGCGCGGGCTGGCCACGGCGGCGCGCACGATGGGACGCGGCGACTCCACACCCATGTACAGCAGTTCCGTCACCTCGAAGCCGGGCGCCTGCTGCTGCACGCGGCGTACCAGCTCGCTGGCCGGCAGCAGCTTCGTCGCGTCGCGCGGCGTGGCGCCGATGGCGGGCGGCGAGAACATCGGCTGGTCACGGTAGACGATGCCGCGCAGGCCGTCGTAGAACTGGTCGTGGAACGCGAACACGACCACCGTGATGCTGATGACGATATGGAACGGCAGGCTGGTGATCCCCAGGATGTTGTGGGCATCGAGCCAGAAGCGCTTGCGGTTCTTGCCGGGCCGCAGTGCAAAGAAGTCCTTGACCAGGGTGGGCAGGAGCAGGATCACGCCCGAGACCAGTGCCAGGAAGTACAGCAGGCCCGCCACGCCCATCACGTAGATGCCCAGGTATTCCTCGCCCAGGGTGCCGGGAATGCCGCCGGTTCGGTGCAGCATGTCGATCAACTCCGCCAGCAACGAAGGCTGCTGCTGCGTGACCGCCAGCCGGCCGTCCGCGTCCAGCGTGGCCTGCCAGCGCACCAGGCCGAAATCGACCTCGTGGCCCGATTCGCCGGCCTGCCAGCTGACGGGCGCCGGCGTGTGCTCGTCCCGCGCCACGTGCAGCGTGAACTCCTCGCGCGCGGCCGGATACTGCGCCAGCACGCCCGCCACCACCTTGTCCACCTGGGCCGGCGCCAGCGCCTGCACCGGCACGACCGGCGCGCTGACCCAGCGTTCCAGCGGCGCCTTGAACATCGTCAGCGCGCCGCCGAAGAAGCCGATGAACAGCAGCATGCCGGCACAGATGCCGCCCCACGTGTGGACGGCCTGGTACACCCTCAGGATATCGCTGCGGATTTTCATGTCACCCCCTTACCCAGAACAGCAGGCCCCAGGCCAGCAGGTTGGCGCCGCCCAGCCACAGCAGCGCCTGCGCGCCGCTGCGGAACAGCCAGACGAAGCCGAACACGGTCAGCCACAGGGGCGCGATCAGCCACATGACGAACTGCGACTTGTCCGGCGCGGCGATGCCACCCGGCCCCACCCACGCGAACACGCCTGCCAGCGCGAAGGCCAACGTCACGCCCAGCACGGCGCCGGCAAAGGTCTTGCTCCACCAGTCGGGCCGGATCGGCGCGCGCTTCACGTCGGCACTCATGGGGCACCCCGGCGCAGCAACGCGGCAAACGGCAGCAGGCCCCAGGCCAGCATCGCCAGCACGAGCCAGGCAAAGACGGCCGTCAGCGGCGTCCATGCGGCCAGCGCGGCGGCCAGCGCGGCGGCCAGCAGCAGTACCCCGGCCAGGCGGGCGACGGGCGGCAGCGGCTGGCGCAGCCAGCCCTGGTGGCGGTGGGACAGGTACAGCGCGGCGCAGCCGGCCGTACCGAGGAGCAGGAATAGTAGGTTCATGGTTCAGGCGGGAATGACGGAAACGGGAGGGGCCGCGCGACGCGCCGGCGCGAGGCGCGCGACCAGCAGGTAGCACAGCGGGATGAGGAACACGCCCAGCACGGTGGCGGACAGCACGCCACCCAGCACGCTGGCGCCGATGGCGCGCTGCGCGGCGGCACCGGGGCCGCTGGCCAGCAGCAGCGGCACGATGCCGGCGCCGAACGCCAGCGACGTCATGACGATGGGGCGCAGGCGCTGCGCGGCGGCGTGGGCCACGGCGGCCAGCGCCGTACTGCCGGCACGCCGCGCGTGCTCGGCGAATTCGACGATCAGGATGGCGTTCTTGGCCGACAGGCCGACGGTCGTCAGCACGCCCACCTGGAAGAAGATGTCGCGCTGCATGCCGCCCAGCCACGCGCCGGCCACGGCGCCCAGCACGCCCAGCGGGATCGCCAGCAGCACGGAGAACGGGATCGACCAACTGCCGTACAAGGCCGCCAGGCACAGGAACACGAACAGCACCGAGGCACAGTACAGCAGCGGCGCCTGGCCGGACGACAGCCGGTCCTGGTATGACAGTCCGCTCCAGGACAACGCCATGCCCGGCTGCGCCGCGGCCAGGCGCTCGACGCCGTCCATCAGCGGACCGGAACTGGCCCCTGGCGCGGCCGCGGCGGACAGCTGGATCGCCGGCATGCCGTTGAAGCGGCGCAGCTGGCCCGGCCCGGCGTCCCAGCGCGTGCTGGCGAACGCGGACAGCGGCGTCATCGCCGCGCCGCTGCCACGCACGAACCAGTGCTGCAGGTCTTCCGGCGCCGCGCGATACGGCGCGTCGGCCTGCACCAGCACGCGGCGGATGCGGCCGCGGTCGATGAAGTCGTTGACGTAGCTGCCGCCCCAGGCCGCGCCGAGGGTCTGGTTGACGTCGTCCAGCGCGAGGCCCAGGGTGCGGGCGCGCACCTGGTCGATGTCGATGCGCAGCTGCGGCGCGTCGGTACCGCCGTCCGCGTCCACGTACAGCATGCCCGGCAACTGGCCGGCCTGTTCCGCAAGCGCCGCGGCGGCGCCATTGAGCGCGGCGGCGCCCAGCCCGGCCGCATCCTGCAGCCAGAATTCCAGCCCGCCCGCTTGCCCCAGGCCGTCGATCGGCGGCGGCACCATCGCAAACACGCGGGCGTCGGCCAGCCGGCCCAGCGCCAGCGTGGCGCGGGCGGCGATGGCCTGCGCCGTATGCTCGCCCGCGCCGCGCTCTTCCCATTCCTTCAGCGCGACGAACGCCATGCCGGCATTCTGGCCGCCGCCGTTGTTGCCGAAGCCGGCGATCGTGTAGATATTGTCGACGTTGGCCTTCTCCTCGCGCAGGAAGTACTGTTCCACCTGCGCCGCCAGCGCGGCGGTGCGCTCGTACGGCGCGCCGGGCGGCAGCGCGAAGCGCACCATCACGGTGCCCTGGTCGTCCTCCGGCAGGAACGCCGTCGGCAGGCGCGTGTACGCATGGGCCGCGATGACCAGCAGCGCGCCATACACCAGCAGCCAGCGCAGCGGACGTCCCAGCAGCTTGCCCAGCACGCCCTCGTAGCGCGCCTGCAGGCGCTGCTGCAGGCGTGCCAGCGCATGGCCATGGCTGGCGGGGCGCAGCAGCCCGGCGCACAGCACCGGCGTCAGCACGACGGCGACCAGGACCGACAGCGCCATCGCCGTCACCAAGGTGATGGCGAACTGGCGGTAGATGACGCCAACGGAACCGGGGAAGAACGCCATCGGCACGAACACGGCGCCCAGCACCAGCGCGATGCCGGCCAGCGCGCCGCTGATGCCGCGCATCGACACCAGCGTGGCGGCGCGCGCATCCAGCCCTTCCTCGTGCATCGTGCGCTCGACGTTCTCCACCACGACGATGGAGTCGTCCACCAGCAGGCCGATGGCCAGCACCATGCCGAACAAGGTCAGCGTGTTGACGGAATAGCCGCACAGGGCCAGCACGGCGCACGTCCCCAGCAGCACGACGGGCACGGTCACGAGCGGCACCAGCGTGGCGCGCCAGCCGCCCAGGAACAGGAACATCACCGCGCCGACCAGCACGACGGCCTCGGCCAGGGTCATGGCGACCTTGGCGATTGAGCGCTTGACGAAGCGGGTCGCGTCTTCCGGATAGGTAACCTCGACGCCGGGCGGCAACGCCAGCGCGGCGATGCGCGCCCGCACCCCGGCGGCCGTCGTCAGCGCGTTCGCCCCGGGCGCCAGCAGCACGGCAAAGCCGGAGGCGGGACGGCCGTCCAGCCGCGACGTGCTGCCGTAGCTTTCGGAGCCGATTTCAACGCGGGCCACGTCTTCGATGCGCACGGCGGCGCCGTCCGCACCCGTCTTGACGACGAGGGAACGGAACTGCTGCGGCGTGCGCAGGCGCGACAGCGCCGTCACGCTGACGTTGATCTGCTGGCCCGCCGCGGCCGGGCGCGCGCCCAGTTCGCCCACCGGCACCTCGGTATTTTGCGCCTCGATGGCGGCGATCACGTCGCCCGGCATCAGGCCGAAGCTGTGCAGCTTGTGCGGGTCGAGCCAGATGCGCATGGCATACGGCGCACCGAAGTTGCGCACCTGGCCCACGCCCGGCACGCGGCTGACGGCATCGACCACCTGGCCGCTCATCCAGTCGGCCAGGTCGGCATCGCTAAGCCGTCCGCTGCGGTCGGCGAACACGGCCACCATCAGGAAGCTGTTCTGCAGCGCGCTCACCGTCAGCCCGTTCTGCTGCACCGCGCGCGGCAGCCGGTAGGCCACCTGGTTGACCTTGTTCTGCACCTGCAACTGGGCCAGCACCGGGTCCAGGCCCTGGCGGAAGGTCAGCATCAGCTCCGCTTCGCCGGAGGAATTGCTGGCCGCGTCGAAGTACAGCAGTCCCTCGACGCCCTTCAGTTCCTGCTCCAGCACCTGCGTGACGGCGTTTTCGACGACGGTGGCGGAAGCCCCCGGGTACATCGCGGCGACGCGCACGACGGGCGGCGCGATGTCCGGATACTGCGCCACCGGCATGCGCCACAGCGCCACGCCGCCGGCCAGCATCAGCACGACCGCCAGCACCCAGGCCAGCACGGGCCGTTCGATAAAGAAGCGCGCCAGCACGTCAGCCCTCCGCCGGCGTGGCGGCACGTGCCGCGGCCGGACGGCCCTGCCATTCGGTTGCGCTGACAACCGTCCCCGGCGCCACCTTGTTGCCGCCTTCGACGATGACCTTCTCCCCGGCCTTCAGGCCGGCGCGGGCGGCCCACAGGCCCGCTTCGCTGCCGATCAGGTCCAGCACGCGCTGCTCGACCTTGCCGTCGCGGCCCACCACCAGCGCCGTCGCTTCATTGCGTTCGTTGTGGCGCACGGCCTGTTGCGGCAGGCGCACGGCATCTGGCTGGACACCCTGCTCGACGCGGGCCCGCACATACATGCCCGGCATCAGGAGCCCATCCGGATTGGGGAAACTGGCGCGCAGCGTGACGGAGCCGGTGGCGCCGTCCACGTTCATCTCGGTGAATTTGAGTACTCCCGCATGCGGGTACGGCTGGCCGTCCTCCAGCAATAGAGTGACGGCGGCCTTGCCCGGCTGCAGCGCACCGCTGCCGAGGCGGCGTTTCAATTGCGTCAGCTGGCCGCTGGACTGGACGACGTCGACGAGGATCGGGTCGACCTGCTGGATGCGCGCCAGCGGTTCGACCTGTTCGCTGGCGACCAGCGCGCCCTCGGTGACGGCGGCGCGACCGATGCGGCCCGCGATGGGCGCGCGGATCTGCGTGCGAGCCAGGTCGATCTGGGCCGTGCGCAGCGCCGCCTGGCGCGCCTTGACGCGGGCCAGGCCCTGCTCGTAGTTGGCCTGGGCCAGGTCGTGGTCCTGCTGCGTGACCGTCTTGCTCTCGATCAGGCGGCGGTAGCGCTCCGCGATGATGCGCAGGTTCACGAGCGCGGCCTGCTCGATCGCCAGCTCGGCCGCGGCCTGCTCCTGCCGCGCCGCATAGCTGTCGCTGCCGATCTCGTACAGCAGCGTGCCCGCCTTGACGTCCGACCCTTCCTCGAAATGGCGGCGCACGATCACGCCGCCCACCTGCGGCCGCACTTCCGACACGCGCAGCGCGGTGACGCGGCCGGGCAGTTCGGCGCGCAGCGGCACCGCTTCCTGGCGCACGGTGACGACCGCCACGGCGGGCTTCGTTTCGGGCGGCGCGGCGGGCGGCGGTTCGCTGCAGGCGGCCAGCAGCAGGATGGCCAGGGCCGGCAGGTGGCGGGTGGGATTGTGCATCGTGAGTGTCTCGCTATCGTTGAAAGTACAGGGGACTGTCCCCGCAGGGGGACTGTCCCCGAAGTTTTGCTTGCATCCTGTTGAACTTCGGGGTCAGTCCCCGCGGGGACAGACCCCAGACCTCAAGCGGCCAGGGTCGCGCCGCCATCCACGACCACCTCCTGCATCGTGATATGGCTGGCCAGGTCGGAAGCGAGGAACAGCACCGTGTTGGCCACCTCGCGCGCCGTGGCGATCTTGCGCAGCGGGATGCCCAGCTTGAACTGCTCCGGCAACCCTTCGATGGTGCGGCGCATGCCCTGCTCGTCCGGCAGCATCGAGCGCAGCATCGGCGTGTCCGTCGAGCCGGGCGACACCACGTTGCAGCGCACGCCGTACTGCGCCAGTTCCAGCGCGGCGCAGTGGCTCATGCCGACCAGCGCCGACTTCGACGCGCAATAGGCCAGCATGTTCATGCGCGGCACCCGCGCGGCGTTCGACGCCACGTTGACGATCGAGCCGGCGCCCTGCTTGCGAAACTGCGGCATCACTTCGCGCAGCAGGTAGAACACCCCGCTGACATTGATGTCGAAGCTGGCCTGCCAGTCCTCCACCGTGGTCGAATCGAGCGTGCCGAGGCGCAGCACGCCGGCCGCGTTGACCAGTACGTCGATGCGCGGCATCTCCGTCAGCAGCTCCTGGCAGACGACGGCGATGCGGGCTCGGTCGGTGACGTCCATGCAGACGGTCTTGAAGGGATAGCGCTTGCCGGCCGGGCCGGCTTCCTCGCGGTCGAAGGCGCGGTCGATGCCGACCACGCGCGCGCCCAGCTGGCGGAACGCCAGCGCGATCTGGTGGCCGATGCCGCGGCCGGCGCCCGTGACCCACACCTGGCGGCCTTCGAACTGCAGGGCCGGCGGCGCCTGCGGCCGGGTGGCGCTGGCCGTGCCGAGGTTCTTCTGGTCTGCGAGCATCATGGCAGCGATCCTCAGGCGGCCTGCTTGCGCTCGACCAGCGCCCACCATGCGTTCAGGGTCGGCGTGCCGGCCAGTTCCTCGAACGAGACCTTGATGCCCAGCTTGTCCAGCTCCGCGACGAGGTTCATCACCTCCAGCGAATCGAGGCCATAGTCCATCAGGTTCTCGTCCGCGCCGAAGCCCTGGTCGTCCAGCGCTGGTGCCAGGCGCGTGCGCAGCCACTCGATATCGACCGCCGTGCCGGCGCCGCGCGTCGCCAGCACCTGCGCCGCCGGGACGACGGCGCCGCAGCGACCCGCCACGTAGTCCAGCGCCATGCGGTGCTCGCGCTCGGAGAAGTCGGCCACCGCATCGGCCACCATGAAAGGCTGGATGTCGCGCATGAAGGCATCCAGCGCCGTCGTCATGCAGCCGATGTGGGCGTAGACGCCCGTGATGACCAGCTGGTCGCGGCCCCACTCGCGCATCAGCTCCTGCAGGTTGGAGCGCTGGAACGCGCTGTAGCGCCACTTGACCAGCACCGTGTCGTGCGGCGCCGGCGCCAGCGCCGCCGTGACCTGCTGCAGGCTCGGGTCGGCCGTCGTCAGGCCGGGGCCCCACATGTCGTTCAGCAGCGCGCGCTCTTCAGGACTTTGCTCGGTGGGCTGCGCCGTGTAGACGACCGGGACGCCGGCCGCGTCGGCCCACGCGCGCAGCCGGGCGATGTGCTCGACCAGCGTCGCCAGCAGCGGGCTGCCGGCATCGTAGAAACGCAGGAAGTAGTCCTGCATGTCGTGCACCAGCAGCACGGCGCGGCTTGGCTCGACGTGCCATTGCACACGGTTGGCGGGCAGGCTGTCGGCAGCCGGCAGCGGATAGGAGGAAATCGAAGGAATTGCCATGATGATGTCAGTCGCGTTATTGAACGGTGGTCTCGGCGCGCAGGCGCACCTTGTCGGTCTTGCCGACGGCGGTGAGCGGCAGCTTGTCGAGCATGCGGAAGCGGTCGGGCAGCTTGAATTCGGCCACGCCCTGCTCGCGCAGGTACTTGCGCAGCAGCGGCGGGCGCAGCTCGCCATCCTCCCCGCCGCGGGGGACGATGCAGGCGCAGCTCATCTCGCCCAGCAGGGGATGCGGCACGGAGATCAGGGCCGCGTGCAGCACGCCGGGATGGCGCAGCAGCAGGTTCTCCACTTCCTCGGCGGCGATCTTCTCGCCGCCGCGGTTGATCTGGTCCTTGACGCGGCCGACCACCGTCAGGTAGCCGTCGGCGCTGCGGCGCACCAGGTCGCCGGTCGCATAGAAGCCGTCCGCGTCGATGACGCGCGCGTTGTGCTCGGGTGCGTTGTAGTAGCCGCGGAACGTGTACGGCCCACGCGTCTTCAGCAAGCCCTCCACCCCGTCGGCCACCGGCGTGCCGTCCAGGTCGACCACGCGCACTTCGTCGAATTCGCTCATCGGCCGGCCCTGCGTCGTGTAGACCTTGTCAATCGGGTCGTCCAGGCGCGTGTAGTTGACCAGGCCTTCGGCCATGCCGAACACCTGCTGCAGCGCGCAGCCCAGTTCCTGCGGCACGCGCCGCGCCAGCGCTTCGGCGAAGCTGGCACCGCCCACCTGCAGCAGGCGCAGCGAGGCCAACTGCGCCCGGCGGGCCGGTTCGGCCGCGGCCTGCAGCCACAGCACGACGGCCGACGGCACCAGCGCCGCCATCGTCACGCCATGGCGCTCGACCAGCGCGAAGCAGCCCAGCGGCTCCGGCGACGGCGCCAGCACGACGGTGCCGCCCGCGTAGAACACGCCCAGCGCGCCGGGAGAGCTGAGCAGGAAATTGTGCCCTGCCGGCAGCGCGCACAGGAAGCGCGTGGCCGGGTCCAGCCGGCAGATCTCGGCGCTGCGGCGCACGCTGTAGTAATAGTCGTCATGGGTGCGCGGGATCAGCTTGGGCGTGCCCGTGCTGCCGCCGGAGAGCTGGAAGAACGCCACCTGGTCCGCTGGCGCCGGCGCGAAGGCGACCGCCGCGCCCTCCTCGTCCATCAGCGTGGCCAGGCCGTCTTCCGCGCCATCCAGCACCAGCACGTGGGCCAGGCCCGGCACCTCGGCACGCAAGGCCTGCGCAAATTCGCCAGTGGCGAACAGCGCGTGGCTGGCGGCGCCGATGACGAGTTTCGGCTGCAACTGCTGGGCGTAGGCCGTCAGCTCCAGGCGCTGGTGGCTGAACAGCGCGTTGACGGGCGCGACACCCATCTTCAGCAGCGCGAAGAACACGATATAGAACTCGGCCACGTTCGGCAGCTGGACCAGCGCCGTGTCGCCGGCCGCCACGCCGCGCCGCGCCAGCGCCTGTGCCAGCCGCGTCGCCCGCGTATCCAGCTCGCGGTACGTCAGCGCACGCTCACCGCACAGGATGGCGATGCCGTCCGGGCGTTCGATGCACTGGCGCTCGAGAATGTCGGTCAGCGGCAGGCCAAGCCAGCAGCCGGCCTCGCGGTAGCGCCGGGCGTCGGCCGCCGGCCAGGGCGTAAAGGCAATCATGCCGCCTCCGCGGCAAGGTCGACATTGGCACTGGCGGCCGGCCGGACGGCGCCCAGCGCGCGCAGCATCGTGCCCAGCTTGCCCTGCGTCTCGGCCAGCTCGGCCTCGGGGCACGAGTCGGCCACGATGCCGGCGCCGGCGAACAGGCGGATGATATTGCCCTGCACCGTGCCGCAGCGGATCGTCACGGCCCATTCGCCGTTGCCGTCCGCGTCGCACCACCCCACCACGCCGGCAAACAGGCCACGGTCGAACGGCTCGACCAGGTCGATCAGCTTGCGCGCCAGGTCGGTTGGATAGCCGCATACCGCAGGCGTGGGATGCAGGTGGCAGGCCAGTTGCAGCGACGTCAGTGCCGGGTCGCGCAACGTACCTTCGATGCGGGTGGACAGGTGCCACATCGCGTTGGTGGACAGCAGCGACGGCTGCTCCGGTACGTCCAGCGTGGCGCACAGGGGCGCCAGCAGGCGGCGGATATCGTGCGTCACGTAGCCATGTTCGCGCAGGTCCTTGGGCGACTGCAGCAGCGCGCCGCCGGCGGCCGCGTCGCTGTCGGCATCGGGCTGGCGGCGTGCCGAACCGGCCAGCGGATTCGACACGATGCGCGCGCCCTCCTTGCGCAGCAGCAGCTCGGGGCTGACACCGACCAGCTCCGCGCCATCGGCCAGCGGAATGCGGAACTGGAAACCGGTGGGGTTCTGCGCGGCCAGGCTGGCGAACAGCGCGGCCGGGTCGGCGCGCCCGGCCAGCTCCACTTCCAGCACGCGCGACAGCACGGCCTTGCGGATGTCGCTGTGGGCGAAGTTGGCCACGGCCTGGCGCACGCCCTGCTTGAAGCGCTCCTCGCCGGGAATGCTGGTGGACGCTACGATCGGCGCCAGCGGGCGCGCGGCCAGCGGCGGCAGCTCTTCACGGCGGAAGATCTCGGCGCGCTCGGGCACGATCAGCTCGGACGGCCGCGTCGTGTCGAAGGGGATCGCGCCGATGGCGATCGGGTTGTCGATGCCGGCGTCGCGCGCCCGCGCCAGCGCCTGCGCCAGGGCGGCCTGCAGGTCGCCCGCGGCCGGCGTGGCGATACGCTCGAACACGCCGTCAGCGCGCACGCTGCGGTGCGGCGAAAGGAAAAGGGATGTAGCCATCGTTACCTCGCAAAACTGTGGACAGGTTTACGTTGGCTGGCGTGACGCTGGCTACGTCGGGGCTCCGCCCCGGGGTTGGTTGAGGTCAGAAGCTGTAGGTCGCGCTAACGTAATAGTTGCGGCCCAGCTCGAAGAAGTCGAACGCGCGGTCCTTCTTCTCCAGGTCGACGTCGGTCAGGTTCTTGACGCCGGCGCGCACCGTCAGCTGCTTGTTGACCTTGGCGGCCAGCGCCAGGTCGACACGCGTGTAGCCCGGCAGGTCCTTGGTCAGGTAGTACTGCTCGCCCGTGTAGTGCGCCGACAGCGACGCCGTCAGGCGGTCGGTGGCCTTCCAGTTCAAGGTGGCGACCGCGGTGTTCTCGGGCCGGTTGTCCAGCTTCGCCTCGGTGCCCGTCTCGTCGATGTAGTCGGCCTTCAGGTGGGTCAGGTTGGCGCTGACAGAGAAGGCCGGCGCCAGCGTCACCTCGCCCTGCAGCTCGATGCCGCGCGTCTTGGCCTTGGCGACGTTGGTCCAGGCGCGCTTCGGCCCGACCGGGTCGTAGGTGGCGACGATCATGTCCTTGACGTCGTTCTTGAACACGACGGCCGTGAAGTCCCACGTCGGCCGGTGGATCTCGAAGCCGACCTCGTAGTTCGTGCTGGTTTCCGGCGTCAGGTCCGGATTGCCCGACAGGTAGCACTTGCCGCCGCAGCTGACGGTGCGGTATTCGGTGCTGAGCTGGTACGCTTCCGGCGCCTTGAAGGCGCGGCTGATGCCGCCCTTGACGGTGACGCCGTCCGCGCCCTGCCACACCAGGTAGCTCTTCGGCGAGAAGTGGCTGCCGAAGGTATTGCTGTCGTCCAGGCGGCCGGCCAGGGTCAGGCGCAGGCTCGGCGCCAGCGCCAGCTCGTCCTCGACGAATACGGCGCGGCTGGTGGTGCCGATGCGGCCGGACTCGAGGTAGGTGGCGGCATCCTTGATCACCTGGCGGCGCAGGTCGATGCCGGCCGTGATGGCGTTGATGCCCCAGTTGACGTTGGCGTAGGCCTTGGCGTAGGTATTATCCTCGTGCAGCACGCGCTCCTGCGGCGTGTTGTAGCGGCTGTTGTAGTCCTCGATGCGGGCACTTTCCTGCGTGATGTACGCGGTGGTGCTGCCCCAGCCCCAGTCGGCCTTGTGCGTCATGCCGTACGTGCCGCGCTCGATCTGCTGCTCGCGGTAGTCGCGCGTGGTCCAGTCCCACTCGGCGTCGTAGCTGTAGTAGAACAGCGCGCGCGGGCGGTGGTCGCGGTTGTAGCTGGCGTCGATGTCCAGCGTCTGGTTCTCGGCCAGCTTGACGGACAGGGTGCCGGCCACGTTGGCGGCGCGCTTCTCTTCCAGCCGCGCGGGACGGGTCGTATCGCTGGCCGACGTCGCGTACCACGCGTCGCGATCGTAGTATTCGCCGGACAGCGCCAGGCCGAACGTGTCGTTCAGCGCGCCTGCGATGGAGGCGCCCACGCGGTATTGGTCGCCCTCGGCGCCCGGCTGCACCACGCGGTACTCGCCGCTGACGCTGCCCTTCCACTCACGCGTCGGCGCCTTGGTGATGATGTTGACGACGCCGCCGATAGCGTCCGAGCCGTACAGGGCGGCCATGGGACCGCGCACGATCTCGACGCGCTTGATGGACGACAGCGGGATGGAGCTGAAGTCGAAGTCACCGCCGCGCCACAGCGCGCCGCCGGACGACACGCGCTTGCCGTTCACCAGCATCAGCGTGTACTTGCCGCCCAGGCCGCGGATCTGGATCTCGTCGCGGCCCGTGCTGTCGGTCATGTTGTTGACGCCGACCGTGTCGCGCAGCAGGTCCGGCAGGCTGTTGACGGGGGACCTGGCGATGTCTTCTTCCGTGACGATCGTCGTGAACGCGGGCGCCGAGGCGGCCGTGTGATTGCGCAGCGATGCGGTGACGACGACCACCGATTGGGCGTCGGTGCCGGCATCGACGGGTGCCGCGGGAGCCTCGGCGGCAAACGACTGCTGGCCGATGGCGGCGATGGATACTGCGAGGAGCTTTCTTGTTATGGACATTGCGCTTACGCCTGTTGTTATGAAATCTGCACTTCCCAGAAACGCAAATGATACTGATTCTCATTACCATTCGCAATGACTATTTTTGATGAGTCAGGAAGGCCTGGCCGGCAACCGCCTCGCTGCGGACGGCGACACCGGACAAGTGGCTGGAAAATGGTGACAGTCACCCTTTTTCTCGCTGCCCTGCCCTGCCTTTCGCCAGCACGACGAATTAAAGGGTGACTGTCACCGGTTTTCCCTGTGGATGGGCGCTGTGCCAGAATCATCGGACGGACATGAAAGGGAAAGCGTATGGACTACGTGGAACAGCTGCAGGAGCGCCTGCTGGCCGACCTGCGCCGCTATGCGGCCAGCCGGCGCAAGGATATCGAGCGGGGCGCGGAGACGCGCGAACTGGCGGGGCTGCTGGTGGAAAAGTATGGGTACGGCCTGGCGCGCGCGCTGGAAATCCAGGGGGACGTGGCCGGCGTTCGGGTGCCCAGCCTGTATGCGGAGGTGGACAAGGTGGTGCTGGAGATCGACCCGGAAGCTGTGCAGCATCGGGCGCGCCGGTGGGATGCGCGGCCGGCGGGGCTGGATTTGCGGGGTTAGGGTCTGTCCCCACGGGGGACTGACCCTGAAGTTGCATTACGCGAGCAAACTTCGGGGTCAGTCCCGCAGGGACAGACCCCAAGCCTCAACCGTGTCGCAACGGTTAGCGCACCGTCAGCTTGCCCGTGCCGGCATTGCTCAGCACCGACTGCTTGACGGACGACGCCGGCAGCGGCGTGACCGAGTATGGCACCGTCCAGCCCACCGACGAGCTGAAGCTGCACTTGTTCGCCACGTCCAGCGCGGCGCCGTTCAGCAGCGAGCCGGAATCGACGATGGCGCCCGTCTTGCTCGACGAACCCGGGTTCGTCATCACGTGCGTGCAGGAGCTGGCGCCGGCGATGTCGAACGCGTTGTTCTGCGAGATGATCTTGGCCAGGTAGGCCACGCCGATGCTGTAGTGGTGCGGGTACACGGCGTGCGAGCGGCTGCCCTCGAAGTAGTTGTTGTAGATGTGGACCATGCCGAAGCGCACCCGCGGTGCGCGCTCGGCCACGTGCAGGAAGTGGTTGCCGTTGAACGTGACGGTCAGGTGGCCGTTGTCGCTGGTCGTGCTGTCGGAAGAGCCGATCAGGTTGTTCTTCGTGTGCAGCTCGAAGCGGTTGTTCGACACGGTGACGTAGTCGGAGCCGTTCTTCACGTCCAGCGCGCCGTCATGGCACTGCTTGATCTTGCCGTTGGCGATGGGCAGCTTGTCGTCCGTCAGTGGCGCGTCCGTAAACACGTTGTGGTCCACCCACACGTTCTTCGACTTGCTGATGACGACACTGTCGAACTCCGAGTTCCAGTTGCCGCTGCTGCCGTCGTTCGGGTCCCACACCGGCGCCACGTCGCACGGGTTGACGATGTTCAGGTTGCGCACGATGACGTTCTGCACGCCCGAAATCGAGATGGTGCCGTTGACGAGGCGCGTGTCGCTGCCCGTGCCGATCAGCGTGGTGTTGCTGCCCACCTTGATCTGGCTGCGCAGCGCCTGGTCGCTGGTGCTCTTGAACGGGCCGCCGTTGTCGGCCGCGGCCATGTCGACGGTACCGTACAGCTTGATGATCTTCGGATTGTCGCCCTGCGCCTTCAACGCCGCCAGCAGTTGCGATGGCGAGCTGACTTTATAGATCGCCGTCGAGGCGGCCGCCGCGCCGCCCGTCGTGCCGCCGTTGCGGCTGGCCCAGCCGGTGGCGGGTGCCGCTTCCAGGCTGGCGTCGCCGACCGGTTGTGGCGTCGGGGTTGGCGTCGGCGTCGGCGTCGGCGTTGGCGTTGGCGTTGGCGTTGGCGTGGTACCGCTCACAGGACCGACCGCGCACTTCTTCGTCACGCCCGGATACGGGTCGGAGCCGAAGGTCGCCACCGTGCAGGCCACGTCGCCGGACAGCGTCTTGACGACGAATTTGTCCTTGATGCCGAACGACACGGAACGCTTGGTGCTGCCGACCTTGCACGTGCCGTTCTGGTCGGCGCACTTCGAATAACCGGACGGCCAGTCAGCCGCCTGGGCGTTGCCGCCCGCAAAAAGTAGCGCTACCACGTTTGCCATGATAAATCGTGTGGATGCCAAGATTCTCTCTCCTCGTTCAAAAATGCCGGGAACGTCCCGGAGTCACCTGACATCATACAACTTATTGCCGCGCTCACGTATGCAAAATGCAACGTTTCCCCAAATACATCACTTGACTTCGCAAACGGTCACGCCAGTGAGCGGCGCGCGGGAATCAACCGTGTGTCTTCGACGCCGCGCCCCGCTGCGCGCGATAGATGCCGCAGTGGCCTGAAAACAGGTAGGCCACCACGCACCCCAGCGCCGCATACGGCCCGATGGCGGGCCCGAACAATTCCAGCGCCATGACGGTGGAGGCCAGCGGCGTGTTGGCGGCTCCCGCGAACACAGCCACGAAGCCGACGCCGGCCAGCATGCCGAACGGCAGTTGCAGCAGGGGCGCCAGCGCATTGCCCAGCGTCGCGCCGATGTAGAACAGGGGCGTCACCTCGCCGCCCTTGAAGCCGCTGCCCAGGGAGGCGACGGTGAAGGCCAGCTTGCCCAGCCAGTCCATGGGCGGCAGGGGCTGCGTGAACGCTTCGACGATGACGGGAATGCCCAGGCCGACGTAGCGCTGCGTGCCCAGCGCCCACACGGCGATGGCGACGACGGCGCCACCAACCAGGGGCCGCAGCGGCGCATAGGGCAGCCAGCGCTTCATCCGCGCGGCCAGCGCATGGGTGGCGTTGGCAAACACCATGCCCACCAGGCCGAACGCGATGCCGGCCAGGACGACGGCGCCGACGGTCCACGCCGTCACGGCGGGTACGAGGCCGATCGCGTAATGAGTATGCTGCACGCCCCATGCCAGGCCCACCTGGTCGGCCAGGATGGCGGCGGCGATGCAGGGAAAGATGGCGTCATGGCGCAGCCGGCCGATGACCAGGACTTCCAGGCCGAACACGGCGCCGGCCAGCGGCGTGCCGAACACGGAAGCGAAGCCCGCGCTGATGCCGGCCATCAGCAGCACGCGCCGGTCGGCGGGGTCGATGCGGGGCAGCCGTGACAGCTGGTCGGCCAGCGTGCCGCCCATCTGCACGGCCGTGCCCTCGCGCCCCACGGAGGCGCCGAACAGGTGCGAGAGTACGGTGCCGGCCAGGACCAGCGGCGCCATGCGCAGCGGCACGACGCTTTTCGGATCGTGGATCTCGTCGATCAGCAGGTTGTTGCCCGCCTCCACCGCACGGCCGAAGCGCCAGTACACCCAGCCCACCGCGAACCCCGCCAGCGGCAGCGCCCAGATGATCGCCGGATGCGCCTCGCGCCAGCTCGTGGCCCACGCCAGCGCAAACAGGAACAACGCCGAGGCGCTGCCCGCGAGCAGCGCCACCAGGGCCGCGAGCATGGTCCATTTCAGCAGGTAAGGCAGCAGCGCGAAGGGTTGCGGCAAAGGTCGGCGTAAGGGCGTCATCGGCGGCGAATATAGCATGCCGCCAATGAGGGCAGCCGCGGTCAGTGCCCCTCGTGCCCCGTGCTTGCCCCGCCGCGCCGCACGTCCAGCGCACCATCGGCGCGGCCCGCCTTGCCGCCCGGCGCACTCGGTGCCGGCGGTGCCTCGCCGGTCCACTCGTAGGCCACGGTACCCTTCGGATGGCGATAGTGGCCGGGGTCGCGGTAATCGCCCCGTGCCAGGCCCTCGCGCACCTTCAGCAGCGTAAACATCCCGCCCATCTCGATCTCGCCGAACTGGCCGGTGCCCGTCATCATGGGCAGGGTATTCTCCGGCAGCGGCATGCGCATGCCGCCCATCGCCCCGCCCTTCTCGCCCATCACCATATAGCCCGGCACCAGCTTGTTGATCTTCTCGGCCACCCCACGATGGTCGACGCCGATCAACGTGGGCACGTCGTGCCCCATCGCGTTCATCGTGTGGTGCGACTTGTGGCAATGGAAGGCCCAGTCGCCGGGATTGTCGGCCACGAACTCGATGGCGCGCATCTGGCCCACCGCCACGTCCGTCGTCACCTCGGGCCAGCGCGCCGACGGCCTGACCCAGCCGCCATCCGTGCCCGTCACCTCGAACGTATGACCGTGCACGTGCAGCGGGTGGTTCGTCATCGTCAGGTTGCCGGCGCGGATGCGCACCCGCTCGCCCTGGCGCACGACCATCGGGTCGATGGCGGGGAACACGCGGCTGTTGAAGGTCCACAGGTTAAAGTCCAGCATCGTGTTGACCTTCGGCGTGTAGCTGCCCGGCTCGATGTCGTAGGCTGACAGCAGGAACACGAAGTCGCGGTCCACCGCGTGCTGGCGCGGGTCTTTCGGGTGCGTGACCCAGAAGCCCATCATGCCCATCGCCATCTGCGCCATCTCGTCCGCATGCGGGTGGTACATGAACGTGCCGGCATGCTTCGCCACGAATTCGTAGACGAAGGTCTTGCCGGGCTGGATCGACGGCTGCGTGACGCCGGACACGCCGTCCATCCCGTTCGGCAGGATCTGGCCGTGCCAGTGCACGCTGGTGTGTTCCGGCAGCTTGTTGGTGACGAAGATGCGCACGCGGTCACCCTCGACCACCTCGATCGTGGGACCCGGGCTCTGGCCGTTGTAGCCCCACAGGTTGGCGTGCATGCCCGGCGCCAGTTCGCGCACGACGGGTTCGGCCACCAGGTGGAATTCCTTGACGCCGTCCTTCATGCGCCAGGGCAGGCTCCAGCCGTTCAAGGTGACGACGGGGTTGTACGGGCGGCCGTTCGGCGGCACCAGCGGCGCGGCCGTGGCGGCACTGCCCTGCACCGGCGCTTCCGGCAGCGTGGCCGCGCCGGCCTTGCTGACCATGCCTGCGCCCAGCAGCGCGGCGCCCTGCAGGAACGACCTGCGCTTCATCGAATCTGTCATTGCGTTGCTCCTTGCTGCGATGGGGGGACGACGGCCGGCAGGCGGCCGCCCAGGGCGGTTTCAAGGCTGCTTTCGGCCAGCCAGAAGTCCTTCAACGCGCCGACATAGGCGTTGACGGCGCTGCGCTGCTCGCGCGCGTCGGCCAGCAGCTCGAAGGTACTGAGCAGCATGCCGTTGTAGCGCAGCAGCGTCTCGTCGGACAGCTTCTTGCGCAGCGGGATGACGACGTCGCGGTAGTGGCGTGCCACGTCGTATGCGCTGCGATAGGCCTGGTAGCTCTCGCGCGCGGCGCTGCGGGCATCGGTCGCCGTCGCCGCCAGCCGGTTGACCGCCTGCATATACACCGCTTCGGCGCGGGCCGTGCGGGCGCCGCCCCAGTCGAACAGCGGGATCTCCAGGGTCACTTCGTAGCCGCGCGCCTTGGCCCCGCCGTCGCTTTCGCGCACGGCGCCCAGCTCCAGCACGTTCACAAAACGCGTCGCCCGGCTCAAGCCCAGGGCGCTGGCTGTGCGCTGGGTCGCCAGGTTCGCGGCCTGCACATCCAGGCGCTCGCGCACGGCGCGCTGCTCGACGTCGGCGATGTCGCGCGGCGCCGCCGGCAGCTCGGGCAGCCGCTCCGGCAGGCGGTATTGCGCTTGCGTACCCCACAGTCCCAGCAGCCGCGTGAGGTGCTCGCGCGCGGCCGTCGCGGCCTGCGTGGCGCGCGCCACGTCGGCCATCGCCTCGGCATAAAAGGCCTGCTCGCGGGCCTGGTCGTAGGCGCTCCAGTTGCCGGCCTGGCGCATGCGCTGGCCCAGCTCCGCGCTGGCTTCGGCGGCGCCGGCCACCTGGCGGGCATACTCGACGGCCTGCGTGGCCGCCACCGCCTCGACCCAGGCGCGGCGCGTGTCGGCCGCGACCTGCACCGCTTCGGCGGCAACCTGCTGGCGGGTCTGCTCGAACTGGCGCCCTTCGATGCGCGACGCCAGCGGCGCCGTGATCAGGCTGACCAGGTTGAACGTCAGCGTGCGCTCGATGGACACGTCGCCGCCACCGCGCATGTGCTGGTAACCGAACGCGGGGTTCTGCAGCCGGCCGGCCTGGACCAGGTCCGCCTCGGCGATGCCCAGCTCCCAATAACTGGCTTGCAAGGTGCGGTTGTTCAGCAGCGCGATCTCGACGGCGCCGTCGGCCGACAACGGCTGCGCCAGGCGCGCCTGCAGCAGCTCGTCCAGGGCGCGCCGGTCGGCTTCGGTCTTGAGCGTGCGCGCCGGTGCGCCGGTGCGGGCCTGCACCAGCGGATCGATGGCGCCCATGCCGGCGTCGCCGGAGAAGCTGGCGCAGCCGGTCAGCGCGAGCAGCACGGCCGTGGCAGCTGTCAGGCGCAGCGGCGATTTAATGTTCATGCTGGTGCTCCTTGACCGGTGCTGGCGGCTTGTTCTGCTCGTGGTGGCCGTGGTGCCCATGGTGCCCGTGGTGCGCGTGGGGATCGGCGGGCGGCGCCATGTCGTGCCCGGCGTGCGCAGCGGGTTTGGCTGGCGCCGCCGGCGCGGAAGGCGCGGCGTACATCGTGTGCATGGCGTGGCCGCCACCGGCAACGGCGGCATTCGATGCCACCCAGTTGGCGGCCGGCGTGCCCGTGGCGGCCGGGCCGGCGCGGTAGCCAGCCAGCGGCGAAACGTAGGTGGTGGGTGCGACGGGAGCGTCGGCCCGGGCCGGGTCCTGCGGTGCTGGCTGCGCATGGGCATGCGCGCCCAGCGCCAGGCCGGCGGCCAGCGCGATCGTTTTGATGATCATGTTAAAACCTCGTGTACGGAAGGTGCCCGCGCAAACGCGGGCGACACCCATCTGGCGATGGGACCTGCGGTATCAGGCGAGGCGTTTGGGCGGTCGTTCGAGGCCGGCCAGGTCGACGACGGGCGGTGCCGCCGTCTCGAAGGGGATCGGGGCGCCGCCGCTGGCGGGCAACGGCGGTGGCACCGTCATGGCGCCAGCCAGCGGTGCGCCGGTACAGCAGGACGCCGCGCTGGCGCATTTCAAGTCGCTGCCGTGGTGGGCTGCCGCCTTGTCATGATCGGCGTTGGCACCGTCATGGCCATGTTGCTGCACATGCTCGTGCTGCACATCCGCCTGCGGTGCCTGCTCTTGCTGTCCATGCCCGGCATGGTGCGGCTGCGCTGTCGCGTCCGTACCCGGCGCGCACAGCAGCATCGTGGCCGAGGCAAACCCTTGCAAGGGTACGCCGGCCAGCAGCAGCCAGAGGACGAAGGTACGAAGCAGCGCATTCATGGGGCGTGATGGTAGCACGACGCCGGTTTGCGCGTTGCTGCTATGTGCGACTAGCAAAATTCTCCACATATCTCAAAAGATGAGTGCGCAGGTGAGCGAGGGCCGGTGCGCCTGAACGCGGTCCTCATCTTGTCGCCCGCCCGTCTCAGGGGCGTCCGCTTTCGCCCCATTGCAGACGTTCACATGCCGGCCAAAGCTATTTCAAGCGCTCACAGGCGCGGCTCGACACTTTGAACCACCAGGCGAATACACTGAGACAGGTTGTGGCTTTTCTCGGGGCCATGAACACGCTGGCACTCTTCAATTTTCGGCAATACAGCAATTAGGCGGGGCATTCTAACTGCGCCCAGCGTTTCTCGTCGACAGACTTCTGATCGAAATGAGTACTGTGAATAGGAGGAAAGTTTCGGAAAATCGAATGCGTCTTCAACGCTCTCTCGCATTGCACTGACTACCCGTAACGACATGGTTTTGGGAGTCTCAGGCACTAGCGAAAGCACTTCGTCTCTACTACGCCCCTTTTCGCGAAGCGTGCCCGCAACCAACGTGGCCTTCGCTTGATCGACGCAAAGTACACCTGACGCGTTAACCATCTCAGAGGGGTCAGGGAGCAGCCATTGCTCAAGAGCTTGTGCCGATGCTGTTGAGGCAGTCAAAACCCCAACGATAACGAATAGACATTTCATAATTTATTCTTGAGTGTGGTGATTGAGGCGGTCCGGTAGCATCGCTTTTAGCCGAATTTCACTGATCAGTGAAGGTCTGCTTTTGGCCGGCTCCTGCCGTCCAGTGCACGACAGGTTCCGCTTCATTGCAGACATTACTCGACGTATAGCACAGGCCAGTAGCTTAATTTACTTCTAGTGGTTAGTGGTCTGTCAACAACAACATGCCCGGGCGGCCGGGGTTTGTGATTGGGAAAGCGCCATTTGCACTAAGCTTTGCAATCAGTTCTTCAGTAGATGTCGCTTTCGCGAAATCTCGCTCCTGCTCAGTTATGCCAACTACGTGCAAAAAGTCGAACTTCCCGGACTGAAGGCTAGCTGAAGAAGAATAGTGAGTTGGCTTGGCGATAGCCAAACAGGTTAGTTTTGAATCTGTACTACCGTCTACAGGCCCGCCGGCTGGAAGGCGGTGGCCATAGTCTAAAGGGAGGTAGTCGCCAAGGCGTCCATTTGCCAACAACACTTGGTAGGCTAGTAAGCGCTGCAATACGCGAATAGGCCAATTCGCCTGTGATGGTGCTTCAATCACGAACTCTACACCTAGCCAAGAATAGTCATCAACGTTGTACTCACTAGGCTCGGCATCCCATGGTGTAGATCCTCCGGAAGACACGTACAGCCAGGAGGATCTACTGGGTGTCGGTTCATACTCTAAAATTCCCAGGTGGAGCCAGCGCGGATCGACATCTTCTTGCGCAAAGGTTTCTGAGAACAACTCGAAATCCAAAGGAAAGATACCTCTGCGCGCCACGCCAAATAGCGCCGGATACAGCGTCTCTTCTCTGTACGCCCAAACTTCTTCAAGTGAACTCAAGGGGAGTCTTTCAATAGATTTGATCAGATGTGCACAGGACCGCTCCTGGCCAAAAGCGGCAGTCCGCGACTAGTCACTATACGACATCGTTGCTCCTCCGGTAACGTAGCAAGAAGTATTGTTCGCCCCCTAACGCGAAAAACGTCATAGAGTGGCCGCCCTTATGACGATTCTTTATAATTAGCCAACCACACACCGGACCCCACCATGACCGCCCAGCTGCAAGCCTTCTTCGACCCCGCCACGTCCACCGTCACCCACGTCGTCCATCACGGCACCACCTGCGCCGTGATCGACCCCGTCCTCGACTTCGACCCCAAGTCCGGCCGCACCGGTACCGCGTCGGCCGACCGGGTCATCGAGTATGTAGAGGCGCAAGGGCTGACGACGGCCTGGCTGCTGGAGACGCATGCGCATGCGGACCACCTGTCGGCGGCGCCGTACCTGCGCGAACGGCTGGGCGGCCGGATCGGCATCGGCGCGCAGATCCATGCGGTGCAGAAGAGCTTTGCCCACGTGTTCGGACGCCCGCCCGCGCAGGCCGCGTTCGACCACCTGTTCGAGGCGGACGAAACGTTCGCCATCGGCACGCTGGCGGCCACCGCCCTGCACGTGCCGGGCCACACCCCGGCCGACATGGCGTACCGCATCGAGGACATGGTCTTCGTCGGCGATACGCTGTTCATGCCGGACGTGGGCACGGCCCGCTGCGACTTCCCCGGGGGCAGCGCCAGCACCCTGTACCGCTCGATCCGGCGCCTGCTCGACCTGCCGCCGGCCACGCGCCTGTTCATGTGCCACGATTACCCGCCGGCAGGCCGCGAACCGCGCTGGGAGACCACGGTGGCCGAGCAGCGCGCCAACAATATCCACGTGCGCGACGGCATCGGCGAAGAGCAGTTCGTGGCCATGCGCACGGCGCGGGACGCCACCTTGGCAATGCCCGTCCTGATCCTGCCCGCGATCCAGGTCAACCTGAACGCGGGCGAGCTGCCGCCGCCCGAGGAGAACGGCGTGCGCTACCTGAAGATCCCGATCGACAGGTTCTGACGCGCAGCGCGGCAGTCAGTCCGGCGGTCAGTTCAGCTGCTCGGGCGCGCGGCCGATCGGTTCCTCCATGTTGGCCAGGTACCAGGTCAGCGTGGACAGCACGGCCACGTGGCGCTTCAGGTGGTCCGGATTGACCTTGTCGAAGGTGTCCGCCGGCGTGTGGTGGTAGTTGAAGTAGGCGCTCGTGTCGACGTGCGGCGCGAAGCTGGGCACGCCGTCCGATTCCATGTAGTGCAGGTCACCCTCGCCCAGCACGTCGCGCCGGGTCAGCGCGCCCGCGCCGATCTTCGTCAGCGATGCCTGCAGCGGCGCGAACAGTTTTTCGTATTGCGGTCGCACGCCCGCCACGACGCCGAAGGTGCGGCCGGTCACGCCGCCGTCGCTTTCGATGGCGGCGAACTGCTTGTCCAGTTGCGCCTTGTGGGCCTGGTGATAGGCGCGCCCGCCGCTGCCGCCGTTTTCCTCGGCCATCCACGCCACCATGCGGATCGTGCGGCGCGGCTGCAGCTTCAGCTTCTTCAGCGTCTCGATCACGCCCATCGACGCGGTCACGCCGGTGGCGTCGTCGTGCGCGCCCGTTGCCAGGTCCCACGAGTCCAGGTGGCCCGAGACGATGACGAATTCGTCCGCCTTGTCGGTGCCTGGCAGGTCGGCGATCACGTTGTAGCTGTCCGCATCGGGCAGCGTCTTCGGCGTCAACGTCAGCTTCATGGTGACGGGGCCGCGCTTGGAAAGCCGGCCGATCAGCATCGCATCCTCCGCCGTGATGGCGGCGGCCGGGATGCGCTGGTCGTCCTTCAGGCGCGTCATGCCCGTGTGGGTCAGGCGGAAATCCGCGCCACCGACGGAGCGCACCAGCGCCGCCGCCGCCCCCAGTTCGGCCGCCAGCGCCGGGCCGCGCGTGCGCGCCGCCGAACCGCGCCCGTAGGCATTGCCGGCCAGGCCGCGCTCGGCCATGCCCTGGTCGAACGGCACGTCGATCAGCACGATCTTGCCCTTTACTTCGGCTGCCCTGGCCTTCAGCTCGTCGAAGTCGTGCACGATGACGACCGGCGCCGTCAGGCCAGCCGCCGGCGTGGCGCCGGAGCCGCCAAGCGCCGTCAGCACGACGTTCTGCACGATGCCCTGCGGCCGGCCCGCGTACTCGACCAGTTGCGCTTTTTCCTCGCCGCGCACCCAGTGCGGCACCTTGACCGGCTGCAGCGTCACCTTCGCACCGAGCTTGCGCATCGTGTCGGCGACCTGCTGCACGGCCGCGGCGGCGCCGGCGGAACCGGACAGGCGCGGGCCGATCAGGTCCGTCATGTCTTCCAGGCGCTGGTAGGCCCAGTCGCTGGCCATCGCCGTGTCGCGCACCTGCGCCAGCGTGGCGCTGTCGTTCGGGGCGGCGTGGGCGGTGGCGAGGAGGAACAGGCTGGCGGCGGCGATGGCGGTGCGGGCGGGCTTGCGAAGGTTCATGCTGGGGGTCCTCAAAGGAGCGCTGGAAACCTGTAACGATAACGCATTTGACAATGTTGTGCAGGCGTCCACCGCGTTGACCCCGGCCGCCCGTTGGCATACCATGGACCGATGCTCAAAGGCCCCCTCTGCACGGTCCGGCACCTCCTTGGCACGGACCTGAACACCTTCATCGCGCTGGTCAACGACCTGCCGTCGCGGGGCGATTATTTCTCCAGCCACTTCAAGTCGCCCGAGGCGATGCGCAAGGAATTCATGCAGACGTCGTTCGTGACGGACGACAGCGAATTGTTCGTCGTGGAGGACCTGCGCCATCACATCGTCGGCGTCATCACGCACTTCAAGAGCCGTACGCCGACCAGCCGCGAGATCGGCTACCGCCTGTTCGACGTCGAGCTGGCCGGCCAGGGCTACACGACGGCGGCGCTGCGGCTGCTGACGGATCACCTGTTCCGCGTCCATCCCTGGCACCGGCTGGAGGTGCTGGCCGCGCCGGACAACGTGGCCTCCGTGCGGGTGGCGCAGAAATGCGGCTACCGGGCCGAAGGCACACTGCGCGGCGCCTTCTTCATCCATGGCCGCTACCAGGACGTCACCGTGCTCAGCCTGCTGCGCCCGGAATGGGAACGGCTGCCGCCGCCCTGAACTGTTACAACCTGCGACGCGATTGTAAGAATCTGTATAAGCGTTTGGTTGCTACTGTCGCGTTCGTTATATTGATTCCCATACCGCGGCCGGAACGGTCGCCGGGTGGAGCAGATAATAACGAGGGGAAATAAAATGTCGATCAAAAAATTCTTTGCCGTACTGTTGCTGGGCGCCGCCGTCACCACGTCGTCTGCCGCGCTGGCCGCCGGCGACCGCGAATTCAACACCGCCGCCGGCGCCGTGATCGGTGCCGCCATCGGCAGCCACCAGGCGGGCACCAACGGCGCCATCGTCGGCGGCGTGGCCGGCGCGGCCCTGGGCAACGCACTGAGCTCGGATCGCCATCGCCGCGACCGCTACGTGGAGACCCGTGTCTACCACGAGCCGCAGCGCGTGTACTACGAGCGCCCGCGTTCCGTGCATTACTACGACGCGCCGCGCCACCACCGGCACTACCATGGCTGCGGCCATCGTCATGGCCGTGGCCATGGTCACGGCCACCGTCATCACCGTCACCACGGTCACTGATCCGCTTTACGCGACACCCGAAAGCCCGGCATTTGCCGGGCTTTTTGCTTTCCGCTCTCGTCGTCGACCGCAATAAAGAAAGGGTGACAGTCACCGTTTCTGCCTCCCCCCGCTAAGCCGGCATGTCCCCCACGGAGCATGCCATGCCAGCCAGCGACACCGTCATCACCCTCGACCGCGGGCCCTACCGCATGCGGTCACAGATCGGCCGTTCCGTCTACGGCACCGTGTGGCGTGCCGTCGCGCCGGATGGCCGCGACGTGGCCGTCAAGCTTGTCAACGAAGAGCGCATGGCCCAGGCCGAGCCGGGCCTGCGCGAGCGCTGGGTCGCCTGCGCCTGTAACGAGATCGCCTTCCTGCGCACGCTGGCGCCGTGGGACAACCGCCATCTGGTGCGCCTCGTCGACAGCGGCTGGCACGCCGGCCTGCCCGTGCTGGTACTGGAACTTCTGCCCACCGACCTGGCGCGCCACCTGGCCCAATGCCGCGCTGCCGGCGCGCCGCCGTCGTTCGCCCAGGCGCTGGACTGGGCCGGCCAGTTGAACCAGGCCCTGGGCAAGGTGCACCAGTATGGCTGGCGCTACCTGGACCTGAAACCGGCCAATATCCTGCTCGATCCCGCCACCGGCACGTTGCGCCTGGCGGACTTCGGCACCAACCGCCGGCTGACCGCCACCGAGGCGCACAGCTATGCCGGCACCGCACAGTGGCAGGCGCCCGAGCAGTTCATTCCCGCGCCGGACGGCGGCTACGCCACCAGTCACCGCAGCGATTATTTCGCGCTGGGCGCGCTGCTGTACTTCATCGTGACCGGGGTGCCCCTGCACTGGAGCAGCGCATGCGGCCAGGCCTACCGCGAGCACCTGGCCGACGGCGCGCGGCACCTGCTGGCCGCGCACGGCGGCGCGGTGCCTGCCCTGCCGACCCTCGGCGAGGTGCAGCGCTTCGCTGCCGCCGTACCGGCCGGATCGCGCGATGCCGCGCTGGCCTTGTTGCGGGCACTGCTTGCCGCCGAGCCCTCGGCACGGCCGCCCCATGCCGTCGCCATCAGCCGGTTGCTCGCGGCTGCGGGCTCTGGCCTGGCCCTCACGCACGTCGAACGCACCTGCGCGCTGACGGAGGCCGCATGAGCCGTGCGCGAACCGTCGTCGTCGCGCTGGTCGCCCTGCTGCTGGCATTGCAACTGCTGGCCATCGCGCGTGCGCCGCAGGCATGGCAGCCGGCCACCATCGCCATTCGCCTGGCCCCAGGCGCCAGCGTCACGCTCGGTCGCGCCGAACTGGCCGCGGTAGGCGCCCAGGCGCGCCACCTGCAACTGGCGCGCGATGGCGCCGGCCGCTGGTCGATCCGCATGCTGCCGGATGTGCGCCCGCCGGTCGTCGATGACGTGCGCATGGGCAGCGTGAGTGTCGCTGGACTTCGCTCCATCCAGGTCGGCGCCACCGTGCTGCAAGTGACGAGCGCAAATGCACGCGCCATTGCGTTCAGCGACGGTACGCGGGCCTGGCGCTACGACGGCGCCACCCTGTACCGCGACGGCGCCGCGCTGCCGGCCTGCCCGGATGCGCCCATGGCGCGCCGCATGATCGCCCTGTGGAACCGCGTGGCCCCGGCCGCGCTGACGGCGGCGCGGCCGCTGCAGTTCGGCGGCAACCTGTATTGCGACAATTGGCTCGGCTTGGCCGATATCGCCGCCGGCAGCGCCATGCTGGCGAGGACGGACGGTACGTTGCGCCTGGCGGGCGATGGCGTCACGCCGGTGCTGGCCGACGGCGCCGACCTGCGCACGCAGGCGTTGCCACTGGCCGGCGCGAAAGGCCTGACGGTCGGCGCCACCCGCTACCGGCTGCATGCCGCGGGCGACGTGCTGACGCTAACGCCCCATCGGCGTGTAGCGCTGTTTTCCGTCGCGGAAGCGGCGCTGCCCGACCAGGTGACTTGGCAATGGCAACGGCGCGCCCCATGGCAGGGCAGCACGCTGGCGTGGGCCGGCGCGCTGGCGTGGGCCGGCGCGCTGGCGGCGGCGGCGGCCCTGCTGGCGCCGTGGCTGCTGCCGTCGCCCCTTCCTGCACGCGGCAATATCCTGCGCCCCACGCGCAAGGCACCGCCCGGCCCCGCCCATTGGCTCGCCGCGGCATTGCTGCTGGCGGCCGGCATGGTGTCGCTGGTGCTGCAACGCCAGGGCCAGCCGCCCGCCGTGCTCTGCTCATGGTTGCTGGCCGCTGCCGCGCTGGGCGCCTGGCTGCTCGCGCCCGGCCGCCTCGGCCTTGCCGGGCACGGCGCCCTGCTGCTGTTCGGCTGCGGCCTGCTGGCGCAGCTGGACATGGGCCTGGGCGCCCCCGACACCGGCTGGCTGCGCTACTACCACAAGACGGCCGCGCTGCTGGCGCTCGGCTCGGCCGCCGCGCTGGCGTGGCGGCTGTGGTGTAGCCACGGTCGCCCCCTGGCGCAACGCCACGTGGAGTTCCTGCTGGGCGTGCTGGCCGCCGGCGCCCTGCTGCTGCTGGCCGCGCAGGTGCTGTGGGGCGACGAGACCGGCGTGTTCGACCTGCAGCCGGTGGAACTGGCCAAACTCGTGCTGGCGGGCCTGACGGCGCATTGCCTGGCGCTGCGCCTGGGCTGGAGCGACCACGGTGCCGCCCGTCCCGGCCTCGGCGCGCGCTGGCTGCGGCTGCTGGCGCCGGCGCTGCTGTTCCTGGCCCTGCTGGGCGTGGCGCTGGTCCAGGTCGACGACTACTCGCCCCTGATCCTGCTGCTGCTGTGGGCTGGCGCCGTGGCGCTGGCCTATGCCCTGGCGGCCGGTCGGCGCTGGAGCGCCGCGCTGCTGGCGATGCTCGCGCTGGCCGGCAGCGCCGCCGTCCCCGCCCTGCACGCGGCCGGCACCGATGGCCTGCCCGCCTCGTTCTACGGCGACCGCTTCCAGGTCTGGCTGGCGCCCGCGCTCCATCCGCACACGGGCCAGCAACTGCTGCAGGGCGGCAGCGCCATCGCGCAAGGCGGCTGGCTGGGCACGGACGGCATGCTGGGCCTGACGACGCTCGGCACGGGCGCGGGCGCCGTGCTGGCCCTGCCCGCCGTGCAGGACGATTTCGCACCGTCGCTGTTCCTGCACCGGCATGGCCTGCTGGCGGGGCTGCTGCTGTGGTGCGTCCAGGCGGCCGTGCTGGCCGGCCTGCTTGGTGCGGCCGTGCAGTCGGCCCGCGCGGCCACCCGCGCGCGTGGCTTTCGCACTGCCTGGCGCGCCCGCCTGCGCGCCTTCGTCCTGTGCGGCGGCGGCGCCTTTCTGGCCGGCCACCTGCTGCTGTCATGGGGCACCAATCTCGCCATCGTCCCGGTGATGGGCCAGCCGATGAGTTTCCTGTCGGCCGGCGGCAGCCACCTGCTGTTTTTCCTCCTCCCCCTGCTAGGCATCCATGCCGCGCAACCGACCCCACCACAGGAGTGAGAACCATGCCCACCTATGTCCAACACGAAGTCCTCGGCCGCATCCCGGACGTGTTCAATGCCGAGGCAATCTGGCAGGCGCCGGGACTGGCGCTGTTTGCCCGCCGCCCGCTGCTGCGCGACCTGCTGGAACGCTGTCCGCGCGAACAGCGGGGCCGCGCCGCCACGCGCTGCTTCGCCCATGTGACGCTGCGCCTGCCGCAGGAGGACGTCGATGACGACTATCACCTGACCCGCGGCAACCGCGCACGCGAGCTGACGGAGACGCTGGCCGCGCTGCACCGCAAGGACTTCGGCGACCTGCTGGGCAACGACGACGTGCGCTACCACGTGGCCGGCGCCGACGACCTGGCGGCCGGCGAGATCGAAGTGCGCTTCGGCCATGCCGTCTACCTGCCCTCGCCCGGCGAGCAGGTGCTGTTCGACGTCAGCGCCTCCGGCGACGGCGCCACCTGGCATGCCGTCTGCCCCGTCTACCCGGACCAGCGCCTTGCGCTGATCGGCGACGGCACCACGGGCAGCGCGGCGCCGGGCTGGCCGTTCGGCGCGGAAGGCGTGATCCTCCTGATCAACGACGGTCCCGATGCGGAACCGGTGCTGCAGGTGCGCCCGAAAGGGGCGTTCGATTGCGTGCGCGATGCCCGGCCCGGCCATTACACGGTGACGTCGCGCCAGGGCAAACGGCTGCTGTTGAAGGTGGCACGCGCCGGGACCGCCGCCGCGGGGCCCGCCGTATGGAAACCACGTACGCGCGAGGCCGCGCCACCCGTCGTCGTCGAACCCACCGCCATGCCGATGCGGCGCGCCGAGCCAGGCAGCGATGCCACGTTCGCGCCGGGTGCCCGCGCGCGCCTGACGCTGGCCGCGCTGGCCCTGCCGCGCCTGAGCCGCTACCGGGGCACCGGCGTGACGCGGCTGGCGCTGCCGTTCAACCGCCAGTTGACGCTCGCGCCGGACGGTGCAACACCGGCGCTGACCCTGACCGTGGATGCGGCCGACGGCCTGCAGGTACAGACCGCCACCGCCGCGGCCGCGCCGCTCGACCTGCCGGCCGCGCTGGCGCCGCACGGTGAACGCACCTTGCACGTCAGCGCCGTGGCGGCGCCGCTGGCCGAGCGCTACAGCGCCCTGGTCGTGCTGCCGCAGCCGCCCGCCATGCCGCTGTCCGGCCAGGCGCTGTTCGGCCGCGGCAGCCCTGCGCTGGCGGCATTGCGCGTGCTCGATACGGCGCGCTGCCTCAGCGGCGCGGATGGCACGCCGCTGCCGGGCGCCGACCGCCTCGGCCTGTCGCGCAACGCGTTCAGCTGCGCAGCGCAGCCCGATGGCCTGCTGCTGGCACGGCAGTCGGCCAACCAGGCCCTGTATCACCTCGACGCGGACATGCGGTACGTCGCCACGATCGGCGAGGCGCCCTGCCTGCTGCCGCCCGGCCACCATGTCGTCGCCGGCCACTACGTGCTGCGCTACGACGCTTGAGGAGCGCGCGATGACGCTAGCCGAAGCATTGCATGCCGGCCATGGCGCGCCGGCCTACCTGCTGGCCCTTGCGCTGACCCTGGCGCTGGCGGCCGGCCTGACCCCGCGCCACTGGTGGCGCCGGCCCACCGCTCGCGGCGCCGTCGTGCTGGGCGGCGGCACGTGGCTGTTCGGCGCGCTGCTGCTGGCCGCGTTGCCGCTGCAGTTCGTTGTCGCTGCGCCTGCCGCCGTGGTGGCGCCGCCACGTCCGTTAGCGGCGGGACAACCTTATCGCGTCCATCGCGACCTCAACGTGCGCGCACAGGCGGGCGTGGGCGCGGCGCGCGTGACGGTGATCCCGGCCGGCGCCATCGTCACGCCCACGGGCGAGCAGGCGGGCGACTGGTGGCGCATCCGCTATGGCGCGGCGCCGCAGCGGCTGGGCTGGGCCAGCAGCCTTTGGTTACGCCAGGCCGTGGAGCCGTGACACACAATTAGCGCGGCGACATCAAAGCTTGCCAGGGAGTTCACCCTTTCCGGACAGCCCTTGAATACAGGGCAAAACACCCCCCTGTTCGGGCTAAAGGCCGATTGCCAAGCGACCGTAAAAGCGCGTAAAGTTCGCCTATCCCTCCTGTGGCGAACCCATGAACAAATGCCGTAACACCGATCACCCGCACTGCACCTTCTGGGTTGCGCCGGGCCAGCACGTCTGCGAAGGCGGCCACGCGCAGGACGCGGCGGCCCAGCCCGCGGATGCGATCGGGCAAACGGTGGGGCAGACGATGGGGCAAAGCTACGGCCTGCTGAGCGCCGTGCGCAATGCGCGCGCGCCGCAAGCGAGCGTGGTCGCGCCAACCCAGCCGCAGGAAGCGGAACCGTCGTACGAACGCCTGGCCGCGCCGATCCGCGTGCGCCCGCAACTGCGCATCAGCGGCTTCGACCCGCGCGCCGCCGGGGGCCGCCAGACCCTCAAGATGGAACTGCGCGGCATGCCGGGCGACTGCGCGCCGCGGCTGGCGCTGCAACTGACGTCCGAGCTGATTCCGAACGGCGCATCGCGCCAGCAGTTCGTCCGCTCCGTGGACGGCGACTGGTGCCCCGTGTTCGTCGAATTCTCGTCGCGCGACCGCGAGCACGGCCAGTACCAGATCACCACGCAGATTCTCTCCCAGCAGCCCGGCCAGCCGGCCCGCAAATGGGAATGCACGTTCGTCATCCTGGTGCCGCGCCTGGACGCGAGCCTGACGGAAATCCACCGCATCTTCCTGTCCACCCACAAGAACGTGCGCGTGATGGCGGACGACGCGTCGATCGCGCGCGTGTCGGGCCAGGGCGGCGACAGCATGGACATCGACGTCACGGCGCGCAACGCCGGCATCGCCCACGTGGACCTGTCGGCACCGGCCGGCAAGGTGGACCTGGGCTTCTCGACCATCGCGTGGGACGAGGACCTGATCGAGATCGACATGCCGCGGACCAGCCCCGCGCACCCGCACCCGAGCCGCGCGGCCAGCTTCGTCAACGCGGCGCCGGAAGCGGGCGCGCAACGCCACGTGCGCCTGTTCGCGCTGGACGAATGCGTGTTCGGCCGCTTCGAGCTGGTCGATCCGGAAGCGCACGCGCTGCTGCACCACTACACGCCGGACGGCATCGACACGGCCGGCCTGACGCGCCGCCTGTCCGGCCGCCACGCCGTGATCCGCCGCGGTACGCAAGGCTTCGAGATCGAGGACGTGTCGCGCTACGGCATCCTGCTCGATGGCGTCTGGCCCGGCAAGCACAAGCCGGTGGCGCTGCGCCTGGGCATGCGCATCGAGCTGTCCGCCAGCATCAAGGGCATCGCCGTGCTGGAAGTGACGGGCCTGCTGCCGCATGGCGTGATCCTGCACCGCATCGACGACGGCGCCCGCGCCGAATGTTTCGTCGTGCTGGCACCGGAAACGCATCCGGGCTACCCCATGCGCCGCGCGCAGACAGCGCCCGCCGCCGCCGCACTGCCCCTGCTGTTCCACCTGGACGGCGGCTTCTGGCACCTGGACGCCGTGACCGGCAAGGAAACGGCGCTGGCCCCGACGGTGCAGGCGGACAAGCTGTCGCGCGTGGCACCGCACACGCGCTTTGCCAGCGACGTGTATCCGGAGAGCTGGATCATCCGCACCACCGGTGTCGCGTACGAGACCGAGACGGCGGCTACCGAAGCCACCCACGCTTGATGACACCGGGGACAGGCACCTGTCCCCTCGGGTCCTGCTACAGGTAAGTCCCGCCCGCCGGCTTCTTCGGCAACGGAATGAACTCCGTCTCCCCCGGCACCTTCTCGAAACGCTGCGCATCCCAGTCCTCGGCCGCGCGCAGCAAGCGCTCCTTCGACGACGAGACAAAATTCCAGAACATGAAGCGGCGCCCGTCCAGCGGTGCGCCACCGATGACGACGAAACGCGCATCGCTGTCGGCGCCCACTTTCTGCGGCGTTGCCGTGTCCAGCAGCGCCATCAGGTTCGGCGCCAGCGGCGCGTCGTCCAGCAGCAGGCTGCCCGTTACCGGATAGAGCGCCGCCTCGGCCGGCAGGTCGGCGAGCACCAGCGCCTGCCCGGCCGGCAGTTGCACGTCCAGGTACAGGGTCTCCATGAACGTGGGCACGGGCGACACCAAGCCGAACGCTTGCCCGACCAGCACGCGCACCGTGGCACCGTCCACCGTCAGTTCGGGAATCGCCTCGGCCGGAGTATGCGAGAACGCGGGCGCGTCCTCCTCGTTCGCCTGCGGCAGCGCGGCCCACAGCTGCAGGCCGTGGGTGCGGTGCGGATGTCCGACAAGGTCCTGCGGCGTGCGCTCCGAATGGACGATGCCGCGCCCCGCCGTCATCCAGTTGATGGCGCCCGGCTCGATGCGCTGGAACGTGCCGATGCTGTCGCGATGGTCCATCGCACCTTCGAACAGGTACGTCACGGTGGCCAGGCCGATGTGCGGGTGCGGACGCACGTCATGGTCGGCGTCGGGCGCCACGTCGATCGGACCGAAGTGGTCGAAGAAGATGAACGGCCCCACGGCCTGCTTGACCGCGGCGGGCAGGTAGCGGCGCACGACGAAGCCGCCGCCCAGGTCCTTGTCGTGGCCCTTCAGCAGTTGGGCGACGCTCATGCCGGCGCTCCCGCCAGGTGCGTGGCGACTTCGGTGGTCACGCTCGACATCAGCTTGTGCACGGGGCATTTCTGCGCCACGCCCAGCAGCTCCTCGCGCTGCGCCGGCGACAGGTCGCCCGTCAGGTGCAAGGTGGCGGCCAGCCGGTACACCCCCTTGCGCTCCTCGCTGGCATCGCGCTCGGTGACCACGCGCACGTCCTCCACCGGGATGTTCTTGCGCTTGGCATACCACAGCACCGTCAACGCCTTGCAGGCCGACAGCGCCGCATCGTACAGGTCATGCGGCGACGGCCCGGCATCGATGCCGCCCTCTTCGACGGAGACGTCGGTGGAGACGATGTGGTTGCGCACATGGACGATGTGGCGCATGGGCTGCGACTGGTCGCGGATGACGGTGATGGGTGTCGACATGAGGATTCCTTGTAGCGTGTGGCGGCCGGAATGGCCTTGCCGCAATCTACACCCTTTCCCGGCAGGCTGCCTATCGGCCGAAGGGGGCAGGCGCTCTGGCATACTGCGCGCTTGCACACTATTGCCTGGAGTCCCCCATGAAGAACTGGCTGTTCCTGGCCATCGCCATCGTTGCCGAAACCATCGCCACCTCCGCCCTGAAAGCCAGCGATGGCTTTTCGCGCCTGTGGCCGTCCGTCGCGGTCGTCGTCGGCTATGGCGTGGCGTTCTATTGCCTGTCGCTGACCTTGCGCTCGATCCCGGTCGGTATCGCCTATGCCGTGTGGTCCGGCGTGGGAATCATGCTGATCTCGCTGGTGGGCTGGCTTGTCTACGGACAGAAGCTGGATGCGCCCGCGCTGGTCGGGATGGGGTTGATCGTGGCCGGGGTCGTGGTGATGAACGTGTTCTCGAAGTCCGCGGCGCATTGATGCAGTGGCGGCCGCAGGGCTGCTCGCGTAGGGTCTGTCCCTGAGCCTTCCCCTCATTTTTAATAGATGAGCACTAGACTGGCCAGCTCCTGCATAGCTTCGTGGAGCTGGCTGTGCGTCAGCCTTCGATACCTGACGTCGGCGAGCCATTGGCGAGCTAAGGAAACGATCGACACAGTTTTCGCGGATTTGGGTTTGCTGCCGTAGCGCATACGATAGCCCCGACTTTGCGCAACGATGCCGATGATCCATAGGGCGAAGCTGAGCAAGGTGCCGATAAGAAGTAGTGCGGCGAGACGCTTGGGTTGGCGTGTTTGACTGTGGCGAATTCCCATCCCCCACCGCGGGTTTTTGAGGTCGCGGAAAGTCTGTTCGATTTGCATGCGACAGCTGTATAAGGCGACGATCTGTTTTGCACGCAGCCTCGATAGTCCTGGTGAGACGGACAACAGCCAGGGTTCGGATTGTCCCTTACGCTGTTTGTTGCTGTGATGGCTGCCGGCGTCATTGCCGAAGACGGTCAATTTCTTTCGCCCTTGGGGCGACTTCTTCACCAAAGTCAGACGGCATTTCACCAAGCGCGATTGGGTATGTTCGAACCGTCCCAAATCGCGTGGGACCTTAGTGGCGTGGAGGTAAAGCTCTTTGCAAGGCTGCCACTTCGTGGTGCCTTCTACGCGAACGGTGTCGAGATTACGAATTCTACCGATCCAATCGTAGCCGAGCTCGCCGAGCATCTGGAACCAAGTCCCCCGAAAGCCCGCGTCGGTGATGATTGAGGTGTACTGTCAATAGCGGACACTCTTGTTTCAAACCGCCTGCAGCCGTTTGCTGAATTCCTCGGCAAACAACGCTGGCGCTACATTGCCAAGACGCGAGTGGCGTCGCTGGCGGTTATAAAAGCTTTCGATGTACTCCTGTATCGCGGCCTTCGCATCGGCGCGGGTTGCATATCGTTGATGGTGCACCAGCTCATTTTTCAGACTGCCCCAGAAGCTTTCCATAGGCGCGTTGTCGTAGCAGTTCCCCCTGCGCGACATGGACGGTTGCATGCCAAACTGCTTGACGAGCTTTTGATAGTCGTGAGCGCAATACTGGCTCCCACGGTCGGAGTGGTGAATCAATCCCGGCGCCGGGCGCTTGTTGCGCACGGCTTTCCAAAGGGCCTGTGCGGTCAGCGTTTGCGTCATGCGCGCACCCATCGAATAGCCCACCAGTTCGCATGTAAAGACGTCTTTGATGCCGGCCAGGTAGAGCCAGCCTTCGCCTGTGGCGACATACGTGATGTCGGTTACCCAGGCTTCGTTCGGGCGGGTTGGTGCGAAGGTCTGATTCAACAGATTCTCGGCCACCGGCAGCTCATGGTTCGAGTTGGTGGTGGCCTTGAATTTTCGCTTCTGCTTACAGCGCAGGGCAAGCTCACGTCGTAGCCGGACGATGCGGTCACGGCCAGCAGGAAAGCCTTGTGCGGCCAGTTCCGGCTGCATCCGAAGTGGCCCATATGTCTGCCGGCTCTGCGTATGAACCGCCTCGATGGCGACCTTCAGGCGCGCGTCCTCCTGCGCACGTTTCGACGGCTGCCCGTGAGTCCAAGCATAGAACCCGCTGCGCGACACGTCGAAGACGCGGCAGAGCGCGCTTAGTGAATATTCGAGTCGCAATGTCTTCATGACCGCGTACTTGGCAGCGACTCCCGCGCAAAGTACGCTGCCGCCTTTTTTACGATATCGCGCTCCATGCGGGCCTCAGCAAGCTCCTTGCGCAGCTTGGTAACTTCGGCCTCAAGTTCGGGCACGGAGCGGCTGCCGGGAGCCACTTTGGATGAGGTGCCACCCCTCGCTGCAGCTACCCAATTGGCCAAGGTTCCCTTGGGAATCATGAGCCGTAACGCCGCGTCCTCCAGCGTCAGACCCTGTGTCAGGACCAGTTTTACCGCTTCTTCACGAAGCTCCGGGGTGTATGATTTTGAGCGTGCCATAAGTTTCTCCAGTTGGTGAAGTCTACCAAACAGGAGTGTCCGAAAAAGTCAGGGTACCCCAGATCACTGGACTGCGGTGTGGAGGCAGTACCGTCCGTAGAGTCTCCAGGAAACGATGATGGACTTGTCTGCTGCCATACGACTTGGTTGGATGCAGCTCCTCATAAATCGTGATCGCACGCCCCTCCACCACCACGGCGGCGCGCAGCAAATGCTGACTTACATCCGGCAGCAAATCAGACCAATCGACGATCACTGCAATGCGCTCCTGATGCGGCAGGAGGTGGTGCGCCAAGGCCTTGAAGATGCTTACCCGCTCCTTGGCCAAGTGAGCGTTACTTAGAAGGCGGTCGATGCGCTTGATCCGATAGCGTAGGCTTACTTCACTTTCTAGCGCCTTGCTCATTCCCATCATTGCCAGCCCGCCGCTGCGGGCCGCTTCGACAGCATCGGCCAAGCATCTCCGCCGTTTGGCGTGCATCGCGGAGCACTGATCGGCCAAAAACTTCTGTATGATTTGCTGTGCATGCATGGTCTGTGCCTTTCATTCGCAGTTTGGTCGCTACGAATAAAAGGGCTAACACAGCCATGCATGCGCCGTTTTTGGGATTGAAAGTTAACAGCTTCCGCTTCCGTTTACAACAGAAATTTGTGGGGAAGGCTCAGGGTCTGTCCCCCTCGTGGGGACTGACCCTGAAGTTGCTTCACTGCCGCGCAACGCAACGAACTTCGGGGTCAGTCCCTGTGCAGGGACTGACCCCAGCGCTTCCGCGGCCGCAGGCTACCCGATCCGCCGCGCCACCCGGAAGCCGACCACGTCGTTGGACAGGAACGCCGAATAGCCATTGCGCACCGCCGAACGCAGGTAGCGCGGCTGGTACAGCCAGGCGCCGCCGCGCAGCACGCGGCGCGACGGGTCGCCACCCTGCTCCCAGGCGCTGCCATCGACCGGCGCGCCGACGTAGTTGTCGTGCACCGGGTCCTGCACCCATTCCCACACATTGCCGTGCATGTCGTACAGGCCCCAGGGGTTGGGCGGGAAGCTGCCGACCTTCGTCGTGCCGCCACGCGACTCGCCCTTGACGCCGGCGCCGTAGGTGAAATTGCCGTCGTAGTTGGCCTGCGTGCCCGCGATCTCGTTGCCGAAGCTGAATGCGGTCTTGCTGCCCGCGCGGCACGCGTACTCCCATTCCGCTTCGCTGGGCAGGCGGTACACCTGGCCCGTCATCACGGACAGCCAGTTCAGGTAGTCCTGCGCGTCGTACCAGCTGATGCCGACCACCGGATGGTCGTCGTCCTGGCGGAAACCCGGCTGCTCCCAATCGACGTCCAGCTTGGGCTCCCAGCCGGTGGCGCGCACGAAGCGGCGCCATTCGCCCACGGTGACGGGATAGCGGCCCAAGGCGAACGAGCGCTCGATGCCGACCCAGTGCGGCGGCTTTTCGCGCTCCAGCCAGGCGCGCTGCGCGCCGGCCTTCAGCGCCACCGCATGCTCGTAGTCGTGCGCACCCATCTCGAAGCGGCCGGTCGGGATCAGCACCAGGTCGGGTCCTGTGGCGCTGCCGTCGACGAACGGGTCGCGCAGCACGCCGCTGGGGTCGGCGACCGGGCTGGACGGCGTGGGCAATTGCGCCGCCAGTTCGGCCGCATGGCGCGCGGCCTGCTCGCGCCGGTGGCGTTCCTGTTCGGCGCGATACGCCGCTTCCGCCTTCAGTTGCGCCGCCTTGCGCTGCTTTTCCTCTTCCGCCTGGCGCGCCTGGAGCGCGTCGGCCTCGCGCCGCGCCAGCAGTTGCTGGCGCAGCCGCTCCTTGCGCTCGGCGGCCTGCGCTTCCGCTTCCAGCCGGCGCTGCTTCTCCAGCGCGCGCCGTACCTGGTCCTGCTTCACCTTTTCCAGCGCGGCCGCTTGCGCCTCGGCCTTGCGCCGCGCCGCCACTTCCATCTGCCGCTGCAGCTCGATGCGACGCTGTTCCGCCGCCTCGGCGGCGCGGCGCCGTTCCAGTTCCTTCGGATCGAGCACCGGTGCCGGTGCGCGCTGCTCGGCCTGGACCTGGCGCGCGGCCCGTTCCGCCTCCGCCAGCGCACGGGCGCGGGCCTGCTCGGCCTCCTCCTGCGCACGCCGCCGCTCCTGCTCCGCCAGCTCGGCGGCGCTCGGCCCGGCAGCCCGCGCCAGCGCGTCCAGCAGCGCCGCCACGGACGGCGGCCGCTCGTCCTGATCGAACGCGAAGCCGTGCTGCAGCACGTCCCATTGCGCCTCGTTCAGGCCGGGCGGCGCCACCGGCGCGATCTGCGCGGAACGGCTGTCGTCGAACGGCATGGCGCCCGCCAGTAACTGGTAGATCATCACCGCCACCGCGTACACGTCCAGCTGCGGCGCCGGTTCGCCCCGGTGCGTGCCCGCCTCCGGCGCGCGGTAGCCGGCCGTGCCGGCGTTGGGCGTGCGTGCGCCACCCTGCGCGTTGCCCGGGCTGGACGCCGCATCGCGCGCGCGCGCGGCGATGCCGAAATCGAGCAGCTTGACGTGGCCTGCGGCTGTCAGGAACACGTTGCCGGGCTTGAGGTCGCGGTGCACCAGCCGGTGCCGCTCCCACGCATAGGCCAGCGCCGCCGCGACGGGACGCAGGATGCGCTCGACGGCCGCCAGGTCGGCGCGGCCATTGCGCGCCAGCCAGGCGTCCAGATCTTCGCCATCCAGGCATTCCATGATGATGAAATAGCTGGCCGTGGCCGGGTCCTGGGCCCATTCGTAGACCCGCACGATATTGTCGTGCGCCAGCCGGCGCGCCTGGGTGGCCTCCTCCACCAGCAGGCGTGCGTGCACGGGACTCTGCGTCAGCTGCGGCGGCAGGATCTTGACGGCGACGATCTCGCTGTGGCCCAGCTCCGCATGCGTGGCCAGGTCGGTGGCCTGCCACACCTGGCCCATGCCGCCCATGCCGATCAGCCGTTCGAGCCGGTAGCGGCGGTGTTGCGGGCCGATCTCCTGGCCCACCATCAATCCCAGCTCGGTGCCCTGGCGCGGCGGCAGCGGCGGCGCCGTGCCGCCGGGCGGCGCGTATTCGGCATCGAGGATTGCGTTCTTGCGGCGGTCGAATTCCTCCTGACTCAGCAGGCCATCCTCATGCAGCGCGCGCAGCTCGCGGATCTTTTCTCTGGCTGTCTGCATCGCTTCCTTTTACCGCTGCAGCGGCACGCCGCACTCCGCGCAGAACTTCGCATCGGGCTTGTCGGCCGGGACCGGGTGGCCGTTGACACACACGCGCGGCGCGGGCGCGGCCGCAGGCGCGTGATGGTGGTGCACCGGCGCGCCCGCCTGCGCGACGCCCACGCCCAGCTGCATCTGCGCCGCCAGCGCATTGGCGTGCGTGGCGTTCTGCAGCTTCAGCAGCTCCAGCTGGTGCTGGCGGTCCTTGTCCTGCTGGGCCTCCGTGCGCGCGCGCTCGTCGGCCGCCGTCTGCTGCGCCAGGCGCATGGCGTCCAGCTGGCTGATGCTGTTCTCGGCCGCCACCACGCTGGCCAGGGCCTGCAGCTGTTCCGGGCTCATGCCCGCATGGGCCTGCGTCTTCATCAGCTGCGCCAGCGCCTGCGCGTTGGGCGTGTCCGCCAGCGCGATCTTGCCCGTGTCCGACAGCGTCCCCACGGCCTGGATGCGCTCGATCTCGATGCGCGCCAGTTCGGCCGCGTGGTTCTGCTGGGCCACCAGCGTGTCGTAATCGAGCTTCCAGCGCGCATGGCGCTCATCGCGCTCGTGCTCGATGCGGCGCAGCTCCTGCTGCCACTGCGCCTCATGCTCGCGCAGCTTCAGCGCCAGCCGCTGCTCCTCGGCCTCGATGGCGATCGACTGGGCCTGGCGCTGCTGGGCGCCGTCCGCCTCGATCGTGCGCAACAGCTTGGCATGCTGCGCCAGCGCCTCGGCGGACGCACCGGTGCGGCGCAGCTCGTCCAGCCGTGCCCGCGCCGCCGCCTCCTTGTCCCCTTCGCCGCGCGCCAGTTCGCGCTGGCGTGCCACGTGCTGGGCCTCCTCCCATTCCTGCACGCGCTCGGCCTCGCGCCGGCGCGCGGCATTGGCCAGCGCGACGCCCTGGAAGCGGGCCTGGTGGTGCTCGGCCTCGATCTCCGCCTCGCGCCGCTGCGCATCCAGTTCCGCCTGCTGCAGGCGCTTGGCCTGGGCACGCCGGGCCGACTCGTCCTCGATCGCCAGCGCCTGTTCCATCTGGTTGCAGATCTGCTGCAGGTGCAGCCGGTGCGTGAAGCGCTGCCGTGCGAACGCGCGTTCCTCCGCTGCGGCCTGCTGCGCCACTTCCAGCTCCGTGCGCAGGCGGATCTGCGCCAGTTGGCGCACGTGGGCCCACTCGGCCGCCACGCCGGCGCGCTGGGCCGCCTGGCCCGCCAGCTCGTGCTCCAGTTCCGCGACGGCCGCGCCGGCGCCCTTGTCGACGGCGTGCTTGCGCGTGTCCGATTCGGCGATGCGGGCATACAGGTCGATCTCGCGGGCGCGGATGGCTTGCAGTCGCTCGGCCTGGCGCAGCGCCAGCTCCGCATTGTCCACCGTCGCATCCTGGCGCAGCTCGGCGCGGCGGTACTCGCTGCGTGCCTTCTGCTCCTCGCGCCAGATGGCCTGCCATTCCTCGTCGTCATACAGCTGGTCCAGGTGCTTGACGTGCTCCAGCTGCGCGTGGCGTTCGTCCGTCACCAGCCACAGGCTGCCCACGCGGGCGCGGTTGGCGTCGAACTTGTCGTGCCGCAGCGCCAGCGTGTCCACCTGCACGGCGGCCAGGCCGAATTCGGCCAGGCGCAGCTTCAGCGCGGCCTGCAGCCGTTCGTCCAGCTGGGCGCGCAGGTCCGGGTTGCCGTGCATCTCGCGCAAGGAGCGCGCGCCGATGAATTCCGCTGCGATCTGGCGCACCATCGGCGCCAGCAGGTCGTGCAGGTGGCGCGTGGTGACGGTGCCGGGCGCCGTCATGAAGTGCTGGGCGAACGCGGCGACGATCTCGACCTTGATGCCGACCGTGAAGCGCGCCGCGATCTTGAGGTGTTCGCTGGTGGCCAGGTCGTCGAACGCGAACTCCACCGGCAGCGGCGTGGTGCGGGTGACGAGGATTTCCGCATGCTGGTCGCGCAGCAGGTTGTTCAGGCGGCCGAAGAAGCCTTCCAGCTCGTACTCGCCCTGCGCGACCTCGGTGGCCGTCTCGCCCTGCAGGATATAGGCACGGGTGGTGGCGGGCACGCGCAGCGTCTTGGTGAAAAGGCCGGACAGTTCGCGCACGCCGAAGTACACGGCCAATTCGTCGGCAGCGGGGATCCAGCGGTTGTCCTGCAGCACGGGCTCGCTGCGGGGCGCGCCCAGCGACAGGCCGCAGCCGCCGCAGTAGCCGTCCGCGCCACCGTTTTTCTGCCCGCAGCGGGGGCAGCGGGCGCCACCGGCACCAAACATCTTGAACATGTCAGACTCCTTGCTTTTTTGTACACGGCCTGCCGTGCGATTTTAACAGGCGCACGATTCAGATGAGCCCTATCCGGTCGATGCACGCCAGCGTGGCGCCACGCCCGCGCAGCGCTTGCGCGAACCCGGCCGGCAACTCGTCCTGCCACGCCGCCGGCAGCAGCACGCGGTCGCCCGGCAGCGCCTGCGCCAGGATCAGCTGCGTCTTTGCCGCCAGCCCCGCCACGCCCTCGACCTGGCCCGCGTGCCACGCGCTGGACGTCCCCGTGGCGATCAGCCGGCCGCGCGGCACGAAGTCGCGCCCGCGCGCCAGGCGGTCGGCCAGCACCAGTGCAAGCTGGTAGGAGTCGCCCTGGAAGCGCGCCGCACCGAAGCGGACGACCGTGCGCCAGCGTCCCATGCCACGGCCGTCAAAGTGGCGCGCGCCCGCCAGCGCCGCGCGCACGGCCTGCTGCAGCGCCGCGTCCGTGCCCGGCACCGCGATGGTGTCTTCCTCGTCCGCCGGGTCGTCCGGCGGACGAGGGAACACGCTGACCTCGACCCAGGCCAGGCTGTCGTTGATGCCGCCGCTGTGCAGCGGGAACCACGTGCGTACGACCGACACGGCGGCACCCGGATCGGCGTGCCCCGTCAGTGCACCCAGGTGCGGCAGGTAGTCAAACGGCCCGGCATCGGCCGGCCGGGCACCGCCCAGCACAGCGTCCGCCGGCAGCGTGGCCGGCGGCGCATGCCCGTCGATGCGGCCCAGCTGCCATGCATCGGACCAGCCCAGCGCCAGTGGCGTCTCCCGTGCGTTCCAGGTACCGCGCACGAGACGGTCGGCCAGCACGGCGGCCAGCTCCCAGTTGCGCTCCGCCGGCGCGGGCGTGCCGTCGAGACTCAGCACCACCTGCTCGCGTGCATCGAGCCGCGCTTCCGTCAGGCGGGCGAGGCGCACCACTTCGGCCATCCGTTCGCCCAGTTGCGGCGCGCCCGGCACGGCGCATTTGACGTCCGCGCGGCCGGCACGCGGGCGGCGCGTGGCCGTCACGGTCAAGGCCGTGCCGTCGGCCAGCAGCGTGCGGCACTGCGCGGTGGCGGGCGTCGCTGCGCGGGTCATAGCGTGGGCTCCCGCCGCTGCAAGCTTGAATCGTCCGCATGATCGACGGCACGGCGCCGCGCCAGGTGGTCGGCCAGGTTGGCCAGCACGCGCTCCGCTTCGTCCTGCAGCGGCGCGAAACCGTCCTGCTTCATGCGCGCCAGCACGCTCCACGCGTCGTCCAATGCCGCGAGAGCCGCGACGCTGGCCGCTGCGCGGCTGGCGCGGGCCGCGGGCACCAGCGGCTGGCCAGGAGCCGCCAGCGCAAGGGCCGGCATCGTGTTGACGTCCAGCGCGGCCAGCGCCACCTTCTGCAGCAGTTCCCGGTGCGCGGCGAAGGCGCCCCCGGGCAGCGGCAGAAGGCGCAGCTGTGCCGCCAGCGCAGGCAGTTCGAGGAACAGGCGGCGCAATGCCCGCGCATCGTCGGGCGGCGCCAGGGCGGTCGTGGCAGCCGCCGACGCCGGGGCCGGCACTTCGGTGTACGGGGGCGTCGGCTCGAGCCGTTCCGCGCGGCCGCGCAGCACGGCCGCGTAGTCGACGATGTCGCCCAGGTCGACCGGCACGCAATCGGTCACGATCAGGCCGAAGCGCGTGTACAGCAGTTCGTTGACACCGGCGCGGAACGCGTGCCATTCCTCCAGCGACGTGCCGGGCGGCAGGTCGAGCAGCCCCTGCGCCAACGCGCCGCGCAACGCGCCCTGCACCAGCGCCGCGAAGGCGGCCACGGTGAGCCGCTCGGGCGGCGCTTCCGCAGCCAGCAGCAGCGTGAAGCGTTCGCGGCCCGGGACGGCATCGGCGCCGGCCAGCATGCCGGTCAGCCGCAGCCCGGCTTCGGGCGCGGCCGCGAACGGCACGAGATCCATCGCGTACGGCCCCGCATGCCAGCACCACGCCGCCTCGCCGGCGCAGCAGGCGACCCGCTCGCCCGGCCGCACGACTGGACGACGGGCACCGCCATCGGCCCCCACCACGGTGACGGTACTGCCGGCCGGTGCGGCCAGGCCGTCGCAGCGCAGCGCGATGACGGCCTGGCCCAGCTGGTCCGCCTGCGGCGGCGTGGCGGTACGGCCGAACAGTTTCATCGACGCCTCACGCTTGCCCGGCCGCGGGCGCGACCAGGAAGGTGGCGCCACGCGCCTGCAAATAGGCGTCAGGCGCCAGCGCGAACGGCCAGGCGGCCTCGCATTCGCCGTCGCCGTCCAGGCGCCCTTGCAGCAGCGTGGCGCCGGCGCCGTCGCTGACGCGCAGCAGCGGGCCTTCGCGCAGCAGGGCCGGGGCAATAGGCGCGGCCGGGTCCAGCTGCAGGATCACCTGCCAGGCGCCTTCCTGGGCGATGAAATGCAGTGTCCAGTGGCCGTCGTCCGTGACGAGGCGCGCGGGCGCCGTGCCGCTGTCGGCCGCGCGCAGCATGCCGGTACTGCCGGCCCAGCGCGGGGCGCGGGCCTGCCGCCGCGCCAGCGCCAGGTGGCGGAAGCGCCGCAGCGTCAGCGGCGACCCGTGCAGGGCGGCCAGCTCGCCCGCCGTCAGGGGCCGGCTGCCCTCCAGCGCCGCCTGCAGCGTGGCGTCCGCCAGCATCAGCCGGTCGCCCGTCCTGGCGGCCAGCAGCACGCGCTCGCGCAGCTTGGCCCCTACCTTGTCGTCATCCATGCTCGTCACGTCATTCTCCTTGGGCGGCCGGGACCATCCCGTTCAGCCGTTCGATCGCCGCGTTGCGGCGCTTGCGCAGGGTCGGCACCGACATGCCGCCCTGCAGCGCCAACTGCTCCAGCGTGGGGAGGCCGCCAGCCGGGCCACGCCGCCAGTCGTCCGGATAACTGTCGTCGTCCGGGCCCAGCACCTTCAGGCAGACCGCCTGCCGCACCGGCAAAGATTCGGCAGCCAGCGCGGCCAGCGCCGCCGTCAAGCTGTCATAGCGGGGGGCGGGGCAAACCCCGGCGCCCTCGGGATCGGCCAGGACGCGATCGGCTTCGGTGCTGGCGGCGCTGGCCGATTGCGTCCCCACCCGCTCCAGGTCGGCCAGCCAGTCGGCCGCCGCGTGTTCGTCGTGCAGCCAGGCGGCGCCGTCGGCATTGGCGCTCAGCGCTTCATAGTCGGCGATCTCCGTCAGCAGCGCGCCGATGCGCTCGGGCTGGTTGCGCAGGCTGGCGAAGCGCTTCGAGCGCGTGTGCAGCGGCCCTGGCGTGCCGCCGAAGCGAGCCAGCGACTCGCTCCACCGGATCACCCATTCGGGCCGGCAGCGCGCCGCCGACGTCAGCTGGCGCACCTCGATGGGCATCGCGTCCGCCGGCCGGTCCAGGATGGCGGCCACCTGTGCCGCCGTGCCGGGCCAGCCCGCGAACACCTGTTCGATGGCGCGCCAGGCCATATCCAGCATGCGGTACGTGTAGATCCGGTTGGCCGAACAGGGCTCGCCGGTGGCGGCCTGGTAGTTGTCCGCATCGACCTGGTCGCGCAACGTGGCATACATGTCGTTGACCTTCTTGCGCAGCAGCGCGTCGCCCGTGCCGCCCTGCCAGAAGGCTCCCTGCTTGGCGTGTTCCGCCGCCAGGCCGCCGGCAAAGGCCAGCCAGAACGCGGGGCGCGCTTGCAGCTCGAACAGGAGGCCCATGGCCAGGTCGCCGATGCTGTCGCCGTAGCTGTTGCCGGGGCCGTGCGCGCTGCGGCCGGCCGCGTGCAGCACGGGCGCCAGCGCATCCGTGTAGTCGTCCAGCAGCGCCGCGTGGCGATCCGGCTGCAGCACCGCCTCCAGGTCACAGCGGCGCAGCGCCGCCAGCGAGCTGGCGCCCAGCAGCTTGCGCACCCCTTCCCAGCCGTGCTCCTGATAACGCGTTCCCGGCAACCGCATCTGGTCCGTTTCCCCATGGCGCGGGCCGCCGGAACGCCGGCGGCAGCCGCATGCTCATCATGCCACGAACGCCGCGCCGTCATTGCCCGATTAACACGGCCATTTCCCCCTTTGTTCGGCGTTCCGCCAATGTCGCCAGCAGCGCGGCCACGACCGGCGCCGCGTGGTCGCCGCCGCCGGCCTCCGAGCGGCTGACGAAGACGGCGAACGCCAGCCGGTGCCGCTGGCCCGGCAGCGTGTCCGGCTCCAGCCAGCCGGTGAACCAGACGGTGGCGTCGTCCGCCACCGGTGCCGTGCCGGTCTTGCCGTACAGGCCCGCGCGCAGCGGCGCGCAGCCGGCGCAGCGGAAGGCCGTGGCCGCCGTGCCCCGCTCGACGACACCCTGCAGGCCGGCGCGGATGCGGTCGAGCCGCACGTCCAGCGGCTGCGCGGGCGCCTGCCGGGCGGCGCGGCCGTCCAGTTGCGCCAGCAGCCGCGGCGCCACCGTCGCGCCCTGGCCGATCGCGCCCGCCGCCAGCGCCATCTGCAGCGGCGTCGCCTGCATGCGCAGGCCGATGCTCATCTGGCGCAGTTCGTGGCGGCTGCTGATCGGGTCGATTCGCGCAGGCGTGGCCTGCAGGGCATCGTACTGGCGCCAGTCGACATCGGCCGGCAGCAGGCCGCCGTCCAGGCGCATCGGTTGCTCGAAGCCCAGCCGGCGCGCGGCGGCCAGGATGGGCCGCACGGCATCGAGGGCCCCGGGCTGCAGCGCCTGCGCGTCCGCGACGCCGCCGTCCGGCCGGCCGAGCAAGGTGGCATCGGACAGCTCGCCCGTCCAGGCGAACCACGTATTGAGGCTGTAGGTCAGCGCCTGGGCCAGTCCCAGCCGGCCGTCCTGGGCGCGGCCGGCCAGGCCCAGTTCGCGGTAGTTCGTCACGTGCACGTCGGCGTGGACGGGATAGGTGGCCGCCGCCGCCGCGAAATCGAAGCCCCGCTCGTGCGCCAGCGTGTCCAGCCGGGCCAACGGCACACCGCTCAGCAGCGCCTCCAGGCGGGGATCGGTGCGCGCGGCCATCTCCAGGCCCAGCGCGCTGACGATCTTGAAGGTGGAGCCGGGACTGCGCCGGGCGCCGCCGTCGTGCTGCAGGGCCGGCAGGCGCAACGGGCTGCGAGCCGGGTTGGCGCGGTCGAAGTCGCGCAGCTCGGCCCAGTTGGCGGTGTCCGCACGGCCCGTGCCGAAGCCCGCCGCGGCCAGGATGTCGCCGTTTTCGCTGTCGAGCAGGACGATGCCGGCCTCGCGACCGCGCGGGGGCGCCGTGCCGCCCGCGCAGCGGCGGCCGTCCCACGTGCCGCGCCGCATGCCGACGCACGCCAGCACGTCGTGGGCCAGCGCCTGCAGCGGCAGGTCCACCGTCAGCCGCGCACCCGTCGCGCCGGCACCGGCGCGCATCAGCTGGGCCGCGACACCGCTGTCCTGCTGCGGCCCCAGGCCGACCAGCGTGCCCAGGCCCGCCTGGATGGCGGCCGCTGTCGGCCGGCCGTCCGCCCACAGCGGTGTGCCGTGGCGGTCGGCGATGGTGACGGGCACGCCCGGCGCCGCCGCCGGCAGCGCTGCCGTCGGCCCGAGCGGCAACCACTCGATGCGACCGTCGGCCACGCGCAGATGGCGGTAGCGCCGCTCGCCGGGGCGCTCCAGCCGCGCCGTGGCAAGGGGCAGCGCGGCGACGACGACCGCGCGTGCGCCCGGTTGCGGGCGCAGCACCAGCTGCGTCACGTCGTCGCGGCTGCCGCACGCGCGCCCGTCGCAGGCGGGCAGGGTCTCGACGGTCGCACCCGTGACGGCGACGACCCGGCCGGCCAGCAGCAGGCGCACCCGCTCGGTGCCGCTGGCGGGACGGCCGGGCGTCCACGCCAGGCGCACCGCCTGGTCGCCGGCCGGCCAGCGCGCCACCCGCGACCACGGTTGCCAGCCTTGCGACAGCGTGTCGAACAGCCGGGCCGCGGCGGGCGGCAGCGTGCCGGTGACCGTCAACGGTCCGGCCGCGCCGCTGGCCTGCCACGTACTGGCGTCGCCGTCCGGCACGCGCCAGGCCAGCAGGCTGCGTTCGCTGTTGTACAACTCGACCTGGCGGCGCAGGTAGGCCCCGTCGGCCTGGCGGTACAGGCGGCGCAGCAGCTTGCGGCTGGCGGCATCGACCCGCACGCCAGCCCATTCCGGCAGCGCGGCGGCGCGCGCGGCCGGGGGCGCCTGCTGCCAGGCCGCGAGATCCGCCGGCGCCAGCGCAATGGCGCCGTGGCGGGACAGCCGCAACAGGCCAGCCTGCTGCAGCGCCGTGAACAGCGCGGCGTCTTCCAGCGCGGGCGGGGCCGCCGCCGGGACGCGGTAGTCGCCCGGCGCCAGCGTCACCGTCGTGCTGCCCTCCTTGCCGAAAGCCGTCACCACGGCCCGCTTGACATCATCGGCCGGCTGGTACAGGCGCAGCACCAGTTCGCCGGCTGCCGGACAGGCGGCGCTGGCGCGCCGCTCGACGTGCAGCGCGCCGCCGGGCCAGGCCAGCCAGCCCTGGCGCGTCAACTGCCCTGCGCCGCGCGGGCCGGCCACGACACCGTCGGCACCGCCCAGCCAGCGTGCCACCGTGGTGCCCTGCCAGGCCAGGCGCAGTGGTGTGCCGTCGAAATCGGCCGTCGCGTTGCCGCTGAGCTGTACTTGCGGCAGCCCGGCCTGTGCATCCACCAGCACGACATTGCGCCGCTCCGGTCCCGGCGCGCCGGCCCAGCGCCGCACGTCGCCGGCCTGGTAACCCAGCCGCAGTGGCACCAGCGCACCGGCGCGGCCGGGCGCGCGCAACTGCCGGCACAGGTCGATGCGCACGGGCGGCGCGGCGCGCATGCCGGCAGCGATCGCCAGCGCGCCCTGCCCTGGCAACAGCAGTTGCACGCCCGTTGCCGGCACGGTGAAGGCGGCGCCGGGAACGTAGGCCTGCAACGCGGTGACGGTATGCCACGGCTGCGGTATCGCATCGCCCAGCCTGCGCGCGTGGCCGGCAATCAGGGCGGCGCCGCCAGCGGCGAGCGCGACAAGGGCCAGCGGCAGGGCGAACGCCTGCCAGCCGGCGCGTGGTGCCGAGCGGCGCAGGTTGGCGGCGCGGCGCCAGGCCCGGCGGCGGGTTGCCAGGTCGGCCAGCAGGCGCTGCAGCGGGGCAAGGAATGGAGGCATGGTCGCGTCGGGGGCTATGGTGCCCGGACTTAGCGGGGGGCGCGGCAAACGCGGTGTTGCATTGCCGCCCGATACCGAATTGCAATGACATCGCGCAAGCCCCGCGGCGCCCGCTTCGGCACGATGGCAAGGCACTTTTGCCCTCTCGAAAGGAAATAGTATGAATATCGTGCGCAATGCGGAAGCGGTGTTTGTCGGCACCGTCGTCCTGGCCGTGCTGGTGGCGTGTGCCGCCCCTTCTACCGGGGCGAACGCCCCACCCGTGGCGAGGCGCAGGCGCAGGCGCAGCCGCGCCGCGTCAGCCAGTTGATCGCGGTCCCGGCGGTACCGGTCGTGATCGTGCGCGGCAAGCGGCCGAGCCATGATGGCCAGGCCGCCGCTGTGACAAACCCGCGCGATTTGTAAAAATCTGAATCAGGCGCAATGTTCTTCCGTGCGGCGCGATATAGTGGATTCATCGGGCAGCCAGCAGCGCGCCAAGAACCACGGAGAGAACATCATGATCAAGCCAACCATCCTTGCAGCGGCCCTCCTCGCCACCGGCACGGCCGCGTTCCTGCCGACGCAGGCAATGGCCCAGGTGGACGTCACCCTGATCATCGGCACCCCGCCGCCGCCGGTGCGCTACGAGGCCATCCCGTATGCCCGTGCCGGCCACGTGTGGGCGCCCGGCTACTGGGGCTGGGACGGCCGCCGCCACGTCTGGGTCGGCGGCAACTGGGTGCGCGAACGGGCCGGGTATGCGTATGTCGCGCCGCGCTGGGTCGAGCGCCATGGCGGCTGGGCCTACGAGGAAGCCCGCTGGAACCGGCGCAGCCCGCGTGGCGACATGGACCACGACGGCGTGCCGAACCGCTATGACCGCGACCGCGACGGTGACGGCGTACCGAACCGCTACGACCGCCACGACGGCCGCTACGACCGGGGCAACCGCTGGCACAGCGGCTGGGACCGCGGTCCGCAACGTGGCTGGGAACACAACGGCTGGCGCCACGGCGGCGGCCGCGACCAGGATCACGACGGCGTGCCGAACCGTTACGACCGCGATCGCGATGGCGACGGCGTGCCGAACCGGCATGACTACCGGCCGAGCAATCCCTATCGCAATTGAAGGCGCATGACGGCGACCGACGGCAAAGCAGTCGTCCTTATAAAAAGGGCCATCCGCGGATGGCCCTTTTTACGTACAATCGTCGCTTTGCCCCCAGCATGCCTGCCGCCGAACCCGCCGTCCTGTCCCGCAAGGCCGCCCTGCAAGCCCTCGCCGCCGCCGCCCGGCTCGCGCGCCGCGCCGTGCCGCCCGCGCCAGGCCAGTGGCAGGCCTGGTTCGACGGCTCCGCGACACCCAACCCGGGCCGCATCGGCGTGGGCGCGCTGTTGCTGGGGCCTGGCGGGGAACGGGTGGAAGTGAGCTTGCGCGCGGGCGAAGGCAGCAGCGCGGATGCGGAGTACCTGGCTCTGATCGCACTCCTGGAGGAAGCCGCCGCGCGCTCGCTGGCGCAGCTGGTGGTGTATGGCGACAGCCAGGTCGTGGTGCACGACATGCTGCTGCCGGCCGGCGCGGGCGCCGCCAGCCTCGCCCATCACCGGGCCGTGGCGCAGGCGCTGCTGGCGCGCATCGGCTGCGTCGCACTGCGCTGGGTGCCGCGCCATCGCAACGGCGCGGCGGACGCCTTGTCGCAACAGGCGCTGGCGTCCTGACCGGTCAGGCGGCGATCCGTTCGATCAGCCCCATCTCCTCGCTGGACATCATCCTGTCGATGTCCACCAGGATCAGCATGCGGTCCTCGACCGTCCCCAGGCCGACGATGTGTTCCGTGTTCAGGCTCGAACCCATGTCCGGCGCCGACTTGATCTGGTCCGGCGTCAGCGTTGTCACGTCCGACACCGCGTCGACCACCATGCCGACGACGCGCGTACCGATGTTCAGGATGATCACGACGGTGAAGGGGCCGTATTCGGGCGTGCCCAGCGCAAAGCGGATGCGCATGTCGAGGATCGGCACGATGATGCCGCGCAGGTTGATGACGCCCTTGACGAACTCCGGCGCGCTGGCGATGCGGGTCGGGCTCTCGTAGCTGCGGATCTCGCTGACCTTCTGGATGTCGATGCCGTACTCCTCCCTGCCCAGGGTGAAGGCAAGGAATTCGGAAGGCAAGGTGGAAGTGGTGGTTTCGGACTGGGACATGATCGGTAGTTCCTGAGGCGGGCCGGCGGCCGCATGTGGATGGCCAAATTGCTTAACAGACGAAATGTTACCGCAAGCCAAGACATTTGGCGACAAAAAATTCCACATGGAAACTTAACCACCGGGCTATCTTGCCGCGGAGGCACTGGCGGACGGTTGTTCATGGCACAATGCACGACCGCACCGACGCACAAGCTTATTACCGATGCCCCTGAACCCCTCCGAACTGTTGCATGCCTGGCAGCCCCGCCTGGAAGCGCTGGCCCGGGCCGCGAGCGGTGCCGACGATGGCGCCCACGACATCAACCACCTGCACCGCGTGTGGGGCAATGCGCGCCGGCTGCTGGCGGACCATCCGGAAGCCGACGCCCTCGTCGTGCTGGCGGCCTGCTACCTGCACGACCTCGTCAACCTGCCCAAGAACCATCCGGAGCGCCATCTGGCGTCGCGCCAGGCCGCGCAACTGGCACGCGCGCAGCTGGCCGAGCTGGCTTTCCCGGCCGCCCTGCTGCCCGGTGTCGCCCACGCCATCGCCACGCACAGCTTCTCGGCGGGCCTCGCGCCGGAAACCATCGAGGCCCGCATCGTGCAGGATGCCGACCGGCTCGATGCGCTGGGCGCGGTCGGCCTGGCGCGCATGTTCTACACGGCTGGGCGGATGGGCAGCGCACTGGCGCACGATACCGATCCGGCCGGCCTGCACCGTGCGCTGGACGACAAGGCGTATTCGCTCGACCACATCGCGGTCAAGCTGGCCACCTTGCCCGGCACGATGACCACGAGCGCCGGCCGCCGCCTCGGCGAAGCCCGCCTGCGCCAGCTGGACGCCTTCCGCGCCGAGTTCATCGCCGAATGGCGCGGTGACTGACCCCTACCCCACTGCGAAGACCATGAACGACTCTCGTCCCGACCCTGCCCTCGTCGCCGCCGCCTCGCCCGGCAGGCTTGGTTTTGTCCTCGTCTGCGTGTTCATCGACATGCTGGGCATCGGCTTGATCGTACCCGTGCTGCCGATCCTCGTGGGCGAATACGTGGGCACGCGCGAGGAGCAGACCCTGTGGTTCGGCATCCTCAGTGCCACCTTCGGCCTGATGCAGTTCATTTTCATGCCGATGCTGGGCGCGATCAGCGACCGCATCGGCCGCCGCCCCGTGCTGCTGTATTCGATGGCGGGCATGGGCCTGAATTTCCTGGCCACCGCGTGGGCGCCCAACCTTGCCTGCCTGTTCATCGGTCGCGTCATCGGCGGCATGTCGTCGGCCAGCATGTCGGTGGCGTCGGCCTACGCGTCGGACATTTCCACGCACGACAACCGGGCGAAGAGCTTCGGCAAGATCGGTGCCGCCTTTGGCCTGGGCTTCATCGCCGGGCCGATGCTGGGCGGTCTCCTGGGCGGCATCGACCTGCACCTGCCGTTCTATGTGGCGGCGGCCCTGTCGGCGGCGAACTTCGCCTACGGCTGGTTCTTCGTACCGGAATCGCTGCCGCACGCGCAGCGCGGCAAGTTCCGCCTGACCCGCGTCAATCCACTCGCCGGGCTGATCAAGCTGGCGCGGCGGCAGGAAATCCGCGGCCTCGTCATCGTCTATACGCTGATGACGCTGGCGCAGATGATGCTGCACTCGACCTGGGTGCTGTACACCAATTTCCGCTTCGGCTGGACGCCCAGCCAGAACGGCCTGGCGCTGTTCTGCGTGGGCGTGGCAGCCGCCGTCGTGCAGGCGGGCCTGCTGGGCGTATTCATCCGCAAGTTCGGCGAGGTGCGGCTGTCGCTGCTGGGGCTGACGTCGGGCGCGATCACGTACGTCCTGTATGGCCTGGCGACCGAAGGGTGGATGATGTACGTCTTCATCCTGTGCAACCTGCTGGCGTTCGCGGCCGGCCCCGCGCTGCAGGGCATCGTGTCGAAGTCCACGCCGGCCGCCGAACAGGGCGAGCTGATGGGTTCGCTGCAATCGATCGGCAGCGTGGGCGTCATCCTGATGCCGCTGGCGGGCGGCGTGCTGCTGGGCGAAGTGAGCCACCTGCCGCCGACCGACTGGCGCATCGGCGTCACCTTCTTCGTCAGCGCGGCAATGCAGGCCGTCGCCATCGTCGTCGCCCGCAAGTACTTCCGCGACCACCACATCCACCTGAAGCCGGCGCAATAACCCCCGCGGCCCACAACGGCCGGGCTCGTGTCCCACCGCGGGGTCAGTCACCTTTTCGGGACACGGCCTGGGCCGTTCGCGCGCATTACCGTCGGAGCCGCGTCGACTCAACGGCCGGGCTCGTGTCCCATTTTGGTGACTGACCCCGTGGTGGGACACGGGCTCTGCTGTATGGCCTACTGCGCTGCTGGCACCACCGGCAGCTCCACCGAGCTGGCCGTGCCTGGCGCGCGGTAGATACGTTGCGTGGCCTTGACGTAGTCGGCGGCCCTGGCGTGGAAAATGTTCGGCACGTAGCTTTGCGGATTGCGGTCGTACAGCGGGAACCAGCTGGACTGGACCTGCACCATCAGGCGGTGGCCCGGCTGGACCACGTGGTTCACGTTCGGCAGCGCGAAGCGGTAGCGCTCGACCTTGCCGGCGACGACGGGGGCCGGGCTCTCCAGGCTGTCGCGGTAGCGCCCGCGGAAGATGTCCATCGACAGCGGCAGCTGGTAGCCGCCCATGGCCGGCTGGTTCGGCATCTCGTCCGGATAGACGTCGATCACCTTGACGACCCAGTCCGCATCCGTGCCTGTCGTGGCGGCGAACAGGTTGACGACGGGCGCCCCGGACAGTTGCAGCGGGGCCGTCAACGGTGCCGAGACGTAGCTCAACACGTCCGGCCGGTCCGTCACGAAGCGCTGGTCGCGTACCAGCCACGGCTGCCAGACGTCTCGGTCGCCCATGCGCACGGGACGGGGCACGAACGGCACCGGCTTGGCCGGATCGGCGACGTATTCGTCGTAGCCAATGCCTGCGGCGGCGGGCTCCTTGAAGTCGAGCCGGAAGCCGTCCTGCAGGTAGGCCACCTGCGTCGGCGCGGCGAGAGGCCATTGGCGCAGCCGCTGCCAGCGGTTGGTGCCGGTCTGGTACGACAGCACGGGCGGCGTGTCCGCCACCGGGGCGCCGTCCTTCAGGTACTGGTCGAGGAACGGCTGCATCACGTCGCGGCGGAACTCCAGCGCCGTGTCGCCCGTGAACTTCAATGCACCCAGGCCGGAGCCGTCGTAATTGACGCCGCTGTGGCGCCATGGCCCGATCACCAGGTAATTGCGCCGGTTGTCCGTGTCCTGCGGTTCCAGCGCGGCGTAGACGGCATAGGCGCCGTAGATGTCCTCCTGGTCCCACTGCCCCACGACCGTCATCGTCGGCACGCGCAATTTGCGCGCACCCAGGATGCGGTCCAGCGCCTGGTGCTGCCAGTAGCTGTCGTAGGCCGGATGCTCGAACAGCTTTTTCGCGTACGTCAGCCGGTCCAGGCCGAACTGCTTCGCGTAGTCCGCCACCGAGCCGCCCCGCAGCACGCTGTCGTAGTCGTCGTAGACGCCCGTCGCCAGCTCGCTGCCGCTGCCGCGCGCCGTCGTCTGGCTGGCGAGGTAGTGCAGCGTGTTGACGCGGAAGGCGCCGTTGTGGAACCAGTCGTCGCCGCGCCAGCCGTCCACCATGGGGCTCATCGGCACCGCCACCTTCAGCGCGGGATGCGGATCGGCCAGCGCCATCAGCACCGTGAAGCCCTCGTAGGAGGAACCCAGCATGCCCACCTTGCCGTTGCTCTCCTTGACATTCTTGACCAGCCACTCGATGGTGTCCCACGCGTCCGTGGCGTGGTCCGTCTTCGTGTTGTTCAGGGGCCGCGCAGGGGCCGCGTCATCACGTAGTCGCCTTCCGAACCGAACTTGCCGCGCACGTCCTGGAACACGCGGATGTAGCCGGCCCGCACGACGGTCTCGTCGCCCTGCGGCAACGTGGCCAGCATCCGCGGGCTCTGGTGGCGGCCGGTGCGGCCGGCCGCGTTGTACGGCGTGCGCGTCAGCAGCATCGGCGCCCCTTGCGCACCTTTCGGAACGACGATGATCGTGTGCAGCTTGATGCCATCGCGCATCGGGATCATGACGACCCGCTTGACGTAGTCCGCGGCATCCGTCGGCGCCTCGAACCTGGCGCCGATATCGGGCGCCATCGGCGGCGTTTGCGCCCACGCGGACGCCGCCAGCAATGACGAAACCAGGGCAAGGATGCAAGGACGCAGGCGCATGGGGTCTCCAGTATGTTTTTAGAAACAAACATACTACCGTGCAGTTGCCATGAATGCAACGAAACAATTGCTTACAAGCTAAACGGTGCGGGCCACACTGCCGTTACATCTACTCGTCAAGATGGAACCATCCAACCAAGGAGCCCATCATGAAGAAACTGCTGATCGCCACCCTGCTTGCCGCCAGCGCCGCCGCAGCCGTGCCCCTGACCGCCGCAGCCGCCGTCATTGTCGTGCGCGAGGCGCCACCGGCGCCGCGCCATGAGCACGCGCCGGCTGCCCGCCACGGTTACGTCTGGACACCCGGCTACTGGCAATGGACGGGCCACCGCTACGCCTGGCACCAGGGCCAGTACGTGCGGGCCCGCTCGGGCTACCACTGGAACGCGCCGGCCTGGCAAGAGCGCGACGGCCGCTGGGAATTCGTGCGCGGTGCCTGGCGCCCGGGCGACCGCGATGGCGACGGCATCCCGAACCGGGCCGACCGGACCCCGAACGGCCGCGACCGTGACCGCGACGGCGTACCGAACCGTCATGACCGCGACCGCGATGGCGACGGGGTGCCGAACCGCCACGACGACCGTCCCGACAACCCGCGGCGTCACTGACTGGTGGCCGCCGCCCGGCCAGCGCTTGACAGGGCGGCGCCAACCTGTAAACATACCGGCATGAATTTCCGTCAATCCCATTACGCCGCCCGTTCCGCCACGCCCTGGTGGCGCCGCTCACAGCGCGCGGCCACTGCAAAGTGATGTGATTTCAATCTCAACGCCGCCCCTGCCAGGTGGCGTTTTTCATGGCGCGGCCGGCCGGGGCAACCGGACCGAATACCGCCATGACCGACCCGCAAGACACCACCGCATCCGCCGTCATCAGCGCCGCCGACGCGGCCAAAGCCACGACCCCCGCCGTCATCCTGACGGGTGACCGCCCCACCGGCCCCCTGCACCTGGGCCACTTCGTGGGCAGCCTGCGCAACCGCGTCGAGTACCAGCATCAGTACAAGCAGTACATCATGCTGGCCGACTCGCAGGCGCTGACCGACAATATGGACGACACCAACAAGGTGCACCGCAATGTCGTCGAGGTGGCGCTGGACTACCTGGCCGTCGGCATCGACCCCGCCAAGTCGACGATCCTGATCCAGTCGCAGATTCCCGAGCTGGCCGAGCTGACGTTCTATTACCTGAACATGGTCACGGTGGCACGCCTGGAGCGCAATCCGACGGTGAAGGCGGAGATCGTGCTGCGCGGCTTCGAGCGCGACATCCCGGCCGGCTTCCTGACCTACCCGGCCTCGCAGGCGGCCGATATCTCCGCGTTCAAGGCCTCCATCGTGCCGGTGGGCGAAGACCAGATCCCGATGATCGAGCAGACCAACGAGATCGTGCGTCGCTTCAACCGCCTGGCCAACAAGGACGTGCTGGTCGAGTGCAAGGCGCTGGTGCCGGAGATCGGGCGGCTGCCGGGTATCGACGGCAAGGCCAAGATGAGCAAGTCGCTCGGCAACACGATCAACCTGGGCGCTTCCGCCGACGAGATCACGGCCGCCGTCAAGAAGGTGTACACGGACCCGCTGCACCTGCGCGTGCAGGATCCCGGCCACCTGGAAGGCAATGTGGCGTTCATCTACCTGGACGCGTTCGATCCGGACAAGGCCGCGCTCGAAGAGATGAAGGCACACTACACGCGCGGCGGCCTGGGCGACTCGATCGTCAAGAAGCGCCTGGAGGCGGTGCTGCAGGAGATGCTGGGCCCGATCCGCGCACGCCGCGAGGAATTCGCCAGGGACAAGGGCTACGTCATGCAGCTGCTGAAGGAAGGCACCATGCGCGCGCGCGAGGTCGCTGCGCAGACGGCCGATGAGGTGAAGGGGGCGCTGGGGCTCTCGTACTTCTGATATCGCTTAGGGTCTGTCCCCGCAGGGGACTGACCCTGAAGTTAAGCAGCGTTTCGACGGCTTCAGCAAAACTTCGGGGTCAGTCCCCGTCGGCGACAGACCCTACCCTTCATGCTGAACTACTATCTCGCAGGGGCCGCGCTGCTGGCCGCCCTGAACCTCGTTACCTATGTCGCCTACGCCCGCGACAAGAGCGCCGCACGCACGGGCCGCCGCCGCACGCCGGAGAACACCCTGCTGCTGCTTGGCCTCATTGGCGGCTGGCCCGGCGCCTTGCTGGCCCAGCGCCGGCTGCGCCACAAGACGGCAAAGGCCTCGTTCCAGGTTCGCTTCTGGCTGACGGTGCTCGTCAACGTCGCCGCCCTCCTGCTGGTCTGATCACAGGCCGGAAGGATAGGTCTCCGGCACCTCGTCCATCTGCCACAGCGCCGAGCGCTCCAACGGCTGCAGCGCCGTGCTGCGGTCGACGTGGATCAGCGCATCGAATTGTTTCGCCGCATCCGCCCCGAAGTAATGGCTGTAGCGCTCCGTGTCGGGCCGGTAGATGACGCCGATGGCCCGCTCCAGCCGGCGCACTGGCAGGCGGGCCAGCGCGCTGTCGCGCCCTTTCAACGGCAGCAGGAACTGCGCCATGCCGCCGGCGGTCGCGACGTCGTGCAACAGCCGCTCCACGCTGTCCGGGCGTGACGCCACCACCCGCTTCAGTTCCGCCGGGCCGTCCCAGTCGGTGGCCGCCGTCACGGTACCCGTGTGCGTCGTGAAGCCCAGCAGGAACGTGTCTTCCGGCCGATAGCGTTCGCGCACCAGCTGGCCCAGGTTCAGCTGGCCGCCCTCGCCCATCTCCGTGGCGCGGGCATCGCCCAGGTGCGAGTTGTGCGCCCACACGACCACCTTGGCCGGCTTGCCGGTGCGCTGGGCGATGTGTTCGCGCAGCGCCTCCAGCGTTTCGGCCATGTGCGAGTCGCGCACGTTCCACGACTCGTCGCGGCTCTGGAACATCGAGCGGTAGTAGGTCTCCGCGTTGCGCGCCACGCGCGCATTCTGCTGCGCATAGAACAGTTCGTCCGGTACCTGGCCGCTCCCTCCTGCCAGGTGGGCATTGGCCTGGCGGGTCAACTCCATCAGCTGGCGCACCACTTCCCGCTCGCAGTCCTCCTTCATGCCGAACGTCGTCGCGTAGCCGTAGCGCTGCGGGTCTTCCGCCATGTGGTCGATGCAGGCGTAGCGCTGGCGCGCCCGCTCGGCCGCCTCGGGGTCGGCCTGCTGCAGGTACTCGACCACGGCCTGCATCGACTGCGCCAGGCTGTACAGGTCGAGACCGTAGAAGCCCACCCGGCGCGCGCTGCTGGCCACGTGGCCGTTGTGCACGCGCAGCCAGTTGACCAGCTCGACGATCTCCTGGTTGCGCCACATCCATTGCGGGAAGCGCTTGAAGCCGGCCAGCGCCCCTTCGGCCGTCATGTCGTCGCCGCCGTGCTGCACGTAGCGGCTGACGCGCAGCGCATCCGGCCAGTCCGCCTCGACGGCGATGGCGTCGAAGCCCTTCTCCACGATCAGTCGCTTGCTGATCTCCGCACGCATGCGGTAGAACTCGCGCGTACCGTGCGTCGCTTCGCCCAGCAGCACGATCGAGGCATCGCCGATCGTCTCCAGCACGGCATCGAAGCCGTCCGCATGGTCCAGCGGCCGCGCGTCCTGGCGCAGTGCCGCGATGATGTCCTTGTCTCCCATGGTGTCCTCCCGCTTCATTCGCATATCTACATGCGGCACACCTTAGCGCAAGCTGTGCGACACTGTCGCAGCTTTAACAACAGGAAAGTCGAAACGATGTGGCAAGGGGTGGCGTGCGGCCTGCTGGCGGGCGCACTGTGGGGCATGGTGTTCATCGTGCCGGAACTGCTGACGGCGTTCTCGCCGCTGGAACTGGCCGTCGGGCGCTATACCGCCTACGGCGCGATGGCCCTGGTGCTGCTGCTGCCGAAACTGGGCGGCATGGCCGCGCGGCTGGATCGCACCGATCTCGCCGCGCTGCTGCGCCACGCGCTGGCCGGCAATATCGTCTATTACATGCTGCTGGCACTGGGCGTGCGCCTCGCCGGCGTGGCGCCCACGTCGCTGATCATCGGCGTGCTGCCGATCGCCGTCACGCTGATGGGGCGCAAGGACCATGGCGCCGTGCCGCTGCGCGAGCTGGCGCTGCCGCTGCTGATCGTGGGCGCCGGCATCGCCTGCGTCAACGTCGACACGTTCCTGCACGCGCACGCGACCGGGCGGCCGTTGTGGCACACGCTGGCGGGCGTGCTGGCCGCCACCGGCGCGCTGGCATGCTGGAGCTGGTACGCGGTGGACAATGCGCGCTACCTGAAACGCAATCCGCACTTCAGCAGCGCCGAGTGGTCGGCTCTGTATGGGCTGATGTCGGGGTTGCTGGCGCTGGTCCTCGGCGCGCTGGCGTTCGCCGTCTGGCATGCCGACGTGACGGTCGCCGGCGCCGTCGCCTCCGGGCGCGACTGGGGCCGCTTCTGGCTGTTCAACGGGCTGCTGGCGCTGGGCGCCTCCGTCATCGGCAACCAGTTGTGGAACGTGGCGAGCCGGCGCGTGCCCGTCACGCTGTCCGGCCAGTTGATCCTGTTCGAGACCCTGTTCGCGCTGCTGTACGGCTTCGTCTGGCGCGCGCAGTGGCCGCGCCCGCTGGAGACGGCGGCCATCGCGCTGCTGGTGATTGGCGTGACGTGGTCGGTGCGCGCGCACGCGGCGCCGCCTGCCTAATCAGCGCCGACGCCGCGCACCAGCTGCGCCATCGCGTCTTCGCCGCGGGCAGCCAGGCCCGCCACGACACCGGCGCGGTCGGCGGCGCCGCGGTTCTGGCTGACCTTCCATTTGCCTTCGATGGTGTCGATGACCAGCTCGATGCCGACGATGGCCGGCAGCAGAGCGTCGACGAACGCCGGCGGGGCGTCCGCCACGGCCCACGGCTGGGGCAACCCGCCCTCCTGCGTGGCGGTCAGGTCGGTCAATTGCCGGCGCAGCCACGCCGCCTCCTCGACGATGCGCACGACGCCCCGCACTTGTACCGCGGCGTAGTTCCAGGTCGGCACCACCTTGTGGTGCTGCGCCTTCGAGGCATACCAGCCGGGGCTGACGTAAGCCTGCGGCCCCTGGAAGACGGCCAGGCACGATGCACCGTCGCGCAACGCCCGCCACAACGGATTGGCCCGCGCCACGTGCGCGCGCAGCGTGCCGCGCGAGCCATCGCCGGGGTACAGCAGGAACGGCACCAGGTCGGCGGTGATGCCGGCACCATCGCCAACGACCAGCGTGGCCAGGGGATGTGCAAGCATCAGGGCGTGCTGGACGTCGAGGCGGTCCTCGGTAAAGGCGGCGGGACAGTACATGGCAGGCATGGGTGACGTGGACAGGCTTGCAGTGTCGCACCCCGCCGTGGCGGCGGGCAAGAGCCACGGCGACGCACCGCCGTGGAGCCAGCAGGCCCTCAGTTCAGCAGGCCATTCTCCGTCAGCGCATCCTGCACCAGTTCCAGGCGCAGCACGGGATTTTCCTGCGCCAGCAGCAGCTCCTTCTGCACCATGTCCAGCTGCAGCAGCTCGCACCAGCGGTTGGCGACCCAGCCGCTGTCGTCCAGCCGGTACGGCGGGTGCATCGGCATCTGCGCGCCCGTCACGCCGCGCTGCTGCAGCGTGCGGATCAGCGACCCCAGGGCGTTGGCCACGTCCTGCTGGTCGTTCGGGATGGGGATCGCCAGGTCGTCCGGCAGCCGCGTGACCTCGGCCATCCAGAGACCGTGCGGCAGTTGCGTGGCCGCCTCGATGCGAAAGCGCTGCGTGCCCAGGCACGTGATCTGCATCAGGCCCGGCAACGGTGCCGTCCACTCGAGCACGCGCGCCAGCGTGCCGACGCTGCACAGCGCCTCGTGCTGGCCCGGCTTGCGCACTTCGTCGCCATGCGCCAGCGGCACGATGCCGAATTCCCCGCCATTGGCGATGCACTTGCGGATCATGTCCAGGTAGCGCACCTCGAACACCTGCAGCGCCAGGCGCCCGTCCGGAAACAGGATCGTGTTGAGCGGGAAAAGAGGGATCATGGCGGGCGGAATCATGGCGGCCATCATCGCATAACTTGCAAAGCCCTGCCGCCCGCATGGATGCCGCTCAGCGCACGATCGCCCCCCTCCTGCATGACGAAACGCACGGCCTGCAGCGCGGCCACGTCGGCGGTGGGGTCACCATCGACTGCGACCAGGTCGGCGCGCGCAGCAGCTTGCATGGACGCTGTCGACGGGCCGCCGCGCTGCCGCCATAGCCGTGCTCAACCCAAGGGCAGGAGCCGGGGTCGGACGTTGGAAAAGGGTGACTGGAAAAGGGTGACTGTCACCGATTTTGCTACGTGGACGTGTCGGATGCCCAGCGCAGCGCGTTCAGCTCTTCCTGGCTGAGGGTGCCATGCGCGGCGCCGTCCGGCCCCGTGCGGTAGTCGGCGTCCACCTTGATCCGGTCGGCGATGGCGCGCTTGATGGCGATGTCGGCATTATCGGGGCCATATAAAAAGAACCAGGACGGTTATGCACGATATGGGAAGAGTGTCGCCTGGGAGCGACAATAAGTGAATCGACGCTGGCCTGTATCAAAGACCATGACGGATACCGGCAGAATATCGCGACGCGGAACGGTGCCGGGCTAACGCGGCAAATGTGCGACAAATGCGCAGCGTAAGTACGCCAAACGCGGCAGCCGGACGATCCGCACCCGTCAAGCGCCAGGTGATTTCTGCATTGCGACGCCGCAGGGGCAAAAGCATAAACATCAGGTGAACAGGCGTGCAGCCGTGTTACCGTTGGTTGTGAAGCATTACCGTCTTATCGTCGCGTCCATCAAATGGCGTAGCGGGAAAGTCCGTATCTGCATCGCACCGGCCGGCTGCGCCGGCATTAATGCTGCAGGCGAACCGGATTTGAAGCGGGGCCCAATGCCTGCGCCAGGAATGGCAGCGCGGCAGCGCGGCCATTCCTGGCACGAGAGGTAGCATTGCTGCCTGCCGGATTACTGCTTGATCAGGAAATCTTCCTTCTTGCGGCCATCGAGCCACTTCGGGGCGCGACCGCGGCCGGTCCAGGTCTGGCCGGTGACGTCGTCACGGTATTTCATCGGTACTGGCGCGCGCGGCTTGACGGGCTTGGCAGCTTTGACGGCAGGGCCCAGGTCGGCCATCGTCAGGCCGTATTCGCGCATGATGCTGGCAATTTGTTCCTTGGCTTGCGCGATTTCGTTTTTGCGCGCCGTTTCGGCTGCTTTCTGCAATTCGGCAATCTTGGCCTGGTATTCCTGGTAGGTCGTCATCTCTTATCCTTCGTAGGTGTGAAACCGGGTAAAACCGGGGTGTGACAATCTGTGAGAATTGAATGTACCGCCAATTTACCATAAGATGCCGGACTAATTCCACATTTTATTTGTACAGTTTGCAACGGAACGTTTCGGCTAATAAAGCGGACCCGGTCGGATTAACTACCGGCAGCCGAACCGGCAGTCTTCCTTGAATGGCGACAAGACCGTGTCCTACCGGCGCGCGGTCCGGCCGAATGGATGTCGAAGGATGTCGATGGATGTGAATAGGCCGGGCTATTGACCCGGCCTATTGATGCCCGCCTGGCGCAGGCGCGCACGATCTCTCCGCGCCGCTGCGCGGGCAAGCGGTATTTTAGAAGCGCATTTCCAGCGTTACGCGTCCTTGCGGATAACCTGCGTAGGTGCCGGTGCGGCGGCGCACGCCGCTGGCATCGCGATACGCGTTATCGTAGAAATAATCCTGCCCCAGCACGTTCGACACGGCCATCCGCAGCTGGTATTGCGGCGTGAACTTCCACACCGCATACACGTCCAGATCGCGCCGGACGGACTGGTAGCCCGTCTGGTTCACATCGATCCGGACCGGTCCGCCGGTCTTGAACGCAAAGCTGGCACCCGTCGTCAGCTTGCTGTCGCGGCTTTTATAGTCGACGCCCAGCGTGGCCGACAGCGGCGTCTGCTGGCCCAGGCGATTGTCCGGCCCCGGCACGGCCTCGACGCGCGACCAGTTGCGGCTGACGCTGGCGCGGAGGTCGATGCCAGGCGCGTCCTTCATGACCGCGGACAGCGGGAATTTCGCTTCCAGCTCGACGCTGCGGGTAACGGCACTGCCGTCGTTGACGGGTGCCGAGACCCAGCGGCCATTGGGGTCCAGGAACAGGCCCTGGCGCATGTAGCCGCTGATGCGGCGCATCGACACAGCCGCACTGAGCAGCGCGTTCTCGGCCCAGTAATGCTCGAAGGAGGCATCGATGCCCGTCGCCAGCTCCGGCTGCAGGTCGGGATTGCCGCGCCGGTCCGGGTCGTTCTGGCTGTTGTTGGTGGCCGTGAAGCGGCGCGGGATCAGGCTGTTGGCGGCCGGTGCCTTGTAGGTGCGCGTCAGCGCCAGGCGCAGCTGGTCGCGGCTGTCGGGGATCTTGTACAGCGTCTGCGCCAGCGGGCTCCACACGCTGGTCTTCGTACGCACCTGGTCGAACGTGCTGCCTTCGCTGGTGGTGTCGATGCCCTCCCAGCGCACGCCCACGTACATCGACCAGCGCGGCGTCACGTTCCAGTCGTCCTGCACGTACAGCGCCAGGCGGCGGATCGACGCTTCGTAGCCTTCGTCCGAGTTGTCCGGCAATGCGCCCGGCAGCGCCGCGTCGCGTTCGACCCGCGTATCCTCGCGCCAGGAAGTACCGGCATCCCAGCCCATCGACAGCGCATGGTCCGGCACCAGCGGCGTCGAGTACTTGCCCTGCGTGGTGACGGCGCGCTCGCGCGTGCTGCTGCGGATCGCCGCGTCGCGCCACAGCGTGGCGCCATGGTAGTCCTGCTCTTCCCACAGGCCGCGCGAGCGCATCCAGTGGGTGCCCAGCTTGACGTCCAGCTTGCCGCCGCCGGCCAGCTTGGCGACCCAGTTGACGTCGCTGCGGCCGAACGTGTTGCGGGAGTCGTCCCGCATCGTGCGGTCGGTGGAACGGGGCGGCGTGCCGACCGGCGTGGCGATGGCTTCGATGCCGAGGTAGTCGGCTTGCTGGGTGTTGCCGTAGGTCTGCCAGGTAACCGTGTCGCCGTCCTTCAGCGTCCAGTTCAGGCGGGCGTTCAACGCCACCCCTTGCGGGCTGCCGCGGTCGTGCTGGCGCGACTGGCGCAGCTCGACCACGCGGCCGTCCGGCGCCGTGCGGGTGTCTTCGGTGGGCGTCTGGCGGTCGTAGCGGTAGCGCCATGCGTTGGCCGTCAGCGAATAGCTGAGTGCGCCCAGCTTGTCGGACAGCTGCAGGTTCGCGAAGGGATTGCTGGCATCGGCGCTCTTGCCGGCGCCCACCTTCAGCTCGCGCTGGGCCGACTTGACGGCTTTCTTCAGCACGATGTTGATGGTGCCGGCGATTGACTGCGTGGAGAACTCCGCGCTGGCCGCCCGCACGATCTCGATGCGCTCGATCGAGTCGGGCGCCAGCGTATCGATCGAGAAGCCGGTCGGGGCGCGCTCGCCGTTCAGCAGAATCTGGGTATAGCCGCTGCCCAGGCCGCGCATGCGGATGTCGTTGCCGCCCCGCCCGCCGCCGCCAACCGTGATGCCGGGCAGGCGTTTCAGCACGTCGCTGACGGACGTGTCGCCGTAACGCACGATCTCCTCGTTCGACACGACGATCTTGCTGGCGGTATCGTCGCGGCGCGGGTCGTAGGCCGCCGTGGAGCCCTTGATCTCGACTTTCTGGATCTTTTCCGGCTCGGGCTCGGCCCCGGCCTTGGCCTCCGCCTTGGCCTTGACCGGTGTTTTCGGTGGCGGCGACTCCTCGGCGGCCGGGTTGGCACTCACGGTTTGGGCATGCAGGGGAGCGGCCGTGCAAAGGGCTGCCGCGATGGCGGCGGCGACTGCGCGTGGGCGCAGTGTTACAGGGAGGGACATGGAAGGTTCTGGCGATTAGTAATTTTGCAAGATGCAGAATTGTAAGATGTTTTCCAAGAGAATTGTTAGCCCGACAGAAATATTTCTCGCATGCGCATGGCGCGCCAGCATTGTCGGCGCGGCTATAATGCGCTCTTGATCATGTCAGGGATTCCATCGTGTCCGACCGTCTTGCCGTACTGCCCCAATACCTGCTCCCGAAAGGCGCACTGACCAATTTCGCCGGCCGCGTGGCGGGGGCCAAGGGCGGCGCCATGACAACCCGCCTGATCCGCTGGTTCGTCGGCAAGTACGACGTCAACATGGACGAGGCGGAAAACGCCGACATCGCCAGCTACCACAGCTTCAACGAGTTCTTCACGCGCGCACTGAAACCGGGCGTGCGCCCGCTGGCGGAGGCGGACTTCGTCTGCCCCGTCGACGGCCGCATCAGCCAGTTCGGCGCCATCGAGGACGACCAGATCTTCCAGGCCAAGGGCCACAAGTTCACGACGACGGCACTGGTGGGCGGGGACGGCACGCTGGCGGAGCAGTTCCGCCACGGCAGCTTCGCCAACCTGTACCTGTCGCCGCGCGACTACCACCGCATCCACATGCCCTGCGACGGCAAGCTGACGCGCATGATCTACGTGCCCGGCGACCTGTTTTCCGTCAACCCGACGACGGCGCGCGGGATCCCCGGCCTGTTTGCCCGCAACGAGCGCGTCGTGTGCGTGTTCGACACCGCGTCCGGTCCGTTCGTGATGACGCTGGTGGGCGCGACGATCGTGGGCAGCATGGCCACCGTGTGGCACGGCGTGGTCAACCCGCCGCGCCAGCCCACCTTGTGCGAATGGACGTACCACGACCGCGACATCGTGCTGAAGAAAGGCGAGGAACTGGGCCGCTTCCTGCTGGGCTCGACCGTCGTCATGCTGTTCCCGAAAGACGCGTTGACGTTCAACCCGCACTGGCAACCCGCCGGCGCCGTCCGGCTGGGCGAGATGATGGCGAACGTGCAGAAACGGTGACTGTCACCGTTTTTGCAGGTGTTGCCTCAAAACCCGGGTCTGTCCCGGGTTTTTTTCAGGCGAGCGTGGCCTTGTAGTGCGCTTCCAGCATGTCGAGGAACACCCGGGTCTTGGCCGGCATCAGCCGGCGGCCCGGGAATACCGCCCAGCCCGTGACGGCCGGGAAGGCCCAGTCCGGCAACACTTTCACCAGGCTGCCGTTGCGCAGCAGCGCCGCCACGGAGCGGTCGGTGCAGCTGGCGATGCCGGCACCCGCCGCTGCCATCCGCGCCAGCAACTCGGGCGAATTGCCCGTCAGCCGCACCGGCAGCTCGCGCTCCCAGGTCGTCTTCTCGCGCAGCAGTTTCCATCGCACCAACCCCGACTGCACCGCACCCAGCCCCAGCAGGGCGTGACGGAACAACTCGTCCGGATGCTCCGGCAAGCCGTGCGCGGCCGTATAGCCGGGCGCCGCGTACAGCGACCACGTGCTGTGGACGACGGGCCGGGCCGCCAGCGTCGCGTCGTCCGGCAGCGCGCCCATCCGCACCGCCAGGTCGAATCCTTCCGCCACCAGATCAACGCGGCGCGGCGACAGGTCCAGCTGCAGCGAGATCGCCGGATAGCGCGCCAGGAAGTCGGGCAGCACGCCGGCCATCGCCTCGTTGGCGAAGTCGGCCGGCATCGAGACCTTCAGGTGCCCGCTCGGCGCCTGCTGCCGGTGCTGCGCCAATGCGCCGGCAGCGGCCGTCTCTTCGGCGACCTTGCGGGCGTGCTCCAGCAGGCTGGCGCCGAACTCGGTCAACACCAGGCGGCGCGTCGTCCGTTGCAGCAACCGCTCGCCCACGGCCCCCTCCAGCAATGCCAGCCGGCGCGACACGGTGGACTTTGGCAATCCCAGTCGCTGGGCCGCCTGGCTCAAACTGCCGCACTCGACAATGCGTGCAAACAACAGCAGATCGGATGGGTCGATGTCCATGGCGCTCCTTCAATTGTTCCATCAATGGTTCATTGATATACATTTTAACGGCTTCTTTCGCGTGAGTGGAACAGGTAAAGTCACTCCATCGCAGCACACACAACGAACCCAAGACAAGGAGCACACCATGAACATCCTGCAAATCAATTCCAGCGCCCGCAGCACCGGTTCCGAATCGACCCGCCTGGCCGACGAGATCGTCGCCCGCCTCGCCGCCGGCACCGACGTTACGATCGTCCGCCGCGACCTGGCCGCCCAGCCCCATCCGGTGCTGGACGAGGCCGCCCTGCAGGCCCTGTTCACGCCGGCCGACCAGCGCACTGCGGCCCAGGCCGCCCGCGTGGCGCTGGACGACGCGCTGATCGCCCAGGCGCAGGCGGCCGACGTCATCGTCATCGGCGCACCCATGTACAACTTCGGCATCACCGTCCAGCTCAAGAGCTGGTTCGACGCCATCGCCCGTGCCGGCGTGACGTTCCGCTACACGGCAGCGGGACCGGAAGGCCTGCTGAAAGGCAAGAAGGTGATTGTCGCCGTCACCCGCGGCGGCCTGCACAAGGGCGGCCCGACCGATACCCAACTGCCGCACCTGCGCACGTTCCTGTCGTTCGTCGGCCTGGACGACGTGCAGTTCGTGTTCTCGGAAGGCCACGGCATGGGGCCGGACGCCGTGGCCCGGGCCCGCGCCGAGGCCCAGCAGCAGATCGCCGCACTGGCGTAATCCACCTACAGGAGAACAGCATGACCACTATCGACAGCCACAGCATCGTCCAGCACCCCCGTGCCGTGGAAAGGGTCATCGCGGGCCAATCCGTGATGGACGGCGCCGGCGTCAAGATCAACCGCGTGCTGACGCAACCGCTGCAGCGTCGGCTCGACCCGTTCCTGATGCTGGACAATTTCGGCTCGGACGAAGCCAGCGACTACCTTGCCGGCTTCCCGAGCCACCCCCACCGGGGCTTCGAGACGGTGACGTACATGCTCGAAGGCCGCATGCGCCATCGCGACAGCGCCGGCAACGAAGGCCTGCTGGAGAACGGCGGCGTGCAGTGGATGACGGCCGGGCGCGGCGTGATCCATTCCGAGATGCCGGAACAGCAGGAAGGCCGCATGGAAGGCTTCCAGCTGTGGTTGAACCTGCCGGCGAAGGACAAGATGCGTGCGCCGTGGTACCGCGACTTCAAGGCCGCCGAGGTGCCGGCCTTCACCACGCCGGCCGGGGCCGCCGTGCGCGTCATTGCCGGCAGCAGCCACGGCGTGGCGGGCGCCGTGCAGCGCGATGGTACGGAGCCGCTGTACCTGGATGTGGCGCTGCCGCCGGGCGCCACTTTCAGCCAGGCGCTGCCGGCTGGCCACAATGCCTTCCTGTACCCGTACCGGGGCAGCGTGACGACGGGTGCGCGGCAGGTGGCCACGCGCACGATGGCGATCTTCGCCAACGATCCGGCCGCCGACGGCGTCACGGTAACCGCGGCTGGCCACGAGCCGGCCCGCTTCATCCTGATCGCGGGGCGCCCGCTGCAGGAGCCGATCGCGCAGTACGGCCCGTTCGTCATGAACACGCAACAGCAATTGCAGCAGGCGGTGGAGGATTTCCGGGCCGGACGGTTAGGCGAGGAAGCCCACGCCGGCTGAGCGGGACAGCGGCCGCCCCTCCCGGGGTGGCCGCCGGCACGCTAGAATGCGCGGATGACCAGTCCCCTCCTGCACCTGCTGAAACGGTTGAGCCGAGCGCTCGGGCTCGACACGGCCGACAGTTTTCCCCCGGGCCACCGCTATGCCCGCACCCGCTGGAATGCGGCATATTTCGACATCGCCTCGAACGTCAGTCCCGATGAGATGGAGCGTCGCATCTGCGACGCCATCGCCAATACGCCGCTCGTGTTCGGCCACGTCGTCAATCCCACGCCGCGCATGCAACGCACCTTGCTGGGCCTGCTGGAGCAGCGCCTCCGGCTGGGCCACCGCCGCGAGGCGGCGCAACTGGCCGCCCTGCTGCTGCGGGCCTACGGCAGCCGCGACATCCAGGAAGCGATACCCGGCCTGCGCGCGGCGATCGCGGCCAGTGCGCACCTAGACGCGAACGAACGCATCGCGGCCGTACTGGACTTCCTGGGCGGCTCGGATGCGCCGTTCGACGTCATCGAAATGCGCTGAGCCACGCCTCGACTGCAGCCTTGCAAGTGTAACGAAAAGACAACGAAAATTCAGGGCGGCGGCGCGTGTATTGTTGAGCTCAAAGCCCGCGCCAGCCCAGCATTTCATGACAGTTCGATGACAGGCGCTTGGTGACCGCAGCAGACATTTCTTAACTGTTCCTTAATTTTGTGATTGCTTTAGCAAGCCACGCGAGTACAGTAGAGCTGCACCCCACGACGGTGCACCCTCTCAACTGTAAAGGAGCTTACTGTGCGTATTACCCGCTTTGTAACCACCGCAATCGCTTCCGCAGTCATGCTGTGCGCCGCCAGCGCACAAGCCGCCATCACCACGTACACCAGCCAGTCCGCCTACCTGGCGGCCGTGGGCACCACCGGCGTCGACAGCTTCGATGACCTGGACGTCGACGAATATGCCGGCCCGCTGGACCGCACCGCAGGCACCTACGGCTATACGATCGCCGCCGGCCCTGAAAACCCGAGCCTGTGGGGCGCCACCGATGACGGCGTCGATTTCGGCCTGACGGGCGGCAACCGCATCGACATCGTCTCCTTCAGCAGCAAGACGCCGGTTGCCGGCGCGGGCGGGTTCTTCTATGGCTCCGACCTGTTCGGCGGCTACACGGATGCCGACTACCTGATCCTGACGGCCACCGACAGCACCGGCGCCAGCATCGAGTATCGGCTGAGCACACCGGACAAGGGCTCGTTTGTCGGCTTCGTCTCGGATCACGACCTGGTGTCGATGACGATGACGGCGGAAGACCAGCGGGGCGTGTGGGCCACGGTCAACGACCTGCACCTGTCGGTCGCGGCCGTGCCGGAACCCAGCACCTACGGCATGCTGCTGGGGGGCCTGGGCCTGATGGGCTACCTGGCCCGCCGCAAGCGCAATCAGTAGGACGGTGACTGCCGGCCGGCCACGGGCACGGCTGGCAGCGTGCGCGGCGCATCCAGCCAGCGCTCGCGCAGGCGCATGAAAGGCGTCTCCACCAGGACGAACAACAGCCAGCCGGCCCACACGCTCGCCACCAGCAGCAGGGCCACGCCAGCCGGTTCGCGGGCATGGATCCCCAGCGGTGCCAGCAGCGGCGCCAGCACGATGCACAATTGCTTGTGCACCAGGTAGATCGCATACGACCATAACGCCAGGCTCCCTGCCCCCGGCACGCGCAGGCCATACAACAGCGAGCCAGGACTGACGGCTGCCAGCACCAGCAGGCCGAAACCCAGCGCCAGCAGCGGGTAACCGAAGATCGTCTCGGCCCGGCCGAAGTGATTGGCCAGGAACAGCTTGAACGCCACGGCAACGATGGCCGTGCCCAGCGCCAGCGTCCAGTTGCCCCACGCCGTCAGCCTGGCCCACAGCCCTGCATGGCAATTCTTCAGCAGCGCCAGCGCGACACCGGCCACCAGTTCGTCGAAGCGGCACAAGGTCGAGTAGTAGATGGTGCGATAGTACAGCGAGTTACCGCCCGACGGCGGGCGCGCCTCGTCCCAGGCATGCGCGCGCAGCAGCATGCCCGCGATGAAGCTGGACGCGATCAGCAGCCAACCCAGGTGCAGGCGCCAGCGCCCGCAGGCCGCGGCCAGCAGCGCCAGCGCCGGCAGCGCCAGATAAAACTGCTCCTCGACGCACAGCGACCACGAGTGCGAGAAACGCGTGCCCGGCTTCAGGTCGAAGTTCAAGGTGAAGGTCAGGTATTGCCACCACGGCGCATGGGGCGAGTGGGCGGCAAACACGGGCCAGAACGCGTACAACGCCAGCACCACATAGTAATTGGGCAGCGTGCGCAGCAGGCGGCGCGCATAGAACACCGGCAGCGAGAACGTGTCCTGGCGCAGGCCGGCAAAGATCTGGTTGCCGATCAGGTAGCCGGACAGCGCGAAGAACAGGTCGACGCCGGCCCAGCCGATCTCGCCGACAAAGCCCAAGGTGGGACGGCGGGTGACGAAGTTGACGTAGTGATTGGCGAACACCAGCAGGATCGCCAGCGCGCGCAGGGTGTCGAGGCCGTGCAGGCGGCGGGTCGGGCGATGGTTCATCCCGGCATTCTACCTGCCAGTCCCGCTAGAATAGTGCTTCCACCGTTCACCCGAGGCCCGCATGACCGCATCCGCTCCGCTGCAGTTCCGATCCGTCACCTACACGGGTCTTGAGCCCGGGCCGCGCCTGATCGTCACGGGCGCCGTGCACGGCAACGAGACGGCGGGCACGCAGGGCATCCTGCGCGTCATGGCGGAGCTCGATTGCGGCGCCCTGACGATGGCTGCCGGCAGCGCTACGTTCGTGCCCGTGACGAATCCGCTGGCGTATGCACGCAAGCAGCGGGCCGGCGAGCGCAACCTGAATCGCAACCTGTTCCCGAAAGCGCAGCCGGAAGACTTCGAGGACCGCGTCGCCAACTGGTTGTGCCCCCTGCTGGCCGCGCACGACGTGCTGCTGGACCTGCATTCGTTCAACGCGCCGGGCGAGCCTTTCGTGATGATGGGACCGCGCGACAACGACGGCCCGCTGGAACCGTTCCACCACGAACAGGCGGAGCGCTCGCTGGCACGGGTGCTGGGTGTGCGCCGCTTCGTGGACGGCTGGCTGCGCACCTACGGCGCGGGAGTGCAGCGGCGCCTGCGCGGCGACAGCCAGCTCGAGACGGTGCTGCGCTATGGCGTGGGCACGACGGAATACATGCGCACGACCGGCGGTTACGCGCTGACGCTTGAATGCGGCCAGCACGCCGATCCGCAGGCACCGCAGGTCGCCTACCGGGCCATCCGCAATACGCTGGCGCACTTGCGGCTGGTGGCGGAACCGGCGCCGCAGCCGGTGCCGGCCGATGCCATCGAGGCGTTGTCGATGATCGAAGTGTTCGACAAGCTGCATGACGACGATGCGTTCAGCCGCCCGTGGTCCAGCTTCGACCGGGTGGCGGCGGGAGACGAGATCGGCCGCCGCGCCGACGGCACGCCCGTGCTGGCGCCGTTCGACGCGGTCATCCTGTTTCCCGACACCGCCGCGCGGGCGAATGCCGAGTGGTATTACCTGGCGCGGGTCAATCCGGCCTTTTAACCGGGGGGCTTGGAACGCAGCGGGACGTCCTGCCCGCTGCGGTCAGCATTCGGGGTCGTAGAAGAACTCGCGCAGCTCCTGGGCACAGCGGCAGGACGCGGCTATCTTCGCTGCCCAGTGGACGGCTTCGGCCCTGGACGGAAGTTCCAGTACACAGAAGCCGCCATCGAATTGCCTGGTCTGCGGGTACGTCTCCGCCTTGCAGCGCCCATCCGGCGCCACCATCACCGGCGCGACATCGCTGTTGATGCCGCCGCCAAACACATAGACCCCGGCGGCCTTCGCCTCCCGGATCACGGCATGCGAGGCCTCGGACACGGCAGGCATCTCCTCGGCAGGAACATCCATCGCACTGGCGGGGAACGAAATCAGGAACTTGGTCATGGTGGCATCCTCACTCGTGAAGGTTGACGGACGAAAGCTCGGGCAGGCAGCCGAGATGAGCCGGATCATACCTTGTTGACTGGGCGCCCGACCATCCGTCAGCGCGGTATGCCCCACCCGAACGGATCGGTGTCATCGACCAGCAACGCCGCCTCGGCATTGATCCAGGCCCGGCCGCGGATCGACGGCAGTACATTGCCCTCCTCCACCCGGTAGCAGGCTTCGAACACGCTGCCGATGATGCTTTGCTGGCGCCATGTCCGCCCCGGTGCCAGCTTGCCGTCCGCCGCCAAACAGGCCAGCTTGGCGCTGGTGCCGGTGCCACATGGCGAGCGGTCGTAGGCCTTGCCGGGACACAGCACGAAGCTGCGGCTGTCCGCCACGGCCGGGTCGGTCGGCGCCCCGAATACTTCGATATGGTCGATCGGCGCGCCGTCGTCGCCCGCGATGCCGGCCGCCGCCAGCGCGTCGCCCACCGCCACGCAGTAGGCCGTCAACGCTTCGATCTCGGCCGGCACCACGGCAAACGGATGCGCGCCGACCAGGAAGAACCAGTTGCCGCCCCACGCGACGTCGCCCGTGACGCTGCCGTAGCCTGGCACCGCCACCTGTACCGCCTGGCGCGTGCGGTGCGCGGGCACATTGTCGACGGTGACGCTGCCGTCCTCGTGCAGCTCGGCCGTGACGACGCCGACCGGCGTATCGATGCGATGCCGGCCCGGACCTATGCGGCCCAGGTGCGCCAGCGAGGCGACGAGGCCGATGGTGCCGTGCCCGCACATGCCCAGGTAGCCGACGTTGTTGAAGAAGAGGACGCCGGCAACGCAGTCCGGCGCGTGCGGTGCGCACAGCAGCGCGCCCACCAGCACGTCCGACCCGCGCGGTTCGCACACTGTTGCCGTGCGATAGCGGTCGTGTCCGGTGCGCATGCGCGCCAACCGTTCCGCCAAGGGGCCAGTGCCGAGATCCGGCCCGCCCGCGACGATCAGGCGGGTCGGCTCGCCGCCCGTGTGGGAATCGATGATGTCGAGACGTTGCATGTGGCGTCCGGCAGGCTTAGTGCGGCGACAGCAGTTTCAGGCCCAGGATACCGGCCACGATCAGGCCGATGCACAGGATTCGCGCGGCCCCGGCCGGCTCGCCCAGCACCAGCATGCCGAACGCGGCGGTACCAACGGTGCCGATGCCAGTCCAGACGGCATAAGCCGTGCCCAGCGGCAGGCCGCGCAACGCCAGGCCCAGCAGGCCGATGCTGCCCGTCATCGCGGCCAAGGTCAGGGCGCTCGGCAGCAGCTTCGTGAAACCGGCCGTATATTTCAGGCCGACAGCCCAGCCCACTTCCAGCAGGCCGGCGATAAACAGGAACACCCAGGACATATGCCACTCCAAACGACTGGCAAGGCCGTCCCTGCCGTTAACCCATGCGGCGCGCTGCGCCGGCGGAGCCGTCCCCGCGGGTGACCCGACAGTATATCATTCCACCCCTCGGGCCGCGGCTGCCCTGCCCGGCCGGCAATCGGGCGCCGTCAGCAAGGCCGGGATTTATATCGTAGAATACCAATATGCGAATCGACGAAAGCCGATATCCGCATCGGAGAAACCCGAATTATGACTGAACTCGACATCGACGCGATCCACAAGGCGCTGGCCAATCCCGTGCGGCGCCAGATCCTGGCATGGCTGAAGGAACCGGAAGTCCATTTCGCCCAGCAGCTGCATCCCGTGTCGCTGGGCGTGTGCGCAGGCGTGATCGACCACAAATGCGGCCTGTCGCAATCGACCGTGTCCGGCCACCTGGCGATCCTGCAGAAGGCCGGACTGGTGACGGTCACGCGGCTGGGGCAGTGGAATATGTTCAAGCGCAACGAAGAGGTCATCCAGGGTTTCCTCGACCGACTAAACCTCGGCCTGTAACGGTCCCGCGCAGCACGCGGCCGGCACGGCCCATTGATACAGGAACAGAAATGACGACATTGTTCGACCCCATCACCATCGGCGACCTGACCCTGAAGAACCGCGTCATCATGGCACCGCTGACGCGTGCCCGCGCCAATCCCGGCCGCGTGCCCAACGCGCTGATGGCCGAGTACTACGCCCAGCGCGCCAGCGCCGGCCTGATCCTGTCCGAGGCCACTTCCGTGACGCCGCAGGGCGTGGGCTACGAGAACACGCCGGGCATCTGGTCCGACGAGCAGGTGGCTGGCTGGAAATTGGTTACCGAGGCCGTCCACGCCAAGGGCGGCAAGATCTTCATGCAACTGTGGCACGTGGGCCGTATTTCCGATCCGAGCCTGCTGGATGGCGAGGCGCCGGTGGCGCCCAGCGCGATTCCGGCCAAGGGCCATGTCAGCCTGCTGCGTCCGATCCGCCCGTATCCGGTGCCGCGCGCACTGACGACCGAGGAAGTGGCCGAGGTCGTCGCCGCCTATCGCCTGGGTGCGGAGAACGCCAAGAAAGCGGGCTTTGACGGCGTGGAAATCCACGGCGCCAATGGCTACCTGCTCGACCAGTTCCTGCAGGACAGCACCAACCAGCGTACCGACCAGTACGGCGGCCCGATCGAGAACCGTGCCCGCCTGATGCTGGAAGTGACGGACGCCGCCATCGACGTGTGGGGCGCGGACCGCGTCGGCATGCACCTGGCGCCGCGCCGCGACGCGCACGACATGGGCGACTCCGACCCGGAAGGCACGTTCACCTACGTCGCACGCGAACTGGGCAAGCGCAAGATCGCCTTCATCTGCGCGCGTGAGGCGGTCGGTGAGGACAGCCTGGGCCCGCTGCTGAAGCGGGAATTCGGCGGCATCTATATCGCCAACGAGCAGTTCAGCCTGGAAAGCGCGCAGCGCGCCCTGAACGACGGTACAGCCGACGCCATCGCCTTCGGCAAGGACTTCATCGCCAATCCGGACCTGCCGGAGCGCCTGCAGCAAGGCGCGCCGCTCAATCCGCAGCGGCCGGAGCTGTTCTACGGTCCTTCGGCCGAGGGCTATACGGACTATCCTGCCCTGGCTTGATGGGTGCTTGGGGTCTGTCCCTGTCCAGGGACAGACCCATGCTGGCGCCGTGTCTTCCGGCGCTCAGCGTGGCACGGTGTAATTGACGGGAACGAACTCGTAACCCTTGCCGCTGCTGCGCAGGTGCCCCAGCCCCGGGAACGGCAGGTGGGCCGCACCGATCAGCGCCCCCTCCTTCGCCGCGGCCGCGAACGCCGCCTTGCGCGCGGCCAGCGCGGCCTTGCTGTCGCTGTCGAAGCCGATCGTCACCGACGGGTCGTCGAACTGGATGAATCGTGCGTGCATCAGGTCGCCGATCAGCACCAGTTTCTGGCCGCGGCTTTCCACCACGTAAGTCGTGTGGCCGGGCGTGTGGCCGTAGCTGGACGTGGCGCGCACGCCCGGTACCAGTTCCGTATTGCCGTTGAAGGGCTGCAGCCGGTTGGCACCCGCATACGGCCCCAGCGCGCCCTGCGCGCCCTGGAAGTACCCTTTCTTGTCCGCCGGCGCGGCATCCATCTGTTCCTTGCTCAGCCAGAAGTCCGCATCGTGCTGGTCGGCCCGTACGACGGCATTCGGGAACGCCGGCTTGTCGCCCGCGTTCAGGCCGCCGACGTGGTCGGGGTGCATGTGCGTGATGTAGATCTCGTCGATCTGCTCGGGCTGGTAGCCGGCCGCCTTGATGCTGGTGACGAGCTTGCCCAGGGTCGGGCCGAACAGGTTGCCGGCACCGGCGTCCACCAGCACCAGCTTGCTGCCTGTATTGACGAGGAAGGCGTTGACGGACGTCTCCACGGGCGCCCGCAGGAAATGACGCCCGAGCGCCTGGTCGATCTTCGGTTTCGGCGCATGCAACAGCTTGTCCATCGGCAGGTCGACGGTGCCGTCGCTGATGACGGTCACTTCGATGTCGCCCACCATCGTGCGATAGAAGCCGGGCGCCTGCGTCTTGACCATCGGCGCGGCCGCGGAAGCGATACCGCTGGCGACAGCCAGGGCGGTCAACAGCGCGGCGGGCGCCAGGCGAATTTTTCTGGACATCGTGTTGTTCCTTTCATATTGGATGTGCGGATCGCTACCTTAACGTAAAACGGTCCGTCCGTGCTTGCCACCGCCAGGGGTTCGCCCGGCACTCCCTTCGGCAGAGCCGCGATGCGACGACGCTCGCGGCTTGCCCGGAAAACAACTTTGTGACGCCGCGCAGGTGGCTGTGGCGTTGCCACGATGCCGCAAACGGCGCGCCCATGCGGTTTTCGACGAGCAACAATGCTTGCTCAGCCCTTCCAGGCCGGATAGAATTTCGTCCGCGGTTTTCACAAGGTGGAACGACCGGACGGCAGCCGCGCCACCCACAGGAAACCCGTATGACCAATTACCGGCTGGCGGTCGCCGCACTGCCAACGATCAAGCAGCGCATGGCCTTGCGCGTCCTCCACCTCTTCGGCTGGAAATTCATGTACCGGCCATTGCCGGGGCCGCGCGGTATCCTGGTCACCTACCAGCACACGTCGAACTGGGACTTCTTCATCGGCCTGTTCGCCAAGTGGGCCGTCGACCTGCCCTTCCGCTGGCTGGCCAAGGACTCGCTGTTCCGTCTTCCGTTGCTGGGCAAGTGGCTGCTGAAGCTGGGCGGCCAGCCCGTCGACCGCAGCGCGCCGAACGGCATGATCCGGGCCCAGGCCGAGCGCATGAATGCGGCGCCGTGGTATTGGGTCGCCATCACGCCCGAGGGGACGCGCAGCTATCGGCCCAACTGGAAGAGCGGCTTCTACCACCTGGCCATCGAGGCCAAGGTGCCGCTGTGCCTCGTCGCGCTGGATTACCCCAACAAGACGCTGCACATGACGGATCACCTGTGGCTGACGGGCGACCAGGAGCGCGACATGGCCGCCATCGCCGCGGCGTACGCGGGACGGCAGGGCAAGCATCCGCAGAACGCCGCGCCCATCGTGCTGGCCGAGCGGCGCGAAAAGACACGCAACTGAGACCGCGCGACTGATTCAGGCTAAGCGGCCAGCAGGACGAACCCTGCCGCTGCCACGGCGCCGCCCAGCACGCGTGCCCGCGGCCATGCACCCAGCCACCGTCCCGCCATCAGCAATGCCGCGCTGGCCAGCAGGAAGCCGGCGATGGCGCTCGCCCGCGACAGTTCCAGGCCGTGGGCATTGCCATGCCATAGCGCGAAGCCGGCCATGATGGCGCATGCCGCCAGGGCCGGCAGCCGCACCGCCGCGGCGACCAGCGCGCCGGCCACCAGTACCGACAACGCGATTCCGCCCTCCAGCGCCGGCAGGCGCAGGCCGGCCACGCCGACGCCGGCGCCGACAGCCAGCGCGACGACAACCGCCGGCAGCAGCCGCGCCGGCTGGCGCGCGCTCCAGATGCCGATGGCCAGCAGCGCCAGCAGGTGATCGATGCCGGTCAGCGGGTGCAGCAGCCCCGCGACGAAACCGGCGCCATCCACGTGACCGGGATGGGCCAGCGCCGGCAACGGCAGGCACAGGCCCAGGAGCAACAGCCGGCGCGCGCTCATGGCCGCGTCTCCAGCAGGCCCTGCTCGCGGATGAACGCGATGACCTGCTCGACGCCCTCGCCGCTGCGCAGGTTGGTGAAGACGAACGGCCGCTCGCCCCGTTGCTGGCGGGCGTCGCGCGCCATCACGTCCAGGTCCGCGCCCACGTGCGGCGCCAGGTCGGTCTTGTTGATGATGAGGAGATCCGAGCGCGTGATGCCGGGCCCGCCCTTGCGCGGGATCTTCTCGCCGCCGGCCACGTCGATCACGTACAGGGTCAGGTCGGACAGCTCGGGGCTGAAGGTCGCCGCCAGGTTGTCGCCGCCCGATTCGACGAGGATCAGGTCCAGGTCGGGGAAGTCGGCCTGCATGCGGGCGATGGCTTCCAGGTTGATCGACGCGTCCTCGCGGATCGCCGTGTGGGGACAGCCGCCCGTTTCCACGCCCATCAGCCGCGCGGCCGGCAGCGCATCCGCGCGCAGCAGGATCTCCATGTCCTCGCGGGTGTAGATGTCGTTGGTGATGACGGCCATGTCGTAGCGCTCGCGCATGCCCTTGCACAGCATTTCGCACAGCGCCGTCTTGCCGGAGCCGACCGGGCCGCCGATGCCGACGCGCAGCGGGTTCGATGTGATCTGCATAGTGGATTCCTCAGGATCGATAGAGTCGGCTGTATTGCACTTCATGGCGCATCGACAGGAGCGCCAGGCCTGGGGCCCAGTTTGACAGGTCGTATTCGCCCAGCGACTGCGCGCACAGCGCGGCCGCCTCCAGTTCCGGGCGCAGCGCCAGCAGCAGCTTCTGCCCCGCCACCTGGCCCAGCGGCACCGACTTGACGCACACCAGCACCTGGTTTTCCGCCCACGCGAACAGCAGCGCCAGCAACGCTTCCTCGTGCGGAATGCCCAGCGCCGCGACGGCACAGGCATACGCCGCCGGCAGCGGCACCTCGGCATGCGCGTGCAGCATCGCCAGCGCGCCTTCGTCGGCGATGCCCAGTTCGGCGATCAGGCGCGCCAGCGAAAAGCCCATCTGCACCGTCTCGGCGCGCAGCTCGGACGTGTCGCGCGATGCCAGGAATTGCTCCGACAGCTCCGCGACCAGCTGTGCATCGCGCTGCGTGAATGCCGCCATCAGGCGCCAGCACAGCGGCGCTTCCCAGCGCGTCACCACTTCGTGCAATTGGCGCACGATCCAGTGCCGGGCGCTGTCCGCGTCCTTCACCAGGCCCTGCTCCAGCGCCGCCTCCAGCCCCTGCGAATAGCTGTAGGCACCGATCGGCAGCGACGGACTGGCCAGCTGCAACAGGTGCAGCAGTTGCGCCGCCGCGATCATGCCGGATCGCCCGGCCGGTGGATGCGCTGGCGCAGCGGCACCGGCGCCAGCGGACCATGGCCATGGTCGTGGTGGTGATGGCCGCCGCCGTAGGCGCCGGACTCCGGCTCGAACGGCGCCAGTTGTTCGATGACCGTGGCCCCCAATCCCGCCAGCATCTCGCGCAGCACGACGTCGGCGCGGATGCGCAGGAAGCCGTCGCCCACCTGTGCCTGCGTGTGGCGGTTCCCCAGGTGGAAGGCACAGCGCAGCAGCGCGTGCGCATCGGCGCAGGTGATCTTGTAGGTCGATTCCGGCGCCGCCTCCACCCTCACGACGCGGCCGTCGTCGCCCTTCAGCAGGTCGCCGCCGCGCAGCACGGTGCCGCGCACGGTGAAGATGGCGACTTCCTCGCCCGAGTCGAGCCGCGCGCGCAGGCGGCACTTCTCGCGCAGCTCGTACGGCAGCACCAGGCGCCCGTCGACGGGCGCGCGCGGGTCGGTGACGTTCGTGTCCGATATTTTCGTGTGCAGTGTCAGCATCGTCTCTCGCTCTAGAACAGGAAATAGCGCTGCGCCAGCGGCAGCACGGCGGCGGGTTCGCACGTCAGCAGGCGCCCGTCCGCGCGAACCTCGTAGGTTTCCGGGTCCACTTCCATGACGGGCGTGGCGCCGTTGTGGATCATGTGGTGCTTGCGCAGGTGGCGCATGCCGCGCACGGGAATCAGGGTCTTCGTCAGCTTCAGCGCCGCGCCGATATCCGCATCGAACGCGGCCTGCGAGACGAACGTGAACGATTTTTTCAGGCCGCCGCCGAAGGCGCCGAACATGGGCCGGTAATGCACCGGCTGCGGCGTCGGGATCGACGCGTTCGGGTCGCCCATCTGCGCCGCCGCGATCATGCCGCCCTTCAGGATCAGCGACGGCTTGACGCCGAAGAACGCGGGCTTCCACAGCACGATGTCGGCGATCTTGCCCACTTCCAGCGAACCCACGACGTGCGCGACGCCATGCGTGATGGCGGGATTGATCGTGTACTTGGCGATGTAGCGCTTGACGCGGGTGTTGTCGTTGCGGGCGCTGTCGCCCTCGAGCGGACCGCGCTGCACCTTCATCTTGTGCGCCGTCTGCCAGGTGCGCAGGATGACTTCGCCGACGCGGCCCATGGCCTGCGAGTCGGACGACATCATCGAGATGGCACCGATGTCGTGCAGGATGTCCTCGGCGGCGATGGTCTCGCGGCGGATGCGCGACTCCGCGAACGCCACGTCCTCGGCGATCGCCGGGTCCAGGTGGTGGCACACCATCAGCATGTCCAGGTGCTCGTCCAGCGTGTTGACGGTGTAGGGCCGGGTTGGATTGGTCGACGACGGCAGCACGTTGGCCTGCCCGACGGCCGCGATGATGTCCGGCGCATGGCCGCCACCGGCGCCTTCGGTATGGAAGGTGTGGATGGTGCGGTCCTTGAACGCGGCCAGCGTGTCCTGCAGGAAGCCGCCTTCGTTCAGCGTGTCGCTGTGCAGCGCCACCTGGATGTCGAACCGGTCGGCGACCGCCAGGCAGTTGTCGATGGCGGCCGGCGTGCTGCCCCAGTCCTCGTGCAGTTTCAGGCCGATGGCGCCGGCGCGGATCTGCTCCTCCAGCGGCAGCGGCAGGCTGACGTTGCCCTTGCCGAGAAAGCCCAGGTTCATCGGGAACGCGTCGGCCGCCTGCAGCATCGCGTGCAGGTGCCACGGCCCGGGCGTGCAGGTGGTCGCCGCCGTGCCGGTGGCCGGGCCGGTGCCGCCGCCGATCATCGTCGTCACGCCGCTCATCAACGCCTCCTCGATCTGCTGCGGGCAGATGAAGTGGATATGGCTGTCCACGCCCCCCGCCGTGACGATCAGGCCTTCGCCGGCAATGATCTCGGTGGCGCCGCCGATGGCCATCGTGACGTTCGGCTGGATGTCCGGATTGCCGGCCTTGCCGATGGCGGCGACCAGCCCATCCTTGATGCCGATGTCGGCCTTGACGATGCCCCAATGGTCGACGATGACGGCGTTCGTGATGACCGTGTCCATGACGTGGGCATGGCCGCGCTGCGACTGCCCCATGCCGTCGCGAATGACCTTGCCGCCGCCGAACTTGACCTCCTCGCCGTAAGTGGCGTGGTCGTGCTCGATCTCGATGAACAGCTCCGTATCGGCCAGGCGGATACGGTCGCCCGTGGTGGGACCGTACATCTCGGCATAAGCGCGGCGCGGGATCGTCGCCATCAGCCCTGCCCGCCGTCGGATCGCAGCTTGCCCATCACCTTGCCGGAAAAGCCGTACACCTCGCGGTCGCCTTCCAGCACGACCAGTTCGACGGTGCGCTGCTGGCCCGGTTCGAAGCGCACGGCCGTGCCGGCGGCGATGTTCAGGCGCCGCCCGTAGGCCTTCCAGCGCTCAAAGGACAGCGCGTTGTTGACTTCGAAAAAGTGGAAATGCGAGCCCACCTGGACCGGCCGGTCGCCCTTGTTGGCCACCACCACAGTGACTGTCTCGCGGCCCTCGTTCAGCGGGACGTCGCCCTGCTCCAATTGATATTCGCCGGGGATCATGATGCGCTCACACGATGGGGTTGTGGACGGTCACGAGCTTGCTGCCGTCCGGGAAAGTGGCTTCGACCTGGATGTCCGGGATCATCTCCGGTACGCCTTCCATGACCTGCTCGCGCGTCAGGATCGTCGTCCCGTACGACATCAGCTCGGCCACGCTGCGCCCGTCGCGCGCGCCTTCCAGCAGCGCGGCGCTGATCAGTGCGATCGCCTCGGGGTGGTTCAGCTTCAGGCCGCGCGCCAGGCGGCGTTCGGCCACCAGGCCGGCGGTAAAAATGAGCAGCTTGTCTTTTTCGCGGGGTGTCAGGTCCATGGGAGTTCCTTCAGGTGCGCCAGCTGCGCGGTTCGAATCCGGCCCGGCCCAGCAAGGCGGGCCGCAGCAGGCGCCACGCTGCCAGCATGATTTCGCGGGCTGTCTCGCTGTCGTCGCCCAGCCAGCGCACGACAAACACCTGCTTCATCTGCGTGGCGCCGAAGTGGGCCCCGTCGGCCAGCGCACGGACGGCGTGCAGCACGTCGCCGGGCAGCGGCGCGCCGCAGGCCACCAGCGTGGCGCATACGCTGCGGCCGGCCAGGCCGAGGGGGCTGTGCTGCAGGGCCGGCGTCAGCACGCCCTGCTCCCACCACAACAGCCGGCCGCCGCGCCGGATCGACGTGCGCTGCGCAATGCGGCCCCGGTCAAACGTCTCGCCGAATGCGCGCCGGCCCAGGCAGAGGATCTCGCAACCCAGGTAGGCGGCATCGGCCGCCAAGGTCACGTGGTGGTCAAGTGCGACGTGGGCGTCGTCATAAAGGATGGTTTCCTGCGGCAGCCATTCGAGCGTGGCACCGGCCTCGGCTTGCAGCGTCACGCGCTGGCCGGACACCTGGCCATTGGCACGATACCACTTGGCCGCGCCGGGCGTGGTCAGGAAGACCTGGGCGCCAGCGCCGGCAGCGACGTCGATGGCCAGGCGGTCGCCGCCCACGACACCGCCGGGCGGATGGACGACGATCGCGTGGCAGATCGCCGGGTCTTCGGGATACAGGGCTTTTTGTACGCGCAGGGGGCCCAGGTGTTCGCGCCGGGCCAGGCGCGTGACGGCGCCGTCGCGGCGAAAGCCCAGCCTGAGGCTGGCCTGCCACGCGCCAGGGCTGGCGTGCGGGGGGACATCGATAGTGCTGGCAAGACAGTCGGGCATGAGCGCGGATCCGGGAATGACCTGCTCAGCTATGCAAGTTGCGTGCCAGGTGCGGACGGGCATTCACGGCACTGCGGCCCGCCGATGCACCATCGCGGTGCAGCCAGGCGGGCGGCCGTGGTGCGGTGTTACGTCAGCCCAACCGGTTCGCTCTGGTTGATCGTGTGGCGCACGTTGCGCAGGCCGGAGGTAACTTATCTACGTATGGCTCATCATTGCCCGCTGTTCCGTACAAAGGTAGGGCTGAAATACCCGATGAAACCAAGCTTCCCCATTAGCAAACGACACAAATTCGATGTGGAACGCATCCTTTATCAATCCACAAAAAAAGAATTTACTACTTCCAGTACACGAGAGTGCACTTGCTGCCAGTTCGATAATAACGTACCGCTAAGATAGTATTCTACGAGCACTCCCTGTGGATGTTGATATCGCAGCCGGCAACGATTTGGCTCACCGCGAGCTGAACCAGCACACGTGAAGACAATTGGACCACCTTTTGGTGTTGTTGCCTTGGGATCGATCGGCACGTATAAGCGATACCCCCATCCACCGTCATTTTGCGGGCTTGTATATTGGCGTAATCCGATGGCGGTCAGTTCTTCAACTCGCCATGACGGCTCATTAATATCACTCCACTCGCGCTGGACATTCTCGATACCATACGCATGTATCACTACGCTAACTGGCGAGTCAAATGGTTGTGGCTTTACGTCGTGGTGATCAAATGGCGGCCCAAGATCTATATTTATAGAAACATAATCCGCCTGGCCACGAGTAATTTTTCCTGTGGTGTGAGGATTAGGTAAATAGGTGACTGGAAATCTCAGCAAAGAGTCCTGAATTTTTATCTCGTTAACCTGTCCGACATAAATCCCGTGCGCAATAAGATAGGCGGGCGTATTAGAAGGCGGCTTCTTATCGGCGATTCCATGATAAATCAACACAATAAATGAAACAAGGAAAAAGGACGCACTAATATTACGCTTGAGTTGACTCCAATGAGGCGAATATGACTTTGGATCCTTCATGATTTCAATTTGAGCAGAACCGGGCTAGCTTGGGGACATGAGCAAAGATACTTCTGGGGCAAACGCTCTACATGATGCGCCGAGCGGTTTTAGAGGCGAACGATTCGAAGCAAGTTGCGTCGATGCGTCAACGATCTGCGTCGCACGTAGGAAATGGACACAGAGTCGGTCCCACTGGCAATTCATAACTCCACTGAGAAATTCTGTTCCGCTGCGGCACGTCTGACAGAAGACGAAGAGACCTCGGCGAGACTGTCCCCGCGCTGGCTGCAACCTCGCATTGCGTTGCCCGCAACACCCACACCTTGAAGTAAAGTGGCTGCACCAGCCCTTGGCGAATCGTTACTCTATTCGACCACCGTGGCAAACGCTGAGCAGGAATGCGTCCTCTAGCAGTCTTGAACAAATTCGGTAGGCAACAGTTCACTCGTCCTGCCGTGACGTTCATGTTTCTATAGGGGATGACCTTTTGCTGGCGCAACGCATACAGACGCGACATTCGGTCGAACGTGACGTCTGGAATAGCGGATTGCTGCGATAAGCCCAGCTATCGGCCGTTGCCACGGCATGTGAATGGCACCAGCTAATAAGCTGCGTACACATGCAGGTAAACACAACGCGGCCGTTTCGGACGCGTTAGTGGGCCGACAGCGTAAGACAAATTTATCGATGAGGAGACTTCAACTCAGCCTGACCGGCTCGCTCTCGTCCATCGTGTAGCGCACGTCGCGCAAGCCGTTCACGCGCATCAGTTCGCGCGCCGTCAGGCCGCTCGGGTCGGCGCTCTGGCGGTTGTCGCGGCGTTCGTGGCGCAGCACTTCGCCGACGATTTCGATGTCGCGCAGGCGGTAAGGCGGGTTGATGACCAGTGGCTGGTCGAGGTCGTTGTACCAGATCTGATAGAGAGGCATGTTTTGCTCCGGAAAAACAGTACATTATCACAACGTACAGCAAGCGGTACGCACATGCCTCGGCGTTTCTATTCGTCCGTCAGGGTCGCCGCGAGCAGGAATTCCTGGCCGCATGGCCGGCCAGCGCACAGGGCGGGCTTGTAGCGCTGCAGCAGCAACAGCCGGCCGACGAAGTCGCCCAGGTCGTCGCCCGGCGCAGTAAGGATGCGCACGGCGAGCGGCATCCCGGCCGGGTCGACCGTCACGCTGGCCTTGATGGGGCCGGGATGGACAGCGCCCTTTTCCAGCCGGGCCAGCGCCCGGAAGATCGGGGCCAGGCCATTGACGGGAAACGGCGGCTCGTCGTCCGCCGCCATGCGCTCATAGGCTGCCCGCACGATGCCTTTCTGCGCATCCGACAGGTCGGCATAGCGCTTGTCGAACGGAATCGGCGCGAAGGCGACGTTGCGGCGCAGGTGGCTGCCGGTGCGGGGCTGGTCCCGGAAGGCATAGGTGGTGTCCTGCGCGGCGGCGATGCCGGCCAGCGCCAACGCGGCGCTGGCTACCAGGTACGAGAGGGGGTGCATGCGGGGCTCCTGTTGGGGTGAGGGTCACCCCAGCTTAGGCGGAGTTGCCCGCATGCATGTTGCCGTAAATCAGTAAGGCCCCTTCCCGCCATCCGCGATGAACCGGTCGATGCGCGCCGCCAGCACCGGCAGCGGCACGGAACCCAGTTCCAGCACCGTATCGTGGAACGCACGGATGTCGAACTTCGTGCCCAGCGCGGCCTCTGCGCGGCGGCGCGCATCCATGATCGCCATCTCGCCCAGGTAGTACGACAGCGCCTGGCCCGGCCACGAAATGTAGCGGTCCACTTCCGTCTCCACCTCGTGCGCCGACAGCGCCGTGTTCTCCATCAGGTAGCGCTGCGCCTGTTCACGCGTCCAGCCCTTGGCGTGGATGCCGGTGTCGACGACGAGGCGGGACGCCCGCCAGGCCTGGTAACTGAGCATGCCGAACACTTCGTATGGCGTCTCGTAGATGCCCATCTCGGTCCCCAGGCGCTCCGAATAGAGCGCCCAGCCTTCGCCATAGGCGGAGATATAGGCGTTGCGGAACGCGGGACGGCCCTGCTGCTCCAGCGCCAGCGGCATCTGGAACGCGTGGCCGGGGGCCGATTCGTGCAGGGTCAGCGCGGGCAGGCTGTACAGCGCGCGGGCCGGCAGGTTGTACGTGTTGACGAGGTAGACGCCGGGGCCGCCGCGGCCGGACGTGTAGTACGGCGCCTGTTCCGGCGGCACGGGATTGACGGCAAAGCGGCTGCGCGGCAGGCGGCCGAAATACTGCTCCGCCTTGGCATCGAACTTTTTCGCGATCCACGCGGCGCGCATCAGCAATTCCTCCGGCGTCTTGGCATAGAAGCGGGGGTCGGTGCGCAGGAAGTGCAGGAACGCGGCCAGGTCGCCGTCGAACTTCACTTCCTTCATCACCTGCGCCATCTCGGCGCGGATCTTCGCCATCTCGGCCAGGCCGACCTGGTGGATCGCGTCCGCCGTCAGGTTCGTCGTCGTGTATTCGACGATCTTCGATTGATAGTAGGCCTTGCCGTCCGGCAGGCGCTCGGCCGCCAGGTTGTCGGTGGCGCGCGGCACGTATTCCTCGCGCATGAATTTCAGCAGGCGCCCGTGCGCCGGGATCACCTGCGTGCGGATCGCGGCCAGTGCCGCTTCGCGCAGGCCGGCCTGCTCGGCCGCCGGGATCGTCGCGGCCATCGCCTTGAACGGCTGGTAGAACGGGGTGTCCTCGGGCTTGGCCTCGACGATGGCGACGAGCGACTGGTCGCGCCCCTGCAGCGTGACCTTGGGCGGCGTGAAGCCGCGCGCCAGGCCGGCGCGCATGTTCGCCATCTCGTCGTCGAAGTAGCGCGGTACGTCGTTCAGCTGCGCCACGTAGGCGCGGTACTCGGCCGCCGTGCGGAACGGCTTGCGCGCCTCGTACGTCAGGTTCGACCAGAACGACGAGTCGGCGTTGAGCGGCTTCTCGTATTCGCGGAAGCGCTGGTTCTCCAGCAACGCAGCGATCTGCGCGCGGTAGACGGCGTAGTTGATCCGTTCATGGGGCGACAGCTTCTTCTCGTCGATGCCGTCCAGGCGGCGCAGTGTCGTCTCCCAGTAGCGCTGGCGCACCAGCTGCGTGGCCGGATCGATCTTCGGCAGCGTGGCGCGGATGCCGCTGGTGTCGTCCTCGGCATCTTCCAGCCGCTGCGACAGGCGCCACTGCCATTCCTGCGTATGGACGGCGCGGAACTGGTCGTCGGTCGGGTTGGACTTGGGCGCTGCGTGGGCCTGGGCGGCGCACAGGCTGGCGGCCAGGAAGGCCGCACTGAGTCGTTTCATTCTGGTTCCTGGTTCTGGTTGAGGAAATCGCTGGCGATGGCCGTGGACAGGAAGATGCGCCCGTTCAGGCGCTCCGGCAGGCTGCTGGCGCGCAGCCGGTCCATCACGGGGCCCTTCACTTCGGCCAGGTGCAGGCCGATGCCGCGCGCGCGCAGGCTGTCGTTCAGCTCCTGCAGCGCGAACAGCGCGGTGGTGTCGATCGAGCTGACGGCCAGCATCGCCAGCACGAGATGGCGCGCGGCCGGGTGGGCGCGCAGTTCGTCCTCGATCCGTTCGTTGATGGCGTCGACGTTACCGAAAAACAGGTTGGCGTCCACCCGCAGGATCAGCACCGTGGCGCAGGTGGTGGCGGCGTAGCGGTCGACGTTGCGGAAGTGCTCCGTGCCGGGAATGCGGCCCAGCACGGCGATGTGGGGCCGGCTGGCGCGCCAGATCAGGGTGCCCATCGACAGCACGACGCCAACCACGACACCGGCCTCCACGCCCAGCGCCAGCACGCCGCCGCACGTGACGAGCCACGCCAGCGCGTCGCCGCGGTCGTAGCGCCACGCGGTGCGCAAGGTATCGAGCTGCAGCATGCCGAGCACGGCGACGATGATCGTCGCCGCCAGTGTCGGCAACGGCAGCAGCGCCAGCCAGCCCGTCGGCAGCACCAGCGCGGCCGCCAGCAGCCCGGCGGAGATGACGCTGGCCAGCGGCGTATTGGCCCCGGCGGCGAAATTGACGGCGGAGCGCGACAGGCTCCCCGTGACGGGAAAGCCGCCCGAGACCATGCTGGCGACGTTGGCCGCACCCAGGCCCACCAGTTCCTGGTTGCTGACGAGCTTCTCGCCCCGCTTTTGCGCCAGCGTCTGCGCCGCCGACATGCTGATCAGGAAGACGATGAAGCCGATCAGGAGGCCCGGCTGCAGCAACGCGCGCCAGTGCGCCGCCGATGTGGCCAGGTTCAGTTCCGGCAGCCCGGCCGGCACGGGTCCCGTGACGGCCACGCCCAGCGCGGGCAGGTCCAGTGCGGCGACGAGGCCGATGGATGCCAGCACGATGACCATCGGCGCCAGCTTGGCCGCCACGTCGGCGGCCGTCCTGGGCATGCCGCAGCGGGCCAGCAGCGGCGCCAGGTGGGCGCGCGCCAGCACCAGCAGCGCCAGCGAGCCGAGGCCCAGCAGCGCGCTGGGCACGTGCGGGTGCGGCGGCGCGCCGCCCAGCAGCGGCTTGACCTGGCCCCACGCGATGACGAGCGAAGAGCCGACGGTGAAGCCGCTCATGACGGGACGGGAGAAGAAGCTGGCGAGAAAACCCAGGCGCAGCAGGCCGCACAGCAGCAACACGGCGCCGGCCACCAGCGCCAGCTGCGCGGCCAGCACGCCATGCAGCGCCGTACCGGCCGGTGCCAGCGGGCCGATGGCGGCCGCCGTCATCAGCGACACGATCGCCATCGGGCCCACCGACTGCGTCATGCTGCTGCCGAACAGGGCGTAGACCAAGGGCGGCAGGATGCTGGCATACAGGCCGGCCACCGGCGGCAGGCCCGCCACCAGCGCATACGCCATCCCCTGCGGGATCATCATCATCGCCACGACGATGCCGGCGCCGATGTCCCCCGGCAGCGCGGCACGGCGGTAGCGCCTCAGCCAGAGCAGCATTGCGAATCCGTTGCTTGATCAAAGGCAGAAGCCTACCACGGCTGAGGTCATCGGTGGCAGAGCCGGAGACCCACGGTGACAGGCCCCCGATTGCGGGTCGGAGGCCCGCAATCGGGGCCTGTCGCCGGCGGGTTGGCTAGCGTGACCTGCGGCGCAATACCGCCATGCCAAGCAACCCCAGCGCCAGCAGCGCCACGCTGCCCGGCTCCGGCACCGCCTGCACCGTGGCGAAGTTGCCGTCCGTGGTGACGCCGTCCGCCTGCCCCGGCAGCAGCGCGAACGTGACGATGTCGCCCGCCGCGCCCACGTATTGGAATGCATCGTCCAGCAGCGCCAGCGTCAGGTTGGTACCGCTGTCGCCGGCCGCGCCGCCGACCTCGAACGTGACATCGAAGCCGAACAAGCCACCGAAGCCGACATGCTGGGCAAATTCGTTCCAGCCACTGCCGTTGCCAAGGATGACGCGGCCCGCGCCGGACCCGCTGGCGTCGCCAGCGGTCACGCCGCCGCCTTCCAGCGCACCCGTGAAGTTCGACAGCGTGGCGGTGGCCGGCGCCGCGTCCTGCAACCCCAGGAACAGGAAGTCGAGGTAGCCACCCTGCCCGGCCAGCGCTGCCGTATCGACGGTGACGCGGTAGATCGGACCGGCCAGGGCACTGGCGGCCACGCCGCACCACAGCACCAGCAGTACTAGCAAGGTGCGCAGGCGCGTCATTGCTCATCTCCCGCCACCGCGATCAGGGTCGGCACGTAGCCGATGGCAGTCCGTTCCGGATTGACGAAGGTAGTGGTCACGGTCGCCGTCGCGCCGGGCGCCAGCGCCGTCACCGGCAGCGCCAGCGTGGGCGAGCCGCCTTCATTGCCAGCGGCGTTGTCCAGCGCTACGCCGTCGCTCAGGTAGTCCAGCCGCAGCAGCAGCGTGCCTTCGATGGCATGGGCGCTGGTGTTGGTGACGGTGACGGTGCCGGCCTGCTTCTGCGTGGCACGGTCCAGCGCGAGGCCGGAGCGCACGATGGTCACGGCGGCGCTGACGTCCTGCACCAGCGCCACGCGCACGGTCCCTTCGTACGCGCCCAGGTCCGGCGCCCTGCCCGTGTACGGCAGCCCCACGTCGACGCCGGCATCGACCAGCGCGCTGCCGGATGCCAGGTGGAAGTGCGGCAGCAGCGGCAGGCTGCCGTCGGCCTGGCGCGGCGCATCCCAGCCGCTGGTCGACACGCTCTGGAAGTCGGCGGCGACGGGCGCGGTACGCAGCTCCCAGCTGTTGTGCGACGAGTCGACGCCGGCCGTGTTGGCGGCGGCCGTGCCGCCGTACGCGACGTTGTTGCGGGCCACGCCCAGGTTGGTGGCGCTGCCGTCCGGCGCGATACCCAGGAAGTTGAAGCCAATGCCGTTGGCCGCCGCCGTGTTGTTGATGAACCGGTTCGCCACCGGGTGGTGGTTGGCATAGAAGCCGTTGACCTTGTTGCGCAGCGCGACCGAGTTGCGCACCACGTGCACGGGCGCGTTGGCGACCCACGTGCCGGAATAGCCGCCGATCTTGAAGCCGTTGCCGTTCCCGGCCGGGATCGACGTGGTGGTGCCCGGCAGGTAGCCGTGCAGCCAGGCCCACGAGTTCTCGATCGTGACGGCCGAATAGGCGTTGATCAGGTCGAAGCCGTCGTCCGTGTTGGCCCAGGCGCGGCAGGCGCGAAACACGTTGCCCGGCTGGTTGGCCTTGACGTGGGCGCCGAAGCCGTCCGCGTTCTGGCCGGCGCCCGACCTGCTGTACGGGTCGTAGTTGTGGTGCGAATCCACGTTCAGGATCAGGTTGTGGCTACCGTCCGCGAGGAACAGGCCCGGCCCCATGTGATGGTGCGTGTCGAGCGCCTCGAACACGTTGCGGCTGCCCTTGATCCACACGCCCCACGACTCGTTGTTCTGCAGGTTGCCCGGCTGTTGCGGCGCGCCCTTGATCTCCAGTCCCTTCAGGTGCAGCCAGCTGGCCGTGACGTTGAAGGCCTTGACGCGGCAGTTGTCCTTCATCGCCGCGAAATCGAACACGGGCTTCTCGCCCGGATAGGCCCAGTAGCGGATCGGCTTGCCGTCGCTGCCGCTCTTGTTCAAGGTGATGGCATTGACCACGTCCGTCGTGCTGGCGCACGCGTTGATCCCCGCCGTGTAGCGGTAGGTACCGCCGCGCAGGTAGATCGTGTCGCCCGCCACGGCGGCTTCCTGCGCCCTGGCCAATGTCCTCCATGGCGCAGCCTTGCTGCCGGCCGCGCCGTCGTTGCCGCCGGGTGCAACGTAATACGTGGCCGCCGCCGCATGCGCCGACAGTGCCAGCGCCACGGTCCCGATCAGTGCATCCCGATGTGTGTTGTTCTTCATGCGCTCTTTCGATGGGTGGGTCGGAGCGGCCACGGGGCCGCCGCGTGAAGCCGAGCCATCTTAGCGTCGCGTCAACGGGTTTGCTGCTCTATTTTCTGATTACTATATGCGCTTCCCAAGCCGATACCGGAAGCGGTATCGGCGCCGTCGAAACGGTTATCGCGGTGCCGTCAGTCGGCCAGCTCGACGCGGTTGCGGCCGGCCCGCTTGGCACGCCGCAGCGCCGTGTCGACGCGCTCGATGACGGTGAGCGCCCCTTCGTCCGGCGCGACCTGCGCGACGCCCAGGCTGATCGTGACGGTTTCGCAGCCCGGCAAGGGCGTGCCGGCAATCGCGCCACGCAGCTTCTCGGCCAGCTTGCGGGCGTCGGCGGCCGTCGTGTGCGTGGCGATGACGAGGAACTCTTCGCCCCGCATGCGCGCCAGCGTGTCGGAAACGCGCAGGCGGCCCTGGAGGGTGGCCACGACCGCGCGCAGTGCCTGGTCGCCGATCGGATAGCCGTACACGTCGTTCACGGAGCGGAAGTTGTCGATGTCGAAGGCGATGACGGCCAGCGCAATGCCGTAGCGGCGGGCGCGCCGGATTTCGCTGTCCAGCAGCGCTTCGCCGGCGCGGCGGTTGATGGCGCCCGTCAGCGGGTCGCGCGTGTCCAGCTGCGTCAAGCGGTCCGCCAGGGCGTCGTTGCGCCCTCTCAGTTCGCTCATCGCCAGCGCGAAACCGATGAACTGCGCCAGGCTGGCGAAGCAGGCGAACTGCTCGCGCGTAAACTGCAGCGAGCGGTCGAACATCAGGCTGATGGCGCCCAGCAGCGGCCCGCCCGGCTCCCCGCGCAGGGGCAGCGCCAGCACCATCTGCACGTCGCGCCGGTGCAGCGCCAGCGCGAGTGCCGGATCGCCCATCTTCGCGGGGGCGTCCAGCAGGACCAGCTCGCCGGCGCTGGCCGCCAGCAGCGGCGGGAACGCATCGCGCAGGGGCGACGCCAGCAGGTTGTCCTCGCGTCCCAGCAGCCCGCCCAGGTCCAGGTGATTGCGGCTTTCCTCGGCCAGCAAGCGCAGCTCGCCATCGGGGCGCTGCAGCAGCAGCGCCGTGTGGCGTACGCCGGGAAAGCTGCACAGGGCGGCGCACAGCTGCTCTGCCAGCCGCGCGCTGTCCTCGGCGTGGGCCATGGCACGCTGCACGCTGCGCTGTATCGTCAGCAGCTCGCGCAGCTCGCGTTCCTTGTCCAGCAGCTGCTGCTGGGCATTCAAGGGGCCGTTGGCCGGCTGCCGCAGCAGGCCGTCCACGGCGCCGCGCAGCGCTGCATCCGGAACGGGACCGATGCGGTACTGCAGCGGGCCGTGTGCCATCAGCTCCGGTAACCACGCCGTGTGGCCGTAAGGGCACAGCACCAGCACCGGCGCGCCGTTGCGGGTGCGCAGCAGCATGGACAGCCCCGTCACCAGGACCGGGTCGCCCGGCAGGCAGCCCGCCACGTCGATGACGAGCAGGTCGACGTGGCCGCGCGCCATGCGCTCGATGGCGCCGCCAGCGCCGCTGGCCGCGTCGAGGCGAGCGAAGGCTTCGCCGCAAGCGGCCCGAAAGTGCTGGTACCGCGTGGCATCCGGATGAACGAACAGGCCCGTATGGCCGGGACCGGATTGCGACATCGTTGAAGCTCCCGTGAATGATGAGTGACTGGGAGCGACAGTGTGCCAGAATGTACAAGAATAACAATATTATTTACCTAAATACACTATATTTTTCCTCGCATCTCTGCTGTCACGGGCAGCTCGCATCTGTGCGAAAGCGCACTGTCAAGCGCCGGCCGATTGCCAATACTGGTTCCTCGTCTTTCTGACATCACCTTACCAGGAGCACAAGCAATGACGAATTCGCAGAACAGTACCGAAAACGTTGGCAACCTGCAGCGCGAGATCCAGCAGGAGCAGGACCGCAAGGACGCGCAGAAGCAGGGCGGCAGCCAGGGTGGCGGGCAGCAGGAACCGCAGGGCGTGCAGACGGGCACGCACGACTTCCCGGATGGCGACCTGCCCAGCCAGCACCTGGCCAAGCCGGGCATCGAAGCTGAGATGGAACTGAAGCCCCAATTCATGGCGCCCGGCTACAAGGGCAGCGGCAAGCTGGAAGGCATGAGCGCGATCGTCACCGGCGGCGACTCCGGTATCGGCCGCGCCGTCGCCGTGCTCTATGCACGCGAAGGGGCGGACGTGGCCCTGGTGTACCTGGCCGACGAGCAGGAAGATGCAGTCGAAACGAAGCGCTGCATCGAGGCGGAAGGCCGGCGCTGCATCCTGCTCCCCGGCGACGTGCGCGATGCGCAGTTCTGCAAGCGCGCCGTCGAGGAAACGCTGCAGGCGTTCGGCAAGGTCGACATCCTCGTCAACAATGCCGCTTTCCAGGAACACGCCGATTCGCTGGAGGACCTGACGGAAGAGCGCTTCGACCTGACGATGAAGACCAATATCTACGGCTACTTCCACATGGCCAAGGCCGTGCTGCCGCACCTGAAGAAGGGGGCCTCCATCATCAATACGGGTTCCGTGACGGGCCTGCAAGGGTCGTCGAAGCTGCTGGACTACTCGTCGACGAAAGGGGCGATCCATGCGTTTACGATGTCGCTGGCGTCGAACGTGCTGGAAAAAGGCATCCGCGTCAATGCCGTCGCGCCGGGGCCCGTGTGGACCCCGCTGAACCCGGCCGACCAGACGCCGGAGAAGATCGCCCAGTTCGGCCAAAGCACGGACATGAAGCGCCCGGCCCAGCCGGAAGAGCTGTCGCCCGCATACGTGTTCCTGGCGGCGCCGAGCTGCGCCAGCTACATTACCGGCATCATCCTGCCGATCACCGGCAGCGTGGGCTGAACCCCGGGGCGGCCCGGCCGCCCCCTGTTGACCTGTCAAGGAGACCATCATGGCACGCGCGCTGTGGAAAGGCGCCATCAGCTTCGGCTTGGTGCACATACCGGTCGAGCTGCATTCGGCCGTCAAGAGCAACGACCTCGACCTGACGATGCTGGACAAGCGCGACTTCTCCCCCATCGGCTACAAGCGCTACAACAAGACGACCGAAAAGGAAGTCACGTGGGACAACATCATCAAGGGCTATGAATACCAGGCCGGCGAATACGTGGTGCTGTCGGACGAGGACTTGCGCCAGGCCAACGTCAAGGCCACGCAGACCATCGACATCCTCGCCTTCGTCGATGCCGAGGACGTGCCGTTGACCTACTACGAGACGCCCTACTACCTGGCCCCCGGCCGAGGCGGGGACAAGGTCTATGCGCTGCTGCGCGAGACCTTGCGACGGGCCGGCAAGATCGGCATCGCCACGGTGGTCATCCGCACCAAGCAGCACCTGTGCGCGCTGGTCGCCGCCGAGGACGGCATCATCATGAACACCTTGCGCTACGCCGACGAGATCCGCGATACCGAAGACCTGAAGTTGCCCGACAAGGGCACCAAGGCCACCGGCATCAAGGAAAAGGAACTGGAAATGGCGCTGTCGCTGGTGGAAGGCATGAGCGAGGACTGGGCGCCGGAGCAGTACCACGACACGTACAAGGATGACGTGCTCGCCCTGGTGGAGAAGAAGATCAAGGCCAGGCAGACCAAGACCATCACGCTGCCGTCCAAGGACGACGAGGCGGCGCCGTCGACCAACGTGATCGACCTGGTGGCGCTCCTGAAGCAGTCGCTGGGCGCCAAGCCCGGCAAGGGCAAGGCGGCCGCGGCGGACGACGACGAGGAAGAAGACCAGGCCGATACCGACGAGGAATCGGACGACGACGAGCCGCCACCCAAGGCCCGGCGGCCCGTGCCGCGCGGCACCACCAGCGTGAATGCCCGCGGCGGCACGTCCACCCGCGCCGCCGGCAAGAGCACGGCCACAGCGAAATCAAAGGCCAGCCCGGCCAAGGCGGAGGCGTCGAAGTCGGTGGCGAAGAAGGCTGCCGCGAAGCCGGCGGCGAAGAAGACAGCGGCCAAGCCGGCCAGTACGTCGACCCGGCGCCGCGCTGCTTGAGGGGGGCTAGGGTCTGTCCCGCAGGGACTGACCCTGAAGTTTGCCAGCACGCCGAGAAACTTCGGGGTCAGTCCCGCAGGGACAGACCCCAACCCTAGACGCTGTAGCCCAGCTGCTTCATGGCTTTGGTAATGCTGACCGCACTCTTGGCATAATCCGCCCACGGCGTATTGCCTTCGTCGAGCCGGTCGTGCACCGTCGCCACCGTCCAGTGGTCGCCGCCGCGCAGGTGTTCCAGCTCACTCCAGTCGACCGGCACGGAGATGCCCAGGCCGGCGCGGGTACGGGCCGACCAGGCGCTGACCGTGGTGGCGCCGCGGCCGTTGCGCAGGTAATCGATGAAGATCTTGCCGACCCGGTTCTTCGGTCCGCTCTTGTACGCGAAGCGGTCCGGCAAGGTGGCGGCCATGTGCTCGACGATCGCCTTGCTAAACCCCTTCACGGTATCCCAATCGTGCTGCGGCTTGAGCGGCACCACCACGTGCAGGCCCTTGCCGCCGCTCGTCTTCAGGAACGACGGCAGGCCCAGCTCGGCCAGGAAGGCCCGCATCAGCTGGGCCGCTTCCTGGATCTGCTTCCAGGACACGTCCTGGCCGGGGTCCAGGTCGAAGATCATGCGGTTCGGCTTTTCGTAGTTCTTGCCGAACGCGTTCTGGGTATGGAATTCGACGACGTTCCACTGCGCCGCCGACAGCAGGCCCTGCATCGTGGCCACTTCGAGCATCGACGGGTGATCCGGATCCAGCGCCTGCGGGAACTGCTTCACGCCGGGCAGCTTGCCCACCTCCGAGTGCTTCTGGAAGAACAGCTCGCCGCCGACACCGGCCGGTGCCCGCACCAGCGCCACCGGGCGTCCCTTCAGGTGCTCCAGCATCAGGTCGGCCACCAGCGCGTAGTAGCGCACCAGGCCGATCTTGGTGGTGCCGCTGGCCGGGTCGATCAGGCGGTCCGGGTTCGTCACCTTCAGCGACGCCGGCAGCTTGCTGTCGGCGTCCAGCCCCTCGGGTGCGCGCGACGGCGTCGATTTCTCGGCCGGCGCCGCCGATGTCGCCTTGGCTTTCGTTGTCTTCGCCTTGACGGCGGTCTGTGTCTGCATGGTTCCCTCCACCAGCGTTTCCATATGGGCCGCCTTCTCGCGGGTGACGCTCGTCGCCTTCTTGTCGGCGCGCAGTCCCTGGAAGACGGAATGCCGGATCGAGCCGCTGGCCGTCCACTCGCCGAACGTCACCTCGGCCACCAGCGTGGGCTTGACCCAGTGGGCGCGTTTCTCGATCGATTTCGACGGCGCGAACGGACTCGTGTCGCTGGCCAGCTTTTTCAGCTTGCCCGTGATCTCGCGCAGCGTCGTGTCGTTGAAGCCGGCGCCCACGTTGCCGGCATAGTGCAGCTTGCCGTCTTCGCCGTAGTAGCCCAGCAGCAGCGAGCCGATGCCCACCCGCGAGCCCTTCGGGTCCGTGTAGCCGCCGATGACGAATTCCTGGCGCTGCGCACACTTGAGCTTGATCCAGTCGGGCGAGCGGCGCGACACGTAGGTCGAGTCGCGCCGCTTGCCGATGATGCCTTCGAGGCCCATCTGGCAGGCGGCGGCCACCATCTCCGCCGGCGGCGCCTCCAGCTCGGCCGAGTAGCGCACCACGTCGTTGCCGACGCGGTCCATGACGGTCTTGAGCAGCTCGCGCCGCTGCGCCAGCGGCACCTCGCGCAGGTCGTAGCCGTCCAGGTACGGCGCGTCGAACACGAAGTACACGATATTGCTGGTCCTGGTGCCGTCGAACGCCTGCTGCAGCAGGCCGAAGTTGGGCCGGCCGCTCTGGTCATGCACGACGATCTCGCCGTCGTACCAGCCCTTGGGCAGCTTCATCTTCTCGATGGCCGCGCGCAGCGGTTCGAGCTTGTGCGTCCAGTCGTTGCCGTTGCGGGTGATCAGCCGGATGTCCTTGCCGTCCACCCGCGCCAGCAGGCGGTAGCCGTCGAACTTGATCTCGAACAGCCAGTCGTGCGGGTCCGCAGGCGGGGCATCCACCAGCGTGGCCAGCTCCGGCGTGAACGTCTCCGGCAGCGCGCAACGCACGCCTGCGCCGCCCTCCTCCGCCTTGGCGGCCTTGGCGGCCTTGCCCTTCGCTGCGGCGCTTTTCTTGCGCGCCGGCGCCGCGTGCACGCGCGCGGTTTCCTCGGCCGCCTCGGCCTGCGGGGTCAGCGGCTCGTCCGTCGGCATGCCCAGCGCCTTGACGCTGTCGGGCATCTCGTCGATGACGGAGAACTCGTCGGCCGAGCGCACGTAGTCGTCCTTCTCCTTGATCAGCAGCCACGGCTCCTGCTTCTCGCCCGAGCGTTTCATGCGCACCAGCACCCACTTGCCGCGCAATTTGTGGCCGCGCAGCTCGAATTTCAGGTTACCGTCGCGGTAGCCCTGGCGCGGGTCGCCCAGCGGGTGCCACGTCCCTTTGTCCCAGATGATGACCTTGCCCGCGCCGTACTGCTTCTCGGGAATGGTTCCCTCGAAGTCGTTGTACGAGATGGGATGGTCCTCGACGTGCACGGCCATGCGCTTGTCGTGCGTGTCGTAGCTGGGCCCTTTCGGCACGGCCCAGCTCTTCATCGTGCCGTCCAGTTCCAGCCGGAAATCGTAGTGCAGTCGCGTCGCCCAGTGTTTCTGGATGACGAACGTCAGCGCTTCCTTGCCTTCTTCGCCGCCCTCGGCCGGTTCCGGCGTGATGGCGAAGTTGCGCTTTGCCTTGTAGGTCTTGAGAGAGTCTTTCATGGAATCACTGTAGGCCCGGGCGGCTGGTGCATCGGTTCGTCAGCTAACAGAAGCTACCGACGAGCCCAATTTGTAACACTTGTAAGACCCGTCAACTGGTCCGGAAGCGGCGGCGTTTCTGGCTCAGTGACGCACGGAATACTCAGCCGGGTGCACCAGGCAGTACGCAACCTCAACTCAACCTCGAAGGAAAAGACACCATGAAGAAGATTATCGCTACGCTGATCGCCGGTCTGTTCGCTGGTGCCGCATTCGCCCAAACCGCCGCTACCCCTGCCACGGCCGCCACGCCTGCCACGCCGGCAGCCCACAGCGCGCATGCCGACGCCAAGGTAGCCAAGCAGGAAGCCAAGGAAACCAAGGCCGCGGCCAAGGCTGAAGCGAAGGAAGCCAAGGAAGTAGCCCAGGCCGACGCGAAGGTCGCGAAGGAATCGGCCGAGGCGAAGAAGGATGTCGCCGAAGCCAAGGCCGATGCGAAGGAAAAGAAAGCCAAGGCACACAGCAAGGCCGCGCACAAGAAAGCGGACGCCAAGGAAGACAAGCAGGACAGCGTCGCGGCGCAAACCAAATAACAAGGCCACTCTCAGGCTGCTGCAAAACCAACAAGAACGTAGTAACTCCCTCCCTTGCCCGAGCCTTTTGGCTCGGGCTTTTTTTCGCCCGCCCAACCGGGCACGGTCTTTGTGCCAGCTGCTGCCTGTCGCTTCAAGCCCGCCGCTGGCGCCCCCCGCGCGACGGCCGTAAGCACACAAGTGCCGAGGATCAGCATGCCGAGAAATAGCCCGACTTTGCCTCTGCCCTGTACAGGTCCGAGAAACTCAGATGGAAATGCCCGTCCAGGATGGCGCGGCTTTGCCATACCAGCTCTGCCGTCCCATTCACCCTTCATGCCATCTGCCGACCGCGGCTGAAACCCGGAACAGATCACACTGCGGCTGAGTTAAGCCGACGGTCGCATGTTTTGGGTCTGTCCCTGCAAGGGACCGACCCTGGTTTTCATCGCAGAAGCATGAACTGCTGCGAAAAAAACCGGGGTCAGTCCCCAAAACGGGACAGACCCCAAGCCTTGAAGCTGTTGTACGATAGCGGAATCCCTTCAGGTGTTGCCTTTATCGCGCGGCCAGACACCCGCCGGGTCTGTCCCCGATTGCTTATGGGGCCTTGGCCTCGTCGGCCAGCCGCTTCGCCAGCCGCGCCCTGGCATCGTCCGCATACTGGCGGCATGCCTGCGGATCGATGAACGCGGCAGTTCCTTGCGTCGCGGCCTTCTCCTTGCGCTCCCAGAGGTCGCTCTGCTCCGGGTGGACAGACACCAGCAGGTCGCAGCGCAGGCCCGCGACCTTGGCGATCGAGCGCTCCAGGTCCGCCTTGGCGCCGGGATAGCGCTGGTCGCCGCCGTAGCGGAAGCCTTTCGCACCGATTGCGTTCAGGCTGTCGGCGAACACCATATTTACCGTGCGGCCGTTCTCGGTGGCCTGCCACGTCCAGCTGAGGCCTCCCTGCGTATGGCCCGGCGTGTAATGCGCCGTCAGCGCCAGGGGGCCGAGCTTGATGACGTCGCCATCCTGCACCGCGCGGGTCTTGGCGACGGGCGTCATGTCGGGCAGGCCGGCGAACTGCGGGTCGCCCGGGTTCGGCTTGCCGCTGGCCAGCACGGGCACGCTCCTGGCACTGCCGATGACGGTCGCGCCGGTCAGCTTCTGCAGCGCGCCGATGCCGCCGGCGTGGTCGTGGTGCTCGTGCGACGTCAGGATGTACTTGATGTCCTCCACCTTGAAGCCCAGCTGGCGCACGTGCGCCGCGATCGCGTCGGGCGACTTCGGCGTGGCGCCATCGAGCAGGATATGGCCCTGTGGCGACGTCACCAGCAGCGCGCTGATGCCGTGCGGGCCGACGTAGTAGACATTGCCATAGACGGGGAACGGCTCTTGCGGCTCGTCCCAATCGCCCGCGAAGGCAGGCGTAGCGAGGGTGGCGACGGCGAGGGACAGCAGAATTTTTTTCATTGTTGGCAGGTCTCGGTGAAGGTCTCGGTGGAAGAAATGAGGATGCCGGCGTGCTGCTGCGAGTTGCGGTCGCCCCGGCGGTAGCTGCGGTAGACGTGTGCCCCGGCCGCGTCGCGCGCGCAGCAGGTGCAGCCGCCGACGTGGTCGATGGCCGTCACGCCGGCCGCATTCAGTTGGCGCGTCGCGATGGCGCGCAGGTCCAGGTGGCGGTACGTGGGCACTGCGGCGGCGCCAAAGCGTGTTGCGAACGTTTCGGCCAGCTCCGCGCTGACTTCGTAGCAGGCAGCGCAGATCGTGGGCCCGATGGCGGCAACCCAGCCGGGCCCCGCGTCCAGCCGGGCCAGTGCCTGCGGGACGATGTCGTCGGCCAGGCCGCGCCAGCCCGCATGGATGGCCGCGACACGACTGCCGTCGCGCCTTGCCAGCAGCAGCGGCACGCAGTCGGCCGTGATGACGCTGACGGGCACGCCGGCCAGCGCGGTATGGAAGGCGTCGGCATCGCCCACCGGCTGGTACGGCGCGACGATCTCGACCAGCCGGGTGCCATGCACCTGGCGCTTGGCGGGCCGCAGCGCCCACGTCGATTGCAATACCGCCGGCACCAGCTGCGACGCGGTGCCGAAGCCGTGGGCGATGCCGGGAATCTCGTTCAGTAAATCGCTGGTGATCAAGCCATCCTCCTGTGCTGCCGGGATGATAGCCGAAGCCGGTGAAAAAACGGTGACCGTCACCCATTGAAAAAGGGTGACTGTCACCGTTTTTTTATAAAAAAAGGCGGCGCCTCGCAAGAGGTCGCCGCCAAGGGCTGGAAGCCCGGGACGAGAAAACGTGTCCGCGTCAGTTGCGCGCTTGCGCGCTGTTGACGTTGGCGGTGCCGTCCCAGCCGCCGCCCAGCGCGCGGATCAGCGCGACGGTGGTGACGGCGCGCTCGCCACGCAGCTGCACCGCGTTGCGCTCGACGGCCGCCAGGTTGCGCTGCGCGTCCAGCAGTTCCAGGTAGCTGGAGCGGCCGGCGTCGTACAGCTTGCGTGCCAGGTCGGCCGAGCGGCGCGCGGCGACGACGGCTTCGTCGATGCGTTGCGTCTGGCCGGACAGGATGCGCAGGCCGGCCAGGTTGTCTTCCACTTCCGCGAACGCCGTCAGCACGCTCTGGCGATACTGGCCGACCGACTCTTCCAGCGCCGCTTCGCTGCGCACGATGTTGTTGCGGTTACGGCCGCCGTCGATCACCGGCAGGTTCAGCAAGGCGCCAAGCACCCACGAGCGGCCGCTCCACTTGAACACGTCGGAGAACGCCGTGCCGATGCCGCCGCCGGCCGCGTTGATCGTCAACGCGGGGAACATGGCCGAGCGGGCCTCGCCGATGCGGGCGTTGGACGCTTCCATCGCGCGCTGGGCGGCGGCGATGTCGGGCCGGCGTTCCAGCAGGGTCGACGGCAGGCCAGCGGGAATCGCCGGCAGCAGGGTCGAGTCCTGCAGCGGGTTGACGCCCGCCGTGAACGCGGCGGCCGGCTTGCCCAGCAGGACAGCCAGCGCATGCTCCGCGTTGGCGCGCTGGCGTTCCAGGCCGATGGCCTCGGCCTGCGTCGTTGCCAGCTCGGTCTTGGCGCGCGACAGGTCGAACTCGCCGATGTCGCCCAGGTCGAAGCGGCGCTGGTTGATCTTGACGTTCTCCTCGCGCAGACGGACCGTCTGCGCCACGGTCGCCAGTTCGGCGTCCGTGGCACGCAGGCGGAAATAGGTCTGGGCGACGTCGGCCTGCAGTGCCAGCAGCACGGAGCGGTAGTTCGCTTCCACCGTCGCCGCATCGCTGCGCGCGGCCGCCACGTTGGACGAGACGCGGCCGAACAGGTCCACTTCATAGCTGGCCGTCAGGCGCGCCGAGTAGCTCGTCGTCGGGCTCACTTCCGTGCCTTGCGGCAGGCCCAGTTCCAGCGGCGACTGGCGGGCGCGCTGGGCGCCGACGCCGAGGCCCACCTGCGGGATGCGGTCCGCTTCGGCCACGCCGGCAATGGCGCGCGCCTGTTTTACACGCGCTGCCGCCACGGCCAGGTTGGCGTTGTTGCGGGTCGCATCAGCCACCAGCTCGCTCAGGGCCGGATCGTTGAAGGCCAGCCACCATTCGCCGCGCGGCTGCTGTTCGGCCGGCCGCGCCTGTTTCCAGCGGGTGCCGTCCGGCGCGGTCTGCACGTCGCTGCGCTCCTGGGATTCCTTGAAGGCGGTCGGCATGTCGATGGCCGGCTGCTTCAGTTCGGGCGCGCCGCACGCGGCCAGCAGCAGTGCCGCCAGCAGTGCCGGGACGCCCCTTGCAATCATGGTTTTCATCCGTGGGTCCCTTCCATTTTGACGACGGCATAGTCGGGCGCCGCCGCGGGTTTCTTTTCCATCCGCTTGGCCAGGGTGCGCAGCAGCACGTAGAACACGGGCGTCAGGAACAGGCCGAAGAACGTCACGCCCAGCATGCCGGCAAACACCGCCACGCCCATCGCATGGCGCATCTCGGAACCGGCGCCGCTCGAGAACACCAGCGGCAGCACGCCCATGATGAACGCGATCGACGTCATCAGGATTGGACGCAGACGCAGGCGGCACGATTCCAGCGCGGCTTCGACGATCGTGCGGCCATGGTCTTCCAGTTCGCGGGCGAATTCCACGATCAGGATCGCGTTCTTCGACGCCAGGCCGACCAGCACGAACAGGGCGATCTGGGTGAACACATTGTTGTCGCCGCCGGTCAGCTTCACGCCGATCAGCGCGCACAGGATCGACATCGGCACGATCAGGATGACGGCCAGCGGCAAGGTCCAGCTTTCATACTGCGCGGCCAGCACCAGGAACACGAGCAGCACGCACAGCGGGAACACGTAGATCATCGTGTTGCCGGCCAGGATGTCCTGGTAGGTCAGCTCGGTCCACTCGTACGTGATGCCCTTCGGCAGCGTCTCGGCCAGCACCTGCTCCATCGCGGCCTGCGCCTGGCCGGACGATACGCCAGGTGCCGGGCCGCCATTCAGGTCGGCCGAGACGTAGGCGTTGTAGCGCTGCACGCGGTCCGGGCCATACGTGTCCTTGACCCGCATCAGCGACGACAGCGGGATCATCTCGCCCTTGTCGTTGCGTACCTTCAGCTGGGCGATCTGCTCCGGCTGCGAGCGGAACTGCGCATCGGCCTGCACGCGCACCTGGTAGGTACGGCCAAACTGGTTGAAGTCGTTCACGTACAGCGAACCCAGGTTGATCTGCAAGGTCTGGTAGATCGTCTGCAGCGGTACGCCCAGCTGTTTTGCCTTCACCCTGTCCACGTCCGCGAACAGCTGCGGCACGTTGATCTGGAAACCGGAGAACACGCCGGCCAGCTGCGGGTTCTGCGCGGCCTTGGCCTGTACCGCCTGCACCGCCTTGAACAGTTCGTCGTAGCCCAGGTTGCCCCGGTCCTCGATCATCAGCTTGAAGCCGCCCGTCGTGCCCAGGCCATTGACCGGGGGCGGCGGCAGCACCATCACGAACGCATCCTGCACGGCGCCCATGCGCTTGTTCATCTCGGCGGCGATGGCCTCGGCGGACTTGCTCTTGTCACGGCGCTGCTCGAACGGCTCCAGGCCCAGGAACACGATGCCCGCGTTCGGCGCGTTGGTGAAGCCGTTGATCGACAGGCCCGGGAACGAGATCGAGTTCTCGACGCCGGGGATGTCCTCGGCGATGTCCGACATGCGGCGGATGACGGCGTCGGTGCGGTCCAGCGACGCGGCGTCCGGCAGCTGGGCAAAGCCGATCAGGTACTGCTTGTCCTGCGACGGCACGAAGCCCGGCGGCACGGCCTTGAACATGAACAGGCCGGCGGCCGTCAGCAGCGCGTACAGCAGCAGCGAGGCACCCTTGTGGCGCAGCACGCCCTTGACGCCGTTCTCGTAGCCGTGCGCGGAGCGGTTGAAGAACTTGTTGAAGCCGGCGAAGAAGCGGCCGAACACCTTGTCCATGCCACGCGTCAGGAAGTCCTTCGGTTCGTCGTGGCCCTTCAGCAGCGCGGCCGACAGCGCCGGCGCCAGGGTCAGCGAGCAGAATGCCGAGATGACGGTGGAAATCGCGATCGTCAGCGCGAACTGGCGGTAGAACTGGCCCGTGAGGCCCGACACGAATGCGATCGGCACGAACACGGCGCACAGCACCAGCGCGATGGCGATGATGGGGCCGGAGACTTCCTTCATCGCCTGCACCGTCGCATCGCGCGGGGTCAGGCCATTGCTGATGTTGCGCTCGACGTTCTCCACCACGACGATCGCATCGTCGACGACGATACCGATGGCCAGCACGAGGCCGAACAGCGACAGCGTGTTGATGGAGAAGCCGAAGCCCAGCATCACGGCAAAGGTACCCACCACCGATACCGGCACGGCCAGCAGCGGGATGATGGAGGCACGCCACGTCTGCAGGAAGATGATCACGACCAGCGCGACCAGGATCACCGCTTCGACCAGCGTGTGGATGACGGAGTTGATGGACTCACGCACGAATTGGGTCGGGTCGTACACAATGCTGTATTCGACGCCTTCCGGGAAATCTTTCGACAGTTCCTTCATCCGCTCCCGCACGTCCGCGGACAGCTGCAGCGCGTTGGCATTGGGCGCCTCGAAGATGGGGATCGCGACTGCCGACTTGTTGTTCAGGAGCGAGCGCAGCGCGTAGGAGTTGGAACCCATCTCCAGGCGCGCCACGTCTTTCAGCAAGGTGGTGGCGCCGTCGGCATTGACCTTGACGACGATGTTGCCGAAGTCCTCGGGCGACTGCAGGCGGCCGTGCGTCTTGACGGTCAGCTGGAAGTCGGCGTCCTTGGACGGGCCCTGGCCGATCACGCCGGCCGCGACCTGCACATTCTGCTCGCGGATCGCGCCCACGACGTCGCCCGCCGTCAGGCCGCGCGCCGCCACCTTCTGCGGATCGAGCCAGACGCGCATGGCGTAGTCGCCGGAGCCGAACAGCTGGACTTCGCCCATGCCGTGGATACGGGCCAGCTGGTCCTTGATGTTCAGCACCGCGTAGTTGCGCAGGTACAGGTCGTCATAGCGGCCGTCCGGGGAATTGAGGTGGACGACCATGGTCAGGTTGGGCGAGCTCTTGACGGTGGTGACGCCGATCTGGCGCACCTCTTCCGGCAGGCGCGGCAGCGCACGCTGGACGCGGTTCTGCACGGCCGTCTCGGCCTGTTCGACGTTGGTGCCGATGGCGAACGTCACCGTCAGCGCCAGCGCGCCGTCGGAGGTGTTCTGCGACGACATGTACAGCATGTTCTCGACGCCGTTGATCTGCTCTTCCAGCGGCGCGGCCACCGTTTCGGCAATGACCTTCGGATCGGCGCCCGGATACTGGGCGCGTACGACCACGGACGGCGGCACGACGTCCGGGTACTCGGAAATGGGGAGCTTGAAGATGGCGATCAGCCCCGCCACGAAGACGATGATCGACAGCACCGCCGCGAAGATCGGCTTGTCGATAAAGAATCGTGAAAAGTTCATGGATGTTCCTTGACTGGTTGGCTCGGGCCGCGCTTACAGTGCCGCGACCTTGGCGTCCTTCTTGTTGTCCTGCGCCTTGGCGGCGACGTTCGCATCCATCGGCACCAGCTGCGGCGTGATCGGCGCGCCCGGGCGCACCCGCTGCAGCCCGTTGACGACGATCTTCTCGTCCGCCTTCAGGCCTTCGCGCACCACGCGCAGGCCGTCCACCGTCGGGCCCAGCTTGACGGGGCGGTACTCGGCCTTGTTGTCCTTGCCGACGACGAAGACGAACTTGCGATTCTGGTCCGTGCCGATGGCGCGGTCGTTGATCAGGATCGCTTTCGCCTGCGCCGTGCCGCCGCCCAGTTGCACGCGGGCGAACAGGCCCGGCACCAGCGCGCCGTCCGTATTGGCGAACGTGGCGCGCATGCGCACGGAACCCGTCTGCGCGTCCAGCTGGTTGTCGACGAATTCGAGCTTGCCTTCGTGCGGGAAGCCTTCCTCGTTGGCGAGGCCGACCTTGACGACGACCGGCTCGCCGCGGTGCGCCTGGCGGCCCACGCGCAGGTAGGTTTCCTCGTCGCCGTCGAAGCTGGCGTAGATCTTGTCCAGCGAGACGACGGAGGTCAGCACGGCCGACGCGTCGACCAGGTTACCCAGCGTGATCTCGGCCTTGGAGACGCGACCTTCGATCGGCGCGGTGACGCGGGTGTAGGCCAGGTTCAGCTTGGCCGATTCGTACTGGGCCTGGGCGGCGCGGGCGTTGGCGTCCAGTTCCTTCTGGGACGATGCGCGCTCGTCGAACTCGCGCTGGGCGATGGCCTTGTCGGCCAACAGCTTCTCGGCGCGCTGCAGTTCCAGGCGGGCCAGGTCGGCCTTGGCCTTGGCGGAGCTGGCGGCGGCCTGGGCGCGATCGGCCTCGGCCTGGTAAGGGCGCGGGTCGATGACGAACAGCACGTCGCCCTTCTTCACCTGGCTGCCCGGCTTGAAGTTGACGGCCGTGATGAAGCCGGACACACGCGAGCGGATCTCGACACGGTCGATCGCTTCCAGGCGGCCGGAGAACTCCTGCGTTTCTGCAATCGTTTTCTCCACCACGGTAGCGGCGGACACGGGTGGGCCGCCGGCGGCGGCCGGCGCCTCGGCCGTCTTGCCGGTCGCATCGTCGCAGCCGGCCAGCAGGCTGGCGGCAAGGCCGGCAACGGCCAGCGCAGCGACTATTGGTCGTGCCAGTGCGGTCAATGGTTTCACGTTTTTCATTATTCACCCCTATTTATATGAAAAAATGTAATGAACTGAGCGATGCCGCCGCGCAATTGCGCACCCTTCCAAGCCGAGGGGTAAAGCGGGCCCGACACGTCGCTGCGGAAGCGGCGGCGTGCGTTGCCGTCAAAAACATCAGGAACTACTCAGGACTACTATCGGTTAAAGCAAAGCTGGAAAACAGGCCGTTTGACTATACCGTCATCACGACGATATGTAAACGTTTTTGATTATTTATCAGATGGAGTCTCCGTCCCATCGGCGTCGCGAACGAACGCGGCGATTTCATTCAACGCAAAATAACAGGCGCAATCGTTGCGGCCGCCCGGCTGCTCGAGCGGCGGCGCCGGCAGCCGGCGCACGGTTGTCGTGATGCCGCATTTGATCAGCTTGGCGCCATATTGTTCGGCTTCGTCGCGCAGCGGATCGTCCTCGGCGGACAGGATCAACGCCGGCGGCAGGTTCTTCAGCCGCGACGACTGCAGCGGCGACGCATACGGGTGGGTGCGGTCCGCCGCGTTCGGCAGGTATCCCCGGTAGCCGGCCGCGCACGTGCCGGCCACCTTGTCGACCAGCGCCGCCTTGTCGGGACACACGGGCACCTCGCGCATCGAGCACGTGGACAGGCCCGGGTCCAGCATCGGCATGATCAGCACCTGGCCTGTCAGGGCGGGGCCGCCGCGGTCGCGTGCCATCAGCGATACCACGGCTGCCAGGTTGGCGCCGGCCTCGATGCCGGAAACGACCAGGCGCTTGCCGCTCCACGCCAGCTTGGCCTTGTTCTTCTTGGCCCAGACCAGCACCGCATGGGCATCCTCCACCGCCGCCGGGAACGGCCGCTCCGTCGCCAGCGTGTAGGCCGGCGACAGCGCCACCTGGGTAGGGTCGGCGCTGACGAGGCGGCCGAGAAAATCGTCGGCCTCGTCGATCGAGCCGCCCGTGAAGCCACCGCCGTGGAAAAACACCACCAGCGTGTCGCGCTTCACCGCGCTTGGCCCGGCCTGGTACAAGCGTGCCTTCAAGGTCCCTTCGGCGCCCTTGACTTCCAGGTCGCGCAGCACCAGGTCGCCGGCCAGTTCCGGCACGCCGGCCGTCGTCGCCGCGATACCCATCAGCGTACCGCTCCCGGCGCCGCGGCGGCGTCCGGCGCGCTGGCGGCAGCCAGCTGGGTGCCGCTCAGCACTTCACGCTGCAGTGCACCCAAACCCTTCGCTTCCGCGCCCGCGGTGTGCGAATACACGTCGGTCGAGACGATACCCGCCAGCGCGAGCAGGCACAGCGCCAGTGCTACCGTTGCCAGAATTGTGTCCCGGATCCCCATGATCGACTCCTCGTCAGCCCTTCAAAAATGTCCATACCTTGATGCAGTGCGGTAACTATAACTTTGAACTACAATCTGATAAAGTCGTCAACGATGAATTGATTGTTCATAATGTCGAACAATGACACGGGTATTACAGAGCTTAGCTGCTCAATACCGCTCAGTAGCTTGCAAAACGTCAGGCGGAGGAATGCAAAGTGAACAAGTTGCAGGCAATGGAAGTCTTTGTACAGGTCGTGGACGCCGGTGGCTTCTCGCGCGCGGCGGACGCCATGCAGTTGCCCAAAGCCACTGTCTCCACCCTGATCCAGCAGCTCGAAACAGCCCTGTCGGTCAAGCTGCTGCACCGCACCACGCGACAGGTCACGGTAACGGCCGACGGCGCGGCTTACTATGAGCGCTGCCTGCGCATCCTGACCGACGTCAAGGAGGCCGAAGAGTCCCTCTCGCGCACCCGCCTGTCGCCCAGCGGCCGGCTGCGTGTCGACGCGCCCACGGGCCTCGCCTCCAGCATCCTGGTGCCCGCCCTCCCCGCGTTCTTCGCGCGTTATCCGGACATCCAGCTGGAGCTGGGCTGCTCGGACCGGCTGGTGGACCTGATCGAGGAAGGCGTCGATTGCGCGGTGCGCGGCGGCATGCTGGCCGACTCCACGTTGATCGCGCGCCGCGTGGGCGTGCTGAACATGCTGACGTGCGCCAGCCCCGCTTACCTGGAACAGTACGGCACGCCGCACCACCCGCGCGACCTGGAGCGGCACCGCTGCGTCAATTATTTCTCCGCCAAGACGGGCAAGATCTATGACTGGGACTTCACGCGCGACGGCGAGCGAATCCAGATCCCGCTGCCCGGTGTCATCGCCGTCAACGACTCGACCGCATACGTCGAGGCGGGCCTCGCCGGCCTCGGCGTGCTGCAGATGACGGACTACCTGCTGCGCGACCACCTGGCGACCGGGCGCATGGTGCAGATCCTGCCCGAATGGGTGTCCGACCCGATCCCCATCAATATCGTCTACCCGCAGAACCGCCACCTGTCGACCAAGGTGCGCGTGTTCGTCGAATGGGTGGCCGAGCTGTTCGACAGCCATCCCAGCATGCGCGTGCGCACGCATGCCCCCACCGTGCCGCAACCCCAGCCCACCGCCGAACCGGAGCCCGCATGACCGAACGTATCGTTTTCCTCGACCGCGCCAGCCTTGTCGCAGACGTCCGTCGCCCATCGTTTGCCCACACGTGGGACGAACATGACGCCAGCACGGCGGCCGAGGCCATCGAGCGCCTGCGCGGCGCCACCATCGCGATCACCAACAAGGTCCCGCTGCGGGCCGACGCGCTGGCGCGGTTGCCCGACCTCAAGCTGATCGCGGTGGCGGCGACGGGCACCGACATCGTCGACCTGGCCGCGGCGCGCGAGCGCGGCGTCGTCGTCTGCAATATCCGCGACTACGCCCATGCGGCCGTGCCCGAGCACACCTTTGCCCTGATCCTGGCCTTGCGCCGCAACCTGCTGGCCTACCGCGCGGACGTGGCCGCGGGCGCGTGGCAGCGCTCGCCCCGCTTCTGCCTGTTCGACCATCCCATCCGCGACCTGCACGGCAGCCGGCTGGGCCTCGTCGGCTACGGCGCCCTGGGCCGGCAGGTGGCGCACATCGGCCGTGCATTCGGCATGGAGATCGCCGTGCACACGCGCACGCCGGTCGACGGCGTGATCAACCTCGACCTGGACGAATTGCTGGCCACGTCGGACGTGGTCAGCCTGCACGCACCGCTGACGCCGGCTACGCGCAACCTGATCGGCGCCGCCCAGCTGGCGCGCATGCAGCCCACCGCCCTGCTGATCAACACGGCACGCGGCGGCCTGGTGGACGAGGCGGCGCTGGCCGACGCGCTGCAGGCAGGCGTGATCGCAGGCGCCGGCTTCGACGTGCTGACGACCGAACCGCCGGCGCCGGACAATGCACTGCTGAACCTGCACCTGCCCAACTTCATCCTGACGCCGCACAATGCGTGGGCCAGCCGCGAGGCCATGCAGGGGCTGGCCGACCAGTTGATCGACAACCTGGAAGCGTTCGTGCGCGGGACGCCCAACAACGTCGTCGGCTGACACTGGGCAGCGGCCGCGGCCGGCCTTACAATGGCCTTTTCATCAACTTCCGCGCCCATGACCATCTCGCTCAAACGCCGCACCCTGCTGGCGGCAGCCGCACTGCCGATCATTCCCACGGCCTTCGCCAGGAGGCCGCTCACCCCCTTCGAGCGCATCGAAGCACGCTGGGGCGGCCGGCTGGGTGTCGCGGCCATCGACACCGGCACCGGCGAGGTCGTCGGCAATCGGCGCGACGAGCGCTTCCCCTTCTGCAGCACCTTCAAGAGCATCGTCGCCGCGGCCGTGCTGGCACGCAGCGTCGGCGAACCGGGATTCCTGGACAAGCGCCTGCGCTACACGCAGGCCGACATCAAGCCGCACTCGCCCGTCAGCGAGAAACACGTGGACGGCGGCATGACGGCAGCAGAACTGTGCGCTGCCACGATCCAGTACAGCGACAACGCGGCCGCGAACATCCTGATGCGCGAGTTGGGCGGCCCCGCCGCCATCACGGCCTATGCCCGCACGCTCGGCGACACGACGTTCCGGCTGGACCGGTGGGAAACGGAGCTGAACACGGCCATCCCCGGCGACGAGCGCGATACGACGACGCCGCTGGCGATGGCGCGCACCTTGCAGAAGCTGCTGGTCGAGGACGGCCTGCCGCCAGCGCAGCAGCGCCAGCTGAAGGACTGGATGGTGGGGAACACGACGGGCGACACGCGCATCCGCGCCGGCGTGCCGAAGGGAGCGACGGTCGCCGACAAGACCGGCACCGCCGGCAGCTACGGCGTCGCCAACGACATCGGCGTCGTCTACCTGCCGGAGCGCGCGCCGATCGTGCTGGCTGTCTTCACGCACAGCACGGACGAGCGCGCCGAGGCGCGCAGCGAGATCGTCGCCGAGGCGACTTCGATCGCGCTCAAGCGGCTGGACCCGGGTCCTTTCACGCGGCCGCGCTGACGGGATAGGTCCCCGGCAGCAGGATGTCGCGCGTGACGTCGCGCACGTCGCGCAGGCCACAGAACGCCATCGTCACATCGAGCTCGTTGCGGATGATGTCGAGGCAGCGCGTGACGCCCGCCTCGCCCAGCGCGCCCAGGCCGTACAGGAACGCGCGGCCGATGTAGACGCCGCGCGCACCCAGCGCGACCGCCTTGATGACATCCTGGCCGGAGCGGATGCCGCCGTCGAAGTGCACTTCGATGCCGTCGCCGACGGCGTCCACGATGGCCGGCAGCGCGCCGATGGACGACTGCGCGCCATCGAGCTGGCGGCCGCCGTGGTTCGACACGATCAGCGCATCGGCGCCGCTGGCCACGGCCAGGCGCGCGTCCTCCGGATCCATGATGCCCTTGATGATCAACTTGCCGCCCCAGCGCTCTTTGATCCATTCCACGTCGCGCCACGACAGGGTCAGGTCGAACTGCTGCGACGTCCACGACGACAGCGACGACATGTCGGCCACCTTCGGCGCGTGACCGACGATATTGCCGAAGTGGCGCCGCTGCGTTCCCAGCATGCCCAGGCACCAGCGCGGCTTCGTCGCCATGTTGACGAGGTTCGGCAGGGTCAGGCGCGGCGGTGCCGACAGGCCGTTGCGGATATCCTTGTGGCGCTGGCCCATTACCTGCAAGTCCAGCGTCAGCACGAGCGCCGAACAGTTGGCGGCCTTGGCGCGCTCGATCAGGCGGGCGATGAAATCGCGGTCCTTCATCACGTACAGCTGGAACCAGAACGGCCTGCTCGTATGCGCGGCCACGTCCTCGATGGAACAGATGCTCATCGTCGACAGGGTGAAGGGCACGCCGGCCTTCTCGGCGGCGCGGGCGGCCAGGATTTCGCCGTCCGCGTGCTGCATGCCCGTCAGGCCCGTCGGCGCCAGCGCCACCGGCATGGCCACGTCCTGCCCCACCATCGTGGTGGCCAGCGTGCGGTTGCTCATGTCGACGGCGACGCGCTGGCGGAACTTGATGGGGCCGAATTCGCTGCTGTTGGCGCGGTAGGTGGATTCGGTCCAGGAGCCGGAATCGGCGTAGTCGTAGAACATGCGGGGCACGCGCTTTTTCGCCAGCACGCGCAGGTCTTCGATGGAAGTGATGATGGTCATGCGGGAGCCTGTGACTTGGACATGGTCGAGATCATCCGGTATTTCCCGGCACTTGCCAACCGGCTGAGCGCGCGGGGGCGCGAACACTCAACCGGATGAGCGGTCGGCGGGCGTGGCAATGGATGCGCCAAAAGAAAAAGGCCAGATCCGGAGATCTGGCCTTTTCTTTACATCTGGTGCGGCTGGCAGGAATCGAACCCACGACCCCTTGGTTCGTAGCCAAGTACTCTATCCAGCTGAGCTACAGCCGCAAAAACTTCTCACTGAAACTTCTTACTTCGAACTGCACCCGCAAACTTCCGCCTGCGAGGTAAAACTGGTGCGGCTGGCAGGAATCGAACCCACGACCCCTTGGTTCGTAGCCAAGTACTCTATCCAGCTGAGCTACAGCCGCAAAACTTCACGAATTATAACAGTATGTCAACCGACTTCGTCGCACATACTGCCTACTGCGTTCTTACTACTGCATACTACTTTTACTGCTGGTCGGCAGACTTCCATCTGCTGACGAATTCTGGTGCGGCTGGCAGGAATCGAACCCACGACCCCTTGGTTCGTAGCCAAGTACTCTATCCAGCTGAGCTACAGCCGCATTGTCAAGCGAGTCGGCATTCTACAGTATCTATTACGGTTTGGAAAGCTGGATTTTTTATCCATCGTCTGGCTTGCCGCTTGCGCCACGCACCGACCCTTCCAAGCACCGCAGCAATACCGCTGCTTTCCCGCTTGTCCTTCGCCACGTTTGCTGCGAAAGGAGCAAGATTATAGGGTGACGTCGCGCTGTTGTCCAGAGCAAAATGCATCCCCATCGCACAGCCCGGCCGTGGGCCATTTCCATCGCCGTGCACTGCGCCATTGGTGTACGATGAAACACGTTTGCTTTCAGCTTAATACTTTTTCGCCTGATACGGAGTTGGCCGACGCGATGACTGCACAAGCCTGCAACAGCCTGGCCGAACTGGCCGGGCACGATTGGTCGCGCGCGGCCATTGGCCATCCCGAGACATGGCCGCACACGCTGCGCCTGACCCTCGACATCATTCTCAACGCGCCCCTGCCCATGCTGATCATGTGGGGGCGCCAGCAAGTCATGCTGTACAACGAGGCATACGTGGACCTGGTCGGCCCGGCCCAGCAGCCGGCCCCGGGCGGCCGCGTGCCGGCGATGCAGCCGTCCGCGTGGAGCTGGAACCCCGCGGCCATCGAAGGCGCCTGGGCCGGTCGCGCCCTCGCCTTTCCCGGCACCACGCTGCGCCTGTGGCGCCAGGACGGCATCAGCGAACAGCGCTTCGACCTGACCTACACGCCGCTGCGCGACGCCGATCGCACCGTGCAAGGCATCCTGTGCACGCTGGCGCCGCCCGCCGCGACCAGTGCACCGTCCGCCACGCGCCTGCTGCGCATGCTCGTCGTCGAGGACAACCTGGATGCGCAATACCTCGTGTGCGAAATGCTGCGCGCGTTCGGCCACGAGGTCGATGCCGTGGCCAGCGGCGAGGCCGCGCTGGAACGGCTGCGCCGCGGCGACATCGAGGTGCTGTTCTCCGACGTCAGCCTGCCCGGCATCTCCGGTGTCGAACTGGCGCGCCGCGCGCTGGCTGCGCAGCCCGGGCTGCAGGTGATCTTTGCCTCCGGCTACGGCGCCGCGGTGACGCAGCAGCTGGAGTTCGCCGCGGAGGCGATCCAGAAGCCCTACGAAATCGAGCAGTTGCAGGCCATCCTGGACCGGGTGGGCGCACGCATTCCGGCCTGACGCCGGCAAGCGGTCAACCGTGCGTGCGCCGGCCACGGCGTGACGCTACAATCGCAGCACGCTGGCCGTGCCGGTACCGGCGCCCTTGCGGGCGTCCCACCCTGTTTTCTAGATCGCTGCGACCAATCGATGATTCTCCCAACCGGGCCCGGTGACAGCCCACGCTCCCAGGCAGACCAGCCGCACGCCGCGCAGGAAGCGCGGGAGCGTGCGCGGCTGTCCGCAGGCCAATTGGCGGCCGCGCTGGGCAGCATCAGCGATGGCCTGGCCGTGCTGGACCGGGACTGGCTCGTCACCTACCTGAACCGTCCCGCCGACGACATGCTGCGCGCGCCCAGCCAGGCTGCCGAGGATGTCGTGGGGCGCGTGCTGTGGCAAGCGTTCCCCCACCTGGCAGGCACGCTGCTGGAAACGCAGCTGCGCCTTGCCCAGGAGCGGCGCCAGAACGCCACGTTCGAACTGTTCCACGCGTCGCGCCAGCGCTGGATCGAAGTGCGCGCGTTTCCGTTCGACGGCGGCGTCACTTGCACGCTGCACGACATCCACCAGCGCAAGCAGCACGAACGGGCGCTGCGCGAGAACAGCAACCGGCTGCAGGTCGCGCTGGCGGCGGGCAAGCTGGGCGACTGGACGTGGACGGCGGCCAACGACGTCGTCACGTGCGGCCCGCGCGCCGCCGAGATCTTCGATCTCCCGCCCGGCGAGGCCACTACCTGGAGCGCCCTCCAGGAACGCATCGTGGCCAGCGACCGCGCCGGCGCCCAGGCCGCTTTCCTGCAGGCGTTCACGGCGCGCAGCGACTTCAGCGTGGAGTGCCGCATCGTGCGCGACGGCGGCAGCGCCTGGCTGTCGGTGGCGGGGCACGGCTATTACGACGACGGCGGCCGCCTGCTTGGCATGACGGGCATGGTGCAGGACATCAGCGAACGCAAGGCCGCCGAGGACACCCTACGCCACAGCGAGGAGCAGTTGCGCGCGCTGGCCGACTCGATTCCGCAACTGGCGTGGATCGCCCACCACGACGGCCGCATGGTCTGGTACAACCGGCGCTGGCACGACTACACCGGCGTGCAGCCCGACGAGCTGGAAGGCGACGGCTGGTCGCAGGTCTACGCGCCCGATTGCATCGACGCAATGGTCGCGCACTGGCAGGCGTCGCTCGAATCGGGCCAGCCCTTCGAGATGGAGATCCCGATCCGCGGCGCGGACGGCCAGTACCGCTGGTTCCTGACGCGCGCCAATCCCGTGCGCGACGCTTCCGGCCAGATGCTGCGCTGGTTCGGCACCAGCACGGATGTCGACCAGGTCAAGCGCGCCCAGGAGGCCTTGCGCGACGAGACGAACATCCTGGAAATGCTGAACAGCACCGGCAACGCGCTGGCGCGCCACCGCGATTTGCAGCCGCTGCTGCAGGAAGTGACGGATGCGGCCACGCGCATCCTCGGCGCCCGGTTCGGTGCGTTCTTCTATCGCGGCAGCGACCGCGCGCCGGAGCTGTGCACGCTGGCGGGCCAGCCGCCATCCGGCCAGGGCGACATGGCCGGCAATGGCGCCGCGCTGCTGGCCGGCCTGGACCTGGGGCAGGACGACGGCGGGGGCGCCATGCTGCGCTGCGACGACCTGCTGCGCCAGCCGACCTGCGCGCCGCAGCTGGATCCGGCGCTGGGTCGCCACGTGCGCAGTTTGCTGGCGGCGCCCGTGGTATCGCGCGCCGGTGATGTGGTGGGGACTTTGCTGTTCGGCCATCCCGAGCCTGGCATGTTCGGCGAGCGTTCGGAACGCATCATCGGCGGCATTGCCGCCCAGGCCGGCGTGGCCATCGACAACGCGCGCCTGAACGAGGCGGCGCGCCGGGCCGCCGAGGAACGCATCGCCCTGCTCGACCGCGAGCGCAGCGCACGCGCCGAGGCCGAGCGCAGCAGCCAGATGAAGGACGAGTTCCTGGCCACGCTGTCGCACGAGCTGCGCACCCCGCTCAACGCCATCCTGGGCTGGTCGCAGATGCTGCGGCGGGGCAACCGGGGCGAGGCCGACCTGCAGAAGGGCCTGCAGACCATCGAGCGCAATGCCCGCGCCCAGGCCCAGCTGATCGAGGACCTGCTGGACATGAGCCGCATCATGTCCGGCCAGGTGTTGCTGGAAATGCAGGGCGTGCCGCCAGCCACGATCGTCGATGCGGCGATCGAGGCCGTACGTCCCGCCGCGCAGGCCAAGCAAATCGTCATCGAACGCGAGTTTGCGCCGTGCGCCCTGATTGCCGCCGATCCGGGCCGGTTGCAGCAGGTGGTCTGGAACCTGCTGTCGAATGCCATCAAGTTCACGCCGCCGGAAGGCCGGGTGCGCGTGACGGTGCGCGAACGCGATGGCCAGGCCGAGATCGGCGTCAGCGACACGGGGATCGGCATCGGTGCGGAATTCCTGGGTCACGTGTTCGACCGCTTCCGCCAGGCCGACGCATCGACGACGCGGCGCCATGGCGGCCTGGGCCTGGGCCTGTCGATCGTCAAGCACCTGGTCGAGCAGCACGGCGGCACCGTCACGGCCGCCAGCGCGGGCGAAGGGCAAGGCGCCGCATTCACCGTGTCCTTGCCGCTGGCGGGCGACCTGCCGCTGGGCGAGCGACCGCAGCGCCCTGCCGGCCTCGCGGCACCAGGCGCCCGCGCGGGCCGTCGCGACAACGAACCGGCCGACCTGCGCGGGCTGCGCGTGCTGGTCGTGGACGACGAACCCGACGGCCGCGACCTGATCAAGCGCGTGTTGGCCGACCGCAATGCGGAGGTGACGACAGCGGCCACGGCCGGCGAAGCGCTGGCACTGCTGCCGCGCGTGCGGGCACAGTTGCTGCTGAGCGATATCGGCATGCCGGACATGGACGGCTTCGAGCTGCTGGAACGGGTGCGGGCGCTGGGGCCGGCGGCAGGCGGCGACCTGCCGGCCATCGCACTGACCGCGTTCGCGCAGTCGGAAGACCGGCTGCGGGCCCTGGAAGCGGGCTTCCTGGACCATATCTCGAAGCCGGTGGAGCCAGCCGAGCTGATTGCCGCGGTAGCGCTCGTTGCCGCGCAATGCCGCGCCGCCTGAGCGCCGGTCACTGTTGTATTTTGGTCACTTCGCGATCAAAATACAACAAGCGTTTATGGGAAACATGTTTTCTCTCCCCTTCCTACCCCTGCACGCGGCAATGTCCTACAAGAAACTCCTGCAAATTTGATACACTCCAAACTCTGGAAAATCTTCCTTTGGAAAAAATTTTTCGATACGTGCGACGCAGCAAACCCTGCGGCGCTACACTTAGAGTTCCGCTCCAGGCCGAAAAAAACGCCGGAGCCAGTGTGCAAGATGAGGCGAGAAAAGATATGCCCAGCCCAGATGAGATCCTGAATGCCAAGATCCTGGTGGTGGACGATTGCGCGGACAATGTCGACCTGATGCTCGAGATCCTGCGTGAAGCCGGCTACACCGATGTCACGGCAACCATGCTGCCCGATCAGGTTTGCACCCTGCATCGACAGCATTGCTACGATCTGATCCTGCTGGACCTGCAGATGCCTGGCCTGAACGGCTTCCAGGTGATGAAGGGCCTGAAGGAAATCGAACAGGACGGCTACCTGCCCGTGCTGGCCCTGACCGCCCAGCCCGCGTTCAAGATCGCCGCGCTCGAAGCGGGCGCCCGTGACTTCATCAGCAAGCCGTTCGACCTGCTCGAAGTACACAAGCGCATCCACAACATGCTGGAAGTACGCCTGCTCTACAAGGAGCTTGCGCAGTACAGCAAGAAGCAGCAGGAACTCGCCCTGCACGATCCGCTGACGGGCCTGCCGAACCGGCGCCTGCTGGAGGACCGCATCGAGACCACCCTGCAGCATGCGGTGCGCAACCAGCGCAAGGCGGCTGTCATGTACCTGGACCTGGATGGCTTCAAGGCCATCAACGACACCCACGGCCACGCCTATGGCGACGAGATCCTGAAACTGGTCGCCCAGCGCCTGGTGGGTTCGTCGCGCAAGGAAGACACGGTGGCGCGCGTGGGTGGCGACGAGTTCGTCATCGTGCTGGGCGATGTCAGCGGGTTGGCCGACGCGCGCGAGCCGGCCTCGAAGCTGATCGAGGTGGTGTCCGAGCCCTATCTCGTGAACGGCATCACGCTGCGCCTGTCCACCAGTATCGGCATCGCGCTGTTCCCGGACGACGCCGCCTCCGTTGGCGACCTGATCCATGCTGCCGACAATGCCCTGTACGATGCCAAGCGCTCCGGCAAGAACCGCTACTGCGCGGCGCCGGGCAGCACCAAGGCCGCTGCCACTGCGATGGCGCATCAACTGAAGAACGTCGCGACCACCGTTGCTTGAGTCATACCCGTGGCGACGGGCCCTGGGCTGCAGGTCTCCGACCGCCAGCCCAGGGCCCGTCGCCAGCGTTGTACGACGCTACATCAAAACGGGGTCGCATCCAACGGGGTCGCATCCAACGGGGTGACATCAAACGGGCTCATCAAACGGAGTGACATCAAACCGGAGTGACATCAAACGTGGACAGGCACCTGCCTGGCAGCGTTCACGCTGCCAGGCAGGTGCCTGTCCCTGGATTGATTACCGCCGGATTACTGGGCCGCCGCCTCTTTTTCCTTGCCGCTCTCGGTCGATTCCTCGACCTTGCCGGCATGCTGGTGGTCCGCCTGGGCGTCGACCTTGTCCGGCGCCACTTCGATGCGGGTGATGCCCGAGTCGACGGAGATCGGGTCGCTGGCCGGGAACGTCATCTCGACGGCATCGTCCAGCAGCTCTTCCTTGGCTTTCTCCGCCGGCTGCATCTGCTCCTCGTCGGCCAGGGTGGTAATCGCCACGGCCCACTTGATGAAGTTCAGATTGGCCAGTTCGCGCACCGTGCGGATGTTGAACGCCTGTTGCAGCGCCCTGGCATCGTCCTCGCTGACACCGCGCAGCGCGCTGAGCGGCGCATCGGCCAGTTCCTTGAAGCACTTGCCCAGGTGTTTTTTGTCTACGACGGTATCGATATTCATGGTGGGTCCTTTCGTTTTTTAATTGCCGTGGTGTCTACGCTTTCAATATGGCATGGGGCAATGCGCATGTATGTGCGCAATCGAACAATACCGGGGCTGTTCCCGTTGCTGCGCGGACTTTTGACATTGCCATATGCGGTTGTTATGATCGTCAAGATGTTTACCTGACAAAACTGTTTCTCTGCGACGCGATCTGATCATAACTACAAAGTGCCCCAATTGGACAAACCAAAGATCCTCGTCGTTAACGATGATGCCAACAGCCTGTTCGCCCTGACGAGCCTCTTGGCACAGTGGGCCGAAGAGGAGCCCTATGAGGTAATCGCCGCCCGCAGCGGCGAAGAGGCCCTGCGCCAGGTGCTGCTGCACGACTTCGCCGTGATCCTGCTCGATGTCAACATGCCCGGGATGGACGGCTTCGAGACGGCCGAAGCGATCCACCAGCGCGGCCGCTCCGCCAACATCCCGATCATCTTCATCACGGCCTTCGTGGCCGACGAACTGGATCGCCTGAAGGCCTACCAGCGCGGTGCCGCGGACTTCCTGTTCACGCCCGTCATCCCGCAGATCCTGCATGCGAAGATTTCCGTGTTCGTCGCGCTGGCCGTGAAGAACGAGGAATTGAAGAAGCAGGCGCGCCAGCTGCACCAGCGCACCAACGACCTGATCGCCAGCAACAAGCGGCTGCTGCAGGAGATCGAGGATCGCAAGATGGCCGAACGGCAGAATCACGCCAAGGACGAGTTCCTGGCCATGCTGGGCCATGAGCTGCGCAATCCCTTGTCGGCCATCAGTAGCGCCGCCTCGCTGATCGGCCTGCCCGGCGTCGCGCAGGAAGGCGCAGCGCGCGCCAAGAAGATCATCCAGCGCCAGAGCCAGCACCTGGGCCGCATCGTGGACGACCTGCTGGACCTGTCGCGTGCGATGTCCGGCAAGATCCTCCTGAACCGGGTGCCGCTGGACCTGGCCGCGCTGATCGCCAACTGCCTGGAGACCTATCGCGCCACGGGGCGCACGTCGGATTACCATGTCAGCATGGAACTGGAGCCGGGCTGGGTCGAAGGCGATGTGACGCGGCTGGAGCAGATCTTTTCCAACCTGCTCGACAACGCGTTGAAGTACACGCCGGCAGGTGGCAGCATCGACATCGTCATGGAAGTCGAAGGCGACGACATCGTGCTGACCGTGCACGACACCGGCGTCGGCATTTCCGCCGAGCTGCTGCCTCACGTGTTCGACGTCTTCGTGCAGGGCACGAGCACGCTGGACCGGGCCCAGGGCGGCCTGGGCATCGGCCTGGCGCTGGTGCGCCGGCTGGCCGAACTGCACGGGGGCAGCGTGGAAGCCGAAAGCGCGGGAGCGGGGGCAGGCAGCACGTTCGCCATCCGCCTGCCCCGCATCGAACGTATCACCGAGACGAAGCCCGAGACCATGGACACGACAGAACAAAGCAAGCCTACCATCCTGCTGATTGAAGACAACGACGACGGCCGCGAGATGATGGCCATGATGCTCAGCTGTTACGGCTACGAGGTACAGCACGCGGCCGACGGCCTGCAGGGCATCGAGGTCGCGCTGTCGTACCGGCCCGACGTGGCCCTGGTCGATATCGGCCTGCCCGGCATCGACGGCTACGAGGTGGCCCGGCGCCTGCGCGCCAACGGCGACACGAGCGGCATCCGCCTGATTGCCCTGACTGGCTACGGCCTGGCCGAGGACCAGCGCCGCGTGCTGGAGGCGGGCTTCGACATGCATCTCGTCAAGCCGGTGGACATCGAAAGCCTGATGAAGGCGATCGGCAGCCTGACCAACCGGAAGAACTCGTCGGCACCGGCCGCCTGATGGGATGGGCGGGAGCGCGCCGCGCTCCCGCTGTGCTTACAGGCGCGGCTGGCTGGCCTGCGCGCCCTTGACGGTGACCATCGGCTCGGGCGGGATCATGTCGATCTCGTCCTTGCGGGCCTGGATGCGCTCCCCGAGCTCGACCAGGTCCAGGTCGGCCTTCTTCGCTTTCGGGAACATCTCGGTTTCCTCTTCCTTGACGTGGTGCTCGATGTACTCGCCCAGCACCTTCACCTTGGCGTCATACAGGTCGTCATGCGGGTCCATCGCGCTGATCTGGGCGATCAGGTCCTTGGCGGAAGCATGCTCGACGGTGGCTTCGTCGACCAGGTCGTCGCTGTCTTCCGCCTCTTCACGCATCGCCGGGTAGAAGATTTCCTCTTCCGCGATGGCGTGCTTGGTCAGCTCCAGGCAGATCTTGTCCGCGAGTTTCTTCTTGGCGACAAACGCCCGTTCACCCAAATCCTCGAACTCCTTGAACATCGCCTTCACTTCGGCGTGATCCTGCTTCAGCAGGGCGATGGCATCTTGCGGCTTGGCTGTGGCACTCATGGCTGCTCCTTGTGTTTCGGTTGGATGATGGGTACAGCTTGTCACTTTTGCAGCGTTATGTATGTGCGGCAGTTCACGATGGTGCCGGTGCGACATTTCCACAAAACCTCATGTATGATCCAGCCGTTACCGCTTGCATACAATAAAAACACCATGTCCGATATTGCACCGGAAGATCAGAACGTCGCGGCCCGCGTGGCCGAGCTCAGCGACCTGCTGGGACACGTCAACAGCACGTGGGACAACGAGCGCCGCTCGCTTGCGCGCCAGCTGCACGACAGCGTCGGTTCGTCGCTGACCGCCCTGACCATGCACCTGGGCCTGTTGACGGCCAAGCTGCCGGAAGACCCGCCGGCGCTGCGGGAGCGGGCAGCGCAGATGAAGAACCTGCTGCACACGATTATCGAGAACAACCGGCGCATGCAGCACAAGCTGTGGAACGACAAGCTCGAATTTCTCGGCATTAAGGTGGCGTTCAGCGAAGCGGTGACGGAATTCGGCGACCATTACCGGGTCGCGGCACGCTGCAGTCTGCCCGAGGAAGAGCCCTCCTGCTCGCGCGAACATGGCGTCGCGCTGTTGTTCGCGCTGGAGGAAGGGCTGCGCAACGTGGCCGCCCACGCGGGGGCGACGGCCGTGGACGTCATCGTCGACGACAACGAGGATGAGATCATGCTGACCGTGCGCGACAACGGCAGCGGTCCGGGCGCCCCCGAGGCGGGAGCGGACAAATACGGCCTGCGCCTGGTGCGCGAACGGGCCCGCCACCTGGGCGGCACGCTGGACCTGACGGCGCACCCGGAGGGCGGCAGCGCACTGACTTTGGTGCTGCCGAAGACCCGGGCCGCCGCAGCCCCTTAGCCGCGTTCAGTCCTGCCTGCGGCGCAGCCCGACGCCCAGCAGGACCATGCCTGCCAGCAGCATCGCGTAGGTCTGCGGTTCGGGCACGGCGATCACCGACACGGCGTCGAGCGACGTGCCCAGGCTGTCGCTGGCGCCGACCGCGCGAAACTCCAGTTCCGAGTAGCGCGTCAGCGCATGCACTGTCAGCTGCCGCATTTCCCAGTCGGCCGCGCCGTTGAACGTCCCGATGACGTAGCCTGCCCACAGCACCTGTACACCCTGCGACGACGGGTCGACGCCGTCGCGGTCACGGAAGGCGAACGACACGAGGTACTCCTGGCCCGGCCGGGTGCGGATCTGCTGGAACATGGAGCTGTTCCGGTCCGTATCGAGTTCCACGAAATTGTTGCCCTCGTACGCCGTGCCCGCGTTATCGTTGCGCACTTCGATGCCATGGGTATCGCTGAGCCATTCGCCCACCTGGCCCACGATGACATACTCGCCGGCCGGCACGGGCACCGCTTCGAAGCTGCCGTCCAGGGCAAGATTGGTGGCGGCGCCGGCAGCCGCCGATGTCGCCAGTACTGCGCAGGCCGTCAGCGCCTGCAAGGATTTACGGACCATGGCATGCTCCTTGGTGAGGTTGCGTGATGGGAGTACAGCCAGACCATGGTACGCCGCCGCCGTTGCCTGCAATTTAATTATTTCTGTTTAACAGTTTACTGTTGGTTCGACGCCCGTCGCGAATGACGAATGTTACATCGGCGCATTGTCGGCACGGCGCCCTACAGCCAGATGCGGAACAGCCAGTAGCTTTCGTCCGTCAGTGCCAGGCGCAGCAGCTCGGCCGGGCTGTCGCCCGCGATGGCACGCGCCTCGCGCGACAGGTGGGCCTGGTCGGCAAAGCCGCCTGCGGCGGCCACGTCGGCCAGGCTGACCCTGCCTTCTTGGGCCTGCAACGCCACGCGTGCGGCGACCAGCGAACGCTCGGCCCGGTCCAGCCGGCGCAACGTGCGCAGCGGATGACCGGCCCACGCCCGCACCCGGCGCTCCGCCATGCGGGCGCTGCGGCCCACGCCGGCGGCGGCCGCACGCACGGCCAGCGCCTGCACCCAGTCGCGCGCCTGCACCAGTGCACCGTCGCCCCGCAGCACGCGCCAACGCTGCTCCAGTCCGGTTTCGAATACGGCAATGCGGTCGTCGTCCGTGGCGGCGGCCAGGACGTCGTCGGACAGCCGTTGCCACCACGGATCCAGCACGTCGGCCAGCGGCGCCATGCGGTCCAGCTGGGCGGCCATGTCGAGTCCCGTCAGCCGGTGCATGGCATCGGCAAACAGCATCACCGTCATGCCATGCACGGGCCCCGGATTGGCGGTTACGAACGGGCGCGACTGCGGCCCGCAGAACAACGCCTGTCCCGGCCGCAGCCACGTATCGATGGCCGGGTCGTCGACGGCCGGCACGACGAGCTGCGCGCTGCCCTCGAACAGCCAGGTGATGGTGCAAAAGGGCGTGGCCGGGAAACGGTTCAGCCGCTGCGGCGGCGCCAGCGGCGCGCAGCCCACCGTGCTGCGCACAACCCACGCGCGCACGCACGACGCCAGCGGCACGCGGGGCGCGACCAGGCGGGCGACGGTGGGCGGATAGGCTGGCTCTTCCATGGAGCCATTGTAATGGCAAGGCTGCGGGCGACCCGGGCTTTTTCGGCATGTCGCAAACTTTCAAGACGGCCCGGCACTGGCCCGGCACACTGCCGCCATCACCTCGCCAGGAGAGCCCATGCCATCGTCCCACCGCACCATCGCCACCCTGCCCGGCCCGCGCGGCCTGCCGCTGCTGGGCAGTGCGCTGCAACTGCACCCCCGCACCATCCATCGCACCATGGAAGCCTGGAGCCACCGCTACGGGCCCATGTTCCGCGTGCGGCTCGGCTCGCGCGAGGCGGTCGTGCTGGCCGATGCGGAGGCCATCGGCGCCGTGTTGCGCGACCGGCCGGACGGCTTCAGCCGGCCCGTCGTGACGGCCGACGTGACGCGTGAGCTGGGCGGCCTGCCCGGCCTGACGCTGGCCGAGGGCGACGACTGGCGCCGCCAGCGCCGCATGGCGATGCAGGCGTTCGCGCCCGGCTTCGTCAAGGCCTACCTGCCGCGCCTGGCCCAGGTCGGCGTGCGGCTGGCGGCGCGCTGGCAGGGCGCCGCCGCGGCCGGGCAGCCGGTCGCGTTGTCCGCCGACCTGAAACGCTACGCGGTCGATGTCGTCGCCGGGCTGGCATTTGGCGCGGACATCGATACCGTGAACGCCGGCACGCACGACCTGCAGGACCATATCGACACGGTACTGGCCGGTGTGGCGCGGCGCTCGCTTGCACCGCTGCCGTACTGGCGCTGGCTGCCCCTGCCGGCGGAGCGCCGGCTGGTGGCCAGCGTGGCGGCACTGCAGGCCGCCATCGACGGCTTCGTCGCCAGCGGCCGCGCGGCCATGGCGGCCGATCCGGCCCTGCGCTCGCACCCGGCCAACCTGCTGCAGGCGCTGATCGCGGCGGCCGACGAACCCGGCAGCGGGCTTGGCGACGCCGAGGTCGCGGGCAACGTGGCCACCATGCTGATGGCAGGCGAGGACACCACCGCCAGCGCGCTGTCCTGGCTGGCCTGGCTGCTGGCGCACCATCCGGATGCGTTGCGTAGGGCCCGCGACGAAGTGCGTGCCACGGTCCCCGACCTGGCGCTTATCACGCCGGCGCAAGCGGACGCGCTGGACTACGTCGAGGCCTGCGCGCTGGAGGCGATGCGGTTGAAACCGCCGGCGCCGTTCATCCCGCTGCAGGCGCTGCGTCCGACGGTGGTGCGAGGCGTCGCGCTGCCGGCCGGCACGCTGCTCTGGTGCGTGCTGCGCCACGCCAGCGTCGACGAAGCGCTGCTCGCGAATGCGGCGCAATTCCGGCCGGAGCGCTGGCTGCCGGGCGGCGACGCGACGACGCCGGCCGCGCGCCAGGCGGTGCTGCCATTCGGCGCGGGCGCCCGCACGTGCCCCGGGCGCTACCTGGCGTTGCTGGAAATGAAGGTAGCGCTGGTGGCGCTGCTGGGCCAGTTCGAGCTGGACAGCGTGACGGCCGCCGGTGGCGCGGACCCGGCCGAGGTGCTGGGGTTCGTGATGGCGCCGACGCCTTTGCGGATGACGCTGCGCCCGCGCGCAGCCGGCCCCGGCGCCGGCCGGCTCAATGCAGCTTGACGTGCGGCGTGGAGCGCTTGATCAGAAAGCGTGCCAGCGCCAGCACGCCCGTGCGCAGCGTGCCCATGATGGCCTGGTGGTGCATCAGGTGCAGGCTCGTGTACATCAAGCGCGCGAAAGTGCCCTCGACAAACCAGTTGCTGCCCTGTAGTGAACCCATCAGGCTGCCGACGGACGTCGACGAGCCGAACGACACCAGCGAGCCGTAGTCGCGGTAGACGTACGGCTTGTTGCGCGGCGGTTTTCCCTGCTCCTTGCGCAGCAGCGCGTCCAGCAGGTAGTCGGCTTGCTGGTGTGCTGCCTGCGCGCGCGGCGGCACTGGCTTGCCGTCGGCGCCGATGCACATCGCGCAATCGCCCAACGCGTAGATGTCGGGGAAGCCCTTCACTACCAGTTCGCCGGTGACGTCGAGCTGGCCGCCCTTGACCGTCGGCAGGCCCAGTTTCGCAAGCAAGTCCGGCGCCTTGATACCGGCGGCCCACACGGTGATGTCGGACGGGTAGACGGTGCCATTGCCCACCGTGACCTGGTCGGGCTCGATCTTCGTGACACGGGTTTCCGCGCTGACCTTGACGCCCCGTTCGCCCAGCAGCTTGACGGCCGCCGCCGATACCCGCTCCGGCAGCGGCGCGAGGATCCGTGGCGCGCCCTCCAGGATCGTGATGCGGACGTCCTGCAGCGGCTGCAGGTGGCCGAAGCCGTAGGCCGCATACACCCCGCTGGCTTCGCGCAGTTCGGCCGCCAGCTCGACGCCGGTGGCGCCACCGCCGATGATGACGATGTCGATGCCCTGGCTGTTGGCCTGCTCGTTCTTGGCCGTGGCGGCCTTCGCCAGCAATTTCAGCAGCGTCAGCCGGAAACGCTCGGCGTCTTCGGTGGCATTCAGCGAGATCGTGTATTCCTGGGCGCCCGGCACGCCGAAGTAATTGGACGTGCTGCCCACGGCCAGCACGAGCGAATCGTAACCGATGCGCCGCTGCGGCAGCACCGTCTCGCCGGACTGTGTTTCGATGGGACTGACGGTGATGGTGTGGGCGCTGGCGTCAAGCGCTTCCAGCGCGCCGTAGACATAGGTAAAGCCGTTGTCGTGCGCCAGCATCTGGTACGACAGGCCTTCCGCGTGGATGTCCAGCGTGCCCGCCGCCACCTCGTGCAGCGACGGCTTCCAGATGTGGTACAGCCGGCTGTCCACCAGCATGACCCTGGTCGGCCCCAGTTTGCGGCCCAGTTTGCAGGCCAGCTCCAGGCCGCCCGCCCCGCCTCCTACGATGACATATTTGCTGTGCAAACGTTCCTCCCTGGTTGATTGGCGGCCGGCCCGGCTGGCTCATGCTGCGACGAGCACGCGCCGCGGGCCTCGGTCGCGCGCGTCAGTCACGCCCGTGGCCGTTGCCGTGACCACGGCCGTTGCCATGCTCCTTGTCGCGGCCGTGAGCTTTGTCGCGGCCGTGATCCTTGTCCCGGCCGTGATCCTTGTCGCGCCCATGGTCCTTGCCATGACCACCGCCATGCTCGCGTCCGTCATGTTGCGACCCACCACGGCCGTGCTCGGCACGGTAGCGCGGGGCGTACTCGTTCAGGTACCAGTCGTCCTTGACGAAGTAGACCCGGCGGCCGCAGGCGCGATAGGCGGCGCAGTGCTTGCTCCACTTCTTGGCGTGGCCGGGCGGCACCCGCAGGTACAGCGGCTCGGCGACATAATGGGCTGGCCGTTGCACGAGAATGGGCTCGCGGTAGATCACGGCCGGTGGTGGCGTGTTGCCGATGTCGATGCGGCCGTAGAAGCCCGGCTGCCCGATGTTGATGGAAACGCCGACGTCCTGGGCGGCGCAGACGGAAGAGAGGGCCAGCAAGCTGGCGGCAAGGATCAGTTTTTTCATCTACGCATTCGTCAGGACGATGGCCGGCGCGGAGCGGCCGACCCGTCCGTATTGTACCTAGTCAACGTCCTGCGCGTATGTGCGCCGCCGCACGCAGGCGGCGGCGGCTCAGGCGGCCCGTGCCAACGCCGCTTCCAGCTGCGCGATGGCACCGCGCGATTGCGCGATGACCTTGTCGGCAATGCGCTTGCGCATGCCCTGGATGCGGCCGGCCGCTTCCGCCTCCAGCATCAGCGGCGTCAGCAACTGGCTGGCCGACTCGTAGAATGCCGTGCCGATACGGTCCAGCTGGACGATGAAGGCCTCCTCCGCCTCCTTCATGCGCCGCCGCAGCTCCTCCTCGAACGTGCGGCGCTTGTCACGGATTTCGTCGCGCTTGCGCTTATTGCTGTCGGTGGCCCACTTGAAGGCGCTGGCCAGTAGCACGGCGCCACCCACGAACGGCACGACGGGCGCGACGACCGGCACCACCACCGCCACGCCGAACAGGTAAGCCGCCGTGCTCGTGCCGGCGGCGGCCACGGCGCTGCCCATCAACGTCAGGTTGGCCGCCGTGTCGACCGTGTTGACGAGACGGGTGCCGATGCGCAGGCGCGGCATCAGCCGGGCCAGCGCGGCGCTGTGCTGGCGCTCGAACGCGCTGGCCTGCGACAGCCGCATGTCGGCCTGGAACAGCTTCAAGTCGTTGTTGAGCAGGTCCAGCGCCTCCTGCTTGCGCCGGGTGACGCGTTCGAGCCGCGTATCCATTTCCTGCGCGAATTGCTGGCGACCGATGCTGGACCAGACCTGCTCGTCCTTCCACTGTTCGTTGACGAGGCGCTCCGCGATGGCCAGCTCGACGGCGTTGCCCGCGTCGTGGACGGCATCGTCGATGTCCTGCCACAGCACCCGGCGCTCATAGGCGATGCGGGCGTCGATCAGTGCCAGCCGCTGCAGCACCTGCTGGCGCAATTGCTCGGCCGTGGCCGACAGGCCGGCGGCACCCGCTTCCGCCGGCAGCGGTGCCCCGGCGCTTTCCTCGTAGGTGGCGATGCCCTGGCTGATCGTCGCCACGGCCCGCTGCACCGCGTCGCGCAATTCCTCCTGGCGCATCATGCCGCCATTGAAGCCACGAGCATGGTCCAGCAATTCCGTCTGGCCCGTGCTGCGGCCGAAGTCGGCAATGGCATCCACCAGCCCCCTGCCCTTGACGAGCTTGCGCGCCTGCGCGCCCAGGTTGTTCAGCAGGCGCCGTTCCTGCTCCGGCGGCAGCGTGTAGTAGTGTTCCGGGGTCAGGCGGATGCCGAGTGCGCGTGCGACCTTCTGCGCCAGCGGCCGGGCCCGGGTGCCATGCAGCGCCAGCAGGGGCCGCATCAGCACGAACGCGCCTTCGCGCGCGGCCATGTCTGCGCTGCCGCTGCTGCGTGCCAGCGCGTTCAGTGCCCACTCCACGGTAACGCCCGATTCGATGGCATTGAGCACCAGCGCCGTGAACACGGCGGAGGCCTTGCCTTCGCCCGCGATGTCGGTCACGGCGGCGAACTGGGCCAGCGTGACGGTGCCGTCTTCGCCGACGGCCACGGCACCGACGGCGCGCGCCAGTGCCGACGCGAAGCTCTGGTCGGAGCACAGGTGTTCGTCCAGCGTGCGCAGCTTCAAGGTCAGGACGGGCGCGGCAGGCGTGAGTTGCGGATGGGAAGTAGCGTCGTTCACGATGGCCCCCGGTGGAAGAAGAGATGCTATTTCTGCATTCTAGTGGAAGCGCCGGGCGGCGGGAACCGTTGCGCAGCGGTGCGGCGGTCCCGTCATGCGGTATTTCAAGGCATGGCCGTCCGAAATGGACTAGACTCGTGTCATCAGCATCAACAGCAACTGCAACTGCAACTGCAAGTGCAGCTGCAACTGCAACTGCAACTGCAACTGCAACTTCAACTTCAACTTCAACTGCGACAATAACAGTAAGATCATCGTCGAAAGGAGCCACACGATGCCTACTCCCGGCAAGAAGGCACGCGACCTGCGTGCCGATGCTTCGACAGCCGATACTGCTGCCGCCCATACTGCTGCGGGCGATACTGTGGCAGCCGGCGCTGCGGCGACTCCGGACGACGACCAGCGCGCGCGCCGACTGGCCATCCTGCGCCGCACGGCCGGCATGTGGAAGGACCGCGCCGATATTGCCAAGGATGGCGTGCAGTTCCAACTGGCGGCGCGTGCCGAATGGGCCTGATCCTGCTGGACACCAATGTCCTGGTCGATCACTTTGGCGGCATTGCCGAAGCCACTGACGAGATTGCCTATCACGACAATATCGCCATCAGCGCCATTACCTGGACAGAAGTCGCCGTCAAGCTCAACAGCGTCGAGCAGGCGGAGTTCGACGCGCTGATCCGCGAACTGCCCATCTACGTCCTGCATACGGACGACAGCATCATCCGCGAGGCGACGCAAGTGCGCGCCGCCAGCTTCGAGGGCAACGTATTCAATGTTCCCGGCGTGCGCAAGCTGAAGACGCCCGATGCGATCATTCTCGCCACCGCCAATGTTACGGGACGTATGCTCGTCACTTGCAACCCGGCCGACTTTGCCCTCGCACGGGCCGGGGTGCGAGTACCCTACCGCAATACCGCCGGCTTCATCACCCGCGTTGCCGCGCCGCCTTGACGCCTTGATGCCTTGACGCCTTGACCCTGCAGCTTGATCGATGTTGTGTATCATGCAAAAATCGGACTTTATCGTCCGTCCCCATGCTCGAGCTGCCCATGCAAGTCACGCTGGAACCCGTCACCATCGACAATTTTGAAACCCTGCTGGCAATGCGCCTGCCGCCCGAGCAGGACCGCTGGCTGGCCAATAACGCGGAATCGATCGCGCAGGCCCATTTCTACACGGACTGGCGCATGCATGCCATCTATTGCGACGGCGCGCCGGCCGGCTTCCTGCTATACGACAGCGTGGCGCACGACGAACCCGGCCATTACGGCATCTACCGCTTCATGGTCGCGCACGAACGCCAGAACCGCGGCATCGGCCGCCGCGCGCTGCAACTGCTGTTGGACGACCTGCGCGCCCGCCCGGACGCGCGCCGCATCACGATCTGCTACAAGCCGGACAACGTGGCCGCGCGCCGGCTTTATCTGTCCTGCGGCTTCACCGAACGGGGCATCGACGCGGACGGCGAGATGATCGCCGAGATCCGCGTTACGGCGCAGACCGTTGGGGAAGCAGCCTGACGGGACACCCGCTCGCACCCCGGCAATGGCCGCAACTCTTGCTCCAGCCCGTCATCCAGGCTCGGTCGCCAGCACCAGCGTTTCCTTGATCTCCTCCATCACCACATAGCTCTTCGACTGCGCCGCGCCGGGAAGGTTCAGCAGCATGTCGCCCAGCAGCTTGCGGTACTCCGCCATCTCGTGGATACGCGCCTTGATCAGGTAGTCGAAGTCGCCCGACACCAGGTGGCACTCCTGCACTTCCGGAATGCGCAGCACCTCGCGGCGGAACTGCTCGAAGTGGCTGGCCGATTTCTGGTTCAGCGTGATTTCCACGAACACCAGCAGCGTGGCACCCACGGCCGCCGGATTCAGGCGTGCGTGATAGCCCGTGATGACACCGTCGCGCTCCATGCGCTTGACCCGCTCGATCGCCGGCGTGATCGACAGGCCCACCTGCTCGGACAGGTCCTTCATCGAGATGCGGCCGTCGGCCTGCAGGATGCGCAGGATCTTACGGTCCAGCTTGTCCAGGGTACGAACGGATTCCTTTTGTGTGCGCATGATTTTTTGCTGAATTCTGGGACTTTTATAGTAACAATCACTGCCTCGACCACATTATCATAGTAAAAATCTGCACACAACTATTCTTATATTCCGAGGCAAACATGCGCGTAGTCATTCTGGGTAGCGGCGTCATCGGCGTCACCACGGCTTATTACCTGGCCCGTTCGGGGCACGACGTGACGGTGCTGGACCGCCAGCCGGGACCGGCCCTGGAAACCAGTTTCGCCAACGCCGGCCAGATCTCGCCTGGCTACGCGTCGCCCTGGGCGGCCCCCGGCATTCCCCTGAAAGCCGTGAAATGGATGATGCAGCGTCACGCGCCGTTGTCCATCACGCCGGATGGCACCCTGTTCCAGCTGCAGTGGATGTGGCAGATGCTGAAGAACTGCAATGCCGACAGCTACGCCGTCAACAAGGAACGCATGGTGCGACTGGCCGAGTACAGCCGCGATTGTTTCAAGGCGCTGCGCGCCAGCACCGGTATCGCCTACGAGGGCCGGCAACAAGGCACGACCCAGCTGTTCCGCACGCAAAAGCAGATGGACGATGCCGCCAAGGATATCGAGGTGCTGAAGGAAACGGGCGTGCCCTATGAGCTGCTGGGCGCGCGCGAATTGCTGTCGGCCGAGCCGGGCATCGCCGCCGAGCGCCTGGTGGGCGGCCTGCGCCTGCCCAACGACGAGACGGGCGACTGCCAGCTGTTCACCACGAAGCTGACGGCGATGGCGGAGGAGCTGGGCGTCAAGTTCCGCTACAACGTCGATGTCACCGGCCTCGTCACCAAGGGCGACGAGATCGGCGGCGTGCGCTGCGGCGCCGAAATCGTCACGGCCGATTCGTATGTCGTGGCGCTGGGCGCCTATTCGACACCATTGCTGAAGAACCTGGTGGACCTCCCCGTCTACCCGCTCAAGGGCTACTCGATCACGGTGCCCATCGTGGACGCCGCCAAGGCGCCCACGTCGACGATCCTGGACGAAACCTACAAGATCGCCGTGACGCGGTTCGACGACCGCATCCGCGTGGGCGGCATGGCCGAGATCGCGGGGTTCGACAAGCGCCTCAATCCGCGCCGCCGCGAGACCCTGGAAATGGTGGTCAACGACCTGTTCCCTGGCGCCGGCAATACGGCCGAAGCCTCGTTCTGGACCGGTTTGCGTCCGATGACACCGGACGGTACTCCGGTGGTCGGCCGCACCCCGCTGCGCAACCTGTTCGTCAATACCGGCCACGGCACGCTGGGTTGGACGATGTCGTGCGGCTCCGCGCAGCTGCTGGCCGACATCATGTCGGCACGCCGCCCCGCGATCCACGCGGACGACCTGTCGGTGGAACGCTATCGCAGCAAAGTCCCGGCGCGCCAGCCGCAGCTCGCGGGCGCCTGAACGACAGGCGCACGGCGCGCGTTTGTGTCGCCCTGCCGCCCTGCGTATAATTTTATGCATGAATAAACTGGAAGCCTTCGGGCACATCGCCGCGCTGGCGATTCGGGGCGACCTGGTGTTCCCCACCAGCGTCAATGCCGCCTTGCGGGTGCAGCTTGCCCTGGACGATCCGGACTGCCCGATGGACGAAGCCATCCGCCTGGTGCTGGCCGAGCCTCTCCTGGCCGCGCGCACCGTCGCGCTGTCCAATTCGGCCATGTTCAACCGGGGCGGCGGCACGATCACCAACGTGCGTGCCGCCATTACGCGCGTCGGCTACCATAATCTGTATGCCTTGGCGGCCGCGATGGTCGTGCGCCAGTTCGGCGCGAAGATCGCCGACCAGGCGCTGCGTGCCAAGGCCGAGCAGCTGTGGCAGCACACGGTCCACGTCGCCTGCCTGGCCCGCATCATCGCGCGCGAGGTCACGGAAGTGAACCAGGATACCGCCCTGTTCGCGGGCATCGTGCACGAGGTCGGCGGCTTCTACCTGCTGTCGCGCGCGGACGAGTTCCCCGGCCTGCTGGATCCCGATCCGGACAACTGGCAACCGGCCAGCGAGGAGATCATCCTGCGCGAAGTGATGCACAAGCTGGGCATCCCCGAGCCGGTCGCCAGCGCCATCGAAGGCTTGCGCGACGGCTTCCTGGGCGTGCCCCCCGAAACGCTGCTGGATACGCTGCTGCTGGCCAACCACTTCTCGCCCGTCCCTTCCCCGCTGGCCACGCCCCGCGAAGCCATTCCCCAGGCCGATTCGGTGGTGGACCTGTTCATCGACGAGCCAATGGCGGCGCGCATGGTCGAACAGGCCAAGGCGGACGCCGCGGCAATGAACAGCGCCATGCTGGTTTGAATGCCCCTGGGCTGCCGGGCATCCGCGCGGACGCCCGGCCGTGAAACTAGCAGCCCATCGCGTTGCACAACGGGACGATATTGTTCGACGTGAAGCGGTTTTCGTCCAATCCAGTGGCCCCAATCTATCCAACTCTTCCTGGGATTTGGCTGCCGGCTCGCCTAGCGACTTCGCCGCCGGATCGTCGCGCGAAATGCGCACCGTCTTGGCATCCTGTGACTGGACCGCGCAATACGCGGCGTCGTGTACGCACCCGATGGCGGACGCGAACAGTACAACCTGCATCAATGTGGACATCGTTTCCTCCCTGTTCCACAATCGTTTCTGCCGGCGCGCCATTAACCATCCGCTATGCACCGGCCCGGTACTGCAAATGAATTACCTTGCAGCCTGCAAGACTGCGTAGGCCGGTGGTCGGCCGACATCAATGGAATTCGGGAGAAAATAGCGGTCGAATGCGCTGCGAAGGAAATATTCGCGCTGCCGTGGTTGACAAGGCGGATCGGCAATACCAGAGGCTGCCACTACCTTGTATGTATTCCATGTCAAATTATTATATCGATGGTATATTGCCGACACTGACAGATGGTCAGTAACACTATCAAGTTGACAGGAACCGATATGTGAAGAAAACTATTGCGCGTATTGCCGCCATGATGGCATTTGCGACCGCCAGCGCTGCGCCGGTATCGTATGAATTCGAATGGAAAGGCTTCGACGCTTTCACGAGCACGGCGACGGGCGAAACGACGGGCGGCTGGAATCCGCTCGCCTCGATCCGCGGCTATTTCCAGGGAGAAGACCGGAACGGCGACAATACCATCCGCGGCGAGGAACTGGATCGCTTCGGTTTCTATGACCAGACCACGGGCGAACGCCTGGAACTGATCGGTTGCCCCGGCACGGGCGCGGGCGCGTCCGGATTGACGGGCTGCAACGTCGGCTGGTTCTCCTACTCGCAGGAGGGCGGGCTGATGCTCAGTGGCAACGACTAGCGCTCGTCAAACGGCCAGCCCCGGGAATTGCTGTCGTGGAGCATGCCAAACGGCAGCTTCAGCCAGATGAACCTCGCCCCTTGCTGCAGCTCGTCCTGGCTGCGCGCCACCCCGGACACGCAATTCACTATCGCGGCAGCGGTGCCGGAGCCGTCCACGTGGGCCATGCTGGCCGGCGGCCTGCTGGTCGCAGGCGCCACCGCCCGCCGCCGTTCGCGCGCAGGCTGATACCGTTCGTACCGGGCGATCCGGCATCTCGGCCGCCCGGTCGGGACTGGCCGCTCCGGTCACCCGGCAACGGCCTGTTGGCGCATCAGTCCAGCGCGGCGGCCGGACCGAAGAACTCGAAATACGTCTGCGACTCGGGAATGCCCAGCTCGCGCAGCAACTGCCTGACGACGCGCATGAAGCCCGTCGGCCCCAGGTAATACGCCTCGACATCGCGCGACTGGGGCAACCAGCCGGCCAGCATGTCGCGGTCCAAAAGGCCGACGGCGTCGGGTGTCGGGTGGCCGTCGCGCGTTTCCATGTAGAGGTAATGCCGGCGCAGCTGCGGATGCGTCTTGGCCAGCGCATCGACGTAGTCCCGGAACGCATGCACGCCGCCGTGGCGGGCCGCGTGGATGAAGCGCACTTCGCGGCCAGTGGCCAGCGCGCGCTTGAGCATCGGCAGGGTCGGCGTGATGCCGACGCCGCCGCTGATCAGCACGATCGGCTTGTCGCTGTCGCTCAGCGTAAACGCGCCCGAAGGCGGCAGCAGTTCGATGGTGTCGCCCACGCCGATGGCATCGTGCAGGAAATTCGACACCTTGCCGCCCGGCTCGCGCTTGACGCTGATCTGGTACGTGCGGCCATTGGCGGTGGCCGACAGCGAATACTGGCGGCGTTGCTCGACGCCGTCGACCAGCACGCGCAGGCCGATGTACTGGCCGGGCTGGAAGTCCATCACCGCCTCGCCGTCTTCCGGCCGCAAGACGAAGCTGGCGATTTCCTCGCTCTCGGCACGCTTTTCCGCCACGACGAAGCGGCGCAGCCCGTTCCAGCCGCCCGGCGCATGGGCCTGGCCCTCGTACGCGGCCCGTTCGGCGCCGATCAGGATCTCGGCCAGTTGGCCGTACGCGGCGCCCCAGGCTTCCAGCACGGCATCCGTCGCCGTTTCCGCCCCCAGCACCTCGCGAATGGCCTTCAGCAGGCTGGCCCCCACCATCGGATAGTGCTCCGGCAGGATGTTGAGGGAGACATGCTTGTTGACGATCACGGCCACCAGGTCGCCCAGCGCCGCCAGCCGGTCGATGTTCTTCGCGTACATCAGGATGCTGTTGGCCAGCGCACGCGGCTGGCCGCCATCGCGGTGGTGCGCCTGGTTGAAGTACGCCTTGACTTCCGGGAAGTCGCGGAACAACAGCTGGTAGAAATGGGTGGTCAGCGCTTCGCCGCCCTGCCCCAGGATGGGGACGGTCGCGGTAACGATGGCGCGGTGTTCGGCAGACAGCATGGGGGCTCCTCGGCGTTGGCCTTGACTAAACATGCATTAATTTCACATGTTTGATCCGTCGAGTGAACAGGACAAAATGTCCCAGGGTGCCATCCCGGGCGCGGCCCTGGCGGCATGGGTACGAGTCGGCTATTTGAGCAGGCGGTGCAGCACGACAGGCTGCTCGTGCAGCGCCTGCCCCATTGCGCTGCGCGGGCGCGGCAGCACGTCCGCCAGCGTCACGCCGTCCAGCACGGCCAGGAACGCGCGCATCGCCTCGCCCAGCTTGTGCTGCAGCGTGCAGGCACCCGTGAAGATGCAGTCGTGGCGGGACTGGTCGAAGCACTCGGCAATGAAGAAATCGGGCTCGCTCTGGCGCACGACGGCGCCGATATTGATGTCCTCGGGTTCGCGCGCCAGGCGCAGGCCGCCATTGCGGCCCCGGACGGTTTCCACCAGCCCGCTGGCGCCCAGCTGGTGGATCACCTTCGTCAGGTGGTTCTTCGAGATCTTGTGCAGGTCCGCGATATCCTGGATCGTGGCCAGGCGGTCGCGGTTCATGCCCAGGTAGATCAGGGAGCGCAACGTGTAATCGGTAAAGGAAGTCAGTCTCATCGGGAGGCACGGGGTACCGCGGCACCGCCGCACCACCCCATTATAGCCGCGCGCCGGACCGAGCGGCGGCGCCCCCGCCCCTAATGCCCGTGGCGGGCCGCGTAGTCGTCGCGCACGTGCTGCGAGATATAGGTGGACAAGCCCCGCCCCGCCAGCGCCAGGCGCTTCATTGCCTCCACGTGGGCGCGGCCCGGCTTGTCATGGGTGTAGTCGTACACGTCGCCGCCCACGAACTTGACGGCGATGGCCGTGTCGCGGATCTCGTAGGCCAGCACGCCCGAGTGTCCTTCCAGGTTGCGATAGCGTTTCATGGCGCCAGTCTAGCGCGAGCCGCCGGGCGGTCCGCGCACGGTTGCGGCCCGCGCTATCCGGCTTCGCCCCCGTGCCGTTCGCCTGTCGGCGCCAGCGTGGAAATGACCAGCACGCTGAACACCTGCTCCGGCCCGTCGATCGTGCCGGCAGCGGCAGCGCCGCCGGCTTGTGCCAGCCCGCAGGCCAGCGTTGCCAGCGGGCGCGCACCGAGCCAGTTGCTGCCGGGCTGCGTGACGCTGACGGAGACTGGGCGCAGCGCCAGGTAGTCCAGCGGTATGTCGTGGCGCTCGACCAGTACCGCGCTCGCCGCAGGATCGGCCCGGACGACCTGGCGCGCGACGCTGGCGGGATCGCCGCAGAACTGCATCACCTGCTGCGTGAAGCGGGCCGAGTCGAGCATGTCGAGCGCAAAGCGCGGCCGGCTGCGGTAACGGACTTCGTGGACGCTCCTTGCGCCCTGGTCCAGGGTCGCGTTCCACGCGTAGGTCATCCTGCCGAGCCAGTCCGAGGGGCGCGCCCCGTCGACCGCGGCAAGGCGCGCGAGGCGGCGCGGCTCCACGTCGGGACCAGGCAACGGATCGATGCCGGCCTGGCGCAGCCGCGCCGTGATGTCGTGCCCACGGAAATACGCTTGCGGCATGCCGCGCAAGCGCGTGCCGACGCCGTCGATCGCAACGCGCAGTTCGTCGAAACGCTTGTCGGCGTGTTCCTCGCCCACGCCCGACCGGCCGAACAGGGGCGTGCTGGCATAGAAGGCGACGCCCTGGCGCACGCCGCTGTCGTTGTGCAGCTCGGTACGGATGGTGACGTATAGGCCGTCGAGGCGCAACGCGATGTGCTCGATCGCGACCGCACCGGGCGCGCCGGCGATCGCCAGCGGCACGCCGTTTTCGGCCTCGAAGGCAGCGGCAGCCGGGCTCAGCAGGCACGCCGCCCACAATGCGTACAGGGGCCGCCAGCGCATGCTCAACGCTCGCCGGACGAGGTCGTTTCTCCCGCCTCCCTGGCCTGCGCCGTCAGGACGCCCAGCAGGTCGACCAGCTTGCCCGTATCCATCGGCTTGACGAAATAATGGTCGAAGCCGGCCGCGATGGCCTTCTCCTGGTCCTCCTTGCGACCGTAGCCCGTCACGGCGACCAGGTGGGCGCCCGCGGTCTGCGGCAGCGCGCGCAGCCGCGCGGCCAGCCGGTTGCCGTCCATGTCCGGCAGCCCGATGTCGAGGAAGCATACTTGCGGCGGACGCGCCTGCGCCAGCGCCAGGGCCTCGGCGGCGCGATGGGCGACGACTACCTCGTGGCCGGCCGCTTCCAGGAACAGCGCCAGCGTCTGCGCCGCGTCGGCGTTGTCGTCCACCACCAGGCAGCGCAGTCCGCCCGGGCGGGCCAGCGCCGCACCGGCGGCAGGGCCGGCGGCGCGTGCCGGCGGCAGCTCGTGCCACGGCAGTTCGACGGTAAACGTGCTGCCGCGTTCCAGGCCCGCGCTCTCGGCCCGCACGCTGCCGCCGTGCAGCAGCACCAGCGTGCGGGCCAATGCCAGCCCCAGTCCCAGGCCGCCCTGCGACCGGTCGGAAGTGCGCTCGGCCTGCGTGAACAGTTCGAACACGCGCGTTACCAGTTCGGGCGCCATGCCGATGCCGTCGTCGGCCACCGCCAGGCGCACCACGTCGCCGCCGCGTGACAGGGTCACCCGCACGTGACCGTACTCGGGCGTGTACTTGGCCGCGTTGTTGAGCAGGTTCGCGACCACCTGCACCATGCGCTTGTGGTCCGCGTCGATGCCGACCGGGGCTTGCGGCAGGCTCAGTTCGAGCTGCTGGCGGCGGCTCTTGAAGAGCGGGTAGGTCTGCTCCACGGCGTCCTCGATCACCGTGCGCAGGTCGAGCGGCTGGCGGTTCAGCCGCACCAGGCCGCGCGTCACCCGCGACACGTCCAGCAGGTCGTCGATCAGCCGCGTCATGTGCTCGACCTGGCGCCCGATGATCTCAGCCGTGCGCGCCACCGCCGGGTTGTCGGCCTGCGCCAGCTTCAGCACCTGGGCGCCGGCACTGATGGGCGCCAGGGGGTTGCGCAGCTCGTGCGCCAGCATCGCCAGGAATTCATCCTTGCGCCGGTCCGCCGCCTGCAGCGAGGCCGCCGCCGCGTCGCGCTCCAGGTCCTTCTTCTGCAGCGCCTGCGCCATCTCGTCCAGCGAGCGCGCCAGGTCGCTGATCTCCTCGTTCTCGTAGCGCATGCCGGTGCGCGTCTCGAGCGATCCGGAGGCGATGCGGTTGGCCGTGCGGGCCAGCGCCTGTACGCGCCGCACGATCAGCACGTCGCCACCGAACCACGCCGCCAGCAGCGCCAGCGTGACGGTGGCGACCAGGCCCGCGACGGCGATCAGCTGGTCGCGCGTGGCCGCCGCCACGATCTCCTGGTAGGGAATGCCGATCATCACCGTGTAGTCGGACACGTCGGCGCCGCCGACACGGGCGAACGCGTACAGCCGCTGCACGCCGTCCGCGTCGGCCAGCAGGACCGGTACCTTGGGCCGCGCCGCCAGCGCCTTCTGCAGGGGTGCCGGCACTTTCTTGCCGAACCACGGCGCCGGATCGGGCCGGCGCGCGATGATGGTGCCATTCGCGTCCGCCGTCCACAGCACGGAGCCGGGCGACAGCTTCACGTCCAGCACGAACTTGTCCAGTTCGACGAGGTCGAGCGCGGCGAACACCACCGCCACCACGTCCGGCCCGCGGGTCACGGGATAGGTCAGGTTGACGGTATGCTTGCCGATCACGCGGCCGAACACGTAGTTGCCCGCTACGAAGCGGCGCTCCGTGATGGCACGGCGAAAGTGCGGACGGTCGGCCAGGTTGACGGGTGTCCCGGAGGTGACGGCGCTGCAGGTGACGTCCCCGTTCATGCGGATCAGGCCGAAATTAACGTAGTCGGTGTTCTTGGCCAGGATATCGGACAGCAGCACGCTGCAATCGTTCGGGTCGCCCAGCAGGTCGGGCACGCTGGACAGGTCGCGCAGGATCTGGCGCGCGCCCTCGATCGACTGGGCCTCGTTGGCGGCGGCCAGGTTGGCGACCCGCTGCAGGTTTTCGCGCGCTACCTCGATGGCGTGCTCGCGCTCGCGCAGCCCGGTCAGTACCGTCATCGCGGCCATCGGCGTGATGGCCAGCGCCACCAGCAGGATCAGGCGGGCGCGCAGGCTGTTCAGGCGCGGCACGTCACCTCCCCCAACGGCCGGCCCGTGGGGCGGCGCTGCGGGTCCCGGCGGCAGGCCGGGCGGCGGCGGTTCGGTTCTGCATGGCGCGCTTGTCCTTGTCGTTGCAGTCGGCTCAGCGATTGTAGCAGCAGGCACGAGCGCGACGTTGCCAGCTATCGTATCGCATGGCGCCCGGCTGGCAAAGGGACGGCGGCAGTGCCATCGTCACGCCGCCGCGGCCGGCGCTGCCAGCAGCGCGGGAATCTCGTCCGGCGGTACGGGCCGGCTGAACAGGTAACCCTGCATTTCGTCGCAGCCGTATTGCACCAGGAAGGCACGCTGCAGCTCCGTCTCGACGCCCTCCGCGATCACGCGCATCTGCAGCTGGTGCGACAGCGAGATGATGGCACGGGCGATCGCCTGGTCGTCAGGGCTGTGCGCCAGGTCGCGCACGAAGGACTTGTCGATCTTCAGGCGGCTGATCGGGAACGACTTCAACGCGGCCAGGCTGGAATAGCCCGTGCCGAAATCGTCGATCGACAGCGCGATGCCCATCGCTTCGAGCTCACGCATCTTGTCCACGGCCTGCTGCACGTCGCGCATGATCAGGCTTTCGGTCACTTCCAGCTCCAGCCAGCGCGCTTCCAGGCCGGCGTCGCGCAGCGCGTCCGCCACGCGCGCCACCAGGCGGCGGTCGTCGAACTGGCGCGGCGACACGTTGACCGACACCACCATCGGCGGCAGTCCCGCGTCCTGCCAGCGGCGTGCCTGACGGCAGGCCTCGCGCAGCACCCATTCGCCGATCGCGACGATGCTGCCGCTTTCCTCCGCCAGTGGAATGAAGTGGTCGGGCCGCACCATGCCCCGTTCCGGATGGTGCCAGCGCAGCAGCGCCTCGACGCCGAACACGGCGCCGCTGGCCAGGTCCACCTTGGGCTGGTACACGAGCCGCAGCTGGTCGTCGTCGACGGCCTTGCGCAGCCCCTCCATCAGCGCCAGCTTCTCTTCCAGCGAGGCGTTCATCTCCTGCGCATAGAACTGCACGTTGTTCTTGCCCAGCTCCTTGGCGCGGTACATCGCGGCATCCGCGTTCATCAACAGCGTGCCGCCGTCGCCGCCATCGCGTGGGTACATGGCAACGCCGATCGAGCAGCTGACCTGCACTTCCTGGCCTTCCAGCGCCACCGGCCGCACGACCGCCGCCAGGATCTTCTCCAGCAGCGCTGCCGCCTCGATGCCGCCGCTGTCGATACCCTGCGGCTGCGGCAGCACCAGCACGAACTCGTCGCCGCCGAAGCGGCCTACCGTGTCGCTGCGGCGCAGGCAGTCCACCATGCGCCCCGCCACCACCTTGAGCAGCTCGTCGCCGGCCGCGTGGCCGAGGCTGTCGTTGACGAGCTTGAAGCTGTCCAGGTCCACGAACGCCACCAGCAACTGGTGCTTCTCGCGCTCGGCCAGCAGGATCGCCTGCTCCAGGCGATCGCCGATCAGGCTGCGGTTCGGCAGCCCGGTCAGCGTGTCGTGGTGGGCCATGTGGACGATGCGGGCCTCGTCGCGCTTGCGCTCGGAGATGTCGCGCACGATCGCCACCAGGCCGCCCTCGACGCCGACGATCTGCCAGTACATCCACTCGGCCTTGAACTCGGGCATTTCGTTGCGCCATTCCTCCTGGTGCGTGCCGCCCGCCGCCATGATCTGCGCCAGCCGCGCGAACATGCCGTTGCTGCGCGCCTGCGGCAGCCACTGGCACAGCGTGTGGCTGCGCAAGTCTTCCTTGCTGCGCCCCGTCATCTGCTCGGCGCGGCTGTTGGCCGACGCGATGCGGAAGTCGACGATGACGCCGGCGGCATCGCGCACGGCGCGCAGCACGAAGAACGCGTCCAGGTTCGCTTCCGATGCCGCGGCATAGGTTTCCTGGGCGCGGCGGATGCGGCGGCGCGCCTTGGCGCCCTGCCACGACCAGGCCCACAGCAGTGCCATCACGAACACGGTGCCGGCCGATGCCAGGCCGGCTTCCCACAGGTATTTGCGGCGCTGCTGCTCGAACGCCGCCAGTTGCTCCGTCTCGGCCAGGCCCACCAGCACCGTCAGGCCATAGCTGCGCAGCGTGCGCGCGGCGGTGTAGCGGCGCACGCCGTCCAGCCGGCCCGGCCAGGGCTGCGCCGCCGGGTGGCGCCACAGCGCCAGGTCGATGCGCTGGCCCCAGCTGTTGTGCTCGCCGATGCGCACGCTGCGCGCCACGCTGTCGCTGCCGACGATGGCCACCATGCCCAGGTCGCCCTGGCGCGAACGTTCGTAGCCGCTGGTGAAGTAGGTGGGATCGACTTCGAGGATTGCGATACCGGCGAACTTGCCGTCACGATCGTTGAGCCGGCGCGTGAAGTGCATGTGCCACTCGTCGCGGGCGGCATCGCGCATCGTCTCGGACGTGTAGACGGAGTCGGCGCGGCTGTCCCGGTGCGCGGAGAAGTAGCGTTCGCCGGCCACCGAATGCATGGCCGAGTGCGGGCTGCTGGCGACGATGCGGCCGTCGCCGTCCGCGATGCTGACAGCGAACACGACGCCAGGCGGCAGCAGGCCCTGCTCGGCCAGTTCCGGCAGCGCGCCGGATGCGCCCTTGCGCTCGACGGCATACTTGATCACTTTCAGCGTCTGGTCGATGCCGTTCAGGTTGCGCACCACCTGTGCTTCGTAGGTTTCCATCAGCTCCTGCACGGAATCGCGCGCGGCCGCCTGCGCGGCCATGCGGTCGTTGCCGATGAAATGGAAGCCGGCGCCCCAGATCACACCCAGCAGCAGCAGCGTGAACAGGGGCAGCGACACATAGGTCTCCAGTCCCAGGCGCAGCCAGCGCAAGCCCGCCAACCGGGCCTTGGCAGCGCGCATCATTTCAGCACCAGCACGGGACGCACGCTCGGGTCGAGCGCGGCGCGCTCGATGTAGCCGATCATGCCGGGGTTGTCCGCCACCAGCCGGCGTACAGCGGCGCTGTTGGGCGCCTCGCGGGGCGGCTGGCCGCGCCCGGTGAAGATCATCTTGGTCCAGTAGGCCTTCATCAGGGCGGGCGAACGGTGCGCGACCTTCTGGTAGAACTCGTCGCGCAGCGGCGAACCGATGCCCTGGTCCACGGCCACGGCCTCGCCCCATCGGGGAAGCTGCTGGCTTCGGCCATGAAGATGCCAGCCACCTGGTCATGGCGCAGCGCCGTGACGGCCGTGCGCGCGGAGACGATGACGACCAGTTCCGCCGCGTCGGCGATGCCGCCCGTCAGCCCGCCCAGCAGCAGCGCCGTGCCCAATATCGATTTCAGCATGGGGCCCCCGTCAGAACACGAAGTCGACGGACGCGCTGAACACGTGGAACGCGCGGTCGGAACGGAAGCCGGGCTGCACGTTGACGAGCGAACCGACGGAGCCGTTGCGTGGCTTGGCGGCGTCGAACTGCAGCTTGACCGCGTAGTTCGGCGCCACGTCCCAACGCAGGCCCAGGCTGACGCCGCCCTGGTCCGGCACCTCGCGCAGGAAGCCGTTGAGGATGTCGTTGGCCTGCGCCGCCAGGGCCGCGGCCGCTGGCGGCAGGCCGGCGGTGGCGATGCCCTCGATGTTCGTCGCCATGTTGGCCCGCACGTTGCTGAGCGTAACGAACGGTGTCAGCGCCCCGTAACGGTAGCCCGCGCTCACGTAGGCGCCGGTCTGGTCGCCCAGCATGGAGCGCGTGTTCACGCGGCCGATCTCCCCTTGCACGAACCAGTTGCCCGGGTCGTAGTTGAAGCCGGCGCCGAACACATTGGTGCGGGTCGAGCGCAGGTCGTAGCGTGCGCTCAGGGCCTGGCCCTGCGGACCGAACCGGTCCAGCACGTCGAACAGCTCGTCCGTGCCGGGAATCTCCAGCCGCGCTTGCGATACGGACAGGCCCAGCGTCAGCGCCCCCAGTACCGCCGTGTGATTGAGGCCGCCGTGCCGCGCACGCGCCGTGTATTCCCGCGCCAGCTTGATGCGGGTGGTGCCCAGGAAGGCCTGCGTGGTGTGGCGCACGGTGCCCGTATGCCAGCGGTACGCGGCGTCGACGCCGTCGCTGTTGGTGATCGGCATGGTGCTGTACAGCTCGACGGGCGGGCGTACCCACGGCAGCGCGAAGCTGGCCTTGCGGTAATCGGCGGCGAGGAACATCGGCGCCGCAATGCGGCCCACCCGGATCGACAGATCGGGCGTGGCCTGGTACTTCACGTTGGCCCACTCCAGGTGAGGCTGGAAACCCGCCGTCACCGTGCGTTCCGTGATCACCTGGATGACGCCCGACCAGCGCTTGTCGACCTGTACCGCCAGTTGCGCGCCGAGGCGGCTGTCGACGTCGAACGCCCAGTCGCGGCTATAACCCGCTTGGCCGGGGGACAGCGGCGTGGCGGCGTAGTCGGCATTCTTCTCGCTGCTGTGCACGGCACCGACCGTACCGAAACCGCCGAAGGTCCAGCGCGGGCCGGCCAGGTCGCTGGCGACCGCGGCGGAGCTTTCCTGGGCAAGTACACCGCCCGGCAACACGGCAGCGGCGGCAAGGATGCATGCCGCGACGCGAACGCGGCGGTAACGATGACAGACTGGGCGGCAGCTGCGTGGCATGTACGAGGATCCGATGACGATTGAAAGAACGCCTGCGCCGGCAAGTCGGCGGCACGGCGGAACAGACGAAGGCGAGCATCAGCTCGCATGGTTGCCGGTAGGCGGTGGCACGAAGGCGGGGTACCACCAGGCGTCATACTTTATCTGAGGAAACAGTAACTGTCGATAAGTTTCCGCATGGAACTTTACCAAGATCAATAGAAACAACAGTCGGGCGCGCCCGTGCGGGGGGCTGCCCTACAATGACGCTTTGGTGAGCGGGGAGGATGAGGATTTGGAAACGTCGTGTGGCACCCTGGTCGTCGACGACCGGGGCCGGTTGCTGCTGTGTCATGTCACGGGAACGGCCCACTGGGACATTCCGAAGGGCCTGCTGGACGCGGAGGAGACGCCGTTGCAGGCGGCGGCACGCGAGCTGTTCGAAGAAGCCGGCATCGCGTTCGCCGTGGAGCGCTACCGGGACCTGGGCCTGTTCGACTACCGCCGCGACAAGCGGCTGCACCTGTTCCGCGTGGACGCCGGCAGTGAGCTGGGCGACCTGTCGGCCTTGCGTTGCACCAGCTTCTTCCCGCACCGGCTCACCGGCAAGCCTACGCCGGAGGCGGACGGCTACCGCTGGGCGACGGCGGACGAGGTGCGCACCTTGTGCTGGCCGCGGATGGCGGAGCGGCTGCTGGCGATCGGCTGGTAGCTTGTAGACCCCTGGAGACGGGCGTGCTTGTTCGGGTCCGAGACCCGACAAGCGCGCCCGTCACCGGTGCCCGGTGCTAACGAGACGCTACTTGCTGTCGATCCGCGCCAGCGGCGCCGCCGACGGCCCGTGCAGCACCTTGCCCTCGATGTCGAAGCGGGAGCCGTGGCACGGGCAATCCCACGACTTCTCGCCCGAGTTCCAGTGCACCGCGCAGCCCATGTGCGGGCAGGCGGCCGACAGGAACGTCAGCTTGCCGTCGTCGGCCCGGTGCACGGCCATCAGCTTCAGGCCGTCGCGAATCAACGCCCCTTCGCCCGGCGGGATGCGGTCCGGCGCGCTGACTTCCCCGCCCTGCAGCCAGTCGGTATATTGGGCCAGCGTGTTGGCCTGCTCCAGCATGTATTCGCCCAGGCTGCGCACGGGCTTGCGGGCCGGGTTGTACAACGGGACCCAGGGATTGGTGCGGTTCTGGATCAGGTCCGTCACCAGCATGGCGCCGGCCGTGCAATGCGTCATGCCATTGCCGGAGTCGCCCGTGATCAGGTACACCTCGCCCTTCTCGCCCGGCGCGCGGCCCAGGTAGGCGACACCGTCGGCCGGTTCCATCACCTCGCCAGACCAGCGCCACGCGACCTCCTGCGCCTGCGGGAAACGCTGCCGGGTCCACGCCTCGATCTCGTCGTAGCGATGCTGCGGCGTGCCGTCCTGCCCTACCTTGTGGTCCTGGCCGCCGACGACAAGAATGTCGTACGGCTGCGCTGCCTCCTGCGCATCGAGCCGCACGTAATAGTACGGGTCGCCCGTGTCCCACAGCAGGAACGGCTGCAGCGCGCCGCGCGGAACCTTCAGGCCCACCACGTAGCTGTGGTAGCCCGCCACCTTGGTGTGCATGATGACGCGGGTGTTGAACGGCGTGTTGGTCGCGACCACGACTGCGCGGGCCCGGATGGTACCGCGCTCCGTCGTCACGGTGGTGCCGTCGGCCGTGCTGGTCAGCTCGCGTGCCCGCGTGCCGCCGTGGACCTGCCCGCCCAGGCGCTTGATGGCGCGCAGCAGGCCCGCCAGGTACTTGACGGGGTGGAACTGGGCCTGGCGGTGGAAGCACAGGGTGGGCCCCGTGTCCCAGTCCAGCCCCGGCACGCGCAGCATGCGCGTCACGTCCACCCCCAGCTTGACGGTGGCGGCATGCTCCTTGTCCACCACGTCGGCCCCGCCCGGCCCCGCCGGTACCAGGTAGCCGTCCAGCCGGCGGAAGTCGCACGTGATCTGCTCGCTCTGCACGATCGTCTCGACCAGGTCGGTGGCCCGCTCGTAGCTGTCGCGCAGCATGGCCGCCTTGGCGTCGCCGAAGCGGCGCGCGATCTCGAAATACCGTTCGTCCGGCGGGAAGAAGTGCGCCGTGGTGCGCCCGGTCTCGCCCGCGCCCACGTCCAGCGCATCGATCAGCAGCACGGAGCGGCCTTCCTTGAGCAGCAGGTAGGCCGCCGTCAGGCCGGCAATGCCGCCGCCGACCACGCAGACATCCGCCTGCGTGTCGCCTTCGAGCGGCGGATTGGGCGGCACCTGGGCCGTGGCCGTCCACAGGGACGGCGATGCAGCGTTGGTCTGCATGGCCGCCTCCCTCAATGGTCGTTGCGCCGTTTCAGCAGGTAGTAGCCGACCCCGGCCACCGCCGCCACCACCGCTGCCTTCTTCACCAGGCCCATGCGGTTGTGCTCCCATTCCGCCTTGATGCCCATTTCGGCGAAGATGTTCGGCACGTGGCCCCGTGCCAGGTCCTCGGCCAGGCCCTCGACCACGTTGACACGGTCGGCCAGCAGCAACAGCAGCCAGTGGCGGATGTCGTTTTCCGTTGTCTTGAACGCAGCCCGGCGCAGCACGCCGGACAGGCCGGACGGCGGCTGCGGGCTGCCGAACAGCGGCGTCATGTGCGGCCGTTCCGGCGACACCAGTACCTCCACGTGCTGTGCCTGCGGGTCCGGCTGCGTCAGTGGCGCATCCAGCCGCTGGGGCATGCGTTCCATCGGGTAGGCGGGACGGTTCTTGCGGTCGAGGTCCGCACCCCAGCCCTGGATGGCGGAGCGGTCCACGGGCGGACGGCCGTGCTGGAACACGGCCAGGTCGTTGCGGCCGTGCTCATGCGCGTGCTCATGCGCGTGCTTATGATCGTGCTCGTGGTCATGGGTATGGTTCATGCGATTCTCCTCAATTCAAAGCGGTGGCGGCAACGGCGCGGGTCTGCCGCGCGCTCGGGGGAATCAGGACGGTCTTGATGCAATTGTCCAGCTTGCTCGAGAAGATGTGGTACGCGTCGGCAACCTCCTCCAGCGGTACCCGGTGCGTGATGATCTGCTTCGGATCGATCCGCCCGGCCTGGATGTGCTCGATCAGGCGCGGCAGGTGCCGCTTCACGCTGGCCTGGTTCATGCGCAAGGTCAGGCCCTTGTTCAGCGCGTTGCCGATCGGCACGGCGTTGAACGTGGGACCGTACACGCCGACGATCGACACATTGCCGCCCTTGCGCACGGAGTTGATGCACCAGTGCAGCACTGTCGCGGAGCCGGCCTGCATCAGCGTGTACGGCCCCGTGATGGTCTGCATCGCATTGCCGGCCGCTTCGCAACCGACCGCGTCGATGCACACGTCCGCACCCAGCCAGTCCGTCATCTTCTTGATGTGCAGCGCCATGTCGTCGACTTCGCGGAAGTTGATGACCTCGCACTGCGCATAGCGGCGCACGAAGTCCAGCCGGTACTCGACGTGGTCGACGACGATCACGCGCCCCGCGCCCATCAGCCACGCCGACTTGGCGGCAAAGATGCCGACGGGACCCGCGCCGAACACGACCACCGTATCGCCCTCGGCGATGTCGCCCATCTCGGCGGCCTGGTAGCCGGTCGGCAGCGCGTCGGTCAGCAGCACGGCGTCATCCTCGTGCAGGTCGGGCGGGATCACGGTCGGTCCCACGTCGGCCATCGGCACGCGCACGAACTCGGCCTGGCCGCCGTCGTAGCCCCCTGCGGTATGCGAGTAGCCGTAGATGCCGCCCACGGCCGAGGCTTGCGGATTGGTATTGTGGCAATTGCCATACAGTTCACGCTGGCAGAAGAAGCACGAACCGCAGAACACGTTGAACGGCACCAGCACATGGTCGCCCACCTTCAGCTTCGTCACGGCCGATCCCACCTCTTCCACGATGCCGACGAATTCATGGCCGAACGTCGTGCCCACCCGGGTGTCGGGCACGAGGCCGTGGTACAGGTGCAGGTCGGAACCGCAGATGCAGGCGCGGGTGACGCGCACGATGGCGTCGCCCGGGTGTTCGATGACGGGGTCGGGTTTGTGGTCTGCACGCACGCGGTACGGTCCGCGGTAATTCATCGCCAGCATAAAACCTCCTGTAGGAATTGTTCGAATGGCCAAGTGTTTGAATTGTTCGGTCAGGATGTCCGGGGACGGCACCTTCAAGGTAGAGTAAATCGGCGCCGATTGCGATGCGCGCACGGAAACGTGCGCGTGCCCGGACAAGAAAAAGCCGCCCGAGGGCGGCTTGCTCTGCCACGCGCCGCGTCAGCGGGTCGGTGGCGTGGTCGGCGTGTTGGTGCCGGTGCCGCTGGCGCCCGTGCTGCTGTTGCCGGTGCCGGTGGCGTTGCTGCCCGTGCCGGTGCCGCTCGTGCCCGAGGTGCCCATCGAGCCGGTACCGCCGGTGCCGCTGCGGTTGCCCGAGGTAGTGCCAGTGCCGGTGCCCGTCATGCCGCTGGAGCCGGTGGCACCCGTGCCGCTGGCGCCCGAGCTGTTCCAGTCACCCGACGTGCCCGAGGTGCCGGTACCCGAGGTGCCGCTGGAGGTGCCGGTGCCGCCCGACGTGCCGCTGGAAGTGCCGGTGGCGCCCGAGGTGCCGCTGGAGGTGCCGGTGGCGCTGCCGCTGCCCGATTTCATGTCGCTGCTGCTGGAGCCGGACGTGCTCTGGTCATGCTTGCTGCCCTTCTTGTGCTTGTCGGACTTCTGGGTTTTCTTCGTTGCGGAGTTCTTTTGCGGATCGGTATCGGTGCTCTGCGAGCTCGTCGATTGGGCGGCGACGCCAGCGCTGACGAGCATTGCCGTAAGGATGAGTGCCAGTTTCGTCTTCATAGATTTCTCCTTTTTTGCCTGTTTTTGACCGTGCGTGTCACGGCGAGACAAAATTCTCCCACGAGCGCAGGCGACCGGAAGTAGGACAGCACGCCGCCCGGCGGTCGGAACATCGCCAAACAATTTACAATTTTTTATCGTTTGAGTTTAGTCAAGGAAACCGAGGGTTCAGGGTCTGTCCCTTTGGGACTGACCCTGGTTCTACTCCGCGGCGGTGATGTCACGGGCTCCCCGCTCTCAGCATTGGCGCGCACGGGCCGGGGATGAAAACCGGGGTCGGTCCCCTGGCGCCGCCGCAGGCCGGGGTGGAAGACCACTCTTGCCGGCGACAGACCCCAGGGCCGCGGGCCGGGTGGACACACGGGCGTCAGGCACCAAGGGACCCGTTACGCCGCCCGTGCCGCCGTTCCCTGCTGCAACTGGAAGCGCAGCCGCTCGGCCTCCGCCGCCGCCAGCTGCGCATTGCGCGCCTTGACGTGGCCGAAGCCGCGGATGCGTTCCGGCAGCTGGGCCAGCTTCAGCCATGTACCCTTGTTGTCCGACGTCAGGCCCGCACACAGCTCGTCCAGCATGGCGAAATACTCGTCGCGCAGGGCCCGCTCGTGGCGCCGCTCGGCCGTCCAGCCGAACGGGTCGAACGGCGTGCCGCGCAGCCGCTTCATCGGTGCCAGCAGCCGGAACGCCGGCAGGATCCACTGGCCGACGGCGATCTTGGCCGGCACGTCGCTGCCCGGCTTGCGGCGCGCCAGCAGCGGCGGCGCCAGGTGGAACTGCAGCTTGAAGTCGCCGCCGAACTGGTTGTCGAGCTTGGCGCGGAAAGCCGCATCCGTGTGCAGCCGCGCCACTTCGTACTCGTCCTTGTAAGCCATTACCTTGAACAGCGCCCGCGCCACCGCCTTGGTCAATGGCGTCTTCGAGCCGGCGCCGTCGATGGCGCGCTCGCGCTGCTCGACGGTGCGTACGGCCGCCAGGTAGCGCTGCGCATAGGCTTCGTCCTGGTAGGCGACCAGGCGCGGCAGGCGCTGCGCGATCAACTCTTCCAATGTGGCCGGAGCGGCGAACTGCACCACCTTGCCGCGCCCGCCAGCCAGCGACGCCAGCTGGGCCATGTCGGCGGCCGCCAGGCGTCCCAGCAGCAGCGCCTGCTTGTTCATCGCCACCGCCACGTTGTTCAGCTCCACGGCCCGCAGCAGCGCCGCCAGCGACACGGGCACGAGGCCCTTCTGCCAGGCATAGCCCAGCATCAGCATATTGCCGGCGATGGGTTCGCCCAGCAGGCGGCTGGCCAGTTCCTGCGCGTCCAGCCCATGCACGTTGGCGTCGCCTGCGGCGCGGCGCAGCTGGGCGAACAGCCCGCCCATGTCGTTGCTGGCGTCCGGATTGCGTGTAAAGGTCGCGGTGGGGATCTCGCGTTCGTTGGCGATCACCTGCGTGTGGCCCGCTTCCATCACGGCCAGCGCGTCCGGCATTGCCGCCACCACGGCATCGCAGGCCAGCACGGCATCGGCCTGGCGCAGGTCGATACGGACTTGATGCAATGCGGCCGGCGAGCGGGCGATGCGCACGTGCGACATGACGGCGCCGCCCTTCTGTGCGAAGCCCATGAAGTCCAGCGTCGAGGCGCCCTTGCCTTCCAGGTGCGCGGCCATCGTGATCAACGCGCCGATCGTGACGACGCCGGTACCGCCGACGCCGGCCACCAGCATCTCGAACGGCTTGCCGGTAAAGTCGTATGGCGCGGGCGGCGCGAACGCGGCCAGCGCCGCTTCCAGCCGGGCCGTATCGAGCTTGGCGGCGGCCGGTTTCTTCAATTGCCCGCCCAGCACGGAAACGAAGCTGGGGCAGAACCCTTCCACGCACGAATAGTCCTTGTTGCACGAGGCCTGCTCGATCTGGCGCTTGCGCCCCAGGTCCGTCTCCAATGGCAGGATCGACAGGCAGTTCGACTGCACGCCGCAGTCGCCGCACCCTTCGCAGACTTCCTCGTTGATGACGACACGGCGGGCCGGATCGGGGAATTCGGTATGCGTGGCGGTGTTCTTCTTGCGGCGGCGGCGCTTCTCCGCCGCGCAGGTCTGGTCATACACCAGCACCGTGACGCCGCGGGTGTCGCGCAACTGGCGCTGCACCAGGTCCAGCTCGAAGCGGTCGTGCACGGTGACGCCCGCCGCCAGCGCCACGCCCTCGTAGTTGTCCGGCTGGTCGGTGACGACGACGGCACGCACGGCGCCTTCCGTCAGCACCTGCTGGACGATCTGCGGTACCGTCAGCTTGCCGTCCACCGGCTGCCCGCCCGTCATCGCCACCGCGTCGTTGTACAGGATCTTGTAGGTGATGTTGGCGCGCGCGGCCACCGCCTGGCGCAGGGCCAGGAAGCCGGAATGGTAGTAGGTGCCGTCGCCCAGGTTCTGGAACACGTGCGGCCGGTCGACGAAGCGCGAGGCCGCCACCCACGTGACGCCCTCGCCGCCCATCTGCGTCAGCTGCACCGTCTCGCGGCCCATCCACGTCGCCATGAAGTGGCAGCCGATGCCGGCGATCGCCATGCTGCCCTCGGGCACCTTGGTGGACGTGTTGTGCGGGCAGCCGGAGCAGAAGTACGGCGTGCGGATCGCGTTGGCCGGATCGGCCTTCACCTGTGCGGCGCAGAAGTGCGGCAGCTGCTGTTCCAGCGCCAGCTCGGGCAGGTGCGGCGCCAGCCAGCGGATCAGTGCGGGCGCAATGCGCGACGGGCGCAGCTCGCCGATGGCGGCCAGCAGCGGCTGGCCGGCCAGGTCCGTCTTGCCCAGCACCTGCGGGCGCCGCTCGGCCGGGCGGTTATAGAAATGGTTCTTCAGCTGCTGCTCGATGACGGGGTCCTTTTCCTCCACCACCAGCACCTCGGCCAGGCCTTCGGCGAAACGGTCCAGGCGGGTCGGCTCCAGCGGCCAGGTCAGGCCCGGCTTGTACAGGCGGATGCCGACCTGCTCCAGGCGTTCGGTGGACAGACCCATGCGGTCGAGCGCCTCGACCAGGTCCAGGTAGGCCTTGCCGGCGCTGACGATCCCCAGGCGGCCTTGCGGCGCTTCGGTAACGAAGCGGTCGATCGAATTTACGCGAGCAAACGCCCGCACGGCGTTCAGCTTTTCCGCCACGCGCTGCTCGATCTTCAGGCTCGGCAGGTCGGGCCAGCGGTAATGCAGGCCTTCCGCCGGATACGTGTACTCGGGCGCGGCAAAGCGGGGCGGCGCAGGCACCTCGACGACGGCGCCGCCCTCGACCGTTTCCGAGATGGCCTTGAAGCCGACCCAGTTGCCGGAAAAGCGCGACAGGGCCCAGCCGTACAGGCCGAACTCCAGGTACTCCTCGATATTGGCCGGGTTCAGCACCGGCATGCTCCACGCGATCAGCGCCTGCTCGCTCTGGTGCGGCATCGACGACGATACGCAGCCATGGTCGTCCCCCAGCACCACCAGTACGCCCCCGTGCGGCGACGAGCCGTAGGCGTTGCCGTGCTTGATGGCGTCGCCGGAGCGGTCCACGCCGGGACCCTTGCCGTACCACATGGCGAACACGCCGTCGACCTTGCGGGTGGGATCCGTCTCGACCTGCTGCGAGCCCAGCACGGCGGTGGCGCCCAGGTCTTCGTTAATGGCCGGCAGGAACTCGACGGCATGCTCGGCCAACTGTTTTTGCGCGCGCCACATCTCCTGGTCCACGGCGCCCAAGGGCGAGCCGCGGTAGCCGCTGACGAAACCTGCCGTGTTCAGGCCATTGGCGGCGTCAAGGCGCTTCTGCATCATCAAGAGGCGCACCAGTGCCTGGGTGCCGGTCAGGAACACGCGGCCGGTGGTCCGGGTCAGGTTGTCCTGCAGCTGGTAATCGGGATCGACGATGGTCGTGGGTGGGGTGGCGGCAGCCTCGATGGCGGCGGCGCCGTGCGCGGTATGGGCGTTCATTCTTGTTCCTTGCCTCGATGGGCTTTGTCTCCGTGCCAGAAATGATAGTTGCGCGGAACCGGAATAATTTCCCTATTTGTTGTCGAGTATGCTAAGTTTTCGGTCAATCTCTCTCATTTACGGCAGTGAAATGAAAAACCATTCCCTCGATGCCCCGTCCATCAAAATCCTGGCCGCGCTGCAGCAGAACAGCCGCCTGTCGACGGCCGAACTGGCCGAGGCGGTGGGCCTGTCCGCTACCCCGTGCTGGCGCCGCCAGAAGGAGCTGGAGGACAACGGCTACATCACGCGCTACGCGGCGCTGGTGGACCGCAGGAAGGTCGGGCTGATGGTGTGCTGCATCGCCCACATCACGCTCAACCGTCATTCGGCCGGCGTGGTGGAGGCGTTCGAGAGCGCCATGCAGGCGCGCGCCGAAGTGGTCGAGTGCTACGAGACCACCGGCAATTCGGACTACACGATCAAGGTCATCGTGCCGGACATGGAGGCCTACCAGAACTTCCTGCACGAAGTGATGTTCAAGCTGCAGGGCGTCGCGCAGATCAATACCAACGTGGCGCTGCGCGAGGTGAAGTACCAGACGGCGCTGCCGCTGTAGCGCCAGGCAGTCAGCGACAGTCCGCCCCAAGCGAATTGCGCCTGCAGCAGGTTCGTCATCCTCCCCCCGTCGCCGGCAGCGGCTGTCGCAGGCCTGCTTACAAGTGGTAACGAGTGATACAGGACACGGTATAGCCTGGCTGCGCCGCACCCCTTAATCTACCTCTGCAGACCAATCAACGGCTATAAGGGAACCATCATGGACAACATCGCTACCGTAAATCGTATCCATCCGCTGCTTGCCGCCGCGGCCGTCTCGGTGATTGCCGTGAGCGGCACGGGGATCGCCGCGCTGACCGGAGTACTGCCATCGAGCAAAGCTGATCCGGTGGCGTACACCGCGCCGATGAGCCAGCCGGTGCAGCAGCCCATCGAGGCCGGCCAGGTTGCCGCCGCCCCGCAACTGGCAGCGGGGCAATCGAACGCGCAGCAGCTCGCGCCGCAATCGCCCCAGCAAGCGGCTACGGCTGCGCCTCAGGCAGCGGTGCAGGCGCCGCCTGAGCGGGTCGCCGCGCGGGTGGTGGAGCGGGATACCGATGACCGTGAACCGGTCGCCCGCAAGCCCGTGCAGGCGACGCCGGCCCGGACCCATGTGGCGCGCCCTGCCCAACCGACGTACGCCCCGGCCCCGGTTGCGCAGGAGAGCAAGCCCAACTATGTAGCCATCGGTACCGGCGCTGTCGTTGGCGGCCTGTTGGGCAACCAGGTGGGCGACGGCAACGGCAAGAAGCTGGCCACGCTGGCCGGGATCATCGGTGGCGGCTACCTCGGCAACGAGATCGCCAACCGCAACAAGTAAGGCGCCCCCTGGCTCCCGCCATTGTGCGGCGCCGAACGCAGTGGCACTGAAGGACGTGGCGATCCCGGGTCGACAGCTCGCATATCGGGGACAGCCTCCAAATTGCACAAATTGGGGACAGCCTCCAAATGCAGCATGACAAGCAAGACGGTATCGCGAAATCAGCGAAATCGGAGGCTGTCCCCAATTTCCCGGGTCGACAGCTCGCATATCGGGGACAGCCTCCAAATTGCAAATTGCGCAAATTGGGGACAGCCTCCAAATGCAGCATGACAAGCAAGACGGTATCGCGAAATCAGCGAAATCGGAGGCTGTCCCCAATTTCCCACGGGTCGACAGTTCGCATATCGGGGACAGCCTCCCATATTGCGCAAAATGGGGACAGCCTCGAAATTTCAGCATGACAAGCAAGACGGTATCGCGAAATCAGCGAAATCGGAGGCTGTCCCCAATTCCCCAAATTGCGCAAAATGGGGACCGCAAAATGGGGACAGCCTCCAAATTTCCAAATTTCAGCATGACAAGCAAGACGGTATCGCGAAATCAGCGAAATCGGAGGCTGTCCCCAATTTCCCAGCATGACAGGCAGGACAGCATCGCGGCATCGGAGGCTGTCCCCGATTTCGAGGCTGTCCCCGATTTCCGATGTCCGGATCACCGTGCCGCGACATGGTCACGCCACCGGTGTCAGAAGCGGGGCACCGGCGAAGTGCGCCAGCAGGTTGTCGATGACGAGCTGGCCCATCGCATGGCGCGTCTCCACCGTGAGGCTGCCCACGTGCGGCGTCAGCACCACGTTCGGCAGCGCCGCCAACGCCGCCGGCACTGCCGGTTCGTTGGCGAAGACGTCCAGGCCGGCCGCGCCCAGCGAACCGTCCGCCAGTGCGGCGACCAGCGCGTCTTCGTCGACGATGGAGCCGCGCGCCACGTTGATCAGCGTGCCCTGTGGCCCCAGCGCCGCCAGCACGGCCGCATCGACCAGTCCCCGCGTGGCCGCACCACCGGGGGCGCAGATCACCAGGTAGTCGCTCTCCCTTGCCAGGGCCAGCAGCGAGTCGCTGCGCGGCACGTCGGTCGCGGCCACGACGTTCGGCTGGAAGTAGCGCAGCGCCATGCCGAAGCCGGCCAGCCGCTGGGCGACGGCCTTGCCGATGCGCCCGAAGCCGTGGATGCCCGCCGTCTTGCCGCGCAGCGTGCGCGCCGGCTGCAGGGGCACGCGCTCCTGCCATTGGCCGCCACGCACGTATCGATCGAGCGCCGGGATGCGCCGCGCAGCCGCCAGCAGCAGCGCCACGGCCAGGTCGGCCACGTCGTCCGTCAGCACGCCCGGCGTGTTGGTGACGCGGATGCCGCGCGGGCGCGTGGCCGTGAAGTCGACGGCGTCCACCCCGATACCGTTGACCGCAACGATCTCCAGCCGCGGCAAACGTGCCGCCAGTGTCGCGTCGATGCCGATCGTGCCGGTCGTCGCGAGGCCGCGCACGCTGGCGCCGACGGCCTCGATGAAGGCCGCGTGTTCGCCGGGCGGCAGGCGCCACATGTGGTGACAGGTGAAATGCTCGTCGAACTGCGCCATCACGGCGGGCGACGGACTGGGGGCCATCACGAGGATGTCTGGCTTCATGGCAAGGCGACGCGGACAGCGCCAAGTGGACGAAAGGCTATTGTAGGGGTATCGTGCCAATTTTTCAGGGCGACCATGACTGCCGACCACCCTTCCCCCGCCGTGCTGGCCTGGCCGCTGACCGATGCCGCCGGCACGCGCACCGTCACGCTGGCCGTGCACCTCGTCGAGTTCAACGCGGCGACGTTCGACGCCGGTGCCTTTGCCAGCGCCGCCATCGCGCTGCCGCTCGAGGTCGCGCGCAGCGTGCGCAAGCGCCAGGCCGAGTATTTCCATGGACGGCTGGCAGCGCGCTTCGCGCTCGCGGCGGCCGGCTTGCCCGTGGCGGACATCGGCAAGGGCGCCAGCCGCGAGCCGCTGTGGCCGGCCGGAACCCTCGGCAGCATCACCCACAACAGCCGCCGCGCCGGCGCGGTCGCCCTGCCCGCCGCGGCCTGGCACGGCGTGGGTATCGACCTCGAGTCGCCCGCCTCGCGCGAGCTGCAGGACAGCCTCGCCGCACTGGCGGTGGACGCGGCCGAACTGGCGCTGCTGGCCGCGCACGAGCGCCTGCTGCCACGCGCGGCCTTGTTGTCACTGGTCTTTTCCGCCAAGGAGAGCTTCTACAAGGCGGCCTTTGGCGCCGTCGGCCGCTTCTTCGATTTTTCGGCCGTGCGCGTACGCGCCGTCGGGCCGGGCACCCTCGACTTTGTCGTCGCCGAACCGCTGTGCGCCGCGTGGCCGGTTGGCGCCGCGGTACGAGCGCACTGGCGGCTGCTACCGGATGGCGACCTGCTGACGGCCATTATCTGGTGACAGCCTCCATCACCAGCGATTGATGCAACGCCACGCCGGCCATCACCCCGGCGGCCGCGGCCAGCGTCGCGTTGTGCATCTGGGTCGCCGCATCGCCGGCCGCGAAGACACCCGGCACGGTGGTCTGCTGCATGGCATCGACCCGGACCAGCGGTCCCGTCATGCCCTCGTCGATCGCGCAGCCAAGCTGGCGTGGCAACGCTCCCGGGTCCGTGCGCGGCGCAACGAACAGGCCGCCCAATGCCACCGTGCGGCCGTCCATCAGCCGCACGCCGGTCAGCGCGGGCGCGTCCCCCAGCAGGGCCACGACCGGCGTGCGTTCGATGACGACGCCACGGGCGGCGAGCAATGCGGCCGCTTCGGCGTCCGGCTCGTGGGCGCCACCGGTAAAGAAGGTCGTGGGGCCCCAGTCCGGCAGCAAGGCCGCCTGGTGCGCCGACTTCGCGTGACCCGCAAGCACGCCAACGGGTGCGCCGTCCAGCTCGTAGCCGTGGCAGTACGGGCAATGGATCACCGTGCGCCCCCACCGTTCCGCAAGCCCCGGCAGCTCCGGCAACGCATCGCGCACACCGCTTGCGAGCACCACGCGGCGGCCCTCGTACACGCTGCCGTCGGCACACGTGACGCGGAAGCGCCCTTGCCGGGAAACCGCGTCCGTGGCGGCACCGTCGTGGAACCGCACAGTCGGATAGGCCGCCAGCTGGGAGCGTGCGCTGGCGCGGATGACGCGCGGCGGCACGCCATCCTGGCCCAGAAAGCCATGCGCCTGCGCGGCAAAGCGGTTGCGCGGCTCGGCCGCGTCGATCAGCAGCACGCGCCGGCGTGCCCTGGCCAGTTGCAGCGCGGCCGACAGGCCGGCAAAGCTGCCGCCGATGATGATCGCATCCATGGTTCCTCCCGTTTATGTAACTTCGATTGTTACACGTCCGGCGCTCTTACGCAGCTTCAAACGTTGCGTGACTCGCGTCGTACAATGCGGCATGAGACCCGACAGCCGACTATCGCGCATGCTGCATGTGCTGATTCATATGGATGCCCACGCGGGACGGGCCACGTCCGACGCGATCGCGCAGATGTTGTCCACCAACCCCGTCGTGGTACGGCGCACGATGGCCGGCCTGCGCGACGCCGGCTATGTGCAATCGGAGAAGGGCCATGGCGGCGGCTGGGTGCTGGCGCGCCCGCTGGCCGGGATCACGCTGCTGGACATCCATGCGGCGCTCGGCAGCCCGTCGGTGTTTGCCATCGGCGCGGCCAACGAACATCCGGCGTGCCTGGTGGAACAGGCGGTCAACGACGAACTGGGGGAAGCACTACGGGAGGCGGAGGCGCTGCTGCTGGCGCGCTTCGGCCGGGTCACGCTGGCGGACCTGGCCCGTGGCGTGGATGCGCGCTTGCCGGCGGGTGCCGCAGCGCCCGCCGGGCACGTCCTGGCGTGATCAGGGTGCGGCGATGGGCGCCGTTGCCAGCGCCCGCTGTGCGGCCGCCGCGATAAAGGCGGCCGATACGTCGGGCTGCGTGACCGGCAGCATGTGCCCGCCCGCCACCGTTTCCAGCAGCACCTGGGGCGCGGCGGCCACCAGCCCCGCGCCGTGGCGCTGCCAGTCCAGGATGGCGTCGTCACGGCCGAACAGCACGGCCACCGGCACGCGCAGGCCCGCATAGCGGGCACTCAGCGCCGGCAGTTCGGCGGGCAGCGCCTGCAGGTCGTCGGCCGCCGCCAGGAACTGGCCGGGCCGCAGGCTGAGCAGGCCGCCGCCCTTCAGCGCGAAATCGTGCGGTACCGCTTCCGGCGCGAATACTTCGCGCAGCACCGCCGCGCCGCGCAACATGCCGCCCGGTGTGGCGAGCGTATACGCGACGGCCTTGCGCACGGCCGCGCTGCGTATCGTCAGCGCACGAAATACCGGCGGCACCGCTTCCTCCAGCTGCGTCAGGGGCGCCAGCAGCGCCAGCCCGGCGACGCACTGCGGATGGTCCAGCGCCAGCGCCAGCGCGACGGCGCCGCCCAGCGAGTGCCCGACCACCACGGGCCGCTCCAGTCCCAGCACGTCGATCAGCGCGGCCAGTGTCGCCGCCTGCGTGCGCAAGCCGGCGCCCTCGGCATGGGAGCGCGAATAACCGGAGCCGGGCCGGTCCACCACGATCACCCGGTAACGGTCGGCCAGACGCTCCGCCAGGCCATAGGTGAAGTGTGCCATCTGGCCGCCGAGGCCGTGCACCATCAGCAGCACGGGGCCGCTGCCCTGCTCGCGCACATGCAGCCGGGTGCCGTGCACATCGACGAAGCGGCCACGCGGCGGCACGGCCGCTTCCACCTGGCGCGCCACGCGCCGCGTCAGCGTCGCCAGCGCGGCCGCCGTCAGTACCGGCGCCGCCAGCAGTGTAGTCGTCACAGCTCCGATCATCGTGTTCTCCTATCGTGTGCGGCAGTGCCTACGGCAGCATGCCGGGCGCGCCGAAGCGCAGGACGCCATCGGCCAGCCGGCCGCAGCGGATCGTCAACAAGTCGCGCAGGTAGTCCTGGTACACCTGCCACGGCCGGCGCGAGCCCTGTTGCGGCAGCACGCCGGCCGCGCGCTGCACGTAGCCGGACGTGAAGTCCAGGAACGGCCGCGGCGCCACGTCCGCCTCGCGCCGCGGCAGCGCGATCGCGTGGCCATGGCGGGCCATGTGGCGCAGCAACCGGCACACCCACTGCGCCGTCAGGTCCGCCTTCAGCGTCCACGACGCGTTGGTGTAGCCGAACGCCAGTGCCAGGTTCGGTACATCGCTCAGCATCATACCCTTGTAGACCAGTGTCTCGGCCGGTTGCACGGCGCGGCCGTCCACCGCCAGCGTCATGCCGCCCAGCAGCTTGAGCTGCAGGCCCGTGGCCAGCACGACGATGTCGACTGCCAGGTCGCGGCCGGAGCGCAGCCGCAGGCCGCATGGCGTGAAGCGTTCGATGACGTCGGTGGCCACGCTGGCGCGACCCGCACGGATCGCGTCGAACAGGTCGCCGTCCGGCGCCACGCAGATGCGCTGGTCCCACGGCCGGTAGCTGGGCGCGAAGTGCACGCGCGCGTCGCAGGTGTGCTGCAATCGGCGGGCCGCCTGGGCCACGATGTGGCGCCTGACCAGTTCCGGCCGGCGCCGCGCCAGGCGGTACAGCACGATGCTCTCGAACACGTTCTTCCAGCGGATGACCCGGTAGGCCAGCCGGCGCGGCAGCACCTGCGAAACGGCAGTCGCGAAACCGTCCACCGCGGGCCGCGCCACGACATAGGTGGGCGAGCGTTGCAGCATCGTCACGTGGGCCGCCGTGCGCGCCAGCGCCGGTACCAGCGTCACGGCCGTGGCGCCGCTGCCGACGACGACGACGCGGCGACCGCGCCAATCCAGGTCCTGCGGCCAGAACTGCGGCTGCACGACGGTGCCGCGGAACGACTGTTCGCCATCGAACGCGGGCCGGTGCGCCGCCTCGTAGTCGTAATAGCCGGCGCACAGGTACAGGAAACGGCAGCGCAGCGTGACGGCAGCGCCGCCGTGGTCCGCCTGCACCGTCCACAGCGCCGCGGCACTGCACCAGTCGGCGCGCCGCACCTTGTGGCCGAAGCGGATGTGGCGCACCACGTCGCCTTCCTGCGCGGCGGCGCGGATATAGTCGAGGATCGCGGGCCCGTCGGCGATGGCGCGCGGGTTGTCCCAGGGCGGAAGCGGTAGCCCAGCGTGTGCATGTCCGAGTCGGAGCGCACGCCCGGATAGCGGAACAGGTCCCACGTGCCGCCGATGGCGCCACGCGCCTCCAGGATGGCGAAGCGCTGCCCGGGACAGCGCTCCTGCAGCGCGCACGCGGCGCCGATGCCGGACAGCCCGGCGCCGACGATCAGTACGTCCAGCACCTCTGCACTCGCATTCCCGCCTGCATTCTCCACACGGTCTCCTGGCGCGGCATCCCGGCACCGCTCGCTGCCAGCATAGCTGAGCCATATGGGAAAGACAATCGTGGCGCGGCAATCCGGCGCGCATGTGGAAAGGGCCGGAACGCTCGCGCGTTCCGGCCCTCCTTCGACAAACCGGCGCCGGTCAGGCGGCCAGCTTGAAGATCGCCACCGCTTCGTCCAGCTCGCGGGCCTGCTGCTTCAGCGATTCCGCCGCCGCCGCCGCCTGCTCCACCAGCGCCGCGTTCTGCTGCGTGACGCTGTCGATGTGGGCGATCGCCGTGCCGATCTGCTCGATCCCTTCCTGCTGCTCCGTGCTGGCCATCGAAATCTCGGTGACGACGGCGGTCACCTGCTCGACGCTGGCGAGCACGTCGCGCATCGTGGCGCCGGCGCGGTCCACCAGCGCACGGCCCGAGCCGACTTCGGCGACGGACGCCGTGATCAGCTCGCGGATTTCCTTGGCAGCCGACGACGAGCGCTGCGCCAGGTTGCGCACCTCGCTGGCGACGACCGCGAAGCCGCGGCCCTGCTCGCCGGCACGGGCCGCTTCCACGGCGGCGTTCAGCGCCAGGATATTGGTCTGGAACGCGATGCCGTCGATGACGCCGATGATCTCGGCGATCTTGCCCGAGCTCTGGCCGATCGCGCCCATCGACGCGACCACCTCGGCCACCGTCTCGCTGCCGCGGCCGGACACGCTCGAGGCCTGGCCGGCCAGGCGCGCGGCTTCGCCGGCGTTGTCGCTGTTGGCGCGCACGGTGCTGGTCAGCTCCGTCATCGATGCCGCCGTCTCTTCCAGCGAGCCGGCCATGTCTTCCGTGCGGGCCGACAGGTCCGCGTTGCCCTGGGCGATCTCCGCCGACGCCAGCGCGATGGCCTGGGTACCGCCGCGCACCCGCGTCACGATGCGCGCCAGGTTGCCGCTCATCGTACCCAGCGCACGCAGCAGGTCGCCGATCTCGTCCTGGCGGTTCGAGCGTACATCCGCACGCAGGTCGCCGTCGGCCACTTCACGGGCGATGTTCAGGGCGCGGGACAGCGGCACGGTGATGCCACGCACGAGCATGACGACGATGACGCTGCCGATGGCGACGGCGGCCACCAGCAGGACCAGCAGCAGCACGACGGAACGCTGGTACTCGCTGTCGTTCTGCTCAGCCACCTTGGCCATGCGCTCGTCCGCCACCTTCTGGATATACGTGACGATCTTGTCGATCTGTTCGGTGGCGGGGCGGTCCATCCCTTTCACGGCCGCATCCACGCCCTTGGCACTGGTCAGGTCGCCCACGACGTACTGCCCGTAGGCGGCGAGGTAGCGCTGTTGCAGGTCGCCCTGCCGGCGCATCGCCTCATCCGTCATCGCGGTGTCGAGCTGCAGCTGCGTCATCTGCTCCTTCAGCTTGTGCAGTTTTTCCTGCGTGCTGGCGCCGGCCTTGACGAATGCCGCGCGGTATTTGCCGGCGTTCTCGTCGTCATAGCTGCGCAGCAGCATGTTCTTCCATTCCTGTACCTGGATCTTGAAATCCACCTGGGCCATGCGGGCATTGTCGACGGTGCGCAGCAGTTGGTCCGCCTCGACGAACCCGGCCGCGTTACGCTCGTTCATGCTGCGCAGCGCGGACCAGCCGGTGAGACCGACCAGCAGCAGGGTCACAAGGAAGAAAACCCCCAGCAACGACAGGCGAACGCCGATTTTCAGATTAGCGAGCTTCATAATGTTGTTCGAAAGTGAATGAGTCTGGCGACGGATGTCGCTAAAATTCGGGCGGGGATGGGGGCCGAAGGACATGGCAAAGCGGTTTGTCACCACGTATTGCCATATGGAATCAATGGTAGCACGCGCCAATCCGCCGCGCCACGTTTTTGCACGTGCCGGGCACCCGTTGTGGCGCAAGCGCGCAACGGCTGCGTGTACACTGATGTTTTTCGGGTAAGGATGCAATGTCGATCTTTTCTAAAGCCGCGTTGAAGCACGAGGCGGACCTGGCCGCGGCCAAGCAGGCCGCGCAGGAGCAGGCGGCGCGCCAGGCGCGCCTGGATTTCCGGGAGCAGTACCGGCAGACGCTGGAGAATGTCGTGCGGCCGCAATTTGCCGCCGTGCGCAAGCAGATGTACGAACACGATTACGACGGCAAGGTCGAGGAAGGCAACGATGGCTGGAACGACTTCATCCGCCTGATCTTCGTGCCCGAGAAGAACCGGCTGGCCGCGCATGCCGGCCGGGACGCCTGCATGCTGACTTTTGCCGCCATCGAGAACAGCTGCCTGCTCGAGTGGACCAGCGCCTTCGACCTGCGCGCCCGCGATGGCAGCGGCAAGGAAGGCGGCACCATCGCCTGCACCGAGCTGACGCCGCAGTGGCTGGAGGCCAGGCTCGGCGAGTTCTTCGAGAAATCGTTCGGCGCGCGCGTGCGCAAGCAAGGCGCCTGAAGCAAGCTCTGATTCGAGCTGCGATTCAAGCTGCGATTCAAGCTTCCTGTACCGCGGTCACCCGCGCCAGCAGGTCCGCGGCCGGCATCGGCATGCCCAGCAGGAAGCCCTGGGCATGGTCGCAACCCGCCGCGCGCAGCCATTCCAGCTGCTCCGGCCGTTCCACGCCCTCGGCGATGACGGCCAGGCCGAAGCCCCGCGCCAGCGCGATCACGGCGGTGGCAATCGTATGGCCCGCGCCCGGCAGCGACTGCACGAACTTGCGGTCCACCTTCAGCTGGTTGATCGGGAACGACTGCAGGTAGGCCAGCGACGAGTAGCCGGTGCCGAAATCGTCGATCGACAGGCGCACGCCGGCGGCGCGCACGGCGTGCATGAATGCCACCGCGCCGTCCATGTCCTCCATCAGCAGGCTTTCCGTCAGCTCCAGCTCCAGCCGGCCCGGCGCCAGGCCGCTCAGGTGCAGCGCCGCCAGCACGTCGTCCAGGAAGCGCGGCTCCTTCAGTTGGCGCGCCGACACGTTGACGGCGACCGTCAGCGGGGGGCGCCCTGCCGGTCCCACGCGGCCACGTCGGCGCAGGCGCGGCGCAGCACCCAGCGACCCAGTTCGACGATCAGACCAGTGTCTTCGGCCACGGGGATGAATTCGGCCGGCGAGACGAAGCCGCGTTCCGGGTGCGGCCAGCGTAGCAGCGCCTCGACGCCCACCATCGCGCCCGTGCGGCAGTCGAATTGCGGCTGGTAGTACGGCAGCAGAACCTCCTGCTCGATGGCGCGGCGCAGGTCCGCCTCCAGTTGCGCGCGCCGCTGCGCCGCCAGCGTCATCTCGGGTACGAACGCGACCAGCCGGTTGCGCCCTGCCCCTTTGGCGCGGTACAGCGCCGCATCCGCGCTGCTCAGCACTTCCGTCATGCCCGGCGCATCCTGCGGATACAGGCACAGGCCCACGCTGGCGGTGGCGAACACCTCGCCCGTCGCCAGCGCGAACGGCGTGCGCAACGCTGCCAGCAAGCGCTCGCCGATCGCGTGCGCGCCGGCCGCGTCGGCCACGTTGGCGATCACGGCGAATTCGTCGCCGCCGATGCGCCCGACCAGATCGGGCGGCCGTACCACGCCGCCCAGCGCGGCCGCCACCTGCTGCAGCAGCACGTCGCCAGCCGCGTGCCCGGCCGTGTCGTTGACGAGCTTGAAGTTGTCCAGGTCGACCAGCAGCACGGCGACCTGGCCGTCGCCGTCGCGATGCTCCGCGATGGCCTCTTCCAGCCAACGGTAGGTGGCGCGGCGGTTCGGCAGGCCCGTGACGGCATCGGTATTGGCCTGGAAATGCAGCTCCCGTTCGGCCGCCGCCACGCGCGCGCGGGTGCGGTACATCACGGCCGCGACGACCAGCAGGCCGCCCAGCGACGCCAGCGCCAGCAGCCCGGCATAGCGCAGCAGGCCGGTGACGATGCGGTCCGTGCTGGTGACGAGTTCGAGCCGGCCCAGCCCCTGGCCGCGATAGCTCACGGCCTGCGTCACGGCCAGCGTGCCGACGGCGGAGCCGGACCCGGCGCCGGCCGCATGCGCTGACACGACGTAACGGGCAAACAGCTTGCCGTCGCGGTCATACAGCACGGCCGTGCGCAGGTGACCGGCCTGGCGCAGCGACGCCAGCATTTCGGTGGCGGCCTGCCGGTCGCCGAACATCAGCGAGGCGGACACGTTGTCCGCGACGATCGCGGCCTGCATGCGCGTCTCGTCGGCCAGCGCGCCGCGCAGCGCGACCCACTCGTAGGCGAGCAGGAAGGCGCCGGCAAACACCAGCGCGGAGACGGCGGCGACCAGCTGGCCCACGCCCAGCGTGCGCGTGATCTGCTGGCCCGGCGTCGTGGCTTGTCTGCGGTGCGGCATCAGAGTACGTTCCTGGCCAGTTGCAACAGGCGCGAGCTGAATTTCAGGCCGGCCCGTGCCGCTTCGCGCGTGTCGATGTCGAAGCGCAGGTGCGGATCTTCCTCGACCAATGTGACGGCGCCCTGGTAATGGCCGCGGCGCGCCCCGTCGACGATCGTCAGCATGCCCGGCACGGCCACCGGCGCCACGGCTGGCGCGGCGGACGCGCTGTAGACCATCACGTCGCACGAGCGGCCGGTGCCGCTGTCGACGACGGTCAGGGCGCGTCCATCCAGCGCCTTGCCTTCCAGCTCGCGCAGGCCTGGCCACACGCTGTGCGCCGGGCTGGCGCAGATGGCCAGCACGCGCGCGGGACCAGGCGGCCCTGGCGGCCACGTCGTAAACTGGGCGATATTGAAGATGAACGCGGCTTTCAGGCGGCTGTCGTCCTGCGCAGCACAGGTCTGCGCCGACAGCAAGGCGGCCAGCAGCGCGGACGCCAGCACGGCGCGCGCTAATCGGGATCGGACGGCCACGGTCATCGGCCGAAGTCGTAGTCAAGCCGCAGGGCCAGCGTGCGCCCGGGGCGTGCCAGTGCTTCCTGCACGAAGGCAGGACCGGCCGGATCGCCGTAGCGGCGGTCGAACAGGTTGTAGACGCTGACGGCGACGCCAACGCCGCGGCCGAACGCGCCGGGCAGCGCCGTCAAGGTCAGGTTCGCCACGCAGTAGCCGCCGGCCAGCGCGTGCTCGGTGCGGCGCGCCGAACTGCAATGCAGCTCGTTGCCGAGGCGCGCCGGCAAACCCGGTAACGGCACGGCGGCCGCCAGCTTGGCCAGGTGGCGCGGCGAACTGACCAGCCACGCACCCGCGCCGTCGCGCGCCAGCTGCCAGGTATAGCTGGCGCGCACGCGCGTGCCCGACTGGAACGTCCGCTCGCCAGCCAGTTCCAGGCCGTGCGCGACGGCCCGGTCCGTGTTGCGGAACACCAGCATCCCCGTATCGCTGTCGACCTGCTGCGTGATCAGGTCGTCCATCCGGTAGCGGAACAGCGATGCCGTCAGCTTGCCATACGCGCCCTGCATGCGTTCCCAAACCAGCTCGCGCGTGCGGATCGCCTCGGCGCGCAATGCCGGATTGGCCAGCATGCCGTCGGCGCCCGGGATGGCGTAATACAGTTCGTAGGCGTTCGGCGAGCGGTACGCGCTGCCGGCGATCAGCTTGACCGTATCGCGCGCGCCCGGCCGGGCGATCAACGCAGCACGGGGGCTGACGCGGCTGCCGATCACGCTGTCGCGGTCATAGCGCACGCCCGCGTTCAGCAGCAACCACGGCCGCAGCGCGATCTCGTCGTCCAGGTACACGCCCCAGCGGCTGTCGGCGTGGCGCTCGTCCAGCAGCGGCTCGTACGGGCCTTCGTTGTAGTTGTACTGGTCGCGCCGCGCGTTGCGCCGGCCTTCGATGCCGGCCACCAGCTTGTGCCCCGCGACCGCCGTGACCGTCGCGTGCACATTGGCGCCGTACCAGGCGGCATGGGCGCCATCGACATTGCGGCGGGCCCCTCCCTCGCCATCCGGGTACCAGCCCGCGCCCTCGTAGTCGGCCTGGCCCCAGAACGCGTTCGCGGCCAGCAGCACGCCAGGTGCCGCCTGGTGCGTGTAGCCCAGGTCGGCAAACGCCTGCGTGTCGCGCGTGGTGTTGGGCCGGTTGAACACGGCGCCGAAAGAGCCCGTCGGGATATCCTTCTCGCGCGCCACGTAGCCGGCCGAGAACACGAATCCGCGTCCCGCCGCCTTGGCGAACACGCTGTGGGCGCGCTCGCCATCCAGGCCGCGTGCGATGCCGCCGTTCTGGTCGAGCGTGTCGAACTCGGGGAAGTACAGGTCGTCGCCGCGGCGCCGGTAGCCGCTGGCCGACAGCAGCAGGTCGTCGCCGTTCTGGGCATGCCAGCCGTAGCTGGCGCGCACCCGCCGCTCCCCCGCCCCGGCCAGCGTGACGCTGGCTTGCGGACCGGCGAGCGCACTGCCTGTCTTGGTGATGACGTTGATGACGCCGAACAGCGCGTTCGAGCCGTACACGGCCGCGCCGGGGCCCGGCACGTATTCGATGCGGGCCACCAGGTCCATGTCCAGCAGGCCCTCGTTGCCGACCAGGGCCTGGTCGTAGACGGCATCGTTCAGGCGCACGCCGTCGATCAGCAGCAGGAAACGGCTGTCGTAGTCGCCCGGGCGCAGGAAGCCGCGCGCGCCCAGATAGGTGTAGTTGCGGTCCTGCGTGACGTACAGCCCCGGCACCGATGCCAGGGCATCGGCCAGCGTGCGCCAGCCGTGCTCGCGGATGTCGCGTGCGGTCAGCACGACCACGGCGGACGGCGCATCGCTGACGGATTGCTCGAAGCGCGACGCCGATGTCACCATCGGCACCTGCAGCAACTGCTCCAGCGGCAATGCCGTCAGGTCGTCCGGCGTGGCAGCCCCGGCACACGGCAGTGCCGACAGGCAGAGGACAGCTAAGGCAACAGGGGTTCGCTTCATTGGCAGCACATCCGGTCTGGCGTTGGCATCGAACGGCAGCCACGCGACGGCACGTGCCTCCCGATGCAAAGAGGAAGCCCAGTATAACGATTCCGTACGGCAACATCCAGTAGTATTTAACAAAGCTGTCGCGCAAACCGCACGGGCAGGAGCTGCGCTTCCCGCGCCGCGTGTGCAACGTTGTCTTCGATTTCACAATTGCGCCCGCTGGGCGGGCTGGGGAAGTACCGGCGCTTCCCTAGCTGAGAAATCCGACGAAGCATAGTCGAAATGGTTCGTTTTCATCCGTGGCCTGCCTCACTATATTGACCGTACGGCCAGCCGGGCCGCCGCGCCCCCCGCGTTCTCTCCTGTCGCGTGGGGTGCACTCCTGCCGGCATGACAACCACGCACCATGACTTCGGCTATATCGATACCGCGACACCACGCGGCGGCTTCGCCGCGCGAACACTTCCTGCACAGTGAGTTCCGCCACAGCTACAGCTGGCTGACCGCCAGCATGCACCGACTGACCGGGTCGCGCTGCGACGCCGAGGACCTGGCCGCGTCGGCCTTCACGGAACTCGTCGCGCTGGACGACGTCAGCCACATCCGCCAGCCGCGCGCGCTGCTGACGACGATCGCGCGCCGCCTGACATTCGAATTCTGGCGCCGACGTGACCTGGAGCGCGCCCATCTCGCCGAGCTGGCGCAGCGCCCCGAACGCCACGCACCGTCGGCGCAGGACATCTGCCTGGGCGTCGAGGAGATCGCCCGCATCGACGCCGCACTGCACCGCCTGGGTCCGCGCGTGCGCGAAGCGTTCCTCCTGAGCGAGTGCGACGAGCTGGCCTACGCCGATATCGGCGCCCGCCTGGGCGTCTCCGCCAGCATGGTGCGCAAGTACGTGGCACAAGCCCGCACCGCCTGTTTCACCACCTGAGAAACGGTGACAGTCACCCTTTTCAGTTCAACCCACCGCGAAGAGCCGGGGTCGGCCCCGGCGGGTCCGACCCCAGTTCCTGCTCCTGGGGTGCAGTGTGGGCCAGCGGCTCGCCGACGTACATGCCGCCATATAGCGGCGTTAGCGGCACTAGGAACCGTCCCCGATCGTCGGAACCAGCGGCTTCACGCCACAAAAGATTTGCGCAAGGCGCTGACGCTTTGCCGGTCTCGTTGCACAAGCCTCGTATCGACATCACGACAAGAGGCTACGAGTTGCAAACGACGATATCCCTGGCCGTCCGGGCCGCCCTTCCCTTCCTTGCCCTGACCGGCGCCACGACCGCGCTGGCGCAGGAGCTCGCCGCGGCGCAGGCATCCCAGGCGGCGATCGCCACCGTCACCGTCAGCGGCGTCCGCCAGGCCCGCGCCGTGGCAAACGCCGACCCGCAGCGCACGCCCACGTCGGCCTACCGCATCGAGGGTGACGCGCTGGCGCGCCAGAACGTGGGCACGCTGGAGGAGCTGCAGCAGCTGGTCCCCGGCATCCATATCCAGAGCACCGACCCGTCCGACATGCAGATTGCCATCCGCGGCGTGGGCGACGGCGGCGGCCAGGCCAGCGGCGACGCCAATATCGGCATGCCCAGCGCCGTCGCCGTTTACCTCGACAACGTCTACCTGGCGCGGCCCGGCATGCTGGCCAATGGCCTCGGCGACGTCGACTGGGTCGAGGTGCTGTCCGGCGCCCAGGGCACGATGTTCGGCGCGAATGCCACCGGTGGCGTGCTGGACATCCACACCCGCGCGCCCTCGTTCACGCCGGAGGCGAACCTGACGCTGTCGGCCGGGCAGCGCGGCTACCAGCGCGTCAACGCGATGGTGTCGGGGCCGTTGGGCGAGCACGTCGCGGGGCGCCTGAACCTGGTCCGCAGCGGCAGTGACGGCGCCGTCACCAACCGGCGCACCGGCCACCGCCTGAACGGCGGCACGGCCAATGGCGGCCGCGGCCAGTTGCTGTTCAAGGGCGACGCCGGCTTTACGCTGCGCCTGTCCGCCGACTACAACAACAGCAACAACACGCCGACGCCGGTGCTGGTCGCCACCCATGCATTCAACGGCAAGGACCACTACGCGGCGCACGTGGGCGCCGTCGGCGGCAACCTGGTGTTCGGGCCGGACGTGGACCTGGACGACGAGAACCGCGTCCATATCGTGCAAGGGGGCGTGTCGGCGCAGGCGAACTGGCTGCTGGGCGGCGGCTACCAGCTGCGCGCCGTCACCTCGTTGCGCTATTACCGCACGCAGCCATCGATGGCGGACGGCCTGTCCGTGCGTATCTATGCCGATACCGGCACGGCGGTGCGCGACCGCAGCTGGTCGCAGGAAGTGCGGCTCGATTCCCCGGGCGGCGGCGCGCTGGACTACGCGCTGGGCCTGACTTACCTGGGCCAGCACATGGAAACGGTGGCGCACACGCGCTATGCCGCCACCGCCCTGCCCGGCCTGTTCCTCGACAGCGCCAGCTACCGGGGCCTGGACGTGGTCCGCCTGGGCATGCTGCGCGACCGCATGCTGTCGCCGTTCGCCCAGGGCACGTGGCACGTCACGCCCAGCGTGGACGTGACGGCCGGCGTGCGCGCCAACGTGCAGCGGAAAAGCGGCAGCTTCGTGCGCTACAACCGGGTGCCGTTCAATTCCGGCATGCTGACGGAACACCACACGCTGCCATCCGGTACGCTGGTGGCCACCTGGCGCCCCGGCGCCGACTGGAGCACGTACGCGGCCGCATCCTATGGCGAGAAGTCCGGGGGCCTGAACATCTCGGCCGGCGCCGCGCGCCAGGCCGGCCTCGATTCGCTGTTCATCAAGCCGGAACGGGCCCGCTCGGGCGAGATCGGCGCCAAGGCCACCCTGGCCGGCGGCCGCGTCGCCGTCAAGGGCGCGCTGTTCCTGACCGAGATCGGCGACTTCCAGACCCAGGGCTACGACCCGGAAGACCAGCAGGTCTACCTGATGAACGCCGGCTCGTTCCGCTCGCGCGGTGCCGAGGCCAGCGTCCGCCTGACGCCTACCCGCGCCTGGGAGATCGATGCGGGCGCCGTCTACAACGACGCCTACTACACCGATTACGCCAATGCGCGCTGCGCGCCGGAGGTGACGCTGGCACCCAAGCCGCCACCGTCCTGCAATCTCTCAGGAAGACGAGTGTTTAATGCGCCAAGGCTGACCTACAATGCCAGCGCACGCTACAGCTGGACCGGCCCGGGCGAGCTGCGCTCGTTCGTCGGCGCGCGCTATGCCCGGCGCAGCTGGACGTACGGCACGGTCGACAACTCCGAGTTCACCCGGATCCCCGGCTACGGCCTGGCGTCGTTCTCGGCCGGCACCGGCGGCAAGCTGCGGCAAGGCGAATGGACGGCCTCCGTATGGGTCAACAACGCCTTCGACCAAACCTACTGGCGCCGGCTGGTGAACGGCGACTACGGTTCCGTGGCCGGCTGGCGCGGCGAACCGCGCACGGTGGGCGCCACCCTGGCCTACACTTACTAAGGAGATGGCGGCAACGATGGCAACGAACGAGCGACGACGCTGCATCCTGAAACTGGCCACGCTGCTGGCCGCGGCGCCCGTGCTGCCCGCGGCCGCGCAGGCGCCGCGTGGCAGTACGGCGGCACCATTGGAAACGCCGCTGCGCTGGCTGGACGGCACGGCGCCGGCCAGTTTCGCCGGCACGACGTGGGGCGTGCCGTGGCCGCAGGGGCACGTGCCGCGCGGCAGCGGCTTCCGCCTGGCCGGTGCCGGCACCCCCGCGCTGCAATCGTGGCCGCTGGCGCACTGGCCTGACGGCTCCGTCAAGTGGAGCGCGCACGCCATCGGTCCCGCCGGGGCGCCCCTCGCAGGCTATGCACTGGAGCCGATATCCGCGGCACCCGCGGCGCCCGGCATGGTGACGCTGGCGGAGGATGCGATCGTCGTGGACACCGGTCCGCTGCAATGCCGGCTGCCGCGCCGGGGCAGCCGCCTGATCGGCACGCTCGCGCTGGCGGGCCGTGCGACCGTGCGCGACGGCGAACTGGTGGTGCTGACCGACGACGCCAACGACGACGAAACTGCGACCCCGGCACGCCGGCGCTATCGCAGCGAGATCGAGCAAGTCGAGGTGGAGCAGGACGGCCCCGTGCGCGCCGTGTTGAAGGCCACCGGCACGCACCGCCACGCCGACGGCACCACCCTGCTGCCGTTCACGGTGCGCCTGTACTTCTATCGCGGTGCGGACACCGTGCGCCTGCTGCACACGCTGGTCGTCGACGTGGATCCCGCACGCCAGTTCGTGCGCGGCGTGGGCCTGCGCTTCGGCGTGCCGCTGGACGGCGCGGAACACGAGCGCTACGTGCGCTTCGTCGGCGCCAACGGCGGCGTGTTTGCCGAAAGCGTGCGCGGCATCACCGGGCTGCGGCGCGATCCCGGCGCCGCGGTCACCGCCGCGCAACGCGCCGGCCAGCCACTGCCGCCCGCCGCCGACCTGCCGGCACCGCTGGCGACCGGCCTGCAGTACGTGCCCGCGTTTGGCGACTACCGCCTGCTGCAGGCCAGCGCGGACGGCTTCACCATCGAAAAACGCACGGCCGCCGGCCACGGCTGGGTGCACGCCGCCAGCGGCACGCGCGCCGCCGGCACCGGCTACCTGGGCGGGCGCGGCGGCGGCGTCGTCTTCGGCGTGCGCCACTTCTGGCAAAGCCACCCGGGCCAGATCGACATCGGCAACGCCGCCAAGGCCGAGGCCAGCGTGACGCTGTGGCTGTGGGCCCCGCAGGCGCCGCCGATGGACCTGCGCTTCTACCACGACGGCATGGGCCAGGACAGCCACCGCAAGCAGCGCGAAGGACTGGACATCACCTACGAAGACTATGAACCGGGCTTCGGCACGCCGCAGGGCATCGCCCGCACCAGCGAGGTGGAACTGCAGCTGCTGCCGGCCACGCCCGGCGACGCCCAACTGGCCGCCATCGCCGCCCGCATCGAGGCGCCGCCCCGGCTGGTAGCGCCGCCCGAGCGCCTGCATGCGGCCGAGGCGTTCGGCCCCTGCTGGGCCCCGGCTGCCGCGCACGGCGACGAGCGCACCCGCCGCCTGCAGGCGCGCCTGGCCAGCCTGTTCGAGTTCTACCGCGACCAGGTCGAGCAGCGCCGCTGGTACGGCTTCTGGGATTATGGCGACGTGATGCACACCTACGACGCGTCGCGCCACATGTGGCGCTACGACGTGGGCGGCTTTGCCTGGGACAATTCGGAGCTCAGTACCGACATCTGGCTGTGGCACTACTTCCTCCATTCCGGCCGCGCCGACGCGTTCCGCCTGGCCGAGGCGATGACGCGCCATACGGGCGAGGTGGACGTCCACCACATCGGCCGCTTCGCCCCGCTGGGCACGCGCCATGGCGTGCAGCACTGGGGCGACAGCGCCAAGCAGCTGCGCATCTCGACGGCGCTGAACCGGCGCTTCCTGTATTACCTGGCGGCGGACGAACGCATCGGCGACCTGCTGGACGAACAGGTGGAGGCAGTACGCCGGCTGCGCGACGTGGTCCCGGGCCGCAAGATCGGCCAGGCGGCGGCCGCGGCGCCGGGCCATGCCAGCGTGTCGTTCGGCACCGATTGGGGCGCCATCGCGGCGGCCTGGTTCGTCGCGTGGGAACGGCGTGGCGGCACGGCACTGCGCGACCGGCTGCTGGCCGGCATGGCGTCGATCGCCGCGCAGCCGCACGGCTTCTTCACGGGCGCTGCCGTCATGAACCTGGACAAGGGGGCATTCCTGCCGTCGACCAGCGGCAAGCTGTCGGTGTCGCACCTGTCGGCCGTGTTCGGCCTGACGGAGATCTGCGCGGAGCTGCTGCGCAACCTGCCCGAGCCGGCGTTCCGCGCCGCGTGGCTGGACTACTGCCGCCTGTACAACGCGACGCCGGAACAGCAGCGCGCCGCGCTGGGGCAGGACCTCGGCAAGCTCAATCTCGGCCAGGGCCATGCCCGGCTGCTGGGTTACGCGGCCGCCCAGGCGCGCGACCCGGTGACCATGGCGCAGGCGTGGCGCCAGTTCGAGGCAGGCAAGGCCGGCCTGCGCGAAGCCGATTTCGCCGTGCGCCGCGTGCGCCCGCCGGCCGTGCTGGCGGAGGTGGACGAGGCCCCGGGCATTTCCACCAACGCAGCCGCGCAATGGGGCCTGGGAGCGCTCGGCCTGCTGGCGCTCGATCCGCTGGCGCGTCCGCCGGGCCCCGTGCTGGTGCGCGACGACTTCGCGCGCTTGGATGCGGCGCGCTGGCGCATCGAAGCGGAAAGCGACGCGCCGCAGTCGGCCGCCGCGGTGCGCGACGGCACGCTGGTGCTGGACACCACGGCCGGGCTGACGGTATGGCTGGCGCAACCGCTGCGGGGCCACTACGAGATCGCCTTTACGCGCACGGTGCTGGACGAAGGTGGTCCGCACGACCGCGTGTCGGACCTGAACGTGTTCTGGCAGGCGCAGACAGGTGGCCGGCTGCTGTCGGGCAGGCTGGCCGACTACGACCGGGTGCCGATGTATTACGCGGGCATCGGCGGCAACGGCAACACGACGACGCGCTTCCGGCGCCTGGACGGCAGCGGCACGCGCGAGCTGCTGCAGGAGTACACGGCCGCACCCTACCTGCTGCGGCCGAACCGGCCCTACCGCATCCGCATCGTCGTCGATGGCGCGGGCACGCGGCTGTACGTGGATGGCGTGCAGTTCTTTGGCGCTGCCGGGGCGGTGGCGGATGGCGGCTGGTTCGGCCTGCGCACGACGAAGTCGCGGCAGCAAGTCAGCGACTTCGTGGTCTATCGGCTGTAGGAGGCTCAGGGTCTGGCCCCAACGGGGACTGACCCTAGTTCTGCGAAATCCGCCGAAACGCCACCTGACTTCGGGGTCAGTCCCTGAAGGGACAGGCCCCAACCTCAAATCAGCTCGCGCGCCGCCAGCTCCTTCTTCGCATACGCATAGAACACCGGCGCGGCAATCACGCCGGCGATGCCGAACAGCGTCTCGCCCACCAGCATGGCCGTCAGGAGTTCCCAGGCCCGTGCGTTGATGTGCGAGCCGATGATGCGGGCGTTGAGGAAGTACTCCAGCTTGTGCACGACGACGAGGAAGGCCAGGCCGGCCACCGCCACGTTGAGCGAATACGACAGCCCCACCACCACCATCACCGTGTTGGAGATCAGGTTGCCGATCACCGGCAGCAGGCCGGCGATGAAGGTCACCGCCACGACGGTCTTCGACAGCGGCAGCGTGACACCGGCCAATGGCAGCACGACAAACACGAAGATGGCCGTGATCAGCGTGTTGATCCCGGAGATCCACACCTGGGCGAACACGATGTTGCGGAACGAGTCGGCCAGCAGCGTCAGGCGCTGCACCAGCGCGGCGGCCAGTGGCCGGCGCGGCCCCGGCGGCACCGTGTCGCGCAAGGAGGCCATCAGGCCGATGATCATGCCGATCAGGATGCGCGTCAGGGCCTTGCCCGCTTCCGTGCCGAAGGCCTGGGCCACGGCGGCATGCTCGCGCAGCCAGGCCGTCACCGTCTCGCGCAGCCCTTCCGCGCCGACCGGCAGCCGCGCGCTGAGCCAGGGCGGGATCTGGTCGCGCGACGCGTCGATGACGTCGGCCAGCTTGCGGAAGGCGTTCGTCAGGCTGTTGGCGTCGATCTTGAACAGCGTGACGAGGCCCCAGATTGCCAGGCCCAGCAGCGCGATCAGGATGGTCCCGATGGCGGCGGCGGCGATCGTGCGGGCGCGCGCGTCGCTGATGCGGCGGCCGATGGCCGGCGCGATCACGTGGATCAGGGAGTACATCAGCAGGCCGGCGAACAGTGCGCCCAGCAGGCCCTTGAGCAGCGCCAGGAACAGGAACAGCGCGACCAGGATGTAGGATGCTATGTTGCTGAGTTCTTTTTTTCTGTCGATGGACATGTTGTGTAGGAGTTGGCCGGCCCGCCGCGCGGGCGCTCGCGCATTATGCCTGATCGATGCCGGTGAGCGTGCCCTGCCGGTCCAGCCGGTAGCGCGCCAGGTCTGCCGCCAGGAACAGCGTGCCGTCGTAGTGGGCGCGCGCCTCCGCCTCGATATCGGCGATGGCCGGCATGCCGGGGCGCGCGGCGTCCAGGTAACGCGGGCTGAAATGCGTCAGCACCAGTTGGCGCAGGCCCGCGCGGGCGGCAAATTGCGCCACCATGCGCGCGGAACTGTGCTGCGGGCCGGCGCCCACCTTGTCCAGCACCGCCTGCGTATAGGTGGCTTCGTGTACCAGCACGTCGGCTTCGTGCACCGCGTCCAGCAGGAGGCCGGGATCGTCGTTGTCGCCCGCGATGACGATGGCGCGCGGGCGCCGGGCCGGCAACAGGTAGTCGGCACCCTGCAGCACGCCCCCGTCCGCCAGCGTGACGCTGCCGCCCTGCTGCAGCGTGCCCCAATCCGGCCCCGGCGGCACGCCGGCCGCGGCCAGGCGGGCTGCATCGAGCCGCCGTTCCACCGCGCGCTCGGTAAAGCGGTAGGCCCATGAGGGCACGCGGTGCGACAGCGCCACCGCCGCGATGTCCAGTGCCGGCAGCGGTGCCGCCGCGGCCAATTGCGTGACATCGACGAACTGCAGCGGGAACGGCAGGCGCAGCGCGGTCGTGGCCATGACGCCCTCCACGTAGTCGCGCAGCCCGGCAGGCCCGACCAGCGGCAGCGGCTCGACCCGGTTGCCCATGCCGGCGCTGGCCAGGAGGCCGGGCAGGCCGTAGCAATGGTCGCCATGCAGGTGGGTGATGCAGATCGCCTGCAGTGCGTGCAGCGACAGCGTCGTGTGCAGGATGCGGTGCTGGGTGCCCTCGCCGCAGTCGACCAGGACCCAGCCGCCGCCGTCGAGGCGCAGCGCCAGGCCGGCCACGTTGCGGGTCTTGCTGGGGATACCGGAAGAAGTGCCGAGAAATTGAAGTTCCATGGGGCGCTATTGTAGCGCCGCCGTTGTCGCCAGGCGGACGATGGCGGCCGCGATCTTCTCGCTGCCCTGCGCGGACGGCTCGATGGGCGAACGGGGCGAATAGTCGGCCGCTTCGTCGCATACGGCACGCAGGTCCAGCACCGGCATGCCGCGCCGGCCGGCCTCGAAGGCGATGACGTCGTCGAAGATGCCGACGGCGCAGCGCCGCGCCGCATCCACGCCGGGCACCGCATCGTAGACGGTGCACGCGGTGACGGGCAGCTTGGTTGCCAGCACCGCCTCCAGCATGGCGGCATATGCGCGACGGAAGTCGTCGCGCCAGGCGGCCAGCTGGTCGAGCGCGGCCAGCAGGGTCCCCGCCGGGGTGTGCAGCAGGCCTTGCAGCCCGAGGATATCGTTGCCGCCACAGCTGACGACGAGGCGATCCGGCGGCGCGTCCACCGTGCGCAGGCGCTCCAGCTGGGCCGGGATGCCCGCCAGCACGGCACCGTCGCGGGCCAGCAGCGTGACGCGCCAGCCGGGCGCGCGGCGCCGCAGCGCGGCCGCCACGTCCGCTCCAGGTGCCACGTAGGCGGCATTGTCGAAGATCGAATCCCCCAGCAAGGCGATGTGCATCGGCAGCTCCATTCTCGTCGGCATACGCGTCAAAATACGCGCCAAGCCGCGTTTTTGCCACAGGCGCGCGCGCGGCGGCGCGCGCCTGGCCGTCTGTCCCATCCATGCGCCCGGCAAGCTCGTATAATGGGTTTTTCGATGGGAAACCCATGCGCCCCCACCGCCCGTACACCGTTTCGCTGCGCACGCTGCTGATCCTGCTGACGGGACTCGGCCTGCTGCCTTTGGCACTGCTGGGCGTCTGGAGCATCCATGCCGCCAGCCAGTACCAGCAGCGCGAGCAGGAGCGGGCCATGCTGGACCTGGCACGTGCGTTGTCGAGCGCCGCCGACGCGGAGCTCGACGGTGTCGTCGCCACGCTGGCCGGCATGGCGCGCTCTCCCGCGCTGGTCGTCGGCGATATCCCCCGCTTCTACGAAACCGCCCGCCTGCAGGCCCAGACGCAGCCGGAATGGCTGTCCGTGATCCTGGCCGACAGCAACGGCGCCATGCTGTTCCGTACTACCGCGCCGTATGGCGCCCCGCCCGTGGCGATCGCCGACCCGGCCAGCCTGCGCCACGCGCTGGCGGTGCGTCATGCGGTAGTTGGACGGATCGCGCGCGGGCCGAGCGGGCGCATCGCCGTGCCGGTGCGGGTGCCGGTGGCCGATGCTGCGGGCCGCCTGTATGTGCTGACGGCCGTCATCCGGCCCGACCGGCTGCTGCGGGTCATCCAGCGCCAGCTCGTGCCGCCGGGTGCCGTGATCTCCGTACTGGACGCTTCCGGCCTGATCGTGGCGCGCTCCGCCGATCACGCGGTCCGCGTCGGCGGGCCGCCCAGCCAGACGCTGGCGCGCCTGCTGCGTGGCCCCGACCCGGAAGCGGTGGGCGCCAGCACGACGCTGGAAGGCCAGGAAGTGACGGCTGCCTACACGAGACTGTCGCGCTACGGCTGGGCCGTGGCCGTCGGCACGCCCACGGCGCTGCTGCGTTCCGCACGCCTGCAGAGCTTTGCCGTGTACGGCATGGGCATCGCCGCCTCGCTGGCCGCCTGCATCGCGCTGGCATCGCTGCTGGCCGCGCGCATGGTGCGCGCCACGCGCCAGCTGCAGTCAGCGGCATCGGCGCTGGGCGCCGGCGGCGCCGTCGAGGTGCCTGCTTCGCGCATCCGCGAGATCCGCACGATGGGCGAGGCGCTGAGCGCGGCGGCGCGCCAGCATACGGCGCACGAGGCCGAGCGTTCGCGCCTGCTGGCCTCGCTGCGCGAAGCGCTCGACAAGCAGGAGCACGCATTGGCCCAGGCGCGCGAAGCGGGACGTGCCAAGGACGAGTTCCTGGCCGTGCTGGGCCATGAGCTGCGCAACCCGCTCAGCCCCATCGTCGCCTCGCTCGACCTGATGGACCTGCGCGACGAGGCGGCCAACAAACGCGAGCGCGCCGTGCTGCGGCGCCAGGTCAACCACTTGCGCCGGCTCGTCGACGACCTGCTGGACGTGTCGCGCATCACGTCCGGCAAGCTGCAGCTGGAGCTGCGCCCCGTCAACCTGGCCGACATCGTGCGCCAGGCGGTAGCCGCCTTCCCGGGCCAGCAGGTCGCGCTGGCCGCGCCGGCGGCCGTGTGGGTGCTGGGCGACGACAGCCGCCTGACCCAGGTGCTGAACAACCTGCTGTCGAATGCGGCCCGCTTCGGCGGCGCCAGCGCGCAGGTGGCGTTGGCGACGCAAGCGGGCCATGCCTGCCTGACCGTCAGCGACACCGGCGTCGGCATGAGCGCGGAGCTGCTGGACCATGTGTTCGACCCGTTCTTCCAGGCGCCGCAGCAGCTGGCGCGGCGCACCGGCGGCCTGGGCCTGGGACTAGCCATCGTGCGCCGCATCGTGGAGCTGCACGGCGGCCGCGTGAGCGCGCACAGCGCCGGGCCTGGCCTGGGCAGCCGCTTCGAGGTCGAGCTGCCGCTGGCACAACCGGCCGACCTGGCGCCCGGCGAACCCGCGGCGGCGGCGCTGCCCGCGCAGCGCGTGCTGCTGGTGGACGACAACGAGGATGCGGCCGTGACGAGCGCCGCGCTGCTGCGCCAGATCGGCCACGACGTACATGTGGCCCACAGTGCGGCCGAAGCGCTCGCGTTGGGGCGCCGCCATGCCCCGGCGGTGGCGATCCTCGACATCGGCCTGCCCGACATGGACGGCTACGCGCTGGCGGCCGCGCTGCGCGAGGAAGCCGGGGCGGCGCCGCTGCGGCTGGTGGCGCTGACCGGTTACGGCCAGAAGGCCGACGTCGAACGGGCCCGCGCGGCCGGTTTCGACGTCCACCTGACCAAGCCGGCCAGCGCGGACGACCTGCGCCGCGCCCTGGCGCCGGCCATGCCGACCGTACCGGCCTGACGCCCTTGCTATAATGCCGGCCCGGTTTCCTCATCCCGACAGCCCATGACGCCCGACCTGCCCTTCGCCCCGCCCTACAAACTGAAGCTCGACGACACCCGCTGGGTCGAAGTGCAGGCGGACGGTTCGCAGGTCGATACCACGGCGCCCGTATGGCCAGCGGCCGACGCCACGACCGCGCGCGCCAGCAGGCCGGCCGCCGCCACGCGTGCCAAGTCGGCCCAGGCCGCGGCGGTGCTGAAAGTGCCGTTCGCGGAAAAGGACGAGGCCAAGCGGCTGGGCGCGCGCTGGGACGCGGCGATCAAGAAGTGGTACGTGCCGGCAGGCGTGGACCTGGCGCCGTTCGCGCGCTGGACGCAGGAGTAATGCGGAGCGACGCGGCCCGCGCCGCCGTGCGCGGGTTGTCGCAAACGCGCGGTTGACGGATAATTGGCGCCCATGAACGATACCAAACAACTCCCTCCCCTGCCCGACCGCCTGTCGACCGACCCACGCAGCCCGCACCACGTGGCGGCCGTGTTCGAACACGACGTCGGCATCCGCTTCAACGACAAGGAACGCCAGGACGTGTCCGAATACTGCATCAGCGAAGGCTGGATCAAGGTCCCGGCCGGCAAGGTACTGGACCGCAAGGGCCAGCCGATGCTGATCAAGCTGAAGGGCAAGGTCGAAGCGTATTACGTCTAACCCCCGCCTGGGATCGCGGCCGAACGGCCGCTGTCGGTCCGCGCCCGCCAGTGTGTCCTGCATGCTGGCGGGCGCGCTCGTTTCGATCCCGGCTCAGCGCGTGGCGTCGGCCTCCAGCCGCGCCAGCAGCGCGGGCGCGCCGCCCGCGGCGATCTCGCTGGCGAACACGGCACGACAGCGCTCGGACAGCATCTCGTCGCCGACCGCCAGGTCGCTGATCTTCCAGTCGCTCCAGCCGCGTGCCGTCAACACCTGAACGCGCACGCGCCTGCCCTTGCCGCGGCGGGCGTCGAACACCACCGACCCGAGGGAGACATCCACCGCGCCGCCCACCTGGCGCAGCACGATCGCACGGCCCAGCTGGCCCAGCAGGTCCAGGTGCGTGGCGATCAGGTGGCGCCGCAGCAATGTCGCCAGGCGCTCCTGGCCGGCCTCGTCGAGGGCATCCATGCCCTGGGGCGCGCGCAGCAATACCGACCCGAGGAACACGTGCATGTTGACCTGGGGCGCCAGGATGTCGTCGTAGCGCTGCAGGGCATCGACGGCCCCGGGAGGCACGGCGCTCAGCGCATGCAGGACCGGCAGCACGACGCCGGCCGGGCTGCCGGGATCGTAGGGATCCTTTGGCGCGGCAGTGGCGGCGCCGCACAGGATGGCATACAGCAGCAGGAGCGGCAGCAGCAGGTGGGACAGCGGCAGGCGGGACAGCGGGTGACGGCGATGGTTCATGGGTTCGCGGCAGGAGTCAAAACCGCGCATCATACCTTATTGACAACCTCACGGGCTGGTCAGCCGCCCCCCCCAGGCGGCGAGCCGCCGTGCCAGCTCGGGCGGCATGCTCAAGGCGATGCGCCGGCAACGCACGCTGCCCTCGACGGCGACGAGATACGCCGGCCACGTGGACGCGGCGCAGAACGTCCGCTCGCCCTGCGGGCCCGAGAACCAGCCGGAGTAATAGCCGAAGGCCGCGATGCCGTTGCGGCGCAGGCGCAGTCCCAGCTCATCCAGCGAGGCGACCGGCGTTACCCTCAATGCGGCGGCGTCGGCGCGGCGCAGCCGCAGCGTGTACAGGCTGTGGCGGATGACAATGGTGTGTTCATCGACGTCGATCGCGCGGCGCCGTGCCGCCAGCAGCAAGGTCGCTACCGATACCGCGCCGATCGCCAGGATCGCGCTCCAGCCCAGCAGTGGATCGTGGCCGGGCTTGGGCGGCAGCCACGCGGCCGCCAGGCCGACCAGCAGCATGGGAACCAGCAGTGCCGCCCCCCAGCCAGCTCAACTGGCGCCGCGATACGGGCAGTTCGGCATGCGTCATGGTCACTCCCTCCACGGCGATGGATACCGACAGCGTACGCTGGATCGCTGCCGGGTTGTTACACGATCAGCCCGCCGTCACCTTGCCTGGCGGCTGGCACGGCTTGCGCAGGAAGCCCGCCAGCGTCGCCGGCAGTTCGCCGTGCAGCGGCAGCGCGGGGTCGCCGTAGGAGCGCTGCTGCGCCGGCAGGTCGGCGGCCACTTCCTTCAGCAGGTGGTTCATGCCGGGGATGATGGCCAGGCAGGCGTCCGGTTTCGCCGCTTGCAGCGCCCTGGCCTGCTCGACGCCCACCTGGATGTCGGTCGTGCCCTGCACCAGCAGCACGGGCACGTTCAACTTGCCCAGTTCGCGCGCGGGCTGGTAGCGCAGCGACGAGATCAGGTATGGCTGCACGCTGGGCCGGTACAACGACAGCAAGGGCGCGGGGACGTCGGCCGTCGGCTTGCCCTGCTCCAGCGATTGCAGCACGCGCTCGTTGGCGACCGCGAGGTCGGGCGGCAACTGGCTGGCCAGCTGCTTGCGCAGCAGCGCGCCCAGGCCATCGGCACTGCCGGCCAGCGAGATGAACGATGCCACCTTGCCGCGCTGGGCCGCCAGCATGCCGATCAGCGCACCTTCGCTGTGGCCGGCGACCGCGACCGCCGGGTAGCGGCCGCTGGCGTTCAGCTTGTCCACCCAGGCTGCCGCGTCGTCCACGTAGGTGTCCAGGCGCAGCGCGCTCTCGTCGCCGCCCGCCGCGCCGCTCTGGCCGATACCGCGCTTGTCGTAGCGCACCGAGGCGTAGCCGGAGCGGGCCAGCGCCTGGGCCAGCATTTTCAGGCTGTCGTTACGACCGGCCAGCGGATTGTTGCCATCCCGGTCAGTGGGGCCGGACCCGGCGACGATCAGCACGACGGCAGCGGGCTTGGTGTCCTGCGGCAGGTGCAGCGTGCCGTTCAGCGTGCCGGTGGGTGTCTGCAGCGCGATGGGGTGCTCGTCGGCACGCGCCGGACCGGCCAGCGCCAGCGCCGCGAGCGCGACCGGCCAGGAAAGGGATCTTGGAGCCTGCATGGGGCTTGCCTCCACGTCAACGGGCCCGCTCCCACCGTGGAAGCGGCGCGCAGCCATGGTACCGGACAACACGGCGCAAGGGATCGCGCCGGCCACGCACCTGTCACTTCCTCCAGTGACGCATGACTAGTCGCGGGCGATCGATCCACGCGCGACTACGCCCCGCCCAGCCTCGCCCGCTGCGCCCCCGCGCGATCGTGAAAGATGCCGATGCGAACGGCCAGGCTGACGTTCAGTCCGGCCGCTGCTGCGTGCCGGCGCCGCGCGTGACGAACAGCATCCGGCTGGGCGCCGTGACCTTGGCCGTGTGCCAGGTGCCGCGCGGGACCACCACCGCGCCACTGCCGCGCAGCGTGACCACGCGCACGGCGCCGTCCAGTTCCAGCAGGAAGTCGACAGCTCCAGCCAGCAGGTACACGAACTCGTCGCCGCTGGGGTGCATCTCCCAGTTCGGCCAGTCCTCGGCAAAGGCGAATTCGGTGACGAGCCAGCCTTCGCCGGCCCCTTCAGGCAAATCCCAGAAACCGGCGGCGGCCACCTCGGTGGCGGCGCCGTCATCGGTCAGCTGGACGTAGGTGGATTGCGGATCGAGCGTCATGGCAACTCCCTGGCTGTGGCGTCGATACTGGCACAGCCCAGGGATGTCGTCCACCCCGCGTTGGGACTACGCTGCGATGATCAGTTCCGTGACAATGTCACGAGATAGTTGTCGGCGCGCGACAGCCGCGTTGTCGCGCCGTCAATAGCATGCCAGTACCGCAAGCACCGGCGGCTCGCCAGCAATGCCATTACCCTTGACGGCATGGGAATCTCGGCCCGTGGGCAAGCCGTCGTTTCTGGACAATAGCGGGGCAGACCGGCCCGGGCGCCTGCCCAGGCTTTACGAAATGTCATCGATCTGTCATATTAGCGGTATCTCCACAGTAATAACCAATGCGACTGGTAACGCTATCAGCGGTGCGCTCGCGCCCGCCCGTCAGGGACCGGCCGTTGGAGAACGATGCATGAGAAAAGCAGGCAACATGACGCTCGATATCGCCGTCGCCGACGCCCCGGTGGACGAGGGCTGCCGTCGGGTCATGAAAAAATTGGTCGAACAGGGCTGCAATGCGGCCGGCACGCCCTATTCCGTGGAACCGTTCCAGGTGGCGGAAACGGAATTGCGCTACCTGCTGCGGCATGGCGAGGTGTACGGCAGCGGCACGTCGCTGGTGCTGCCGGTACTGCGCTCCGTCGAGGTGGAACGGGAAGGCGCCAACGTTGGCAAGATCCGCTTTGTGCTGGGCGTAAACCTGGTCTGAGGCGCCGTCCCTACGCCACCGCGCTGCCCGCCTTCTGCGGCGTGACGAACGCCAGCGCCTCCTCGAACGATTTCAGCACCAGGTCCACCCGCTGCGTGACCGCCTGGGGCACGGCCGGCTCGCGCGGGGCGATGGCGACCAGGGGGGCCTCGGGCAGGTTCTCGCGCAGGCGGGCGACCGCCTCCACCCACGCTTCCGGCATGCTTTCGACCGGGTGGATCACCAGCACGCTGGACACCAGGTGTTCGGCGTCGGGACGGTTGTCGTCGTCCAGGTCGCCCAGCACCAGGCTGCGCGCGTCGATCCCCGCCTCGCGCAGGCTGACGACCAGCAGCTCGCACAGGAACTCCTCGCGCACCGTGGGCAGGCTGGCGCACAGCACGATCGAGCGCTCGGGCACTTCCAGCGAACCTTGCCAGCGCCCCAGTCGCTCCTCGCGCGCATGGCGCAGGTGCGCGCCGATACTCTCGTTGAGCAGCGACACGCGACGCCGGTGCGAGCGAACCGTCGCGGCGCCCTGCCCCAGTGTTTCCGTGACCAGTGCGATGGTTGCACGCACGCGCTGCTGTTGGCCCGGTTCGGCGCCCTCGTCGCGCAGGTCCGTCACCGCCAGTTGCACACCCGGCAGCAGCACCTGGTCGCAGTAGCGCGCCAGCGTAAATTTGCGCAGGAACGTGCGCGCATCCTGCACGATGGCGGCGGCCTCGCCGCTCAGCAGGCGGTGGTAGAAGCGCTGCGCCTCGCTGGCGTTGGGGGCCTCGGCCAGCAGGATGCTGACGGGCTCCAGCGCCTTGACATAGCGCCCGGCCACGACGATGCACAGTGTCAGCGGCGTCGCCAGCAGCAGCCCCACCGGCCCCCACAGCGCGCTCCAGAACAGCGCCGAGACGATCACGGCCAGCGGCGACATGCCGGAACTGTGACCATACACGCGCGGCTCGATGACGTTCGCCAGCAGTACCTCCAGCGTCCCGAACAGCAGCACGGTGTAGACCACCAGTGCCCAGCCCGGGCCGGAAGCGGCGGCGAACAGCGCCAGTCCGCTGGCGGCGATCAGCGCGCCGATGTACGGCACGAAGCGCAGCAGCGCGCACAGCGCGCCCAGCAGCACCGCGTGGGACAGCCCCAGGAGCCACAGCAGCAAGGCCAGCACGGTGCCGAACACGAGGTTGACGACGAACTGCGAAAAGAAGAAGCGCGACACACCCTGCGCCGCATCCTCCAGGCCCTTGATGGTGCGACCGACGGCCCGCTGCCCCGCCAGGCGCAGGATGCGCTCGCGCAGGTTTTCGCTGTCGAGGAGAATGAACACCAGCAGCACGAACACGAGCCCGGCCTCGCCCAGCGGTCCGGAAATGGCGGCGACGAATTTTGTCAGCGTGTCCTTGGCCGACGTGTGCTCGCGGATCTCGACGGGAATGGGCCGCGTGCCATCGGCTTCGAGCGCCCGGCCGGCGCCGCCATCGACTGGCGGGGCGAACGCGTCGTCGCCCAGCAGGTCGACGGGGAAACGCGCCAGCGGCTGGCGCTCGGCCAGGCTTTGCACGTCGCGCAGCTTGACCAGGATCTCGCCGCGGTACTGGGGCAGGTCGTCCGTCAACGTCAGCAACTGCGCCCCAGCAGCATGCCGCCGCCCACCAGCGCGGTGCACACCAGGCCTAGGGTCGCGAACGTCGCGTTGATGCGCGACAGCCCGGCCGACGCCAGCGCGCGGATCAGGGGCGCCACGGCCAGGCTCAGCATCATCGCCAGGACGATCGGTTGCAGCACGGGACGGCCGAAATGAAGCAAGGCCAGCAGGCAGGTGGCGGTAACGGCAAGGTTCACTGGAACGGGCTCGGATGGGAACGGATGCGCCATGATAACCCGTCCGATGCCCGATCCGTGGCGCGCCGTCCAGTCACACATGCGGACGCAATCGCGACAATGTCACGACACACGGCACCCGCGACGGGACTACGCTGGGTGCAACGGCACTGGCGGCACGTCGTCGGGACGTACCGTGGCGGCCGGGCAAGCGAAGGAACAAGCGATGAAGACCTCGAAGCACGGATGGCGCGCGGGCGCCGTCATCGCGGCGGCCCTGTGCGGCACGCCGCTGGCGCTGGCACAAGCCCCCCCGGCTGCCGGCTGGTGGGGCGGCTCGTGGACGTGCACGATCGACGGCCGGCCGGCACGCATGGCATGGACCATGGTCAACGTCGCGGAGGGCGATTGCGAAGGCTCGGTCTGCACCCAGGTCGCCGGCGCCGAGTGGCGAGGCAAGTTCTCAGACAATGGCAGCCGTTGGGTACCGCTGACCAATCCCCGTCGGGGCAGCCGGGGCGGCCTGTATTTCAACCATGCGGATGGCAACCGCTGGTTCCTGCCCCGCCCCATCGACAGCCGGACGAAAGGCTGGACGACGTGGCAAGGCCAGCGCTACCCGCTGTCGTGCCGGCGGTGACGCGACGCCCGGGGCACCGGTGCGGGATGCATCAGGGTTTGCCGAACCCATGCCGGGCCAGGATGGCCTGGCCCGCGGCGGAAGTGGCGAAGTCGACGAACTGCCGTGCCAGCCGCGGCTGCGGCGCCCGCGCCAGCACGGCGATCGGATAGCGCACCGGGGTCACGGTGGCCAGCGTCGCCACCGCCTTGATCTTGTCCTTCTGTGCCATCACGTCGGTGGCATAGACGAAGCCGGCATCGACCTCGGCGCGTGCCACGTAGTCCAGGCTCTGGCGTACCGACGTACCGAACACGAACTTCGGCGCCAGCGCCCGCCACAGCCCGGCCTTGTCCAATGCCTCTTGCGTGTAACGCCCGATCGGCACGCTGGCGGGGTTGCCGGTAGTCAGGCGCGCCGCGCCATGCAAGTCCGCCAGCGAAGCGATCCGGCTGCCGGCCGGCACCACCAGCACGACGGTATTGCCGGCAAAATCGCGGCGCGTGCCCGCCGCCAGCAACTTCAGGCGGTTGGCCTTGTCCATCGCGTCCTGGTCGGCCGCCGCGAACACGTCCACGGGCGCACCCTTGGCGATCTGCTGGACCAGCGGGTCGGACGCGGCAAAGTTCAGCAGCACCTTGTCACCGGGATGGGCCGCTTCGAAGGCCTGCGCCAGGTCCTTGAACGCATTGGTCAGGCTGGCGGCCGCGGAGACGGTGAGTTCGGCGGCGCCAGCCCACAACGGTACGGCCAGCAGCAGCGCCGGCAGCATCTTCCTGTGCATCGTATCCTCGTGATCGTGGTCAAAAGCGCAATATACATCAGTATACGACGCCCTGACCATCGCCCGGCCGGACTAGCCCGACGGGCCGGCCGGCCCGCCCTCGATCCGCCGGTAGCGCCCGGCCACCGCCTGCAGGTCGGCGGGCCGGCCTTGCAGGAAAGCCGCCAGGAGGTCGACGCTGGCATGCACTGTCTCGGCCGGCCCACGGGCGCCGCCCATGACCTTTGCCAGCAACCAGCGCGCCGGCGGCGACAACAACAACGGCACGTCCGTGAAGCTGTAGTGGTTGGCCTGGGCGATCTGGTAGCGAAATCCCGCACTTTGCAGGTGCGCGATCAGGCGGCGGTTGCCCTGCAGGTACAGGGCCGAGTGCCGCGTCTCGCCACGGTCGCTCTCGATCAACAGGAACGGCCGGTCCAGTTGCCGCTCCGCCAGCGTGCCATACAAGGTGCCGTCCAGGTTGACCGCCGCCCTGACCCGCTCGTCCGTGCTCGCGATGGCGACCGATGCCGCCCCGCCGAACGAATGGCCGACGGCCGCGATGCGTGCGAGATCGAGCCGGCCGGCCAGGCTGCCCAGGCCGTCCGGATGCGCCAGCCTGTCCAGCACCGCACGCAGGTCCGCCGTGCGCACCTCGAGGCGCTGGCGCATATAGTCCAGCCGATCCGGATCGTTGGCGGCAAACCGTTCCACCGGCGTGGCAAGGCGGCCGTCGGCCAGTTGCGTCACCGACGCCTCGAACGGGTGGTCGACGGCCAGCACGACGAAGCCGCGGCTGGCCAGGTCGCTAACCAGCGTCGTGTAGAACGCGCGCGACGCGCCGTAGCCCGGCGAGAACAGCACGACCGGCCACGTGCGCCGGTCGGCCGCCACGGGCGCGCGCTGGATACCGTGCGTATCGATACGATCGTAGTGCGCCAGCACCGCGCCCGGCATGCCGGCGACGGCATCCGGCAGGCGTCCCAGGCCGTCGATATAGGCCGCGTGCACTCCGCCGGCACCGTGCGCGGCGGGATACCAGGCCTGCACCACGAGATTGCGGCGGTCGCCGGGAGCGCGGGTAGCCGGTTCCGGCCGCGTCGCATCGACCCAGCGGAACACCTGGGTGCCGACGGCATACGGCCCGTGCGGCGCCGGCAGCCCGGGCACCGGCAGGAACACCCAACTGGCGGCCAGCACGCCGGCCCCGCCCAGCAGGCCGGCGCACACGAGCGACTCTTGCCAGCGCGTGCGCCTTGCGCCCCGTGCCATGCGCAGCGCGGCCAGCAGGATCAGCGCGTAGACCGGCACGAACTGCCAATACCAGCCTTCCGCGACGACCTGCAGCACGCACCCGGCCGCCAGCAGGACCAGCACAGCGCAGGCGCGTGCCGGCCGCCCGGTCCGGCCCGCCATCGCGGCCAGCGCGCACAGGATGGCGCCGGCCAGCAACGCGCTGTCGAGCCAGGACATGCCGGCGCCGCTCAGCCGCCGGCCCGGGCCAGCAGGCCGAGGCTGTCCTTCAGGTTCGCCTGGAAGTGCTCGCGCTGGGACGGCACCCACATCGGCGGGTCGAACGTGGCCACGAGCCGGGCCGGCTCGATGCGGATCGTGCCCGCCAGCGGTTCGAGCATCAGGAACTCCTCGCCGCTGCGCTCGATCTGGAAACCCTGCGACTCCAGCTCCTTCAATTGTGCGGCCAGGACTTCGCGCAGCACGGCCGCCCGGCCGCCGTGCGGCACGGCGATCTCGATCGGCCGCAGGTCCGGCAGCGGGACCAGCACGGCGGCCGTGACGGTCGACTTGCCGGCGCCATCGGGGAACCTGAGCGTGGCGATGCCTTCCTGGACGATGCGCCGGACGTCGTCCACGCGGGCCGATGGGCCGTAGCCGGTGGCCGGCGTCACCAGGTGGTCGATCAGCGTCGTGACCGATTCGACCTTGCCGGAGGCGGCGACGTCCAGCCGGAACGTGACGGTGCCCTGCACGTCCTTGCAATCGTCGCGCTCCTTCAACTGCTCGGCCAGGTGCCGCTGCAGGTCGAGGATGGTCTTGCGCGCGGCGGCCGGGTCGAGCGCGCCCTTGACGACGGGCGAAGTGGGCCGCAGGTGGCCCACGAAAGCGATGCGGCCCTCGAGCGGGTCCATGCTGCCCTCCACGGTCTGCGTGCCGTGCACGATGCGGTCGTCGAACAGCAGCAGCTGGTTGAACTGCGCCGGCACCAGTTCGTACAGCGACTCGCCCTGCACGTGGTGCTTCTTGTAGCTGGGTATGCCGTCGCGCAGCAGCAGCGTCTCGCCGCCGGCGAACTTGCGCTGCTGCCAGCGCGTCAGCGAGTAGACGTAGCCCAGCGTGCCGTTCTGGAAATCGCTGTGCAGCCCCAGCGTGCACCCGTTGACCATCAGGTGCAGGTTGGGCACGCCCATCGGCAGCAGCCCCACGTTGTCGACGCACCACTGCTTCATGTGCTGCATGAAGCGGGCAAACAGCGCTTCCGGCACGACCTGCTGCGGTACCGTGCGCAGGTAGGTGTACATCTGCGGCGCGCAGAAGTACTGCCAGCTGACACTCTGCCGGTACGGGTCCTTGACCTTCGTATCATAGGCCGAGCGCATCGCTTCCGCCTCGGCGAAAAAATCGTTGACTACATGCTGCCGTTGAATCATCCCGCTCTCCGCTGCAATTGGTTGATGTGATGGGTACGGCGCACGCTCAGGCGGTACCATGTGCCCGCATGTCGCCCAGCGCGACCCGGATCTGGCGGTTGCCCGAGTACGGCAGGCGGCCGTGCGCCATCAGCAGGTTGTTGACCAGCAGGACGTCGTTGGCCTGCGTGGGGATGCGGATCGAGCATTCGTTCAGCACCGTATCGACCGTCCTGACCCAATCCGCCGGGATCGCGCTGCCGTCGCCGAAGAACACGGTGCGCGGGAATTTGTCGCGCGGGAAGTGCTTGCGCAGCAGGTCGCCCACTTCCTGCGGCAGCGCATCCGGGTGGTGCAGCAGGATCTGGTTGAACCACGCCTCGGTACCGCGCTCCGGCAGCGGCAACACGGCATGGGTGCGGAACGACACGGTCACGTCGTGCTCGGACGGGGCGTCGATCTCATGCCCCGTCGGGGCCATCTTGTCATGCAGCTCCTGCAGGTCGTTCACCTTGAAGAACTGCTGCCACGACGCGTCCAGCCCGCGGATGAAGCGGCGCCGGTAGACCAGGCCCTGCTCGCGAAAGCGCGCCAGCATGGCGTCGGGCATGGCGTCCAGCACCTTGCGCCCGTCCGACAGCGTCCACTCGCCTCCTTCGGGCGCCGGCTCCAGGCAGAAGAACAGCTGGCGCGACGGCCACGTATGGGTGTGCGACGCCTCGTTGTGGAACTGGATCTCCAGGTGCTTCGGATAAGGCGTGGCGAAGTAGACGTTCTCGCTGGCGCTGGCCAGTGGCAGGTCGCCGTAGTGCTTGTACAGCGTGTTGCAAGCCGCCGTCGCGCAGTCCTCGAACCCGGCCAGCCCGCCTACGTCGAAACCGCGGAACAGCACGTAGCCGTCGCTCCACAGCGCCGCGTCGATGTCGGCGCGATTGTGCTTGATCCAGTTGGCGAGAGACTCGCCTTGCGTGCCTTTAATGTTCATGGATTCCCGTCGTTCATGGTTGATGGATGGAGGGTGGCAGCGTCACGACATCGCCACCAGGATCTGGCGCGGCCCGTCGAACGGCATGCGGCCATGGGCCGCCAGTACGTTGTCGACCATCAGCAGGTCGCCCTGCTGCCAGCGGAACAGCCGCTTTTCCGCGTTCATCGCGTCGCGCACCACGGCCAGCGTGTCGTTGCCGATGCGGCCGCCGTCGCCGTAGTAGGCCGCCATCGGCAGGCCCGCTTCGATCTGTGCGCTGACGTTGCTGGCCATCGGCGTGTTCGAGGCATGCCACAGGTGGACCTGGTTGAACCAGACCCGCTCGCCCGTGACCGGATGCGTGCGCAACGCGGGCCGTACTTCCTGGATGCGCAGGCCGCCGTTGGGCTGCCAGGCGTAGCCGATGTCCATGTCGCGGCAATACGCTTCCACCGCGGTCCGGTCGTCGGTCTCGAATGCCTTGGTCCACGAGTTGTAGCGCGACTCGGCCGAAGCCAGGTTGCGCACGTACATCAGCTGGCGCCGCTCGAATTCCTCCACGATGTCCCAGGGCATGCGCGCCAGGATGCCGCGCGAGTCGGCGACCGGGGTTTCGCCACCGCTGGCCGGCGCGGTGGCGCAGAAGAAGTACAGCAGCTCCGGCCACTGGCGGCTGTAGGACATCTCGTTGTGCAGCGGGATCTCCAGCTGCTTGGGATATTCCGTCGACGTATAGACCCCTTCGGCGACCTGGCTGCGCGGCGACGTGCCGCCGGCATAGCCGCGCAGCTGCGGCGCCATCGCGCCGACGGCCATGCGGAAGTCCTCGGCGCTGCGCAGCGGGAAGCCACGCAGCAGCAGCGCGCCCGCGTGGCGCAGCAGGCCGACCAGGTCGGGCGCCGCCGCGCCGAACCAGCGCTGGTGGTCGGCGGCACCCGCGCCGGCCTCGATCAGGTAGGGGAAACCGGGCGTGGTCGTGACCTCGAAGGGCGCTTCCGCACAGATGCTTTCCATGGTGTGTTCGTCCAGTAGGGTAATCATCAGCCGAGATACCAATGTTTGAGGATTTCAGTGGCCACGATGGCGACGTGGGGCGGTTTCAGGATCGACAGGTGATCGCTGCCGGCAACGTTCACGACAGCCAGGTCGGGCTCCACGCCACGCCACGCGGGCACGTCGACCGCATCGCCGGCGTCGCCCGACGGCGCGACGAACAGCACGACGCCGGCGCCGCTCGGCTGCCCGGGCCGGTAGCCGATCGTGCACTGGCGGCAGAACATCGCGACGACGGGTTCCAGGTCGGCCGCCCGTGCCTTGGCGGGCAGCAGGCCGGCTTCCTTCATCCGCTCGCATACCAGTTCTACCTGGCCGGGTTCGTCGCGCCGGGCCAGGTCGTCCGCGTCGATGTGCAGCGCCGCGCCGGCATTGAGCTCGACCAGCTTGACGAACTGGCGCAGGGCCTCGTCGCGCCCCGCATGGCCCTGGTCGCGGGGCGCCTCGGTATCCACCAGCACCACTGGCGCCACCACCGCGCCGGCCTGCAGCAGCTGGCGCGCCGCCTCCAGCGCGATCCAGCCGCCGAACGAATGCCCGGCCAGGTGGTACGGCCCCACGGGCTGCACCGTCCTGATGGCCGCCACGTAGCGCGTTGCCGCCTCCTGCACGGTGGGCACCGGTCCAGCGCGCCCCAGCAGGCCCTCCGCTTCCAGTCCGATCACGGTGACACCGGCATCGAAGCCGCCGCACAGGTCCAGGAAGGACGTGGCATGCGCGCCCGCGCCCGGGATGCAGAACACCTTGCGTCCCTGGGGGCTGCCGGTGCGGACGACCACCGCCGCCGGATGCCGGCCGGCCTGCGCATGGCGCACGGTGCCGTCGATCCCGTCCAGCAGGGCCGAGATCGCGCTGCCCAGGCGCGCGGCGCGTGCCGGTTCCATCATCAGGCTCCAATGGTCGCCGCCGATGGGGTGGACCTGCAGGCGCCCGCGCAGCACGCTGCCCCAGCCGTTGGCGGGATCGGCCGCGCCCTGGGGCGTGGCCGTGAACAGGTGCACGGGGGCCTCGATCGGCGCCGCCGCATAGGCGTGCGCGCCCTGGCGCAGGTTGAACGCCAGCGCGACCCGCGCGTCGAACTCGTCCGCGCCGATGTCCTGGCCCAGCCAGCGCTGGCGCTTGGCGAGAGCGAGCGCCGCCGGCAGGTCGGGCGCTTCCATCAGCTGCGCCACGTCCGGGTCGGCCAGCTTGCAGCCCTGGTACTCGATATAGGACACCAGCAGCATCAGCTTGTCGGCCAGTTCGATCGTGTTGCCCGCGCTGCCGGCGCTGCCGCGCAGCCAGCTGTCGATCAGCCCCACGAACTCGACCCGCTGGCCCTGCGCGGCCAGCTGCCGCGCCACCTCGTAGGCCAGCACGCCGCCGGCCGACCAGCCGGCCAGCCGGTACGGCCCTTGCGGCAGCGCTTCGCGCAGGATCGACACGTAGCGCGCCGCCAGTTCCTCGTAGGTGGTCTCGGACGTGATGGTGGCACCGTCGGCGCGGATGCCGTACAGGCCCACTTCGGCGTCGATGTGCCGGGCCAGGCGCTCATATGACAGCACTTCGCCGCTGGGCTCATGAAGGAAGACCAGCGCCGGCCGGCTGCCGCCGTGGCGGATCGTGACCCACTGGTCCGGGGCCGGCGCGCCGCCGTGGTTGGCGCTGATCAGCTGGGCCAGCGCGCTCAGTTCCTGCGCCAGCAGCACGTCCTGCAGCGCCGCGTTATAGCCCTTCTGCTTCAAACCCTCGATCACCTGGAACACCATCAGCGAGTAACCGCCCAGGTCGAAGAAGTTGTCGTGCCGGCCGACCCGCTCGACGCCCAGCAGCTGGGCCCACAGCGCGGCGATGGTCTGCTCCACCTCGCCCTGCGGCGCCTCGTATGCCTGGTGCGCCAGGCCTTGCCCCTCCGGCGCCGGCAGGGCCTTGCGATCGAGCTTGCCGTTGGCCGTCAGCGGCAGCGCCGCCAGCGGCACGAACGCGGCCGGCACCATGTAGTCGGGCAGCCTGCCGGCCAGGCGCGCGCGCAGCAGTGCCGGGTCAGGCGCCGCCCCACCCTGCTCCGTCACCACATAAGCCACCAGACGCTTGTCGCCCGGGCTGTCCTCGCGGGCAATGACGACGGCTTCGCGCACGCCCTCTTGTCGCAGCAGCACGGCCTCGATTTCGCCCAGTTCGATGCGGAAGCCGCGCAGCTTGACCTGGAAGTCGTTGCGGCCCAGGTATTCGATGCTGCCGTCCTCGCGCCAGCGCCCCAGGTCGCCGGTGCGGTACATGCGGGCCGCCGCATCGCCAGCGAACGGATCGGGCAAGAAGCGCTCGGCGGTCAGCCCGGGGCGGTCCAGGTAGCCACGTGCGACGCCGGCGCCGCCGATGAATATCTCGCCGGCGACACCGATCGGCACCGGTTGCCGTTCCTCGTCCAGCAGGTAGACCCGCGCGCCCGGCATGACATGGCCGATGTTCGGCGTGGGTCCGTCGATCAGGCCGCAGGTGGCATCGACGCTGCATTCGGTCGGCCCGTACATGTTGAAGAACAGCGTCCCGTCCACGGCCGCCAGCTCGCGCCACGTGCCCGCGTCGATGGCTTCGCCGCCCAGCAGGAGCTTGCGCAGCGTTGGCGCGCGACCTTGCAGGAAGCCGGCACCTTGCAGCATGCGCAGGTGCGAAGGCGTGCATTCCATCGTCTCGATGCGGTGCTGCTCGATGAAATCCAGCAGCGCGGCGCCATCCATGCGGGTCTCCTCCGGCAGCAGGAACACCGTGCGTCCCATGGCCAGCTGGCCCCAGGCCTTGACCGCCATGTCGAAACCGAACGACGAGTTCCAGGCGATGCGGCGGCAGTCCGGCGCCACGCCATGGATGCACGCTTCCAGGCCGTGCAGGAAAGTCAGCACGTTGCGGTGCTCGACCATGACGCCTTTCGGCGTGCCGGTGGAGCCGGACGTGTAGATGACGTAGGCCAGGTGGGCGTCGGTCAGGCCGACGGCGCCGCCATCCGGGTCGTGCGTGGGGGCACCGCCCCAGGCGGTCTGCTCCCACGGCGCCTCGTCCAGCAGCACGCAGGCGCCGTCCGGCGGGATGGCGAGCCGCTGGCGCAGTCCGGCCTGGGTCAGCACCGCGACGGGCGCGCTGTCCTGCAACATGTGCGCCAGGCGTTCGTCCGGATGGACCGGATCCAGCGGCACGCACGCGCCGCCCGCCTTCAGGGTCGCCAGCAGTGCCACCACCAGGTCCAGGCTGCGTTCGGCGCAGATCGCCACGCGCGCATCCGGCGTCACGCCCAAACCGCGCAGGTGATGGGCCAGCTGGTTGGCGCGTTCGTTCAGGGCGCGATAGCTCAGCTCACGCCCTGCGAAGGCGAACGCCGTCGTGTCCGGCTGCGCGGCAGCCTGGTGCTCGAACAACGCGTGCAGCAAGCCGCCCTGTGCCGGCACCGCGGGGGCTTCGTTGAAGGTCTCCAGGACCAGGCGGCGTTCGGCCGCGTCCAGCAGGTCGATCCGGTCGACCTGGCGGCTGTCGTCTTCCACCATGGCGCGCAGCATGGCATGCACATGGCGCCAGTGGCGCTGGATCGTGCTCTCGTCGAACAGCGCCGTCGCGTAGTTGAGCTGGCCGCCGATGCGGTCGTCCTCCTCGTGCAGTTCCAGCGACAGGTCGAACTGCGCGAAATCGGGCGCGTTGGCCACGGCTTGCGCCGTCAGCCCCGGCAATCCCAGCTGCACCTTCGGGGTGTTGTGCCAGGACAGCATCACCTGGAACACGGGGTGGTGCGACAGCGAACGGGGCGGATTGAGTGCCTCCACCAGGCGCTCGAAGGGCACGTCCTGCAGGCTCTGGGCTTGCACCGCCATCTGCTTGGCCTGGGCCAGCAGCGCCTGCACGCTGGGCCGGCCCGACAGGTCCATCTTCAGCGCCTGCGTATTGATGAAGAAGCCGATCAGCGGTTCGACGTCGACCCGGTTGCGGCCCGCGTGCGAGCTGCCGATGACCACCTGTTCCTGCCCGGACAGGCGGCTCAGGACCGCGGCCCACGCCGCCACCAGCGTCATGTACATCGTGGTGCCGTGACGCTGGCTGAGCGCCTTCAGGCCCCGGGTCAACGCGCTGTCCATCTCGATGGCGACGTTGGCGCCCCGGTAGTCCTGCATGGGCGGACGTGGCCGGTCGGTCGGTATGGCCAGCAGCGCGGGGGCGCCGCGCAACTGCTCCACCCACTGCTGCAACTGCTGCTGCAGCAGCGGTCCCTGCAGCCACTGGCGCTGCCACACGCCATAGTCGGCGTACTGGATCGCCAGCGGCGGCAGCGGATCGGGACGGCCGGCGTGGAAGGCCTCGTACAGCGTCGAGAACTCCTGCGCCAGCACGCCGGCGGACCAGCCGTCCGAGATGATGTGGTGCGTGGTGACCAGCAACACGTGGTCGTCCTCGGCCAGGCGCAGCAGGCGGCCACGGATCAGGGGGCCCAGGGCCAGGTCGAACGGCAGGCTGGCCTCTTCCTTGCCGATCCGTTCCACCGCCGCCATGCCGGCACCGGCCAGGTCCTGGCGCGCCAGCGCGAAGCCGCGCGGCTCGTCGATCACCTGGCGCACCTGGCCGCCGATGCCGACGAAGCGCGTACGCAGCACCTCGTGCCGCGCGACGATCCGGTCGAGCGCCGCCTGCAGCGCGGCCGTGTCGAGCGGACCGCGCAGGCGCACGGCATCGGGCACGTGGTAGGCCTTGCTGGCACGGGCGTCGACGCGCGAGATGAACCACAAACGCTGCTGCGCCAGCGACAGCGGCAGCGGCGCGGAGCGGTCGGCCTTGCCGATCGCGCTGAGCGTCTGCTGGCCCGCCTGCGCCACGTCCAGCGCCAGGTCGGCCAGCCGGGGGTGGGTGAACAGCACCGACAGCGGCAATTCGATCCCCAGCCGTTCGCGCAGCTGGGACACGAGGCGCACCGCCAGCAGCGAGTGCCCGCCCAGCTCGAAGAAGTTGTCGTGACGGCCTACCCGCTCGACCCCGAGCAGGTCGGACCAGATCTGCGCCAGCGTGGTTTCGATGGCGCCGATCGTCGCCTCATAGGCGCGCTGGACGAACGCGTGGCCGCTCGGTGCCGGCAGCGCCTTGCGATCGAGCTTGCCGTTCGGTGTTTGCGGCAGCGCGTCCAGCGGCACGAACGCGGCCGGCAGCATGTACTCGGGCAGCGCCTGGCCCAGTTGCGCGCGCCACGCCGGCGCGTCCGGCGCCAGGCCGGGTTCCATGACGACATAGGCCACCAGGCGCTTCTCGCCCGGCACGTCCTCGCGCGCCAGCACGACCGCCTCGCGCACGCCGGCGATGCGCGCCAGCTGCGTCTCGATCTCGCCCAGTTCGATGCGGAAGCCGCGGATCTTCACCTGGAAGTCGTTGCGGCCCAGGTATTCGACGGTGCCGTCGGCGCGCCAGCGCCCCAGGTCGCCCGTCTTGTACAGGCGGCCGCCCGGCAAGGCCGTACCGGCAACGAACGGGTCGGCCAGGAAGCGCTCGGCGCTCAGGTCCGGCCGGCCCAGGTAGGCCCGCGCCACCTGCACGCCGCCGATGTGGATCTCGCCCGTCACGCCCAGCGGTACCGGCTGGCCCTGGGCATCGAGCAGGTAGATGCGGCTGTTGGCGATCGGCGCGCCGATCGGCGGCAGGTCTTCCCACTCGTCGGCGGGGCTGGCCAGCACGTGGGCCGTCACCACGTGGCTTTCGGTCGGGCCGTAGTGGTTGTGCAGGCGTGCCTGCGGCGCGTGCCGGAACAGCTGGCGGATGGACGGCGTGATGCGCAACTGCTCGCCCGCCGTGATCAGGTCCTGCAGGGCCGGCAGCGGCCGCTCCTGCTGCGACCACAGCTCGGCCAGGCCGTTCAGGGCGATGTACGGCAGGTAGATGCGCTGCAGGTCCTGGCCGCGCATCCAGTCGGCCAGCGCCGGCAGGTCCTGGCGCACCGTCTCGGCCACCAGCACGAGGGTGCCACCGCTGGTCAGGGTCGAGAAGATCTCCTGGAACGCCACGTCGAAGCCCAGCGCCGCGAACTGCAGCGTGCGGGCCGGCAGCGGCAGGTCGTCGCGCTGCCAGCGCAGCAGGTTGACCAGGGCACGGTGGGGCATGCACACGCCCTTGGGCTGGCCGGTCGAGCCGGAGGTGTAGATCACGTAGGCCAGGTGGTCCGGCGTCTGCATGCCGGCCGCCGGATCGTCGGCCGGATGGTGCGCCCACGGCGACGGCGCATCCAGCTCGGCGCACGCCACGCCATCGGGCAGCGCGAAGCGCGAGCGCAGGTGCGACTGGGTCAGCAGCGCGACCGGCGCGCTGTCGTGCAGCATGTGGGCCAGGCGCTCGTCCGGCAGCACCGGGTCGAGCGGCACATAGGCCGCGCCGGCCTTGAGCGCGGCGACGATGGCGACGACCAGGTCCAGGCCACGCGCCAGGCACACGGCCACCCGGTCGTCCGGCTGCACGCCCAGCTCGCGCAGGTAGTGCGCCAGCCGGTTGGCACGCGCATTCAGCTCGGCGTAGGTCAGGCGCTCGCCGTCGAACTCCAGCGCGACGGCATCCGGGCCAAGCGCCACCTGCCGCTCGAACAGCTGGTGCACCATGGCGTCATCGTCGTCCTCGCGCCAGGTCGCGTTGAACGTCTCCAGTACCCGCTCGCGTTCGCGCGCAGGCAGTACGGCCAGCGCCTGCAACGGCGTTTGCGGCGCACGCTCCAGCGCGCCGACCAGGCTGGCCACGGCCTGCTGCGCGAAGCCGAGGACGCGTTCGGCCGATACCGTATCGACGATCTCCGCGGTCAGTCGGAAGCCTTGGCCGAGGTCGTCCACGTGCAGCACGAACGGATAGTTGGTCTGGTCGCGGCTCTCGATATGGCGGATGCCTTCGATGACGTCGTTCTCGTCCAGCGCTTCCGGGCGGCTGTAGCGATAGTTCAGCAAGGCCGAGAACAGCGGCGTGTTGGCCGGCAGCGCGCTGCAGCGCTGCGCCAGCGTCAGCGGCGCGTGTTCCATGCGCAGCAGCTCGACCAGCGTGCGGTTCACGGCCTCCAGGCCTTGCTGCGCGCTGTGCGTGCCAAGTTGCACACGCAGCGGCAGCGTGTTGATGAACATGCCCATCGCCCGGTCGACACCCGCGCCGCCTTGCATGCGGCCGAACAGTACGGTGCCGAAGACCACGTCGGCGCGGCCCGTGCAGGCACCCAGCACCTGCGCCCACGCGAGGTGGAAGACACTGGCGGCGCTGACCCCGCGCGCCGCCGCGACCCGGCGCACCCGCTCCGCCAGCGCGGCATCGAGGGCCTGGCGCGCCTGCACCGTGTTGGCGCCGTTGCCCTGCACGTCCAGCAGGTCGAAGGGTGCCGTGGGCGCGTCCACGTCGCCCAGCATCTCGCGGAAGAACCGTTCATGCGCGGCGTTGTTGTTGGCAAGCCGTGCCTGCGCGACGAAATTCCGGAACGGCACGGGCGGCGGCAACTCCGCGGCGCGGCCCTGCAGGATCCGCACCACCTCGTCGACCAGCAGTTCCAGCGTGATGTGGTCCATCACCAGGTGGTGATACATCAGCTGCAGCAGCCAGCGCTGCCCTTCGCCGTCGAACGCGGCGAAGCACTGGATCAGCGGGGCGCTTCGCACGTCCATCCGGAAGCGGCGCGGATCGACGTGGGCTTGCAGCTGTCCCAGCACATCGCCGCCGTCGAACGACAACGTCTGCACTTCCAGGCGGGCCTGGCGCCAGACCACCTGGACGGGGTCCTCCAGGCCGTCCCATTGCAGCGCGGTCCGCAAGACGTCATGGCGCGCGATCGCCTGGTTCATCGCGTCCACGAAGCGGTCCAGCAGCGCGCGGTCGGCAAAGCTCATCGACAGGCGGTTCAGGTAGGCGTCGCCTTCCTGCTGCAGCAGGTGGTGAAACAGGATGCCTTCCTGCAGCGGTGTGAGCGGATAGATGTCCTGGACGTTGGCGACGCCACCGGGCGTCGCCTGCACGATGCGGTCGATGTGGGCCTGCTCGAGGCGCACCAGCGGCAGCATGTCCGGCGTGATCTGGGGCCGCGCCGCGAGGGCCTGCTCGTGCTCCTCGGTCGGGCGTCCCGCGGCCCACGCCAGCAACTCGCGCTTGTGCAGCTTGAGCGACGTGACGACGGCCGGCGTCATCACGCCACGTAGCGCCTTGATGACGAGTTCCCCGTGCTCCACCCGTACCTCGACCTTGTTTGCATCGAACAGCTCGATCAGCGCCTTTGCTGCGGCACTCTTGCTTGCAACGTCCACGTTCATAGTCTGAATTCCTCGATGTCTTGGGTTTCTTCGTTGTTGTCGTTCAATGCGGCGAACGCTTGCGGAATGCCGTTGCGCGGCACTTCCATGACGGTGCCGCCTGGGAGGTGTGACAGCTCGACGGCGGCGGCCATGCCGGCCAGCCCCGGATGGGCGAACAGGGCACGGATATCCAGCGACCAGTCGCGCCGGCGCAGTTGCTCGAGCAGGCGGATAGCCAGCAGCGAGTGCCCGCCCAGCTCGAAGAAGTGGTCGTGCCGGCCGATCCGCTCGATGCCCAGCAGCTCGCTCCAGATCGACGCCAGCGTTTGCTCCACCTCGCCCACCGGTGCCTCGAACGCGCGGCGCTCGAACGCGGTGCCGTCCAGCGCCGGCAGGGCCTTGCGATCGAGCTTGCCGTTCGGGCCCAGCGGCAGCGCCGCCAGCGTCACGTACGCGGCCGGGATCATGTAGTCCGGCAGGTGCTTGCCCAGTTGCGCGCGCAGCATGGCCGGCTCCAGTCCGGGCTCGGCCACCAGGTAGGCGACCAGGCCCGCGCCGTCCGGCCGCGCCAGCACCACCGCCTCCTGCACGCCCGGCTGGCGCACCAGTTGCGCCTCGATCTCGCCCAGCTCGATGCGCAGGCCGCGCAGCTTGACCTGGAAGTCGTTGCGGCCCAGGTATTCCAGCGCGCCATCCGCGCGCCAGCGTCCCAGGTCGCCGGTGCGGTACATGCGTGCATCCGGTTCCCCGGCAAACGGGTCCGCCATGAAGCGCTCCGCCGTCAGTTCCGGACGGTTCAGGTAGCCGCGCGCCACCTGCACGCCGCCGATGTACAACTCGCCGGTTACGCCCAGCGGGGCCGGGCGGCCCTGCGCGTCGAGCACGTACATGCGCGTGTTGGCGATCGGCCGGCCGATCGGCACCGCCGTGCCCTCCTCGCCCGTACAGGTCCAGGCGGTGACGTCCACCGCCGCCTCGGTCGGGCCGTACAGGTTGTGCAGCTGCGCCTGCGGCAGCCCCGCGCGCACGCCATGCACCAGCGCCGCCGGCAGCGCCTCGCCGCTGCACAGCACCTGCCGCACGCTGGCGCAGCGTGCCACGGGCTCCGGCTGGCCCAGGAACACCTGCAGCATCGACGGCACGAAGTGCAGCGTGGTCACGCCGGCCGCCTCGATCACCTCGCCCAGGTAGCGCGGGTCCTTGTGCCCTTCCGGACGCGCCACCACCAGCCGGGCGCCCGTCATCAGGGGCCAGAAGAACTCCCAGACCGAGACGTCGAAGCCGAACGGCGTCTTCTGCAGCACGACGTCCTGCGGATTCAGTGCATAGGCCTGCTGCATCCACTGCAGGCGGTTGACGATGCCGCGGTGCGCGTTCATCACGCCCTTGGGCTGGCCGGTCGAGCCGGACGTGTAGATCACGTAGGCCAGGTGGCCCGGCGCCAGGCCGGCCGGGTCGAGATTGCTGTCGACGTAGCCGGCCAGCATGGCGTCGCTCGCCGCCGTGTCGAGCAGCACCCGCGGCACGCCATCGGCCAGGCGCCCGGCCAGGGTTTCCTGCGTCAGCAGTGCCAGCGGCGCGCTGTCGCGCAGCATGAGCGCCAGCCGGTCGTGCGGATAGCCCGGGTCCAGCGGCACATAGGCGCCGCCCGCCTTGACGATCGCCAGCAGCGCGATCACCATCCGTTCGCTGCGTTCCAGCAGCACGGCGACGGTGCGGTCCGGGCCCACGCCCAGGCTGCGCAGGTGGCGCGCCAGCCGGTTCGCGCGCGCATTCAGCTCAGAGAAACTGAGCTCGCATTGCTCGAAACGCACGGCGATCGCGTCGGGCGTGCGCGCCACCTGCTGCTCCACCAGTTGGTGCAGCAGCGCCGCCGGGTATTCGGTGGCGGTGGCGTTGAAGTCATCCAGCACTTGCCGGCGTTCGTCCGGCGGCAGCACGTCCAGCGCCGCCAGCGGCATCCCGGGCTCGTGTTCCAGTGCCTGCACCAGCCCGGCCAGGGCCTGCTGCAGGAACGCCACCACGCGCGGCGCGGCCACCGTGTGGTCGATTTCCGCCGTCAGCTCGAAGCCTTCGCCCAGGTCGTCCACGTGCAGCACGAACGGATAGTTGGTACGGTCATGGCCACCCAGGTGCTCGATGCCTTCCAGGATGGCGCCGCCGTCGCCGTCGCCTGCGTGGCTGTAGCGGTAGTTGAGCAGGCTGGAAAACAGCGGTACGTTGGCGGGCAGCCCGCTGCAGCGTTGCGCCAGCGTCAGCGGCGCGTGCTCATGCCGCAGCAGTTCGAGCAGCGCGGCATGGGTGCGCTTCAGGCCCTGCTCGACGTCGTCGTCCATGCGCACGCGCAGCGGCAGCGTGTTGAGGAACATGCCCATCGCGCGTGCCGCCTGCGCCGCCCCCTGCATGCGGCCGAACAGCACGGTGCCGAACACCACGTCGGCGCGCCCCGCGCAGCAGGCCAGTACCCTCGCCCATGCCAGGTGGAACAGGCTGGCCGCGCCGACGCCGCGCGCCTTGGCCTGGCGCCGCAGGCGCGCCGCCAGTGCGGGTTCCACGCGCGCGGCGTAGCGCCGCACGGCCGAGCCGTCGCCTTGCACGTCCAGCAGCCCGAACGGGGCGGTGGGCTCGTCCACGTCGCCCAGCATGCGCCGGAACCACGCCTCATGGTCGGCCGTCCCCATGCCCTGCCGTACCTGGGCGACGAAGCGGCCGAACGGCACCGGCTCGGGCAACTCGGCGCGCCGGCCCTGCAACAGCAGCACGATCTCGCCAATCAGCAGTTCGGAAGCAGTGTGGTCTAGCACCAGGTGATGGTGCAGCAGCTGCATCAGCCACGTGCCGGTGGCGCCATCGAACAGCGTGTAGGCACGCAGCATCGGTGCCTGGCGCACATCGAGCCGTTCGCGGCGCGGATCGGCATGGGCCTGCAACTGCGCCACGGCATCGCCGCCATGCGGCTCGCATTCCAGCGTGCGCAGGTCGATGCGGGCCTGGCGCCAGACCACCTGCACCGGCTCCGGCAGCCCCTCCCAATGCACCGCGGTGCGCAGGATGTCGTGGCGCGCGATCACGTCGTTCAGCGCTTCCATGAAGGCGTCCAGCCGCTGCCGGCTGTCGAAACGCAGCAATGTCGGCAGCACGTAGGTGTCGCCCGTCGTCTGCACGCGGTGGTGGAACAGGATGCCCTCCTGCAGCGGCACCAGCGGATAGATGTCCTGGATATTGGCCGCGCCACCGGGTGTCGTCTGTACCAGCCGCTCGATCTGCGCCGCATCCAGCGCCACCAGCGGCAGCATGTCCGGCACGATATGCAGCGTGCCTGCCGGGATGCCGCCGGCCGTGTCGCCGCCGGCGCGCCGCTTCAGCAGTTCGATCAGGTCGTCCTTGTGCGACCGCAACGACGCCATCAGGCCTTGGTCGGCCAGCTGGCGCTGGTCGCCGATCAGCGCCAGCTTGTCGCCCTTTACCCGCACCGCGATGCCGCAGGCATCGAGCTTGTCCAGCAATTCCAGTGCACTCACAGCTCGACCTCCTCAAGTTGAATGGTTGCGGCGGCCAGGTGCGCGAGGCTCGGTGCGTTGAACACCATCTGCACGTCCGCCTGGAGCTGCCTTTCGCTCATCTGGTAGATCACCTGGATGGCCAGGGCGGAGTGACCGCCCAGTTCGAAGAAGTTGTCATGGCGGCCCACGCGTTCTGCCCCCAGCAACTGGGCCCAGATGGCCGCCAGCGCCTGCTCCACCGCGCCGACCGGTGCCTCGTACTGGCGCTGCACCAGGCCTTGCCCCTCCGGCGCCGGCAACGCCTTGCGATCGAGCTTGCCGTTCGGCGTCAGCGGCAAGCGCTCCAGCACTACATACGATGCCGGCAGCATGTACTCCGGCAGTTGCGCGGCCAGCTGGGAGCGCAGCGCGGCGGGATCGGGCGCCGGCACCAGTGGGTCGGGCACGACGTAGGCGACCAGGCGTTGGTCGCCCGGGCTGTCCTCGCGGGCCAGCACTACCGCCTGGCGCACGCCGGACAGGCGCGCCAGGCGCGTCTCGATCTCGCCCAGCTCGATGCGGAAGCCGCGCACCTTGACCTGGAAGTCGTTGCGGCCCAGGTATTCGATGGTCCCGTCGGCGCGCCAGCGTCCCAGGTCGCCGGTGCGGTACATGCGCGCCTGCTCCGTTGCCGCGAACGGGTCGAGCACGAAGCGCTCCGCCGTCAGCTCGGGGCGGTGCAGGTAGCCGCGCGCGACACCGGCGCCGCCGATATGGATCTCGCCGGGTGCGCCCAGCGGCACCGGCTGGCCATGCGCGTCCAGCAGGTAGATGCGCGCATCCGGCATCACATGGCCCACGTTGGGCACGTCCCCCGCCACGGGGCCGCAGGCCGCGTCCACGCTGCACTCGGTCGGCCCATACATATTGAAGAACGCCACGCCTTCGGACCCGGCCAGCACGCGCCAGGTCGCGGCGTCGATGGGCTCGCCGCCCAGCAGCAGCTTGCGCAGCGACCGGCCGCGTTGGCCCGGGAAGCCGGCGCCCTGCAGCATGCGCAGGTGCGACGGCGTGCATTCCATCGCTTCGATGGCGTGCCGCTCCACGAACGCGAGCAGCGCACCCGCGTCGAGCCGGGTGGGCTCGGGCACGATGTAGACGCTGCGTCCCGTCGTCAGCTGGCCCCACGCCTTGACGGCCATGTCGAAGCCGAACGACGAGTTCCAGGCAATGCGGCGACAGTTTGGCCCCGGTCCGTGGATGCGCTGTTCCAGCCCGCGCAGGAAGGTCAGCACGTTGCGGTGCTCGACCATCACCCCTTTGGGCGTGCCGGTGGAACCCGACGTATAGATCACGTAGGCCAGGTGCGCGGCGTCCAGCCCCACCGCGGCTGGATCCGGATTGGCGGTGGGCGCCGTTCCCCACGCAGCCTGCTGCCATGGCACGGCATCCAGCACGACGGTATTGCGCGCCGCCGGCAGGCGCTCCTGCAGGCGCGCCTGCGTCAGCACCACGGCCGCCGCACTGTCGGCCAGCATGTGCGCGATGCGCTCGTCCGGATGGATCGGGTCCAGCGGCACGCAGGCGCCGCCCGCCTTCAGCGTGGCCAGCAGCGCCACCGCCATGTCGACGCTGCGTTCGACGCACACGGCGACCCGGTCGTCGGGCCGTACGCCCAGCGCGCGCAGGTGATGCGCCAGCTGGTTGGCCCGCTCGTTGAGCGCGCCGTAGCGCAGTTCCTGCCCGGCGCAGGCCACGGCCAGCACGTCCGGCTGCGCCGCCGCCTGCGCTTCGAACAGCGCGTGGATCAATGTATCGTCCGGGTAGGCACTCCGCGCTGGATTGAAGCCGTGCAGCACGCGCGCCCGTTCCGCTTCGTCCGCCAGCGCGATGCGGTCGATCCGCTGGCCGTCGTCCGCCACCATGGCCCGCAGTACCGCCTCCAGGTAGCCCCAGTGGCGCCGGATCGTGTCCGCGTCGAACAGCGCGGTGGCGTAATTGAGCTGGCCGACGATGCGCTCGCCATCTTCCTCCAGGTCGAGCGACAGGTCGAACTGCGCGCTGCCAGCCTGGTTGCCGACGCTGTCCAGGCCGAGCCCCGCCAGCGCCAGGCGTACCTCGGGCGTGTTCTGCCACGCCAGCCGCACCTGGTAGACCGGGTTGTACGCCATCGAGCGCACCGGGTTGAGCGCTTCCACCACCTGCTCGAACGGTACGTCGCGATGCGCCTGCGCCTGCAGGGCCAGCCGCCGGGCTTGCGCCAGCAGCGCGGCCACGCTGACTTCCCCTTCCAGGTCGAAACGGATCGCCTGGGCATTGACGAAGAAGCCGATCAGCGGCTCCAGTTCGGCGCGATTGCGCCCTGCTTCCGAACTGCCGATCACCACCTGCGACTGGCCGGAGAGGCGCGTCAGCACGGCCGCCCATGCCCCCAGCACGGTCATGTACAACGTGGTGCCGTGGCGCTGGCCCAACGCGCGCAGCGCGCGGCCAAGCCGCTCGTCCAGCGCGACCGGCAGCGTCGCGCCCCGGTAGTCCTGGGTGTCGGGACGGGGCCGGTCGGTCGGCAGTGCCAGCAGTTCCGGAATGCCTAGCAACTGGTCCACCCAGTACTGCAGCTGCGCTTGCAGCACGGGACCCTGCAGCCAGGTGCGCTGCCAGGCCGCGTAGTCGCCGTACTGCAGCGCCAGCGGCAGCAGCGGGTCCGGCGCACCCTCGCGGAATGCCGCGTACAGCGCCGAGAACTCGCGCGCCAGCACGCTCAGCGACCAGCCGTCGGCGACGATGTGGTGCATCGTCACCAGCAGCAGGTGTTCGTCGTCGGCCAAGCGCAGCAGGTGGCCGCGCAGCAGCGGTCCGTTGGCCAGGTCGAATGGCGCGGTGGCCTCGTCGTGGCAGATGCGTTGCAGTGCCTCGTCCGTTTGCCCCGCCACGTCGGAGAACCGCAGTGCGAACCCTTGCGCGGCAGCGACGACCTGGCGGGGTTGGCCTTCGATTGAGACGAAACGCGTGCGCAGGATTTCGTGGCGCTCGACGATGCGCGCCACGGCCGCCTGCAATGCCGTCCTGTCGAGCGTGCCGCGCAGGCGCAGCGCGCCCGGGATGTGATACGCCGTGTGGGCCTGCGCATCGATCTGCGTTACGTACCACAGCCGCTGCTGCGAGTACGACAGCGGCAGCGGTGCCGAACGGTCCGCCGGCACGATGGGCGCCAGCGTGCTGCGAGCGGCACTCGCGACTTCGCGCGCCAGCTCGCCCAGCCGCGGCGACTCGAACAGTGCCGCCAGCGGCAGCTCCACGCCCAGCTGCTGGCGCAGTTGCGAAACCAGCCTGACGGCCAGCAGCGAGTGGCCGCCCAGCTCGAAGAAGCTGTCCTGGCGCCCCACCGGCTCCACACCCAGCAGCGCCGACCAGATCCGCGCCAGCACCTGCTCGACCTCGCCCTGCGGTGCCTCATGGGCACGCTGCACGAGTGCGGCGGCGCCCGGCGCGGGCAGCGCCTGGCGATCGAGCTTGCCGTTGGCGGTAAGCGGCAGCGCATCGAGCGCCACGTACGCCGTCGGCACCATGTAGTCCGGCAGCCACCGGGCCAGTTGTTCACGCAGTTGCGACGCATCCACCGTGCCGACCACGTAGGCCACCAGGCGCTTCTCGCCATGGCGGTCCGCGCGCGCCAGCACCGCGGCCTCGGATACGCCTTCCAGCTGCGCCAGCCGCGTCTCGATCTCGCCCAGCTCGATGCGGTAACCGCGGATCTTGACCTGGAAGTCATTGCGGCCCAGGAATTCGACGGTGCCATCGGCGTGCCAGCGCCCCAGGTCGCCGGTGCGATACATGCGCCCGCCCGCCACGAACGGGTCGGGCAGGAAGCGCTGGGCGTCCAGTTCGGGGCGGTTCAGGTAGCCGCGCGCGACATGCGCACCGCCGATGTAGATCTCGCCGGCCACGCCCAGCGGCACCGGCTGCCGCCCGTCGTCCAGCACATAGACGCGACTGTCCGGCACGGGACGGCCGATACTGCCCGGCGCATCCGTGGCAGCGCAACGGGCCACGGTCGCGTTGATGGTGGTTTCCGTCGGGCCGTAGGCGTTGGCCAGCAGGGGGCGATGGCCCGGCCGGCGCCACCACGCCTCCAGCGCGGCGCCGCCAACCGCATCGCCGCCGATGACGATCTGGCGCAGCTGCGCGGGCATCGCGACGTCCGGCTCCAGCGCCATGCGCTGCCAGAACAAGGTCGGCAGGTTGGCGACGGTCAGCTGGTGCTCGGCGCACAGCCGGCACCAGCCGGCCGGATCGGTGACCCAGGCATCGGTGCGCAGCACCAGCGTGGCGCCATGCAGCAAGGTGCCGAAGATTTCCTCGACCGACACGTCGAAGGTCAGCGCGCAGAACTGCAGGACCCGGTCCGCCGGCGTGACACCATACAGCTCGCGCAGTGCCGCCACCTGGTGCCACAGCTGGCGGTGCTCGACCATCACGCCCTTCGGCGTGCCGGTGGAGCCGGACGTGTAGATCACGTAGGCCAGGTGCGACGCGGCGAGGCCCACTTCGGCGCAACCTGGATCGTGCTCCGGCAAACCGTCCAGGTCCAGGCTGTCCAGGGTGGCGACGTGGCAGCCCGGCGGCACCGGCAAACGCTCCCGCAATGGCTGCTGTGTCAGCAGCACGACGGGCGCACTGTCCACCAGCATGTGCGCCAGCCGCTCCACGGGTTGCGCCGGGTCCAGCGGCACGTAGCCAGCGCCCGCCTTGAGGGTTGCCAGCATGGCCACGATCACGTCGATGCATCGTTCCATGCACAGGGCGACGCGCGCGTCCGGCCGCACGCCCAGTGCGCGCAGGCGGTGCGCCAGCCGGTTGGCGCGCGCGTTCAGCTCCCCATAGCGCACCTGGCGCCCGTCGTGTTCCAGCGCCACCGCGTCCGGCCGGGCAGCCGCCTGCCGTTCGAACAGGACGTGGACCGGCTGCGCGGCACCGTGGGTCCGTTCGGTCGCGTTGAAGCCGTACAGCAGCTGCGTGCGCTCCGCCTCGTCCAGCAGCGCGATGCGCGCCACTTCCTGGCCCTCGTCCGCCACCATCGCACGCAGCATGGCGTGCAGGTAGCCCCAGTAGCGGCGCACCGTACCTTCGTCGAACAGCGCCGTCGCGTAATTGAGCTGGCCGGCGATGCCATTCCCCACTTCCTCGAAGTCCAGCGCCAGGTCGAAGGTGGCGCTGGCCTGCCCGCCGCGCAGCCGTTCCACGGCCAGGCCGGCCAGCTCCAGCGCTGCATCCGGCGTGTTATGCCACGTCAGCATGACCTGGAACAGCGGGTGATGCGCCATCGAGCGCGCGGGATTGATTGCCTCCACCAGTTGCTCGAACGGCAGGTCGTGCAAGCCCTGCGCCTGCAGCGCGGCCTGCCTGGCCTGTGCGAGCAGTGCAGCCACCGTGGCTGCGCCGGCGACGTCGATCTTGAGCGCCTGTGTGTTGACGAAGAAGCCGATCAGCGGCTCGACCTCGACGCGGTTGCGACCGGCATGGGAGCTGCCGATCACGACTTGCGACTGGCCGGCAAGGCGCGCCAGCACGGCCGCCCAGGCGGCCAGCACGGTCATGTACAACGTCGTGCCATGCCGGTTGCCGAGATCGCGCAAGGCGCGGCTCAGGTCCGCGTCCAGGCCGACCTCGATGCTGGCGCCCCGATAGTCCTGCACGGCCGGACGCGGCCGGTCCGTGGGCAGCGTCAACAGCTCGGGGGCGCCCTGCAACTGCGCCACGCCCTCCGCCAGTCGCGCTTGCAGGCGCGGTCCCTGCAGCCACTGGCGCTGCCACGCCGCGTAATCGGCATACTGGATGGGCAGCGGCGCCAACGCAGCCGCCACGCCCTGGCGCGCGGCCCGGTAACCGGCCGCGATCTCGCGCACCAGCACGCCGAGCGACCAGCCGTCGGAGACGATGTGGTGCATCGCCAGCAGCAGCACATGGTCGTCGTCGGCCAGGTGCAGCAGGTGGGCGCGGATCGGCGCTCCCTCGGCCAGATCGAACGGCAGCGCGGCCAGTGCCGCGCACTGCTCCTCCAGCGCGGCCGGATCGGCGGCGTGCTGCGTGAGCGCGAACGGACGGGCCGGGTCGATCGCCTGCCATGGCTGGCCGTCGACGCTGACGAAACGGGTGCGCAGCGCTTCGTGGCGCGCGATCACGCCATCCAGCGCTGCCTGCAACGCCGGGCGGTCGAGCGGACCGCGCAGGCGCAATGCCCCATGGATGTGGTAGGCCGCGCTGGCATTGCGATCCATGCGGTCGATGAACCACAGGCGCTGCTGCGCATACGACAGCGGCAACCGCGCCGTCCGGTCCACCGGCACGATGGCGCCCAGCGCCGTCGGGGCGGCGCCGCTCACGGCACCGGCCAGTTCGGCCAGGCGCGGGTGGGCGAACAGCGCAGCCAGCGGCAGTTCGATGCCCTGCTGCTGGCGCAATTGCGACACCAGCCGCACCGCCAGCAGCGAATGACCGCCCAGTTCGAAGAAGCTGTCATCGCGACCGACCCGCTCGACACCCAGCAAGGCCGACCAGATCCGCGCCAGCGCCTGCTCCGTCTCGCCCTGCGGCGCGGCATACGCCTGCCGGACTTGCGCATCGGCCTCGGGTGCCGGCAGCGCCTTGCGATCGAGCTTGCCGTTGGGCGTCAGCGGCAGCACGTCGAGCAGCACGTAAGCGGCGGGTACCATGTAGTCCGGCAGGCGCGCGCCCAATTGCTCGCGCAGCCAGGCCGGGTCCGGCCGCGCCGGCGGTTCCGCCACCACGTAAGCCACCAGGCGCGTCTCACCCGGCCGGTCCTGGCGCGCCAGCACGGCCGCCGCGCGCACCCCGGGCAGGCGCGCCAGCTGGGTTTCGATCTCGCCCGGTTCGATGCGGTAGCCGCGCAGCTTGACCTGGAAGTCGTTGCGGCCCAGGTAGTCGAGCGTGCCGTCGGCACGCCAGCGACCCAGGTCGCCCGTCTTGTACATGCGACCGCCTGGCACGAACGGATCGGCAAGGAAGCGTTCCCCGCTCAGTTCCGGGCGCTCCAGGTAGCCACGCGCCACCGCCATGCCGCCGATATGGATCTCGCCGGGCACGCCCAGCGGGACCGGCTGGCGGTGCGCGTCCAGCAGGTAGATGCGGCTGTTGGCGATCGGTTGGCCGATCGGGGGCAGGTCTTCCCACGCTTGCGCCGGTCCCGCCAGCACGTGCGCGGTGACGACGTGGCTTTCGGTCGGCCCGTAGTGGTTGTGCAGGCGCGCACTGGCATGCTTGTCGAACATGCGCCGGATGGCCGGCGTGATGCGCAGCTGCTCGCCCGCGGTGACCAGGTCGCGCAACAGCGGCAGGGGCGCGCTCCGTTGCGACCACAGCTCGCTCAGGTTGTCGAGCGCGATATACGGCAGGAACATCCGCTCGATGGATTGCCCGCCGAGCCAGTCGGCCAGCGCCGGCAGGTCCTGGCGCAACGCTTCGCGCAGCAGCACCAGCGTACCGCCGCCGGCAAGCGTCGAGAAGATCTCCTGGAATGCCACGTCGAAGCCGAGCGCGGCGAACTGCAGCGTGCGCGCCGGCTCGGGTAGTTGGCCGCGCTGCCAGGCCAGCAGGTTGACCAGCGCGCTATGCGGCATCGCCACTCCCTTCGGCACGCCGGTGGAACCGGATGTATAGATCACGTAGGCCAGGTGCTCCCCGCACAGGCCGTGCACCGGCACGTTGAGCGCCGGCGCGCCGGCCCAGGCCGGGGCCGGGTCGTCCAGCAGCACGATGGCAGCCGCGCCGGCATCGAGGCGCGCGGTCAGGGAGCGTTGGGTCAACAGCGCGACCGGACGGCTGTCCGCCAGCATGCGCGCCAGGCGCTCGTCCGGCATGGCCGGATCGAGAGGCACGTAGGCGCCACCGGCCTTCAAGGTGGCGATGATGGCTACCACCATCTCCAGGCTGCGCTCGGCGCAGACGGCCACGCGCTGATCCGGGCCCACGCCGAGGTCGCGCAGGTGGCTTGCGAGGCGGTTGGCCCGTTCGTTCAGGGCCCGATACGTCAGCACTTCGTCGCCCAGCTCCACGGCGATCCGGCCCGGATGGGCCGCGGCCTGCTGCTCGAAGGTCGCGTGCACGAGGGCCGGCAGGTCGTGCGCGGCGGCGGTGTCGTTGAATCCATGCAGGACCAGCGCGCGCTCCTGCGCGGACATCGCACCGATGGCGTACAGTGGCGTCTCCGGCGCCTGCTCCAGCGCCTGGACCAGTCCCTCCAGCACCTGCGCCACGAAACCGACGATGCGGGCCGCCGAGACCGAACGGTGGATCTCCGCGGTCAGGGCGAAGTCCTGTCCCAGGTCGTCCACGTACAGGCCGAACGGATAGTTGGTGCGGTCGCGCACGCCGAGGAAGCGTACGCCTTCGAGCACTTCGACGTCGTGCGTCCCGGCGCTGTGGCTGTGGCGATAGTTCAGCAAGGCCGAGAACAGCGGCATGCCGGCGGCCAGGCCGCTGCAGCGCTGCGCCAGCGCAAGGGCGGCATGCTCGTGCCGCAGCAGGTCGGCCAGTGCGACCTGCACCTGGCGCAGCCCCTGCTCGACGCCGACGTCACCCAACGCGACCCGCAGCGGCAAGGTGTTGATGAACATCCCGACGGCACGGTCGGTACCGGCACCGCCCTGCATGCGCCCGAACAGCACGGTGCCGAAGACCACGTCGTCGCGGCCCGTGCATTGCGCCAGGACCTGCGCCCACGCCAGGTGGAACAGGCTGGCGGCACTGGCCCCGCGCGCCCGGGCCTGTTGGCGCAGCCGTGCCGACAGTGCGGCGGGCAGCGCCAGCGTGGCTTGCTCGACCTGGGAACCGTCGCCCTGCACGTCCAGGATGCCGAACGGCGCGGTCGGCTCGTCCACGTCGGCCAGCATGGCGCGGAAGAAGGTCTCGTGCGCCGCTTCACTCGTGCCGAGGCGGGCATGGGCGACGAAGTCGCGATAGGGCACGGGCACCGGCAATTCGGCGTCGCGCTGTTGCTGGATCAGGGCGATCTCGCCGGTCAGCACTGCCAGCGTGGTGTGGTCCATTACCAGGTGGTGGTACAGCAGCTGCAGCAGCCAGCGCTGGCCGACGGGATCGAATGCGGCGAAGCCGTGCAGCAGCGGCGCGCGCGTCACGTCCAGCCGGTAGCGACGCGGATCGGCGTGGCGCAGCAGTTGCGCTTCCACCGCGCCGTCGGCCGGATCGAATTCCAGCCTCTCGACATGCAGCGGTGCATGGCGCCACACCACTTGCACCGGTTCGGCCAGTCCCTGCCAATGCACGGCCGTGCGCAGGATGTCGTGGCGGACGATCACGGCGTCCAGCGCGGCGACGAAGCCATCGAAGCGCGCCTTGCCGTCGAAGGCCAGCAGCGTGGGCAGCACATAGGCGTTGCCCTCGCTTTGCAGCAGGTGGTGAAACAGGATGCCCTGCTGCAGGGGTGCCAGCGGATAGATGTCCTGGATATTGGCGGCGCCGCCCGGCGTCGCGCCGGCGATGGTGTCGATCTGCGCCTGCTCCAGTCGCACCAGCGGCAGCATCGCCGGGGTGATGGCGGCGCAGGCGGGCGGGATGCCGTTCGGCGGTACTGGCACGCCGCCCAGGTCGTTGGCGGCGCCGATCGCCCGCGCCATGTCGGCCAGCGCGGCATGCGCGAACAGCGCGTGGATATCCAGCGACCAGTCGCGCCGGCGCAGTTGCTCGAGCAGGCGGATAGCCAGCAGCGAGTGCCCGCCCAGCTCGAAGAAGTGGTCGTGCCGGCCGATCCGCTCGATGCCCAGCAGCTCGCTCCAGATCGACGCCAGCGTTTGCTCCACCTCGCCCACCGGTGCCTCGAACGCGCGGCGCTCGAACGCGGTGCCGTCCAGCGCCGGCAGGGCCTTGCGATCGAGCTTGCCGTTCGGGCCCAGCGGCAGCGCCGCCAGCGTCACGTACGCGGCCGGGATCATGTAGTCCGGCAGGTGCTTGCCCAGTTGCGCGCGCAGCATGGCCGGCTCCAGTCCGGGCTCGGCCACCAGGTAGGCGACCAGGCCCGCGCCGTCCGGCCGCGCCAGCACCACCGCCTCCTGCACGCCCGGCTGGCGCACCAGTTGCGCCTCGATCTCGCCCAGCTCGATGCGCAGGCCGCGCAGCTTGACCTGGAAGTCGTTGCGGCCCAGGTATTCCAGCGCGCCATCCGCGCGCCAGCGTCCCAGGTCGCCGGTGCGGTACATGCGTGCATCCGGTTCCCCGGCAAACGGGTCCGCCATGAAGCGCTCCGCCGTCAGTTCCGGACGGTTCAGGTAGCCGCGCGCCACCTGCACGCCGCCGATGTACAACTCGCCGGTTACGCCCAGCGGGGCCGGGCGGCCCTGCGCGTCGAGCACGTACATGCGCGTGTTGGCGATCGGCCGGCCGATCGGCACCGCCGTGCCCTCCTCGCCCGTACAGGTCCAGGCGGTGACGTCCACCGCCGCCTCGGTCGGGCCGTACAGGTTGTGCAGCTGCGCCTGCGGCAGCCCCGCGCGCACGCCATGCACCAGCGCCGCCGGCAGCGCCTCGCCGCTGCACAGCACCTGCCGCACGCTGGCGCAGCGTGCCACGGGCTCCGGCTGGCCCAGGAACACCTGCAGCATCGACGGCACGAAGTGCAGCGTGGTCACGCCGGCCGCCTCGATCACCTCGCCCAGGTAGCGCGGGTCCTTGTGCCCTTCCGGACGCGCCACCACCAGCCGGGCGCCCGTCATCAGGGGCCAGAAGAACTCCCAGACCGAGACGTCGAAGCCGAACGGCGTCTTCTGCAGCACGACGTCCTGCGGATTCAGTGCATAGGCCTGCTGCATCCACTGCAGGCGGTTGACGATGCCGCGGTGCGCGTTCATCACGCCCTTGGGCTGGCCGGTCGAGCCGGACGTGTAGATCACGTAGGCCAGGTGGTCCGGCGCCAGGCCGGCCGGGTCGAGATTGCTGTCGACGTAGCCGGCCAGCATGGCGTCGCTCGCCGCCGTGTCGAGCAGCACCCGCGGCACGCCATCGGCCAGGCGCCCGGCCAGGGTTTCCTGCGTCAGCAGTGCCAGCGGCGCGCTGTCGCGCAGCATGAGCGCCAGCCGGTCGTCCGGATAGCCCGGGTCCAGCGGCACATAGGCGCCGCCCGCCTTGACGATCGCCAGCAGCGCGATCACCATCCGTTCGCTGCGTTCGAGCAGCACGGCGACGGTGCGATCCGGGCCCACGCCCAGGGTGCGCAAGTGACGCGCCAGCCGGTTGGCGCGCCCGTTCAGCTCATGAAAACTGAGCTCGCATTGCTCGAAACGCACGGCGATCGCGTCGGGCGTGCGCGCCACCTGCTGCTCCACCAGTTGGTGCAGCAGCGCCGCCGGGTATTCGGTGGCGGTGGCGTTGAAGTCATCCAGCACTTGCCGGCGTTCGTCCGGCGGCAGCACGTCCAGCGCCGCCAGCGGCATCCCGGGCTCGTGTTCCAGTGCCTGCACCAGCCCGGCCAGGGCCTGCTGCAGGAACGCTGCCACGCGCGGCGCCGACACGCTGTCATGCACCTGCACGGTCAGGGCGAAGTCGTCGCCGAAATCGTCCACGTACAAGCTGAAGGGATAGTTGGTGCGATCGCGGTCGCCGACGAAGCGCACGCCTTCCAGCAACGCCACGTCGCTGCTCCGGATCTGGCTGTGACGGTAGTTGAGCAACGCCGAGAACAGTGGCGTGCCGGGCGGCAGCGCGCTGCAACGCTGGGCCAGCGCCAGCGACGCATGTTCGTGCCGCAGCAGCCCGACCAGCGCACCATGCGTCTCGCACAGGCTGTCCGCCACCGAAGCCACGTCGGTGCGAACCCGCAGCGGCAGCGTATTGATGAACAGGCCCATGGCCCGGTCGGCCCCCGCACCGCCCTGCATGCGGCCGAACAGCACGGTGCCGAACACCACGTCGGCACGGCCCGTGCTTGCCGCCAGCACCTGTGCCATGGCCAGATGGAACACGCTGGCCGCGCTGACACCCCGGTCCCTGGCCACCCGGCGCAGCCGCGCGGACAGCTGCGGTGCCAGCGCCAGCCTGGCCTGCGCCAGGCGGGCACCGTCGCCCTGCACGTCCAGCAACCCGAACGGCGCCGTCGGTTCATCGACGTCGGCCAGCATCTGGCGGAAGAACGTTTCGTGTTCCGCGGCGCTGACACCCAGGCGGGCCTGGGCGACGAAATTGCGGAATGGGACAGGGGCCGCCAGTTCGCTGCCACGGCCCTGCACCAGCAGCGTCACCTCGGCCACGACCAGCTCCAGCGCCGTGTGATCCAGTGCGAGATGGTGGTACAGCAGTTGCAGCCACCAGCCCGGTCCGGCCGGATCGGCCGCCGCGAAGCCGCGCAGCATAGGCGCCTTGCGCAGGTCGATGCGTGCGTGCGGCTGCTCGATGTGCGCCTGCAGGCAGGACGGCACGTCGCCCGCCGCCGCATCCAGGGCCAGCATCTCCACGTCCAGGCGGGCCTCGCGCCAGACGACCTGCACCGGCTCGTCCAGTCCTTCGCACTGCACCGCGGTACGCAGGATGTCGTGACGGGCGATGACTTCGTCCAGCGCCGCCAGGAAGGCATCGAGCCGCTGCCGGCTGTCGAAATGCAGCAGGGTCGGCAGCACGTAGGTGTCGGTGGCCTTCTGCAGCAAGTGGTGGAACAGGATGCCTTCCTGCAGCGGCGCCAGCGGATAGATGTCCTGGATATTGGCGGCGCCACCTGGTGTCGCCTGCACGATCGTGGCGATCTGCGGCGCGTCCAGCCTTGCCAGCGGCAGCATGTCCGGCACGATGGCCGTGCAACCGGCGGGAATCGCGTTGGCGGGCACGTCGACTTCGGCGAGACCCGATTGACGGCCGGCGCGGACGGCTTGTGCCAGCGCGGCCAGTTGCGGTTGCGCGAACAGCGCGCGGATATCGATGAACCACTCGCGCCGGCGCATCTGCTCGATCAGGCGGATCGCCAGCAGCGAATGGCCGCCCAGTTCGAAGAAGCCGTCGTGGCGGCCCACCCGCTCGACCCCGAGCAGGTCGGACCAGATCTGCGCCAGCGTGCGCTCGATCTCGTCGGCCGGGGCCTCGTAGGCGCACTGCACGAACACGGCGCCATCCGGCGCCGGCAGCGCCTTGCGATCGAGCTTGCCGTTCGGTGTTTGCGGCAGCGCGTCCAGCGGCACGAACGCGGCCGGCAGCATGTACTCGGGCAGCGCCTGGCCCAGCACCTCGCGCCACGCCAGCGCGTCCGGCGCCAGGCCGGGTTCCATGACGACATAGGCCACCAGGCGCTTCTCGCCCGGCACGTCCTCGCGCGCCAGCACGACCGCCTCGCGCACGCCGGCGATGCGCGCCAGCTGCGTCTCGATCTCGCCCAGTTCGATGCGGAAGCCGCGGATCTTCACCTGGAAGTCGTTGCGGCCCAGGTATTCGACGGTACCGTCGGCGCGCCAGCGCCCCAGGTCGCCCGTCTTGTACAGGCGGCCGCCCGGCAAGGCCGTACCGGCAACGAACGGATCGGCCAGGAAGCGCTCGGCGCTCAGGTCCGGCCGGCCCAGGTAGGCCCGCGCCACCTGCACGCCGCCGATGTGGATCTCGCCCGTCACGCCCAGCGGTACCGGCTGGCCCTGGGCATCGAGCAGGTAGATGCGGCTGTTGGCGATCGGCGCGCCGATCGGCGGCAGGTCTTCCCACTCGTCGGCGGGGCTGGCCAGCACGTGGGCCGTCACCACGTGGCTTTCGGTCGGGCCGTAGTGGTTGTGCAGGCGTGCCTGCGGCGCGTGCCGGAACAACTGGCGGATGGACGGCGTGATACGCAACTGCTCGCCCGCCGTGATCAGGTCCTGCAGGGCCGGCAGCGGCCGCTCCTGCTGCGCCCACAGCTCGGCCAGGCCGTTCAAGGCGATGTACGGCAGGTAGATGCGCTGCAGGTCCTGGCCGCGCATCCAGTCGGCCAGCGCCGGCAGGTCCTGGCGCACCGTTTCGGCCACCAGCACGAGGGTGCCACCGCTGGTCAGGGTCGAGAAGATCTCCTGGAACGCCACGTCGAAGCCCAGCGCCGCGAACTGCAGCGTGCGGGCCGGCAGCGGCAGGTCGTCGCGCTGCCAGCGCAGCAGGTTGGCCAGGGCACGGTGCGGCATGCACACGCCCTTGGGCTGGCCGGTCGAGCCGGAGGTGTAGATCACGTAGGCCAGGTGGTCCGGCGTCTGCGTGCCGGCCGCCGGGTCGTCGGCCGGATGGTGTGCCCACGGCGACGGCGCATCCAGCTCGGCGCAGGCCACGCCATCGGGCAGCGCGAAGCGCGAGCGCAGGTGCGACTGGGTCAGCAGCGCGACCGGCGCGCTGTCGTGCAGCATGTGGGCCAGGCGCTCGTCCGGCAGCACCGGGTCGAGCGGCACGTAGGCTGCGCCGGCCTTGAGCGCGGCGACGATGGCGACGACCAGGTCCAGGCCACGCGCCAGGCACACGGCCACCCGGTCGTCCGGCTGTACGTCCAGCTCGCGCAGGTAGTGCGCCAGCCGGTTGGCACGGGTATTCAGCTCGGCGTAGGTCAGGCGCGCGCCGTCGAACTCCAGCGCGACGGCATCCGGGCCGAGCGCCACCTGCCGCTCGAACAGCTGGTGCACCAGCAGATCCGCGCCGAAGTCGCGTCGCGTGTCGTTGAAAGTGTCCGTCACCAGGGCGCGCTCGGCTTCGTCCATCGCCGGCAGGTCGCGCACTTTCGTTTGCGGCGCCGCGATGGCGGCCAGGGTCAGGCACTCGATGCGCCGGACGTGGTTGCGCACCTGTTCAGGCGCCAGCACGTCCAGGTCGAAGTTGAACTCGATATAGACGGGCTTCTCCTGCTCGTAGTCGCGCACGTAGATGCCGAGCGGCTGCCGTTCGTAGCCGTTGTGCAGCGGATGGACGGTCGTGCGGACAGCGCCATCGAAGCGCAGGTCGCCGATGAACCCTTCCACCGACAGGGCCACGTCGAACAGGCCGCGCCGGTCGCTGGTGCCCGCCAGCAGGCGGCGATGGATCGCCGCCAGCGGGAAGCGCTGGTGACGGTAGCAGCGCTTCAACTCGGCCGCCACGTCCTGCAGGATGCGGGTGAAGGGCTGGTCCGGATCGACCGCGATGCCGACCGGGATCGCCGACGAGAACATGCCGATCGTACGCCGCTGCGCCGCCCCCGTGCGGTTGTGCACCGGCATGCCGATGACCACCTCGTCGCGCCGGTTGAAGATGCGCGCGAAATACGCGGCCAGCACCGCCATCAGGAAGTTCGTGCTCGAGCCGCCCTCCGCCGCGGCGACTTCGGCCAGCCGCGCATACGCCTGCCGGTCGAGCTGCCATACCACTTGCCCGCAAGGGCGATCCGCGCCCCTCTTCCTGCCGCTGCCCTCGAACAGCGGCTCCGGCAGGCGCGGAAAACGTTCGGCCCAGAAGTCGCGGTCCTTGTCATGGCGCGGCGAAGCGAAGTAGTCGCCATCGCGTGCGACGAAGTCGCGGTAGGATGCATCGATTTCCTGCCCATCGGGTAGCTCGCCCCGCTGCAGGCGGTTGTAGGCCTCCACCACGGCATTGCCGATCAACGAAATCGACATGCCGTCCGCGACCAGGTGGTGGAAGCAGAACAGCCAGAACGCGCGCCCCGGTGCCACGTCGATCCATTGCATGCGCCAGAGGCGGCGGCCGTACACGTCGAACGGCGTGCCGAACACGTGCTTGACGTGCGCCCAGGCCTGGGCTTCCGGATCGTCCACGCCCTGGAAGTCGAAGCACTGCAGCACGGCCCCGCCATCGCCCGTGAAGCGCTGCAGGCAATCGTCCCCGCCCTGTTCCAGCACGATGCGCAAGGCGTCGTTGGCCTGGGCGACGTGGCCGATGGCCGCCTCGAACCGGGCCACATCCAACTCGCCATCCACCTGGACGACGACGCCGATATTGCAGCACGGCAGGGACGGTGCGAGCGACTGATCCAGCCAGATGGCATGCTGGGGCGAACTCAACTGATACAGAACTTCGCTTCTCATGGGCGTGAGGCTTCCTTATCGATGGTTCAATGAAAAAACGCGAGGGCCGGCGGCTGGCTGCGCCCTGGCACGATCAATCGTCCGCTCGCTCGGGCACCAGGCGTTCCAGTTGCCGCAGGTCGCGGTTGGCCAGGGCCAGGCCACTCACCAGCAGGCCACAGGCCCCGGCCCCGAAGAACAGGAAGCCGATGCCGCGTCCCTTGCCGGTACCGAACCAGCTGCCGACCGTTTCGCGCCAGGCGCCGCCGTCGGCCAGCGCCGGCTCCAGCACCGCGTCGGCCAGGTAGCCCCCGACCAGCAGCACGAGGCTCATCACCAGGAGGTTCGATGCCGACAGCAGCGCGAACACGCTGCCCTGGTGGGCCAACGGCGCCTTGCGCATCCACAGGGCGCCGGAACAGGCAACGGAAGCGCTGCCGCAGAACAGGCAGGCGAATGCAGCGACGCACCAGATCGCGGGCGTCGTCGTCAACCCGGCGGCCAAGATGGCCGCCGACTGCAGCGCATCGCAGACCAGCACCCAGAGCATCAGGTGGCGCCGGATGATGGAAGTCGCGGCCAGCAGCGAGCCGGCCAGCGCGCCGGCGGCGCCCAGCGACATCACCAGGCCCAGCACCTGGCTCGACTGGGTGGCCAGCACCATGGGCGTCAACATGACCGTCGCCAGCACCAGCAGGCACTGCACCAGCGCGCCGTACAGCAGCAGGCTGCGCATCAGGGGCTCATGCTTCAGGTAGCCCAGGGCGCCCAGGAAACTGGCCCGCGCGCTGTGCAGGAACGAGCGCTGCGGGCCGGACCCGTGGCGTCCGCGCAGCGCGCCGCGCGCCTGCGTCAAGGCCGCAAACGCCAGCAAGGCGCCCCCGACCAGCAGGCCAAGATGCAGCGTCAGCGCGCCCGGCAATCCCGCCCGCGCCATCAGGACGCCCGCCGCGCTGGGAGCGACGACCTGCACGATGGCGCGCGAAATGCCGCTCAGGCCACTGACCTGGGTGAAACGCTCCTTTGGCACGATGCTGCTGACGACGACGCGGACCGCGCAGCGCCGCAATGAAGCGATCGCCGCGGACAACGCGGTGTACAGGTACAGCACTTCCACGCCCAGGCGACTGACGAAAAAGAACAGCACGATGGCAGCCGTGCCGGCGATCGACGCCAGGTCGCAGCCCGCCACGACCGCCTGGCGGTTGTACCGGTCCGCGAAGGTGCCGGCGAAGGGCATGACCAGCATCGACGACACGGCGGCAGCCAGCACCGACAGCGAATAGTCCTGTACCGACCCGGTCTGCCCGTAGATCCATACGCCAATGGCAAAACCGATCAGGGTCGAGCCGAAATCGAACGCGGATTCGCTCAGCCACAACAGCGCGAAAACCGGCCGTGCGTTGACGGAAAGCGCGTGCGGCGAACTCACGCCGGCCGCTGCCGTGCCGTCATCGTCGCCTTGCCGCGCAGCGGCGCCGGCAGCTTGTATGGCCAGTCGTTCGTTGGTCGATCCGCTCATCGGTTCCCGCTTCCGCTCGAAGGACACAGGAATGCCGGACAGCCCGACATTCCGAAATAATGATTTTTCGCGCCGACCCGTCATGAGTCGCATTCAACTTTCGGCGACGAGGATATTACAGAAATTTCGTTTTATGCAACCAATTCCGACACTCGATAAAAACATCGTGCCCAGGCAAATAGCCGGCAGGATATTTTTAGTTATCGAATAGAATCGCCGTTTCCGGGAAGGCCTATAACCTCCGGATTACAAAAATTTCCTGCCGCCTATCATGCGAATACCCTGACCCATGCTAAATGGGTCGGATTACGGGGATGTGACAACAGGGCTTTTTATCCCGATCCTGCCAGAATTAACAGGTGGGTCGGCGGAGATGAAATGCATTTCAGGTGTTGCCTGATGTGCAGGGGAGTTGGTTAGCCCATGCAAGGGTTGCCCTGCGGGGATGCCCCTTGCAACCACGCTGTGCACCGCGGCTGCTACCTGCCAATTTTGGTTCTGATCGATGCACCGGCAAAGAAATGTTCGCCAGACATCGGTAATGGGCCGGTCGCAGGATTACCGAGGCTATCAGTAATTGCACGCCGCCACATCAAATCGACTGGCTTATGCCGCCCTCGCCCAAGCGATTGGCAACGATATGGCGCCGGGCAGGACACTGATTATGAAGCTGAAGTACGACTCAATGAGGGTGCGCCCCGTCAATGCTGCAATTGCCGACAGGGAGCCAACAGAAACGGGCTGGGCAGCGGGTTTTCAAGCATTAAGGTACCGGAATAATTATATGCCGACAGGATGGATAGGTTCGGCTCCGGTTTTAATGTGCAGGTTTATGCGGGAGCCTGCATGGGAGTATCGGCTCGAACGAACTTTATATCGGCCGACCAACTGGGGCAAGGCGGCACGGACAGCGCCGGCCGCATCGATATCCGCACTCCGGCCACCGTGCCGCGCAGGGGTTCGATCCGCAGCGGTCGCGCCAGGCCGCGAGAACGGTGGGCGCGCCACCGGTTCTCGCGCTGCGGATCACTCCACCCAGCTGGCGCCGTCGCGCGCGAGCAGCGCGAACGACTCGGGCGGGCCCCAGGTGCCGGCGGCATAAGGGCGCGGATGCTCGCCCAGCGTGCTCCAGCCGTCGATGATGGGATCGGCCCATTCCCACGCGGCCTCCAGTTCGTCGCGCCGCATGAAGTGCGTCAGGCGCCCACGCACGACGTCGATCAGCAGGCGCTCGTAGGCTTCCGCGCGGCGTTGCGAGAAGGCCGACTGCAGGTCGAGGTTCAGGGCCACCTGCTGCATGTGCATGCCGCTGCCGGGCTCCTTGGCCATCAGCTGCAGCTTGATCGCCTCTTCCGGCTGCAGCTCGATGACGAGCCGGTTGGCGGCGCCGCCTTGCTGGTACTCGGGGAACAGCGAGAACGGCGGATTGGCGAATTCGATGACGATCTTCGACGAACGCCGTCCCATGCGCTTGCCGGTACGCAGGTAGAACGGCACTTTCGACCAGCGCCACGTGTCGATGAAGGCGCGCAGCGCGACGAACGTCTCGGTACCGCTCCCGGCCGGCACGTTCGGTTCCTCGAGATACCCCTGCACTTCCTGGTTGCCGCTGACGCCGCGCGTGTACTGCCCGCGCACGGTATCGCGGGCGATGGAGGCGAGGCTGAAACGGCGCAGCGAGCGCAGCACCTTCAGCTTCTCGTCGCGCACCGCATCGGGCGCCAGCGAGGTGGGCGGCTCCATCGCCACGATGCACAGCAGCTGCAGCAGGTGGTTCTGCACCATGTCGCGCATCGCGCCGGCGCTGTCGTAGAACCCGGCGCGGCTGCCCACGCCCACTTCCTCGGCCACCGTGATCTGCACGCTGGCGATGTTCGGCGCCCGCCACAGCGGTTCGAGGATCGAGTTCCCGAAGCGCAGCACCATCAGGTTCTGCACCGTTTCCTTGCCCAGGTAATGGTCGATGCGGTAGATCTGCGACTCGGCGAAGTGCCGGCCGACGGCCTCGTTGATCTCCACCGCCGACGCCAGGTCGCGGCCCAGCGGCTTTTCCAGCACGACGCGGGCATTGCGATCGACCATCCCGGCGGCCGCCAGCTTGTCGCAGATGGTCGTGAACAGCGATGGCGCGGTGGCGAGGTAGAACACCCGTTCGGCACCGGCGCGCGATGCGGCCGCCAGTGCCGTGAGGTCGTCCTGCTGCACGTCGACGCGGACGAATTCAAGCAATTGCAGGAAGCTGCGCCAGGCGTCGTCGGTGAAGTTCGCGTCGACGATGAACGGGCGCGACTTCTCTTCGACGAAGGCCAGGTAGGCGGCGCGCTCGAACTCCTGGCGGCCGGTGGAGACGATGCGCGTGCCGGGCGGCAGGTTGCCGTGCAGGTGCGCCATGTAGAGAGCCGGGAGCAGCTTGCGCACCGCGAGGTCGCCCATGCCGCCGAAGATGATCATGTCGAGGGGCAGGCCGGGAGCGGATTGTGCGGACGAGGTCATGGTATTTCGGGAAAGGTTGACGGAAACAGCAGGATACATGGGTCTGGGATTTTTCGCGTGGGCCGGCGCGATCGCCGCTGAGTGGCATCGACGGCCTTGCCATCCGCTGCTTGCGCCGGCCTGGCAAATTTGCCAGGATCGTGCCGGAACGCTTGATCGAGCCCGTATCACCGGTTAGGTTATGCGCTGGCTTGTTGCGCCACCGTGGGCCGGCATCGCCTGCACTGTGCGTGGCGGGATGGCGCCAGCGTGTCGAAGGAGACGAAGCAATGCTGAAAGTGGTGCTGGCAACGCTGGTATGGATGGCTGGGGGGCTGCGCACGGCGGGCGCCGAAGAACTGGACCTTCCAGGCATGCCACGATGCGCGGCGGTGAGAATTTCCGAGCCATGCATGAAGGGGTTGACCAAGTCGGAGGCCGCTCGCATGTCGGCGCTGATCGGGCAGGATCGCCGATACGTGGAGATGAATGGCGACTCGCTTCTGGTCGCGTTCGATGCGACGAATGCCACGTTCCTCTTCGGCGACAGGCCATTCCTCTGCTGCGATTTGCAGGCACAATTGCCGCCCGTTCGCGATCGCCTGTTCGGCGCGAGAATCGAGTGGTAGGGCATGTCGCACACGCTGCTTTCCCTGGATATCATCAATGCCGAGCGGCAGGACGCCCCCTATCGCTACCGTGGCACGACACGGTTCGTTCTCGCCGACGAGCCTGGCACCAAACCTATCGGCGAGTCCGGACTGCGGATCGACAAGGTTACGCTGCCATTCGGCGCCGGAACCGACGAGCTACGGACCCTATCCATCTTTCGCGGGGCGGAGTGTTCGACCGGCATCGCCGATTGCTCGGTCGTCTATATGGCCGATGGCGCGGGTCTGAACGTCCTGCTGGTCAACGCCTTGCGCTACCGTGCCGAACTCAGCAAGTTCGTCTTGGTCGGCATCCATAACGCCAGCAAGGGCGGATCCCGGAAGAGGATTGCGGAACTCCTTCAAGGGCAAGCGCCCGCCGATTATGATGCATTCAAAAATTTCGCCATGCGCACGGTGCGCAGCTATGTCGAGCAGGGGCAGGTACCGAAAAGGCGCTACGTCGCCGGCATGTCGAATGGCGGTGCATGGGCGCTCGATATGGTCACCGGGCAAGAGGTACCCTTCGACGGCGCGATCGTGATGTCGCCCGCGCAGTGGACGGCGCCAGAGCTCGGCAGGGTGCGCGGAACGCACCTCTACATCGGTGCCGGACTGCTTGAAGGCGGGACGCTGCGGCATGCAAGAAAGATTTCGGCCAGCTTCAAGCGCGAGGGCGCATCGGTGACCGAGGTTTATCCGCCGAGCGGACACAGCATGAATTCCTGGGTCAACATCTGGACCGCGGCGATCGCGGATATCGCCGGGCGGTTCTGAAGCTTGGCCAGCCCAGGCGAACGTGTCGCGGCTCGCCGGCGCACTTGTCCAGTAACCATGGGCTAGCCGGACCGGGGTCGCAAGCCTGTTCAAGGTGCGTCACGACATTCCTGTTCCTGGCCGATCAATAGGCCGCGCTCAGGTGGGATCGCGCTCGAACGCCCTGGTACCGGGTGGCAGCTGGGCCCAAGGATGCCGGCGGCAGTCGTACACCGAAATCTGCGGCGCCGGAAAGTCGGGATCGGCAAAGGCGCCGACCGCCACGAACACTTCGTCGTCGACGTCGTTTTCCGTATGGAAGACCGTCGAGCCGCACACCGGACAAAAGTGGTAGACGAAGCCACAGCCGGCGTCGCCGGTGCGCACGTAGGCCGTGGACCGGCCGCTCACTGTATAAGGAAGGGGAAACCCGGCCACCGGTGCGAACACGCTGCCGGTACGTCGCTGGCAGGCCAGGCAATGGCAGATGCCGACGCCGTTCGGCTCGGCCGCCACTTCGATTCGCAGCTGGCCGCAGCTGCAGGATGCGGTTCTTGTCGCCATGGTTTTCCTCCGTAGGTAGGCGGCCCGACCTTGCGCCATTGGTCCCGATTGGAATCGCCCTCCGCCGCTTTTGCGCGGGGTGCTTGTAAGACTGGACGCGCCGCCAAGCGCCACCAGGCTGCGCAATCCGTATCGCGCCGCCCGGCGGTCTCGAGGACTGCAGCCCCGATCAGTAGCGTTCCGACCGACGCGGCAATTCTAGATCCAAAAGACATACGATGGGCCGTCGCCCTTGGTGCATGGCGTGCGGGCTGCGCGCTGGTGAATTGGCGGTTCGGCATGCTGCGAACGATCCTGCCGCAGGCATTGGCGCGCGGCGCGCTGCCGGAGCCTCGCATTGCCGGCTTGTCTCGCTCAGGGGAATAAACGACGCGGACGTCGCGCGCCCCCGGCGCGCGGCGCCGCGCGAAGCAGCGGCAGATGGGCGATTCGCCAGAGCCTCGCGCCGGTAGGCGCAGGGTCTTCGAATCCACCGCCTGCCGTCCAGACAAATAAAAAAGGTTCTTCACGGATTTCCGGGAAGGTGCGCCGAAAAACAGGAAAGCGGTAGAGAAGAGTTAGACTTGTTGTGCGACCAACAGTACTGAACTCAACTTACCGCTTTCATGCAAGATAATAATCTCGGCCTTCCATTCTGGGAAGGTTTTCTCGCGTCTGACCTCGAGCGCAAGAATGGTGCAACGTGGATCACGTTGGTTCCTGACCCAAGGGCCCCACTAGTGTGCTCGGGCTGCGATTCAAACTGCTGGCAGATTCATGAAACAGGCTGGCGTGTAGTGCGTGATATGCCAATGCTGGGCGACCCGGTCTGGTTGCGGGTGCGTCTGCGGCGTGTTCGCTGTAGTGAATGTGGGACTCGAGCTGAGCGCGTGAAGTGGCTAGACCGTCATGCACGGGTGACACAACGGCTGGCCGAGTTCGTGGGCCTATGGTGCCAAAAACTGCCAGTGGCCCATGTTTGCAAGCTCTCTGGCTTGCACTGGGACACAGTACGACGCATCGAGCGTACCAACTTGGCAGCGCAGATTGCGGCCTTGCCAGATGCCCAGCCTACCCGCTTGGTCATGGATGAATTCGCTCTGTATAAAGGGCACCGCTATGCCACGGTAGTGCTCGACGCTGACACTCGGCGTGTTTTATGGGTTGGCGAGGGACGCAGCCGCGAAGCGTTGCGTCCTTTCTTTGAGTGGTTAGGACCGGAACGCTGCCGCGCAATCGAAGCTGTTGCGATGGACATGAACACGGCGTTCGATCTCGAAGTAAAGGAACACTGTCCGCAGGCTCACGTCGTCTACGACCTATTCCACGTGGTTGCGAAATATGGCCGAGAGGTGATTGATCGAGTCCGTGTAGATGAGGCAAATCGGCTCAAGCATGATCTGCCAATGCGTAAAGTCGTCAAGCGCGCTCGCTGGCTCCTGTTAAGAAACAGAGCCAACATCCCGGCCGAAAAGCTGGCAAGCCTTGACGAGCTACTGGCAGCAAATCAGACACTGAGCACCGTCTACATCATGAAGGCTGCGTTGAAGGAACTATGGTCGGCGCAGGGCGCTTGGCAGTGGCGAACTGCTTGGCAAACATGGCTGCGCATGGCAAACGAAAGCGGCGTCGAGCCGCTGCAAAAATTCGCCAGGAAGCTTAAACCCTACTGGCGCGGCATCGTGGCGCGGGTACGCTGGCCGATGCATACCGGCCAGCTAGAAGGAATCAACAACAGAATCAAGGTCATGAAGCGCATGGCCTACGGCTACCGCGACAGCGAATTTTTCTTCCTAAAGATCAAAGCTGCCTTCCCCGGAAATCCGTGAAGAACCATAAAAAAGCCTCCGCAGGGGATAATGCCGTTCAGTTAAGACTGAGCGGCATTTTTCTTTTTGGTGTTGTAAACAGTAGCTGAGGCTGTTAACCTGCGTCACCATGCTTGATGACGCGCTCCATTTCCTCGTACAAGCCCAGGAAGACCCGGACTGGGCCCGCCTGGGACGGCACTTGCCTTCCGAGTGGATCGAGCAAGCGGTTGTACACACTGGCAAAGCGAGCATTCGACGGCGCCGGCTGCCGACCGAGCAGGTAGTGTGGCTCGTCGTCGCCTTGGCGCTGTACCGTCATCAGTCTATCAGTGAAGTGGTTGACGACCTGGACCTTGCGTTGCCGGACGTGCAGGCGCCTTTCGTAAGCAAAAGCGCGGTAGCGCAGGCACGGCAGCGTGTTGGCGCCGAACCACTGCGGGCATTATTCGAGATCTCAGCAAAGGCATGGTCGGAGCAGGATCGCAAGCAGTACCTGTTCAAGGGACTAAGTCTGTATGCGATGGACGGCACGACATTGAAGACGGCGGATACGCCGGAACAGCGCAACCATTTCGGCGAGCAGTCGTATGCCAGTGGCCGGATCGCCAGCTATCCGCAAGTGCGTGGTGTGACCTTGACTGCCGTGCCGACCCACCTGATACGCGATGCCAAGTTTGGCCCTTACGGCATCAACGAGATGCTGCACGCCAAGGAGCTGCTCGCATCGATTCCGGATGATTCGCTTACCGTCTTCGACAAAGGTTTTCTGTCAGCCGAGATTCTGTGCGGCCTGACCGTTGGAGGAACGAACAGGCACTTCATCATTCCAGCCAAGTCCAATACGAAATGGGAAGTCGTTGGCGGTACTGCCGACGATGCGATGATCGAAATGCGCGTATCGCCCCAGGCACGCAAGAAGTGCCCGGACTTGCCTGCGACCTGGCGCGCACGCGCCATTACGATCATCGACCAGAGCGCACGCAAACACGTATTGCTGACCTCACTATGCGACACCAAGCGCTACACGGCCAAAGACGTTGCGACTTGTTATACCCGGCGCTGGCAGATCGAAACGAGCTATCGCGAACTCAAGCAAACGATGATGGGCAGGGCGTTGACGCTGCGCAGCCGTACCGTCGAAGGCGTCTACCAGGAAATCTGGGGAACCTTGACTGCCTATAACCTGATCCGGCTGGAGATCGCCAAGGCCGCACTGGCGGTGAAGTGTGAGCCGACTGAGGTCAGTTTTATCCGTGCATTCCATGTCATCCAATACGAACTGCATTGGGCAGCAGTAACCCGCTCACATGGCAAGCTGCCCGCCTTGATGCAGCGCCTTCGCCAGCGTCTGCTCATGCTACTGAATGAAGAACGGCCCGGTCGAAAAATCGACCGGGCCGTGAAGGCCTTACCTCATCGCTACACTGTCCGCGTCCTGAAAAAAGACCTTAACTGAACGGCATTACTCCGCAGGGGAGGTTTTTTTATTTGTTCTGGCGGAGACGGTGTCTGTCGAACTGATTGTCCACCAACGTCTAAGCACGTCTCTGTACGGCCAATCTGCATAGTGGCAAAGTATTCGATCCGGCGCCGATTGTCTCAACACGTCTCCCGCAGTATCCGAGCAGCTCACAGGCATTTGTGGGTACGTTTGTGGGTAGACAGGTCTAGATCACACCGCGAATTTGCGCTTGACCTCCGCCGAGAGTGCGATTTTACGGACCAGATACTGAGAGCCCTCCTTGCAATTTTGACGCCGTGTGGCGGCGCCTTGCGATATCGTGCAGTCATCGGTAATTGGTGGAGGTTGGCTGCTGACTGCGGACGATCCCGAAGTGCCAGTCACGCCGCTCGGGGAGGACCACGCCTTTCAATGCCATACCGCGCTGCGCTGCCGTCAACCGAGCCGCGCGTGACTTCATACCTTGGCACCGCGCTCAGCGGAGGACGCACTAGCCCGTGTCCGTGGACAGCGTCGCGCGGCCGAGTTGACGACCAAATCGCGCTGCTGAAATGTGACACTTTCAGATTGAAAGCGTTTCCGAGGTATATCAATATGATATTGTGAGCAACAATGTCATTGCCTGGGAGGTCGCGTGAAAGTCGTTCGCCTGTCGATTCAGAATTTCAGGGGTATCAAGTCCGCGAATCTCCTTTTTGACGGCCACACGCTGATGGTTGGCTCCAACAATGTCGGGAAGAGCACGGTTTGCGAGGCATTGGACCTAGTCCTGGGTCCGGACCGTTTGAATCGATTCCCTCCTGTCGACGAATTCGACTTTTACAACGGGAGATACCTCGTGCCTGGGGCCGCGGAGGACGCCGCTCCCGAAACCATCCCTTTGCGTATCGAGGCGGTCCTGATCGACCTGAGCGCCGAGGTCTCGGGCAAATGCGGGGGCCACGTGGAGTTCTGGCATGTGGCCGAAAAGCGCCTGCTCGACGAGGGCGAGCTCGCCGCCGCCAATCCGCCGGTCGCGCTCCCCTGCTTGCGCCTCGAAACCGTGGGGCGCTACAACCCGGAGGAGGATGAGTTCGAGGCGAAGACCTACTTCTCACACAGCCCGGATGGACTCGACGGCGAGCTGACCCCAATTCCGAGGCCGGTGAAGCGTCTCTTCGGGTTTCTCTATTTGAGGACGCTGCGCACGGGATCGCGCGCGCTCAGCCTTGAACGCGGCTCCTTGCTGGACATCATCCTACGGGCGAAGGGCGTGCGCACCACGCTTTGGGAGAAGACCATTTCCAAGCTGCGGACTTTGGACATGGAGGCTGAGGCGGCCGAGCTCGCCCCAGTGTTGCGGTCGGTCGAAAAACGCCTCTCCCGCTACATCGCGCTGGATGCCCAAGGCCAAGGGCACGCGACTAGGGTCCACGTCTCGGAGCTCACCCGGGAGCATCTGCGCAAGACTATGACCTTCTTCTTGGCGCTGTCCCCCGGCCAGACGCACGTGCCCTTCGCGCACGCGGGCACCGGGACGATCAACACCCTCGTCCTCGCCCTGCTCTCCTTCATCGCGGACTTAAAGCCGGAGACGGTGATCTTCGCCATGGAGGAGCCCGAGATCGCCGTGCCTCCGCACACGCAGCGGCGCATCGCGAACTACCTGCTGACCAAAACGACGCAAGCCTTCGTCACGTCGCACTCGCCTTTCGTGATCGAAAAGTTCGAGCCGTCCATGACCCTGCTGCTGACCCGCGAGGACGGCGTCGTCTCGGCGCGCAAGGTGTCCGACGCCACGGGGCTCAAAGACAACGATTACAAACGCTTCGCCCGGTCCGGCCTATCGGAATGCATGCTTGGGCGCGCGGCGATCGTCGTTGAGGGAATCACCGAGCTGCACGCCATGCCGGTCGTGGCGCGGCGGATGGAGGAGGCCGATCCACTCCTGCTGCCCCTCGATATCGCGGGGGTCGCGTTCTTCGATGCCGACGGGGAATCGAACATGCCCAAGTTCGCCAAGTTTTTCAAAACGCTCGGCCTGCGCACGTTCGCTTTTTACGACTTGGATTACAAAGGGAAGCGCAAGCCCGAGCAAGCGCAGGCGTTGGCGGACAATTTTGAGGTCAACGTGGAGCATCCATACAAGGGCTTTGAAGATTTGGTCTTGGCGGAGGTCCCAGTAGACCGGCTGTGGTCTTTCTTGGTCGGATTGAAAGCGGACGACCAGAACGGCAACCTGGTCATTCCCGGCGAGAGGCCCGACGACCAAGCCGTCTTGTCGATCGCCCGGGGCGGCCTCGCCGGCGCCAAAGGAGCGGGATGGTGCGCGCGGCTGTTCGAAGAGTGCGAGCTCGACGAGCTGCCGAAGACGGTCACCGATTTCCTGCGCCAGATTTTCGCCCTGTTCCCGCCGCCCCAGCCGATCGTGGACGACGACGGCGGCCTGGAAGCGGCTCTCGCGTAGCCATGGACGCGGCTCCCAATCCGCGCGAAAGCGTGTTGGCCTGCGACGGGCACGCGCTGATCCTTGGCGGGCCCGGCAGCGGCAAGACGACCATCGCGCTGCGCAAGGCCATCAAGCGCATCAAGGAGGGCATGGCGCCGGAACAGTCCGCGTTGTTTCTGAGCTTCTCGCGCGCGGCGGTCGCCCGGATTCTGGACGCGGCCAAAGTCGAGGCGGAAAGGGGCGAGCAAGCCAAGCTTTCCATCCAAACCTTCCACTCGTTCTTCTGGGAGGTCCTTAAATGCCACGCCTATCTGCTGGGCGCGCCAAGGAAGCTCTCGATCCTGTTGCCCCATGACGAAAAGGCCCTTTCCGGCGGAATTTCGGAGGGGGACGATGCCTGGCCGGAGTGGCTGGCCGAGCGCGAGCGCCTCTTCCGTGAGGACGGCCGCGTCGCGTTCGACCTGTTCGCTCCGAACGCGACAACGCTGCTCGCTACCAGCTCGCACATTCTACTTTCCGTGGCCCGACGCTATCCCATAATTGTCGTCGACGAGGCGCAAGACACGGGCCAATTCGCCTGGCGATGCATCGAGATGTTGGCACCCCATTGCCAGATCATTTGCTTGGCGGATCTCGAGCAGCAGATCTTCGACTACCTTCCTGGGGTGGGGCCGGAGCGCGTCGACGCGATCCGCGCAGCCTTGGCGCCGCACGAGGTCGACTTCGGAACCGAGAATCATCGGAGCCCGAACTCGGAGATCCTCTTGTTCGGAAACGACGTGCTTGCCGGAACCGCGCGAGGCGCGCCATACAAAGGCGTGTCTTCGATGCCCTATCGGCCTGAGAATCCGACGCCGGACTGGAACGCATTGTTGCGCCGGTCGCTTGGCGCGCTTTGCAAAGCGATCAAAGTCGACACCGGCAAGCCTGTCGAGACCATCGCAATCCTCGTCGCGAACAACCGCAGCGCTCTGCGCGTGTCCAACGCGCTCAACGCCATAGGCGAACAGGGCGGGACGCCGGTAAAGCACAAGCTCTTGTTCGACGAGGCAGAGGCGCTGCTGTCCGCCCGGCTGGCGGCGTTTCTGCTAGAGCCTAAGACGGCAGGATCTTTTGAACAAGACGTGGCGATGAGCATGGACCTTATCGCCGCTGCCCTTCGCGCTACTGGTAACTTTCAAGCCCCGGCCGCGAAGTTGACCGAGCAGGCCAACAAAATCCGTGGAGGAAAAGCGCTACAGATCAAAATTGCCAAGGCGCTTCGCGGCGTGATCTTGCGGCTTCACCTTGTTGGATTCAGCGGGAACCCAGCCGCTGATTGGCTCTTGGTCAAGCACGCGTTGCGCGACAGCGGGCAAGCCGAGCTGTCGCGCGTGGCAACGCAGCTCGACTTCTTAGTCGCGTTCCAGCGAGGTCACCGCATCTCTGCGGGCTTGGCGACGCAGTGGCTGCGAGACGGCGCCTACACCCGAGCGCGAGAAGCGCTCGACCAAGCCTTGGCCCAAGAACATATCCTGGACGGCGCAGAGGCGCAGATGGGGATTCAGGTCATGAACTTTCATAAGGCCAAAGGCAAACAGTTCGACGGCGTCATCATTGTCCGGGAGGCTCGCAGGACAGGCGCAGGAGTGGACTCCTCCTTCGCATGGCGCGACGACATACCGCCATACACGAAGAGCCGACGCGTTCTCCGCGTGGGTATCACGCGGGCGCGCGGCCATCTTTTGATTCTTGACCCCATGTGGCCTAGTTGCCCACTGTTGCGGGGCCACGCGCTCTGAGACGCCGCCGCGCTTTCATTTAATGGCGACTGCATGCCCACCGGTCCATCCCTGACTAGCGCATAATCACGGCAAGCCGTATAGTCCCACTGTTCACCGCGTAGCGCTTGCTGCCAGGACGCGCCCGAGGCACGCTATCGAATGTTCTGGCGCGCCATCCTCGGGTGCGAGCGGCCTGAGGAAATCTCATCCGTGAGCCGTTTTCGCGCGCTCACACTGTTGAAACGCGCAAACCTCAAGCGGCGCACTTTCCATAGCTCACTTCCTTGTGGCGATCGAGCAAAGCGGGCGAGTAGATAGCGCCCGGCGATAGATCTCCAGCCCAGGCCGGGGTTTTCCTGCCCGCTGCACAGGCAACATTGGGAATGATCGGGCCGCCGGCGGGTGACGTAAGGACGGACCGACAGTACAGCTGTAGGTGCAGTAGCGCGGCCAGCTAGTGTGGAATATCCCGCGAGAGTCGGCGCAGCGCAGCGATCACTGGTTTGTACTACAGGATCGGTGCAAGCCGCCATCCGTTACCGCAATCGATTTCTTAGCTCTTCAATTGATACAATCCAATTTCGCTCATCGAAGCTATTTCGGAACCCAAACTTCCGAACGAAGTTATGGATACTGACGTCCGGTCCGGCCTGCTCAACCTCGACCGTTACGTACCCATATCGCGGGGCCAGCTCGACGAGCTTTGCGAGTAAAGCCGTTCCCTCACCCCTATGCCGCTTCTGGAAACCAATCCTAGCGATCACTATAGAAGCCTCGTCGCTACGCTCCCCAACCATAAATCGAAGGTACAGGTCTATTGCTGCTCGCCTGACGTCAACTGTCGGATACCGTGCAAAGGCACACCGCCGTTTATATCGGTATCGCGCCCTATAGAAAGCATCGATGTCCTCCGCAAATTGATAGAATGCGCTGTAGCTGGGGTCGGCGTCTTCGCTCATGGCTCTCCTGTTGAAGAGTGACTGTATTCGGACTATATCGGTCCATCGCATAATTTTACTCTTCAAGAACAAGTAGCCGCGCAACAAGTACGCCGCATACCGGCAGCGCAATGCTTCGTGAAGCTAACGTAGCGCGCAGCACATCCACGCGAGAGTTATAGATTCATACGGCCAGACTCGAATCATCACACCCTCGAAGATTCCCAAATTCTCGATTTGCGAATATCAACATCTCATTGGCGCGCGGGTGTCACGTAGTGGCGCAGCAGCAAGTCGGCCCAAGATTATGCCAAGCAGTACGGCTTCTCCGTTGAGTGGCTGATGTATTCGGCTGATTGAGCGCTGGGCGTTAACGCCCTTGGCGATACGTGTGCGTGGCCGTTAGATCATCTGGTCCGAACTTCACTGCGGCGAACGTAGCCGCTCAGCGCTATCGACGGTGCGTCCTTGCGCTTGGATAAACTGGGGCACGGCAATCGACACTAAGCTTTTTTGTCGGTAGGACTGCGCAGCTTCGGCCCAAAAGAGTCACAGTGGACTTGACCTTGGCCAACGGGCCGATAGTTTTTTTGCCACCCCAACAAGCGGCAGAGGATGCATTCACGGACGGCCGGGTCAACGGGCACTAAGCCAGGCACTGCAACTTTAAGGCTAGGATGTCCGATTACTGTTATGAAAACGACCCAGAAATGCTAAAATAGCAACCCTACCAAACCGAGGAGCACGCCCGTGCGCATCAGCATTTAAGCCCTGCCCTGGCCTTTGAAAAACAACTGATTAACAGCTCCATGTCCGAACCTACGTCCAAGCCTCCCCAGCGCGCGCCGGAAGTCGCCGTCGCCCCACTGAACACGATCGACCAGCAAGACGTCGGCGCGGGCGCAGCAGCCTTCGACAAATGGCTGCGCAAGATCAGCCACGACTACGTCACGCTCGAGCGCCTGAGCACGGTGGCCGGCAGCCTGCCCGTGATCGGCAATATCATGGCGGTGATCGACGCTGTCATGGATGTCGTCGGCATCGTCCAGAAATATATCGCCAAAAAGGAAATCGAGTTCCTGGCGTGGGTCAGCCTGGGCGTCAACCTGATCGGCGTGATCCCGCTGCCAGCGTCGAGCGCGGCGCGCATGAGCCTGCGCCCTGCCCTGCACCTGGCCAAGCAAAAGTTCGCCATGGGCTTCAAGGACGTCGGCGCCACGCTGGTCGAGGTGCTGGCTGTGAGCCTCAACGCGAAGCTGGCCGGCGAGCTCGACACCTTTATCGATGGCGCCATGGCCAGGCTCTCCGGCATCCTGGACGATTGCGCCAAGATGGCCGACGGCATCGCGGACGACCTGATCACGATCCTCAGGCGCTGCATCGGCAAGGAACCGCTGTTCGACGTGGCTTCTCCGGCGGAGGTGGAACACAAGCTGCACGACCACAAGGTGCAGAGCAGCTGGCGCCGCATGTTGGGTGCCCTGGACCGTCAGTACAAGAAGGCCGCGAACTACGCCGCCGCCACGGCAGCGCGTCAGCTGCCGCAGAGCGCCGTTGGTGGCATGAGCGTCATCATCACCCACCTGACCAACTTCAAGCCGGCGTTCCGCGCCCAGCTCGCCGCGCTGGCCGACGAGAAGGCCCAGATGAGCATCAAGTGGATCCTGCTGCGCCTGCGCGAAGCAGTCGTCAAACACAAGCGGCGCCATATGGCGCTGGTGCCGTCCAACAAGGGCGCGCAGCACAAGCACGACAAACCCGGGCAGGAGCTGGAGGTCGTCAACAAGCAGCACCCAGCGATGGGTGACGCCAACAACTGCAAGCTGTGCCCCGCGAAAGTCGGGACGGGAAGGTCGATCAGCTTCGCCACCGGCGCCGAAACGTTCACGCACACCGATTTCGTGCTGGATGCGCCGCTCCCCATCGAATGGAGCCGCACCTACCGCAGCCAGTTGATCGTCTATGACCGCGGCAACCTCGGCGCACGCTGGCTGACCCCATACAGCACGCGCATCGACGTCCTCGGCCAGGGCAAACCCACCGCCCTGCTCTATCACGCCGCCGATGGTCGCAGCCACCGCTACCCATGGCTCGCAGTCGGCGAAAAACACCACGACCCGGTTGAGCAGGTCACGCTGACCCGCCTGAGCGTCACGCTGCTCACGCTCGATTTCGGCAAGCCGCTGCCGGAGGGCGAACCGAGCTCTTGGCGCGAAACGTACGAATTGACGGACACGGTACGCGCTAAGACGGCCGAGATGGGCAAGCAGCATTTCCGCCTGATCTCGGTGCACGCCAAAGATGGCGCGGCTCTCGGCCTGCGCTACGACCACTTGGCCGCCGGCGAGGAAGTCCTCAGCGACATCATCAGCAAGCAAGGCGACAACATCATCGCCCACGCCGGCACCCAGATCGACGCCGAAACCGGCCACATCGTCGCGCTCTGGGAAATCAAGGACGGCCAACTGGTGCGCCAGCTGGCCGCCTACGACTACGACGAGCAAGGCGACCTGATCCAAGGTCAGGACGAAAACGCGGCTGCATGGCAGTACCAGTACGACCGCCACCTCGTCACCCGCTATACCGACCGCACTGGACGCGGCATAAATCTCGCCTACGACACCAGCATCGACAGCGGCGCCAACGCGAAAGCGATCCGCGAGTGGGCTGAGGTGTACTGTCAATAGCGGACACTCTTGTTTCAAACCGCCTGCAGCCGTTCGCTGAATTCCTCGGCAAACAACGCTGGCGCTACATTGCCAAGACGCGAGTGGCGTCGCTGGCGGTTATAAAAGCTTTCGATGTACTCCTGTATCGCGGCCTTCGCATCGGCGCGGGTTGCATATCGTTGATGGTGCACCAGCTCATTTTTCAGACTGCCCCAGAAGCTTTCCATAGGCGCGTTGTCGTAGCAGTTCCCCCTGCGCGACATGGACGGTTGCATGCCAAACTGCTTGACGAGCTTTTGATAGTCGTGAGCGCAATACTGGCTCCCACGGTCGGAGTGGTGAATCAATCCCGGCGCCGGGCGCTTGTTGCGCACGGCTTTCCAAAGGGCCTGTGCGGTCAGCGTTTGCGTCATGCGCGCACCCATCGAATAGCCCACCAGTTCGCATGTAAAGACGTCTTTGATGCCGGCCAGGTAGAGCCAGCCTTCGCCTGTGGCGACATACGTGATGTCGGTTACCCAGGCTTCGTTCGGGCGGGTTGGTGCGAAGGTCTGATTCAACAGATTCTCGGCCACCGGCAGCTCATGGTTCGAGTTGGTGGTGGCCTTGAATTTTCGCTTCTGCTTACAGCGCAGGGCAAGCTCACGTCGTAGCCGGACGATGCGGTCACGGCCAGCAGGAAAGCCTTGTGCGGCCAGTTCCGGCTGCATCCGAAGTGGCCCATATGTCTGCCGGCTCTGCGTATGAACCGCCTCGATGGCGACCTTCAGGCGCGCGTCCTCCTGCGCACGTTTCGACGGCTGCCCGTGAGTCCAAGCATAGAACCCGCTGCGCGACACGTCGAAGACGCGGCAGAGCGCGCTTAGTGAATATTCGAGTCGCAATGTCTTCATGACCGCGTACTTGGCAGCGACTCCCGCGCAAAGTACGCTGCCGCCTTTTTTACGATATCGCGCTCCATGCGGGCCTCAGCAAGCTCCTTGCGCAGCTTGGTAACTTCGGCCTCAAGTTCGGGCACGGAGCGGCTGCCGGGAGCCACTTTGGATGAGGTGCCACCCCTCGCTGCAGCTACCCAATTGGCCAAGGTTCCCTTGGGAATCATGAGCCGTAACGCCGCGTCCTCCAGCGTCAGACCCTGTGTCAGGACCAGTTTTACCGCTTCTTCACGAAGCTCCGGGGTGTATGATTTTGAGCGTGCCATAAGTTTCTCCAGTTGGTGAAGTCTACCAAACAGGAGTGTCCGAAAAAGTCAGGGTACCCCAGGCCGATGACGGCAGCCACGACACCCGGCTCGAGTGGGACAAGAACATCCGCCTGACCTACGTCACGGACGCGCTGGGGAACGAAACACGCTACTACTACGACATCGCCGGCTACACCTACCGCACGATCTATCCGGACGGCGGCGAAGAATGGTTCTTCCGCGACGCTGCGAAAAACGTCGTCCGCCACATCCGCACTGACGGCAGCAGCGAGCATTTCCGTTACGACGACCACGGCGACCTGCTGACGCACACGCGTGCCGACGGCACCCAGGTCCACTTCGAATACGACGCCCAACACCGCATCACCGGCATCCTCGACGCCGAAGGTGGCACCTGGAAGCGCGACTACGATGCGAAGGGTCATCTGGTCGAGGAGATCGACCCACGCGGCAACAAGACGCAATACGCCTACGACAAGGTCGGCCGCCCCGTCGAAGTCACCGATGCCAAGGGCGGCGTCAAGAAACTCGCCTATACCCCGGATGGCCGGCTAGCCAGCTACACCGACTGCTCCGGCCACAGCAGCCAGTGGGAATACGACGAGCGCAAGCGCCTTGTGAAAAGCATCAATGCCGCCGGCAACGTCACGCGCTACCGGTACACGCCAATCAACGTCGAAACGCTGACGCTGGCGCACAGCGAAGAAACCGGCAATCATCCAGGCCAACTCGAAGCCGTGATCCACCCCGACGGCACTGAAGAACAACTGCGTCACGACGCCGAAGGCCGGCTGCTGGCGCATATCGACGCGATGCAACGCCGCACCGCCTACCGGTACACTGCCGCCGGCCTGATCGCGCAGCGCACCGACGCGCTAGGGCACAACCTACGCTACCGGTGGGACGCGCTTGGCCGGCTATCCATGCTGGAAAACGAAAACGGCAGCGTCTACCGTTTCCAGTACGACCCAGTCGGCCGCCTGCTGCAGGAACAGGGTTTCGATGGCAAGACCACCGAGTACCGCTACCATGAAGGCACTGGCGTGCTGGCCGAAAGGGTCGAAGCCGGCATGACCACACGGCTCGAGTTCGACGCCATGGGCCGGCTAACGCAACGCCGAGCAGCGGCTCCCGGCCAATCGGAGCAGATCGAAACCTTTGCCTACAACGCCAATGGCCAACTGGCCGACGCGAAAAACGAACACGCGCGGCTGCAATGGTTCTACGATGCCGCTGGGAATCTAGTGCGCGAACACCAGCACTACCACGGCCAGTTCCATCCCGACAAACGCACGGCGATCTGGCACCATCGCTACGACGAACTAAACCAGCGAACGGGCACTACCCGACCGGATGGCCACCGCATCGAATGGCTGACCTATGGCGCCGGGCATGTGCACGGCCTGCTGCTCGATGGGCAAGAGTTCGTCTCGTTCGAGCGCGATGCGCTGTACCGAGAAACCGGCCGCACTCAGGCAAATGGCCTGATGCAAACGAGGAAGTACGACCCGGCCGGGCGGCTGATCGAGCAGCAGTTGGGTACCATCACGCAGCGGAGCCGAACGGACCGGGAGTTCATTCCCGACACGTCCTGCCCCGACGTCCAAGTCGGCATGCAGGCGGCGATCCGGCGGCGCTACCGCTATGATCCATCGGGGCAACTGACCAGCCTTGACGACACCCGGCGCGGCCACATTGAATACCGCTACGACCCGATCGGACGGCTACTGGCCGCAAACAGCGCGATGGGCCACGAGACGTTCGCCTTTGACCCGGCTGGCAATATGCGGATACCCAGCACCGCGCCGCACCATCAGAGCATTGCTACTCGTTCCCCGCTGCCGATGGTGCTGGACAACCTGCTCAAGGAATACGCCGGCGTCAGCTACCGCTACGACGAACGCGGCAATCTCATCGAGCGCGTACAGAACGGGCATCGTGATACGTTCGAATGGGATGCGTTTAATCGGATGACCCGCGCCACCACATGGCACGGTGTCACCATGTTCGCCTACGATCCGCTGGGGCGGCGCATCACCAAGCACAGTCAGGCGACGGAAGGTACGACGCTCAGGAAAACGACACGGACCATGTACGGCTGGGATGGCGATACGTTGGCGTTGGAAAGCAGCGTTCACCAAGGCTATACAAACGACGAGCGGACGGTGCACTATGTGTACGAACGCGACAGCTTCGTGCCACTAGTGCAGGCGACACGAAGCCAGGCGCTTCGACTGGCGCCCACTACGGACCTCAAGGCGCTAATGTCCCGCAACGACGGTAAGTACGACATTGCGCTCGATCCACTGTGGAATGGTGATTTCGAGCAGGACGCCGACCCATTCGGGAAGGATGAGATCGCCTTCTACCAGTGCGATCAACTGGGTACACCGCAGGAGTTGACGGATTATGAAGGCAAGGTTGCCTGGTCCGCGCAGTACAAAGCGTGGGGCCAAGCGAAGGAAGCGATCGAAGACGCGGCGTTCAAGGCCGGGGTACGAAATCCGATCCGGTTTCAGGGGCAACATGAGGATGTGGAGACGGGGCTGTTCTACAATCGGCATCGGTACTACGACCCGCACTCCGGACAGTTTGCATCCCGCGATCCCATCGGTCTTCTGGGCGGTTTGAATTTGCATCGCTATGCACCGAATCCAACAGAGTGGACCGACCCGCTGGGTTTGAATCGGTCGAAGGCGGGCAATGCACAAAACAACAGTAAGAAGGCTAATGCTTCGAACAACGAAAAGCAGATGCAATGCCGCTGCCGATGCGCTGAAGGCGACAATGTGCTCTACCACTACACAAGTAGCGCAGGTATGGCCGGCATCCTTGCTACTCAACAACTGAATCCGTCTTTGAAAGCAAGCAATCCAAAAGACGCAAGATATGGCGACGGCCAATATTTAACTGACATAAAGCCGGGAACCAAGACCAATAATCAGCTGTCCCGCCAGTTCTATGGCGTTGGCTACCTTGGCAAGAGAACAAGCAACTACATCGCGATAGACACAACGGGTATTGAGGCGCAAAAAGGTCGTGATGGGGTTTATGTAGTGCCTAACGACAAGCCGCTTGACCTTCGCGGGCGGGTCGTGGGTTATGGAGAAAATGAGGATTGCCGATGAGATACATTAAAGTCACGTGGAATCATCAACATCCTGATGAGCCACACCTTATCTATCAAGAGGTAAATAACGATTCTCAGGAAACGAGAAAGGTTGAGTTGCTAAAGGATGGGTCACTACTCGGATACGCCTCCGGGAGCGCGGAAATTGGCGCCTCGACATTGGCCGATCAACTCATTCCGAGCATTGAGGAAATTAAGGAATCTGACGAGTTCGATGCCGAACCCATCACACAGGATGAGTTCGAAAAAGTCTGGAATTGGGCGACAAGTGCGAGCATGCACTGAAGATCCTTACGTAGTGAGACGGTTGTGGCCTATAACTTTCTGTGATCGAGGGGCTAAGCCCCAACGCAACCAAGTGTGCGGCTCTGCAAGCACGCAACTATTTTAAAGGCATCGGCGCCGATGCCGCCACCCCAACCAAGATGCCATCAAAGAGGAAGTAATGCAAAGCTCACCTCAACAAGAAATCTATAGCGCAACGTCGAATTTTATCGACACTTAAACTCCCGGGATATCAATCGATTAAAGAGTGAATTCGACATTTCAGAGGCCGTCTCCGAAGAATTACTCGAGATTTTAGGAGATTACTTTCACGACAAGATTCCGCCCCTCAGCGCAGCCCCGTTTGAGAATGCCTTTTCCAGTAAAATAAACGGCAAAACCCCCGTCGACATGTATGAGATGAATGAGCCCAGAACCGGGGGGGTTGATTGTTCTCTATGGGCAAATGAATTGTGTGAGGTGTACTGTCAATAGCGGACACTCTTGTTTCAAACCGCCTGCAGCCGTTTGCTGAATTCCTCGGCAAACAACGCTGGCGCTACATTGCCAAGACGCGAGTGGCGTCGCTGGCGGTTATAAAAGCTTTCGATGTACTCCTGTATCGCGGCCTTCGCATCGGCGCGGGTTGCATATCGTTGATGGTGCACCAGCTCATTTTTCAGACTGCCCCAGAAGCTTTCCATAGGCGCGTTGTCGTAGCAGTTTAAAGTGGACCCCTTCGTCAAGACACTGAGGCCGATAATTTAAGCTGGTCTGTCTTCATTTTTGCAGCTGCTCGGCGCTGCCCCGTAATTCTCTCACCGGGCCGCTGGAGAGGGGTATCTTCCAGTGGCTGCTCCCGGCACGGCTCCACAGCCTCGGCTATGCTGGTCTGGCCGTACTTATCCACGATCAGCGCGCCCCCACCGCTGCCGCTGCGGTAGACATCGGCAGGCGTACGGTATCCCAGAGACTGGTGCGGACGTGTGCCGTTGTAAAACACGAAGTACTGAGCCAGGCCGAGCGTCAGCTCGGCCATGTTTCCGTACCCCTTGAGGTATATGTCTTCGTATTTCACGCTGCGCCACAGCCGCTCGACAAAGATGTTGTCCAACGCTCGACCGCGTCCGTCCATGCTGATGGCTACGCCTTCACGTTTGAGCACGCCGCTGAATGCCGTGCTCGTAAACTGCGATCCCTGGTCGCTGTTGAACACGTCGGGCTTGCCGTGCACACGCAGCGCTTCCTCCAGGCAGTCCACGCAGAACGACGCATCCATGCTGTTGCTGATTCGCCAGGCCAGCACGCGCCGCGAGTACCAGTCGATAATCGCCACCAGATAGGCAAAGCCACGCGCGAGCCGGATATAGGTCACGTCTGTAGACCACACCTGGTTAGGGCGCGTTACCGCCACACCGCGCAGCAGGTAGGGATACACCTTGTGCTGCGGATGCGGCTTGCTCGTCGCCGGCCCCGGCGCCATGCCTGCCAAGCCCATTTCCCGCATCAGCCGCTGCACACGCTTGCGGTTCACCACATGGCCGCGCTCACGCAGAAACACTACCATGCGCCGGCTGCCGTAGAACGGTCTGCTGGTATATTCCTCGTCGATCAGCGCGCGCAGCTTCAGATCTTTTTCGTCCTCGCACCGCTGTCGCGATGCCGCTTCCAGCCGCCGGTATACCGTCGCGCGTGGTACATCGGCAAGTTCGCACTGGCGCGTTATCGGCATCTCGGCGTGCTCCGGTTCGATCCAGCCCAGGCGCTCTTCGCGGCTCATTCCCCCAGCTTTTTTTTAAGCCAATCCACTTCCATCTTGAGCCGGCCGATCTCGCTGTACAGCTTATCCTCCGGGCTCGTTTCATCGACCGGCTTCGGGCCACGCTTGGTATCGAACAGCGCCCCAGCGTTCTCCAGAATCTCCTTTTTCCACTGCCCGACCAGCACGGGATGCACGCCGAATTCCTGTGCGATTTCCGTCACCGTCTTCACTCCGCGCACTGCCTCTAAGCCCACCTTGCTCTTGAAGTCGGCGCTGTGCACCCTGCGTTTTTTACCTTCACTCATAGTCTGTCATCCTTTCGCGGACAACAGCTTAAACCACCGTCTCAAATCGTGGATCCACTATAGTTCCCCCTGCGCGACATGGACGGTTGCATGCCAAACTGCTTGACGAGCTTTTGATAGTCGTGAGCGCAATACTGGCTCCCACGGTCGGAGTGGTGAATCAATCCCGGCGCCGGGCGCTTGTTGCGCACGGCTTTCCAAAGGGCCTGTGCGGTCAGCGTTTGCGTCATGCGCGCACCCATCGAATAGCCCACCAGTTCGCATGTAAAGACGTCTTTGATGCCGGCCAGGTAGAGCCAGCCTTCGCCTGTGGCGACATACGTGATGTCGGTTACCCAGGCTTCGTTCGGGCGGGTTGGTGCGAAGGTCTGATTCAACAGATTCTCGGCCACCGGCAGCTCATGGTTCGAGTTGGTGGTGGCCTTGAATTTTCGCTTCTGCTTACAGCGCAGGGCAAGCTCACGTCGTAGCCGGACGATGCGGTCACGGCCAGCAGGAAAGCCTTGTGCGGCCAGTTCCGGCTGCATCCGAAGTGGCCCATATGTCTGCCGGCTCTGCGTATGAACCGCCTCGATGGCGACCTTCAGGCGCGCGTCCTCCTGCGCACGTTTCGACGGCTGCCCGTGAGTCCAAGCATAGAACCCGCTGCGCGACACGTCGAAGACGCGGCAGAGCGCGCTTAGTGAATATTCGAGTCGCAATGTCTTCATGACCGCGTACTTGGCAGCGACTCCCGCGCAAAGTACGCTGCCGCCTTTTTTACGATATCGCGCTCCATGCGGGCCTCAGCAAGCTCCTTGCGCAGCTTGGTAACTTCGGCCTCAAGTTCGGGCACGGAGCGGCTGCCGGGAGCCACTTTGGATGAGGTGCCACCCCTCGCTGCAGCTACCCAATTGGCCAAGGTTCCCTTGGGAATCATGAGCCGTAACGCCGCGTCCTCCAGCGTCAGACCCTGTGTCAGGACCAGTTTTACCGCTTCTTCACGAAGCTCCGGGGTGTATGATTTTGAGCGTGCCATAAGTTTCTCCAGTTGGTGAAGTCTACCAAACAGGAGTGTCCGAAAAAGTCAGGGTACCCCAGTGAGCATGAAGCCTACGCTTCAGGTTTGTCGTTGCCCCAAGGTAGGTCAAGCCCTCTGCACACACTAGCAAATAGGTCCACGCCGCCATTCGCGAATCCTGTTCCAGTTACGAACTGGCCAGCTCAGGGCGGCTAGCAGCGATAAGTTGGTCGATCCGAGCACCCATCAGCACCTCGCACGTTGAATGAACACCGGCTTTGTCAATGAGGTCGCCGTTGGTGTCCAGACGATCCGCGACTAGGTTGATTGCACCAGCATACGCTGGAATATTCTCCCGCGCCGCATCATCCTCCTGGCGGCTGATGAAGCCGGCGGCGCCCCAGCGTGATGGCCCGGTTGCTCGTCGTGTCCGCGTACACCAGACGGATGGAACCAACGCACTGCTGTTCGTTCGTATTCATGTGTCGCATTCGTTCGCTGGGCCAGCACCGCGCCGCCCCTCTCAATGCCGCTGCCCGCTCGTGGCGGGCTACAGGTGCTGCTGGGCCTTTTCCGAGGGGTAGGCTGAAGAAGCCTTGCGCGCTTCCTCTTCCAGTTTTTCGATGGCATTCTCCAGTGCCCATGTGTCGCCGTCCTGAATCGGCCCGGCTTTCGTGGAGGCCGGTTGGTGTGAGTCAGGCCGGAGTGGCTTGACTGCTCAGTTGCGCATAATAGTTTGCCTCAGCTTCTGCCGGCGGTATATAGCCCAGTGGTTCGAGCAGACGATGATGGTTGAACCAGGCTACCCATTCAAAGGTTGCCAGTTTGACGGCCTCGTGCGTCTTCCAGGGGGCACGACGATGGATCAGTTCCGCCTTGTACAAACCGTTGATCGTCTCAGCCAGGGCGTTATCGAAACTGTCGTCCTTACTGCCCACAGACGGCTCTACGCCGGCCTCTGCGAGACGTTCGCTGTACCGAACGCTGACGTATTGAGATCCCCTGTCGCTGTGATGGACCAGGGCATCATTGCGCTCTGACTGACGGTCGTACAGCGCCTGTTCCAGGGCGTCGAGCACGAAGTCAGTACGCATCGAGCTATTCGCTCGCCAGCCGACGATGCGTCGGGCGAAGACGTCGATGACTCAGGCGACGTAGACGAAGCCCTGCCACGTCGCGGCGCTTTGGTATCGGCAACCGTTGTGCATGCAACCTTGCCGCGCATGACGCCGCGCAGGCCGGCCTTGCGCATCAAGCGCTCCAGTGTGCGGCGGGCCACATCGGTTCCCTCACGGCGCAGTTGGCGCCAGACTTTGTCAGCTCCGTAGACCTGCAGATTTGCCTGCCATACCCGTTCGATCTCGGTACTCAACACGTCATCACGCCGGGCTCGTGCGCAGCGCAAGGCCGGATTACGTTGTTGTGCCGCGCATGCCAGTAGCCGGACGGCGCAATCTGCATTACCTGACAGATCGACTGGACGCCGTATGTGTGGCGGTACTGATCGATGAATACCCTCAAGGCTTGAAGCGGCGGTCGAGCTCCGCCTGGGCGAAAAATGCACTCGCCAGACGCAGGATCTCGTTTGTCTTGCGCAGCTCACGGTTTTCTCGCTCCAGTGCCTTGATGCGCTCTTCTTCAGCGCTGCTCGGGCCTGGGCGCTGGCCGGTGTCGCGCTCCTGCTGCCGCACCCAGCGGCGCAGCGTTTCTGGTGTGCAGCCGGCCTTGGCCGCTATCGATTCGATCGCTGCCCACTGTGAGCTGTACTCGCTGGCCGCTTCGCCAACCACGCGCACGGCGCGCTCGATGACTTCAGGGGAGTATTTGAGTTGCTTCTTCATGGCTCCATTCTCTCAAACAATGGGACCTCTACAAAAACCCGGGGCGATTCAGATACATGGGTCTGGGGTTTCATGCGTGAGCCCCTGATTTCGCTCGCGCTCGCGCGAAGAAGCTGCACACAGAAGAGCATTGCTACCTTGCACGACCCTGTGGGCCTGTCGGAAATTCTGTGTGCGGCACTAATTTGATAGTTGAGCGATCGCTATATGATGTGCTCGCCGAGCATGATGACGCACCGATTTGCCGCCAGCTGCAGGCATACCGTAGTGTCTTCCAGCTTTTGCGAAATCGCGCAATGCCAGGGACTATACAGAATGCCTGACGGCCCACTGCGCCGATCTCCTCTTGAGTTGCGATCCTGTCCCGACCGCTCACCTGGGACACTTCATCCACATCGGCGTTCTTTCATGAGGTCCCTGCCGAAGCAAAATAACCGCCAATATCAACCAGATCCCTGCGGCGAATCTTGCCAACACGACTATCGTAATGAGCATCGCCGCTAACACATCCGGGCTCCCGCTTTGAATGACCTCACGGTCCCATAGCGGATAGCCGATTCCCTCACCTGTTAGCCACAGCACGATAGGCGGCAACAACTTGAACAGTGTTTCCTGCGACTGACAATTTCGTGGATTTGCTACGCATTGTTTTGTGCTCCTGGTGTTTGCCGGCAGACTACTTAGGTCCACCGTCGGTGTATTCCTGTTTCTCGAACTTGGCCGCTATGCCCGCGGTGCAGCGTGCGGAGGGGGCCGCACCTTGCGAGGCCGCGTGCGGGCGCTGCGCGCGTTGCGAGAGCCTCGCGCTTGCGCGCTCGTCTCGCGCGGTGAAGCGGGTTACGTCGCGCGCCCTCCGCGCGCGACGCCGCCGCGTAGCGCCAGCAGATGGGCGATTCGCCAGAGCCCCCGCGCCGGTAGGCGCAGGGTCCTCGAATCCACCGCCTGCCGTCCAGACAAATAAAAAAGCCTCCGCAGGGGAGGCTTTTTTATTTGTTCTGGCGGAGACGGTGGGATTCGAACCCACGATACAGGTTTTGCCCGTATGCTTCCTTAGCAGGGAAGTGCCTTCGGCCACTCGGCCACGTCTCCTAGTCGATCGCTCAACTATCGTCTTTCGCTCTGCATTTCTGCGTCACATCAGACGACCGCCATAGTAATTGCCAGGACCACTTTGGTCAAGGAAATCGGGCGGTTTTTTCTGAAATATTTACTCTTTTTCCAGTTCGAACGCCTTGTGCAGCGCGCGTACGGCCAGTTCCATGTACTTCTCGTCGATCAGGACGGAAATCTTGATCTCCGACGTCGAGATCATCATGATGTTGATGCCCTCTTCCGCCAGCGTGCGGAACATGTCGGAGGCCACGCCCACGTGGCTGCGCATGCCCACGCCGACGACCGAGATCTTCGAGACCTTGGCGTCGCCGATCAGCGTGGCGAAGCCGATTTCTTCCTTCTGCGCGTTGAGCGCTTCCAGGGCCTTGTTGTAGTCGTTGCGCGAGACCGTGAACGTGAAGTCGGTCTTGCCTTCCACCGACTGGTTCTGGATGATCATGTCCACTTCGATGTTCGCTTCCGCGACCGGGCCGAGGATGTGGTACGCCACGCCCGGACGGTCGGCCACGCCCATGACGGAGATTTTGGCTTCGTCGCGGTTGAAGGCGATGCCGGAGATGACTGCTTGTTCCATATTGGTGTCTTCCTCAAACGAAATCAGGGTTCCCGAGCTGGCTTCCTCGGCCAGGTCCATCAGGGGGTCGGTCAGCGACGACAGCACGCGCGTCGGCACGCGGTAGTTGCCGGCGAATTCCACCGAGCGGGTCTGCAGGACTTTCGATCCCAGCGATGCCAGTTCCAGCATCTCCTCGAACGTGATCGCCTTCAGGCGGCGCGCTTCCGAGACCACGCGCGGGTCGGTCGTGTAGACGCCATCCACGTCGGTGTAGATCAGGCATTCGTCCGCCTTCAGCGCGGCGGCGATCGCCACGGCCGACGTGTCGGAACCGCCGCGGCCCAGCGTGGCGATGTTGTCGTTCTCGTCGACGCCCTGGAAGCCCGTGATGACGACAATCTTGCCGGCTTCGAGATCCTTGCGCACGCGCGCGTCGTCGATCGACTGGATGCGGGCCTTGGTAAACGCGGAGTCGGTTTTAATGCCCACCTGCCAGCCGGCGTAGGACACGGCGTCCTTGCCGATTGCCTGCAGCGCCATCGACAGCAGGCCGACGGAAACCTGCTCGCCCGTGGAGGCGATCATGTCCAGCTCGCGCGGGTCGGGCGGATTCTGGATTTCCTTGGCCAGCGCGATCAGGCGGTTCGTCTCGCCGGACATCGCGGACGGTACCACGACGATCTGGTGCCCCGCGTCGTGCCATTTGGCGACCCGGCGCGCGACGTTCTTGATACGGTCCGTCGAGCCCATCGACGTACCGCCGTATTTGTGAACGATTAAAGCCATAACTTGCGTTTTCCACTCGGTTGAAGTAAGGGAGTCCCTAACTCTACATGCTGCGCTGCAAAAGGACAAGTCAAAAGGTTAACAGCCTCATACAGTTCAGACATAAGCTCATGCGAAAAACGGCCGCGCCGCCAAAGATTATTCCGCCACCCAACGCATTATCACGCAATCATTGCGGCCCTGCACAATCTTGTGGCAGTCCATGCCGACACCCGCCGCATACAGCAACTGCCCGGGGATCCCGACCACCGGCAAGCGCGTGCGGTCCCAGGCCGGGATGTCGAGCGCCTGGTAGTGCTGCTTCAGGCCGCGCGTGGGCCGATTGTGCGCCGGTTTCAAGCGTTCGCCGCCACGGCGGAACGAGATCGTCAGCAGCTGTTCCTGCAGCCATTCGGGCGCGCAGCCCTGCTCCGCCCGGTCGAAATGCAAGGTGCCGCCATAGTCGGGAAATGCGATCGACACCTCGCCCTGCCAACGGAAATGCTGGAACGGGGCCTCTTCGAAGATGTCCTCGCGCGTGCCCGCCAGGGCGCGCTGCTTCGGTGCCAGGTACAGGCGGCCACGGTAGCGCCGCACTTCACGGTCCGGGTGCGTCACCAGCAGGTTGGCGTCCTCGCGGGCTTCGAGCAGTTGCGCCGTCATCTCGGCCAGCCAGCTCGCCGATGGAATGCGGATGCCGCATACCCCGAACCAGTGGCGCAGCAGGTTGTTGCGGCGGTCTTCGTCGAGTGCGCGCAGGGCCTCGACGTCGAGGCCGCCATCGCGCTCGCACGCCTGCAGGTCCTGCCGGGCCAGCTGTGTCAGCAAGCGCTGGGCCGATTGCGCGTGCGCCGCACTGCGCGCGAAGCGCTGCTGGTAGCCGGGGAACGCCGCCGCCAGCGCCGGCATCACGGTGTGGCGCAGCGCGTTGCGGGCATGGCGGGTGTCGTCGTTCGATTCGTCGTCGATATGGACCAGGCCATGCTCGCGCACGTGCCCTGCCAGCTGCTGGCGCGACGCCTGAAGCAGCGGGCGTGCCAGCATCACCTCGCCGCTGCCGAGCAGCGCGGGCGCCGTGCTGCAGGCATCCATGCCGGACAACCCCGCCGGCCCGGCCCCGCGCGCCAGTTGCAGCAGGATGGTCTCGGCCTGGTCGTCCAGGTGGTGGGCCGTCAGCAAGGTCGCCACGCCATGTTCGCGGCACAGCTCCCCCAGCGCGGCATAGCGGGCCTTGCGTGCGGACGCTTCCGTGCCGTCCTTGCCGGCGGCCACGCTGACGCGGCGGGCGACGAACGAGACGCCCAGGCGCGCGCACTCGGCCGCGCAATGGGCTTCCCACGCATCGGCGTTGGGACTAAGTCCGTGATGGATGTGGAACGCATACAGCGGCCGTTGCAAGGCGTGCGCCAGGTGCAGCAGGACGGTGGAATCGAGGCCGCCGCTGTAAGCGACAGCGAGTGGCCCGGCGGCCGGAAGCGCGGCGATGGCGCCGGCGAAAATGGTGTGGAGCGAGGACTTCATACGTGAGCCTGAAAAGAACCGGGGACAGGCACCTGCCTGCGAGCGCCAGCGCTCGCAGGCAGGTGCCTGTCCCCAGGGGTTGCTGCCGGTGGCGGATTATTCCTGCGGCGTGGTTTCCTTGAACTTGCCGTAGCTGAGCAGCTTCTTGTGGCGGTTATCCAGCAGCTCCTTCGTCTTCATGCCCTGGAACTGGCGCAGCGAGTCGGCCAGCGCGCGCTTGAGCAGGCGCGCCATCTCCTTCGGATCGCGGTGGGCGCCACCCAGCGGTTCGGTGACGATCTTGTCGATCAGGCCCATCGCCTTCAGGCGGTGCGCCGTCAGGCCCAGCGCCTCGGCCGCCTCGGCGGCGCGCTCGGATGTCTTCCACAGGATCGACGCACAGCCTTCCGGCGAGATCACGGAGTACGTGGCGTACTGCAGCATCAGCACGGCGTCGCCCACGGCGATCGCCAGCGCGCCGCCGGAGCCGCCTTCGCCGATGATGGTGGCGATCAGCGGTACCTTCAGTTCGGCCATCACGTACAGGTTGTGGCCGATGGCTTCGGACTGGCCGCGCTCTTCCGCGTCGATGCCGGGGAATGCGCCGGGCGTATCGACGAACGTGAAGATCGGCAGGTTGAACTTCTCGGCCACCTTCATCAGGCGCATGGCCTTGCGGTAGCCTTCCGGCTTCGGCATGCCGAAGTTGCGCATCGCGCGCTCCTTCGTGTCGCGGCCCTTCTGGTGGCCGATGACCATGCAGGGCTGGCCGTTGAAACGGGCCAGGCCGCCGACGATTGACTGGTCGTCCGCATAGGTGCGGTCGCCATGCAGCTCGTGGAAGTCGGTGAAGATCTCGTTGACGTAGTCCATCGTGTACGGCCGCTGCGGGTGGCGCGCGATCTGCGCGACCTGCCATGGCGTCAGCTTGGCGTAGATGTCCTTCGTCAGTTGCTGGCTCTTCTTGGCCAGGCGGTCGATCTCTTCCGAGATGTCGACGGCGGAATCGTCCTGGACGAAACGCAGCTCTTCAATTTTGGAATCCAGTTCCGCGATCGGCTGTTCAAAATTGAGGAAAGTAGTTTTGGTCATTGGTCCTCCGAGAGTAGGAATCCCCGTGCTGCGGCACTGGGCCAGGCTGCGTGGGTTCGTTTGATTATTTTACCGGACTAAGGTATTGATCACTGCGCGCTCACTGCGCGATCACTGCGCGCATGAGGGCGCGCATCACGGCGGCGGCACCGGGTCGAGGCTGCGCCACAGGTACCACGTGGCGACCGTGCGGAACGGCTCCCAGTTGGCCGCCACCTCGCGTGCATCGCTGCGCGAGACGGGCTCGCCGGAGAAATAGTTATGGCTGATGCCCGCGATCAGGCGCGGGTCGTCCAGCGGCAGCACGTTCGGCCGCAGCAGGTTAAAGATCAGGAACATCTCGGCCGTCCAGCGCGTGATGCCGCGGATCTGCACGAGTTCCGCGATGACGGCCTCGTCTTCCATCTGGTGCCACTCGCCGGCGTGCACCTTCTTGGCCTTGAAGTTGTCGGCCAGGTCGAGGATGTACTCCGTCTTGCGCTTGGACAGGCCGCAGGCGGCCAGCTGCGCGGCGCCCGCCTTGATGACGAGGGCCGGCGTGAATTTCGGGCAGGCGTCCAGCAGCTTCTGCCAGGCCGCGTTGGCGGCCTTGGGCGTCACCTGCTGGTTGACGATCGAACGGGCCAGGGTCGTGAACGGGTCGTCGTGCCCGACCAGGTGCAGGTCGCCGAACTGGGGAATCAGCTTGTTCATGATGCGGTCGCGCCGCATCAGTTCGGCCTTGGCCTCCTCCCAATAGGGCGGCACCGCCATCTGCCGGCCGCCGGCATCCGTCTTGTCCCTGGACTGCAGCACCATTATGCGCGGCGCCAGTTCGTCGTGCCGTCCGGCTTGTCCTCGAGGACGATGCCTTGCGCCAGCAGGTCGGCGCGAATCTTGTCGGACTGGGCGAAGTCGCGCGCCTTCTTGGCCGCGGCACGCGCGGCGATGGCTTCCAGGACGATCGCCTCGCCGATGGCATCCACCACGCCGGCCTGCAGGAATTCCTGCGGGCTGCGTTCCAGGAGGCCGATGACGCCGGCCAGGCCCTTCAGCTGGCGCACCGCCACGGGCGACTTCGATTTATTGACTTCGGAGGCCAGGTCGAACAGCACGGAGACGGCGATCGGCGTATTGAAATCGTCGTCCATCGCTTCGGCGAACTTCTTCGCGTTGTCCTCGTTCCAGTCCAGCGGCTGGCCGTCGCCCTCGACGCCATCGAGCGCCGTGTACAGGCGCGTGAGCGCGCCGCGCGCGTCTTCCAGGTGCGCATCCGAGTAGTTCAGCGGGCTGCGGTAGTGCGCGCGCAGGATGAAGAAGCGCACGACTTCGGCATCGAACTTCTGCAGCACGTCGCGGATCGTGAAGAAGTTGCCCAGCGATTTGGACATCTTCTCGTTGTCGACGCGGATGAAGCCGTTGTGCAGCCAGTAGTTGGCCATCGGGTGGCCGAACGCGCCCTCGGACTGGGCGATCTCGTTCTCGTGGTGCGGGAACTGCAGGTCGGCGCCGCCGCCGTGGATGTCGAACTGCTCGCCCAGCGTGCCCAGGCACATGGCGGAGCACTCGATGTGCCAGCCCGGCCGGCCCTGGCCCCACTTCGAATCCCATTTGACTTCCGCGGGCTCGGATTCCTTCGAGGCTTTCCACAGCACGAAGTCGAGCGGGTCGCGCTTGCCCGTGTTGACATCGACGCGCTCGCCGGCGCGCAGGTCGTCCAGCGACTTGCCGGACAGCTTGCCGTAGCCTTCAAAGCCGCGCACGGCGTAGTTGACGTCGCCGTCCTCGCCCTGGTAGGCCAGGCCCTTCGCTTCCAGCTGCTCGATGATCGACAGCATCTGCGGCACGTATTCGGTGGCATGCGGCACGTCGGTCGGCGGCAGGATGCCCAGCGCGGCCGTGTCCTCGTCCATGTAGCGTTCGAAGCGCGACGTCAGCGCGTAGATCGACTCGTTGTTCTCGACGGCGCGACGGATGATCTTGTCGTCGATATCGGTCACGTTGCGCACGTAGCGCACGTCGTAGCCCGATGCCTTCAGCCAGCGGTAGATGACGTCGAACGCCATCATCATGCGGCCGTGGCCCACGTGGCAGTAGTCGTACACCGTCATGCCGCACACATACATGCGGACCTTGCCCGGTTCGATCGGTACGAATGCCTGCTTCTCGCGCGCCAGCGTGTTATAGATCTTCAAATTGCTCATCGGACTCTTATTGTGCTGTGATCCGCCGTGTTCCGGCCCACCAGCGCCGACCGGGCGCCGGCATACGGATGCCGCGCCTGCCTGACGCCAGTGCCCGGCACCCTCCCAGGGATGGACGGACCTCTTCTCATCGTTTTGGTCTTGCTCTTGTTTCCATTCCAGAAGGTCTAGAATGGAAGCCGTCGCCAAGTATAGCATTGATAAAATGCCGCTGGCCTAAACTACAACCTTCAGGAAAGTAAAAGAACATGCGTGCTAAATCTTTCTCCGTCATTGCCGGCGCCATCGCCCTGCTGCTGGCCGGCGCGGTCCAGGCGGCCAATCCGCAGGTGTCGCTGAAGACGACGGCGGGCGAAATCGTCCTGGAGCTGAACCAGGAAAAGGCGCCGAAGACGGTGGCCAACTTCCTCGCCTACGTCAAAAGCGGGTTCTACAAGGACACCATCTTCCACCGCGTGATCGACGGCTTCATGATCCAGGGCGGCGGCTATACGAAGGACCTGAAGTCGAAGCCGACCCGCCCGCCCATTCCCAGCGAATCGAAGAACGGCCTGAGGAACGAGCCGTACTCGCTCGCGATGGCACGCATGGACAACCCGAACTCGGCCACCTCGCAGTTCTTCATCAACGTGGCCAACAACGAGGGACTGGATTACCCCAACTTCGACGGCGTCGGCTACACCGTGTTCGGCAAGGTCGTCAAAGGCCAGGAAGTGGTCGACAAGATCAAGGGCGTGCTGGTGGACGACAAGTCGCCCATCTTCCAGAACGTGCCCGTGACGCCGATCGTCGTCAAGTCGGCGACGATCCTGAAGACGCCTATCCAGGTGCCGAAGCAGGACGCGCCCGCGCCGGAAGTGCCGGCCGAACCCGCGCAGCCGGCCGCCGCGCAGTAAAATAGTCTTTTGCCATCGTCTGCTGTATTATCGCGGGCCCCTGATCCAACCAAGACCCACAGGAAAACCATGACTACCATCACCATCACCACCAACAAGGGCACGATCGTTGCCGAGCTGGACGCCGAGAAAGCGCCGAAGACCGTCGAGAACTTCCTGAACTACGTCAAAGCCGGTCACTACGACAACACCATCTTCCACCGCGTCATCGACGGGTTCATGATCCAGGGCGGCGGTTTCGAGCCGGGCATGAAACAAAAGCCGGCTGACCAGACCGTGGAAAACGAAGCCAAGAACGGCCTGAAGAACGAACCGTACACGCTGGCCATGGCCCGCACGTCGGCACCGCACTCCGCTTCCGCCCAGTTCTTCATCAACGTCAAGAACAACAGCTTCCTCGACTACCCGGGCCAGGACGGCTGGGGCTACGCCGTGTTCGGCAAAGTCACCGAAGGCACCGAAGTCGTCGACGAGATCCGCAAGGTCAAGACCACCCGCAGCGGCATGTTCGCCGACGTGCCGGTGGAAGACGTGATCATCGAAAAGATCGAAGCGGCGTAATTTGCCGAAGCGATTCGCTTGAAGCTGTTCATCTCCGACCTGCACCTGCAGGAAGACCGGCCCGCCCTGACGGCAGCGTTCCTGCGCTTCGTCGACGAGCGGGCCGTGGCCGCCCGGCAGTTGTACCTGCTGGGCGACCTGTTCGAATACTGGGCCGGTGACGACGACCTCGACACGCCCTTCCACCGCCAGGTCGTGGCCGCGCTGCGCGCGCTGGCCGACCGTGGCGTCGAACTGTTCTGGATCGCCGGCAACCGCGACTTCCTGGTCGGGGCAGCGTTCGCGCAAGCGGCCGGCCTGACCCTGCTGCCCGAGACGTGGGTCATCGAAGACCATGGCCGCCGCATCGTGCTGGTGCACGGCGACGCCCAGTGCACCGACGACGTCAACTACATGGCCTTCCGCGCCCAGGTACGGCAACCGGCCTGGCAGCAGCAGTTCCTGGCCATGCCGCTGGCGAAGCGCAAAGAGATCATCGCCGGGCTGCGCGACAACAGCCGCAAGGACCAGGCCGGTAAAGCCTACGAGATCATGGACGTCACGCCGCAGGCGATCGCCGCCGTGTTCGACGAGACCGGCACCAGCATCATGATCCACGGCCATACGCACCGCCCTGCCCTGCACGAGGTGGATGGCCGGCTGCGCTACGTGCTGCCGGACTGGGAGCCGGAACGCACCCCGCCACGGGGCGGCTGGATCGCCATCGGCGACGACGGCGCCATCACGCGCCACGCGCTGGACGGTTCACCCGTCACCTGAGGCCCTGCCACACCTGTTCTTCGGTCCACCCGAGCTCCGCGAAATCCTGCGCCCGCAGCGGCGCCTCGCCGCTGGCATAGAACTCGTCCAGCTGCGGCGGCGCCACGTCCGTCCCCGCCAGCATCGCATGCACCTGGCCCCGGTGGTGCACCTGGTGCTGCAGCAGGTGCACCAGCAGGCGTTCGCGCGTGTCGCGCTGGACCTGGTCGGGGCGCAGGATCGTCACCTCCTCGTCCAGCACGGCATCCGTCAGCGTGTCGCAATACGCGATCAGCTGCGCATCGCTGTCCCGTTGCGCCTGCCATAGCGCCGCGCACGTGGCGTACGGCGCCGGTACGGCGAAGAACGCCGCGCGGTAGTCGGGATGCGGCGGCTGGCCGCGCGCCTGGCGCCACAGCGCGTCCACGTAGAACTGCTGGGCCGTGACGAGGTGGTTCAGGGTAAGGCCGATGCCAGGGAAGAAACTGGTGCGGTCGGTCGCGGCAAAGGCTTCCTGGTCGAGCTCGCTGCAGGCGCGCAGCAGGCGGTGGTTGGCCCAGGCATTGTTGTAGGCGCCCGCGCGCAAGTGGCGGGCCAGGCGGTTCTCGGTCATGGCGGTCTCCCGCGCGGCTGTGGTGCCGCGGCACACGCAACCTTAGCAGAATCAGGCCCCGGCCACGCAAAGCTTGCTTAGGAGGCAAGCCCGGCATAAGCTGTTTCCAGCCTGACTGCTTTCCCTGACCGCTTCCCGAGTTGTTTCCCCTAACTGCCTCCCTACCGGATCGGATCCGCCATGCACGACGAGACCGCAGTGCCGTTGACCGAGCGCCAGCGCAACGAGCTGGATTACCACCGCCAGCATGCCCGCGAACACGAAGACATGGTGCAGAAGCCGTTCTCGTTCGACGTGCTGGACCGCCCCGCCCGGCGCTGGTGGAATGCGTACTGGCAGATGTATGCCTACCTGACCCGCATCGACCTGCGCGGCAAGGCCGTGCTGGTGGTCGGCTGCGGCTTCGGCGAGGATGCCCTGCGCATCGCGCGGCTGGGCGCGCGCGTGCATGCGTTCGACCTGTCGCCCGACTCGCTGGCGATCGCGCGCCGCCTGGCCGAACGCGAGGGCCTGGCGATCGCATTCGACGAGATGCCGGCCGAGCGGCTGGCGTATGGGGACGATACCTTCGATTGCGTTGTCGCGCGCGATATCCTGCACCACGTCGACATTCCCGCCGCGATGCACGAGATCCGCCGCGTGGCGAAGCCGGGCGCCCTGTTCGTCGTCAACGAGATCTACTCGCACTCGCTGACCGACGTGATCCGCCGCTCGCGCTTCGTGGAAGGCTTCCTGTACCCGCGCATGCAGCGCCTGATCTACGGGGCCGGCAAGCCCTACATCACGGCGGACGAGCGCAAGATGTCGGAACGCGACATCGCCCTCGTGCGCGCGATCCTGCCGACCCTGGAGCTGTCGCGCCACTTCAACTTCCTCGTGACGCGCATCCTGCCGGAGTCGAAGCCGCTGGCGATGGCCGACCGGATGCTGCTGGCCCTGTTGAAACCGGCCGCCAACCTGATCGCCGGGCGCCGCCTGTTCGCCGGCCGGATCGTCAAATAGATCAGTGGCGCGGCACCGTCGCGAATGCCGTTTCCAGGCGGCGGATCAGCGGCAGGTTCATCGCGTGGGTGTGGCGGTTCCAGTGGTCCATCGTCGACTGCAGTTCGTTCTGCAGGCGGTGCGCCAGCTGGTATTCGCGCGCGCCGGCCGCCCAGATCGCGAACTCCGCCTTGGCCTCGAAGCTGCCGAACCGGTCAACGACGTGCTCGAACTCGGTTCGTGCCGCATCGGCCTGGCCCGCGCCGGCCAGCGCCTGCGCCAGCAGCAGGCCGGCCTGCTCGGGGCGAAACTGGGAATCGGCGCGGCGGATGGCTTCCAGGTGGGCCAGCGCGGCGACATGGCGGTCGCAGGCCAGGTTGGCGCGTGCCGCACCCAGGCGGATCTCCAGGTCGCCCGCGAACGGCCCTTCCAGGCAGGCTTCGAACGTTTGCGCGGCGGCGGCGGCATCGCCCGCATCCAGCTGCGCGCTGGCCAGCCGCATGCGGTTCTGCGCCGTCGGCGTGAAGTCGAACGCCGCCTGCGCGGCGCGCAGCTCGCGCGTCGGGTCCAGCACGCGCGCCGCGCCTGCCACGGCCATTCGCGCGCCCCGCTCCAGCTGCGAAGCGGGCAGGTAGATGCCGAAGAAGTACACCACGCTGCCCAGCAGCGGGAAGGCGAACAGGATCATCAACCAGTACATCTGCTGGCGGCTGCGCACCGCGTGCACGGCAAAAAAGATGGCGACCAGGATGTGCAGGCCGATACCGAGGAAAGGCATGAAGAACTCCGACAGGGCTGGAAGACGGGTGTTGGGCTTGCGCAGGCAGCCATTGTAGGGATTCCCCCCGTTCTCCACAATACACCGGCAGCACCTTGCAGGACGCTAGCCGGCGCGCCTCATTTCACCGGCTCCACGTGGACCGACAGCCCCGTCGACGTCGTGCGGATCGCCGTCGGAATGAACTGCACGCCGCCGTAGCGCAAGTCCTCCGGGCGGAACGTGTACACGGGCACGTCGCGCACCAGGCGGTCGATGACGACGTTGCCCGCCGCCGTCAGCTGGCCCTGCAGCGCGCCGTCGACGCCGTCGATGGCGAAGCGTTCGATGCGCGTATCGGCCAGCACCACGGCATTGCGCACGTTGTCGACCAACAGGCGGCCGGACAGCATGACGGTGCCGGTCAGGGCGCGGCGCGCCAGCGGCGTCGATGCCGTCACATCCGACTCCAGTGCGACGCGGTCGTTATCGCGCTGCAGCGACAGGCGCGGGCGCGCCAGTTCCAGCTCGAACACGGCCAGCGCGCGCTGCTGGATGGGGAAGCGCTGTTCCAGGCCGCGCTGCAGCCTGGCCAGCGGGATGTCGACGTCGCGCGGGCCCGCCAGGCCGGCGCAACCCGCCAGGCCGGCGGCCAGTGCGGCCAGCCCGAGGAGCTGGCCCAGGCGCGCGCGGCGCCCTTGTGTGTGGTCGGTCATGGTATCGATCCTGTTCTTGCGTGATGGATGCGCATGATAGCTTATCGGAACGTCATCGCCGGTCCATTTACCGTAGAGTGGCGTCATGACACAGCCACTCGATCCCTCACCCGACCGCTACCTGGGCTGCGCCGGCTGGACCCTGCCGCGCGCTGCCGCCGACCGCTTCCCGGCCGAGGGCAGCCACCTGGAACGCTATGCCGCCGTGTTCAACGCGGTCGAGATCAACTCGTCGTTCTACCGCCCACACCAGCCCAAGACCTATGAACGGTGGGCCGCCAGCACGCCCGCGCACTTCCGCTTCGCCGTCAAACTGCCGAAGGCCATCACGCACGAGGCGGGCCTGGTGGGTGCCGACGAAACGCTCGCCCGCTTTGCCGGCGAGGCCGGGGCGCTGGGCGAAAAGCTGGGCTGCATCCTCGTGCAGCTGCCACCGAAACTGGCCCTGGACCCTGCGGCCGCGAGCGCCCTCTTCGCCGCCCTGCACGCGCGCTTTACCTGCCTGATCGCGTGCGAGGCGCGCCATGCCAGCTGGTTTGACGAGAGTGCCACGCGCTTGCTGCGCGAAGCGGGCGTCACGCGCGTGCTGGCGCATCCTGTCGTCGCGTACACGGGACCGTTCGTGCCGACGGCGCCGACAGCCTACGTGCGCCTGCACGGCAGTCCCCGCATCTACTACTCCAGCTACGAGCCGCAGCAGCTGGCGGACGTGCAGGCCTGGCTGGCGCGACAGCCCGCGTCCTGGTGCATCTTCGACAATACGGCATCGGGCGCCGCCGTGCCCGATGCGCTCGCGCTGCAGGCACTGGGGCGCTGACGTCAGCTTTCCCACTGCAGCTTGGCCGTCACGCCATGGCTCCTGCCGGGCAAGCTGCCGTTGACGTCCGTCGTCACGCCCAGCGACAGCGAACGGCCATGGCGCGGCATGTGCCGGTACAGCAGCGAACGGTGGCGGGCCCGCTCGCGCCACGGCTCCAGCACGTCGTAGCGCACGGCGCCGGGGCCGCCTGCATCGGGGCCGTCGTCGGCAATGCCGGCCAGCCGGAAAGCGGACGTGTCCTGCACGATCGCGCGCAGCGAATCGCGCGCGCTCATGTGCAGGGTACCGACCCAGCGCCAGCCATAATCGACGAAGTCCTGGCGCGAGCGGTGGCGCACCCACGCGCGGTTCCAGCGGTGATCCGATTCCAGGCTCCAGCCGGCCGGCAGCGCGAAACGCAGGCCCACTTCCGCCTGCAGCGTCCCGCCCCGGCCGACGGCATCGGCCTCGACGTCGAGCTGGTGCCCGAGCGTCAGCTCGCCGTTCAGGCGCACCAGCCACGGCAGCGGCGAGCTTTCCAGCCCCGCGTACACGACGGGCACGCGGTGCAGCCGGCCACCCGGCCGCGCACGCTGGTGGTCGAAGCCGAGGTCGGCCCAGAAGCGGGTCTGGCGCGCGCCGTACAGCCAGAAGCCGGGCCGGATCCAGCGCTGCACCACTTCGCCACCGCCTGGCGCGCCCAGCGTGCGCTGTTCGTGCAGGCCCAGGTGCAGTTCCGTTTCATGCGTCTCGATGCCGCCCGGGAGGCTCAGCGACCCCAGGCGCCGGTTGATCTGCACCTCGGCCTTGACGATGCCGCTTTGCGGCACGAAGCCGTTGTCGTTGAAGAAGCGGGCGCCGATCGCCTCGAACTGGGCCATATTGAGCCAGTCGGGCGACATGTAGTCGACCTTGCCCCACGCGTAGCCGCCGCGCGCCTGCCGGCCGGCGCGCAGGCCACCGGCATCGTCGAACACGGCGCTGGTCGCCGATCCCATCAGCGTCCACGCGGCCTGCACTTCGCCGCCGCCGTCATGCCGCCGGCGCCACTGCCCGTCCGTTCCCAGCACGAGATTGCGTCCACCGGCGCCATAGTCGCGTGCCGCCAGGAACGCGCCCGACACCGCCGCGGGCCCGTGGCGCCGGCCCCGTAGCAGCACCACCGTGCTGTCCACCGGA